>NZ_JACIBY010000050.1 GCF_014195535.1 Runella defluvii | reverse complement strand
TAAGTACTTGACCATATTTAGTTTTCATTAAAAGGGCTAAAATTTATATTGAGATGGGTACCTACATTAGCCATACACCGATTCACAGCGTAGAGTAAGTTATCTTTTTGAAGATAATCCTCTGGGATAAGCCATTCCATTTTAAGTTTCCGCCACATGGTTTCAGCAATGTTAAGATGTGGTGAATAGGTTGGTAAAAAGAAGATAAAAAGACCTCTATTTTGCCAAAAAGACCGATATTGGTTTAATAATTTAGACTGATGGATACTGGCATTATCCAAGACAACGACCGTATGTTTTTTTATTTTAAAGGATAAATCATCCAAATGATTGACTACAAATTGACTATCTATGTTTTGTTGAGTGCTCCTCCAATGGCATTGGTTGGTTCTACTAATGAGGCCAAAAATATTGATTTTGTAGCCCTTTTCGGTATAAATAGCTACTTTTTCATTGGAAAATTGCCAACCGTAAGGAACATACCCTTCGCTACTGACACAACTTTCATCACCATAAAACAGGTCTATCAATCCCTTTGCAGCCAATGCTTCCAACTCTTGCAAATCTGCTTTCTTGGATTCATAACTTTGTTGGTTAGGCTTACCCTTACAACGTTTTCTTATGCGTTTATATCGTCCACCAAGTTTTTTAAAAATCGTTTAAAGGTGCTCTTACTCACCTTTTTTTCGCTTGATGCCTCCCATTCAGCCTTAGCTGTGGATACTTTTTGGCGGTGTTGTTTGACTGCTTCCAAAATAGATTCTTCGTCCATGTTTCTATCAATAAGAGGCTTTCTGCCTCGCCCTGGTTTGATATATAGACCTGCTATCCCTTCTGATTTATACCGTTTTAACCAACTGTTTACGCTGACATTGGACATACCAACTATACTACCTACATCCTTTGAATGTCGGCCTTCGGCTTTTAATAGAATCGTTTGGCAGCGTTTCCGAACGCTGTGGTTAGTGGATTCTTTAAAGAGTTTTTCCAACTCTATTTGCTGTGATTCACTTAGAATCGGTCTGTTTACTCGTCCCATTAGGACAAATTTACAAAATAATGCAAACTATTTATGAATCAGTACTTA
>NZ_JACIBY010000049.1 GCF_014195535.1 Runella defluvii | reverse complement strand
CAACACAAGGACTGTTACTTATCGTCCAGCGAAGTGTGTAACTACTGCCTGCCGTACCCGTAAAAGTGGACGTCGGGCTCGAAACATCACTAAAGGTTCCTCCCGTACCACTTACCACACTCCATGAACCCGTACCTACTGCGGGCGTATTTCCTGCCAAGGTCACCTGTGTCAGTCCACAAGTACTCGCGCCAACTTGGTCACCGCCAGCATTGGCCGTCGTCGGATTCTGATTAAAAGTAATAGTTACATCATCCGTTGAAGCAACACAAGGACTGTTACTTATCGTCCAGCGAAGTGTGTAACTACTGCCTGCCGTACCTGTAAAAGTGGACGTCGGACTCGAAGCATCACTAAAGGTTCCTCCCGTACCACTCACCACACTCCATGCACCCGTACCTACTGTGGGCGTATTCCCTTCCAATGTCACCTGTGTCAGCCCACAAGTACTCGCGCCAACTTGGTCACCGCCAGCACTAGCCGTCGTCGGATTCTGGTTAAAAGTAATAGTTACATCATCCGTTGAAGCAGCACAAGGACTGTTACTTATCGTCCAGCGAAGTGTGTAACTACTGCCTGCCGTACCTGTAAAAGTGGACGTCGGACTCGAAGCATCACTAAAGGTTCCTCCCGTACCACTCACCACACTCCATGCACCCGTACCTACTGTGGGCGTATTCCCTTCCAATGTCACCTGTGTCAGTCCACAAGTACTCGCACCAACTTGGTCACCGCCAGCATTGGCCGTCGTCGGATTCTGATTAAAAGTAATAGTTACATCATCCGTTGAAGCAACACAAGGACTGTTACTTATCGTCCAGCGAAGTGTGTAACTACTGCCTGCCGTACCTGTAAAAGTGGACGTCGGGCTCGAAGCATCACTAAAGGTTCCTCCCGTACCACTTACCACACTCCATGAACCCGTACCTACTGCGGGCGTATTCCCTGCCAAGGTCACCTGTGTCAGCCCACAAGTACTCGCGCCAACTTGGTCACCGCCAGCATTGGCCGTCGTCGGATTCTGATTAAAAGTAATAGTTACATCATCCGTTGAAGCAACACAAGGACTGTTACTTATCGTCCAGCGAAGTGTGTAACTACTGCCTGCCGTACCTGTAAA
>NZ_JACIBY010000048.1 GCF_014195535.1 Runella defluvii | reverse complement strand
TCATGGCTTCCTAAACAGGGCTATTTTGGGCTAATGTTCCTTAAACATTATCTAAAACTAAGCGATGAAAAACTGTTAGAAAGATTTAATACCGACTGGGCAATACAATTATTTTGCGGCACTTTACTTTCTGATAATGAGATGATTAGAGACAATTCTTTTGTATCGAAAGCCCGTTCTTACCTAGGTAAACATGTAAATTTTGAAGAATTTCAGCGGAAAATTATAGAGAATTGGCGTGATGAAATTCCAGATAAAACTATTTTGTTACAGGATGCTACATGTTATGAAGTTTACATCAGATTTCCTACAGATATAAAACTTTTATGGGAGTCATGCCAATGGGTTTGGGAGAAAATGATTCCAAAAATTTGTCACAAAAACAAACTTAAAGAACCTAGGAGTAAGTTTAAAGAGCAACATAAAAAACACCTTATTTACAGTAAATTACGCAAAAAATCTTATCAAAAGACGAGAGTCAGAAAGCGAGCAAGTTTATATCTTTTATCAAAGGGTATAATTGAGTTACAAAGAATTATAAATCAAACTAAAGCATCGGAATGGAGTACAAATGAATCTAAAATATTTAAAACTATTAAGCAAATATATCAACAACAAAAGCATCATTATGATAATCCAAAAGTTAAAATTAGGGACAGAATTGTCAGTATTTACAAGCCATAAATTAGGCCCATAGTAAGAGGAAAAGAAAATAAACCAGTTGAGTTTGGCATAAAAGTTCATAAAGTTCAAGTCGGTGGTATTAATATGATTGAATACAGTAGCTACAGTGCTTTCAACGAGTGTAAATGATTGAAAATTAGCATACTTAAACACAAATCAAGTTTTGGCCGATGCACTCATATTTCAGCAGACAGAATTTATGCGACGAATGAAAACAGAAGGTATTGTACTAAGAATAATGTTACAACTAATTTTTGTCGAAAAGGAGCTGGCAAAGATGACAAACAAACTAAACAGGTAAAAAACATTTTAAACAAAGAAAGGAGCACGAGTTTAGAAGGAAGTTTTGGAACAGAGAAAGAACATTATTTACTTGATAAAATAAAAGCTAGAAACCCTCAAACTGAAAAAGTTTGGCTATTTTTCGGAATCCACACTGCAAATGCTG
>NZ_JACIBY010000047.1 GCF_014195535.1 Runella defluvii | reverse complement strand
CGAGTTGCAGGATAAATACTACCCCAACCTTTCATGTCCCAATAACGAATACCAAGTTTGTACAAACCTTTGGGTAACCCTGTGTCATATACGTTACCACCTGCGCCATTGTCTTGGTAAAAACCGTAGGCAGGATGGTTTTGAGCGTATAATTCCGTCCATCCTTCACGGTTGGCGTACATAAAGTAGGGAGCGTTGTTTTCGTGGGTGTTGTAGGAACGGATGACGCCCATTTCAGGTACAGCTTGCATGTCAAAAGTCAAAGATCCGTTTGTTCCCAAATTGCAAGTTTCGACGTTGATAGTCCAGTAGCGAGGGGCGATTTTGTTAGCATTTTCGACATAGTATATGGTCGGATTTTGCTGGGTACTTTGTTCCAATTGAGGGCCATTGTCTGGGGTGATGAACTGATTCGTCCAAGCATTTCGGTTGTTGGTTTTTATGGCGGATTGGCTTTGTCCGATATTGATTAGTGTCACCACAAAGGCATTCCAATAAATGTCTTTTCGGATACTTTCGGCACTTTGGCATCCACCGTCAAAAATACACTTGGCGAAGTAGCTTTGTTTTGTGACATTACTAAAAGCGACCTGAAAGCTTGGCGCGGTGACGCCCGTGTTCCAGAAGGTTTGGCTTCCAGCAGGGCAGTTGGCGGCGATTGTTACGGTTGTACCAGTGCAAACTATTTCTTGCGAAGCGGTAATGATGGGCGCAACTTGTGTTGGTGCAAGGGTAAATGTGACTACATTGCTTTTTTCACTCACACAACCATTATCGGTCTGACAACGAGCATAATAGGAAGTTGTTTGGATTGGAAGGGTTGAGGGCAAAGTCGGCAACGCGATGTTGGTTGTGGCATTGTACCAAATAGTGCGCAACATACCGCAAGTTGCTTGTCCACTAAAACTTGCGGTGGCATCGCAACTCGTAGTGGCCGACAAAGAGACCGTGGGTGCAGGGGGAATAGAGACCAATTTTAAGCGCATGAGGCCCGACTCAGATTCCACGCAAGAAGGCGTTGCCTCTGCTTTTCGACAGCGCACGCGGTAGTTGTGGAACTGATTATCGAGCAGCCCTGTAGGAATCCCCGCACTGTACTCACCACCATCGACGGAATAGAGGATGATTTCCCCATTGGCACAATTGGCATTAAAAGTTAGGGTTGTATTGACCAAACTACATACCTCTTTGGTTTGACCAGCTGCGATAGAGACTCCGTCCACGACTAAAGAGACATTTTGAGGGGCAGCGGCACGGTAGTTAATGGTCAATTCAATGGGAGAGGA
>NZ_JACIBY010000046.1 GCF_014195535.1 Runella defluvii | reverse complement strand
CCCCGCCTAAAGGCTGGGGGATTCCTTTAATTAGCGTTAGATGCCCCTAACGGAGAATTGTAGTATGTTTTTAGCCGCGTTGACATCTCTTAAATGCGAAGTGCCGCAACACGAACATACCCAATCTCTTACCCCCAACGCACTTAGTCCACTCGGACCTGTTCTTTGCAGACAGGTTGAGCAAGTGACCGTTGAGAAACTCTCGTTGACCTCTTTCATTTCGACACCAAGCCTAACGGCTTTAAATCCAAGCATCACTTTGAAGTCTGACCAACCTGCATCCGATACAGATTTAGCCATCCGGGTCTTTTTTAACTTTAATGAACTCACATTGCCTACTGCTATCTTATCATACTCATTGACGATAGCAGTACTGATTTTGTGATTCCAGTCTTTTCTTTTGTTCTTGATTTTTGCATGAATAGCTGTGACGCGCTTTTTCTTATTTGCGCGTTGGGCAACCGCTAACTTTAACTCATACTTTTTGGTGAGATTTTCGCGGTTAAACTCAACACCATCCGAAAGAGTAGCCAATGTTTTTAGGCCAAGGTCGATGCCAACTTGTCTTCCATTTTTTTCTCTTACTATCTCAGCCTGCTCAATCACAAAGTTTACAAACCAATTACCTTTTGAATCCTGACAGAAAGAACCAAAACGAACCTTTGAGGCAATAGAACGAGAAAGCCAAAATCTGAATTTATGCCCATTGTAGCTTACTGTATCGGATGACACTTTAACACCGACACCTTTAAAGGGAATCCAGCCCAATGATTTTTTTCTGCTTCTCCAATTGAGTTTACGTTTTTTGTGTTGCTTACAGGATTTGGCGTATTCCTCACAAACCGCCTGAACTGTTTGGGAGTGCAAGCCTAATTCTTTGGCACAACTGGCAGTAAGTTTGTTTAAATCAAAAGCAGAAAGTGGTTTGCCAAATTTCTTCCAACTTTCCTGATTAACTTGGTTGCAGTAGTTCCAAACAAAATTGCACGAATAACCCAGTACAACAAGTTTCTTACTTGCCGTTGAGTCCTTGATTCGATATTGCAATGTTGTTAGATTCATAATACAAAACTAACAAATTACATTATATTTGTAATATGAAACAATTAGAAAAATCCAGAAGTGCCACCTATAATATTGGCTATCACATTATTTTTTGTCCTAAATACAGACGAAAAATATTGACAGGTCAAATTGAGATTCGACTTAAAGAAATCATTCGGCAAGTGGCAATAGAGAATGATTGGGAAATTGCCACTTTAGACGTAATGCCCGACCATATCCACGTATTTGTAAAGGC
>NZ_JACIBY010000045.1 GCF_014195535.1 Runella defluvii | reverse complement strand
TGTGCTGACCGATAAAAACTGGACAGAAAACCGTCCCTTATTTTAGAGAATGGGAACTCGGTTAATGGGACTATTTTTCATATCGATTCCATTTTGAAGAAGGAACTCAGCAGGACTCTGAAAATTGATTCCGCCATGAATTCTTTCAAAATTATAGAAATCACGGAATTGATTCATTATTTTTTTTGCATCACTTATATTACTGAACTCAAACTTCTGACAGACAGCACTTTCCATAATGGAATGATACGATTCAATATGGCTGTTCTGTTGAGGTGTAGCAGGTTTGGTAAATTCCTGAACGACCTGTTTGTCTTTGAAATACTTTTGAACCATTTCGGCGATGAATTGTGCTCCGTTATCGCATCGCACATACATTTTTTCAGGAGTCCTCATGTGTTCAAATATTCTTTCAAATAGGCTAATAACATCCTGATATTTAATAGAATAACCTATATGATGGCTGATATTCCAACGGGAATAAACATCTAAAACAGTCAAAACTTGCATATTTCTGTTTTGCCCTGCAACCCATACGAATTTAATGTCAAATTCAAGGTAGCAGAAGGCGATTTCGACCTGCGGTAGCAAATCTTTGACCCAGTTGCGTTTAGATTTTTTCGAGCTATTAACATATTGATTTCTCAGTAATTGATGGCTTTTCATAAGTCGATAAACTAAATGTTTGCTAATATTTAATCGCTTCTTTCTACGCAAATAGATGTAGGTTTTGTAATAACCATAATCAACAAAAGGGTGATTGAAAAGCGCATGAATATATTTAATAACAGACTCATTATCAATAACTTTTCCATTTTCATCAATTGCTTTTGCATAAGGCTTACGTCCCTGTTTGCCCTCGGAGGGTCGATAGTAATAACTACTTCGAGCAATGTAGCATAAACCCAACACTTTATTCTTGGGCAAGTGGGTTTCAATGAATTCCTGTGCCACCCTCAGCCGCTCTTGCTGAGTGGGGAAGTTTTTTTTAACAGGGCATCCTTTATACGAATTTCAAGCTCCTTCTCAGCTACCAGTTCTTTAAGTGCCTGATTCTCGCGTAAAAGGCGATGATATTCTTTGCTTGAAATAGTAGTCTCAACCTCTTTTAATACGGAGGGGGATAGTTCGGATGCCCAACGGTAAATCATGGAGGTCGAAACCTCAAATTGACGGGCAGCAGAGGAGGCTCCGTGTTCTTGGTAATACTGGAGGATGGCTTTTTTCTCGCTTTCACTCCAACGTTTGCGGTGTTTGCTCATTTGAACTACAAGTTAAGAGATTCCCTTAGCTTTGTGTCCAAACTTTTATCGGGCTGGAAAG
>NZ_JACIBY010000044.1 GCF_014195535.1 Runella defluvii | reverse complement strand
TTGTTGTGCGACATAAATTTGAGTACAAGTTATAACATTTAGTTAAGTACATTTTTCGTTCTTTGAAAATACGGTCATGCTAAGGATTCTCTCATGGGATAGATTAACAGCTGGTGCATTTTTAACGTATTTATGATTAGCTGTAATCATCCATTCAACCTTATCTTTATCAAGTTGTAACTGGACGTATTGCTCTTTGTAGTGACTTCCGATTACCATTTTTTGTCCAAAATGGGTTATTTGTCCTGCTGATGATACTTTTCGAGTAAAGATTTTTTTAGCTAAAAAATCATATACTCTCTGTGGGTTAAATTCTTGTGGACTAAATACTCTCCTTGAAGTTAGTAGTTGTGGGAATTCTTGTAAACGAGTTTTGTTTTTAAGTCGAACTACGGGGAATGTTTCTCTTTGAATCTTAATTTGTTGATTAAGTTTGGTTTGGAGGTCTTGCAGATTTTTACATTTGCTAACTTCTGCCCATCGCTGAGTGGTGTCCTGCCGCATCGGCGTTCCGAATTTTTTCAACTCTGTTATTCATTTGAGGACAATAAGGTTTATTCCATGTCATGTCAACGTCTTGAGCAATTAACCATAAAGCCAAAGGTGGTGTTGGATTGATAAGGGCGGAGCCAAACGGTTCTCCATTGTCCACTCTAAAACATCCTGCTTTACCCCAACGAGCAAAGATTTCAATCAATTTTTGTCTAACTACCTCAATAGGGACCTGGCAAATTCGAGCATAGGGGAAAAACAGGAGCTTCCAAGGCAGCTCCGCTTTTTTCATCGACAATAGTTAAATAACAAGCCTTTTGTCCATCAAGCAAAGTTAGACGTTCTTTGGCATCCACTTGCCAGATGTTATGAACCGCTTTGGAACCACCAATGGTAGGCTCTGCCATTTGTTGACGAGGTTTTATGAGATTGGCATCTCGATACCAGCGTTGTAAAGTGCGGATATGTTCCACATTGTCTCGACCATAACGCTCACACAAGGCAAGATGAATTTTGGGAGTTCCCCATTGGGGATGCAAACGCTTTAACCAATGGGCTGCACGATAAATTAAATCTTGTTGAGTCTTAGGTCGTTTTCCACAATTAGTATAATTGGTGGCTAACCCTTTTTCTGGATTAGTTCGATATTGTTGCCACAGATTACGAACAGTTGGATAAGGAAGCGAAAGCTCTTGGCTAATTTCAAACAAGGTCTTCCCTTCGTATTTTAGTCTAATTATCCCTTGACGAGATGCCATATCAGTTGCTTTGCCCATCGGTTTACAAAATTTTAATGACCATATTTCAATGAACGAATGTACTAATCTTTTTGACACTAAGAACATACTCAACTTTATAGCGCACAACAA
>NZ_JACIBY010000043.1 GCF_014195535.1 Runella defluvii | reverse complement strand
CAACCTACCTTAACCCCATAAGTGTACGTAATTTATTTTTAATATTGTAAATGCGCAAGAAGACACATTTTTTTGGGGATGCCCGTTTGTTAGTACCCTTTCGTTCACTGATCTGGTCAATGAGTACGCAATTGAGTGTCATACTTAGACGCTTGAGTAAGAATCATGCACAGGAGAAGTCGTTTGGGAGCTTTATCAATCACCCCTCAGTGACTCCCAGTAGGCTTATTCAACAGTATTGGCAGGATCGCAACGTATCATGGTCAGGCAAGCACTTACTTCTATACCAAGACAGTAGTGTGCTGAGTTTCAAGAAGACTAAGCAGCGCACAGATTTAGGATATGTTGGCAAGGGAGAAGTTCATGGGGGCTTTGAATTACATAACTCACTTTTAGTGGATGCACAAAGTAGGGCTTGTTATGGTATTGGGGGCGCCCAAGTCCATAGTAATGAGTTCAATAGCGTTGAACACAACAAGCAACGCAAACGAAGCTTGCGCCACGTGTCGTTTTCCCAAAAAGAGACTTATCGTTGGTATAGTACCATTGATCAAAGTACGACAAACTGTGCAGGGGCAAGCCGATACACAGTTATTGCCGACCAAGAAGCGGACATTTATGAGCTTTTTAGTCTGTACAAAGAGCGCCAATGGGATTGGCTGATTCGAGCCACTGATTATCGACGGGTACGTCATAGTAATGGGAGTACGATGCTTCTTTCGCAATTTTTGCAGGAAATACCTGTCAGTTTTTCTTATCAAACTCAGGTAAGTACCAGCCAAAATCGAACGAGTCATCAGGCACTTTTGAGGGTAAAGTTTAGTCCAATAACCATGATTAAAAGTAGTAAAAACCCTACTAAATCTTTACCCGACACCCTATGTATGTATGTTATTGACATACGAGAGGATGATACTAGCGTGCTGGCAGATGAAACACCTATTCATTGGGTGTTGGTCAGTTCTCATGCAGTGACAACTGACCAAGAAGCTGCCCAACTCATTGAATGGTATTGTGAAAGGTGGAATATTGAGCAACTCTATCGTACAGAAAAGACCCAAGGGCTTAACATCGAACAGGCCCAACTAGAAACAACCCACGGATTAGCTAACTTATCCGTAGTGAGCATAATGGCTGCCGCCCAAGTGATGGCTTTAGTCATGGCTAGAGAGCCAAAACAACCTATTGATGCCCAAATCATACTCAATCAACAAGAAATTGAATGTAGCCTGTGGCTCAATCCAACTTTAGAGGGAAAGACCGATAAACAAAAAAATCAGCATCCCCCCAATTCATTGGCATTTGTCGCATGGGTGGTGGCACGATTAGGAGGATGGAGTCCTCATGTTAACAAGCCTGCTGGACCAATTACCATGATTCATGGTTTAGTTAGATTCAAAGCTATCGTTGAGGGGTTCGCCCTCAAAAATACCACCCCAAATCAACAAGTTATGGGGTTACCATAGG
>NZ_JACIBY010000042.1 GCF_014195535.1 Runella defluvii | reverse complement strand
AAACCTACCCGATATACACATCTTTTTAAAGTTCTTTGACATATTGTATCTTAGTGATAAAAATGGTTGTTGAAAAACGGTTAGACTTTCAATATAGTCGTTTAGTTTCTGAAATGGAGACCAAACGGAGTGTTGTATTAAAACATTTATCATCGAATCGGAATGAAGAAATCAGTTTTGGACGTTTTCTTCGTAATCCACGGGTAAGTATGCACACGATTTTATCAGAGATAACCTCAAAGACCAGTCAAATGGTCAAATCCAAATCACTTTTACTGATTGAAGACAGTACAGAACTAAGTTTTGGATTGGATTCTCAGATAAAAAACATTGGTAAAGTAGGTACTGGCAAAGAAGACGGCTTGTATAGCCACCCTGTAGTGGTCTTAGATTCTCAAGAACAACATTGCTATGGGCTTGCTCATTGTCATATCTATAATCAGAATCATAAAAATAAGGATGCTGGTTACTCACTCAAAGAGCGAATACGACTCAATAATCATACTCCTTTTGATCAAAAAGATAGTTATCGTTGGTTGAGTAGCATCATTGAGGCAAAAAAAGTTTGCCAATCAAGTGCTTCTATGACCGTTGTTGCTGACCGAGAAGCTGATATTTATGAGGCCTTAGAGTACTTTATTGAAAAACTATCCATTGATTTTTTGATTCGTATGCGAGTTGACCGTCCTGTGGTCGGCGAAGGTGAAAATCAAAAAATAGTCGATACTCTGGCCAAGGTCGCTTACCAAAAATCCTATAAAATCATGCTGCCTGCTACTGACAAACGTAGTAAACATGAAGCTCAATTAATGGTAAAATGGAAAGAGATGTCGATTAAAAAACCTAAAAATAATAACGATAAAACTATAGCTTCCTCCATCAAAATCAATGTGATTCAAGTCAGCGAAAATCCTGATACAGTTGTCAATAATGAAGATTCTATTCATTGGATTTTACTTACTTCTCATCCTGTTGAGTCCTTTGAAGATGCTTATCAAATCATTCAATGGTACACTTGGAGGTGGTTTATTGAACAATTATTTAGATTACTCAAATCGCAAGGACTTAACATGGAACATTCCACATTAACCACTTATGAGAGCCTGAGTAAACTCTCACTTTTAGCATTGGATGTTGCCATAAAAATCTTACAGTTAGTTATTGCAAAAGATGTTGCTAATCCCACTGACATTACCAATGTTTTCTCTGAGGATGAAGTAGAATTTATCAAAATTTTAGCACCAACCTTAGAGGGTAAAACTGATAAACTCAAGAATCCTTATAAAAACGATGATCTCCGATTTGCCGTCTGGGTAATAGCAAGGCTTGCAGGATGGAGCGGCTATCAAAAACAATCTCCCCCTGGCCCCATTACTTTACATCGGGGAATGGTAATATTTAAACAACTCTTTCGAGGGTTTATTATCACTAAGTCAATATGTCAAAAAACGAGTTTATAAATTATGTATATCGGGTAGGTTTCTAAAACCT
>NZ_JACIBY010000041.1 GCF_014195535.1 Runella defluvii | reverse complement strand
AATAAATTTACGGTAACGGCCACGCAAGGCGGGAATCCATTGGCCATAACGTTGTCAAACGGCAGCGCAGCAACGGCAATTAATTGCGGACTGAATACACCTTTACGTACGCCAGCAGGCAGCGCGGGCAAAGGCAACGTGACTTTGACGATTACGGACAACGTGACGGGCTGCTCGAAAACTTTGGTCGTTACCGACCCAGGAACGTGCGCCGTGACTTGTGTGCAAGGTACGCCAAGCACAGTGGTTTATCAATACGCGACGCAAATGGATATAACCGAACTAAACTCCTTGCCGATTATGATACCAAAGTTTGACGAACAAGGCGGAACGCGTGTTTTACAATCGGTGAAATTGGAATATACCGTAGGAGGCAAAACAGCATTTGTTTTTGAGAACAGGGCGGCACAATCGCAGTCGTTCAATGCCAAAGCAAGTTCGGAGGCGACGCTTACGTTGAACTCGACGGATATTGCGACGAATACATTGGAGATGGCGATTCCTCAAACGACGCTACCAGGGGGCATTTTGGTGCCTGCGTCGGGGAGTTGGGCAGGCGATAGTATTCCATCACCAACGCCCACGCCCACGACTTTGGGCCGAATGGAATCGTGGGCGAGTGATTATTTGACGGTTTTCAAAGACCCTCGCGCGGATGCCCGCTGGGTAACGAACGCGACGGGAGATGCGACTGACGATGATGATATGTACCTAAATCCGATGATAGCAGACTCGGTGAGTGGAACGTTTACTTACAACACAGCGTTGGCGTTGGCACCCTTTATTGGGACGGGAAATGTACCATTAGAAGTGAGTACGCTATCTGGCCTTGCGTTGACAGGCGGTGGCGGTAATTTAATCTACATTCAGCGTACACGAGCGTATGCAAGTGCGAAAGTGACCTATACTTACCTATGTATTTTGTGTACCAAACCCGTGGCAGCAGCTACGCCAAAAACACAGACGATATGTGCAGGCGGCGCAGCAACGGCTTACACGGTCACACCAAGTACAGGGGTAGAATACAAATGGTACGGCCCATTGGCAGACACAACGAGCAGTTTGGGCACAGCCGTGAGCGGCGCGACGAGCGCGACCTTTACACCGAGTGGCGCAGCGTTGGCGACGGCAGGTACGAAATATTATGCGGTAGTAGTAAATACGACGGGCGATGTGGCGTGTGCAGACACAGCTTATGTACAATTGGTAGTGAATGCTAAACCAGTAATTGCCGACGGCAGTGCGACGATTTGTGCAGGCGAGTCAGTGGATTTGACAACGAAAATTACAAACTACAATAGTTACCAAGGCCAAGTCTGGACAGTCGGTACAGCGGGCGGCACAGCAGTAGCAACGCCAAGTTCTGTCAAACCAACGGGCACAACGACTTACGTATTGGTTGCTCAAAACGTAGCTGGCTGTAAAGACACGGCGAATGTGGTGGTAACTGTGAATCCCAAACCAAATGCAGGCAAAGACACGACGTTAGCCTGTGTAAATGCTGTGAATAATACTTTGGCGACAAGTTACACTTTAGTACCAAGTCCAGCGGGAGGCAGTTGGTCACAACTAGGCACGACCCCAACTACGGCGACGATTACGGGTAACAACGTGACAGGCATGAGTGTAGCAGGCACGTATCAGTTCATTTATACGACGACCGCTGGTTGCAAAGATACGGTTGCCGTGACAGTCGCGCCATGTGCGGGTTGTGTAAAACCGAATGCAGGTGCTGATGCGGCAAATGTATGCCAACCGACGAGTACGGCGAAGTTGACGGCAGTGACGACAGGAGGCACATGGGCACCAATAGTTAGCCCAGCGAACCCAAGCGCAGCGACGATAGATGC
>NZ_JACIBY010000040.1 GCF_014195535.1 Runella defluvii | reverse complement strand
TATTTTGTAAAATATCATGAATTTTAAATTATTTTTTTTTGTATTTTTTATTGGTATATTATTTTATACTAAATGTTGTTATTGTCAAAGTATATATAAAAATCACAAAGGTATATTGTATGAGAATAACAAAGAATTATTCAGAAATGATAAGTTTCCTTTCTTTGTAAGAGGAATTTATAGCCTGGATACTCTGTTTATAGAACCAAAATTAACAAAAAGTGATTCTGTAAATATTTATAAATCAATGCTTAATGAAAATAATATAGGTTGTAACATAATTTTAGATTATTTATACAAAGCGATACCAAATAATTTAATAACCATCGATATAACAGAGGATTCTATGAAGTTTGTTAACCTTTGTTATTCACCTATCCTCAAATCTACTTTTTGGCATAAGAACATTAAAAGTTATTCAGAGTACATGAACCCAGTAAAACTTGGATATGTTACTGTCGAATTTTCTTTAAGTAATTTTGACGGATTCCATTCAAAGGCTACATTTGACTTTCCTGAATTAGTTCTAAGATTTAAGGGATATATTGATGGTTTAGATAATAAGTATCTAATATCAGGAGAATTCGTAATGGTAAAATATAGACATTTTAAGGATAATTCTTTAAGAGAAGTGAAAAGGCCATAATAAACCTCTAAATATTTTTTCCTTTTTCCCCTGCTTTTCAATAATTCCCTGTGGAAGGTTTGTCAAGGTTTTTGGCTAAAAAATACTACCCGGAGGGTGGAGATTTTTTAGCCAAAACCCGAAGGGCTTGACCTTTACAAAGCTGGAACAGGGAATTATTTTTGCATGGGAAAAAGGAAAAGGCGAGGTAAGAGCATAAAAAAGTCGTTTGTAAAATGTTTACAAACGACTTACCTTACACACTTGTGTACGGCTTAGCTTATCCCTTCTCGGGTTGCATCCCTGCAGAGCCTCTGTTTGTTTCAGCTAATATCTTTATTCTCAAAGTCTTTTATAGATTGATGCTGATTTTTTCTTACCCGCTTTATAGGTTTTTTAACTGCGTGACCTAATAAACTTGTATTAAATAAGGGTTTATCATCTTTTTGTTCACACTCTGCAATATATACCTTAGCATCAAACATTGCATACTTTTTTCCTTTAGCATCTGATTTCCATGCTACTTGGGCATTAACAGCATATATATTCGTATTTCCCGATTTTAGGACATCAATAGCTTTCTTTTCCTTTAAATACAAAGTAGATCTAAAAATTGTCGTTCTATGTAAGTTCATAGCTTCTGCTAATGCTTCTTGACTAATAACTAATGCGTTACGCCTATCCATATGTTGTAATAACCATACGAACATTTTAACCGCAGTAGGATTTTCTCCAGTCATTTCAATTATCAAATCTAACTTATCTAAATAAAGTTGAACAAATTTATCATTAACTAGCTCTAATTCTCCTGTATGATAATTAATAATTTCCTTTTCGTGTGACATAAAATTGTGTTGCATATAGTGAAACATTGTTGCGTCATTGCTGCACAAATATAAAATTTTTATGCAACATAATGATGCAAGAAAGAAATAAAATGAAGTTTTTTTGCATCATTATGTTGAAACTATGTTGCATAGCTTGTGCAACACTATTGTTGCAGAGTATGCAACATAGTTTCAATATAAATACCTCATAACTAGATAGTTATACATTTTTTTTCTTCTGTATCTAATAACTGATAAAAAAGGGACTTTTTTTGGTAGGTAGAAAGGACTTTTGTGTGTTAGTGATTGGGGGCCAGCCCCCACACCCCCGGGATTTTTTTTAGGCATGAGCCGTGCCAAGTTGTGGAATTATTCTTCTTGTGTCGCTCGACGATAACGCAAGGCTAACTTTGGGTTTCGCCTAGACACTTTTTGAAAATCTGATTCATAACTCGCAACCAAACGCCGCTGTTCCTGGGCTTGATGGTAATGGTGGTAGCACAGACCCCCCAAGATACAGGACAAAATTCCCAATACGCTCAAAAAGATAATCGCTGAAATTCCAGAACTGAAACCAATCAAACTTCCCCCTGTTTGAATCCTTAATGGAATTTTTTCAATATGCTGCTCGATGCTGCTCTCAAGCTCTTTGAATTTCTGTGATGTGTCTCCTAGGTAAGTCTTCAGCTCCTGGCCAATAAGTTTTGTCTCTACCTTGACTGGTGGTAAAGGACGGTTCAAATTTTTCTTGAGTAATTCTTCAATCTCCACAAAGCGTTGTTCTAGCTTTTCTTGTTTTTCAATCAAATCATTTAGAATTTCCATCGGATTATAGTTTGAATCCCCTATTCGTTTTTTGTTCTTCAAGCTGTTTTAATTCGCTTCTTCCTACCTCAATTTTCTTTTCCAGATAATTTTTGTTCGCTCGTAGCAACGTATTTTCCTCTTCAAGGCGTTTTTTATCGCTTTTGAGACCATCAATCTCCTTTTTGAGGGGAATAGCTTGTTCAATTACTTTTTGAGCCTCTGTGAGCCCATTTTTGAGCTGATGTAAATTTTGTAAATTTCTTATCTCCTGTTGAGTTTTGAACTGAACTGCATTTAAGTGCTTAATGCTGCTATTGTGGCCACGCTCTAAATTCAGTTCTCCAGCGACAATACTTTGAAATTCGCTCATATCTTCTCGATTGAGCTTGATGCTTTTTCCCGTCTGATGATTCGTCCAGTCGAATACCATGTGAGCATGGTAGTTAGGTCGCCATTCATTTGTTATCTTGTCATAGTGACCTTCGTCTTTGTGACAGTAACCTTGAATTGTTTTTATTCCAAAGCGTTGCTCTAGTACTCTACTTAGCCGTTTTAAGTCCTCTGCTGTATGATGCTTGTTGATTAAAAGTACGCCTTCTCGGATAGGTGTAGCTTTATCTTGCATCTTTCGACCCGTTTTCTCCTTACAGTTTCGTTCTGCAAAATTTTTGGCTTCTTGAATGCTTTTTAGGTGGAAACTACTATTCAAATAGCTTAAATCACTTCGGACGTAGGATAAAACTTTTAGTCGCTGATTATGTGATTCACTACCACCTTTCACTGGTACAATGTGTATGCTGCTCTTTCCCATATGATTATACAACTTTTTTAAACGGGTGCAGGGTATCCTTGCCGAACTCAACTACAGCGTAGTTATAGTGAGCTATAACTACGCTGTTTAAAAAAAATCTAAGAACAGAAAATTCTTAGATTTTTTTTAAACAATTAAGCCATTGCCATACCCTCTCCTCTACCTATAGGATCTAAGCAACTCATATATGTTTTACTATATACCCAATCAGCAAATATATATGCAAAATGAGGATCTCCATAAACTTGAAGAGCGTACTCAAAAGCATTCCAAGATGCAGCATAAGCATCACTTGAACAAGAGGAAATTCGGGCATTTGCTTTTGCATCTTTATTAAGAATTAAAGCCACTTCATTAAATGTTAATGAGGGATAAATCTTTAATAAATTAGAATGAATAGACTTAATAATACTAAGTCTAGTATTTCTTAAATCTTCTACTGGTTTTGTAATATCTAAAATAGAAGAAACTAATTCCAAATCTTTGGTTTTGAACATATCAAACTTGTTTGTATATTTGTTTATAATGTTATTATAAACAAATTTCTGTTCTTTTGTTGTATTACTTATGATTTGCGGCATTAGTTCTTGTATCTTTTGGTCAGTTGCCAAGTAATTATTATATTGACTCATACCTTTTATTGAGTTAAGAATTCTTTGCGAAGAAGGATTTGGAGAAATAAGAACTTCTTCATTATTTACTTGACAAGAGGTTAGGAACGAAATCAGAAACATTAATAATGTAACTTTGTAAAGATTGTAAATTTTCATAGTTTTAAAATTGTTAATTGTTTGACCATTTTTAAAAAACACGTGTAAGTTAACTATATTTTGTAAAATATCATGAATTTTAAATTATTTTTTTTTGTATTTTTTATTGGTATATTATTTTATACTAAATGTTGTTATTGTCAAAGTATAT
>NZ_JACIBY010000039.1:3002-4845 GCF_014195535.1 Runella defluvii | reverse complement strand
TAATATTGTGGCGGCTACCTACTTTCCCACATTTTATTGCAGTATCATCGGCGGAGTGGGGCTTAACTTCTCTGTTCGGAATGGGAAGAGGTGAACACCCACCCTGTAACCACCATCAAGGTCTTCTGATTCGGATTCACATGAGGTGAAGTCGTACGCGACTCCGAACCCACTCTGTAATCACCATCAAGGTTATTAGCTAATTCGTCTCTCAATAAGCAATTGACATTGGCAGAGAATTATTCATAAAATTTGTATTTACAAAGAAGCTATTGGGCAATTAGTACTGCTCAGCTTTGATGTCACCACCTTTACACTTGCAGCCTATCAACGTCGTCGTCTACAACGTCCCTTATGTGGAAGTCTCATCTTCAGGCCAGTTTCGCACTTAGATGCTTTCAGCGCTTATCTGTTGCCCACGTAGCTACTCGGCCATGCTACTGGCGTAACAACCGATTCACCAGAGGTGAGTCCAACCCGGTCCTCTCGTACTAAGGTCAGCCCCCGTCAAACTTCCTACGCCCATCACAGATAGGGACCGAACTGTCTCACGACGTTCTGAACCCAGCTCGCGTGCCACTTTAATCGGCGAACAGCCGAACCCTTGGGACCTTCTCCAGCCCCAGGATGTGACGAGCCGACATCGAGGTGCCAAACCATCCCGTCGATGTGAGCTCTTGGGGATGATCAGCCTGTTATCCCCGGCGTACCTTTTATCCTTTGAGCGATGGCACACCCATGCGCAACCACCGGATCACTAAACCCTGGTTTCCCACCTGATCGACCCGTCGGTCTCACAGTCAAGCTAGCTTGTGCTTTTGCACTCCCCTGACGATTACCGTCCGTCATGAGCTAACCTTTGGAAGCCTCCGTTACTCTTTTGGAGGCGACCACCCCAGTCAAACTACCCACCATGCGCGGTCCTCAATAATAAGTTAGAACACAGAATACAAAAGGGTGGTATTTCAACGTTGGCTCCATGAATCCTGACGAATCCACTTCATAGCCTCCCACCTATCCTACACATTCATATCCCATATCCAACGCAAAGTTGTAGTAAAGGTGCACGGGGTCTTTCCGTCCCGTGACGGGTAAGCGGCATCTTCACCGCTACTACAATTTCACCAAGCTCACGGTTGAGACAGTGCCCAGATCGTTACACCATTCGTGCAGGTCGGAACTTACCCGACAAGGAATTTCGCTACCTTAGGACCGTTATAGTTACGGCCGCCGTTTACTGGGGCTTCGATTCAAACCTTCGCTTGCGCTAAGCTCCCCTCTTAACCTTCCAGCACCGGGCAGGTGTCAGGCAACATACGTCGTGTCTCCACTTTGCGTTGCCCTGTGTTTTTGTTAAACAGTCGCCTGGGCCATTTCTCTGCGACTCTAGCTCGCGCCAGAGTGTCCCTTCTCCCGAAGTTACAGGACTAATTTGCCGAGTTCCTTAACCGTGATTCACTTGAGCACCTTGGTATATTCTACCCAGCTACCTGTGTCGGTTTACGGTACGGGCTAATACAAGCTGATGTTTCAGCGCTTTTTCTTGGAGGCCAGTTCAAAAGTTCGCTTTGTCCGTAAACGCCGCTCAACGAAGACTTCCGTCACTTCGTACTCTCTCCCCTACCCCGTACGCTTCACACTTGTATCAGGTGCAGGAATATTAACCTGCTGTCCGTCAGGTGCGGCCTTCGCCTTCCCCTTAGGCCCCGACTAACCCTCAGTTGATTGACATAGCTGAGGAATCCTTAGCTTTACGGTGTGTATGGTTCTCACATACATTGTCGTTACTTATGCCTACATTTGCTTTTCTAAAATCTCCACCATAGCTCACGCTACAACTTCG
>NZ_JACIBY010000039.1:1616-2904 GCF_014195535.1 Runella defluvii | reverse complement strand
GCTGACGTTAGAATGCTCCCCTACCGATTATTACTAATCGCATCGCTTCGGTGATATACTTGATGCCCGTTTATTATCGACGCCCGCCCCGCTCGACCAGTGAGCTGTTACGCACTCTTTAAATGTATAGCTGCTTCCAAGCTAACATCCTGGCTGTCTCGGCAGTCAGACTTCCTTTGTTCAACTTAGTATATACTTAGGGACCTTAGCGGTTGCTCTGGGTTGTTCCCCTCTCGGACCGTGACCTTAGCACCCCGGCCCTCACTGCTGTGTCTGTTTATGCCCATTCGGAGTTTGTCAGAATTTGGTAGGATTTGACTCCCCCGCATCCTATCAGTAGCTCTACCTGACATAAACGCCCCACAACGCTGTTCCTAAAAACATTTCGGGGAGTACGAGCTATTTCTCAGTTTGATTGGCCTTTCACCCCTATCCGCAGTTCATCCAAAAACTTTTCAACGTTAACTGGTTCGGTCCTCCATGCAGTGTTACCCACACTTCAACCTGACCACGGATAGATCACCAAGTTTCGCGTCTGCTCTCACTAACTAAACGCCCTTTTCAGACTCGCTTTCGCTTCGGCTCCTGTCCTTAAAACATTAACCTCGCTAGTAAGAACAACTCGTAGGCTCATTATGCAAAAGGCACGAGGTCACCCATAGGCTCCCTCCGCTTGTAAGCGCATGGTTTCAGGTTCTATTTCACCCCGGTACTCCCGGTTCTTTTCACCTTTCCCTCACGGTACTCGTTCACTATCGGTCTCTCAGTCGTATTTAGCCTTGGCGGATGGTGCCGCCGAATTCAGAGGGGATTCCTCCTGTCCCCACCTACTCAGGATCCTGATACAGTTCTACACCTTACAATTAAGGGACTCTCACCCGCTCCGGTTTGCCTTCCCAGACAATTCATCTTCATGTAGTTCTTAAAAATCAGTCCTATAACCCCTATAACGCCGTAACGTCATCGGTTTGGGCTTGTCCGCGTTCGCTCGCCACTACTTACGGAATCACTGTTGTTTTCTCTTCCTAGGGGTACTTAGATGTTTCAGTTCCCCCCGTTTGCCTCCTTTCGGATACCCTAATCACTTAGGGTGGGTTGCCCCATTCGGACATGCTAGGATCAATGTGTATGTGCCACTCCCCTAGCCTTTACGCAGCTTATCACGTCCTTCTTCGCCGCTGAGAGCCATAGGCATTCCCCATGCGCCCTTATTTTGCTTCTTCTACAAATTTCTTGATAATTCTCTACCAATATGTCAAATAACTCTAAGACTTATAGCCTCGTGGAT
>NZ_JACIBY010000038.1 GCF_014195535.1 Runella defluvii | reverse complement strand
CGCTTTCACTCCAACGTTTGCGGTGTTTGCTCATTTGAACTACAAGTTAAGAGATTCCCTTAGCTTTGTGTCCAAACTTTTATCGGGCTGGAAAGATAATGTACCAATGAATCTTTAGAATAAAAGAACAATTCATCGTGTAAAGCTCCACCTGTTAGAACAGGCGGGGCAGGGGGCTCTTCTGGGTCAACCTTTATTGTATCTTTAAGAATTTCTTCTCGTTTTACCGCTATCCAATGTCCCTTGATTTTAGCGGTATAATGTGTCTCAAAAGGCTGACATGCAGCAAATAAAACACACATAAATACGTAAGCCTTCCTCATTTTATCAAATTTTATGTGACTAGCTTTCAATAAACAAACCTACCCTCTCCTAGAATTGCATCACAGAATTAAAGTCTCCTTTGGTATTCAATACAAGTTTAGTAACTTTTCTCTTACTTACCGCGTCTTAAAAACAGCCATCTTTGTGGGAGCTTTGGGAATTGTCGGAGTCTTGGATTGTCTAACGAGTTGTATGAAAGAACAAATTTTAAAACAGTATTTCGGGTACGATACTTTTCGGCCGCTGCAAGCAGAAATTATTGATTGGGTTTCGGCAGGAAACGATTGTATGGTGCTGATGCCTACGGGCGGTGGGAAATCTGTGTGCTATCAAGTGCCCGCCCTCATGACCGAGGGACTTACGATTGTGGTATCGCCGCTGATTGCCCTCATGAAAGACCAAGTGCAGGCGTTGCGGGGCAACGGCGTAGGCGCGGCCTACCTCAATAGTACCCTCAGCAGCAGCGAACAATACGCCATCGAACGGCAATGTTACGCGGGCGAAATCAAGCTGCTGTACATTGCGCCCGAAAAACTGCTTACGCCTAGTTGCATGGACTTCGTTCGAAGACTAAAAGTCAACCTGTTGGCCGTGGACGAGTCGCATTGCGTCTCGGTATGGGGCCACGATTTTCGTCCTGAATATACCCAACTCCACGTCCTAAAAACGGCGTTTCCCGACCTGCCAATGATTGCCCTCACTGCCACCGCCGACCGCGTCACGCGTCGCGATGTGTTGAAACAATTGGGCATTCCCGACGCGCGCGTTTTTGAGGCGTCGTTTGACCGCCCCAACCTCTCGCTGAATGTTTTGCCAGGGCGCAACCGCATCAAAGTCATCGAACAGTTTATCCACGACCACCCCAATCAGTCGGGGATTATTTACTGCCTCGCCCGAAAAACCACCGAAGATATTGCCCTCAAACTACGCGCCAAAGGCATCAATGCCCGCTTTTACCACGCCAAAATGCCCGCCGAAGAGCGCTCTGCCGTACAGGATGCGTTCCTGCGCGACGACGTGCAGGTCATGGTAGCGACGGTAGCGTTTGGGATGGGGATTGATAAATCGAACGTGCGCTGGATTATCCATTACAACATGCCCAGCAACGTCGAAAGTTTTTACCAAGAAATTGGGCGAGCAGGCCGCGACGGCCTCAAATCGACGACGATGTTGTTTTATAGCTTTGCCGATTGGATTATGCGCCGCGACATGATTGAAAATTCGGAGTTGCCGCAGCACATGAAAGACATTCAGTTTGCCAAGCTCGACCGCATGAAACAATACGCGGAAGCCGACCACTGCCGCCGCCGTATTCTGTTGAGTTATTTCAACGAAACCGTCGAGCGCGATTGTGGCAACTGCGACGTGTGCCGCAACCCACGTTCCAAATTCGACGCCACGGTATCGGCCCAAAAAGCGCTATCGGCCATTGCCCGTACCGACCAAAAAATAGCGATGGGGATGCTCGTTGATGTTTTGCGGGGCTCGCACAACCGCAGCGTTACGGAG
Organism: Runella defluvii; assembly: GCF_014195535.1. Lineage (GTDB taxonomy): Bacteria > Bacteroidota > Bacteroidia > Cytophagales > Spirosomataceae > Runella > Runella defluvii. Next base: position 10,730 of record NZ_JACIBY010000038.1, on the reverse strand, counting down.
CGAGGCTACGACAAAATCAAAACCTTTGGCGTAGGCCGCGACCTCCGCGCCGAAGAGTGGGCCGAGTACTTGACCCAAATGCTCAACTCGGGCGTTATGGACGTGGCCTACGACGAAGCCCACTCGCTGAAGCTCAACGAGATTTCGTGGCGCGTTTTGCGCGGTGAGCGTAAGGTGGAATTGGTGCGTTTTGAGTCGTACGAAGAAAAACGCAAACGCCAAGAAGAGCAAGCAGAGCCCGTCAAGACTAAGAAAGAAGTCATCCGTGATGAACTCTTTGAACGCCTACGCAAAGTACGTAAACGCTTGGCCGAAGAAGAAAACGTGCCGCCTTTTGTGGTATTTTCCGATGCCACACTCTCCGACATGGCCGAAAAACGCCCCGTCAACCGCATTCAGATGCTTCAAGTTTCGGGGGTAGGCGAGGCCAAAGTAGCGCACTATGGCGAGGCTTTTATCAACGAGATTTTAGAATATGCCCGCGAAAAAACCGCACCAGGCACCCGCATCGTCAGCGGAATGACCTACATCGAAACCCACGATTTGTACAAGCAAGGACTCTCGCCTCAGCAAATCGCGCAGCGGAGGAATTTGAACGAGTTGACGATTTATTCGCACCTAGCTAAACTTTACGAAGACGGCCAAGAAATTGACCTTTGGCAATACCTCACCAAAAATGAGTACCGCGCCATTACCCAGGCCGCCGAAACGTTGGGCATCGCCTCCAATGCCGCCCTCAAACCGCTTTTTGAGCATTTAGAAGGCCATTATGAGTATTATAAGTTGCGAATTGCGTTGGCTTTGTGGGGGAAAAGAAATTAGGTAATTATGTATATTTGTAAAAACCGATTGCAAAATGACTTACCAAGAACGTATTGTTTCAAATCATGAACTAATGCTGGGAAAACCCACCATCAAGGGAACTCGTATTACTGTCGAACTAATTTTGCGTAAATTATCTCAAGGTGCTACCCTTGATGATTTATTAGCCATGTATCCTAGTCTGACTAGCGAGGATATTCATGCTGTTTACCAATATGCAGCTGACGTTATTGCCAATGAAGAACCTATTGTTTCGGCAGCATGATTTTAGCAGATGAAAATATTGATCATCAACTTATTGAAGCGATTAGAGCAATAGGTATCGACGTCTATTCTGTTTATGAAATGAATAGGGGAATTCGGGACGAAGAAATTATTGAATTTTCCCGAACTCCCCCTAGAATTATATTGACTGAAGATAAAGACTTTGGTGAATGGGTCTTCTCTCACCATGTCGAAGGGGTCAGCGTTTTATTGTTGCGTTATCATTTTAAGGAAACCGAACAAATCAAAGCTATTTTGACTAATCTTCTTCAACAGCGCCTTCCAGAATTACAGGGCTGCTTTACTACCCTTACAACCCAGAAAATGAGAAAAAGAAGGATTTAACAGCCTCCTTTCTAGTTCACCAAACTCAACATAAACGCATACTCCAATGCAATGTCTTTTAGACGCTTGAAACGTCCCGAAGCACCGCCGTGGCCTGCGTCCATGTCGCAATGAAATAGAAGGAGGTTGTAATCCGTTTTCAATTCGCGCAGTTTGGCCACCCATTTGGCAGGTTCCCAGTACTGCACTTGCGAGTCGTGTAAGCCCGTTGTGACGAGCATATTAGGGTAGGCTTGCGCCGTTACGTTGTCGTAGGGACTGTACGATTTCATGTAGTCGTAATACACCTGTTCGTTCGGGTTTCCCCATTCTTCGTACTCACCCGTCGTGAGCGGAATGCTTTCGTCGAGCATGGTCGTGACCACATCCACAAACGCCACTTGAGCCACCATGCCACGGTACAGCGTAGGCGCCATGTTGGCCACCGCGCCCATCAACAATCCACCCGCACTTCCCCCCATGGCAAAAAGTCCTGCCGACGACGTCCATTTTTCTTGAATCAGAAATTGAGCGCAATCAATAAAATCGGTGAAGGTATTTTTCTTGTGCAGCATTTTGCCATTTTCGTACCAATTCCGCCCCATTTCTTGCCCTCCTCGGATGTGACAAATGGCAAACGCAAACCCGCGATTCAACAAACTCAGCCGTGCCGCACTAAACGACGGGTCGATGGAATAACCGTACGAACCGTAGGCGTATTGGAGCAAAGGCGCGTTTCCGTCTTTCACAAATCCTTTTTTATAAACAACCGAAATCGGCACCAAAGCGCCATCGCGGGCAGGAGCAAATAGGCGTTCGGTTTGGTAGTCGTCTTTGTTAAACTCTCCCAACACCTCTTGTTGTTTGAGCAATACCCGTTCGCGGGTTTCCATGTTGTAATCAAACGTGCTGCTCGGAGTCGTGAGCGAAGTATAGCCGTAGCGCAAAGTAGTGGTGTCAAAATCGGGGTTTGTCCCCACGTAAGCCGTGTAAGCCGCTTCGCCAAAATTAAGGTAATGCTCCATTTGGTTTTGTTGGTTCATCACGCGTATGTGCAGCAATCCCTCCGAACGCTCCTGCACCACCAAATGATTCCGAAACACTTCCAACCCCTCAAAATATACCTCTTCACGGTGCGGAATCACCACTTGCCACTGCGTTGTATCGGCATGAGCCGCTTCGGCTACTTGCATCAAGCAGAAATTAAACGCTCCGTTTAGATTGGTTCGGATGTAAAAACGGTCTTCAAAATGATCCACCGAATACTCATGCCCCCATTGGCGCGGCAAAAATGACCTAAATTCAGCCGTGGGCGTATCGGCACGTAGGAGCAAATACTCGGTCATCACGCCATTTTGATCGGACGAAATCGCGATGTATTTTTTAGATTTCATGCGGTGAAGCCCCAAATAGAATTGGTCATCTTCTTCTTCAAAAACCAGTACATCTTCGGTCGGGGATGTACCCAATACGTGCCGCCACACTTGGTAACCAAGCAAAGTTTCGGGGTCTTTATGAATGTAAAAAACGGTCTGGTTATCCGCCGCCCACGCGTAGTTTCCACCTTCGGTATCGGGAATTGCCTCGGGGTATAACTCTCCCGTTTTGAGGTTTTTAAAACGCAATGTATATAATCGCCGACTTACGGTATCTTCCCCAAAAGCGGCGATTTCTTCGTTGTCAGAGATTTCGGGGAAGGTTGCATTGTAATAAGATTGCCCTTCGGCCAATTCGTTGAGGTTGAGCATGATTTCCTCGTCAGCGTCCAGCGTCTGGTACTTTCGGGCGTAAATCGGGTACTCGCCACCTTGTTCGTAGCGGTAATAGTACCAATAGTTCCCGTCTTTGTACGGCACCGATTCGTCCTGCTCTTTGATTCTCGATTTCATCTCCACAAACAATGCCTCCCGCAGCTCTTTGAAAGGCGCCATTACCGCCTCCGTATAAGCATTTTCGGCCGTGAGGTAGTCGATTACTTCTTGGTTTTCGCGGTCGCGTAGCCAGTAATAGTTATCAACACGAACATCGTTATGAATTTCTAATGAATGGGGCTTTTTGTTGGCTTTAGGTGGCTGTATCGTCATAGAAAGAACAGATTTATCGGCTTTTGATTTAAACCGTAAAGTAAGGCAGTTTTTGAGAAATAATTTATTTTTGCTAAAAAACTACGATGATTACTGATATTCACTCACTCGATCCCAACGGTACTTATACCTACGCCGATTACTTGAAATGGCGATTTGAGGAGCAAGTAGAGCTTATTAAAGGGAAAATTTATCGAATATCACCCGCGCCCAAAATGGCGCACCAATGGGTTTCAGGCCAATTATCCTATCTTTTGCGCAAGCATTTTGACGCGAAGCCCTGTACTATTTTTGACGCCCCATTTGATGTACGCTTACCCATTGGCAACGAGCGTTTTCCTGAGAAAATTTACACCGTAGTTCAGCCTGATATATGTGTCATTTGTGATGATACCAAACTGGACGAAGACGGTTGTTTAGGCGCTCCTGATTTGATTGTAGAAATTACCTCGGCCTCAACCTACAAAAAAGATTTCAACGAGAAATTCAATTGGTACGAAAAAGCGGGCGTTCGAGAGTACTGGATTGCGATTCCTAGCGATAAGGCAATTCATGTCTATTATCTCGAAAATGGGCAGTACCAACTAGGTGGTATTTACGACCAATTATCCGCACAATCCGTTATTTTTGAGGGATTTGAGGCAGCGTTGGAAAAGGTATTCAGATGAGAAACTGTATTTTGGATATGCGTTATTTTTAAATATTTTTGTAAGAAAAGTAACGATAAAACAATGCTTACGATAGAAATTGAAGATGCTCAATTAGAGCAGCGTATTGCAAAAAAAGCAAAAGCCATTGGCAAGTCAGTTCAAGAGTTCATTAAAGAATTGGTCGCCGAAAATGTGACTGAATCCGATGAACTTGGCTTCGAGATTCCTCGCTTGGATGTTCGACAACACGCTAGAATTTATAAACCTGAATTAACTGAAGAAGAAGAAATAGAACTGGCTAAAAACCCTGATGTCAGACCTTTCTCTCATGTAACAGACACGGTAGAATTTGCCCGTCAATTACGACAAAACACCTGGAAACGTAAATGATACTGATAGACTCCAATATTCTTATTGATTACTTCCGAGGGAATAAGATAGCAAAAAGTTTTATTGATGATCATGGTAAACCAAACCTTGCCATCAATACAGTAATCGCAATGGAATTATATCAAGGAGCACTCAATAAGGCTGAATTTGGGAAAATAAAAAAGGAACTCTCCTTATTTTTGATGATAGATATCAATGAGGATATTGCCCAAACGGCACTAAAATTACACGAACGATACGCACTTTCGCACAAAATCAGCATTCCAGATTATATTATCGCCGCTACCGCCCTCGTATATGACCTTGAACTTCTCACCTACAATCTCAAAGATTTTCTTTTACCCCTACCTTAAAGGTAAATAGCGATTTAAAGTAAATCTGCACCCGCACAATCCGTTATTTTTGAAGGCTTTGTCGCGGAAAAGTGTTTACACCACAATTTACTCCTCCCCCTCCTGAAACCAACCCGCATACATGACGTAATTGTTGGCGGTGCGCATAAATACTTCTCCTAATTCGGGGGTAACGTCTTTGAGGTATTTGGCGGGGTTTCCTGCCCAAATCGTCCCTGGAGGAATAATCTTCCCTTGTGTCACGACCGCTCCTGCGGCAATGATGGAGCCTGTTCCGATGTGTACATTGTCCATCACAATCGCACCCATTCCAATCAACACCTTGTCTTCAATCGTGCAGCCGTGAACGATGGCATTGTGAGCGATAGAAACGTGATTGCCAATAATCGTTTTAGACTTCTGGTAAGTACAGTGAATCACTGCTCCGTCTTGGATATTGACATAGTCGCCCATCTGAATGGTGTTGACGTCCCCGCGTACGACGGCATTAAACCAAACCGTACAATGTTCGCCCATGATGACTTCCCCGACCACCGTAGCGTTGTCGGCAAACCAACACGTTGAACCATATTTTGGAGAAAGTCCGCGAACAGATTTGATAAGTGCCATAGTGATTGTCGAATTTTTACAAATATAGTAGTCATGCGCGTTTAATTCCGTTTCCTATCAATTTTTAGGGACTTTGTAAACCAACTGTTGGTGGTTAAGGGCTAACTTTTTTCCTTTGACAAAAATTCTGCTGAATGTTCGCCAAGTTATCTCCCCAAACCCGCATTATAGCCACGGTAATCGCCGTATTGCTTTTTTTGTCTTTTCTCATGCGATGGTATGTGTTTGGCATCCAATGGCACATCAACCTTATTTTGATGCTGATTTCGGGGAGTATGATGACTGTTTCGTGGGGATTTTTTAGTCAATTTCACCGTTATTTAGACAAAGTTTTTCCCTATGAACGTGGCATCTTTTTACGCATTATTCCTCAAGTATTAATCACCTTTGGAGTGGTTTATATGCTCTCTTGGTTTGTCATGTGGCGGGTAATAAGTTTGTTTAATTTTGAAGACATTATCAACAAACAATACACAACTTTGGCCCAAGTGGCGGGTTATTTTGCTCAATTTGTAGTGGTCGTTTTACTGAATGTACTTCACTTGGCCGAGTATTTGTTTCGTAAATGGCGCGAAAATGCACTGCGAGCGGCCGAACTCGAAAAGGAAAAAGCCCAAGTGCAATTCGACAACCTCAAAAATCAGTTGAATCCTCATTTTCTGTTCAATAGCCTCACGTCCCTCGATAGCCTCATCCAAGATAGCCCCGAACTTGCCCGACAGTTTTTACAGCAATTGTCCAAGGTTTTCCGATACGTTTTGCAGCACAAAGACAAAGGATTGGTATCGCTCCAAACGGAATTAGATTTTATCAAAAATTACGTTTTTTTGCTCAAAACACGCTTTGAAAGCACATTATTCATTGATTTTCAAATTCAATCAGATAGTTATGACAAAAAAATTGTTCCCGTTACCCTGCAAATCTTGATTGAAAATGCGCTCAAACATAACATCATCAGCCAAGAACGCCCCCTGACGATTCGCATCAGTACGGATGGTGCTTACTTGAAAGTAGAAAACAACCTCCAACTCAAAAAGAAAGTCGAAACCTCCAACAAACTTGGCTTACAAAACCTCCGAACGCTCTATGGGTTTCTTACCGATAGCTCATTTGAGACCATTGAGCTTAATGGGAAATTTGTCGCTTATGTTCCGTTGATTGATTAAATCCTCCAACTACCGCCCTATGACCATTCTAATCATTGAAGATGAGCCTTTGGTGGCCAAAAATATCGAAAAACTCGTGAGGGAACTCCACCCCAATGCCCTGCTGCATGGGCCTTTGGCAAGTGTCGAAAACGCGTTAAAGTGGTTTGACGAGCATCCTGAACCTGATTTAATTTTGGCAGATATTCAATTGGCAGACGGCGTTAGTTTTGACATTTTTCAGGAACGGCCTCTCAATTGCCCCATCATTTTTACAACCGCCTACGACGAATACGCCATTCGGGCATTTAAGCTTAACAGCATTGACTATTTATTAAAACCTATTGACAAACAAGAGCTTACAACCTCTTTCGACAAATTTCAGCGTTGGCAAAAAACTACCTCCAGCGACTTTTTCCCCTCACAACTTCAGGACTTACTGAATGACTTAAAACCTCATTCTCAAAAGAAATACAAACACCGCTTTACCGCGCACCACCAACGTTCGGTAGTGGCGGTGGCGGATGTCCGCATTGCCTATTTTGTCCGTGATGAAGTCATTTGGCTAGTGACCACCGACCACCAACGCCTCATTACGGATTACCAGTCACTCGACGAAATTGAAGACCTCCTTGACCCTGTTCAGTTTGTGCGCGCCAATCGTCAGTACATCGTCCGAAAAGACGCTATCGAGAGTTATCGTACGCACTATTCGGGTAAAATCGAGCTTCTCTTAGCCATTCCTGCCAAAGATGAAATAGTTATCAGTAAAGACCGTGCCGCGAGTTTTCGGGTGTGGTTTGAGGAATAACCACTTTTGAAAACCTTACAGGTCTAAGTTCTCAAAACCTTGCAGGTCTATTGTGAAACCTCATTAGGTTTAGTTATTTTTGTGGTATGGAAAAAAATGCAAAAATCTACGTAGCAGGCCACCGAGGAATGGTAGGCTCGGCTTTGGTACGCCGTTTGGAATCAGAAGGCTATCAAAACATCATCGTGCGCACATCACGCGAGTTAGACTTACGCAACCAGCAAGCCGTGGCTGACTTTTTTGCCGCCGAAAAACCTGCCTATGTGTTTTTGGCCGCAGCCAAAGTAGGAGGTATCATGGCCAATAATATTTACCGCGCTGATTTTTTGTACGAAAACTTACAAATTCAAAACAACGTTATCCACAGTGCTCACGTGGAAGGTGTGGAAAAGTTGATGTTTTTGGGCTCGTCTTGCATTTATCCTAAATTGGCCCCCCAACCGCTCCAAGAAGATTCGCTCCTTACGGGGCCGCTCGAATACACCAACGAACCGTATGCCATCGCCAAAATTGCGGGCATTAAAATGTGTGAATCGTACCGCAAGCAGTACGGACGCAATTACATTTCGGTGATGCCGACCAATTTGTATGGCCCCAACGATAATTATGACCTCAACAATTCGCACGTACTCCCTGCGATGATTCGCAAATTTCACGAGGCAAAAGTCGAGAACAAACCTTTCGTAGAGCTTTGGGGAACAGGGTCGCCTTTGCGTGAATTTCTTCACGCCGACGACTTGGCCGATGCTTGCGTTTACTTAATGAAAAATTACGACGGCGAGCAGTTTGTCAACATCGGAGTAGGCGAAGATATTACTATTAAAAATCTAGCCGAGCTCATTAAAGCGACCGTTGGCTACGAGGGAGAATTGCGCTGGAACACTGATAAACCAGACGGAACGCCTCGCAAATTAATGGATGTTTCGAAACTGCACAGCATGGGTTGGAAACACCGCTACGGCCTCGAAGAAGGTGTCCGAATCACCTACCAAGATTTCCTCCAAAAACTAGAAGAATACGCTGTTTAACAGCTTTTTAAGGCCCGCAAGTTGCGGGTCTTATTTTTTATGACCGTTTGCTAAATTTCAGTAGCCTATTTGAGAGAGAAAAGTGTATTTTTGGTACGTTATTTTTTTACCCAACTTTATTAAACCTCTAACTCCTTTTCTCGTAGTATGAAAAAACTCTTCAAAATCCTCGGCATCGTCGTGGGTGTTGCCGTTGTTGGTCTGCTTTGTGTAATGGCTTACGTAAAATTTGCCCTTCCAAATGTGGATGCTGCCACTGACATGAAAATCGAACTCACACCCGCACGCGTCAAACGTGGCGAGTACTTGGCCAATCACGTAACTGTATGTATGGACTGCCACAGCACGCGTGACTTCAGCTTGTTTTCGGGGCCTGTAATAGCTGGTACGCTTGGCAAAGGAGGCGAACGTTTTGACCAAACGATGGGCTTCCCTGGTGCTTTTACGTCCAAAAACATCACGCCTGCTGGTATCGGCAACTGGACCGACGGCGAAATTTACCGCGCCATCACCACGGGAGTTAGCCGCGATGGCCACGCGTTCTTCCCTGTCATGCCCTACCCTTATTATAGCAGCATGGACGACGAAGATGCCAAAAGTATTGTGGCGTATTTGCGCACGCTTCCTGCCATCGACAACAAACCTGCTGACTCTAAAGCCGATTTCCCGTTTAATTTTATTTTGAATACCATTCCCAAAAACGCCCAACCCACCAAGCGCCCCGCCGAAACCGACCTCGTGGCCACTGGAAAATACTTGGTACACATCGCAGGTTGTGCCGAATGCCATACTCCCGCAGAAAACGGTCAAATTATTGCCGAAAAGATGTTTTCTGGAGGTCGTGAATTCCCTTTGCCTACAGGAACTGTCGTGACTCCCAACATCACGCCTGACAAAGAAACTGGCATTGGTAGCTGGACCAAAGAGTCGTTTGTAGCCCGTTTTAGGGCCTATGCCGACAGTTCTTACAAACCGCACAAAATAGCTGCTGGGGAGTTTCAAACCATGATGCCTTGGACGATGTACGGGGGGATGGAACCCAAAGATTTGGAGGCTATTTATGCCTACTTTATGACGTTGCAACCAATCAAAAACGCCATCCCTGCCAAATTTAAAGCCAATACAATCTCAATGCGCTAGCCCTACTTTGAACAGTGTTGTGAGTGGGGTTTCTCAAAACCCCACTCCTAGATTTCTTAAAACCTAGTTTGAATGCCGAAGTTTTTTGTATATTGGCTCAAAAACACCGCCATGACCAAAAAATCCAGCTATTCCTTCGCCCTAGCAGTCCTCCTCAGTTCGTTCGTAGGTTGTACTCCCAAAGAAGAAAAAAACGACGCAACCACCACCACTGAAGTCGAAACTTTTACCTACGACTTTGCCACACCTACCCAGCGCTACGACCTTCCGAAAGTTTTACGGGAAATTTCTGGATTGTCCTTTTACAAAGACAACCAACTCCTGTGCGTCCAAGACGAGAAAGGCGAAGTATTTGTCTATGACTTGGAGAAACAAGACATTGTTGAAAAGCACCTTTTTGACAAACCTGGTGACTACGAAGGGGTAGAAGTAGCCGAAGGAGAAATCTACGTCTTACGCAGTGATGGAAAACTGCTCAATTTTACCATGGGTAGCAAAGAAACCCGCGACATTGAAACCAATCTACCTAAAAAACTGGACGTTGAGGGTCTGACTTACGACCCTGTTACTAAAAGGTTATGGTTGGCCGTGAAAGAAAACCTCAAAAAGGACAAAAAAGGAGAAGGAAAGGTCATTTATTCGTTTGACTTAAAACGCCGCGCCGTTTATCAGCAGCAAGAAATAACCGAAAAAAATCTCGAAGGTTTTGGGTTAAAAGGCAAAGAAGTACGTGATTTTAAACCCTCAGGGATTGCGTTTCACCCTAAAACGGGCGAAGTATATTTGCTAAGTTCGGCGGGGCATCGGCTCATTGTCATGACACGTGAAGGGGGCTTACTTCAAAACATCCCGCTCGACCCCGCGCTGTACCGTCAACCCGAAGGTATTTGTTTTTCACCCGACGGGACGCTTTACATTTCGAGTGAAGGCGATGGGAAAGATGGGTATTTGCTCAAATTTGAACCGAAGAAGTCATAAAAAAAACCTCCCGAAAGTTCTAAACTTTCGGGAGGTTAGACCTGTGAGGTTTTAGAAACCTACCCGATATACATAATTTATAAACTCGTTTTTTGACATATTGACTTAGTGATAATAAACCCTCGAAAGAGT
>NZ_JACIBY010000037.1 GCF_014195535.1 Runella defluvii | reverse complement strand
ATACTTCCCACAAGGCCAATGACGGCAAACCCTGCCCCCATCAGGAAAGGATAGGGTCTGATACCATAGCGGGAAGCCAAATACCCGGTCCCAAAAGCGACCAGGGCAATCGACAAGTACCCGGCAGATTCATTGATGCCCATGGCCAGTCCCCGGTTCTTTTCGCCCACCAGGTCTATTTTCATCACCACAGTCGAAGACCAGCAGAGTCCCTGGTTAATGCCCAGCAGCACGTTGGCCAACACGATATAATTCCAACTGGGAGCAAACATGAGAATCAGGGGAACCGGCAGGCCAAAAAGCCAGCCGTACACCAGCAGATTCTTTCTCCCTACGCGGTTGGCCAAGGCCCCGGTGAAGTAATTGGTGAAGGCTTTGCTTACGCCAAAAACGACAATAAAAGATAGCAGGGCCGTGCGGGCCACCAGGCCAAACTCCTGCTCGGCCAGCTCGGGGAGCAGCGTTCGCTCCAGGCCAATGATTCCCCCAACAAAGCCATTGATGATTACCAGCAGGGTAAACTGGGGCCAGTTCTCCCGCAGCCCCAGGACGGTAGGAATTGTGGACATAACGGTAATTCTTTATAAGGTGGGAAGGAAAAAAGCATATCGCCTGATGTGGATAGTTATAGCGGTACAAAAGAATCTCCTCCTGGAATATAACTTAGGCCATGTGAAAGGGAAGGTTTCGGCTTTTCCAATCCGGGAATCCTTCTTCCAGGCGCCAAGCCTTAATGCCTTGTTTTTGCAGTTGTTCGACGGCTTCATCAGCAAACACACAGAAGGGACCCCGGCAGTACACAATCACCGGTTTGTCTTTGGGTAAAGCGGCAATCCGTTCCGAAAGGTGTTCCATGGGGACCGATAAGGCTTGGGGAATGTGCCCGGCCCGGTACTCTTTTTCGGGCCTTACATCCAGAACTACTACATTTTCCTGTCGGACTTTCTCGATTAGCTCGTCGATGGATATTGACTGGAAGGAGTTTTTCTGCTCCCGGAAGTCTTTTAGGGTCCGCTCGATCTGGGCAAAACGTTCTATTCCTAAGTCCCGAAGTGATTTCCATACCAGATAGACTTTTTCATCGGCTAACCGGTAATGCACATAATGGCCTTCTTTCTGAATGCTGACCAGTTGAGCTCCCTTCAAAGTCTGTAAATGCTGGGAAGCATTGGCTATGCTGACATCAAGTTGCGTAGCAATTTCTTCTACCGTGCGGCTCGACTGGGCCAACAGGTCAATGATTTGCAGCCGGTAGGGATTGGCTAAGGCTTTAGTAAGACCAACCAGTTCCGAATAGACTTTTTCTTTAAGCTCCTTTTTTTCCATGGGCTTCCAGATGAATGAATCAGATGAATGAATCAAAGGTAAAGGTTTATAATTATTCAATAGAATTATTGAATAATTATCTTCATTAAATTGGGTCACAAAAACGTGGGTTTTCCGGTACAGGAAAAATCGAGAGGCTAAAGCGTCAAAAATTAAAATTTACTTGTACCCGAAAGTTATATTCGATATCAATATACCCTATATTTGAAAAGACGGCATAAAGGGTACAAAATCGGGTATTATGAAAATTGGCTACGCAAGAGTATCAACGCAAGAGCAGATATTGGACCTTCAGCTGGATGCTTTGAAAAAGGCCGGGTGTGAAACGATTTTCACCGATAAGGTATCAGGCATAAAAGTTTATAAACCCGAGTTCGAGAAACTCTTGCTTTACGCCCGGGAAACAGACACCATTATTATCTGGAAGCTGGATCGTTTGGGTAGGTCTACCAAGCAACTCATTGAACTGGTAGAAATGCTTGGTAAGCGCGGAATTAATTTGATTTCCCTCAATGACCCGATTGACACCACTTCTCCCAGTGGCGTCTTAGTCTTTCAAATCTTTTGTGCCTTGGCCGAACACGAACGGAATCTGATTGTGCAGCGCACTAAAGCCGGATTACAATCGGCCAGGGCTCGGGGGAGAATGGGAGGACGGCCGCAAGGGTTAGCCGTAAAATATCAAAAGGTCGCCCCAGCGGTAAAAGACCTGTATGTAGCAGGACAAAAGTCCACTACCGAGATCATGCAATACTTTAACATTGGCTCCCGGAGAACACTTTACAAAGTATTACGATTTGCGGGAGTGGATGTCAAATCATTCCAGAAAGAGAAATCAAGGCCAGTTTCACCAATCCTAGAGCAGGTAGTTCCAGAGCAGGCACCTTAATTTATTAAAAGCCTTCTAACCTTTGGCTTCTGATCTATCTTACTTTTGGCCCGAATCGGGAGTTGCAGCCATCACGAAACATTCTACCAGCCTGCGATGCTGGCTTATGCTTAATTTACAACATTTTAGACCCATAGCAGCATACTAAACTTTCTCCTTATCTAGTACAGCTCCCAATTCATTAATAGTTATTCAAATTTAAATAGTCATGAAAAAAGACAAAAAAAATGTTTAGCTGCATATTTTTTGCAGTGAAATTTCAGAACATTGCATTGTTAATTAACAATAGTAGCTCTCTAAAAGCCTGCAAACAAGTAGGCACCATCCTAAAACCGAATCATAAAATGAAAACAACAGCAATTTTTAAAAACAAGTTATTTTTAGGTGCATTTCTAATATCACTAATTGCGTCAAGTATTGCATTAGTTAGCTGCGAAGACTCGCATAACCCGATGGCAAATAATACTGTGTCACATTTGTTGATACCAACTGATAAGACCATAAACAAAATTAATAAAACAACGACTTCTGTGCGAATATCATCCTCAGAAACAGAATTAGATTTATTAACTGTTAAATTCACAAAAGCTCTGGCTAAATCATTAAAGAATGAAGAAGTAAGAGGCTTTCTTAAGCTGGAGGCTCAGAAAAAATTTGATGGTGACTTTGATATCCTATTTTCAAAAAGTAAAGATTTAAGTTTGAGCAATAAAAAAATTACAGATATTCTTATAGAAAGTAGGGAAATTACTGCATCTGAACTCCAAGAATTGATGCGATTGAATTTTAAACTAAATATTGCTATTCCAATAAATATAGAAAAATGGGACACAAAAAATCAAGCACCATTGGTTACTTTTATCCCATCTGATTACGTTGAAAATGAAACGATAACTTTTTTAGGCTTTGATTTTAAAGGGGAGCAATATTTAATTGACGCAATTGAAGAACCGAATGTGCCAGTAATTGTTGTGGGAAGTAATGAGAGAATGGATTACAAAGTAAGTACTAATATAGGAAGAAACCTGCGCACATCTGGGAATTATGAAAGAGTTGAATGGATAAGATGCCCCAATTTAAGTAATATTGAAGGATGGGCTAATGGGGCGCCTGAGATTAGGTTTGATGGTGTAATTTATAATATTGGAGGTGCTTCGGCGATGCAAGCTTGCAGTAACATTGAGTATGTACCAAGCAGATCTCATGCAAAGGACGGGTACACCTTGGCCTCTTGGACTGCTACACAAAATTTATTCCGGTGGTATTTTGATACCTCTCATGGACCCAATTATTATATACAAACTTTTGAAGTAGACAATTCAGGTTCCACCCAAACGACTAACGTTAGTGTGACGTATCAAGGCGTTACCTCTACCATTGGTCTTACTTACAAGGAGGATGATAAAAAGATGAAAGGGGAGCTTATTAATTCCTCACATCCATCGCCGGCTACAATAGCTGACGGAAATATTGAATTTGTACTGGAAAACTGACAGTGACTAAGCAGGCGTTTAAAATTATATTTTCAGTGTAAACCTGGTTATATCAAACTGGGTTTACACTGAAAAAGACGCTGAGATTTTGATATATACATTAATTGTGTAGGATTTTGTTCAAAAATCAAAAAATAATGCCATGAATATTTTTAAAGTAGTGCTAATATTGACTGCTTGTACGTTCTTCTTCTCTTGTGATAGAGACAGAGAACGTATAAAAGCTGAAGAAGGAAAGTTGGAAGGTTCTTGGAAGTTTGTCTCCATGGAATATAAAGATTCAAAAGGGCAACCCGTGGTAATTACTCCACAGGAATCAGGCACACCACCATCTGTTGTACTAACATTGATTGGGGCTGATAGAACTGGTGTTTTAAGAATAGACGATACTTATCATAATTTCATTTACCTCTATGGTGGTGGAAAATGTGATTTCACTTTTGAGAAGAAAGGCACCCTTTCGGTAGAGGCTGTGGGTCTACCAGCCGAATCCATCGGTAAAGTATTTATTTATAATTATAATTTTACTACAGCTGATCATAACACGGTTATATTTAAAAGCGATAAAGAGTACCTTAAAACGAAAAATGAAATAATTACTAATGTTCAGTACACTTATACTAAATTATAGTGTCTATTATTAATGGATAAATATCTGGGATTGAGACTGTAAATTAAACTCTGGCTAAAGGTTTTTAACTTTACGACAGAACAATGGAAAAGACAGAGTTTGAACAGATGCGAGATAAAGCGCTAACCCAGTTGATGAATGGACAATCATTAACTGGAAAAGATGGGGTGTTTGCCCCCCTTTTCCAACAATTTTTAGAAAGTCCGCTAGAGTCAGAAATAAAGGCTCATCTTGGTGAACAGCAGCGAGAATAGGCAGGTAAAGGCAGCAAGCGTCTAGCTTTACTTAAATTGATATACTTGGCCGTTGAAAATATAAGCCGTAAATGGATATCTCCTTTACAAAACTAGGCACTTACGGAACAACAATTACATATTAAATTTGGAGATAGGATGCCAATGGATTTGTAATTTTTATCGGCTTTGTTGCATGGCTCCCTTTTCAAAGGAATTAGGTCGAAAAAAACTGTAAAAAGTGAACTTTTACATCTCTAAGCGACCAGTTTTCAACAGATTCTTGCCCTTGGATATTGTACAAAACATATTTAACGCGGTATTATAGCAATATAAAATGGCCATGCAACAAAGCCATTTTTATCTCTAATTATAAAACGCAAAAACAGTTTGTTATTGGTGTAGTCAAGGGTAGATAAACGACCTCGTTCCTCAGCCGCCCTTGACTACACCAATAACAAAACAAAAAAGCATTTGAAATCGAAAGAAAAAACTAAATTTTACCAAAAATAATCATTAGACAGGGTTTGTATTAGACTCCCCTGGAATTACCTCATACCACATCAACGGTATTGAGAACTTTTGAAACTAAGCCAAGCGCGTGCTACGAAAGCATAACGGCATACCAACAAAAAACTCCCTGATTTCCCTCAAAGGGTGTGAGTTCAGGTTCAATTATGGAGCCCCTAAACAGCAGATCAATACTTTGCTAATGTGGGTCAAATAATATATTATCTAGTACTTCCCCATGAAATTTATTTTTCTGTTATTTTACTGTTGGGAAGAGCCATAAATATTTTCAAGAAATCATCCCAATGCGAAGCATCATCAGGATAATAGTAACTACATCTAAAACGGGAAAATGCAATGGGAATACCAAATTCAGAACGTAATTGGTTGAGTAAGTAATACCAAGACCTTTCAGATATGCCAAGGCGTTGTGCCATTTGTTTAGGAGAACCTGTTGATTTTGTTTTTATTAAGCTATCAACTCGTTGTACTAAAGTGATATAATCATGAAATTGCATACTTAGGAAAAGTGAATTTTATAATAGATTTTAATATGACTGTTAGAAAAAAGTTTCAATCCTGTACGTAACGGATACTTAGTAGCGGCTTTGTTGCATAGATATTAAATGATTATAAAATACAACGCTAAATACAATTTGTACAATCTCGAAAGAGAAAAAACGCGAAAAGTAGGCTGTCCTAGCAAGTAAAAACTCTGATTTTGTATATGTGTTTGCGTTAAACTCGTTTAAATGCAGACCATGAAACAAGAAAAGCCCTTAGTAGCTAAAAACAAAGCTTCATTTTTAATAGATTATTGGCATAGTTCCACTGAAACAGCATTAACTGCTGTTGACTTAACTTTACCGAGAAGTAGGGTAGATGAAATATAAAAAAACACTAAAAACTAATTCTCAAATATATAAAGAATTAATTTTAAAATTTAAAAAAGTTATCAAATGGCATTTTAGCTTTAATTGTAAACTGTACTGATTTAAAGTATGTGATAAAAAAGCCACTTTTGGGACTCAGAAACGGGGGGGGATACAATTGTAATTGTACTGATTTAACCACTTGTTTATTTCGGTACGGTTTATTATTTTCGTTCTATGAACGAAGCCCGCCCCTCCCCCGTGAACGCGGTTATTTTCACCCGTGTATCAAAACGCTCTCAGGAGTACCAAAGGCAAATTGCCGACCTGACCGCTATTGCCGAAAAACGCGGGTGGAAGGTTGTTAAAATCATCACTGAAAAAATTACAGGAATTAAAGGTAACGCCGATCGAGAGGGCATCGAGCAGCTTTTACAGCTATGCGAGACAAAGCAAATTCAAAAGGTGCTTATAACGGAAGTATCACGTTTAGGCCGCCGCCCGTCTCAGACCCACCAAATTTTAGAGTATCTAACGGAAAAGAAAATTTCTATTTATATCCATCAGTACAGCATTGAGACGCTGTTACCAAATGGGAAGCTAAATCATGCTGTATCTATGATTTTTTCCGTTACGGCTGATATGGCACGTCAGGAGCGGGAAACAATGATTGACCGTATTGTTAGCGGGATGGAAGAAGCCAAGCGGCAAGGCAAGATATTTGGACGTAAGAAAGGCCGTTTCTATTCCGATGATGATTTAAAGGCCAAATACGCCAAACCATTGAAAGATTTACAGCAAGGTATCAGTATTCGCAAAGTGGCCAAGATATATGATTTATCAGCCGATACGGTGCAGCGCATTAAAAAACTTTTGCCAGTGGCATAGAATCTCCTGCCCTGTTTGAGCTTCGCAACCTTACGGCTTTTTGTCGTAAGGTTGCTATTGAGTCGCATAAGCGAAGCCAGCCGCACCGCGACCCATTGCGCCCCAGCTTCGCGGGTTGCAATAAGTCACTTTATCAGCGCACTTTATTTGGTTTATGTGTTATCAAATTTAGAATAGATAATGATTAAGGAGGTATTTTAAAAATTCACCAAGAATAAGCCAGCCTACGGTTTGGCCGTGCTTTTTTAATTTACCCAACCAGTCTTTTTGTACAGTTAAATTTTTATTGGGAACAAGCTGCTTTTGTCTTTTCTGTGTTTTCCGTTTCATCGGAGTAAGGCTTAATAAATGAAGCAAAACCCCTTTGCAAGGATAGTTCGTTATTTTCTTTCTAAAAAGGAAAGTAAGGTGTAAGGTTAATTTTGGATAAAAACTTAGCAAAAAATTCCATAGGGTATTTTTGAGTTTAAATTCAGGTTTTTTCATCGCTGGTATTGTTTTTTGTCACAATGATAAAAACTGGATAAAAAATCAGATGGGACAATTGGTCTAATAATACCGATTCATAAGTTCAATAAAAATGCTATTAATTGAGAGTTTTTATTGAAAAAGTACAAATTAAACAATAAAAAACGTAGGATATTCGTTATACAAGTTTTCTGAATCTCTATTAAAACAGTTTTGGCTGAGTCCCTGCTTGTATCGGTATCGGTTTAGATTCAGGTACTGCTATTTTCTCTGGAACATGTGTTCTGTCCTGAGCCGTTGAATCTTTTGTTTGAGTAATAATTTCACTGGCTGTCTTTATGAAGTCTTCATTTTTTGCACGAGGCGTTAACTTTCCTTCTCAGTCGCCCATAATATGCGCAAGAGTGGGTCAATGGCTATATTCTTCCAATGATAGACTATTGCCATGCACGACAACCCCAGGAATACTTAGAAGTGAAAATTGAAATAGGCCATTTAAACACAATGTGGGTCTAAATCCGTCACTGTTACGTGTAATTGTTGCTGATAATTAACGTACTGCTGATACATTTCATCGGCCAAGGCAATAATCATTGCACCCGAACCGCAAGCGGGATCATTGGCTGAGACAAAGCCTTTTTTTGCAATAATCTCATGCAAGCCTTCATTGGCTTGGAGTTTAGCCATCATTTGGCAAATAGGGTAAGGCGTAATGACCTCCCGGTACCTCCGACCCGTCACTGTGTAGCGTTAGTAATGTCGAATCCGCATAAGTTGGAGTGATTACCCAACCCTATCACCCGCTTATCAGCCACGCAATCAGTAGCACAAACCAAAGCTGTCAGGCCAGTGACTTTCAAGTGTTCTTATGCTGACTGCTTAAAATGCCAGCCCATTGTCTTTCTTCCCCATGTCAGAAAGCCAAAGCTCTTATAAATTCGGCTCATTTACAAGCAAATAAGAGAAAATGATAGTATATAAAATGATATAATAATTATATCATTTTATATATCAAATAATATTTCTTGTATGATATACAAAATGATATTACATTGCATAGAATAATTACCTCAATAATAAGGTTTTCAATGATATTTACGACAGGTGGAATTAAAGGCGGCAGTGGCAAGACAACCCTTGCAACTAACTTAGCTGTTTATTTAAGCAGTAAAGGCCGTGATGTCTTGTTTGTTGATGCTGATGACCAAGGGTCAGCGCATGAATTTTCTGTACAGCGCGAGGCTGCAATGGAAGGGAAAGCGGGTTTTACGCTTATACGATTATCGGACAAATCTGTGAGAACTGAGATTTTAAAATTGCTCGGTAAGTTTGATGATGTGGTTATAGATACTGGAGGTAGGGACACAGCCAGCCAAAGAGCGGCTCTTTCTATTTCCGATGTTTATTTAGTCCCCTTCTACCCACGTTCACTTGATGTTTGGACATTAGAGTCAGTGGAAAACCTGGTTGCAGAAATGCAAGTGGGAAACCCGAGGCTACATGCTTGTTCCTTCATTAATCGAGCTGACCCCAAAGGGGGGGATAACCGAGAAGTAAGCGAACTTTTAAAAGAATCCGAACATCTGACATATCTTGATACGCCGCTGATTAATCGAAAGGCATTTGCAAACGCGATTACTTACGGACTTGGAATCTTTGAATTAAAGCCTTCCGATGAAAAAGCTTCATCAGAATTTTTGGCATTATATAATGCTTTGTTTAATGTATTGAAAATCAAACCATATTGAAATGATATTATTTTTGATATTAAAAATAATATCAAAACTATATAAAGTATTATATTCATGGCTATTGCAAGAAAATCCAAAAAAATTGCCAAAGATGCAGAACCATCTGTCGATGAAAAAACAATTGACGCCTTGATAAGCAAAGGGGGATCATCGACAAAAGCGCAAAAGCTGGAGCAGTCCGACGATGATAGTTTGAAGGGGATTCTGGTACGGCTATACCAAAGTCATATCAGGGATATTGCAGGGATTTTAGAAAATCTCCCGAAACGCCAACGGCCATCTCGACACGCGTACATTGTACAGGCTATTGAAGAAAAGATACAGCGTGATAAAGGCAAGCAAAAATGAGGGAGAACGACGAAAAGAAACTGTCCCGCTATGCTGAAAGCCGTATGAGGCTTGTCATGAATAGTTTTAATACGCATCCAGATGACCGAGAGCATTTGTATATGCCTGTGGCATTAGCTCACGTCTATTTCCCGCGCCGAGATGTAAAATTAGACCCGACAGAAAGCTACATTCATAAAAGCGGAGATTTTCAGCTAAATATTAGCCAGCTGCCAGTACATAATCCGCATACAGGGAAAAATGAATTTATCGGTGTCCCATTTGGCCCGAAATCAAGGCTATTACTTGGTGTGATTAATGCTTTAGCCTTGCAGCAGGGCAGTAATAAAATTGATATTGATGCAGAATCTTTGCCAAAATTTTTGCAGAAAATCGGCTTAACCGATGGCGGGAATCAAATCAACCAAGCCAGGAACCAGTTAGCAAGGTTATCATCTGCCCTTATTTCTGTATCCTACCGAGAGGCAGACGGAAGTACTACGCATGGGCAAATGCCAATCGTCAAAGGGTTTGATTTATTCCCTCGTAGTCAGCCGAATCAGCTTCTTTTATGGAAACGAAACATCGTTTTGAGCTTGGACTATTGGGAAGAGTTACAAAAACATCCTTTGCCGCTCTCACTGGAACATTTACGGATTCTTTCAGGTAATGCCAGGGCGATAGATTTCTACACATTTTTAGCTTACCGTTTGCATAGCCTTAAAAAGCCATTGTTTTTAACATGGGCAACAATGAAAGAAATTTTTGGAGGAGATATTGGCCGAATGGCTGACTTCAAAGTGAAAATGAAGCATGATGCAAAGATAGTAAAACTGGCCTACTCAGAAGCGAAATTTTCGTTTGATGATAAAGGGTGGACATTTGAACGAAGCTTAGCACCAATTCAAAAAAAACTAAAACTCCTCTTACCGTAACTTGGTCATGATATTTTATAAATAGATAAAACTTACACTGTGGATAAACCTGTGAATCACCCCAATATTAGAGTTTATCCACCGTAACTTGGTCACCAACCCTGTACTTATCCACCGTAACTTGGTCACACAATTACCGTAACTTGGTCACACAATCTAATAATATTACTATTAAAAAATTTTCAATTAGTAGTGGACTGTTTTTGTTGATAAATTACAAAAAATAAACCATAATGAATAATTGCTGTTGAAAAGAAAAAGATGTTTTTTATTTTAATCTATAGACTTAATTTATTTATGAACAGTGAGCAGGCTAAAAAACTTTCGTTGCCGTTGCTACTGGAGAAGCTGGGGCATAAACCCGTCAACGAGAAAAAAAACGGATATGAACTTTGGTATCTTTCTCCATTTCGAGATGAAATTGAGCCCTCATTTCACACCTCGTTTTTGAATGGAAAATGGATTTGGAACGATTTTGGTGATACAGGCGGCACTATCATTGATTTTGTGATGCGCTGTCAAAATTATTCCAGTGTTACCCAAGCATTGGCCTATCTGGATACAATGTTTCAAGGAAATCAGGTTTCTAAGACTCAATCCCCAAATCTTTTTTCTTTTCATCAGCAAAACCACCGCGAAGCGGTCGAAAATTTTTCTGCTGACCGCAAGTTAGAATTGGTCGAAGCGCACCCTATCAAAAACCCTGTCATTTTTGCTTATTTGGTTCGTGAGCGCGGAATTCCCGCCCCCCTTGCCGAGCAGTATTTGCTGGAAGTAAAATATAAAAATCTGGCTGTGGGAAAAGAGTTTTTTGGCTTTGGAATGCTGAATGAATCAGGCGGCTATGAAGTACGCGTTGCTTTGGCTGGCAACAAATTCAAATCCGCGATTAATGCCCGTGATATTTCGGTGATTCGGGGGAGTGATTCCTCAAAAAATGAAGTGTCTATTTTTGAGGGCATGACCGATTTTCTTTCTTGGCTTGTCATGCAGGGAAAAAACCAGTTGCAGGGCGATGCCCTCATTATGCACTCGCTCACCTCCCACGCGCGTGCAGTAGCGTATCTTCGCAGTCAGCCCTATGCGGCTATCAAAACCTATTTGGATAACAACGTATCAGGGCAACAAGGCACCGAAAAATTAAAAACTGTCTTCGGGTCAATGCTCGTTTCATGCAGCGAAATCTTTGCGCCTCACGCGGATTTAAACGATGCGTTGCTATCCACTCGAAAATCGCAGCATTCCCGCAGAGCGTCGTAACTTGGTCATGACTCCTACCAAGATATGGTAGATTTGCCTGATAAAACAACGTGTATTTTGTCTCACTCACCAACACAAAGTAGTATTTCCGCTATTTACTAGTTGGAACTACCGATTGGGGTCAAAGTGAGGGTGATATTCGACATGTTTTATTGTCTCAAAATCAGCCATTTTTTTTGCAAATTTTCTTTTTTGCATACAAGGTTTTGTATTGTAGCTTGTATCATTTTTGACAGTGATGGATTGACTCCTTAAAGGAGATTGGAGAAGATAAAAGGAGATTATGGGAGATTAATAAGAAAGCGAAGCGTTAGCAAGCCATGACTTTGTCAGGACAAAGTATTTGGTTTTACGCAAGCTAACCAGTATAATTTTTTAAAGTCCTTCACAAAGGGCCTTTTTATTAAAAGCAAAGGAGAAAAGGGAATGGTATATATTAGGGGTAGTTAACACATTCAGGGTATATCCGCCACGTTAGGCTCATAACTGACTAAAAATTAACTAGTTATAAAGATTTGACTACCTATAATTGGAACCGTTTGGCCGTTTGAGCCAAATGGCTTAGAAAAGGGCTTACTTCCACTTCTAAAAGCTGCATTGGTTGCAACTCCCGATTCGGGCCAAAAGTAAGATAGACAGATTAAGCACCATTACTTATCCTAATCCTGCTGGTTCTTTGGCTGCGGGTGCATACTTGGCCTCCATTAAAGAAACGGGGCGAATGTTCTACGATATTGAGTTAACTATTTGTAATGTAGTGTTTTACGTTCAAAATTTCACTTTTCTTTTATAAAATCCTTTTTTGCCCCATTGCTTCCAGATAACGGTAAACCGTTGACTGGCCTACACCAATGATCCTGGCGATTTCTTCGGCGGTTGGTGAGGTTCTTCTTTTGGCAGGCCATGCGGAATTGGATTATCAGAGCCGAAAAGATGGTAAGACCTCCGACCACCAGTATGGACGGATAAATACCTACCCAGTCAGCCAGTATGCCGGTCAGTAAGGCCCCGATGGCATACCCTAAATCCCGCCAGAAACGGAATACGCCCATACTGGCAGCTCTTTGTTCCGGATGGGTATCCGAAGCAATGGCGGCCAGAAATGTAGGATACACTACCGCAGTTCCCAGTCCCAATAAGGCGGAGATGGTCATAAAATGCCAAAAGGCTATCGCCCAGGGGAAAAGCACAATGGCTACTCCCTGCAGGAACATGCCGTAGAACAGCAACCGCTTTTTACAATACTTGTCGGCCAAGGCTCCGGTAAAGAGTTGTCCTACGCCCCATACGGCCGGGTAGGTCGCTACAATTATCCCGATTTGCTCCAGGGAAAAACCCTTCAGCGACAACAGTACCGGCAAGAGTCCCCAGACCATTCCGTCATTTAAATTATTGACCAGTCCGGCCTGGGTAACGGCTCCCAGATTGGAGTGAGCGAAAGTAGTATCCCAAAACACATTCGAAAGCTTTTGCTGCCCGCTACGGCCCGTTTCCAGTTTTACATGGGATGCCGTGTCCTTGACCAGAAAGATACTTCCCACAAGGCCAATGACGGCAAACCCTGCCCCCATCAGGAAAGGATAGGGTCTGATACCATAGCGGGAAGCCAAATACCCGGTCCCAAA
>NZ_JACIBY010000036.1 GCF_014195535.1 Runella defluvii | reverse complement strand
CTTAAAGAAATCATTCGGCAAGTGGCAATAGAGAATGATTGGGAAATTGCCACTTTAGACGTAATGCCCGACCATATCCACGTATTTGTAAAGGCTACGCCCATGGATAGCCCTGCCAATATTGTAGCCAGAATGAAGGGGCGCTCTTCTTTTGAATTAAGAAAAGAGTTTCCTTACTTAAAAAGCCGACTGCCTTCTTTGTGGACACGTTCTTACTATTGCGAATCAATCGGCAGTATTTCAGCATCGGCTATTACAAAGTATATTGAGAATCAAAAGGCGCGCTAATGAATAGCCTTCGCACAAACCTAAATAGCCTTCGGTATATTATCGCTTACATCCCCCTTCTAAAGATTGGGGGTTTTACGCTAAATTTTCATAAAACAAGTTTTTCAATCGAAACTATTCAAAATAAATAGCTTATCCATTGTGACTATATGATCAATTTGGCTACTACTGTTTTTGCTCTGCTTTACTCCGTAAGTCGTGATGAGGGTATTAAAAAGGGCTTTTTTTGTTTTTAAAAGGTTTCTAAACTATTCTCTTCGCTGCCGTAAACGCCCCGCATATGCTTCGTTTATCGACAAATCGTCGTTGTAAAACTTAATTTCACATAAATTGATAGCACGGTCAGCCCTATCTATAAGCATATCCAATTGAAAACCTTCATACTCCTCATTGCCTTTATGAAAATAACTTGATGTTTCCGTATAAATACCAGATATACCCAACGCCATTTTGATAGCCTCAACGTGTTTGATACATAAATTTTCAAAGGCATACCCAGCCCAAAAACTGTATTGTTCTTCCGAAGACTGTTTTAGCCAAATATTTTTTCCCGTAATCGCCTTCCCTTCAATAAATTTTAGGTAGAACAAAGAATATTCGTCCGTAAGACGATATACAAAATCTTTACTTTTTTTCTGAAAAGACGGTATGCGCATGATAAATGACGATGTTTCCAATTCTTCTAATATTTTGCTTAATCCACCGCCATCTTTAAATTTTGAACCAGCAATGATTTCTTGTCTAGTCATACCCCGCCATTTTCCAGCAAGTAATTTTATGATTTCGATATGATTTTGATAATTGTCAAACAGGGCGGCATAGAGGTTGGCGAATTCGTATCTAAGTGACCCATCTTTTGTAAAAAACAGTCTATCAATTGTTTGTGTAGGGGTTTCACCTTGTTTTACCTCTTGTAAGTAGGTTGGAATACCTCCCACGGACATATAAAACTGGATAATTTGGTAATCATCCCACCATATATTCAGGCGTTCAAGATATAATTTAGTTTCAGCCAATGTAAATGGTTTCAAATTGATTTTTTTAGTCACTCGATTGTGTAATCCGCCTTTGTGATTAATCAATTTTTTGAGCATCCAAGAAGCTGCCGAGCCACACACGACTACAACAATATTTTGACGAGAAGCCCAGTCATTCCACCAATAGCCCAACTCCTCTAAAAAATTTGACCGTGGCGTGTCAATCCAAGGCAATTCATCAAAGAAAACAACCTGTTTTTGGGTTGATTTAGACAAACATATTTTCAGTTGATAAAAAGCCTCATACCATGTTTTAGGTGTTTTAATCTTTCCTAAATCACCGAAATATTCTTTTATCTTTTCGGTAAACTTAAAGAGCTGATTAGAGAGCGTTGCATTTTGAGTACCCGTAAACTCAAAACTAATATTACGCTGATACACATTTTTGATTAAATAGGTTTTTCCCACCCGCCTACGTCCATAGATAGCCAGCATTTCTGCTTTGGGGCTTTGAAGCAAATCTTGCAATATCTTTACAATAGTATATCTCGCTGAAACTCTAAAAAAAACAACGATTCAGCGAGATATATAGTATAAAACCATTCAAAAGACCATCTGTTGAGTGGGATGAAGAAGCTGATTGGTTCTGATGCGTTGCTAATCGGAACCAATCAGTGTGCGTAGATTAAAACTTATTCATTTAAAGCTTCCCTCCTACCCCTCTGTTCTAAAGTATCTTTTTCAATTCTGTGGCAACTTCAATCAAACGCTCCAAATCCTTTACCGAAATTTTAGGAGCCTTCAATATTTTGGTCATTGTAGCTGTCAACTGCTTCTGAACAGCATTGCGGGATTTATCAATTACATTCGGCTCATCCTCTCCCAAAAGAACATTTTCTAATTCTTCTACATTCTCAACTAAACCCTTTACCTTCCGTTTCGCCAGTTTTTGAATATCCGTTTTCCCAATCTTAATTTCGCCATTCAAAACGGCTTGTTTCAGCGTTGGTTGCAATTGATCAATGCCTGCCGCAAATTCTGCATCTCGCATAATTGTCGCCCGACTTACCTTGTATTCTTGTGCTAATTTTTCAGAAGTAGAACCCTCAATATCAACACTTTGAATATAAGTATCATTTTGAGACTTATCATTTTCACTAGCCGTTTTACCATAAGTATCATTTTGAGACTTATCGTTTTCATTAGCCGTTTTGCCATAAGTATCATTTTGAGACTTATAATCTTTTCGATCATATTTCCCTTTTTCAGCCTTCTCAATATTATACCGTAACCCTCTAAAATAAGAAGCCTGTTGCGGGGTCAGGTTACGCCGCCCTAATTGCAAATCAATCATATAATCCTTGACTTCTTTCAAAGATTCAAAACGCATGACCTGAACGTTAAAATTGATTCCCCGTTCTCTACAAATTTTGAAACGGTTGTGACCATCCACCAAAATATAAACGGGCGCATCAGGGGTTAGAGAATTCTCGTCAATTACCCGCTGCGTAGTTTCCCAAAGTAAAAGAGCATCTTTGCAGCCATTTTTTATAATGTTCGCTTCCAGCTGAGTCAGTTCTTCATTAGTTGGAGACGGAATGAAGCTTCGGAGTTCCTCTAAAACAACAATACTCTGCTTGATTTGCTCGGAGCTAATGTAACTATTGTTGAGCGATTGCTGCGTTTTTTGGCTTATCGCTGCTTTAAAATCTATCTTGGCCATGTTTGTTATTTTACAACTTGTAGGTATTGAATAAATTCATCACAAAAATCTCGGTAGTTTTTGGCAGCTTCTGAGTTGTCCGAAAATTTGGCGATAGGGCTTTGTAAAATCTGTGATTTTTGAAAATCTACCAAGTGTTTGATTTCGGTATTAAATACTCGAAACGGCACACTACTCTTGACATTTTCTTTGATACCTTCGTGAACACTATTTTTCTTAACCATTGTAAAAACAATCCCATCAACCACAAGCTCTGCGTTTAGGTTTGTTTTTACTTCCATCACCCGCTGCAATAACGAGTTCAGCCCTTTTACTGCCGACATTTCAGGCAGGAGCGTAATGAGACAGCTATTTGAAGCATTCATAGCCGAAATGGTAAGCTTATTCAACGAAGGCGGGCAATCAATCAACACATAATCAAAGGTACTCAAGATTGGCTGCAATTTGTTCTTTAACCTTAAATCCCCTCCCACACTCAAAATCAATTGGATTTCGGCATCGGCCAACTCAATATCTGAAGGAGATAAATACAGGTTTTCAGAAATTTCAACAATGGGCAATGGAATCGCGTGATTCAAAAGTACTTGGGCCACTTGACTCTCGGGAGCATCTATACCCAAAATCTGACTTAGGTTGCCCTGCGGGTCTAAGTCAATCAGGAGAACCTTGAATCCGCGCCTAGCCAGTGCCTCTCCCAAAGAAGAAGTGGTGGTCGTTTTGCCAACTCCGCCTTTGTGGTTGATAATCGAAATCACCCTGGCTTTTTCATAAAGGCTGTCAGAATACCCATATTTCGATAAGATGGGGAATAAAGCAACAAGATGTTTTTCGCTGAGGTTGCGAGTCCCCGCCAAAGTTTGAGCTATTGTTCCTTTTGGAATAGAAGCTTCTTTTTCAAGCGTGGAAACGGTTAAGGCAGGGTTATGCCTCAAAAAATTAATCAGGTTTTCTTGAGTTAGCATAGAAGATATTTGTAATATTTACTTCACAAATAAACTCAAAATAAATATTATTTGTATATATTTTATTACATTTTTTTAAACTTTTTTACTGGCTTTTTATGGCTCATCGTTTTTGCATTTTGCTTTATTTGACGCAATTGCATTTGAGCTTGCCAAAGAGATTTTTCTATTTTAGACAAGTCGGCCTTGGTTTCATTGACAGATGCCCTAACAACCAAGTAACCTGACTCAAAAGGCACTGCTTCATTTTTAGGCAGAACCTCCTTGCGGGTCTTTAATAAATCAATGCCGTTGCGGCTTAAAAGTTCATCAATCTGCTTTGCTTTAAAACCTACTTCGGTTCCTTTAATGGCCACTTCGTTGACCCGAAAACTACAGCCCACTAATTTATCATTACGGTCGTACTTGAAACGGCTCTCAATCCCAAGGCTGGCCAACTCCTCGCTGAGCTTATCAATACTATTGATTTTTTTAGCAATCAACAGAGAAGTTAGCGCCTTTTTCACTTTTTGACGAGCTTGCATTTTTGGGGGTAAATGGTCAGAAAGGCTTGTTCTTTGCGCTGGTAAAGGCTGAAAATTTAAGTTTCTTTCAATGTCTCGACACACCTTTACATTGCGTGCATAATTATGACTTGAATCTAATGCAGCTCCGCCACCAATCGGAACACGATTCAAATAAATATGAATATGGGGATGTTTTTGGTCAAAGTGCTGGTAAACAACCACTTGATGTTGGGCTAAGTTTGCACCAATTCCCTCACAATACAACCGAGCCGCTTTGCGCATTTTTTCCTCATCAATGGCTTCGTTCTCGGGCCAGCTCAACGAAGTATGCCATACAGGATTTTTGCACTTGCTCCTATTGGCTAAAGTTTGCATTTGTAGTGCAAAATGTTCCGCGGTTGTACCCATTACATTATGGCTGTCAATGAGCTTGGCTTTTTTTGTTGGTTGTTTCTCTGCTGCTCCGTACATAATTGCTCCCGAAAAACTACTTCCAAGTACCGTCTTTGCTATCATGTTAAGCCCTCGAATAGGGTATCCAAGATCTTATTAATTTTACCTATGTTCAATTTCCCAGCGTGGGCAAATCGGGTTAGCTGGTTAAGGTTATTCGCTACGCCAACAATAATTCGGTGCTGTTCTTCGGTGAAGGCTTGGGTGACTTCAATCCCTAATGCCACCTGTCTCATATATTCACTGACAGAAACTCCCGCCTTTTGTGCCTTATTTTCGATTAACGTCTTTTCCTCTCTTGTTAAGCGTAATTCTATCTTTTCGTCTTTTAGTGGTTTCATTTTTCCTCAATAGCTTGCGTCATTCTACGACTTTGGCGAAAAATTTGTAAATTTTTTGTCAGGACAAAGTCATGGCTTGCTAACGCTTCGCTTTCTTTTTAATCTCCCATAATCTCCTTTTATCCCCGCTAATCTCCTTTTGAATTCACGAACTGTCCTTCTTTCTTTGCCCCCGTATGCCACCTTTGGAAACACACTTTATCAGCAAAAAAGACCTCTGTGACGCCGTGTTATCAAAGGTCAGAAAACGCAATGTTATGTTGTATGCCTTCTATCGCCCATATATCATCTCTGCTTATTCGTCTCGATATGTAGCCGATAAAATCACCGCAGATCTTGGTATTACTATCAGTGCAAAAATCATCGAACGGATTCGTACACAAAAACACCGAATGGCTATTCTTGCCGCTACTCTTACAGTAGAGCCTCCTATCCAATCCAAAACCCAATCTCCTCTACCAGCGTCCAAGCCAGTTAATGAAACCCAAGCAAAAACCGACTTTTCATTTTCTGACCCAAATCATACTGACGAACATTCGACCAAAACAAATCTCAAATTCCTATAAACACGATGAAACAGTTTCACTTTATCCTCCAAGCCAAAGGAGGCGTTGGGAAATCTTTCTTAGTCTATCTATTGGCGCTCAAACACCAATCACAGCCTGGAACGTATTTCGTGGACGTTGATGCCTCTACACAGACGTCCTCTCGTCAGCTTGCTTTTTTGAGCGGTACTGGAAGGATTGCAGCTCTTTCTATGCTGGACGAACGTCAGAAAATAACCCGTGACAAACTTTTATTTTCATTAACAGACTTGAGCCAACTTCCTTTTGAGAATTGCTATTTAGACTTTGGCGCGCCAGAGAGTGAACAAATTCCTGCCTTATTCTCCGTTGATTTTAGTACGGAACAGTTTTACGAACTAGCCCAACACCTACAGTGTCAATTTATCTTTGACGTTGTGATTGCGGGAAATACTTCCTATTTCGCTTGTACGCAGTACCTTCAGCAGATGCAGCAAATTATTGGCAATACCTTTCCAATTTGTATTTGGGTCAATCAATATAGCTTTTACAAACACCCCCAACTCATTTCTGAAATTCAGTCGTATGCCACTCAGCATCAACTACAAGTTAATTTTTTTGGTGACATAGATACCAGCACCCAAGTAGGAAACCAAATTTTAAAAATGGTGCAGCTAGGGCATGGGTTAGATCGATATGATTTCATAACTGCAATGAAATTAAAAAACGAATTGGCAAAGTTATGAAACCAATTACCTCGGAGCAGATGACACGCTTGCAGGGTCATTACCAGCAAAAATACGGGATCAGGCTTGATGAAACAGTCACCTCTATTCTTTGTGAAATCGAACAAATGGGGATAAAAAATAACAACACCATACAATCTGTTACTGAAAGTATCAAAGAACGCGCAAAGGTCATCCGATTTGAAAACAACCGCCAAGCGTTTTGGTACGCGCTTGGTAAATTCGGGATACCTGGCATAAGTCTGCCCCTGCTCATTATTTTCGGCTGGATATATTTTACCAATTTGACCCAATATCAAACCATGCTGCGCCTAATTGACCAATATCCTACTTACAAACAATACGCTCAACTAATGAAAACAGCACAAACTACCACAACTCCTCAAGGAACATTTATGGTGCTAAAACCTACAGAAAAAACAAAAATGGTTGTCGGTGTTCACTGCTTTTACCACGCGGATAAAAGACTTATCTATGTTCCAATAACGGTTAATGAAGCATTTTAGCTTGGCAAAAATAGCAAATAATTAAATATTAATAAATTTGTATTTTAAATTATATTAAATTTAATTTGCATCTTTATTGATTTGCCAACATTTATGTTCACCCTAATTTTAGTATATATTACATTGGGTCAGTACACCCTGTATTGCTTAATTTTCATGGTGGTATGGTCGGGGAGTGTATTCTTATTTCACTCCCAATCCCCCACGAAGGCAAAACCACAAAGGGGAGATATAGAATTTATATCCCTCAAAAGCCCTTCGGTCAAATCCCCAGCTGTAGTACCTAACCTGGCCCCTGAAATTATAGAGACTGATTTTTTTGGTTCAATCCCTGAAATAGGCAAAAGTAACGTATCAACACCCACTGTAGATTCGATTGATACATCAAACGAGGCGTTTCAAACCCTCCTAGCCAATCAAATTGAACCACCCGTTGAGCTAATAAGCGAAGAATTTGAGACAATTGCAGAGTTAGATTTCAAAGATAGTCAATGGCCATTCACCGAGTTGGACGAGAAGGAAAGAAGTGAAAACTTCATCAATGATACCTTCAATGACAATGAAAGCCAAGACCTTTTAACAGACGAAATCAATCATAACGCACTCTTAGAAGAACTTTTAAGCACGCATGAGCTAGTTTGTGAAATGCAAAAAGACCTTGGCTGTGACTACATGACGGCTATTGCAAATTTGCCAGAATCAACACAGGCCATTTATGAACGAGTGGGTTTTCAACCCTACATATCCGATAATTAGTTTTTTAACCTTCAAATTATGCTTTCTAAATTTTCAAGCAAAAAACACGCAATTTGGCTGACCCTGAGCTTATGTTCATCATTCGCCTATTCTCAAAATCGGGGCATTCAAGCAGGAGCACAGGCTTTGTCTCAGGCGACCAATGACGTAAAAGGGTATTTTGAACCAGTTACCAC
This sequence comes from Runella defluvii, assembly GCF_014195535.1. Taxonomy (GTDB): domain Bacteria; phylum Bacteroidota; class Bacteroidia; order Cytophagales; family Spirosomataceae; genus Runella; species Runella defluvii. Next base: position 9,982 of record NZ_JACIBY010000036.1, on the reverse strand, counting down.
ACTCATTTACGTCGTCGCGGCAATCGTTGGGCTCGTAGGTGGTTTTCGGGTTTATAACAAATGGCAAAACGGAGACCAAGAGGTTCAGAAACACGCCGTTGGCTGGTTTGGAGCTGTATTGTTTTTATTGGCCATTGCCGCTATTCTTCAAGCAGTCTTCTTCTAAAATGAAAATGATTTTTCTAGATATTGTGGGCAACGGAAGTGGACATACGACCAACACCCAGATTGACCACCTTATTACGGAACCATTGATTGGTATGATTGGAAGTGTATCCACCTTTAGTTACACCGTTTGTGGGTTATTGGCATTGGTAGGGGGATTTAGAATTTATAATCATTGGCAAATGAATGGCAGTGATGAGATATTGTCAATGACCGCTCGATGGTTAGCCGCTATTATTGCTGTTCTTATTTTAGGAGGAATTATTCAAGCGATTGTTAACTCTCAAGGTGTTTTTGATCCAAGTCTCAACGATAAAATCATGTCTCGATGAATGCCCTCAATGGAATTTACGACGAAGTTAGATTGATATGTGTGGCACTTCTCTCCATTGCGGCGGTTATTGGTGGGGTTCGAATCTTTCAACGATGGAACCAAGGTCAAGATGGTGTTGAAAGCAGCCTGATTCATTGGTTTGGAGCATTAGCTACTTGCTATGGTTTAGTAGAACTCGTCGATTTCGGCATCAAAAGCCCCTTTGGTTACGTTGGCTCTGACAATGCCGCTGGGGTTATACGAGATGCCGCTCCTGAGGTGTATCAAGCAAGCGTTTATCTAGGCATTGTGTTTGCCATTATTGGTATGATACGCGTTTTTATAAAAATTCAAAATGGTGACGATGATGTATATGAATTTGCCTTAAAATGGCTGGGGTCACTCATGTTTTTGTTTCTCATCGGTTACATTATCAACCTTACCTTTAGCAAATGGGCGTAGCCACATGAAAGAATTTATTATTTTCAAAGGAGTTGACCATGAAATAGAGTTCAAGGGCCTGCGGGGCAAATACTTTTACCTTGGCGCCATAGGAGGCGTTGGCAGTATTTTTAGCTGCCTCATTTTGGTCATTATTGGTATCCCCTCCATCGTCGTTTTTTTGTTATTGTTGCTTTTATTGAGCGCAACGATTAGCGCAGCTTTTCACCTGAGTAAAAAATATGGCCGATGGGGGATGGAAAAACAGCCCGTTCAAGAGCGAAAACCTCATTTTATCCATCAAAAAATGCCTTTTCATAAAATTGTTCCTGTCAAAGCCGTATTGAAACTTGCCACTAAAAAATGACCAAAAGTAAAATCAAAAATATTGAGCATATTTTCCCAATTTTGGCCGTAGATGAATCCACAAACGTGGTGGTTTCCAAAAATGCGGACTTAACGATTGGTTTTAGGTTGAAGCTCCCCGAAGTTTTTACCCCTTCAGATGCAGACTATGATACACTACATACAACCTTTGTCAGGGCATTGGCTACATTACCAAATGGGTATGTTGTACACAAACAAGACTGGTTCTTGGAACAACGTCATCAATTAAACGATGATACAAGGGCCTACATTGCCAATAACAATTACCTAGCTTATGAAAATGAGTTACACTTTTTAGAAAGAACGTATATTGAGCAACGTTCGTATGTTTTTATCACTCGACCTACCCAAGAAATTACCCGTAGAAAAAGCCTCAACTCGTCATTGTTAAAGAATCATTATGTGCCAAAAGATGCCTTAGACGCTAAGTTTTGGAAAGAATTTTTGGATACTGTTATCCAATTTTCATCCATATTAGAATCCACTGCAAAAATCAAGTGCGACATAATGAAGCCCGTTGATTGGTTAGGTAGTGAGACTGAGTCGGGAATTTTTCAACAGTATTTCACACTTTCATTGACGGACACAACTTTACAGGATCTTCAAATGAAAGATGAGCTCAGGGTAGGGGGCAACTATACCCAGACTTTTACCCTAGCCGATTTAGAAGACTTTCCAACTACACTCAGCAATGCGCAAATTCTGGAGAAATACTCCACAGATTCTACTAAATTTCCGACCTCTCTTGGGTCGCAACTGGGGCTCATGCTTGGATGCAATCATATCTTCAACCAAGTATTTTATCTCGAAGATTCAGACCATTTAAGCAATAAACTAACCGCAGAAATGCGCAGGCACAATAGTTTCTCAGCTTGGTCAAAAGAGAATATGGTCGCCTTCGAGGCCAAAGACGCCTTTATTGAAGAAATGAAAGCAGAAGGCCGCCGCCCCGTGAGAGTTCACTACAATGTACTGACTTGGCACGAAAATAAAGAAAAACTGGAAGAATATCGGTCCCAAACCGCATCGGCTATTTCTCGAATGGGTTTTCGTCCCCGCATTGCCAATTGGGATGCCGAAACCCTTTTCTGGTCGTGCATTCCTGGTAATGCTGCCGAGATTGGATTAGACAATCTGGTACTGTGTTTTTCCGAAGAAGCCGTTTGCTTATGGAATATGGAAGGCAATTATCAAGATACCGTATTTACCCCCAATGGAGTACGGCTCACTGACCGCTTCGGCAAACCGATAATGGTTGACCCTTTTTTCAAACCCATGGAAAAAGGACTCATTAACAACCGTAATTTTATGGTAGTAGGGCCATCTGGTTCGGGTAAATCATTTGGGATGAATGCCTTGTTTTATTACTTGCGTTCTCATGGCGTACACATCAGCATTGTGGATGTTGGCCACAGTTATCGTCGCCTTTGTGATACCCTAGGCGGGCGTTACATTACTTATGAAGAAAGCAACCCACTCAGTTTTAATCCTTTCTACGTCAAAGGGTTGCATCCAGATGCCGAAACAGAAGAATCAATTGCCAATTTATTGGAAGCACTTTGGAAAAAAGATAATGAGCTGACTACCAAATCAGAAGAAATCACCATTTCTGACATCGTTTCCAATTATTTTGGATTTCTAAGAAAAGAGTGGGAGGGAGGCCGTAAACATTTTCCCTGTTTCAATACCTTTTATGATTATACCCAGCAGGTTTACCCTAAAATTTTCACCCAAAATCAAGGGCGGGCTAACATTGAGTTTGATTTACAGAACTTCCTCTACGTATTACGTCCTTACGCTAAAGGCGGGAAATACGAGTATTTGCTCAATTCACGCCAGAACATTGACCTGATGGAGCTCCCCTTTGTGGTGTATGAATTAGACAACATCAAAGACCACCCCGTTTTGTTTCCAGTTACTACCATTATGATTATGAACAACTACGTTCGTAAACTATTTACCGTCAGAGGAGTCTTAAAAATGTTGGTAATTGAAGAGGCATGGAAGGCTTTAGCCAAAGACAACTTTGCAACCTTCTTGAAATGGTGTTCAAAGACAGTAAGAAAACACTATGGCTCGTTGGGAGTAGTTACCCAAGAAGTGGACGATTTGGTAGGAAATGCCTTTGTTAAAGATGCAATTATCAACAACTCTCCCATCAAATTTTTATTTGACCAATCAAACTACGAAAAGCGTTTTGATGATATTATGCAAACCCTTGGCCTATCCGAAAAACAGGCCAACATCATTTTGAGCATCAATCGAATGAACGATTCAAATCGCCCCAAATACAAAGAAATGGCATTATTGATTGGCGATTATACGAAAGTTTATGGAGTTGAAATGTCTAAAACAGCCTACGCTACTTTTACTACCGAAAAGCGAGAAGTAGAAGAAATAGCCGATTTAACCCTTCATCGCTATCATGGGAACACGGAAGCAGGCATCAAAGCCTGGGCGAGAGGGGAACGATTTAACTAAGAATTCTTAACGAACCATCTATGAAAAAAACGTTATTAGGGCTTGCAGTAAGCCTTTTTATTTCTGCGCATACGCAAGCACAATTTGTGGTCTCTGACCCCATTCATACAGGCATCACCACCGCCATCAAGCTACTTCAAGACCCTAGTTTCAAAGAATTAGTGGGGAATGTCAAAAAGCTAATGGAAGTCGCCTCTGCCGTACAGCAATTCAATCGCGGACGAGAACTCGTTGGGAATGTCCAAGGTGCCATGTCAGACATGAATAAAATGGCCGCAGTCATTTCGCAAGATAAACACATTCATCCCAGAGAATATGGGCGTGTTTTGGCAGGGTTTCAAAAAATAAACAACGAGGGGAGCTCAATTATGATTGCTGCCTCCAATGCACTCATCCAACGCCATGCTAAAATGACTGATGCAGAACGAATGCAATGGTTGGAAGACATGTACCAGAAAGTGAATGGTTTTCGGGCAGTGATGAATGAATTTTATGGAAGTATTCGGAAATCCTCCATCAGCCGTGCTAGGACTAACCAAGACCGAATTGCAACCGCTAAACTTTATGGGTTGGCACTCAACGGATCTACGTATCACAACGGGCTGACCTCGGGAAATTTTGGAATTCCAATCTCAGGAATCCACGCAAGCAGCTATGACGTCATTGACTCAGGTTTGGGAGATACTAGCGTACAGGGCAATGAAGAAGCAAAGAAAGTGGCTGAACGCATGACAGCTTACCAGAGCGAACTACGTATTGCAGAATCCATTATCAATGCCGACATAGTTGATATGTTTGAGCCCCTCCTCAAAAACTGCGACAACAGTGAAGGATGTAAAGCCCGAGTGAATGCAGCAATGGAAATAGAACGTGAAAAAATACTAAAAGAAATAAGAGCCAACTTGCAACGAAAGTATGGCATTATATAACTCACTATGAACGAGTCTTTTGTAGAAATTATTCGTACCCAACTTTACCAAGAGTTAATCAATTCAACTCAAAAAGGGACGATTCAAATTTTTGAAAATTACGCCAGAGTAATTGCAGGAGCGGGCGCGATGCTTTACATTGCCTCAAGGCTTATTGGCCAAATCAGTCGCAACGAACCCATTGATTTTTTTCCCCTTTTAAGACCATTTGCCATTGCATTACTGATTGGTTCATTGGGGCGAATAACCAACGCCATTGATGCGGGAGCTGATAGTCTGGTATCGGCAGTTACTCAAAATGGTAACTCTACCACTGAGCGCATCGCCTACATCATCAAACAACGCGAAAAGGCCGTAGAGGATAAGCTAAAAGTTTTCCAAGAACAACAGACTGAAAATGACTCAGGAGGTGATGAATCGTGGTCTGAGACGTTCAAGTCTCTGGGTCTAAAATTTTCTACGATTGCCGATTACACCGCCGCAAAAATCGACATTGCATTACAAGAAATGTTCCAAAATCTTTTGGTGGCAATTTGTAACATCGCCGAAGGAATATTGTATTTGATTTCTATCTTATTCCGAATTGTGCTTAGAATCATAGGGCCCATTGCCATTGCGCTGGCCGTATTTGATGGTTTTACGGGGAATATAGCCGAATGGTTTGGCAAGTACATCAACTTCTCCTTGCTACCCGTTGTAGCCAATATATATGGTATCATCAGTTTCAAAATTCATGAATTATACCTTACCAATTACTCTCCTGCGGGTCAAACCAACGAGTCGCTCACAGGTGACGGTTTTCTAGGCTATGGCTATTTAGGGTTGTTGGTGCTTATTCTAATCGGCTATTTTCAAGTACCTGCCGCAACCAATCTAATTTTATCAGTAGGCGGCGTAGGAGGCATAACCCAAGGGATTTCCAACTACGCCCAAGCGGGTTATCGAAGCATGAAACCACCTTTAGACAGAGCATCAAATAAAGCTCAAAACATGGCCAATAAAGTGCAAACCTCCACTCGTTTTAAAAACTGGAACCAAATTTTACAGCGTAAAAAATAACACTACAAATATGAAACCACATACCGCAAATTATCAGAATAACTTAGTCCAAGTTTTACAGAAGCGCTTATTGTACTCTACAATCCTTTGTTTTGTGGCTTTTGGAATTGCTTCTGTGTCGTTGCTTTTTGCATTTAATGAGTATGAACAAAAAACCAGTAAGGCATATATTCATCACCAAGGTAGCACCCTTCAGGTAATGATAAAAACCCAATCTATCCGTTAAAATGAAAGAGTTATTAGAATTGGAGAAACAATTTCAACGCGCTAAATACCTAACATTTACCGTAGTAGCAGGCTGTCTTACAATAGCACTTGCAGCAGTCGTACTTTCTCTAAATTACGCCCACAATTTTTCAAAACGCATTTTTATTTTGAATCGGGGTGTTGCGTTAGAAGCCTTTTCAGGAAATGTGATGGACAACCGCGCTGCTGAAGCAAAACACCACGTTGCACGTTTCCATGAACTGTTTTTCACCGTTTCACCAGATCCAACATCTATAGAAACCAACGTTAAAAAAGCCTTTTTCCTTTGCGATGAAAGCGCCAAAAAACTGTATGACAATTTGCGAGAACAGCGATTTTACGACCAAATTATAACATCTAACATCACACAACGCGTTAATATTGACTCTGTTAGCATTGATTTACGCTATTATCCCTACCCTGTGGTAGCCTATCTAAAATTAGTGCAAGAGCGAGCAACTGCACGTAGTACCAGAACCCTTATTACCCAAGTTGAAATGGTGGATGTTAATCGTTCCGATGCAAACCCCAATGGTTTTTTAATGAGAAACTTTAGGGTGTATAGTACCAGTCAGCCAATCGAAGAAAACATTGTAAGATAATGACCTCTAACCAACCATCAAGACTGGGGGAAGTAAGTGAACAATTGCAAACCAGCAAAAAAATAGTCGCACTTTCGCTCATCCCAGTGCCCGTATTAATCATTATTGGGCTTCTAGGTTACCAAAAAGACTGGATAGTAAGCATTGAGCCAGCTGTACCAGAGACACCCCTAAGTTTACAACCGCCGTCTGCCAATCTAAAGGAATTTGATCACCAAAATAAGTATGCCTCAAACCCCAACGGGATTACTGTATCTGGCAGTTTACTCGACGAAACAGCCAATCAAAACACCCATAAACTTACAGGTACTAACCCCGAAAATGACGGTTGGGGAGAAAACACTTCAACTCAAGTGTCAACTGTAGAAAAGCAGGTCCAGAAAAAGGAGCTTTTGGGTATGTATCAGCAGGCTCAGAGTCAGACAATTGGAAGACAGAACTCAACTATCCAGTCATTGTACAAAAACGCAGCTACTCAAAATGAGATAGAAGACCCTACAACGAAGGCGGCTAATGAAGAATTAGTAAAAACACTTCGTTTTAATAACAAGCTACTCGAACAGCAAGTATCGGGCAAAGCGCCGACGAATATCGACTTAGAAAACTGGAGAAATGGTTTAAAAGAAAGAATACACCAGTATGAAACACCCAATATTGATACAATGTTTCAAACACCACCGTTGAGTGATAAAATTGGTGAAACCAAGTTGAAGTTATCAACCGAAAGGATAAATATCCAGGCTAATCATGCTCGCAACGGATTTTATGGTTTAGGTGGCAAAAAAACGGATGCTGGTATTGCGAATCCTAATACCGACGCTCAAACAATTCCTGCGGTCGTTCATGGAGAAGGCGAAGGAATAACGGTTGAAAATGGGATGTCTATTTGGATTCGCCTTACCCAAGAAACGCAACTTATCGTTGGAAAAAATAAGCTAAAACTTCCTGTCAACAGTCTCATTTCAGGAAATTGCTCTGTAAATGGTGATCGGGTAAAAATTATCGTAACTAATATTCGGGTCGAAAACAGTTTATATCAGATTCATCTCGTTGCATTTGATTTAGACGGGAAAGAAGGACTGTATGTTCCAGGTTTGCAAGAAAAAACAAAAATCGCGCAGAGCCTAAGCCAATCGGCCAGTGGGAGTGTCTCTCCTTATATGTTTTTGCCACAAGGAAGTGTAGGCCAGCAAGTAGGGGCTCAAGTTGCTATCCAAGCCACCAATGCAGGTTTTAACGTTGCACGTGGACTTATCCAACAAAAAATGTCCCAGCCGAAAGTTACAATTAAATCTAATCATCGCATTTTACTGCGTGTTCGTTCCTAATACTTTTATGAAAACCTTCATTTTTTTACTTATTGCGGCAGGGTGGGGGAGGAGTTGCTTAGGTCAACTACCCGATACCTCTCGTATTTTTGTTACGGCAAATCCCTACTTGTTACCCATTTCCAAAGCAGCCATTAAAGGATCATATCCAATAGAAGTCGCCTATCAAAAAACAACCCACATCATTTTTCCTGCTCGAATTAAAGATTTTGACGCAGGCTCCGACGCTGTAATTGCCCTTGTTCCTGAAAATGTCACCAATGTATTACGTGTAAAAGCAAACATCAAAGGGTTTGCCGAAGAGACCAACATGACCATTATTACCGAAGATGGCGGTTTTTATTCATTTTTAGTGAATTACAACGAAAACCCAGAAGTATTTAACATCAACATTGCCAACAATCTTCAATCGGATGCGAAAGTTGCTTCTCACCTTGGGATTGGTTCAATCAACCCTTTTAATCAAACGCAAGAGTCAAAACGTATCATTCCGACAAATGAACTGCTATCATTTTCTCAGAAAGTAAATGCAAAAAGTGCGTTCCTCGTTGGCATCGGGATGGTAAAAAACGAATGTACTGCAATGATTATGGGTGTTTATCGCAAGCAGGATGTTACCTTTTTACAAATCAAACTACAGAATGAGAGCGAGCTCGACTATGAATGGGATTTTATCAAATTTTTTGTCAAAGAACGTCATACAATTAAACGGATGGCTGTGCAGAATGAAGAATTGACTCCTCTATATGTACATCCAGAATCTATTCAGTCCATTGGTGCAAAAACCGAGCGAAAAATGGTGTTTGCACTACCCATCAAATCTATTACTGACAACAAACTGATCAGTGTAGAAATTTATGAACGAGGGGGTGGGCGGCACTTGACTTTTGAAATAGATGATAGCGTACTTAATCAAGCAAAAAGTATATGAGAATCTATGTGACTGCCTTCATGTGGTTGGCATTTAACCTTACCTCTTTTTGCCAACAGTTGAAAGGCCAACGATCCCTCGAAATATCAATAGCCAAAATAGACGGCTTGAAGTCAACAGATAATCTGGGTTTTAACATCGAATTGAACCGTGGAAAATTCATAGGTAATCGCTTAATCCGTCAATGGGGGATTGCTTACTTAAGAAAAGACTACGCTGTTCTAAAACAACATGTCCCAGTAGAGTCAATGACCATTCACTTCGCAATGGGCCGAATATTATTTCAGCAGAAAGGAATAACAGGACTTGTTACTTTGGGGGGTGTAGGAGGGTATCAGCTGATAAATCGAGGAAAAAGTATTCTTGATGACTCAGCTTATCAACTGACTAATCAAAATAGGCTAATTGTTGGTGGAAAGGCCCAAATGGGTTTAACCGTTGCTTCTACCATCTCCGTTTTTACTAAAATGCTTTGGTTTCCTACCTCAGATGTCCAAAAATTTCATTTCGCGCTCGGGGCTTCCATTTTCTTTTTCTAATTTCATGAAAATCATCAAGTTACTACCATTGATACTACTCATTTTTGGCTGTGATGGCAATCTTAATGTGGCTCCATTAACCCCTGCGCTCGAATCATTGCCTGATTTTAATTTTCAAATACGAACGGTATCAGGAATGGAGACGATTCGTCAGTCAGAATATCAAAGATTTGAGTTATATGTAAAACAGCAAGGTGCCGAAATTCTTGCTACGGACTACATTTTTGAATTTTCGGTCACCGAATTCGATGGAAATATCGAATTTAACAAAACTATCTATCGTCCTAACGACCAGATTCGTATTCCATATACTACTCTTACGAAGGCACAAAATCTGCTTTACTTCAATTACTACCCCATTAAACCGGCTGTAGGAGTGCATACAGTGACATTTACACTCAAAGACGCCCAAAAACGTGCAAAGTCAGTCCAAAAGAAAGTGGTGGTGTCACTCTGACATACTCTCATCCCTAAATGGAATGAGGTTCTAAAACCTACGCACAGGCTAACGCCTCACGTTGACGGTTCAAGGCGATGCCCTCGCCTAATATGTTTTTAGCG
>NZ_JACIBY010000035.1 GCF_014195535.1 Runella defluvii | reverse complement strand
TAACGTCTGCAATATGCTTTGAAAGACTCCCGAATTTAATCATGTTGCTAACCTTCAAATCTTCACACACAATCAAAGAATTATCTCTGACGTACCGAAAACTGATTTTGTGCAAAAAGTCTTTGCGAACATCGGCAATTTTTGAATGCAGCTTGTTGAGTTCTGATTTTGTTTTTCTGAACCCACTACTCCCTTTTTTCTTTCTTGCCAAGGCGCGATTTTTTACCCTCAATTGTTTCTCGTACTTTTTAGTGTGCTTTGGATTTTCAACAAAACAACCATTGGAATCGGTCAGAAAATAGGTGATACCCATATCTAAGCCTACAACTTGTTTCTCGTCGATAGGGTAGAGATTTTTTGATTGACTTCCAAAGGTTACACAGACGAAAAAGCCATTACCTTCCTTTGTTATTGTTGCCGTTTTCAGTTTTCCCTTCGGCATACGGTCTTTGAATATGCGTACTTCTCCTATTTTTGGCAGTATAAAACCTGTATCCGTTGCCTTTACTGACTTTAAAAGTATTGAACTGTATTCGCCCTTTTTCGCCCATTTTGGGAAGCCGCCACCCGAAAAAAACTTTTGGTAGGCAAAATCAAGCCTTTCAACAACATTTTGCAAACTTTGAGAAGGTACAGATTTAATCCATTCTACATCTTTCAAGTCGGTTAATTGCTTCATCAAATCGTATTTTGAAACATTAACACCTTTTTGGTAGGATTGGATTTTAGTATCAAGGGCTAAGTTATAGACATACCTGCAAGTACCTATCCAATTATTAAGCAGATTTACCTGTCCTTTGGTTAGTTTTAACTTGTATTTATAGGTTTGCGTGACTTCCATGACACAAATATACTTAAAAAATAATATTTTTGTGTCATATATCTAACTAAATATTTTATGGATACTCGCTGGGCTAAAAGTTCTCATGCTACTTATAATTGCGCCTATCATTTCATTTGGTGCCCTAAATACCGAAGAAAAGTTTTAATCAATGGCGTTGATATTCGATTGAAAGAATTGCTTATTGAAAAAGCAACCGAACATGGATGGGCCATTGAGAAAATGGAAATTATGCCTGACCATGTACATATTTTCATCAAAACCACCCCAAATGATTCTCCTGTTTTTATAATCAGCCAACTCAAAGGTTACACATCTTTCGTGTTAAGAAATGAATTTCAATGGCTAAAATCTCGATTGCCTACACTTTGGACGCGTTCCTACTATGTGGAAAGTATCGGACATATTTCGGAAGACATTATCAAAAAATACATTGAAGACCAAAAAACAAGATAGCCTAAATGCGGCGTATAGGCTTGCACACAGGCTAAACTTCCTTTGGCAAGTTGTCGCTTATATCCCCGCCCTAAAGGGTCGGGGCTTTACGCTTCTATTTCGTAAGAAAAAATATACTCTTGTCAACTCGATAAAAACTTGGCTATAAGTTAAGGAAAAACCTAACGTGTAGCCAGTATTAGTGGCGGCTCTCTTTATGGTGGACATAGTACAAAAGTACATCAAAGCCCAAAAGGTCATACACGAGTTTACGAAACCTGTTAGAGAATTCTATAATCGCTTTAGCGGTTCGATTTGACATGATTCACAGAGGTCTTGGCTTTCAAGGGCTATTCGAATTCTTGCAGTCAAAGGGAGATGATGTGAAAAATAGTTCCATCAGTCAAATGCTTATTTTCTAAAATCAGGGAAGCTTTTCGTCCTGTATTTTGCGGTCAGCACACTTTATGAAGGTATAAAATACTAAATATTAGCTTGTTTAATAATCTGAGGAAAAAGCGTTACCATTCGAACATCGTTGGGAGTGAATAGGAACGAGGCTACATCGCGGCCCTGTTCGTCCATGTTGAGTTTTTCGCAATGAGCTAGAAGTCGTTCTTTGAGTTGCGCCGTCGTTGTAATGCCTGCTTTTTGCTCCAGATACGCGTAATTGGGTTTGATGTTTAACCCCAGTAGAAATACCACGTCAAAGAAATCGCGGCCTTTGTTACGCGGTCGGTTGAGAATGGCGTAGCATTTTTGGGAAAACATCAGGTCAAGCGGTGTAACGTTGATTTGCGAAAAAATCCCGAAACGGTTGAGAATGTAGGTTTCTTTCTCAAATGGGAAGTTCTGCGCTTCACTGTCGAGCTGAATCAGGAGTTTTTCTTCTTGATACCCGCTCAGGCCGTGCTGAAAAAACAATCGCGGAAATTTGACGTTACAGCGATAAGCACCCTTGCCCGCTATTTGTATTTCGACCTCATAGCCGTTGCCTTTGAGCTCTTTTTCCACGATTTCGGCCACTTGATCAAACTGGGTGGCTGACACGGCAAAGTTGTCAAAGTCTAAATCTTCCGAAAAACGTTTGTTTTCGTGTACTAACCGTAGGCAGGTACCCCCTAAAAAGGCAAAGTGTTTGCCCAAGGAGCTGTCAAAGAGAATTTGTAAAATCTGACATTGTAGGTATTCGCGCAGCAATTCTCGCTCAAATCCGTGCAGATGAGCTGGATAGTATTTTTTGATGGTTTGTAAAGTAATCATTGTGGTAATTGGCTGAGAAGGATTGAGGTCAGTTTGGATACTCGTTTGTTGCCGATAGCGTTGGTGTAGGCATTCAATTTTTCTACGGAACAACGTTCTGCAATGAGATTGAGATTGAGCCTCATAGCTTCCAAATCAAGGCTGCCTGTGAGGTTCGGATTCAAATAAAATGTATCCAAGAGCGCTTTTTCGGGTTCGGCGATTAGGAAATCACGATTTTCCAAGTGCTGTGGCTCATAGCCAAAAAGTAGGTTAGGTTTAAGGTGATGATAATTAAAACGCCCCAATATGGTCTCAAAATGATGAGTTTGTTTGGAAGATACTGAAAAGATTTGATAGACTCCTTCTGGAATGAAGCCATACCAGCGTAGCGCTGACCACAGCGATACGTAGGAGTTGCTACACAGGCGGTTTGCTGTAAAAAAAAGGCGACTTTCCGAGATAGGCTTCTGAGGCCAGGTATAATATTTATTGATTAATTTTTGAAGGTATTGTTTGTTCTGCCATTCGACTAGACGGCGGGTATCAAAATCTGGGAACTGCTTAAATATGTCATTGACGGGAATAACATCGCGATCTTGAAAAGCTTTTTGGAAGGAAATGAAATTCATTTATATTGTATATTTGTAATAAATAACAAAAATACAATATAAATTGAGATAATTAAGTTGTATTAGTGGAATTATTTTGTTGGAGCAGAGGCAATAGTGCCGTTTTGATAGTGAGCATATAGGTATCTAAAACTATCTCGTTACAGCCAACTGTTTTTGTATAAAGCCTATGTACTTTCAGAGACTTAGTAGTAATGGCTACTTAAAGTAATGGAGCATATAGCCAACACTTTATTTTTGAGAAGGTTTAGTTCTGATAAATTCTTGTGCTACTATCAGTGGATTTTTATGAGCGGAGAAGTTTTTTAGTATATCTTTTAGATGAATTTCAGAACAGTACCAGTGATATTTCGATGGAAGGCATGGTATTCTTTGGTTATTGAGTCTAGCCTTTCTGTGGAGATTAATGAGGCCTTTGCCATGGCTTGTTTGGTTCTTCTCTCCAAATGCAGTTTCAAGAATAGAATTGTTAAAATCAACCTATTTTAAGGCCTTTTAATTAATATCATAGTTCCACGTACCTTCCTTTTGTTGGTAGGTGATTTTGATTGTTTTGAATTTTTCTGAAAGAAGAGAGTTGCTGAGATAACTTTTTCCCTAAAAGAAAGACTGTATTTAATTGTTTAAAAACTGGTTATATTTTTATTTAAGATTGATGATTAAAATATTGATGATTTACGGGGCTTGTAATTCATTGATTACAAGATGGTTATGTGGGTTAATTCTGTCAAAATGTAGTCGAACTCTGTCAAAATGTAGTCTAATTCTGTCAAAATGTAGTCTAATTCTGTCGAAATGTAGTCGAACTCTGTCAAAATGTAGTCTTTAATTCTGTCAAAATGTAGTCGAACTCTGTCAAAATGCAGTCGAACTCTGTCAATTAATATGACTGGCAGAATTAAAAGACAGAATTAGGTTTCAACTCTTTTAAATTAAATAATATTAAATTTATATTTTTATTTTAATTATTTTTATCTAGTTTTGTGAACCGAAACGCTTCTTTTTAATATAATGCGTATATACCAAGTAGTACTCTAAAATCTGTCAAAATGTAGTAATTTTATTTAAAATTCATTTTTAATTATTTGATAATCAATATTTTATGTGTGCTCGTTGTGGTTTGCACAATTGATAATGTGTTGAAAAGCGATATTAATGGCAATTTTTACCGTATTTTAATTGATAATCTTCATTTGTAACTAAAATATCATCTTGTAAAAGATTGATATATAGGTTATTATATTTAATTCTGTCAAAATGTAGTCCAACTCTGTCAAAAAATTAAAATTTCTGACACTTTTTTTATTTGACAGAGTATTTTTTTAACTTGCTTTCAAATCAAAGAAAAATGAAGTTAAAGCATTACAATAGACAGCCAAATGCTTCGATTATGACTCGCCAGAGTTTTTCGCTTCTGGAGAAGAGAGTTTTTTATATCGTGTTGAATCAATTAAGTGAAGCAGATATAAATCTAAAGCAAAATAAGCAATTTAGAATACCCGCCAAGCTTATAACCCAAAATTATCGACAAATGCTTGGGATGGCCCAGTCGTTGATGCGTAACTGTCAGATATGGCTAAGAAACGATGAACAAAAGGAGTTTCAAGCTTATAATGTATTTTCATCAGCTCGATACAGTGCCAAAGAGGGCATCTTTGAAATAGGGTTGTCGTATGAGGTGATACCCCACATTGCTCAAATTAAAAGTGGCTATACAGAATATGAATTAGCAATTGCGCTATCGCTCAATAAAACCTATTCGCAAAGGTTGTATGAAATGCTATCGCGTTGGAAGAACTTTAATGGTGGTACTTGGTCTCAAGTCTCAGTGGAAGATTTGAGAGACTTACTGGGGGCCAATGAGGAAACCTATGATGATTTTGGGCAACTAAAGAGACGCGTGTTGGATCCAAGTTGTGAAGAAATTTCGGACAAAACGGACATTAGTTGTAGCTACCAAATACAGAAAACAGGCAGAAAAGTAACTCACCTGAGTTTTTACATTCAAACTCAAAATTCGAAAGCAATACAAGAATTGCAAGAAATTCGTGAGGCATTGAATGCCCTAAATATGGATGACCGCTGGAAATACATGTACGAACGGTTGGAAATGTATGATTTTACTAAAATTCAAAGGAACAAGATACTGCAAGATGAAGACTTGGCCAATCGCTTTGTAAACGCCGATATGGAAATACAAGCTGGCAAAAGAAAACCCAATGATGCAACGGCATATATGGCCGTCATTCTTGGCTTTAACGAAAGTAGGGCAAGAAAAGCAAAAAAATAAATGCTCGGGAGTATTTAGATGGCTAGCTTGCTTTGTGCTTTAGCGGGGTTCTGACTCAAATTCAGATTAGCATGGGGGCGCGGGGATAATTTTAAAAGGCTACTGTCGGGGAGCTTTTCGCCATTACGCTGTTGTAAGATTTCATTAAAGTCTTTTTGTGTACGGCTGGGGCGGCTGATTAGAAATAGGGGATGGCTTTGCTTTTGGTTAATGCTATCTGAAAGTCTGTTGAGTGCTCGAATGAGCATATTTGTGTCGTTGGGAAAAGAAATGACAACATGGGTGCATAATTTGTCTTTACTAGGCGTTTGTAAGTGGCTCAATTGACTGGCTTTCGCCTTGAACTCATTTCCTTCTTTTGTTACAAACTTATTCAAGCTAGCTGTTAAGTCGTTAATGTATTTTTCGTGTTGTTGTTCAAGTGATTGCAACGTAGAGCCTTGTAACTTGTGCGAAATTTCGAGTCGAAGATGGTTTTGTCCCTTTATGAAATTATCATCTTTTGTTGGAAGATGCCCGTCGTTTTCGATTTTTTGGTTAGAGCTCCCAATCAGTTGCTGTACACTTTGGATACCAATAGGTGGGGCGCTATAGGTGATATAAGGGGTTAGGTTAAAATCCTGCTGTTCGCTGGGATGTTTAAGCCCAAGGTAATTAATCGCAAACCGAATTCCAGCATTATCACCATCCTGCGCAATTACCACTTCAGCCAATGGATTTCGGTTAAGTATATGTTGAATATGCTCCATTTGATGTTTAGCTGGAGTGCCACAAGTGGCAATATAAAGCCGACGTTCATCAGCTGTTTCGGGGTTTAATTGAGCGAAGGACAAAGCATCAATTGGACTCTCACAAAGTACAAGGCGATTGGCTGATATGGGCTCAAAAAGTTCTGCCACTTTGTTAGAGGGAATAGAAAGTTGAGTGGAGAGATTAGCTTGATCAAGGTAGCAAAAGTAAATTTCATTATTACTCAGGTTTCGGTAAAGTGTACCCAAGGTATTTATAGGAACGTGTTGATATTGAGTTGTTAATCTAAAATGGGCGTTAGACAGCCAGAGTGCTTCACGCCTTTCTATGCTAGGAAATTGTTTAAATTTATCGTTCCTTATGTCCAACGACGCTAAATTCCCATCAATTGCAAATAGCGGGAAAGCCGTATTTTGGAAGACTAAGTCTTTGGATTTTAAGCGGTTTAAATATTTGTCAATGAACACTTCATTCAGAGAGAACCGATTGATTTGCCCATCAAGTTTTGTGAAGAAAAACCTATCTTCCTGGTCATTAGATTGGAGTTGCTCTTTGGTAAAAAGCAATGTACCCTTAGAAAGCACCACATTTTTCCCTTTGGTATTATTGAGTACGAGTGGTTCAATTAATTCGTAGGCCAATTGTTTTAGGCCAACATTCAAAATTTTTGACACAAAAGCAGGGTGGCTCAGGGTTGGAATATTGATTGCCCGATTGAGCAGATAACGGTTGTCTTTCAGGAGGATAGGCGTATAGGTTTCTTTTAAATCAGCCTCTCTGAGTGTTGTATCTTTCAAAAAATAGCTTTCAGAAACCTCTCGAAGCGGGGCTAATTTGGCTACCTTGTGTTGGTATTGGGTATCTCCTAAAATTTGGTCAACAACAGCAAAGGTGCTCTTCCAATTCTCATTTTCCATGCGATGAATAAATTGAATGGAGTCACCTTTGAAGCCTTCGCTTCGTTTCCAATTTCCTTGGGCGTCTTTGTACGGTTTTCCCAAATCGTTCAGGTCACAAAACCCTTTATATCGGTACTTACCTGCGATGTTACAAACCGCTAATCGTTGCTTGTCCCCTTTAATCCCAGTTTTATAAATTCTCCAAACACCATTTTTACTTGTCTTTTCGGCGTCCAGAGAATAGCCGTAGTGTTGTAATACAATCTCAATGTCTAATTCTTTTCTCAGCCAATCAAAATCACGTTTGCTGGAGGGCTCGACGTGTGCAATCTTGGTAATTTTTGGAGGTAAGCCATTTTGAATTTGATAAATGTTTCTTATGTCAAGTTTGTTGCTTTCAGCAACTTTTTCCAGAGCGGTAGAGTCCCATAGTTTTCGGGATGAGGTGGACTGTAAAATACTGGCATAAAGTTGATGGATGTTCAACTGTGGGAGCGAAATAATCTGAGATGGTGACTGCTCTCCCCACGCGGTTGCTTTTCCAGTGATATGCTGCTGATAAGTGTTTAAAAAATCATCAGCCCTGAAGCCAGCAATACATGGATATAACTCTACTTTGAAATTGGGTGAGCCAACAGACAGTATCCTTTTAGATACATTTCTAAGTGGTATTGATGTTGGTAGTTTTGTATATAAGCGATTGGGGTTTGCTTCCTTTAGGGCCTGATTTAATCGTTCAATATTTTTTGGCGTAGTATCTATCCAGAGTTTGATATGTGTAATGGGACGCCCCTTCTCAAAAGTATTGATTGCGAAGTCGCCAAAAATCAAATACTTGACTTGATGTTTATTAAAAAAATGTAAAAGGTTAAGTTGGTCAGGGTGAGCGTAATTTGTGTGTATATCCAAAGTTTTACGAAAATTACTCGTGTAAAAAAATACTGTTGTTTGCGAAAACCGCCATAAAATTTTTAAGAATGATATCACGCTGTTCCTCGTCTAAATTGAACCAGTCGGTTGGGTGCTCGACCCTCAAACGAGGAAGCGTAAGTTTTAAATCATGTTCATCTATCCCCATTTCAACAGGTTCAAGAATGTGAGTGCCAAATTTCTGTTGAAGTTGTAAAATGAATTCTTCTTGGGCTTGTTGGGAGTATTTCATTAAAATGTTGGCTAGTTGTTGTTAAATGCGAAATCCTCTTCTAGTGTTAAGGTTGTCTTGAACATCTTGCGAAGGGGGTTGGCTGTTTGAAGCGTCGATACTAGGTGTTGCTTTTTGCTGAAATGCTTTTTTAGGCTTTTCGACTTCAAATCGAAAAGTAATTTCTCCATTAGGAAATGTCGAGGATTGGAGTAAAATAGGACCAATATAGCCCACTTTTTTCCCGAAGGCATCAAACAATGGGGGGGATTCGACAACAGATTGTTCTTTTAAAATAGGGAGCTTGGATTTTGTAAAATCGTTAAACCAAGCCAGGGATAATCGTTGAAATGGTGAGAGTGAACTAAGATTCGGAGTTGGACTCGATAACTGAAGGTCATTTTTTATTAAAACTTCTAGTTCGGGTTTCAGCCATTTTAGCAGCGCAATCCTGGCCGGTTCTCGTTCTTTGTCAATGAGTTGTTCCACTATTTGTGTTTCTGACAAAGATTTGGCAGCTTCCCTTAGAATTTTTGGACGAATCTGGTCATAAAGTTTTTGGGCTTCTTTTTGTTTAAGCATCTAATAAATTTTATTTTGATTTAATTTCGCAAATTAACTAAATTAAAATAATTTAACGAAATTAAATTTATAAATTAAATTTTAATATCTTTTCTAAACTAAAGAATGCCCAAATCACCGCATAAAGAAAGCTAGTTGAAGTCACACTAAATGAATGGATTATCAGTATCGAATGTTGCTAAATCACTAACGTGGGCTGTCAATGTGGAAATAAGATACCATGTTGCAGCATTACCTCATGAAGTTTTGCCACAACAATCAGAGCTTAGTAATTATGAAGGGGTAGGGGTGGTTCCTTTTTCTAACATGCAGTAATACTGATAGGCGGTGTTTACAATAGAAGGGTGATACATGAATTCTTCTATCGAAAGCCCATGCTTTTTAGTAAAAGTCATAAATTTCAACAAAGTAGAGGAGGTGTTTTTCCCAAAAGAAAGATCTCGTAGCTGAAAGTACTCTAAACCAGCCATTTGAGCAATGTCTTTTACTGAAAGCACTCGCTCAAATTTGCCTTTTATTTTACTCAAATCGCCCTTAAAATGTTTGGTTTGGTCGTCTAATAGTTTGGCTTTTATGAATTGTACACATCCGCTAAATACTTTACCGTAGTAAAATTTTTCGCTTTCGGGATGTGAAACTATCTGACTGATTTTTTCAAAAATAATTGTTTGTTCTTCCTCGCTAAGTGAATCAAAGGAAGTGGAGCTAAGTTCTTGAATTACAACAAATTGTTCGGTTTCTGTTAACGATTTTTGAAGCTTTCGCATGATTTAATTGCAGGGTAAATTGTATTATGTTTGTAAGATAATGCAATTTAAGCATCTTATAAGATTAAATCAAACTTAATTATATAAAATAGTTTTATTTAATAAATCTACTTTTTTGGTAAGCTTGATATACCATTTCTTCTATTAATGGATATACCAAAAGAAGCGGCTTCACTTTCGACTAATTCTCTGACATCCTGTTTTACTTTTTGGTAACATGAAGAGGTTAAATGCTCTCTAATGAGCCGTTTGGTAGATTCACTTTGGGTGGCATAGCCCTGAGAATAACCCATTTTTATAGCAAATTGCTCAAAATCCTTAATTGGTGGCAGTTGTTTATGCTTTTTTGTGAGCGTTTTGTCAATAAGAATTTGTCCTTTAAATGTCTTCAAATCAACTTCTTCCCCAAAGTTATCAACTGTTTGACCTACAAATTCACCCTGTTTGAGGGTTGCGATTTTTGACGGAGGAATCACATCTTGTTGCTGAGTTTGTAGGTTAAGGGATGTATCAGTTCTTGAAAATGTAATACTTTCCTTCAATTGGTTCGTTTTCCCAAAACGTTTTGACAATGTTTCAGCTGAATTAAACACGACTACCCCCGAGAAGAAATTGCCAACGGTATTCATAATCACTTTGGCTTCTTTGTCACCATAGTCACGAGTAAGTTGCTCAAAATCTTGAAAACCAAGCCATGGAGCGACTTTGTTGGAACGAGCGGTAGCAATTAAGGTATCAATTCCTTTAATGAACATAGTAGGTAACTCATCCCAAAACAGTGCCGATTTTAGTCTTCCCTTTTTGTTGACCATTTTGAGCATCCGAGAAGTATAAAGCGAAAATACGGTACCGTAAATTCCAATTCGTTCGGGATTGTTTCCTGTACAGAGAATTTTTGGGGCTTCAGGGCTATTAATATCCAAGGACAAGTCGTTGCCAGTCATTATCCAATAAATAGTTGGCGAAGATATTCGAGTAATGGGAATTCGTACGGAAGCAATTTGACCAGCGAGTTGCTCAATGGCGCCGTCTTGCCAAGCATCTTTGAATGGTTTTACATACACTTCTAAATCTTGGTATTTACTCATTATCTCAAACATAGAACCGTAGTCTTCGTTTACAAATTCAATAACGTGTGGGAATGTGCATACCTGTGATAGCTGTTTGTAACGATTGAGGGCATTTGTATCTTGTTCAATTTCAGGTTTTTGAGTCTCAATTTGATGTAAGTTTTTGTATTTTACACTGGCAGAACGCAAGTACCAAATAACGGCGGTCAGAAAGTTGATAGCTGATTCAACAAAAAAGTCGCCTTGTTTTTGTACCCAAGTTCGATTTAAATTCAACATGATGGTTTGAGCTGCTTCGTAGGCGTCCATGATGTCGGTCATTGAATCTGGGAAAAGGGGGTTACAACGGTGTGAGCGCTCAATATCATCGAAATTGATGACGAAAAATTGGGGAATGAGTGGTTCTCCATTTCCCTTTTTTCCCCAAGCATAAGGATTTTCGGCCAACGTATGTCGGTAGGCATTGTAAGCTTCGAGGGTTAAGTCAGGATACTTAAAATCATAAACATAGGCAGTGTAACCTTTCCAAATGGACTGCCAAATTGCGGGTATCAGTACCGCAAACGATTTCCCCGAACCAGGCGTTCCTAACACCATTACTGATCGCATTGGGTTAATAATGTTTATCCAGCCTTGGTGCCACTTTTTCTTAAAGTAATATTGAGTTCTGAAGTGGATAGAGTACTCATTTTCAACGTATTTCTCATTCTGAGGAAATGTTTCGTTTTCTTCGTTAAAGATGTCATCATTTAGACTTCCCAAAAACAAACGGCTAGCGTATTGTAGCCCTTTTATAAGAAAAAATACGCCAGTTACAGTGGTAAAAATATAGAGTAAATGGTTGCCAACGTTAGAAATGTTGATGGGATAGTATAACAAAAAAGTACTCCCGAAAAAAATAAAAAAACCAATGAAAACCGTCTTTTTGACCTTTTCAACGGTTATGCTTGACTTAAATGTTCCTTTTGACCCGAGTCCGTGAAAGACCAACAAGGCGAAAATAATAAGTTTAGACGTAAATGGGTTATTGAATAAGCGATATTTATCATTCAGTTTGCCTAAAAAATTTTTTAGAAATTCAGATAGCCATACGTAGTTAGAAAAAAGAGATAAATCAAACCAAAAGTGGTGGCATGACAGAAGTAAAATGCTGATAATGAGCAATAAATCAACGCCTTTGTGGTATGATTCACCATTGTTGGATGTGAGTCCCATATATTTAATTGATTTTTATAATTTAATTATATTTAATTTTATTGTGCAATAATATTATATTTGTACCGATTTATAACAACCAAATTATTGTACGGGCAAAGTAATGAGTTACACAATTGACCAATTTGTGGCCTATCTTCACCGAGAAGGTTTTGAGGCTGCTTCTTCCGAACGAACACAGTGGCATCAGTTTTATGACAAGAAATTAGATGAGCATGTCACCATTAGAGTGTATCTACCTTTATTGAAAAATGATTTCTTTTCGGCATCTTCAGGGGTTAGGATGTATTTGTTTCATGAAGTTTTACAACGATATGTTGGTGAAACAGCCTACTATGAATGGACAGATGAAGCAGATTTAGAAGATGCACTCAAATTGAGAATAGAATTGTTTAAAGGCGCTTATCTTTCAGGTCAGTACCGTAGTCCGCTGAATATCAATGGTTACGTTTTTAAAAATGGATTACAGCCTTATTGGGTTTGTCGAGAAACAGGTGGCACCTTTACTGATGAGGAATGGAAAGCAATGCAATGATGAAAGGTCTTTATTTATTGGTCTTGATTTTGTTGGTTCGCACTTTGAATGCCCAAACACCCAGAATTAGAATTAACTCTTTTCTTCAGGGAAGTGGTACTGTATCGGTGAGGGTATGGAGTTCAACAACGGGTTATGATTATACAATGCACTATGATTTAGGAACACCTTATCAAAATCAAGACCCTGAAATCCCATCACCGCCAGCGGGGAATAATTATAGTATCTTGGTGACAAACCATTCGAATCAAAGTTTGTCATTTGCGCTCACTCAAACAGGGGTTAATTGTGATGCTTCTCGGACTCGATATACGAACTTTGCAGGGCCAGATTACGGATTTGTTGATCTTTTGGCTAATGAAGTAATGTCAGGGCAGTCTTTCTATATCGCTAAAGACACCCTAAAAATTCGTACGAACGCCAGCTATGGGCAGGTTTGTACGCAAACAACTGCCCAAAATAGTTACCAAACGGGAGAATTGTTTGTGAATTTGTTTTCAGGGAATGGTTACATTCGACTTCAGCCAATTCGTTACATAGACAGAGTGTTGTATTTTTCGTCTGTTAATGAAAATTGCGTGTTAAATGGCCAATTTAAAGTGTATGTCAATGGAAACGCGGTTTCTTATACGCCTGATTTCTTGGGCTATGGGTTGGCATTTTTGCGGCTGAGTTCATCAACTGAACTGTCTGTAGGGGATGAAGTATGGGGTTTTAACCAATGTACTGGCCAAATTTCAAATGTCGAGTACCCCCGCGATGTTTTTGCCTATTTAGAAGTAAAGGATGGTTTTTCGCATACTGGAAACCGAATAACACCGACCTATTCGTTACCTCCTTATGGATTATACACAACACCCGTTGAGGTTAATCAATGCACGCCTGTAAAATTATCTTCTCATGTACTGTATGAATTGGGCCTGAGTAATTCAGGGAATAACGATAATACGTATCGTGAAGAGGGACCTTACAAAATCAACGGCCAACTGGTACAAGAATCTGAGATGTGGCATGGATTTGTTCCCCCTAATGCAGGTACGTATATACAGCAGGGTAAGGTGTTTACTAATAATGGACTCATCAGCTGGCTTACTCGTCAGCCAAGAGCGGCACCTGTAAAATGGGAAGTCAACTACCGAGGTATCGTTGGAAATGACGAAGGAGATAATACCTTTTATATGAACGGTTCTGGCTTTGCCCAAATGAAAGATGACAACTATGATTTATTTCAGACTACCTATTCCGAACACGACTTACCAAAGAACAAAAATAAAATGCCAACTTCTAACCCTGCTAACTATACGTTGGAGGCGACAAAGGAGGGCGTCATTCGTTTTTGGCATAATGGCGTGAAAATCGACTCACTAGTGGAACGGGTTAAATTTGAAGTTTTGGGTGGAAAAGGTCTGCTGAGTGAGACGGGGTCAGTCCCATACGGGAAAGAAGTCGTATTTACCCCACAAGACACGGGGTATTATTATTTAAAAGCTACATTTAATGGACAAATCGCCGTCAAACAATTGTTTCATGTAAAATCAAACCCACCGAAATTATCGGTGGGAGATACGCTTAAAGTAGTGACAGATCAACAAGTAATGATTTCGATAACCAACTGCGCAGGAACTGTCAAATGGGACGATGGTAGTACGGGTAGTTTTATTCAATTTAGCGCCAAAGAGAGTCGTATGGTAACGGCGAGTTGTCAACCCGAGACAGGTTGTTTTACAAAAACGGTGCAAACGTATGTACAAGTAAAACCTCCGAAGCCGACTGTTCAAAGTTCATTGACGGATGTTTGTGAAAATACCATGGTTACCTTTCGTGCGGGAGGCTGCACGGGACAGTATTTGTGGTCGAATGGAGCGAACGGGAACCAAATTACTTTAGTAGCAACCCAGCCGCAGTTATTGTGGGTCAAGTGTCAAGATACAGCGGGCACATCAGACCCCAAATTTATTCAATTTCGGAATTAATCAATAAACACAGGTCTTCCCCAAAGACATTTATCCAAAAACACACCTCCTTTTGGGGGAAGGGGGCTTATTCTATGAAAATATCAATTTGTGCCTTTTTTGTACTCCTATTATGGAGTTCAGTGATTGCTTTTGGGCAAGACACCACCTTTGTTACTATTCGTAAGTTACCATCAAAGGTTTCTCTTACAATGAATACAGATTCAATTTATCTCGGACAAAAAGCCACGCTAACTGCATCAGGTTGTGCTGGAACTGTGACATGGTCAACGGGACAAACGGCAGCCTCCATTCAGGTATCGCCAACTACCCAAACATTCTACAGCGCTTTTTGTACCTCAGCTTTTGGTTGTGTAGGAGTGAAAGATTCGCTGAAAGTACTAGTAAGAAAAGCCATTGTGCCCAAAGCCAGTCCTACCACGATTTGTGCAGGCGATTCCTCGGTTTTAACTGTAGCAGGTTGTACAGGTGGAACGTTGACGTGGAATAATGGAGGTGTTGGAACGAGAATAGTCGTAAAACCCAACGTGACTACGCAATATTCTGTTACATGTACGCAAGGAACACTGGGTACGTCACAACCTGTGTTAGTGACGGTAAATGTCAATGCCACGCCAACAGTTCCAGTTTTAACGGCTAATCCTCAAAACGTAAAAACGGGTGAAAGTGTAACCCTGGCCGCCACAGGTTGTAGCGGGACGATTACATGGGCGCACGGAAAAACGGGAGCTAGCATTACAGAAACTCTGACCAAAACTACCGTATTTGCGGCATTTTGTACATCCACGCAAGGTTGTAAAAGCCCTACCGCCAGTGTCACTGCGGGGGTAGATTCTCCGATTCCGATTGTCAATGCAACGCCCAACGAACTTTGTGAAGGGCAAAGTTTGACTTTGAAAGTATCGGGTTGTTCGGCAACAGGTACGTACGAATGGCGAAATGCCAGCGACCAGCTTGTCAATAGCACGTCAACTTATACCCTAACTGTAACGGGCAACCAAACGCTAAAAGTTGTTTGTAAAGATAGCGCAGGTACATCTCAACCCCGAATTGTAAGCCTTAAAGTAGCGAACTAAACGCCCAAAAGTGGGGAGTAAGTATTGTTGTAAATAAGCAGCTATTCCCCACAAAAACTTTACTAGATGATTTCAAGAATTGTTTATTTAACGCTGTTGAGTCTGGGACTACTGTTGGTAATGTCGCAAAATTCTCAAGCGCAAGATTCTCTGTATGTAATTGTGGGTCAAACACCTCCTGCGCCGTTGCTTTCCACCAACAAAAACCCAGCTAATGTCAATGAAAAAGTGGTACTGGTGGCCAATGGTTGTACAGGACAAGTGGTTTGGTCTGACGCAACCATTGGCGCAAGTCGTATCGTAGCTTTGGAACGAACTACAGAGTTTAGGGCGAGGTGTGTCACAGCCCAACGGTGTACCAGTTCAGAAAGTAAATTAGAAGTGCAGGTAAAACTTTCACCCCCACAAATCGAAGGATTAAAAGAAGTCTGTGAGGGACAAAATGTGACATTGACTGCGCGTGGGTGCCCGCAAGAAACGCGTTGGCAAGACGAGGGCGTTGGAGAAGTTCGGACATTTCGACCCTCGGTAACGACCACTTATTACGCAAAATGTATTCAGAATGGCTTGGTGTCAAATAACGCCGACGTTTTGGTGACAGTTAATTCTAAGCCAGCTCCACCTACGATAACAAAGAATGAACAGACAGCAGACAATGTAAATGAGATTTCATTACATGCCAATTGCAATGGAGCAACTGTTAGGTGGGATAACGGCTCAACGCAACCCATTATCAATGTCATACCAGTTCTTGCAACCAACACGTATTCTGCAGTATGTATCTCACCCCAAGGGTGTCAGAGTGAAAGCAGTCGTTTTACCTTATCGCTACAAGTCAGTAAACCAGAATTAACGGTTTCTAATCAAAAGGTGTGTGCGGGTCAATCAGTTTCTTTAGCTGCCAGCAATTGCAGTGGCTCATATGTTTGGTCTTCGGGAGAAAGTACCGCAGTCATTAACCCAATTGTGAGCAATACCAGTCAGTTTTGGGTGAAATGTAAGACGAGTGCGGGGCTATCTGAACCCACATCGGCAACGATAGAAATTATCCCAACGCCAACTTCTCCCGTGCTTACGGCACAACCTAGTTCATTGCTATTTGGACAATCAACTCAAATAACCGCATTTGGTTGTAATGGAGTGGTAAAGTGGTCAAATCAAACTACGGGTAATATCTTACGTATAACACCTAATGGTACGAGCACGTATGAAGCTTATTGTGAAACCCAAACGGGGTGTCGAAGCGCTATGTCTAGTGTTGTAGTGACGGTTTATCCATCTACTACGAGACTGATAGCAGCGCCTGCGGCCATTTGTGCAGGTGAAAAAACCAGTTTAAAAGCCATTGGTTGCAAAGGAACGGTAACTTGGTTGTTTGGCTATAAGGGAGATAGTGTGCAAGTTGCTCCGACGCGGACAACCACCTACTTTGCCGTATGTCAAACGGGCGACGTGAAAGATACGAATGCAGTAGAAGTCTTGGTTTACCCTTTGCCAAATGAACCAACGCTAACGGCAAACAAGACGCAACTCCAAAGTGGAGAGTTAGTGGTGTTAAATTCACAAGGTTGTAGTTACCGAACAATATGGGACACAGGCATTGTAGGTGAGAAAATACAACTATTCCCTCAAATTTCGACGGAATATGCGGCTTATTGCCAGAGTGAAAAAGGTTGTGTGGGAAAAATGGCCCGTATCAAAATCCAAGTCAATGCCGCTACCTTGACTTTAACAGCCAATCGCCCTAAAATATGTCAGGGTGAAACATCAACCCTTGTCGCAGATGGCTGCCAAAATGGAACACTAACTTGGGAGCAATTTCCTAACCAAAGGAGTAATTCTTTGGTGGTTCAACCAACTGTAACCACTATTTACAAAGCAAAATGTGAAACACTTTCGGGAGTATCAGAAGCAGTAATTACAGTGACAGTAAATCCTAAAACAAAACTTTTGGTTTCAAATGTTGAGTTATGTGAAAACGCTACGATTGATTTGCGAAAGCAAGTTTTGAATGCGAGCTCTTTTGGTAATTTACTGTTTAGAAAGAGTACACCAAGTTCAGTTAATGTTTCTTATCTTCAGACACTTACTCAAAGTGGTACGTATTATGTAATTGGAACGAATCCTAATTCATGCCTTGACACTGCCCAAATTGCACTTATTGTTAACCCTAAACCAGCCATCCCTTCGGTAAATACCCCTTTGGACTCTGTGATGGCAGGAAGTAGTTATTTTTTACAGGGCAAGGGTTGTGAAAATGGAACGATACATTGGTGGGTAAATGACAAAAAAGAAACAGGAGGAAAAATCAGTCTCGTGGCCGAACAAAATACCCGTATAAAGGTCATTTGTGTAAGTACGAAGGGTGGATGTGCCAGTGATACTAATTTCTTGTCAATACCTGTCAAACAAGGAGTTCCTGCACTGGCCATTTTATCTTCAAAAGCCTGCGAAGGAGGAACGGTATCGCTTGAAGTAAAAGGATGTGCTCAAGGTTTGTTGGTAGGCACCCCCAATGATTTTCGTATTCTGCCCGTCACTTTTTCGCTATCAGTACCATTAAATGGGGATTCAATCTTCTACAATGGCACCTGGGTAGGTACCAAGCTCAAACGGGGAGATTCCCTTTTTGTCGTCTTACCTGCTTACTGTTACACAGGCAATATCAGTTCAACGTTCAAAAGTAACCCTCGTCGCCTTGAAATCCCCATCCAATTTGTATCATTAACTGATTTGTATTTTTATCCTAATCCTGCGTCGGGCAAAATTCGTATCAAGGGGCGAGATTGTGTCAATGGGCTACGCCTCAAGGTATGGGATTTGGTAGGGCGTCTATTGATGGATGATTATGGCATCAACGTTGACAATGAGATTGAACTGGATGTCTCTACTTTGGCTTCAGGGGAATACCTTTTGGAAATACAAACGGCATCGGGAGAAAGTAATGTCAGTAGGTTGTTGAAACACAGTAAGTAAAGGCGTAATAACCAGTTAGCGAAGTGCAGTAAAACCACGAAAAATAACAAAATGAATACTTGGAACATCAACAAATTCCTGTTTGGAGTCGGCATCACGTTACAGAGTATTTGCCAGGCTCAAATTAATACACAACGTATTCCAGTGTCCGCCCTTGAATATCTTTATATTGTCCCCGATGCACGTCATGGAAGCATGGGCGCTGGTGCTGCTTCTTCTCCATCGGCGTATAGTACGGCTACAAACGTAGCCGTACCAGCATTTTGTCAAGATTTTCAGGCATTTAGTTTGAATTATACCCCTTGGAATATTGACTTAGTGAAAGACATGCGAATGCTACATTTTAATGCTTACGGGCGTACGGACGAAAATGGGCGTTGGAATGTATCTCTCAGTCATTTTAACTACGGTAAAGCTGAATTGAGGGATGATTTGGGCAACTATCAGGGAGAAATTAGCTCTTATGATATGAATTTGCGACTTGCCCACGCACGTAAGTTGACCCAAAATCTATCAGTTGGTGTTGGCTTACGTAGCTTTTATTCTAACCTATTCGGTAGAATGGCGTGGCAGGGATTTCAATTACGGCCTGTTTTTGGGGTGAATGCAGACCTAGGGGTTTATTGGCGCCAAGAGCGTAGCGAAGAGCGAGACTGGTTTTCAGATTGGGGAATTAGTATTCACCATTTGGGGGGGCGGATCAGCTACGGAGATGATAAGCGGTTGAATTTTCAACCTACTTTATTTCGGGCAGGGGTAGCTCTTTCGCATCCTATTGATAAAGAGGAGGAAAGGGAAGTACAGTTTTATTTGGATGCGCTCAAACAACTCGTACCAACGCCACCCGTGTATGGAGTTGACGGAAAGATTGAGCGCGGAAATGACCCGACAAAGCAATCGGGAATTAGGACAATTTTTACGAGTTGGGCTGATGCCCCAGATGGGGTTAAAGAAGAAATCCAAGAAATTTGGTGGGCCATGGGAGTTCATTACCAACATAATTCAACATTGGCACTTCGCCTAAATTATTTTACCGACCACCGCAATAAAGGAAATCGCCACTTACTGACCTTAGGGTTGGGTTTGATGAATCTTAACGGGAACAAAAGTGCATTGAAAATGGACTTAGATGCTTCATACACTTTATCTGTAAAAGGGTATAACCCATTGAACCATTCATTTCAAATAGGCTTATTAGTGAAACGTCAACCAGATGAATAGCACGGATTTAGACTTTTTTGAACTCTATTTAACGGATTTTTTGCAGTCGGATTTTCCTGAGTTGTTGCGAAAATTGAGTTCATCAGAAATAAAAACTCTCTTGACCGTGCGGGCGTCAAATGCAACCACGGCGTTTGAAAATGCTCGCCGAGAGGGCTTAACGGTAATGGCTGCCCAAGAAGTAGCTATTCACTCACTGGTGAAAGGTCTTGATTTTTCAATTTATAACTTCTTGCACGATACGTTAGAAAAAGAGTTTAAACAGATTTTTGAAACCCTCACTCAACAGCAGCGTCTTGTTCCCATTTTATTGTCTTTTTGTGCCCCTTTGAATGATTTTATTCTTCAGTACGAAATAGATGATACGCCTACTAAACAAATTAGGTATAGTTTGATTGTGAACACATTAAGTCAAGCATTGGCTAAAGTGGTTTGAGACTTTGACAGCTAAAAATAAAGATGGCGTTTAATCCTAAACAACACTTGGTAACCAATACCGAGGCGATAGCTCTTGCGTTCCAATTGCAAAAAGAAGGAGCTAGTCCCACGTCGGAGCAAGCCGATTTAATTCGTCACTATGCAGGTTTTGGAGGAATCAAGGCGATACTTTTACCCTTGGAAGACGACAGTGCTTGGCAAACGAAAGCAGACGTTGAACTACGTCCCCTTATTCAAACACTGTGGGAAACAATAAAAAATGCGGCAGGTGAACAACGGGCTGAGGAATACTGGCAAAGCCTTAAAAATAGTGTATTGACCAGTTTTTACACTCCTCCAGCAGTGATTGAAGCGCTCGGAGAAGCTATCCAACAAACGGGGTTTGAAGTGAATAACTTTTTAGACCCTTCAGCGGGGTTGGGGCAGTTTTCGGAAGGATTTCAGCAAAAAGGTTTATCCCTCTCCAATTCCCTTTTGATTGAAAAAGACCTGCTGACGGCTACGTTGTTAGAAACGTTGCACGGCAAAAACCAAGTAAAACAACAAGGGTTCGAAGACATCAGCAGTCGCTACTTGAATACCTTTGACTTGGTAGCCTCCAACATTCCCTTTGGCGACGTGGCCGTGTGGGATGCCGCCTTTGCCAACAGCAAAGACAAAACCAAACGCCAGGCTTGCCGAAGTTTGCACAGTTATTTTTTTGCCAAAGCCGTGGACGTCGTCAAAGAGGGTGGGGTAGTGGCCTTCTTGACAACTGATGCGTTGATGAATAGCCCAAGTAATGAGCCTATTAGGCACTATTTGATGCGGAATACAAATCTGATAAGCTCAGTTCGCTTACCTCACAATCTATTTACTGATTTTGCGGGTACAAGTGTTGGCAGTGATTTGATTATTCTCCAAAAAGATACCCAAAAAACAAACCTTAGCCACCGCGAACGGCTCTTTATCCAAAGTCCACGGGGTGAGTATCCGAGCAACCGCTATTACGAAAACTTGGGGCGTATTGTCCATACCCAGCTTCAATTTGATACTGACCAGTATGGTAAACCCGCTCGAATTTTCATTCATAAAGGGGGAAGCGAAGCCATTAGCCAAGAATTGAAACGAATGCTGGACGAGGATTTGGGTCAACACCTCAAAATAGCTGTACCAACTGAAAAAGCGCGGGTTGCCATTAGTAAAGCCCCACCTACGCCTCAACTTGACCTTTTTGCGACGCTTCAACCAACGTTAGTGATTGAACCTCAGATTTTTGAAGGCATAAAATACCCTCACTTAAAAGAAGGTTCGTTGGTAGAACAAAATGGGCTTGTGGGTAAGGTGTACGAGTTGGCCGAGGCAAAATCTTCTTTTCGCCCTCTGGAAATCTCGAAGACTCAACAGGAAAAAGTGAAAAGCCTGATTCAGCTTCGAGATAATTACCAGCTACTCTACAATTTTGAGCAGGAATTTCAAGCCGAAAATGCAGGGTTACGTCAACTACTCAACGAATCGTATGGCCAATTCAAGCTACAATACGGCGAACTAAACCGCAAAGAAAACGTTGGAACCGTCTTGCTCGACCCGCAAGGGAAAGAACTGTTGGCTTTGGAACGGGTCAAAGAGGGGCAATTTATTAAAGCCGATATTTTTGAACAACCTGTTTCATTTTCCACGAAACAACGCATTAAAACGGCCGAAGATGCCCTGCTTGCGTCGTTGAATTGGTTTGGGAAAGTCAATCTTGACTACATGCAGGAAGTGAGCGGTTTAAGCGACGAAAAGCTGCTGAATCAGTTGCAAGACCGCCTGCTTTTTGATCCGATTCAAGACGAATACAAAACTCGAGAGATGCTGCTTTCGGGCAATGTTTTTGAAAAATTGAGGACGATTGAAGAATACCTCGAACAAAATACGACGGAGCGGCATCAGGCACAGGTTGAAAAAACGTTGGAAGCACTACGCGAAAGCCAGCCAGAAAAAGTACCGTTTGAACTGTTGGAATTTAATTTTGGCGAACGTTGGATACCGACGCAAGTATATCAAGACTATTTGAGTCATTTGTTTGACCTACCCATTCGGATTCAGTACGCACCATCTACGGATACGTTTACGGTGAGACCCTTGCGAAGTACCCAGAGTAACGCAAAAATTACCACTGAATTTGCCGTAAATGCCCAAACCCGCACCTACGATGGCCTAGATTTAGCTGAATATGCGTTGCTGAATACCAATCCTCACATTACCAAAAAGTTGTACGATGGCGGACAAGAAGTTACGGTCAAAGACCAGGAAAAAACGCAATTGGCGGCCAGTAAAATTGAACAAATTCGTCATCAGTTTCCTGTTTGGCTAAACGAGCAGTCAAAAGACCTTAAAACAGAGATAGAACAACGTTATAATCAATTGTTCAACTGCTATGTCAAACCTCAGTACAATGGTCAGCATCAACAATTTCCGCACCTCAATTACAAAAACTTGGGGATAACGAGTTTATACCAAAGCCAAAAAGATGCCGTGTGGATGTTGCTTCAAAATGAGGGAGGCGTAGCTGACCACGAAGTAGGTTCGGGTAAAACCCTGATTATGTGCGTGGCGGCCTATGAAATGAAACGATTGGGTATTGTCAATAAACCCATGATTATTGGACTCAAAGCCAATGTTCACCAAATTGCTGAAACATTTCAATCGGCCTACCCAGAAGCGAAGCTGTTATATCCCCAAGCCAGTGATTTTAATCCCGAAAACCGTGTCAAACTATTTAATGACATCAAAAATAACCATTGGGATTGTCTCATTCTGACCCACGACCAATTTGGGAAAATTCCTCAGTCGTACCAAATCCAGCAAAAGACGGTTCAAGCGGAATTGAACAACGTAGAATTGGATTTGGAAGTAATGCGTCGCCAGAACAACGAAGTATCCAAGGCTGCTTTGAAAGGACTCGAAAAGCGCAAAGCAAACTTGACGGTTGAGATGGCTCGTATTAACCACCAACTCAAAGAAAAAAGAGACGATGTTCCTGATTTTCAGCAAATGGGTATTGACCACCTGTTTATTGACGAAAGTCACCGCTTCAAAAACCTGATGTTTACCACCCGCCATAACCGAGTGGCGGGTTTGGGTAACCAAGAAGGCAGCCAAAAGGCCATTAATTTGCTGTATGCGATTAGAACGATGCAGCAACGCAAGAACAAGGATTTATGTGCTACCTTTCTTTCGGGGACGACTATCAGTAATTCATTAACCGAATTGTACCTGATTTTCAAGTACCTCCGCCCCAAAGAACTCCAAAAGCAGAATATCGTCAACTTTGACGCCTGGGCAGCGGTGTACGCCAAGAAAACCACCGATTTTGAGTTTTCGGTCACCAATAACCTGATTCAGAAAGAGCGTTTTCGATACTTTATCAAAGTACCTGAGTTGGCCATGTTCTACAATCAGATTACTGATTTTAGAACGGCCGACATGATTGGTATTGAGCGCCCTCAGTTGAACCAAAAACTCATACACGTATCGCCCACGCCGCAGCAAGAAGATTTTATTCAGAAATTAATGAAGTTTGCCGAAACGGGCGATGCGACCTTGCTCGGGCGTCCCAAACTAAGCGAAGGAGAAGAGGCGGCTAAGATGCTAATTGCGACCAATTATGCCAAGAAAATGGCCTTGGATATGCGTTTGCTCAATCCAAATTACGACGATCATCCCAACAATAAAGTAAGCCAATGTGCCAAGAAAATAGCTGAACACTATCAGCAAACCCAATCCCACAAAGGAACACAGCTGGTATTCTCGGATTTGGGAACCTACAAACCTCAGCAGTGGAATGTGTATAGCGAATTGAAACGAAAGTTGGTAGAAGAGTACCAGATTCCCCCTCATGAAATCAGGTTTATCCAAGAATGTAAAAATGAAGCGCAACGAACCAAACTCTTTGCCGATACCAACGCAGGCAAGGTAAGAATCCTGTTGGGTTCGACTGAAATGTTGGGTACAGGTGTGAATGTACAGCAGCGTATTGTGGCCTTGCACCATTTGGATATTCCTTGGAAACCCTCCGAATTAGACCAACGTATAGGGAGAGGAGTTCGGAAAGGAAATGAGATTGCAAAATTGTACGGCAACCAAGTCCACAACTATGTGTATGCTGTCGAAAAGACCTTGGACAACTACAAGTTCAACCTGTTGCAGAACAAATCGTTGTTTATTAGCCAAATCAAAAACTCTAACTTAGCCACCCGACGAATTGACGAAGGTAGTTTGGACGAGAAAAA
This sequence comes from Runella defluvii, assembly GCF_014195535.1. Lineage (GTDB taxonomy): Bacteria > Bacteroidota > Bacteroidia > Cytophagales > Spirosomataceae > Runella > Runella defluvii. The sequence goes on along the minus strand of NZ_JACIBY010000035.1, from coordinate 1,912 downwards.
TGGCATGAATTTTAGCGAATACATCGCAATCTTATCGGGGAATACAGATTTACTGGAAAAAGCCAAGATAGAAAAGCGGTTGGGCAGATTAGAGTCCGACTTGTTGATTTACAATAAAGACGTGATAACGGCGCAACAGAGGTTGAATGCCCAACAACAACAGACCGAAAAAACAGCGCAAAAATTGGAGAGCCTAATTGCGGACAGAAAACTGTTGCGAGAAAAACAGGCATATAACGATACGAACCAAATTACTGGGCAGCTTAAAGTGGCAGGCTTAGAGAGTAAAGACCCCAAAGAAATTGGTAAAAAATTGGTCAGTATTGATAAACACAACCGTAGTGCTTTAGAACAAAAGGTGGGGGAATTACACGGGTTTCAGCTAGTAGTTTCCACCAGTACTCATTTTGTAGATGGGTACGCTCATAAGGTGAATTATTTCTCGGTAATTTCACCAAATGGCGTAAAGTACCAACATAATGGTGGACAGATGCCACGAACACCAGAGTTGGCCGCGCAGTTTGCCCATAATGCCCTCGAAAAAATCCCCAAATTGATAGAAGATCAGCGCAAGCGGGTAGGGGACTTCAAACGCGACATTGAGCAATTACGAGATTTTATATCGAAGCCGTGGCCCTACAAACAAGAGCTAACGCAGCTTCGCCAAGATTTGCAAAGCATAGAACGTAAAATTCAGGATTCGCTGACGGAAAAGGTTTCGGAGAAAAAAGAAGAGAAAAGGGTGGGGGTGAAGATGGGGTGATAGTACCAGTAAAAATCCTAAGATGAATACCACGGCTCACCTTATTGGGAAGAGAGCGGAAGCTTAGAAATAATACCTGTTAGGAGAAAAGATGTAAAATATTCGGTACCCATTCGGGTATAAAATACTACGAGCATTGATAAAATAACCCCGAACAGGTATAAATGAAAAGGCTTATTGCCCAATTTGTAAAGGACAAGCGCAAGTCTTTAAAATTGACGTAAGTGGGTTTATCCGAAAAATCGGGTGTAGGTCTTCGCTTTGTTCGAGAGCTTGAACAAGGTAAAGAAACCTTACGACTTGACAAGGTAAATCAGGTTTTAGATTTGTTTGGATGTGAATTAGGCCCCGTCAAGAAGGAGGTTGGCCATGAATAGGAGTGGAGAAGTGTATTACCAAGACCAATTAGCGGGTATCATTAGTGAAGAAGAAGATGGGTACGTATTTATGTATAAGGCTTTATTGATAAATAACCTTGAAAAATTAAATTAGTTGAGTATTTAGTATTTCTGAAAGATTCTTTCAAATCGGAGCGATTTCTATGATTTATGCAGCTAATGGCATTAGGGCTTTCGCTTGACATCCTCCAGAAGTACCATCGGTCAACGACATACTGTTATGAGAATAGTACGTCGTTGACCGATGGGTATTTAATTGCCGTTTTAAAAATCAAAATGGCTACTACTGCACCTTTACTACCTTCAAAGTAGCCTGCTTGTCGCCTGTATTAACCTTCAAGAAATAGATTCCGTTGGGTAATTCGCTGACGTTAAACTCTTCTTGGTGGGTGTTGGTTTCGGGTATAAAACTGCGTTGCAACATGGCGCGTCCCGAGGCGTCCGTCAACACCGTTTGCACCGCTTGACCTTTGCTGTCTTGCACTTTCAAGCGAAGCGTGTTGGTGACGGGGTTAGGGAGAACAGTGACAAAGGCGCCGTTATCGGTTATCTGTTTTTCGTTTTCCGCTGTTCTTGCTGCCCCTACGCCAACGCCATCTTTCGATTGGATTCTGAACCAGTATTCTTGGTAGGCCAGCACATTTCCTTGTGATTTACGAGTTGCAGGATAAATACTACCCCAACCTTTCATGTCCCAATAACGAATACCAAGTTTGTACAAACCTTTGGGTAACCCTGTGTCATATACGTT
>NZ_JACIBY010000034.1 GCF_014195535.1 Runella defluvii | reverse complement strand
CCGCTCGATACCGACAACGACGGTACGCCTAATGCGACCGATACGGACGACGACGGTGACGGTATTCTCGACACGGCCGAAGCCGCAGGTAAAGCTCTTGATACCGACAATGATGGTACACCTAATGATACCGATACTGACGATGATAACGACGGGATTCTTGACACAGCCGAAATAGGCACGTTGGACAGTAATGGTAAATACACCTTGCCTGACACCGACGGCGATGGTCTGCCTGACTTGGTCGATGCAGCAGCTAAAGCTGATTTGTTTGGAAATTATACTTTCGGCAATGTCACGTTCACAGCAGCCGATACCAAAACGGTAATCATCAATATCAACGAAATCAATGGCGGAGCCACCAACGGAACAATTGAGTTTTTTGTGCCTTCCATGACTGGTTTCACTCTAACGTTTGACCCAACGCAGACATCAGCGAATGTCATTGCTAACGAAAATGTCAATAACGGTGATTGGGTGATGACCAACACAGGCACAGGAATGAAGTTTACATCGAAAGCTGGTGTCGTTATTTCTGCTAACGGTCGCAGTCGTATTGCACTAAGTATCAAAGCTGATGTAGCAGGTACAACGGCCAACCTAACAACGAACATCACTCCTTCTTCGGGAGGGGAGAGCGTTCCGACTAACAATGTAGCTGTATTGTCAATGTCCATTCAAAACTAATTAAGGCTTTACACGCCCTCTGAAGTCGTTGGGCTTCAGAGGGTAAAACCTCTAAATCATTATTATTATGAAAAAGATTCTTCTAAGCATATTGTCAGTGGTACTGATGAGCCTTCATTGGTCGTGGGCGCAATATGCAGAACCCGCCGTGACAGGTGCTAACTTCGTGCCGAGTACAACGGAAGTAGGGCAAAGTTCTACGTTGACCGTTAGTTTCTCAAATTCAGGCTCAAGCCCGATTCCCGCTTCTTCGATAGAATTGACCATCAGCACAGCGAGCAACTATTACAGTAGCAACGGGACTAGTATTCCTGGAGGAACTGGGGGAGCTTTATTTACATGGACTTATTTGGGGAAAGACACTTGGCGAGGGAAAAATACAGCCGCAATCCCTGCTTTTGGAGGAGGCCCCATCACGGTACAAGTGCGTGGTACTGCAGTATCCGCAGGTTTTGAAGTGACTAATATCAACGTTCAACCCGTCAGTAATTTTTCAGCTTTTACTGACTCGCCCAATAATAATAACCTTCAACCAAAGCTGAAAATAGTGGCCGCTACAACTAAGCCTTATATTTTTGCCTATGATGATTTTGGCGTAACGACTAAAGGAACCTCACTTACAAACAATGTATTAAATAACGACGACCTAGGAACAGGGGTTAGTCCATTGATCACGACTACAAGCCCAGTGGTAAGTCCAACCAATGGCACAGTGACTATAAGTACAAATGGTGTCTACACCTATCAGCCCAATGCTAATTTCGTAGGAACCGACAGTTTTAAATATCGTGTATGCGACAATAGCATGCCCGCCTTATGTGATACAGCCACAGTCACCATTACTGTTACAGACCCTAATCCAGGAAATGGTAATCGAGCACCCATTGCCGCTGCCGATAATATTGCTGTAAAACAAGGAGAGACAGCCACAGGTAATGTGTTACTCAATGATGTAGAATTGGACGCCAACCAAACCCTGACGGCAGCAATAGTTACTCAACCTACAAAAGGTACATTGACACTTAATACCAACGGTTCTTATTCGTACATAGCAGGAGCGAACTCATTGGGGAATGATTGGTTTACCTATAAAGCTTGCGATAACGGTAGCCCACAACTTTGTTCAACTGTACGCGTAGATATTAACATTTATACGAACTCAGCCGTCAATTTACCACCTGTAGCTAATGCTGACGTAATACTTCGGAACCCCTCAAGCCCCGCTACAGGTAATGTGCTAACCAATGATAAAGACCCTGAAGGCGGAGCACTTACAGTGACGACCACCCCAGTCGTAGGTCCAACTCATGGAACGGTGATATTGTCAACTAATGGCACATTTACTTACACACCTACTGCAGGCTATACAGGCATGGATCAGTTTGTGTACGAAGTATGTGATTCTTTCAATCCGAAAGCGTGTAGTCAAGCATTGGTATTTATCATTCCACAAAGTGTAATTACTGGTTCAGCCAACGTATCAGTCTCAAAAACATTAATAGGCAGCAAAATACGTTCTTTAAATGAAATAGTGAGTTATCAGGTAGTATTGAAAAACGCAGGTCCCGATGCTGCTACAAACGTAGTAGTTAAAGACAGTACGAGTTCTGGCTTACAGTTAGTAGGCGGTACAACATCCATTGGTACTTTCAATAATGGCCAATGGAATGTTCCTCTATTAGCTCCTGGCGACAGTGCGGTATTAACTGTATCAGTAAAGTTATCCGTGGCTGGTGTATCTTTTAATTATGCCCGAGTGCTATCATTGGATCAAACTGATACAAACAAGTCTAATAACGAAAGCGAAGCCTGTGTCTCAGTACCCCACCAGTTGTGTGCCACGGAGAAGATGGAGGTGTCTGTCTCTGCAAATTACACCAATGTTAAATGGTTTAAAGACGGTGCCCAAGTAGCCACAGGAAACGTAGTTTTATTGTCAGAAGCAGGAAGCTATACTTTTACTGCCAACAACGTAAATTGTCCAGTAAGTGGGTGCTGTCCGTTAGTCATTGAAGCTGGCACCAATTGTTGTCCAATAAATTTATGTATTCCAGTCACCCTAAAAAAAGTAAGAAAATAATGATTTTAGAGAAGTAAAGCGTGAATTTTAACATCCTCGAGAGATTTCTTTCGAGGATGTATTTCATCCAAACAAACGCAGGATGATCGATGATAATTTTTTCAAAAACCTTTTTTGATAGCTTTGCCAAAACATTGTAACGAATATCCACAATGTTAGCCGAACGTGGTTTTCCCGTAAAGATGGTCATATCCCGCTTGCCTGAATTAAGTCCAGAGGTTTTTAAAATTATATATTACTTACGATAAGGTTTAATTATCATAAGTAATGCGTAACTTTGAAAAAAACTAAAAATTATGACCCGAGAAGAACTTGAAAAGCTTATATATGTAAAACACCCCTCTTTGCAGATACGAGAGAATCAACTAGATTTCTTATTATCAAAAGGTGATGATAATTTTGATTTTTGGCGGCTGTCTATGATTTTTGGTAATGCTTCCTATCTTTATATGAGCCTTTTCGCCGTCATGTGATGGAACGGCGTGATATTGGTATGGATGAATATATAAAAGGCTTATTATGTACAGCAGATTGAGAAAAATGGAATGAGTCAAAAAAAAGTGATGGTGATGAACAGTGAGATATTGAAAACTGAGAAAGATTTTCCTTTGCCCGTCGGGGAGGTGCTTTCCCAAAAAATGGCTGACTACGCCCGTAAAGGTTTAGAGGGAGCCGCGAGCACCCAACGCGCATATCAATCTGATTTAAAGTATTTTAGAAAATGGTGTTCGGAGAATGGTCAAGTCGAAATGCCTGCCTCTGCGGCAACCTTGGCCGCTTATGTGTCACATTTAGCTGATACCCACAAGTGGGCAAGTATCAATCGAAAATTGGCGGCAATTCGTAAACTTCATGAATTGAGTAACTATGATTTACCAACCAAAGACAGGGCTTTTCGAGCAGTAATGGAAGGAATCAAGCGAACGAATGGTGTACGTCAGAAGCAAGCTCCTGCGTTTAAGATGAGAGAGCTCAAAAATATTTTACGCGGAATTGATACCACGACCAATGCAGGGTTACGGGATAAGTCCTTGATTTTGTTGGGATTTGCTGGGGCCTATCGACGTTCAGAGTTGGTAAGTCTGAATATTGAGGATATACATTTTAGTGACGATGGCGCGGTTATTTCTTTATCTAAAAGTAAAACGAATCAATATGGGGAGGCCGAAGAAAAAGCTTTTTTCTTTAGCCCAGAAGCCGATTTTTGCCCCATCCGAACTTTGAAAAACTGGATAATTCGTTTAGAATACACAACTGGCCCTTTGTTTGTGAGGGTGCGTAAAGGAGATAAAATTACAGACGAACGTTTAAACGATATGACTGTTTATGAGACAGTTAAGAAGTATTTTGGAGAACGTTACTCTGCTCATTCTTTGCGAGCGTCTTTTATCACGATTGCCAAAATCAACGGGGCAGATGATTTGGAAATTATGCGACAATCCAAACACAAAACAAGTTTGATGATTCAACGATACACCCGAATCGAAGACATCAAGGAGCACAATGCTGCCACTAAATTAGGTCTTTGAAAACGGCTGAGAATTGAATATTCCTGTGAACTACACGACTTGGCTTGTTTTATTGAATTCTCAGGGGCTTCTAAAGCCCACTCTGTAACAAAGGCAAAACTATAAAAATTTTTATTAAGGTTCTGTCCTACCAACTTTCTGATGCAACCATTTTATCGTAGATACTCTGATTTTTCTTTTCAAAAGCATCAGGAGTTAAATAATTGATAGACTTGTGAGGTCGATCAAAATTATATGCCTGATACCACTTGTCCAAGTGTTGGTTGAGTTCTGAGAGTGAATAAAACCAATTCAAATTTAAGCATTCTCTTCTGAGTGTGCCATTGAGTCGCTCGATGATGCCATTTTGGACGGTCCGCCGCGCGGTAGGTTTACCCGGTTGGATAAAACGCAATTCGATCCCATTCTTTATAGCCTATTTGGCTAATTCATCACTGATAGGCCCATTGTCAGTTCGAATGTAAGCGGGGTACCCTCGCATGAGTACTAACTTGTCTAATATCTCTGTCAATTTTATAGCTTTAATATGCTCATGAGCTTCCACCCAAAGGTCTTTTATTGAGCATTCATCCAAAATGTTGATATTCGCATCTATTGTGAGTAGGCTCAATGATAACTTCTGAAAGAAAATCCATAGCCCAACCTTCATTAATAGAATTAGGCGGTAATAAATCCCTGAATTCTCTGCGGATTCGGCTTTTTATGCAAGCTTAACTGTTCTTGTGTGATGGTTCGAGAGATATGCTACAGTTAACCTGAATTAAATTTCTACAAAAAATACTATTTATTTTTTTTAAAATCTATAAATTTCCTAAAGCATTTTTCCTCATAATCCCCTCTCACCCATCCTAGAGGGGTTATGAGGAAAAATGCGGACTCTGTGTTAAGCATCTATTTCATACAGGTTATGGCTTCTGATGAGACTTTAATTCAAACTCGGACAAAGTGGATTAGTATCGGGCAATATTACGGTGGCGGCTCGCCGATGCGGCATTGCTCGGTCAACGCTCCAACGGTGGCTAAAAAGGCAATCGGTCGAGGGATTAGCTGATAAATCTCGCCGCCCCCATCAATTAGCTCGTAAAAAATTTGATGATACTGTTGAGAATTTAGTGCTGGATATTAGAGATAAATTCAACTTTGGGAAAATACGAATTTGCTCTCACCTTTTTCAACATTATCAGATTAAGACCTCACCGACAACGGTTGCTCGGATATTAAAGCAAAATCAGTGTGCGCCTATCAAACGTTATCGAAAGCAGCAGTCGTTTATCCGTTATAGCCGTCCTGTACCTGGAGATAGAGTACAAATTGATGTATGCAAGATAAAAAACGGGCTTTATCAATATACTGCTATTGACGATTGCAGTCGATTTAGACTCCTTTACACTTATAAACGGAAAACCGCAACTAACACATTGGATTTCCTTGAACGGCTTTTGGAACAATTCCCTTATCCCATTCAACGTATTCAAACAGACCGAGGAAGAGAGTTTTTGCCTATCTATTTCAGGAGAAATTAATGGAATACAGTATAAAGTTCAGGCCAATAAAACCTCGCTCTCCTCATTTGAATGGGAAGGTTGAACGAAGCCATCAGACAGATTTACAGGAATTTTATCGAACAGCGGATTTAAAAGATCCACACCTCAATGACCGACTGGAAGAATGGCAGTTCTATTATAATTACCAACGCTCTCATAGTTCTTTAAATGGCAAAACACCTGCTCAGGCAGCAGCCGAAAAGTCAGCAGAAGCACCATTTTGGGAAGATGTTGTTGCTAAATATGACCCACAGAAAGAACGGATTAGAGAACAGACTCATGAACGGGATAAAAAAATAGCCTGGTTAAAGAAAAAAGCAAAATCATAGTTTTATACAATTTTCTCAGGCCTATCGCTGTAGCGTATCTATAGAACCACTACACTTTAAGCGAACGCATGAAAAAGCACAGTTCTAAATATCGACCTAATCCCAACACCTGATTAGCCCCTTCCCCAATTCTTCCCTGCGTTCGTCAGTGGGTTTAGGAGCTGATCAGGCTCAGACCCACTGCCACTGAACACTGCCCAGCGCACCGCCTGCTTTTCAGCGTCAGAGCGCCTGTTTTTCCTGCCGCACAATGTACTCCACAAAACTAAGCCGCGCCCCGCCGCGATGGAGCCGCTTCACCAATTCCTCACTCCGTTTGTCAGTTGGTTCAGCCGCTCCATCGCTCCCGCACAGGCCCACTGCCGCTGAACATCTCCCAACGCACCGCCTATTAGCGTTAGAGAGCCTGTTTTACCGGCCACACATTGTTGAGATAGAAATCAATGGTTAACTATTTGGACATTAACTCTGTCAAAAAGCTGCCTCCATTCAAAAGGAAAAGGCTCACTTCGATAAAACGAATGTGCTGAAATCTTCAAAAAACCATAACCAGCAGTGTTCGTCTTGAAAACTACCGGATTTCTGTCTTTGTTTCTCGTTTTATTCTTAAAATCTTCAAAGCTAACCGGCAATGAAATAGAAGTTTCAGCATAGTACTCCTGATCCAGTGGTTTAGAAAACAAACTTATTTCTAATTCATCTAAGTCAGCCAAAGGATACAGTACTTGAAGGTTGACTAAATCTTTAAATACTTCGCGGCACTGTACATATAACCACTCCAGATTAAAAATAGCTGTCAATTCAAGTAATACATTGATGAGTAAAGATGAGCCATCAGAGTAATCTGATGGTCGTTCTCCGTTGATTTCCAGATTAATTAAAGGTTCAATTTCAGTACCGAGCAATGGGAGAATAGTTTTTGTTTTATACCTGATACAAATTTGATCTAAACATTTCACTAAATACTGTATAAGAAACTCCCCGTCATGATTTGACATTTCCTGACATGTAGAAAAAAAAGAAAAAAGATGAACAATCGGAATAAGCTGATTATCCATAATAGGACAGGTAAGGGCATCAAAATTGTTTTTAACCAATAACTTTATTTCTTCTTTTTGCCTGTTTTCATAGGTTGTAAGCTCAGACAAATCATGTATAAATGCATTCGACATTGAGAAAAAGTAAACCAAATCATCAAGGTACTGAAAGGCTCTGAGTCTATACCCAATCGGTTCAAAGGAAAAGCCAATCGTAGTAAAAAGCCCTTTGGGCGTAAGTGCAATAGGTAATGTTTTTCGGAAATATTCATCAAGAAAACGTAATTGATTGTCCAATAATTTGTTGAAAGCTTCAAGGTACTTTTTCTTTTTTTGAGCTTTTTCAGACAGTATAAAAGACCAGGTTTGAAGAACTAAGAGGTAAATGGCGTATTTTGCAGGGTGTAAATTATTGGCCTCTTTGCTATAATGCCATATTAACACAGCTAATAAATTCGACGTTGCCAGTAGCTTAACCAATTCCCTTTGGTTAGGTTTTTGCTTATATCGGTTAATAACCCTCTGAATCAAAATATGCAGATCATTAAACTCATACTCTGGCTCTGTTAAAAAAATGAGTGTTCTCTTGAGCAGCTTTATATTGTCTTGGTCCGTCAGCAAATATTCGCCAAAAAGATATTGACCAAACAGGTCGGTTAAGCGATAAATGTCCCAACGTTCAAATTCTTCTTCACCGAAATTTTGCTTTATGAAACCATTAAATGTTACTTCAATGTTTGTTTTAATAATTCCATTATGAACAAGAATCACCTTTTTAGGTAGCTGATTAAAATTGGGAATCCCATTATAGGTAAAATCGGCGTCTTTGGCTTCGATTAAAGAATCTCTAATGCCATCGGGCTTCATATAGGTTCGCTGGTCAATGTTACGGTCATCATAGCCTTTTAGCTCAAAAAACCATTTATGAGTAATGCCTTTTTCGTCATTTTTAACTGCTACAATATCTTTACCATATTGAGATTGTCCTCTTGAACCTTTTGTAGTTCTTACAATCTTGAAACCCATTGCTTCCAGTAGAAAAACAAAAATGTAGTCCAGTTCTGCATCTTCTTTGAGACTTTCCAAATATTCCCTTACAAATACTTTTTCAACCATTTTTGACATTCGGTTTCATTCTCCCAATTTGTTGTAAAATATACATGTAATTGAATCTGATCTGTTTCCGGGGCTTGGTATAGACTCGCAGGTACTGTCACAGAATGCTGATAGCGATTTAGTAGACTGATACCTTCTCGTCCTTCTATCGTCCAGCCACTTCCTTTTACAATAGCTACATGCTGCGCTAATGCAAAAATCGCTGACTCTTCTTCAATAGATTTATGAAGTAAATCACTCATTCGTTTTTGGTACTTGATTTGATGTAGTTTAAACCATTTAGACTGAGTATATAAAGGCGATAATTCCTTCAAAGAAAATTTCTTTTCCTGTGTTTCTTTGAAGAATAGTTCCTGCTGTTCCAATATGCTGATCAGTTGTTTTTGCCAATCTTCATCTCCATTTAGCTCTTCTTTAATAATTTCAAGCAATCCGGCATGGCTATCAAAGGACTTGTGTATAAACTTCAAAAGTAATCTTAGGGTATTTCCATGCTTACTTTTAAACAGAGGCATAACTAACCTGAAACGTTCAATAAATTGCACCGGATAAAATTTTTGGATAGAAAGAATCAAAATCAGTTCTTGGGTAGCCGACAATCTCCTCCCTTCTTCATATAACTGTAAATGTGGAAATACCTCCAAAGCTTTGTTTAAAATAATATTCCCCAAATACCGTATCTTACCGCTCATGTCTGTCAGGCATTCAACAATAAACTTTTCGACAAGTTTACTGTCATTAGAAATGTGGGTATTTAATGACTGCTCGAAGCACTTATCATTGAAAAAAGGATCAATTGTAACCGCAAATTTTTTTAAAAATGCCCAGTAATAATGGCTGTTGTCAAACTGAGAAGCTAATACTTTGTCAAAGAAATTAGCCTCATGCAAAATGCGCTGATAATATTCTTTACGGTGGTGCGGGTTCTCTAAAATACAAACCAGACATTGGTATTTTAGCTCACTTTGGTTGTTCAAAAAATAAAGTTGTTCCAATAAAGCATCCAAAACTATCGGATTTGAATGCTCAGTCAGTTTTAGTAAGCCTGCTTCGCAACGCTTAAAAGTGTCGGTGTATTCAGGGAAGTTAGAAATAAAATTGGCATATAGTCGAGCCATTTGACGCTCACATTCTACCTGATTCGCAGTGACCGACTCCAAAAAATCAACAACTGACAGAATAAAATCTTCGTCTTGGTTTTTAGTACAGGAAAGAGCATAAACTACCTCCGGCATATATCTTTCAAACAATGATTTTGTCCATTCAAAATGGTCTTGGGCCGCAGTACTGCATATTCCGCATAATAAACATCTGATCAATTCATTTTGATTTTTCCCTTCTGTTTTAGTAAGGTAATCAATAAAAGATTGTGCTTTCCGGGGATAGCTGCCCGCTTGTTCCGCTATGCCCGGCCACCAAAACCGCTGCTTCATATCTGATACATAGGGAGCAAGCAGAGCCTCACTTTCCTGATTTTTCAAAGGGAGTTCAAAGAAAAGCTTAGTTAACCCTTCAGTAAAGGCTTTTTGCGTTTCATCTTGCCCGAACCTTTCCAACACATGATGAAAATCGGTTAATTGTTTAAGCCTTTCATCCTTTAGGATGTATGGTATAAGTTCTTTACCAAGAAAATAAGAGATTTGACCTCTTTTGAAGAATTGTTCAATGGATTGTATAAACTCATAAACAGTCACCCAGTCAGATGTCCATTGGGGAGATAGTTTTTGCGCTAATTGCTCCGATAAGGCAGAGAGTAAGTTTGGCGAAGGCAGGATCCTTGCATGCCAAACTCCGGCAATACTCATATCCTGCGTAGTTTCAGCTAACAGTTCGAGGTTATTACCATAGTAATTAACGGGAAGCCTATCTGTCTTCTCCAATAGTATGATTTCGGCAAGTTGTTGGTAGATGGTCCTTGTGTTGTGCTTCATGGTGAGTAAGCCCCGTTTATCATAAAAGATCATTTCGGTTAGCAAGTATAAATAGTGCTACAGTAGCAGTAATATTAGCTATATCAAGCCCATTTTATCTTACTTTCCTGAATCCAAAAATGACTTTTACATCCTACTTTTCTCCAAACTGAAGGATAAACAGTAATAGATTTTGATTTATTCAGTTTAATAGACCATTGCGGGCGACTTTCTCTTAGCAAATTTAACTGAATCAATTCTCCACACCCACATGGACACTCAAAAGCTAACAGCCATGGGAATTTTTTGAGCCCGACAATATAAAAAGTATGAGCTTGAGTTTTCTCCGGAAGGTCATCACAGTAAACAACCTGTGACGACCTTTTAAAAAACGTATCCCGGATTGTTTTGAAAAAAGACCAAATTTTTTTCATTGATCAGTAGCTGATAATTCAGGCAAGTTCAAAAATACGCTTGTAGAGGAACCTTTTCCCATTTCTTTGCTCAGGAAATGATCTACTTTAAAATCGGTCTCGGGAAAGTTTTGTAAATACATTTCCGAGAGATTCATCATTACTTGAGCATAGTGCTTAGGATGGTCCCCACGATAAGGATGAAGACGGTTCAAAAGCTCATTTACCGCTAAACTTGCATATCCCATATTTACGCTGATTACTGCCGGCCTGTTAACGGCCACATCCTTAAAATAGGCGTATTTGACGAGTTCAGAAAATTCTAAAGGATTCTTTCGGTATGCTCCTGCTGATTTTAAATCTTCAAGATCATAGAGGCCGCGACTTAAAAGTGAAGACTTTCCCGGTTGAAGATAATTAACCGATCCAATAATTGAACTTATGTTGCCCTGCCCATCAGAAACCAATCGGACACCCACATCAATATAAGGCAATAGAAAGAAGGTCGCAAGTTGATTAAGAATATGACGACCATCCACACTGTCCATGCACCCGAACACAACATCACAGCCTGCTAATTTCAGTAGTGTTTCATTACTGTCATACAAATTGTAGGGGCATGGGTCTATACTCGTTCCTAAACCTATCTCGTCAATCGCCTGCGCCAGGACATCTGCTTTTAAACGATTATTTTGGGCGTCAGATGAAGTGGCATTTATAATTCGGTTGAGGTTTTTAAATTCAACGGTATCATTATCCACTAAGATTAACTTTTTAATCCCGTACCGGGCTAATTGTTCAACTACAATGCTTCCCGTACCGGAACAACCTACAACGCCAATCGTTAAATTACGTAATATCTTATACGTCCCTTCTCCAAAAGCCTGAGCCGTTCTTTTACCAAAATCATCTATTAAAATAGGGTCAATAGATGGTTCCCAAATGGAAATGACATCTCCTGCAATGACAACTTTATCTACCATTTGAAAAGAATGATCGGCAAAGAATGCTCGACTTATAATTTTCCCATCAGGAAGCATAATAGCACTCAGGTGAGGTTCATTATCCTCTGTCCAGCCAAATACAGAAGGAAACAAAAGAGCGTCTGATTCATCATCTACTTCAGAGAATCGGTCATAATAACCGTTGGGATGGCTGTGTATCTTCAATATCCCCATCCCATATTTTCCTGCCTTTTCCAGCAAAGGAATAATTCTTTGAGTTTTCCAATGAATAAAGTCTCCTCCTCGTTCACACTCATCATGTGGTATCAATTCAAGTTGGTGGACCATTAATTTGGTTAATTCGCCTGAATTATATCTGCCGCACAACGCTACGGCAACAGCCTCCTTCCCGTCGCCGGGAAAGAGGTGTTGTTGTAATTGCTCAAAATGGACTCCCGAAATACTAAGCTGATATCTCATTGATTTTGGGATGTTTTTGAAATTCCTGCGAAAACCACACACTAACCAGTAAAAGGTGTGTTGATAGATTATCTATACCTTCTCGCCATGGGTTTTCCCCTGTTCGGTGGCGCGACCATCTTTGAAAGTTCTTTCCATCAATTACCTGATCAGTAAGAGCTCCAATTGACTGCCCATCTTTACGAATTAATGCAGGACAAAAGTAGGCCATGTCTAACTGTGTACGCGGGTAACCGCACTCCAGCTTAACCGCAACAGTAGTAGTTGGTACATTATATCCCTCTATAACCGGGAAATCATGAACAAAAATCCATTGACCGTTTGGATCATTGATCGTTTCCCAGCGCAACCCAAGTGTTTCAAGGTATTCTAAATCCTCTTCGGTTAAGGAGAACTGCTTGCGCAGCAGTTCTCCCTCGGTTTGATCTAACGGTACCGTCATTAATTTTTCAATTCCTGGAGCCGTCAGACATACTACTTCATCTAAATCAATCTTTTCTACTTTCCCCTTGTGAAGGCGCTGATTCAATTGAAACCGTTCGGGTGGAATTTTCCCTGCCAATACCAGCAGTTCTCTCCCTGTTATGTGCTCTTGTTGCACAACATATTCAGTTCTGTCAATCTGAATGTGATATTTTTTTGCCTTTGGCGGTTTTTGCCCTTGGCGACCATAATCGTGGACATTTACGAATTCCAACAAATTTTCCATAATAGGATCCATTGTTTTAAGTGTTTAAAATCAATTGTTTACACCCCATTCTTCAAGACGCATAGGAGCTAATTCAGCGACCGGGCATTTTTCGGAAGGGTATTGCATATTACCAAAAACACTTTACCTTTGAATCCGAAATACAAAGCGGAATGCTCCTTGGGTAAACCAGCCCAAGTATTTGTCCCCACAAATCATTCCATAGCCCTTTTGCTGATGCCAACAGCGAAGGGCTTTTTTAATTATAGTATAGTCTTATACCTCCTTCTTTTTTAGATGGAACCATTTTTTTATCCATTTAAACGAATTTTCACTTCTTCCCGTAAACGAATTTCATTATGAATAAAGTTGTACTTTTCGAGTAGTTGAGTGACTTCATTATAAACCTTCCCCTTTTTTTTAGGGTCCCGAATGGTAATAATTAAAGCAAATTCAAGATTTACTTCTTCCCGTTTTTGGTCATAGATCAATTCTGTATTATCTCTAAATGAAGCTTTTAGCTCTAAAAACCAGTTTTTGGGAGCTAATAAAAACTTTTGACGATTTCCATCGGTAAGCTCTTCCAAATTTATTACCCATTTCTTAGTTGGCTGAAATTTTCCATGATTGATCAAGATACGTTCTCGGTTGAATGGATTATCAACCTGCTTTAACAGACGTTGGCTGTACATGCTCTGTACGAGCAGATTTTGATTTCCTTCGACACCAACCGGATTTTTAATCCCCTTTTTCGATAAATCGCGCTGTTTTTTCTCATCATAACTTCCAAAAAGCACATCTACATTGGATTGGCAATATTCTGAGCCTTGACCGCCGTCTAAAAGCGGCGAAGTAACCAAAGTAATTGAAATTTGTCCATAGAAATAACCATTGTCAATTAGACTTTCAGGGAAGGGGAAGTCCATGATTTTTATGTAACCTCCTTTTGTAATCACGTCCTGAAAAATAAGAGTAATTTCATCTTGATCATTATAGAGCAACTCACTGATGGCAGGCGGCAGGCCGTATCCTGTCTGGTTTATTTTTTCATCGATACTCATTTCCAGTTCAGGATGCTTCGAGTTGTGAATAATGAGGGCTTTGATCAACAACGGATTAAACTCTTCACCAATTTTTGCTGAAACACCGGCAGCTAAGGCTGATACCCTTGGAGTAGCAAAGCTTGTGCCTGCGGCAGTCATAATTTTTCCGTCGGCGCCAATTGTTTTGACGCCATTTACTTTTTCTTTATGGTTTACAAAGCCTGTGTTTCCTCCAAAATGGACAATATCCGGCTTTATGATTCCTCCGGGGCCCGGACCGATACGAGTAAAAGGGGATGGGTAAAATGCTTCTGCTAAATCGGATTCAGATTTCGCCTGGGCGATAGAACCTACCACCAACGAACGTACACTGTCTGCTGATTTTGAAATTCGGCTCTTGGGTTTTCCAAGTTGGTAGTTTTTACAATTTCCTGCAGATTTGATAATCAAAACGCCATATTCGTCCTGAATACTGTCAAGTGCCTGAGCGAAATCGGAAAAATCATGGATATCAGCTTGTAGGTTTGTTCCCAACGATAAATTCCAAATTTTTACGGTATTATGGTGCTTCCGAATCGCTTCCCGAATGTTTCTGATTAATAATTCCTCGGAAAAACCGGAGGTGGTCGCAGGATAAACTACCGCCTCAAACACTTTGCATCCATTAGTTCCTGTATATTCGGCTTCTTCTAAATAATCCCCAAAAAGCAATACTCCCGTTACCATCGAACCGTGACGGGGATCAATATCTTCATCAGGAAAATTAGTATGTCTTTTAGGGTGTTTCCATGGCTGTAAATGCTCATGAGACGTAATCCCTGTATCCAAAACTCCTACAACTATATATTCAGTACCTTCAATCGGTTTAGGAAATTCTACCTCAACTGTGCTTTCAATTTCATCTAAGCTTAATGAAAGCATAGGCATTTCAGTAATGGAGTAAAGGCCGTCAAACGAATCAAAATCCTCTAATTGGTCCTTTGTAACCCCACTTACCTCAAATATATTAAGCTCTCTGCTATAGTTGAGACGTCGGCAATTGATGCCGTTATTTTCACAAAAACGTTCGAAACTCCGAATCAGCACCTGATTTTGCTCATATTCATGCAAATGGAAAAGTTTTACTTTTAATAAAGTAGATCCATTTACTTCCTCAACTTCAATAGAGGGTTTAAACAAATCAGGGTCTTCAATAGCTGATAAAGCTGTTGCATATTTGGCAGTGTCCTTTAATCTCTTTTCAATGGCTTCCAAATCTTCCGGACTATCGATTTTTAAAATCAATTCATCTTCTCCTATCAACCCAATTATATTCAACTTCTTTTGGACATTGAATAATTTGGAAATTTCTCTGCGATGATTTTTAGCCGTAGCTTCAGACATTAATTTTACCCGAATAATGGCTGGCTGAAAACCTTCCTGATTGACTTTCTCACGAAGTCGAGAACCCACTTGGCGAAAGACTTGTCTGAATTCATCTGCTCGACCAGTGAGTTCATCTCCTTTTAATACCCATTTGGGCGGTGTCGTTTTACCACCGTGCCCTTCGTTTGATAGTTGGTCATTCTCTCGCTTCCTGACCATTTTGACGGGAAGATTTTTCTTTGCCATTGCTAATTTTCGTGTAATTTGTTTCTTACCTGCCGAATAGAAATATCTAATTTCTCTGCAATCTGAGTTTTGGCTACGCCATTGTCATCAAGATATTTAACCAGTTCATCAACTGAATATTTGCTGTGGTGTTCAAAGTCATATACCTCAATGAGTACTTCCTGGAAGGTGATTAGTTTTTCCTTTTCAATAATTGATTGGGTAATTGCACGATGCAGAATAGCTTTTATATCAGACGGCGACTTTCCTGACACTAATTCCGCTATCTTATCCAATTTTTTCTTATCATCTAAGAAATCTGTATCAAAGCCTTTTAAAAACAATTTGATAAGGCTGGCCGTATCTTCTTGAGAGGGTATGGAAACTTCAATTACCGTATTGAATCTCCGCCAAATAGCCTTATCAAGCAGTTCGGCATGATTAGTGGCTGCAATCAAAATATTATTTTGCGAGAAAGCGTCAATATTTTGTAATAGACTATTAATCACTCGTTTAAGTTCCCCTAATTCAAATTTATCATCCCTTGATTTTGCAATAGCGTCAAATTCATCTAAAAATAAGATGCAGGGCTTACTATCAGCGTATTCAAATATTTTTCTGATATTTTTTGCCGTATTTCCCAGCAAAGAAGAGACTATCGCATCTAATCTGGCTACAACTAACGGTAAGCCTGTTTGCTCAGAAATATATTTTGCAATACTGGTTTTTCCGACACCAGGAGCACCGTACAATAGTAAGGTTGAGGTAGAAATAACACCATGCTTTAAAAGTTCCTGACGATGACTGATTGAGTTAATAAAAGATTCTATTTTGCCTTGCACTATTGATGATAAGACCAAAGAATTAGGAGTACTCTCTGGAATGTAAACATCTAGAATATTCATTCGGCTATCCTGATCAACAGGTACTTGGGAAACCAATTCATCAAGTGTGATTGAGTTGGTCATTTTTTGGTTAAGGAGGTTCAAAATAAGGTTCGCCATTTTTTCGTCACCTTCCTCCCTAAACTTATCAGCAAGAAGCTTGGCGTAACTGTGAACCTTTTTAAAGTCTTTTTTGAGCCCCCCCTCTATTATCTTAATGATTTCGCTGTACATAAGGTCTCTGTTTTAGTATTTACTGTTACAAAACAAGCAATTTTCGTAACAAAAAACAAATTTTCGTAACAAAAATATATAAAAATGTAATTTTTTTACCCAAAAATTGTTTTTTATTGAGGTTGGCGTAACAACATTACGGTTCATTGTAACGGTAATGTTGGATTCATTAAAGCCTGTTTTTCTGATAAACCGCTCTATTTCAATAAAATACTTACATATAAGTCGTTTAGAATACACAACTGGGACGGGGGGGGATGAGGGTGCGTAAAGGAGATAAAATTACAGACGAACGTTTAAACGATATGACTGTTTATGAGACCTTTAAGAAGTATTTTGGAGAACGTCGTTCGCTGTGAGCATCTTTTATCACGATTGCCAAAATCAACGGGGCAGATGATTCGGAAATTATGCGACAATCCAAACACGAAACAAGTTTGATGATTCAACGATACACCCGCATCGAAGACATCAAGGAGCACAATGCTGCCACTAAATTAGGTCTTTAAAAACGGCTGAGAATTGAATATTCCTGTGGACTGCACGACTTGGCTTGTTTTATTGAATTCTCAGTGGCTTCTAAAGCCCAATCTGTAACAAGGGCAGAACTGCAAGGTTATTTGCCATTCACCCTACTTTAGTGTTAAACGTGTATAAAAAATGCTACTTTTTATACACGTTTGACAGTTCATGTATAAAAAAACCGTAAATTTATACATAAAATAAACAGGTTGAAATGAGCTATCGAATCAAAGAGCTGCCGAATATCGGAGAGATAGAAACAAAAAAGGTACTAAAAAAGTCGTTGCAAGCCAATAAAGCTTTGGCCGAGCTTAAGGGAATATTGGCTACCATTCCTGACCAAAATATACTAATCAACACCTTATCATTGCAGGAAGCCAAAGACAGTTCGGCCATCGAAAATGTCATAACCACTCATGACGAGCTCTTCAAAGCGTCACTTAATTTACAGGTTTCGGCTGCAGCCAAAGAAGTACAGTCCTATGCGTCCGCACTCAAAAGAGGCCATGATCTGGTGCGACAATACGGCTTTTTGAGCACCAAACATTTATTACATATTTTGGATATTCTCGAACCGAACAACGGTGCTATCCGACGTTTGCCAGGAACAGTACTGAAAAACCAACAAACTGGTGAGGTAGTCTATATGCCTCCACAGGACTATGAAGAAATCATTCGCCTCATGTCCAATTTAGAGCAATTTATAAATAATGATGAATTGGCTGATTGGGATTCTCTGGTTAAGATGGCCATTATTCATTTTCAATTTGAAAGCATCCACCCTTTTTATGATGGAAATGGTCGTACAGGGCGGATTATCAACTTATTATATCTCGTGCTTAAAGACTTGTTAGATGTTCCAGTGCTGTATCTCAGTCGTTATATTGTTCGCTATAAAGGGCAATATTATCAAAAACTCCAGGCTGTTCGAGATGATGACGACTGGGAAAGTTGGATATGTTTTATGTTGGAGGCCGTTGAAAATACTGCTCTTTATACCATTGATTTAATCAAAGCGATTCGGGTATTATTGGAAGAAACAAAAGTCTGGTGTCAGGAATCACATCCTAAAATTTACAGTAGAGAATTGCTGGATAATCTCTTCAAACATCCCTACACAAAAATTGAGTTTGTGATGCAGGATTGTCAGGTGTGCTAACCGCTAATTATTGGACATATAAATGATAGAAAGTTAGAGACTATAAGCACAGATTTTAGTCTTCATTTGAGTTAATTCTTTCATGTTGATGTCGTTCTTGAGCAAATACTTGTAGGGACTTTGGAAAGCAATTCCTCCGTGTATTCTCTCAAAATTATAGAAGTTTCTAAATTCTGCCAATGTTTTTCGAGCTTCCTTCAAATCATTGAACTCAAATCTCTGACACACACAGCTTTCCATGATAGAATGATATGCTTCAATGTGCGCATCTTGCTGCGGCGTTGCAGGTTTTGTGAATTCTTGTTTGACTTGTTTATCTCGAAAATATTCTTGTACCTCGGTCGCAATGAATTGACTGCCGTTATCACTCCTTACACAAATTCCTTTAGGTAAATCATAGCTTTCAAAAAGGCTATCAAATAGTGAAATGACATCTTCTTTTTTGATGGTATAGGCACAATATTGCCCTAAATTCCATCTTGAATTTACATCTAAAACAGTCAGGACTTGCATACTCTTTCTTTTACCTGCGACCCAGACATACTTTATGTCGAACTCCCAGTAGTCAAACGGTATTTGAGTCTGTGGAATCAAATCTTTCACCCAGTTGCGCTTCCCTCTTTTAGAGCTAACAGCATATCTACTTTGAAGTAAACCGCTCTCTTTCATTAGTTTATAAACAGAATGTTTGCTTACTTTAAAGCTTAACTCATCTCGAAGGTAGATGTATGATTTGTAATAACCATAATCTACAAAGGGCTTTTCGAACAACTCTTTCAGGGCTTCAACCACTTGATGACCTTCTATTTGGTCGCCTTCTGCATTGAGAAATACGGTGTAAGGTTTGCGTCCAGATTTACCTAAAGTAGCTTTGTAATAATAGCTACTCCGAGCGATGAAACAGGATTTTAGTACTGTTTTAACACTACATCCTGAAAGAATAAATTCATTAGCTACTTCCAGACGAATTTGCTTACTCAAGGACTTTTTTTTAATAAAGCATCCTTGATTCTAAGTGACAATTCTTTCTCAGCGATTATCTCTTTATAGGCTTGAATTTCTCGTTGAAGACGAAGAATCTCTTTGTCTTTATCAGAACTACTGACACCGGATAAACTTGAAGAACCCCCTTTTTCATAGTGGGAGACCCAATTGTAAATGTTTGCACTAGAGACGTTAAATTCTTTGGAAGCCTTAGCCGCTCCGTGTTCTTTATAATACTTTAGTATGGTCAGTTTTTCCTCCTGACTCCATGATTTTTGATGTTTTCCCATAGAAACACAAATTTAAAAGTTATCCCTTAATTTGTGTCCAAGTTTTTAACGGGCTGGATTCCAGGTTACCAGACTTACAGCTGCCAAATATTTAGAGATTTTCGCGGAAAACAATTTACTGACGAAAGTAAAACTAGGCAAAACCAATTACTTCATTAATCAAAGGTTAGTAGAGTTATTAATGCAACAATAAAACAGTAAATGGTCATTTCAACGAATCACACATTTGTGGCTAAGATTGACTATTTATTTTTTGAAGCTGCTTTCTTAATTCGTCATTTTCAGTTACATATCTTTGGAGCTGACCTTTGAGATATGCATTTTCGGAAAGCAACGCAGAAATCATTTTTTCAGTCTCATCATAAGGTACAGCTTCTTCGGACTGTTTGGCTTGATTGGCATATCCCCTACAAGTTCCACAACAATATTTAGCCGTAGATCGACTAGCAAAAAAAGGTGTTCCACACCAAAGGCAGGTTTTCTCAAAAACTTTGGCGTTGTATTTGAAATCAGAGCGGTCTAGTTTTGGCATGAGGTATAACGAGTATATATATAATTTGTTTTTTACAAAATTATATCGTTATAATTTCGTTATTTATTCAATATAATACAGCATTTCAAATCTTATTACTTTCTTAAGATTAGGGAAAGAAAATAATAAGGTTTCTGATTTTTCCATCACCCTTTTGGTAAAAGTTGAGGAGGCTACCGTTAGATAACTTTCATTACCGCTTAATAAATTACTATGTCTTTTTAGATAAATATCACTTACCTTAAAATTACATTTCGTTTATACCCGCAAGCAATCATGAGTGAAAACCAAAAGCAAGGGGAAAGACAAGGCCAATGTAGTATGTACGTTGTCACAAAAGCGTTCGACGAAGTCGAATGCCATAGAAAATACCTCAGATATCTTTGCCCGGATATTTCATCATTTTTCGAAGTTAGGCAATGAGGCTAATTTCCTAATAGAAGAACTGCAAAATACGATTACTCACGTGGGTATAGACACAAAGGCAATTTTTAAGTTTTTTCGAAATCAAAATATCATTCGCACTGTTTAGACATAAAATGGGATTTAGCATTAAATAGTGAATAATAGATAGCAGATTGGAAAGATTGTTTCTTGATAAATTTCGCAATTTTACCGTTAAATAAATTTATGGTATATTTAATAACTTATAATGTTGTTTAATAATTATATAATTATATATTTGTTTTAAGTTTAAAAGTTCTTTATAAGATAAATAGTTTTTAAACTTAAATGATTATACTCTAATAGTAAATTTTTATATTAAGTGCATTAAATATTTTATAACAATTTGAGCTTTTAACAAAATATTAAGTGTATAATACTTTATGCTTTTTATTTTTAGTTAAATATATGAGCGTGTTTACTTCGTTTTTGTCTTATCAATGATAAAGATAAAATAGTTGTATTTTGTTTGATATTTACAGAAGTTGTAAAATTAACCTCATTTAGTTTCATATGTTATCATCTATATTAAAAGATGTCACACAACGATTCAATAATTTTTTGCTGCCTCAGGTTCCAATGGGAGGTAAGCAAATGATACTTGGTGATATAGCCAAGCACAGCGGCCAGCAAGATTCGCCGGGGTCAGACACGATTCAAAATAACTTGGTGCTGACGCTGGTGAGCGTAGAGGAAGAAAACAGCCTGAAAAACAACTATCCGCTCAAACAGGAACAATCTGTTGCTATTAGAGGTATTCATTACAGAAGGACGGAAAATAGCGGTTTACTACTTATCGCTTCTCGGGAGGTTGCCTTAAAGCTCGTAGTCCATTTTCCTGTAATCTGATCTCATCTTTGAAACCATATTTTCCTAACCGATTTATATGTTCAAAAGGCGCGGGAGAGATATGCACTAGATCTTTTTCATGGACTTCATAACCTTCCTTTTGAAGCTGTTTAAGAATTTCCTGGATGTAAACAGTATTCCAGACCATTACGATATTTGTCAGCAGATTAAGGCACCTGGCTGTAATTTGCTGTTCTTTTTCCTGCTTCTTACGGATGGTTCCATCACCTCCGAACCAAAGATAAACCCGCAGGTTATGAAGTTGCTCTCCTTTATTGAGCTGGGTATTGATACGATGCCTGAGAGGCAGTTGTAGTAAGTACTTACATATAAAAATCGTTTTTACCAATTGTCCGTAAGATTGCAAAACATACATTAGGTTGTTTTGTCTTGGATATGATTGAAGTTTATTGATTAGTAGTGAGGCTGTTACGGTTCCTGTCAAAACGGATGCAGCCACTCTTTTAAGTTCATCCGCATGTTTTTTCAAGTAGTCGATATTGACTGTAGCGGTAAACTTTAATTGCGGGTACTGTATCTCCGCTGGATTTTCTTTGTCGGTTTTTATCTTGCACAGGCGTTGGTTTTTTATGTCGCGAAGTCGTGGAGCAAAACGTTTGTTAACCAAATCAAAGAAGGCGAATATTAGGTCTGAATACCCATGTGTATCGGTGGTATGTTCAATAATGGTCAACTCGGTTTCATTCGTCAGAATTTCATCTAATACGTATGGCGCATCCCGTTCAGTGCTGCTGATTACTTTTGTTCCGTATTGGGAATACTGATCAGAAGTGTGGGTGTAAAAAGTTATTCCTTTACCATACCCAAAATACTTTGGCAATGCCTGAGCATTCCGAATTTTGCCACTTGTGGCAAATCTTTGGCCATCGGAAGATGATAGTGTCCCATCACCCCAATAGGCTGATATCCATTGTCCATGATGAAAATTTACCAACAAGTCATTTGCCCGTTTAAGGTTCTCATCAGAAAAGTAATTATTGGCAACCCACCACAGCGAATGATAATCCAAGTCGGAAGAACGCGCCAGATCAGCCAGTGTCAAGTTACATGCATTACTCAACAAAGCAGCAAACCTCAAAGCATCATGTTCCGGATTACGGGGCAGGAGCTCTTCCCGCAATTCTTTTGCATAGTCAACCCAAGTATCTACTTCACGGATCATTTCCACCAGGCCCACGCGAGGCAATCGCTTGTTGATCTGCTCTTGTAAATCTTTAACAGATTCAGGGAGATTTTCAGCTTCTAAGGGTGGAACAACCAATATTCCATCTTCTAACCTTATCTCGGTGCCTTGTGATAACAGAATGACCAAAGGTCCAAGCAAATTTGTTAATTCAAGAACCTTTTCGTCAATGCGTTTTACCATATCCAAGCCTCCAAAAGGAAGGCATATCTCCGGTGAAGCTGCCTGCCACCGTGTCTTAGGGATTAGAAAGCTATTAAAATCCGCATATTTTCTGGATAACTCGACAAAAACATCACCAGACTGAAGTCGGTCATTGAGTACCGACAAAACACAAAGCTCGTAGGCGGGCGCTTGCAACATCTTGTCAATGATGACTACTTTTTGCCAGGACTGTGTAATAAAATGGGTTGGGACAGATTCTGGCAATTTTCGTTTTGTCCCATTTTGAAGTTCGGTAACTAGCTCCAGGCCGTCCTCAAAATTATCTTTTGAAAAAGCCACTTTAAAATCCAGTATTCTGAGCAGGTAGGGTGTAAATTGTTTGAACCGGGCATAAGTCTTAAGTAAAAAGAATAAAGGTGTCTGATGGGCCGGTTTGGTTATTTTCAAGACTATGTGTAAAGCTTCTTGTATTGTTTCCTTTGATAAATTTTCAAATATTTTGCTTCTCAGGTACTGATTTTCAATGGTGTCATCCACAACCATTTCAACAGTCTTTGTGAGTGTTTTCACAGCCTGAGTTTGGGATTTGATAACCCCCAGCTGATAGGCCTCCAAAGATTTTTTTGCATCGCTCAGGGCTTGCGTCCAAAAATCATGGTACATCGCCAAAACAGTATCGGTTGTATCAAGCAGCGTTTCCCAAAGAAAACACACCAGTAAGGGAAAACGTCTCTGTGGTTTAATACGCTGCAAATATTGATTTGAATTATTTCGAACGATATTAGCTAAACGTTTTTTTCTGTTGGAAGGAATAACAGACAAATCCCAGCTATCAACTTTGATGTTTTTCAAAAAGATAATTTTATCAAGTATTTGTCGGAAGCTTTTAGGCGTATTGACCGTTGGCACCATACACAGCCAGCGATGATGGGTTAGCTTTCCGGTTTCGGGAGTTTGAAGAAGATTGTCCAGCTGATTGAATAACTCGGGCTGCCATAAAAATGATAACCGTTGATAGGTCTCCGTATGAAGAAGCTCGTCAATACCTCCAATAATCCTTTCCAGAGTACCAATCGATGGTCTTAAAATTTTATCCTGATGAAGTTTTTGACAAAGTTTATTCAAAAGGTACCGCTCATTGTCATGCTCCATTCCCTGAAGGATCAACCATTTTTCAAACATAGGTTCATCCATTGGCTGCCATTTCCGAAAATTTAGATACCGAAGTAGTTGTTGAAAATGAAACGAGCGGGTCATTGCCCTGTTTCCGTAGTTTATTAAATCAGCAGTCGTGGGTGCATTGTTTCCACTTTCGAGTTGATGAGAAACAAAAGAGACCATTTTATCAGGAATCTGGTTTTTCCATCCATCATATAAAAAGCCAAAATATCTCATTAAACAGAGTTGGATACCGATTGCCAGGCGGTTGGTTGCACCATGGAACGACTGAATGAATATGAGATCGGGCTGTGTTAGATAAAACCCCTGTTGCAAATCCCTTTCGTCCAAATCAGGAATTTGAATGTATTGATCACGTTCTGCAGTTGTTAAAAAAGTAGCAGGCATAGGTTATCAAAAAGGGTATGTTTAAAAAAAATAAAACATCATTGAGAATCAGTAATTTATAAATCTGAACTCTATATTTGTAAAGGAACTCCTTTTTGATAATAAAACAATGGCAAATATTCCTCATTTAAGAGTCGCTCTCTACGCAAGAGTTTCAACACTCGACAGAGGGCAAGACCCCGAAACTCAACTGATTCAGCTCAGGGAGTACGCACAAAGACGTAATTTTGAAATTGTAGGGGAGTTTATTGATTTTGCTTCGGGAACAAGTGAAGAACGCAAACATTATAGGCAAATGATGGAAGCTGCAAAGAAAAGAAAGATTGATGTAGTATTGGTTTGGAGATATGACCGATTTGCCCGCTCGACTCAGGCATTAGTCAACGCTCTTAAAGAATTCAAAGCACTGGGAATTGATTTTATTTCGTATCAGGAAAATATTGATACTACTACGCCCACCGGAGAGTTGATTTTTCACGTCATGGCTTCATTAGCTCAGTTTGAAAGCTCGCTCATCAGCCAGAGGGTTAAAGCCGGTATGGCCAGAGCAAAAGCACAAGGGAAACAGATATCCAGACCCAAGCTTAGTACAAATAAGGTAAAGCAAATTCAGGATATGCATAAAACGGGCTTATCAATGAATCAGATTAGTATCAGATCAGGAGTTGCTTACGGAACAGTGTATAATTACCTGGCTAAGAAAAAGAAATAATTTTAAACCGCTATTTTTCGTCCATTTGTAACAAGAACCTCAATGGGGAAGAGGCACCATTCGAATTATCAACGAGTGTATCAATTATGGTTTACCTGCTCCTGTGTTCGATTATGATTTTGCCAGTGTAATGCTTGAAATAAAACAAAAAATCGAGAAAGTACCACAAAATAACACGTTTCCTGCCAAAGATGTCGGAGAAATGTCGGAGAAAATGTCGGAGAAAGTGCTGACGTTGATTAGAACGAATTCTACCACCACAACAGCAATTTTGGCAAAAGAACTCAGAGTGAGTACAAAAACCATCGAAAGAGCCATAAAAACGCTAAAAGAGGAGAAGAAAATCGAAAGGATGGGGGGAGACAGAGGTGGCTATTGGAAAGTAATACCGAAGTAAGAGAAGTGCCAATTCCCCGCCAATAGCTTGCGTTAGATTTTGTCCTGACAAAGTCATGGCTTGCTAACGCTTCGCTTTCTTGTTAATCTCCCATAATCTCCTTTTATCCCCGACAATCTCCTATAACGCCATTCTATATACGTTTTGATACTATTAGCGGTAGGGCTCCATCGGGCAGATATTATTCCCCTTTTTACCCTAGACCAAACACTTTCGCTGTATATGCGCCGATATTTTTAACCTCGTTACTAGCCACTTTCAACTTAATATCATAGAGCGTTTTGTGAATTTCTGATTGCGAAAACTTTTCAACAATCTGAATTGCTTGATCTTTACGTAAACGGAATTCGTTAATTAAACGCCCAAAAACGACCGCTGATTCGTCCTGAAAATCAATTTTTGTCTGTGCTCCACGAATTCTAGTGATGGTAAATTCAATATCTGAATATTTGCGGCCAACTTTCTTCGCGCTGTAACTAATCGTCAAATCGGTTTTTTCATTGATTTCTTTCTTGGCAGTAAGTAAAATACGTTTTTCAAAATCAGACCAATTTTTGTACTGCTCCTCCCCTGTCTTATCATCGTATAGTAATAACCGTCGCTTCAACTCAAGAAGCTCTATTTTAAAGACGCCTATGTCCTTGTATTGCGATAGCATCTCATAAATACGTTTGGCATATTTACTGTCTAGGCTTAAAGCCATGTGCAACTGAAACGTCGTAAAGTTTTGTTTCAAATCGAAAAAGAAGGGTCTAATTTTAGGGTCTAGCCCTATTTCAATAATTCCCTGCCCGTGCATGTACTCTGCTGATGAAATCATCGAAACTTGGAGTAAGTTACCGTTTGGTCGCTTGATTTGTAGCACACGCCCTATCAATGTCTCTGTGGCTCGCTTTAAATCTTCGTACGAATTTCGGGTACCAGTTCGTTCCATTAATTCCCGTACAGAAACGTAATAATTCACGTCTGAGGTGTCTTCTTTTTTGAGTTGTGCCATCATGATGTAGATAATATTTTTTTCAAGTGCCGACATTTCATAGCGGGCACTTGTGATGGCATTATCTTGAATAAGGGTTTTTAAGGTATTAATCTCTTCCATTTGTTATGTTTATTACCCAAAAGTACGAGTTTTCCACAATCACGACAAAGAAAAACGACTGTCTTTTTTCGATGTCGTAATTCACGAGGATTTTGTCGTAGTTGCACGAGGATTTTGTCGTAATTCACGAGGATTTTGTCGTAGTTACACGAGGATTTTGTCGTAGTTACACGAGGATTTTGTCGTAATTCACGAGGATTTTGTCGTAGTTAGTGCTCATAATACAATGGAAGTCAGAGAGTTACAAGCCCCTCAAATATCAAATAATAATAAATAATAATAATTTCACAAATTTGTGATGTATTTTCTTCTAGGGTAAAAAATGTGGATAACTTACCCTTTTGGGTTCCATTTAGGGCAGGTTGATAAAAATAGAAAATCAAAAAAAAGA
Organism: Runella defluvii; assembly: GCF_014195535.1. Taxonomy (GTDB): domain Bacteria; phylum Bacteroidota; class Bacteroidia; order Cytophagales; family Spirosomataceae; genus Runella; species Runella defluvii. Next base: position 2,378 of record NZ_JACIBY010000034.1, on the reverse strand, counting down.
CAAAAAACAAAAACAAACTTTGAATTTTTGTCGGGCGGGTGGCGGCCCTCGTCACGAGGATTTTGTCGTAGTTCGCGAGGATTTTGTCGTAGTTCAAACGTATATTTTTATTACTCCAAGTATATTTACACCTTTTTTATTTTTTATATATTACGTATGATAAAATTTTATCATATTTGCATATTCATGTTAATTGTTGTTTATGCTAACCCAAGACATCGTTTTTCGCTTTTTCAGAGCAAAACCCGCACTGAATCATTCACAGATTGAAAAAGAAGCAGGTTTACCTTCTAAAACACTCTATCGTGCTTTAGGAGGGCACATTAATCTAAATGAAAAACACCTGACTAAATTAATCCCCGTTCTGAGAAGTTACGGGTTTTCAGAAGAGTTATTTAGCAAAGCCAGGGTTATTTCAATCGTTAACCATAAAGGCGGTGTAGGTAAAACCACGTCAACCATCAATCTCGGGAAAGCCCTTAGTCTTCTTGGAAATCGGGTTCTGATGCTAGATATGGACTCCCAAGGCAATCTTTCTCAATGTTTTGGTATTCATCAGCCAGAAACCCAAATCATAGATGCTTTACTGGATAAAAAAAGCCTACCGATTATTAAAATTGAGCCTAAATTACACCTTGCTCCTTCGGACATACAAATGGCATACCGTGAACTTGAGCTTGTGAATTCGATTGGTAGTGAGAAACGTTTAGCAAATAAATTAGCCCCTCTCTTGTCCGAATACGATTATGTTCTCATTGATTGCCCCCCTTCATTAAATGTTTTGACAACTTGTTCATTGGTCGCCTCTCACGAGTGTATGATTCCTATTCAACCCGAAGCATCTGCTTATCATGGTGTCGAAAACCTATTTAACCGCATTTCCGAAATACGCGAGCATCTAAACTATACACTGCAAGTGCGTGGTATTTTTTTTACGATGGTACACAAAAATCAAAGCGTACACAAAAATATGATCGAACATATTCGGGATGTCTATGGTCATTTTACTATTTTTTCTACCCAAATAGAGACTTCAACAGTAATCAAACAATCACAAGTAGCCAAAAGCGACTTATTCGATTATTCACCTAAATCGAATTCCGCAAATCAGTATTTAGCCTTAGCCCAAGAAATGGTCGCAGTCTAACCTTAACTTAATCATGGCAAAAGATTTTATGTCGGGAATTAAAAAAGCTACGGCTCAAATTCCCACTTCTACATTTTCCGAAGTTGAAAAAATAAAAAAACAAATTGTTGTAATAGATGAGCTAAGGCAGTTTATTACCCCCCTCACAACAGAAGAGCTACAAATACTCGAGAACAACATAAAAGCCCAAGGATGTAAAGATCCATTGGCAATATGGGAAACGTCGCACAGAGAGGCTGGAATAGGCGATTCTGACGAAATTATACATGTCTTGGTGGATGGTCATAACCGATACAACATTTGTACAAAGTACAATATCGACTTTAAAATTACCATTTTGAAGTTTGAGGGTATCGAGAAAGTAAAAGATTTCATGATTGACTATCAGCTCGGGCGCAGAAACCTCACCCCTGAACAGCTTTCATTTTTTAGAGGATTAAGATACAACAGAGAAAAAGGTGGGAAAGGGAAATACGACCGTGAAGAGGGAAGTGTAGATATTTCAAAAGCATTGGCAGAGGAATTTAACGTCAGTCAGCGAACCATTAAAAATGACGGTAACTTCGCCAAAGGAGTTGCTAAGTTAATTCCAGAGTTACAACAACAAGTTTTGGCTGGAAACACCTCATTTAATCGCACAGTTATTCAGGACATAGGAAAACGTGATGATATTTCAGAAGGTAGCTTAGTATCCGTAGCACAGTTAGGTAGTGATACCATTGAAGATACTCATTCTCCTTATCTTGAAGAGTTCAGTCAACGCAAAAAAGAAATTGCTCGTCTTGCTGCTAACCTGAGTTCAAAATCTGATTATTCTCAATTAGTCCAAAAAGTAAAAGAATTAAAAAAATTTATAACGGCTTGATAATCTTGCTTTTAACCATAAGTGCAAAACTTGCACTTATGGTTAAAACAATTGCTCCAAGTAGTTTACGCCTAGTACTGTGGTTTCGCTACGCTTTTGATAATCGTCACCACCATACACCAAATGTAGTTGCGTATCGGGTGCTATTTTCTTGAAGTAAGTTAATCCTTTAAAAAACTCGCCGTTAATTGTTTTGCCCGCTTTAATTTCAACAGCATGAAGTTTTAACCCATCTTGCATCAGCAAATCTACTTCGTTTTGATTACTATCTCGCCAGTAATACAATTGTGGACGACGGCCTTGGTTGTAGTGCATTTTCATCACCTCCAGAATCACCAAATTCTCAAAAATAGCGCCTTTGGCAAA
>NZ_JACIBY010000033.1 GCF_014195535.1 Runella defluvii | reverse complement strand
AACGTATATGACACAGGGTTACCCAAAGGTTTGTACAAACTTGGTATTCGTTATTGGGACATGAAAGGTTGGGGTAGTATTTATCCTGCAACTCGCAAATCACAAGGAAATGTGCTGGCTTACCAAGAATACTGGTTCAGAATCCAATCGAAAGATGGCGTTGGAATTGGGGCAGCAAGGGTCGCATCGGACAACAATTTGTCATCCCGTAGGGATCTAAATCCACTTACTTTTGCGGAAATCATGCCGAATCCTGTTTCGAGTGTACTACGTTTAAAAGTATCGGATGCCAAAGACCAAAAAGTAAACATAAGCCTAATGGACGCCTCGGGACGCGCCATGTTGCAACGCAGTTTTATACCCGAAACCAACACCCACCAAGAAGAGTTTAACGTCAGCGAATTGACCAACGGAATCTATTTCTTGAAGGTCAATGCAGGCGAAAAGCAGGCTACTTTGAAGGTGGTGAAGGTGCAATAATACTTACAGGAGTGTAAGTGATGTTTAAGCTCAACTTCTCGTCGGGATGTACTGCCAAAAGCAGTGCATCTCCGATGGGAGGAAATGCTTGGTTGAGCGCAAACTCACTCAAACAATACCTCTATCTCTAAGCTATCATGCACTACTCCTGCATGGGTTACCGAAGCCAAGCCGTAGGTTGTCAGCATCACGAGCCAAAGGGCCTTATTCGTTTTGTAGGATTCTCTAAACTCACTCACTTTGTTGCGTAATTTGGCTTCGTAGTCTTTGGTAATAGTAAATTTCTGGTGCGAAAACTTAATCTCTATCAGATTGATTACGTTGTCTTTTCGGTCAAACAAGAGGTCAATCTGTGATTTTGTGTTAGACCAAGCATAGGTAGCTGTCTGAACTCCCCCAATCCCCAAGGCTTTTTTTATTTCCTGGCTGTGCAGTAAGCATACTATCTCAAAAGCATTGCCTGCCCAGGCATAATACGACGGCGTATTGATGGTATTGAGCCAAAAATTATCGTCTGTTCTAGCTGATTTTTCAACGAAATTATGATGAAAAAGCGTGAAATTGTCTGTCAACTGATAAATGATATTCCGCACTTTTTGCCCAGGCATATTATACTTCCTGATAAAATCACTGGCTTCTAATTCCTTCAAAATAGTGGTGAGTGTACCGCCGTCTTTCACTTTGGATACCTTCACAATTTCGCTTTTAAACAGCCCTTTTTTCTTCTGAGCAAGGGCATTGATGATGGCAACGTGTTTCTGATAGTTCTTGAACAGTGAGGCAAAAAGTAGGTAGTATTCATCTCTCAATTTGGCTTGTTCCCCAAAAAACAGCCTATTGATGTTCTGAGAAGCACTTTCTTGGACTTTTACCAAGTTGAGATAGAAAGGAATCCCCCCTAACGCCATGTACAACTCTACCACTTGGTAGTGGTCATAGTGGCCACCCATTGCCGTCAAATACGCCTTGGTTTCTTTCAGCGTAAAGGGCTTTAATTTTATCCGATTCGTAACCCGGTTGTAAAGTCCTTTGGTGTTTTTCAAAAGATGATCAATCATCCAAGAAGCCGACGAACCGCACACAATAAATTTGATGTCATCTCTGGCACTGGCCCAACTATTCCAAAAGAAATCAATCGCCGAAATCAACCCCGAATCTCGCGTGTCCATCCAGGGCAATTCATCAATAAAAACCACCTTTTGCTCATCAGGAGTGGCTTCCAATAGTTTTATCAAATACCGAAAAGCCTCCATCCAATTGGTGGCCTCTTTTTGCTCTTCATAAAAAGGGCTTTGTCGGAGGGCCGCATTGAAATTGACTAACTGAACATCCGTTTTTCCCTCCGCCAAACCCGTTGTATAAAAACTAAACTTGTTACCAAAGTATTGCCGAATCAAATACGTTTTTCCCACTCGCCTTCTCCCATACACTACCACAAATTCTGACTTTTTAGAAGCCATGAGCTCATCCAGTTCTCGAATCTCCGCAATTCTACCTATTATGTTCATTATCAGTATATTTGACACAAATATACTAGATGTCGCTAAAATTTATATTGATTTTGAGCGACATTTATACTTTTTCCGATAGATGTCGCTGAGTCGGGCGGCGTTCCGCACCTAGCCCATTTACCCTGACCTTGCCCCTCTGCCCCATCACCGCGAAAAAAAATTTCAAAAAACTCCGTTTCATTAGCAAAATATTTGATAAAAAAAATACCTGCTAGCAGGTATTTTTCATCCATTTTATTGCTATATGTTTGTGGCCATACTAACAAAGTCTCATAAAACGCTAAAAAAATAATGTCAACTCCGTTTGCTATGCTTTCAATGAAAAGGTTGCTTTTAGTTTCTGCAATCCTTTTTAGTGTCTTTGTCGATGCGATGGGTCAAAACAACATCGGGATAGGTACTACCAACCCCCACGCCTCGGCCGCCCTTGAGGTACAATCTACCACTCAAGGGATGCTCATACCCCGCATGACTAAAGCAGAAAGAGATCTCATTGCTTCTCCTGCCACGGGATTAATGATTTATCAAACCGACAATACACCTGGCTTTTATTTTTACAATGGTTCTTGGTCTATTTTGGGCGCAATGGGTGCAACAGGCCCAGCGGGTCCAGCAGGTGCAGCGGGAACCAACGGATTTTCTTCTTTAGTAAAAACCACCACCGAAAATGCAGGTGCCAACTGCCCTACGGGTGGCGTAAAACTTGAATACGGGCTCGACGCCAACAATAACAGTACCTTGGATGCGGGTGAAATTGTTTCCGCACTGACCAAATACGTTTGCAACGGTGCAGCAGGGGCTCAAGGCGCGGCTGGAGCTACAGGCCCAGCGGGCCCAACAGGGGCTACGGGTGCAGCGGGAACCAACGGATTTTCTTCTTTAGTAAAAACTACCACCGAAAACGCAGGTACCAACTGCCCTACGGGTGGCGTAAAACTTGAATACGGACTCGACGCCAACAACAACAGTACCTTGGATGCGGGTGAAATTGTTTCCGCACTGACCAAATACGTTTGCAACGGCGCAGCAGGGGCTCAAGGAGCAGCAGGCGCTACGGGCGCTGCAGGAGCAACAGGCCCAGCGGGTCCAACAGGAGCTACAGGGACTGCGGGAACCAACGGATTTTCTTCTTTGGTAAAAACCACCACCGAAAATGCAGGGGCCAACTGCGCTACGGGTGGCGTAAAACTTGAATACGGACTCGACGCCAACAACAACAGTACCTTGGATGCGGGTGAAATTGTATCTGCTCTGACCAAATACGTTTGCAACGGCGCAGCAGGGGCTCAAGGAGCAGCAGGCGCTGCTGGTGCAACAGGCCCAGCGGGTCCATCAGGAGCGGCGGGAGCTGCGGGAACCAACGGATTTTCTTCTTTAGTAAAAACCACCACCGAAAACGCAGGTGCCAACTGCGCTACGGGTGGCGTAAAACTTGAATACGGACTCGACGCCAACAATAACAGCACCTTGGATGCGGGTGAAATTGTTTCTGCACTGACCAATTACGTTTGCAACGGCGCAGCAGGGGCTCAAGGAGCAGCGGGAGCTACGGGCGCTGCCGGAGCTACAGGCCCAGCAGGTCCAACAGGGGCAGCGGGAGCTGCGGGAACCAACGGATTTTCTTCTTTGGTAAAAACCACTACCGAAACTGCAGGTGCCAACTGCGCTACGGGTGGCGTAAAACTTGAATACGGACTCGACGCCAACAACAACAGCACCTTGGATGCGGGTGAAATTGTTTCCGCTCTTACCAAATACGTTTGCAACGGCGCAGCAGGGGCTCAAGGAGCAGCAGGCGCTACAGGCGCTGTTGGAGCTACAGGCCCAGCTGGCCCAACGGGTCCAACAGGAGCTACAGGGACTGCGGGAACCAACGGATTTTCTTCTTTAGTAAAAACCACCACCGAAAATGCAGGGGCCAACTGCGCTACGGGTGGCATAAAACTTGAATACGGACTCGACGCCAACAACAACAGTACCTTAGATGCGGGTGAAATCGTTTCTGCACTGACCAAATACGTCTGCAACGGCGCAGCAGGGGCTACGGGGGCTACGGGCGCTGCTGGTGCTACAGGCCCAGCGGGTCCAACGGGAACCAACGGATTTTCTTCTTTGGTAAAAACCACCACCGAAAATGCAGGGGCCAACTGCGCTACGGGTGGCGTAAAACTTGAATACGGACTCGACGCCAACAATAACAGCACCTTGGATGCGGGTGAAATCGTTTCTGCACTGACCAAATACGTCTGCAACGGCGCAGCAGGGGCACAAGGCGCAGCAGGAGCTACAGGCCCAGCTGGCCCAACAGGAGCTGCGGGTACTGCGGGAACCAACGGTTTTTCTTCTTTAGTAAAAACCACCACCGAAAACGCAGGTGCCAACTGCGCTACAGGAGGAGTAAAACTTGAATACGGGCTCGACGCCAACAACAACAGTACCTTGGATGCAGGAGAAATTGTATCTGCACTGACCAAATACGTTTGCAACGGCGCAGCAGGGGCTCAAGGAGCAGCAGGCGCTACGGGAGCTCAAGGCGCTGCGGGTCCAACAGGGGCTACAGGCGCGGCAGGAGCTGCAGGAACCAACGGCTTTTCTTCTTTAGTAAAAACCACCACCGAAAATGCGGGTGCCAACTGCGCTACGGGTGGCGTAAAACTTGAATACGGTCTCGACGCCAACAATAACAGTACCTTGGATGCAGGTGAAATCGTTTCTGCTCTGACCAAATACGTTTGCAACGGCGCAGCAGGGGCTGCGGGTGCTACAGGCCCAGCGGGTCCAGCTGGGGCTGCGGGCCAAGGCGTACCCACTGGCGGTGCCGCTGGGCAAGTGCTCTCTAAGGTAAATAGCACCGACTACAATACTCAATGGGTAACGCCAAGCGGTGCAGATAACCTCGGCAACCATACTGCCACAACAAACCTAAACATGAACAGCAATGCCATCACTGGCGCTACCAACATTACCGCTACCGGTACCGCCACGCTCGGTGGCAATGCCTATCCGACTACCACGGGTACCAACGGACAGGTACTCACGACCGATGGGGCAGGTACGCTTTCGTGGGGATCGAGCTCTGGCGGCAGTGGCGTTACCTTACAGCTTTCGATATCCAAAACCATTGCACAGACCACTGCACTTGGCAACTCGACGGTGCTCCCCGACATTATTAGCTGGGGAAGTGCAAATGGCACCGGAGCAACGCTGACCCATGGCAATACCTGGACTTCTGATAACAGGTTCACCGTAGGCTCCACTGGTACCGGGTTATACTTGGTAGATGTTGAACTGATGTCTGACGGAGGCTCAGTTGCATGTAACCCAATAATCGATATGAATGGTGGAGGGAATGCCGCAACCAGTTATTTTGGTTTCGGCATTGCTGGTAATCTTACGTTCCAAAGTCCGTTCAAGGGAAGGGGACAACTGCAAAAAGTAATTTATATGACTGCCGGGGAGTATTTTGTCATAAGAGGTGGTTCAAACAGTACCAGCCAAGGAGCGCCACTAAACACCAACGGGAGTACCCGGTTAAAGGTTGTCAAATTGAATTAACCTGAAGCAGCAGAGGTGAGGGTACCAGCCGTCGTTACATTACTACAGCAAACATCATGATCAATTTTGTGAAAGAATATCAAAAGGTACAATGGGTGGTTTTCGCCCTTGCCCTTTTAATCTATGCCAATACCCTACCGAACAAGTGGGCACTTGACGACGGTATCTCCATCCACAAAAACAGCTTTGTAAAAAGAGGGCTTTCGGGCATACCAGATATCTTGAGCAAAGAAGCCTTTACAGGGTTTTATGGGCAGGATATGAATATTGTAGAGGGGGGCAGGTATCGCCCCTTATCGCCAGTGATCTTCGCCGTGCAGGCAGAAGTATTAGCACCTGCGGAAAAAGGCGCCAATGAGCAGGCAGCAATAGACAAAGCAGGCTACAGGATCAAGGATTTGAGTGAAGAGACCTTGTTTCCTCATATTCTGCATGTGTTTAATGCCTTATGGTACGGTTTGCTTTGTTTGCTGCTGTACCGAACCTTACTGTTGTTATTCCGAGCTAAGCAGGCGAGTAATTCAGGGAAGGCGGAGTTTTTGGCATTGGTAAGCGCACTGATTTATACGGTTCACCCACTGCATACCGAGGCCGTTGCGAATGTCAAAGGATTGGACGAAATACTGGCCATGCTGGGTTCGGTGGCCACGCTTTATTTTGTAATAAGGCACTATTTACAGCATCGCAGCGAAGATACCCATCAGCCCCCACAACAATTCATGCCTTGGGCGCTCGTGTGTTATACGCTTGCTTTGTTTGCCAAAGAAAATGCGGTCACCTTCATGGCCGTAATCCCCCTGGCTTTGTGGTTTTTTACGGACGCCAACCCTAAAAGTATCATCAAACTAACGGCCCCTTTGTTGTTGCCACTCCTCCTGTTTTTGGGGGCGAGGTCGGCGGTATTGCATCAACCCAACAAAGGGGAAGTAGCCGAGGAGTTGATGAACGACCCGTTTTTGGTCTTAGACCCTACAGCACAATACACACCTTTGATGCCCAATTCGGATATTAAGAGGCTTACTAATCCCAGTGCGAATACCTTTGTCAAAATGCCTTACAGCAATCAGCTGGCTACCAATTTTTATACTTGGGGCAAGTATCTTCAATTGCTGGCAGTCCCTTACCCGCTCACGGTAGATTATTATCCAAGGCATATCGCCATCAAATCCTTTACGGATATTGGGGTGCTTTTTTCAGTCATTCTTCATGTTTGTTTACTGGGTTGGGCATTGTACCACATTCGCAAAAAGAAAATCGTCGCATTTGGTATCTTGTATTACCTCATTACTTTTTCGCCAGTATCAAACCTCCTTTTCCCCATCGGAACTAATATGGCCGAACGCTTTATGTTTATGCCGTCATTGGGGTTTTGTATCATCGTGGCCAGTGGTCTGTATGACTTTGGAAAAAAATGGAGTGGAAAAAAAGAAGTAATCCAAGTCAAAACAATCTACTTGGGCGTAGGTGCGCTGGTATGCGTCTATGCAGTTTTGACTTTCAAGCGAAATTTTGATTGGAAAGACGATTTAACCTTGTTTTCAAAAGACATAACTGTGTCTGTGAACAGTGGAAAAATCACCACCGACCTTGCCAGCCAGCTCATCAATAAAGCCATCCGTATCCGAGCAGAAAAAGAGGCAGAAATCGAAGGGTTATCGGCAGTACAAAAAAAGGCTGTCATGCAGGAGACCGAAGCGGAGCAGGCGGAGTTGGTGAAGCAGGCGCTACCCCTCTTGAAAAAATCCCTGGCCATACACCCCATGAGCAACGAAGCCTGGTTTCAAATTGCCAATGCGCATCTATTTTTGGGAGGAATCGAAAGTCAAACACCAGATGAAAACCTAAACCACCTGAATACGGCGCTGTTGGCCTACGAACAGGCATATAAGTATAGACCCGCAGGCAGGGATACGGTCATCGTCAAACTGACGGCGCTCTGCTATACGGGTTTAGGTAAGATAGTAGGCGAAAAATTTGGAGACATCAATGCAAGTATTCAGCTTTTACAAAAGGCAACTACCCTGGACTCCCTAAATGCCGAAACCTTCATGATATTGGGTACGGCCTATTCCATGAAGCCAGATTTTGTAAAAAGCATCGCTTACACACAAAAAAGTTTGTCATTGCGCCCCAACGACCGAGATACGAGAAAAAACTTGGCAACGGCCTGGCAACGCTATGCCTTTGCGGATGCCACCCAAAAATCAGGGTTGTTGCTGGCTGAAAAATTACTACTAGAAGTACTGGCAGAAGAAAAAAAACTGCCAGGCAATAATGTTTTGAAGCGGGATGCCCTACTCAAAACACTGGATTTGTTGGTAAGAAACTACACCATTCAGGGTAAGCCCGATAAAGTAAGGGAATACCAAAATGAGCTACTCAAAGTAAAGGCAAGTACGTATGAATAATATCAATACTCCGCAAATAAAACTTCCCCAAGGAGGTGGCTCGGTCAGAGGCGCCGACGAGAACTTTAGCGCCCAAGCGTTTACGGGTACGGCTAGTTTGGGTATTCCGCTTCCGCTACCCGCAGGACGAGGGATTAGCCCCTCTTTGTCGGTGGGCTATAGTTCGGGTAGTGGGAACGGACTGCTCGGCATCGGCTTCCATCTGTCGGAATCGGCAGTGAGTATTAAAACCAATCGAGCATTGCCCAAATACGACGGAACGGATGTGTACATGCTCGATGACACGGAACTGGTGCCACAAACCGGCTCCAATACTGTTTATTTGGAGCGGCACCAGGCTTCGTTTGCCTTGATTGAAAAAAAAATAACGAATGGGGGAAATGTGTATTGGCAGGTAAGAAGTAACGATAATACGGTAACAATCTATGGCTCGTCGCCCAATACTCAAATTGTCAATCCCGACAATGCTGACCAAATTTATAAGTGGCTGATTTCAGAGCAAACTGATGCGCATGGAAATAAAGTTAAATACAACTACGAAAAAGCCTCTGGTGATGCAAACAGCTACCTGACTTCTATCGAATACGGCAACTATACGCTCAATGAAGCAGAACACTTTGCCTTTAAAGTATATATCGACTACGGACAAATAGGCTATATCAAACATGATGAAATATTCACTATCAATGAGGTAAAGGCACTGAAAGATGCCCCAAAACACCCAGCTATTTTATCTAATCATCGTGCGGGTTTTTTGGTTAAAACCGAATACTTGATTAAAAATATTTTTGTACAGCATTATTTTGAAAAAGAAGATCCAAAAGAATTTTTTACGCATTGTACCACCTTTGAGTACAACACAGATGCTAATAGTAAATTGTCGTGTTTGAAACGTGTGACGGAATATGCCCTGAAGAAAGCGACAGGCAAAGTTCATGATTATACTTTTAAGGCATTGCCCTCTATTGATTTGGAGTTTAGTTCTTTTCCTGATTTAAATGGAAAACAATTGACGTTTACGCCAATTGTGGACGATAATGGCCCAATCAATCAGCTCCTGAATTTTATTGACTTCCATAAAGAAGGGATGGCGGGGGTGATGTATCGTAACGCCGATACTTTGTATTACAGCCGCCCGAAAGGCAACGGTACCTACAGTAAAAGTGCAGCAGTAAATCCATCTGATACGGATATGCTGCATTTGCCCAATCAGTTTGCCAACCCGCATATTCCGCTCAATCTCGTGAGCTTGGAGGGCAATGGCGAACTCCAAATCGAGTTTGAATATGCTCAGAATAGCGGCTATTTCCCGCTCAACAAGTCCGACTGGGGTGCTTTCACGCCCTTTTCGCAAGAGCAGGTCAATCACATTCCCTACCGCACCGAGCATGTAGATGTATCCGGCGGAAACCGTGCCGACCAGCTCATTATCTCGCCCCAAAAAATCTATTTCAGGGCCTCGGAAGGGCTGGCTGGCATGAGCAGCATTTTAGAGGAGTTGGAAAACCCAAATGGCGTCGAAGCCGAAAATCAAAACGGACTCAATCCGTATGTCTATTACGGTTTTGCAGATTTCTTTGGTGATGGGCTGTCGCATCGGATAAAAATAGAAGATGGCCAGTTGCAGATTTGGCCAAGCCTCGGCTATGGCAAGTTTGGAAAAAAGATAACCGTCAATATACCGCAATTTGATATTGAAAACCAACGCATTGATTTGCGCAAGCGATTGATTTTGGCCGATGTCAACGGCTCGGGTACAAGTGATATTGTTTTGCTATTCCCCGACCGTATTCAGATATATTTCAACCAGAATGGCAATGGTTTTACCGATTCTGTATCGTTTAAACTGCCGAATGAACTTCATTACTCTGAATTCGACCACGTGCAGTTTCACGATGTAATCGGTAATGGCAACCCCTGTCTGGTATTTTCCAAACTAAGCCCACATGTGTTTGGTGAGAAATACTACGATATAGCCCATTATTATTGCGAACTCAAATCGGATGCGGACAACAGCCCCTGCTGTAAACCCTTTTTGTTGCGTACCATCAACAACAATATGGGGCTTGTCAGCACGCTGACCTACAAGAGTTCGCTCACGGATTATTTTTTGCTCCAAAAGTCAGACGGTGCCTGGCAAACCCGCCTGCCTTTCCCGACCATCGTCCTGAATACGAGCAGCATATACGATGCGATCAGTGATTCTACCTTTACCAGTGCCTACACCTATCGCAACGGGTATTACGATCCCAACGAGCATAGTTTCGTGGGCTTTGGCAACGTATGGCAATACGATATTTTGGATGCTACCAAGAAAATTAATGAACTGCAAAACACCCTGCACAAAACCTGGTTTCATTTGGGCTTGGGCCAGGGCGCTGTACAGAATGAATATTATCAAGGTGATAAAAATGCTCCTATATTGCCGTTGCGAGTAATAGAAAATGGGCTTGAAAACAACCCAGAAGCCTTATTTGCGCTTGCAGGCAGCGAACTACACGCCGAAGTGTATCAAACAGATTATACGGGTTCGAAAATTACAAACCCTTGTCCGTATAGTACAGCGAGTAGTTGCACCACAGTATTGCAAACGCAAGCATCTACATCTACTTCCAAAGGCGTTTTTAAAACCTACACCAACGAAAGTATCGCGGTCAATTATGAACAGCAAGCCGACGACCCCCATGTAAGCCATCATGCCGTGATAGCGGTGGATGAGTACCTCCACGTGTTGCGTGACGCATCGGTGGCCTATCCACGCCGGAAGACGCTCATTGATGAGCAAGGTGTGTTGCATATTGCGGCTTCGGAGCATGGCGTGTACAATCAAGCGGCCGCCGACAGGTATATTGGTATTTCATTGGAAGGTAAATCGTATGAAATAGGCAATTTTGCGCCACCTAAAAATGGCAATTATTATGCGTACGAGGAACTAAAAACTTTAGTTGATATAGCTTTTGCGAATGTTATCAATTACTCAGACCCGATTGGTACGTCGCCTTATGCCAGATTGCTCTCGTGGGAACGCAGCAACTATTGGGCGGATGCTAACCAAACTGCCATTTGGGATCATACGAGTGCATTGACCCTTGTGTTGCCGCATCACAGCGAAAGCATCGTGTTTGACGACAAAAACCTGGAAGATATTTTGGGTGGTAAAATATCGCAGGATGATTGCAAGCAAGCAAGTTACGTCTTCGATGGTGGTTACTACTGGGTAAGAACCGCCGTAGCGCATTATCAAAAACAAGCGGGTTTTTATCTGCTTGATACCGTAAGTTATGATTGGGCGGATAAAAACAGTTACCTCTACACCGAAAGCAGTGTAGCGTATGATGCCTATTGGTTATTGCCAGTGTCGTCGGCTACACGCCTCAACAACGATGTCAACCTCACCACCGCTGCCGAAATAGATTATCACCTCCTCGCGCCCTGGCGCATGACCGATGCCAATGGCAATACGTCCGAAGTACTCACCGACGAACTCGGGATGGTCGTTGCCACTGCCTCTTATGAAAAGGACGGCACCACCCATGGAGATGCCCCTTTGAGTGACTACCAACCCAAGGCCGTGGAGGAGATAGCCGATGTTTTTGCCAATCCGCTGAGTTACATCCAACAGGCGGGTAGTTTCTTTTATTACCGGTTTCCGGAGTATGATGCTGATACGAAGCAATGGACTCCCGCCCTTGCGCTTTCGCTTGTAAGAACGGTGTATAAAACCACCGAAGAGAAAGATATTCAGCGTGCCATTGCGTACAGCGATGGCCTGGGTAGAGCAATTGAGTCAAGAGCTTTTGTAGGCGATATTAAAGTAGAAAACTCAGGCGGCACCCAAACCCCCAAGGCCAATCAATGGCTCGCATCAGGCAGGGTCATCTACAATGCCAAAGGCGAAGTGACGGCCAGTTACCTGCCTTTTGCAGCGGATACCTGGCAATACCTACCGGATCATGCTTGGCACGACAGCATCAAAGAAACGCTGCCACCGCCCACTACCTTCTTGTACGACGCCACGGGTAGAAACTACCAGGTGAATACACCCAAGGGCTTTTTCAGCCGCACCCTGATACTCAATGCCTGGGAAACACAACATTTTGACGAAAGCGATACCGTTTTGGAATCAGTGTACTACAAAAAGTACAAAGACGGTACCCTGACGCTAAGCAATGAAGAGAAGGATGCTTTGGAAAAAAGCATTGCATTTTACAATACCCCCCATACGCCAGTGATAGATAGTTTGGGACGGCAAGTTTTGGCGGTATCCAGCAATGCCATTAATACGCAGGGCAGCGATGCCCCACGTATTGACTGGGCCAAAGAACACTTAAACGCCGCCGATATTGATGCAAAAGACGTTAACTTATTGGTGCAGTGGCAATCCTTTGATATTCAAGGTAGGGTGCTGAAGCAAGCCGATGCACGCCTCAACGAAGCCAATCAGACCGAAACGAATAAATCCTACAATTTTCGACACCATTACCCGATAGCGGGCGGTATGGCTCGGTCCTGGAGTGCCGATGCGGGCGAAACTTGCAGTTTTGCAGATGCGCAAGGCAATGCGCTGATGAGTTGGGACGCCTTGGGCAACCGCCATACGATGACCTACGATCATTTGCACCGCCCCTTGGCCCATGCGATTACCAAAGCCGATGGTGGATCAACCAACACCATCACGGCAGCCGTTTATGCTGAAAATCAGGCGACTACACCAGATCAATTCGAGGAATTAAAAAACAAAAACAGCGTAGGGCAAGCCCTGGCCCTGTACGACAATGCCGGCTTGGTGCAAAACGCCGAGTTTACCTTTGACGGGCATGCGCTACAAAGCACCCGCAAGTTTAGAACGGACTACAAAACGGATGCCAATTGGAAAATATTAAACCCAGCTTCCAGTGAATTAGAAACCGAAGTCTTCCTGACCAAGGCTACTTTTGATGCCGCAGGGCGACCACTGACCCAAACCCTGCCCGATGGTAGCCAAACCACCTGGCGCTACGGCATGATGGGCAGCTGCCGAGAGTCCCAAATAACCGTACAGGGCAAAACGCAACCCATCGTAACGGACTGCCTGCTCAACCAATACGGCGAACTCGTACAGGTAAACCTCAGCAATGGTGTAACTACCACCCACGCCTACGACGCCCTGACTCGGGAGATCAAACAAATAAAATCGGAGCAGGGAACTAACGCTTTGCAGAATCAATCCTTCTGGCACGATGCCACGGGCTTGATCACCACCATGCAAAACAACGTGACAGATAAGGCCTTCTACCATAACCAACAGATTGCCCCGAGCAATACCTACACCTACGATGCCTTATACCGCCTCATAAGCGCCACCGGACGCATACAACTCAGCCGCACCCAAGCGCCACTAAGCAAAGAGATGCACGAAAAACTCGGACAGGCCAAAACCTACCATGCTGCCGACCTGCAAGCGCTCGGCAACTACACCGAAAACTACCAATACGACAAAGGCAATAACCTCACGCAACTACGACGCATCGGTGACGGGGCTTTTACCCGCACCTACACCATCGCACAGGGCTGCAACCGTATAACCCAATACCAGCAAGGGCAAGAGCCTACCCACATGGCCTACGACGAGGCCGGGCAGATGATGAATATCAACGGCAAAGGCTCGCAAAAAATCACCTGGAACACGCTCGGCAATATTGCGACGGCTACCTTGGTTGACCGAGGCGATGCCAGCAAAAATGACCTGGAGTATTACGTCTATGACGCCTCGGGCATACGGGTACGCAAAGTGACGGTGCGCCGGAAAGAAGATGGCAGCACCATCAATACCGAAGACAAACGCTACGTAGGCAGCTACCGCCGCACCACCAAAACGGGTGCCAATGCCACCACCCGCCACCACCTGACCGTAGGCGGCGTGCAAAAACACGACTGCGTGCTGATGTACAGCACCGACGCACAGGGCCAGGTGACTGCCGACGGCATCCTGTACCGCTACCAGCACGCCAACCACCTCAACAGCGTAGGGCTGGAAACCAACCAGGCAGGCGACATCATTAGTTACGAGGAGTTTAGTGCCTTTGGCGATACGGTGCTTTCTTACGACCCTGCAAACTTAGACAGCACCAAAGAGTACCGCTACTCCGCCCAGGAGCGAGACGATACCACTGGCCTGTACTACTACGGCTACCGCTACTACGCCCCCTGGCTTTGCCGCTGGACCAAACCCGACCCGGCAGGCACCATTGACGATTTTAACCTCTATGCTTTTGTGGGCAATGATCCGATTGGAAAGGTGGATGTGTTGGGGTTGGTGGCGCAGCCGTCAAGGGGGACAAAGAAAACTAAAAATTATAACTCAACACCACCGATCAGTTGTCTTAAGAGTCCCCATCAAAAGAAAGCTGTGAAAGCCCTAGTTAGTCTTAAAAAGATGAAGATAAATGAAGATCTTAAAAAAAATTTTACACAAAGACTAGAACAATTAGCAGCAAAAACAAAGTCTAAGGGTACGAGCAAACTTCTTTCAATTGCAAACCTTATAAATAAAACCAATGCATACGAAATTCTGGAAAATATTTCTACTTTTCTTGATAATAATCCAGCAAATTTAACTACTCGTCGACATGGAAATGCAATACCGTTACCTGGTACCCGGAAACAGGTAAGAATGTACTATATGAGAGATAATACATTAAATGTAAGGATGGAAGATACAAAGGCTGAAGGCGGGGGGTACGCTAGAGAAATAGACCATGACAACAACCAACATACAAATTTGATAATTGATGAACATGCCTATAATGCTATAAAAAGTACACGTGTGAGTAAAAAATTCTCGCAACAAAATGTACAAACAGGAAGAGAGCGCAGGTCTGTGAATTTAGCCCAAATATGTGGTATTGACAGAGCGGACTATCCTCGTAATACAGAAGTTTTACATATTCAAGCTTGTTGCATTGGTGGCGATAACGTTTTGGATAATTTGAAGCCAGGCCCACATGCTTTGAATACAGCGATGATACCAATTGAAGGCGCAATTAAGACACTTAAAGGTTCAGGAGTAGCCTTTAATGTAAATATAGAGTTTAAAATGAAAACAAAAACATTTTCTCAAGGAAATAATGTTGAATATGTAGAAGCAATAAAGATGGCTATAAATATTCCTACTGATAATTATCGAAGGTCAGTTTATTTCCAAACTTATACTGACAGAACCCTGATGCTTAGTAAAACACACGGTAATGCTATACGTACAATAGCAGAAGATATAAAATTGCGCAGATAAACCAGCCGTTGTCGCCCACGCTACCCAAAAACATTGGAAACCTATAATAAAAAGTCTTGAAGTTGAGCAAATATTAATTGAGGTCAAGCAAATCTTAATTGTAACCCACAACACAAGACCAATCGGTATTATGTTTTAGTCATTGCAATGGCCGCTCAGTACCCTAACCAACCGACAGTCTAAAAAAGGCATTCAGTATCACATTACCCAATGCCTTTTTTTAACCTATTTTCAACGTTTAACCTTTTTTGAACAACAACATAAATTTCAAACACCATGGCAAACAAAAATGAAGCTTTTAACAAGGAAGTCGGCTACATGACGCTGTTTCCCAACACTGAGTTTAACAATGTTACCGAGGCATACAGCACCTTTGGGGCAGGGGCTTATTTTCAATATTTGATGGAGAAAGCAAAGCCATTAACGCCTGCAAATGAGGATTTCTCACTCTTAAAACGCAGACCAGATTTAGCAACGCTCACGCTGACACAAGATAATTGTGACCAAGATGTGCCTTATCTCTCTATTGTGAATGATAGATTAAACAGCCTTAATAAAAAGTATGAATATGGGCACTATATCAATCGCCATTCAAATTTGGAAAAACTTAATGTTTGCCTAAAAACCTTTGGCAGTTCCCTATCCGAATTTGTCAGCCTTTTTGGAGATGAATCAACACTTGCGCAAGGAGAATTTTGTGCTTTTATAGGCTTGGAATCAACTTACAATGATAAACTTAGCCCTAAAGAATTGTGTCAGATAGCAAATATAGACCAAGACAAACTCTATCAATTGATTTATAATGGCTTAGATGAAAATGACGATGTGGAGCTACTGAAGTTATACATCAATAAAGATTCAACAAAGCCTCAAAAATTATCCAAAGAAGATGGCAAGCTTGTTTTCATACAACAATCGGATGTACAAAAAAATCAGCTTTATAGATTTTTAGATTTGGCGTACATGACGAGTTGGTCTTTTGAGGACTTATACGCAGTATTGGCCTATCTAAATAATCCAAGCTTGGATTATGAAAGCGATTATCATTCCAGTTTTAGAGCCGTGGGGCAGCTGAATTATTTATCTCGAAAATGGGGAATGCAACCCAAAAACTTAGTAGAATCAATAAGGTCGGGAAATCTCATTGAGATAGCTGCCAAATTAAGCGTTTCACCATTATTTCTTGATATACAAGGCTTGGAAGGAGAGGTTGTCCTTTTTAAAGCGCAAAAAAATAAAGAGTTATTAGAAACACTACAGGTGAGCCTTACAGATTATTGGAGCACTTTACTTACAGCAAAATTGAAAATAGAAGATGGAAAATTAATTTCATTTCTGATTGACCTAAACAAAAAGTTAAACGATACGAAAGCCAAGTATACCCTCCCTACTGAAGTTACAGAAATAGATGCCATTTTGTTAAAACAATGGATAGAAGAATTTGCTGCTTTTGCAGGGCTGCACAGCGTTGATTTAATTAATCTGATAAATGGCTTGGAGGATAAAAAAATGACCAAAGATTTATTAGACGATGATTTATTATATGTTACTCATGATAAAACTAAGGAAAAAAAACTTAAAACTCAGAAAAAAATAAAGGAAGGCGCAAAATACATTGCTGTGAGCGATTTTTTTCATGCCATTATTCCTTACGCCTTATTAGTAGATAAGCTACAGATAGACGATGCAGGAATAGAATATCTTGCAAAGTATATCTTGCCAAAAGATGGAAATGGTAATTTAGAAGTAATGACTGATGAAATAGCGGAAAATGTTCTACAATTTGCCACTATTTATAATCCTTTGACTACTGCACTTAAAAGCGATTTTAGAATGGAGTGGGTAAACACAAGCCAAACTAAAAATAACAACGGATTAATCGTTTTTAATGAAAAACTATTGAATGTTTTTGAATTGCCAAAAGAAGTATTAGAAAATGGAAAAGAGTTCCAAAACAACAAATTTGCCACAGAAAGTTTCGGATATATTAGCCGATTGCTTCAAATTGAGCGATTGGCAAAAAAAATCAACCTGACATATCTCGAACTGCAAGATATTTTTTTAACAACAGTTCGAAGAGATGGGGGGTATTCTGACTGGTTTACAAAATTAAAACAAGAGAAAAAAACGCCTATTTTCTCAACCTTTCGACAACACTGGGGAACGCTATTAGAGCGGGAAAGAGACACTTTAACAGGTCATCATTTATGTAATATTGCGAAGCAGTATGAAGGCATAGATACTGTTGACCATTTATCCGACTACCTACTCATAGACGTAGAAATGTCGGGTAAAATGGACATCACGCCTTTGCGTGAAGCAACCGATGCCGTACAGACCTTTTTGATGCGCTGCAAAAACGGCTTAGAAAAATTAGACGAAGCAGGTAAAGCTGCACTCGCTGCGATTACGCCTAATGAATGGCTTTGTCTATCTTCTTTCCGTATCTGGCAAGCAGAAGAAATCCTCAAAGTTTTTCCTGAAAATTATCTGCAAGCGGAAGCCCGCAGCACGGCAACTGACTTGTTCAAAAAAACAATAGATGCCCTACGCTCTAATGAACTAACCAAAGAAGATGCTAAAAATGCAGTCTTGAATTACTTAGATGAATGGGTTGATTTGATGAATACCCCGATTGTAGAGGTGGAAAAATGTATAACTTATTCTCCGCACTTCGACGGTAAAAGAGTGATTACAACCTTTTTGATATCCAAATCGGTGACCAAAGAGAATAGTTTTTATTTCTGCTATCAAGATAACAATGAAGATAAAATTCATTGGACGCAATGGAAAGAAATCCCAGTACAAATCAATGCTAAAGAAGGCATCAAGGCTTATTACTGTTGGAATCGCTGGCATATTTTCTGGAATGAATTCAGTTCAATTACAGAGACAGATGATAACAATAAAAAAATAAAAAAATACGCTGTATCTGTAAAATACATCTATCAGAATATTGATGATTCTTGGTCAAGTACCAAAACGCTTACCAATATTACGAACAGTACTGAGGAGTTTATGGAGCATTGGTCATGGGTTATACCTAACAAGGGTAGTGATTCTCAGGTGGAGAAGCGTAGGATATATAATTGGAATACTTCAGATAGAATAGACACTCAGCTCTACCTATCATTAGGAGCCATTAAAGAATACTTTTCTTATGATTGTAAGATAGGTAGTGATTTGAAAATATGTTGGGAGAACAAAATAAACACTCCGATCAATGAAGGCGCCTGTACAAAGTATCTACCCACAAATTATATTGCGGATACCCTTAAAGACACCATGATGGGTTTGCGCTTCGAAGGTCATGCAAATGGGCTTGCGGTTATGGAAAAAACACCTTCAAATACAATTACTGATGATGACGTAAAAGCCAGTTTTAATCTTTACTACCGTGAGCTATTTTTCCATCTGCCGATGGCAGTAGCCGAGTTATTCGTTCATGATTTGCAATTTGATGAAGCCAAAAAATGGTATCATTATGTCTTTAATCCAATAGGTATCAATGAGGAAAAGAAGGAGGACGTTTGGAAGTTTTCGCCTTTTAAGAAATACAGTTCAGGTAAAAAAATAGATTATTCCTTCGACCCTGACATACTGGCAACCGCAGATTTTTCTATCTACAAACGCTGGACTGTGATGCGCTATATCAATTGTATGATTGAACAAGGCGACAACGAATTTAGAAAAAGCACCTGGGAAGGCTTGAGTGCTGCCCTGC
Organism: Runella defluvii; assembly: GCF_014195535.1. Classification (GTDB taxonomy): domain Bacteria; phylum Bacteroidota; class Bacteroidia; order Cytophagales; family Spirosomataceae; genus Runella; species Runella defluvii. The sequence continues at coordinate 12,820 of NZ_JACIBY010000033.1, read as the reverse complement.
AATGCTATTTTGAGGCAGAAGATCTGCTGGGTCAAGAGCCTGTAGTAAAAGATCGAATGGCTGAATTGACCAAAGACAATCATTCGAGAACTTACGACAAAGCCAAATTTGAAATACCCACAAACCCAAAACCACAAGAACTGTGGACACGGTTGCAAGACCGCCTCTATAAACTCCGCAATGGCTTCAATATCAATGGCGAACGCCAAATGCCTTCTACCTATGGCACGGCGATTGACCCTGCCCGTTTGTTGGTAGCGGCTCAAAATGGGGGCATCAATCCGTATAATACCAGCAATTTGACGCAAAACAGACCGCATTATCGTTTTAGGGATTTGATGCCACATACAGAGTCTATCATACATACAGTCGTGGAATTTGGCGGGCAATTGTACAATGCACTCAACCAAAAAGACCACGAGCAGCTTCAAATTCTGCAAGCCACGCACCAAGTCAATATGCAAAACCTGATTGAGCAAACCTATCTCTACCATATCGAAGAGGCAGAGAAAGAATTGCAAAATATGCAGAAAAATAAGGACAGTATGACCTTGCAACAGCAGCATTATGACGACTTAATAACAAAGGGGAATTTAATACAAGAAAATCAGGCTTTATTTGGGCTTGCCGAAGCACAATTGGCACAAAAGTTTGCAGCCGTTACCCGTTATGCCGCAGCCTTTTCACATCTTTTGCCCAATATTTTTGGTCTAGCAGATGGGGGGATGCAGTTTGGCTCGGCAATAGAATCAATGGCAACTACTTATAGTGAATTGGCACAAGTCGAACAAACGGGTGTGCAAATGCTTCAGATTACTGCTGAACATACTCGTCGAGAACAAGAATGGAATTTCCAAAAAGACTTGATAGCCAAAAACCTTGAACAAGTAGAGGTGAGTATAGAAACTGCCAAAATTCGCTTGAAATTGGCTCAAGAAGGGTATAAGCAGTATCAGTTGCAAAGCAAACAAGCCAATGAAGTGCTAACTTATCTCAATAACAAATTCACCAATGTTGAATTATACACTTGGATGAGCCAGCAAATGTCTTCTTTGTACTTCAGTGCTTACAATCTGGCATTGTCTGCACTGCACAGTTTGCAAGAAGCCTATCAATACGAATTAGATGAAAAAGACAATTTTATCCCTTCCAATACTTGGAACAGCCTTAAAAAAGGTTTGTTGGCGGGCGAAACCTTGAAATTGGCTTTGTTGCGGATGCACGATGCTTATCTCACTAAAAACAAACGCAGACAGGAAGTAGAACGCATTATTTCACTGAAAGACTTGATGAACAAGAAAGCTGCTGCCTCTTTTGATACAGAAATAGCAAAAAAAGAGCCCGCAGAATTAAAGTTTAATATTGATTTGGAAAGTCTTGGTAAAAAAGACGTTTCATCTATCGTCAAAATCAAATCCATTGCTGTTTCCATTCCTGCTGTCGTTGGTCCTTATGAAACTTTTGGGGCTGTGTTAAAACATACTCATACAAAAGAAGAAATTACTATTTCAAGAGGCATCGAAGACATGGGCGTTTTCATAGATGAAATGAATGATGGGCGTTATCTACCGTTTGAAGGTTTGAAAATAGAGAAAGGAAACACAGAAGAAGAGAAGCAAAAGAATGCTTGGACGCTAAAGTTTCCTGAAACGAAAGAAACGAAAGATAAAAACATTTCAGATGTGATCTTGAACATCAAGTTTACAGTAAAATAGGAACAAGATGCTTCAAAGCGACGAACTCATCATAGGCCAGGGGGCTACTATTGCCCCCTCCGCCCGGATCAGAGGCTTAAACGGCCCGGCAAAGCGCATTGTCATTGGGGATTACACCTACATTGGCGAGGATGTACAGATCATTTGCGATGAGTTCTCGATTGGCGATTACGGTAAAATACACCACCATACCAATATACATGGCTATTTGCCTTGCCACATCGGCCACAATGCCTGGATTGGGCAATATTGTATTTTGGACAGCATTGGCGGCCTAAGCATCGGGCACAATTGCGGTATCGGGGCTCAATCGCAGCTATGGAGCCATATCAAATACGGGGATACCCTGGAAGGCTGCCGCTTTTTGAGTGAGAAACCCCTGTCTATTGGTCAGGATGTGTATATCGGACCAGGTTGTATCGTATATCCCATCACAGCCCACGACAAGTCAATGGCGATGAGCGGCTCGGTCGTCACTAAGGATATGGCACCCAATACGGTGTATGCAGGTAATCCTGCAAAGTCCATTTCCGACCGTATTGGTCCGCAATTTGCACCAGTGACCATTGCCGAAAAAATGGATAAAATGCGTCAGTATCTTGCGGAATGCAATGCTGATATGCACCAGATTGTATTAGTAGAAACCGTAGAAGCCATTGAATGGAACGATCATCGCACCTATTTTGCCGTCCACGAACGACAATACAAAAAAACAGGACATCCCGCTGAGGTAAATCTGATGCGTTGGTTCCTGCCCGAAAAAGCCAAATTTGTGCCAGCTATGCGCCCAAAATCATCAATGATGCACCATTAGTGCGCCTTTAATTGGTGAGCTGAAAAACTTTCTGTAAATGATACCATTCAATAAGCCCTACCTTACGGGTAAAGAAACCCACTATATCGAAGAAGCCGCTCGTATGGGCAAATTATCTGGCAATGGGATGTTTACCCAAAAATGTCAGGCTTATTTTGAAAACAAATACGGATTTAAAAAAACGCTCTTGACGACCTCTTGCACCGATGCCCTGGAAATGTGCGCAATTTTGGCAGATATAAAAGCAGGCGACGAGGTTATCGTACCGAGTTATACTTTTGTCTCTACGGCAGTGGCCTTTGTAAGGCAGGGTGCCAAAATTATTTTTGCAGACTCATACAGTGACAACCCAAATATAAATGCGGATGCGGTTGAAAGCCTAATCACACCACGTACAAAAGCGATAGTACCCGTACACTACGCGGGGGTTGCCTGCGATATGGATAAAATTATGGCTTTGGCCGATAAATATAACCTTATCGTCATTGAAGACGCTGCACAGGCCATTGATAGCTATCATAAAGGTAAACCGTTAGGAACGATTGGGCATTTATCGGCATTTTCATTTCACGAAACAAAAAATATTAGCGCTGGCGAAGGCGGCTTATTGGGCATAAATGACGAGCGTTTTGTAGAACGGGCTGAGATTATTTGGGAAAAAGGCACGAATAGAGCCGAGTTTTTTAGAGGTGAAACCAATAAATATAATTGGGTGGATATCGGCTCCTCGTTTTTACCATCAGAAGTTACAGCTGCCTTTCTTTGGGCGCAATTGGAAAACATCGCCGCCATACAGGCCAAACGCTTTGCTTTATGGAATGTTTATTACAACGGGTTAAAAGATTTGGCAGCTAAAGGGCGGGTTAGATTGCCTCAAATTCCATATTTTGCAAGCAACAACGGTCATATTTTTTACATCACGCTTGAGAACCTAGAGGAGCGAGATAATCTGATTACGACTTTGAAAAACGCCAATATTCATGCAGTTTTTCACTACATCTCTTTACATTCAAGCCCTTTTTATATTAGCTACCATGATGGCCGTGCTTTACCTAATAGCGATTATTTTACAAATACCTTGGTACGCTTACCTTTATTTTTTGATTTAGAAATAGAAGATATTACTACTAAAATCTTACCAATAATCGGCCAACTGTATGCATAAGCCGCATATTTCAATCATTTCGCCTGTATTTGATGGAGAAAAATTAGTCCCCCTTTTGGTTGAACGCCTTGAGCGGAGCCTTCATACAATTACACATAATTATGAAATCATATTGGTAGAAGATGGTAGTACACCCGAGTCGTGGGAGGCCATCCAGGCTATTTGTAGTACGCATAAAAACGTAATTGGTATTGAGCTGAGTCGAAATTTTGGACAACATCACGCTATAAGTGCAGGCTTAGATTATTCAAAAGGTGATTGGGTGGTAGTGATGGATTGCGATTTGCAAGACCTCCCTGAGGAAATACCGAATTTATATAAAAAGGCGCAAGAAGGGTATGATATTGTTTTAGGGCGACGAATGAATCGTAAAGACACTTTCTTCAAAAAACTGCTTTCAAAAGTTTTTTTCAATATATTGAATTATTTAAGTGGATTAGAGTATGATAACGCGGTCGCCAATTTTGGTATTTACAACCGTAAAAGCATTGATGCTATCAATCAAATGCGCGAACCTATTCGCGCATTTCCCTTCATGGTGCAGTGGGTTGGGTTTCGCCAAACCAAAATTAACGTACAACACAACGAACGTGCGGTAGGCACTAGCTCCTATCATTTTTTCAAGTTAGTCAATTTGGCACTAAATACCATGTTGTCTTACTCCGATAAACCCCTACTATTGACCGTGCAATTCGGCGCTTCAATCGCTTTGTCCTCGTTTTTATATGCAATTCTGTTGTTATATCGGTATTTCGCAGGTAAAATACTTGTGCCAGGTTATGCAAGCCTTATTGTTTCCATCTGGTTTTTTAGCGGCTGTCTGATGATGACACTTGGCGTGGTCGGAATGTACGTCGGTAAAACCTTTGCTGCCACCAAACAACGCCCAATTTACATTGTACGCACACTTATCAATAGAACCAAAGCCGACACACGCTAACAACATCGTTCAAACGCATGAAAGAAATTGGAGCACGTTATAGCCTACTGCTGTTTATTGCGCTTCTCATTATGTTAGAAATAATCGTATATCGAGATTTTCTATTTGGTGATTACGTTTTTATATTTAAGGATATCGGTGAAGACTCTTACACCAGCGTCTATCCACAAATAACGCTACAAATGCGACAGTTGCTCGCAGGCGATTTACCGCAATGGAGCTTTTACAAAGGCATGGGAGGCAACACTTACTCGTTTTGGTTTGAACCAGTATCAGTGGGTGTATTATACTTTTTTTTCAGCAACAATATACCTGCGGGTATGATTTGGATTCAACTGGTGCATACGTTTTTGGCAGGCATCTTTTTTTATGGCTTCCTACGTAGTGGCAAGCTGCATTATATACCCACCATTGCTGGTGGTTTATTATATGCTTTTAGTAGTTATATGATTGCCAATGGAACATGGATTGTCAATATATTTCCCGCAGAAGTAAGTTATTTTGCGTTGTTATTGTTCGCTTTAGCGCAGTTTTTATCACATAGACGTTGGTATCTTTACCCCATTGCGGTCGGTTTTTTAGCTTTGCTACCCTCTTCTTCTTTTGATGTTTATTTTGCTGCCTGGCTTACTCTTATCTATATCGCTATACACGCTTGTCAACACCCTTTATTCGACCTTAAAGCGCGATTACAGCAAGTAGGTCAACTCGTTATATCGGGTAGTATCGGACTTGGCCTAGCGGCATTTATGCTGTTGAGTAATCTTGACACGATGCGAAACAGCCCGCGTGGAACTGGCGAAGTAGTCATTACTGGCTTGTTGAAAGACAAAACAGAACATATTGTTGATATAGCTATATTCAAAACGACTTTACTGCGTCTTTTTTCATCCAATATGGAAGGGTCGGCTATCAAATACGAGGGCTGGTACAATTACTTGGAAGCGCCAATGCTCTACTGTGGGTTGATTGTTTTACTCCTGTTGCCGCAGTTATTTCATTTTATTACAAGACGTGAACGTAATCTATACCGAGGGTTATTGCTTGCTTTTGCATTGATTGCACTGCTTCCCTCTTTGCGTGAGGCGATTTGGCTATTTATGGGGAACTACTACCGTACAATTGCCTTATTGATGACCATTATTTTTATCTACATGGCGATGCGTGCCTTAGACTTTATTTGCCAAGGGCAAAAGGTGCATTTAACCACGCTTGTTGCTTCATTAGGGATATATATCTTCATCATTGGGGGATTGACCCCAAGCGATACTACCTTAATTTCCCCGAGTATTCCACTGATTATAGCATTCATGGGCTTGCACGGGGCATTGTTATACGCTGTTTCAAAAAAATCAAACTACCATTTGTTTCCATATTTATTTTTGGGCCTTGTCAGTGTAGAAATTATCAGTTTTTCAGTGCCACTGCTCGGAGAGCGAAGTATCTGCTCCCGCAATGATGTGTATGGGAAAAAAGGCTATAATGATGCATCAACCGACGCTTTGGCCTATATTCGTAAGCATGAAAAAGACTTCTATCGGGTAGAAAAAGACTACCATTCGGGTATCAGTCACCATTTTAGCTACAACGATGCTCAAGTGCAAGAGTACCGTGGCACTCGCTGCTACAACTCTTTTAATAGTGCTAATTATGTACGTTTTCTAAAAAGTATTGGTGAAATAACTAGCGATAGCGAATTAGAGACACGCACCACCAATGGCTTGATAAATTCACCAATGGGCTTGCGTCTATGCGCTGTCAAATACATCTTATCTACTCATGACGAAGCGGCATATATCGCACAGGGTATGACCCTCGTCAATTCAATCAACGGCGTCAGGGTGTTAAAAATGAATAATAACCTACCTTTAGGAGTCACTTACGATCAATACATTACCGAAACACAATTCGCAAAACTTAGCAAAATACGGAAACAGCGTTCTCTCTTGCAGGCCGTCGTTGTTCCTGACGTGTGGTCTACAAATCTATCACCTACTATTGCTAATCAAGTCATCTCCGATACAACACATATTATCGAACAAGATACGGTAGCGCAATGGGTACGCCAACTCACCCAAGATACCCTTGCCATAACCGCTTTCAATCATAACCATATCGTCGGGCATATTACACTGACAAAACCCAAAATTCTTTTCCTTTCTATCCCTTGCGACAAAGGGTGGAAGATGCAGATAAACGGAAAAGCAACGCCCATCCAAAAGGTATTTAATGGCCTAATGGGGGTACAATTATCCGCAGGGACGCACCAAATAGATGTACAATTCAAAGCCCCTTATCAACGCATCGGAATAGTTGTCTCTATCATTAGTTTATGCCTGCTCATGACAATGATAGCGTGGAAGCCAGGGCTACATTACCGAAACTTAAATGAACTTTAAACACTTCTTCCCTTCGTTCAGAAACCGATTTCGGTTTGTTCGCAGTCAGGTGGCTGACCTAGCCCAAACGCACCCATTTGAACGAGGGCTTAGTCTCGGTACAGGCGAAGGCGATTTTGACTGCATGTTGGCCAGCTACTGCCGTAATCTCATTGCCTGCGATGTCAATGAGGCAGATATTCAGTATGCCACTCAATTGAATCAAGGAATAACCAACCTTCGCTATGAAATCAATAATGCCCAAGCACTCACCTATCCCGACAACCATTTTCAACTCATTGTATCTTGCGAAGTCATCGAGCACGTGAATCAACCCGACAAAATGGTGTCGGAAATTTACCGTGTACTGGCACCTGGCGGCTATGCTATTTTGACTTATCCCTGCCGAGAATTTCCGTGGAGTTACGACCCCGTAAACCGTATTTGGCAATTGTTGCGCAAACCTGGCAGTAAAGAAAACCTGATTTCACAAGGCGCTTATGCGTTTGGCCACAATTATCTTATTGGTTCTGCCGATTTTAAGACATGGGCGGCCAGTACTGGCTTAGAATTAATCACTTGTCGCCCCCTTAGCGGGTGGTTGGTTGGCCTATTAGAAATGTACTGGACTGGGTTGGCGCAATCAATATTAAAAAAAAATGCCCGTAATGTCACTACAGATACTAATGGTGTTTTAAAAGTACGGCCTACCGATACTAAAGAACCAGCTTTGGCGGCCATAACAGATGCACTGCTCTGGATTGATAGTTGGTGGTTTATTGTTTTTCAACGCAGTTTGGGAAAAGGCGTCGTGCTAAGGAAGCCCGCGAAATAAACGTAAAATATAATGACACGATACTTATCTTTTATCCTCAATGTACTGGTATTTGGTGTGGTGCTGGCCACTACCTCATTGACTTTTGAAACCAATGACGATGTAGTTTCTTTTTTTCAAACAAGTGGGTATCTGACAGGTCAACCTGACGGTCGTTTAATCTTTAGTCACCGTTGGGTAGGCGAGATATTGGCTTGGCTGTACGGCGCTTTGCCTGGGCCCAACTGGTATGTCTGGTATTTGTACGCAGCTCTTGTATTATCCAATGTATTAATTACAAAGCTTTTGATAGAAAACAATGCCCAGGCAGCCGTAATTTCTAAAGGAAAATATTGGAAACTACTCCCTCCCATAGCAATTTTGAGTGCTACCATAGTATGGAATCTACTGTTTTTTTGCACAGCACTACTTCGCCCACAATTCACAATAGCAGCTATGTGGCTTGGTGCTGCTGGATGGTTTTGGCTGTTTTGCAAGTTACCTTTTCGAGATGATTTAGAGAAGTCCTTAACAAAAAGTGTGATGAGTTGGTTACGGCAAGACAAAAGTCTGTTCAAACACTTTTTCATCGGAATAGGGGCACTATTAGTTTCTGGGTTGGTGCGTTGGCAAGCTTTTGTAGGTATCAGTATTTTGTTAGTTCCAGTTTTGGGATATTATATGAAGGCACCTATGCGAAGGTTTTGGTTTGGGTTTGCTGGAATCGTAGGTTTGCTTTTATACCTCAACGAACATCTAAACCAGCAAAACCAACCTTTAGAAACATCTATTGCTTATCAAATGGCTATTGATGCAGTGGTCAATGGCCCCAATAATTTGGACAGTATCACAATCAAGAATAAGCAATTTACAGCCAATGATTTGAATTTATTACAAGGATGGTTTTGGGTGGATAAAACAGTATTTTCGCCTAAAAAAATAATACACTTAAGCGAAGGCATTCGCCAATGGCGCACACCGAACCAAAGCCTGCATCATCTTATGTCCAGTGTATATTACAACTGGCCTCATGTTTTGGTATGGTTATTAGTTGGATTGGGATTATGGAAATACTCGGTAAAGTATCAACGAAAACAAGTTCTTTGGGTGGGATTGTGGTTATGCCTATTGTTGGGCGCTTTAGCAATGACTTCCCGAACGCCTTTTCATGTCCTTTTTCCTTTTGTAGCGTTACTGGCAGCAGCCGTAAGTATTGTACACAAAACCGATTGGACAAAGTTGCGTTGGCCATTAGTCATTTTATTAGGGACGTCACAGATGTATGCCTTGTACCACTGTCATCTAAAAAACAGTGCTTACACGGCTGCTTATCAACGAAACGTAACCCACTTAAAACAAAATTCTACGAAACTTTATGTTGTCAGGGGAGCTGCTTTCCCTTATGAGGGTTCGTTTTCATGGTGGTATAAACCTCAAGAACAGCTTCATAATCTCTTACCAACTGGTTATTTGATTCACACACCTTTATACAATGATATACTTCGACAGTGGAATATTGACAATTTGGCTCCTGCTCTACTTCAACGCAACGATATTCAATTAGTTGATGCTCCAATGGAGGCTTTACAACGGTTCTATTTGGAAAAATACCAGTTGAAAGTTGACTTGAACCTTAAAAAATAGACCACTTACTGCGACTGTATCAACCAAAAACAGATTTCTAAATTAGTGGTTTGTCCGTTCACTTAGCTTCTCCCGAAAGCCAGTAGGAAAAGCTTAATGGCAAGGGGCAACTCTGCCAGACGCACTTGCCCCCCTTCTTCCCTTGGGTACCCGCCCGACATCCCGAAAAAAAATTCAAAAACATCCTTCCTATTAACATTTTTTTTGACAAAAAAAATACCTGCTAGCAGGTATTTTTCATCCATTTTATTGCTATATGTTTGTAGCCATACTAACAGTTTTAGTTAATCAAGCGTACAGGTGATACATCAACCATTCAACATGAAAAAATTAATTACCTTGTCTATCGCTCTGCTGCTCAGTTATGTGGTACAAGCGCAATTTTACAACAATGGTGGAACATTAAGCATCAGCACGGGCGGAATACTGCACGTGAATAATGCCTTCACCAATAAAAGTGGGGGTAATTTGGTCAACAATGGTACACTCAACGTCAAGGGTAACCTGACCAATGAGCAAACCATGTCCAATCCTCACAATGGCACACTCCATTTGAGTGGTAGTAGTCCCCAAACCATCGGTGGCACGGCTGCTTTGCTTGTCAAAAATTTAACCTTCAACAACGCGGCAGGCATCTCGCTTTTAAAATCGCTCAAAGCCGATGGCGAAGTGCAGTTCCAAAGTGGTATTGTGGCGGCAAGCAGCAGTGCCGAACCTTTGGCCTTTACGAGCAATGGCTTGGTGAGTGCTACCAACGCCCCCAGCAACACCAGCCACGTGAACGGCTACGTGCTCAGAGAAGGCACGGGGGCCTTCGATTTTCCCGTAGGAGATGGCACCCGCTACCAGAAAGTCGGGACTAATCTGACAGCAAACGGCTCGGGCCTGTTGGCCAAATATAATGCCAGCGACGCTGGCACTGGTACTTTTGCCACCACGGGCGCAAGTGCAACGGCCTTGACCTCGTACAACACCCAAGAACACTGGGACATCAGCCCCCTCAGCACCGCCACGGGCGCTGTCACCATCCATTGGGACGATTACAAAACCCCAACTTTAACAGACGTTAGTTTAGTAAAAGTAGCGCATAAAAGCGGAGCAAATTGGCTCAACCAAGGCGGAACAGGCACAGGTACCACCAGTACAGGGAGTTTGACATCGAGCAGTGTCAGTACTTGGAGTCCTTTTACGCTGGGGCTGACAGCGGCAGCGCCTGGCTGCCCTAGCGGCAACACCCTCTACGTCAATGCCTCGGTATCGGGCGGTGCGGGCGACGGTAGCTCGTGGGCTAATGCCTACGCCAGCCTCAGCAATGCCTTGGCCGTGGCGCACGCTTGCAATATCATCAAAACCATCAAAGTAGCCCAAGGTACTTACAAACCTACCAGAAAGCCCTTTAACGCTGGCGTAGAAATGACCACCTCCAATAGCAGAGATATCACCTTCCACATCCCCGATGGGGTAACGATGGAAGGCGGCTACAATGCCACTACGGGTAGCCGAGATATTGCCGCCAATGTAACGACCCTGAGTGGCGACATCGGAACAGCCGACATTGCTACCGACAACGCCTACCACGTGGTGCTTGCTTCGGCAGCCAGCAGTGGTGGTGTAGGCGTGACGATTGATGGGTTTTCTATCACGGGAGGAAATGCGAGTGAGGGTAGTACTATTACAGTGAATGGGAATACGCTTTACAGATACATTGGCGGCGGGATTTACACCTTTTATGGCATGAACACACTAAGTAATAATACGCTGTATAGTAATTCTTCAGGTTATGCTGGGGCCGGAATCAGAATTGACTGGGGAAATAACACGCTGACCAATAATACACTTTATAACAATACCAGCCTTTATTCCAGTGGGATTTCTGTTAATAATAGCACCAATACTTTGACCAATAACACCTTACATAACAATACTGCAAGTGACCAAGGCGGCGGGATTTACAGCTCTCAAAGCACGAATACGCTGAGCAATAATACGCTGTATAACAATACGGCAACCAACAACGGCGGCGGGATTTACCTTTCAAATAGCACCAATACCCTGAGCAACAATATCTTTTGGGGAAACAAAAAAGGCAGCACACCAAGTGCCACCGTAGCAGGCGCAGATGTTTACACAGGCTCAAGCGATACCTTCAAAAACAACCTCTTGCAGTTGGCAGAGAGTAGCTATACGAGCGCCAATAATAATGCCCTTGGCGCAGGAGCAAGTGGGAATATTTTCAATCAAGACCCACTTTTTGTCAATGCCGCTTCGCCCGCAGGAGCCGATAGCAAACATCGCACCGCCGATGATGGATTGGCATTGCAAATCAGTAGCCCTGGTATCAATGCAGGAACTACTGGCACGGGCATCCCAACCACCGACATCACGGGTGCAGCAAGAGTTGGAAACCCTGACATGGGGGCTTACGAAGCCGTATGTACCACACCTACTTTTAGTGTAGGTACCCCCACCAACCCCACCACCTGCGGCGGCACCAACGGTAGCATTCCACTCACAGGCTTAGCCGCCAGCACAAGCTACTCGGTAAGCTACCAGAAAGACGGAAACTCTGCCGTAGTTAGTACCCTTATCAGCAATGCCTCGGGTGAGCTAACCATCGGCTCTTTGGGCGCAGGTAATTATACCAACATTACCATAACATCAGCAGGTTGCACCAGTGCTCCAGCCACGGCCAGCCTTGCCAATCCACCCTCGGCTATGGCCACTATTTCAGGCACAACCAACGTCTGCCAAAATGCCCCAAGTCCCCTTGTTACCTTCACGGGAAGCAATGGTACTGCTCCCTATACTTTCTCCTACCGTATCAACGGCGGCGCACAGCAGACCCTGACCACTACAGGTAGCTCAAGTACTGCTACTCTTTTGCAAACCACTATTACTGCGGGGGTATTTACCTATACCTTGGAATCCGTCAATGATGCCCAAAGCTGCGGACAAAACCAAACAGGAACGGCGACCCTAACCGTACAGGGTAAACCTACCATCAGCCTCAATGCGTTACAACAAACCCTCAATGAAGGCAACAACCCCGTTCTTTGCGATACCGACGCTGACCCTGTCAATACTTTACAGTTTAATGTTTCGGCTAATTGTGTTTCGGGTTCGCCCCTGTGGCGCAGCCAAGTCGGAAATGGCGCGTGGAGCGAATGGTCGGCGACAGCACCAACTACCCAATCTTCCAATAACCAACCCCATCGCTACCAAGCCGCTTGCGATGCCAACTGTCCTGTGACTTACTCCTCTCCCATTGAATTGACCATTAACTACCGTGCCGCTGCCCCTCAAAATGTCTCTTTAGTCGTGGACGGAGTCTCTATCGCAGCTGGTCAAAC
>NZ_JACIBY010000032.1 GCF_014195535.1 Runella defluvii | reverse complement strand
ATTTAAACAACTCTTTCGAGGGTTTATTATCACTAAGTCAATATGTCAAAAAACGAGTTTATAAATTATGTATATCGGGTAGGTTTCTAAAACCTATCAGGTTTCGATAAGGTTTTGTTTTAAATAATTGATTAGTGCTTCCTCAAAATACGGAATAGCCTTATACTGAATTACTTCACGCGGAGCACTTGCCAAAACTTGGTACATCCGACGCGCGCGGTCGAGGTCTTTGGCTTCGTTGGCGAGGGTATTTTGATAAGTATGAATCCCAAATAAAATATACCCCGAACGAGGCAGACGCGTCAACGTTTGGCGTTCTATGCGTAAGTACAATCGTTCTCCGATTGTGTCGGGGGTGAGGGTAGGTCCCACTTCTGCCAACTCTTTTCGCGAAGCCACAAAATACTTCGACGACATATCTAACGCATTATGAATCTTGAAATTCCAGTTGAGACGCCACACGGGCCGATGGGCAATGATGCGTTCCATGAGTTTTTGGGCAGTCAACATCATGGAGCCAAGTACTTTCGGGATGTGCGTATGAATGTCCAAAAACGATTTGCCAAATTTTTCACCCAAATCCCAGTCGTTGGGGAAGCACAATTGGCCCGCTTTGAGCGAGACGGCTTCATCTTTGGCCATCAGAAGTAAATCTTCTTGTACTTGGCGACCCACCCAATCGAGGGGTGAGAAAGGAAGGCTACTATTGTCTTCAAATACAAATGAAAGCTGTTCGTCCAAAAGGCGGTTATGCCAATGCCAATGGTCTCCTTCTATTTTCAACTGAAAATGCTGAGGATAGAAGGCCGTCAAGGATCGAAGCACCTTGTCGAGTACTTCCCACTGTGCCAAAAGGGTTTCGGGCAGTGCGTCGAAATAATAACCGTGGTCTTCGGCAAGTAGGCGACGTTTTTCGGTTATTTCGGCCACATAATGCTCATCTACTTCTACCAGCGGGTCGGTTTCTTTGAGGGGGAAAGTGCCCATGGTAAAAGAATAACGTTCCTCAAACGGAAAATAAGGCAGTAGCATAAGCGTAATATCTAAGCCCCTTTGGACAACGTCAAAGCAATTTGTCCCGCATGGTGAGCGTTGTGAAAAAGTACGTGGGAAAAGATTCTCACGCGCGAAACCGTACCAAAAAAGGGCGTATCGATGGGGTCGTTCCACGCCTCTTCAGGGGTTGAATTGATGCAATTTTGCAACATATCAAACCCTTTTTGGAGCAGTGCACGGCTTGCTTCTACATCATTGCCTTGGCCTTCGTCGGTGTGCCCCATGGTGGTGTTGGTCACTTCGCTAGGCATTCCTAAAAAATACCCAAACAGGTTCATGGTTTCGGCTACATGGCGATAAATAAATCCAACGGAAGCGGTTTGGGGGTTAAGACGTAAATGGGCATTTTCAAGCGTGATTTGCTGAAAGGCAAAACTGCACGTCAATTGATTTTGTAAAAGTAGGTCGGTCAGGAGTTGTTTAGGCATATACAGAAAGTTTATCTTACAAAGATAGCAATTCTTATACAAGCACCTGAAGGGTGGGCTGGATTAGGTACGTACGGGCTTCGAGCGAAAAAACTTCGTCGTTTTTATAAAAAAACAAGGCACGGTTGCGGTCGGCTAATTCGCTTTTTAAGAAGGTGTTACAAGTGTCTAGTAACGGCTGTTGGCGTCCAAATTCATTGAGAAACCCCTCTATCGTTTTGAGCCAAAACCACGTAAGCGTTTCATGATACCCTCGTTCAAAACCAATAGGTCCTCCTACGGAGTGATTAAATAAGATGATTCGTTGGCGAACAAGCAGCATGGCTTGGGTCAACGTATATTGGCGTAAGTACCATATTCCCATCGCTAAATGTGCTTCGTGGGTCCAAGCCTCAGCAGGGAGAGTGCATGAGTTAAACCGTTCAACGAGCTGTTCAATGGTGGTTTCGTCGTCAAATAATCGCATTTTTATGGCGGAAGGAAGGTGCATGAGTAACAAATGTAAAAAGGCTTCTTTCAAAATAAAATAAATCTACCTTCTTAATGAAAATCTCTGTGAACGAGCTACTTTTGTCAATAGGGTTTCTTTTGTTAAGCACGATGAGCTGGGCACAAACCCGTGTTTTAACCAACCAAAAAGGTGAAAAATACACAGAGTTTGAGTATAAAACTCCGAACCAATCGACCTCGAAAAACAAGTACAAAGGGAGTATTTTTTGGCAAGATTCGTTGGCAATGGGAACATTTTCGGTAGCAGGTGGTGAGACGTTGACCAAGCCCATACTTCTCGACCTATTGCATCAATGTGTTATTGCGTACTTTGATGATAAGTCGGTGCCAGTCAATAATTCCGATGCAACGATTGGCACTACGTCGTTTCGTTGTATCAAGGGGCGTTTTTACCAAACCATTTTTGATGGAAAAGTAAAGTTATTGGTTAATCCCGTTTGCAGCTTAAAAGAGTATCCCAAAGGCTACAAAGATGGGTTGTCAGTTGGGGTGGACAATGACTTTAGTGGAGAAATAGAACGCAAATTTGAGTATGCCCTGTTATTTTCAAATCAAAAATTGCGCCCTATTCAGTTGAGTACTTACTCAGCGACAGTGGCATTTCTACGCGAATACGATGGTTTGGAGTATCACATCGCACAATTTGGTAAAAAAATCACCAACGAAAGTGATTTGATTGCTTTGTTGAAATTTTTAGAAGCGCGAGACGTGTTTTAGTCTAAAACAGTTTTTTCTTCACCGAAAACATCATCCCAAGGTTTTTGTCAAAGAGTTGACCATAATCAAACGCAATGGTTGCTTTGGTTTCGAGTCCGTATTTTTTCCAAGGGAAGATAAACGTAGCTAGGTATGAAAATTGGTTCGCTTTGGCAAACACGTCCTTAAAGTATTCTGGGAAGTTGTTGCTGTACGAAATTCGAGTAGAGAAGCGTGTGACCTGCCCAATGGTGCCTTCTAACCCTGCATGAAATAGCTCTACGCTATTGTTGGCCACATAGTAGCCCCTTGTCAATTTATTGACGTAAGCAGGGGCAATGAGTGCGGGGTTCATGTCAAAGTAGCGGGTAAAAAAGGGTGTCCCGATGATAAAATGGTTATAAGTCCAGTCGGTTGTATATTGGGCGTGCCTAAAATAAGGGTCGGGTTCGTACCTATTTCGCAAATCAGGATTCATACTATTGCCTTTGTCAAGCGTAGTGAGGTATTCGAGAGTAACCTGAGAAATATGAAGTCCTCGTCCTGTGTTTGCTTTGGCGTTTTTGAGACGGAGCCCATACAACCCGTCGGGGAAATTTGTAAAAGCTAGACCTGATTTATCTTCATAGGGGTGTTGGTGGTACAATAATACGTCCCAATGGCTTTGTTTGTACGAAAAAGCAAGGTCAATAGAACCCAAATGATTTCCGATTTGATTGAACGTTTCAAATTCGGAATAGCTGGTACCTTCGGGAGATTTGGCAATGGTCAAATAAAGGTAGTCTTTGAAAGACGAAGGGTATTTGCCGTCGGTAAGGACTCCTTGTATGGGATGAACTGGCGTACCACCCCACTGTACATAGTGGAGCAACCCTAAGAAAAAGTTGACCTTCCAAGTGGGTTTTCCGATTCGACCGTGAAAACTTTTTTGATGTAAATAGTAATTACGAACGGAATCTTGGCGACCAAACCAACCGTGAGAAAATGTGGCATGAAAAGCCAATATGTCTTTGGTAAAAGGGACCGAGACAAACCCTCGTGTACCAATATGAACTTTGGGAATGGGCAGGGCATTGCCCGACCAAGCGTAAGAGCCAGAGGAAAGTAGGGTATCGCCCAACCCAAAAAATTCTTTGCGACGACCTACATAGGCTTCAAATTGGCGATGACGAAAGGTGGCAGATGCCACGGGTAAAATAACCGAAGAAGTACGCCCTACATTGGCTATAATTTCGCCTTGTAAGTGAAGCTGGGCTTTACGGGGTTTTGTTCCGATAAAAGCTTGGGCTCCTGTTTTCACAAATACAAATGGATTGGATAGGGGAACGCTTCCAAATTGGTTAGAACGAAGCCAAAACGGAGTGTGCTGTGAGGTAGCGGCCACTCCACCCGTTTCCACAAAAAAACGAGTGGAGTCTTCTTGGGCGTTTGATGTTAACCCAAAACAGAGGAAAGAAAAGAGTGTACAGATAAAGCGATGATACATAAACCGACTGAGTTGAGGCAGGATGCTGGTGCAATCAAAAGCATAAATGTACAAAATTTTCAGCGGCTGCTACGAAGGTATCACTTCTACCAACACCTCATGCCCTGCTAAATCGTAGTAGGTACAGGTCATTTTATTCATGCAAATAGCCCATTTTTCGATGCCTGTGCCTGCGCACATGGTAATGAAGGTCATAAAATCCGTTTTGCCTTGCTGGTGTGCGACTAATTCGGCCTTAAAAAGGGGATAGTTGGGGGACGCTGCAATCGCCAAAGGGGCGTACTTGGCAGGCACGGTAGCGGTGTGTTGGTTGGCGCCGTGGTAGTCGATGTGGCCGTCCGAAACGTAGGCTTCGTAATGGGTAACGCCTAGTGCCTTAATCTCTTGAACATAAGCGGGGAAGTCGGCGCCTGATTTTACTTTGCCGTGGGCAGCTTGAATTTGTTCTGCGGTAAACATTGCTTCTTGGTGTTTAAAAGTTACAGATTCATAGGTAGTTATAACCCTATGATTACCCTGCAAAGGTGCGACAATGGGCGGGCCTGTGATTGTAAAAAATCGTTTTTCTACAAGAAGCGTTTGAAGTTTTCGGGTGTATCTCCCGTAAATTGTTTGAAGTCTTTGATGAAGTGGGCTTGGTCAAAAAAGTGGTTTTCGTAACAAATATCGGTTAGCGATTTTTGTTGGTCAAACTGAGCTAAAACGGTATTAAAACGCACAATCGACGCAAATTTTTTTGGCGTCGTACCCACAATTTTTCGGAAGCGTTTCTCAAACGGACTGGCGCTGATAAATAGCCGTTCGTTGAGTTCTTTTACCCGAATGCTTCCTCTGCTTTCGTAAATCAGCCTAACCGCCTCCACAATAAGTTTATCGGTTTCGATGTCTTTGAGTTGGGAAAGAAAAAACTGCTCGACGACTCGGAGGCGTTGTTTGTCGGTAGTGGCCGCAGCCAATTTTTCCTCAACTTCGTGGATGATATTTTTGTCAAAAATATGCTCCAACGACAGGCTCAAATTGAAAAGTTCGTGCGTGGGTTGGGAGGCAAAATGGGCAAACCCCGTCTCGGTAAAATAGACTAAAATAGTACCGATATGAGCGGAGTTTTTGAAAACTTTGTAGCTGTCGGACATCCCCGTAATCCCCGCCGAAGCAAGCGATTGGACGGTGTCGTTTTGGTAAGAAGTAAGCTGACCTCGGTATTGAAATCCAATCACAAGCCCCGACGACGGAAAGACTTTGTAGTCGCTTTCTTGGTCGTTTTCCGACACCACAAAACACTTAATGTACGGCTGGAGTCGGGCGGTTGGGGCATGTGTGTCGAATTTCATGGGTTGCTCGGCTACTTTTTTTCGTTTGAATGAATAAACGTTACCGCCTGCTTGGAAATCGGAATTTGCCAAAAATCTTTGGGGCGGCTTTCGTTCAAAAACTGCGGGCCGTTGGGGCGTAATGCTTTCAAAATAGGTCGAAAACGTTCTTCACTGAGCCTTACGGCGGTGCTGTCGGCGTATTCGGTCATCAAAATATAGCGAAATGCTGCGGTCGAATCAGGCGCTGTTTTCAACACTTTATAAGACGTAATGATGCCTTGTTTCAGAGCCTCTACGCGGAAAACCTGCCAGTTTTCCCGAATAAAATACGCCACTTCGGTTTCTTTGCCGTTTTTGACTTCCACAAAATCCATGATCCAGACCGATTGGGCGTTGACCGAAGGACTTACTACTGCAAAGATAAAGGCAGCGACGATTGTTTTAAGCGAAAAATAAAGGGATGATTTCATGGGTGACTACTCTTGTTGGTTTTTAAAACTTGGTGATTTTTTGGCAAGAGTAGGGTTAAAAATCCCTGTAATCGTCAAAAATGGTAAGATTGGACAAGATTTAGCTGCTTTTTCGACGAAATTCGCTGGGACTTTGTCCCGTAAATTTTTTAAAAGCGTTGTAAAAAGAAGCCCTCGTCCCAAACCCAACATCGTACCCCACGGCTTCAATCGTTGTTTTGTAAAATTGCTCCGAGCACAGTAACTCTTGGGCGGCTTCAATGCGGAATTTATTGACAAAATCGTTGAAACTCATCCCTTCGCACTCGTTCACAAGTTGAGAAAGTTGATTTTCGTTGATGCCCATTTTTTGTGCCACTTCTTTTAGGCGCAGATTTTCGTTCAAAAACAACTTTTCGTCCCGCATTAAGCGGTGAAGTTCCTGTAGCAATTGGGCTTTTTGGGCATCGGTGAGGTTAGACTTCGCATACTTCGGAGGCATTACTTGGTACGTAGGTAAGTCGGACTGGCTGAGGAGTTTGATGCAACCTACCATCAAAAAAAGGGAGATGATTTGGTAGGAAAAATACTCGTACTGGGGATAGGGCAGGAGCCAAATCAGCGCCGACGAAAGTAGATAAAGGGCATAACCTGCGAGCAACAGTAGTAACCAACGTCGGGTAGAAATGATTTTGGGTAAAGAAGTTTGTGCGGAGATAGGTCGAAAACGCCACCACTCATAGACCGATAGAAAAAAATAGCCTACGGCCAATGACACGGTAATGCCCGCAAATGCCAAAAAGTTGGGGGCAGGGTCGGGGAGGGCTTGCTGGAAAACAAGCACTTTGTCGCGGGCGCTTAGTGAATAAAAAGGCAAGGTATAAACCAGCAACAGAAGCGTAGGGGCAAAGTGAAGCCACTGAATTTTTTGCCACCTTGCTTGTGGGCGAAACAAAAAGTAAAAATACAGGTAAAACGTGACGGGACGCAGTAGTCCGAGCGGGTGGTTGAGTTTTAGTAAATGAGGGAGATGTTCAAATAACTGATTGAAATACAGGTTTTTGAGGAATATGCTAATGAAGCAGTTAAGCAAAAAAGCGATGAGGAAATAGTTAGCGATGGACGATTGTTGTTTGTTTCTCAACCAAACGCCTATGGCCACCAAAAGCGCAATACCTCCCCCCATCAAAATACTAAAATCGCTTATGGTGAATTTCATTGGTTGACGTAAATGGCTGTTTGCCTAAATCGCATATACACGTTTTAGGGTGTCATTGATTCTGTCAGTTAGGATTTCTACAAGTTCTTCGTCCATGTACTCGTAATCGTCGGGAATGGCCAATACCTCGATGGTAGGAAGTTCCAAATGCCTGTAAAGCTCCTTAATTTTTGATTTATGTTCGTATTCCATCACTAAAACTAAATCTGCCCAATGCAAATCATTTTCGGAGATTTTTCGGTTGCTTTTGGGGCTTAATCCTGCCGAACGGATGCGAATACGGTTGTCGTTCAAAAACAGATGTTCTGCGGTTTTACTCCGTTTCTTGTTTTTTCCACAGATAACCAGCACGTTAGGATTGTCGGTCATATTGTTAGTTTGGGTGTACGAATAAATGCAGGATTTGGTAGTAATCCTTTTAAAACACATAGAGAACATTAGAATATACACATAGTAAACATAGACCTTAGATTTGTGTACTATGTGAAAATACTATGTGGCCTATGTGTTTATCTTTATTCTATTACCCAAGTCGAATGGTTATCGCTGATTTCATTAAAGGTAAATGAGCCATGAGTAGTTGACATAAAACTTAGGGTGTAGATATATCTTTTGCCTGTAAAAGCCTTTATTTCCTATAAATCAACTTGCCAACTCTTTTGATATGCTCAATGAAATCTGGATAGGTAAGTGCAGAGAAATTGACTAAATCGACTCGGTAGGGCAACGAACTGTCGGGCAACTTTTAAGTCGGAGACGTTAAGCCACCCCGTCCTGACAGAACGTCGAGACGGGGTAAACAAAATTAGGCTTCGGCCTTTTTTGTGGACTTTTTAAAGCTTTTGAGCCCTTGAAGTGGCGTGTAGTGGTCGCTTTTGCGCGGGTAAT
Source organism: Runella defluvii (assembly GCF_014195535.1). GTDB lineage: Bacteria > Bacteroidota > Bacteroidia > Cytophagales > Spirosomataceae > Runella > Runella defluvii. The sequence goes on along the minus strand of NZ_JACIBY010000032.1, from coordinate 25,574 downwards.
AGCCCGTACCGTTGTAGGGGCGTTTGTTGGGCGCACACTTGCAGGCATCAGAGCAGGCGCCTTCCATTTTCCAGCCGCAATCTTCGCACATCGGTACGTGGATATTGCATTCGTTGTTGGCGCAGTTGACCATGCGGTCGGAAGGCGTCCCACAAACGTAGCAAGTCGAAATCACTTTTGGATTGACTTGGTTGACGTCCACCGTGAGGCGGTTATCGAACACGTAACATTTTCCCTCAAAATCTTCCCCACCTGCTTCTAGGCCGTATTTGATGATGCCGCCGTGGAGCTGGTAAACGTTGTCAAAGCCTTGGTCGAGGAGGTAAGCACTGGCTTTTTCGCACTTGATACCACCCGTACAATAAGTAACAATCTTTTTGCCTTGGCCTTTCAAATGCTCAATTTCGTGCATGTGCTGCGGCAATTCGCGCAGGTTTTCCATGTCAAACGTAATTGCTCCTTTGAACTTCCCAACGCTGTGCTCGTAATTAGAGCGCATGTCAATCACCACCAAATCAGGGTCTTCTTTGAGCAATTGTTTAAACTGGTCAGGTTCTAGGTGCACCCCCGTTTGTTTGAGTGGATCCACGGGTAAGTCAGAGTTGACAATCTCTTCTTTGAGGCGTACGTGCAGCTTTTGGAACGTATGATTTTCGTGGTATTCGATTTTGAAGTCGATACTCGCAAAACGTGGGTCGGTTTTTACCCACTGCATGTAAGCTTCGCAATCTTCGATGAGGCCCGATACCGTACCATTGAGCCCCTCAGGGGCGATGATGATGCGCCCGAGGAGGTTGTTGTTGACACAAAATTCGTGTTGCGCATCGCGATAGGCCTGTGGGTCTTCGATGGGCACGTATTGATAGTATAAAAGAACACTGTAAGGTTTCATTTGACTCATAATAAGAAGTACAACATAAAGCTGAGTTCTATTTTTTCTGTGGTATAGTTAGAAATTGAAAATCAGCAAATAACGTTCCTGCAAAATTACAAAAAACTTAGGAGCTGGCCGAGAAGTAAGGGCGTGAGTCAGAAAAAGTATAAAAGTCTGACTATATTCGCATACTTTTTATGAAAGTTTTCGTCTAAAAATCGATACCACCACTTAAAACTTTATCATAACGGTTTAACTCTACCCTATCATGCACATTGCAATTACTGGAAACATCGGAGCAGGTAAAACTACGCTCGCTCGCAAGCTCTCAGAACACTACAAGTGGGGAGTTTTGTACGAAGCCGTAGAAGGAAACCCCTACTTGGCCGATTTTTATGAAGACATGGCGCGTTGGTCGTTCAATCTTCAGGTGTTTTTCCTCAACAGCCGTTTTTCGCAAGCCCAAAAGATTCGCTCGATGCACTATCAGACGGTGATTCAAGACCGTACGATTTACGAAGACGCGTTTATTTTTGCGAAAAATTTGGCCGATTCTGGCTTGATGGAAACCCGTGATTATCAGAACTATTTGATGATGTACGAAACCATCACCAATGCCATCAAAGCCCCCGATATTATTGTGTATTTGAAGGCGGATTTGCCCAAACTTCGTCGTCAGATTCAGAAACGAGGACGTGAGTTTGAACAAACCATTAGTGACGAATATTTGCTCAATCTCAACGGATTGTACGAAAACTTCGCCGATACGTACATCGACGGTACGCTGTTGACCATCGACGTCAATGACCTTGATTTTGAAAATAATCCCGATGATTTCAACTACATCGTCACCGAAATGAACCGTACCTTAGGGTATCGGTAGGGTGTGTCGGTCGGGTTGTGAGCAACCCGCCTCACGTGCTTTGGGTTGCTCACAACTCGACCGACCTGTGCAGAGGGTTGCTCACAACCCGACCAACGACAAACTCAGTAAACAAAAAAGGGAGCCTAGGCTCCCTTTTTTGTTGCAGTATCAGGTGGTTTTCAAACTAAAAATCAGCATCGAAGCTAAGGGTTTGAACATCACGCTCTTTGGTGGAATTTTTCACCCCAGGTTTTTGGTACTCACCTACTTTCTTCTCGAAGAAATTGGTTTTTCCTTGGAGCGAAATCATGTCCATGAAGTCAAACGGATTGGTAGAATTGTAGATTTTCTTCAATCCCAACGACACCAAAAGGTGGTCAGCCACAAATTCGATGTATTGATTCATCAAGTTCGCGTTCATCCCAATGAGCGAAACAGGCAAAGCATCCGTAACAAACTCTTGCTCAATGGCTACGGCGTCGCGGATGATGCTGTAAATATCCTCTTCGGGCAATTTATTGACAATGTGGTCGGTATAAAGCAAGCAAGCAAAGTCGCGGTGCAAACCTTCGTCGCGCGAGATAAGTTCGTTTGAGAATGCCAATCCAGGCATCAAACCACGTTTTTTGAGCCAGAAAATTGAGCAAAACGAACCCGAGAAAAAGATACCTTCTACGGCTGCAAACGCAATAAGGCGCTCGGCAAACGAACCGTTAGAAATCCAACGCAATGCCCAGTCGGCTTTTTTCTGCACGCACGGAATCGTGTCAATGGCGCGGAGCATACGGTCTTTTTCGGCTGGGTCTTTGATATAGCTGTCGATGAGTAATGAATACGTTTCGGAGTGGATGTTTTCCATCGCAATTTGGAATCCATAAAAGCACTTAGCCTCAGCGTATTGTACTTCACTTAGGAAGTTGACGGCCAAGTTTTCATTAACGATACCATCGGATGCCGCAAAGAAAGCCAAAACGTGCGAAATGAAGTGTCTCTCGCCGTCGTTGAGGTTTTCCCAGTGTTGAAGGTCTGACGCAAGGTCAATCTCTTCGGCCACCCAAAACGTTGCTACGTGGTTTTTGTAAAACTGCCAAATATCGTGGTGTTTGATTGGAAAAAGTACAAAGCGGTGGGGGTCTTCAACCAACAGGGGCTCTACAGCGTTGGCGACTTCAGATTGTGACATAATATTGCTAGATGTTAAAGTGTATTGGGGGATTTTAGCGTAACAAATTTACCAACTTTGACGGACTGTGTCATTGACGTAGCGCACCTCCTTTTGAAGTAAGTAAAAAAATACAACCACCGTTGGTGCTAACTTGTTTCATGTGAGATAGTTCCGAAAAGTAAATTCTTGATATTTTTATGCGACCTACGTATAAGCGTTTGGAAAGTCAGAACGAACCATCGTATTTTTGGACAATTCACCCAAATTAACCTTTATGTCTCCATGGTATAAGCTCCAAAACGAGGAGCAAGCAGATTCGCCATCGTTGCTGATTTACAAAGAGCGAGTGGCAAGTAATATTCAAAAGATGATTGACATTGCGGGCAATGCTGAGCGTTTGTACCCGCACGTTAAAACCAATAAAATGCCTGAGGTGGTCAAAATGATGCTCGCCGCAGGGATTTCAAAATTTAAGTGTGCCACCATTGCCGAAGCCGAAATGGCTGCCATGGCAGGAGCGAAGTACGTGGTGGTTGCCCACCAACTGATGGGGCCGAAAGTAAAGCGTTTGTTAGCGTTTCGTCAACAGTATCCCGACGTTTTTGTAGGTTCGTTGATTGATAGTGCGTCGGTGGCCAAAGAACATAACGATGTCTTTGGCGCAAGTGGCTTGGTCAGTGATGTATTTTTAGATGTCAACAACGGCATGGATCGCTCAGGGCACGCCCTTGATGGCGATATTCTTGGTCTTTATCAATTGTTGCACCAACTTCCCAATATCAGCTGTCACGGTTTGCACGTATATGATGGTCACTTGCGGACGCCCGATTTTGAGTCGCGCCGTCACGAAGTGGAAGACGGATTTGTGGATGTCCAACATTTCCTAGAAGCCATCGCAGAAGCAGGATTGCCGCGCCCCATCATTGTAGCGGGCGGAACGCCTACGTTTACCGTTCACGCACTTCACGCCGAAACGTATTGCAGTCCAGGCACTTGCGTGCTGTGGGACTGGGGTTATGGTGATAAACTTCCCGAACAGCCGTTTGAGTACGCGGCACTGGTACTTACCCGCGTGATTTCAAAGCCAAAAGCAGGTTTTATTACCGTGGATATGGGACACAAAGCCGTCGCGGCCGAAAACCCGATTGACAAACGGATTCGCTTTTTGAATCTTAACAATTACGAACTTGTGGGGCAAAGCGAAGAACACGGCGTTATCCGCGTAGAAAATTGGGACACTATCAACGTTGGCGATGTGTTGTACGGTGTGCCATTTCACGTTTGTCCTACGGTAAATCTCTACGACGAAGCTTACGTAGTAGAAAATCAATCGGTAGTGGATACGTGGCAGGTATTGGGGCGCAAACGTAGGATTACAGTGTAGTTTCACCTTCCCGAAAGTTCCAACACTTTCGGGAAGGTAGCTGAGAATCTGTCAGCACTATTGGCGTGCCAGCGGTTTCCCAAAACAGCTATTGTCAGATTTGAGAATCTGCCAACACTTAAAGGACTTCTTCTGCATTGGCGGAGAAGTCCTTTTGTTTTCAGGTTGAACGCATTAAAACCTAGAGTTGCTATTGATTGCTCCAGAGGAGCTACATCTTAGTAGAAAAATGAATCAAATCCCCCAAATCCCCATTTTTCTACTAAAAAGTAGCCTCAGCGAGGCTACTTTTTAATGCGTTTAACCTGTTTTGTTTTTTAGAAAAATGATTTATTTTCTAAAAATAATTTTAAATTATATAAGTACTAATATATATTTGTGTCATGAATTTTTACCAAAAACTCGGCGGGTTGATTTTGGGAAGTCGCCTGCGCCGACTCAGTGAGTATTTTTTGTCGGAAGTCAATAAGGTCTATGCCGAAAAGGGTATTCCCTTCGATGCATCGTGGTTTTCGATGTTTTATTTGATTTCAAAAAACGAACACATTTCGCTCATCGACCTTGCCGAAGCCCTCGAAGTATCGCACTCAGCGATAAGCCAATTGGCGAAAAGCTTGGAACAAAAAGGATTGCTCGAAAGCTATCCCTCCGAACACGACGGACGTAAGCGCTTGATTCGTTTTACCGAGCAGGGGCGTCAATTGCAAGAGGCCGTAGAACCCGTGTGGGCGGAACTTGACCAAGCGATGCAGGAGTTGATGCACGAAAACGAAGCGAATACCGCCCTGCTGTCGTCGCTGATGAGTGTCGAACAAAGTTTTGCCCAAAAATCGCTAAGCCAACGACTGTTGAAGCGGTAAAATCAGTACTTAAACTTTATCCTATGTTTTTCTACGGTAAAGATACCCTGACGGTAGGGAAAACCCTGCAACTCGTCGAAGGCAAAATCCAAGGAGTGCTTTGCGAGGAGGTCATTCAAAAAATAGAAGCAAGCCATCAGTTTGTGAAAAACATCGTGGCGCAGCACGAAACCGTTTACGGCATCAATACGGGCTTTGGGCCGCTGTGCGATACACCCATTTCGGAAGAACAAACCAAGACGCTTCAATACAATTTGCTCATCAGTCACAGTGTGGGAGTGGGCAATCCGATTTTGCCCGAAATCGCCAAAACCATGCTCATTTGCAAGGTTCATGCCTTGGCGCAGGGGTATTCGGGTATCAGCCTCCATACGCTCCAACGTATCCTTTGGCATATCGAAAACGATGTAATCCCCGTCGTTCCTGAAAAGGGTTCGGTGGGTGCCTCGGGCGATTTGGCACCTTTGGCGCACCTTTTTTTACCCTTGATTGGGTTGGGGTACGTGTATTGGAACGGGCAAAAAGTGCCTACGGCGCACGCCTTGGCGCATTTTGAGTTGGCGCCGATTGAGCTAGGGCCCAAAGAAGGGTTGGCCCTCATTAATGGTACGCAATTTATTTTGGCTCATGCGGTGCGTGGGGTGGCTCGCTTGCACCACTGCCTCGAAATGGCCGACCTCATCGGGGCGTTTTCGTTGGAAGCGCTAATGGGTTCGGTGAAGCCGTTCGATGCCCGTTTGCACCAGATTCGTCCGTTTCGGGGGAGTATGCTGGTGGCACAGCGCTTACGGCGACTGATAGATGGCTCAGAGGTGTTGGCATCGCATACTGACTGCGGTAGGGTACAAGACCCTTACTCGTTGCGTTGTATGCCGCAGGTACACGGGGCTTCCCGCAATGCGTGGCTGCACCTGAAAGAATTGACCGAAATTGAACTTAATGCCGTGACCGACAACCCCGTGGTGCTGGGCGACCACGATACCATCAGCGGGGGGAATTTCCACGGACAGCCTTTGGCTTTGCCGCTCGACTACGCCACCTTGGCCGCTGCCGAAGTGGGTAATATCTCCGACCGCCGTTGTTATTTGATGCTCGAAGGGCGCTTTGGCTTGCCTAAACTACTGTTGAAAGAAACGGGTCTGAACTCTGGTTTTATGATTCCGCAGTACACAACGGCAGCGTTGGTGTCCGAAAACAAATCGCTCTGCTTCCCTGCTTCGGCCGATAGCATTCCTACGTCGCTGGGGCAAGAAGACCACGTGTCGATGGGCTCCATCAGTGGTCGAAAACTGAACCAAGTGATTGATAACCTGGAGTATATTTTGGCCATTGAGCTGCTCTATGCTTCCCAAGCGCTGGAGTTTCGCCGACCGCTTCAATCGAGTGCGGTGATGGAAAAACTCTTGGGCGAAATCCGAAAACACGTGCCGTTTGCGATCGAAGACAAAATTTTCTCCGACGATATTGCTACCCTTCATCAACTGCTACAAACTGACATTCTTCCGAATCTCGTGAGTGAAACCTGTAACCTCAATGAGCACTATGACGACTTCCGAATTTATTAAGACTTACGCCAATCACCCGCACTACAAAGCACCGAGAGGAACGCAACTGCACGCCAAATCGTGGCAAACGGAAGCGCCGTTGCGGATGCTACTCAACAACCTCGATGCCGAAGTGGCCGAAAATCCCGACGAATTGGTGGTCTATGGGGGCATCGGGCAAGCGGCTCGTAACCGTGAGTCATTGCAAAAAATCATCGAAATTTTGCTGGAATTGGACGAAGAACATTCGCTGTTGGTGCAGTCGGGAAAGCCCGTGGGCATCGTTCGCACGCATCCGCAAGCGCCCCGAGTGCTCATCGCCAACAGCAATTTGGTGCCCGCTTGGTCCACGTGGGAGCATTTTAACGAGTTGAGGGGCAAAGGGTTGATGATGTACGGACAAATGACGGCGGGGAGCTGGATTTACATTGGTACGCAAGGCATTTTGCAAGGAACGTACGAAACGTTTGTAGAATGTGGTCGTCAACATTTTGGGGGAGATTTACGGGGTAAATTGCTGGTAACGGGTGGTTTGGGCGGCATGGGTGGCGCACAGCCGTTGGCCGCAACGCTGGCGGGAGCCACGTTTTTGGGCGTGGATATTGACCCCACGCGTATTCAGAAACGCCTCGAAACGCGTTACATCGACCGCATGACGCATAGCTACGACGAGGCCGTCGGCTGGGTGCTGGAAGCCAAAGCCAAAGGCGAAAACGTGTCGGTGGGGCTGGTGGGTGACATTGGCGATGTGCTGCATCAATTGTTGGAAGATAATATTATTCCCGAAATTTTGACCGACCAAACCTCCGCACACGACCCGCTGAATGGCTACGTTCCCCACGGAATGAGTTTGGGAGAAGCTCAACAACTCCGCCAAGAAAACCCTGCGGATTACCAAATGCGCTCCAAAAAAAGCATGGCCCGCCACGTGGGTTTTATGCTCGAAATGCAAAAAAGAGGTTCGATTGTGTTTGATTACGGCAACAACCTGCGGGAGTTTGCCCGTCAGGGAGGCGAACCCAATGCGTTTAACTTTCCTGGGTTTACGCCTGCGTACATACGACAGTTGTTTTGCGAAGGCAAAGGGCCTTTTCGATGGGTGGCGCTGTCGGGTGACCCCGACGATATTCGGGTGACGGACGAGGCACTCATAGCCGCTTTTCCCGAAAACAAAGCCTTGATTCGATGGCTTACTGAAGCCCAAACCAAGATTGCGTTTCAGGGCTTGCCTGCCCGTATTTGTTGGTTGGGCATGGGCGAACGTGAAAAAGCGGGTTTGATTTTCAATGAGTTGGTGAAAACAGGCAAGGTGAAAGCCCCGATTGTGATTGGACGTGATCACCTCGACTGCGGCTCAGTAGCATCGCCCAACCGTGAGACGGAGTCGATGCTCGATGGCTCCGATGCCGTATCGGACTGGACGCTGCTCAACCTCATGTCCAACACCTCGGGTGGGGCAACGTGGGTATCGTTTCACCACGGTGGGGGCGTGGGCATGGGCTACTCCCAACACGCTGGTATGGTGGTGTTGGCCGACGGAACCGACCGTGCCGAAGCCTGCCTTCGACGGGTGTTGTACAACGACCCTGCCATGGGTGTGTTTAGGCACCACGATGCGGGCTACGAAAAAGCGAGCCACTGGGCCGATAAATTTGGGTTGAAACTATGAAATTACTTGGGCCATTTACGCAGATAGTGACCTTGCGGGGTTTGCCCGAAAAGGGCGCCCTTAAAGACGAAGCGCTGGAGGTCATCAAAAACGGCGGGGTGTTGCTCCACAACGGACGGATTCAGGCCGTGGGTGGGTTTGAGTCGTTGGTAAAAATGTACCCAGAGGCGACGGTGGAGGAAATCACCCAGCCGACGGTGCTGCTGCCGAGTTTTGTGGATTGCCACACGCATACCTGTTTTGCGGGAAGCCGTGCCAACGACTTTGCCGCCCGTAATGCGGGAAAAACTTACCTCGAAATTGCGGCGGCGGGCGGCGGGATTTGGAGCAGTGTAAGTCAAACCCGAGCCTGCGACGAACAAACTCTTTTTGAGCTCACCCTCGGGCGGGTAGAACGTTTTTTGCAGCAGGGTATCAAGACGCTGGAAATTAAAAGCGGCTACGGCTTAGACCTTGAAAATGAGCTGAAAATGCTGCGGGTGATTGGGCGAGTGCAACAGCGATTGGGCGCGAAGGCGCGCCTTGTGCCCACCTGCTTGGCGGCTCACATCCAACCCAAAGACTTTGCGGGTTCGCAGGAAGCCTATTTGGAATGGATAACGGCAGAATTGTTGCCCCAAATCCGCACCGAGCAACTGGGCCAACGGGTGGATATTTTCGTGGAACAATCGGCGTTTGGACTTGCCGAAAGCAGGCAGTTTTTGCCGAAAGCCAAGGCATTGGGCTTTGACCTGACGGTTCATGCCGACCAGTTTACGGCGGGAAGTTCGACCTTGGCCGTGGAGATGGGGGCTTTGTCGGCCGACCATTTGGAAGCGAGCACCGAAAAGGAGATTCATGCCTTGGCACAGTCAGATACGGTGGCGGTGGTGTTGCCAGGGGCGTCGTTGGGCTTGGGTGAGCCTTTTGCTCCCGCCCGCAAGCTTTTGGATGCGGGGGCAAGCGTGGCCATTGCCTCCGATTTTAACCCAGGTTCTGCCCCAATGGGCGATTTGCTGACCCAGGCGGCTATTTTGGCTACCTACCAAAAACTAAACACCGCCGAAGTACTGGCAGGGCTGACGTTCAGAGCCGCTAAGGCGTTGAAATTAAGGGAAATTGGACGGGTTGAAGTGGGTTATACGGCTGATTTACAGGGCTATGCTTGCGCCGATTTTCGAGAGATACTTTACCAACAAGGACGGCTGAAGCCGTATGTGGTGTGGTGATAACGCATATGAATTTAAAAAATGAATGCTGGCAAGGCCGCAACGACGGCGATGCCCCCGATTTGTGGCGCTGGCACCAAGTGGTGGAATGCACACCGCTGGCCGAACTTACCGCCCGTAAGGCCATTGCTGTACTGGGCTTTGCCTGCGACGAAGGCGTGCGGCGGAACAAGGGCCGCTTAGGTGCGAGTGCTGCGCCGAGTGTGCTTCGTTCGATCTGTGCCAATTTTCCAGCACATTCGTTGGCCAAAGGGGCACTGGTGGACGTGGGCGATTGCGTGTGTGAAGGCACGCAGCTCGAAGAAGCCCAAAACGAGCTGGCCGATGCCGTGGCGCAACTCGTGCAACTGGGCTACCGACCGATGGTGTTTGGGGGTGGACATGAAGTGATGTACGGGCATTTCAAAGGGCTTCGGAAGGCGTTTCCCCACCAAAGAATCGGAATCATCAATTTTGATGCGCATTTCGACATCCGTGAGCCTGACCCTGCGGTGGGAGCGAGTTCGGGGACGGGTTTTTGGCAATTGGCGCAGGAAGAAAGCGATTTTCATTACTTGGCTTTGGGGATTCAGACCAATAGCAATACCCAACGCTTGTTTGCTACCGCCAAACGGTACGGCGTGAAGTACCTCTTGGCTGACGATTTTTACCCTGAAAATCTCATACTTATTCTGCACACGATTGCGACCTTCATGGCACGGGTTGACAAGGTCTATTTGACGATTTGTATGGACGTATTTGCGGCACCGTATGCGCCAGGAGTGAGTGCCTTGGCGTACAATGGCTTGGTACCCGACCGCACCTTTCGGCAGGCACTGCAAGCCATTGTTTCGTCGCCCAAATTTGTGAGTGCCGATATCGCCGAGCTTAATCCTCGCCTCGACATCGACAACCGCACCGCCCGCTTGGCGGGAAGTTTGGTGTTTGAAATGGTAAATGCTGGGGTGAAGTAATTTTTGTTATAATCAGCCAAATTAGGGCAAAAATGAGTCTATTTGGCTGATTATAAATTTATAATCAGCCAAGTTGTACAAAAAAAGGTTATATTTGGCTAATTATAAATGAAAATTTATGAAAGTAATTGGGAGAAAAGACGAGATAGGTTTGCTGGAAAGCCTTTGTGAAAAGGATGAATCTTGTTTTGTCGCGATTTATGGCAGACGACGGGTTGGTAAAACGTTTTTGGTACGACAGGTCTATCAAAAACACATCGTTTTTGAGTGTAGTGGTGTACACCAAAAAAATATGAATCACCAATTAGAAAATTTTTGGCGAAGTCTCATTGAATTAAAAGCCAATAAGATAGTGCCTCCTACGCCTACCACTTGGTTGGAAGCCTTCTTTCAATTGAGGGACTACCTGAATACCCTAGACGAAGCTACAAAGAAGGTCGTTTTTTTAGATGAAATCGCTTGGTTCGACACGCCGCGATCGGGCTTTTTAGCGGGTTTGGATAGTTTTTGGAATCAGTACTGTAGCAAACGAAATGACATTGTTTTGGTAATTTGCGGTTCGGCAGCGTCGTGGATAATCAAAAAAGTAGTAAACGATAGAGGTGGCCTACACAACCGACTGACTCATCAATTGCTATTAAAACCTTTTACATTGAGTGAGACGGCCTTATTTTTAGAGAAAAAAAGAGTGAATCTGAGCGAAAAAGAAGTCGCTCAACTCTACATGAGTGTAGGGGGGATACCATTTTATTTGAATGATATTGAAAATGGAAAAAGCCTTCCCCAAATCCTAGATAAGTTATTTTTTGAGCCGCAAGCCAAACTGAAAAATGAATTCCAAAATCTCTACGCTTCTCTTTTTAAAAATAATCATCTACACGAAAAAATTGTAGCGGCGTTGGCTCAAAAAAGCAAGGGACTAACACGGAAAGAAATTATTGAAATAACAGGAATAAAAACGGGAGGTACCCTTTCACTGGTCTTGGAAGAACTAATACAATGTGGGTTTATTCAAATAATCTACCCGTTTCAAAAAGCAAGAGAAGAACATTTGTATCGTCTAGTTGATGAATTTTCACTTTTTTATTTTAAGTTTTTGTTCAATAATAAAGGAAATAATAGCTGGCAACAAATAACTCAAAAACAAGCGTATAAAATTTGGACAGGGTATGCATTTGAAAACCTTTGTTTTAAGCACATTTTTCAAATAAAAAAAGCGCTTGGAATTAGTGGAATCATTAGTAATGTGTATTCTTATACGTCTAAAGGCGACGAAAGTTACCCAGGTATTCAACTAGATCTTGTGATTGACCGAGATGATAATTGCATCAATATTGTGGAAGCTAAATTCTATAACGATGAGTTTGTCATAACTGAAGAGTACGAAAAACAATTGAGACGAAAAGCGTTTGTTTTCAAAGAAAAAACTCGAACTCGAAAAAATATTTTCATTACGATAGTGTCAGTTTTTGGGGTACAAAAAAACCGACACTATCTGAGCGTTGTACACAATCAATTAGTGCTAGGAGAATTATTTACCCCCTAAAACTCCACTCGGTAGTTCAAGACAGGAATGAGCGGTAACTGATACACCGTACGGATTTCGTTGAGGTTAGAATCAAAGAAATGGTTATAGACATTTTGGCGGTTGGTGGCATTCTGAAGGTCGAGAGAAAGCGTACTGGTAAAACCGTTTTTGTTGCGCTTCCAACTTACCCGTACATCCGACCGAAAATACGCATCCAATTTGTCTTGGTTGGTTTGGGTATCTATCCATACCGTTTGTCCTTGGCGGCGAGAAGCTGCAAGGTCGATAGGCGTGGTGCGATAGCCACCCATGTAAGTGGTTTTGAGGTTGATACCCAGTACGTTATTTTTCCCTTGACCTAGTTGCCATTCTTTTCCCACCAACACATTCAGGGCACTTCCTGCGTCAAAACGCGTGCTGCGCCAAACTTCGTCGGAACCTTGGTAGCGCGATTTGAAAATTGAGCCACTGACGAGGTAATAAAAGTTATTGTGTAAAAAACGCTCTAACGTAAGCTCAAACCCGTAGTTTTCGCCTCGTCCGTTGTTAGCCAACTGTTTGGAAATAAAGCCATCCGCAACGTTAAGAATAGAGATAGCATCGCGCTGGTTGGCGCTGACAGGTACGCCGTACAGCGACTGGTAATAAGCCTCGGTTTTGAGGCGAGTGTGTTCGCTCAAAAGTCGGTCGTACGAAAAGACAAGGTGGTGAGCCTTGGTGAAATTAAGCGACTGGTTGGGGTAACGATTAGGAATATCATCAGCCGTTGGAGAATAAAAATACAAGGCGAGCGGATGCGTTTGGCTATGAAGTCCGTAGCCTACTGCCAACGACTGCCCCGTAGCCAAGTCCCATTTGACCGACGCTCGTGGTTCAATACTTTGGCGGTCGTTGAGGAATAAACGCAGGGTATGTACCCCAAGATTGGCCGTGAGGCGTTCGGTGAGTTTATAATTGGCTTGGGCAAAGACCTGAAGGGTAGCGGTTTGGCCTTTGGACGATACATAGCGTTCCCATTTCTTCGCTTCGGCATCCCACGCTTCTCGGAAAAAATCGTACGTTTGGTGACTCCAAATCGCCCCCGTACGGAGCGCAAGGCGGGCGCTGAACTTGTAATTGAGTGTACTTGATACCGATAATTTGTTGAGTTGATAGTGTTCGTCGTAGCGGGGTTCAAAAACGTAGTTATCGGTGTAGCGTTTTTGGGTAAACCCGTTTTCGTAGGCCGAATAAAGCACGACTGTTTTTAGTAACGCATTAGGACTAAAGTTAAGCGAGTGCGTTGCTCCCCAAGCCCCCGTATTGGACTTAAATTTTTCATCAAAACGCTTGTCGCCTTCGGTTTTCCAGAGCGTTGAATCGGCTTTGGCTACGCCCGTGCTGCTGCTCAATCCGCCAAAACCAAAGAGCGTGAACTTGCCCAATTTTTGGGTAGGAAGCGAAATGTTGTACGAAATATCCTGAAAACGCTGGGCAAAATCACCGACGGGAAGGCCAATTTTACTCAAAAGTTCGAGGGTAGAGTAGCGATAGTTGACCAAATAAGAACCTTTATACGTAGAAGAAAAAGGCCCCTCGGCAGCCACGTCTAGCCCTAACAATCCCGCCTGAACGGTGTATTCGCGCTTTTGATTGTTGCCTTTACGGAGTTTAAGGTCGAATACACCCGAGAGCGCATTTCCGTATTCGGCGGAAAAAGCGCCCGTCATAAAGTCGGAGTTGGTCAATACCTGCGCGCTCAAAATCGAAATGCCACCGCCCGAAGCGCCCAAGCTCGAAAAATGGTTGGGGTTGGGAATATCAATGCCCTCCATTCGCCACAGTAGGCCGTTGGGCGAGTTACCCCGAATGACAATATTATTACCCCCATCGTCGGCTGACATTACCCCCGCGTAGGCCGTTGCCATACGTGCAGGGTCGTTGACAGCGGCGGCGTAGCGTTGAGTTTCTTCGACCGAAAACGTACGCGCACTTACGGTGGCCATGTCGTTGAGAGGCTTGTCTTTTTCAACGGTCGGTTTGACCGTAATTTCGGCTAACTGCGTGATGTCTTCTTCGAGGCCGATGGTTAAGACCAATTCTTTGCCCGCATTGACCACAATATTGCTCATAACACTCTCTTTGTAGCCCATATACGTCACTTTCAACGTTTGACGGCCTATCGGTACATTGGGCAAGACAAAGTCGCCCTCGATGCTAGTTGTAGTACCTCGTAGTGGTTGACTACCCACCAGTACAATGCTCGCCCCTGCAATGGGCGTTTGGAGGCTCTTATCTACCACTATTCCACGTATAGTTTGGGTAAGGGTTTGGGAATGAGTTATTTGTGGAGTGGAAAGTAAAAGGAAAATGACTGCGATGAAAACATACGAGTAACGCGAAAAAAGGTGATGGAAACGATTGTTTTTAAAACGGATGTAGCTTTGCATGGCTTTTGAGGATTGTGATTTTTAGACAAAAAGAATCCCGTCACCGAGCAAAAGCGGTGTTGTAAAAGGCGAGTACAATTTACTAGGCTACCCTACTGGGCGACGGGAGAAAGTTTACAGAGGTTTGTTTTCTTGGCTATTTGCTAAGATGACAACTCGCTACAGCAATCCCCCCACGCCAGCAGGTCGAAAGTTTTTAAAAAATGTTTAGACCAAGGCCACAACGGCGTAAATAATCATGGCCAAACACAAAATTACTTTCATTACAATTCCCGACAAAAAGCCTAAAAATGAGCCAAAAGCAGCTTTTAAGGCTTTGTCGAAGGCCATCCCGCCGATAAGTTCGCCCACAAGCGCCCCCAAAAAGGCACCTAAAAATATTCCTAAGGCAGGAATGACAAAAAAGCCAAGTAGCAGCCCCAACGTAGAGCCCCAAGTGCCGTATTGACTCCCGCCAAATTTTTTGATACCCCAAATGGGTACGTAATAATCTAGAACAGTGATGATGACTGTCACAAACCCAAAGGAGTACAATACCCATGAACTCATGGTGGCGTAGCTGCAAAAATAAAGACACAACAATCCAACAAAACTTAATGGTGGCCCAGGGAGGGGAAGAACGGCACCCGCAAGCCCTACCAACAGCCCAGCAATGCCTAAAATGAGTAAAAGGATGTCCATGAAGTTAACTGTTTAAAAACTAACATTCAAATAACAGAAAAAACGCTTAGGCATCGTATCTTTGCCGACTAAATTTTGAGCTGGCGGAAGTTAAATGCTAACGAAAGCGGCTCAGTCACCAAATCTCTCACAACTAAAATGTCAAAAGTCTTAATCATAGGAGCAGGAGGAGTAGGGGGCGTGGTTGCGCACAAATGCGCAATGAATTCACACGTTTTCACCGAAATCATGCTGGCAAGCCGTACCAAGTCGAAATGCGATAAAATTGCGGCTGACATCAAAGAAATGCACGGGGTAACGATCCAAACGGCCGCAGTGGATGCCGACATCGTGGCGGAGCTTGTGGTGCTTATCAAGTCGTTTCAGCCTAAAATGGTGATTAACGTGGCCTTGCCTTACCAAGACCTGACCATCATGGATGCGTGCTTGGAAACGGGGATTCACTACCTCGATACGGCCAACTACGAACCAAAAGACGTGGCAAAGTTTGAGTATAGCTGGCAGTGGGCGTACCAAGAGCGTTTCAAAGAGGCGGGCTTGATGGCATTATTGGGCTGTGGGTTTGACCCAGGCGTGACGCAGGTGTTTACCTCGTTTGCCAACAAGCACCAGTTTGATGAAATGCACTACCTCGACATCATCGACTGTAACGCTGGAAACCACGGAAAGGCATTTGCTACCAACTTCAACCCCGAAATCAATATTCGTGAGATTACGCAGCCAGGTCGCTACTGGGAGAATGGGGAGTGGGTGGAAATTCCTGCGATGAGCATTCACAAGCCGATTGATTACCCAGGCATTGGCCCCAAAGAAAGCTACGTGTTGTACCACGAAGAATTGGAGTCGTTGGTGAAAAATTTCCCAACGTTGAAACGCGCTCGTTTTTGGATGACGTTCGGGCAGGCATATTTGACGCACTTAGAAGTACTTCAAAACGTGGGTATGACGAGCATTGCGCCGATTAAGTTTCAGGGCATGGACATTGTGCCGTTGGAGTTTTTGAAAGCGGTATTGCCTCCGCCAGATTCGTTGGGTGAAAACTACACAGGACAAACGTCGATTGGTTGCCAAATCAAAGGAATTAAAGACGGCCAAGATAAAACGTACTACGTGTGGAACAACTGCGACCACGCCGAGTGCTGGAAAGAAGTACGTGCGCAGGCGGTTAGCTACACCACAGGCGTACCAGCGATGATTGGTGCGATGTTGATGTTGACCAACGCCGATTGGATGAAAGCAGGGGTTTGGAACTGCGAAGAGTTAAATCCAGATCCATTTATGGACTTGCTCAATCAGCACGGTTTGCCGTGGCACGAGCAAATCAACCAGCCGTTGCCGCACGAGTATTAGTCGATAAACGTGCCCGTGGTTACTTATAACCACGGTATTTATAGCCCTTCCAAGGTTTCAAACCTTGGAAGGGTTTGTTTTTTTATTGCAAAGCAGTGGTCGTTGCGTTATATACAGGCCATACGCCTGGTTTAGGTACGCTTACACCTTTGGTTATTCCTTTGACACCATTATCTGGGCCAAAATAGTAGAGTGGATGTCCTCTAAATACCAATTGTTTACGCCCAAAAACGTCGATGACCGAGAAATCGCTGGTCGATAAATTGCTGGGTAAATCGGTCGGCATAGCAATTTCTGCAATCGGCCACGTAGGGTTGTTGCTAAAGTCCGATTTGGTATAAACGTTGGTGTTCTTTTTGTCGGGAACGTAGCCGTAGAGCGTTTTTCCAGCCGCATCCACCAAATAAATGGTTTTGCCCGTTCCTTCAGTATAATCCGACATGTAATTTTTGCCGTCGTTTCCTACCAACTGCGCATTGGCAAAAAATAACGAGTACGATGGCTTGGCCACAAACCAAACGTTGTTGAGTTTTTCTCCTGCCACATCGCCCGATTTGGTATCACCCGCATAATAATAAAGCGGCCAGCCCTTGTAGGCGGTTTGTTTGGTACCGTCAGCACGCGTAATAGTCGTAAAATCGGTAGCAGTTAAGTTGGTTCCGAGGGTGGGTGTCTCTTTGTAAAATACGGGCCAGTTGGTCAAGCACGAACCTGAGCACTGCGATTGGCCTGTAATGTCGGAGGCAAAATAGTAAAGCGTTTTGCCGTTTTCTCCCGTAAGCACTTGCCCCAATGAGGTTTGTCCTAGTGATACATCGAAAGTAGGGGTACTGTCTTTCGTGGTACAACCAGCTACCAATAATAAAACTGCTAACCCGACAGGCATACAGGAGTTTTTAATCGTACGGAATACGGATGACTTGTTCATAGATGTAAGTAATCGTTTAATGGTTTACTTACAATACGGACAACCAATCACGCAGGTTGCGTCACCGTTTTAAATTTAATTTGAGGATGTATAGTTTTACCCGCAGATTGGCGCTGATTTAGAGCCGCAGAAAGCGCAGATGAATTCCTTCATTGAGCCCATTTTCTGCGGAATCTGCGAGTTAAATCTGCGAAAGTCTGCGGGTAAATATTGAAATTAGTGGGATATGAGGTTCAAATTATCCTACTACTTCCTTATACTGCATTCGATAGAGGTTGGCATAAAAACCGTCGTGTTCGAGTAGCTCGTCGTGCGTGCCTTTTTCTTTGATTTGGCCTTTGTCAAGCACAATGATTTGGTTGGCTTTCTGAATCGTGCTAAGGCGGTGGGCAATCACGATGGCCGTGCGGCCTTTCATGAGCTTCTCAATGGCATTTTGAATCAATTCCTCAGTCTCGGTATCGACCGACGAGGTAGCTTCGTCCAACACAATGATTTTGGGGTCGTGTACCAACGCCCGTACAAACGAAATCAACTGCCGTTGTCCTACTGAGAGTGTTGCTCCGCGTTCCATTACGTTGTAGTCGTAGCCACCAGGAAGGCGCTCGATGAAGTCATGCGCGCCAACGAGCTGAGCGGCTTCGATGATTTGAGCACGACTGATGTCAGGGTTTCCAAGGGTGATGTTGTTGTGAATAGTATCCGAAAACAAAAACACATCTTGCAGTACCACGCCGATATTGTGACGCAGCGCTCCCAATTCATACTGGTGAATTTCTACGCCATCCACCATGATTTCGCCTTTATTTATATCATAAAAACGGCTCAATAAATTAATGACCGACGATTTACCCGCGCCCGTTGCTCCCACAAAGGCAACGGTTTGACCTGCTTTTACATCAAACGAAATATCTCTGAGGACGTATTCTTCTTCGTTGTAGGCAAACCACACGTTTTTAAACGATACTTCACCGCGCAGTTGGGTAGGGGCGTAGGTTCCGTTGTTGACCGTATAATCGTCGCTATCAAGCAATTTGAGGATGCGGTCGGTACTTACAATCCCCATTTGAAGGGTGTTAAATCGGTCGGCTAGCATTCGTATGGGCCTGAAAAACAGGTTGGTAAACATGATAAAAGCCGTAACCGTCCCGAAGGTAATGTCGTTGTGGAGGATTTCGCGGGCACCGTACCACACAATCAAGCCCGTAGCAGCGGCCGCAATCACGTCGGCAACGGGGTAATACACCGAATAATACCAAATAGAACGAATATGAGCGTCGCGGTGTACGGTATTGATTTTTTGAAACTTATCCAGTTCGATTTTTTCGGCGCTGAAAATCTGCACGATATTCATCCCCGTAATGTGCTCTTGCACAAAGGCATTCAGATTAGAAACCGCCGTTCGTACCTCGTTGAACGAATCTTTGATTTTCTCCTTAAAAATGTATGTACTTATTAACATAAAAGGTACCGTGGCCAAACTTATCAAGGATAACCGCCAATCGGTATAAAACATGACGCCAATGATCAGTACCAATTGCAAAATATCGCCCGCTACGGCCGCCATGCCGTCGCTAAAAACGTCCGAAAGTGTTTCAACATCCGATACGGTACGCGTCACCAAGCGTCCAATCGGCGTTTGGTCAAAAAACTTGAGTCGAAGGCTGAGGATTTTCTCGTACAACTGCACCCGAATATCACGAATGATATTTTGGCCCAACCAGCCCGCCAAGTAGGTATGAATGAACTGAATAATGGCTTGAAAAAACAATAAACCTACCATGACAGCCAGCATCTTAGCCAGGCCGTTGTAATCGCCCGACGCAATTTGATTGTCGATGGTATAGCGAAAAAGGAGTGGACTAAGCGGTGAAAGCGCTGCACTCACCAAAATGAGCGTTACGAGGGTATAAAATTGTTTTTGGTAAGGCTTAACAAACGTAAACAGGCGACGCAGGGTAGGCAAGTCAAAAATCTGTCCACTCTTTTTTTCTTCGTTCATAGCTTAAAGGGAAATGTATTTTACTAACCCAATTTACGTGGGTAAGAGTTTCGGAGAGTGGGGTTAATTTTTTCAACTAGGGGAAATAAACCGTTTTTTAGGGCTAAAAAACAAAAAACCCCGCCAAAGACGGGGTTTTTTAGTGCTATGTATTCCAAAAATCAGATTTCTACGCCTTTAACGGTTTTGATAATACGAGCTGCCACTTTGTATGGATCAGCAGCTGAATTTGGACGACGGTCTTCCAAGTATCCTTTCCAACCTTTCTTCACTGCAACGATAGGGATACGGATAGATGCACCGCGGTCTGATACACCGTATGAGAATTGGTCAATTGATTGTGTTTCGTGCTTACCAGTTAAGCGGAGGTGATTGTCAGCACCATATACTGCGATGTGCTCAGCAACAACTGGAGCAAACGCTAAACAGATTTTATCGAAAGTTTCTTTGTTACCTGCTGTTCTCAAGATTGTGTTTGAGAAGTTAGCGTGCATACCAGAACCGTTCCAGTCAGTATCGCCGAGTGGTTTACAATGCCAGTTGATACCTACACCGTATTTTTCACCCATACGCTCCAACAAATAACGAGCTACCCAAATTTGGTCTCCAGCGTCTTTTGCACCTTTAGAGAAGATTTGGAACTCCCACTGACCAGCTGCTACTTCGGCGTTGATACCTTCAACGTTCAAGCCAGCTTGGAGGCAATACTCAAGGTGTTCTTCGATGATGTCACGTCCGTAAGCATTTTTTGCACCTACAGAGCAATAGTATGGGCCTTGTGGGGCAGGATAGCCATTGGCTGGGAAGCCAACAGGTTTGTTAATTTCGATGTTCCACAAGAAATACTCTTGTTCAAAACCAAACCAAAAATCGTTATCGTCATCTTCGATAGTAGCGCGGCCATTCGACTCGTGTGCTGTACCATCAGAGTTCAACACTTCGCACATTACTAAGTAAGCAGGCGTACCTAATTTAGAACGCTCTGGATCTGGGCAAATGAAAACTGGTTTCAACAAACAGTCAGACGAACCGCCTGGAGCCTGCTCGGTTGAAGAGCCATCGAATGACCACATGTCGCAGTCTTCCAACTTACCCGAGAAATTATTCTCAATCTTAGTTTTACTACGCAAACTTTGAGTGGGCTTGTAACCGTCTAGCCAGATGTATTCTAATTTAGCCTTTGCCATTGACAATAAAATTTAAGGTGGTTGAATAAATCAGTTTGGTGTTGTTGTACTTTTTACGGATTCAAAAGTAATGTGTTTTTTAATAAACACCAAATAAAATTTTATATTTTTTAACATTAGCCATTTATTATAAAAGAAAATTGGCGTTTTTTATATAAATACGCTAAAAAATTGTACAAATCTAAGTTTGTTCAGAAAAAGCCTATATCGTTTAGTGAAAATGGAAATGTGTAAAAAGTAAGAATGAAAAAAAAGGAGATATGGGCGTAATTTTGGTAAAAGTACAAAATTTAGGATAAATACGCACTAGGGCTTTTAAGCCTATTGGAATGCAAGAGAAAACGAAACCCCGTACTTCAAGGCTGAAATACGGGGTTTGTGAATAAGTGGGAAAGAGAAGATTATTTGGCTTTTCGCTCAATTTCCCGAAGATTCTCCATTTTCTTGAGGCGTAAAAATCCATTGATGTCTTCGAGGTGTTCTCTGACGCGTTGGTTGCCAAATTCATATACTTTTTCGGCCAGGCCGTCTAAGAAGTCACGGTCGTGCGAAATCAGAATGATGGTACCGTCAAATGCCTTGAGAGCATCCTTTAAAATGTCTTTGGTCTTAAGGTCGAGGTGGTTGGTAGGCTCATCGAGAATGAGGAGGTTGACGGGCTCTAACAACAGCTTAATCATGGCCAAACGCGTACGTTCGCCTCCCGAAAGTACGCCTACTTTTTTGTTGACACTATCGCCACCAAACATAAACGCGCCCAAAATATCCTTGATTTTGGTGCGAATCTCGCCCACAGCAATGTTATCAATCGTCTGGAAAACCGTCAAGTCGGGGTCGAGTAACGACGCTTGGTTTTGGGCAAAATACCCAATCATGGAGTTGTGCCCAATTTTGAGGTCGCCTTGATATTCCAGTTCACCCATGATGGCCTTCACGAGCGTCGATTTCCCTTCCCCGTTTTTCCCCACAAACGCTACTTTTTGACCGCGCTCAATGGTGATACTCACGTTTTTGAAAACCAAATGGTCGCCGTAGGTTTTGCTCAAATCTTCCACGATGACGGGGTAGTTACCTGAACGTGGCGCAGGTGGGAATTTCAAATTGAGGGCAGAGGTATCTACTTCGTCCACTTCCACGATGTCCAGTTTTTCCAGCATCTTCACCCGCGACTGTACCTGCAGTGTTTTGGAGTATGTGCCTTTGAAACGCTCGATAAACTCGGTGGTTTCGGCAATCATCTTTTGCTGGTCGCTGTACTGCTTCTGTTGTTGCTCCAAGCGCTCTTTGCGAAGCTGCAAGTAATGCGAGTAGTTTACCTTATAATCATAAATCCGCCCCATGGTGATTTCGATGGTGCGGTTGGTGATGTTATCAACAAAGGCACGGTCGTGAGAAATCACAATCACCGATTTGGCGGTATTGATCAAAAACTCTTCCAACCACTGAATCGACTCAATGTCGAGGTGGTTAGTAGGCTCATCCAGCAAAATCAAATCGGGGGTTTTGAGCAAAATTTTGGCTAACTCAATGCGCATCCGCCAGCCACCGCTAAACTCACTGGTTTTACGGGTGAAGTCAGAACGCAAAAAGCCCAAGCCGAGCAATGTCTTTTCGACTTCGGCATCGTAGTTGACTTCTTCGGTCGAGTAATATTTTTCGCTCAATTCCGACACCCGCTCAATGATGGCCATGTAGTCGTCGGAATCGTAGTCGGTACGCGTTTCGAGCTGGTGATTGAGGGCATCAAGCTCGTTTTTCATTTCTTGTGCTTCGGCAAACGCCTTGAGGGCTTCCTCAAACACCGTAGCATCATCGACGGTGAGCAGGTGCTGCGGCAAGTAGGCGATGACGGCGTCGTTGGGTGCCGAGATTTTACCGCGTGTAGGCTTATCTGCCCCCGCAATAATTTTAAGGAGCGTCGATTTTCCTGCTCCATTTTTGCCCATGAGGGCGATTCTGTCTTTTTCGTTGATGTTGAAGGTAATGTCGCTAAACAAGGCCCTTCCCCCAAACTCTACGGTTACGTTATCTACTGAAATCATTCAATTCGGTTTTTGAGCCGCAAAGATAAGGGGAAAAGCCCTGTTTTACGCCCCATTACACCAATCAAAAGACTTAAAAGTATAAAAGCGAAACTTATCCATTTCAAACGAGTGACAAGGGCAAGGGTTTTGAAAGGGTAAGAAATGTCTTGAAGGGCATATCCTAAAAGGATGTTTTCAGTAATATCACTGAAAAACAAAACAACGACCACCAGTAAACAGAACCTGAAAAAAATATTCCCCAAAACCGAAGCTTGTGCTTGCATTTCGCGATATACCCATATTCCCAGTAATAGTGGATAAAAAATAAGGTAACAATAGTCGAGATGAACGGTACTGAGGAGTTGACGTTTTTGGAGAGTAGTAAGTAGCTCAAATTTGGCTTCTAAGCAGTCGGCATCAGGCCAGAAATTGCAGACAGAGTCTGTATTCCCTTGGAGAATAGCCCATGCTGTAAAAGTTAAGTAGGTGCCTAGAACAATAACGACGATAAATAGGAGGTATGAAATTTTCATGGCTATGGTTTTTGGCGATTGATGGAACGATAAACGTGTTTATAGTCGGAGGGCTGACCGTGAATGCAGTCGAGGTAGGTTTGGGCAATAGTTCTGAATTTGTGAGGTTGAGGGTGAATCTCGTCTGTCCATTCATTTTTTTGCACTAACCCCCGAGAGTCAACATGAAATAGACGTCCTTTAGCCGTTGGGTGAAGCTCCATGAATTTTTCTTCTAGTTCAATCATCATTTCGTTGAAGAAATACATGCACGCATAGAGAATATCCAGCTGGAGCTCTTGACCAGATAATCCTTTAAAAATCAACGGTTTTTTCAACCACCAGCCATGCCCAATCCACCGCAGGACAGGAATATACCATTTGAATGGGTTGATACCCCAGCCTTTATTGTCGGAAGGCACTAAAAAATCATAGCCTTGGGTGATGATTTTTAGGTCGGGGAATTTTTCTTTGCCACCCACCAACAAACTATGAATGAGCGAATAATACTGCAAACGAAAGAGCATCATCAACGCAAAAAAGTCTTTGGATAAATAGCCAACGGCCTTGTTCCACCTCTTTTCGTCTGGTTTTCGGGTATCCAAACTCACTTCTTTGGATAGTAGGTATGGTTTTTCGTGGGCGTTTGCGATTAGATGCTGTGCCCAAGCGCTGTGTGTTAACTCCGAAGTTTCATTGAACCGATGAGATACCATAAGCGCCATTCGACTCATTCCCCCTACGTCATTTCCCCCGCCGCTCATCAGAAAAAAGTCGGGTTGGTGGACTGATAGACCATTGACGTATTCCCTGGATGCCAGAATATTGACCAGCCAATCGGCGGCCGAAGCAAGGCTGAAAACAGCCGTGTTTTTGTCCATACTAATCCAGTCGAGGATGTCCGTTAGGATGAGTGGATAGTTGAACCAAGAATCACCTTCGGCTACTACTTTTTTGAGCTCAGGGCGGGGGGTATGTTGAATCTTCTTGACATACAAGTCTTTACGACGGTCGTTTTTGAGGCTATTGAGCCATCGTGTAGCTCCTTCAACCGCCGACCGCTCAAGTAATGTCGCTTCGTCCATGTCAAAAACCGATTGAGTGATGGATTTTAGGTCGTCGCTCGTGGCTATTTGCATGAGATGGTTGAGGTCGTAGTGGGTAATTCGGTTGCTGGTTAGTTTTTTTATTAGGCAGTCTTTATCACCTGCGGGACAATCCGAGAATAAGTTCATCGTGTTTAGGGGTGTTAGGTTTAGGAAAACAGTGGTCGTACCTATGAATCTTTTCCAAGCGTCTTACTTTTCAACGAATTTCTGATATTGACGACATTTTTGAGCATATCAAACCAAAACGGAGCTCCTGCGCTAATAGCCCCAATACTAATCAATAGACCTGCCAATTTTCGTATCCAATAGGTTAGCCAAGCGCCTATATTGGCTTTCGTACAAGTCGGAAGCTTTTCTAGTTGCCACCCCAACGGTATCGTCGTATTTTGGGTAACTTCTTCGCGGAGATTAACCAACAATGTGTCTATTTTCTGACTAATGTTGTTGAGTTGAACAGAATCTTTTCCCGCCAATTCTTTTTTGAGCGAGTCGGTTGAGGCGCTGGCAATGATGCTGTTGGCTGCTTGTAAATACGCCTGTCGAGCCTCTGGGTTTTGCCAGAGGTATTGAGAAATGGTTAGCGTATCAATATTTAATAAAGTGCAGAATGCAATCCCCGACAAAAACGTCCATAACTGTACGCGACGCTTGTACCAATCGGAAGTGCGTTCCATCGACTCGTCGAACCACTGGTCAATGGCCTTTTGAAAGGCTTCAATTCGTTTACTAGCGTCTTGGACAGTAGCTTTCACTTCGTTGAGAATGGAAAGAAGGCGCGTTTTAAGGTCAGAATCGGGTAGTGCATTGAGACTTTGCTCGATTTCTTCCAACGTACCGTCAAAATTGATGGGATGGTCAGCCACCAATTGATTGAGTACATCAAAAAGCACTTGCCGAAAAGTTCGATTGGAGATATAGGTAGGTTTGTCTCGTCGTTTGTAAATACCCCACACGTTGGTGTCTCTTTCGAGGGCTTGAATGAGCGGATGCGTATGAAATTTCTGACCCAGCGTATTGTCATTAGCAGACGACAACATTTGGCTAATACTCTTGCGAAGTTGCTGGGCGCGCGTGTGTAAAAGAGCGTCAATCCATTCGTTGATAACGGTACAGGCAAGGCTTACTACCAAAAAAATCACAATAAGCCCAATAAGCACGTCGAGTGAAGTTAATACATTCATAATCAGTTGAGTTTAGGGAGGTGAAGGTTGTTGTGCGCTATAAAGTTGAGTATGTTCTTAGTGTCAAAAAGATTAGTACATTCGTTCATTGAAATATGGTCATTAAAATTTTGTAAACCGA
>NZ_JACIBY010000031.1 GCF_014195535.1 Runella defluvii | reverse complement strand
GTGCATTTTCATCACCTCCAGAATCACCAAATTCTCAAAAATAGCGCCTTTGGCAAAATGTAACTGGATTTCGGCTTCGGTACGTATTCCCAACAAATAACATAGTAACCCTGTGTCGTAAAAATAGACTTTAGGCGCTTTGGTGATGCGTTTGTTGAAATTCTTATAATAGGGTGGCAACCGAAATAAAATGTACGACGCTTCCAAAACCGATGTCCATGCTTCTATGGTCTGACTGTTTACGCCCAAATCATTGGCAATACTTGAGGCATTAAATACTTGTCCTGCTCGCCCCGCCATCAAATACAGAAAATTTTGAAAAAGGGAAAGGTTTTGAACCTGAATTAATTGCCGTACATCTCGCTCAATGTACGTTTGAATGTAGGTTGGAAAAAAGTCGTCAGGTGATATTTCTTTTTGAATGAGCCTTGGATAACCTCCTTTAAATATAAACTCGTCAATGGGTGGTTTGTCAAGTAGCTCAAAATAAGAAAATGGTAAAAGGGTTAATAAGGCAACTCTTCCCGCCAACGACTGCGTAATTTTTTGCATGAGCAAAAAGTTCTGTGAGCCCGTCAAAACATACTCTCCAGTTCGGTTACGCTCATCAGTAAACACTTGTAAGTACGAGAACAAATCGGGGACATTCTGTACTTCATCCAAGATAACTCGGTTTTGGTACCGCTCCAAGAAACTACGCGGGTCATTTTGAGCCAAGGCTCTACTGTCAAGTAGCTCCAGGTTGACATACTGATAATCAGAAGCAAACAATTTAGAAAACGTGGTTTTCCCCGATTGTCTCGGCCCAGAGATAGATACCATCGGAAACTTAGTCAGTAGAAATTGTGCTTTATCAGTCAGTGCTCTTGGAATCATTTATGTAAATTTAAAATATAATTGTAAATTTACATAAAATTATATAAAGTTCAAATAATCAATGTCTTAACCATTGAAAGGGCGATAAAATCCCTGAAAGAGTATAATAATAGGATAATTAAGCACAACATTCTTGTCAGCCCGATAAAAAACTGGACACAAGTTAAGGGAAAACCTAACTTGTAGTCAATATGAGCAAACATCGTAAAAGTTGGAGTGAAACTGAGATAGAAAACATCCTCCAACACTATCAACAACACGGTATTACAGCGACGGTACGCCACTTTAACGTCGCATCTTCGATGATTTACAGGTGGCAATCCATGAAAGGGGAGCCTAAAACAAAGGGACAAAGTGGCATCAGTCGAGCAGAATACCATCATCTTTTACGTGAGAACCAACTTTTAAAAGAATTGGTCGCTGAGAAAGAAACGGTTCGCCGCTGCGACTTGAAATTCGAATTAAGGATGCTCTCTTAAAAAAAACTGTCTATCAAAACAAGAACGGCTAACAGTAGCTCAGGAATTCATTGATTTATCCTTTCCTAAGTACAAGGTATTGGCTTGGTGTTCTGTGGCTCGGAGCAGTTTTTACTATTGCCCCAGCATTGGTTTGAGAGGACGTAAACCTTACGCTGTTGTCAAAGATAAAAATGGGAAAGTTGTTGATAATGAGTTTGTTGTAAAAATCATAGAACAGCTTTTTCAGCATCCTTTTGTAGATTATGGGTATTACAAAACCTATATCTATTTGAGAAAAAAACAACATTTGCAGATTAGTAAACACTTGGTTTACAGGCTGATGAAGAAGCATCAATTACTTAGAAATCAGTATTGTACAAGTTCCAAAAAGATGAAACGTAATTGGGTCAAGGACTTGTTGCCGCAGGTAGAAGTACCTTTTACTTATCTTGAATTTGATATAAAGTTCGTCTGGGTTGCTGGTATGAATCGTAGCCTACAAGTCTTGACAATTTTGGATGTCTTTTCTCGATGGAATGTGAGTCATTTAATAGCTTACTCTATTAAATATCAAGATGTTATCAAACTATTTGAACGCGCTTTTGAACATATAACTATTCCTGAGAAATTTTATGTTAGATGTGATAATGGGTCACAGTTTATAGCAGATATGGTACAGAAGTATTTCAAAGACAAAAAGGTCATTCAAGAGTTTACTAAGCCTGCTACTCCGCAGCAAAATAGCCATATCGACCGGGTCGCCGGAGCGATCGTATCATTCCATCATGGAAAATGCTGTTTGTCAAAGGTTTCAGTTTAGAGATTTAAAAGATGCAAAGCAAACTATGAATCAATTTAGAGAATTCTATAATTTTGACAGGATTCACGGAGGAGTTGGCTTTCAAAGTCCATCCGAATTCTTGCAGTCAAAGGGCTTGGATATGAAAAGTAGCCCTATTAATCAAATCCCTATTCACTAAAATAAGGGAAAGCCAGTGTCCAGTATTTTGCGGTCAGCACAAAACAAGTTGTATAGCACTATGCCTAGCAATAAGCAACAAGCCTTCCAGAGCAATTTCCAACAGAACAAGGATTGAAACTGAATTCAATTTTGGTCGATAAGTCTAGGGCATATCCTTCCAGAGCAATTTCCAACAGAACAAGGATTGAAACAAGACCTAGAAGATGCTATAAAAAAATGCTACGACCACTTCCAGAGCAATTTCCAGCAGAATAAGGATTGAAACAAGATTGGGGTGTATCACTCAAGGGAGGCAACGACGAAATCTTCCAGAACAATTTCCAGCAGAATAAGTGTGCTGGCAGATAAAAACTGTCCAAACAAACCCCCGTTTAATTATACTCCTAACCGCCGTCATTTACCACCCCTCAAATTCGCCAACTTTAACCCTAAAAAGTCAACTATTGTTGTATAAGTATCAAAGTATAATTATCTTTAAAAATCAATCACATTACTTATACAATTCATGAAAATTGGTTACGCCCGCATCAGTACCAAAGACCAGTCACTACACCTGCAAACCGATGCCCTGCAAAAAGTAGGCTGTGAACAGGTTTTTACCGAAACAGCCTCAGGCGCCAAATCCGACCGACCCGAACTTCTCAAACTACTTGACTTCGTCAGAAATGGAGACATTGTCGTGGTGTATAAACTCGACCGACTTGGACGCTCCCTCAAACACCTACTCGAAGTCGTGGCATTGCTCAACCAAAAAGGCGTCGGCTTGTTTTCCATTAACGATGCCATCGACACCACTACGCCACAGGGTAGACTGTTCTTCAACATCTCAGCTAGTTTCGCCGAATTTGAACGAGACCTCATTCGTGAACGTACCCTCTCAGGTTTAGAAGCCGCCAGAGCTCGCGGCCGAAAAGGAGGGCGGCGAGCTGGCATGACCAAAGAGGCGATTAATAAAGCCATCTTGGCCGAAGCCTATTACAAGGAAGGAAAACTTGGGGTCAATGCCATTGCCCAGGAAATTGGTGTGTCCAAAATGACGCTTTACAAATACCTTCGCCACCGAGGAGTAAAAATCAGTTCGTACACTAAAACGAGCAACGAAAATAAGTAACACTGCCTGATATTGGCTTCTAAATACACCCATGTCTTGTCCTGAAATAGTTTTACCAAACCATCAGGGCTATAAAGAATCAATTTTAGAAATTTAAATGTAAAGCGGTAGATGAATACCGCCAAGGAAAAATTCCTTACCATGCTTTAGGAGAGAATTACGGTTACACTGCCACAACCATTCACCGTTGGATAAAATCTTACTGGAGGGGGTAACAATGGCCAGTAATGATTATTCTTTATTGGATATCAGGACTCAGACTTGGAAATCTAACAATCTGCAAAAGAAGCTGAATCAGAGTCGCATGAGGCAGTACAAAAATTGCGCCTACTGTGGGAATAACTGCGCCCCCCTTTTAGAAGAAATTATAGCTCTCAATGAAAAAGAATACGGGATAGAATTCAGAAAAAAGCTTGGTATCAGATGGTTAATCTTACCGGGGAAAGGGAAAAAAGTGTCCGTAATAAGTCATTCAACTCAAGAAAAGGCAATACTTTTGGGGAGGATGTAAGCTGTTTTATTTAGTGGAACTTTCAGAACATCACTTAAAACAGGCTTGGCGAAACCGCAATTGCGGTAGTTGCTATTACACATATTGGAATAGGGGTTGGTTTTGGCTACTTATCTCCGCTGATAGGTGCCTATTCGCGCACAATAGTTGACTATTATCTGTCAATGACTTTAGCTGCAGTAGATTCCGTCAAAGCTCTACAAATGGCTATTGAAGCAAATGAAAATATTTATGAAGTTATTATACCAATATTTTCCCATCTTTTGAACAGGCAGGTAAAGCCATTACTTATGCGGTTGATATTTAACCACATACAAGTATTGACTATCTAACTCCAATGAAACTCATCAAAATAAAGGAGAATTGAAGCGACAAAAATATACCAAAAAAAAAGCTTATCCACCTCTCTTTTAAAGCAGCAAAATTGTATAAAAAAAATGGTTGGCTAGTTTTGTAACCCAATCAATCCATCTATGAGAAAACTCTTTTTGTATGTTTTGTTAATGTGCAGCCCTTATCTTCTTCAAGCTCAAAACAAAAAGAAGTTAGACAGTTTATTGAGGCTAAATAACGTTTACCTGAAAAAAGATACAGTTAAAACAAAATTGTTGCTGGACATTCATAGCACATACGTCTTATTCGATTCAAGAACAGGGCTGAAATATGCTGATGAAGCGTTGGAATTAGCGCAAACCATACATCACCCCTTTTTTACGGCGACCGCCCAACTCCAAAAAGGGCAGTCGTTACAGGACAATGGTAAACCCGAGGAAGCATTACAGTTATATGCTTTATCGAGGCAGTACTTTGAGTCAAAAAATAAAAACCATTTTAATCTCGGATCTATTTATGTATCCATGGGTAGTGCATACTCTATACAACAAAAACCAAACCTTGCTTTGCAGTACCTACAAAAAGGACTTAATTTTTTTCTAGAACAAAAATACAAAAGAGGGGCAGCAAATGCTTATTTGGCTCTTTCGACGAGTTATCAACAAATGAACGACTGGGCAAAAGCAGAAGAAGCCCTCAAGAAATCAGAAGCACTGTATCGAGAACTGAAAGACAATTTGAGTATCACGCTTGTACTTATAAAAAGAGGGAGATCCCAGTTTGATACAGGAAATTATCAAAGAGCACTAGACTCGTTTTTAAAGGCTTTACAATTGTTAGATGAATCTATCTATTCGAATAGATTATACGAAATATATTCATTGCTCGGAGATATTTTTAATAGAATCGGCGACTTGGATAAAGTATTGCTTTATAAGCAAAAAGCGGTGTTAGTGGCCGAAAGTTTGGGACGAGAGCCCTTGATTGCCGAAAGTTATCTCAACTTAGGGGTAGCTTATTATGTACTCAATAACTTTGATCAAAGCCTGTTTTACTATTTAAAAGCATTATCAGTAGCAAAGAAAATTGACGACAAACCGAAATTGTTTATTATTTATTCGAAACTGGGTCCTGCCTATCTCAGGCAAAAAGACTTTGAAAAAAGCTGGATGTATTTACAGGAAGCCCACAAGCTGAGTCGCGAACTTCAAAATAGCCGTCATATCGCTGCTTCTTTGCACGATATTGGCAATTATTACTACACTGTTCCTGATTCCATTTTATTGAAACGGAGCATAGAGCCTTCACAACGGTATCAAAAATCGTTAGAATACAATATTCAAAGCCTTCAACTCTATGAAAAAGCAGGCGATAGGCGGAATATTTCGGCACGGTGGGCCAGCTTAAGTATTTTGTATCGTGACATGGGAGATTTTAAGCAAGCTTATAACGCATATAAAAAATTTATTGCCATTAAAGACAGTATTCTTAATGAAAACATTAAAAATGAAGTCATTCGAAAAGAAGCTCAATATGATTTTGACAAAAAGGAAGCTCAACTTAAGTACGAACAACAGCTCATAGCCAAGGAACTTGAGAAAGAAAAGCTTTTGACGATTCAACAGCAACAAGCTATTCAAATCACAAACCAAACACTTATTTTGAGTGAGAAAGACAGAGATTTACAAAGATTAGCTTATCTACAAGAGAAGGCAAAAAAACAAGAACGCGAACAGGAACTCAAACTCGCCTGGCAAGATAAAAAACTACAGAGCTCCCAACTACTTGTACTTACCAGAGAAAGAGCTCTTCAGCTCCAAACCCTCGCCCAAAAAAACGCACTTATCGGTTTTCTCATTGCCTCAATGCTGGGGTTGGTGCTGGCCGTGCTTTCGTTTTATCTGTGGCAACGCCAAAAACGCCTGAACCAAGAAAAAGTGAACAGTATGAACTTTACCAAACAACTATTACAGAATACTGAAGAAGAACGTCAACGAATTGCTAGCGACCTTCACGACAGCATCAGTCACGAACTCCTCACTCTAAAAAATATTCTTCAGGGAGATATTGCTACAGTCAGCGGAAAAATAGATAACATCATTAACGACGTTCGCAGCATTAGCCGAAATCTACATCCAGTGTTGTTCGATCAAATTGGATTAGTGCTCAACATCAAAACCCTCGTAGAACGTTTTGAGAACCAAAATGACTTTATGGTGATGACTGACATTGATTATGAAAGCGCCTTAACTTCCCCTGATGAGCTTCAATTATACCGTATCATTCAAGAGGCGTTGAGTAATGTGCTCAAATACGCCAATGCCCATGCAGCTAAAATTACTTTACAAGCAACAGAAAAACAAGTATTTCTTGAGATTCGGGACAATGGAAAAGGGTTCGATGTTGAAAAAACGCTGAATAGTGGTAAAGCTTTCGGGTTGCACAATATCATCGAACGGGCCCGGGTAATTGGCGGAACTACTCAGTTCCAATCCACTTCTAAAGGGACTGTGATATCGATTGTTATTCCTCTTTAACTGGCAATAATTGAGCCTTTTACGCTGACTGGATCAAAGAAGTGATGTTATTCATGGGTCTATTTGAAATT
Organism: Runella defluvii; assembly: GCF_014195535.1. GTDB lineage: Bacteria > Bacteroidota > Bacteroidia > Cytophagales > Spirosomataceae > Runella > Runella defluvii. The sequence goes on along the minus strand of NZ_JACIBY010000031.1, from coordinate 30,320 downwards.
TGGACAGCTTTTTTCGCTATAAATAATGTAACACGTAAGGCCTATTTTCAGCAATGTTAATCTCTTTTTCCTCCTACAATCTCTTTGATAAACGGTGTAATACATTGTCACTGGTTGGGTAAAATAACTAGTAATTGAGCACTTGGGTTGAACAAATCATTTCATCAATTGTGTAAATTTTTTAACTACTTATAACGCAATAATTTCAATAAATCTTTTCTTTGTAACCAAGAACATTCATCCATTTAACGTTTCCCAATGCCCAAACTAGACCGCTCCGATTTTAAGTACAATGCCAAGGTGTTTGAAAAAAACTGCCTTTGGTGTGGAACTACTTTCTACGCTAGTAGATCTACTGCAAAATACTGCTCGGGTACTTGTCGCGGATACGCCAACCAAGCCAAACAATCCGAAGAAGCTGTCCCGTATGAGGAAACGGAGAAGATGATTTCGGCTTTATTATCGGAAAATGCCTACTTAAAAGGACAAATTCAGCGGTATATCAGTGACAATGAAGAATTAAGAAAAATCATCCGTCAACTTCAATCGGTGTAACTTAGGCTGATTAGAGATTCATAGGCACATTTTTAGAAGTAGCTGAAGATAGAAAATTCTTTCCCTACCTTCCTGAACAAACCACAAGAAATGGAGCAATCAATAAAGCCATCTTGGCCGAAGCCTATTACGAGGAAGCAATACTTGGAATTAATGCGATTTGCCCAAGAAATTAGGGTTTTTATAATGACCCTTGCAGGTGTGTTACCCCTATTGTAAGTTTCAATCCTTATTCTAGTGTAATGTGCTCTGAAAGTTATTTATTCAGGGTATACCGTAGAAGCTGTTTGGGGTGGTTTATTTTAGACGGACAGTTTACTTTGCAGGGTTACTAATTCATTTTGCTTGTAAATTTGCTCAAATTTTTTAGGACTCATGTAATGCAAAGCTGAATGTTTTCGAATGCGATTATAATAGACTTCTATGTAGTCAAAAAGCTCTATTTTGGCATTTTCAATACTATCAAATTGACCTTTTTCTAACAATTCCCGTTTAAGAGAAGCCAAAATAGATTCAGCATGTGCCTTCTCGTAGACAGATTTTTTTCCTGCCGTACTTTGTCGAAACAGATATTGATTGAGTAGTTTCCTAAATCTGGTGCCAAAATACTGTCCGCTTCTATCAGACTGGGCTGCTGGCGCAGTGAACAATTAATCCTTGAGTAGGTCAGTAAGGAGCTACCGCATTTTTGAAAGCTTCTAAAATCAGTTCCTCACGCATATGAACATCCAAATTCCATCCTACTATTTTACGGCTATATCGGCCCATCCATACTGATAAATAAGTCCGCAGCGGTGAACCGCCTTGGTGACTGTATGGCTTTTAGGCCTTGCTCTTTAAGCAATTTTCGAATCTTGTGACGACCTGCCTTATAGGCTCTTTCTTTTAGTTCTGCCCTTATTCGCCGACTTCCATAGCGTCTGCGATGAGTTTGAAAAACTATGCGTACCTCATCCGCTAAACCTGTTTCAATAGCCGATTGATGGGTTTTCCCCTTTACATATCATAGTAACTGCTTTTGTTGATACTCAAAGTTTTACACAAAATATGAACAGGAAAGAGGTCTCGTTCCTTACTAACAAAATCATACTTAGTTTTCAGGTCGGCTTGGCAAAAATCAATGCAGCTGCTCGGCGGCCCGATTTTTTTAAGATGTCTCGTTTTGTGTCTGCCTGACGCAGTGGTTGTTTAAGCTGTGCTACTTCCCGTTCTAACTCACAGACTCGCATGCTACGTTTGGTATTGGATTTACTTTTCCAATGGTAAATAATACCTTCGCTAATGCCTAATTCTTTGGCTACTTCAGGAACACTTTGTCCGTTTTCAACCTTATTTAAGACTTGAGCCTCAAAGCTGGCGTCATATTTACGCCAAGGTTGTTTGGTTGTTTTTGATGACATAACTTTGTAAAGTTACGCTTTTCAACTGTCCGTCTCAATAGAACCATTCCACCCCACTTTTTCAGACTATATGTCAGAAATCTGAAAGTAACCATGATGCACAAACACAAAAAATAAAAACATCCCATACGCAACGCAGATGGGATGTAACATTTCTTTACTCTACTTACTTTTCTGAATGGTGAAAGGAATACACAGGTCTTCTGGGCAGCAGTTAATTCCTGCTTCAATGATGATCGGACAGCAACCGTCCACTGGACAGGTCTGATTCATAGCCGTGAAGGTGTAGGTACCCACTTCTGACAAAAGGACGGCATTTCCTGAGGCAATAGGCGTACTGCCGCCGTTTTTGAACCATTGTACGTTGGTATATTGGGCTGGTACGTTCACTTCTACTTTATTAGCTGGGCACAATTTAAAAGGAACCGTAAAGCACTTAGTATCCATATCATCTTCGTCTCCTTTATGATTACACGGGGTTGAATCCACATCTTTTTCGAGGGTCGTACAAATCTCTGCCGTATTAAAGTGAACTCCTTCCTGTGTGGCTTTCACTTGGTAAGTCAGCGTGACCGTATCGCCGTTAGCAGGGACGCCTGCCGCAGCGACGTTGCCGATGGTCCATTGAATTACATTGCCGCTGATGGTGGCATTGCCTCGGCTTGCCGTGAAACTGCCCGCCACAAACTGTGCTGTCTTCGCAATCGAATCGGTGACTGATACTCCCGTCGCATTTTTATTAGATTCGTTCCACACTTTCAGGGTGTAGGTCAGTTCATCTCCAGTCTGAGCAATCTTCGTGTTGATGGATTTTTTCAAAGCCAAATCCACTGTGTCTGTGCAAGTTTGAGCATAAACCACAACTTTTGTTCTTAAATCAGGGTCGGGACACGTACCAACGGCTAAATTTCGCGCTTGTAAATAAAAGGTATCGTTGGCCGCCACTACACCGGTCGGTTGGTACGAAAGAGTGGCAGTGGCTAACGGGGTACCGCCTGCTGCTTTTTTATACCAATCTACAGTACCATAACCTACTATAATAGCATGGAGCATTGGATAGGCAGTACCTTTACAAACAGTGGTGTTAGCGGCTATTGGTGGTTCTGTGACACAATTACAGTCTTTGGGCGGGGCTATAACGGTGTCTTTTTTACAAACAGAAGAAAGACTGTCAGTGATGATGAGTGCAGTTCCAGCTGGAATGTTGCTGACTGTAAAGTTAGTTCCTGAACCACTCACTGTGCCTTTGTTTACTTTGATCATACCTGTTTGTGAAACAGTGATGCCAATTGACCATGAATTGGCCACGCATACCGAAGCAGTTGTAACTTTGAATGTAGGCAAGGTGCACGGCGCAGCACAATCTTGGGTTAGGGTCTTAGTGGTTTTGCAGTCTTTGTCTGAAGTGGCTGTTATCGTAACGGTTTGTCCTGTGGGTATTCCCGTCACGGTCAGACCTGATACCGTACCTTTGTCTGCTGTGATTGAGGCTGCATTAGTGGTTACAGTTACTGAATAACTCAAATTGTTGGCGTTACAGGCCGTCTGCGTTGAGAGTGTCGGTTTCGGATGTATCAGCCAACTTACTTTGGTGCGGGTGGGGCTTTTACAACCTGATGTTGGATTGACGGCTTCTACATAAAAGTCGCCCCCCGCTGGATACTGTGCAATGGCTGGCGTGTAGCTTAATCCGCTTGCCACCTTTGTCCCGCTCGATGCTGCATTGTACCAATCGGCTTGCAGGCCTGGGTCTACTGTTGCCCTTAAAACAGGAGCAGGATCACCTTCACAAATTTCCGTATTTGTTCCAATGGGTGGGTTAATAGTGGGGCAATTACAGGATTTAGTAGCCGAAGCGGTGGCGGTACAGCCGTTTGCGGTGGCGGTAAGGGTTACGGTTTGTCCTGATGCAATCCCTGTTACGGTGTTACCTGACACAATTCCCTTATCAGCCGTTACAGTTGCCCCGGCAGTAGCGGTGAAAGTGATGCTATAGGTTGTTAAATCAGTAGCACAACTGATACCCGTTGCATTTATAGATATGGTAGGTTTGGGCGTTACCGTCACGGTCGCTGTGGCGGTTCCTGTGCCTGAACAACTGCCCGAACTTACCGTACAGGAAGCGGTATAGGTAGTGGTTGCTGTTGGGCTAACGGTTTTGACAGCTCCCGTAGTGCCGTCATTCCAGCTGATACTGCCAGCACAGTTGGAAACCGTCAGTGTTGCGGAACTTCCGGTGCAGATACTTGGGCTGTTGACCGTTGGCGTAGGCGTCGCTACGGTTGAAACGGTAACCGTACCCGTAGCGGTGGCTGTACCATTACATGGGGCTGTGCCTTCGCTGCACGTTACGGTGTAAGAGGTTGTCGCTGTAGGATTTACGGTGATGCTTGCAGCGGTGCTGCCAGTGTTCCATGATACTGTACCATTACAGTTAGAAACCGTTAACGTCGCTGTTCCGCCCGTGCATATCGTTACATTATTGACCGTGGGGGTCGGCGTTGGTTTAGGCGTTACCGTCACGGTCGCCGTGGCGTTTCCTGTGCCTGAACAACTGCCCGAACTTACCGTACAGGTAGCGGTATAGGTAGAGGTTGCTGTTGGGCTAACGGTTTTGACAGCTCCCGTAGTGCCGTCGTTCCAGCTGATACTGCCAGCACAGTTGGAAACCGTCAGCGTTGCGGAACTTCTGGTGCAGATACTTGGGCTGTTGACCGTTGGCGTAGGCGTCGCTACGGTTGGGACGGTAACCGTACCCGTAGCGACGCCGCTGCAACTTCCTACACTACACGTAGCTGTGTAAGTAGTCGTGGAAGTAGGGCTGACGGTTTTTGTGGCTCCCGTAGTGCCGTCGTTCCAGCTAACGCTGCCGTTACAGTTGGAAACCGTCAAGGTCGCGGAACTTCCAGCGCAGATACTTGGGCTGTTAACGCTTGGCGTAGGTTTGGGCGTTACCGTCACGGTCGCCGTGGCGTTTCCTGTGCCTGAACAACTGCCCGAACTTACCGTACAGGTGGCGGTATAGGCAGTAGTTGAGGAAGGGCTAACGGTTTTTGTAGCTCCCGTAGTACCGTCGTTCCAGCTGATACTGCCGTTACAGTTGGAAACCGTCAGCGTTGCGGAACTTCCGGCGCAGATACTTGGGTTGTTAACGCTTGGGGTAGGAGTGGTCGCGGTTGAGACGGTAACCGTACCCGTAGTGGTGCCGCTACAACTCCCTACACTGCACGTAGCTGTGTAAGTAGTCGTGGAAGCAGGGCTGACGGTTTTTGTAGCTCCCGTAGTGCCGTCGTTCCAGCTGATGCTGCTGGCACAGTTGGAAACCGTCAGCGTCGCGGAATTGCCCGCGCAGATACTTGGGCTGTTAACGCTTGGCGCGGGTTTGGGGGTAACTATTACCGTAGCTGTGGCGGTTCCGGAGCATCCCCCGTAGGTTGTACAGGTAACCGTATACGTGGTAGTAGCTGTCGGGCTAACGGTTTTGTTTACTCCGCCCGCATTATCGTTCCAGGTTAGCGTTGTACCTATGCAACCGGAAACTGTCAATGTAGAAGTACCGCCTTCACAAATTGTGGAAGAAGTTACGTCTATTGTCGGTACGGGCTTATTTACAACTGTTACCGTAGCGGTCGCTGTCCCAGAGCAGGACCCTGCCGTACAGGTAGCGGTGAAAGCAGTGGTTGCTGTTGGACTGACGGTTTTGGTGGCTCCCGTAGTGCCGTCGTTCCAACTGATACTGCCAGCACAGCTCGTGACCGTGAGCGTTGCTGAATTACCTGTGCAGATCGTAGGATTGTTAACGCTTGGCGTGGGATTTGTACACAGACAATTTGCCGGGGCCGTATAAGTAATACTCCCCTGACACGAAGCACCACTGCTTACTGTCGCATAAACGGTATGATTGCTGCTGTTTGCTGTAAACCCTGTTAATGTATAGTCTACCCATGTTGTACTTACCTGGCTGTTAGGGATAGTGTAAGATTGGCTTGTCGTACCGTCCGTAAATGTAATGATACTACCTCCAGGTGCATTCACTATTGTTGCTCTGCCGGTGACTGTATAAGAATTATCGGCTGAATTGCAGGAACTCGGAATAGCGGTGAGAGTGACAGTACAGCTAATGGCACCACAGTTCTGTGGTGCCGTATAAGCAGTTGACTTAGTGCAGTTAACGTCGCTGAACGAAGCCGTAACCGTATGGGTACTGCCGCTAGCGGGAATCCCTGTGAGTGTATAACTCAACGGGACTGTAAAAGGTGCATAAAACATCTGACTTGCTATGCCGTCACTTACGGTAAGTGTACCGGTACTCGGTGGATTACTGAAATAAACAGTGCCGCTTACAGAATAAGTATTAGTGCCAGAATTGCAGGCACCAGGCACGGCACTTACGCTGCTGATACTGCAAGTCTGTACAGTACAACTCTGTGGTGCAGGATAAGTAGTGGTATTTGAACAACTGGCCGCACTAAACGAAGCCGTAACCGTATGTGTACTACCGTTAGAGGAAATCCCAGAAAGAGTATAAAAAATAGGACTCGTAAAAGGTGCATTAAACGTCTGACTTATCGCGCCATCGTTTATCGTTAGTGTACCGATGCTCGGTGGATTCGTAAAGTCAATCCAGCCAGTAGTGGAATACGTATTCGTAGCTGAATTACAGGCACTGGGTGTGGCACTTACACTACTGATACTGCAATTCGTACAACCTGTTACTACCACGCTTTTAGTTACAGTACAGCCTTGACAGTCAGTAACAGTTACATAGTAAGTACCTGCTGTGGTAGCGGTGATACTTTGTTGAGAAGACGTAAAACCATTGGGCCCAGTCCATGAGTAAGAAGGAGTGGAAGAAGAACTTTCACATTTATAATATACCCGTATTTGATCCATTTCAAACATAGGAGCTGTTTGACCATCACTTAGGGGGCCTTCGGGTGCATATCCTTGGAAAAAAATATCAAATGTGTTAAGAATAGAGTTGATAGTAAGGGCTGGTACAGAAGACAAATCTAAAGTGTATTGAGTCCAAGTAGTACGAGGTATAGCAATAGCGTCTATATAATAGAGACCAGGAGATTGGCTTCCTCCGGCTGTAATTCGAACCCCTAATTTGGTACACGCTACCGAGCTTAGTTGAGTAACACCTTTCACATAAAAACTCAGTTTACTTAGTTGAGCAGGCTGTGCAGAAGAAGCTGTTATTCTTAAGAAGAAACCCGCAGCACAATTATTAGAAACCAGGACATCGCCACAGAAACTATTACCATTGTACCCTTCTGTGCACATTCCGGTGGTAGAAGTCTCTGCTCCTGTACCTCCAAAGGAAGCGTTACAAGAATATGTTTGATTGGTTCCATAAAACATATTATAAGGGTCAAGATTAACTTGACAAGCCGTAGAAGAAGCAGGGGCTACTGTAGCGGGAAAAGCTCCTTGATATCCTGTCTGTCCGGGATTCTTACAATCGTCTAGAGAGTAAAACAAACCCAATGTTTCTGTTCCTGTACAATTATTCGCACCTGTTACATTGGCTGTAAGTGTAGTGCTGCCGTTACATACAGAAGTATTGCCCGAAATGTTGGCATTGAGTGTGCATTGTGAATAAATACTTCTTGAAAAGAATAGTGCTGATGCTAACAGGAGATACCCCATTTTTTGGGGGGTGAAAAATGGATTCATTGGCATAGTAGGGTGTAAAGTTTAAATGAGCAGGATACAGTAGGTATCCGCCTATACACAAGCAAACTATGGTCTACAATAAGCAGGAAGAGTCTTATAACAAATCCAAAGAAAGAAATAGCTTGTGAAATCAAGTTTGGATAAGGCAAAACGCCGTTTTGATAAGTCTACCGTTAAAAGGGACTTGTAGCCCCTTGTTTTTATTGTAAAAATGAAGCAAAAGGCCATATTTCCTTGTGAAACACAGTCTTAACAACATAAGCTTCTTTTTTTTAGCCTATTTATTCCCGAGAAATATCAATTTATTTTGAATTGGCTTGATTTTTGCTATGTATTTTTCAACTGTTGCATCTGATATCTCTTTGGCGTAATTCCAAAATGCTTCTGAAACATTTTGTTAAACTTAATGGCGGATTTTGCGTTGTATCCTACCATTGTTGATACAGCATTTGCTTTGTATCCTATTTTCAACAATTCGGTACTTTTTTCTATTCGGGCTTTCAAATTAACTTGGGTTAACGATTCTCCCTATAGGTTGCTTGAAACAATGCTTCAACTTTTTAGGGAAAATTTTAAATTCAACTACTATCTCTGGAAGACTTGGTAACAGATTGATATGACGCAGACATGCCTGTCATTAATTTTGTGGGCGATTGTACTTTCATTTGTTGGACTAGCAGTGTCTCGGAGCTAGTCTTTTTTACAGCGTATTTCACTTCAAAGGGCAAATACCTTGACAACATAAACTCAAGGCAGGGGGCAAGAGTTCGGGGGTTATTTGGATGTTCACGGATGGTTTGATATGTCCGGGTGCTGTATCCTCACGAGGACAGCATAGGTTGGGTGATTACAGTCATATTCATGAAAAATAAAATTCAAAAGTAGGTTCTTAAACACATTATAGACTTCATTTCAATTTATCAGAAATAGTAATAGAATAAAACCAAGAAAACAAAACGGTACTTTTCGAGCCAACCTTCCATAAATGAGCGTTGGACTTTAAGCCTGTCAAAACCTTGTTGATAGAGTTATATCAGTTCATTCATTTTCTTGACAAACGGTGTTTCATTGACCCATTTTTTGAGCGATTTCCAGACCCTTTCAATAGGGTTCAAGTCAGAATAAGGGCTTGAAAGTCTGCACTATATACAGGTTGTTCTTCCAAAAACTCATCCAGCAAATCTGCATAACCTACTCACATTGTGTATAAAAGTTAGGTCTAACGGCTTGCTTTTCTATTCTTTAACTTGAGGAATTACGTGTTCGGTAATTTCAGAGAGAGTAGAGTGGCGTGAGATATTTCCACATCATACATTTGATGAATGTGGCCTGATATATCTCTGAAAATCATGCCCTTACTATAAATCCCAATGGTTTGAAGAGCGAAATTATTAGCCAGAACAGTTTCGCGTTTTCTAAAAATTGTTGAAGTAATAGAGCGAAAACTCCCTGTATATCATTCATCAAAACTCAGTTATTAAGGTTTTCATGAATGATATACAGGACTAACTCATATATAACTAATAAGCGAGGTATTTTTAAATAGACTCCATTTTTCCAATTGACTTTACAATCCCATATACAATAAAAACTTAGACTTGATTTTTGTTGTATACTCTTAGTCAATATCTACTTGTTGTTGATACTTCTTTGGAGTAATTCCAAAATGCTTTTGAAACATTTTGTTGAATTTAATGGAAGATTTTCCACCATAACCTACCATATTTGAGACTTCATTTGCTTTGTAGCCTCTTTGTAGTAGCTCAGCCGCTTTTTCCATCCTGACTTTCATATAGGTCTGATAAATTGTGCCACCATACGTTTTATGGAATGAGGCTTTCAATTTCTGAATCGGAACCTTAAACTCAGCAGCTATTTGTGGAATTGGCGGTAGTGGATGCTTCGAAATAATGCTTATATATCTTTCATAAACCTCATTAGCAACGTTACGATTATTGCCTAATTCTCTTAAATTAGGTAGAGTTACATAACCTTTTTGCGGCATTTGAGTAGGAAATTCCTCTGTAACGTTCTCTTTTACATTACACTTTACTTCAAACGAAAAATGCCTAGCTATCATAAATTCAAGGCAAGGAGCGAGTGCTTCAGGAGTTATTTTGATAACAACAGAGGGTCTAATGCGGGTTTGTTCGGCGTCTTCATGGAGATTGAACTTAGCTTGGGTTATTGTGTTCATGTTCATAAATAATAAATCAAAAGTAGGTTATTAAACACTTCAATTACCAGCAAAGGTCAAACCAAAAGTAGACTAAAAATAGCCTCATTTTGCGTACGTGCGATATAATGGTACAAAAGCACGCTTTTATCATTTCAAACGGCAAATAAACATACCAGTTTATACAGGCAAACACACTGTTACCTGCGTGCCTTTTCCTACCTGACTTTTGAGTTGTATATCTCCGCCTAGTTTTTTAGCAATATCGAGGGATAAACCCAAGCCTAAACCTGTTCCTTTTTCTTTCTTTGTGCCTGCGTTTGGGGTAGGATAATAAAATACCTGCTGCAACTTATCGGGGGCAATACCTATCCCCGTGTCTCGTACTATAATTTGGGCTACTTTATCTTTGATTTGACAATCAAGCTGAATAAACCCGTTTTCGGCCGTAAATTTAATCGCATTGGTGAGCAGGTTTCTAAGAATGATTTTCAGATAATTTTCATCGGTTTTCAGTTCACATTGGGCATCAATGGCATTGAGGAAGGTAATGTTTTTTTCGTTAAAGTTGTGTTCATATTCACTCATCAACGACTCCGCCAAAGGACGTAAAGGAACAGCGGTATAAACAGGCGTACTGCCTTTGAGCTGCATACTTGCCCAATAGAGAACATTATTCAAAATATCCTGCACTCCTTTAAGCTCTGATTGAATGGTTGAGCGTTGGCTTTCGATAGAATGATTGAGGCTTACAATGAGCCGATTGATGGGGGCTCTGAGGTCGTGGCTGAGTAGGGCAAATATTTTGTCTTTCAGGTGGTTTGTTTCTTCCAATGCCGCTGCCTGTTGGCTGATAATGGCGTTTTGTTGGCGGGTTTTGCGGAAGTTATAAAATGCCCAAGCAGTACTAAGCAAAGCCACCAGTGCCAATAGAGCGAAGATATATTTTTGACGTTTTTCGATTTGGGCTTCTTGTTCTTTCAATAAGGCTTGTGTTTGGGCGGCTTGTACTTTTTTGTCTTGCTTTATTTGTTCCAACTGCACATCGTTTTCTGCCATCAGGGCTTGTTTGCCCACATCGTGCATTTGTTTATAAAGCACATCGGCTTCTTCGTTGCAGGCAAGTGCTTGTTTATAATTCCCTGCTTTTTTGTAGGCTTTGCTGAGGTAAACCAAGGTGTGATATTTCTCGTTATCCATCCCTATAATGTTTTCTGCAAGGTTCATATAATGAATGGCTTTGTTGAGGTAATCAATAGCCTCTTGGTTGCGATTGAGCATATAGGTATTTTGCCCCATAAGCATATACTTAATACCAAAAACAGCCAATCTATAATGAGCCAAATTTGCATGAGCCTCATCATTCTTTTGGGGAGAAAAATCAGCACATAACTGATACGATTTTTTATAATCTTGAATCGTAAAATAGTATTGAGCCAAATTCAAATATAATGCTTCCTTATGTTCAGGCTCTTTAAAAGATTGATTATAAATGGCATACTGCTTTAAGATATGTTGTTCATCACTTTTTTTGCCAATAATGGCCTGTTGTTCAAAGCTTAAAAGACAAAAATATTCATAATTATATCCCGTTTTTAGCGTAAACCTCTTGTATAAGTTCAAATAAGTATTGAATTTTTTAGACCCTATTTCATAGTCCAACTCACTACATATTCTTGCATACGTCATTCTTATTAGAGTGGAATCTATTTTAGTTAATTTTATTTTTTTTTGGATATGGTTGATAAGCTCAAAACTACCTTTGAAATATTGATATTTACTGGAATCAAAGTAGATTCTATTGAAATTAAACCATGCTATTGAAAAATATTCTTCATTTTTAACTTTATGGGCTAGGTCAAGACTTTTTTTATAATATTGTCCAGATAGTTCAAGGTATTTTTTTTCAAGTGTGGCATCTATAGTCTTTTTTTGTAAAAGAGTATAGATATTCCCTAATGTATTAAATACTTTTGGAGATTTATGGTAATTTCGGTAGTACTTTGCTAATTGTTCTGCCCTTAAAGCATATATTAATGCGCTGTCTGTTTGTGATTTATCTTCATAATAATTAGCAATATCTGTTAATGCCATCATACGAGTGGTATCGTGCTTGGCAGCCGTCAAATCAGCTTGGAGCTTTTGCAGTTCGGGGTCAATAGGAGTAGGTTTTTGGGCAAGGACGATGCTGGCTACAAAAAGTAGCAATAAGTAGGGAAATAGGGCTTTCATAGAGGCTTTTATTTTAAGAAACTTTTGGTTATTTGTTTCATGCAGCAGGCAAACACACCATTACCTGCGTGCCTTTTCCTACCTGACTTTTGAGTTGTATATCTCCGCCTAGTTTTTTAGCAATATCGAGGGATAAACCCAAGCCTAAACCTGTTCCTTTTTCTTTCTTTGTGCCTGCGTTTGGGGTAGGATAATAAAATACCTGCTGCAACTTATCGGGGGCAATACCTATCCCCGTGTCTCGTACTATAATTTGGGCTACTTTATCTTTGATTTGACAATCAAGCTGAATAAACCCGTTTTCCGCCGTAAATTTAATCGCATTGGTAAGCAGGTTTCTAAGAATGATTTTTAGATAATTTTCATCGGTTTTTAGTTCACATTGGGCATCAATGGCATTGAGGAAGGTAATGTTTTTTTCGTTAAGGTTGTGTTCATATTCACTCATCAACGACTCCGCCAAAGGACGTAAAGGAACAGCGGTATAAACAGGCGTACTGCCTTTGAGCTGCATACTTGCCCAATACAGCACATTATTCAAAATATCCTGCACTCCTTTAAGCTCTGATTGAATGGTTGAGCGTTGGCTTTCGATAGAATGGTTGAGGCTAATAATGAGCCTGTTGATGGGGCTTCTAAGGTCGTGACTTAACAAAGCAAATATTTTGTCTTTCAGGTGGTTTGTTTCTTCCAATGCCGCTGCCTGTTGGCTGATAATGGCGTTTTGTTGGCGGGTTTTGTGGAAGTTATAAAATGCCCAGCCTGTGCTGATAAATGCTATCAAAGCTAATAATGCGAAGACATATTTTTGACGTTTTTCGATTTGGGCTTCTTGTTCTTTCAATAAGGCTTGTGTTTGGGCGGCTTGTACTTTTTTGTCTTGCTTTATTTGTTCCAACTGCACATCGTTTTCTGCCATCAGGGCTTGTTTGCCCACATCGTGCATTTGTTTATAAAGTACATCGGCTTGTTCGTTACAGGAAAGTGCTTGTTTATAATTCCCTGCTTTTTTGTAGGCTTTACTGAGATAAATCAAAGCTGTATATTTTTCATTTTCTAGACCATACTCATTTAATACAATATTGAAAAAGGTTATGGCTTTTTGTAAATGGCGAATAGTTTCTTGATTACGATTTAGCATATAGGAATTTTTCCCCATAAGCATATATTTGAAACCTAAAAAAGCAAATTTAGTATTAGCATTACCATACTTTTGGGGAGCAAAATCAGCACACATCTGATACGATTTTTTATAGTCTTGAATCGCAAAATAGTATTGAACCAAAGACAAGTTTAATTCATCTTTATGTTCAAGTACTTTAAATACTTGCTGATATGCAGCATATTGTTTTAAGATATGTTGTTCATCACTTTTTTTGCCTAAAACAACCTGTTGGTCAAAGGTTAAAATACAAAGCTCATTATAATCGTTACTCTTTTTGGGTGTAAAATTTTTAAATAAAGCGAAATAGGTATTGTATTGTTTAGACCCCATTTCATAATCTAAATCATAACATACTTTTTTACATGTTAATCTTAATACAAGAGAATCTAAGCCAGTGAGCTGAGGTTTTTTCTGAATATAATGGATAAGTTCAAAACTACTTTTAAAATAAGGGTATTTACTAAAGAAGCGAAGGTTTTCCACGATATTATACCATGATTTTATTACATATTCTTCATTTTTAAACTTACGAGCAAGGTCAAGGCTTTTTTTAAAATATTGTCTAGCTAATTTAGGATATTTTTTTTTAAGTGTTATATCTACGGTGTTATTTCGTAAAAGAAAATATGTGGCTCCTATTGTATTAAATACTTTGATTGTTTTAGCGTAATTTGGGTATTGATTGGCTATTTGTTCGGCTTTTAAAGCGTAGACTAAACCACTGTCAGGTTGTAATCTTATATTTTTATAATAATTAGCAATATCCATCAATGCCAACATACGAGTAGTATCATGTTTGGCAGCCACTAAATTAGCTTTTCGCTTTAGCAGTTCTGAGTCAATGGGAGTAGGTTTTTGGGCAATAGCTAAAGAAGCTTGCCCTATCCATAAGGCAAGCACAGTTAGCATATAATAAAGCGTTTTCATTTATGAATAGGAGTTTTCAACCTCGTTATCAAATAAACGTAGCAATCGATCCAGTCTGCCCTTGTAGGAAGAGCCAATAGGCACAGAGACATTTTTTAAGTAGAGCTTGTTATGGTCAAATCCCGTCAATTTGTTCAGATTAATGATATATGACTTGTGCACCCGCATAAACTTTTTTTCTTCAAGCATCGCTTCAAGTTCCGTCAGAGAATCGTTGATGACGTGCGTAATACCATCTTGGGTAATCACTTTGGCGTAGATTCCGTACCCTTCAAAATAATCAATTTCATCAATACAAAAACGTTGAAACTTTCGCCCCATTTTCAGGAAAATGTTTTTAGCGTCTATCAACTGACCACTCTCGATATCGGTGTCTATGGCTCGGTTGATAGCTAATACCAGCCTTCTCAAATCAAAAGGCTTTACTAGAAAATCTTTGGCGATGCCGATAGCATAGCTCTCTACGGCATAGTCGGGGGTATTGGTCACAATCACCACGGGCGGTAGATGCGGAAACTGCCGTAGCAAATCAAAACCATTTAGTCCTTCGGAACTTTCTAAGTTTATATCTAAAAAGATGAGGTTGATGCTCGTCGATTTGAGCGCCATAACTGTTTCACTGTACGTCTTACAACTCCCTACTATTTTGATAAAAGCTAATTTTTCGAGTTGTGTCGATAGCTCTTGTACGAAGGTAGTATCGTCATCAACAATAAGGCATGAAACAATTTGCATAATAGTTTAAGAATAATTGTCTAATTGAACTACAGATATTCGCTGTATTGACTATTTGTTACCTAAAAAATCTACCGTTTAATAGGTTTTATTACTGAATAATAAGCCAATAGATACCAAAGGTAGCACTAAAGATACGCTTTGCAAATATATCTTCACATTTACAAAATAGCTAAACTAGTCACTCCAAAAGTTATGCCAAAATATCCCAAAATCGTATATTGAGCTAGCCTAAAAGGTAGATTGGAATGTTATTTTTGGTATTGACAATACAAAAAAGCCCATTCGCATACGATAAAGCTATTTTAGAAGTTTTTTACTTTTTTCTTCTCAAACGAAACTATAATAAAACGTTTCACAAGCTAAAATAGCTTTTCAGTACAGTATTTTGCCCAATGGCTTGCCAATTTCTGCAATGGAATGTTTTTGAGCCCTTCCTATCTCTACTGGCTTTGATTTTGTAACGGGATTTCCGTTGTCCTAATTTGAAAAATTACTTACTGATGCTGCATAGCTTCCCTGATTCTTCTTAACGAAGAACGAAACCTGCCGAATGAATGGGTAGTAAACCTCCCATGGTTTACTCGGTTCTGTACTACTTCATTTATGGATTCTTTACATTAATAAAAAGTATGAAACATTTTAACACAATTCATCGAACTACGCTGTTCTTGCTCATGGTTCTTCTAACAAGCCTCAGCAACTATGCCCAAAACAACGTAGCTCTACCTACTCAGTGTACTACTTGCATTGGTGGCCCCTGTACAGCCGTTATCCCTATTTTTTGCGAGGCAGCAGCTACCATTTCAGCGGGCGGTTCAGTTACGTCTAATGCTACAGGCGGTACAGGTGGCACTATCACTTGGGCTATCACGCCTACCACAGGTGTTAGCTCTACCAGCGGAAGCGGAGTTAGTACAGGAGCTATCACTTTTGCTACAGCAGGTACTTATACTGTTACGTTCATAAGTACCAACAGTTCGCTTCCTGTAGGTTGTAGCACTGCGGCTATATCTACCTGTTCTCGTACCATTACTGTGGGTGCTGCAACAGCAGCGGCGAGCATTGCTGCTTGCAGTAGTGGCGGTGCCTCACCTATCAGTTTCTCGGCAGGGGTTGCCTACACAGGTAAAGTAACGGTTTCTTACACTGGCGGCAATGGCGGGTCTTATGCCGCTGGCTCAGTGCCTTCGGTGGGTGCTACTGGCTTTACCGCATCTTGGGATGCTGGGACCTTATCCACAGGCGATGGAACTATCACTATTAATATTGCAGGCACTTCTGCTAAGGAGGGTAGTGCTTTTTTTACCGTTTCTATTGCAGGAAAATCAATTGCATTTGCTATTAGCTCTTGTGGGGCGAATGTACTAAAGTTCGACCAAATTAATGGGTCGACTATTATCCGTAGGGATTCTATTTGGAAAGCCATGTTGTGCCACAACCTTGGAGCAGATATTACGGCTGACCCACATAATCTTGCGGCAGCAGATGCTTGGCGGTTGAATGGGGCTTATATCCAATGGGGAAGGCGAGGCCCCAACATCACAGGTAATTCTGCTGTTGATTGGCAAACCGCACCAAATGATTTTGCTAATGGTTTTGTAGCAGCTCCTACTGCAAGTAATTACAGTACATATGGCCCTGTTGTGGGTTCTACTTGGGCAGCTACTTACGCACCCAGTGATCTACCCTATACTTGGACAGATGCCAAGGAGATAAAAACAGCCAATGAACCTTGTCCTGCGGGTTTTCATGTACCTACCATCGAAGAATGGTCGTCAATTTATTCGACCAACGGCGCTCCAGTTCGGGTTGGCCCTTGGACATATACAAATCAATATAATTCAGGCCTTCGTATTGGCTCTAAGCTAACACTTCCTGCCGCAGGATTAACATCGAGTTCGAATACTATTGGTTTTTTAGCACATTACTGGGCTAACTCACCCCATTCAAGTGATCGGGTTGACCCTGCCAATTCATATGCAATAACCTATAGTGGAGCTTCTTATCCATATTCAATAAGTTCATTTACTGGTGGTAAGTCTATTCGGTGTATTCAAGATTAATGTAGATAGCAAAAAAAATGAAAAGATTCAAATACTTGTTGAGTTTGTTTTATGGGCTGTTAGCTACCATGGCTAATGCTCAAACAATACATCTTGAATTTCCTGCTTTTGCAGGTAAAACGTATGAGTTGGTTCTTTTTCAGGGCGATAAAAGTATCAAAGCCATTGAAGACACCATTCCAGCCAATGGCAAAGTAGCGTTGGTAGTCCCCCCTCAATATGCCCCATATACGGGTATGTGTCGGTGGCTCATTACCAATTCCGCCGAAGGCGGCGGCTTGGATATGGTGATACCAGGGCGAGGTTTTTCGGTGAAGTGCCTATCGGCTCAGCCCAAAATCGAAGACATCGTTTTTGAAGGCTACGATGTCTTGCACGAACTCGATCGCCTATTCACGATGCAACAAAATATGCTTGATAAATACGAAACCATGAGCCGTGCCACCCAACTGTACGACAGCAAACACCCTTTGTATGCGTCGTTTCAGAAAGAAAAAACGGCACAGGTGTTAGGTTATACGCAGTTTCAGCAAGACCTGAAAAAGAACACCAACTACAATGCTCGTATGTTGCCCATTTTTAATTTGGTACGTGGCATACCGCTACAAATCACGGACGACAACGACGAAAGAGCTAAGTTGGTCAATGAATATATTACAAATGAATTGAACTTTGACCATCTCTATACTTCGGGGCATTGGACGGGTATTATACACAGTTGGGTACAAATGCATACGCAACTGTTTAAAAGCAAAGACGGCTTTGCGAAGGCTTTTGAGCAAATAAGCCGTCGGATTAGCGAGCCTGCCAAATACACCGATTTTGTCGGAAAAGTGACCTTTGCTTTAAATAAAGCGGGCAGCGACGATTTTGTGGCGAGCATAACCCCTACGGTGGTCAATTCGGGTAAAATCACGGCTTATGAGGGTGCTACCATGCAGGTCTATGTCAAGGCATTGATAGGCTCAAAAGCCCCTAATATTGTATTGCCCGATAGCAAGTTGCTGAAAAGCCACGAATTGGCAAGCGACAACTATAAACAAACCTTGTTGGTGTTTTTTGCTTCTGACTGCGGGCATTGCGAAACACTGCTGAAAAACTTGCAGGCCCAATACAACAGCCTGCAAAACAAACACATCCGTGTCATAGCACTGGCAGCAGATACTGATGAGTCATTGTTCCTAAAGTCAAAAGCCTCTTTTCCCTGGGCTGATACTTACTGCGATTTGAAGGGTATGAGCGGGCTCAATTTCAGAGCCTTTGCCGTACCTGGCACACCTACGATGGTGCTGTTAAACAAACAAGGAATCATTACGCACAAAACGTCCCAATTGGAGGACATACTCATGTCGCAAGACACAAGCAATTAAAATTTTTTAATGTTTTAAATAAATAAATATTATGAAAAAAATAAATTATCAAATTGAAAATAAGCTGCTGATGGGCTTATTATTGGTGCTGATGAGTTTTGGCAGTTATGCCCAAACGACAGTACCAGTACCAGCGGCATGTAATAATTGCGGTACAGGCACACCTTGTACTGCCCCTACGGCTCTTGTTTGCGAGGCAGCAGCTACTATTTCAGCTGGTGGTAGCCTTACTTCTACCGTTACAGGCGGTACGGGAGGTAGCATTACCTGGGCCATCTCACCCACTACGGGCATAAGTACCACCAGTGGTAGCGGAGCTACTACGGGGGCTATCAAATTTGCTACAATAGGCACTTATACCCTTACGTTTACGAGTACCAACAACTCGACCCCTGCCGCTTGTAGTCCTGCGGCTTCGGTTACTTGTACTCGCAGTATTACCGTAAATGCTGCCCCTATTGGTAGCCTTACCAGCTTTATTTGCGAAAAATCGTATCCTTTTCCGCTAACCTATAAACCTGATGGCACAGCTTATTCAGGAAAAGCTGCCCTTTCTTATACAGGAGCAAATGGCGGGGCTTACTCAGCAGGTTCAGTAAGCTCAACGGGTGTTACGGGTTTTACCGCTTCTTGGGCAGCAGGTACACTTGCCACTGGAGCAGGTAGTATTGACATAACTATTACAGGTAGCTCTACTACACGAGGTACTGTTGTTTTTCCTATAACCATTGCAGGACAATCGTGTACCATCAAGTTAGGCACTTGTGGTGCCTATATTGCCCCTGACGTATGGAAAGTATTCCTTTGCCATAACCTTGGGGCAGACATTACGGCAGACCCACATAATACTTCTGGGTCAAATACCGATGCCTGGAAATTGAATGGTGCTTATATTCAATGGGGAAGACGAGGCCCCAACACAACTGGTGATTCTCAAATAGATTGGCAAACTGCCGCCAATAGTTCAACCTTGGGCTTTTTTGCCCCTCCTACGGCAACTGACCCAAATACTGGCCCTGTGGTCGTCAATACATGGAATCCCAAAGATTCGACGCTTTGGAAAGCCCTTGATGGTTCAAAAGGGATTAACGATCCTTGCCCTGCTGGTTATCGTATCCCAGATATACAAGAATGGTTTGGGGTATTCAAGCATAATGTAATTACTCGAACAGGAAATTATATATGGTACCCAGCATCAGCTACTAAGTACAATAATATGATAAATTTTGGACCATCTACTTCCGAAAAAACCTTAACCTTACCTATACCAGGTATTTTGGGTAATACCGCCACCAGTCCATTAAATGCACGTAGTATGAGAGCATATTATCATGCAAGGAATTTTGTTTGGAATGGTGCTAGTACTCAAGCTAATGGGTATCATGTTGAATTTCATAAATCTGGAGGGTTTACTGGCTATAATATATATCTAATAGCATCTACAACGGATGATTATCTATCTGTCCGTTGCATTGTCGAATAAAAACCAAGCCCTTGGTAAGTACATTGAGGGTATAAACTAAAAATATTCAATGATTTTAAAATAATTGAAAATGAAAAAAATCAATTTACTCTTGGGCTTTTTGTTGCTCAGCTTGGTGAGTATGGCACAGTACAGTGGAACGGGTTCCGTTACGCTCAGTGGCCTTCCCGCAGGAGCAACCGCCATACAGTGGCACAAAGATGGCAGTGCTATTAGTGGAGAAACAAACGCTACTTATACCGCCACCACCGCAGGGCAGTACTATGCCACCTATACCGATGCCAGTACAACTTGTACTGGAGACCGTACCATTACTTTTCTATTGATCAATAGTGGACAAAGTGCTACACTTACAGGTGCTACCAGTAATAGTGGAGGTACAGGCTATCAGTGGTACAATGCAGGCACAGCGGTATCAGGTGCTAACAATGCCGATTATACCGCTACAACGGGTGGCTTGTATAGCCTCAAATACAACAACGGTACTTGCGAAGTAGAAACGCAGAAGTTTTATGTGTTTATGATGAGTCCCTCTTGCATAGTCAATGGCATCACACCAGCAATTACCAAAAATTAACAACTAACAACAGTCCTCAATTCCCCCCTTTGGGCAATCCGATGGGTCGGCAGTCCGATGGGTCGGGTTAGGGGGCTTTTAAATAGAATTATTATGAAACATCAATACATACATCGAACCATGCTGCTTTGGCTCATGGTTCTTCTAACAAGCCTCAGCAGCTACGCCCAAAAAATGGTGGGTGATGGCTTTGGCGGGCGTGCAGGGTATAGTCCTGTAAATTTACAATGTGGACGTGAGCGGGCTGCTACTATTTGTGCTAACAAGACAATATCTGTTTGGCCTACAGACGGTGGATATAATGATGGTATAGTTGGGAGCACAACTACAGTCCTTCCTATTACAGCATCTAATATAAGCAATGTACGCCAATTTGCGATGAATTACAGCGGAAATTGGGAAACCTATATTACAGATAATGGAGATGGATATGTATTTAATCCAAATGATTATCTCCATATACCAGTTAAGCTAGCCATTACTAATGCTTATCATACGGCCGTAAGTAGTGGGACTGTGGCTTTTGTGAAAACTGATGGTACCGCATGGGTAGGTGGGACTAATTCCATATCTGTACCCACAGGATGTATCTGGGAAGCTGGTTCACCTGGTTCACCTGGTTCACCTGCTACCTATTGTTTGACTCAAGTGCCGGGTATTACCAATGCAAAGCGTGTGGCAATTTGCAACGAATTCCCCACTATGGCGTTTTTATTGGCAGATGGTACAGTAAAAACCATAGCGACTAATAATACTAATCCACCTGTAACGATGGCTGGTTTAAACAATATTGTAGATGTGCAGGCAAGTTTGAACAATTTGTATGCTTTGACAAGTACTGGACAAGTATATTCTTGGGGCATAGCAATAGCGATGGGAACTGGCGTACCTTATAGTGGAACACCATATACTACCCCTCAATTAATCACCTTTCCTGCTGGAGCAGCACCTATCAAGGCAATTGTTCCAGCAAATCATGGGAATTATTGTTTGGCATTAGATGAAAATGGTGTTTGTTATGTTTGGGGATTAGGTTTTTTGGGTACCGGTTCGCTTTATTATTCTAGTCCACAAGTGATTGCTACCAATGTACGTGATATGGTAGCCGCTGGCAGTTATTCTTATTATTATAAAAATGATGGTACACTTTGGGGGCTAGGTAATAGAGACTATTATATGCTTAATCAATCTCTTGTGAATCCTAGTGGGCCGAGCTATTTCGCAACGCCAACCCAATTAACCATTCCATCAACGCTGTGTACTATTCAGTCATATACAGGCATGGCACCCTGCGTAGCAGGCACAACCGCACCAGCCCTAACGCCTACTACCGCTACCAATAGCTGCCCAACGGCAACCGTAAACTTGGCAAGTTTGCCCATAAGCAGCACAACCCCAAGCGGAGCAAGCCTAATATGGAGTACGCACAAAACGCCTACTTCGGCAGCAGATACGCTCACAACCGCTCAAAAAACAGCCGTAAGCACCGCAGGCAGATATTATGCCCTATATTACGATGCTGCCAATGCCTGTTATAGCCCTGCTGATAGTGTGGATATAACCATAACACCTTGTGCCATCAATCTGGCTAATGCTTGTCCAACTGCTACCGTCAATTTAATGACGGCAATCACGGCAACCAACCTGCCAAGTGGGGCAACTGTTACATGGCATACAGGCACACCAGCCACCACCGCCAACAAAGTAAGCGACCCAACGGCAATCAGCACATCGGGCAACTATTACATGGCGTATTTTGATGGTACTAATAATTGTTATAGCGAAACAGCACAAGCGGTAACGGTAACGATAACGTCTTGTGTTCCGCCATTATCTGCCAATACCCCTGCGGCACAAACAGCCACTACGGGTACAGCCAAAACAGGCAATGCCGCCACGGAACTAAGCCCAACAGGCGGCACAGCCCCCTATACATATCGCAATGGAGCAGGCGATGCCGCTTGTGTAGCCCCAAGCGGTGCAACAGCACTTACAGGCTTAACGGTCAATACCGATGGTACATACAGCTACACCGCCCCAAGCACGGCAGGTACATATTATTACTGTATCAAAGTATGCGACAGTACCACGCCAACGCCAAGCTGTGTAGTGAAAACTTATACGCTTACTGTGTCAGCACCTGCGTGTACCGTAACAGGCGTTGTACCAACATTTATTAAAAATTAATAACCGCCCTAAATCCCCCCTTCGGGGGCTAAGGGGCTGGGGCTAAAATAAGTTCTTTGAGTTTACGGAGTATAAAGACAATTTGAAGCAAGGTGGTCTTATCGGTGGCATCGTATTGGCGGCTGCGACAGTATTCATTGTGAGTCAAAACAGCGAAGTTCCAGTTTCTGCCAACAATATATGCCCCATAAATTGGGCGATGAATACCCTTTTCTTGATTGATATTTTGAGCAATGAGCATAGCTGCCAACATTTGAGCCTCTGGATCAAACTTGTCGCCTTTGCCTTTCTTAAATTCTTGTAAGAAGAAATAGGGTTCTTTGGGTGTGTTTTTGCCTAAGGGCGTTGCCAGCATACAATCAGTTTTGAGATTGATTCTATGCCCTTGAATAACCATAGAAAGAGGACGTTCATAAAATGCTTGAATTTTGCCTTTCTCTTCCATTTCGGAAATAAAAAAGAGAAATGCCAAAAACTTCATTTTTAATTCTTCCTCATTCCATTGGTCGCCTTTGTCTTGGATTTCAGAAAGAAGCATATCAAAAATTTCTTGATACGATTCTTTCAGAGGTACAGGTTGTACAGTTAGCAAGTTTTCAAGATGATGGCTATGGCTAATAGTTTTTACCTGAAAAACATCCATAAGGGCATCAATATTCTGACTTAGCTTTATCAATTTTTCCATTTCCGTAAAGTTTTTCGCAAAGATACAACAAAACAAGTAAACGATAATAATGAATAACATATACATAATCAAGCACTTACCCATCAACAAAGGACACCCTTTTGGGAATGACGAATTGGGAATATTCGTAATCGCAGCGGCGACTCGCTCAAATTAATAATCGTCCTCAATTCCCCCTCTGGGGCAGTCCGATGGGTCGGCAGTCCGATGGGTCGGTTAGGGGGCTAAAATAAGTTCTTTGAGTTTACGGAGTATAAAGACAATTTGAAGCAAGGCTTCGGGGTCTGTGGCATCGAAAGAGCGGCTAACGCAGTATTCTTTGCCATTTAAGACGGTGAACTGCCAAACTCGACCTTGAATCCAACAGCCATAAATAGGGCGAAGGGAATTCTCTTTGTTGTTTTTGTTGAGATTTTGAGCAAGTATCATCGCCGCAAGCATCTGACCCTCTGGGTCGTGGCTGTCGCCAAGAGAACGCTTGAATTCCTGCATAAAGAAATAAGGCGATTTTGGTAAACCCGAATTGGTAGGACTGGCAAGCATACAATCAACAACAAGTGATATACTGATGCCATTGACCTCGCCAGCAAATTTTCGTTCAAAAAAAGTATTGATTTTTTCAGGTTCCTCTACTTGAACTACAAAGAAAACAATACTAATGAAGAGCATTTTTAGTTCTTCCTCGTTCCACTCGTCCCATTTTAATTCGAGGCGTTGGCGAGCTTGTTCGATAATACTTAGTTCGGTAGCATTGAGTGTGCCAGTAGCACTTACCCAGTTGGCAAGAATTTCACACTTACGATTTTTCTTGATGTCAAACGTATCAATGACTTCAAAAATATCATAATGATTTAGTCTTTTTTCCATTTCCGTAAAGTTTTTCGCAAAGATACAACAAAACAAGTAAACGATAATAATGAATAACATATACATAATCAAGCACTTACCCATCAACAAAGGACACCCTTTGGGAATTGGGAATGACGAATTTGGAATTACGAATTTGGAATGGCGTTCCATCATAATTCGTCATCGCAACGGCGAACCGTTCATAATTCATAAATCGTAATTCGTAAATCAAAAATCGTAAATCAGAAATATGAAACATTTTAATACAAAACATCGAACCGCGCTGCTTTGGCTCATGGTTCTTCTAACAAGCCTCAGCAGCTACGCCCAAAAAATGGTGGGCGATGGCTTTGGTGGGCGTGCAGGTTATAACCCTGTAAATATTTTTAGTGGTACCAGAGCCAGTGGGATTATTTGTCCAGATAAAACACTCCACCTTTGGGGGATAACAGATTCTTACCTTAATAATGGTGTAAATTCTCAATCAGTCACTCCTGTAGCAGTAACGAACGTAAGTAACGTACGCCAAGTTTCAATGGGAAGTGCAGGAGGTAGTCGTGCTACCTATATAAAAGATGATGGTACGGGTTATCTTTATGGTGAATCTATTCCATATAATAATTCACTGGTATCAAACGCCTATTATACCGATGCGGCTACACCTGGTTTTGCTTTTGTAAAAACTGATGGAACTGTTTGGACAGGTGGTAGTTCTAACTTTGCTCCTAGTTGTCTTTGCACTAATGGTGCCCCGACTACTTACTGCACATCTCAATTAGCGGGTATAAGTAATGCTAAGAGGGTGGCAATATCGAATGCTGGTAGTATGGTAATTTTATTATCTGACGGTACAGTTAAAACGATATTTGGGACTACTAATCAATATCCAGCTTCTTTGATAAGTTCTACACCCATAACAATTCCCGGATTAAGTAATATAGTAGATGTGAAAGCAGGTGAATCTAACTTTTATGCTTTGACAAGTTCGGGTCAAGTATATGCTTGGGGAAATGGTTTTGCTATGGGAACTGGTGTATCTCAAACTACTTCTTTGTACACCCCTCAATTAATAACTTTTCCTGCTGGTGCAGCTCCTATTAAAGCCATTGTTCCTGCTAAAACGAGTATATTTTGCTTAGCTTTAGATGAGAATGGCGTTTGTTATGAATGGGGTTCAAGACTTACCACTTCATTTAATTCAACACCTGTGGCCGTTGCAACCAATGTACGTGATATGGCTGCCGGTTACGATTTTGCATTTTTTTATAAGAATGATGGTACGCTTTGGGGACTTGGGTATGCAAAAAATATGCTTAACCTATCCAGCACTTCAACCTTTACAACTCTAACACAATTAAGCACATCATCTCTTTGTGCTATACAGTCGTATAATGGTATGCCACCTTGCGTAGCAGGTACAACCGCCCCAGCCTTAACGCCTACTACCGCTACTAATAGCTGCCCAACGGCTACCGTAAACTTGGCAAGTTTGGCAATAAGCAGCACTACCCCAAGCGGTGCAAGCCTAATATGGAGTACGCACAAAACGCCTACTTCGGCTGGCGATACGCTTACTACGGCTCAAAAAACAGCCGTAAGCACCGCAGGCAAATATTATGCGATGTATTACGATGCTGCCAATGCCTGTTATAGCCCTGCCGATAGTGTGGAGGTTACGATAACGCCTTGTGCTGTAAATCTGGCTAATGCTTGTCCAACCGCTACCGTCAATCTAATGACGGCAATCTCGGCAACCAATATGCCAAGCGGGGCAACGGTTACATGGCATACAGGCACACCAGCCACCACCGCCAACAAAGTAGCCGACCCTACGGCAGTAAGCACATCGGGTAACTACTACATGGCGTATTTTGATGGTACTAATAACTGTTATAGCGAAACAGCAGGTCCATTGGTAGTAACCATAACGGCTTGTGTACCCGACACCGACGGCGATGGCATAGCCGATGACACCGACCTTGACGATGACAACGATGGTATTTTGGACACCGTAGAGCAAGCCGCTTGTAGCCCAAGTAGCCTAACATGCGATTCAGATGGCGATGGTATTATCAACAGTTTAGACTTAGATTCAGACAATGATGGTATCAACGATGTGATAGAAGCAGGTGGCACAGATGCCGATAAAAATGGCGTAGCCGATGGCACAGTAAGTGCAACGGGTATTCCAGCCACAGCAAACACAGGCTTAACCGCCCCAGATACTGATGGCGACGGCAAGAAAAATCCGTATGATTTAGATTCAGATAATGACGGCATCAATGATTTGGTTGAAAGTGGTAACGCCCTTTTGGCAGATGCCAATGGCGATGGCATGGTAGATGGCACAGACACCGACAAAGATGGTATTTTGGGAGCAGCCGATGGCACACCAAGCACTTGGGGCGATGCCAACGACACCGCCCCTGTTGATACCGATGGCACAGGTGGCGCAAACTACATTGATACTGACTCTGATGGCGATGGTTTAACAGACTTAGCAGAAAGTGGCATAGCAAACCCCGCCACATTAGATGCCAATGGCGATGGTAAAATAGACGATGCTACCGATACTGACGGTGATGGTATTCCACAAGGAGTGGATGGTGCCCCAACTGCTTTTGGCGATGCCAACAGTCCTGCACTACCAGATACTGATGGAGATAGCAAACCAGATTATATAGATGCTGCCGACACCGATGGTGATGGTGTCCCTGATGCGACAGACTTAGACGATGACAACGACGGTATTCCTGACAGCACCGAAGGCACAGCCGACACTGACGGCGACGGTGTCAAAGATGCCCTTGATTTGGATAGCGACAACGACGGTATCAACGACGTAATCGAAGCTGGCGGTACGGATGCCAATGGCGATGGTAAACAAGACGGTACAGCCAACGCAACGACAGGGCTAATTGGCACTGGATTAACTCCACCTAATACCGACAACGACAATGTGCCTGATTATAAAGACCTTGACAGCGACAACGACGGTGTGTCAGACCTGCAAGAAGGCGGAAGCGGCGGCACGGATGCCAACAATGACGGGGTCGTAGATGGCCCTGACACCGACGGTGACGGTATTCAAAATAGTGTAGATGGACTTGTAGGATTCGGGGATGTCTCCTCGCCTGCCTTACCAAACGGTGATAGTGATACGTTACCTGATTACCGAGACGTAGACAGTGATGGCGATGGAATCAACGACATCATAGAAAAAGCAGGCAAAGGCACTTTAGATGGCAACAATGATGGTATGGTTGACAGCCCAACCGACCCTGACGGCGACGGTATTGCCAACAACAGCGGTTTGGATACCATTCCAGCAGGATTTGGCGGCTTACCAACAGCCAATGGTCCCGCTACCGACTTATTTGCCAACTACACCTTCGGGAATGTTACATTCAAAGCCAACGATACTCGTACGGTAATCATCAATATCAACGAAATCAAGGGCGGAGCAACAAGCGGCATTGTTGAGTTTTTTGTTCCAACCATGACAGGATACACGATGACCTTTAACGCTACCCAAACTACCGCTACGGTGATTGGAACAGAAACCGTCAATAACAATGATTGGACAATGACTAACACAGGTACGGGAATGAAGTTCACCTCAAAGTCAGGCGTAGTAATTTCTGCCAATGGACGGAGTCGTATAGCAATTACCGTTAAAGCAGATACGGCAGGTACGGCAGCCAATTTGACGACGAACATCACCCCAGCTTCGGGCGGAGACGGTGTTTCTCTCAATAACGTAGCCGTACTCAGCATGTCCATTCAAAACTAACTTTGCTTACCATTTCGGTTTTTTCCCTGCTTTTTCGGACCAACTCGAAAAAGCAGGGGAGAACTCTCTAAAATAATCAGGAACATGAAAAAGAAATTACAATCCATAGCGGTTATTGCGTGGTTGGCTCTTACTAAGGCATTGGCTCAAAGCGCAGATCCTGCGGTTACGAGTGCAACGTTTGCCCCCTCTTCTACGGCAATAGGCCAAACGTCCGTTCTGACCGTTAATTTCAGCAATGCAGGTACCACGGCAATTCCAGCGAGTTCCATAGAAATAACCGTAAGTGCTCCCAGTGACTATTATGCCAACGGTGGTACGCCCTTCCCTTCGGGACCTGGGGCATTGCTCTTTACCTGGACGTATTTAGGAGCAGATACGTGGCGGGGAGTAAATACCAACTCTATCGCAGCCGCTGAAGGTGGAGCCATCACAATCACTGTCAAAGGGCTTTCTGTGACAACGGCAGCCGAACTTACCAACGTCAACGTACAGCCTGTTGCCAATTTTGCGGCCTTTACCGATTCGCCCAATAACAATAATTCGCAGCCTGGACTATCCGTATTAGCAGACACCGACGGCGATGGCATTCCTGACAACACCGATACGGATGATGATAACGACGGTATCCTTGATACGCAGGATAAATTACCGCTTGATACCGACAACGACGGTACGCCTAATGCGACCGATACGGACGACGACGGTGACGGTATCCTTGACACAGCCGAAGCCGCAGGTAAAGCCCTTGATACCGATAACGATGGTACGCCTAACAGCACTGATACCGATGATGATAACGACGGGATTCTTGATACGGCCGAAATAGGCACGTTGGACAGTAATGGTAAATACACCTTGCCTGACTCAGACGGCGATGGTCTGCCTGACTTGATTGACCCGCTTGACACCGACGGAGACGGAACACCTGACAACACCGATACGGATGATGATAACGACGGTATCCTTGATACGCAGGATAAACTACCGCTTGACACCGACAACGACGGTACGCCTAATGCGACCGATACGGACGACGACGGTGACGGTATTCTCGACACGGCCGAAGCCGCAGGCAAAGCTCTTGATACCGATAACGATGGTACGCCTAATGATACCGATACTGACGATGATAACGACGGTCTCCTTGACACAGCCGAAATAGGTACGTTGGACAGTAATGGTAAATTCAGCTTACCTGACACCGACGGCGATGGTCTGCCTGACTTGATTGACCCGCTTGACACCGACGGAGACGGAACACCTGACAACACCGATACCGACGATGATAATGACGGTATTCTTGATACGCAGGATAAATTACCGCTTGACACTGACAACGACGGTACGCCTAATGCCACCGATACGGACGACGACGGTGACGGTATCCTTGACACAGCCGAAGCTGCAGGTAAAGCCCTTGATACCGACAATGATGGTACACCTAATGATACCGATACCGACGATGATAACGACGGGATTCTTGACACAGCCGAAATAGGTACGTTGGACAGTAATGGTAAATACACCTTGCCTGACTCAGATGGCGATGGTCTGCCTGACTTGATAGACCCGCTTGACACCGACGGCGATGGAACTCCTGATAACACCGATACCGACGATGATAATGACGGTATCCTTGATACGCAGGATAAACTACCGCTCGATACCGACAACGACGGTACGCCTAATGCGACCGATACGGACGACGACGGTGACGGTATTCTCGACACGGCCGAAGCCGCAGGTAAAGCCCTTGATACCGATAACGATGGTACGCCTAACAGCACTGATACCGACGATGATAACGACGGGATTCTTGACACAGCCGAAATAGGTACGTTGGACAGTAATGGTAAATTCAGCTTGCCTGACTCAGACGGCGATGGTCTGCCTGACTTGATTGACCCGCTTGACACCGACGGAGACGGAACTCCTGATAACACCGATACCGACGATGATAATGACGGTATCCTTGATACGCAGGATAAACTACCGCTCGATACTGACAACGACGGTACGCCTAATGCGACCGATACGGACGACGACGGTGACGGTATTCTCGACACGGCCGAAGCCGCAGGTAAAGCCCTTGATACCGACAACGACGGTACGCCTAACAGCACTGATACCGACGATGATAACGACGGGATTCTTGACACAGCCGAAATAGGTACGTTGGACAGTAATGGTAAATTCAGCTTGCCTGACTCAGATGGCGATGGTCTGCCTGACTTGATTGACCCGCTTGACACCGACGGAGATGGAACTCCTGATAACACCGATACCGACGATGATAATGACGGTATCCTTGATACGCAGGATAAACTACCGCTCGATACCGACAACGACGGTACGCCTAATGCGACCGATACGGACGACGACGGTGACGGTATTCTCGACACGGCCGAAGCCGCAGGTAAAGCCCTTGATACCGA
>NZ_JACIBY010000030.1:6455-40755 GCF_014195535.1 Runella defluvii | reverse complement strand
GCCCCGCCGTCTTTCTGATAACTCACGCCGTAGCTCGTACTCAACGACAAGCCCGTTAGCTGAATGCTCCCATTCGTCGAATTGCACGTACTCGGTGATACCTTTGTCCCCACCAAAAACGTCGGCTTCACGGGATCAGACAAATCGTAGGGGCCCGCCAACGTAACTTCACAACCTTCGTACAGGATTTTGAACTTACCATAAATGCCCGCGCCTAGTCCCGACAACGTAAACGTAGCTGACATTCCACCCACGCGGCCGCTTGGCGTTCCCACCGTAATTGAACCCGAACTCGATTGACCGTTTTTCTCGTAGCTCAACGTGTAACTCCCCGTGGGCAACGTCGTTGAAAACAAAATCGAACCATCCACCCCGCCGCACGTACTTGGATTTACGCTGCTGAGTTGGCTCATGCTGAACGTAGGGGCACTCACCACCGCCGTCGCCGATTCGCTTACACAATTCTTCAACGTTACTTTGATATTGCTGTAATTGCCTGAACCTAAACTCCCTATCACTAGATTCCCCGAGGCGTCGCTCACCAACGTCTGCGTTACCGCAGCCCCGCCGTCTTTCTGATAACTCACGCCGTAGCTCGTACTCAACGACAAGCCCGTTAGCTGAATGCTCCCATTCGTCGAATTGCACGTACTCGGTGATACCTTTGTCCCCACCAAAAACGTCGGCTTCACGGGATCAGACAAATCGTAGGGGCCCGCCAACGTAATATCATTGCCATTGTGGGTGATTTTGAAAGCACTATACGTCCCTGCTCCTAAACCTGTCAAGCTAAAAGTTCCTCCCCCAGCTGCTACCCGCGTATTGGAGCTACCCACTGTAATCATCGCCGATTGCTCACTGCCATTTTTCTTGTAAAATAACTGATAACTATTGGCAGGTAAATCAGTGGTAAATAAAAGGGCACCATCAGACCCACCGCACGTACTTGGCTGTACGGATGAACTAAACGCAAAGCTAGGCAAAGCGGAAATCCACTCAATAATTACCTGCCCTCCGCCCGTATTATCGATGGATATTGTTTTGGCAGTTGCACCACTTTTGGTATAAGACCCACCGCCACCGCCGCCGCCACTTTCACTTTCGTTTCCCCCATTACCTCCAGTGTAGCCACCACCTCCACCGCCACCATAGCCACTGCCACCACCACCACCATAGCCACCAAATGTACCGCTAATACCCGACTTTCCTCCTTCAAAACCTTCAGGAGCACCCGAACCACCCCCACCACCTTGGAAGTCATACCCAGCATCTCCACCCGTACCATTGATGCCACCGCCGCCACCACCGCCGCCAGTCATCCCATTTCCATAATTTCCACCCTCACCCGACCCTGGCTCCGTGGAAGCGTTTCCTCCTGGCTGGTCGCCATTTCCACCACCACCTCCTGCGGCTACCAATAAATTGGTCGTATTAAAAGCACCAACGCTTACAAAACTTCCACCACCACCACCGCCGTATCTGTCATCTCTACTTGCCCCTTGCGCACCCACAACAATGTTGAGTACAGCACCTGAAGCCACCGAAAAAGTCGCTTTTACCGTGGCTCCTTTGCCACCCGTTGATTTTCCATTACCACCCGCTGCTCCTTTGGCAGTAATCGTAATGCTCGTAACCCCAGTAGGTACTGTGAACGTCTGAATTCCACCCGAACTGCTTATCGCATAGATTGGATTAAACGTTTTGGGGCTGGTTTGAGACCACGTTTTTCTTGATTGAAAAACACAAAAAATGAGAATAAATAAGAATAATTGATTAACGTTTTGCTTTACTAATGGATAAAGTGACTTCATAAACATTCGTAGTTGTTTTAGAGGCCACAAATAAATAGCAAAAACAATCCAAAAGATATAAGGGTTACCCCTTATTTTTTGGATTGTTTTATGGCTTTTTGTACGAAAAATTAAAGCACTTTTACCACTTTCAAGGTGGCTTGTTGTGTTTCTGTCGTCACCTTCAAGAAGTACATTCCCGTCGGCAATTCACTTACCCCAAACTCCTCTTGATGGGTGTTGGTTTCGGGCACAAATTGACGACGCAAAACTTCCCGACCTGTTGCATCCATCAACGTACTTTGCACCACTTGCCCCTTGCTGTCTTGAACCTTCAGGCGGAGAACGTTAGTCACAGGGTTGGGCATGACCGAAGCAAAAGACCCGTTATCCGAACCTTGCCCTTTGCCATTTGCCTCTTGCCCTTCGCCTCTTGCTCCTTGCCCTTTGCCATTTGCCCCTTCG
Organism: Runella defluvii; assembly: GCF_014195535.1. Taxonomy (GTDB): domain Bacteria; phylum Bacteroidota; class Bacteroidia; order Cytophagales; family Spirosomataceae; genus Runella; species Runella defluvii. The sequence goes on along the minus strand of NZ_JACIBY010000030.1, from coordinate 38,500 downwards.
CTGTCCGCTGTCCTCGCTGCTCCTACCCCTACTCCATCTCGCGACTGGATACGGAACCAGTATTCTTGGTAGGCCAACACGTTACCTTGCGGTTTGCGGGTAGAGGGGTAAATGCTGCCCCAGCCCTTTTGGTCCCAGTAACGAATGCCTAATTTGTACAATCCTTTGGGTAACCCCGAATCATATACGTTACCACCTGCACCATTGTCTTGGTAAAAGCCGTACGCTGGATGGTTTTGGGCATAAAGCTCCGTCCAGCCATCACGGTTGGCATACATAAAGTACGGCACGTTGTTCTCGTGCGTGTTGAAGGAACGAATCACGCCCATTTCTGGCGTCGCCAACATATCGAACGTCAACGAGCCATCGGCACTTAATCCACAGGCTTCAACATTTATTGTCCAGTAGCGAGGGGCTGTCTTATTGGCATTTTCTACGTAATACAAAGTTGGATTTACCTGCGTGCTTTGCTCCAACTCAGGGCCACCATCACGCGTGATAAACTGACTACGCCACGCCGCGCGGTCATTGGTTTTGATGGCTGATTTTGATTCACCAATGTTGATCAACGTCACCACAAACGCATTCCAATAAATATCCTTGCGGACACTTTCCGAACTTTGACAGCCACCTTCAAAAAGACACTTTGCCCAGTAGGTTTGCTTCGTCACATTATTGAAAGCGACCTCGAAACTTGGCGCAGTGACTCCCGTGTTCCAAAACGTCTGACTTCCTGTGGGGCAGTTGGCCGAAATCGTGACCGTCGTACCCGTACACACAATCTCTTGTGAAGCTGTGATTATAGGAGCGACTTGGGTTGAGGTTAACGTAAACGTCACCACATTACTCTTTTCACTTACACAACCATTTTCCGTTTGACAACGAGCGTAGTACGACGTCGTTTGGCTTGGAACGGTTGAAGGTAAGCTTGGCAAAGCCAAATTCGTCGTCGCATTGTACCAAACCGTGCGCAAACTGCCGCAAGTTGATTGGCCGCTGAAACTCGCCGATGGGTTACAACTGCTTGTTGATGACAATGAGACCGTCGGCGCTGATGGAATGGTGATCAGTTTTAAGCGCATCACCCCCGACTCAGATTCCACGCACGAAGGCATTCCGTCTGATTTGCGGCACCGCACGCGGTAATTGTGGTACTGATTATCCACCAAGCCTACGGGTACACCCGCACTGTACTCGCCACCATCCACCGAATAAATCATCACTTCGTGAGCTCCGCAATTGGCATTAAATGTAAGAGGCATATTCACCAAACTACACACTTCCTTCGTCTCGCCTACGGCAACTGTCACCCCGTCCACCAATAAAGAAACATTCTGCGGAACGGTCGAACGGTAATTTATCGTCAACTCAATCGGTGACGTATAAGTCACGGAACAGTTCGCGTCACAAGCTGCTTGGTAACGGTGGGGTTGGTTATTGGAGGATTGGGAAACGGGGGCTGTCGCCGACCAGTTACTCCAAGCACCACTGCCCACTTGTACGCGCCAAACGGGCGAACCTACCACACACAACCCCGTAACCGTAAACTGTAAACTGTTAACAGGATTGGCATCCGTGTCGCAGAAAGTTTGTGAATTGCCTTCGTTCAAGGTTTGTTGCAGTGTAGTAAGCGTAATCGTGGGTTTGCCTTGTACTTTGACTTCCACACTGCCACTTTGGGCTTGACTACAACTCGTCGTGGAGCTTTCCGAGACACTCACCAAATTGTAAACAAACGTCCCCGCTGTTCCCGTCGGCGCTGCTACCGTCACGTTGTTGCCACTCGTGGTTGTCACCGTTTGGGCTGGGCCATCGTTGATTTTGTAAGTAAATGTGTAAGGTGCCGTCGCATTTGCCCCAGTGAAGGCGATGTTTGGCGAAGTACTGTTTTGACACACCGTCGTTGTCCCCGAAATCGTCCCCGTAGGCAAAGGGTTTACCGTTACCGTTGCGCTGCCCGTTTGCGTCTGGCTACACGCCGTTGAAGAGCTTTCTGAGACACTTATCAAACTATACACAAACGCGCCTACTGTTCCCGTCGGGGCAGCAACTGTCACGCTGTTTCCACTTGTGGTTGTTACCGTTTGTGTTGAACCATCGTTGATTTTATAGGTAAACGTGTAGGGTGCCGTCGCATTTGAGCCCGTGAAGGTAATGTTTGGTGATGAACTGTTTCTACACACCGTCGTTGTGCCTGAAATCGTGGCCGTTGGCAAAGGATTTACCGTTACCGTCACGCTACCCGTTTGCGTCTGGCTACAAGCCGTTGAAGAGCTTTCCGAGACACTTATCAAACTATACACAAACGCTCCCACTGTGCCCGTCGGCGCTGCCACCGTCACGCTGTTTCCACTCGTGGTTGTCACCGTTTGGGCAGGGCCATCGTTGATTTTATAAGTAAACGTATAGGGTGCTGTCGCATTTGCTCCCGTGAAGGTGATGCTAGGCGATGGACTGTTTCTACACACCGTCGTCGTGCCTGAAATCGTGGCCGTTGGCAAAGGGGTTACCGTTACCGTTGCGCTACCCGTTTGCGTCTGGCTACACGCCGTTGAAGAGCTTTCCGAGACACTTACCAAACTATACACAAAAGCCCCCACTGTTCCCGTCGGGGCAGCAACTGTCACGCTGTTTCCACTTGTAGTTGTCACCGTTTGGGGCGTTCCATCATTGATTTTATAGGTAAACGTGTAGGGTGCCGTCGCATTTGAGCCCGTAAAAGTGATATTCGGCGATGAACTGTTTCTACACACCGTCGTTGTGCCTGAAATCGTGGCCGTTGGTAAAGGATTTACCGTCACCGTCACGCTGCCCGTTTGCGTCTGGCTACACGCCGTTGAAGAGCTTTCCGAGACACTTATCAAACTATAAACAAACGTACCTACTGTTCCCGTCGGGGCAGCAACTGTCACGCTGTTGCCACTCGTAGTCGTCACCGTTTGGGGCGCTCCATCGTTGATTTTATAGGTAAACGTGTAGGGTGCTGTTGCATTTGCTCCCGTGAAGGTGATGTTGGGCGAAGAACTATTTCTACACACCGTCGTCGTGCCTGAAATACCCGCCGTCGGCAGAGGATTTACCGTTACCGTCGCGCTGCCCGTTTGGGTTTGACTACAAGGCGTTGAAGAGCTTTCCGAGACACTTACCAAACTATACACAAACGCTCCCACTGTTCCCGTCGGCACTGCCACTGTCACGCTGTTGCCACTTGTAGTTGTCACCGTTTGGGCTGGGCCATCGTTGATTTTGTAAGTAAACGTGTAAGGTGCAGTTGCATTCGCGCCCGTGAAAGTGATGCTAGGAGATGGATTGTTTCTACACACCGTCGTTGTGCCCGAAATACTCGCTGTCGGTAAGGGATTTACCGTTACCGTCGCGCTGCCGCTTTGGGCTTGGCTACAAGCCGTTGACGAACTTTCTGAGACACTTATCAAACTATACACAAACGTGCCTGCCGTTCCCGTCGGCGCTGCCACCGTCACGCTGTTTCCACCTGTCGTCGTCACCGTTTGGGGCGTTCCATCGTTGATTTTATAAGTAAACGTGTAGGGTGCTGTCGCATTTGCCCCCGTGAAAGTAATGGTCGGCGATGAACTGTTTTTACACACCGTCGTTGTCCCCGAAATCGTAGCCGTGGGTAATAAGTTCACCGTAATCAATACAGAACTCGAAGTGGCTTCATTACATACTCCGCTTTTCACTACCGCTCTGAAGTAAGTATGGGCCGTGAGGTTACCAATGAGTGCGCTCGTCAAGGTCGTTGATGTGGAGGAAATAGAGACGGGGCTGCTAAAGGTTGAGTTAGCAGATTTTTCCCATCGAACCACATTTCCTACTTGACTGCTCAGAGTCAAATCGGCGGGGGAAGTACCTGTGCAGATACTTTGAGCAGAACTAACCGTACCACCTACACTGGTAGGATCAACCGAAAGAGGCGCGGAGTTAGTGGCAGGAGTTTCGCAGCCGTTGGCCGCCGTGATTTTGGATAGTTGCAGCGTGCCACTGACGGGCGAAGCAATGACAGCCGAAGCACTGCCGCTGCTGACAGTGATAGGAGCGGTTTGGGTACTGCCGCTGTTTATTTTATAACTGACGCTCGCATTGCCGCTGAAAGGCGTGCGGTTTTCGTACCACATGATTTTGTTGTCATATTGAGAAGCCGACAACACGTCCAAGTCCCCATCGCCGTCCAAGTCCGCCGAATACACCGACCAGGCCCCATTCGCCGAGGTGCTGATAGGCGTTTGTTCGGTGAAGCCTCCAATACCATCGTTTTTGTACCACGCGATTTTGTTGTCACTCGTGGAAGCCGACAAAACGTCCACATCCCCGTCACCGTCTATGTCCGCCGCATACACCGAGAGGGCGGTAGTCGCCGAGGTACTGATGGCCGTTTGTTCGACGAAGCCTCCACTACCATCGTTTTTGTACCATGCGATTTTGTTGTCACGAAACGAAGCCGACAGCACGTCCTGGTCTCCGTCGCCATCCAAGTCCGCCGCATACACCGACCAAGCGCCATTCGCCGAGGTGCTGATGACGGGTTGGGTGGTAAACCCCCCGCTGCCGTCATTTTTGTACCACGCGATTTTGTTGTCAGAGCGAGAAGCCGACAACACATCCAAGTCCCCATCACCGTCCAAGTCCGCCGCGTACACTGAGAAGGCAGCATCCGCCGAGGTGCTGATGGCAGGTTGTTCGGTGAAGCTACCGTTGCCATCGTTTTTGTACCACGCGATTTTGTCGTCATTGACAGAAGCCGATAGCACATCCATATCCCCGTCGCCGTCCAAGTCCGCTGCATACACCGAGACGGCACCATTGGCCGAGGTGCTAATGGCAGGTTGCGTGGTGAAGACCCCGCTGCCGTCGTTTTTGTACCAAGCGATTTTATCATCATCGTTAGATGCGGAGAGTACGTCCAAGTCCCCATCCCCGTCCAAGTCCGCCGCATACACCGACCAAGCGCCATCCGCCAAGGTGCTAATGGCAGGTTGTTCGGTGAAGCCTCCGCTGCCGTCGTTTTTGTACCACGCGATTTTATCGTTATTGACAGAAGTAGACAGCACGTCCATGTCGCCGTCGCCGTCCAAGTCCGCCGCATACACCGAGGTGGTAAAATTCGCCGAGGTGCTGAGGGGAGGATGGGTTTGAAAACTTTGATTTTGCACAAAACCGCTGAGGGCTAAGGTCGCATCTGAGCCCGTACACACGGGGGCGATGGGACCCGCCGTCAGGTCTTTCAGGTCGGGGCGGGGCAGGTGGCGGAGTTGGGTGGTTTTACCCGTACTCGTGGCGCAAGGGCCGCCATTATTGATTTTGAGCAACGTCAGCAGCCCCGCTTTAGGAGCCGTCAACGTTACCGTAGCACTGCCCGCATTGACGGGAACAGTCACCGTTTGGGGCACCCCACCCCCGACATTGTAGGTCACCGTGGCATTCCCGCTCAAAGGCGTGCGGTTTTCATACCACGCGATTTTGTTGTCATTGGCAGATGCCGACAAAACGTCCATGTCCCCGTCCCCATCTAAGTCCGCTGCATACACCGCCTGAGCATCGTTGGCGGCGGTACTGATTACCTGCTGCACTCCGAACCCACCGCTGCCGTTGTTTTGATACCACGCAATTTTGTCATCTAAAATAGACGCTGACATCACATCCATGTCCCCGTCCCCGTCCAAGTCCGTCGCATATACCGAAATAGCTCCGTTGGCGGCGGTACTGATCACCTGTTGCGCTCCGAACCCGCCGCTGCCATTGTTTTGATACCACGCGATCTCATCATCACTATAAGACGCCGACAGCACGTCCAAATCCCCGTCCCCATCCAAGTCCGCTGCATACACCGAAGAAACCGCGTCAGCGGCGGTACTGATCACTTGCTGTGCTCCGAATCCACCTCTGCCATTGTTTTTATACCACGCGATCTTGTCATCAATAAAAGACGCTGACAGCACGTCCAAATCCCCATCCCCGTCCAAATCCGCTGCATACACTGAAACAGCCCCGTCGGCGGTGCCGATCACCTGCTTCGCTCCGAACCCGCCGCTGCCGGTGTTTTTATACCACGCGACCTTGTCATCCTCGGAGGATGCAGACAGCACATCCAAATCACCATCCCCATCCAAATCCGCTGCATACACCGATTCAGCCCCGTCGGCGGTACTGATTACCTGCTGCGCTCCGAACCCACCGCTGCCATTGTTTTGATACCACGCGATCTTGTCGTCGTTGAACGAAGCCGACAGCACATCCAAATCTCCGTCCCCATCCAAGTCTGCCGCATATACAGACAAAGCCCCCATGGCTAAGGTACTGATCACAATCTCAGAACCGAAATTACCGCTACCGTCGTTTTGGTACCACGCAATCTTTTTGTCAGACTCAGAAGCCGACAGCACATCCAAATCACCGTCTCCATCCAAGTCTGCGGCATGCACTGACTGAGCACTATTCGCCGAGGTGGTGATAGCTGAGCGAGTTTGAAAACTACGGGTTTGCACAAATCCACTGAGGGATAAACTCGCATTCGAGCCTGCACACACGGGGGCGATGGGGGATAAAGTCAGGTCTTTCAGGTCGGGGCGGGGCAGGTGGCGGAGTGGGGTAGATTTACTTACCCCCGCCGAGCAGCCGTCGGCATTGGCTACTTTGAGGACGGTGACGGCACCTGCTTTAGGAGCTGTTAGCGTTACCGTGGCGCTGCCCGAATTGACAGGCACGGTCACCGTTTTGGGTATCCCGCCTCCGGCGGTGTAGGTCACGGCGGCACTGCCGCTGAAGGGCGTGCGGTTTTCGTACCAAGCAATCTTGTTATCATTGACAGAAGCCGACAAAACGTCCATGTCCCCGTCCCCATCTAAGTCCGCCGCATATACCGATCGGGCACTACTCGCCGAGGTGCTGATGGAGGTCTGAGTCGTAAAAGTGCCGCCGCCGTCGTTTTTATACCACGCAATTTTATTATCATTGGAAGAAGCCGACAGCACGTCTATATCCCCATCCCCGTCCAAGTCCGCCGCATACACCGATTCAGCCACGTCAGCGGAGGTAGTGATAGAGGGCTGAGCCGTGAAAGTACCGCTGCCGTTGTTTTGATACCACGCAATCTTGTCATCATCCAAAGAAGCCGACAGAACGTCCATGTCTCCGTCCCCGTCCAAGTCTGCCACATACACCGAAACAGCCCTATTGACGGTACTGATTACCTGCTGTGCTCCGAACCCACCACTGCCGTCGTTTTTATACCACGCGATTTTGTCGTCATTGACAGAAGCCGATAACACATCCAAATCTCCGTCCCCGTCCAAGTCTGCCGCATACACCTTAGCAGCCCCATTGACGGTACTGATTACCTGCTGTGCTCCGAACCCACCACTGCCGTCGTTTTTATACCACGCAATCTTGTCATCAACCAAAGAAGCCGACAGAACGTCCATGTCTCCGTCGCCGTCCAAGTCTGCCGCATACACCGAAACAGCTCCATTGGCCGAGGTACTAATTACCTGCTGTGCTCCGAACCCACCACTGCCGTCGTTTTTATACCACGCGATTTTGTCATCATCCAAAGAAGCCGATAACACATCCAAATCTCCGTCCCCGTCCAAGTCTGCCGCATATACCGAAGCAGCTCCATTGGCCGAGGTACTGATGGAAGACTGAGTTGTAAATGTGCCGTTGCCGTTATTTTTATACCACGCGATCTTTTGGTCAGCTAAAGACGCCGACAGCACGTCTATGTCTCCGTCACCGTCCAAGTCCGCTGCATACACCGAAATAGCCGCGTTGGCAACGGTGCTGATAGATGGTTTAGATTGAAAACTCTGAGTTTGGACAAAACCGCTGAGGGGCAGGGTCGCATCTGAGCCCGCACACAGGGGGACGATGGGACCCGCCGTCAGGTCTTTCAGATCGGGGCGGGGCAAATGGCGGAGTTGGGTGGTTTTACCCGTACTCGTGGCGCAAGGGCCGCCGTTACTCATTTTGAGTAAGGTCAGCAGCCCCGCTTTAGGGGCCGTCAAGGTAAGGGAGGCGCTGCCCGAATTGACAGGCACGGTCACCGTTTGGAGCACCCCACCCCCGACATTGTAGGTCACCGTGGCATTGTTGCCGAAGGGTGTACGGTTTTCGAACCATTCGATTCGGTCGCCCTGGTAGGCCGCCACCGGCACATCCATGTCGCCATCGCCGTCCAAGTCCGCCGCATACACCGAATAGGCAAAGCCCGTCGTATTGCTGATCACGATTTGCGCTCCGAATCCTCCACTACCGTTGTTCTCATACCAGGCGACCTTGTTGTCCTGACCAGATGCCGAGAGCACGTCCAAGTCGCCGTCGCCGTCCAAATCTGCCGCATGAACCGATGCGGTTCCACCTGCTGCGGTACTGATGATGTTCTGTACTCCGAATCCACCGCTGCCGTTGTTTCGGTACCACGCCACCTTGCTGTCCAATTGAGAGGCCGACAGCACATCCATATCGCCGTCGCCGTCCAAATCCGCCGCAGTCACAAAGGCAGCTCCATCGGCAGCGGTACTGATTGTGTTCTGCGGCCCAAACCCGCCGCTGCCGTTGTTTTGGTACCACGCGATTTTATCGTCATTAGAAGAAGCCGATAACACATCCATATCTCCGTCACCATCCAAATCCGCGGCATATACCGACTGCGCTCCGGAGCCCGCAGTACTGATCACCGTTTGCGGCCCGAATCCTCCGCTACCGTTGTTTTCATACCACGCGATTTTGCTGTCATTGATAGAAGCAGACAACACATCCAAGTCTCCATCCCCATCCAAATCCGCCGCATACACCGAATTGGCTCCGTTCGCTGAAGTAGTAATCTCGGATTGTGGTCCAAATCCGCCGTTGCCATCGTTTTTGTACCAGGCGATCTTATGATCATAAATCGAAGAAGACAATACGTCCAAATCCCCATCACCGTCCAAGTCCGCCGCATACACCGAAGTAGGAAAATCTGCCGAAGTACTGATAATGATTTGCGGCCCGAATCCTCCGTTTCCATCGTTTTTATACCAGGCGACCTCGTCGTCATTGACAGAAGCCGACAGCACGTCCATGTCCCCGTCGCCGTCCAAATCTGCCGAATAGACCGAAGAGGCCCCATTGATCAAGGTGGTGATGGGCGGTTTGGATCGAAAACTCCGGGTTTGTACAAAACCGCTGAGGGATAAGGTGGCATTTGAGCCCGCACACACGGGGGCGATGGGGGATAAAGTCAGGTCTTTCAAATCAGGACGCGCACTGACCGTAACCGTTCCCGTAGCATCAGTGAAGCCACCGTTGCGTATCCCTCCGTCAGAACCCGTCACTTTCAGTAATGTATAGGTCTTGGTGGCGGTGGTTTTGCTCATAGCGTTAAAAGGGGTGCCACTCGTCACCCCCGTTTGGGTACGGATGGCATTGCCGTCGGTGTAGCGTACCGTAAAGGGACCCGTCCCCGCCGTGGCGGTGAAAGTAAGGGTAGCCTGTGCACCGGGGCAGATGGGGTTGCCGCTCAGGCTGCCCTGCGGCGTCACTTGGGCTAAAAGCCCGAAAGAAAAAATGCACAGAAGCAGGGTAAGGTAGCGTAATTTTGCGTTCATAAAGCGTTGGGTTTGCATCTTGTGTTGGAGGTCGTAGAGTTGTTTTTCCAAGTTTTTCAATTGTTTTTGGTAACCATACCAACACCCCGCCACCAACACTCCAAACAGAAGTGCTAGCAGTAGTAGCACAAACTTAGGTTGGCGATATAGTTTCGGAATTGGCATAGTTAAAACTACCCAATGCGCTCCCTAAACGCCAAATTTCAAGCGTTGCAAAAACGTTGCAATTTACAACACACTCACCATCAACTTGTTACAAACCAAAAACACTCTTACTTAGGAAAAGAGCAAAAGTAGTCGTCTTCTGAGGAGACAGTACGAAGGAATAAAAACGGGTCTATTCGCCCATCATTTCGAGCCATTTTTCTAGGCTTTCTTCTTCGGGAAGCTGCACTTTTTTACGTAAACGCGACCAAGTAGAGCGCACACTCACGGGGGAAACCCCCAACATGCTGGCCATTTCTTTGGTGGACAATTGCAATTTTGCCAAAGCAATAAAACGAATTTCGGCAGGGGTAAGCGTCGGAAATTTCTCCTTCACCCGACGCAAATACCCTCCGTGGACTTTCTCAAAAAGCGCACGAAAATCCTCCCATTGCTCGTCGGTCAAAATCGTTGCTCCTTGTAACTGCTCAATGAATTCGTTTTTCTCCAAAACACGCTGCGTAAAATGTTGCAGTTGCTGCTTGGCTATTCCAAGCTCTTGTTCTTTTATTTGCAGTTGCTGTACCGAAATCAATTGATCTTGCAGGTGGTTTTTTCGTTGATTTTGATAAACGTAAACCGCCAATGCAAAGCCAATCAACAGCAGCAGCAATACGCCATTTCGCTCTTTTTCTTTTAAGGCACGTTGGGTTTCGATGCTAGTCATTTCCGCACGATGCTGGCGTAGCTGATTGGCTTGCACGGCTCGTAAGATTTTTCGCGCACTAAATTGTCGTTGCAAACTGTCCTTCACCCAGTCTGCCGAATCGGAATACATCATGGCCAATTGCGGCTGACCCGTTTGAACATATAATTTCAGTAGCCACGGATAAACTACGTTATACAGCTCAAATTCTCGTTGAATATCGGCATATTTTTTAGCTTCCAACAACAGTAGTTGGGCTTCCTTGTCTTTGCCTTTTAAGAGCGCAATCGCCCCCAGTGCTGTCTGTACCTTTACCACCATTTGCCATTCTTCTTTTAATTTAACCATCGAAAGTGACCGACGAAGAAGCGCCTCGGCTTGTGCGTAGTTTTTTCTGGTAAAAGCATTCAAACCGAGCTCACCGTAACTGACTCCCAACCACGACGTATCTCGCTGACTAATAGAAGCTTGCAATGAAACCTTAAAATAATAATCAGACGAATCCAATTGATTTTGTTTTCGGAAACAAATCCCCAGCAATCCATAATTTCGGCACAAATGCGCCGTTTCTCCCGCCTCTAACTCACTTTGAATGGATGCTTTTGCTAACTCAATGGTTTTGGGATAGTCGTCGAAATAGTAATAAGCAGAGGCTAACTCTTTGAGGCAATTGGTTTTATCAGGAAAGGTACGTTTACTTACGTTTTTGACCAGTTCATACATGCGCAAAAAATGTTCAAAAGCCAATTCGTAGTTTTTAATCCGATAAAAATACGTCACACCAAAATGCTTTTCTACGGAGGCTTCTTGCAGTAATCTTTTTTGTTGGGCAATCTTCAACGTACGGTTTAAAACGCTGAGCGCTAATTGGTCAGAATACTTTGTTCGGTACAGAAAAAAACTCAACTCCCCCATGTACGTATCCATTTCTAAGCCTTCGTCTTTATGAGCTATCGCTAGTTGGCGAATCCCCAAAAGTTCTTTAAAAAACAACGCCGAATCGTATTGGACATTGACGGTTTTTTCAGCCCAAAAATTCCCCCACTCTTTAGCTCGTCCTCGGTAGTCTTTGTGTAAAAAGCGCTCATATTGCGCATTTACCGACAAACTACCAAGTAAAAAAAGCAAGCTAACGTTTATTAGGGTTTTGAGTTTCATTTTTATATCCTTGCATAGACCTACAAAGATATACCATATTCTTTTTAGGTGCTTTTTATTTACAAAAAAGGGAACCCAAACTTAATTGGATTCCCTTGTCATGGCTTTTGCTGGCAAAAACTATTCTACCTTCACCACTTTCAAAGTAGCTTGTTGCATCTCCGTCGAGACCTTCAAGAAGTATATTCCCATCGGCAACTCACGCACCCCAAATTCTTCTTGGTGGGTGTTGGTTTCGGGCACAAATTGGCGACGTAAAACTTCCCGACCCGAAGCATCCGTTAACGCAGCTTGCACTGTTTGCCCCTTGCTATCTTGCACTTTCAAGCGAAGGATGTTGGTGACGGGGTTGGGGAGAACGGTCGCGAAAGCGCCGTTATCCGTTATCGGTTGTCCGTTATCCGAACCTTGCCATTTGCCATTTGCCTCTTGCCCTTCGCCTCTTGCTCCTTGCCCTTTGCCATTTGCCTCTTCGCTCACTGCTGATCTCGCTGCACCTACGCCTACCCCATCTTTCGACTGGATACGGAACCAGTATTCTTGGTAAGTCAACACATTACCCTGTGGTTTGCGGGTAGAGGGGTAAATGCTGCCCCACCCCTTTTGGTCCCAGTAACGAATGCCTAACTTGTACAATCCTTTGGGTAACCCTGCATCATATACGTTACCCCCCGCTCCATTGTCTTGGTAAAAACCGTAGGCTGGATGGTTTTGCGCATACAATTCCGTCCAGCCATCACGGTTGGCATACATAAAGTAGGGTGTGTTATTCTCGTGCGTGTTGAAGGAACGAATTACGCCAGTCTCGGGCGTCACCAACATATCGAACGTCAACGAGCCATCGGCACTTAATCCACAGGCTTCAACATTTATTGTCCAGTAGCGTGGGGCTGTCTTATTGGCATTTTCTACGTAATACAAAGTTGGATTTACCTGCGTGCTTTGCTCCAACTCAGGGCCACCATCACGCGTGATAAACTGACTACGCCACGCCGCGCGGTCATTGGTTTTGATGGCTGATTTTGATTCACCAATGTTAATCAACGTCACCACAAACGCATTCCAATAAATATCCTTGCGGACACTTTCGGCACTTTGACAGCCACCGTCAAAAAGACACTTTGCCCAGTAGGTTTGCTTCGTCACATTATTGAAAGCTACCTCGAAACTTGGCGCAGTGACGCCCGTGTTCCAAAACGTCTGACTTCCTGCGGGACAGTTGGCCGATACTCGAACAGTCGTCCCCGTACAAACTATCTCTTGCGAAATCGTAATCACGGGCGCAACTTGCGTTGGGGTTAACGTAAACGTCACCACGTTGCTCTTTTCACTCACACAACCATTTTCCGTCTGACAACGAGCGTAATAGGAAGTTGTCTGGCTTGGTACGGTCGAAGGTAAGCTTGGCAAAGCAACGTTCGTGGTGGCATTGTACCAAACTGTTCGCAAACTGCCACACGTTGATTGTCCACTGAAACTCGCCGATGGGTTACAACTGCTTGTCGATGACAATGATACCGTCGGCGCTGCTGGAATTACGACCAATTTTAACCGCATTACCCCAGACTCTGACTCCACACACGATGGCGTGCCGTCTGATTTGCGGCAACGTACGCGGTAGTTGTGAAACTGATTGTCCACCAAGCCTACGGGTACGCCCGCGCTGTATTCGCCACCATCGACGGAATAAAGAATCACTTCGCCCGTGGCACAGTTCGCATTAAAAGTTAGGCTAGTAGTCACCAAACTACACACTTCCTTCGTCTCGCCTACGGCAACTGTCACACCGTCCACCAATAAAGAAACATTTTGAGGAATGGAAGCTCGGTTATTAATTGTCAATTCAATCGGACTCGTGTAGGTCACAGAACAGTTCGCATCGCAGGCCGCTTGGTAGCGGTGGGGTTGGTTATTAGATGATTGGGAAACTGGGGCTGTCGCCGACCAGTTGCTCCATGCGCCAGTACCTACTTGTACTCGCCAAACGGGATTACCCACCATACACAAACCCGTAACATTAAACTGTAAACCGTTAACAGGATTTGCATCGGTATCGCAGAAGGTTTGAGCATTGCCTTCGTTCAACGTTTGTTGCAACGTCGTCAACGTAATCGTCGGTTTGCCTTGTACCGTCACCGTCGCGCTACCTGTTTGTGCTTGACTACAATTAGTTGGATTTGATACCGATTCCAATGTAAAACTAACCACCCCCGAAACATTGGTTGGAACGGGAACGACAACGCTATTATTGCTTCCTGATGTTTGTACAGTTTGCGGTGCACCTTCATTAACCTTATACGTAAACGTGTAGGGAGTTATCCCGTTTTGCCCCGTAAATGTAATGCTCGGCGAAGGACCGTTTAGACATACCAAGGCTGTACCTGTAATCAGTGCGATTGGCTTGCTGGGGTCGTTCAGTGTCGTTGAAACGGCATTTGTTACACAGGCTCCATAGGTAGCCACTATCTCGGTATAATTTCCTGCCCCTAACCCCGTAAGCGTAATTACTCCACTGCCATTGGAGGTAAAATTGGCCGCGGCAACCTCCACATTATTCTTTTTATACGTCACGCTATACGTGGTAGCATTTAGGAACCCACCCAGCACAATGCTACCATTGCCCCCCCCGCACGTAGTCGGGTGAGTTACGCTGACAGACGGGGTAATTGCTGCTGGCAGAGCCAACTGATATTCATACGCACCCATGTCCACTTTTCCGCCCACAATACGCGGATTACCTGCCATATCGGTTACGGCCGCACCCGCATTATCACCTGCATTGATAGCGGGCGAACAAGCTTGCAAACCCAAATCTCCGTTGGGGACATTCACAAACAATGGGTCGGCACCCTTATTGCCTGTACCCGAAAAGCCCCCTTTGATGATGGAATATGTAACCACTGGCAAGCCCGAGCCAATACTTATACCCGTATTTTGTCCCCAAATGATTGAATTTTTTATCGTTGGCGCTGAGCTTATAGTCATCATTTCGCCTCCACCATCGGTGGTTGCATTTCCAGCCATTGTTACGTGGTTGAAGTTTGCATTGGAAAACCTGACCAAACCTCCCCCTCCCTGAACGGCTGAGTTGCCCCAAAATAGCGCATTAATAAAGGTAGGAGTGGCTCCCAGAAGATAAACTCCCCCGCCGTCAAGCTCTGCTTTGTTTTTCACAAATGAAACATTGGTTAAACTACTTGACGAATTGGCAATAAACGCTCCTGCACCATTTGATGCGCTGTTGGCGGTAATTAGGAGGTTTTCCAACGTTGGAGAAGATAACCCAATAAACAAACCTCCACCAGCGTCAGTTGAGGAAGCGTTAGCGTTTCCTCCCGTTATGGTAAATCCATCCAAAACTGCCGTGCTTGTGAGTCCATTGTTATCATTTTTGACCACATAGAAGCTATTTTCCGCTGTATTGGAGATATTTAACGAACTACCACTTCCCGTTATTACATCATCCCCGTTCAGGTCGCCACTAAGAACAGTAACATTTGTTTTCCAATTGCGATCTGCAAAAGTCGGAGTACCTATTGCAGGGAAACCACCATAAATTTTCACCCCAGCTTTCATGACAAAAGATTCCGAGCGAGAAGTACCTGGCTTGTAGGTACCAGCTGCCACCCATACTTGTTCCACGCAATTGGCATTAATCATCGCTTGCAAATTTCCTGAGGCGTCGGCCCACGAACTCCCCGACCCTGATGCTCCTGCTTTGACATAGCGAATAGCGGACGTCGGTTTGGCCGCGACCCAGTTCGATGTGCTTCCGTTTAGGGCAAAACCGTTCAACGTACCCGCATACACGTTGGGGTCGGCCGCATTAGCCAGCTTTGAAATATTCGTATTATTGCCGTTGGCACCCCCGTGGTCAAATTGATAGTACATCAACAAACCCGTTTGGGGAAGGGATAAACTACCGCACAGCCCTGCCTGTATCTCTACTTGCGTTCGAGCAACATTCCAAATTCTTAGCTCATCAATACTACCATTTGTGTACTCTGGCGTTGAAGAAGAACCGTTGTTATTTCCTAACGTCAGACCTGTGTCAAAGGCGGTCAGCGGATAAGCCATCCCAAATTTTTGTTCGACCAATTCCCCGTCCAAATACGATTTAAAGCCGTTTTGGTCGAATCTTTGCCATGTCATCGCAATGTGGTGCCAATTTCCGTCGGTAGCAGCCTGGCCTACCGATACGCCAACACTACTTCCTCCAAAACCAATGGTATGGGTATAACTACCCGCTGAGCCATAACCCGAACTGATAAACTGATTTCCCGCTTTAAGAAACACCGCCGAACGAATGTCTGAGCCTTTGAACCAGTATTCAATGGTAAAGTTATCTCCAAGGTTCAAAGGTACAGGCGTACAGTTGGCCGCATTGGTTGTAGAAATACTTACAAAGTCGTTGCTGCCGTCAAAATTCAGCGCGTTGTTGGTAGTGACGGCAGGTAGATTAAAAGTGGAGCTCTGCTTATTCCCTTGAAACTCAAACGCTCCCAAGTCCACCGTACCTCCATTGAAAATACGAGTAGCCCCTGCTCGGTCAGTGGTCATTCCCGAAAGCACACTGCCATTGTCCCCTGTGTTGATGGCACAAGACTGCGCTTGCAGGCGAAAGTTACCGTCGGAAGGAGCCACAAACAGTGGGTCAATGTTTAAATTCCCGTTCCCTACATAGCCTCCCTGCACGATTGAGTTGGCCACACTGACAGTACCACCGATTTGCACAATTTCATTGGTACCGTTGCTATTTCCCCAAAGGATATTGTTGGTCAAGGTCATGTTAGTGGAGAAGGTCCGAAGTGCTCCACCGCTGTTGGCGCTATTGCCCGTAAATGTATTGTTAACCAACAACACTCCTCCCCCAAAGAAGGTATGTAAACCGCCCCCATCTCGGGAAGAATTGCCCACAACGAGGTTATTGACCAGCGTATTAGTGCCGTTGTAAATGTAGCCACCTCCTCCGTTATTTGACGATTGATTTTCCGAAATGGTATTACTTTCTAGCGTGATGTTGCTATCTTTTGTGTAAATACCACCGCCATTTGACGATTGATTTTTGGTAATGGTGTTATTTTTCAAGGTGGTGGTTCCACCAAAAATGTACATCCCGCCCCCCTCACTACGACTGACTGATTGACCATTAATTGTTACCGAAAAACTTCCCGTTGCATTTCCTCCCGCAATGGTGAAACCGTCCAATTCTATGGTAGGAGTGGTATTCGAGAAAGTAGCGACCACTACGTGATACGTATTATCATCGGCATTGGCAAAATTAGCCCCGTCGTTTCCCAAAAGGTCGCCGCTCAAAATGGTAGGATTGGCTACGATGTTTCGGTCATTTACCGACGTTTCGTTTCCTGCAAACCCTCCGTACAATTTCACTCCATTTTTGAGTAAAAAATAATAGTCACGGTTGGTGTCACAATTAGTACATCCTGGCGAGCTACTGGGCTTGTACGTCCCTGCGGCCACCCACACTTGTTGCACACAGCTAGCACCAATCATCGCTTGTAGATTCCCCGAAGCATTTGCCCAATCACTTCCATCGCCCGTACCTCCTGGTTTGACATAACGTATAGGGGGACCTGTCGGAGCAGCTACCCAGTTCGAGGTACTTCCATCCAACGCAAAACCATTCAACGTACCTATATAAGTATTGTTAGGGTCGGCAAGATTAGTCAACTTCTTCACGTTTGCGTTGGTGCCGTTGACAGCACCGTGGTTAAATTGATAATACATCAATAAACCCGTTTGAGGGAGCGATAAATTACCACATTGCCCCGCCTGTATCTCCGCTTGCGTTCTGACTACGTTCCAAACTTTTACTTCGTCTAAGCTACCGTTCATAAATTCACCTGCTCCATTCAACGAGCCCAAAGACAAACCAGCACTAAAAGAAGGCAAATCGGTATTTGTGGCATTTTTTTGCTCTACCAATTGGCCATCTAGGTACGATTTGAAACCATTAACAGCTCCCTTTTGCCAAGTCACGGCCACGTGATGCCAATTGCCATCGGTAGCAGCTGACCCTACGGCTACCCCGTCGGTACCTCCGCTATTGGAGAGAATGTGCTTAAAGTTACCAGCCGTCCCCCAACCCGAACTGATGTAGTTAGCACCGCTTTGAAAACGCACCGCCGACTGGATATTGGTCCCTTTGAACCAATACTCAATGGTAAGGGCATCGCTGAGGGTAAGGGTAGCTGAGGTACAATTAACGGGGCTTACGGGTGCCAAACTGACATAATCATTGGTCCCGTCAAAATGAAGGGCGTTGTTAGTGGTTATGATGGGTGATACGATTTGTCGTGCACCTTGGTACTCGTATGCACCCATATCGACCGTGCCGTTGTTATAGATACGCGGGTTTTTATCAAAATCCGTTTCTCCCGAAACGACAGCCGAATTTGTTCCGCCATCAATGGCACACGAAAAAGGACTTACGTTGAAATTTCCATTGGCGGCATCTAAAAAATCTGGGTCAGTACTGCGATTTCCCGTTCCAGCATACCCCCCCTGAACGATTGAATAACTAATACCAGTGCCTCCTCCCGTATTGGCTACTGGGGCATCATTCCCCCAAATGATACAATTGGCGATGGTAACACTCCCACCCGTTGCACTCTCAATGAGACGGGTAGTAGCACTGTGGAGTGTACTGTTTTTTAGGTTGGGGGATGAATTTTCAAACTTAATAGCCGAAGTGGCACCGCGATTATTGTAAAATTGGCAGTTGGAAATCGTCGGATTAGAAAAGGCTACCCCCATCCCACCAACGAGTCTTCCAAAATTATTTTTCAGAATACAGTTTTGAATAACGGGTGAGTTACCATAAATGTAAATACCACCTCCTGAATTATATGAATTATTAACGTCATTTCTATCATCTGCATAGCCATCCGAAATGATGAACCCGTCAAGCGTCGTCGGGTTTGGAGAACTACCTCCAATATCAAGGATGGAGACGACATGAAATGCGTTATCTTTTTCGTCGTTAACATTTCCAATATTACCGCTCAAAATGGTCGGATTAAGTACCCAGTTTCTGTCGGCTAACGTGGGGTTGTTGGTAGCAGGAAACCCACCCAAGAGCTTCACGCCGTTTTTCAAAGCAAAGGTAATACCCACATTGGCTGTTGCCGTGGTGGGCTTGTAGGTCCCTGCGGCAACCCATACTTGCTCGCCATCAGCCGAGGCATTAATCATCGCCTGTAAATCGCCTGAGGCATTGGCCCACGAAGAACCATCTCCAGTGCCTCCTTCCTTCACGTAGCGAATGGTTTGAGCATAACTGTTCCCTCCAATAAGTAGCGAGAATATACTGCTCATTAGAAGCAGTGAGCATCGAAAAAGTAAATGACTTTTCATTTTGAGTAAGGCAAAATATGAACAGTCACAAAGAAAGAAGGCGGCTCGCAAAGCCATGTTGCAACAACGGTACACGTAGGTTTCAGAGGGGATAGCAATGTTGCAAATAGGGTACACGAATGTTGCACCCTACGGAAAACCTACAAATAAGCAGAGGGTAATTTGCCAAAACGGCGATGGAACAGTTGTGAAAAATGCTTCACCTGCAACAACCCCACCGCATAGCAAACTGCTTTGACAGACTGCGCTTGCTTCGTTTCAAGCAAATACAACGCTTGTTGCAACCGTACTTCTTGCAGGTACTGCTGGGGAGAATGGCCTGTTAAGTTTTTAAGTTTTCGGAACAACTGCGTACGACTTAGTGCCATATCATCAGCCATGCGTTCCACCGAATAATCCGTTTCATTGAGGTGTAGTTTCACCCGACTCTCCAATTGCGCTAACCACGCCATGTCACTCACCGAAACGACAGGTGTCAAGTCGGTTTCGGGACCACGATCCAACAAAACCTCTACTTTCTCAACCACCAAATTATCGCTCGACCGTTTTTGTGCATACTGCAAAAGGTTATTCATTCGGACAAGAAGTTCTTCTTCCTCAAACGGTTTAGTCAAGTAATCATCCACCCCAATCCGCAGCGCTTTGAGTTTATCCTGCATTTCAGCGCGGGCTGTTAGCATAATGACAGGTATCGAACAGAGCTCATCGTCAGATTTAAGT
Organism: Runella defluvii; assembly: GCF_014195535.1. Lineage (GTDB taxonomy): Bacteria > Bacteroidota > Bacteroidia > Cytophagales > Spirosomataceae > Runella > Runella defluvii. The sequence goes on along the minus strand of NZ_JACIBY010000030.1, from coordinate 18,793 downwards.
ATATTGACCAATTGATACCCATTGAGCACTGGCATCATTACATCTGTTAAAATAAGGGAGGGTCGGAGGCCTTTTTTTAGTAATTCCAAAGCTACTTGGCCATTTTCTGCTTTTATGACCGTGTATTTATCCTGCAAAATCAGCACCAAATAGGCTCGTAAGCTTTGATTATCTTCCACAATTAGAATGGTGGCTTTGGGCTCTTGCATAGACTCCGACGCTAATTCAACTCCCGCCAAACCTATTTCTTCTTTGTAGAGCACTTGGTGATTTATTTCTTCGGCGTCGGCATTCGTTAGTGTTGTTAGTACTTCTCTTTTGGGGAAATAAAACGAAAACTCTGACCCTTCCATCAACTTGCTTTCTACTTTCAACTCCCCGTTCATCAGTTTGGCTAATTCAACCGACAATGAAAGCCCGATTCCCGTCCCCCCCTCCACAAGCGCATTGGCTCGGTTGGATTGGTAAAATCGCTCAAAAATGCGGGGCAAATCCTCGGGATGGATGCCTCGACCCGTATCCTTTACTTTAATACAAATTTGATGATGATGCTCCTCAACAGTGACTGCAATTTCTCCATTTTCAGGCGTAAACTTAATGGCATTAGACAATAAATTGTTCAGTATTTTTTGTACTTTATCTTTATCTACCAAAAGTTGCAAATACCGATCAATAGCATAGTTAAACGTAAAACGAATATGCCGCGCAGTAGCCGCTGATTCAAAATTGGCTGTAACTCGGCGGATAAAATTATAGAGCACGACCGATTCTTCTCGCACCTCTAACTTACCCACTTCTAGTTTGTTCAAATCCAAAATTTCATTGACCAGTTTCAAAAGGCTTTCGGCATTTTGCCGTATCAAACTAGCTAGAGAATTGTTAAGTGCATCCAGAGTTCCGCTTTTCAGCATCGTACTTAAAGGGGCAAGTATGAGGGTAAGTGGCGTACGTAATTCATGCGAAACATTCGCAAAAAAACGTGATTTAACCGCATCCAATTCGTGAAGGGCAGCCGATTGTTGCGCAATGATTCGTTGAGCCCTTCGGCTTTTTGCGTAAAAAAAAGCCAGTAAAAAGACCAAAATCACTAATAAGCAAACCGAGGCAATCAGTATTTTACGTTCAAAAGCTTGTTTTATCTGAGTTTGTTCTTTTTCTTTCAAGCTATACTGTATTTCAAGCTCCTTTACAGCGTTGTGATGATTAACATCTAAACGTTTAACGGCTTCTTCAAGAAATTTCTTCTGCGCTTCATACGCATTTTTGAAATCCCCTTTTTTCTCGTAAGCGTTGGCAGTATAGTGCCAAATATCGTAATCCGTCGAATGAATATTCAACGATTCTCCAAGGGCTAACGCTCGCTTGTAGTAAGCAATCGCCTCATCGTTGTTTCCTCTTAAAAAATAAATATGCCCCAAATTGAACAGCCCCATTTGCCCATGATGGGAGTTTTGAAGTTTGTATTTTTCCACTAATCTCAAATACTCACTTGCATAAGCCTGAGCAGTTCCCAATTGCTTCAGTGTTTTATGATAATTGACCCGTATCCCCAAATAACTCAACTGAAGCATTAAAGGCACTTCTGGCAATAACGGTTCAATTTTCTCAAGGTATAGTTTGGCCGAGTCCATTTGGTTCTCCACAAATTTCAGGTTATGAAGGCTCATGTAAATTGAAGCCCTCCGCTGCAACGATAACTTATCCTCTTTTGTCAAGTAATAAGTAAGGCTTCTGAGCAAACAGGTTTGACCAAAATCCCTGCCGTCCGTTGATTTTGCGTAGTAACCACCTAACCCAAGTTCATATTCAGCTTTGATGGCGGGGTCAGTATTATCTTCAATCAGCTCATTGGCTTCCTTAAATACATCTCTATCTTGGGTTTTATAACCAGCCCACCCCCTGTCCGATATCCTATACAACACCCTGTATTTTAACACATTATCATTTACCATTTTACTGTATTTTTCTGCATACAGCAATGCGCTATCTTTTTGGGCGGGTATGAGCTCATAAGAAGCAAGTTTTAAATACGCCTCAATCAATTGTGCGTACGGCTTCCTTGATTGTTTCTCCAAAACGCTAAGCCCTTTTTTTGCATAAAAAAGAGTACTATCGTAGTTAAACTGCGGTTCGTATCTGAACCATTCCGCTTTATCGAAGTACCAATGTGCTTTCTTCTGTTCTTCAATTGTTGTTTTTTGCTGCGCAAAAGAAACCAAACTCCCTAAAAACAACACCAAAAAGGCACAATTTATTGGTATATATTTTGATATTGAGTTCAAAAAAATATTCATATGGAAAGCATCACTTGGTAAAATCAAACAACCAATCATCAGTAGCAAAGATAATTATTGTTGGCTATCTATACTAAAAAAATGAGCTACTTGAGAATAACCCCAAGTAGCTCATTTTTATCTAAAAGTAAGACACTACTGCACTTTCACCACCTTCAGCGTCGCCTGCTGGTCAGCGGTCGTCACCTTCAAGAAGTAAATCCCCGTCGGCAACTCACTCACCCCAAACTCTTCTTGGTGCGTGTTGGTTTCGGGTACAAATTGGCGACACAAAACTTCCCGACCTGTTCCATCCGTCAACGCAGCTTGCACCACTTGCCCTTTGCTCTCTTGGATTTTAAGGCGGAGAATGTTGGTGACAGGGTTGGGGAGAACGGTGGCGAAGACGCCGTTCTCCGTTATCGGTTGTCCGTTATCCGAACCTTGCCATTTGCCATTTGCCCCTTGCCCTTTGTTTTTTGCCTCTTCGCTATCCGCTGTCCTCGCTGCTCCCACGCCTACTCCATCTTTCGATTGGATTCTGAACCAATATTCTTGATACGCCAGCACATTGCCTTGCGGTTGACGCGTTGCAGGATAGATGCTGCCCCAGCCCTTCTGGTCCCAGTAACGAATGCCTAACTTGTACAAGCCTTTGGGTAACCCTGCGTCATATACGTTACCGCCCGATCCATTGTCTTGGTAAAAACCGTAGGCTGGATGGTTTTGTCCGTACAATTCTGTCCAGCCTTCGCGGTTGGCATACATAAAATACGGCGCGTTGTTCTCGTGCGTGTTGAAGGAACGAATTACGCCCATTTCTGGCGTCGCTAACATGTCAAAGGTCAATGAACCATCGGTACTTAATCCGCAGGCTTCTACGTTGATAGTCCAATAACGTGGTGCCATTTTGTTCGCGTTTTCTACGTAAAATAACGTCGGATTCACTTGCGTGCTTTGCTCCAATTCTGGACCACCGTCGCGGGTGATGAATTGACTTGTCCACAATGACTTGTCGTTCGCTGGCTTCACCGCCGATTTTGATTCGCCGATGTTTATCAACGTCACCACAAACGCATTCCAATAAATATCCTTGCGAATACTTTCCGAACTCTGACAACCGCCGTCGAAGAGACACTTTGCCCAATACGTTTGCTTCGTTACGTTGCTAAACGCTACCTCAAAACTTGGTGCAGTGACACCCGTGTTCCAAAACGTCTGACTTCCTGCGGGACAGTTGGCTGAAATCGTCACCGTTGTACCTGTACAAACAATCTCTTGCGAGGCTGTAATCACGGGAGCAACTTGCGTTGGGGTCAAGGTAAACGTCACTACGTTGCTTTTTTCACTCACGCAACCATTTTCCGTTTGACAACGAGCGTAGTACGAGGTCGTTTGGCTTGGTACCGTAGCGGGAAGACTTGGCAAAGCAACGTTCGTGGTGGCATTGTACCAAACCGTGCGCAAACTTCCGCAAGACGATTGACCGCTGAAACTTGCCGATGAGTTACAACTGCTTGTCGATGACAATGATACCGTCGGCGCTGCTGGTATGACCACCAATTTTAACCGCATTACTCCCGATTCTGATTCCACACAAGATGGTGTTCCGTCCGATTTACGGCAACGTACGCGGTAATTGTGAAATTGGTTATCCACCAAACCAACAGGTACGCCCGCGCTGTACTCACCACCGTCAACGGAATAAAGTATCACTTCACCCGTGGCGCAATTGGCGTTAAATGTAAGAGGCATATTCACCAAACTACACACTTCCTTCGTCTCGCCTACGGCAACTGTTACACCATCCACGAGCAATGACACGTTTTGCGGAGCAGAGGCACGGTTATTAATTGTCAATTCAATGACTCCCGAATAAGTCGAAGCACAATTGGCGTCGCAAGCCGCTTGATAGCGGTGGGATTGGTTATTAGACGATTGGGAAACTGGGGCTGTCGCCGACCAGTTGCTCCATGTGCCAGTACCTACTTGTACTCGCCAAACGGGGGTTCCCGAAACACACGAACTCGAAACCCCAAACTGTAAACCGTTCACAGGATTCGCATCGGTGTCGCAAAGAACTGGGTTGTTGCCCTCGTTCAAGGTTTGTTGTAAAGCTAAAAGTGTAATCGTTGGTTTACTTTGAACAGCTACGACTGCAGTCGCCGTAACCGCCGAACAACCGCCCGACGCGGGAATTGTGTACGTTACCGTGTAGGTTCCTGCCGTCGAAGTGCTTGGATTAATCGTTCCCGTAGTGGCATCGATACTCAAACCTGACGTAGAACTGAACGTTCCGCCGCTGCCCGTTAAGGTCACTACCGCCGATGTCACACTTTTGCAGTAAGGCGTTCCGCCGTAGCTGATTGTTGCACTCGGGCTTGTTGTGATCGTCACACTCGCTGTCGCCGTAACCGCCGAGCAGCCGCCCGACGCGGGAATTGTGTACGTTACCGTGTAGGTCCCTGCAGTCGAAGTGCTTGGATTAATCGTCCCCGTAGTGGCATCGATACTCAAACCTGACGTAGAACTGAACGTTCCACCGCTGCCCGTTAATGTCACTGCCGCAGATAGCACACTTTTGCAGTAGGGCGTTCCACCGTAGCTTATTGTTGCACTCGGGCTTGTTGTAATCGTCACACTCGCTGTCGCCGTAACCGCCGAACAGCCGCCCGACGCGGGAATTGTGTACGTTACCGTGTATGTCCCTGCCGTTGAAGTGCTTGGATTAATCGTGCCCGTAGTGGCATCGATACTCAAACCTGACGTTGAACTAAACGTCCCGCCGCTGCCCGTTAAGGTCACTGCCCCCGATGTCACACTTTTGCAGTAGGGTGTTCCACCGTAGCTTATTGTTGCACTTGGGCTTGTTGTGATCACCACACTCGCTGTCGCCGTAACCTCCGAGCAACCGCCCGACGCGGGAATTGTGTACGTTACCGTGTATGTCCCTGCCGTTGAAGTGCTTGGATTAATCGTTCCCGTAGTGGCATCGATACTCAAACCTGACGTTGAACTAAACGTTCCACCGCTGCCCGTTAATGTCACTGCCGCGGACGTCACACTTTTGCAATAAGGTGTTCCACCGTAGCTTATTATTGCACTCGGGCTTGTTGTGATCACCACACTCGCCGTCGCCGTAACCGCTGAGCAGCCGCCCGACGCGGGAATTGTGTACGTTACCGTGTAAGTTCCTGCGGTCGAAGTGCTTGGATTAATCGTTCCCGTAGTGGCATCGATACTCAAACCTGACGTAGAACTGAACGTTCCACCGCTACCCGTTAAGGTCACTGCCGCCGATGTCACACTTTTGCAGTAAGGCGTTCCACCGTAGCTGATGGTTGCACTTGGAGCTTCGGTAATGACCACATTCGTCGTCGCAATAACCGCCGAGCAACCGCCCGACGCGGGAATTGTGTACGTTACCGTGTAGGTTCCTGCCGTCGAAGTGCTTGGATTAATCGTTCCCGTAGTGGCATCGATACTCAAACCTGACGTTGAACTGAACGTTCCGCCGCTGCCCGTTAAGGTCACTACCGCAGATGTCACACTTTTGCAGTAAGGTGTTCCGCCATAACTTATTATTGCACTCGGGCTTGTTGTGATCGTCACACTCGCAGTCGCCGTAACCTCCGAGCAATCGCCAGACGCGGGAATTGTGTACGTCACCGTGTAAGTCCCTGCCGTTGAAGTGCTTGGATTAATTGTCCCTGTATTGGCATCGATACTCAAACCTGACGTAGAACTGAACGTTCCGCCGCTGCCCGTTAAGGTCACTACCGCCGATGTCACACTTTTGCAGTAAGGCGTTCCGCCGTAGCTGATTGTTGCACTCGGGCTTGTTGTGATCGTCACACTCGCTGTCGCAATAACCGCCGAGCAGCCGCCCGACGCGGGAATTGTGTACGTTACCGTGTATGTCCCTGCCGTTGAAGTGCTTGGATTAATCGTGCCCGTAGTGGCATCGATACTCAAACCTGACGTTGAACTAAACGTCCCGCCGCTGCCCGTTAAGGTCACTGCCCCCGATGTCACACTTTTGCAGTAAGGTGTTCCACCGTAGCTTATTGTTGCACTTGGGCTTGTTGTGATCACCACACTCGCTGTCGCCGTAACCTCCGAGCAACCGCCCGACGCGGGAATTGTGTACGTTACCGTGTATGTCCCTGCCGTTGAAGTGCTTGGATTAATCGTGCCCGTAGTGGCATCGATACTCAAACCTGACGTTGAACTAAACGTTCCACCGCTGCCCGTTAATGTCACTGCCGCGGATGTCACACTTTTGCAGTAGGGCGTTCCGCCATAACTTATTATTGCACTTGGGCTTGTTGTAATCGTCACACTCGCCGTCGCCGTAACCTCCGAGCAACCGCCAGACGCAGCTATTGTATAGGTCACCGTGTAAGTTCCTGCCGTTGAAGTGCTTGGATTAATCGTCCCTGTAGTGGCATCGATACTCAAACCTGACGTTGAACTGAATGTTCCACCGCTGCCCGTTAAGGTAACTACCGCAGATGTCACACTTTTACAATAAGGTGTTCCGCCATAACTTATTATTGCACTTGGGCTTGTTGTAATAGTCACACTCGCAGTCGCCGTAACCTCCGAGCAACCGCCCGACGCGAGAATTGTGTACGTCACCGTGTAGGTTCCAGCCGTTGAAGTGCTTGGATTAATCGTTCCCGTAGTGGCATCAATACTCAAGCCCAACGTTGAACTAAACGTTCCACCGCCACTACCCATTAATGTCACTACCGCCGATGTCACACTTTTGCAGTAGGGCGTTCCGCCGTAGCCGATTGTTGCACTCGGGCTTGTTGTGATCGTCACACTCGCTGTCGCCGTAACCGCTGAGCAGCCGCCCGACGCGGGAATTGTGTACGTTACCGTGTAAGTTCCTGCGGTCGAAGTGCTTGGATTAATCGTTCCCGTAGTGGCATCGATACTCAAACCTGACGTTGAACTAAACGTCCCGCCGCTGCCCGTTAAGGTCACTGCCGCCGATGTCACACTTTTGCAGTAAGGTGTGCCGCCGTAGCTGATGGTTGCACTTGGAGCATCGGTAATGACCACATTCGTCGTCGCACTTACCGCCGAACAGCCGCCCGACGCGGGAATTGTGTACGTTACCGTGTAAGTCCCTGCGGTCGAAGTGCTTGGATTAATCGTGCCCGTATTGGCATCGATACTCAAACCTGACGTTGAACTGAACGTTCCGCCGCTGCCCGTTAATGTCACTGTCGCAGATGTCACACTTTTGCAGTAGGGCGTTCCGCCGTAGCTGATGGTGGCACTCGGAGCATCGGTAATGACCACATTCGTCGTCGCATTCACCTCCGAGCAACCGCCCGACGCGGGAATTGTGTACGTTACCGTGTATGTTCCTGCCGTTGAAGTACTTGGATTAATTGTTCCCGTAGTGGCATCGATACTCAAACCTGACGTCGAACTGAATGTTCCACCGCTACCCGTTAAGGTCACTGCCGCCGATGTCACACTTTTGCAGTAAGGTGTGCCGCCGTAGCTGATGGTTGCACTTGGAGCATCGGTAATGACCACATTCGTCGTCGCACTTACCGCCGAACAGCCGCCCGACGCGGGAATTGTGTACGTTACCGTGTAAGTCCCTGCGGTCGAAGTGCTTGGATTAATCGTGCCCGTATTGGCATCGATACTCAAACCTGACGTTGAACTGAACGTTCCGCCGCTGCCCGTTAAGGTCACTGCCGCAGATGTCACACTTTTGCAGTAAGGTGTTCCGCCGTAGCTGATGGTGGCACTCGGAGCATCGGTAATGACCACATTCGTCGTCGCATTCACCTCCGAGCAACCGCCCGACGCGGGAATTGTGTACGTTACCGTGTATGTTCCTGCCGTTGAAGTACTTGGATTAATTGTTCCCGTAGTGGCATCGATACTCAAACCTGACGTCGAACTGAATGTTCCACCGCTACCCGTTAAGGTCACTGCCCCCGATGTCAGACTTTTGCAATAAGGCGTTCCGCCGTAGCTGATGGTTGCACTTGGAGCTTCGGTAATGACCACATTCGTCGTCGCATTCACCGCCGAGCAGCCGCCCGACGCGGGAATTGTGTACGTCACCGTGTAGGTTCCTGCCGTTGAAGTGCTTGGATTAATTGTTCCCGTATTGGCGTCAATACTCAAACCTGACGTTGAACTGAACGTTCCACCGCTGCCCGTTAAGGTCACTGCCGCGGATGTCACACTTTTGCAGTAGGGCGTTCCGCCGTAGCTGATTGTTGCACTTGGAGCATCGGTAATGACCACATTCGTCGTCGCCGTAACCTCCGAGCAGCCGCCAGACGCAGCTATTGTATAGGTCACCGTGTAAGTTCCTGCCGTTGAAGTGCTTGGATTAATCGTCCCTGTAGTGGCATCGATACTCAAGCCCAACGTTGAACTAAACGTTCCACCGCCACTACCCATTAATGTCACCAACGCAGATGTCACACTTTTGCAGTAGGGCGTTCCGCCGTAGCCGATTGTTGCACTCGGGCTTGTTGTGATCGTCACACTCGCTGTCGCCGTAACCGCTGAGCAGCCGCCCGACGCAGCTATTGTATAGGTCACCGTGTATGTCCCTGCGGTCGAAGTGCTTGGATTAATCGTTCCCGTAGTGGCATCGATACTCAAGCCCAACGTTGAGCTATACGTGCCACCGCTCGTACCCGTTAATGTCACTACCGCGGATGTCACACTTTTGCAGTAAGGTGTTCCGCCATAACTTATTATCGCACTCGGAGGTGGGTTTACCGTTACACTACCCGTTATTATATTTGACGTGCAACCTGAGCTTGAACTGCTCACGGTCAACGTGTAGTTTATTAAACTCCCCGACGCTGGCTCACTCAGATTCACCACAATAGGCGTGGCAGGCAACGGTGCATTACTCACCGTAGTGATGCCTGCCCCCGAAATCGAATACGTTGTCGGGGTGCCCGAAGTGGCTGAGTAGGGTAGTGTGAATGAGCTAGCTCCAATGCAAATAGCGGGACTTGCACTGGTGGTAATCGTTGGCGGTGCGCTCAGCGTCTGACTCACTGAAGCCACGTACGAACAACTATTGACCGCATCGTTTACCGAAAAATAATTGACGTACGTCCCTGGAAAACTGCGCGTGCTGCTGAAGGTGTTGGACGCTGATTGATACGTCCCCGATGGCGTTGTTAAAGATGCTTCTTGATACCAAGCTGTGCCTATACCCAACACATTGCTACTCCCAATTTGCAACGCTGGACTACAGCCCGAAAAAGGTGCAGCAATTATTCCATTATTGACTACATTGGGTATTGGATTCCCAATGGGATACTCAATGATACCATTATTAACCAAACCTGCGCTTCCATTGGTATGTGACGCTAACGTAGCCACTTTAAAATAACCCGAATTGGCCAAAGTATTGGAATTGCTAATAGGAGCAGCCACAACTAGCGTAGCACAAGCTGAGTTAGTCAAACTCCCTTGATTGTTAATTCCTGTAAAGGGGGTCCCTGCATTGGTATTAATGGTTATTTTAGCATTATTGGTTATGGTGCCATAATTAAAAATACTACTTGTCGTAGAACGGTCGATGCTTAGTTCTCCACCCGCGTTATTGTTGAAGGCTCCGCTGTTAAAAATCCCAAAAAAACCGATACTACCAGTAGCCCCCAGTGTAATTTTGGAGGAATTGATGAACGTGCCAGTAGAGACACCAATGGCGCTTTGGGTAGTTCCGTCAATGATAATTTCCCCTCCACTGTTATTTGAAAAGGCAAGATTAGTTGATGGATTGAAATCAATACCCCGACTTCCCACAGCCCCGTTGGCGCCCAAGATGATTTTACCACTGTTGGTAAAATTACCAGAACTACTCAGCGCGGTTGATGTGGTTTGGCTAATGTTGATTTCTCCACCCGATTGGTTGGTAAAAGTACCCGCACTGCCTAACCCAAGCGCACCCGCGGGTGCGCTTGCACCGATGAGGATTTTGCCCGAATTGTTAACAGAATTCAGAACCTCATTATAAAACCCAACCCGCGAGAAGCGATCAATACGAATTTCCCCTGTATTGGTAAAAGTACCCTCGTTGAGTACCGCATCGTCGCCAACGCTGGACAAATTACCAAGAACAAGCAAGCCGTTGTTGACCAATGTGCCACCACGCACTATCAAAGCCAAAGTGAAAGGAGCGGAATCGATTTTTGAACCATTGATGGTCAGACTTCCCGACGCATTTATCGTTAGCCTACTAGCACTTGAGGCTACCTCCACCGTCTTGGCAACGGCCGCCGTCCCTGCCATAATCACAGGTTTGTTGGTCGTATTGGGAATCATCACGTCGTCGCTAGTGGTAGGAACGGAGCCATCTTGCCAGTTGCCCGCCGTCGCCCAATCGGTTGAAACGCAGCCCGTCCAAGTGTCGGTTGTAGTCGAGGCCGTAAAGGGCGAAGTAAGAATTACTGGATTACTTCCGTAAGTAGCTTCGCAGCTAGTCAAGGCTTGAAAACGGGCTTTTAAGCGATAATTACCCGCTGCTAGGTTGCTAAATGTCGCACTACTTTGCCACGTATTGCCATTATCAATGCTATATTCGAGCGAACCACTCGGGGTAGCATTGACCACAATCGTTCCCGTAGGCGTGCTACAGCTTGGCTGCGTGACGGTGGGGGTAGTAAAGGTAATGGCTGGAAGAATGGTCACGTTTGCCGTAGTACTCACCGCTGCACAATTGCTTGATGCAGGAATTGTATAAGTAACCACATAATCTCCTGCCGTAGAAGTACTTGGATTAATTGTTCCCGTAGTGGCATCAATCGACAGGCCCGCCGTTGAACTGTAGGCCCCACCGCTCGTGCCCGTCAATGTGACTGCTGCTGTGGTTAGTGTTTTGCAAAATGGTGTGCCTGGGTAACTGATGCCTGCCGATGGAGGAGTAGGGGCAGCATCAATGATCACATTGCTTGTGGCGGCTGAAATACAGCCTGCCGCGCTGGTTACTGTAAAATTATAAGTTCCTGTTCCTAAGCCCGATATAATTCCAGAATATCCTGAGCCAGTAATCTCTCCTGGATTGATCGTCCAAGCCTCCGATGGTAAGTTATTCAAGCGCACCGATCCTGTCGTGACCGAGCAAGTAGGTTGTGTGATTGTCCCTACGAATGGTTTGGTTGGAACCGCATTTTCATCGCCCCAAATTTGCCAGCCTTTTGTTGAAATTAAACTAGCCCTATTCCCTTCCGCATCGCAGTATTTTAGCCCAACAGCATACATATTTCGCCCCGTTACACCACCCGCATTAAACCCTCTTAGTGTGGCATCGTAGTTGGTGGCATTCATCCCGCAGTTGTCTAAAAAGTAATTCAAATTCACGTTGGGATTGAGCATTGTCCCCCACGTTTCTAAACTTTGATTGAAGGAGGTAGCGCCTGAAAACATAAAGCGCATATCGGTCACTGCTAGGGTATTGAAGGCGTTGGGGAAGGCTTTGTTATAGGCGCTACAATTATAAAACATGGAATTCATATTCGTTACAGATGACGTGTTAAAGGTCTCAGGAAGCACTTGGTTGAATGACGAACAACCCGAGAACATACCCCGCATATTGGTCACCGACGACGTGTTGAAGGAACTTGGTAAAGCCTTGTTATAGGTACTACAATCGTAAAATAACAAACCCATGTCCGTTACAGATGACGTGTTAAAGGTCTCAGGAAGTACTTGGTTGAATGACGAACAACCCGAGAACATACTTCGCATACTGATTACTGCTGAGGTATTGAAGCTAGTTGGCAATGCTTTGTTGTAGGTACTACAACCGTAAAACATACTATTCATATTGGTCACTGACGATGTGTTGAAGGTGTTTGGCAATGCTTGATTGAATGAAGAACAACCTGTAAACATGGCACTCATATTCGTTACTGACGACGTGTTGAAGGCACTTGGCAATGCTTTGTTGTAGGAACTACAACCGTAAAACATACTATTCATATTGGTCACTGACGATGTGTTGAAGGTGTTTGGCAATGCTTGATTGAATGAAGAACAACCTGTAAACATGCT
>NZ_JACIBY010000030.1:0-6360 GCF_014195535.1 Runella defluvii | reverse complement strand
ATGCTAAACATATTTGTGACACTTGAAGTATTGAAGCTAGTTGGCAAAGTTTGATTAAACAACGTGCAGCCATAAAACATAGCACTCATATTCGTGACTGACGATGTGTTGAAGGTGCTTGGTAATGCTTGGTTAAATGCACTACAGCCGAAAAACAGGTAACTCATATCTACCACAGATGACGTATTGAAACCTTCGGGAAGTGCTTGGTTAAAGGTAGTACAACCGTAAAACATAGAACTCATATTGGTTACTCCTACTAAATTCGGCACATCAGTGGCAGTTAGAGTCATGTTACTACACCCATAAAAGGCTCTGTACATACTCGTCCATGCCACATCGCCCCATTGTTTGATTTGTATTAAACGCTGACGGTCTCCTCCATTATTGATATGTATTTGTTGAAAGTTGGTGGGGTCAATACTCAAATCAATCACCGCATTCGTGGGTAAATCTGGAATGGCCAAGGTGGTTCCGCTGAATGTTCCCGAACCACTCGTACCTGCAGGAACAGTCGTCCACGTATAGTTCACGGTGCCAGCAGTAGCGACATCTATGCTTAGTTGGTTAGCGCTTGAGCCTGGCTTTGATAAATCCCAACGGGTGATGAAAGGGGTGCCCACGGGTACATTGTTGTATAACACTACACCTGTATGAATGCTTGCTAAGGCGATGTCACCATCCCAGTTGTATGTAGTGGCCCAAGTTGAGGAGACGGAAAGTCCATTCACAAACGATAAGAGAAAAAGGTAAAAGAGCTGTTTCATGCTAAAGTAAAGTTGGGTTGAGTGCCTCCACAAAAATGCTTAGTAAGGGCACTTTTGGGGTAACTCATATTCAGCATCTACTACCATTTTTTCAGCATTTGCATAAAAAAAGCCCCATTTTGGGGCTTTTTGATACTTTACTTCTACCGAATTGGCACATTTTATTCAATGAAGTTACCCCTGATAATCGGAAGGCAACACTCCAAATTCGTCTTGAAAAACTTTGGCAAAATACGACATGTTCTCAAAGCCCACCTCCAGCGCGATTTCCGAAACGGGGCGGTTACGCTGGAGAAGCATTTCGGCCGCGCGCTGCAAACGGTGGTGGCGAATAAATTCGACAATGGTAAAGTTGGTAAGCGCCTTCAGCTTTCGGAGCAATTGCGATTGGCTGAGGTTCATGGCACTACTAAACTGCTCGGCGTTGAAGGTGCTGCTGCCGAGATGCTGTTCTACAATTTTTTTAGCTTTTTCTACAAAAGCAATATCCAATGGATTAATGACAGCCGTTTCGGATTTTGCTACTTTTTGCTTGCCACTGAAATAAGCCCGTAGCTTGTCTTGTTTCTCCAATAAATTTTTGACCCGAACCCTGATTTCATCGGTATGAAAAGGCTTCACCAAATAATCATCGGCTCCTAGTTGAAAGCCCTCAATGCGACTTTCGACGTTGGCTTTGGCAGTGAGCATAATGACAGGAATGTGGCTGGTCTTTTCGTTGCTCTTCAACTGCCGACAAAACTCAAAACCGTCCATGCGGGGCATCATCAAATCGCTAATGATGATATTGGGAATATGGGCCATTGCCTGCGCTAGCCCCTCTTCTCCATCTTGGGCTTCAATAATTCGATAATCGGGCTCGAACAACCCTCGAATGTAAGACCTGATGTCGGCATTATCGTCAATCAATAACAATACGTTTTCGTTGGAGGTCGTCTCTACGGGTGTTGGTACCAAAATCGGATGCGGCTCCAGTTGCAACTTCTTTGGTCCGAACACCTTTTCAGGAATTTTTGGGTACGATTTCCACGTCAATTCGTCGATAGGCAACCGAACAACAAACTGGCTTCCTACTCCTACTTTGCTTTCTACCTGAATAGAACCTTTCATGACTTCAACGAGCTCTTTGACCAAAGCTAACCCAATACCTGTCCCCTCATAGCTCCGCTTTTGGTCGGATTCTACTTGGTAAAAACGGTTGAAAACTTGGGGGAGTTTTTCGGGTTTAATCCCAATGCCCGTATCTGAAATGGCAATGATAACCCCCTGTCCTTCAACGGGAGAGGTGTATTGTACATCAACCTTTACAGTTCCTCCTGTTTCGGTAAACTTGAAGGCATTGGAAAGGAGATTAGTAATGATTTTTTCTGTTTTATCCGTGTCTAAATATCCCCACGCTTCATCCTGATTTTGAGTTACCACAAAGGTAATCTGTCGGCTTTCGGCCAAGGAAGTAAACGAGCTTGTCAGCGTCCGCAAATACCGAACAACCTCCAGATGCGTAAGTTCAGGGAGCATTTGCCCCGCTTCTAGCTTGCTGATGTCAAGCAATTGATTGATCAGTTCGAGAAGGCGCTGGGCGTGACGGCGAACCAACGGAAGACGGCTGTCGCTGGGATGGTCTTTCAAAAGTTGCTCAACGGGTCCCAAAATCAAGGTAAGTGGCGTACGGAACTCGTGGGAGATATTGGCAAAGAAATTGGTTTTCAACGCATCAAGTTCCGACATCCGACCTGCTTCAATTTCTTTGAAACTCAATTGCTCCTGCAAACGAACTCGGTTGAGCTGGTTTTGATTCCAACGATAAGCCACATAAGCAACAATGGTTAAGTAGAATAAATAAGCCCACCACGTTCGATAAAAGGGAGGATTTATTTGAATCGCCAAAGCGATGGGTTTTGTCCAATTTTCACCGTCGGTCGTACCCATGACTTTTAACGTATAACTACCACTGGGAAGCTGGGCAAAATTGGCAACATGCGTCGTTCCTGCTTCCACCCAGTCCTTGTCAATTCCTTCCAGTTGGTAGCGGAAACGGTTTTTTACGGGGTTGGTAAAATCCATGACGCCAAATTCGATGGCCAGTTGATTCTGATGGTGAGCCAACTCCAGTGAAGGCAGGTATTCAATGGCTTCGCTGAGAAGCTGCGTTTCATCCCCAACCTCAATGAGTTGATTGTTGATTTTTAGACTTAAAAGCCGCACTTCGGCCTTAGAAGCGGCTCTTGCGATGTTGGAAGCCCTGAATACATTGAAACCATTGATACCGCCAAACAACAACTCGCCCGAAGCTCCTTTAAAATAGGAATTGGTATTAAACTCATCGTCTTGCAAACCATCTGACTTATTGAAATTACTAAAAATCAGCGTTTTAGGATTAAGTTGAGCCAAACCCCGATTGGTTCCCATCCATAAATTTTTATCATCGCCTACCAGTACACCATAGACCACCTTATTGGGGAGTCCTCGTTTTTCGGTAAAATGCTCAAACTGATTCGTTGCTTTATTGAGGCGCTCAAGCCCACCGCCTTTGGTGCTTACCCAGAGGTAGTTTGTGGGTTGAATTGGGTCATTGACACAACCCGAAACCACGTCGTTGCTGAGGCTATTTCGGTCATCAGCATTGTTTTTGAAGAGACTAAATCGGGGGTTTTCTAGGATATTTTCGACTTTGATAAGTCCTTTTTGGGTACAAATCCAATACACATCAGGGGTGTCTTCGTACATGTAAAGTACTTCAATGGTCGAGCCTTGCTGCGGCAGTAGCGATTGATAACTGAATTTTTTAAACTGCCCTGTAAGGGGGTCAAACCGCAGTAAAACCCCATCAACCAACCCCAGCCAAAGGCGACCCTTTTTATCTTCCAACATCCTAACACTCAGGTGTCTGTCGGTATAGGGCATGGGTAAAGGGTAGCGAGCAAGAAGCTTTCGTTCATTGGACAGTTGAAAGAGATAACGGGAAGAATCTTCCCTGGCCATGAGCCAAAATTGTTGTTTTCGGTCCTGATACAAGAAGTCGTGGCTGTAGCGAGCAGCAGCAACGTCTGGAGAAAATGGCTTGAATGAAGTAGGGCTTTCGAGTTGGTAATATTGGTAAGCAGGTTTAGCATTTCCGTGAAAATAAATACGCTTTTGACTGTCTTGCAGCAAATAGGAAGGAGAAAAATCGGGCAAATAAGCTTTGAATTGCTTGATTCTTGGGTTGAATTTATACAGTCCGTAGCCCCTAGTTCCTAGCCAGATATTTCCCAAATTATCCATGCGAATGGTATTGACGCGTTTTTGGTCTGGCACGGTCGAGTACTTATTTTTTGCCGTCAAACTATCTTGTTGGAGCAGCTCTTCGGGCTTCATCAACCAAAGGAAATTTTGGTTACAAATAGCAATGGTGCCATCTTTCAAGTGTCCTATTTTTTTATAATCTCCTTCTGCAACGTGGATTGTTTTTTTGATGCCATTTCGCCAACAAATAAGCTCGTGGTCTAGCATCACCCAATAGTTTTTTTGGTGGTCGGGCAGAATGTAAAAATCTCGGTTTCGTGATTTATTGCCAAGCCATTTATCCAAAAAACCGCACATATTTTGCCCCCAAGCCCCGTGTAATCCTGAGTGTTGATGTCGAGAAATAGGCGGAAAATAAGAAGGGCCTAACGAACCAATGTTGAGTTGCTTCGTGGCTTGTTCGTTGACCGTAAAACGAGGGGGAATGTTTATTTTAAAATGAACGGTGGGTTGGTCGGTCATTATCCAAATATTACCTTGGATGTCTTCTTCGAGTTGAACAATGTTATAATTTCCCGTGCTAGGTTGGTTTGGGGAGGCAATACTAATCCGATAAAAGCGCTGATACACAGGGTCGAATAAGTTTAAGCCGTCTTTTTCTGTGCCAATCCAGAGTCTATCGTGGCTGTCGTAAAGCAAGGCCGTGCAGGTATTGCTCGAAATACTGTACGGATTGTAGGGGTCATGGGTGAAAACCTTAAAATTATAGCCATCGTAGCGATTCAAGCCATCTTTGGTTGCTATCCACATAAACCCACGTTGGTCTTGTGCCAAATCATATACCATTCCTTGTGACAGCCCTTCGGATAACCCTATCGGTTGCCACCCTTGCGCTTGCAAGTGAGTTGAAAAAAGGAATACAATTACTATACGGATAAAGAATTTCATCGTCCTGAGTTATCCCCCCAAAATAGCAACTTTTTGAAAAAATATAAAATCTAACCTATTCAACAAGGCGTCCATATTCTGAAGGAAGCATTCCAAACTCTTCTTGGAACGATTTGGAGAAGTAGGACAAGCTTTCAAACCCTACTTGGTAGGCAATTTCGGAAACCGTCATGGTTTCTTTTTGCGCCAACTGGGCAGCTCGTTGCAGTCGTATTTTGCGGATAAATTCCGTCGCGGAAGTGCCCGTCAGGGCTTTCAGTTTACGGTGTAAATTGGTACGACTTATTTTCAATTCTTTACAAAGTCCTTCGACGTCGAAGTTACTTTCGCTCAAATGCGCCTCGATAACCGACCGTATCCGCTCAATAAACTGGTTGTCCAACTGCTGCGACACCTCGTTCCCCACCGCAGGTGCGCTCGGTAATGCCGCCGAACGCAGGCTAAATTTCTCCCTGAGCAGGTTACGCTGCTGAAGTAAGTTTTTGACCCGAATCAACAATTCTTCTTTATTAAATGGCTTTTGCAAATACTCGTCAGCCCCTAAACCTAGCCCCTCCAAGCGGTCGGTCAAGGTGGCTTTGGCCGTGAGTAGTACCACGGGAATATGGCTCGTCCGTACGTCGGTTTTTAGACGTTCACACACTCCAAATCCATCGAGGCGCGGCATCATCAAATCCGTTATCACCATGTCGGGGACTATTTGCAATGCCATTTCCACGCCTTGTTGGCCGTCGTTGGCCTCCATGACTTGGTACTGTGTCTCAAAAATTTTGCGCAAATAAAGTCGCAAATCAGGGTTATCTTCCACAATCAGTAACACAGGCTGCTCATCCATTGGGGCAAGATTTTGGTCGTGCACTCCCTCCTCAGGCAACAACATCGAAATGGCCATTTCGGTATGCGTGGTTTCAAAAATCGGCTCCGTCGAACCATTTTTTTGTTGTGAAGCCACCAAAGTAAATGCTACCCGAAAAGTAGTGCCTTTGTTTACCTCACTTTCCACCGAAATCTTCCCTTTCAGAATTTCCACCAATTCTTTAACTAAAGCCAGCCCGATTCCTGTTCCTTCATAATTGCGGTGCGACGTATCATCGACTTGGTAAAAGCGGTCAAAAATACGCGGTAGCCGCTGGCTATCAATCCCAATACCGTTATCAGAAACCGTCAATACGACGTCTATCGTAGTGTCTTTAGGCGTATATTCTATATTCACCTCTACCCTTCCGTTGGTTGGTGTGAATTTAAAGGCATTGGATAGTAAATTGGTCGTAATTTTTTCCAACTTGTCGGCATCGAATTTAGCGGCTAGGCTGCGGTAGTTTTGGTGGACATTAAAATGCAGGTTTTTATTCTGCGCTAACGTTTCAAATGAACCAAAAATATACGAAAAAAACCGAGAAATATTCCCTTCTTCAATTTC
>NZ_JACIBY010000029.1 GCF_014195535.1 Runella defluvii | reverse complement strand
TTTCATAGTGAATATTTGTCATGTCTAAATAGTCGCGACTATTTAGACATGACCAAAATACACCGAAAAATGACTACTGCCAAAAGAGATTTAGTAAACGGTAAAGAAAGTATAGCCGCTGAAGCTAAAAGGTTATTCTCAGAGCTTGATTTTACAGGTATAACAAAAGGAACATTTATTACCAAAATGCTGGAAGAGGTGTCTGCTTCTCCCTCTGATACTCATAGCCTCATTAAGCATTTAGAAGCTGTGTGGCGTGGTAAAGCTGCTCCTACAATTGCCGAACTAGATAGAGCTAAAAAAATGGTTCAAAACTTCAACGGAGAGACTAAACGAGAAGAACCACAAGTCTCGCAGTCCCTTTCTCGCATGGGAGTTTACGTGCCCAAATACGATAAAACACGTGAGTTACAGCAGAAAATGAAAGCCTCTAAGAAGTCATGAATTCAATAGTCTTGCACTTACCCTATATCGTCGTCGCCCTAGGAGTGGTGGCTATGCTGCCATTCCTATTCAGGGCAACCCGCTCCCCTCGGAAATTCAAATAATGTTTCACCATAAATTCTAAGCAAAATGAAAATCTATTGGAAAACTAGCTCGGTTGGCGCTGAGCTTATTCAAGAGCCAGAGCATGATGGCAAGCCAGAAAAAGTATTGGGTGCAGTGATTATAGCACACGGGTACGCATTTCCCTGGGCATACAATACGCGAGATTCCAAGATATTTCTACCTAGCCTTTTTTCGGAGAAAATAGAGCAAGGGAAAAAAAGCGTAATCACCTATTTACAGCACATTGGTATCCTCCCACTCGAAACCACCCCAATGGCCCATGAGAAAGCTGCTTGAAATAGTCGCATTGTCTTGTATGGTGGTGGTTGCTCTTCTCATTTGCATCGCCACGGGACCAGACCCTAACCCACCCTACCATGACTCCGATGAACGTTAACCGTCCTTTTGCCCGCCCTCAGAATCCGCTTACTTGTTCGCTTCTTTGGTTTAACCTGAGCTACAGATATGCAACGTATCCCAACATCTAAAAGCACAATCGTAATGACGCCCACTACAGTGGCACAAGTAGAAGAGTTGCTACAAAAACGCCTCTTGTGGAAACTAGGAGCGGCGGGGCAAGCCGCTTGCCGCCGAATTATTCGTGATGCTATTGACGACCTTCCCAACCGTTTTCCGCATCCGAGTCAAGTGATGGCGTATCGGATGCAGAAAGGCAAGTTGGAGAGAACACTAGAACGATTAGGTAAATAAAACATTCACTGCCCCAGCTCCCGTTAGAGACCTACACAAAATGTAGAGTAAAGGTTTGGGTTTTTCAAATTCCTCTTGTCCCTGCTCTGCGGGGAACGAGAGCTGGGGCCAAACCAATAAATTCCATGAGCACAGAAACTTTCACTTACACGTACAGATTGACCTTTGCTGGCAACAAGGTTATCAAAAAAACCATGACCGCCGAAAACCCCCGTGCCGTGTGGCACGTGGCCTGTCGCGATGCCGACGCCCAAACGCGTGAGGTACGCAGTATTGTCGTCGAGAAGGTAGCCTGATGGCATCCATTTCTAATTTCCGAAGTATAAACCTGATTTTTTATGTCGAAGATTGACATTCAACGCCTGTTTGCCGAAGATGGTGGCCGCGCTTATATCATCTATCTCTATCCTGACAGTGAACAGAGCTTTGATAACCCCAATAGAAAATTTACACTTCGCCCCGAAAAAACCCCATCCGCTTCATTGAAGCGGATGGAAAGTGGCGAATGGGGCGTAACAGATTTTGGGGACGATAGCAAGTGGAGAAATGCCATTGCCCTTGCGATGAAAGAATTTAAGCTGGAGTATGGTGACGCCATCAGAACCGTAGCCGAGTTTTATAACTACAAGGATGAAAGTATCAATCTTAGCCCTAAACCTCTATTTGAAGACCGCCCCGCACGACCCGACGAAGCCGAAGGACAATGCGACGTTGAGTTCAAAGAATTTGAAGCCTGGGAATGCCGCATAATACTCACCGATTCGGCATGGATGGCCCTTGATAAATTTGACGAATTGAAGCGTTTTGAGGCGGCCAAAAGCCTGTTTCAACGCTACCATCTGAAATGCCTTCACAGCTATACTACTGTCAAAAACGGCAAAGCACTGAAGCGAATCTCTACCACCAATTACCCCATGTTTTACTTCGACGAAGGCGACTGGGGGAAAATCTACCTTCCTAAAGCTGAACACAAAAATCGTTTTCGGTACCGTGGAAAAAAACCTGCCCATTATATCCACGGCCTGAAACAGGCCCAGGACTTCATACGGGAACTACGCCAAAAGAAACTCAACGAGGAAGGCAGCGCCGAAGAATTTCAAAGCTCAGAAGAAGAGAAGAAGAAACAAACAGAGCAGATGACGAACGTAAAGCTACCTGAGCTGATTCGTTGCTCGGGAGGCTCTGACGCGCTCAACGTCGCGGCCCTGGGCTATCGGGTGTTGTGGCAGAATAGTGAGTCGGAACAACTCGACGATCACGATATGAAGCTCCTTCGCTCCCTTGCGTGGAATATCTACAACCTGCCAGACATCGATGCAAGTGGCCGCAAAAATGGCCATGAGTTGGGTATGAAGTTTTTGGATCTCAAAACCATTTGGCTTCCTGATGAATTCCTGAAGGTGGACGAAAACGGCAAAGCTGTTTCCAAAGACCTACGCGATTGGTTACGCTCAGGCAAAAAGAAATTCGATTTTGACCGCCTTGTGGCGACTGCCATCCCATACCGATTTTGGGACGAGGAACGTCAGTTCGACAGTGAAGGCAATCCGAAATATAAGTTTGGGCGGCCGTTGTTCACCTATAAGTTCAACCACGTTCAAGCGTACAATTTCCTACACAGAAACGGGTTCGCTCGATATAAATCTGAACGCGAAAAGGAGGGCTATTTCTACATCAAAATTGATGACAATATCGTGACGCGCATCGAAGCCAACGACGTGAAAAACTTTATCCATAGTTTCCTAAACGAACGGGCGCTCATTGATGATACCATCACGCAGGACCTTCGCAATGCGATGTACACTTCCAACCAATTGAGTGTTTCTAACCTTGCCAATCTCCCGCTTATTGAGCTTGACTTCAAATCATACGGCCCCGACTTCCAGTATTTTTTCTTCCCCGAACACACCTGGAAAGTCACCAAGACGGGGATAGAGGAAGCCAAAGGGTTAGTAGGCGGAAAATACGTATGGGCAGATAAGGTAATACAGCACCCAACGAAGGGCAACGAGAAAATTAATATCAAAAAGCTGAAGCCTTTTTTTGAAGCTCAACAGGTGGATGATTCCTGGCATATCAAATTGCTGGATAAGTCGTGTATGTTCTTCCGTTTCATTATCCAAACGGCTCGGGTGCATTGGCGCAAAGAGCTGGAGGAGCGCCCGCAGCTCTACCTAAAGTACGACACTGCAAAGAAGCAGGAGGAATACGCCCTTGAGCATGGCCTTACGCAAGCTGAGCGTGAGCTTTTCTTTGCTCGCCGTACTCCTGAGCAGGTCAAAGCCTACCTCGATGCCAACAAGTTTGAGATTGGCGGAGCATTGCTCACCGCCGAAGAACGCAAAGAACAAGTGCAGCACCTGGCCAACCGAATATACACACTTGGCTATATGCTGCACAGGTACAAAGACCCTGCCCGCGCCTGGTGCGTTTGGGCGATGGATAACAAACTTTCGGAACTCGCAGGAGACGATGCTAAATCGAACGGAGGTTCTGGAAAGTCACTGACGGGCAAGGCCCTCAAATGGTTTTGGCGTAATAACGTGGGGCTTTCGGGTCGTAACCCACTGTTGACAAAAAACCCGCACGTGTACGATAAGGTATCGAAACAAACCGACCTAATCATCATCGACGACTGTTACGAATACTTGGATTTCGGGTTCTTTTACGGTGACATCACGGGTGACATGAACCCCAACCCCAAACAAACCCAATCGTACAGCATCCCGTTTGATGAGTCGCCAAAGTTCTGGTTTGACTCCAATTTTGGCGATCGAGATTTTTCGGAATCCACTCAGCGTCGGAAGCTCGTCACCTCGTTTTCGGATTATTACCACGAAAACAACGGCAGCTACTTAGAAACCCGCTCCCCTTCCGACGATTTTGGTGGCCGTCGCCTTTTCTACGATTTCACAGCTGCCGACTGGAGCTATTTTTTCAACTTCATGGCTCAGTGTTTACACTTTTACTTGGCCGTGGATTCGAAAATCAAACCACCAATGCGCAACCTGGCCAAACGTAACCTGTTGAGCGCGATGGGTGGGCGTTTCTTCGAGTGGGCAGAGGTGTATTTTGCGCATGACAGCAACCGTCTCAACACGATGGTATGCAAAAAAGACGCAAAAGAGGAATACATGAACTCCGAAAAAATCAGAGAGCTGAGCACTCAGAAGTTCACCGAATACCTCAAAAAATACGCCGAATACCACGGGTATGTCTATAACCCTACCGAATACCAAAACTCACAGGGGCGGATTATGCGTGACCACAACGGCAAAAAAGAGGAAATGATTTTCTATCGTACTGTTGGCAGCACTTGGGAGCCTACTGCTGAAGTCACCCCCGAATTTGACTTTTAGCCCCCCCTGCCCCCCGCAAAAACTTTTTGTATTTC
This sequence comes from Runella defluvii, assembly GCF_014195535.1. Taxonomy (GTDB): domain Bacteria; phylum Bacteroidota; class Bacteroidia; order Cytophagales; family Spirosomataceae; genus Runella; species Runella defluvii. The sequence continues at coordinate 36,726 of NZ_JACIBY010000029.1, read as the reverse complement.
TTAACTTTTTATCAACCAATAATTTCTAAGCACAATGGAAACACTCACAAAACAAGGGGCTATGCTTCGATTTGAATCACAACGAAAAGCCCCCACAAAGGCTGTCGATTGGCTGAGAGGCTCGCTGATGGCGCTCATGCCCGATGATTTTAAAGACTTTCCCACCGTACTTACCAAAATCAAAGAGAAGATTTCTGAAATGGAAAAGCGCTCCGCGACGAAGCCAGGAAAAGTATGGCTTTCTGTTTATGATTGCCCCACCAGCGACGGTCTTAGCCGTGCGTGGCTTATGTATGGCTGCGATAACGGCGGCACGTGCATCGGAATGATAGAAGCATTTTTCCCAAAGGAAGGAGGTGAGCAATGAAACACGAGAATCAACCTTCAGGCCAATGGGTCTCCTATGAGCTTGAAGAGCAATTAAAACAGATAGGAGTTCCACAGATTTGCCAAACAGGCTATAATGTACATGAGCTTTTTGAACTACTCCCAATCCCAACAGGTAACAGCGAATTGTTTCTACGCATTGGTATTAGCCGTCGTCATTTTACGATGGGCGAACCCAAGTATTACTGTATGGTCAGCAAATGGAAATCGTTTTTGGCTGATTCGGCTGCCGATGCAATGGCCAAAGCCTTTCTTGCTTTGGTCAAGTCAAAACGTTTGAATTTTACTCATTTACAGGAAGGAGGTGACGGATGAATGAAACCCTTAGAATGTTAACCGAAGGTTCGATTTGGTTAGACGAAAAAATGAGAACCATTGTCGTATTCCGAATCCATTTTTCTAACGCCGCCACGGTGGGCTCATACGAGCTGCTGGTAATACCAACGATGAAGATAGCAACGAGAAGTGCCAATTATGTGGCAGAGCTCGTTCAAAGCGGAAAAATGCAGTTTTGCCGCGAATGTGAAAGAGTTTAATACTTCAAAACCTTATACAAAAATGGAATGGATTTCAATGGCTGAAAAGCCACTTCAACAAGAAGACGCTTTTGAGGTGATAGGATTTCACCAAGATTGGATAGACGCAGACTTTAACCCAAACGGCACACGGGTGGGGTTCATCGGTGGTGATGACACATTTATTTCTGCACGATGGTCAGACTATCAAGATTGCTACACAGAAGATGATGAAATAATGCCGACTCATTACATGTTTATTCCTCCAAACCCAAACCAAAAACGCTTAGAACAATGGCAAAATTCGCAAGATTAATCGAGGTCGATGACGACCAGGTATTGTTGACGGTTACGTACAATGATGAATCTGAGCGTTGGGAAACATCCATCATGTCAATATTTGAAGACTTTACCGCAACATTAACCTTTGGTTATACTGACCGAGAAAATGCCGAACAAATGATGAATGAATATACATTAGAATCCGCCACGGAGTTTATTAACAATGTCAGTACTCAGTTTACGGGTTAAAAAAATACAATTCTAAGTCCATTTTAAAAGGCTCGCTTCGGCGGGCTTTTTTTATGGGGCAACGGGGGGACTTGCCAACTCCCCAACTCCCCTCCCTTGAAACTCTAATTATTTTTGTAACTTCTTATCTTGAATTGGAAAGTATGGCTTTATAGTGTGAGAATCAGCCTATTAATGGGATAAATATTTTTTTATCTTTTTTTATTCAAAAGATAAAAAGTTACAAAAAAATAAAAATAGAAAATGGCCTTCGGCCTATATAAAAGGGGCCGATACAAAAAATACAAACCCCAATAAAAACCATAGTACGTTGTTTTGATGGCTAAAAGTCTGACAGTCAGCCACAAAAAAGAAAATACAAAAGTTACAAAAAAAATGGTACTTCAGCTGGGGTAGCAGTTTGGGAGGGATAGACAGCAGCAAGTAAAAAAACAGGAAGAAACGTAGGAAATACCCTCAAAAAAACCTATATTGAAACTTCCTAAAATGCAAAATCCCCTGTTGGGTTCAGGGGATTCAATGCAAGGTTTTCCAGCTTTGTATATTTGGAAGCGCACCCAAATATACAAACAATGGCTGATTCTGTCTCTTACGTATTTACCAACAATGCCACAGGTGAGCGCTTCATAGAAGTGCTTGTGCCCCGCCACGTGCGTCAATTTTTGCTTATTGAGTATGCCGAGCCTCGGGCTGATTCTATAAAAGCCTGTCAGAATCAGTTTTTAGGGTCGTTGGTGGTTTCGGTCTGCGAAAAAGTACCCTACAAACGCGTCAGGTCTCGCAAACGCTTCAAAGGCTCAAAAGTCCGCATCATTCTACCCGAAGCGGCTGAAGATAGCCACGTCAGCGGCCAAACGCTCATCGACCTCGGTATTATTTTCGAGAAACTTTTCTTCGAGAAATTCAACTCATTTGTGCGGTGCGGGTACCACGTACACTCCAGTGAGTTGAATGCCGTTTCGCTTTTCCTGCAAGTCTATGACATTTGCCCCGACGACTGGGACCAGGATGCCGCCTATGCCTGTTGGAAAAGGTACAAGGCCAAACTTGAAACCGATGGTCTGCCCCGCTTAAAAAACAAGGCAAAAGCAAAAAAATGAGTGGCAAATTCGTCCTGTTTTAGGGGCGGTTTCATCCTATTTTCATATTGAAAGCCCAAGTAGCTTTGTGGTATGAAGCGACTGCCCCAACTCACACGATTTGCCAACAACAATGCACCTGGCCTTGACCTGGTCAGGCTGATTGATGTGCGTGACATCGTAAGTATGATTCCCGATGTATTACTATGGTCAGAAGTGTACAATGGAACCCTACCGAAAGGCGGAATTGTGCCATCCCAAAGTTCGGTTTGGATTGATATGTTCTTTGCGCCTGGCTTGGCTCGTTACACTTGTGTGAATGACCCAAACAACCACGGGCCATTGTGGAAAAATACCCTAACACTACCTATTTCGGGAGATTCACCACTACACGCCCAAACCGCCAAAATGCTATCGAAAGGACGATGGATAGCAATGGCGATGGATGCCAACGATGTCATAAGGCTTATTGGAAGTATAGCCCAACCGCTCAAGCTACGTCAGGGCAATTTTGGTACCGCCCCCAACGAATGGGGCGTTGAGCTTATTTCGTCTAGCCCTAACCCTGCCGCATACCTTTCGTCATGGGATGACCTCTATGGAAACCCTGCCGATTATAGTTTTGATTTTTCACTTGACTTCAACGCCTAATACCATGCCAATCAGTAGTTTAAACGAACTTGTAACAACCCTTACCACCCGATTTGCAAAGGCAAAACGATGGGTGAATGGCTCATTGGGCATTACGAAAGAAGAGCTGCTTCAAAGTATGATTGATGTAGCTACGTTTTCGACTGCCTACGGGGCTCCACTTCGCTCCAACTCAACCGTCAACGTCATACCTTTTTTGGGTACATCCACTCAGCTCAATGACTCAAAGCTGTCTCATTTTGGCGGTTTGGGCGGTGGTGTACGTTTGGATGGCGCTTGGCAATTAAGTGCGAATGGAATCACCAAACACGAGCTTTTTCAACCAACTGCCCACGCTTCCAATCGGTATGAAACTACGATAGCACTTCCGAAAGGAAGCTACGGCGCTGTGACGTTAGAAGTGAAAGTGGTAGCGCTCGGCCAATCGTCTGGAATTATTAGAAAGGTCTATACCTTCGATGCCAGTACGGCAACTGGAGCATCGAACACCGTCCAGACAGCTCAAGGCGACATAGCCACCAAAATATTTGTGGGTGACCCTGATTGGAGTGGTAGCAATATCATTGTTCCACTGTATGAGCGAAGTGCGGTTAATACCGCCAAAATATACGTTGTAGAAGTAAGTATATCTGCCAATACTACGTTTTTGGCTCAGTTGCTCACGCAAACGACGCTACTCAGTGCAGTGGCTACCACTACTCGAAATGCTGCCTCGCAAAACGTTGGGTTAACATCAGGCACGCAAATGTCAATCACTTCTGATGCTAATGGCTTAAGGCTCATAAATGACGTTAGCACCCCAAATGCTTTTCAACTGTACGGTACCAACAGCGCTGGTACGCGTGGCTGGTATGACCAAGTTGCCTTGAAATCCGTAGTATTGAAAGCAAATCGGAATAGACAAACTACTTCTTATACGCTTGCCCTCGCAGATGCGTGGGGGATTGTTGAGCAAGATGTAGCAACTGCCAATACAGTGACTATACCTCCAAACTCAAGTGTGGCATTTGAGATTGACACGGCCTGCACAGTTATACAGCTTGGTGCTGGACAGGTAACGATAGTTGCAGGCGCGGGCGTCACGCTACGTACAGCAGACGGCAAGCTTAAACTAAGAGTTCAGTATAGTTCTTGCACAATGATTCAACGGGCAATTAATGATTGGTACGTAATCGGAGACACAACGTCATAACTATGCTACTCAGAACAGGTATAATAGCGTCTTCGGGTGCTAAAAGTCAATTAATTCTGGACACATTGGCAACAATGGGTGTAACACCTGCTTTTGCGATTAGCTCTAGAAAGCTTAGAGAGGGGTATAATGGACCTGCTTTCACAGCTTACAATCTAACAAATTCAGCAGTCGCTACGGTCGCGTTTTTCAACGGTATTGAGGTGACAGACAGCAGCATTGTCACCATCACGGCGGCGGGTAGTAGTGGACATTCAGTAGGCCAAACAATGCCCTACAGCACTTTTCGCGGTTCGGCAACTGTGACTGTCGTGCCTTTCGACCAATCGACCAACGCACGCCATCCAACTCAATCCAACGCTAGCAACCGACCCAGAATTACAAATGCAGGTAGTAACGAAACGATTTCGAACGGTAAGATGGGTATTCGCTTCGTGAGTGCAAGTAGCAATTTCCTTTCGGTGCCTAACGTGGGTACAGGCAGTGCAATATGGGGTAATTTGGTGCTTAGAAGTATGGCGGTACCGCCTGCTTCGGCGAATGGCCCCGCGCTTGGAGATTTTTCAAGTATTACGGACGCAATGCACTGGCCTTGGACTGATAGCGTGATGTATGATGGATTCGGTAGGAGCATACGTAATACGATCGGAACGCTCAGCCCAAACCTATCTAATGTAATGGTAATGAGCATAGTTTCTGACGCTACTCGTTACGAATTATTCACGAACGGTGTTTCGCGGTTCAGCAATACGGGGGGAGCTGTCAACATCCATACTGGAAGTCATAGAATTGCTAGTGGCTCACTTAATGCAACCACCTATTTCTGGGATGGTATTGTAGGAGAAGCAATTGTTTTTCTTGCATCGCCAAGCGCAAGTGTTAGACAAGCGCTTGAACTCAATCAAAAAGCCTTTTTTGGAACACCTTAAATATTACGATTATGAATTACATCTGGAAAATTGAACCTTTCGACATCCCAAGTACCGACCGAACAGCCCCGCCGAAACAAATTGTAGGTATCGAAGTCGGCTATTTTGCGGGCAAAGTAGCTGTTTTGGACAGCGATTTTTCGCCCGTTACGCTCGTCATTGATTACTATGATAATCAAGGTCGCAAGCGTGAATACCTTCAAGACCGCATCGACGAAAACGTAATACGTGCGAAAGCTGCCCAAATTGGCATTGAAGGCGAAAACATTGAATCGTTCGTAAAACAATCAATGGATACGATTGTGAAAATGTTCATTGGAGGTGTTTCCATTGAGGTCAAATACCAAGCATTACAAGAGTTAGCAGGTATGTTTGGGCAAGTTCTTATTCCTATTGAAGCTCAAAATGGCAATATTGAAACAACCCCCAATCAGGCACCTGCTTGACGCTCCTCGTGACGACTGGTACGTCGTCGAAGAGCAAATCGTTTTTGCTTGGAATGAACTTGGCTATGTCACGATTCCCGATGGATACGTCACCGATGGGTGTTCGGTACCGAAACCATTGTGGGGAATTTTTCCGCCCATGGGTGCTTTCCTCGTTCCTGGCTTAATTCATGATTACTTGTATGAGAGTAAAGAAATTGAGGTGGAAAAAGGTGAGAAACGGTATGTGTATCGGTTTACGAGAAAGGATGCCGATGCCTATTTTTTAAAACTGCTTCATTTATACTCGCCTAAAACAAGAAGGCGTAATTATATAAGATACTTGGTAGTGCGAGCATTTGGCAAAGCTTACTGGAAAAAAGCAAAGCTCGTGAATCTAAGTAACTACCAAAGAGCGTTTCCATAATTTGTTTTGTAGTATAGTACCCAAAGCCCTACCTCATTGAAGTAGGGCTTTTTTTTCGTCCTACCTATAGTATCTATTCGGCAGTATTCTCGCATCGAAATAATTTGATACGTCGATGACGCGCGAACGCCTACTTGCAGAACGCCACTTGGCAATGGAAGATGCCCATGCCAACGCTATCCTTAACAGCCAAACAGTCAATTTCAATTTTGCAAAAATCGAAGAACCCAAAGTGGAGTTTTTCGCGGCTGAAAACACCTACAGCGAATGGGAACTGAACTGGATGGGAATCGGTACCAATCAGGTTAAATCTGGACTGGTTGCAGTATTACCCGTTCGTGGGTCATTATCCCCCGACTGGAGCTGGGGTGGTACAAATACCGAATGGCTTGCCCGACAGCTAGATATATGCGTTGGTAATCCACTGGTCTCGGCCATTGTGTTGGCGGGTGACAGCGGTGGCGGCACTGTAAACGGTACTGCCCTTGCGGCCAATGCCGTAAAAGATGCAAATGCCGAAAAGCCTGTTTTGGGGTACGTCAAAGGGCTAGTAGCAAGCGCTGCCTACTGGATTTTCTCCCAAACTTCGGAAATATACCTTTCGTCTGGGGTCTCGTCAGCTGTAGGCTCTATCGGCGTTATGGGGGTCTATATCTCCCAAGCGGAGGCGCTTCAAAAAGCAGGTATGGACGTTCGGGTACTTCGTTCAAAGGGAGCAGAAGACAAATTTGCGCTTCACCCTGCTGAAAAAATTAATGAAGACGCCCTTGCAGAAGAGCAAAAAATCATCGACGCCATGCGTGTCGAGTTCTGGAATGCTGTGCAGGCAGGGCGCCCACAAATCACCTCCGATCCAGGGGGAAAACTCTACTACGGCCGTGAGGCCATCAAGGCAGGACTAGCCAACGAAGTTGGCACACTCACCGACGTAATCAAACGTGCTGATTACTTGGCCCGTAAACGCGCTTCTTCAATTTCCTAATTTTTCACAATTCAAACCACACCAAAAAATGCAATTTTCTTGGCAAAACCTCAAGGCAGCTATTGCCGAAATGGTTACAAGTAAGCAGCTTTCGGTAGAGAGTGGCAAGCTGATTACCGACGCTGTGGAAGCAGATGTATCTGGAACTTCAGCAAGTGCCGTTCCTGCTACCCCTCCTGTAGCTGCTACGACTCCTGTGGCTACTACCACGCCTACTGCTGCACCTGCTGCGGCCGCTCCTGCTGCTTCAGCACCCGTTGTTCCTGCTCCTGTTGCTCCAGCTGCTCCCGTAGCTGCAACAACAACCGTTCCCGTGGCTGATGCTGATGTTCAGAAACAGCTTGCCGATGCTCAGGCCGAAATTCGTAGATTGAAAGCCGCCCAAACCCCTGGGCTCGCCGCCGCCGCCGCCGCTGGTGACATTACTCAGCATTCAGGAAAAACGTCAGCTTCAGGTGAAAAAAATTCACACTTTGAGAACCTGAAGCGAATCAAGGCTCAATACAATCGCTTTGGTCTGACTGACGAAATCAATCTCGGTAGCTCTCAAGACTAGCTTTCCGACTACACACCATTTTTCCACACCTTAATTAATTTTTCAAAATGTCAGGAATTAAAGTCGATGTAAGTGCCCTTCACGCGGGCCTTACGGAAAATTGCAAAGACTACGAAACCATTTTCAGCCAAAAACTGGTGAATGCTTTTGCGGCCAAAAACGACATGGTATCGTTGCCTGTCGTGCAAAAAGTTACGCTCGTGCGAGAAGAGTTAGGGCCTGTTTCGCAACCAGGTCGCACGGGGGAAATCAACAACCCCAATCACACGCTTTGGACTTACAAGGAGCGTACTGCCGAGCTCAAACCTGCGAAAGCAGATATTGGCATTGAGGAAGTGCAGTTGAACAAACTTGCTGTAAGTTTTCTTGCAAAGAAAGAACCTGCTGACCCGCGCGATTTGCATGGTTTTGCTGGCCAAAGATACCTCATGGCGAGGATTATTGATAAAATTAGAAAAGAGCAAAGTGCGGCGATCATCAAGGGGCAATTGGGCTACAATTATGATTCTGAGAACAAGCAAAGTTTATTCCAAGGTGGGTTAAACTTGTTCGATGGCTTGGGATTAAAGTTCCTTACAGGCTACGCGACCTCTGGTACGGGCGCAGTTGGTGACATTCCAAGCGGCAACAAAGTAACAGGTGCAGCTTCTACCGTCACGGCGTCAAACATCCTTACTGAACTTGGCAAGCTACAAGACCTGATTTACAACAATCAAGACCTTCGCGTTGCTGAAGACGAAGTAGGTGGGCGCGTGTGGATTGACCCTGTATGGTATGGTTACGCGCTCGATGCCCTTGACGCATTGCCATACAAGCAAGATTTGGTCGTTCGTCAGGAAAATGGCCGTTTGGTGTTCAAAAAATTGCGCAACACGGAAATCGTGAAGCGTGAGTACATGGCAGGGGTACAGAATATGTTTTGGTCGTTGACCGACAACATTTTCTATCTTCACCAAGACACTGAGGAAGATATCCCAACGATTGAGATTCAAAAAGTCGGTCGTGGCCTTCAAATCTTGATTGACTGGCAAAGCAACGTTGACTACGCTGATGGGCGCTACGTAGCGCTTTACAAATAGTCTTTTACCCCCTCGCTTTCTGGCTTGGGGTTCTTCTTTTTCAACTCTAAATTTTATTTTCTCTAAATGAAATTCTTAAAAAATCTTTCGATTATCGGCTTTGTGCTGTTGTCCATCGCAGCTGGAGCATCGGTAGCAGGCCCTGTGGGGGGCTTGGTTGGTGGAACGGTGGCCTATGGAGCGCTGCAAGTTAGTGGTATTGTAGAATTACCTTACGCATTGTTTACGGGCGTAAAAGTGGGCAACATCAAACGTAAAGACCGCCGTGAAGACGACGTCTTGGGTGGTTTTCAAAAAATGGCAATAATCTTGCCTGAGTCGTTTGCATCGCATTGGCCCTTAGCTTCCCACATTACTGATGGTCTTATTTCGACGGCTCCTACACTTCTTCTAAACGAAACGTTTGGACAAATCCTGTTTGACCTTGATAAGGGAACGATGAAATATTCGCGGAAAGGAGAAATCAACAGCCGTAATTATCAACAGGATGGAGACTTTACAACCTCTGGCGTTACTGACGATCAAATTGCCGAAATGGATAAAACAGGCGGTGGAGTTCTCATAATTGGATGGGATAACAATGGCCGCCGATGGCTGGCAGGTACGACACGTCGGCCGTTGAAACTGGAATATGACGTAATGCTCGGTAGTAAACCCGATGACCCAGTAGCAATCGCGGCGAAGTTCACCCGAGACGGGTATCGTCATGGCTTGTTACGCATCCCTGATGATATTGTATTGCCATTGGCCACCCTCACAGGCTTAGACTAATCTTTCATTCTCACCCGTGTGGCGCGGGTGAAATTTCTCCTTACACAATGTACGTAGTTAAAGAAAACATGGACGGTAAGATTGATTTCGACTTCGGGAGTGAAGTCGGAACCCGTACTTTGAGCAATAAACTCCCTCAAGATTTGCTTGAGCGAATTTATAATGGCCCTTATGGCTCATCGTATGTTACCAAAAAAAAGGGCGCGGAAGCTCCAGCGCTAGAAAGTGAGGCGACCAATGGCTAAAGTTAAAGATGTCCAAAAGGCAATTTCGGTTTTAGAAACTGCCAAAAAGCAGGTAATTGCTGTTTTGGGAGAAATGGCCTCCTTGAGTTTCATGCCGATTGAGTCGAGTTTGAAAGCCGAATTGGAACGTGCCAATGCCCATAATCCCTACGAAGGATTGAGCGACGAAGAAGTCGAGTCCAAAAAGGAAGAAGCTCGCAAAACGCAGCTTGAACAACTTGAAAAAGAGGCCAATGAACGACTTGCCCAAATCATGGAAGCCCGTTCGGGGAAAAAAGAAAAACCAGCGCCATCAGAACAAGATGAACAAAATGGCGAAATCAACCTACCAAACGGCGCAAATGTCGAACCAAATGGCGACAAGATTACGCCAAATGGCTCAGGTATCGAACCAAATGGCGACAAGATTACGCCAAATGGCTCAGGTATCGAACCAAATGGCGATAACAGCACACCAAATGACTCAACTATCGAACCAAATGGACAAAATGGTACAGCAGATGGAACTTCAAATGCTATACCTCAAACTTCTGCGGATTCCTAGTCAAAATTTATTGGTGCTGACAAAATAGAAGCTAAAAAAAACAAAAAGCCCCTGACTGAAAAGACAGGGGCTTTTTGTATGTTTGTACCGCGCATTCTTAATTAAACAGCAGGTCATCCGGAAGGCTTTTCCGGTTGGCAATGGGTTGTGAGTACCCTGTTCGACCTGTTGGAAGAATGCGCAAGTGACCAATCGGATTTTTTTATGATACCAGCGCCTTCAAATTTTACGTCGTTGGGTGAGCATCTGATAGATGACCACTACAATCCTTCTACGTTGGCGAAGTGTCTGATTTCCTACCTTACCGCTCCCCAAAACGCTGAGTCGGTTGGTCAAGACGAAATGGATGATATGCACCAGCGTTGGCAGTACAGGGAGATTATCAAAGATTTTGTGAGAGTGTTAATGCCGCACTGCGAAGGCATTGAAGATGAGAACGACTTGTTTTAGTTCTATTGCTTAGGAGGGTTGTACGTGTATGTTTGACGAAAAACAACATGCACGACATACAACAATTAGAGGCGCAGGTGGCAATGCTCAAGGCGATGGTAGCAACGCGCCGTGCAAAACCCGAAGAGCTTCATCGAGCCGAAGAGGTGTTACGACTTGCCAACCAAAAAGCCCAAGCGAAAACCGTAACGACTCGACCCATTGCCGAAAAAACAGAAGCGCCTACCCCCGAACCCGTGCGGGCATCACCTGTCGTGACGTTCACGCCTGATTGGGTAGTAGAAACCGTCTTTAAGCGCAAAGGTGAGCTCATGACGGAAATCAAATCGCTGACGGCCGAACGCAACGAACTGTCGAACCGACTGCATGAAATTCCTAGCGAGGTTGCCTGCCAAGAACTGACAAAAAAGATTGTGTCGTTGCAACGCCGAATCGAATCGTTTTGGACAGAATACAGGTTCATTGAGCGAAATGGCCGTTTACCTGATACCAAGCCCAAAGAGGAGAAGCCGTATGACCCTGAGCGCGAAATCAAACTATTGCGTATCAGTACCGACCTGAAACGCTTGCGGGACATTCGTCTGAAGCTGGAAAAGAAACTCGCTGAACCACACTTAAACACGAAGTTTCCAGAGCGAAAAGTCCCTGAATGGCAGCAAGACCTTATTTTGGTGAATGCCCAAATTGATGAGTTAGAGTTCCAAAAAGATAATACATAACATGAACGAACCCCTCAAATGGCATACCGTGTCGATGACATGGAATGACATGATTCCTTATGAGCATAATGCCCGTAAAATTTCGGCCAAGCAAGTCCACAATTTGGACGGCTCTTTGAACGATTTTGACGTCGTTGAAATTCCTGTCATCCACATTGATAACATTATCATTGGCGGCCATCAGCGCCATGAACGTATGATATCCTTAGGCCGTGGCGATGAGTACACCGACGTACGGAAGCCTAACCGGAAGCTAACCGAGGAAGAATTTAAGCGATTGAACTTTATGCTCAACGCCGTGAAGGGCGACTTCGTAGATGAGATTCTACGAGCTCACTTCACGGGGATTGTTAACTTCGATGATTTTGGAATGCAACTGGAGGCGCTAGATGAACTTCACGCCTCACAAGCTCAGGAAGAAAAACCAGAACTACCGATCGTGGCCAAGATGAGCGAAAAGTATAGCTGCTACGTGATTGTATGTACCAACGAGATTGATGAAAATTTCATTGCCGAAAAACTGGGTATCGCCCGCGCCCAATGCTATAAAAGTTCAAAAGTAGGTACGTCGCACGTGTTGGATGCTAAACAGGTCATTGAGCGATGGAAGTAAAAGTAGTTATTCCTTCACACAAGCGCTGGGACAGGGTTCTGACCACGAGCGCGGTTGATAACGCAATACTTTGCGTAGCCGAAAGCCAAAAGGCCCTGTACGAAAAATGTAACAAGAGTATTGAGATTGTAACGCATCCTGATAATATAATTGGACTTGCCAGGAAACGCGACTGGATCACGAAGCACTTCAAAAACGTGATGATGCTCGACGATGATATTACTCACCTGACGCGCATCTACACCGAAAAAGGAGAGCCTACCATCGTAGAACCAGAGGAAGCCTACGACATCGTCCAAATGACTGCCAACGCTGCCCAACAGGCAGGGGCTTACTTGTTTGGGTTTAGCAGTTCGCCTACGCCCATTTCTTTCAATAGCCTTAATCCCATCCAATTGAGCGGCTACGTGACGGGTTGTGCGCATGGAGTGTTAGACGGCTCGAAGCTGTGGTATAATCCCGACATCATTTGCAACGAAGATTATTGGATAAGCCTTTTGAATGCCTACTATCATCGACTCATATGGAAGGATACGCGTTTTTATTGGGCGCAAAAAGATACCTTCGTGAACAGGGGTGGTTTAGCAGAATTTCGTAACTTAGATGCTGAAGAGAAGGACTTTCATCTTTTGAAGCGTGTGTTTGGCGATGTAGTAGAACTCCGTCGCAACCCCAAAAACGCCAAACATCCATTCCAGAAAACCTTAAAATTGCCTTTTTAGTATGATACCCATACAGTTTGACGAGGTTAATGTCGTATTTGGGAAACCAGATACGATGACCGACGAAGAATGCGGCTCACTTCCCGCTTTGGTAGATACTTTACCCAATGGTCAAGACGTTATTGTCTCCTGTTGGCAATTGTCTGAGGATGAAATAGCGATGTTAACGAAAACAGGAAGAATTTACTTAACGGTTTACTCCAAGATTATGTTTCCAGTACTTTTGTCAACTGAAATAACTGTTTAACCAATAAATTCCAACCATGGCAAAGTTTGTTTATTTACCACAGCTGAAAAAAGCTATCAATCTTGATTGTATTAGAGAGGTCTCTTTTTATGAAGCTGATGACAAAAAATGTAATATCGTTTTCTATGATGCTGTTTCTTCTGGCAACATAAGCATTACCGTTGATTCGATTGAAGTAGGCGAAAATATTCTAAAGAAAATTACAAGGCTAACAGACGGGTTTAATGTCGAGTCTGAAGCACCTGCACCACCAGAGCCTTTGGATGTGGTTTTTTTATAAAGTTTGATACTTTTTTGGTAGCCAAAATTTCTTGCCGAAGAGATAATGATAGCAATCGAGGCCAGTGTTTGGAGTCCACAAATAGAAAATAAGGCTTGCTATCGTGCCTTATTTCACAGCCGCTAAACACGTCGTTTAGGGGCTTTTTTTATGCCTTCTAAATAAGATTTTAACCTCAAAAAAATAGGAAAAACGCTTTTTTAATCCGTTTTGCTGGGAGAAATTTAATTGTAAATCAAGCAATTAAGTATTTACCAACCAATCAAATTTCAAGCAAAATGGAACAGTTAATCTCACCTCAAAGTACCCCTTCAAAGCGCAACTTAGAGCGTTTTATCGCCGCCACTGGCAAAACAGAAGCCGATTACCAAGCCTGGGCGACCGAAGTAGGCAAACGGATGCACATCAACAATTTGGATAAATTGGTTTGTGCCAAATTGGAGATTTACACCGTGGCTCATTTAAACTACATTTTGACAGAATTACCCGTAGCTATCCTCGAAAACGAAGTCGATGAGTACCTACTTGAGCATTCCTACAATCCACTGGAGCTTGCTCGTTTGTGGGCTTCTACGATGTCGGATGCTCAGGCATGGAGCTGCAAGGAAAGCACCATTGCCAATTCCTTAGCCTGTTTCCCAAAAAGTGATTTTGAAAAGTGGGGCGACAAAAACCACCTCGTTGATGTCAGTCGTTCTTGGTTCAAATCCGACGGCCTTCACTTAGATACGCAAGCCGCCGAAATGAGCGAGAATAGCGGCTACGAAATAGAGGTGCAAGATTTGATTGATTTTGTAATGAAACATCGCCCCCGTACTTATCGAAACCCTGCCGAACTAAAGCTAAAGCGGATTGAAGCCCGCTGGAAGGAAATAGTAGGTTTCTCTATCAAAGACTACTACGTAGAGCACCTGATGAAAATGTGTGGGTTTGAAAAAAATGAGGTAGTACCTTTTTAACCATGCCTAAAACAGTGGATGTTCCTGTTGAGCTCAGAGAGTTCAACAGGATATTCGAAACGATTGCTTATCGTTTTGGATGGAGCGAAGTTTTCACGGATTTCCTTGACTACTCAGTAGCCTGTTTTCTTGACACTGGAGACGTGATTGTTGCTGAGCGTCTTCAGAAAAAATACCAAAACCATTATAACAATTTTAGGGAGCTTTTCAAGGCATGGATTATGGCTCAGGGTACAATGGTGAAACACGAAAAGGATTGGTACGATGGGCTTGGAGCCTTTTACGAGGTTATTTCTTCGAGTGGAAAAGCAAGCGCCCTTGGACAGTTTTTTACTCCAGCTCCGTTGGTCGATATGATGGTTGAGCTTAATCAGTGTGAGATAGGTGCTGGCAAACGAATGCTTGAGCCTGCTTGTGGAAGTGGTCGTATGGCCATTGCTTTCCATGCTCACTATCCTGGCAATTATATCTATGCTTCCGATATCGATTGGATATGTGCCAAGATGACGGCCCTCAATATGGTGATTCACGGTTGCGAAGGTCAGGTAGTATGTATGGACGCATTACACCCCGACGATTGGCGTTTTGGCTATGTCGTCAACCCGTGGATTCGAAGTGTTGGGGGTGTACCACACCTGGTACGCATCGAAAAAGAACAATGCAAACAATGGAGACATTGGCAACACGAAAAGGCCATCATTCAGGCAAGAAAACAAGCAGAAACGGAAAGAAAAAAGGAGGAACAGAAGACCCCAATAGTACGAGAGGAACCGAGAGTTGGCAAGCATGGCCAACTCTCTTTTTTTTAGAAAAAACCCTAAAAAAAACAGGGAAAACGCTTTTTTAATCCGTTTTGCTGGGAGAAATTTAATTGTAAATCAAGCAATTAAGTGTTTATCAACCAATCAAATTTCAAGCAAATGAGTACTTTTCAACAAAAGACAAAATCACTTAGAAACCTAAGTATTGAGTACGGTCAACGTGCAAGTCAGGCACGTAGAGACGGAAACGAAGAGGCGTACCAGCGGTTATCACGGCTTGCCGCGCAATGCTCTCTCGAAATTCAAATCCTTGACTACAAAGAGCATTTTGGAGAACAAATGGCCATTGATTTCCTCAATCGACTAGCAGTTAATATTCAAGCCTCTAATTCCTATCACAATGAAAAATTTTAGAATTAGCTACGTAGATGGTGGTGTCAGTGGCGAAATTACCATCAAGGCAATCAATCGCGGTTCAGCTCGTGCCGCATTTCGGCAAAAATTCGGGAGCGCGAAGGTTGAGAAAATGGAAGAAATAATCACCGAAGCTCAGAAGGTAATTCAAAAAGCAGTGACGGAAAATGTGTTGACTTTCGGGATACAAAAATCGTTGCAGCTGGGCTATAATGATTTACCTCTTTTTAAAGACACTAATCAAACAGAACTCTTTTAAAAACAGAAACCCCGCGTGGCGAGCGGGGTTCTGCGATTTACTGGTGTTAACCAATAAATTCCAAGCGGAACAAAGATGAAAAGAAAAATTCGAGTAAGCAAGTTGGCCAGGGTCAACACAATGAAAAAAGTGAAATGGATTCCCTCGATACGATTGGCGGGGAATTGGTTGTCGGCCGCTGGCATTCAACCAGGTTGCGTAGTAGAAATTGAGGTCCTTAACCAAAAATTGATTGTCACATGTCGAAATACGAAATAATCACCAAAAACAATTATTCGGGCGAAGAAGTAATATCAAGCCTTCAAAAGTGCATTCGTCGCGGTGAAGAGCAAGATGCCTTGTTTTGGGCCGTAGAGTTATACGAAAGCGGATACGCCGAATGGTGCTGGAAACGCCTTCGCATCATTAGCAGTGAGGACGTTGGGTTGGCCGAACCAAACATCAGTACTGAAATTTGGTCGCTGTATCAGATGTTCAAAGAATCAGCCAAAAATAAAGAAGACAAGGCAGAGCCACAGCGCTTGTTCCTTACTCATGCAGTCATTAGGCTTTGCCGATCACGAAAAAGCAGGCTCATTGATTGGGCGTTGATTTGGGCATGGCTCAGGCACCCATTCCTAAAAACCAACATTCCTGACGTAGCCCTCGATAAACATACGACCCGCGGACGGATGATGAAACGCGGCTGGAAACATTTCTTTGACGAGGGCAGCTTCTTGGCTAACCACTCGCCCCAACACTTTGAAGAGCATTACCGCGAATGGGCAAAAGATGCGATTTCAAATCCTTCGGGGATTAGTTTGTTTGGCGATTCTGAATAGCCTTCGTCCTACACTCTCGAATAGGTGTGCTGTATGATTGCGGTACACCTATTTTTTTTCGTCGATGCAACTTGAAAAATCAGAGCATAAGCTCGATGCCTATCTAGATCACCTTAACCCAAACCTCAAACGCGCTTTGACCAAAAAGCAAAGCGAGATGATGGATAAATACTGGAAAATTTTCGGGTGGCGCTGTAAACTGTTTTCGCCCGAACAAACCAGAAAGATGATTATGCAGGAATGGGACGTTTCCTATTCCTGGGCCTGCGAGATGTACAACGACATGGAGTACATTTTCGGAAACACGGAGGAAGTGAATAAGAATACGACGCGTCGAATTCTATTGGAGCATTACTACACGGCTCTTTCGTTAGCAGTCCAGGGAAAAAATAAAGACCCTCTCAAGGCTGGGGAGTTGATTGCCAAAATTACCGACCGCATCGCGGCCTTATGTGGTATTGGTGACAATACCGAACAAATCCCGCCTGAGCTGCTTATGCCACGTCGTTCAGTTACCTACGTGGTAGGTACCATGAATGTCAACATGAGCAACGAGCAACTTGAGCCTACTACTATACCCATTATCCCTGTAAATCCTGAAAAATAATGAGCGCTACTCAACAACTGAGCGTGCGCCTAAATAAAAAGCAGGCCACGTTTCTTGAAGCTGTATGCAACAATCAGGCTGATTTTGTGCAGCTCGACCGTAAAAACCCTACCTATGGTCAAGCCTATCAGACTGGACTACGTGCCACTTTTCAGGGTTCACGCGGGTCTGGGAAAACAAACGTATTGCTCAGGCTCGTTGCCAACTCAGCTTTTGAACTCCCAGGTGCATTGGCTGGACTTGCTGCACGTACGTACAAGCAGGTGCAGGATATTGTACTGAGCCAAGCGAAAACCGTTTGGGAGGAAGAAGGCTTAATCGAATACAACACGCGTTGGAAGGGGTTTGGGCATTATGCAGTGAATTGCCGTCCACCGGCTCACTGGCCCAAACCTCATAATACCCCAAGAACGTATGAAAATACAATCACGTTTTGCAATGGGTACACGATAATAATGGTATCGGGAGACAGGCCAGAGACGCAACGCGGTCTTAACTTAGACCAATTGTTTCTCGACGAATCGGCCACCATTTCGCGTGAATTCATGAAGATTCTACGCCCTACCATTCGTGCCAACAAGTACAAATATTCTGATACTCGCCCTGGGCGTACTGGCTATAATCACCCGCTACATTGGTTGGTATGTGATTTTACGTCCGCTCCGTGGCTCCCTGAAGGGAAGTGGATATATGAGACCCGTGATAAGTCCAAAGAAAATCCAGACCGTTTTTTTTGGATTGAATCTACTGCATACGATAACCTTGAATTTCTCCCGGGCAACTTTATTGAGTCACAGAAAGAAGACCTTACCCCTATTCAATTTGATGTCGAAATCCTCAATATCCCCTACAATAAAATTGAGGGTGGATTTTACAGCTCGTTCAGTGCGGTTACCCATACTTACGATAAAGTATATAGATACGTATGGAATGCTACAGCGAATAGGGCGGAAGATGTACGCCTAGACTATGACCATGAAAAGCCCCTTGATATTTCCTTCGATTTCAACAGTAGGTTCACCAGTATGATAGTAGCTCAGGACTTTGGTGATGAATACAGGGTAATTGATTGCTTCTACGTCAAGACATCTACCACTACGTTAATTGATACCCTAATGACAATGTTCCATTCTAAATATGGAACTCACTCAAAGAAGAAAGTCAATGTCTATGGCGACTCAAGCGGCAAAGTTGTTCCGCCCGACAAATCCAATTCAATATATCAACAGATTCGAGACACCTTCAAAGGTTGGATTTACACTGAAAAGGTTCGAAGCTATAACGTCAAATACAAGTTTCGTTACAAAGTCATCAACACCTTATTGATGGAGAAGAACGATTCTTTGCCTCGTATTCGAATCTCTCAGGATAATTGTAAACCTCTCATCATTTCAATCGAATCGGCTCCCATCGATGCGAAGTACGAAAAGGATAAGACTGCTGAGCGCCGCAAAAATTTCCCTCAAGAATTTGCCACACACTTGAGCGACGCCTTTGACTATTTGCTTTATGAGAAATTTTCGCGAAAGATTTTGATTACTTCTTCTCGTACAAGAGGAATAGTGCAGCGCTAACCGCCGTCACCCCCTGGCACATATTCACGTTTTTCAACTGGCGGCCGCCAGCGGGGTTAAGGGCGGGCCTAGCATACAAGGTCAAGCGTATGATTTCGGGGTGATTTTCGGGGTAAGTGTTTGATATTGAAACGGTTGTTATAAAAACAGAGCGGAATCACCGTAAAAAGAGACTTAAATAAACTTACGTCCTACCTTTTCGGCCATTTTCAGGATTAGTTAGCACCAAAAATGGAAAGAATAGGAATAACAAGCGTGTTGACCAAAATCAAAAAAGGGGGTGCAAACCACACTTTTGATTTGACTTACCGGAAAGAAGACGGTAGGCTAGGTAGAAAGGAAAATGTTCGTAACAGAGTCGGATTAGAAACTGATACCGCTCGACCAAAGCGTGACCTTTCAAGTATTGCAGTTGAAAGTTCACAAGCTGGGAAGCTGCACTTAGTTGATGAGCATGGCCAAAAGTTTGACCTATTCATTTGCCTGCTAATAAAATACAATGGAACTGAAATTGACCACGAAAAATGAATAAAACAGGAAGAATCGTTTCAAGTAGTTATGAAGCTGCAATCAATATTCCTGGCATGGATTATCGCTATGATGATAATACAGGCAAAGGCAGTGATGTCAAAATGACGATAGGTGGTGAAGATGTGATTGTATATCCTTGGGGAAAAAACAATAAGTTACCCAACGATATGATTTCGCTCTTACGAACCAATGGCGACCTTAGCAACCTGCTTGATACTCGTAACGACTTTCTCTTTGGGGCTGGTGTTGGACTTTATAAACGGGTTAATGACAAAAAAGATGTCGTTTTTGAGCCTTACTTCAACGCTGATTGTGCTGAATACCTTTTAGAAAAGGACATAACGGCCTATGTTGATGGAGCTGGTACGCACATAGTTGAGTGTGGCACGGCCTTTATTAACGTTTCCAAACAAAAATCAGGCAAGAAACTGATCCCAATGGACCCGCTCACTGTCCGAACTGTAAGGCTCAACGACGGTGAAGTGGAGAAATCAAAGTATGTGGTTAGTTCCAATTGGGGTACTGGATTTCGGAAAAACGGTGTAATCGTGCCTGCTTATGATTATGACTCAACCAGTACTGCCAACGAATCTATTGTACAGCTGATGCGTGTACAATCAGGGCAGTTTTACTACGGTTATCCTCGTTGGTGGGCATCGGCGGAGTGGATTCGGCTCGCTAATCGAATCCCTAAATTTCACAATCAAGCCTTAGACACTGAGTACAACGTTACTCACATTTGTCGAATCGCTGACCAATATTTCGAGACGATGTTCCAGATTGAGAACATCGAAACGGAAGAAGAAAAAGAGAAGTACCGTAGTACATTTTACGCGATGATTGACGACATCGTGTACAACAAGGAAGGTAAACGCCGCGTGTTGTACGATGAATGCCCCGTCGGCGAAGATGGCAAACTACATGGCTGGATTGAGTTGATACCCGTCCCTCGTACTGTCAAAGGGAACGAATACACGGAGCTGTATCAAGCCTGTGTTCTTGCATTTGCCAACGTAAGCGGTGTACTCTCCCAACTGACAGGAATTTCGGACGGCAAGGTAGTTGGGGGTAGTGGCTCTGAACTCCGTGTAACTGCCGAATACCAGCAGTTCTACCGTACCCCCCGTGAACGTGAGCTTATTTTGAAACCGCTCAACCGTATTATTCTTCCCGAAATCCGAAAAACATTCAATCTGCCAAAAGATGTTGTTTTTGGCTTCAATAACATCCTTCTTGAAGCGCTTAACACTGCCAAAACGGGTAGTACTCAGGTAGGCACTGGCGGCCAAAACGCCACAAAACAAATCCAAAAAACGTCTCAAAAGTCATCGAAATAATGGCAAAGCTTATCTCAACTAACCAACAGCTACGGGCATTTCTTGGAGGCGCTTACAGTGCAAGTGATGACTTCGACAGAATCAAGCCCTACATAGAGCTTGCTGAGCAAACCTACATCGCAAAAGCAATATCGTCCGAATTGCTCCTGCACTTGGAGACGCTTGCTGACTCATCAAGCATTTCTGAGAAGGAGCAAAACCTACTCCAACTCACTCGTCGAGCATTGGCTTTTTACGGGTATTGGATGTACTTACCGTTTGCCACTGGCGTCGATGGTGACAACGGATTACAGGAAACAACTACCGAACGTACCCAACCGATTCGTTTGGCAGTGCTTGAAAAAAGAATTGCTACAACGGCCGATTACGCATCGCAAGCGCTGGAATCTGTACTGTTAACGTTGTTCAATCGGCCTGACGATTTTCCTGTTTGGAAAAGCTCGGACACGTACGAAAATGCCAATAGGCTGTTTTTAAGGAACGGTACTGAGTTGAAAACTGCTTGCTCGTACACACGTGGACATCATCGTTTGTACCTTTCGATGAACGGATTTTTAGAAGAACGGCAGCGCAAAACGATTGTACCAATGTTAGGCGAAGATTTTGCGGAAGCTCTCTTAGAAGCCCAAAGCGAAGGCAATTTGACGCCTCTTAATAAAAAGCTTTTGCTTTACGTTCAACGAGCGTTGGGTTATGCCGCCTATGAAGATGCACTTATGCAACTCACTGTCGTTCAGCTGCCCAACGGTGGCTTACGTGTGCTTTCTGAGTTCGATGGCATCAACAACCAACGGTCTCTTACTGACCAAGACAAAGTGTTTTGTGAGTATAAAAACACGATTTCAACGCAGGCTCAATCGTACCTACGTGAACTCAGAGGCTTCTTAGATGCCAATGCTGATGACTTCCCGTTATACACTCCCCCCACAACTCCCCGACCCAAAGGGCCAATTGATAATTCACAGTACAACACCGTAATCCGTATGCGATAATGAAACCGCTCGAAAAAACACCCGTCCCCCCACCATTCAAAGTCACTCACACAAATGACGACGTACCCACTCCCGAGGAGCTGGAAGCAAAAGCAAAAGAAATGCTCGCACAGGCTGAAAATGCACGCGCTGAAGCAGAGAAAACAAAAGCTGCCAAACTGGAAAAAGAACGCGAACTTGACCTTGAGACACTTGGCAACTTAAAGCGCGAGGTCAAGAAACTTGAGTTCGTAGAAAAGGGTACAGTTGACCCTACAAAACGGGAAGAATTGTACACCAAAATCGCTAGTTATCAGGCGAATATTATAGAGATTGAGGAAAAGTACGGGCTAAATATCCCTGCAGCAATCCCCTATTCATCACCTGATATTACAAACGATACTGGTTCGGTAATGCCATCGGCGGTACTTATTACTACCATCAAAATTGCGGCTTTAATTGCTGCTTGTTGGGGAATCGTGCTCTATTCGGGTGATTGGATTATTGCCAAATACCCCAATGCTGCCATCTATAATGAGGTTAGTTTTCAGAAAATCTTGTTTGGATTCAGCGTGTTTATCGGTGGTTTGGTAAGCGTAATCATCGCTTTTAATGTGTTTTTCCCTGGGTTTGGAAAGTACTTCAATCCCTTTAATCATAGTTCACTTGATTTCTACGACGATTTTCACACTCTCACACCATGGCAACGCAACTTAATCGCTATTGCATTGTTTTTCTGCTTGCTCTGCTCGTTCGTTCTGATTGCAGGGGGCAAACTCGATTAACACCCGAAGATTCCCTTCGAGAAAAAATCTTTCAAATTGCTTTGGGGGAAGTTGGTCTTCGTGAACCACGTGGCCGAAACGACCATCCGCGAATCTTGGATTACCATCGTTCGGTAAATTCCTATCTCGCCAAGATGGTACCAGTTCCGCCATACTGTGCAAGTTTCGTGAACTACTGCTACACCAAAGCTGGAGTAAAAGTTACGAAGGTAGTTGCTCCCGCTAGAGCAAGGGACTGGTTTAAGGAAAGTAGTCGTATTGTTTTAACGCAACAAACACTAAGAGGCAACCAAAGAATGGTCAAAATGCCGAAAAAGGGCGATGTGATTGGGTATATATTCTACGGGAAAAACATATCTCACATCGAAATTCTCGAAAAGATTGACATTGCTGAAGGCTATCTCTACGCAATAGGTGCCAACACTTCTGGTGATAATGCCTACAATACTGTCAATCGTGAAGGTGACGGAGTCTATTACGTACGGCGACGAATCAAAATGTTTTACCAAATCGCGAACGTCCTAAAATGAGAATTTTACTGTACCTCACTTGCTTGGTTGGCGCATTTTCATTGCTGGTTTTTCGGTATGTAAAGCCCCAAAAAACATCG
This sequence comes from Runella defluvii, assembly GCF_014195535.1. Taxonomy (GTDB): domain Bacteria; phylum Bacteroidota; class Bacteroidia; order Cytophagales; family Spirosomataceae; genus Runella; species Runella defluvii. The sequence continues at coordinate 13,753 of NZ_JACIBY010000029.1, read as the reverse complement.
ACACCGTCGCCCATCAGCGCCGCTCCCACGGTTTCTGTGCCAAAACCTGCTCAGATTCCAGCCCCAAGCAGCCGTAATTCTGATAGCTCGTCTTTCCCGATTATCCCTGTTTCGCGTCGAGTTCCGTGGCCATCAAAGGCGACGAACTACCGTAATAACTCAAAAAAAAAACGTCGGAAGTCGAGGCCGTAGAAGCCCGTTGGGCCGCTCGATACGATTCCTTGCGTAGAGCCTTTGCACGATATGTAATCAAACATCCTTAATTATGAAACTGATTGAGAACATCGGATTAGTCCCCACTTTGCTGATTGCCTTCGCAATTACTGTTTTTGCGTTTTTTGGAATTGATATTTGTGCAGGAAAAAGGCAAAACGATATTGTTGTTGTATATGAGAAACAGTTTATCCCTGCCTATTCTGAAACCTATGTTGAAATTGAGCACCATCTTGTAAACGATCAAAATGTATCAATTCCAGTAGTCAAAACAAGGCATCACCCAGATGAATATATTTTCTACGTGGATGACTACCAACATAGATACACATTGCACACCAACGCCCAAACGTTTTTTGCTGTAAACCCTCGACAAGAGGTTCGAACACGATTTGTGAAGGGAAGATGGACAAAGTTGAAGTATTTTGAAAAAGTCATTTATTAATTCCACACCACACCATATGTTAGACCAAAACAAAATCGGCCTAGTTGAGCGCATCACAGCTCCTACGCCCAAAATCTTCACAATCATTCGCAATATCGGCGTAATTCTTGCCGCCGTCAGCGCTGCCGTTCTTGCCGTCGAACAACAGGGCATTCAGCTCCCTGAAATTGTCAGCCTTTTGAGCGAAAAAGCAGCGTGGATTTCTGGCCTTATCGCGGCCATTGTCGCACAATTGACAGTCGATTTCAAGGCGCTTAATTCAAAAAACGCACTCACAAGCGTAGGAAACATCCCTCAAAAAAAAACTTCATAGCAGGGCTACTTTCCAATCAATGGTTCTATGTATATGGTGCTGCCCTCATAATGATAGGGGGTGCCATATACAAGCAATCAACCCTTTTCACATTTAGGCAGGAAAAACTTATCCTATCCAAAAAACATGAGCTTGATTCCCTTAAAAAACAGCACGAACAGCAACGCACCTCGGTGGATAGTATTGGTATTGATAGTCTTGGCCGTGTGCTTGAGCAAGAACTTACTACGCGCCCAAACACCTACGAAAAACCGCGCGGCGTACAGTCACGTAACCATTAGCGAACTCGCAGCGCGTAACGCTTTGAGGTACAAACTTGACGCTGAGTATTGGTACCAAGTTGCCGCCAAAAAGGACACCATTATTGCAGCCCAAGACACTATAATTAAAGCCCAAAAGAAAAAAGTATTCTGGAAAAGCGCTGAAAATTGGGGTTGGAGAGCGCTTGCCCTTGCCACCCTCCTAAAACTTGCCATCAAATGAAATACTTATTGTGGCCTTTTAAACTCGCCGCCCTTATCGTCTTAACTGCCTTTGTCATCGAATTTGCGGTGGTTCTTGCAGTGGTGGGCGTTATTTTTTGGCTTATCAATCGTTTAATCCTGTACGTCGATGCTCGAATTAAAGCTAAACAAGAAAACGTTTCATTGCCCTGAGTCCTGGGCTGAGTGTACCCCTGAGCAAACAAAAATATTCCTGACGGCTCGACGAATCCCTGTCGAACACCGCAATCGGATAGTCTATGAAAGTATGCTCAAGGCATATTTGTCGATGACCGAAAAAGCCTGGCTAAAACTCATACTCAGTTTTGAGCAATGGCGGTTACTAAAAGATATGCTGCATTGGGTTTTTGAGGAAATCCCTTCCCAAAAACCGTTCGATTACTTCGACTATCAGGGCATACGGTATTACTTACCCGACGAAAGCTTCAGCAATTCGACCGCTATCGAGGTAAGTATAGGCAACATGAAGTATTTGGATTTTGCAAAGCCCGAAAACCCCAACACCGCCGCACTCAACGAGCTGATTGCCACGTTTTGCCGACCAGAAAGAGCCGACCTTGAGACCTTCAAAATGTCGTCAGAATGGAACGGCGACCTTCGAGAACCTTACAACCAAACTCGTACGGAGCAAACAGCAAAGAAGCTGGAAGGGCTTGATACTCCCACTAAAGTAGCTTTTCTAACCTACTTTGAAGTGATGAATACCGCCTTTTTGGAAGAATTCGAGGAGCTATTTGGCGATTCCAAAGAAACCCCTCGGTACCAAGACGGCACGGGTTGGCTCATGCTCCTAAAGACGGCAGCAAAAAGCCCGTTGTGGGGTGGCTTTGAAAAAGTGTGTAACCAACCTGCCCGCATAGTGTGGGCTTTTATGCTAGATGACGTCCTCGATGCACGTCAGGAAATGGCCGAATACGAAAAGCAAAAAGAAGAAATGTATGCAAGTAGAAATCACTGACCTGCTCACGCTCGAAGAGTACGTCAGCAGTCTTAAAGAGCGTGTTCCAGGTATTAACAGCTATAAATATCTTGGCTCAGGCGACGAGTTTGATTCCGCCATTCAAGCCTTTTTCAACAATAAATACCAGGGCGGCATCGTCCTGTTTTTGGGCATTTTTGATTCCCTTACCCGCGATTCGGGTGGGAAACAGTCTTTTGCCCCTGTTTTCTGTCAGATATGCGTCCTAAAGAAAGCCGACCCCAAAGTTGAGCGTGATACCCTTATTGCCAAAAATGAAACGTGGAAAACGGCTCTCAATCTCATCGGGACTATCGAAAAAGACATGGAAGAAAGCGCACGAATGGCATCGACCAAACGCCTTCGGGTCGAAGTCGATGGCGATAAGCTGATTCCGCTTGAGCGCGTGGCAAACGTCAACGCATGGGGATGGGCAACCGACATTATTTTCACGATTCCAGTCAATTCAATTAAGTTTTCATAATGGATTACTTAGCCTCATTCCAACTTTTACCGCTCCGTTTGGCAGGAAATCAACTCATCGCCAATGTACCTAGCCCCGATGGAGTTACCAACCGTACTAACCTTCTCTATCGTCTTGACATCTACCGCCCAAAATCTTTTCGCTCTGGGGAGTATGTCATTCATGAAAAGCTACGCGGTCGCGAAGCCCCTCCCGTCGTTGAGAATAGTACTATATTTTCGGACGGTTGTAATTTCGACTTATCAGAATTTATATGGGGACTTCTTGAAGCAAATCCTCCAGTTCCCAACCAAACCGAAATCACGTTACAACCCTTAGCCACTATGCCATTTTTTGTGCGTAGATGGGTGGAGCCTTACCAGGTTTCGACACAAACCGATGAGCCTATTGAATACCTCATACGTGCCAAATTACATGAAGACCATTTTGCAAGTTGGAAAGAAAGTTTTTTCACCAATTACCTTCAAGAAAATAGAGCATTTCTGACGTGGCAACCCCGTTCAGAAAAAATCATTGATAGAAATCAGCCTGAGTTCTTGAGTTTCCTTACGCATCATAATCCACTACCATCGGCCTTAAAAGTTCGCGTTCAGGTTACCTTCACCGACGAAACAACTTCGGAAACGTTGACCCCTATCGAACTGAAAAAAGTCGAAAATTATACGTTATACACTATTCCAGTTGGTTTTCAGGCATTAGGATTGGCCAATTTAGAGCAAGAAAAAAATGTACTTTATTATAAAGTATGGCTCTCAAACCACCTTTTTCAGCAGCTCACAGAGGAACGTGTGTACTATGTCTCAAACGACTACGAACATCACGTGCGTTACGTTGTATTCCTCAATTCGTTGGGGGGATGGGATACCTTACGAATGACAGGGCTTAGCAACGAGCAGCTTCAAACGTCTGTATCAATCATGCAGCGTCAGCTTGAGCCCAACTATTCTGTTTCTTCTGACGAAATTTTTACGGTCAACATCACTGGTGAAAGACGTCTCACCTTATATACTGGCAACCTAAGTCGCCCATGGCTCAAATACCTCGAAGAGTTAGTTTGGTCCGAGAAAATATTCGTCGTGACAGCTGATGGATTCGTCCCCATTATCATCAATCAAAACTCCTTCGATGGCCCCAATGAAGACGATGATTTCTCAGGGCGCGTTTTTCAATTTCGTCAGGCTAAAGTAGCCAAAGCCTACAGCGAACTACCTGCATCACCAACCTCCAACACCAATCGCCCCACTCAATGGGTTGGTGTGGGAGCTTATTGCATGGTCAACGAAAAGGGGCTTCGTACTGGCTTTCAATCGTTCTCCTTACTTGAGCTACGTTACTCGGATGGCGCTCAAGAGCGTGTACCAGGTATAAAACGTCAGGCTAATATCCCAACCAATAATGGATACATTGCCCCCTTAATATCACTCGCTTGTCAATCGTCACCCTACCTAAACACACGTATTGAGCGTTTCGGCACGTTCCAAAAGAACAACTGCGGCGACGGATACATTGGTAGTTATGTCACAATCGTGGTAGAAGCTGGTACGCACGGAAGCGAAAATTCACAAGCTGAAGCGCAAGCACGTGCAGAGTCTACTTGGAACCTGCTCAATACCCAGGAAGCGGCCAATGCCAACGGAGTATGTAGCCTTGGCTATCGAAACACTGCCATAAGCCGTCAATCTACTTACACTAGAAACACGTGTACCAATGGACTCGCTGGATCCAAATGGACAATTGTAATTCCAGAAGGTCAGTTTATCAGCGCTATATCACAAGCTGATGCTGATGCTCAGGCCAATGCTCAGGCCAATGCCCTCGATACCCAAGCCAATGCCGATTTGTACGGTGCTTGTGGCTGGTATAATCAAAGCTTAAGTAGAAAATCGTTAGCGACTCGTCAGAACTGCTCTTCTGGATTATCTGGTAGCAATTGGACTATTCAACTTGGCGCAAATCAGTTCTTTAGCACGATTTCGCAAGCCGACGCCAATGCGCAAGCTGAGGTACACATGACTCAACTGGATACTCAAGCCAATGCCAATCTATACGGTGCGTGTGGCTGGTATAATCAAGAGTTTCAAATCAACTCTCAAAAACGAAAGAATAATTGCGCCCCTGGGCAAATTGGAGGAGGCTGGATGATTGTAATACCAGCGGGCAGATTTTTCAGCACTATTTCCCAGCAAGATGCATACAATCAGGCGAACGCTGAGGCCAATGCACTTGACACACAAGAAAATGCTAACCTAAACGCTGGTTGTTTCTAATGCAAAAAAAGTTTGATGTTCGCATCGGTGGCATATCCGCCGATGTAGCCCCTGATACCGCGTTCGAGTTGGAGTTGCTTAACTCCATGCTCGACATTGATACCCCCCAAAGCTCACGAGCTTTGGGGATTACCCTGCCATTTACCCCTACCAATCACGATTTGATGGGGCATATATACCACCCTCAGTCGGCAACCACACAGCGGAACTACGCCACTGAACTATACCTTGACACCAACTTGGTAGATTGGGGGTATTCCTATCTGAAAGATGCGAAAGCTAACTATCCCTTAGATTTTACCTCCAACATTAAAGAGTTTTTTGGCTCCTATCAGGCACGACTTCTTTCAGACATTGATTTAGGTTCCTTCACGCTACCGTCGAGTCTAAACGACACGCTTCTAAATTCGTGGCAGGTAGCCAATGGCTGCGTTTTCCCTACCATCCGCAACGATGTCTATTATGAAAAGAACGTACCAAGTACGTTTGATGGCCTTGTGAACAAGTACAGTGCAGGGTATATAGCTACTTCACCCAAAACACCCCTATTTTTCGTAAAGTATGTATTGCAGAAAGTTGGAGATTTGGCGGGGGTTACCTATGCGGGTGAGTTTTGGGACGATACAGCCACGGCCAAACTCATCCTGTACAACACGCGTGAAGCGGTCGGGACGGTCGAGCGCAGATTATTCATGCCCAACATGACCATTGCTCAGCTGATTGTAGGGCTTAGAAAAACGTTCAATCTTTACCTTCGATTCGACGTCTATCGGAAGGTTTTGCGGATGGACTACGCCAAATCGGTTCACAATGGTACTTGTTCTATTGATTGGTCTAGCTCAGCGCCAAAATTCAAAGGAGGTTCGCCGATCAACATTCCTGGACTGGAACTTTCATGGACGCTCGACACTAACGACCAGCTCCACAAAGACGCGTTTTTTTTACCTTATGCTACCATCGATGCAGTTGGTCAGCGTCAATCCATCAGTAGTCCATTTCGTACGCTTTTGATGGAAAGTGGACTGCCCAAAACCTCACAGTTTGGGGCTGCTGTTACTCAGCTCGACAAAAAGTGCATTCCTGGGCTGCTATCGTGGCAAGGTCTAGTTTCAGGGGTTCCATTGGCAACCAACCAATTTGGTACCACAACCTTACAATGGAGCGATATACGTACTTCATTTTGGTTGGAGGAAGAACGTTTTCGGATGGGTAGTTTTCGCGTAGAAGACAGAATCGCCCTCACTAGTGCTCAAATCTCGCAAATCTCAGCAATTTTGAGAGGCGAAGATTCCGCATGGCCTATTGTTCACATCAACGGTGTGAATTATCTTATAGAACGCCTAGTCATTCCGTCAGGCTCAGCCAATACCCCACTAATGTCAGCTTGGAGAATATGAGCATCACACAACTAACCCAAAAAGAATTCGAGGACATTGTCACCGAGGAAGTGGAAACCATCACCAACGATGCCACAAAACGTTTTCAGGAAGCCCTAGAACGAAACGGCCTCATACTTACCGCTGACCTCAAAAATAGCTTCGTAAAGTTTGTGGTGTCTAACTCCGTAGCGATGATTGCCCAAGCGCGTATTGAGTTCAATGGTTACGGGCGTTTCAAGGATATGCGTCGTTACACTTTTCGCGGTCATATTCCTCCAGTATTTGAAATGGAGTATTTTATCATGAAGGAAGGAGTTGATAAATTTCAATGGATTCTTGACTATCGTCATACAAAAAACCGCCCTTCAGCTTTTACATCCGACAATAGAACCGTGAATCGTATTGCGTGGGCTATCGCGATGAATAAACGACGTTTTCCCGACGTTAAGCGAGGGTATAGAGGTAGTTGGTACAATGAAAACAAGATGAAATACATCAACGAAGTAAAAAAACGCCTCAGATGGCGTATTAGTAGTGCCGTTCATTCAGCATTTAGAGGTGCTTTTGATGAAATTGGGAAGGGGGCATAGTAAATTAAATAAACTCAGAAGGCAAGCTCTCTACTATTTCAGCAGCCGCTTGATAGGGCGGCTTCTCCGTATTAATAATGATAGAATTCGGAAAGACCAAAGGCCAATCAAATAGTATGTTGCGTCTAAAATACATAGGTGGTGCTTTGTACCCCATCTTTTCCCGTTCGTCATACCTCAATTGGACGGTCAACATACCAGCATCAAGTAGAACATGCACAACTTCACATTCTAAGCTTTCTATCAATATTTTCAGGTTGTTCGATGTACCCGAGCTTTCCAAAATTATGTATTCTTCACAGCTTGCAGCTACATATAATTCATACCAAGCTTTCATTTCTCCATTGGGTGTTCCATCACTGTACATGTGACGAAACCAGTCAATCGACAAACTCGAATAGGTTGGCAAATAATCCTTCAGCTCTTCAATCACCGTACTTTTCCCAACGGCCTGAGGCCCCATGATGTTAATGATGTAGCGTTTCATGCCCTCAATTTACGTCCTATTAGTCGCTTGAGCAATGTTCCACCTTCGCGTAGTACCAAAATCCACACCCGAAAATGGAACTACGCGACAAGTCAATTTTGGATTTGTACATAAACGGTGAACCTGCCGTTGACAGCTTAAAAAAGCTGGATACCGAAATTGACAGCCTGAAAAAGCAGCAAAAGGACCTGCAAAAGCAGCTCAACCTACCCGACCTCGACCCAGAGGTACGAACCAAACTTATACAAGAGTATAAGGAGGTAACCGACAAAATCAAGGATACGACCCACGCCAAGGAAATGCTCAGGCGGGAAATGGACATGGAAGAATTGTCCATCAAAGAGCTTCGACAACTCCTGAAAGACTACAGAAAGGAATGGGAATCCGCGACCGATCCCGCCATTCGTGAGGCGATGAAAGACAAAATTGACGCAGTCAACGACCGATTGGGTGAGTTGGGCGTCAATGTCCGAAAGCAAGAAAGTTTGTGGGATAATTTCAAGGGCTGGATAATGGCGGCATTCACCGCCGATGGCATTATGGCCATGCTCCAAGCTTTGTACGAATTTGGCGTTGGGGCTGTGAAAATGGCCGCTGAGTTCACCGATTCATTCGCGGACATTCGGAAGGCCACGGGCATGACCACCGACGAAGTGCAGGCGCTAAACGACCAAATCGCCCAAATAGACACCCGAACCGCGCAGGAAAGCCTACTAGAAATCGCCCAAGTCGGAGGGCAAATAGGCATTGCAAAAGACGAAATGCTCGGTTTCGTGGAGTCGGTCGATAAAGCCGTCGTTGCGCTAGGTGATGAATTTCAAGGGGGAGCGGAAGAGGTCGCCGCCAAAATGGGTACGCTCAAGACGTTATTCAAAGAGACGGCCGACCTCGATGCTGGTACCGCCATCAATCAGATTGGTTCTGCTATCAACGAATTAGGCGCGGCTGGTTCGGCAACGGGTCCCGTCATCGCCGATTTTTCCATGCGAATGGGGCAATTGGGCAATCTTTCGCCCCAAATTTCCCAAACAATGGGCTTGGGTGCGGCTTTTCAGGAGCTTGGACTTACTGCCGAAATTGCTGCAGGTGGCCTTTCTAACATCTTGCTCGGAGCTGCCAAAGCCACCGACCTGTTTGCTCAGCACCTCGGAATGACCGAAGATGCCTTCAAAAAGCTGATTAATACCAACCCCAACGAGGTCATCCTAAAGCTCGCCGAAAGCTTCAAGGGCCTTCCTACCGACGTGGTGGTGAAGCAGCTTGACAACTTGGGTATTAAAAGTCAGGAAGCGACAAAAGTCATGTCGTTGCTCTCCGACCAAACGGGCGTAGTTCGCGAAAAACAAGAACTTGCCTCGAAGGCCATGCAGGAAGCTACCAGCCTTACCAACGAGTTCAACGTCAAAAACACCAACGCGGCCGCTGAACTAGCCAAGGCAGAAAAGGCCGTCGATGCCCTTAAACTTCAACTCGGTAGCGCTCTCCTTCCCGTAGTCGTCAACGCGATCACGTCGCTGGTTGGCTTTGTGAACATCATTCGCGCCATACCCGCCTTTGTGTCCGAAAACAAGGAAATGTTTATCGCCCTGGGTGCGGCGGTGCTGAGCTTCAACAGCCACCTTATCGCAGCAACAGCCGCTTCCATCGCCCATCAAGCCGCCGAAAAAGCACGAATGATATGGACGGAATCGGCGACCGTAGCACAATGGGCCATGAACACCGCCCTTACTGCCAACCCAATCGGTGCCGTAGTGGCGGCAATCACGTTGCTGGTTGGTGGCTTGGTCACCCTTTGGAAAAATTCCGAAACGGTTCGCGGAATTGTCATGGGGCTTTGGGAGGCCATGAAAATGGGTGCCACAATCGCGGCCGAAGTCGCATCCGCGATATGGAAGGGAATGCAAGACCTTATCGACAAATTCCCCCTTCTTACAAATACCATACAGCTCGTTTGGACTGGAGCAAAAGCAGCCTTCGATGCCCTTATCTCGATCCTGGGCAGTGCGGGCGAAAAGGTAGGTTGGTTGACCGACAAAGCCTCGGGTATCGGCTCTTCGATAGCGTCTGCCTTACAGCCTGGCATCGACTACATTTCGTCGGGTTTCAGCTTCGTAAAAAATGCGGTGGGCGATTTCATCACCCTAGTGCAGACTGTCGGCAACAAAGTCGCCACGGCCCTCAAAGCCATCACGCCAGATTCATTTCTCGAAGCCGCCAACATTTTCGCAGGTGCTGGAAAACGCATTTCGCAGGCGTTCAATTCGGCTTTTGGGGATGAGCAAGCCAAAGGCCACAAAGACCAAAACGACGCTGACGACGCCAACAACGCTAAAAAGGTCACTGAGAAAAAGAAAGTAGCTGTACAAATCGGCCTCGATGACCAAACCGCGAACAAAGACACCAACCAGAAAAATCAGGCGGCTAATGATGAGCACCGTTCCGCTGAGTTCAAAAAGGAACAGGACGCGATAAAAAAGAGGAAAGAAGAACGCGAAAAAGCCGAAAAAGAAGCCCTCAAATTGATTGAGGACATGCAGATTAAGGCAATCGCGGATGAGCAAGAACGCGAAATCGCCAAACTTGAACTGTCCCTAAAACGCGAACTCGCCCGTGTCGAAGAATCGAAAGCCAGTACCACCACCAAAACGATATGGGAAAAGGCACTCAACGAACAATTTGAACGCGATGTCGCCAAAGTTCAGGAGGATTTTCGGAAAAAGCACCTTGCCGAAAATGAAGACTTAACCAAAAAAATCAACAAGCTCAAAACCGATCAGATAACGGATGAGCTTGAGAAAAAGAAAGCCCAACTCCTTACCGAGCTTAACACCGAACTCGAAAAAAACAAAACCCTGAAGGGCGATGCTGAGCTTAAAGCACAGTACGAAGAACAGCTTAGAACGAATTTCAAAAATGCCGTCGAAAAGCTTGAAAAAGACTATCGTGACAAGCACCTAAGCGAAGAAAAAAAGCGCCTTGAGGAAATCAAAAACCTCGAAGACCGTCAGCGCGACCAGCTATCTGAAGCGGAACTTCAAACGATGCGTACCACCCTGCAAACCAAATTGCAGAGCGAAACCCTAAACGTCAACCAGCGCAAAGACCTCAAGCTACAACTTATTAAACTTGAGCATGATGCCGAAATGGAGAAGATTGAGCGCATCGCCCAAAAGGAAAAAGCTGAAGCGCAGGCGACCTCCGATAAGCTGATGGCGCTGGCCAAAGACGACGCCGACAAAAAGAACCAAATAGCCTCCAATCTTGACCAACAAATCAGGGCCATCGACGCCAAAATGGACGCCGACAAACGCGCCAACGATGCCAAATACCAAGCTGACACCAAAAAGGCGGAATTAGATTCTTTAGCAGAACGGAAGGCTAACCATGGTAAATTCATGGATGCCCTCAAAGGCTTATTAAATGGTGACTTTCAGGCATTCACTGGATTTTTGAATGATAAATTCAAGAATGAAAAAGCCATGAACGATGCCAGATTACAAAACTGGACATCGAAAGGGCAGCAAATCCTTGAAGTGGTGGACATGGGCATACAGCTCATGCAAAAGCTGGAGAAAGCCCGTCTTGATAAGGAATTAGCAAACATAGCGAAGGAAAAAAACACCCAACTAGCAAGTTGGAAGGAGAAATATGATAAGGGCTTAATTTCAAAAGACGAATACGAAAAAAACGTCGATAGAATCAACAAGGAATCGTCTGAAAAAGAAAAGGCTGAAAAGCTAAAATCGTGGAAACGTGAGCAAAATATGCAAATCGCAATGGCGGTTATCCACGCGGCAATGGCGGCTCTGAAATCCTTAGCCACAATGGGTTTTCCACTTGGATTGATTGGCGTAGCAGCTTCGGCAGCGGCCGCGGCGGTACAAATCGCGCTCATTAAGCGCCAACAACCTCCAAGTTTTGAAAAGGGTGTTGTATTAAAAAATGGTGGTGTTCCTGATGGCCCTCGACACGGCTCTACTTACGGCACTGGAGGAATCGGCCTCGTTCGTCGCGACACAGGTGAAGAAATTGGCGAAATGGAAGGCGGTGAGCCGATCATGATTTTGTCTCGAAACACCTATGCGAATAACCGTCGGGTTGTGGACAAACTCCTACACAGCAGCCTACACCGAAACGGCGCACCTATTTACGCCGAAAAAGGAGCTATGTTTTTTGAAGGGGGGTACATGGAGGATGATTCTCGCCCGAAAGAAACTGTTAGCGAAAACGAGGGCTTCAACCCTGGCTACACGGGAAGTAGTGGTAGCTCCAGTGGCGGTAGTTACAACGATTCCACGTCTGAGAGCTTCGACGGTGGTGGGGGTAGCTACGACAGTGGTGGTGGTGATTCGGGCAGTTACGATACATCAAGCGCCCAGGAGACCACAAACCTCACAAACGAGGAAATCGCGAAGTCGCAGGCATTAATGGAGAATATCCAGAAAAACACTGCCGACACGGCGTCGAACATCAAGGAGGGTTTACAGACAAACACCGACAGCGTGACGTACATGCTCGGCAGGATGTCCGACAACATGGTCAGCTCCTTCGCTCAGCTTAACGAAACGCTCAGAAGTATTCTTTCCACTTCAGATGCAAGTCTGTCGGTCGAGCGTTCAATCGAAAACTGGACGCGCATCACGTCAGAAAAGAACCTTAGCGTAAGCGTTACGACCATCAATGACATTCAGAACAATATCAATGTGATGATTGACAAAAGTCAATTTAAGTAATATATTTGAATGCGCATATGTTTCGGAGTGAAACATAGTAGCCCTACACTGAGATCTGCGGTGCTAGGGCTATTTTTTTAAATTGGCGGAAACTTTTCGATTTGGCCTTCGTAATAGAAAACGCCCAAATCCCTCAAGTATTCAACAGTCTGCTTAATGTCCGTATGGCCGCATTGCTCCTGCACGAGCTTCAAATCTTTGGTAGCACGGTAAAGCGCGGTTACCCCTGTGTGCTTCCAGCCGTATAGGTCATACCCCTCTTTGTATAACCCCATCTGCTTAATATACCTCTTATGTCGTTCATACCAGTAGGCTTCTCCTACCAATGTATTCCCTGGCTTACCATAGGAAAATACATAAAAATGAGGTGGGTAATTTCTAATGCCTCGTTCCTCAATCATTGCTTCTAATGGCGGGGGAATTTGGATATGTCTAACCCTGCTTGATTTGGCATTTAGCTCACTGACTCGAATCGTTTTAGCGCCGATGTCCTCTATACGCATCATTCTCGCTTCTTGATGCGGACGGCTAAAAGTATAATAGATAAAACACACAAAAAACCACATAGCGTCATCCTTCGCCTCCTCACATAGTTGCCTAAACTCGCTTATTTGAGCTGGGCTGAACACCCTATGTTTGCCTTGTTTTACTCTAAGTTTCTGAATACGCTTGAAAGGATTGTTGGTTATTACCTCACGGTTAATGAACTCGTTAAACAGAGCCGAACAAAATCCTTTCATTTTGTTGTGTGACTTATTGCTCAGCTTCTTTTCCATAACAAGCCAATCGGAAAAGCCATGTGCATATTCATTTGTGAAGTTTTTGAGCTGAATTGCTTCTAAATTATATTCCTTCAAAAACTCTATAAAAGTATTCGCATTACTTCTATATGTCTCGTGTGAGCGAGGTTTAAGGGTAATTTCTTTCCTTTTGAGGAAATGTTCAATGGCAGATATTATTGAAATGTTTGCTTTTATTTCAAGCGGCTTTACGGTCGATTCTGCTGCTTTTTTAGGATTAATAACCGCTCCACTTTCTAAAAGCTCATTGATTCCTGAAATAAACTTATCAGCTTTTTGCTCTCTCTCTTGGAGGGTTTTGCCACTAATTACCAATCTTTTCCTGACAAGCTTTTTTTTGATTTCATCAAAAATGTAGAAGCAGACAAACCATTTTTTGTCGAGCGACTTGTCAAGTGGCCTTTGTAGATACGCTTTTTTAAATGGGTGCGCCATCTTGGAAATGTGGATATGATTGGCCGCAACATAGGGCTTCAACCACGTTGCCACCCCCTTTGCCACCACCTTAGTTTTTTTAAACATACAGCCTGTAAGTTTATGACTTACAGGCTGTTACGTTGGTGACGAAGGCGAGATTCGAA
>NZ_JACIBY010000028.1 GCF_014195535.1 Runella defluvii | reverse complement strand
GCAGGTACGTATAAGTTTGTCTATTCGGTGACAAGTGGTGGCCAAACGTGTACGGACACGGCGCAAGTGATTGTACTTGCCAAGCCAGTGATTGCCGACGGTTCTGCGACTATCTGTGCAGGTGAGTCAGTGGATTTAACGTCGAAGATTACCAATTACAATACGTATTTGAGTCCAGTGTGGACGGTAGGCACGGCGGGTGGCACAGCAGTAGCAACGCCAACTTCAGTGAAGCCAACGGGCACAACGACTTACGTATTGGTAGCACAAAACGCCGCTGGTTGTAAAGACACGGCGAATGTGGTGGTAACGGTGAATCCCAAGCCCAATGCAGGCAAAGACACGACGTTGGCTTGCGTGAATGCAGCAAACAATACCTTGGCGACAAGTTATACCTTAGTTCCAAGTCCTGCAGGTGGCACATGGTCACAATTGGGCACGACCCCAACGACGGCGACGATTACGGGTAACAACGTGACAGGCATGAGTGTAGCAGGCACGTACCAGTTTATTTACACGACAACGGCAGGCTGCAAAGATACGGTTGCCGTGACAGTCGCGCCATGTGCAGGTTGTGTAAAACCAAATGCAGGTGCTGATGCGGCAAATGTGTGCCAACCGACGAGTACGGCGAAGTTGACGGCGGTAACGACAGGAGGCACGTGGGCACCAATAGTTAGCCCCGCCAACCCAAGCGCGGCGACGATAGACGCGAGTGGTAATATCAGCGGATTGAATGCAGCGGGTACTTATAAGTTTGTCTATTCAATTACCTCGGGTGGTCAAACATGTACAGATACAGCGCAAGTGATTGTACTTGCCAAGCCAGTGATTGCCGATGGCAGTGCGACGATTTGTGCAGGCGAGTCAGTGGATTTGATAACGAAGATTACCAATTACAATACGTATTTGAGTCCATTGTGGATGGTAGGTACAGCGAATGGTACGGGAGTAGCAACGCCAAGTTCAGTAAAACCAACGGGCACAACGACCTATGTTTTGGTCGCCCAAAACGCGGCAGGTTGTAAAGACACGGCGAATGTGGTGGTGACAGTGAATGCCAAACCAAGCGCAGGCAAAGACACGACGTTGGTATGTTCAAATGGCAATGTTCCATCAAGTGTACAACTATCAGCGGCGCCAACGGGAGGAACGTGGTCCGCGTTGACGGGTAACCCAACGGGCGCGACGGTGAACAGTTCAGGATTGGTAAGTATCACCAACGCCACTGCCCAAGGCAAGTCATTTGATTTTGTGTATTTGGTGAATGGTTGTCAAGATACGGTGAAAGTGATTGTACCTACTTGCGCAGCCCCATGTGTAGAATCAAGCGTAACTTTGACGGGCGCTCCAGTATGTTCGGCGGATGTACAAACGTATAGTATTACGTTTAGTGTAACCAACAAATTGGGCATTGTGAAAGTGAATAAAGGCACGTTAACGGGAAATAATCCTTACACGGTGACAGGTATCCCGTCGGGCGCGAGTGTGATCATTACGGACAGCTTGAGTGCTATTTGTAAGTCAGATACGACGATCGTTGGGCCTAACTGTAACTGTAATCCACCAGTACCAGTATTGTTAGCTCCAAGTTTGACGGCTTGTATCGGCGATACGTTCCCAACGTTGAAAGCGACGGTGGTAGGTTTGGCAACGGTAGAATGGTTTAGCCAACAAACGGGTGGTGCGGTGTTGTTCACAGGTTTAAATTACAAACCAAGCGGCACAGTAACGGCGAATACGGTTTTCTACGCCCAAGCGCGCAGTACTGACCCGACCTGTCCAACGGCGGTGAGTACGAGCCGCGTCCCAGCGACGATTAATGCGCAAAGCTGTATCGATACAATTGACTTGGCATTGAAGAAGTCGATTAATACAAAAGTAGCGCGGGTGGGTGATGTGCTGACGTACACCATCAAAGTATGGAACGAATGGACCAAGAACGCGACGGGCGTAGAAGTAACCGACAGCATCGCGACGACGGTACAGTTTGTGAGTGGCAGTTTTGTGGTAAGTCGTGGTACTGCGAGTATAAGTGGCAACGTGATTAAGTGGAACATTGGTAACATTGAGGCGGGAGGCGACACGGTGACGTTGCGTTACCAAGTGAAAGCGACGCAGGCGGGTATCCATTTGAACACGGCCGAAATCAGCAAGACCAACGAGAAAGATAAAGACAGCACACCAGGCAATGGCAAAGGTGGTGAAGATGACATTGACCAAGAATGCTTCACAGTACCGTTTGAGTTGTGCGCGGGTCAGAAATTAGAAGTAGGTGTTCCTGCCAACTTGACGAACGTACAATGGTTCAAAAACGGTGGTACGGCGGCAGTGGCAACGGGGAATGTGGTGTTGTTCTCAGAAGTAGGAACCTACACCTTCACGGCGACGAATCAGACGTGTCCAGCCAACGGCTGTTGTCCAGTCATCATCGAAGCGGGGACAAATTGTTGCCCTGTGGAGGTGTGTATTCCTTACACGGTGAAGAAAGTGAAGAAGTAAAAGAGAAGACTATTCTCTTTCTTAATGAGTCCCTCAGTAGGTTGCCTGCTGGGGGATTTTTTCTAAAAACTAAAAATGGTGTGTATAGAAATATTTAAAGGAAATTAATTGATGTGTTCAAGCTGATATTTTTTAGGAGTCATGCCAAAATGCTTTTGAAACATCTTATTGAATTTGATGGCTGAATTGTTGCTGTAACCTACCATTTTGGCTACTTCATTGCATTTTAGACCTCTACGTAGCAGCTCGCTGGCATATTCCATGCGTTTTTCGAGGTAAAGCTGGTAAAATCCTTTGCCGTAGTTTCGTTTAAAATGAATACGAAAAAGACTTGGAGCCATCTTTAGCTTTTCGGATATTTCTATTTCAGAAGGGATAGCCCCTAAGTGCTTCTGTAGGATATAAAACTCGTAAGCCCATTTTATCTTTTCAAGACTGCTCATCTTAGCAAAAACGGGGGTAGAGCTTATTTCGTTTGTGTTGGTTAAAGAAGCGGGTGGTGTTTTGGGAATAGAAATAACAGGTATCAGCGAAGTATGTGGTTGGTACGCAAATTCAAATGAAATCTGTTCTGAAAGCAAAAAGGAAAGAAGCATCGCTGTATCTTTTTGCTCAATTTGAAGACGTACAGTTAAGGTTTGCTTTTTAGAAACATCACTTGGGGATGAGATAAGGTTGCTATTCATGATTTTTAATGGTTTTTTATTCAAATAACAAGCAACGTTAGTGCAAAAAAGATATAATCAATAGACACTTGGTGATGAAATACACCATATGTATATGAATAAAAGAGAAATAAAGTTTGTCACCCTCAATTGCATTTTATCACCCCGTACTAAAGGGGTACTTCTAAAATTTTCATACCAAAAGTATATATTTGAACAAAATGCAATCCCTGAATGACTATCCTACTTATTGAAGATGATCCCTTTTGGCAAATAAAGATTTTGCTGATGTTAGAAGAAGCAAATATATTGGAGGTAACCAGTACAGGGTCACTCAAAGAAGCGCAAGATTTTTTGAGTGAAATCCAACCAGATCTGGTTTTAGCTGATGTAATGTTGCCTGATGGATTGAGTTATGATTTGTTCAAAGGCTTGAAACGAGAGTATCCTGTTATATTCTTAACGGGTTATCCACAGGATGAATTTCTTAAAAATGCGTTATCGTTGCCAAATACTTCTTTCTTAGTAAAACCATTTCATCCTTTTACATTATTGGGCATGGTTCATGCCATGGTGCCAGAAAACGCGCCTGATGATGCCCCTAAAGGGATAAGTTTGCCTGGGAGATTTCGGCAAAAAATATTTTTAGCTTTCGATAGCTTACTTTACATTGAAGCCGACGGAAATTATGTACACATATATACGGCAGAGCGTAATTATATTTTTAAGCGAACATTACGGGCTATCTTATTCGATTTGGATAAAAGATTTGTGCAGGTACATAGGGCATTTGTCGTCAATAAAAACTATGTAAAACGCCTCGATTTGTCAGCACAGCAAATTATTGTTCAAGGGAAGTCAATACCCGTTGGTCGTTCTTTTCGGCAGGATGTTATTGAAATGTTTGAGCAATAGTTGATATTTGTTCTTTACATTGTAACATCTTGAGATGTCTATGAAAAAACTACTGTTTTTGATATGTATTATTCTCTGTTCTAGCGTTGAAGAGATACAAGCTTTTACGTTTTCTGACGTACATCCTATTGTTAAAGTAGATAGTCTAAATAAGTGGCTAGAGAATCATAAAGAATCTTCTACAGAACGTCTCAAAAACTTAATTATACTTGAACAAAGTTACACTTGGTCAAATATCAATAAACTACTTTCGCACACGGAAGAAATCAATAAATTGTCAAATCAATTTGATGATGAAGTAGGTCGTGGGGCCTATTTTTACATTAGAGCCTTCTATTTTAATCGCCATAAACAATATCAAAAAGCATTTAGTGAATTAGAAAATGCCATTACTATTTTTGAAAAATTGAAGGATAGTGGAGGGCTACTTCATTGCTATGGTTTGGCCCTGACTTTGCAATATACACCCTTTGGCGAAAATAAAACCCAAGCCAAGATTTTTAAAAAAAAATACACTGAGTATATCGAGCTGCATTATAAAAGACAGCCAACTACCCATAACTATTTATACTACCAAGCCGTCAAACTACTGGTAGAATATGGCGAAAACGGGGCAAAGTCAGCAGAAAAGCTCGAAAAAATGTCAAACCAAGCGATTGATTTCATTAAAAAACAGCCAGAATTGTCGTATGGGTATTTTCGAGTGTACATTTTTTTGGCAATAGGGTACTATTTTCAAAATCGAATCCTGGACTCCTACCAACTTAATAAAAAAGCGGAGCGTATTCTGGCCCCTAATCAGACCCACGAAAGAGGAGTGATATACTATAATTTGTCAAACGATTGTATGGAACTCAATAAAATAGACGAAGGGATAGAATACTGCCGAAAAGGACTAAGTATTGTGGATAAATACGAGCCCCTTCATTATGTATCGAAGAGTGCTTTATATGGAAATTTACGGACTTTTATGATTCGTAAAAATAGGTTTGAAGAGGTGATAAGTATTGACGACAGCGTATTGAAATATGAGCGCCTGAGTAATCAACAAAGCAACGACATAAAAATGCTGGAGCTACAAGCTAAGTATGAGTTTGATGCGAGGCAAAAAGAAATAACCACATTGAAGGAAACCGAACGACGTAGTTTTATTCTCCTATTGGTCGCAGGGTTAGTTATAATAGGCGTAGGAATTTTGGGGTATAATTTTTATAAAGTAAATAAAGAACTTAAAATCTACACCAGTTCACGCGAGCAGCTGTTTGGGATGATTGCCCATGATTTAAGAAGGCCCATGCACGCTTTTCACGGTATGACGGAAGCGATTGGTTATTGCCTTAAAAAGAAAGATTATAAGTCGATTGAACGATTAGCACATTCATTGGATGAGTCAGGATTGGCTATTCAACGAATATTAGAAAATTTGTTAAGTTGGGTAATATCTCAGAATCAACTGCTGCCGTATAATCCTACCGAAGTACTGCTATCAGAATTGCTGATGAATGTCGTGGAGCTATACCAAAAAGTGGGGGTTAATAAAAGTGTTCTCTTTGAGGTAACGTGCCAAGAAGGAACGAAGGTTTATGCCGACCCTAACGCCATCGAATTAATTGTTCGGAACCTATTGGACAATTCATACAAAGCGATGATGCCCGAAGGTAAAATTGAACTTCATGCCCATCAGATAGACACAAAATATGTTGAGCTGGTCATAAGCGACAACGGTAAAGGAATTGATGCCGATAAATTGGCGGTAATTCGTAAGGTATTTTCTAATCCTCAAAAGGCATTTGTGGGAACGCAGGGAATGGGTTTAGGGCTGATTATGGTAGCTAGGTTCGTAAAAAGAAACCGAGGCAGTATCAGTGTCGTTAGCACCCCTAGCGTGGGCACAACTTTCAACTTGCAATTTCCTGCCAGGTTGGCTACTACTTCAAAAGGATAAATTCTTCTATTTTCTCAATTCCTTTGGCAAGTTTGTTGCTAAAAGGGGCTTCTTCTTTTGTTTCAACGGTCGGGTTTGGAACGACGTGTTGTCTATCACCCTGTTGTGCATTTCACCACCCTGTAAATGATCAATGGGGTAGATTAGTATGAAAATTGACGGAATGAGAGTTGTGTCAGACGATGCGTTGGTATGTTTTGTCATTAATTACATAACAAAATATACCACTTAGTTCGCCACTCATTCAAACATTTACTTACCTACTTCGCAATGAAAAAATTATTACGTTCAAACAGGAATAACCTGCTACACGATGCTTCACTGCACCGAGGTGATACCTTTACCGAAAAGTTGCGTATTGCTTTTTTGGCAGTAGCGCTTTGCCTAATTAGTATAGCTTGGAGTGAGGCTCAAACCATCAGTAATTGTCCTACGCTTGCTGCAACGGAGATTGCAGGTAGTGTTTGGAAAGATTACAACTACAACGGAGCCAAGGATGAAACACTTGTTGGTGTACAGGGCGTTACGGTCAAAGCGTATGACTGTAATGGTATTTTGGTAGGCACAGTTACCACCGATGGTAGTGGTAATTACAAATTTACGGGAATGGTGGCTGGGCAAAAATACCGAATTGAGTTTACCTTGCCTGCCATTGTCAGTTCTTCTTATAACTTAACAAAAGCAGGTGCAGGGGGCCGAACCACTGTACAATTTGTACAAGCAGGACAATGTGCTAGTCTAGGAATTGCTAGGCCAGAAGATTATTGCGAAGTCAACCCGCTTTTGGCTACTACTTGTTTTGCCAATGGAGATCCACTCGTAAGTGGTACGGCAGGCCCTGATGGAGCTGTGGTTACTTTTGACAACAACAGTATCGGCAATGGTACAGCTACTGGAACCGACCCTGCCACCAAAGTAGCGACGGCCAGCCAAGTAGGCTCTTCTTTTGGTATTGCCTGGGATAGAAAAAATAAAAAGATGTTGGTCAGTGCCTTTGCCAAGCGGCATGTAGGATTTGGTCCATTGGGTGAAGGCGGTATTTATCAGGTAGAGTATTCATCAGGTGCCCCCGTTGTAAGCAATTGGCTGGATGTCAAAACACTGGGAATTCCTGTTGATAATGTAGGAACTGGTACAACCATCGCAGACCGCAATATAAGCCGTGGTTTGATGGGTGATAAGTTAACTAAATCACTTGATGCTGCGGGTTATAGCGCTGTGGGTAAGACGAGTATTGGCAACATTGAATTTAATAAAAATGCGGATACCCTGTTTTTTGTGAATTTGACTAACCGAACCGTCTATGCAATCAATGTAGCCACAAAGACCTTGGCAGGTACGTATCCGCCGCCTACAGTCGCTGGTTGTGCAGGTACATTCAGAATTTTTGCCCTCAAATACCACGAGGGAAAACTATTCATGGGGGGTGTTTGTGATGGGACAACACCATCAAATATGAACTCAAAAGTGTATCGCTTAGATGGTACCACCTGGACGGAAATATTCAGCATGACGATGGATTACCCAAAAGGATATGCTTTTTGGGGTAGTTGTATCAACAACACTGGCTGGTATCCTTGGACAGATACTCCCCCTGCTGCTTGCGACATTCAAGGGGCAGAACGTGGGTTTGTTTATCCGACGCCCATCTTTTCAGATATTGAGTTTGACGTGGATGGTTCTATGATTTTGGCTTTTATGGATCGAACGGCGCACCAAATTGGCTGGCGAAATGCTAGTCCAACAAACATCAATGATACGTGGTCTTCCTTTGTGGGTGGTGATATTTTGCGTATATATAATAACAATGGCACGTATGTACTAGAAAACAATGGGACTGCTGGGCCAAACACGTCAGGAGGGG
This sequence comes from Runella defluvii, assembly GCF_014195535.1. Taxonomy (GTDB): domain Bacteria; phylum Bacteroidota; class Bacteroidia; order Cytophagales; family Spirosomataceae; genus Runella; species Runella defluvii. Next base: position 38,593 of record NZ_JACIBY010000028.1, on the reverse strand, counting down.
CCAATAAAGGACAAGGTCCAGGTGGTGGTGAATTTTACTTTCACGATTTCTTGTTCGAGCCCCATGCTGAAACGTCGATGGGGGGCTTGGCATTTCGCAAAGGTAGTGGCGAAATTGCCCTGACGGCCATGGATCCTTTCGAGACTCGTTACGATAGCGGGGGAATAAACTGGTTCAGTAACTCAACGGGTGCTTCATCGCGAAATCAGGGTTACTACGTCTATGCAGGCCCCGAATCATTCGGCAAATCGGCTGGGTTGGGTGATGTAGAGTATCTCTGTGGATTGGCACCGATTGAAATCGGTAATCGAGTATGGATTGATCTTGACAAAGATGGGATTCAAGACCCATGCGAAGGCTCACTTCCAAATATGAACGTTTCACTATATAAAGGCAATGTACTGATAGCCGCAACGAAGACCAATGCACAAGGTGAATATTATTTCTCCTCCAAATCAGCACTTGCTGTAGGAACATGGAGCGGAACAGGGGCTGATACGGCTTTGCTTACCAATACGGCTTATAAATTGGTATTTGCTGAAGGTCAAAGTACGGCTGGATTGGTAACGCTTTCAGGATTAGGCCAATTTTCAATTTCACCCAAAGATGTTACTACCAACAATGGCAACGACCAAAACGATTCGGACGTTGCCTTACAAGGTGGTTCAATAGGTATCAACCTGACGACAGGTAGTGAAGGGGCATCAAACCATAGCTTCGATGCTGGGTTTATTCCATTGTCAAGTCCCATTACGTGCGGTATGCTAATCGACTCATTGACGGCTGTACAAAACTCTTTAACCAACGGTCGTGTGTCGAGCGTGCAATCCTCGAGTATATTGCTGGGCGGTGAGCGTGATATGAATTTTGTGTCCAATATCCCAACGAGTAGCACCACAACGCTCTTTGAGGTGGGGCCTTACTTTGCAGGCGGCAACGTAATTGAGATAACAAATCAGGCGGCCTCATCAAGCATTTTGACAGTCCAGTGGGATGGCCTCGATGGCGACGCTGTCAACCTAAACCCGACGGGCCTGGGTGGATTAAACTTTGCGGCACTCGGCATCAATCGTTTGAAAGCACAATTAAATGCTGATTTCCCTCCAAATACCAACGACTCGTTGCAGATACGGTTGGAATTATATACCAATGCGGGGGCGGCATCGCGTATTACCAAGAATTTTAAGTTTACTTCTTCGACGTTCAATGCCATAGAGTTTAAATTCAGTGACTTTGTGCCTTTTGTAGGCAGCGGTGTGGACTTGTCCAATATTGGAGCCGTGGCCATGTTTATAGATATGTCCCCCAATACGGTGAGCACGCGCACAGGCTGGGACGTGTTGCTGAAAGATTTGACACTAGAATGTTGCACCAAACCAGTGGCGTCGGCCACACCTAGAACACAGACAATCTGCGTCGGCGGTACAGCGTCAGCTTTCACGGCTACGCCAAGTACGGGAGTAGAATACAAGTGGTATGGCCCTTTGACAAGTACTTCGGGCAGTTTGGGAACTGCCATCAGCGGTGCGACTGGCGCTAGCTATACCCCCACGGGAGCAGCTCTCACTACCGCAGGGACAAAATACTACGCCGTTGTGGTCAAGATACTGGGAGAACCGCTCTGTTCTGATACGGTTTTTGTGATGCTGAAGGCAGAAGAACTGATTATTCCTTCGGTCACGGCTCAATGCCACGCCAATGGTACGCCCGAAAACGGCAGCGATGATTACATGGTCTTTACGCTGAAAGCAATAGATAATCCATCTGATATTCATACCTTTACGGTAACGGCGACGCAGGCGGGCAGTCCGCTGGCAATCACGTTGAGTAACGGCAATCCTGCCACTGGAGTGAATTGCGGCCTGGACACGCCACTGCGAACGGCCTCGGGCAGTGCTGGAAAAGGGAATATCACGCTGACGGTAACGGATAACGTAACAGGCTGCTCAAAAACGATCACCATTACGGATCCTGGCACCTGTGCGGTAGCCTGCGTGGAAGCTACTCCTACCACTGTGAGTTATGAATACCGAAGTCAAACCGAAGTAACAGAATTATCCAATCTACCCTTGATCATTCCCCGCTTTGATGAGCAGGGAGGCACTCGCGTGCTTACATCGGTAAAACTGGATTATATCATGGGAGCAAAGACGGCCTCAATTTACGAAAACACCGCCGTGACATCGAAGGAATTCACTTCGACGACATCGGTACGCGCCCGATTGAATCTGAACGGGAGCCAAATTGTCAATTCGACGATTCAGAAAGATGTTCCCACTACGACATTGCCGGTAGGAGTATTGGTACCTGCACAGGGTACCTGGCCGGGCGATTCTACCCTTTCTCAGGCGGGCAAATCAACCTTGGTGAAGATGGGTTCTTGGGTATCTGATTATTTAAGTTTTTTCAAAGACCCACGTACTGATTCGCGCTGGGTAACCAACGCAACGGGCGATGCGACCGACGATGATGACATGTATTATTCGGGAGTATTGTCGGACTCAACGCTAGGCAGCTTTACCTATAATACGGCAACATCAATGGCACCCTTTATCGGGTCAGGTAATGTACCTTTAGCCGCCAATACCCTGACGGGCGTTACCGTGCTGGGCGGTGGCGGGAATATACAGAGTATTCAGAGAACCCGGGCGTATGCAGGGGTAAAAGTAACCTACACGTTTGAGTGTGTGACATTGTGCACCAAACCAGTGGCGTCGGCCACACCTAGAACACAGACGATTTGTGTAGGCGGCATAGCGTCAGCTTTTACGGCTACGCTAACTACAGGCGTGGAATACAAATGGTATGGGCCAATGGCAGACACAACGAGCAGTTTGGGCACAGCCGTGAGCGGCGCGACGAGCGCGACGTTTACGCCGAGTGGCGCAGCTTTAACCACTGCTGGAACGAAATATTATGCGGTAGTGGTGAATACGACGGGCGATGTGACGTGTGCTGATACGGCTTATGTACGTTTAGTGGTGAATGCCAAGCCTGTAATTGCCGATGGTTCTGCAACGATTTGTGCAGGTGAGTCAGTAGATTTGACAACGAAGGTTACAAACTACAACAGTTACCAAGGCCAAGTCTGGACGGTAGGCACGGCAGGTGGCACAGTAGTAGCAACGCCAAGTTCTGTAAAACCAACGGGCACAACGATCTATGTTTTGGTTGCTCAAAACGCAGCAGGCTGTAAAGACACGGCGAATGTTGTTGTGACGGTGAATGCTAAACCAAATGCGGGTAAAGACACGACGTTGGCTTGCGTGAATGCAGCAAACAATACCTTGGCGACGAGCTACACCCTAGTGCCAAGTCCATCGGGAGGCACATGGACGCAATTGGGCACGACCCCAACGACGGCGACGATTACGGGTAACAACGTGACAGGTATGAGTGTAGCAGGCACGTACCAGTTTATCTACACGACAACGGCAGGCTGCAAGGACACGGTCGCGGTAACGGTAGCACCATGCGCAGGTTGTGTAAAACCGAATGCAGGTGCTGATGCGGCAAATGTTTGTCAACCTACGAGTACGGCGAAACTGACAGCGGTGACGGCGGGGGGCACATGGGCACCAATTGGCAGTCCCGCCAACCCAAGCGCCGCGACGATAGACGCCAGTGGTAACATCAGTGGTTTGAATGCAGCAGGCACTTATAAGTTTGTGTATTCGATCACCTCAGGTGGTCAAACATGTACAGATACAGCACAACTGATTGTACTTGCCAAGCCAGTGATTGCCGATGGCAGTGCTACAATTTGTGCAGGCGAGTCGGTTGATTTGACGTCGAAGATTACAAACTACAATACATATTTGAGTCCAGTGTGGACGATAGGTACAGCGGGTGGCACAGCAGTAACGACGCCAAGTTCGGTAAAGCCAACGGGCACAACGACCTATGTTTTGGTTGCTCAAAACGCGGCTGGTTGTAAAGACACGGCGAATGTTGTTGTGACGGTTAATCCAAAGCCAAGTGCGGGTAAAGACACAACCTTAGCCTGTGTGAATGCTGCGACAAATACCTTAGCGACGAGCTACACTTTAGTACCAAGTCCAACAGGCGGCAGTTGGTCACAACTAGGCACAACGCCAACGACGGCGACGATTTCTGGTAACAACGTGACAGGCATGACTATAGCAGGCACGTATCAGTTTATTTATACGACAACGGCAGGTTGCAAAGATACGGTTGCCGTGACAGTCGCGCCCTGCGCAGGTTGTGTGAAACCAAATGCAGGTGCCGATGCGGCTTCGGTATGCCAACCAACGAGTACGGCGAAACTGACGGCAGTGACGGCGGGGGGCACATGGGCACCAATCGGCAGCCCAGCGAACCCAAGCGCAGCGACGATAGATGCGAGTGGTAACATCAGTGGATTGAACGCAGCGGGTACTTATAAGTTTGTCTATTCAATTACCTCAGGCGGGCAAACGTGTACGGACACGGCGCAAGTGATTGTACTTGCCAAGCCAGTGATTGCCGACGGCAGCGCGACGATTTGTGCAGGTGAGTCAGTTGATTTGACAACGAAGATTACCAATTACAATACGTACTTGAGTCCAGTTTGGACGGTAGGCACAGCAAATGGCACGGCAGTAGCAACGCCAACTTCAGTGAAGCCAACGGGCACAACGACTTACGTTTTGGTAGCTCAAAACGCAGCTGGCTGTAAAGACACGGCGAATGTTGTTGTGACAGTGAATGCCAAACCAAGCGCAGGTAAAGACACGATGTTGGTTTGTTCAAATGGCAATGTTCCATCAAGCGTCCAACTATCAGCGACGCCAACGGGAGGGACGTGGTCGGCTTTGACGGGCAATCCAACGGGCGCGACGGTGAACAGTTCAGGTTTGGTAAGTATCACCAACGCCACCGCTCAAGGCAAGTCGTTTGATTTTGTTTACTCGGTAAATGGTTGTCAGGATACGGTGAAAGTGATTGTTCCAGTTTGTCAACAGCCTTGTATCAAATCGTCGATTAGTTCAGCGGCGCCTGTATGTTCAAACGATGCCCAAACCTACAGTTTCACCTTCACGGTGGCCAACAAGTTAGGGACGATTAAGGTGAATAAAGGCACGTTGAGCGGAAATAATCCATACACAGTATCGGGCATTCCATCGGGTCAGAATGTAATTATTACTGATAGTCTGAGCGCGATTTGTAAGTCAGACACGATTATCGCGGGCGTGAATTGTAACTGTAATCCAGCGTTGCCAAAATTAATAACATCAAGTTTTACAGTGTGTATCGGTGATACGTTCCCAACCTTGAAAGCGACGGTGGTGGGACTAGCAACGGTAGAATGGTTTAGCCAGCAAACGGGCGGAACGGTATTATCAACAGGCTTAAATTACAAACCAAGTGGCACAGTGACGGCGAACACGGTTTTCTATGCGCAAGCACGCAGTACCGACCCAACGTGCCCAACGGCGGTGAGTACAAGCCGCGTCCCAGCGACGATCAATGCCCAAAGTTGTATTGATACAATTGATTTGGCGTTGAAGAAGTCGATTAATACAAAAATCGCACGCGTTGGTGATGTGTTGACGTACACGATAAAAGTGTGGAACGAATGGACCAAGAACGCGACGGGTGTAGAAGTAACCGACAGCATCGCGACGACGGTACAGTTTGTGAGCGGCAGTTTTGTGGCGAGCCGTGGTAGTGCGAGTATCAGTGGCAACGTGATTAAGTGGACGATAGGCAACATCGCCGCAAATGGCGATACGGTGACGTTGCGTTACCAAGTGAAGGCGACGCAGGCGGGTATTCACTTGAACACGGCGGAAATCAGCAAGACCAACGAGAAAGACAAAGACAGCACGCCAGGCAATGGCAAAGGCGGCGAAGATGACATCGACCAACAATGCTTCACAGTACCGTTTGAGTTGTGCGAGGGTCAGAAATTAGAAGTAGGTGTTCCTGCCAACTTGACGAACGTACAGTGGTTCAAAAACGGAGGTACGACGGCAGTGGCAACGGGGAATGTGGTGTTGTTCTCAGAAGTGGGAGTCTATACCTTCACGGCGACGAACCAGACGTGCCCAGCCAATGGCTGTTGTCCAGTCATTATCGAAGCGGGTGCAAATTGTTGTCCTGTGGAGGTGTGTATTCCTTACACGGTGAAGAAAGTGAAGAAGTAAACACTGAAGTAGATTGTTACAGAAAAAGGCTGCCTTTCGGGGCGGCCTTTTTCTGTTGTGGGTGAAAGGTAGGTGGTTCTTTACTTAAAAATCAATTAGTGCTGTTTAATGGGATAGTAGGATATATACCAAATTTTATTGTTGGATTTGTTGATTCTAAAGTTTTCTTATTCCTATTCGCATTTGGTTCAATTGTTGTGTGGTCGATTTTTGGGAAAAATTGATAAAAAACTGTTACGATGGTATCTATTTTTTGACCGAATATACTTTCTGTGGTAGGTTGTAATTTTTAAAATACCCAATGGTATGAAATTTGAAGTTGTAGGATGCAATGTTTTACAAAATAGGTGCAAAAAAATGAATGTAATGTACCTGCAAGTAAGTATCTTAAAAAATATTCCTACAAATGAAAAGAAAATATCCCTCTTTGTTCATTCAAAGGATTGAGAAAATTTGGGTTTTTATGCTTGTTTGTGTTGTGTTCTTGAGCAGCCAAACGTTCGCACAAACCCTCTCAATTGAAGCCTCCTCCAACAAATCGGACATCCTGACAGGAGAAACGTTTACCTACACGCTCAAATATAGTTGCGCGGCGGGTACAGGCGATTGCCCCAACGTAACTATGACGGCGACCATTCCTTCGTCGATTTCATTTCCCAACCAAGTAGTAGGCTTAACAACGGATATCGACAGCTACACTTTTTCGGCAGATCGACGAACGGCAACCTTTACCTTTAAAAATCCGCTGAAAGCTGGGAATACAGGTATCATCGAATTGTTGGGTCAAGGTGATTTTGGAAAGGTAGATGGTACGACGGGTACGATGACGGCGAGTATTGTTTCGGGCTCGGGAACCCCCGCTACCGCAACCGTCAACACAACTTTGCATTCGAGCAATAAGTTTTGCCCAGCGAAAGCCAATGGACGAGGCTTGGCAATTGATAATTCTACTTTTTACGATATTTACCTCCAATTTCCAGGTAATTATGGCTCAACTGGAATTGGGACAACCAGTGTCAGTTCAGTGGTGATGGTTGATAACCTGCCAGCCAATGCTGTTATCAATGGCGTCACAGCCACGGCGCTTGACGGTTGGCCAACGCCTTCGGTTCCTTCGGGTACTTGCGTTGTTGATAATACACCCGGAGCACCAAAAGTAACTTGTACTTTTCCTGCTTCGACCTTCCAAATTGGGAGTGCATACGCCCCAAGGGTGCTTGTTAAAATAGATGTTACGTATCCAAGTGGAAGTTTTAGCGCGGGGGATAACGTTACAAATAATGTCACAGTGGCTTACACACCCGATGGCGGTTCGCCCATTACGGCTACCAACGGCAGTACCATTACCTACCAAGGAGGTGCTACCTACGCCACCCAGACTACTGAAAGTTGTACTCCTACGCTTACAGTAACGGATAAGCTGGTGGCACCAGAGGCCAAGTTGGCAATAGCAAAAGGTACTTCTTCTACAAAAATCCGACCTGGCGATGTTGTATTGTTCGAGTTTTCGGCAAGCAATACGGGTAATGTACCATTAAATAACGTAGTGCTTGAAGATATTTTGCCCGCAGATTTGAGAGGTACGGCGGTTAATCAGGTTTCTAAGGTGAATATGGCAGGGACTGAAACCATTACGTATTGGGTGAAAACAAACGTCCAAACCACGTATTTTCAAGTCTTAATGACGGACTACACTTATGTGCCTCCTTCGGGTGAGTACATAACGCATTTTAAAACGGAGATTAGTTCTTTACCTGCTGGAGCACTGGTGCAATATGGGGGAATCAGAGTAACCCTGGCGCCAGGTAGTACTGCCACATCGGTGACCAACTGTTTGACAGCCGTAAGTTCGACACCAGGAGTAACAATTACCCCTGCGTCAGCTTGTCAAACTATTCCTGTGGCTCCTTTGGATAATTACAGCTCGCTGTTGGTGCATAAATGGCTGACAAGTGAGCCATTAAGCCAGTACGCCCTTTTCTACGGTACTCCTCAGAATATAGGTACAACGGTGTGGTCAATGATTCAAGCCGTGAATATGTCGGGAGGGCAACCCCTCCAAAACCCGGTAGTAATGGATTTACTTCCAGTAGGGTTGAGTTACGATGGTGCGATTCAGTACGTCCCAACGAGTTGTAATTTTCCTCCTGCCAACAACACAGAAATTATTCCCAATTATAATGGTACGGGTAGAACTTTGGTACGCTTATCTTGGAACATCCCCATGCCTTCGGGGTGCGATGTATGGTTTAGCATAAAAACAAAAATTAATACCCTTGGTACGGGTGGAAATCTTTCGTCAAATGAAGCAGCTTGGGCACCCAAAGACGCCTATAGCCAACCCGTGGGGATTAAAAACCCTGCCTTTTTTACGGGAAGTAGTAAGGCGAAGTGTTTTCAAGAAAGCATCTATGAAACCATGGATCGTTACGAAACCGTCGATAAATTTGACTTAGATGGGGACGGTTCTAAAGCAGACACTATCTGTTTTAGAACGGGTTATATTGGCCTTACTTCGGTAGCTCAGTTGGAGTCGGTAAAGTGGGTAAAAGGCCAGTGCGATACGGTTTACAGCAAACATCCAGATTTTGGACAAACCATGCCTGGCGGGATTGCCAATTATAAATTGATTGTTCGTAACAATGGAAACGTGCCTGCGTCGAGCATTGAAGTGCTTGATATGTTACCTTACATTGGTGATATTGGGGTAAAAGACCTGACCGCTCGTTTGACCCAATGGCGGCCAAACTTGGTTACGCCGTTGATTACGCCAACGGGGGTAACGGTATATTATACGACCGTTCAGAATCCGTGTCGGACGGATTACGTTGCGAGTGGACCTTCAGGATGTAACCCGCCCAACTGGACGACTGTTTTGCCCGCCGACCCAACCACGGTTCAGGGATTAAAATTTGATTTTGGAACAAAAATCTTAAACCCTGGCGACGAAGTTGAGCTTACGTGGGACATGCGCGCACCAGTAAATGCGCCTACCAACGGCGAAATTGCGTGGAACTCGTTTGCTTTCAAAGCAAAACGGAACGACAACAATGACCCGTTCTTGCCTGCTGAACCAAACAAAGTAGGGATTAAATTAAAGCCATTGGTACCAGGAGTATATGGAAACCGTGTGTGGATTGATGCCAACAAAAACGGTAGTCAGGATACGGGCGAGGTAGGCGTAGATGGGGTACGAGTGGAATTGCACCAAGATAACGGCGACGGAATCGCTGACCCGAAAAATGACCCACTTATTAGCTATACCGCAACAGGAAATGGTGGTTTGTATTTGTTCCCTAACTTGGCTCCAGGCAATTATTTTGCGGTATTTTTCGTGCCAGCAGGGTACAGCACGACCACTCCCAATGTCGTAACGCCAGGAGATAGCCTTGATTCGGACGGCGTACCGACGCTTTGCAATGGTCAACGCGTGACGGTGGTTGACATTACAACTATTGATGCTGCGGAAGTCGATTTACGTTGGGATCAAGGTATCTATTTGGACAAAGCAGCCTTAGGAAATTATGTTTGGTTTGACCAAAATTTGAACAACGTACAAGACGAATCAACGACTAACGGTGTAAACGGTGTAATCGTTTGTTTGTACAAAGACAACGGTGACGGAATCGCCCAACCCGATGCGGCCGACGGGGCACCTGTAGCCAGAGATACCACTTCCAATGACATTTATGGTCGTCCTGGGTATTATTTGTTTGAAAACCTTGACCCTGGAAAGTACTTCGTGAAATTTAAGTTGGCAACGGGGCAAACATTTACAACCAATACAGGAACAGTCAATGGCACAAGCGATGAGACGGATTCTGACCCCACTTCAACAGGTGTAACCGAAGTAACGGAACTAACGGCGGGAGAAGTGGACTTGACTTGGGACGCGGGAATTATCATTCCAACGGGGCCGTACAATTTGGGTAACTTAGTTTGGAATGATGCCAATAACAATGGAAAAGTGGACGGAACCGAAACAGGTATTAATGGCGTAACCGTTATCTTGTTTGAAGACCGAAACAATAACAACAAACCTGACCCCGATGAATACGTAACAACAACCATTACGGCTACCGTGGGCGGATTGCCAGGTATTTATACGTTTACCAATTTGCCAGCGGGTAATTACATCGTTCAAGTACCCGATGGTAACTTTAATGGGCCGTTGAAAGACTTCGCAAGCAGTACAGGAAATGACCCTGCGCCAGACCCTGACGATGACGTCGAAAACGATGACAACGGTACTGCGGTTGTAGGTTGCGGAATTATTAGTAAACCTATTACGCTTGGGAGTAATGCCGAGCCGTTGGACAATGGAAAAACCAATTATAGCGTTGATTTTGGGTTCTATAAATGCACTAAACCAAATTATACCGTAACCGTCACTCAACCTACATGTGCGGGAGGAAAAGGCAGTATTGTGTTGGGGACAGGTACCATTGGAGATAAAGTCACTTACACGACGGGGGATGCTTCAACCTTGGCGACTTATGCAAATGCAACCTTGATTAGCAGCTTGACAGGAGGAGTAATCGTTGGAAATATCAACAATCCACCAATGGATGTGACGTATTTGGTAAGAATTTATAACGGTGAAGATGGTTGTTTTAAGGACTTTACGTTTACCATTAAACCATTAAGCTGTTGCACAAAACCAGTGGCAGTAGCTATGCCGAAAACACAGACGATATGTGCAGGCGGTACGGTATCAGCTTACACCGCAACGCCAAGCACGGGCGTGCAATACAAATGGTATGGCCCATTGGCAGATACGACGAGCAGTTTGGGCACAGCCGTGAGCGGTGCCACGAGTTCGACCTTTACGCCGAGTGGCGCAGCGTTGACGACGGCTGGTACGAAATATTACGCGGTAGTGGTAAACACGACAGGTGATTTGACGTGTGCCGATACAGCTTATGTACAATTAGTAGTGAATGCCAAGCCCGTAATTGCTGACGGTTTTGCCACAATTTGTGCAGGCGAGTCGGTTGATTTGACAACGAAGATTACCAATTACAATACGTATTTGAGTCCAGTGTGGACAGTGGGTACGGCGGGTGGTACAGCAGTAGCAATGCCAACTTCAGTGAAGCCAACTGGCACAACGACCTACGTATTGGTTGCTCAAAATGCAGCAGGCTGTAAAGACACGGCGAATGTAGTAGTAACGGTGAATCCAAAACCAAATGCGGGTAAAGACACTACGTTGGCTTGTGTGAATGCAGCAAACAATACCTTGGCGACGAGCTACACCCTAGTTCCAAGTCCAGCGGGAGGCAGTTGGTCACAATTGGGCACAACGCCAGCGACAGCCACAATATCTGGCAACAACGTGACAGGTATGAGTTTAGCAGGCATGTACCAGTTCATTTACACAACAACGGCAGGCTGCAAAGACACGGTCGCAATAACAGTCGCGCCATGTGCAGGTTGTGTGAAACCGAATGCAGGTGCTGATGCGGCAAATGTTTGTCAACCGACGAGTACGGCGAAGTTGACGGCAGTGACGACAGGCGGCACATGGGCACCAATAGTTAGCCCCGCTAACCCAAGCGCCGCGACGATAGACGCCAATGGCAACATCAGTGGTTTGAACGCAGCAGGTACGTACAAGTTTGTGTATTCCATCACCTCAGGTGGGCAAACGTGTACAGATACAGCGCAAGTGATTGTACTTGCCAAGCCAGTGATTGCTGACGGTTCTGCCACGATTTGTGCAGGCGAGTCAGTGGATTTGACAACGAAGATTACCAATTACAATACGTATTTGAGTCCAGTGTGGACGGTAGGTACAGCGAATGGTACGGCAGTAGCAACGCCAACTTCAGTGAAACCAACGGGCACAACAACTTACGTTTTGGTCGCCCAAAACGCCGCAGGCTGTAAAGACACGGCCAATGTAGTGGTGACGGTAAATCCAAAACCAAATGCGGGGAAAGACACGACCTTAGCCTGTGTGAATGCCGCAACAAATACCTTAGCGACGAGCTATACTTTAGTGCCAAGCCCAACAGGTGGCAGCTGGTCACAATTGGGAACGACTCCAACAACGGCGACGATTACGGGTAACAACGTGACAGGTATGAGTGTAGCAGGCACGTACCAATTTATTTACACGACAACGGCAGGTTGCAAAGATACGGTCGCAGTAACGGTAGCTCCCTGCGCAGGTTGTGTGAAGCCGAATGCAGGTGCCGATGCGGCCTCAGTATGTCAACCAACGAGTACGGCGAAATTGACGGCGGTAACGACAGGAGGCACATGGGCACCAATTGGCAGTCCCGCCAACCCAAGTGCAGCGACGATAGACGCCAATGGCAACATCAGTGGTTTGAACGCAGCGGGTACGTATAAGTTTGTGTATTCTGTGACAAGTGGTGGTCAAACGTGTACGGACACCGCGCAAGTAGTAGTGTTGGCTAAGCCAGTGATTGCCGACGGCAGCGCGACGATTTGTGCGGGTGAGTCGGTTGATTTAACGTCGAAGATTACCAATTACAATACGTATTTGAGTCCAGTGTGGACAGTTGGTACAGCGGGCGGCACAGCAGTAGCAACGCCAAGTTCAGTGAAGCCAACGGGCACAACGACCTACGTATTAGTTGCTCAAAATGCAGCAGGCTGTAAAGACACGGCGAATGTGGTAGTAACGGTGAATCCAAAACCAAATGCAGGCAAAGACACGACGTTGGCTTGCGTGAATGCGGCAAACAATACCTTGGCGACGAGCTACACCTTAGTTCCAAGTCCAGCGGGAGGCAGTTGGTCTCAATTAGGAACAACTCCTATAGCAGCCACAATTTCTGGTAACAACGTAACAGGCATGAGTGTAGCAGGCACGTACCAGTTCATTTACACAACAACGGCAGGTTGCAAAGATACGGTTGCCGTGACAGTAGCGCCATGTGCAGGTTGTGTAAAACCGAATGCAGGTGCTGATGCGGCCTCGGTATGCCAACCGACAAGTACGGCTAAATTGACGGCAGTGACGACAGGCGGCACGTGGGCACCAATCGGCAGTCCCGCCAACCCAAGCGCGGCGACGATAGATGCGAGTGGCAACATCAGTGGCTTAAATGCAGCGGGCACTTATAAGTTTATCTATTCAATTACCTCAGGCGGGCAAACGTGTACGGATACAGCGCAAGTGATTGTACTTGCCATGCCAGTGATTGCTGACGGTTCTGCGACAATTTGTGCAGGCGAGTCAGTGGATTTGACTACAAAAATTACAAACTACAACAGTTACCAAGGCCAAGTTTGGACGGTAGGCACGGCGGGTGGCACAGCAGTAGCAACGCCAACTTCAGTGAAGCCAACGGGCACAACGACTTACGTATTGATTGCTCAAAACGCAGCTGGTTGCAAAGACACGGCGAATGTGGTAGTAACGGTTAACCCAAAACCAAATGCGGGTAAAGACACGACGTTGGTGTGCTCAAATGGCAATGTTCCATCAAGCGTTCAACTATCAGCGACGCCAACGGGAGGAACGTGGTCAGCTTTGACGGGTAACCCGACGGGTGCGACGGTGAACAGTGCTGGTTTGGTAAGTATCACTAACGCCACCGCTCAAGGCAAGTCGTTTGACTTTGTATATACTTTGAATGGTTGTCAGGATACGGTGAAAGTGATTGTGCCGACTTGCCCCGCTCCTTGTATCAAATCGTCGATTAGTTCAGCGGCGCCTGTATGTTCCAACGACGCGCAAACGTACAGCTTCACCTTCACGGTGGCGAATAAATTGGGTATTGTGAAAGTGAATAAAGGCACGTTGAGTGGAAATAATCCATACACGGTTTCAGGTATTCCATCGGGCCAGAATGTGATTATTACCGACAGTCTGAGCGCGATTTGTAAGTCAGATACGACAATAGTTGGCGTGAACTGTAACTGTAACCCAGCTTTGCCGCAGTTGTTGACGCCAAGTTTGACGGCTTGTATTGGTGATACGTTCCCAACGTTGAAAGCGGCGGTGGTGGGACTGGCGACAGTAGAGTGGTTTAGTCAACAAACGGGCGGCACAGTATTAGCGACAGGCTTGAGTTTCAAACCAAGCGGCACGGTATCTGCGAATACGGTTTTCTATGCGCAAGCACGGAGTACCGACCCGACCTGTCCAACGGCAGTGAGCACAAGCCGCGTCCCAGCGACGATTAATGCGCAGACTTGTATTGATACGATTGACTTGGCGTTGAAAAAGTTGATTGACAAGAAGATAGCACGGGTTGGTGATGTGTTGACCTATACCATCAAAGTGTGGAACGAGTGGACTAAAAACGCGACGGGCGTAGAAGTAACCGACAGCATCGCGACGACAGTGCAGTTTGTGAGCGGCAGCTTTGTGGCAAGCCGTGGTAGTGCGACTATTAGCGGGAATGTGATTAAGTGGACGATAGGCAACATCGCCGCAAATGGCGACACGGTAACGTTACGCTACCAAGTGAAAGCCACGCAGGCGGGCATCCATTTGAACACGGCCGAAATCAGCAAGACCAACGAGAAGGACAAGGACAGCACACCCGGCAATGGCAAAGGTGGTGAAGATGACATTGACCAACAATGCTTCACAGTACCGTTTGGCTTGTGTGCAGGTCAGAAGTTAGAAGTAGGTGTTCCTGCCAACTTGACGAACGTCCAATGGTTCAAAAACGGAGGTACGGCGGCAGTGGCAACGGGGAATGTGGTGTTGTTCTCAGAAGTGGGAGTCTATACCTTCACGGCGACGAACCAGACGTGTCCAGCCAACGGCTGTTGTCCAGTCATCATCGAAGCGGGGACAAATTGCTGTCCTGTGGACTTGTGCATTCCTTACACGGTGAAAAAAGTGAGGAAGTAAAAGCAGTGGATTTTTAGTAAAAGACCCCGCCGAAGCAATTTGGTGGGGTCTTTTGGCTTATTTGGTGTATATTCGCCCGTTATTTTGAAAGAAAATATGCTAAAGACAATTGTTAAAATAAGTGATGTAACCAACCTCTCCGATGCTCGTTATTGTGCAGGAATGGGGGTGGAAATGTTGGGTTTTTCGGTGGATGAAACCTCGGGGAGTTTTGTTGACCTTAAAAAGTTTCAGGAAATACGCTCGTGGATTGCGGGGGTGCAAATTGTGGCTGAAACCACTTCGACCGATGCCGAAGTTATTGTAGAAAAGATAACAAGCTACCAACCCGATGCCGTTCAGGTTAGCGAAGCAAGCGTGTTGCCGTGGCTTAAAGCCGAGACCATCAAACCCATTATTTTACGGGTAGAAGCCGACCAAGACGTGGATACGGTGGTCGAAATCATGGAAAATAATTTGCAGTATGCGTCTTACTTCTTGCTAGAGTCTGCCTCCGAAAGTGCGTTGGACGGCGATTGGCCTGAGTTTTTGGGGACGATTGCGAGCCGTTTCCCCATTTTAATTGGGTTTGGAATTACACCCGAAAATGCTTCTTCCTTGTCCGAAACGACGGCGATAACGGGCGTAGCTTTGCGAGGAAGCGAAGAAATTCGTCCAGGTTTTAAAGACTTTGGAGAATTGATGGACGTGCTGGAGGCATTGGAAGACGAATAACCTTAGGTTGTCCGTTTTTTACACCCATTTGTTACAAGGGCCATTCTAGTTTTGTGTCAACAAACCACTACTAGAATGGCTCCTGTTTTTTCTCGCCGATTTACGCTGCGCTCTTTGTTTGTCGCAGGTTTATTCCCACGATTTAGTGCTGCTTCCGACACGCCAACCCAGGCGGTTTTGGTTCGGAAAGACGAAGGTGAACGCCTGAAAATAGGGGGTTCAATTTTTGACTTTAAATTAAAGAAAAATCAAACGGGAGGCCAATTAGCTTTTGCCGAAGCAGTTATTTCAGTAGGTACGTTGGGGGCGCCGCCTCATCTTCACCGCACGTTTGATGAAGTGTGCTATGTCTTGGAGGGTACGGTACAAGTATGGGTTGAGGGAGAAGTGGTTACGCTCCACTCGGGGGATGTCCATTTGAGACCCAAAGGAAAAATACACACGTTTTGGAATGCAGGTAAAACTCCCGCTAAGTGCCTTGAAATCAGTATGCCAGGGGGGCACGAAGACTACCTCCGAGATTTGAGTCAGTTGCTGGCCAAAGGAACCCGTCCTCAACCCGAAGATTTTGCGGCTTTGGCACAAAAACACGATATTGTGTATTTCTGGGACAAGCTTCCCGAAATCATCAAAAAGTACCAAGTTCAGTTGTAATCTATCCGTATCAAATATGTTTTTACGTGTTTATTCACCCTGCTTAGCCTTGCGCCCTTTTGTGCGAGAATACACGGTTATGCACGTAGAAATTGAGAGTACAAATGGAATCATTACCAAGCCTTTCCCTGCCAGCCCCGACCAGTGTTTGTACTTTTATGCCCGTGACCCCGTCATTAGTCGAAAAGGCGTAGAAGCGTCTTTGTTAACAAATTCGCCAAGTATTATAGTTGGGCCGCAAGTGACGCGGGTGAATCTGGAGTTACACCCTAATCACCTCACGGTGGCGGTAGTGTTTCGGCCAGGTGGGTTGCACGCACTTTTAGGGCAGCTTCCAATGACGGAGCTGTTTGACTGTTCGATAGACAGTTCGTTGATTTGGCCAACTGAAATTCGAGAGCTTAATGAACAATTGGCGGCTACCTCAAATTATGATTTGATGGCGGCTTTGGTTGAGGGATTTTTAGTGCGCCAATACGCTCGACAATCATTGTCTCAACAGCCTTTTGATAAAGTCATTCACACAATGGTACAGTCGCCGCAGCTGTATTCGATAGACCAACTGGCTGATATGGCGTGTTTGAGCGGACGGCAATTCCGTCGGAAGTTTTACGAAAAAATGGGGCTAAGTCCCAAAACATTTGCTAGAATTGTTCGATTTAGCAAGGCGTTTCGATTAAAAGAAAAAAATCCAAAGCTAGATTGGCTTGACGTTGTCACAATAGCTGGTTATCATGACTTTAGGCACTTGGTGCGCGATTTTAAGGAGTTTGCTGATGCAACCCCTACGTTGTTGTCGGAAGAAGAAAGTCGATATCCACTGAAAATTTATACGTCATTTGAGTAAAATAAAAAATGCCACCCTGAACAAATTGTCATCGGTGGCATTTTACTTGTGAGGGGGCTGTTAATTTACGTGGGTATATAATAGCTCTTTGGGCGTTCTTACTTTCTTGAGTTTCGCCAACCAGTCGTTGTCTTCATCGCGGTAGCCAAGCGCTACGATGGCGGTACTTTTCAACCCCTTTTCGGCTAATCCCAACAACTCATCCAATTGTGCGGCGTTGTAGCCTTCCATTGGAGTGGCATCTACTTCTTGGTCGGCGGCAGCTACGAGGCTAATGCCAAGCGCAATGGCAGATTGTTTGGCTGTGTGGGCAAAGTTCTGCTCGGGTGTGTTGGCAAGTACCATGCCCAGCAAACGCTTACGGTAGTCGTCGGTGGCGCTGTCGGGAAGCCCTCTTTCGGCGTTGGAACGCTTAAAAACGGCATTGATACGCTCTTCGGTATAGTTGTCCCACGCTGCAAAAATCAATAAATGCGAAGCATCAGTAATTTGAGATTGGCCAAATGCGATGGGCTTAATTTTCTCTTTTAATTCTTCATTCGTTACCACAATAATTTCATAAGGCTGCAATCCTGACGAAGAAGGTGACAAGCGGATGGCTTCCAAAATGTAGTCAATTTTGTCTTGTGGCACTTGCTTGCCCGACATCTTTTTGGTGGCATAACGCCACTGTAAGCTTTCAATTAAATCCATGATTTTATATGTTGATACATTTAATGTCTGTACGTAATATACAAGTGTAGGTTAGGTTTTGTTCCAAATGCACCATTAAAAACGCATTAAAGGGTTTTTTGCAGAAGTAATCTATTGATTAACAGTAGTTTTTGAAGTAAAAAAAAACGGACAATAGTTTCCTATTGCCCGTTTGAAATCGACTGGGAGGTAGTTTACTGTAAAATCACGTCAAGAAGGGGCGTAAAATTAGTACCCAAGGCATTGGCATTAATTCCTGGCCCCGAATTTTGCCACGAAAATACCCGACCATCTTTCATCGTTGCCACAAAGCGAACTCGAAGGCGGTCGTTGGCGCGTAAATTAGCGGCGGTTATGCCCGTTTTTGAAAGCAGTTCCGACACCGAAAGTTGTTCTTTGCCATTGAGGCTCGTCAGGGTTTTGACCATCACGCCGTGCGGTGCCGCCGTAGAAGCCGCTGGCGTTACCACCGTGCCGCGTACGTGACTTACATAGGCATCTACTTTTGAAATCTCGTCGGCGTTGGCACTTTGGGTCGTAAAAGCCATGTTAGCCGAGGCCACATTGGCAAGCGGCACGTTAATAATGTTGATATTGGCCGCCGTTACAGCCGCAGGAAGCGGGTCGGGCCAAGCCACAAAACTAGCCCCGTGCGCAATATCAGGAAACGGGCTTTTGGTCTCACAGCCAGCCAGTGCCAGCATAAAAAAACCAAGGAGGGAAAGAAGATATGTTGTCTTTTTCATAAAAATGTTCTGTTTGTTTTTAGTAGTTAATAGTCGATGATGAGGTCCACAGTCCACAGTCGATAGTCCATAGTAAAGGTTTTTGAAATTGAATCTATCGACCATGGACTATTGACCATCGACTAAATCACTTCTGCCAAAAGACTTTTGCGGTTGCAATGACGCGTTGGGCAGGAGCATTGGGGTTCAATTGAAGCTCGCCAGGAACTGGGTAAGGCATCGACTGTGGGTAACCACGGTTGAGGTTGGTAAAGGCAATGTTGTCCGTGTTGGGGTCATAAATTTTTGGAAAACCCGTACGGCGAATGTCGTTGTACGACTCTAGCCCAAAACCAAAGTTGGCAATCCATTTTTCGGTCATAATCAATTCCAGTTTGCCATTGTCATTGGCGGCATCGAATTTGACCAAAACAGCATCCACGTACTCTTTGATGGTGGCTGCCGAAAGGGCAGGGGCGCCTCCGCGAGCAGCCGCAGCGTTGACCTCAGCAAAAGCGGCGTTGACGGCATCCGTAAATAATTGTTTTGCATTGCCCGTTCCGACGCCCGTTTGTGCTAATTCGGCACGCGTAAACAAGTAAGAATGATACGGTAAAATACGCTGAGGGCCATCACCACGGGCCGAAGCTCCACTTACGCCTGCTGCTGATACGCCATTACCATCGTCGTACCGACCACCGCAATAATACAACCCAACGATGGTGTTAGACGAAGATTGGTCAAAGCCTTGGTTAGGGCCTTGTGACGAAAAGTAAATCGACACAAAGTTGCCATTGCGGTACTCGACAGGGTTTTGAGCCGTGGGACGAGCCGCCGAAAGTTGGTTGAAATAATAGTACGGAATGCGCGGATCACGAATGCCGTCCAATACGGTATTGAGGGTGCTTGTTCCAAGTAAAATTTCGTGAAAATACGGACTGATGTAATTGTCGCGGCCCGAAGTGGTGATGTTGTAATCTTCACGGAAAATCGGGTTACGGTTGTCGGGGGCACTTGAAGTACCGTAGTTGAGTGAAAAACTTCCTGCCGACGTCATCAAATCTCCTTCTGCAATCAAGGCATTCACCTGCGTACTCACATTTTGTACCAAACGGATTTGATTATAAAGTTTGAGTTTCAGGGTTTTGGCAAATTGCCGCCAGCGCGTTAGGTTTCCGCCATAAATCAAATCGTCGGTTTTAGGGCTGAGCGCCGACGTTTTGGCAAGGTTGGCAATTCCTTCGTCAATCATCGCAAAAAGCTGAGGATAAACGTCTTGTCCTTTATCAAATTTAGGAAAAGGAACTTTGGCCGAAGTACTGGCCTCGGTAAAAGGAATTTCACCCCATACGTCCACCATGTAGCTGAAAGCCATTGCTTTTGTGATTTGGGCAACGCCCGTATAGGCAAATTGCTGGCTTGCATTGGCTTGTTCAATGAGCACATTTAAGTTTTGTACGGCACGGTACATGTTGGCCCACGCTTGGGTCACGGGGAAGTCCTGCCCCGTAATGGCGTACTGGTCGTTGTTGCTTCGTTGGGTTACTTGGTGCACAAAAACCCCCGCAGGATTGGCCAAACCCGTTGGCCCAGCCCCCAGTGAGTTGACAATGTCGAGTTGGGCATTGGTAAGTAGTTGACTCGAATTGACCGACGAGGGGTTATTAGGGTCATTGTTGATGTCGAGGTTACACGCATTGAGTAGTAATAGGGACGCAATGAGCGTAATATGGGTGACACTTTTTAAGATTCTATTCATGGTATTTTCAGTTTTGTTGTTAGAAAGTAACACTTAGGTTGACCCCATAACGGCGAACAGAAGGAGCGGCAAATAGGTCGATTCCTTGCGTGTTGCTGTTTCCGAAGGTGTTTACTTCAGGGTCAAAGTTGGAGTGTTTAGGGAAGTTAGGGGCAAAAAACCAAAGGTTACGGCCGCTCAACGTGATGTTAGCCGAACCAAAAGGTGTTTTTGCCAACAAACCTTTCGGCAGCGAATATCCTAAGGTAATCTCGCGCAAACGAACGACCGTGGCGTCCCAAACCGAAAATTCGTTAGGGGCGTTTACGGCCAACGAGCCACCCGCCGATTGAAACCAAAGGTTGTTTTCCATTACCTGAATATTGTTCGGAATGGGTTTGCCATCACCGTCTAACAATGGCTTGAGCGTATTGGCATCGCCAAGAACCCCCGCTACTACTTTTGGTATTTCACGGTTTTCGGTGTCTTGCGTTACCCCACGTCCTAACAAGAATTGGTTAGTCCACGAATACAAATCTCCGCCGTGACGATAGTCAATCACTCCGCTAAGGGTAAAGCCTTTGAAACGGAAAGTGTTGCTAACGGCCAAGGTAAATTTAGGGTTAGGGTTACCAATGATTTTTTGTTTGGTATCAGGAATAGTCAAACCTGTGTTGGGATTAATAAGAGCATTACCGTTTTCGTCCCGAGCCACTGCCGTACCACGCAATACCCCAAACCACTCGCCAGGGCGTACCACAGGAATGGGCTGATTGGTGTAAATATTACGTAACGTTACTTCTTCAACTCCCTCCGCTAGCGTTTCGACGATGTTGCGGTTTTGGGTATAGGCCGTGAAAATATCCCACTTAAATCCATTGGCGAGCTGAATAGGCACCAAGGTAAGTCCTGCCTCAATTCCTGAGTTACGAATAGAACCAAAGTTGGTGACAAAAGAAGTATAACCCGATGATTGCGGCAATGAACGGCGGGCGATGATGTCGGTACTCAAACGGTTATAATAGGTCAAGTCCAACGACGCGCGTCCACCAAAAAACTCAAGGTTCGTTCCTACTTCTACTTCTTTGGTAAACTCAGGTTTCAAGTTTGGGTCGAAAGCCGAAGCTGCTACCGAAGCCCCCGATTGGCCATTGAATGGATAGTCGTTGTAACGAGTCGAGCCTACTAAACCAGAGCTTTCTCCCAAGTTGATACGGAAGGTGTTAAGCACTTGGTAAGGGTCGGCGTCGCGGCCTACTTTGGCATAACTTACGCGAAGTTTGGCGTTGCTCAATACATTCGACTTGATACCCAAGGCTTCGGTCAAAATAAAGGAAGCACTTCCCGAATAATAGAAATAGCTGCGGTTGTTGGCGGGTAAGGTCGATGACTTGTCATTACGCCCTGTGAGCGTAAGGTACAGGTAGTTTTTATACCCCAGCGTTAAATCCGCAAACGTGGCATACAAACGGCGCTTGCTCATGCCTGTGTTTCCTGTGTTGGGCGTAACGGTGCTTACGTTGGTAATCAGGTCAATACCCCGCGTGACAATCCCAAGACCATTGACGCTCGTTTGGTCAAACTTACGTTCGTTGTAGTTGGCACCTATCACGGCACGGAGGTCAATGTCGGGCGTCAAATCGTGTTTGAAATTCAAGAGCAAATTGTGGTCTTGTTCGCCAAAAGAAATGGCATCAAACTGCATACTTCCAATGCCTTGCGCACCCGAAAGCGACCCTGCCGAAATCCGCTGAAAGCGGTTGTCGTTGTACGTATTATAGCCGCCTTTGTAGCTGATATTCATCCAGTTGGTGATGTCATACAAAAGACTACCATTCATCGAAATGCGGTTGACCTTGCTGGTATAAATGCTGTTGTTGATTGACCAAAAAGGGTTGTCTGCTTGCCCAAATGGGAAGAAGAACACACCGTTTCCAAACGGATCTTCGTAAGGAAGCTTGTCGAGTGGCCAGTTACGAGGCTGTTGGAACATCCGCGCGAGTGGTGACGTCCCATCACCCCCAAAAAGTGGGCTATCTTGAACGGTATTGGTATAGGCCAAGTTAGCACCTACGACGATGCCATTTTCAAGGGTGGTATTTCCGCCAATGCTGATGTTGATACGTTCAAAGGCCGAGCCAGGGAAAAAGCTTTTTTGGTCGGTGCGCGAAATCACCGAAGTGATGCTCGCCTTTGGGCCTCCACCCGTGATGCTAATGGAGTTTTCATAGACATTGCCCGTACGAAAGAAATTCTTGACGTTGTCGGGATAGGCTTGGTAGGCTACGTTGCCGTTGGGGCGAAGGCCGTACTGTGCTGCAATCGCGGGGTAGTTGGCTGCGTAAGTGTTGTAACCCACCCAGATAGGAATGGAGTCAACGGGAGCAGTGGTGTTGGTCCAACCCCCTGCGGCGTTGTAGATTCGTCCCAAACCAAAAGCAGGGCCCCACGTTCCGTTAGCATTGGCATATACCTGCTGCGAACCTGAGCCGTATTTGTTTTGGAAGTCGGGGTAGCTAGCGATTTTTTCGGCCGAAAACGATGAATTGTACGTAATCTCAAGCCCTTTTTTGGATAATTTGTTGGTGCCCGATTTGGTCGTAATGACAATTACCCCGTTGGCGGCCCGAGTTCCGTACAAAGCGGCGGCGGCGGCTCCTTTTAGTACCGTCATAGAGGCAATGTTGTTGGGGTCAAGGTCGGCGATACGACTTGAGAACGAGGCGCCGTTGTCGCGGAAGTTGCCACTTTCGTTGAGGTCGTTGTTGTAAGGAATCCCATCAACAACAAAAAGCGGCTGGTTCGACCCAAAAAACGAGTTAGCACCGCGAATGGTAATGCGCGACGAACTACCCGCAGTTCCCCCTGAGGCGTTGATGGTAACCCCAGGGATTTTGCCTTGCATGGCTTTCAACACGTCGGGCTCCGATTTCTGAACTAGCTTGTCGGCCGAAAGGCGCTCGACCGAATACCCCAAGGTTTTGTTGCTACGTTCAATCCCCACGGCGGTTACGACCACTTCGCCAAGCTGTTTGACATCGTCCGAAAGCGATACGTTGATGGTTGTTTGGCTCCCTACCACTACTTCTTTGTTGGCATACCCAATAAAGCTAAAAACGAGGGTCGCACCGTTAGGAACTTGAATTTGGTAGGCGCCTTCGGCATTGGTAGAGCTACCGGTATTTGAGCCTTTCAAAAGGACATTGACCCCAGGCAGTGGACTGCCGTCTGCACTAGCAGTAACTTTTCCCGTTACGGTGCGGTTTTGGGCGTGGACGAACCCGACACTTAGCAGCATACCAAGCATCAGAAACAATAGATTTTTTTTCATAGATGAACTGGACATTTTGGTTTTTACATCTGTCGTGGCAACTAGAAACAATTGCCACAACAAAGTTCCCCAATTCATGTATGCCAGAAATCACCCGTTTTTAGTGGTTTATTTTGCCCAATGTTATCCCAATGTGAAGTTTGTTTATGCAGGAAATGAGCATTTTTTCTGCGTATTTTTTCCGAAAAGGGCTTTCTTTTCAATAGCCTCTTTCCCCAAAAAACCGTATTTCATTTGGATACCTCCCTCATTTTTAGCTACCCCCATAGTTAGCTACCCCAAAAAAACTTAAATAAAGCCTAACAATGCTTTTAACGACGCTTTGAGGGGTATTTGCTAGTTTTGTGCCATGAAAACGCCGAAAAAAATGGCGCATATCGGGTGATTTGGGCGATTGGTTTTTTGCAGAACTTTGACCCGAGATTTCAAAATAGATATTCATTTTAAAATTCTCATACGATTTAGTTTAGGTTAAGAACGATAGCCGTAGGACCCTGTCCTACGGCTATTTATATTTGGTAGTTTCTACTTTACTCCCTACTACTTGTATATTTACCTTTTGAAACAGCATACCACTGTTTTTCAAAACACTTAACCGAAGATGATACATTTGACTACTACTCAAATCGAACACCTCGAAACTCAGGTGTTTCCTACTTATTTTAATACTTGTCGGTGGTTTGCGGGAAAAGCCCGCCCTCAAAAAGGATTTCATATTCTTCATATTTTACCCGTAGGAGATGCCGTAATCTTGATAGTGGAGGCGACCTACCACGACGGAGCACCCGAGCTATACCAGTTGCCCTTGGCGGAAGTGGAGTTAGAGATGGAAGTCCCCGTCAAAGGAGTGATTGAAAAAACAGATACCTCACAATGGATTGATGCAATTTACGACGCGGGTTTTAGGCATCAATTATATACGTCTATATATGGTCAACTTGCGCTTTCGACCGACGACGGGCAGTTGCAAGCGACCAAAGGCAGAGGGCTGGCGGAGGCAGACGCGCCAGAGGTGATTGACAGCCGCGTATTGCCCGTTGATTCGAGTAACTCGGCGATGTTGTTTGGCGGGAAATACTTTATGAAATTGTACCGAAAACTTTTTGACCAAACCAACCCCGAGGTGGAAATGGTCAGTTTTTTGACCCAACACTCTGATTTTAGCAACATTCCAGCCTACGCGGGAAGTATTACGTGGCAACGAGCAGGGCAGCCCGACGTAACGCTGGGCATGATGCAACAAGCCATTCGGGCCGAAAAAGACAACTGGGCACTGACGGGCGATTTTCTCAATGACTTTATGTACGGCGTCCCGTCGGGGATGTTTGGTATTAACGAAAGTGTGTTTGAGCAAGTGGCGTTGTTGGGTAAACGCACTGGCGAAATGCACCTTGGTTTGTTTGCCCCTGGCGCAGAAGAAGCCTTTGCCCCCGAAAAATTTGACGATTTTTACCGTAGTTTTTTACTAAAACGCCTTACCGACCTCCTCGACCGTAGGTATGCGTTGTTGATTGAAAATTACGATAAACTCGATGAACCGACGCAGCGTTTGGCGTGGATTTTTATGGAAGCGCGGGAGTTGATTGATGATTTTGCCAACGAAATGCTAACGCGGCCGTTGGATTCGCTGCGGATTCGGATTCACGGCGATTACCATTTGGGACAAGTGCTGACCGACAAGGGCGATTTTATTGTGATTGATTTTGAGGGCGAACCCGAAGCCACCATTGCCGAACGAAAAATAAAACATAGTCCCCTCAAAGACGTAGCGGGGATGATTCGCAGCTACCACTATGCCGTGAGTGCCAAGCTGTTTGAAAGTGCCGAAACCAAGGGGATTTCGTCCGAAAAGCTTCAAATCGTTTCCGACCGTTGGTACAAACTCATGCGCGATACCTACATGGATGCCTATTTGGAAGCCTTTGGTTGGCCGCATCCGTTGTTTAAAAGTCAGAACGAAATCAACTTTTTATTGCTGTTTTTCTTGCTCGAAAAAGCCGTTTATGAACTCGGATACGAAATCAGCTACCGTCCTTCGTGGGTGAACATTCCGTTGCGCGGGATTGTTGAAGTCATCCGTGAAATCGAGAAGTTAAAAGAGCCAACGGTAAGGATTAGTCGATTGGGGATGCAATCCTAGGGTAAGTTTTGTATTTTTGTCGCGTTCATTGATGGCCCATTCTTTGCGGTAGGGGTGTATAGTGGTTAGTCTAAAAATCATTGTATCACCTTTGAACCGAGTTTTTCGGGCACAACCATTTACTTTAATGTCTAAAATTCAATCCATCGTACAGGCTTCCATTGATACAAAAAATCGCGTTTTAGCCGACGAAACTTTACTCAATACCGTAGCAGAAGTAGCTGCCGCGATGACCGAAGCCTTCAAAGCGGGTAAAAAAGTGCTTTTTTGCGGAAATGGCGGAAGTGCTGCCGATGCCCAACACCTAGCGGCCGAATTTAGCGGCCGTTTTTATTACGACCGTCCACCTTTGTATTCGGAGGCATTGCACGTCAATTCATCCTACGTAACGGCCGTCGGAAACGACTACAGCTACGATGTCATCTATTCTCGGATGATTGAGGCGATGGGCAAAGAAGGCGATGTGTTGGTCGGGATTTCAACTTCAGGAAATTCGCCCAACGTCGTCAAAGCCCTCGAAGCGGCCAACAAACTCGGCATGATTACCGTCGGTATGACGGGCGAAACGGGAGGAAAGATGAAAGAAGTAAGTAATTTTTTGATTAATATTCCTTCCAAAGATACCCCTCGTATTCAGGAGTGTCATATCTTACTAGGGCATATCCTGTGCCAATTGGTGGAGGAGAATGTGTTTCCTAAGTAAAAAATACAGAAAGGGGAAGCTATACACTTCCCCTTTAAAGTAACTTGGATAAAGTTAAAGTGCTTTCAATAGAATGAGAATTGAACAAATAAAAGTCGAGAATTTTAAAGCATTCAAAAATACTACCATTAAGGACTTACCCGCAATGGCCGTGTTTTTGGGGGCAAATGGTTCAGGGAAATCTACTTTCTTTGACGTTTTTGGCTTTTTAAGCGATGCTCTACAAACGAATGTTACGATTGCACTTAATAAAAGAGGAGGTTTTCAAGAAGTAATTTCAAGAGGCTGTGATGTACATAAAGATTTTATAGTACTTGAAATTAAGTTTAGAAACCAAGAAAAGGACAGTGATAGTTCTCCTCTTATTACCTATTACTTAGAAATAGGGTTTAAAACTGGGAAGGTTTACATTAGTAGAGAAGTTTTAAAATACCGACGCGGCCAAAAAACGGGAAAACCTTGGCACTTTTTGGATTTTAAAGAAGGGGTTGGAGAGGCGATTACAAATGAAAATGAATACGGCCAAACGGGAGTAGAGGCAGAGAGGATTGCTCAAAAAGTTACTAGCCCTGATATATTGGCTATCAAGGGGTTAGGTCAGTTTGAACAGTTTAAAGCCATTAGCTCTTTCAGAAGTTTACTTGAAAAATGGTACGTTTCTAATTTTAGTATCGACTACGGTAGAAGAATTTCTGATACTGGAATTTCTAATCATTTGTCAGTAACGGGAGATAACTTGGCACAGGTGACAAAATACATGTATGATTATCACCGTGAATTGTTTGATGGTATGCTGGAAAAACTTCCGAGACGTATTCCGGGCATCAACAAAGTAGAGGCAAAAGAAACGGAAGATGGAAGAATTATTTTGCGTTTTCAGGACGAAAATTTCAAAGACCCGTTTGTCGCTCGCTATGTTTCGGACGGTACAATAAAAATGTTTGCTTACATGATTTTATTGCACGATCCAGAACCTCATCCATTATTGTGTATCGAAGAGCCAGAAAACTTTCTTCATCCCGATTTATTGCTGCAATTAAGCGAGGAAATTAGAGAATATGCGGAGAGGGGAGGGCAAGTATTTGTTTCTACACATTCGCCCGATTTCGTGAATGGATTGAAAGTCAATGAATTGTTTTTTCTGGTAAAAGAAAAGGGGTTTACCACGATCAAAGCGGCTGCCAATGATAAATTAGTAGCTGAGTTAGCGAAAGAAAACGAGTTGGGTTGGCTGTGGCGCAATCATTACATTACTGGAGCCAACTTATAAAATGAAAATGTTATACGTTTTTACTGAAGAACCCTCCGCAAAAATTGTCATGGATTCGTTGCTTCCCAAAGTGCTTCCTGAAGGTGTAGGTTTTAAAGTATTTCCGCATCAGGGTAAACAAGATTTGGAGAAAGCGCTGAGGAAAACATTGCCCCACATTAGCCAAATGCCTGGGGCCAAAATACTGGTGACGCGCGATCAAGACAGTGCAAATTGTGTCGCACTCAAAAAAGAACTTAACAGTATTATTGAAGGCTCTTGTAAATGTGAATATTCGATTAGAATTATTTGTAAAGAGTTAGAAGCCTGGTTTTTAGGAGACTTGAAAGCGGTACAAGCGGCCTATCCTCGGCTGAAGCCTGAACAGCACCTTGCCAAGGCTGATTTTAAAAATGTTGATAAAATTACTAACCCCAATAAGTACTTGTTGAAAATTATACCTGAATATAAAAACCGAGAAACATTGCCTAAATTAGAGTGTTCAGAAAGGGTTTCTCCATTTTTGGATTTGGAAAATAACCGCTCTGAAAGTTTTAATCATACTGTAACTGCTATTCGGAAATTAATTGAAACTTAATTATTTATACATGTCTCTTTTACAAAACAAAGTCGCTATCGTAACGGGGGCTTCTCGTGGAATCGGGAAAGCCATTGCCACTCGCTTTGCCCAAGAGGGGGCTCAAGTGGCCTTTACGTATTTGTCGAGCGTCGAAAAAGGCCAAGCCTTAGAAGAAGAACTCAAACAATTTGGAACAAAAGTAAAGGGGTATCGCTCAGATGCTTCTGATTTTAAATCGGCCGAAGACCTTGTCGCGCAAGTTGTGGCAGATTTCGGCACGGTTGATGTGGTAGTTAATAACGCAGGTATTACCCGCGATGGCTTGTTGATGCGCATGACCGAAGAACAATGGGACGAGGTAATTCGCGTTAACTTAAAGTCAATCTTTAACTTGACCAAAGCAGTTACTAAAGTGATGATGAAAGCCCGCAGTGGGTCAATCATCAACATTACATCGGTGGTAGGTTTGACAGGAAACGCTGGCCAAGCCAACTATGCGGCTTCTAAAGCGGGAATGATTGGTTTCACAAAATCAGTGGCCAAAGAACTTGGTTCACGCAATATTCGTTGCAATGCTGTGGCGCCAGGGTTTATCGAAACCGAAATGACGGGCGAACTCAACGAAAAAGCCATCGAAGAATGGAAACAGGGAATCCCGTTGAAACGCGGTGGCGCTCCCGAAGAAGTAGCCGACTGTATCGTGTTTTTGGCCTCTGATATGTCGAAATACATCACAGGGCAGGTGTTACAAGTGGACGGTGGAATGGTGATGTAAAACATAGATTCAACTTCCCGAAAGCTTCAAGCTTTTCGGGAAGTTTTTATCCCAAGCCTTTTTCTGTAACAAATAAAAATAAGGTAGGTTATTGAATAAAAGCGGGTAGCTGATTTAAAATGGACAATAAATAACCGATAATTCTCTAATGTTTGCAGCCGAGATTATTTTTCAGACACCATATTGGTACGTAGGATTGTGTTTGTTGGCAGGGGCAGCCTATGCTTTTTTTCTTTACCAACCCAAACCCATTTGGAGTAAAACAACCAACTACGCGCTTTCCTTTTTTCGGGGAGCGCTGGTGAGTATCATCGCTTTTTTACTGCTTAATCCGCTGTTGAGAAGTGTCCAAACTTTCAGCGATAAGTCGAAGGTGGTACTGGCGATTGACAACTCCGAATCGGTAGCAAGCTATGGAAAAAAAGCCCTTGAAGCCCTCGAAAACCTTCGTGAAGCCCTTGCCGATGAAGGAATAGATGTGGCCGTTCAAACCTTAAATTCCGAAAATTACCAAGAAGAGTTGTCGAAAGTGGCTTTTAATCAGCCTACTACCAATCTCGCTGACATGTTGGGAGGAGCAAAAAGCAACTACGAAGGTCGTAACTTGACCGATGTAGTGCTGCTCACCGATGGCATTAGCAACCAAGGACTTGCACCCACTTTTACCAATTATCCATTCCGAATTCATAGCGTAGGCGTAGGGGATACCTTGCCTAAACGTGACATTAGCATCAAGAACATTGCGGCCAATAAAATTGCCTACTTGGGAAATCAATTCCCAATTAACGCTGATATTGTCGCCAGTGGTTTTCAAGGACAGACCGTCACCGTGACCCTCCGACAAGGAAGCTCAACGCTGAGTAGTCAACGCGTGACTTTTAACCAGAAGGATGATTTTAAACAAATCTCTTTTCAAGCAACTTCGGCCGTCAAGGGGCTTCAACATTATGTCATTGAGGTGGAGGCGCTGAAAGGAGAGTTTACGACTCGAAACAACCGCCGCGATGTCTATCTTGACATCATCGACGGCAAAGAAAAAGTGCTCGTATTGGCCTTGGCCACGCACCCAGACATTAAAGCGATTCGGACCATTTTAGAGAAAAACCTCAACTACGAGGTGGATGTCAAAGTGTTTGGCGTCAACCCGGCGGCTGAAACTTACCCCGACAAAAAATACGACCTCATTATTTTGCACCAACTGCCCGATTTGTTCAACATCGGGGGGGATATCATTCAGCGTTATTTACAACGCGATAATACGCCTCTTTTCTTCATTTTAGGCTCGCAAGCCAATACTGCCAAGGCCAGCCAGCTCAATTCCGCCGTGACGGTGATGGCAAATCCAGGCCAAATTGATAAAGTCTCAGGGCGGTTTAACCCGAACTTTAATTTGTTAAACCTTGACCCCGAAAAACTCCGTATTTTGGAAAAAATGCCACCATTGACGGTTCCTTTTGGGGAATATCGCTTATCGCCAGGGAGTGAAGTGGTGTTGTACCAAAACGTAGGGAACCTCAAAACGACAAAGCCGCTGTTGGTACTGAACACGGGCGGCGCTCGCAAGTCGGCGGTACTGGCAGGGGAGGGGATTTGGCAATGGCGCATGGAAGAATATGCCTTAACCGAAAAACAAGAAGCCGTGGATGAACTGCTTCAAAAAGTGATTCAGTTGATTTCGGTCAAAGAAGACAAACGCAAGTTTCGGGTCTATCCGTTGGCGAATGAATACAACGTAGGCGACAAAGTGACGTTTGAAACCGAAGTATATAACGACATTTACGAAAAAACGTACGGACAAAGCATTCGCCTTGAAATCACGGATGAACGCGGAAAAACCAAGCCTTATACCTACACCAACGCCGAAGGAAGCTCGCGTTTTGAGCTGAGTGGCCTTGGTCAAGGGGTGTATCAATACAAAGCAACGACCAGTTTGCAAAACAAAATAGAATCAGTGACAGGGCAATTTATTGTGCGTGATTTGGCACTTGAAACCCTCAACCTGACGGCTGATTATGGAATGCTACGGGCACTTTCCCAACAAACAGGCGGGCAGTTTGTGAAGGCCGACCAAATCGAACAATTGAAAGACTATTTGCTCAAAAACAAGGCCCCCGACCGCCTAGATAGTGCTGAAGACTTGTCCGAATTGATTCAGAACAAGTGGTTGTTTTTCTTGTTGTTGTTGTTGGCAACAGCCGAATGGGGAGTACGAAAGTACCAAGGAAGTTATTAACCACCATAATGCCTCAAATTAGACGACAGTTAGTAATTCTTGCATTGTGTAGTTTCACGTTGGCGAGAGGATGCGCTTTTGCACAAAAAGACTCGCTGAACGTTAAACCCAATTACCGAGCTTTGCATTGGATAATGGCGGGAGAGAGCGCAGCTTACGTTGGGTCTATTTATGGCTTGAGCAAGGCGTGGTACAAGACCAATGATTTCAGCCATTTCCACGTAAGTGACGATGCGCACGAGTGGCAACAGCTCGACAAGGTAGGGCATTTCTTTACGGCGTATCAAATTTGCCGCCATACTGCGGCGCTTTATCAGCAAACCAATGTGAGCCGTAAACAAGCAGCCTTGTACGGTGCGCTTTCGGGTTTTTTGTTTTTGACTCCTATCGAAATTTTGGACGGATTTCAGTACCCGACCTATGGTTTTTCCCCTTCCGACATGGTGGCCAACGTGCTGGGGCCGTCGTTGTACTTAGGTCAGTATGCACTTTGGAACGAAGAACGCATTGTTCCCAAATTTTCTTTTCACCCGACGTCGCTTGCGAAGGTTCGCCCCGAACTACTCGGGCAAAACCTCAGTGAACAATGGCTGAAGGATTACAATGGACAAACATACTGGTTTTCGTTCAATGTGGCTTCTTTTATGCCAGCCTCTCGCTTTCCGAAGTGGCTGAGTGTGTCGTTTGGATACGGCATTCACGATATGGTAGGGGCAGAAATCGAAAAAAGTAGGATGTTAGGATATGACCCTTATCGGCAATACTACCTGTCGTTAGACATAGATTTTCGGCGTATTCCAACCCGTCGAAAAGGCGTAAAGGCATTGTTCTTTCTGCTAAATACAGTAAAAATACCTGCTCCGACGTTGGAATACACACGAAAATATGGAGTCAAAGCCCATTGGCTATACTTCTAACAATGACTTCTCAGTACGAGGTCCTCTAATAAATACTTAGTGCTTCTTGGTATTTTTTTGGCGTTACCCCAAAATGTTTCTGGAACATTTTATTAAACTTAATGGGATGAGAATACCCTACTCGTAGGGATACCTGTGCTCCCCTGACTCCTTTTCGCAGTAGGTCGGCGGCGTACTCCATTTTTCTATCAATATAGAATTGATAAAATGGTTTGCCATAAGCATCTTTAAAATGCGTTTTGAATACCGATACTTTAAAGTTTAAACGTTGGGCAACAACTTCTACATTTGGCTCTTCACCCGCCGATAAATAATAATCAATCATTCGTTCAATTTCCTTCTTTAGAGAAAAAAGACGCTTTACATGCCCTTCTTGCGATTTTGAGCTTACGCCCATCTCATAAGGTGGGTCTTCCATACTAGCTTGGTTTGTAGCATCATAGCTCGAAGGTGTAGGCACATTTACATCGTTAGGTTGGTGGCTCACAACAAAGGGTACCTTGGTTTGTAGAAGTAGTTCTACAACGTGTGGTAATTCTTCTTGCTTAATAAAAATGTTAACGTAGGGAGGGGCCACTTGATTGGAAACAGGGTCTATATGTATCATATTATTGGTAGGGTAAACGAGTGTAAACTATACTGATTTCAAAAGTAAGAATTTTTTTAAAGCTAAAAAGGGACTACTTATTAAACGGTATTGAATGGGTATATTAGGTATTAAAACGGTTACGAAACTATACTTGTGTCAATTCTACACTTTTCTAATAGACATATTTTATATGCCTATTAAACATGGTGGTATAAATCGAATATACCCTTTAAGCAAACGTTTGTAGATTTTCTTTAGGTATTTATTATAATAAGTAATTCTTTTGCCCAAGATTTCTGGTTTTTACCACCCTATTCTCACCTATGAATATTTTGTTTATCCAATCCAATCCGCTGGAAAACTCTCATTTTGAACTCCTGCTTTCTAATTTAGGCTACTCAATTGTTGGTAAAGTTGGCTCTTGTGATGAAGGACTTGATTTGATTGAAGTAAGTCACGTGGACTTAATTATTGCGACGATTTTTGAAGATGCAACGGCCCAAGACAAGGAATGCTTGGGATCATTAGGGGCTTTCCAAATTCCGATTATATTAATCATCAATGAAGACGTGCCCCAAATCTATGAGAAGGTCGCTAATTTTTCGCACGTATTTTATTTAGTGAAGCCCTTTCATACAAATACCTTGGAGAGCGCTATCCGAATCTTATCGCAACAAATCAGGCAAGAACCACAATTTATCAGGGGTACATCTCGCGGTGAAATTATTGCGATTAAAGACATTCTGTATATCGAGGTAGAACGTACCTACACCTTCATTCAGACCAAGACCAAGCGTTATGCGTTTAAAAAATCGCTGACGTTGTTGAAACAACATCTGCCTCTAGGCCGCTTTTTGCAAATCCACCGTAGTTTTTTGGTTCAGAAAAAGTTCGTCAAAAAAATAGACTTTGAAAAGAGCCAAGTAGAGCTTGAGGAAGGGCATTTTCTCCCAATAAGTCGGCGTGCAAAACATGAATTGCAGTCGAAAAACCTCAATACTATTATTTAGTGGGATATAAGTCTATATACCAAATTTAGCTAGTAAACTTATCGGCTTTAGTCTGTTTATGCTTTTTAGGCCCAATGGCTTGCATTATCCTTGTTTTATATACTAAAAAACAAAATTTTTATAGGTATATGAAGATAGGGCTATTGAGAAGTTAAATAGACTTATTTTTGAAACATAATTAGATACGGTATATGTATTTCAATTTTAGTATATCAAAAATTTATAAATGTTATTTGTTGAAAAGTTTTGCAAGTTATTTGATTTAAAGTATCCGATTAGGCTGAGTAAATTATATACTTGTTTTAAATGTACTAATAAATTGTATGATTTTTATTTTCTTTTTATTTTGTGTAATAAATTTATAATCAGTAGTTTAAATAAATATATACACATGTATTTATATATTTAAAGTAAATAAAATGGGTAATGTTTACAGGAATTCATTGTTTATATATTGATTTTATTTTTTATAATAATGTTTTATTATCGGCATCATAATTGCGATTGTGCATGTTTATTTTTTTCTTTACGAAAATTGCTGGATGGTTTTATTTGTCACTTCCTTTGGTATCCTATAAGGAGCCGTATGTATCCATTTTAGTTAATTGTGTACTTTTTGGGATGGTCTTTGATACATACTATTCCAAACATTTTACCCATGAAAAAGTACATCTACATTCCTTCTATTCATCCAAAAATCTACAGGTTATTTTGTTTCACAACCTTGTTATTGGGAACAGTCTTGTGTGCGAAGGCACAGGTAACGATTTCGTTGGATTACAAAGAGAAAAATGACTTGACCACCGTTCAATCGGGGGATAAGTACACGCTTCAATTAAATTATTCTGTTTCCAGTACCACAGGAAACGCCTCCAATGTAAAGGCCGTTATTAATTTGCCCGATAATATTTATACCGTGGGCGAATTTGTAGGAACTACCCACGCCCCAGTGGCGAACTTTGTGTTTACCAATACGGTAGGGGCCAAAAAACTGACGATAACCTTTATTAACCCAGTGCCATCGGGCTCGACGGGTGTATTGGAGTTCATTGTCAGAACCAATAACCTGACTACGCCCAATAATACCCAACTTTGCACAACCGCTGAGATAACGGATGGCAGTGGGGCTACTTCGGGCGCTAAAAATCATTGTATCAATGTGACGGCCGTCCCTCGGATTTGTGCCCTGAAAACATTGCTCAATGGTGGGGCGATCAACAACATCACCACGTATCGCATTCGGGTTTCTGCAAATGGAGGTTCTAATCCTCTGTTTACGCCCTTTGGAACTTTGCAGGCAACCAATATTACCGTAACCGATAACTTACCTGCCAATGCAGAGTTTATCAGTGCCAAAGTATATCACATTAACGGTACCCAAGTCGGGACAGGAACCTATTCCTCAGGGGTGGTTACGGCCACTATACCCAATTTGACCTTACGACAATATGGCAGTGGCACGTGGGAAAGTTTTTACTTTAATTTAGATATTCAGGTGAAATTTAACTCACCTACTTTTAATGCATCCGATGTCGTGACCAATACTGCAACGGTCGATTATACGCCTTTTTCAGGGAGTGCGGCTGTGCTCAATAATGGCGACAATGTGGGAGGCAACTGTGTTTCTGATTTAATAGAGACGACCACCTTAGCAAATCCTGTCACTGCTGCGGTATTGACCAAAGGTGGAAGTGGGAATTACTTTCCAGGCCAGCGATTTTCGTATGGGTGGAGTTTTACCAATACTGGAAACGTGCCTTTGGAAAATGTGGAAATCATCGAAACCATCCCCGCCAACGCTATCATAGACCAAGATGCGGAATACAATGGGGTACGGGTACTTGAGTGGGAGGATATTCACCACATTGAGTACCAGACCAATGTGTCGGGAAGTACCTGGGTTGCATTGGGTGCTGGTGTAGGCGTTCCTGATCTTCCTTCGGGGACTTACTTTACAAAAATTAAGTTTGTTTTTACAAGTCCCTTCATGCCCAACGCTTCTATATTGTCGAGTAGCCAGATATTGCATTTTAAAGCAATAGGTGAGGTGACTGTTGCCGAAACAGTCACTAACTGCATGGAGTGGACAAGTACAACAGCAGGAATACCCAACCAAGCAGGACGAACAGTGTGTAATAGTTCGGTGACTTTACAACCACGACCTACTACTTCTAGGGCTATATATAGTGCAGCACACGCGTCGAATTGCGCGCAAGTAGCGGGTGGAACCGTGACTTTTTCTGGTACGTTACTCGCAGATGTCGGGTATTCAAACGGTCTAAATCCAGTCTGTGCTTTATTGATACCTTCGGGCTCTATTTATGTGTCAGGCTCCGAGACTTTTACTGCTAATAATACGGGCATTACGACCCCGCCTACCTTAGAGATTATTCCTAATTATATAACAACGGGAGGAGTACTACGAGATTTATACCGCTGGACATTTCCAAGCGGAACGGTAGTACCTTATGGCGAACGATTCACGGTGGGTGTTTCCGTAAAAATTTCGCCAGCCCTTCCTCCTGGGCCTTATAATGCCGATTTTATTGCTACTTTCTCCAATGCTTCTGCGAATGCGCCAGACTACAACTTTGGTAATTTTACGGATACGAAGGATTGGGACTTGGACGGAAATACCACTGAGTTGGTAGGAAGGGCTAATACAAATTACGGGCAATGTGATATCAGTATTGCAGCTTCTGCGTCGATGGAATCCATCAAATGGGTCAAAGGGTTATGCGATGTTGCCTATTCTCGTTATCCTGCCTTTGGACAAACGGTACCAGGTGGAGACGCAGACTATCGTCTCATCATCAAAAATACAGGTAACGTGGTGATGAAAGACATCAAAATCATTGATATTTTACCTTTTGTGGGCGACCGAGGTGTGATTGACCCCCAACCTCGTCAGAGTCAGTGGCGACCCAATTTGGCCAATCCAATTTCCGCGCCAGCAGGGGTAACAGTTTATTATACTACTGTTTCTAACCCTTGCCGCGATGAAGTAAAGCAACCCTCTGACCCTTCGCCTTTCCCAACGGGTTGTACACCTCCTAACTGGAGCGTGACGCCACCTTTGGATATTACGCAAGTTCAGGCGGTAAAAATTGATTTTGGTACAAAAACGTTGACTGGTGGCGATTCGTTGGTGTTCAGCTGGCCGATGCGAGCACCAGTAGATGCCCCTACCAATGACGAAATTGCGTGGAATTCTTTTGGTTTTGTCGCTACTCGTACCGACAATAATCAACCATTGCTTGCCGCCGAGCCTATTAAAGTGGGGATTAAACTCAAACCCATTCAACCCGCGGTGTATGGTGATTATGTATGGATAGATACCAACAAAAATGGTATTCAGGACGACGGAGCAACGGGGGTCTCAGGCGTGCGCGTGGAACTTTATAAAGACAATGGCGATGGCATTTCAGATCCTACTACCGATCTATTTGTCGGCTTTACGGTGACTGATGGTGCGGGTAAATATTTGTTCTCTACCTTGCAACCTGGCGATTACTTTGCCAAGTTTTATCCGCCAGCAGGCTACGTAACCACCACCAGCAATCAGGGGGGGAATGATGCTTTAGACTCTGATGGTATCATTACGATTGTAACAACCTTAGATGCAGGCGAGGATGACCGTACATGGGATTTGGGTATTTATCAAGATACGAATTGTGATGTCAAAATCACGAATTATACGCTCAGTCCATGCGTATGGACAGGTACTGCCAGTGAAGTAACAGCCAATGTGTTTGTAGCTTGGGCAAATGCGCCAAGTGGACAAAATATCAACGTTACCCTCAATGGTGTAACCAAAACCATTGACTTGACGACAGCGACCTCGCCCGCGTTGGTATCGTTTACGCTTCCTGCCAATAATACAGATTATGTACTTAATGCGGTGTTTAGTGGAACTAGCACTTGCAAGGATAGCAAGACCATACGCACACCTTTGCCGTGTCAGCCAGCAGTTTGTGTACTAAACATAGATGCAGTAAACGTAGGTGCTTGCAAAGATGGCAAAGCACCATTGGATATAGTGGTGTCTTGGTCGAGCAATCCATCGGGCGAAAATATCATTGTGACCGCGGGAGATTCAACCCGTATTATCAATGTTGCAGGAGGGGTATTATCGCCAGTGACGGTAAACTTCAATATGCCAAGCAATGGCCAAGTGGATGTTCCCATTAATGTAGGTTTTCAAACAACCACAGCTTGCAAAGACACCGATAAATTTACGCTTCCGAATTGTGTATGTATCAAACCAAATGCAGGAAATGATGTGAGCGTTTGTGCACCAGTCACGACAGCTAAACTAACGGCCATTACTACAGGCGGCACCTGGGTACCTATTGGTAGTCCTGCCAACCCTGCTGCGGCGACCATTGATGCCAATGGCAACGTAACGGGCATGACTGTGGCAGGAACGTATCGTTTTGTGTATTCGGTCAGTGGACTGAATTGTACGGATACCGTGGCCGTCCGTGTGAATGCCATCGCGCCTGTTGCAGCTATTCCACTTTGCCACGCCAACGGTACGCCCGAAGATGGTACAGATGATTACATGACGTTCAGTATTCATGTATCCACCACTCCAATGAGTGCCAATAAATTTACGGTAACGGCCACGCAAGGCGGGAATCCATTGGCCATAACGTTGTCAAACGGCAGCGCAGCAACGGCAATTAATTGCGGACTGAA
>NZ_JACIBY010000027.1 GCF_014195535.1 Runella defluvii | reverse complement strand
GTAAATCCAAGTACGTGCGGCGGGGTGGATGGTTCGATTTTGTTTTCAACGACGTTGCCCACGGGGAGTTACACGTTGACGTATGAGAAAAACGGTCAATCGAGTTCGGGTTCGATTACGGTAGGAACGCCAAGCGGCCGCGTGGGGGGAATGTCAGCTACGTTTACGTTGTCAGGACTAGGCGCGGGCAGTTATGGTAAGTTCAAAATCCTGTACGAAGGTTGTGAAGTTACGTTGGCGGGGCCTTTTACGCTAACTCAGCCTCCCTTGGCCACTGCCAGCGTGACGGGAACTTCCATCGTTTGCCAAAATGCCCCTAACGTGCCCATTACCTTTACGGGGGCCAATGGTACTCAACCTTATACTTTTGAATATCGTGTCAATGGTGGGAGTATCCAAACCCTCAAAACAACGGGTGGCTCTAGCACCGCAACGCTTCAACAAACAACTGCTTCGGTGGGCGTCTTTACCTATGAATTAGTACGGGTTTCCGATGTAAATTGCGGTCAAGCCCAAAGCGGCACGGCGGTTGTAAGTGTACAAGGTAAACCCACGATTACGCTTACTACATTACAACAAACCTTGAACGAAGGCAATTCACAAACTTTCTGCGACACGGATGCCAATCCTGTTAACAGTTTACAGTTTGGGGTTTCGAGTTCGTGTGTTTCGGGTTCACCTGTTTGGCGAGTTCAAGTTGGTAGTGGTGCATGGAGCGACTGGTCAGCGACAGCCCCAGTTTCCCAATCCTCCAATAACCAACCCCACCGTTACCAAGCAGCTTGTGATGCGAACTGTTCCGTGACTTATACGTCACCAATTGAGTTGACGATAAATTACCGTTCGACCGTTCCGCAAAACGTGTCGCTGTTGGTGGACGGGGTGACAGTTGCCGTAGGCGAGACGAAGGAAGTGTGTAGTTTGGTGAATATGCCTCTTACATTTAATGCCAATTGCGGAGCTCACGAAGTGATGATTTATTCGGTGGATGGTGGCGAGTACAGTGCGGGTGTACCCGTAGGCTTGGTGGATAATCAGTACCACAATTACCGCGTGCGCTGCCGCAAATCAGACGGAACGCCATCGTGCGTGGAATCTGAGTCGGGGGTGATGCGCTTAAAACTGGTCACCATTCCATCAGCGCCGACGGTCTCGTTATCATTGACAAGCAGTTGTAACCCATCGGCGAGTTTCAGCGGCCAATCAACTTGCGGCAGTTTGCGCACGGTTTGGTACAATGCGACGACGAATGTGGCTTTGCCAAGCTTACCTTCAACCGTTCCAAGTCAAACGACGTCGTACTACGCTCGTTGTCAAACGGAAAACGGTTGTGTAAGTGAAAAGAGTAATGTGGTGACGTTTACCTTGCCGCCAACCCAAGTAGCTCCTGTGATTACAGCTTCGCAAGAAATTGTTTGCGCGGGCACGATGGTCACAATTTCGGCGAACTGCCCCGCAGGAAGTACCACAAGCTGGAATACGGGCATTACTACACCAAGTTTTGAAGTGGCCTTTAACAACGTGACGAAGCAAACGTACTGGGCAAAATGTATCTTTGACGGTGGCTGTCAAAGTGCCGAAAGTGTTCACAAAGATATTTATTGGAATGCGTTTGTGGTGACGTTGATCAACATTGGTGAATCAAAATCAGCCATCAAAACCAATGACCGCGCGGCGTGGCGTAGTCAGTTTATCACGCGTGATGGTGGCCCTGAGTTGGAGCAAAGCACGCAGGTAAATCCAACTTTGTATTACGTCGAAAATGCCAATAAAACAGCCCCTCGCTACTGGACCATCAACGTAGAAGCTTGCGGATTAAGCACCGACGGTTCGTTGACATTCGATATGTTGGCGACGCCAGAAATGGGCGTGATTCGTTCGTTCAACACGCACGAGAACAACGCGCCGTATTTCATGTACGCCAACCGTGAAGGCTGGACGGAGTTGTACGGACAAAACCACCCTGCCTACGGTTTTTACCAAGACAACGGTGCAGGTGGTAACGTATATGACGCAGGGTTACCCAAAGGATTGTACAAATTAGGCATTCGTTACTGGGATCAAAAAGGCTGGGGCAGCATTTACCCCTCTACCCGCAAACCGCAAGGTAACGTGTTGGCCTACCAAGAATATTGGTTCCGTATCCAGTCGCGGGATGGAGTAGGGGTAGGAGCAGCGAGGACAGCGGACAGCGAAGGGGCAAATGGCAAATGGCAAGGAGCAAGAGGCGAAGGGCAAGAGGCAAATGGCAAATGGCAAGGTTCGGATAACGGGCCTTTTGCTTCGGTCATGCCCAACCCTGTGACTAACGTTCTCCGCCTGAAGGTTCAAGACAGCAAGGGGCAAGTGGTGCAAACTTCGTTGACGGATGCTTCTGGTAGAGAGGTCGTACGTCGTCAATTTGTGCCCGAAACCAACACCCATCAAGAGGAGTTTGGGGTAAGTGAATTGCCGACGGGAATGTACTTCTTGAAGGTGACGACAGAAACACAACAAGCAACCTTGAAAGTGGTAAAAGCACCGTAGTAAGGGGCAAGTAAGGCAAAGGGCAAATAATGCAAGAGGCAAGAGGCAAAATAATGCAAGGGGCAAATGGGCAAACTTTTCCCTTGCTAACTTGCCCCTTGCATTTTGCTTCTTGAAAAACTTGCTAACTTGCCTTTTGCCCCTTGCTAACTTGCTTCTTGAAAAACTTGCCTTTTGAAAACTTTATTTTTCTAAAAAATGCTTCATTGCCCAGTGGAGAAGTATGTTTTTTTCTTTGGGTAAATTTAGCTTTTGAATTATGTTTGAACGGTGTTTTTCTACCGTTTTTTCCGAGATAAATAGTAAATCACCGATTTGCTTGGATGTTTTTTGTTGCGCGATGAGTTCCAGTACCTTCTTTTCGGCAAAAGTTAACTCTTCGCTTTCGTTGGCCTGGTGTTTGTTTGCTTCTTTTAAAATCAAGTCACTCATGTATTTGCCACCTTGTGCAACGGTTTCCAAACACAGTTTTAATTCAGCTTCTGAACCTTCTTTGAGCAAATAACCCGACAAACCCATGTTTTTAGCACGTTTGTAAATCGTGGCCTCTTTGTGCATCGTAAACAGAATAACGCGCGTAGAAATGCCCCGTTGATGTAGCTTTTCTAGCACTTCCAAGCCGTCCATTTGGGGCATACTGATGTCCAAAATCGCCATCTTGGGTTTGTGCCTGACAATCCACTCAAACGCTTCTAGTCCATCGGTGCAGATGTGTACTACCTTGTACCCCAGCGACGTCACAAACGCTTGGGTGCCGTAAAGGGTAAGGGGATGGTCGTCGGCAATTAAGACACTCACTGGGTTTTTCTCTAAAACGTTGTTTTTCATTTACTTAGCTATTTCTACATCAATCACTGAGCCTTCGGGCGATGATTGTATATGGGTGGTTCCTCCAATAATTCGGCTACGTTCTATGATGTTGTGGAGCCCGAAAGCATCGGTGCTCGACAGGGTTTTGGCAACGTCAAAGCCTACGCCGTTGTCGCGGATTTGTAGGTGGATTTTTTCGGCAGATTCGGTCAGGGTAATTTTGGCCGCGTGCGCCTTGGCATACTTGATGATGTTGGTCAGGCCTTCTTGGATGATGCGATAGAGCTGCAATTCGGCTTGTGAACTCAGCGAGCCTTGGTAGTCAAACTCGGTGCTAACCATCAGGTTATGTTGGGCCTGAAACCGCTCTATCAATTGTTCGATGTTGGGCTCTAGCCCAATTTTGTCAAACATCACGGGGTGCAAGTTTCGACTAATGACCCGCACGTCGTTGATGATTTGGTCAATCTTCGTATTGATCACCTCGGGGTCTTGTTTCTCACTTTTTTTGAGCGACAACAGTTCATAGTTGATACTGTCGTGCAAATCTCCCGCAATTCGCTTGCGTTCTTCTTCCGTTTTTTCTAACAGTTGTTTGGTATAATGTAAGTTTCTTTCTTTTTCGGTCTGCAATTGTTTTTTTCGTTGCCACAAAATAAAATACGCCACAAAACCCGAGAGTGTCACCAAAATACCTATCAGGATGAGGTTCTTTTGTTGTTCGTTTTTTAAACTCGACTGGTAGAGCTTTTCGTTGATTTTGTTTTTTTCTTGTTGGTATTTTAATTCACGGTCTTTGAGCGCCGACAAAT
The DNA here is from genome assembly GCF_014195535.1 of Runella defluvii. GTDB lineage: Bacteria > Bacteroidota > Bacteroidia > Cytophagales > Spirosomataceae > Runella > Runella defluvii. The sequence goes on along the minus strand of NZ_JACIBY010000027.1, from coordinate 44,735 downwards.
GCTCCTCTTGTTTGTAAATGGTGTTGAGCGAATCATAGACCTTGAGGGCGTTGAACGCCGCCGAAATATTGCCCAAGCGTTCGTAGGATCGGTACAGCTCTTCGTAGGTATAAAGCCCGTATTTGGTGATTTTGCAGGAGTCGGCGGCTTTGATGGATTGGGCGGCGGCTCTGCGCATTCCTGCTTCGTTGCCCATTTTTTCGTAGAGCTGAATGAGCTTGGTATAAATCATCGGCACGTCGCAGGTGCTGCTGCGTTGTAGGTGCGTCAGGGCTTCGTAGTAGCGCCGTTCGGCATTGGGGTAGCGCTTTTGCAAATACAGCAAATAGGCTTCCTGCATGTTGATTTTTGCCCGCTGCTCTTCGTCCAAATACTGGTAGTTGGTGCGGGCAAGTTGCTGCATTCGCTGGTCAGCCTCCTCGTAGCGGTGGGTATCAAATAAGACATACGCCTTCTGACACGAAATATTGGCTTCAAAATAGGCGCGGTGGGCAGTTTTGCGGCCATAAAACAAGGCGGAGTCTAGCTGCTCCAACGTGGTGGTGTAGTCAAAAAGCCGTTTGTAGGTGTGCGAAAGGTACAAAAAAGCGTAGAAACGGTCTTCGTTGGAGGTCGTTGGGGCATCAATCATGCGGCGGAGCAGCACAATCGACGAATCGTAACGAAAGGCGTTGTTGAGCACATATACTTCAAGTCCCAGCTTGTTTATCGACGGTTTGGGCAGCGGACTTGGGGTTTCTTGCCCCCAAACGTGACACAAAGTAACCATCCAAAACAAATAAAAGTAGCCGATTTTCATAACCTAAAAATAAGGGTTAACCCTTATATCATTTTGTTTTTTTTTGACAGACCTTTGTACTGTACATACAATTACCCTACTTTGTTATAACCTCAACCTACCTCACCCCCAACCCCTCTCCTTTCTGGAGAGGGGCTTTTTTCGTTCTTATTGGCATATATTTCCCTTAAAAAGTCATAAAAGTATCCAAAAAATAAGGGTTAACCCTTATTTTTTCTCGTTTTTTTTTGCTATTTATTTGTGGCTTCAAATTTAACGGACTACGTATATGAAGCTACATTATCTCTTTACACGTTTAAAACACCTCAAAATCACCTACCTCACCAGCCTATTTTTGGTGCTGGGACTGGGGGCAAGCCAGCCACTGTTGGCCCAAACAAAACTCTGGGCGGGAGATGCAGGGACCAACGACTGGAATAACGCCAGCAACTGGAGCCCAGTGGGTGTTCCTACCGCCACCAACGATGTGATTATCACAACCGTATCATCACCACTGCTTTACCCAACCATCAGCACGACCGATGCCAAAGCCAAGTCGGTGTTTATCGTGTCTTCTAGCGCTGCCCTGACCATTGCCAATACGGGAAAATTAACCATTAATGGATTTAATAATACTACTAATACTTCTTTTACCAATAGTGGGATTTTTGAAAACAGCGGTCAGTTGGTGTTGGGAAATGAAAGTGCGTTATATACTTATGGGATTAAAAACAATGGGATTGGGACGATTAAAAACAACGCAGGGGCAACCATAGCGGTGGATAATACCTCGAACATCGCAATAGATAATAGTGGTACGTTTACCAATGCAGGAACGGTGAATGTGGGTCAAACGCAGTCGGTGGGAAGTGCTGGTTTAAACAATCTTGGGTCATTTGAGAACAAAACAGGGGGAGTGTTCAAAATAGACCGATGTGTCCTTCGGGCTATGGAAGTGAATGAAACGGCCACTTTTGTGAATGCGGGAACTATCAACATTGGCGTGGGTGGAAGTGTGGGTAGTGTTGGTATCACCTCTAAGGGAAGTTTTGATAATAACTTAGGCGGTGTCATCACCATTGACAATTTCAGTAACTATGGAATTGAACATGTGGTTGGCACTTTCCGAAACTATGCGACCATCATAATAGGAGCCACTGCGGGAGGAGCGTTTGGTTTGGGTAACGGAGCTACTTTTATCAATGACGGTTGTAGTGCCTTGCTGTCGGTTCAGTCTAATAGTCGAATTTTTAGCGGTTCTGGCGCTACCACAAGCAATTCAGGGACCATCATCGAAAAAGCCTCGGGCAACAGCAACATCACGGCCAACACGGGCTTGATACAAAACCTCAACGGAGGTACGTTTAACGTAGGCGCGGGGCCACTCCCCGTCTTGGTAGCGGTTGGGGCGCCTCCTACCACGTTCAACGGCGGCGATGGCTCCATCAAAATCAAAGGTTTGCTCAACGATACGTACGAGCTGACTTATAGCAAGGACGGCGGAAGCCCTACCACCAACAGCGTGGCAGTGACCACCAACGAAATCACGATTCCCTCTTTGGGCGTGGGGACGTATGCCATCACAGTGAAAGGAACCACCTGCAGCACCCTTGAGTTTAGCCTATCGACCATGGTCGAAAACCCAACGCTCACCCTAGGAGTCGCTGTTGTACCAACGACCTGTACGGGTACGGGGAGTATTGCGTTTACGAGTACGGTTTACAGCGGCACTACCCAAACGTTGAGTTACAGTTACCAAGCCAACGGCAACGCCACGGCTGAAACCCGCACGGCTTCGGTGACTATTGAAAGCAATGGCACTTTTACGTTAAACAATCTTCCCATTGGTATTTACAGCCAGTTTGCGATTGGAGGAATTAGCGCTACGGGGAGCCGTGTAATCAATGTCCTTGCTAACGAAACTACGTTGATATGGACGGGCTGCGCCAACGGCGAATGGCACAACGCCGCCAACTGGAGTAACCTGACCGTTCCTGCCGCCACCGAGGATGTAAAAATCGGAGTGGTGTCATCACCACAGCTTTACCCAACCATCAGTACCACCGATGCCAAAGCCAAATCAGTGATTATATTTTCCAGCGCTACCCTGACCATTACTAACTCGGGAAAGTTGACCATTAACGGATTTAGAAATAATCTTTCTTTTGACAATAATGGGACTTTTGAAAATAACGGTCAGTTGGTATTGGGAAATGAAAATGCGCTGGGATCTACAGGGATAGCAAACAGAGGAACTTTTAACAACAACGCCGGGGCAACCATTACGGTGGATTATACATCCAACACTGCAATAAATAACGATCCAAATGCTACGTTTTCCAATGCGGGGACGGTGAATGTGGGCCAAACGCAGTCAGTAGGTGCTAATGGTATTGCATGTGCTGGTGGTACATTTGAGAACAAAACAGGGGGCGTGATAAAAATAAGCCGATGCACAAATGCGGCGCTGATTGTTAGTCCAGGCATTACGTTCACCAATGCAGGCACGATAAATGTCGGTAATGTGGGGGGAATACTTCTATTTGGTATTTATAATCTTGGTAATTTTGACAACAATGTGGGAGGGGAAATTACCGTTGATAATTTTCCTTTTAACGGTGTCGGTATAGAAAATAGTGCCAGTGGGGTTTTCAGAAACTATGCCAGCATCATTGTTGGAGGCATTGCAGCGAGCGTAAACTCACGCGCCTTGAATAACGGGGGTACGTTTTCAAATGTAGGTTGTGGTTCTTTGCTGTGGATTAAGTCAAATAGCATAATCACAGGCACAGGCACGACCAACAACGCAGGGATGATCATCGAAAATGCTACGGGCACTAGTACCATAACGGCCAATACTGGGTTGGTGCAAAACCTCAACGGAGGGACGTTCACCATTACCCAATCCGCCACATCGGTACCTGTCTTTACCCCCCTTGGCATTGCTCCCTCCAACTGCCCAACCAACAACAATGGTAGTGTGTTACTTTTAGTAGAGCCCAATACGGAGTACGCCGTTACGCTAGGCGTAGGAGGCACTCCCCAAAACCTAACGTCTAACGCCAGTGGGCAGTTAAGTATGGGTGGTAATTTATCAATCGGTACATATACCATCACCCTCAAAAAAGCCTGTTGGCTGCAAGCCATCACTAGCACGGTTACGGTATCAGAGGCAGCTTTGACCAACGGAATTAGTGCGAATCAGAGTGGGGCTAATTGTACAATAAAGGGACGCATCGAGTTTGCTACCAACTTGGGCTTTACGGGTACCTCAAGTACGTATCCTGTTACCTACAAACGCAATGGCGTCAACCAATCGGGACAACTAGTAGTCACAAGTAAAGGTGGGGTTATTAGTGAATTGACCGAGGGCACTTATTCCGACTTTAAAGTGCTGGAATACGGTACGTGCGAAGTAGTGAATGCAGGAATAATCTATGTAGCTGGAATAGTTTCTCCTGCTACAATTACTTCTCCCACTACTTGCGCGGGTACAGACGGAAGTGTATTATTTAACGTTGGAATCAATCCAGGAACGTATTCGTTGAGTTACAAAAAAAATGGTACTACCGTAACAATTGATGTGACGGTAGTGCAGGTGGGTAGGGCTAGACGGTTTAACTTGTCTAATTTGAGTGCGGGCATTTATTCGGATTTTGTCTTGACTGCAGACTGTGCACTTTCTTATTCACCCGTTATCCGTCTTGGCGATTTGCCCAACCCTGCCGTAAGCGGTACAACGGCCGTTACGACCGTGGGGGGCAGCGATGGCAGCATTCAGTTGTCGGGCTTGGCTGTGAGCAAAAGCTACAGCATCAGTTACCAAAAAGACGGCGGTACGGCCGTTACCACCACCGCCAGTTCCAATGCCGATGGCAATCTTACCCTCGCCAATTTGGGCGGAGGAAGTTATACCAATATCATTTTAACCATCAGTGGTTGCAGCAGCAGTGCGCTTTCGGCTACGGTGAGTGCGCCTGCGTCTGCCTTTACGTTTGCCTACAGTTCAACGGTGCCACCGAGCGGCTGCGGCGCGATGGACGGCGCGCTGGTATTTACCACCACCCTGCCCGTAGGTACCAACGCCTATACCTTAGATTATACTTTCCTTGGGAGTCCTGGTGTTGCCACTATTTCGGTTACGGCGGGCAGCGGAGGCAACAATACCTTTACCTTGTCGGGACTCAGGGCGGGGGCATACCGAGATTTCAAGATTGTGCATAACAGCACCGATATTACGATAACAGACATTCTTACGGTATCCAATCCCAACAAACCAACCTTTGCGGTGGGTACCAAAACACCACCGAGCGGCTGCACCACCACCGACGGTAGCATTCAGTTGACGGGTTTGGCGGCGAGCACCAGTTACAGCGTGAGCTACCAAAAAGACGGCGGCACGGCAGTGACGGCGACGGTCGGCAGCGATGCTTCGGGGAGTTTGGTGATTAGTAGTTTGGGAGCAGGTGCTTACACGAACATTAAAGTGACGTTGAACAACTGCATCAGTGACGCCGCCACGGCCACCCTAAGCGCACCGACGTTTACGCTGACCCAAACTGGCATCAGCAATCCTACCACTTGCGGCGCAACGGACGGCACACTATCGTTCTCAACCAGCTTGCCAGCGGGGAATTATACCTTGAGTTACAAGAAAGGCAGCGACGCACTTTCAACCCTTATTACAGTAGGTACGTCGCGCGGACGGGTGTCGGCGGTAGGAAACACCGTTGTTCTACCAGAACTTGGCGCAGGTACTTACAGCGATTTTAAAATAACCTATACTGGCTGCGAGGTGACTTTGGCGGGGCCTTATTCGCTATCCGACCCCAACAAACCGACTTTTGCGGTGGGGGCCAAAACGCCACCGAGCGGCTGCAACACCACCGACGGCAGCATTCAGTTGACGGGTTTGGCGGCGAGCACCAGTTACAGTGTGAGCTACCAAAAAGACGGCGGCATGGCAGTGACGGCGACGGTCGGCAGCGATGCTTCGGGGAGTTTGGTGATGGGTAGTTTGGGGGCAGGTGCTTACACGAACATTAAAGTGACGTTGAACAACTGCATCAGCGACGCCGCCACGGCCACCCTAAGCGCACCGACGTTTACGCTGACCCAAACTGGCAGCAGCCATCCTACCACTTGCGGCGCAACGGACGGCACACTATCGTTCTCAACCAGCTTGCCAGCGGGGAATTATACCTTGAGTTACAAGAAAGGCAGCGACGCACTTTCAACCCTTATTACAGTTGGTACGTCGCGCGGACGGGTGTCGGCGGTAGGAAACACCTTTGTTCTACCAGAACTTGGCGCAGGTACTTACAGCGATTTTAAGATAACATACAAAGGTTGTGACGTGACCTTGGCGGGGCCGTACACGCTGAATGCCCCTTCCTCGGTGACGGCCAGCATTGCGGGCTCAACCACGGTTTGCCAAAATGCAGCTTCGGCGACCATTACCTTTACGGGCGCAAACGGAACGGGCGTTTATACGTTTGGCTACCGCATCAACGGCGGGCCGCTGCAAAGCGTTTCGTCGGCCAGTGGCGCCAATACCGCTACGGTGACGCAACCCACCACGACCGCAGGCGTATTTGTGTATGACCTCGTGAGCGTGTCGGCTGCCAATTGTAGCCAAGCGCAAACGGGCAACGCTACGGTGAAGGTACAAGGCAAACCAACGGTTACGCTGACAACCCTCCAACGCACCTTGGTTGAAGGTAATTCCCAAACCTTGTGCGACACAGATGCTAATCCAGTTAATGGTTTACAGTTTACGGTTTCGGGTTTGTGTGTGGTAGGCAATCCTGTTTGGCGAGTACAAGTAGGGAATGGCGTATGGAGCGACTGGTCGGCGACAGCCCCCGTTTCTCAATCCTCCAATAATCAACCCCACCGCTACCAAGCAGCTTGTGACGCAACTTGCCCCGCAACTTACACGGGACCAATTGAATTGACCATTACTGGCCGTGCTTCGGTACCGCAAAATGTGTCGTTATTGGTGGATGGCGTGACGGTAGCCGTGGGCGAAACCAAAGAAGTGTGTAGCTTGGTCAATACGACCCTCACATTTAACGCCAATTGCGCTGGGGGAGAAGTAGTTCTTTACTCAGTCGATGGTGGCGAGTACAGCGCGGCCGTTCCAACGGCTTTGGTGGACAACCAATTCCACAACTACCGCGTGCGTTGTCGCCAATCGAACGGTGCTCCATCGTGTGTGGAATCGGAGTCGGGCGTGATGCGGTTAAAATTGGTGGTCATTCCATCGGCACCGACGGTCTCGTTGTCGTCAACAAGTAGCTGTAACCCATCGGCAAGTTTCAGCGGACAATCGTCTTGCGGAAGCCTGCGCACAGTTTGGTACAATGCCAGCACGAACGTGGCTTTGCCAAGTTTGCCATCAACCGTTCCAAGCCAAACAACGTCGTACTATGCTCGTTGTCAAACGGAAAACGGCTGTGTAAGCGAGAAAAGCAACGTGGTGACGTTCACGCTAACGTCGGGACAAGCAGCGCCCGTGATTACGGCCAGTCAAGAGATTGTTTGCACGGGTACAACGGTGACGATTACGGCCAACTGTCCCGCAGGAAGCACCACGAGCTGGAATACAGGTGTGACTACGCCAAGTTTTGAAGTGGCTTTCAGCAACGTAATAAAGCAAACGTACTGGGCAAAATGTCTATTTGAAGGTGGTTGCCAAAGTGCTGAAAGTGCTCGCAAGGATATTTATTGGAATGCGTTTACGGTGACGTTGATCAACATTGGCGAAAGCAAATCTGCCATCAAAACCAACGACCGTTCGGCTTGGACGAGCCAGTTTATCACCCGCGACGGTGGCCCCGAATTGGAACAAAGTACGCAAGTGAATCCGACGTTGTTTTACGTAGAAAACGCCAACAAAATGGCCCCTCGCTACTGGACGATACATGCGGATGCGTGCGGTTTGGGCACAAACGGTTCATTGACGTTTGACATGCAAGCGGTACCCGAAATGGGTGTGATTCGTTCGTTCAACACGCACGAGAACAACGCGCCGTATTTCATGTACGCCAACCGCGAAGGCTGGACGGAGCTATACGCCCAAAATCACCCTGCGTACGGATTCTACCAAGACAACGGCGCGGGTGGCAACTCCTACGATGCAGGTTTACCCAAAGGGTTGTACAAACTAGGCATTCGCTATTGGGACATGAAAGGCTGGGGCAGTATCTTTCCATCCACCCGTAAACCGCAAGGCAACGTGTTGGCCTACCAAGAATACTGGTTCAGAATCCAGTCGAAAGATGGAATAGGCGTAGGCGCAGCGAGGACAGCGGAGAGCGAAGAGGCAAAAAGCAAAGGTCAAGGGGCAAATGGCAAAGGGCAAGAGGCAAAAAGCAAGGGGCAAGGGGCAAGGGGCGAAGAGCAAGGGTCGGATAACGGACAACAGCTAACCGATAACGGCGCTTTCGCGACCGTTCTCCCCAACCCCGTCAGCAACATCCTCCGCCTTAAAATCCAAGAGAGCAAGGGGCAAGTGGTGCAAACGGTTTTGACGGATGCTTCGGGTCGCCAAGTGATGGGTCGTAAATTTGTACCCGAAACCAACACGCACCAAGAGGAGTTTGGGGTGAGTGAATTGCCAGCGGGAATGTACTTCTTGCAGGTGACAACCGCCGACCAGCAAGCGACCTTGAAAGTGCTAAAAATGAATTAAAATGTAGTAGCTTTAATATCGTAGTGCTTAGAGGGCCTCCAATTTTTGGGGGCTCTCTTTTTTGTAAAAATGCCCGAAAAATGGCGTTTTGTAACTGCTTGATAATCAGCGAGTGGAACATTAGAGCAAAAGAAATGGAACATTAGAGCAAAAGAAAATTTGGTGAATGGAACATTAGAGCAAAAGATGGAACATTAGAGTTAATACCATTCGGGGGGCGGAGCGTATGTTTGTGAGCGTACAAACGCGGTTTAAATCAATGCACTTTTACCCTTTTCTCAACCATGACAAAACTCTCCATCATCGTCATTTTGGGGGTCTTATTACTGCTTTGCTGCATCTAAAAAAACAGACATCCAAGTTCATTTTTATCAAAAACTCTAATTTTTTATGAAACAACTAGTACACTTCATTTGGTTAATCTTGCTGAGTCAGCAAGCATTTTCCCAAACCATTACGTGGACAGGAGCTACGGATACCGATTGGGCAACGGGCACCAACTGGTCCACAAATGTAGCACCTACAAATGCCAATAAAGTAAACATTCCAGGAAGCTTGGTGCGTTATCCTGTGCTAAACACCAACGCCTCTATTCAGAATTTAGTGGTAGAGGCGGGGGCAACCCTCACCGTCAATGCCAGTAAAGAACTGACGATTAATGGAAGTGGGAATGATGCTTCGCTGTCTGTCAATGGGACGGTCGAAAACAACGGAAAGATTACCGTCAATCAAGTTACTTCGACTACTGCCGATGCGATACAGTTGGGAGGGAACGGGCAGTTTACTAATAACGCGGGGGCTACGCTGACGGGAGCTACGATTGGTTTCTATGGGATTAGAGTAGTTGGGAGCGCGGTATTGCTAAACCAAGTCGGTGGGACACTTAGCTTTGCGGGGTTCTCTGGTTCCATGTTTTTATCGGGTAGTACTTCCCCCGAAATGGTACAAAACCACGGTAAAATGACCTTGGGAGGACAGATGGAAAAATACGCGGGGCTGTTTCACAATTATCCTTGTGGGGTGGTAAAACTGCTCGCAGGAGAAGTGTATAACAACGGGGGACAAATCCTCAACGAAGGCTTTTTTAGCGCTGCCTCTAATCTCAATGGCAATAGCACTGAGTCCGATTTTATCAATAATGGAATTGTTTATGTGGGAGGGACGACTTCCTACACCAACAATGCCATCCGAATCTTCAACAATGCTACATCGACCAGTATTTTTGAGTTTGCGGCAGCGAATAATTTGACGGTGGAGGGAATTTATAAAGATGAGGCGGCTACGGCCTCGGCAGGTGGTTTTAACCAAGGAACGAATACCTTTACGCACTTTGGTTTATCGGCGGGTTCGCAAACACTCTACGCCAACATCACGCGCTCAGGCGGTACGTGCCCCCAAATTGTACCCTTTACGTTTGTAGTTGCCACGGCCTCTACTTTCACCACACAGCCTGCCAGTCAGATCGTCTGTGCTGGGAGCTCTGCCTCATTTACGGTTGCGATTGCCAACGCCACAGGTTATCAATGGCAACTCAATACGGGCGGTAGTTGGAACAATGTCCCCGCCACGAGCCCTTACACCAATGGAACCACGGCCACGCTCAACATCAGCAATGCGACGGGTTTGAATGGGTACCAATACCGCTGTGTGGCAACTGGCTCTGGTGGGGCGACGGTTACATCCAATGCCGCTACGCTCACCATCGGTGCGGGTGGAGGTTCAAATCCCACGGGCACACTCACGTGGACGGGTGGAGTGGATACCGACTGGAACACTGCCTGCAACTGGTCGCCTAACAGCGTGCCCACGGCCACCAATGATGTTGTGATTCCAAACACAACCAACAAACCGACCATCAGTACTGCTGCTGTGGCTCAATCGGTGGAGGTGCAGACAGATGCAGTGCTAACTATTGCGGCGACCAATAGCCTGACCATCAATGGCTCAAAGTTTATAGCAGGTTCTAGATCTGGCTTGTTTAATGCAGGAACGGTTCATAACAACGGGCAGCTTATTTTGGGAAATACGGGCAGTGTGGGTCAAAATGCGCTTTGGAATAGAGGTACTTTCAACAACAACATCAGCGCAGAGATTAAAATCAGTAATGCCACATCTGCCAGCATGCTCAATGAAACTGGTAATTTTACTAACGCTTCCACCATCACAATAAACGGCGGATTTGTTGGGCTTTGGAACAGAAATCATGCTGTTTTCAACAACACGAGTGGAGAAATAAAAATTGATAACACATCGGAAAATGGAATCTCAAATATTACAGAAAGCACCTTTAACAATGCAGCCAAAATTACTATTGGTGCAGTAATAAGTGTAGGTAAAAATGGAATTAACAATTTTGCGAGTTTCAGTAATACTACTGGAGGAGAGATTACAATTAACGCTATAAATGCGAGTATCTATAATGATAATGTGGCTCTTTTCACCAATGCCGCTAAAATTACCATTGGCACTACTGCAACTGCGGCAAATACAGGTATTTGGAATCGTGGTTTATTCAACAACAACACTGGAGGAGAAATCAAGATTGATAACACAACGGAAGTAGGTTTGCGGAATCTAGAGGGCACTTTCACCAATGTTGCTAAAATTACCATTGGGGCTACTGCGAGTGTGGGAGGTACTGGGATATTTAATTATGCTGTTTTTAACAATAACACCGGAGGAGAAATCAGGATTGACAATGCAACAGGGCAGGGGGTGGAGAATGAAAGTGGCACTTTTACCAATGCCGCCAAAATTACCATCGGATTTACGAGCAGTACAGGGCAGTATGGCATTCATAATCGTGATAACGGTACTTTTAACAATAATTCGGGAAGTGAGATAACTATTGATAGATCAACAGTTGCCGGCTTAATGAATATTCGCACAAGTACTTTCATTAACACCGCCAAGATTACCATTGGAGCTACGGCGAGTGTGGGGGGATACGGGTTAGCTAATGCTTTTACTGGTTCTTTTACTAATAACCCGGGCGGAATCATAACCCTTGATAATTCAAGTACTTCTGGAATCACTACTTCGGCAGGCAGCACCTTGACGAATGCCGCCACCATCATTGTTGGAGCCACGGCAAGTACCGGGACATATGGGCTGGGAAACGATGGGGCCGTCAATAACACTGCCTGCGGCAAACTCATTGTAGCGTCAGGCATTCTCCAAAACAATGCCTCCAGAACCATCACCAATGCGGGGCTGGTTCAAGTAGCTGGTACTCTTGACAATAACGGTACGTTTACCAATGACGGCGTATTAAAATACGGTTCACTCACAGGTACTGTCACCAATGCTACGAACGCATCACTCATCGTTAACAACACGCCTACGCCAATTTTCACCTACGGCGGTACGTACGATGGTGTCATCAATGGCATTTATACCGATGCGGCGGCGACGCTTCCAGCGGGGACATTTACCGCGCCCAATACGTTTACTCCCTCGGGTTTGCTAGCGGGTTCGCAAACGTTGTACGCCAAAATTACCCCCCAAGGTGGCGGGTGTGTTTATGTGGTGCCGTTTACGTTTGTGATTGCTCAGGGAGATTATACCTGGACGGGGGCGGTATCTAAAGATTGGAATACCCCAGGCAACTGGCTGGTAGGAGGCAGTGTCCCCGCCGTTGCTCCAACGTTTGGCTCACAAACGGGAAATCGTACCCTTATCCCTGTTGTTGCCAATGGTAATTATCCCGAGGTAACTGCCGCTTCAGGTGCTCGTTCGGTAACCATTGCGGCCAATGCCAGTTTGACCATAAAGAGCACAGGCAATTTGCAAATTGTGGGCAGTGATACCGACGGCGTAACCAGCGCAGGAACGTTTACCAACAACGGAACGGTACTGATTGACTCTTCGTACAACGACGGTTTTGTGAACCAAACGGGTGCTTCCCTCATCAACACCAATGCCTTGACGGTGCGGATGGGAACGGGCAACCGTCTCGAAAACTACGGCAGTGTGAACAACAGCGGGACGTTTACCGTGGGCGGAGGATTAGCCACGGCCATTCTCAATCACCCCGCCGCTACCCTGACCAATACGTCCACTTTTGCCGTAAGTGGCGGGTTAACGGGAGGGATTCATAACCAAGGTACCATTGATAACTCAGGGCAGTTTACAGTAAGCGGGGGTGTTTCGGGAACGTTGTTTATCAATCAAGAGACCGTTACCAACCGCTCAGGCGCTACCATGACCATAGGTAAACACGATTCATGGATTTTTGATAACCAAAAATTGGTAGAAAATGAGGGAAATTTGAATATAAGTGAGGGAAAAGGTACAGGGGCTATTAACCGACAGGGAGCGACGATACGGAATAAGGCAGGGGGAACATTGTATATGACTGGGACTTTAAAGACAGCGTTTAGAAACGGCGGCCTCCTTGAAAACTACCATTTAGTCGACTTTAATGGTACTCCCGATACTTGTTTCTATAACTTACCAACGGGTGAAATTAAAAATGAGGCGACTTTTAGGGTGAGTGGGACGAATCGAGGCATCATCAACTTGGGTAAATTTACCCACGGCTCGGCTGCAATTTTAGATACTTATAGTATAGGTGGTATTGGATTTAAAAACGGTGGTACATTTTTGAGTGCTACAGGTTGTGTAATCAATTCAGTGTCAATGAATGACCTACTTCTAAACTTGCCTAATGCCTTATTTGAAAATAAGTGCGCTACTACTTTCGGAAGTTCTCGCAACGCCATCGTCAACCAAGGGCGATATACGCATACGGCGGGGAGCTTTACGGGCGGGAGTTTGAACATTATCCTAGAAAATTCAGATTACGCAGAAATCAACGTGCCATTTACTTCAACAGGAAGTATGGGAAAGTTTTTTGTCAATAGTGATACGTTGATTTTAGGGCCTCAAACAACCGTTACTACAAGCCCAAACCCTTTTTCAACACACAGCATACCACTCACCAATACCAGCACGGGTTATGTACATTCGCAGGCTGATTTTACGATTAGGTCTGCTACTACCCTCATAGATAATGCAGGTAAAATGGTGTTGGGCAGTCAGTCAACGCTTATTGGGACAGACATGGGTACGCCCATCGTCAATACAGGAAACCTTACCAATGAAGGCACGGCTAATTTTAACCGCTTCGGAGGGTATGGCATTGATAACTCGGGGACGTTTACTAATAAAGGGCGCTTTGAAACGGGCAACAGCGACAAAAGCATCCATAACAACGGCGGTACCATCGAAAACTCAGGTGTGATGGAAATCGACTCGGTGTTTCGGGATGCGGTTTTGCAGGAAGGCATCGGCAGTAGTTTTACCAACACCGCTACGGGACAAATCAACGTGGACTTTGTCTTTGGCAATGGTATCAACAATACTGCTGGTACGTTCACCAACAACGGAACGCTCCTCATTGCCCAAACGGATACCGTGGCATTGTCAGGCGTCAACAACGCAGGGATGTTCCAAAACAACAAGCTGATGCGCATTGGAGGGGTTGGTAAAATCAAACAGCACGGGCTGTACAATACGGGTACGTTTACCAACAGTACCAATAGCCAAGTGTTTTTGCAAAGTGCCGAAGGCTCGGGCATTACCAACCAAGGAGGAACCATCACCAACCAAAATTGCGCTTACATCGAATCAACGCCCGCGATTCTCAACGCGGCGGGAAGCTTTAGCAACGCAGGGATTATCAAAAAACGAAAAGACAATATTGTCGCTGTCAGTACGATAAGTGCGAACTCGGGCAAAATCATCAACGAAGACACCGACGCCTTCAACGTGACGGGAAGCAACAGCGGCGCTACCATCAGCATTACCAGCAGCAACGCCTCTATGTCGCTGTGCGCCAATACGCGTACCCTCACGGCGACTCCTTCGGGCGGTACATTTAGCGTTACGGGGCCTGGTTCACTGGCTGGTAATGTCCTGACGGCTACGGGCGTTGGCACGATTGTCGTTAGTTATGCGTACAACAACGACCCAAGTTGTCCCTACTTTGCCAATCAAACCATCGAAGTAATTTCGACGGCAACCCCTACGGGCATCCTCACGTGGACGGGCGCTGTGAGTACGGATTGGAACACCGCCTGCAACTGGTTACCCGCCAGCGTACCTACGGCTACCAACGACGTAGTGATTCCGAACACCACCAACAAACCGACCATCAACACCGCTGCCGTGGCGCAATCGGTGGAGGTACAGACGGGGGCAGTGTTGACCATTGCTGCAACCAAGAGCCTGACCATCAATGGATCAAGAACGGTAGCGGCTTTTTTTGCTGGATTTCACAATGCAGGCACGGTGCAGAACAACGGACAGCTCGTATTGGGAAGCACAGGCAGTGTAGTGCAACATGGACTTATCAACCGCGCTACTTTCAACAACAATACTGGTGGGGAAATTAAAATTGATAATGTTGTCGATATGGGTTTATACAACACAACGGGGGCGACTTTTACTAATGCGGCAAAAATTGCAATCGGAGCGACGGCCAACATTGGCACCCAAGGCATAGTAAACGATGGTACTTTTAACAATAACGCAGGAGGGGAGATGACGATAGATAGGTCAACTCAAATAGCGTTATTCAACCAAAATGGTACGTTTAACAACGCGGCAAAATTGACCATTGGAGGGGTAGAAAGTGCAGGAGATGAGGGTATTAAGAGCTTTAACGTTTTTAATAATAATACAGGCGGAGAAATCAAGATAGAGAAAGTCGTTAAAAACGCACTAAGCAGTGGTGGACCATTCACCAATGCGGGTAAAATTGTCATTGGGGCTTCAAGTGTAATCGAGAGTGGTATCCTCAATGGAGCAGTTTTTGATAATAACGCAGGAGGAGAAATAACCATTGATAGAACCACCGCTGCGGGCTTGTTTAATTCGGGGTCGTCGGTGCCAGGGGTCTTCAATAATGCAGGAAAGATTACTATCGGAGCTTTGTCAAGTTTAGGCAGTACGATGGGGTTGGGTAACATTAATACGTTCAACAATAACGCTTGCGGTCAAGTAATCGTCGTAAGTGGTACTATATCAAACGATGTATCAGGAAGTGTGACCAATTTGGGCCTCGTACAAGTCGTTGATACTCTTGAAAATAACGGTACGTTTACCAATGACGGCGTATTAAAATACGGTTCACTCACAGGTACTGTCACCAACGCTACGAACGCATCACTCATCATTAACAACACGCCTACACCAATTTTTACCTACGGCGGTACGTACAACGGTGTTGTCAACGGCATTTATACCGATGCGGCGGCGACGCTTCCAGCGGGGACATTTACGGCACCCAATACCTTTGTGCCTTCGGGGCTGCCAGCAGGTGTGCAAACGTTGTACGCCAAAGTTACGCCTCAAGGGGGTGCGTGTAGTTATATCGTGCCGTTTACGTTCAATAACACGGCACTTGCGCCCGTATTTACGACCCAACCCACGGCAATCAGTCGTTGTTCGGGCAGTTCGGCGAGCTTTACGGCCGCCGCTACCAACGCAACAGGCTACCAATGGCAGTTGAATTCGGGCGGTGGCTGGAGCAACGTACCCGCCTCGGCACCTTATGCCAACGGCACAACCGCTACCCTCACAATCAGTAATGTTGCGGGTTTAAATGGCTATCAATTCCGCTGCGTAGCCATCGGGGCAACTGTCAATACCAACTCCGACCCTGCGACGCTGACGGTAATAAGCAAACCAACGATTACGCTAACAACCCTTCAACAAACGTTGAACGAAGGTAATTCTCAAACCTTCTGCGATACAGACGCCAATCCAGTTAACGGTTTGCAGTTTACGGTTTCGGGTTTGTGCGTGGTGGGTTCGCCCGTTTGGCGTAGCCAAGTGGGCAGTGGCGCATGGAGCAACTGGTCAGCGACAGCCCCAGTTTCCCAACCCTCCAATAACCAACCCCACCGCTACCAAGCGGCTTGTGACGCGACTTGCCCAAGTACCTATACGTCGCCGATTGAGTTGACGATAAATTACCGTGCGTCCGTTCCACAAAACGTGTCGTTGTTGGTGGATGGCGTAACAATTGCCGTGGGTGAGACGAAGGAAGTGTGTAGTTTGGTGACTACTACCCTAACTTTTAATGCGAATTGCGCCATGGGTGAAGTGATTCTTTACTCAATTGATGGTGGAGAATATAGTTCAGGAGTACCCGTTGGCTTGGTGGATAACCAGTATCACAATTACCGCGTACGTTGCCGTAAATCGGACGGAACGCCATCGTGTGTGGAGTCAGAGTCGGGGGTGATGCGGTTAAAATTGGTGGTCATACCAGTAGCGCCGACGGTATCATTGTCACCGACGAGCAGTTGTAACCCATCGGCGAGTTTCAGTGGCCAATCAACTTGCGGAAGTTTGCGCACGATTTGGTACAATGCGACCACGAACGTGGCACTTCCAAGCCTTCCTTCAACCGTACCAAGCCAAACGACGTCGTACTATGCGCGTTGTCAGACGGAAAATGGGTGTGTAAGTGAAAAGAGTAATGTCGTAACGTTTACGTTAACGCCAACGCAAGTTGCTCCCGTGATTACTGCCTCGCAAGAAATTGTTTGTACGGGTACAACGGTGAGAATATCAGCCAACTGTCCCGCAGGAAGTCAGACGTTCTGGAACACGGGTGTTACTGCGCCAAGTTTTGAGGTCGCTTTCAACAACGTGACGAAGCAAACATACTGGGCAAAATGCCTTTTTGAAGGTGGCTGCCAAAGTTCGGAAAGTGTTCGCAAGGATATTTATTGGAATGCGTTTGTAGTGACGTTAATCAACATCGGCGAAAGTAAGTCGGCGATAAAATCAGCCAACGATAAGTCGTTGTGGAGTAGCCAATTTATTACCCGCGACGGTGGCCCCGAATTAGAACAAAGTACGCAGGTGAATCCGACGTTATTTTACGTAGAAAACGTCAACAAAATGGCCCCACGCTACTGGACCATCAACGTAGAAGCCTGCGGATTAAGCACTGACGGTTCGTTGACATTCGACATGTTGGCAACACCAGAAATGGGCGTGATTCGTTCCTTCAACACGCACGAGAACAACGCACCGTACTTCATGTACGCCAACCGCGAAGGTTGGACGGAGTTGTACGCTCAAAATCATCCCGCGTACGGATTTTACCAAGACAACGGTGCGGGTGGTAACGTATATGATGCAGGGTTACCCAAAGGTTTGTACAAGTTAGGCATTCGTTACTGGGACCAAAAGGGCTGGGGCAGCATTTATCCCTCAACGCGCAAGCCGCAAGGCAACGTCTTGGCGTACCAAGAATACTGGTTCCGTATCCAGTCGAAAGATGGGGTAGGGGTAGGAGCAGCAAGGTCAGCGGATAGTGAAGATGCAAAAAGCAAAGGGCAAGGAGCAAGGGGCGAAGGGCAAGGTTCGGATAACGGAAAACAGCTAACGGATAACGGCGCTTTCGCGACTGTTCTCCCCAATCCCGTCAGCAACATTCTGCGCTTAAAAGTGCAAGACAGCAAAGGGCAAACAGTGCAAGCTGCGTTGACGGATGCAACAGGTCGGGAAGTTTTGCGTCGCCAATTTGTACCCGAAACCAACACCCACCAAGAAGAGTTTGGCGTGAGTGAGTTACCGACGGGGATGTATTTCTTGAAGGTGACGACAACCGACCAGCAGGCGACGCTGAAGGTGGTAAAAGTGAATTAAAATATGAAAATGTTCAAAATGAGGAAAAGAAAGTCCATTTTGAGTTAATAAAAATTAAAATCCCCGCTGAGGGGATTTTTTTATTGTTCAAAATGAGCAAAAGAAAGTCCAAAATGAGATAACACCTGCATTTATAAAACCCTCAATTTTGGGCTTCACAAAACCACACTCAATCACACACAAAAAACTACATTTCCTTTTTAATTACCCTACTTAATTAATCTTTCATGGTAGAAAGGGAAGGAGGCTTCTGGGAGCATTTGACGAAATGTTCCTGCCTCCTTTTTCTACTGCCGATTCACTTTGAACACACTTTAACGTTTCTACTAATGCAAAAGCTATTTATTCACTTGGCATCCTTTTTATTTAAGGACTTTTGTGTTCCGACAACAGCCAGTAGGCAAACTTTTATTTTCGGTTCGCTTATTAATGGTCAATTGCGCCTGGAATCCATTTGGCGACAAATCTTATTAGTACTTCTTTTTTGCGGAGGGGTTATCTCTTCATTTGCTGCTACCATTACCGTTACAAATGGGAATGACAGCGGTAGTGGGTCATTCCGTAACGCAGTGGCTAGTGCAATCAGCGGCGATATCATTGTTTTTAATTCTAGTGTCACCACGGTAAACTTATTTAGCGGTGAAATTGCTTTCGGTAAAAACCTTACCATTGATGGAGGAACTTCGGGCGTAACGATTAACCGCTCCGTAGGTTACTTTCGTCTATTTAAAATTACAACAGGAACAGTAACATTTAATCGAATCAACCTCACCAATGGTAACTCTACAGATGAAAACGGTGGCGGTGCTATTGAGGCTACTGGAGCTGTGACCTTGAACATGACCAACTGCAATATTACTGGCAATAATTCTTCTGGTGGTGGTGCTGCGATGGTACTAAGTGGGCCAACTACGCTAACCAACTGTAACATCAGCGACAACACAACTACAAACACAGTTGGCCATGCTATATTGTTTTATCCACCTGGTAATTTGACCATGACTGGATGTACTGTATCAAACAATACAGGTAATCAGGGCGGAGCAGCGGTGGATTTGCGTGGTGGTGCTGGTGGGGCAATGACTGTTATCATTACTAACTGTACTATTAGCGGTAATAGTCGGGGTGGAATTATTACCCCTAGCAATGAATGTACCATCACGATTACTAATACAACGATTACCAACAATAGTAGTGGCTTTGAAAATTACACGAATAAGTGTACGATGAAAAATACGATTCTGGCAGATAATAACGCTGCGGATTTGTATTTTACAAATGCCGTTTTTCTGTCTGGTAGTACGAATAATATTCTAGGAAACGCGGGTGCTAGTGGCCTAGTCAACGGTGTTAACGGCAACCAAATTGGTGTTGACCCCAAATTATTGCCATTAGCGAGCAACGGAGGCTTTACTCAAACCCATGCACTAAGCGGCTGTAGTCCAGCCATCAATGCTGGTGCCAGTACGGGAGCTCCTTCTACAGATCAGAGAGGCAATAGCCGATTTGGTACAGTGGACATAGGTGCATTTGAATATCAATCCTCGCCTTCATCCATCAGTATTACCTCCTCAGTCACTAACGCGTGTAATGGCAACAATGGTAGTATTGATTTAACAGTAAGTAACGGAACAGCTCCTTATACCTATAGCTGGAGCGGTTCGGGCAGCGGTACTGATCCACGTACGAATCTAGCGGCTGGTACCTATAATGTTACCGTTACAGATAACGCAGGCTGCACGGGCACTCACAGCGCTACGGTGACTAATATAACACCGACAACCTCTAACGCTGGCCCCAACCAAACGGGAGCGACTACTTGCGGTGTGACGCAGGTGACTTTGTCGGGCAATACGCCGACGGTAGGTACGGGTTCATGGAGTGTGGTAAGCGGTACAGGCGGGACCTTTGGTAATGCGAATAGCCCGACATCAACGTTTAGTGGGACGGCAGGAAGTACTTACACATTGCGCTGGACGATTACGAATGGAAGTTGTACTTCTACTGATGATGTAACTATTACTTTCAACCAAAATCCAACAACCTCTAACGCTGGACCCAACCAAACGGGAGCGACTACTTGTGGTCTAACGCAGGTTACTTTGTCGGGCAATACGCCGACGGTAGGTACGGGTTCCTGGAGTGTGGTAAGTGGTACAGGCGGGACCTTTGGTAATGCGAATAGCCCGACATCAACGTTTAGTGGGACGGCAGGAAGCACTTACACATTGCGTTGGACGATTACGAATGGAAGTTGTACTTCTACCGATGATGTAACTATTACTTTCAACCAAAACCCGACAACCTCTAACGCTGGCCCCAACCAAACGGGAGCGACTACTTGTGGTCTAACGCAGGTTACTTTGTCGGGCAATTCACCGACAGTAGGTACGGGTTCCTGGAGTGTGGTAAGTGGTACAGGCGGGACCTTTGGTAATGCGAATAGCCCGACATCAACATTTAGCGGAACGGCAGGAAGTACTTACACATTGCGCTGGACGATTACGAATGGAAGTTGTACTTCTACCGATGATGTAACTATTACTTTCAACCAAAACCCGACAACCTCTAACGCTGGCCCCAACCAAACGGGAGCGACTACTTGTGGTCTAACGCAGGTTACTTTGTCGGGCAATACGCCGACGGTAGGTACGGGTTCCTGGAGTGTGGTAAGCGGTACAGGAGGAACATTTGGTACTGTTTCGAGCCCGACGTCAACGTTTAGCGGGACGGCAGGAGGCACTTACACATTGCGTTGGACGATTACGAATGGAAGTTGTACTTCTACTGATGATGTGATTATTACTTTCAACCAAAACCCGACAACCTCTAACGCTGGTCCCAACCAAACGGGAGCGACTACTTGTGGTGTGACGCAGGTTACTTTGTCGGGAAATACGCCGACGGTAGGTACGGGTTCTTGGAGTGTGGTAAGTGGTACAGGCGGGACATTTGGTAATGCGAATAGCCCGACGTCAACGTTTAGCGGGACTGCAGGAAGCACTTACACATTGCGTTGGACGATTACGAATGGAAGTTGTACTTCTACTGATGATGTGATTATTACTTTCAACCAAAACCCGACAACCTCTAACGCTGGCCCCGACCAAACGGGAGCGACTACTTGCGGTATAACGCAGGTTACTTTGTCGGGCAATACGCCGACAGTAGGTACGGGTTCATGGAGTGTGGTAAGTGGTACAGGCGGGACATTTGGTAATGCGAATAGCCCGACGTCAACGTTTAGTGGGACGGCAGGAAGCACTTACACATTGCGTTGGACGATTACGAATGGAAGTTGTACTTCTACCGATGATGTAACTATTACTTTCAACCAAAACCCGACAACCTCTAACGCTGGCCCCAACCAAACGGGAGCGACTACTTGCGGTGTGACGCAGGTTACTTTGTCGGGAAATACGCCGACGGTAGGTACGGGTTCTTGGAGTGTGGTAAGTGGTACAGGCGGGACATTTGGTAATGCGAATAGCCCGACGTCAACGTTTAGCGGGACTGCAGGAAGCACTTACACATTGCGTTGGACGATTACGAATGGAAGTTGTACTTCTACTGATGATGTGATTATTACTTTCAACCAAAACCCGACAACCTCTAACGCTGGCCCCGACCAAACGGGAGCGACTACTTGCGGTATAACGCAGGTGACTTTGTCGGGCAATTCACCGACAGTAGGTACGGGTTCATGGAGTGTGGTAAGCGGTACAGGAGGAACCTTTGGTACTGTTTCGAGCCCGACATCAACGTTTAGCGGGACGGCAGGAAGCACTTACACATTGCGCTGGACGATTACGAATGGAAGTTGTACTTCTACTGATGATGTGATTATTACTTTCAATCAAAACCCGACAACCTCTAACGCTGGCCCCGACCAAACGGGAGCGACTACTTGCGGTGTGACGCAGGTTACTTTGTCGGGCAATACGCCGACAGTAGGTACGGGTTCATGGAGTGTGGTAAGCGGTACAGGAGGGACCTTTGGTACTGTTTCGAGCCCGACGTCAACGTTTAGCGGGACGGCAGGAAGCACTTACACATTGCGTTGGACGATTACGAATGGAAGTTGTACTTCTACTGATGATGTAACTATTACTTTCAATCAAAACCCGACAACGCCAACGGCTTCGGTGACGGTACAACCGACGTGTACTACGCCAAAAGGAACAATTGTGGTGACAGCCCCCGTGGGGACGGGCATCGAATACAGCCTTGGCGGTACGTACCAAGCTTCGGCGACGTTCAGTAATTTGGACGCGGGGAACTACAATGTGACAGCGAAGGACGTGGCCACGGGTTGTATATCGCCGAGTTTGGCTTTGACGGTGAATGCAGTGCCCTCTGCCCCTGCCCAACCAACGGCTTCGGTGACGGTACAACCGACGTGTACTACGCCAAAAGGAACGATTGTGGTGACGGCCCCTACAGGCACCGATATTCAATACAGTCTTGGCGGTACGTACCAAGCTTCGGCAACGTTCAGTAATTTGGATGCAGGGAATTACAACGTGACGGCGAAAGACGTGGCCACGGGTTGTATATCAACGAGTTTGGCTTTGACGGTGAATGCGGTGCCATCTGCCCCTGCGACGCCAACAGCTTCGGTGACTGTACAACCAACGTGTACCACGCCAAAAGGGACGATTGTGGTGACGGCCCCCGTTGGGACGGGCATCGAATACAGTCTTGGCGGTACGTACCAAACTTCGGCGACGTTTAGTAATTTGGACGCAGGGAATTATAATGTAACAGCGAAAGACGTAGCCACGGGTTGTATATCACCGAGTTTGGCTTTGACGGTAAATGCGGTTCCATCTGCCCCAGCTCAACCAACGGCTTCGGTGACGGTGCAACCGACGTGTACCACGCCAAAAGGGACAATTGTGGTGACGGCCCCCGTTGGAACGGGCATCGAATACAGTCTTGGCGGTACGTATCAAACTTCGGCGACGTTCAGTAATTTGGACGCAGGGAATTATAATGTGACAGCGAAAGACGTAGCCACTGGTTGTATTTCACCGAGTTTGGCTTTGACGGTGAATGCGGTGCCATCAGCTCCTGCTCAGCCAACAGCTTCGGTGACTATTCAACCGACGTGCACCACGCCAAAAGGAACAATTGTGGTGGCAGCCCCCGTTGGGACGGGTATCGAATACAGCCTTGGCGGTACGTACCAAACTTCGGCGACGTTCAGTAATTTGGATGCGGGGAATTACAATGTGACAGCGAAAGACGTAGCAACGGGTTGTATTTCAACGAGTTTAGCTTTGACGGTGAATGCAGTGCCATCAGCCCCTGCCCAACCAACGGCTTCGGTGACGGTACAACCGACGTGTACCACGCCAAAAGGGACAATTGTGGTGACGGCCCCCGTTGGGACGGGCATCGAATACAGTCTTGGCGGTACGTACCAAGCTTCGGCGACGTTCAGTAATTTGGATGCAGGGAATTACAACGTGACGGCGAAAGACGTAGCCACGGGTTGTATATCAACGAGTTTAGCGTTGACGGTGAATGCAGTGCCATCTGCTCCAGCCCAACCAACAGCTTCGGTGACGGTACAACCGACGTGTACTACGCCAAAAGGGACAATTGTGGTGACAGCCCCCGTTGGGACGGGTATCGAATATAGTCTTGGCAGTACGTACCAAGCTTCGGCGACGTTTAGTAATTTGGACGCGGGGAATTATAATGTAACAGCGAAGAACACGACCACTGGTTGTATATCACCGAGTTTGGCTTTGACGGTGAATGCAGTGCCATCAGCACCTGCCCAACCAACGGCTTCGGTGACGGTACAACCGACGTGTACCACGCCAAAAGGAA
The DNA here is from genome assembly GCF_014195535.1 of Runella defluvii. Taxonomy (GTDB): domain Bacteria; phylum Bacteroidota; class Bacteroidia; order Cytophagales; family Spirosomataceae; genus Runella; species Runella defluvii. The sequence goes on along the minus strand of NZ_JACIBY010000027.1, from coordinate 20,748 downwards.
CAATTGTGGTGACAGCCCCCGTTGGGACGGGTATCGAATACAGTCTTGGCGGTACGTACCAAGCTTCGGCAACGTTCAGTAATTTGGACGCAGGGAATTATAATGTAACAGCGAAAGACGTAGCAACGGGTTGTATTTCAACGAGTTTAGCTTTGACGGTGAATGCAGTTCCATCAGCCCCTGCCCAACCAACGGCTTCGGTGACGGTACAACCGACGTGTACTACGCCAAAAGGAACAATTGTGGTGACAGCCCCCGTTGGGACGGGTATCGAATATAGTCTTGGCAGTACGTACCAAGCTTCGGCGACGTTTAGTAATTTGGATGCAGGGAACTACAATGTGACAGCGAAGAACACGACCACGGGTTGTATTTCACCGAGTTTAGCTTTGACGGTGAATGCGGTTCCCTCTGCTCCAGTTCAACCAACGGCTTCGGTGACGGTACAACCGACGTGTACCACGCCAAAAGGAACAATTGTGGTGACGGCCCCCGTTGGAACGGGCATCGAATACAGCCTTGGTGGGGCGTATCAAACTTCGGCAACGTTCAGTAATTTGGATGCGGGGAATTATAATGTAACAGCGAAGAACACGACCACGGGTTGTATATCACCGAGTTTGGCTTTGACGGTAAATGCGGTTCCATCGGCCCCAGCTCAACCAACGGCTTCGGTGACGGTGCAACCGACGTGTACCACGCCAAAAGGGACGATTGTGGTGACGGCCCCCGTTGGGACGGGCATCGAATACAGCCTTGGCGGTACGTATCAAACTTCGGCGACGTTCAGTAATTTGGATGCAGGGAATTACAACGTGACGGCGAAAGACGTGGCAACGGGTTGTATTTCACCGAGTTTGGCTTTGACGGTGAATGTGGTTCCATCTGCTCCAGCTCAACCAACGGCTTCGGTGACGGTACAACCGACATGTACCACGCCAAAAGGGACAATTGTAGTGACGGCCCCCGTTGGAACGGGGATCGAATACAGTCTTGGCGGTACGTACCAAGCTTCGGCGACGTTCAGTAATTTGGATGCAGGGAATTATAATGTGACAGCGAAGAACACGACCACGGGTTGTATATCAACGAGTTTGGCTTTGACGGTGAATGCGGTGCCATCAGCCCCTGCCCAACCAACAGCTTCGGTGACGGTACAACCGACGTGTACTACGCCAAAAGGGACAATTGTGGTGACGGCCCCCGTTGGGACGGGCATCGAATACAGTCTTGGCGGTACGTACCAAGCTTCGGCGACGTTCAGTAATTTGGACGCGGGGAATTACAATGTAACTGCGAAAGACGTAGCTACGGGTTGTATATCAACGAGTTTGGCGTTGACGGTGAATGCGGTGCCATCAGCCCCAGCCCAACCAACAGCTTCGGTGACGGTACAACCGACGTGCACCACGCCAAAAGGGACAATTGTGGTGACGGCCCCCGTTGGGACGGGCATCGAATACAGTCTTGGCGGTACGTACCAAGCTTCGGCGACGTTCAGTAATTTGGACGCGGGGAATTACAATGTAACTGCGAAAGACGTAGCTACGGGTTGTATATCAACGAGTTTGGCTTTGACGGTGAATGCAGTGCCATCTGCCCCTGCGACGCCAACAGCTTCGGTGACTGTACAACCAACGTGTACCACGCCAAAAGGGACGATTGTGGTGACGGCCCCCGTTGGGACGGGCATCGAATACAGCCTTGGCGGTACGTACCAAGCCTCGGCGACGTTCAGTAATTTGGATGCGGGGAACTACAATGTGACAGCGAAGAACACGACCACGGGTTGTATTTCACCGAGTTTAGCGTTGACGGTAAATGCAGTACCATCAGCTCCTGCCCAACCAACGGCTTCGGTGACTGTACAACCGACGTGTACCACGCCGAAAGGGACGATTGTGGTGACAGCTCCCATTGGAACGGGCATCGAATACAGCCTTGGCGGTACGTATCAAACTTCGGCGACGTTCAGTAATTTGGATGCAGGGAACTACAATGTGACAGCGAAGAACACGACCACGGGTTGTATATCAACGAGTTTAGCGTTGACGGTAAATGCAGTACCATCAGCTCCTGCCCAACCAACGGCTTCGGTGACGGTACAACCGACGTGCACCACGCCACAAGGGACGATTGTGGTGACGGCCCCCGTTGGGACGGGCATCGAATACAGCCTTGGCGGTACGTATCAAACTTCGGCGACGTTTAGTAATTTGGACGCGGGGAATTACAATGTGACAGCGAAGAACACGACCACAGGCTGTATATCACCGAGTTTGGCTTTGACGGTGAATGCAGTGCCATCGGCCCCTGCGACGCCAACAGCTTCGGTGACTGTACAACCGACGTGCACCACGCCAAAAGGGACGATTGTGGTGACAGCCCCCGTTGGGACGGGCATCGAATACAGTCTTGGCGGTACGTATCAAACCTCACCGACGTTCAGTAATTTGGATGCAGGGAATTATAATGTGACGGCGAAGAACACGACCACGGGTTGTATATCACCGAGTTTGGCTTTGACGGTGAATGCAGTGCCCTCTGTCCCTGCCCAACCAACAGTAGGCACGCTAACGCAACCGACCTGTGCATTGGCTACGGGAAGCGTCGAATTGAGCGGTTTACCATCGAGTGGTACATGGACATTGACGCGCAACCCTGGTTCGGTAACTAGCACGGGCACGGGCGGGACGACGACGGTTTCAGGGTTGGTGTCAGGCATATACACGTTTACCGTGACCAATGATGTAGGCTGTACTTCTGGGGTAAGTGGGGATGTGGAGATTACTGTGCCACCTAGCAATGTAAGCATTACAACGGCAGCAAGCGCGCCTATTTGTGCAGGAGCGACTTCCTTCACAATACCTTACACGGCCACGACGGGTAGCCCAATAACTTATTCGATTACGGGAGTAGGAATTACATCGGTTAGCAACGGAACACTACCTTCAACGCCGATTGTGGTGAATTTGAGTGTGCCAGCGGCGGGTAATTCAATTTCGTATAGCCTTGTTGTGAGCAACGCTGGCGGCTGTGTTTCGCCAAATGTTACAGGTAGTGTAGCCGTCCAAAACAAACCAACGATCACGCTAACGACGCTTCAACAAACCCTAAACGAAGGCAATAACCCAGTTTTGTGCGATACGGATGCGAATCCAGTTAACGGTTTACAGTTTGGGGTTTCGAGTTCGTGTGTTTCGGGGTCACCCATTTGGCGAGTTCAAGTAGGCAGTAGTGCATGGAGTGACTGGTCAACCAATCCACCCGTTTCCCAATTATCCAATAACCAACTCCACCGCTACCAAGCGGCTTGCGACGCCAATTGCGCTTCGACCTATTCGGGCGTGATAGAATTGACGATCAATAACCGCGCTTCCGTTCCGCAAAACGTGTCGTTGTTGGTGGACGGGGTGACGGTAGCCGTGGGTGAGACAAAGGAAGTGTGTAGTTTGGTGAATATGCCTCTTACATTTAATGCGAATTGCGCCACGGGTGAAGTGATTCTTTACTCAATTGATGGTGGAGAATATAGTTCAGGAGTACCCGTTGGCTTGGTGGATAATCAGTATCACAATTACCGCGTACGTTGCCGTAAATCGGACGGAACGCCTTCATGTGTGGAGTCAGAGTCGGGGGTAATGCGGTTAAAATTGGTAGTCATTCCATCGGCACCGACGGTATCATTGTCACCGACGAGCAGTTGTAACCCATCGGCGAGTTTCAGTGGTCAATCAACTTGCGGAAGTTTGCGCACAGTTTGGTACAATGCGACGACAAACGTGGCTTTGCCAAGCTTACCCGCCACTGTTCCTACAGAAACGACCTCGTACTATGCGCGTTGTCAGACGGAAAATGGGTGTGTAAGTGAAAAGAGTAACGTAGTGACGTTTACTTTAACGCCAACCCAAGTAGCTCCCGTGATTACGGCAAGCCAAGAGATAGTTTGTACAGGTACAACGGTCACTATTTCAGCCAACTGTCCCGCAGGTAGCCAAACGTTTTGGAACACGGGTGTTACTGCGCCAAGTTTTGAGGTCGCTTTCAACAACGTGACGAAGCAAACATACTGGGCGAAATGCCTCTTTGAAGGCGGTTGCCAAAGTGCTGAAAGTATTCGCAAGGATATTTATTGGAATGCGTTTGTGGTGACGTTGATAAACATCGGTCAAAGCAAGTCGGCGGTGAAGCCAACGAACGATAAGTCGTTGTGGAGTAGCCAATTCATCACCCGCGACGGTGGCCCCGAATTAGAACAAAGTACGCAAGTGAACCCGACGTTATTTTACGTGGAAAACGCTAACAAAATGGCTCCACGCTACTGGACTATCAACGTAGAAGCCTGCGGATTAAGCACTGACGGTTCATTGACATTCGACATGTTAGCAACACCCGAAATGGGGATAATTCGTTCGTTCAACACGCACGAGAACAACGCACCGTATTTCATGTACGCCAACCGCGAGGGCTGGACGGAGTTGTACGCTCAAAACCACCCTGCCTACGGTTTTTACCAAGACAATGGTGCTGGCGGTAACGTATATGATTCGGGGTTACCCAAAGGCTTGTACAAGTTAGGCATTCGTTACTGGGATCAAAAGGGCTGGGGCAGCATCTATCCTTCAACGCGTCAACCGCAAGGCAACGTGCTGGCGTACCAAGAATACTGGTTCCGTATCCAGTCGAAAGATGGGGTAGGGGTAGGAGCAGCAAGGACAGCGGATAGTGAAGATGCAAAAAGCAAAGGGCAAGGAGCAAGGGGCGAAGGGCAAGGTTCGGATAACGGAAAACAGCTAACCGATAACGGCGCCTTCGCGACTGTTCTCCCCAACCCCGTCACCAGCATTCTGCGTCTGAAGGTGCAAGAGAGCAAAGGGCAAACAGTGCAAGCTGCGTTGACGGATGCAACAGGTCGGGAAGTTTTGCGTCGCCAATTTGTGCCCGAAACCAATACCCACCAAGAAGAGTTTGGGGTGAGTGAACTGGCAAGCGGCGTGTATTTCCTACGGGTGCAAACCGAAAATAAACAAGAAGTACTCAAAGTGCTCAAGGTAAACTAAGTGCAAGGGGAGGGGTTTTGATACCCCTCCCAATAGTTGTTAGTAAAACATTATATATTTTTTTAGTACATCGGTATTTGGTGAGTTGTCTTAAGAAGTTAAATTTCTGATAATCAGAAAAATAGGCGCTATTTTTTTGCTATTCTAAAGAAGGTAAAGGGGAGCGTCAGCAGGAATTATGCTTAAATATATACCACAAAAAGTCATAAAAATATCCAAAAAATAAGGGTTAACCCTTATTTTTTCTCGGTTTTTTTTGCTATTTATTTGTGGCTTCAACTTTAACGTACTACGTGTATGAAGCTACATCTCCTTATTTCACTCGTAAAAGATTTTAAAATCTCCTTCTTTTCAGCCTTTTGTTGTTGCTGGGACTGGGTTAACCACTTTGGGAACAATCTAGCTCTTGAACTCCAACAATTAATTAGAAACTCAAAAACAAATAGGCTAAAAATTACGAAACAAATACCTGCAACTAACTGGCTACGGCTACTCCCCTTTCTTATAGCCTTATGGCACCTGCCCAATGCGCTAAGTGCCCAGTGTACCACAGGTTTAGGCAATGGCGACGACGCTTCTATTGGCTTATTTGGTCACCCTTGGATACAAAGTTTTCAAGTGAGTTGCACAGGTAAGCTAACAACTATTGTTTTAAAACCTACTAGCGCAGGTGGTTCAGCCATTGATGTTATAAATGCTGACTCAAAAATTAATACTAGTTTAAGACTATTAAATTCGAGCAACACAGTAATAGCTAACGCTACTATTGGTGGCTCACCACACACAGCTACATGGGGGCCTGGCAATACCTACACCTTCGATTTTTCGGCTGCCAACATTACTCTTAATGCTAATACTACTTACAAATGGGAGTTGTTTAATGTAAATTTGACTAATAATCAGCCAATTGACATAGCTTATCTGGCCTTTACTAATACGAGCACATACGCACTTGGCAACGCAACAATTGATGGTGCAAACTATCCCAATGGTAATATACACAATTGGGATGTAAATGTAGTGGCTGCGTGTACAAACCCCACCATCATCACTCATCCAGCCAATGCCACTGCCACAGTAGGCGGCACCGCCAATTTTAGCGTAGCCGCCACAGGTGCCAACCTAAGTTACCAATGGCAATATGCACCGATTGGCAGCGGCACGTTTACCGATATTGCTACCGCTACCAATGCTACTTATACCGCTCCAGCAGCCAAGGTGGGCCAGCACCGCGCAAAAGTATTGAGCGACGGCGGGTGCGAAGTATTCAGCAATGCCGCTACCCTTAGCAGCCCAGGGCATTTTGTAGTTCAATACACCTTACCCGCAGGCCAAAATTCGCTTTTCTTCAAAGCGCTAACCAATGGAGTAGTCAACTACACCTACACCACCTCAGCTGGCAACAGCGGTTCGGGTAGTTTTTCACAGGCAACGCCACTTGGTTTACCTGCTTTCGCTAACGGAGCTTTAACATTGCCTTTAAACAATACGTCTGTACTAAACGAGGTAGTTACCTTAGCGATAGAAGGTACTAACTTGAAACAATTTCAAACCGTTGGGGCATCATCTATCTACTTTACCGATGTTCTCCAATGGAGCACCACTGCTTGGACAAGTGTTGATAATATGTTCTACAATAGTTCTAAGCTTACTACCATTTCAGCCACTGACAAGCCCGACTTAAGCATCGCTAGCAGTATGAGAAGCATGTTTAGGAACTGCAGTACCTTGGTAAGTGTACCGAATATGAACAGTTGGAACACCAGCAATATTCAAATTATGGACTCTGTTTTTGTGGGCTGTAAATTTTTTAACCAAAGTCTAAGTGCTTGGAATTTAAGTAATGTTACGTCAACGATTGGCATGTTTGCCCAAGCTGCTAAGTTTAATAACGGAGGCGATCCAGGTATCAACGACTGGGATGTGAGCAAGCTGACTAATGCCAGTTTTATGTTTGCACAAGACAGCACTTTCAACCAGCCTGTTGGCAAATGGAATATGGGTAATGTGACTGGTTTAAGAGCTATGTTCTTTGCTGCTACCAACTTTAACCAAGATATCAGTAATTGGGATGTAAGAAAAGGCATTAACTTTCAGCAGATAGTGGGTAATACCAGTAGCTTTAACCAAAATTTGGGCAAATGGAACTTAAAATCAGCTACCAATCTGAGTAGTATGCTAAGTGGCTCTGGTATGGACTGTAAAAACTACAGTGCCACCCTCGTGGGTTGGGCCAACAACCCCGAATTAGCAACAGGCAGGACTTTTCAGGCGGCAGGCAAACAATATGGAACAGATGCAGTGGCGGCCCGTACTTTATTAACCACGCCAACAAACAGTGGTGGTAAAGGCTGGAGTATAACTGATGGTGGTATAAGCAACACGGCTTGCATACCTAAACCAGTATTTTCAGCTATCCCCAACCAAGCTACTTGCGATGGGCAAAACATTAGCAACATAGCCATAGAACTTAGTGGCGAGATAGATGGCCTTACCCTTGCGGCGACCAGTAGCAACGCAGGTATTACCCCTATGTTTACCTTTGGTGGCAGCGGAGCCAGCAGAACATTAACCATCGCCACCGCCGCTGGCCAAATAGGCGCTAGCACCATTACCGTTAAAGCCACCAATAGCTTGGGCGGTAGTTCGGAACAAACGTTCTTGCTGGAACTGGGGAATAAAGTAGTACAAGAGGGAACATCGACTACGTTTGCGACTGGATTAAACAATCCTGTAGATATTGACTACAACGCAAATGCCAATGTACTATTTGTTTCAGAGCGGACACAAGGAAAAATCATTAAGATCGATGCTCAAGGGAATAAATCTGATTTTGCCACGGGTTTGAACACTCCGGAAGGGATATCATATAATGGAGGTTCGAATATCTTATATGTGGCCGAAAATCAAGCATTGCGAGTAAGTGCGATAAACTCTATTGGTGAAAGAGTGGATTTTCGTACCAATTTGGAGGCAACTCCGACTCGCTTGGGAGGAGCTTTTCCTTTATATCTATCTTTAAGTACTGGATCATTCTTTAGGATACTCCCAACGCCGAACTTACAAATCTCAAGCAGTATTTTTGTGGTAGATGATATGGTGATTACGGGAAACGGGGATGCGTTGGTCACCCGGGGTGGCTCAGGGATAACCAATCGGATTACTTCCAGTGGAAGCATATCTGTTTTTAATAACACCATCAGTTATCCCACGGGCATCGCAACATCACCAATCAATGGAAAGATTTACATAACCAGTGATTATGAGGGGCAAATCAAACAGATAGACCCAGATGGTTCAAATATGGTTACCTACAAATCTGGAATCGCACCAATAGCATTGACATTTGATTCAGAAGGAAATCTCTACGGCATCATTAGGCTTTTCTCTCCAAATGGAAGTTATATCGTAAAAATTGCACCTCCGACAATAAGCTACGAGTCCTGCAACGCTAAGCCTGTGTTTAACCCAACTACGGTGGGAGCAGTCACCGCTTGCCAGCGCAGTACAGATGGAAGCTTGACACCGATTAGCCTCAGCGTTAGTGATCCCGATGGAACCATACAAACAACCACCGTCACCAGTAGTAATCCTAGCTTAGTTGCTGCTACTAATACTGGCAGTGCTACGGCCGTACAAATAGCCCTTACCCAAAAGGCCAATCAGAGTGGTTCGGCTACGATTACCGTCGAAAGTACGGACAATAAGAACGGAAAATCGACCCTTAGCTTTACGGTGACGGTTAAACCTAACCCCGTAGCTACCGCAACGCCTTCTACGCAAAATGTTTGTTCGGGGGGAGCCATCACGGCCATTAACTTAACAAGCTCATTAACGGGGACTTCGTACAGCTGGACCCGCGACAACACCATGAGTGTTACGGGTATTGCAGCCAATGGCAGCGGTAACATTAGCGGTTCACTCACCAACACGACCACCGCCCCAGTGACGGTAACGTTTACAATTACCCCCACGGCGGACGGTTGCCAAGGAGCCCCTACGACGGCCACGGTGGTTGTTAACCCCACTCCTAACGTCGTAGCAACCCCTTCGAGCCAAACGAGTTGTCAAGGTGCAGCCATTACGGCCATTACATTCTCTAGCAATGTGTCGGGAGCCACTTATAGCTGGATTCGCGACAACACCGCGAATGCCACGGGCATCGCAGCCAGTGGAACGGGCTCTATTAGCGGTTCGCTGACCAACACGACCAATTCACCCCTAACAGTGACGTTTACGATTACTCCCACGGCCAATAATTGCCAAGGGACATCTACCACGGCAACTGTGACAATTGGCGATGCCGAACCACCTACAATTACGTGTCCTGCGAATATTTCGGTCAATAGTACTTCTGGTCTTTGTGGAGCGGTAGTAACTTATACGGCACCTGTTGGATTAGACAATTGTTCAGGAGCGACAACGACGCAAACGGCGGGCTTGGCATCGGGTGCGACTTTCCCCGTGGGTGTTACCACCAATACGTTCAAAGTAATGGCCGCCAATGGTCAAACAGCGACTTGCTCGTTTACGGTGACAGTGGTGGATGCCGAACCACCTACAATTACGTGCCCTGCGAATATTTCGGTCAATAGTACCCAAGGCTTGTGTGGAGCGGTAGTAACTTATACAGCACCTGTTGGTTTAGACAACTGCTCGGGAGTGACAACGACGCAAACGGCAGGCTTGGCATCTGGGGCGACTTTCCCCGTGGGTGTTACCACCAATACGTTTCAAGTAATGGCCGCCAATGGTCAAACGGCAACTTGCTCGTTTACGGTGACGGTGGTGGATGCCGAACCACCTACAATTACGTGTCCTGCGAATATTTCGGTCAATAGTACTTCGGGGCTTTGTGGAGCGGTAGTAACTTATACAACACCTGTTGGTTTAGACAACTGCTCGGGAGTGACAACGACGCAAACGGCAGGCTTGGCATCGGGGGCGACTTTCCCCGTGGGTGTGACCACCAATACGTTTCAAGTAATGGCCGCCAATGGTCAAACAGCAACTTGCTCGTTTACGGTGACGGTGGTGGATGTAGAACCACCTACAATTACGTGTCCTGCGAATATTTCGGTCAATAACACCCAAGGCTTGTGCGGAGCGGTAGTAACTTATACAGCACCTGTTGGTTTAGACAATTGTTCAGGAGTGACAACGACGCAAACGACAGGCTTGGCATCGGGGGCGACTTTTCCCGTGGGTGTTACCACCAATACGTTCAAAGTAATGGCCGCCAATGGTCAAACAGCGACTTGCTCGTTTACTGTGACAGTGGTAGATGCCGAACCACCTACAATTACGTGTCCTGCGAATGTGGTAGTTTGTGAAGGGGCAACGGTGACGTTTGTACCACCCGTTGGTACGGATAACTGTTCGGGTGCGGTAACGACACAGACGGCAGGCTTTCCTTCGGGGACGGTGTTTCCCGTAGGTATTACAACGAATACGTTCAAAGTAACGGCGGCCAATGGTCAAACGACGACCTGTTCATTTACGGTGACGGTTCAAAGTAAACCTACCATTACCCTCAGTACGCTGCAACAAACGTTAAACGAAGGTAATTCCCAAACTTTCTGCGATACGGATGCCAATCCTGTTAACGGTTTGCAGTTTAATGGTACGGGTTCTTGTGTGGTGGGAAATCCCGTTTGGCGAGTACAAGTGGGCAGTGGCGCATGGAGCAACTGGTCGGCGACAGCCCCCGTTTCCCAATCGTCCAATAACCAACTCCACCGCTACCAAGCGGCTTGTGATGCGACTTGCCCCGTGACATACACGTCACCGATTGAGTTGACGATTAATTACCGCGCTTCAATGCCACAGAACGTGTCGTTGTTGGCCGACGGAGTTTCGGTGAATGCAGGTGAAAGCAAAGAAGTGTGTAATATCGAAGGTAACTCCATTACGTTTAACGCGACGTGTAGTGCTGGAGAAATGCTACTTTATTCGGTGGACGGCGGGGAGTACAGTAGTATTGTACCAACGCAATTGGTGGACAACCAATACCATAACTACCGCGTACGCTGCCGCAAGTCAGATGGAACGCTTTCATGCGTGGAGACAGAGTCGGGGGTGATGAGGTTGCGAATTACGAGTTCGTTGGCGGCTCCCGTGGTGAGTTTGAACGTGACGAGTGGTTGTGGTAGCCCCGTGGCGTTTAGTGGCACAACCAACTGTGGAACGATGACGACGATATGGTACAATGCCTTGACCAATACGGCTTTGCCTACGTTGTCCAATCAAACGCCAACGGAAACGACGTCCTATTATGCACGTTGTCAGGCGAGTGGAGGTTGTATGAGTGAGAAGAGCAACGTAGTGACCTACACGGTTGTTCCCGTTAATACGGCTCCTATAATCACAGCTTCACAAGAGATTGTGTGTACAGGTACAACGGTGACGATTACGGCCAATTGCCCCGCAGGAAGCACCACAAGCTGGAACACAGGCATCACTACCCCAAGTTTTGAAGTGGCTTTCAGCAACGTAATAAAGCAAACGTACTGGGCAAAATGTATTTTTGCAGGCGGCTGTCAGAGTTCTGAAAGTGTTCGTAAAGACATTTATTGGAATGCGTTTGTGGTGATGTTGATCAACATTGGCGAAAGCAAATCCGCCATCAAAACCAACGACCGTTCGGCTTGGACGAGCCAGTTCATCACCCGCGACGGTGGCCCCGAATTGGATCAAAGTACGCAAGTGAATCCGACGTTATTTTACGTAGAAAATGCCAACAAAATGGCACCTCGCTACTGGACGATACATGCGGATGCGTGCGGCTTGGGGACAAACGGTTCATTGACGTTTGACATGCAGGCGGTCCCCGAAATGGGTGTGATTCGTTCGTTCAATACGCACGAAAACAACGCGCCGTATTTCATGTACGCCAACCGCGAAGGCTGGACGGAGCTATACGCTCAAAATCACCCTGCTTACGGCTTTTACCAAGACAATGGTGCAGGTGGTAACGTATATGATTCAGGGTTACCCAAAGGCTTGTACAAATTGAGTATTCGTTACTGGGATCAAAAAGGCTGGGGCAGCATCTATCCTTCAACGCGCAAGCCGCAAGGAAACGTGCTAGCGTATCAAGAATACTGGTTTAGAATCCAGTCGAAAGATGGAGTAGGCGTAGGAGCAGCGAGGACAGCGGAGAGCGAAGAGGCAAAAAGCAAAGGGCAAGGGGCAAATGGCGAAGGTTCGGATAACGGAAAACAGCTAACGGATAACGGGCTTTTCGCGACCGTTCTCCCCAACCCCGTCACCAACATTCTGCGTCTGAAGGTGCAAGACAGCAAAGGGCAAGTGGTGCAAGCTGCGTTGACGGATGCAACAGGTCGGGAAGTTTTGCAGCGTAAATTTGTACCCGAAACCAATACCCACCAAGAGGAATTTGGGGTCGCGGACTTACAAAACGGAGTATATTTCTTGAAGGTGAACAGTGGTAACCAGCAAGTTACCTTGAAAGTGGTGAAGCTCAATTAGAATTTTCTTTGTTTTTAGGGCAAAAGGCCTTGCTTATCGTTTTGATGAGCAGGGCCTTCTTGTTTTTGGAGTACGTGTACAGTTACTATTTTTGGGGAAGTAAATACCCAACAAAATTTTCTTAACTAGGTATCTATCGCGTTATTTTTTGAAGTTGTACAAGTTGACAAGGTATGATAAAGTGTAAATTCGTACGTTATTGTTATTTTATTGTTCTTTGTGGGATACATTTGTTGGAAAGCCGCGCACAAGATTTGAGGCATCCCGAAGCTTACATTCAGGCGTATGATTCTGCGTACCGTTATCCTTACCCAAAGCGGTGGGATATGATAGAGTTAATCCATCCAGTATTATTTAGACACCTGGGAACGAAAGAGGGGCTGCTATTTAGAAACAGAATAGAAGAACTCGCGGCGCGCCAGCACAAGGATGAAAAAGGAGTATTGATTGCGCAAATTTCAAAAATGGATTACTTACAGCAAACTTCTAAAGTGCCATTGAGTGAATTTGAAAATTGGTACAAAATGTGCATCAACGAAGCGGATCGTATCGGATTTGAGGAGATTAAGGCGAGTTTTGCATTCTTATATGCTGCCAACCTAACCTTCAACTATCAAAAAGATGTGTTGGCGTTGTATTATTTACATAAATCAGTAGAGTACAGTGAGGCCACAAAACACGTCATTAGCCCTATTCGTCGAGAGATGCTCTTTGTGGGACTGTCGAGAATTTTTTACCAATTTGATGATTTCGCAAGTGCCATCAATTACGGAAAAGAAGTAGAAAAATACAATATAGGGGTTTCGTACAAATTCCTGACATTGGATGTGATAGGTACGTCTTACCTTAAAACCAAAAACTATCAAAATGCGCTGCTTTATTTCAACAAAGGGCTTCAAATGTACCAGAAGTTCTTTACCAAAGACCCGTCTAAGCTAGGGTGGAAAGGGATTTTGTTGGGGAAAAAAGCCCATGTTTATAAGGCCATTGGACAATTGGATTCTGCCATCTATTATTACAGAATTGGGATAGAAGATACCCGTAAGTATCAATTGCTCGATAATACGTGCGGCTTTGCCATCAACTTGGCCGATATTTACCTCATACAGAAAAAAATCAACGAGGTAGAGCCATTGATTGACTTGGCTCAGGAATCCACTCGAAAACAAGGGAATGAATTTGATAAATTTCAGCTCCATCAACTACTGAGTAGGTATTACACGACTGTGGGTAATTTCCCTCTGGCGATTCAACACAAAGATTCCACGCGTTTCTGGGATGATGTACTCGAAAAAAGAAGGGGGAAAAATGTTCAGATTCAGGCTGATTTACAGCTTGAAACCGAACGGCGGAGAAATACCGAACGGAGGTTGGTCGAAAATATTCGACAGCAACAAATCAGTAGAATTGTGGCCATCGTCATTGTACTTTTACTGAGTTTGGTGGTGTTTGTGCTCGTACTAAGGCAAAAGCTACTGGTGAAGGTCAAAGAAAAAGAGCTTGAAATTCGTCAGCAGGAGGCGGCAAGGCTCAACCTAATTGAGCAGGAAAAAGCCAAACGCGACTTGATTATCGCCCAAATGAAGCTAGAGGAGTTTACCAACATCATCATTGCCAAAAACAAGCAGATTGAACTTTTAGTGGTCGAAAATACTGAAATTGATAATTCATTTAGTATTCAACAACTGCGCAACAACACGCTCCTTACCGATGAGCAGTGGGATAATTTTAAAATTCTTTTTGATAAAGTTCATGTTGGTTTTTTACATCGATTGCGGGAAAAAATCCCAGGCATATCCCCTGCCGAAGTGCGATGTATGGCGTTGGCCAAATTACGATTAGACAATAAAGAAATGGCTTCCTCGCTGGGAATCTCCGTAAATGCGGTTCGAAATGTGTGGTATCGACTTAAAAAAAAGATTGACCTTCCCGAAGACGCTACGTGGGGGGATATTGTAGATACGATTTGATGGAGCTGTATTTGCCTGAAATACAGTTGGTTATATTTTGTGATGTTTTTGTGATGCTCCCAATTTGGGGAAAATTTGGTAGTACTCTAACCTTGTGGCACAAAATCACTCACTCACGAAAAAAAACTCTACCGTTTTTTGTAACCAACTTATTCGTATGAAAAAAACGCTATCATTTGTTTCTAGTATTGCCGTTTTACTACTATTGATTGGCAGTACCTACGCCCAAACAAAACGGTTTGTCAAACCAACGTCCTCGGGTACGGGCGACGGTTCTTCTTGGACCAATGCCAGTTCAGATTTACAAGCAATGATGAACGCCTCAGGTAACGGCGACCAAGTTTGGGTAGCCAAAGGTACCTACAAGCCTACGTCAGGTACTGACCGTACGGTGTCGTTTGTGATGAAGCCAGGGGTGAAAGTATATGGAAGTTTTGCTGGAAATGAAACCATACTGACCCAACGTACCACGGCAGTGATAGCCGCTAACCCCTCCGTTTTGAGTGGTGACTTAAAGGGAGATGATGTGGTGACTGGAAAGGGAGAAACGTTGGTGATTTCTAACAATGGCGAGAACTCGCAAAACGTTGTACTCAACTGGGACAATGGTTTGACAGCGGACAACTCATGCCTTGATGGGTTCGTAATCTCGGGAGGGAATGCCCTTCAAGGCAGAGGTGGGGGAATGCTTAATTTTAACTCGGCTCCAGTACTTCGGAATATTATCTTTAAGGGAAATGCTGCAAGTAATGCTGGAGGCGGTTTGTTTATCAACGCGTCGTCAGATGCAACCATCACAAATGTAGTGTTTGAACACAATATAGCCGCGCAAGGTGGAGGGATGATGGATATGGCATCTACTATGCGGATTCAAAATGCAATTTTTGTTGGGAACAAGGCGCGCGAGGGCGGAGGGCTTTATGTGTATGTTTCTAAATTGACGATGGTAGGGGTTGTTTTAGTAGAAAATGATGGGAGTGGAGTGTTCTTTGATGAAAGTACCAATTCTTCCAGAATTACAAATACTATCTTTTTTCGTAACAGTCTAAGAGGTAGCACTTTTGCGGAAGGAATAGATGTCAAAATAGTTCCGACAGGAGGAGTTGTGTATATCGAAAATTCACTTTTGCAATTAACCAGTGATTTTTATTCAGGCAAGCCAGTTGTTGTCCAAGATGCTAATAATCTATTTGCTATAGATCCCCTTCTCGCTAATAGTGAAGATTTCGACGGTGGGGATGATACCTACCGAACAGCTGATGATGGTTTACGGCTCTCCCTTTGTTCTCCGTTGATCAATGCTGGTATTGACGTAAGTAATCAAACGACTGATATTCTGGATAACCCCCGAAAAGTAGGTGGTTCAGTAGATATAGGCGCGTATGAAAGGCAAGAAAGTCGGGCACGAACACCGACTGTAAAGGTCATAGATCCAAGCAGCTGTTCTACTAATGATGGAAGTATAATATTGGGCGATTTAGTGCCTGGGGTTGACTATATGTTAAGTTATAAAAGGAATACTGTACACGCAGGCCTTTCCACTGTATATGCAGATGTAAATGGACAAGTGATTCTACCACAATTAAATTCAGGAATCTATACTGAGATTCAGCTAGATAACATGTATTGTTTATCAGATATTGTAAGCGTTACTCTAAAAGATTCACCTAGACCATCAATCACCCTAGGGACGATCCCCGCAGAGGTATGCTATAACGTCCCTTCGTTTGAAATACCATACACATCTACGACAGGATCGCCAGTTACGTATTCTATAACGGGAAAAAATATTGTCACTGTCACCGATGCTCCTCTTCCAGCGTCATCCATTACGGTAATATTCTCTAGGTTGTCGAGCTTACCACAACCACTTGATTTTGTTTTAACCGTTAAAAATGCGAATGGATGCACTTCGGAAGCCATCATCTATCAGGTACAAACCAAAGGATCGCCAGTAGGGACTGTGAATGTAGTTCCACCAGATTGCGTCAATGACGGGAAGATTCAAATAGCATTAAAGTATAATGGCTTAGGAAGAATTAGCTATTCAGTCGGAGGAACCGACTACGGCGTGGGCGGAACGGTGCCAGTACCTTTTTCAGAGAAGAGTGATACCTCGATCTTGGTTATACCTAAGGGAAATATGTTTTCTACAAAATATTATTTCAGGGTAGAATATGATTACTTAAATTGTAGTACATCAAGAACATTTTTAAGAGACTTCCCTACTCTTATCACCAATTGCTGTCCCATCTTACCAACGTTGGAATTACCGCAAACGCTAATATGCGCCAACAGTCCCTTTAGCATGAGTGCAAAAAATATGTCAAGCATGGAGTCATTTGACGTGGCAGGGGTGGATTATGGGGTCAAATTTGTCTATTTTTCTTCTCCGACCAACGATCCTTACACGGGCGGAACGAGCATAGGGAGCGTAGATTTTGCCAATTTGGTCGATGACAAACGAACGGCCACTTTATCCAATACTACCCTTCCTGCGGGCACTTATTACGTATATGCTATTTTATCGACGCTTCCAAGTGACAATACGTGCCGCCCTTATGCGCAAGGGGTTTTGGTCGTGCATCCTAAACCTTCCATTTCAACCGTGCCTGTCGCTGCCATTTGTGCCACAACTACAACGTTGGAGATTCCGTATAACGCTACTACTAATTCGCCTGTTACGTACTCGTTGGCGGGCGCGGGTATCAATGCGGTGAAAAACGCACCTTTACCTTCTTCGTTTTTGACAGCGGCGGTGAACTCAGGCGGCGGGAGTACGATAGCCTATAGTCTGACGGTCGCATCGGCCGTTGGTTGTACTTCCGACGTTGTAAGTGGTAATGTGTCCATTAATCAAACGACGGTGGGGGGCGTAGTAGAAGGTTCGACAGCTTTGTGCGTAGAAACAAAGACAACAAAGCTCAAATTGGTGGGGCAAACAGGTACGATTTTAAAGTGGCAATCGTCCGCTAATGCGTCGTTTAGCTCTCCCGTTGATATTGCGGTAACTACTGCTGAGTTTTCACCGAGCACCATCACCCAAACCACTTATTATAGGGCCATGGTACAAAACGGTGTGTGTGCTGCCCAAGCCTCCACAACGGGTGTGGTCACTCTACAGAGTAAACCCACAATTACGCTGTCAACACTTCAACAAACGCTCAACGAGGGTAACAGTCAGACATTCTGCGATATAGATACCAATCCAGTTAATGGTTTACAGTTTACGGTTTCTGGTTTGTGTGTGGTGGGAAATCCTGTTTGGCGAGTACAAGTGGGCAGTGGCGCATGGAGTAATTGGACAACCAGTCAACCAGTTACCCAGTCCTCCAATAACCAACTTCACCGCTACCAAGCGGCTTGTGATGCCAATTGCGCTTCGACTTATTCAGGCATGATAGAATTGACGATTAATAACCGCGCCTCAACGCCGCAAAACGTGTCACTGTTGGTGGACGGGGTGACGGTAGCCGTAGGCGAGACGAAGGAAGTGTGTAGTTTGGTGAATATGCCTCTTACATTTAACGCCAATTGCGCCACGGGTGAAGTGATTCTTTACTCAATTGATGGTGGAGAATATAGTTCAGGAGTACCCGTTGGCTTGGTGGATAATCAGTATCACAATTACCGTGTACGTTGCCGTAAATCAGACGGAGCGCCTTCGTGTGTGGAATCTGAGTCGGGGGTAATGCGGTTAAAATTAGTCACCATTCCTTCTGCACCGACGGTATCATTGTCATCAACAAGCAGTTGTAACCCATCGGCGAGTTTCAGCGGACAATCGTCTTGCGGCAGTTTACGCACGGTTTGGTACAATGCCACCACAAACGTGGCTTTGCCAAGTCTTCCCGCCACCGTACCAAGCCAAACGACGTCGTACTATGTGCGTTGTCAAACGGAAAATGGTTGCGTGAGTGAAAAGAGCAACGTGGTGACGTTCACTTTAACACCAACGCAAGTAGCGCCCGTGATTACGGCAAGTCAAGAGATTGTTTGCACAGGCACGACGGTGACGATTTCGGCCAATTGCCCCGCAGGAAGCACCACGAGCTGGAACACAGGCATCACTACCCCAAGTTTTGAGGTAGCCTTCAACAACGTGACGAAGCAAACGTATTGGGCGAAATGCCTCTTTGAAGGCGGTTGCCAAAGCGCAGAAAGTATTCGTAAAGATATTTATTGGAATGCGTTTGTGGTGACGTTGATCAACATTGGCGAAAGCAAATCCGCCATCAAAACCAACGACCGTTCGGCTTGGACGAGCCAGTTTATCACCCGCGACGGTGGCCCCGAATTGGATCAAAGTACGCAAGTGAATCCGACGTTATTTTACGTAGAGAATGCCAACAAAATGGCACCTCGCTACTGGACGATACATGCGGATGCGTGCGGCTTGGGCACAAACGGTTCATTGACGTTTGACATGCAAGCCGTACCCGAAATGGGGGTGATTCGTTCGTTCAACACGCACGAGAACAACGCGCCGTATTTTATGTACGCCAACCGCGAAGGCTGGACGGAGCTATACGCCCAAAACCACCCTGCGTACGGATTTTACCAAGACAATGGTGCGGGTGGTAACGTATATGATTCGGGGTTACCCAAAGGTTTATACAAATTAGGCATTCGTTATTGGGACCAAAAGGGCTGGGGCAGCATTTATCCCTCAACGCGCAAGCCGCAAGGCAACGTGTTGGCCTACCAAGAGTATTGGTTTAGAATCCAATCGAAAGATGGGGTAGGGGTAGGAGCAGCGAGGACAGCGGAGAGCGAAGAGGCAAAAAGCAAAGGGCAAGGAGCAAATGGAGAAGGGCAAGAGGCAAGGGGCAAATGGCAAGGGTCGGATAGCGGAAAACAGCTAACGGATAACGGGCTTTTCGCGACCGTTCTCCCCAACCCCGTCAGCAACATCCTGCGCTTGAAAGTGCAGGACAGCAAAGGGCAAGTGGTGCAAACGGCGTTGACGGATGCAACAGGTCGGGAAGTTTTGCAGCGCAAATTTGTACCCGAAACCAATACCCACCAAGAGGAATTTGGCGTGAGTGAATTGCCGACGGGAATGTATTTCTTGAAGGTGACGACCGCCGACCAGCAGGCGACGCTGAAGGTAGTGAAGGTGCAGCAGTAAGTCATATTTAACGGAGTAAAATAAGGGGTTGCTTGAATGGCTGTTACATTCAGGCAACCCTTTCTTGTGAAAACAAAAGCAAAAAATATACCTTTTTAGAAGAAAAAAACAAAAAGGCCAAAAAAACAATTTTAGGTTAAAAATAAATTTTGTCGTTATTTGTGTTTCTATTTTACCCGAATGCGCTATTTGCTCTATTTTGACTGTTATGAACTTTAAACTAATTGTTGTCTGCTTTATATGTATAGGTTATCAACAATTGTTTGCGCAAAAAGCAATTACAATTAACGACAGCGTGTCTTCACTTCCCCTGAGCCAATTTGCGGAAGTGTTCCGCGACCCTACCCAAAAAATGGGTTTTGCGGAAGTGCAAAAGCAGAAATTTATGCCTGTTAACGCACCAGCGTTTCAGTATGCTTTTTCTAAAGATGTGTTTTGGTTTAAGGTTCAAATAGATAATCAGAGCCGTTTAAACCAAAACAATTGGTACATGGTCTGGAGCGACGGGCTCAAAGACCACGTAGATTGGTACGCGCCACAACCCGACGGAAGTGTCCAAATCCAATACGGTGGAATGCTTACGCCGCACGCCCAGAAAAAATACCAAGGGCAATTGCCCGTTTTTAAACTTGGGCTACTGCCTAAAAATCAGAAGATTACGTATTATATTCGCTTGCAGGCGGACGAGAGTGTTGTGGGACAACTCACGTTGATGACCCACCAAGTGTATATCGATCAGGTGTCAACGAGTCTGGCTCCGATTTGGATGGAGATTGGGATTCAGTTGCTAAGGGTGCTTTACAACATCATTTTAGCGTTGTACATCCGCAACACTTCTTTTCGTTGGTATGCCTTTCATACGGTCATAGTTACGTTGTCGGTCTTGGGCTCAATAGGCTTGATTGGTGCCTATTTTAGCGATATTCCGTGGTTGGCCAAAGTCCTCAATTCGGGCTTTTACCAGCTTATGCCCGCCACTTATACGCTCTTTATGTACTCCCTGCTCCAAGTTCCGTTGCACTTTCCTAAGCTGAAGTGGGTGTTTCTGGGCGTGGTATTTCTGAGTGTGGGGCAGGTATTGGCTGTGTTGTGGTGG
>NZ_JACIBY010000026.1 GCF_014195535.1 Runella defluvii | reverse complement strand
CTCTACGCTGTGAATCGGTGTATGGCTAATGTAGGTACCCATCTCAATATAAATTTTAGCCCTTTTAATGAAAACTAAATATGGTCAAGTACTTAATATAAGATATTGACAATCAGAAAAGTGACATTGTTAAATGTTTTCTTAGATTGATTGTAGCTATTGTAATATTTATTACATTTGCGCCCACTTATCAAACTATCTTACATCATTTGACGTTTGATAGATAGGATATTTTATCATTGATAGTAGTATAAACTCACAGTGTCATGTCTAATTTTTTGGAAGAATTGAAGAAGTATTTTGAGGCTACGCCCCAAGACATTATCTTTGACAATTGGGCTAAGTACGATAACGAAGAAAATAATGTAGGGCCTACCATAGAGGATTTTTTGACCCACTGCCATTTGTATCAGTTGCAGTCGAGTGATCCTATGAAAAGGCCATCGCACCAGTTTTCGTTAAGTACGCCAAGCCCGAAGAGTTCTTCGGGCTTTTTTTATGTAAAATCAATCAACATCAATGGAAAAGGCAGCATTTACCCTTACCAATTATCAATTTGAAAAAGTAAACATTGACCTCACACAGCATACTTCTAACGATTTACTTCTTGATTTCGACCCCAAAGGAGCTTACATCAACCAAGAGAGTGTTTACGAACTAACATTTGTTGTGACTATTTTTGTGCAAGGCCAGACGGCCCCCTTTGTGTTGGTACAGTGCAAGGGCTGGTTTAATTTTGAAAATCTTTCTTCCTACGAAGCCATCCCTGACTACTTCTATCGCAATGCTATCGCTATTCTATTTCCTTATGTGAGGGCTTATGTAAGTTTAGTCACTACCCAAGCTAATGTACCTGGTGTAATCATCCCCACACTCAACCTTTCCGGTTTGGAGGGTAGTCTAAAAAACAACACCACTCAAAAATAGCCAACAACATTGAGTATTAGGATTGTATATCAGACGTTAGAAGACCGCAATAGCGACTTAGACCGCCTCGAAACTAATGGCCCCTATGCGTGTCACTGGGAAAATACGTGGCTGGGCAATGGTTACTATTTTTGGGATACATTAATAGAAAATGCCCACTGGTGGGGCAAAGAAGTGCGCCAATACTCAAGCGGTTACATTATTTGCAAAGCTGTTTGTGACTTCAACGATAATGAGTGCTTTGATCTGTTTGGAAACTTAGAGCATCTGCAATGGCTCAAACAAACGTATGAAATAATGAAAGGCAAAGGGCTCATAACTAATAGGACTACTGTCAAAACAATACTTGCTTTTTTGAAAGGAACACTAAAAAGTTTTGATTACGTAGCCGTAAGAGCCAATGGACTTAAAAGCAAGGGGTTTAATTCTGATTATAGTGTCAATGTACTATTTGAGCCAAATAAGCCTCAATACTTAGATTTATTGCCTGCAGTTCAAATATGTTTTTTTTCTAAGGATGCAATGAGTTTACGCAATTATAGTGTGGTTTATCCGGAAGAATATGCACAAAATGAGTATATATAAGTAACAAATACGCTTGGCGGTATTTTCACCACCAAGGACAAAAACGTTAATTTTCAGTCAGCAACTCATAAAGTTTTTTCACGGCTTTCTTGCGGCGTGGTCGTGAACCTAAGCGGTGCGTACCAGCAAGTGCAAGGTGGAATCATCGACGGCTTGGGGCACGCCTTATATGGCGAAGTAACGCTCAAAGACGGTGTCCCCAACCAACAAAATTTTGATACCTACCGCCTAATACGCATCAACGAAATTCCCGCCGTGGAGGTGCATTTTGTGGACAGCGCCATCAACCCCACGGGTTTGGGTGAACCCGCCCTACCACCTGCCGCCGCTGCGTTTGCCAATGCCTTTTTCAAAGCCACAGGCAAACGCCTTTACAACCAACCTTTTATGAAGGAAGAGGCGATGAAAGGAGTGAGGTTTGGGGTGAAATAGATAGTCCGAACCGTGCTTTTTTCAGTTATACCTTTAAAAATGGCATTCTCATGATGAAGCACTTTCTACTTGTTTTGGTTTACTGTCTTTGTTTAGATGCAGTTTCGGCTCAAAACGGCAACTTTTCTTTCGTTTTTATGACTGATATGCACCTACGCCCCGACCCCGTCGTAGAAAAAGCATTCAATAAAGTAGTACAACGAATAGAGCAACTAAAACCTGATTTTGTGCTTTCGGGTGGAGACCAGATTTTTGACATCATGCGGGGGAATCGAGCAAAAGGAGATTCTCTTTTTACCTATTACCTAAGCCAGACCCGTAGATTTAAAGTCCCAGTTTACAATTGCGTAGGAAACCACGACCTCTTTGGAATTTACGAGGAAAGCCCAGAGGATTCCTCGCATCCCGACTATAAACTGGGCATGTTTAAGCGATATTTT
This sequence comes from Runella defluvii, assembly GCF_014195535.1. Taxonomy (GTDB): domain Bacteria; phylum Bacteroidota; class Bacteroidia; order Cytophagales; family Spirosomataceae; genus Runella; species Runella defluvii. The sequence continues at coordinate 50,524 of NZ_JACIBY010000026.1, read as the reverse complement.
GGTGATCCCTACTATTCATTTAACCACAAAGGATGGCATTTTATGGTCTTAAACGTGTTAGATGTAGATAACTACAAGTACATAGGGAGAGTGGATGAAGGTCAGTTAAAATGGATAAAAAATGACCTCAGTTCCATAAAGCCCGAAACCCCCGTGGTGGTGGTCGCCCATATTCCTTTGGTGACAACTTACCATGACTTGTATCCTCCACAAAACGGCTATCTCTCTCAGCCCCCAGTGGCTAACCGTAACGAAGTCTTGGCGCTTTATAAAGACCATAACCTCAAGTTTGTTCTTCAAGGACATATTCACTGGTTTGAGGACTTAAACATAGCGGGAAAAACGCACTACATCACTGGGGGATCCATCGCTGGTCGACCATCATGGCGCGGTAATACACACGGTTCAAGGGGCTTTTTGAAATTTAATGTATCTGGTGGCAACGCTACCTATGAGTTTGTATCGTATGAGGATAAAGACTGACGTTTCTGAGATAGAAGACCAATAAAAGGAAGTCGCAGTTTCATGCTTTGCTTGCTTTGTGCTTGGTGAAATATAAGACTTAGCCATTAAGTGATCCTGAAATTCCCAACTGCTTCATTAATTCACGGACTGTGACTTGTCGCAGCCGAGCAAGTGAGGTTAAGTACTTGAGGCGGCTTACATTTAGTTTTTCAATTTTATCGAGTAAAATAAGAAGCTCAGCGTACTCTTCCGCAGAAATTGTTTCATCTAAACGTTTTTGGTTGAGGACTTTAAAACGTTCGATTTGGTCAATGGAGAGACTCTTATTTATTTTTTTCAATAAAAAAGCTTCTTTCTTTTGATTATCAGGGGTTTCACGCTGGATTCTTAATGAAAGGATATTGGCAATAAGAGCATCTAAAGAACGATTATCTAATCGCTCGGCCTCGTGAAAAAGCGCTGAGAGGGAAGAATTCATGCCTTGGAAGGTTGATTTTTTACTAAAATACAAGAAAAATAACGCAGAAAGAAAAACATTACTCTAAATCCCCCGCAGCAATTCATACAGCTTTTTTACCGCCTGCTTCTCGTAGGCTTCTTTGAGTGAAATAATCATAATCGTCCGCTTCATGTTTTCGCCTTCGATGGGAATGCCCACTACTTCGGGGTCATTGACGCTGGTATCACTCAAGATGGTGTGCCAATGGCCCGTTTTTACAATTTCAAACAACGTAGGTATATCGTTGATTTCCATGCAGATGTTGGGTTCTAAATTTTTTTGGCTGAACACTTCTTCAAAAAACTGGATTGTACTGTAGCCGCTGAAAGGGAGTGCCAAAGGAAGGGCTGCTACTTCATGAAGAGAGATTGTTTTTTTGGAAGCCAACGATGATTTTTTAGCAGTAACCAATACCATATTAGAGGTCAAAATAGGCTGGTATTTGAGGTGAGGCTCATTGGGCTTTTCGTGGAAAATCAAGACAAAATCAAATTGGTGCGAATTGAGCTTATCGAGCAGGTCTTTGGTGGTGCCGAATACCACTTGAATTTTTATGTTTGGGTACTGCTGGGCAAACTGTATCAAGGTTTTGGCAAAAAGAATCCGCATGGAATAAATCACGCCGACGGTAATTTTTCCTGTGTTCAGGTTTTTCAAATCTTGCAAGAGCAATAATCCTTCATTTGCTCTATTGATGCACTGAAACGCATACGTTTCAAACAGACCTCCCGCTTCGGTAAGCGTGATTCGTTTGCCAATACGGTTGAACAAAGGCACGTTTAATTCATCTTCCAATTGTTTGATTTGCTGGGAAAGGGTGCTTTGGCTAATATTTAATGCCTTTGCCGCCTCCGTAAAGTTCAAGAGCTCCTTGGCTTTTAAAAAATACTTCAGTTGTCTTAGTTCCATCTTTCTAAATCGGTTTTTTCGATGGTTTTTATCGAAAAATAGCGTTTTGCAAATATAAAACCTCTTTAGATATTTGTGCGAAATTGTTTTAAATCAATCAGTTAACACTTAAAAAATACCCTTAGCCATGAAGCTCAAACTACTTCTGTCATCTTTTCTTCTTATTTCTTGTTTGGCGGCGTTTAGCCAAGAAAAACAGTCAAATCAAGCTGCCGAAAAGGGCTTGATTAAAGTATCCGTCATGTATCCTTACGCCGAAGGCAAAACCTTCAACATGGAGTACTACGAAACCAAGCACATGCCCATGGTGGCAGGATATTTGGGGGCAAATTTGGTAAAATATACCATTGAAAAAGGGCTTGCGAGCGGCTTACCAAACCAACCACTTCCCTTTATGGCGATTGGGACTTTTTACATCAAAAGTCTAAGCGACTATCAAGCAGCCGTTGCCCCTAATAGAGAAGCTATTCGGGCTGATTTTGCCAATTATACCAATGTCGCCCCCATCATTTTGGTGAGTGAAGTGGTGAAGTAGCCATAGTCAGTTTTTATTGCCCCCACTTGAGACAATAACGGGGAAGCACAGGATACAAGCGGTATAATGTCAATATATTTTTGAATAATTAAAAGAAATGCAATGGCATATCTAAACCAAAGTTCAAAAATGAAAAGACTAATTTTTACCGCTTGTGTCTTGTTTTTGTGGGGAGCAAAGGTGTTGGCAAACGTCGTGCTGAACCAATTACAAGTCAACTATCAAGCCACGCCGTTAGGAATTGATACCCCAATTCCGCAGTTTTCTTGGCAAATGAAAGCCTTAGACGCAAAACGAGGTTACAGCCAAACCGCCTACCAAATTGTGGTTTCTAACGCTAAAAATCAAGTGGTTTGGGACACCAAAAAGGTAAACTCGGCGCTTTCGCATGGCATCGAATATGCTGGAAGTGGCCTCCAACCCGCCACGCGCTACCAGTGGAAATTGACCGTTTGGGACAATACAGGCAAACCGATTACAAGTAGTTCGTGGTTTGAAACGGGCTTGATGAACCCTTCGATTGCGGCGTGGTCGGGAGCCAATTGGATTGGGGGAAGCGACGACGATATGGTGTTGTATTCGCATTATTTATCGGTGTTTAAGTTTGAATATGGTCTTCAACTCGATAAAACCAGCAATGCTACGAAAGCTTCTTTTGTGTTTGGTGCCAACGACCGCCGCTTGATGACCAAAGACTTGAATCTCATGGGGATGACCAAAGGCAAAAACGAAAGTTATGTGGCCTTGGAGTTAGATATTTCCAACGTTAGCGACGCTGCAGACGGTCTTGCCAAACTGAATATTTATCGTGTAGGCTATACCAAAGACGATAAAGAAGACGTCCCATTGAAAAGCTTTGACATTCCGCAATCGTTGATAAATGCGGCCAATAAATACGAAAAACACCACTTGCTGGTGGAATGTAATTTTGGATTGTTTGAATTTTACGTGGACGGCAACAAAGATGCTAACAAGCTAAAAGACAAAGCGGCACCCGCTGGCGGTGGAGGGCGTTTTGGTGCTCGGGGGTACAACTTAAACCCCGTTGGAAGTGGAAATAACTACATCAGTTTCCCGATGTTAGCCGACATTGGTTTTCGTGTACCTAACGGACAAAAAGCCTTTTTTTCGGGAGTAATAATTCGAAATTATCGCTATCCATCCAATCCAATTTTTACCGAAAACCTTCAAAAACAACCATATTCGGGGATTTTTTCGGCTTCAAATGTGAAAATTGAGAACGGAAGCTACGCAGTAAGTGGCGGCTTAGTCACGGCCGACCCCAGCCAAAATGCAGCGCCCATGCTTCGGACTACGTTTACCACCCAGTCGAAACCCATTGCAAAGGCACGTTTGTACGTTACTGCCCGTGGGATTTACGAACTATTTCTCAACGGAAGTCGCGTTTCTAACGATTATTTTAACCCAGGTCTTACGCAGTACAACAAAACCCACATGTACCAAACGTACGATGTTACTACTGGTATAAAATCGGGTAAAAAGAATGCCATTGGAGCATGGTTGAGCGAAGGCTGGTGGAGTGGTAATATCACGTTCAGCGGCGAAAACTGGAATTTCTTCGGCGACCGTCAGTCGTTGTTGAGCAAATTGGTCATTACCTACGCCGATGGTTCAGAGCAAGTGGTGACGTCAAATCCTACCGAATGGAAATTTTATGGTGATGGTCCCATTCGGTACGGGTCGTTTTTTCAGGGCGAGGTTTATGATGCCAACAAAGAAGCAGCCGTCAATGGCTGGGCGACGGCGGACTACAACGATGCTGCATGGAAATCGGCAGTCGTTGTACCTTTGGACGGAACTGCGTTTAAGGGTACCGTTACCGATGCCTTGGGGCGGAAATCGTCGCTGGAATACGATGACTTTAAACTTGTTGGACAAATGGGCGAAAATGCCACGATTGTCAAAACGTTGACCGCTAAAAGCGTGGAGGAAGTGCGCCCCAAGGTATTTGTCTATGACATGACGCAAAACATGGTAGGTGTCCCCCAAATCACCATCAAAAATGGCCGAAAAGGTCAAGCTGTTACCCTGCGTTTTGCGGAAGTAAAGTACCCCAATTTGCCCGACTACAAAGGCAATGAAGGCATGGTGATGATGGAAAACATTCGGGCGGCGTTGGCCCAAGATTTGTACATTTTGAAGGGGGGCGACGAAGTCATTCAGCCGCGTTTTACCTTCCACGGCTATCGCTATTTAGAAATTACGGGCATCGACCAAGCCATTCCCGTGTCGGATGTAAAGGGCTTGGTGATTAGCTCGGTGATGGATTTATCGTCGAGTTACACCACTTCCAACGAATTGGTGAACAAGCTTTGGCAAAACATTACGTGGTCGTTGCGCAGTAATTTCTTGTCGATTCCCACCGACACCCCCGCCCGCAACGAGCGCATGGGCTGGAGTGGTGATATTTCGGTTTTTGTCAAAAGTGCTACCTTTTTGACTCAGGCCAATCCTTTCTTACGTCGCCATTTGTTGGCCATGCGTGACATGCAGCCTGAAAATGGCCGTTTTACCGACGTCGCGCCCGTGGGTGGTGGTTTTGGGGGAACGTTGTGGGGAAGTGCAGGGCTTACGGTGGCGTGGGAAACCTACCGTCAATACGGGGATGTACAACTTTTACGGGAACACTACGATGCCATGAAAAAGTACATCAACTTCTTGGAAACCAAGGTGGACAAAACGAACGGGATTTTGAACGAAGGCCCGCTGGGCGACTGGCTGAGTCCCGAAAACAACAAAAATGACAACACCCTTTTCTGGATGTCGTACTTTGCCTACGACTTGGAAATTATGAGCAAAGTCGCGACCATTTTGGGTAAAACCGGCGAAGCGGCGCAGTTTGCCAAACGTCAACAAGAAATCAAAAAGACCATCAATGACGTCTATGTTGATAAAAATACGCACCGTACCGTCAAATCGGGGGTAGTAGCAGCACGTATGGGGCCTCCAGGGCCGCAAGCGGCTGAAACAAAATCGGACAAAGGCGTGCTCATGGATACCCAAGCCTCGTACGCCATTCCGTTAGCGTTGGGAATGTTTGACGAAGTAAATAAACCGTTTTCTATCAAGTATTTAAACGAAACCATTGAGCGTAAAAACAAAGACGACGGCGGCATCGAACGTCCCCCTTATTCGCTGATGACGGGCTTTATCGGGACTGCTTCTATATCAGAGGCGCTATCAGACAACGGAAATCACGCCCAAGCGTATCGTTTGGTGCAGCAAAAAGATTATCCGTCGTGGTTGTACTCGGTGGTCAATGGCGCAACTTCGATTTGGGAACGTTTGAACAGCTACACCGTTGAAAATGGTTTTGGAGGAAACAACAGCATGAACTCCTTCAACCACTATTCGTTTGGGGCTGTAGCTTCGTGGATGTACAATTATTCGTTGGGAATTCAGCGCCATCCCGACAAAGCAGCGTTCAAAGAGTTTGTACTCAAGCCTACTCTTGATCCCGACAATCGTATTACGTTTGCCAAAGGCTACGTGGACACGATGTACGGACGCATTTCGAGTGAATGGGAAAGCAAATCAACTACGTTTACGTACAAATGCACGGTGCCTGCCAATACAACCGCGACGTTGCATCTTCCTGCCAAAAGCCTGACCCAAATCACCGAAAGCGGCAAACCTATTGCGCAATGGAAAGGGGCAAAGTTGGAAAATGGAGATGTGATTTTGCCTTTAATATCAGGAAGTTATGTTTTTGAGGTAAAAGAGTAATAGTTACAAAGACGTTTATATTGCTTCGGACAGGGCCGCCTGTGCGGAAGCGTAACCCTTACAAAGGTTGCGCTTCTCCGAAGCAATTTTGGATTGTTCAAAACCTTTCAATAAATGTTGCGCCTACAAAGGTTGCGCTTCTCCGAAGCGATTTTGGATTGTTCAAAACCTTTCAATAAATGTTGCGCCTACAAAGGTTGCGCTTCTCCGAAGCAATTTTGGATTTTTTTTAAACCTTTCTACAAATGTTGCGCCTCTGCCGAGGCGATTTTGACAAATTTAAATTTTTTTTGTCAACGCTTACACCGTACCTGAATTGTTTGTTGAGGTTTGAGTTGGAGGGGGTAGCCTGCCAGTAAAACCGCCCCTTTTACTTTGGATGACTTCCCGTCAATCGTCAATTCATAGCTTTTGTTGGCTTCAATCGGGAACCATTCTTGGAATTGATTGATGCGCGGATAGTCAAACGGCAAATGCAAGTTTTGTTTGTGCCATTGTCCACCAAAAACCAACTTTCCCGACCAAGCTTTGGGCGAACTGAGCGTAATGTAAACAGTATTGTTGTCGGTCACAGCGCCATACACAACCTCCTGATTCCAGTCTGAAAGTTGCGTGCCTGCCGTTTTCCAAAGGGCATACATCAGCGACGTTCGGGCAAAATTGCCATCGCCGTGCCAACCTTCAATGATTCCGTCGGGTTTTTGAAAATTCCACAACACCTTGATTTCGCTGTCGAGCCAGTCTTTGGTGCTGGCCATAGGCTCGCGCAAATACAAATTCAACGTGCCTTCAATGGCGTCGGCGTAGCCATCAGCGCTGCCCGATTCCCAATCGTGGTTGCGGTAGTGGGCGTGGAGAGAACTTAGTGCTTTTAATGTGGCGTCGCGGTAAGTGGGTTGCTTATCAAGAAGATACACGGTGTAAAAGGCATTGAGCGTATAGCCAAAATTATCAGCAATTCGCTTTTGAAGCACTTCGCCCGTCAGTGGATTTACTTCGTCGTAAAAAAGCCCGTGTTCGTTTCTCCCTTTGGCCAAAATGGTATCCAACATTTCGTGAATAAACGGCTGCCACTGTTTCTTTTTGGCAGAATTTGCCACCGATACCACCGCGTACATTTCTACCAACCCCGACACAATTTCACAGCCGTGGTCGCGAAGGCGAAGGCGCGGCAATGCACGAGTGGGCAAATGGGCTTCGCTCAAGTAATAATCGCCAATTTGGATGCCCCACGCCAGCCACTTGGGGTTTTTGGTAAGCCAATACATTCGCGCCAATACCTGCAACAAATCGCCGCCAACTTCCACCACGGCGCTGTTTCCAAAAAAGCTGCCTTTGATTTGAGTTGGTACATCCACGATTTTATCGAGGTCTTCCAAGATTCCCAACATCCGCTCCGACCACGGGCTTGTCCCCAGCCATTCGGTCAGCGGAATGAGCCCGTCTTTCATGTATTCGGCGCTGCCAAACACCAGTTGGCTGCTATCAATCACCGCATTTTCAAAGCCTTTTTTGCAAAACGAATACGTATCAGGAAGTCGCCCGACGCGTGACGTAAGGCGGGTTTCGGTAGCAAGCATTTCCCGCATTTTGCCCTCAAAAAGGGGCTTGTCGAGCATGGAAGCGGTCATGACCATAAACGGATAATTGTCGGCGGCGGCATCCCAAGCGTTCCAAATGCAGGTACTTTGAGTAAGGTTACGCGGAATAAGACCCGTAGCGGGGTCAGCTTTGCCAAGCCATCCCAACAAAAAACGGTGACTTCGTAGGAAGGCTTCGTTAGCCACTTTGCCGTTGGCCAGGGCTTGGTCAAAATAGGTTTGTTCGTTGGATTGCGCCCAACTTTTGAGCGACCCAAGAAGAAAAAGGAGGAGGTAAAAATGGCGAAACATGGAGGAGGTGTTAGGAATAATGACAAAAGCAGACAACCGACGAAATTTAACATTATTTAGGAAGTAGTTTCCCCAATAAAGTAGTGAAATCGGCGTTTTGAGTATAGTTATTCACTCAAAAAAACAATGTCATGAAAAACGCTTACGTATTTTTACTCACTTTCTCTGCCCTCAGTGTGTGCGGTCAAACCGAAAAAGGAAATTCGTTTATCACAGGTAATCTGTCAACGCGGGTTCAATCAGCCCTCCAATCCCAATCGGGCGGATACACTGGAAAATGGAGGACATTTTCGTTGGAATCTGGGCTGTCGTATGGAAAGTTTGTCAAAGATAATATCTTGTGGGAAGTCAATGTCAGTGAGCGGTTTAATAGCTCCTTGTCAGAATCATCACGAGCCAACTATCGCTCACGTGGTGGTATGACCGACTTGGGAGTGGGGACATCAGGCGCCTATTATTTTGGGAAAGATCGTTGGCGAGGCTTTGTAGGGGCAGGGCTGACAATTTCGGCAGGTTTTAGTGATTCAGAAACAAAAAGCGATGGGGTGTTAATTTCGGCTTCTAATTTATCTAGAATCAACATCGCTCCTTTGTTTAAGGCGGGCGTCGTGTATTTTTTTGATAAACATTGGGCTATTCAGGCAGCTACGGGTTCTAACACGTTTCCAATCGAAATTTATGGTGTTTCTGCGGGATTGTTATATTGGATTAAACCTACTTCTTATCGTGCTGAGGATACAAAATTTTCAACACTCCAAAAAGGGCGTTGGATGTTGGGAACAAACATTGGATTTCAAACTTTGCAGTCAGACAACAGAGGAAGTTCTTCGAACTATCTTAAATCAAACAATGAAAAGACGTTTGAAGCGGGACTGAGTGTAGGCAGATTCGTCAGTAATCGGACATTGGTAGGGGTTCGGAGCAACTATAGCTCTTTCACAGATAAAGAAGAATATTCAAATCCAGAAAAAAGTACCCAGAAACGAGAGACAATTACAGGGTCATTGTTTGTGAAAAGGTATTTGGCTTCGAGCCGCTTTACTCCTTATTGGGAAACATCCTTGGATTATATTCGCACTAATATTAATCTGCAGACGAGTAGTGTCTATACCAGTAGCTCACATGATAACGTATATCAGGTGCGTTCAAGTCTTGGATTGGCATATATTGTTAGTAATCATTTTTTGGTGGAAACACAGTTAGCAAGTATAGGTTTTCAATACCGAGACCCTGCAAAAACGTTGGGCGCAAATTTATCGAGCCGCCTATCGCCAAGTTTTACGCTTTCTTATGTGTTTTAGACAAAGGTTAAACGCATTAAAAAACAGCCTCGGAGAGGCGAAACCTTTGTAGAAAAAGTAAACAAACCCCTCCACCAAGCCCAATTGGGGCGGCCAGTGCTCGGAGAAAGAAGTCTTCGAGTGTCGGTCGCCCCGATGGGGCTTAATTTTAAAATAACACAGGTCAGACGATAGTCAGACCAGACCTCACGCGTTATGTGCGTAAGCGGAAATCATTTAGCTGCGGGTACTGTATGTTGTCCGCTTACGTAAGTGAGTTTGCCGTCTTTGATTTCATACACATAAGTGACCAAATAATCAGTGGATAAGTCGGGAGTGCCGTTGGAATAGTGCCGAACGGAAAACTCGCGACCAGTGGCAATGACGAGGTTGCCAAATTGGCGGAGTTTCAGGTCTTGAAAGCGTGCCTCTACTTTACTGACGTTTTTGAACAAATTGACAATCTGTTGTTTGTTGGCAATGTAGCCCGTGCCCGAAACAAGCACATAGTCTTCTATCGCTTGGTCTTGAATGGCTTTAGAAGGATTTGCTTCAAACTCTTTTTTCATGTTCTCAAACAAGGTCGCAATGGGAGTTTGGGCCGAAACGGAAGTTGTCAACGCAACGGCAAAAAATAAGAAACAAAGGAGCTTTTTCATGGGAATACGTGCGTAGGCACAGTTAGTGAATGGGTATTTGTAGAAGAAAGAGGTGCACTTACATTTTGCCTTCGCTTTTCAGTGTTTGCCACGTCCAGACAGCGCCCAGCAAATCAAGCACACCGAAGGCGATAAAAAGGGGAGGAGCGATTTGCGTAACGACCAATCCAACGGCTCCCAAAAAGTAAATCAGCCGACCGATAATCGTGGTTTTGAGGAAAGGAGTAAGCTCATTTTTGGCCGACTGATAATAATAAACGCCGAGGATAAGGGCCAAAATCCCCACCACCCGAATGTAGGGTTCGTGGGCTTCGGGTAGTTGCGCCGTTTTGGTGAAAAAGTTTGGGATAAAGGTAAGTTCAAGCCCTACCAAGAAAAGGTAAAAACTGAAAAAATAGACGGTTTTGGCCGATTTTGACATAATTTTGAGGTTTAAGAGTGCTTTTTTATTTCTTCACTCCAAAAGTAGTGGCTTTACTACCCTCAAAACAATTCTACTTTCTGAACGGCGGCATCTAATTTCTAAACGGCGGGTGTTTCAATCGCCAACCGTTGCAAAAGTTCGTTTTTCATTCGTCGCGACACGGGTACTACCGACTTATCTTTCATTTCTACCGACCCACCTTCACCCCGAATGTAGCGCGTTACGTTGTCGAGATTAACGATGTGCGACTTATGAATGCGCATAAACTGCCGTTCGTCAATCATCTGCTCAAAGTGCGCCATGGGTTTGGAGGTAGTGATTTTTTTGTGGTCGGTCAAGTAAATTGTGCAATAACTTCCCATTGCTTCTAAGCGGTTGATGTCCTGTTCGGGAAACAGAATCACCCCTTCTACGGTCGGTATTGAAATTTTCTTAATCGGTTGGCTATCCGATTTGATTTGTTGAAGCAACTGGTCAAAATCTTTGTGATTCGATGCCGATTGAAGGCTTTGTTCCATTTGTAATTTTTCGGCCAGCAACTGACTGTTTTTTTGCAGTAACGCTTCGTGTTCTTGCGAGCGTTTCAACGCAATTTCCTGCGCATCTTTGGCTTCTTTTCGGTAAGTGTTGAAACGGTAGGCCACCGCAAAAGCAAAGAAAATGGCCTCCAACACTGAACAAATTTGGTAGATATACGCCGAACGTAAATTGTTCATCGACACAATTCCCATAAAACCCAACAACACATTGACGACCCCATAAATGTAAAAACCAAAGGCCAGTACGAAGTACCGCGCGTGTTTGAAGCCCAGAAAATGAATGTAAATACTGGCTCCCAAAAGCACCAACATGATGGAAATCACCAACAACTGAAACACGTCATTGACCCAGCCACGGTAAGGAAGCCATTCAAAAGGCAGCAAAACTAGCCCAATACACCACAAAACCACCAACGTCCAAAAGAATTTGGGGGTCAGTTCCTTCATTCGCAAGTAAGCATTGGCAAAGAGAATGATAAAAAATAGAGTGATGACGGAAGAAGAATTGATGTCAGAACTAAAATTAGGGATTTGCTTAAAAATAAATTCGTGGTGGTGGTTGTCGGCTTTAAAAATGATGTAACCCGAGGTTAGGATATAGAAGAAATAATAGAGGAATACGCGATCGCGAACGACCAAAAACACAAACAAATTGTAGAACATCAACGCCAACAAAACGCCGTAAATAGCCCCATAAAGCAAGTCATATTTGTGTAAATAATTAGAAACGGCCTGAATCGTACCCATTTTTAGGGGTACATACACGCTGGTGTTTTGGATGCGTAAATAGACTCTTTTGGGTGCTTTCCCGATGTCAAAAACAGTATTGCTGCGTTTCAAAAAGTGCGTTCCAAAAGGCCGCATAGCGCCTGTTTGCCAGGTTCTTAGCGAATCGTTTTTGTCAAATACATACACATCCAGCAATCGCACGTCGTGCAATTCTTGCGTCAAAAATAACGCTTCATTCGACGAGTTTTCAACATCTACGCGAAGCCAAATGGGGTATTCGGTATTGCCAAAATTGAGAAAACTTTTCGTGTTTTGGGTAAATGCTTTGTCGGGTAGTTGACGTAATTGATTAAACGTCAATGTTTTAGAAGAATCAATTAAAAAATAGGTAAAGGGTTCTACGTTTTGCAGTTCCTCGGAAGAACGATACACAAAACGCTGTTGAGCAAACAACGACACGGAAGCACAGAAACCAAACCAAAAAATGAAAAACCGCATGGCGAAAGGGTTGAGGAGCGTTACAGCAAGTTAAATAAAAAATAACAATAAACCTCGGGGTTGCTGGGGTCTGTGGTGTTGGAGGTGAGGTAAACGTCTCGCCCACTGGAAACCAAAGTAGCTTGGGGGAAGTTTACACTTTTGTAATGAGAAGTTGAATTTACCCCATTCTATGAAAAAGTTGATTTTTATTCCATTGTTAGTTCTACTGGCTTTGACGAGCTATTCACAGTCGGGCAGTTTTATCAAAGGTAAACTTGTTGATTCGCTGACAGCCGAGCCATTGTCGTTCGCCACCATTCGGTTGGAGTCCAAATCGCAGGGTAGCATGGTCAAAGGTGAGGTGGCCGACGACAAAGGGTCGTTTCAGTTTGTGGGTCTAAAAGACGATAAGTACGTCATCAAAGTCGAGTACGTTGGCTACAAAACCAAGTACATCGAAGTGAGTTATGACAAAGCCAGTCAACGCCTAGATTTGGGGTCGATCTCCCTCACTCCAACGAGCCAACAATTAGACGTGGTAACGGTGACTGGAATCAAACCCAACGTTGTAGCAACCCTCGAAAAACAAGTATTTAAGGCCGAACAGTTTGAAGTAGCAAGGGGCGGGACGGCCACCGATGTGCTAAAAAATATCCCGTCGGTGATGGTCAATGCCGAAGGGGAAATTTTGGTCAGAGGGTCAAAAGGTTTTTTGATTTTGGTCAATGGCAAACCTTCGCAAATTGATGCCGCCACAATTTTGTCGCAAATTCCCGCCAATACCATTGAAAAAATAGAAATGATTACTGCACCTTCGGCCAAATACGACGCCGATGGCAAAGCGGGAATTATTAATATCATCACCAAAACGGGTACTAACGACGGGTTGTCGCTAACCACCAATCTCCAATACGGCTTGCCTCGTCTGAAAGCCTACGAAAACGCCACTGAACCCCGCCGCTATGGGGCCGATGCGACGCTCAATTACCGCAAAGGAAAGTGGGACGTGACGGTTTCGGGCAATTACCTCAAAAACGACATTGCAGGACAACGCGTAGGAGATGTTTATACCATTATTACTAATGTACTGACCCAGTTCCCGAGCGACGGAGAGCGAAGCCTAAAACGCGAAAACTATGGCCTGCGGGCTTCCGCCATTTATACCATTTCAAAATCGGATGAACTTTCGGCGGGCGTATATGTGGGTGGCCGCGACCAGTACCGAACGGCAGATATTTATTACCGAAACAATACTAAAAGAAATATTCTTACCAGCCAAATGGTGGGGAGAGCGCAGTATTATAACCCCAATTTGGTGCTCAAATCGGGAGAGTTTAAGGTCGTAAACCTCGATTATACCCACAAATTCAAAAACTCCTCCGCCTTGAGCGTTTCGGGTTTGTACGAAGATGCGATGATTGATGGCTTTACCAAAAATAGCAATATCAACATCAATAACCTCAGAGATACCCTTCAATACACCCTCAATACGGGCTCGAATCCGCTCCGCGCCCTCCGCCTCAAAGCCGATTACGAAAAGCAACTAGGCATTGGGAAACTCTCAATAGGTTACCAATATCGTCAACAAAACCAAGAGGGCGTGTTTGTGTATTCTGAGAAAAATGGAAACAATCAGCCGTTGGTGGTTAACCCTGCTTTTACGGCCAACGTTGCTATTTATAACCGAATACATGGTCTTTATACGCAGTACGCGGGCAAGTACAAAAAGCTGGAATTTTCGTCGGGACTGAGGTATGAGAACGCTTTGCGGGAATTTACGGATGACCGAGGAGGAAAGCCGAATGAATTGAAATTGTCAAATTTGTTCCCTTCGGCCAATTTGCTGTACGATATGGGAAAAGACCTTCGCCTCAAAGCCGCTTACAGTCGCCGCGTGCAACGCTCGACCAACAATGAGCTGAATCCTTATCCTGAACGCGAACACAGCGAAACCCTCGAACAGGGCGACCCTAATATTCGTCCTGAGTTTGTAGGGATTTATGAGCTTGGGCTCACCAAAGATTATAAAAAGGTATCGTTGTACTGGAACGTGTATCGCCAACAAATTACCAACATTGTCAACCGCGTCAACAGTGTATATAATGACACGATTTTGAATCGAATTTATACCAATGCAGGCAAAGCGCGCTTGATGGGTTCAGAAATCGGGGTGACAATTTCGCCCGCCAAGAAGCTGAAAATCTTTGTGGGAGGCAACGTTTATAATCTAAGAATTAAAGGGGTATTGTTTGATAACTCGGTGGTAGTCAATAGTCAAGGTTGGGTCTATTCCATCAATACTAACCTCAATTACCAATTTACGCCAACGTTGAGCACGCAGTTTAACCTCTCGTATTTATCAGCTAGAAATACGGCGCAGGGAGAAGATTCGCGTTTTTATCAACCCAATTTTTCGATAAAGAAATCATTGATGAACAACAAAATGAGCGTTTCGCTGCTTTGGCAAAATACGTCCTTTGGAAAAATGAAAGTAAATGAACAACGGATCTCGACTTGGGGTGCCAATTTTTATACGACTACCAACTACATCCAAGAAACCAATATTTTCTTGCTAAACCTTTCGTATAGCTTCAACAAAACCGACCGTAAAGCCAAGTTACCATCGAGCGAATTTGGGGAGCGAGAGTTTTAAAAACGGATTTTTTATTACTTTACCCCTCAAACTCAAGAAGCAAATTTCGATGGACATATTGTCGTACCTCAAACAGCACGGTATTTACTCAGATTCGCTCGTCGATTGGGTACAGCATCATTCCAAAACCAAGACCTACCCCAAAGGCCAGGTTTTATTTGCCGAAGGCGATTCTCCCCAACGCGTCTATTTTATCGAATCAGGACTTTTGCGGATGTTTTACGAAAAAGATGGCAAAGAAATCACCCACGGTTTCTTTGCCGAAGATTCCGTGTTGATGTCAGTGGAAAGTATTTTTTACCAACAATCCTCTGCGTACGGCTGCGATACCTTAGAGCCAACTACGGTTACTTCGTTCAATTTTCGTGACTTTACGGAGCTGAGCAACAAGCTACCTGAGGTGAGTCATTTAGAAAAACTCATTTTGTATGGTGTTATCAAAAAACTAGCCGATACCAATTACTTCTTGAAGTTTCATTCGGCCAAAGAACGCTACGAGCGCATGATTGCCGAGTATCCCAACATTCTTCTTCGGGCGCCGCTTGGGCACGTGGCGTCGTATTTGGGCATTACCCAACAAACCCTCAGCGTAATTCGTGGGCAAATTGCTTAAAATGGGGTGGTTGATTAAAAAATGAAAATCAGTTCATTTTTTAATCTATCTTAAAAATTGGGGGAAAAATACCCGCGACCTTTGTAGCATCAAAACAAAAGGTACGCAATCCCCATGAAAAAGACAGTCATTTTTGCCGCACCAGCCTTAGTTGCATTGCTGGTAGGTTGTAATTCAAAACCTGAAAAATCGGTTGAAAAAACGGCCGAAGCCGTCATTCCCGTTAGCATAGAAGAAGTGCAGACCACGACCGTGAAAAACGATGTGTCGGTCAGTGGTAATATCGAAGGAAATACCACCGTGAAGCTAGCCTTTTTGGTGGCGGGTAAAGTAAATTTTATTTCGGCCAAAGAAGGCCAAATGGTCAGAAAAGGCCAGTTGGTAGCAAGTTTGGAGCCTACCAACTACCACATCGCCAAAGAATTGTCGGATGTTCAGGTCAATGCCGTTTCGGACGAATTTTCGCGTCTGAAAACCTTGCACGACAAAGGAAGTGTCACAGACAGTGATTTTTCAAAGGTGAATTTCTCTTTGCAACAAGCCAAACTTCAGCAGCAACTTCACGCCAAAAACGAAAGTGACACCAAGCTGTATTCGCCGATTGGGGGAGTGATGTTGAAAAAACTTACCGAGACGGGCGAAATTGTGGGTGTCGGTATTCCAGCCTTTGTCGTATCGGACATTAGTAAAGTAAAGGTGTTGGCGTATATTCCTGAGGGTGAACTTCATTACATCAAAATTGGACAACGCGCCGAAATTACCGTTTCGGCGCTGGAAAAAACATTTATGGGGCGAGTGATTGAGGTTGGTTCTGCCGCCGACGCTACAACTCGTGCGTTTACCATCAAGATTGAGGTGGCCAATCCCGCCTCCCAAATTCGCCCTGGGATGATTGCCGAAGCAAAAATCAAGGTCGATGCCAGCTCGCAGGCATTACTACTTCCTGCCGAATGTATCATCCATGATTTGAACAACCAAACCTACGTCTATGTCGTGGATAAAGCTCAAAACAAGGCGTTTAAGCGCGAAGTAGGCATTGGTAAAATGATAGAAAACAAAATTGAAATCACCAAAGGCGTGCAAGCTGGCGAGCGTGTGGTGGTAGCAGGACAAACAAAAATTACGGACGGAACCGTGGTTTCAATCAACCAATAGACAGCCATGAATATCATTCAAGCATCGTTGAAATACAAGCAAATAACATTGTCGGTTTTGTTGATGTTGTTTGCCGTCGGGATCCAGTCATTGTTGAACATGCCCCGCCGCGAAGACCCCAAAATCACCATTCGTTCGGGCTTGGTCATTGCCTATTTTCCAGGGGCGAATTCTGCCCAAGTGGAAGACCAAGTGACTAAGAAACTCGAACAGTATTTGTTTCAATACGAAGAAGTTAACAAGGCCAAAACGTACTCTACCACCAAAGACGGTGTGGTTGTTATCAACGTGGAATTGACAGAAAGGGTAAAACAACCAGATATTTTTTGGAGCAAATTGCGCAATCAGTTGTTGGTAGCCAAGCAGCTCGACCTTCCCGAAGGTGTTCGAGGCCCGTTGGTCAACTCTGACTTTGGCGATACCGAAGCCATGGTGATTGCCTTGGAAAGTCCAACCGCAAGCCCCACGGAATTAAAGGAATACGCTCAAAAATTGGAAGATTACCTCCGCGCGATTCCTGCCACGTCAAAAGTGAAGCGCATTGGCGAACAGAAAGAAGAGATTGTTGTCTCGTCCAGCTCTGAAAAGATGTCGCAGTACGGCGTGAGTTTGCAGCAAGTAGTGAAGGTGCTGCAATCGCAAAATGCCATTAACCCAACGGGTGACATCAAAACGGACAACAGCAAAACACCTTTATATACGAATGGGTATTTTACTACCGAAAACGACCTCGCCAATCAAATTGTAGGAACGTCGCAATCGGGGTCGCTGGTAAAATTGGGTGATGTGGCTACGCTCAAACGCGACTACACCGAACCGCAAAGTCTTATAACCGTCAATGGAAAACAAGCCATTTTGCTGACTGTGCAGATGCAAGAGGGAAACAACATCGTGAAGTTTGGCGAAGCCATT
Organism: Runella defluvii; assembly: GCF_014195535.1. Lineage (GTDB taxonomy): Bacteria > Bacteroidota > Bacteroidia > Cytophagales > Spirosomataceae > Runella > Runella defluvii. The sequence goes on along the minus strand of NZ_JACIBY010000026.1, from coordinate 33,033 downwards.
GACCAAAAAATTGAGCTTGCCAAACAAGTCATCCCTTCAAATGTTACCGTAACGACCATCGTTAACCAGCCTCATTTGGTACAAGAAAACATCTCGCACTTCATCAAAGAGTTTTTCTTGGCCATCGTTTCGGTGATTATCGTGGTGATTTTATTGCTGCCATTTCGCATTGCAGCGGTGGCTGCTACGGCCATCCCTGTGACTGTCGCGGTGACGTTTGCGCTCATGCACGCCCTTGGCATTGAGCTTCATCAAGTATCGCTTGCGGCGTTGATTTTGGTGCTTGGAATGGTGGTTGATGATGCGATTGTTATTGCCGATAATTACGTTGAATTGCTTGACGAGGGCATCGACCGCTGGACCGCAGCGTGGCGAAGTGCCAACGATTTAGTAGTGCCTGTTTTGGTAGCCACCGTGACAATCATCGCTTCCTTTATGCCCATGGTTTTGCTCAATGGTAGCATCGGTGAGTTTATTTTTGCCTTGCCCATTACGGTTGCCATCGCCTTACTTTCATCCTTTGTGGTAGCGATGTTGTTGACGCCTTTGTTGTGCTATGTTTTTATCAAAAAAGGCTTGCACCAGCACGAAGAAAATGCGCCTGCTAAACGCAAATCGTTGTTGGATTACATGCAAGATGGCTACAATCGGTTGTTGGATGTGTGCGTAAAATTTCCTAAAACAACGATTGCGGTGAGTTTCTTGTCAATTGCGCTGGCGGGAGTTTTGTTTGCCAAAGGGGTTCGCCAATTGTTTTTTCCTGCCGCTGAGCGAAATCAATTTGTCATCGAACTTTGGATGCCGACGGGAACCAAGCTAGATAAAACCAATCAAGCGATTTTGAAGGCCGAGGCGTTGATTAAAAACGACAAACGAGTGACCACCTATGCGACGTTTACGGGAACGGCGGCGCCACGGTTTTACTATAATTTCTCTCCTGAGTTTCCGACAACTAACTATGCCCAAATTTTGGTCAACACAACCACCGATAAAACGGCGGAAGAATTGACAGAAGAACTGCGCCAAAAAGTCGATACGACGATTCCTGAAGGCACGACTTTCGTTAAATTGATGCAGCAAGGTTCGCCCTTGAAAGCGCCCGTGGAGGTGCGTATCGTAGGGGATGACATGGGCCGATTGAAAGAAATTGGGGGGCAGGTCGAGGCCATTCTCAAACAAGCCAACGGAAGTAAGTACGTACGAAAAGATTTTGCGGAAGATTATTACGGAATCGGCATAAACCTCAAGCCTGAAGCAAGTCGGCTAGGGTTTACCACCACCAGCGTTTCACAAACGGTTTATACGGGTTTTAGTGGGGCGGCGATTTCGACCATGTACGAAGGAAATAACCCCGTAAGCATTGTGTTTCGATTAGACGATATCAAACGGCAAAACACCGACGACCTCCAAAAGGTCTATTTAAAATCGCCGATTACGGGTGTAAACGTGCCTCTCCGTCAAATCGCCGACATTGTTCCTCAGTGGCAAACGGGCAAAATTATGCACCGAAATGGCGTGCGTACCCTCACCATTCAGTCGGAAGTAGTGGAAAATGTATTGCCCGCCGAATTGCTGAAACAAGTACAACCCGAAATTGCAAAAATAGCACTACCCAATGGCTATCATATTGAGTACGGGGGCGAGCAAGGAAACAAAGTAGAAACCTTGAGCCAAATGGTGACGGCGCTGGCAGTAAGTTTGGTAGCTATATTTTTCATCTTATTGTTCCAATTTAAAAACCTCAAGGAAACCACGATTGTGATGTTGACGATTCCATTGAGCTTATTTGGGGCGATTTTAGGTCTTTACGTAACTGGAAACAACTTCAGCTTTACGGCCTTTGTCGGGTTGATTGCCCTTTCGGGAATTGTGGTTCGGAACGCCATTATTTTGGTGGATTATACCAATGAACTTCGCAAACACGGCATGGACATCCGAACGGCGGCCATCGAAAGTGGCAAGCGACGTTTGCGCCCTATTTTCCTAACGGCCATGGCGGCGGCGATTGGGGTGTTGCCCATGATTATTTCCAAGTCTCCCATGTGGGCGCCGTTGGCGAGCGTGTTGGCCTTTGGTGTGGTTTGGAGCATGATTATGGCGCTTTTGACCGTCCCTATTTTGTACATCGGTTGGATCAAAGAGAAGAATTAACATCGAAATGAAATGCACATGAAAACGTTCAATAAAACCATCCCCGTAGTGCTTTTGGTGCTTTTTGGGGGAACAGTCCTAGCCCAATCGACGACATATTCGTTGGGTCAGCTTACAGACATTGCACTTAAAAACAACCATATTTTGGCCATCAAACAACTTCAAATCGAAGAACGTCAAGCCAAAATCAAAGAAGACGAAGTCAAGCGTTTGCCTGTGGTCAACGTTAATGGTTCTTACCAGTATAATTTTAATTTGGCCGAAATCACCATCCCCGCAGGAACCATCGGTGTGATTCCGTTGAGTGCGACTAACCAAGTGCCCTTGCCGAATGTCGATAAAACGTTTACTGTTGGTAAAAACAACATGTACAACGCAGGGGTCACGGCTTACCAGCCTCTTTCGCAACAAGCCAAAATCAAAACAGGAGTAGAAGCCAGTAAGTTGGAGGTGAATTTGACCGAAAAAGAAAAACAGAAAATAACGCTCCAAATCAAATATGGCATCGAGCAGTTGTATTTTGGGATTCTTATCAACCAAAAACAATTGGCGGAGGCACAAGCAAAATGGGAGTTGGCCAAGGCAAAATTGGAGGATGTTACGAACGCTCTGGAAGCTGGAAAAACGATTGGAGTGAACCGTGCGGGATTGCTGGCAAGCATTGCCGACGAAGAGCAAAACATCCTTAAACTTACCTACCAAATCCAAAACTATACATCGGATTTGGCCAAGTTGACGGGAATCAATGATGACAATTTTGAAGTGGAAAGCCAAGTGCCCGTTCTCCCTGAATTACCTGCGTATGCAACGTTGGCGGGGGAGGTGTCGTCAAATCCTGACCTTCAAATGGCTCAATTGACCAAAAACAAGGCCGAATTGGGCATCAAAGCGGCTAAGCTAAGCGACCGTCCTGACGTAGGTTTGGTGGCGGGGTATGTTTTCCAAAGTGGGAATCCGATTAGCCCCATGAACAACCCCTTTGTTGGGTTGAACCTGAAATGGAATTTGCAGGATTTGTACACCAACAAACAGGTAGCAAAACAACGTTCATTTCAATTAAAACAAGCCCAAGAAAACATCCTAAATACCCAGCAACAATTGACGTACGACTTGGAAAAAGCGTACCGCAAAACGGTTCAAAGCAAATCGTTGATTGGGGTAGCCGAAAAAGCGTTGAATTACCGTCGCGAAGAATTAAAGCTTCAAGAAGACAAACAATCGGTAGGGATGAATCTCAAAACCGATTTGCTGACAACCAAAGCGCTCATTGCCAAAGCGGAAGCCGATGTATATGCTGCCCAGTTGGCGTATATCTTGTCGGTGTCAGAAGTGAAGCAGTTGATTGGGCAATAAACCCAGCATCTCTCTTATTTTAGCAAGAAAAAATAGGATTAATTGAATAGGAACGCACGCCTTTCACTAATTTTGGTTGAAATAATAAGAATGAGTGAAAGGCGTGAACGGGAATTTTATTGGATTGTTTTTTGACGCTTCGGAAGAACTGCTTCAAAACTTACTTTCATTGACCCACGAAAGTAAAAATTGGCTGTATGTATGCGATGAACGGCCCGTATCGGTCGTAAAAGATGGGTTTAGGCAACGCCAATTGGACATTGACCAAGGGAGTTTTATCAATTCATCCGACGTAAAATTACGGGAGCAAGTCATTCGGGCTAAGCAAGTTGTCGAAGAGCTTGAAAACCAGTGGACGAGCGGCACGGTACCTTCCATACTCTTTTTAGAAATGTCGTGGGCCATTCGGACGCCTTCGGGCTCGGTGTATTTGCGCGATATTTTGGTATATCTACAACAACTCATTGGCCGAAAATCACTGACAATTTATTGTTTATACAACCGCAGTTTGCTGCTCGACGAACACTTGCTGTTAGGTTTGTACGCCCATCCTTTTTTGTATTCTCACGACCATTTACAGGCTAATCCGTATTATTTGCCGAGTCAAGTCCTTCGTCGAATTACCCCAAAACTGCAATTTGAAGCGTGGTATGAGCGTATTTTTCCCGAAAAAGAACCTAAAACGGTGCAATCTAAGGGGATTTCAACCGAGGCAGAAGTAGAAAAAATAACGTACGCAGTTCAGAATCCTTTGACAACATTTAACGCCAAAACGGACGAAGGACGCTGGAAAGTGCGGTGTTTGGGGGAATTAAAAGTCTATCGCGAAAACGGGGAGCTTATCGATTGGTCTTCCAAAGGGGGAGCAACCAAGAAACTAAAAGCCTTATTTTCATACTTACTTTTAAAAGGAGAAAAAGGCGCAACGTTGGAAGAATTGGCAGATTTGCTTTGGAAAGATGAGGCGGATACAACCCAAACGCTCAATCGGCTTTACCATTGTATTCGGTATTTACGGGTGGCATTGGGTGGTAGCGATGTGTCGCAAAAAGACTCTCCGTTTATAGTCTATCAGCATAGTCATTATTATTTGGCGCTGCCCTACGATAGTTGGATTGACCTTCCGATGTTCGAAGAATTGTGTTTTAAAGGGAGTCAAGAACTAAAAGTAGCTAATTTAGAACAAGGATTAATCTGCTACGAATCAGCCGAACGCTTGTATCGGGGCGATTTGTTCAGCGATATTCCAATGAAATACGTCGAAAACAACGACAACGATTGGTGCTGGAGCCGCCGATTTTGGTACCGCGAAATGTACCATAAGTTGTTGTATAGTTTGGCGTCGGTGCATCGGCAATTGGGCAATCCCAACGAAGCCATCAAATACGCCGATAAAGCCCTGGCCGAAGACCCCTGCTTGGAAATGGCCCACCAAGAAAAAATCAAAGCACTTGCGGCAGTAAGGCGCATCGACGCCATTCATCGACAGTATCGGGTGTACTGCGAATCGTTGAAAAAATTCAACATGGGAATGCCTTCAGAAGCCATGCGAAGCCTTTATTTGAATATTTCAAAAATAAATTGAAATACTTCAACAAAAACCAAAGAAAAACCAAAGAATCGCTTCTTACCTTCGTTTCATCATTCAAGCAAATGCATCCCTTAATCGCAAATTCGACCGCTACATCATGGATATTTCGGCTTGCCCTTATCATTCTAAGTTATCGAAAGAGTTTAAACCTTTCGACCTGACCGACCCCTTTCCCGTTTACAAAAAAGCGCGGGAAGAAGAACCCATTTTTTTTAGCGAAGAGTTGGGTTATTGGGTAGTAACTCGCTATGCCGACATCAAAGAAATCTTTGGAAACTGGCAGGTTTTTACGTCTGAAAATGCGCAAACTCCCCCCAAACCCGTCCCTGATTCGGTGCGTAAAATCATGGTTGAAGGCGGTATCGTAGGGCTTTCGGGGCTTTCAGGGCGGATTCCGCCTGACCATACTCGTATTCGTCGGATTGTTACGATGGCGTTTACTCCTAAAAGACTTCGGAAGCTTGAACCAGACATTCGGGCGTTGGCGATTGAAATGATTGAGAAGTTTGAGCAGAACAACCACGCTGAGCTGGTCAAAGAACTGGTGTATGATTTGCCTGCTTTTGTAATTTTTATGTTGCTAGGCGTTCCCAAAGAAGAAGTGACGCAGGTAAAAGCATGGGCGATTAGTCGCATGATGCTGACTTTCAGCGAAACGACCGAAGAAGAACAGCTTTTTCATGCCAATCAAGTTGTTAAGTATTGGCAATATTGCAAAGACATGGTCACCCGCCGTAAGGAACAACTGGGCGACGATTTTCCAAGCGATTTGGTGCGTTTGCAGCAGGAAGGCTACGAAATCAACGACCAAGAGATTGCGGCCATGTGCTACAACCAGCTTTTTGCAGGCCACGAAACCACCACTTCCTTGATGGGGAACGGTATTCGTGAATTGTTGAAATACCGCGAAAATTGGGAAAAATTGTGCGCTAATCCCGCGCTCATTCCTGGGGCAATTGAAGAAATTCTTCGCTTCAATCCCTCCGTGATAACGTGGCGACGCCGAGCTGCCGAAGAGGCAACGGTTGGGGGAGTAACCTTTCCAAAAGGGGCTAATTTGTTACTCATCATGGGCTCTGGCAACCGCGACGAAAGTGTATTTCCGAACGGAGAAACCTTGGATATTGAGCGTACGAATGCCAAAGAACATTTATCGTTTGGGAGTGGAATCCACTATTGTTTAGGTGCTCCGTTGGCCAAATTAGAGTTTAAAATCGTACTGGAGGAGCTGACAAAACGCTTTCCGCAACTCCAACTCAAACCCAATCAGACATTTGAATTTGCTTTCAATACATCGTTTCGCGCACCCATTGCGCTGGAAGTTGAATGGTAAGTTAAAAGGACAATTCGCAAGTAAATGAAACATACCCTTTTCTTCAAGGACGCCACTCCCAACGACTACGTTTTGCTGGGTGGCAAAGGGGCGAGTTTAGCCAGTATGACCTGCGCCAACCTGCCCGTACCCATCGGTTTTTGTGTGACTACTCATGCCTATGAAGCCTTTTTGCATGATAGTGGGCACGGCGAAACTATTTTCCAAAAAGTAGCTTCGATTCCTTTTGAGAAAGTGTCCGAATTGGACGCTATTTCGGCACAAATTCGCCAACTCATCATTGCGTCTGAGCTGCCTGCTGAGGTTGCCGAGAGCATCAAGCAGTCGTACCGAGCGTTGTGTGAACTATGTAACGCAAACGATGATTTGCCCGTGGCGGTTCGGTCGAGTGCTACGGCCGAAGACCTTCCCGATGCGAGTTTTGCGGGACAACAAGATACTTATTTGTGGGTAGTGGGAGAGGAGGCGGTTTTGGAACACGTTCGTAAATGTTGGGCAAGTTTGTTTACCTCTCGGGCCATCAACTACCGCCGTGACCAAAAAATCGTCGAAAACGAAGTGCTGATGAGTGTAGTGGTTCAGAAAATGGTGAATGCCCGTACCGCTGGCGTTGCCATGACGCTCAACCCCACCAATGGCGACCGCTCCACCATTGCCATCGACGCCGCTTGGGGCTTGGGTGAAGCCGTGGTGTCGGGAGAAGTGACGCCCGATAACTACTTGGTTGACAAAGTAATGATGCACATTGTGAAGGCCAATATCCAACACAAACACATCGAACACGTCCCTGATAAAGTGAGCCGAAAAGTGCTGACTCGTGAAGTCCCAGAGGACCGTGCCTCGCAGCCTTCGCTTACCGAATCAGAGGTAAAGGAAGTGTGCCGAATGGCTAAAATCATTGAAAAACACTACAAATGCCCGCAGGATATTGAGTGGGCCATTGATGCCGATTTGCCTGAAGGACAAAATTTTACGCTACTTCAAAGCCGTCCAGAAACGGTTTGGTCGCAGAAAAAAACCGCCACTGCTCCTGCTTTCAAAATGGGCATGGAAGGCTTAGTAGGAAGCCTCATCAACCCTTTGGCAAGCAAAAAATAGAACGAGTAATGAATGACGAATTATTTGAATAACGAGTGACGAATTGTCATCACTCGAATAATTCGCCATTCGGATCATTCGTCATTTAAAAAGTCCATTCTTAAACCACTTTAATCAATCAAACCAATGTCAGCAACCAAGTTCATTAGTCCCTACGACGATAAAGCACCAGCGGGTTCGGAAGGGTGGAGGGAGTTGTATCCCTACTACATGTTGTTTCACGACAACCTCAAAGAACGCGAAGAAGCCAAGTTTTTCTTTTGTGATTCTCAGCACTGGCCTAACGTATTTAAACCTTTTGATGCCATTACGGTCGAATTTTTTGTTCGCTGTTTGGGGGCTTACAATACGCGTCAATGGCTGATTCCGCCTGCCAATGGTGTGGATTTTAAGATTCACAATGGCTATTGCTACATGAGTCCAGTAGGGGTGTCTCCCGAGTTGATAGGCGACCGTGTGCCTCAGTTTTTGGAGCGTGCGGGGCATTACTTTATGAATTGGAATGACTTGTTGGATAATTGGCATCAGAAAGTTCAACGAGTGATTAAAGACATGGAAACGCTCAAATTTGAGCCACTTCCCGACGTAATTTCCATCGAAGACGTAAAAGGGGGAGTAGGAACCGACCCAAGTTTGCAACTATCTCAAAATTACAATCGCCTTATTGAGCTGTGTTATGAAGTGTGTATGTACCACTTCGAGTTTTTGAACTTGGGTTATGCCGCGTACTTAGACTTCTTTGGTTTTTGTAAAGAATCTTTCCCAAATATTCCTGATTTGGCCGTAGCCAAAATGGTGCAAGGGATTGAAGTGGATTTGTTCCGCCCCGACGAAGAGATTCGCAAATTAGCCAAGTTGGCCATCGAATTGAATGTATCGGCGGTGGTGTTAGAAAACGACGTCAATGATGCTTTGTCCGCACTTGCAACGAGCGAAAATGGGCAGCAATGGTTGGCCGCTTGGGAGGCAGCAAAAAATCCGTGGTTTAATTTTACCTCTGGCAACGGGATGTATTCGTCAGACAAGTACTGGCGCGACCACCTTGATATTCCTTTTGGGTACTTAAAAACCTACACAGGTCGTTTGCTCAAAGGTGAGAACATCGACCGCCCTACCGAAGCCATTGCGGCAGAAAGAGAGCGCATCACCGAAGAATACCGCGATTTGCTCCCCAATGATGAAGCCATCGCGGCTTTTGAAGGGAAGTTAGGCTTGGCACGTTTGGTGTTTCCGTACGTTGAAAACCATAATTTTTACATTGAACACTGGTCGTTGGGCGTATTTTGGCGCAAAATGCGGGAGCTTAGTGCTATTTTCCAAAAGGCAGGTTTTTGGAGCGATGTGGAGGATATTTTCTACTTCCGTCGGGAGGAAATATGGCAAATTATCTTCGACTATGGCAATGCGTGGGCGATTGGTGTGCCGTACATTGGCCCCGATTATTTGCCCCAAGAAATCGAACGCCGCAAGGGAATTTTGGCAGCGTTGGCGACAGCCCCTCCAAAACCCGCTTACAACGAACCTCCAGCGGTGATTACGGAGCCTTTCACGATTATGTTGTGGGGTATTACCACCGAAAGCGTTCAAAGTTGGCTAGGTGGAAGCGACGATACAAGCTCGCTCAAAGGCATGGCGGCGTCGCCAGGGGTAGTAGAAGGAAGAGCGCGGGTGATTACTTCAGCCGAAGACCTTGACCAACTCGTGGAAGGTGAAATCTTAGTCACCCGCGTGACGGCACCTAGTTGGGCTCCTGTTTTTGGAAAAATCAAAGCAACGGTGACTGATATTGGCGGAATGATGTCGCACGCGGCCATTGTGTGCCGTGAGTATGGACTGCCAGCCGTTACGGGGACGGGGTCGGCAAGTACGGCCATCAAAACGGGCGACTTAATCAAAGTAAATGGTTCAAGCGGCGAAGTGCTGATTGTAGAAGCAGCTTGATAGGAATGACGAATCATCGAATGACGAATGGGTGAATAAAAAATGGCTAATAGCTAAGACATTTGCCCATTCGTTTTCAATACCTTTTGAAATTGTTATGACAAAATACGCTCTTATCTTCAAGGCTGCGGAAACGTATATGCGCGTTCGTAAAAACGATGTCCATATTCCGCTTTCGTTTGCGTATGCTCTCCGATTGTTGGAGTATTATCCCGACGCCGATGCCGATTTAGTGGCGGCGGGTATCATTCTTCACGACATCGGTTGGTATTCCATCGACGAAGATGATATTTTTAAAAAAGGGTTTCAGTCAGAAAACTTTATGCAAAGCGACGTTCGGTATCTGCACGAATCAGAGGGTGTACGCTTGTCGGAAGGAGTGCTAAAAGGACTGGGTTATGAGGAGGCATTTATCAAAAAAGTAGCTGAAATCATCGACGGACACGATACACGGAGTTTTGCCAAATCGTTGGAAGATAAAATCGTTCGGGATGCGGACAAACTGTGGCGCTTTCACGTAGTGGGTGTCAGTGTTGCGGCTGATTGGTTTAAACTAACGCCCACGCTTTACGCCAATCGCCTCGAGCGCGACATCATTCCGCTGTTAGATTTGCCAGAATCGGTCGAAATGGCCCAAGCAGATTTAGCCGAAACCCGTAAAATGCTGCTTTGCGAGATACTTTAAACATATGAATCACTTCATCAATAATAATGACCACGTTCCTGACTCTGGGCAGTACATTGAGGTTTTAAACCCATGTACCGCCGAAGTCGTGGGGAGGTGCGCCCGAGGGAATGGGTTGGACGTGAATTTTGCGTTAGAAAGTGCCCAAAAAGCATTTCGAAAATGGAAAAAACAACCGACGGCCCAGCGGGTCAAATTACAACATGCGGTGGCCCAACTGATGCGTAAAAATGCCGAGGAACTTGGTGGTATTTTAGCCAACGAACTTGGGCGACCCATAGCAGGTTGTATTCATGAAATAGGCCGTAGTGCCGACCTGCTGGATTTTTATGCCGAAGAAGCCTTACGTCTCAAAGGAGAAATTCCGCTTCATAATTTGGAAGGAGAAAAAGCACTGGTCGTACGTGAACCCATTGGCGTAATGGTGTCTATAACGCCCTTTAACTATCCAATTACGCTCCTTTGTATGAAAATTGGGGCAGCGCTGCCCGTGGGTTGTACGGTAGTGGCCAAACCTTCCGAGGATACCCCTCTTTCCACCTTGCGACTTGCGGAGTTGTTTAAAGAGGCGGGTTATCCAGAAGGCGTATTGAACGTCATTACGGGCTATGGCCACGAAATTGGGAATGCTTTGATTGAACATCCCATTACGTCAAAAGTCGCCTTTACGGGCGGAACAGCGACGGGAAAACGAATAGGGGCATTAGCGGCAAGCCTCAACAAACGAATTACGCTCGAACTCGGGGGGCAGTCGCCCGTGATTGTCTGCGAAGATGCCGATTTGGCGATAGCTTGCCCTGCCATTGTCAAACACGCTTTTGCCAACAGCGGACAGTTTTGTTACCGAGTGAATCGGATGTATGTTCATGCAACCATTTATGAGCAGTTTGTTGAACAAATAGTAAAATTGACCCAAAAAATCAAGGTTGGATTCCCTTTTGATGGCGTGGACATGGGGCCGTTGGTGAACCAAAAAATTTACCAAAACAGCGAACTTCAGGTTGCAGATGCGCTTAACAAAGGAGCTACCGTACGAACAGGTGGAAAACGCCTGACGGGAGAAATGTACGACCGAGGTTGGTTTTTCCCTCCCACGGTTATAGCAGATGCTAACCCTGGCATGAAAATCATGACCGAAGAAACCTTTGGTCCCGTGGTCGGTGTCATGAAATTTTCGACCATCGACGAAGCTATTTCGCTCGCCAATGATTCTGACTATGGATTAGCCGCTTATGTTTTTTCCCAACAATTGGGAACAGGATTACGCATAGCGGAGGAGTTGGAAGCAGGTTCGGTGTGGGTTAATAACATTCACCGTTCGTACCAAGATGTGCCTTTTGGAGGAGTAAAACAAAGCGGTGTTGGTCGCGAAAAAGGACATTACGGGTTAGAAGCCTACACGGAGTTAAAAACGATTTATCTTAATTATTAGCAACGTGTCTGTCGTGTCGAGGGTTTCGTGCCGTGCGGAGGGTTTCTCAAAACCCGACTTTGACTGCGACGTGTGGTGTGTGTAGAGAATCCGTGTCCAGTACGGAGGGTTTCTCAAAACCCGACCCTGATTGCGACGTATGGTGTGTATGTAAAGAATCCGTGTCCAGTGCGGAGGGTTTCTCAAAACCCGACCCTGATTGCGACGCTCGGGTTTTGAGAAACCCTCGACACAATTGATTACGACGCTTGGGTTTTGAGAAACCCTCGACACAATTGGCGACGCTTGGGTTTTGAGAAACCCTCGACACAATTGGCGACGCTTGGGTTTTGAGAAACCCTCGACACAATTGATTGCGACGCTTGGGTTTTGAGAAACCCTCGACACAATTGATTGCGACGCTCGGGTTTTGAGAAACCCTTCACACATATAAGAACCATTAAAATAAACCAAAAATGAGTGATTTGTTAGGCCAATACAGTACGTTATGGCAAGCAGCTAAGCCTCACCTCAACGTTCGTTCAAACGATGTTCATACGTTGGTAGCGATGACTTTTGCCAAACAACTGCTTGATTATTACCCAGAAGCAGAGGCAGAAATCGTCCTGCCTGCCATTTTGCTACACGATACGGGTTGGTCAAAAGTCCCTCAGGACAAACTTTTATTAGCTTTTGGTCCAGGAGCAAAATACCCCGACATCCAACGACTTCACGAAGTGGAAGGGGTAAAAGTAGCCAAAGAAATAATGATGGAGGCAGGGTTTGAAACAACTCGCATCGAAGCAGTTGCTCAAATCATAGATGGGCATGATACCACGTCTGTAGCCCGCTCATTGAACGACGCCGTGATGAAAGATGCCGACAAATTGTGGCGTTACTCATCGGGCGGGATTACCATCATTCAACGGTGGTTTGGCATTACGCGAGCGGAAGTTCACGAGATTTTACAAAACTACGTCTTCCCGACTTTGCTGACCGATTTTGGGAAACGCCTGGCCAAGTCCATGCTAGATGCAGAACGTATTGAGTTAGCCTTTAAAGAAGGTGAATTGTAAAACCCAGAGCCATTAAAAAGAGATTAGCATGAAAGAGAAAGTAGTCATTATCACAGGAGCCGCAGGAGGATTAGGACGTGCTTTCGCGTTGGGATTTGCCAGTGCTGGGGCAAAAGTGGCTGTCTGTGACTTGAATCTTGCAGGAGCCGAAGAAACGGCGGCCATGGTGGGAGAAGATGCCTTGGCGCTGAAAGTGGACGTAGCCGATGAAGCCTCAACGGAACAAATGGCTCGTACGGTCATAGAAAAATGGGGGAGAATAGATGTGTTGGTCAACAACGCCGCGATTTATGCCACCATTCAACGAAAGCCATTTTATGAAATTACCGTCGCTGAGTGGGACTTGGTGATGAATGTAAACCTGAAAGGGGCGTGGTTGTGTACCAAAGCCGTCGCAAAGCACATGATTCAGGAGCGTCGTGCAAGTACGGCCAATAGCGAAATGAGTACGGGTAAAATAATCAATATTTCATCAGCAACAGTCATGAGTGGTTCGCCCATGTGGTCACATTATGTGGCCTCCAAGGGGGGCGTGATTGGGTTAACGCGGTCGATGGCCAAAGAATTAGGCGAGTTTAACATTACCGTCAACGCGATTGCTCCAGGATTTACGTTGACCGATGCTAGTTTAAATTTGATTGAAAATGCGCAGAAATACGGAGTAGAACGTGGCGCAATTAAACGTTCCTCTACGGCTGAGGATATCGTAGGAACAGCCCTTTACCTCGCCTCGTCGGCCTCTGATTTTGTCACGGGCCAAACCATTGTGGTGGACGGAGGGAAACAGTTCCTTTAGATTAAAACGATTATACGATTATACGATTTACGATTAATTCGATTATTTTAGTAGTCTTATTTATTAATCAAATTAATTAAATCGCATGAATGCTGACGAATTTAAAGCAAGAACCCAAAAGCTAGCTCTTCGGATTGGACGATTAGCTGACGCCCTTCCTTCGAGTAGGAGTGCAGATATTTATGGTAAACAACTCATTCGCTCATCCTCGTCAGTAGGAGCAAATTATCGAGCTGTTTGTAGGGCAAAATCGCTGGCAGACATGATAAATAAGCTTAAAATTGTTGAAGAAGAAGCAGATGAAACACTCTACTGGCTCGAACTTGTAACTGAATCAAACTTAGTGCCGCGAGAAAGGATAGCCGACTTGATGCGAGAGACTAATGAAATACTATCCATGGTTGTAGCATCGTTGCGCACCCTTCGAAAGAAAAAAAGCAAAGGTACCGACTAACAAAAGATAATAATTTTGAACTTAACTATAATTGATTTTCGTAAAATCGAATTAATCGCAAGTCGAATTAATCGTAAATCAAATTAATCCCTATGCCTCACATTACTTACATTGAACCGAACGGAACGGCAAAGACGTATGATTTGCCCTTGGGAGCTAGCCTTATGGAAGGCGCTGTACAAAATGGTGTAAACGGTATCGTCGCCGAATGTGGTGGTTCCTGCATGTGTGCCACTTGTCATATCTATGTCGATGATGCGTTTTTGAGCCAATTGCCTGAAATGGAGGAAGAAGAAAACGAAATGCTAGATAGCGCCACGTCCGAGCGACGGCCGAATAGTCGCTTGGGATGTCAAGTGCGGGCAACTCCAAAAGTAGAGGGCTTGATTGTTCGTATTCCTTCAGTACAATAGCGTTTTTAACATGAAAAAAGTGGTTATCATCGGAGCAGGGCATGGAGGTGTCCAAGCGGCTACTTCTTTGCGCGATATGGGCTTTGAAGGAACGATACAATTGATTGCCGATGAAGCGCATTTGCCGTATCAGAAACCTCCATTGTCAAAAGGTTTTCTTAATGGTAAACAAACCGTTGAGAACCTACTATTTCGGAATGCCAATTACTACGCCGAACATCACATTGAGGTAATTGTTGGGGAAAAAATAGAAGCAATTCAGCTTCATAACCAGACCGTAACCTCATCAACTGGCCATACATTTGAGTACGACTATTTGATACTTGCCACGGGTGCTCGCAATCGAGAACTTCCGAAGGCTATTGCCTCCAATGCGCTGTATTTAAGAAGTATGAGCGATGCTCAACAACTGAAATTAGCGCTTGATGTTGTAGAAAGTGTAGCCGTGGTAGGTGGTGGTTTTATCGGATTAGAAGTAGCTGCTAGTGCTGCTGAAGCTGGTAAACAGGTGACAGTTTTGGAGGTGCAAAATCGACTTATGGCACGCGTATTGCCGCCCGTTTTGTCGGAAGTATTTCTCAAAAAGCACCAAGAAATGGGCGTAAATGTACAGTTAAATGCCACTGTTTCGGCGGAAGCATTGGCTGAGTTTGATTTGGTCGTCGTGGGGATTGGGGTTGTTCCAAACCAAGAACTTGCACAGGAGGCAGGTATTGAGTGTCAAAATGGGGTTTTGGTCAATGAGTATCAACAAACTTCCGTTTCCAACGTCTATGCCATTGGCGACTGTGCGAGCCATTACAACCGTTTTGCAGGAAAACAGTGTCGTTTAGAATCGGTGCAAAATGCAGTGGATCAAGCCAAAATAGCGGCAGCGCATATTTGTGAAAAGACACAGCCGTACGATGCCGTACCGTGGTTTTGGACCAATCAGTTTGACCTTAAATTACAAATGGCAGGCATCAATTCGGACTACGATTCGTACGCCTTCCGAGGAGATTTAGTGGCCAATAAGTTTTCTATTTTTTACTTTAAAGAAAATAAACTGGTGGCGGTAGATTCTCTAAATCGCCCCGCTGATCACTTGGCAGCTCGCAAATTGATTCAAGCGGGTATCACTCCTACCAAGGAACAAGTGGAAGACGCAACCCTCAAATTGATAACATCCTGATTGATAACCAACCCCTCACAATCCGCGCGCATCTGCGTTTTTATTCTTTAGCGAGTTCCGCGAGGGAAACGTTAAAAAGCAATGTGTCCCTATTTTTTAGCAGTATCCCCAAAAACCAAAATCACCGAAATCAAACTAGCAACAACCGCTCCAATCGCCAATGGTAAAACGCCGTTGGTCAACTGACTACTAATGACGGCTCCAATTCCTGAACCAATAAAAAAGAAGATAGTGCCGTCAACTGCGGCTGCCAAACCTGCATTTTCGCCCATAAACTTCAGGGCTAACGCCCCACTATTGGGGTCACCAGCAGTTGTGAACGCCATCAATAGTGCTATCATCACAAAGAAATAGACCATCGGTGGAGGATTTCCCAACAACAGCACACCCCCAAGCAATACAGATGCTGCCGCTAAATAAAGCAGAAGAATTATTCTAAGCGTCTTTTTTGCTCCATACCTTTTGGTAAAATAGGAGTTGGTCAACGATAAAATGGCCATTAACAAACCAATAGCACCAAAAATAATTGGAAACAAATCGGGGCGCTGGTAGATATCCCCAATGATTCTTTCAGAACTAGATACATAACTGCTTAACACAGAAAAGATTAAAGTAGCGATGGTGACATATCGAAGAAAATGGGCATCAGTAGCAATTGATTTGAGTTTCGGTAACAACTCGCCAATTTTTATGTCATTTCTGGCTTCGACGGGCAACGATTCGCCCATCCGAAATGACCAAATAAATACCAAAACCGCAAAAATGGGAGGGATTAAAAACACCCATTTCCACGAATAATAACTTAAAATCACCGCCCCGAGCGACGGCGCAATGACGGGCGTGAATAAAAACAAGGTTAGCACTAGAGACATCACTCGGGCCATTTCATCACCTGCATATCGGTCGCGAACAGAAGCGATAGAAGTCATAAATACCGCTGCTGCTCCCATGCCTGAAATAAACCGAAAGAAAAACATCCAATTCAAACTGGGCGCATAGACCGTGGCGAATCCGCTCACAATGTAGAGGATAATTCCAAACCGTAGGATAGGCAATCTTCCCATTTTGTCGGTGAGGTAGCCAAATACAATTTGCATAATTTGCCCCATAAAGAAAAAAGTAACCAACCTGTCGGTTTGGGCAACGTCGTTTCCGACGGCAAAATGGCGTCGAACTTCCGCAAAGGCTGGTAGCATAATATCAATACCCAAAGCAGTCAAAACCATTGAGCAAGACGTAAAAACAATGATTTCTTTCGAAACCTTTTTAGGGTTTTTCATTTCAAATAAAACATTTTAGCAAAAGTAAGAGAAGTATTAGGTTTCAAAGGGGGGGAATTGCGACATTTTAGGGAGGTTTTTAGGCCCCGTCATATTTTGAGACTGTTTACTTCCATCATTTCTTACCATTTGGTAATTGCAGTGATTTTGGGCATCCCTACTTTTGCCTAAAACAAAAGTAATCGCCATGAAAAAAGTATTAGTCACTGGAATAACAGGTTTCTTAGGGTCGCATACGGCCATTCAACTACTCGAAAAAGGCTACGAAGTCGTAGGGACGCTCCGTAGCCTCCAACGTGCCGACGCCATCAAAGCTGTCATTGGTCAGCACACTGCCAATACCCATTTACTGAGTTTTGCGGAAGCCGATTTGAGCAACGAAAAAGTGTGGATGCTACTTACCAAAGAAATGGATTACGTGCAACACATTGCATCACCGTTTCCAAGAGAGTTACCCAAAAACGATGAGGAACTAATAGAGCCTGCTAAAAACGGGGTTCTCAATATTCTGAAAGCTGCCTCAAAAAACGGTGTTAAACGAGTTGTGTTAACGTCCTCTTCTTCAGCTATTTTGTATGGAAGAGCAAAAAATGACAAAAACGTTGTTCTTGACGAAAATACATGGACAGACGTCTCCAATTTGGCAGATACCACTCCTTATTTCCGAAGTAAAACCATTGCAGAAAAGGCCGCGTGGGAGTACATTAAAACCGACAAATCGGGCTTAGAACTTACGACGGTTCTTCCTGGGGCAATTTTAGGCCCTGTGTTAGAAGAAGACTTTGGAACTTCTGCAAACATTGTCATCAAAGCATTGGACGGAACCATGCCAGCTTTACCTGCTATTGGTTTCGATATGGTGGACGTACGTTCGGTCGCTGAGTTACTGATTTTAGCCATGGAAAAACCCCAAGCGGCTCATCAACGTTACGCGGGTTCAGCAGGATTTATTTCGTTCAAAGAAGTGGCTCAGCTTTTAAAAACTGCCTATCCTCGTCGAAGGATTCCTTCGTTTCTTTTGCCCAATTTTGTGGTGCAACTTTTTTCACTGTTTGACAAAACCCTCCAGCCCATTTTAGTAGATTTAGGCGTCGAACGAAAAATCAATAATTCAAAAGCAATCAACGAACTTGGATGGCGCCCCCGCACCAACCGAGAAGCTGTACTTGCCTGCGCTGAAAGTGTTTTAAAACTTGGGATAGTCCAATAGAATAGTATGAATAAACTCAAGTCAGCCCTTCAATTTGGTGGAATTCTGGGCGATGATAGCATCCAGCAAGTGCTCAACCACGTCCATTTAAAAACCCTCAAAACAGGAGAATATTTTCTCGAATTCGGAGCCGTTGCGCACGAAATTATGTTTGTGGATGAGGGTATTTTACGTAGCTATGATACTGGAAATCAGGGCGAAGAAATTACTAAGTATTTTGTTCGCTCTAATCAATTTTACGCCGACTTGGAGAGCTTCTACAATTTAACTCCTTGTGAAAATGCCATTCAAGCAGTGACACCTGCGAAAGTTTTGGTAATCAGACGCAAAAACTGGGAAATATTTAATGAGACCATTCCTAATTTTTATATTTTTACCAAAACCATTATTGAAGCCACATTTCTTACCAAAATCAAAGACAATGACTTCCTGAACTATGGCACAGCTATGGAGAAATACCTTGAGTTACAAAAACGTTATCCCGAAATTTTGCTCCAAGTTCCGCAACAATACGTCGCTTCTTACCTCAAAATAACCCCGCAATCATTGAGCAGAATCCGCAAGGAGTTAGCTACGAAAGAACGCCCTTGAGTTGCTACGTTGCTTTTTCTTTCGCTTCGAGACTCAATTGACTTTCCCATTTTACAAAAAAAGGTTGTTCCAGTTGGGCTTCGCGATAATTGTCAGGAATCATAATGGGTACTCCGTGGATAATGGGATACAGTCGGTTACAAGTTGGGCAAGCCAGTAATCCTTCGTGAATAAGGTCTGGTTCTTTTTCGGTAAAAACTTGTAAATGAAGGTCGCTTTTATCAAATGGGCAACACAACTTAGAGAGAAAATGGGTTGTCATCGGTGGGTTGATTTAAAAGTGAATGGTAATTCAAAACAGCCTCGGCAGGACTTGATGTCCCCATAATGGCCGAAACCAAAGCGATTCCGTCGAAAGGCAACGAGTGCAAACGCGGTAAGGTCAATTCATTGATTCCCCCCGCTAAAAATACCTTTCCTTGGTAAAATTGACGGGTATTTTGGATGGTTTCGGAGGTGACTAACTCGCAACTCGTACTTGTTTTGGACGGAAAAACGGAGCAATAAGAAATATAATCAAGCGAATGCTGTTCGGCCCATTGTAATTCTTCAACGCAGTTAGAACAGGTCATTCCCCACAGTAAATCGGGGCGTTGTTTTTTTAAGGAGGGAAGTATTTCATTGGGTTTGTCGAGGTGAATCCCGTCGAAACACGTCCATTTTAGATACTCCAATCCTTCATTCAAAAACAAAGGTACGTGAGCTGCTTGGGTCAATTCATGCACTTGCTGAATCACCGCAAGTGGAGCTGAAACACCCCGCCAGTTATTCCAAAGTTGAACCGCAAACAAACCGCCCCGTAGCGCTTGCTCAATTTTTTGGAGCAAAAGCGATGTGTTGAGGCTTGGGTCGGCAATTAGATAGATGCTCTTTTTCATTTCCAGCCTTTGTGATATGCCCCAAAAAATGCCGCCCAATACGGGTCTGTTTCAAAATAAGGCAAGGATTTTCTTTGTCCATCTTCGATAATGGTACGTCCTTCAGAAGAGGCGACAACCTTACCAATTACGGTTGCTGGAAGTCCCTGCTCAACTAACGCTTGAACCACCGCTGTTTCGTGGGCTGGCTTTACCGAAAGTATCATAGAACCTGCCCCAATGCAATAGCGAGGGTCAAGTTCAAACAGCTCACAAACCGCCATTTCTACAGCAGTACGCGGAATTTTTTCATCGTTTACCTCCACGCCAAGCCCACTCGCTACCGACATTTCGAGCACCGCCCCCAGCACTCCTCCCTCCGTGACGTCGTGCATGGCGTTGACAACCCGCTGTTTTTCATTGAGTTGTCGAACTGCCTCCGCTTCTTTCAAAACCGAGGTTTGGTAAAACAAATCGCTGGCTTTTTGGGCTATTTCTGTGCCCAATCGCTGTTTGACCGTTTCGGGAAAAGACAAGGCCAAAATCGCCACCGACGACATGGCGCACTGTTTGGTCATCACAATCAAATCCCCCGCTTGCGCGTTTTTGGAGGTCAATATTTGATCTTTGGGAGCAATGGTAATCATCGTTCCTCCGCCCGCAATCGTCGAATTTTGTCCTTCAATACTTCCCGTATGACCTCCCGTAATGGCCACCCCAATTTGCTGACTAAAGTGGTCGATGTACTGCCAATATTCCCGAAACTGAGCGTTGGTGATGCTGGTTGGGAGGTTTAATACTGTTTGTAAATACTGGGGCGAAAAACTCGTGGTCGCGATGTCGTTGGCCATCAAATGCACCGATAGCCAAGCCGATTCTTGCAGTCCCAAGGTCGGGATAAGGCTGAGCGGGTCGCTCGTAAGTGCCATTGCTCGGCCGTCTAGCAAATCAATCAATGCCACGTCCACGCCAAAATTCGGCCCGACGAGCACTTCTTTTCGCCGAAAACCACTGTTGGGTAAAATGACTTGTTTGAAGTATTCTTCGTTGATTTTGCCCGCGTTTTCCATCACTACACATCGTTGAATTTGACAAACAAACCGAAAAAATCACCGTACGGAACGTGCCATTCTTGCACAGGAAACCACTCAGGAAGCCCCGTTGCTTGCCATTCAATCGTATAGCTCCGTCCCTCCAGCGCCTCGTGGATTTTTTGGGTAAGCAGGGTAGGGGTGTAAAACGTTGCGGTAACGTAAAAGGGGTTTTTGCCAAAAGCTTCTTGCACTCGTCGGCGGACGACTTTGGGCGAATTGCGGTTCATCATGCCAAACGCAATGCCGTATTTGGCCACGCGCGCCGCTTCACGGATTACCTGCACGGGGTCGCGGTAGTATTCAAAAGTCGTGATAAATGCGAGGCAATCGAAGGTATGATTTTTGAACGGCATAAAATGGGAGTCGGCCCACACCAAGTTTCCCCCAAAAAGATGAACTGCTTGCCCGAGCATGAAGGGAGAAATGTCGCCCCCAGCGGCTTCAATGCCGATTTCTTTCCACCAACGGGTGAAGCGCCCCGTGCCGCAGCCGAATTCGAGCAAGGTTTTGATGCGAGTATCGGAGGTGACAAACCGCCCCATGATTTTCTTCTGCCAAACTTCGGCACGTTTGTAGCGGCCTTCATACCAAAGTTCGTACGTGTCGGTGTGTTCGCGGTTAAAAAACCATTCTTTGCGGCCTTGCCAGTTGCGCAGTGGAGGATTAACAAGGCTTTTTTCGCTCAATTGAAGTTCTTCATTCATACGAGTTGGATTAAAAAATAAAACCTCATTTCTGCACCGAATGCTCGAAATGAGGTTTCAAAACCAGTATGAATATACCCCTCTTACGATGGGGCTAGTTCTCCTACGTCTTTTGTCTCCTGCATTCCTCCGCTGGTCCTAACCAGTTCAGGTTCTCGGGTATCATCTCAGCTTTTTACAGCACCCCGTGCATGAAATATGAGCACAAAAGTAGGGAGGAATTTTAAAGTATCAACAGTTTGGCAAAAATAGTTGAACTACGCGCCCATCTCGTCGGCACTTGGGCCATAAACGCCTGGAATCGGAATGTCAAGCAAACGAAGATAGACACCCAACTGCGCACGGTGGTGAATCATTTGGCCAAAAGTATGGCGAATGGTTTCGTACTTGCTGATGTCCATATATACCACATCGCCATTTTTTAACTGCCAACGCTCTTCAAGCATGGCATCTTCATGTTGGGCAAAGTGAGCTTTTGCTTCTGCCAAGTTTTTATCAAAATAGGCAACGAGTTCTTCACCGCCATTGCAATGATGTGGGTTGTAGGGGTTTTTGGCAAAATCCAATTCGTCTGTAGTGAAAGCCAATGTTATCCATGTCGGCAAATCAGCAATGTGTTCTCCTAACTCCTTCAAAGGCATACTTTTAGCATGTGGTTTCCAGTCGCCTTTGTCGGCAGGAACAAGTGCCAACATTTTGCGAGTACCGATACTTTCATCTTCTAATTCGGCCAGTAATAAATTAAGTAATGTTTTCATGGTTGTTGTGTTTTTTTGGTAAACTTTCTTTTTGTTTTTTGAACAACACAAAGGTCGGGACAGCCTATGACAACCCTATGTCAGTAGCTTTTTTTAGGGGCACAGTTTAAACTTTCGCCCTGTCTTCGCATCTAACCCGCAACACCTTCACCATTAAACAGTCTTTCAACCTCCATGAAAACTTTATCTATCATTTTGGGAATTTTTCTTGTTTTTGCCCTTGGTTGCCAGCCCACACAGCCCGCCGAACCTACCCTTCGTCGCACTGAAGGAACCCTGACCGTAGATGGTCGAAACCGCTTTTATTTAATCAATCTCCCTCCCAATTACGACCAATCCAACGACGTTCCACTGGTCATCGCCCTTCACGGTGGTGGCGGAAAAGGTTCGCAAATGGAAAGTGATTATTTATTGACGGAAAAAGCCAACGCCGCTCAATTTGCCATTGTCTATCCCGATGGCGTACAAAGCGACGGAATCTTGGGGGCTCGCACCTGGAATGCAGGTACGTGCTGCGACTACGCCGTGGAGAAAAACATTGACGATGTAAAATTTATCGGTGTTCTGATTGATGAATTGATAAAAAAATACCCCAACATCAACCCCAAAAAAGTCTATGCCACGGGTATGTCAAACGGCGCCATGATGTGTTACCGCCTTGCGTGTGAGCTTTCCAACAAAATTGCCGCCATTGCTCCCGTCGCAGGAACATTGGCCACCACTACTACCTGCCAGCCAACGCGCCCCGTTCCGATTTTGCACATTCATTCCAAACTTGATGCCAAAGTTCCCTACGAAGGTGGCACGGGAATTTTTGGGTATTACTTCCCGCCCGTTGCCGACGGCCTTTCAGCTTGGGTAAAAAACGACGGTTGCGCTTCAACTAGCAAAACGGTCAACACTTTCCCCAATTATACGCTCACCAAATGGAGCAATTGCACCAACAGTACCATCGAGTTTTAT
Source organism: Runella defluvii (assembly GCF_014195535.1). GTDB lineage: Bacteria > Bacteroidota > Bacteroidia > Cytophagales > Spirosomataceae > Runella > Runella defluvii. The sequence continues at coordinate 10,103 of NZ_JACIBY010000026.1, read as the reverse complement.
TTTACCAACGACGGGGGGCATTCCTGGCCTGGGGGTGTTAAAAGTCGCGTTGCCGCCGATGACCCTTCCACCGCCATCAACGCCAACGATGTCATTTGGGAGTTCTTTCAACGTTACCAATTGCCGTGAGGGCAAGAGGCAAAAGGCATGTGGCAAATATGCAAAAGGCAAGACATGCAAAGGGCATGTGGCAAATTTGAACCTGCGGGCCTAAGATTCTTTTCGCTTCGTTAAATAGTTGCGCATAAATTTTAGTGTATTAGTAGTTTCTATTGCTTCGGACAGGGCCGCCTGTGCGGAAGCGCAACCTTTGTAGTAGTAGAGAGCCCATCAATAACCCCCTTTTGCTTCGGAGAAGCATAACAAAGCAACAAGTTATGCTTCCGCTCGGGCGGCCCCGTCCGAAGCAAAAATTAAAAAATTACCTGCTGTTACTACTACAAATGTTGCGCCTCTACCGAGGCTACTTTGAACTACTCTAGAACTTTTGCTTTACTACTTAAATATACCGTAACCAGGTTCTGTGGGTATTTGCCTTTTTGTATTTCCCAAACCATTGGCACAACGGATACAGCACTCCGACAATACCTATCCAAACCACATACACGCCCCAGAGCGGCAAGCCATTGGCGGCTTTGGGGCGGCCAAAACTGAACCCAAATTCAAAATCTTTGACCCCAAATCCTTCCGCAAAAAGAATGGCAAACATGGTTAAATGAACGATGTACCAATGCAATAAATAATAAAACATGGGGACTTTGCCGTAGGTAGTAAAAAACCGACTGAGGGCGTTTTCTGCACTTTCAAAGCAGTACAAAAGCAAAAACATTGTTCCTAACGTCATCAAATCGTACAACAAGGAAGGAGGGTATTTGGTGACATTGATGAAAGATAGGAAAGTAAATAAGCTATCTTTTTGAACCGACCAAGGTTGCGGGTCGAGTAAAATATTGGTAAAACGAAGCACCACAAAAGCAACTAGGGCTGCCCCTCCCAGTTTTAAAAAAATCTGTTTTCGTTCTTGGGCAGGCTTTTTAAAATAACTTCCAGCGCCGTATCCTGCCAACATAATGCCCAGCCAAGGAATGAGAGGATAGCCCATAATGAGCGTTTTAGAAGCAGGCAACGGCAAGGCAGTTACCGAAAATATAGGCGTCAAAATAGTTCGCAACGCCGAACCTTCGGGCAAGGGCAAGAGCGCAAATGCCCCGTGAAGCACCATAATAGCCACACCTACAACGCCCAAAGTTGAAGAAGATACGTGGTGCAACAAACCAAGTATGACGAAGCTAAGTCCGATGGCTGCAATGACCTGAAACAGAAATACATTGAATCGAATATCCCACCAAATACCAAAGGTAATAACGGTGAATTCTAGCAACACCAGCCACAACCCACGCTTGATTAAAAACAAGTGGTTACCTTCTTTTTGGGAAGATAAATAAGCGGAGGTTCCTGCCAAAAACACAAATATCGGCGCGCAAAAATGCGTAACCCATCGTGCCATAAAAATGGATGCGGTGGTGGTCGTTAAGTTGGTAGGATCAAGAGTTTGGGAAGGAATGTGAATCAAATCACGAATATGGTCGAGGGCCATAATGACCATCACAATGCCTCTTACGGAGTCGATAGAAGAGATACGTTTCATAAAATGGGCTGATAGGGTTGTTTGGGATATAAAGTCAAATAGGTATAAAAACTAATTGGCGAACCGTTGGGTTCGCCAATTAGCTCGCACTTTCCCAGAAAGCCAACCCCTTCTAACTCAATACAAAACTCCGCTCGCTGAAGGCAGGTAGGTTGGGTTTCCCTTGGTAAAAATACCGTAGTTCGTCTTTAGGGTCCATCAGTCCAAGGCTGTACAAAACGGGCACAAAATGGTCGGGAGTGGGAGCCGCCAATTTGCCCAGTTTATGGCTCGTCTCGTACTTGATAATGTTCCCAACGTTTCGTTCACTAATCTGATTTTTTATCCATTCATCATACTCTGCTTCCCAGCCAAATGGCGTCATGTCGCCCGACCGCATTTTGGGGCCAAGGATTTGAAGATTATGAATCAATGAGCCACTACCGATGATTAAAACACCCTTTTCGCGCAAGGATTTGAGCTGTTTGCCCAATTCATAATGGTACTGAGGTGTTTCGTAGTAGCTAATACTCATCTGAAACACAGGAATATTGGCATTGGGAAATAGGTGCATCAGCATAGGCCACGCGCCGTGGTCGAGTCCCCACTCGGTAGTTTCTTTCACGGAAGGAATAATTTTGGTTACCTCTTTCGCAATGTCTGGCGCTCCATGTGCATGGTACTTGGGGTCGTAATAATGTTTCGGAAAACCGTAGTAATCGTAGATTTGCTGTTGCTCGGGCGAAATATTCACAAACGTACCCCTCGAACACCAGTGTGCCGAAACAACCAAGGCCGCTTTCACTTCGTATTTTTTCTGCAAATCAAGCCCCAACTGAAACAGTGCATTCCAAAAAGGACGCTGTTCTTTCGATAAAGGGATGTCCATCGGGCTGCCGTGCGATGTAAACAACACGGGCATTCGGGTGCTTTGCGTGGGTAAAGTATCGGTATATTGTTTAAAACTGCTCAAGGTTCCCATGGCAGAAAGCGTTAGAAGTGATTGAATAAATTCCTTGCGTTCCATCGTAGTAAGGTTTTCTTCCTTAAAATAACGGTAATTTCTTCAAAAAACATGAATCCGAGGTTTCTTTTGTGTCCGAGGTTTCTCAAAACCTCGGCTGTTCATTCGGTTATGATTAACCGAATGAACAGCGAAAAAATCAGTTCCGTAAACGAGGTTTTGAGAAACCTCAAGCGTCGGTTGTGAGCAACCGACGGCACTACAATGAGCAACTGACGGCACCACAATGCGTAACCAACGACACTACTAAACCGTTTCCAAGGCAAAAGCTTCTTTCAAAAAGGCTGCCAAAGGCATTGTTTTGTGGCCCAAAATAGTTTCAAGGATAGGTGAAGGCTGGTCGAAATCTTCGTTTTTTACCGCTGCGGCAAACAGCACTGACATCAAAATAATCCCCTCTGGTAAGCCAAATTGTTTCAAAGCGCCCTCAAATGCCGCAGGTTCGGGACTTACGTATGGTACATTTTTACCTGACAACGTAGAAAGCTCCACCGCGATTTCGGCAAATGAATAGGCTTCCGAACCCGTCAACGGATACGTTTTGTTTTCGTGGCCTTCGGTTGTCAAAATTGTAGCAGTCGCTTTTGCCAATTCTTGACGGGCCGCAAAGGCTACTTTTCCATTTCCTGCTGGGAAGAAAATACCCGTTTCCAACACCCCCGCCCCTACAAACATCGGAATAACTTCGAAATAGAGGTTGTTTTGGAGAAATGTGTACGTCAATCCGCTTTCTTTGATGTAATCTTCCGTCTGGAAATGATCGCCCAACAAAGGCTTTAAGGGCGACTCGTTAATGTCTTTCATCGCCACCCCCGTATATAAAATATGCTTTACACCCGCATTTTTGGCAGCATCCACCACGTTTTTGTGTTGCCCCAAACGGTCATTAAAATCGTTGGAAGAAACCAAAAGCACCTTTTCGATGCCCTGCAATGCCGATGCCAACGATGCTTTGTCAAAATAGCTGCTTACACGGACGTCCACCCCTTGGGCAGCGAGGTGTTCGGCTTTTGCTGCATCCCGTACCAATACCGCGATTTCGCTGGCGGGTACTTTTGTAAGTAAATTTTCAACTACACTGCCTCCGAGTTGTCCTGTGGCGCCTGTTACTAATATCATTGTTGTAAAAGTTTATGTGAAAAATGTTTTTGATGGTCACAAAAGTAGGTTATCTTTGCTATGGAAAATATAGCGATATACAAAAGTATAGCACTATTAAAAAGTATAGCAATCTGATTAACAACATGATACAGTCACTAAAATCTGTCGAAAACGTAAAAAAATGCCCCGTCTCCTACGTTTTGGCCGTGCAAGATACCCTCAACGCTTTTCAGGGGAAGTGGAAAATGCCCATCATTGGGACGTTGTTGTTTGGTAAAAAACGCTTTAAAGAAATTGAGCGTGAAATCCCCAAAATCACTCCACGGATGCTTTCTCAAGAATTGAAAGATTTGGAAGCCAATGGAATTATCAGTCGGAAGGTCTATAATACCATTCCAGTCACGGTAGAGTACGAACTCACCGAATCGGGGGAACAATTGCACAGGGTAATTGATACCATGATTGAGTGGGGATTGCAGCATCGCCAAACCAATATTATGGACAATTTACCTGCGTTTAGTGGCGTGCGGAATGCAGGATAAATTGTTAGGAGGTACTTTTGTATGTCTTTTTGTGGCTAATTTTTCTACTTTTGCGGCCTAATCAAAATAAAACCTTCCTATGTCAGAATTTCCTCCTTGTCCCAAATGCGGTAGTGAATACGCTTATCCAAGCGATGGTTTGTTGGTGTGCCCCGAATGTTTTCACGAATGGAACCCCGAAGATGCGGAGGTAGAAGTGGTAGAGGGTGAATTGAAAGTACTAGATGCCAACGGAAACGTTCTTCAAAACGGTGATTCGGTAGTGGTTATCAAGGATTTACCCGTGAAAGGTGCGCCAAAGCCCATCAAAGCGGGTACGAAAGTGAAAAACATCCGCCTCACCGAAGGCGACCATAACATCGACTGCAAAATCGACGGTTTTGGTTCGATGGGACTCAAATCGGAGTTTGTACGCAAGGCGTAAATACAGTGTTGTCTTCACGCAAAGTCGCTAAGGAGCTCAGATGCCTGTGACTTTGCGTGAATAACTTTGTGTTAAATTCCTTTCCCTCGGCATAAATGCTAACTTTGGCGGTTTACTTAATCTTTAACCTTTCATGAAAGTATTACACCTTACCAAAGTCATTTGTATTGCGCTTGTGTGCGCACTTTTTTTGGGGACTTCCGCCCAAGCTCAATCTTCGAGCGACTACACCCTCGTGGTGGAAGGCTACGATTGGGGACCCGCAGTCAGCAAAGTGATTGTTGCGCTGGATGCACCCTCAAACAACGTCGATTTTAAAGATTTTACCGTTGCCGTAACGCGGAGTTCGGACTGCGCCACGATTCCCGATGCCCTCAAAAGCGGCAATCGGACGGTGGTCTTTGCCTACATTTCCGATGTCCAAGGTAATCGAATCAAAGAAGGTTCGCACGCTACGCTCGTGCTGACCGTAGCGCCCAACATGCCTCTCTCTTCGCCTTTTCAGTACTCGCAGAGTGGCCAATGTCGAGGTAATTCGTGGGTCAACTATCAAGTAACCGCTACCAACACCAAAACCAATCAGGTGTGGAACAAAGAAAAAGCAAGACTTCGTCCAGGCATCGACGAGTTTGATTTGACAGGGAAATACGAGTACGAAGCGGGCAAAACCATGTCGTACGCGGCCTTTGCCCCCAAAAATAAGTCAGCCAAAAATCCCTTGATTATTTGGTTGCACGGTGGTGGTGAGGGTGGCACCGACCCCACTATTCCGCTAATTGGCAACAAAGCGTTCAACTATGCCTCTGTCGATATTCAAAAATACTTTGGCGCTGCCTACGTATTGGTGCCTCAGTGCCCTGGCGCGTGGATGCACAACAAAGAGGGCGTGATGCAGCCTGGCTCGGGCGAGGACGTATATAACATAGGGTTGATGGCGCTCATCAAAGCGTATGTGGCCCAACACCCCGACATTGATTCTAAGCGTATTTACGTGGGTGGTTGCTCAAACGGTGGCTACATGGCGCTCAAGTTAATTTTAAAAGAACCTGCGTATTTTGCGGCGGGTTATATTAGTGCCTTGGCCTACCAATCGCAGTACATAACCGACGCCCAAATCAGCAGCATCAAAAATGTGCCGATGTGGTTTATCCACTGCAAAGAAGACGCCACGACTAAGCCTGATTTGACGGTAGTGCCCGTGTACGAGCGCTTGAAAAAGGCAGGTGCTAAAAACGTGTATTTCAGCTACTACGACCACGTCACTGATCTTTCGGGCTTTTTTGGTGGCGACAATTATTACTACAACGGACACTGGTCGTGGATTTACTTGCACGTAAACCACGCCCAACTCGACTACGACGGCTCGCTCGTTCGTCTCAACGGCCGCCCTACCACCATCATGGAATGGATGGCCGCACAGCGGAAGAAGTAGAGCGATTCTGGGTGTACGAAATTTTGCAGGTGGCGAGGCTGTCTTTTATGTTTACTATGTGTTTATTCTAATGTGCTCTATGTGTTTTAGAATAAATGCTTCTAAACCCTGCATTTATTCGTACACCCTGATTTGATAACATTGAAGCTGAACAAATTTTAACGTATTTTCACCCTTAAAATCAACTTGAAAGTATAATTCGTATCATCTCGCAAATGGCAAAGTGGTTTCCTTTTCTTCTATATATAACTGTCTCAAATGCGTTATGGGCGCAGCATACATTTCTAATTACCCAAGCTCCCCACAATTATGCAGTCAAAGTAAAGGTCGAAAAATGTACAGAATCCAACTGCCATGGAAAGGGGACGATAGAGTTAATGTCCAGCGTAAAAAAAGGTGTTTCTCAAGTATTTACGTCGAAAAATATTGATTTTGATATTGTGAGGGGTAAAAACAATGTCATAAAATACGACCAACAGCAAGTACTAAAGTTTGATGATTTTAACTTTGATAATCAAACTGACCTTGCCATTCGGAACGGCAACAACGGCAGCTATGGAGCACCAACGTACGACATTTATGTGTTCAACAGTACGAAACAACGTTTTGTCAAAAGCGAAGAATTGACTGATTTGGTCGTAGATAATTTGGGAATGTTCGAGGTGAACCACGCGCGTAAACGTTTGATTTGTAAGGAAAAATCAGGTTGCTGTTTGCTTCTAAAGACCGAGTACGAAGTTGTTTTTAGAAAGGGCCTCAAAAAAGTACGTGAAGTTGAAGAAACTTCTGATGGAGAAACTGTGAAAGTGACGACCCGTGAACTAAGAAATGGACAGTGGGTATCCAACCTTAAAAAGTACAAAGTGGCAGATTATTACAAACCGTAACGACTGCTACTTATCTTTGTGCCAAACAAACCCACGTTAAACATGGAAAATCCGTTTGGCACAAAAGATTATGGGCACTTAACGCTCGAAGAATTGAGGGCAGAAGAAAAAAAGCTAAAGTCGCAACGCATCCCGATGGCGATTTTTGTTGGCTTTTTGGTTGGTATTGCCATTTATTCCGCTACGCACAATGGCAAATTCCTTCCCGTCATTTTGATGGTTGCGGCTTTTATTATTGGGCGCAATGCCACTCATAAACTCAAGAGCCTTCAAGCTGAAATTCAACGTAGAAATAGCCCATTTTAGGTTGCCCTTATTCGTTCAATCGGGCCTCTTCCAAGTCTAATTCGTGCTCTTTTCGGCGAAGCAATTCATCCGAATAGCTTTTCTCATTTCGTAGTTTATAAAGCTCTCGGCGGCGTACATTGACCAACTCCAGCAACATACGGCGGTATTTGGGCAAAAAGTGCGGCACGGCCTTTTCGGTATCTTCTTTTAATAATTTCTGATTGGCAATTTCGGACATTCGTTGGTACCGATCTTTGATGCGGCCATAGGCATCAATGGTTTCGAGTTCTGCAACGTAGTTGGTTTGCAAATGATTGAGCGCCGCATCTGCCAAACGAAGCCGAATCTCCACCTCTTGCTCTTTATCTTCGTTCTCTTCTTCGCTGATTTTCAACCAACGAATAATGGGCGATAAACTGAGCCCTTGAAATACCAACGTAAACAAAATCACAACAAAGGTGATAAAAAGCAGTAGGTCGCGGTGGGGAAAGTGCGCGCCTCCCTCCAAGGTCAAAGGAATGGCCAACGCAGATGCCAACGAAACTACGCCCCGCATACCACTCCAAGCAATCAAAAACTCATTTCGCCAACTCAATTTGCGCTCTCTTTTGTTGAAAAAACACGACAAATACATGCCAGAAAATACCCACATTAGCCGAATAAGCACCACTAATACACTTATCACTAACCCATAAAAAACAAGTTCGGCCAAGGAGTACAACTGAAGCGCCGTAAAAATAGCGGGGAGCTGTAGGCCAATCAGGATAAAGACAAATCCATTGAGGATAAATATAAAAACATCCCACACTGAATAGGCTTGAATGCGGGTATTGTAGGAAAACATTTCGTGCGAGCGATAGCTCAAAAACAACCCGCCACTTACCACTGCCATTACCCCCGAAGTGTGAAAATACTCAGCAACGATGTACATCAAATACGGAGAAATAACGGTCAAAGAAGTGTCAATACTGGCCGTGGTGGGCAGGTATTTGTGGATATAAAAAAGCGCAAAGCCAAACAAAAGCCCAATAAATACGCCCACCCCTGCTACTACAAAAAAGTTTGTGGCCGCGTTGGAAAACGTAAATTCTCCCGTCAAAGCAGCTGCTAACGCAAATCGAAAAACAATCAATGACGATGCATCGTTGATGAGGCTTTCACCCTCTAAAATAGTGACGACACGCTTAGGTACTTTTACGGTTTGTAGCACCGACGTCGCTGCCACTGCATCGGGAGGTGAAATGATGCCCCCCAACAAAAAACCGAGTGCCAAAGGAAAATCAGGAATGAGCAACTGCATGACGAGTGCAACCGCCGTGGAAGTAAAAAATACGAGTCCAAAGGCCATCATGCTAATCGTTCGTCGTGCCGCCCAAAACTCTCGCCATGAAGTATTCCAAGCCGCTGCGTAGAGAATGGGAGGTAAAAAGATGAGAAAAACGATGTCGGGATTCAACGTCACAACTGGAATGCCAGGGATAAAACTAATCACCAAGCCCGCAAGCACCAAAAAAATGGGATACGGCACCTTTAGCTTTTCACTGAGCATCGACAGCATCGACACGGCCATCAAAAGGGTAACAATAAGCAGTAAATTTTCGTGAATCATGGGAGAATGTATAGGTGGATTTGGTAAAGTTAGCAAAATCAATCAAATTTAATTTTGACTAACGTTTCCAAAAATATATGAAAATCTTAAATTTTGGTTCTATCAACATCGACTATGTGTACGGAGTTCCCCATTTTGTAAAACCCGCCGAAACAATTGCCAGTACGTCGTACCAAGTTTTTATGGGGGGTAAAGGCTGTAATCAAAGTGTGGCATTGGCCAAAGCAGGCGTGCAAGTCTATCACGCAGGGGCTATTGGAGAAGATGGAATATGGATAAAAAACCAGTTGAACGATTGGGGAGTAAACGTTGATTTCTTAACGATTTCTGACGGCCCAACGGGACACGCCATTATTCAGGTGGAGCCTAGCGGCCAAAATGCCATCATCATTCACGGCGGGTCTAATCAGGCTATCCATTCTTTCCATATCCATGATGTGCTTCAGCATTTTGAAAAAGGAGATATTTTATTGGTACAAAATGAAATCAATGCTTTGCCCGAATTGCTCCTTGCGGCTTCCGAACGCGGGCTGAAAATTTTCTTTAATCCTGCCCCCATGACGCCCAGTGTTTTTGAATTGCCTTTGGAAACCATTGACGTTTTTATCATCAATGAAGTAGAAGGTGAAGAACTAACCAACAGAAATACAGCAGAGGGTATTTTGCAAAAAATGGCAGAACAATTTCCCAATGCAGCTACGCTCCTGACGTTGGGCGAAAAAGGGGCACGCTACCAACATGCGTCTGAAATTAGATCCATTAATGCTAAAAAAGTAAAAGCGATAGATACCACCGCCGCAGGCGACACCTTTATTGGTTATTTTTTGGCTAACTGGGCATTGGGTGAAACCTTAGATACTTGCCTCCAAAAAGCCACCCAAGCATCCGCCATTTGCGTTACCCGTGCAGGTGGCGCGGTATCAATCCCATCCAAAGAAGAAGTAATGTAAGAAGTGAAAGTCGTGTAGTCAGATTCTTAAATCAAGTGTGAAGTCAGATTCTCAAATCTGACTAGGAGGTTTCTCAAAACCTCGATTATTTCAGTTTTGAGAAACCTCGTGCGTTGGGGTTAAGCAACCTACCTTAACCCCATAAGTGTACGTAATTTATTTTTAATATTGTAAATGCGCAAGAAGACACATTTTTTTGGGGATGCCCGTTTGTTAGTA
>NZ_JACIBY010000025.1 GCF_014195535.1 Runella defluvii | reverse complement strand
TTCACCTCTTCCCATTCCGAACAGAGAAGTTAAGCCCCACTCCGCCGATGATACTGCAATAAAATGTGGGAAAGTAGGTAGCCGCCACAATATTATAAAACTGCCTCCGAGTCACTCGGGGGCAGTCTTTTTCGGGATGTAGCGTAGTCCGGTCATCGCGCCTGGTTTGGGACCAGGAGGTCGCAAGTTCGAATCTTGCCATCCCGACAAAAAGCCTTCCAATGCTGGGAGGCTTTTTGCTTTTTAGAATGTTTATCATTCAGGAATCTCCATCCGAATCCGCCAATCTTTGGGTAAGTAATTATTGACCCGATTACCCAACCCCTTCACCCAGCCTAATCCCTGATTTTGGTAAGTCACAAGTACCCAACCACGCGGAGCATCCACCGACAAATTTTCCTTCTTTAGAAACACGAGTGCTTCGTTTTCGGTTAGCTCAAGTCGAGAAATATCCGATGAGAGGGCCGTGCTTAACGCGAGGGCGTGCGATGGAATAAAATCATTTCCCTTAAACTCTCCCATTTCAAGTCCCAATCCTTTGGCCGAAAGGGTATTGTCCAAAATCCGAATGTCATTTAATTGACTGTCTAAAAACGCAATTACTTCTCCGTTGGGTTTTACAAACAAATGAAACGTATCGGGTTGTTCGAGCCATTTGCGGGCTTCAGGAAGTTGTTTTGCTGTCAAACGTTTACATGATCGGAAGCCTTCTTCTTTCCCTCTTCTGGGCAAAGTATCGTAGCGCTGAGCCGAACGAAAGGCTTGAGGTTTTTCAAACACCGAAAAAAAGAAACCTTCGCCTTTGACTCGGTGCGGATAACATTGGTATCCAATGGTTTTTTCTACCACTCCCCACTCTGCGGGTACGTTAATTTTGAGTTCTTCCATGCCCTGCTCAAGCAGCCACTGGCCTGTTCCTTGGTTTTCACTGTCGTTGTAAGTACAGGTACAATACAACAAGATGCCACCAGGAGTAAGCAAAGGCAAGGCCGCGTCCACGATTCGTTTCTGGCGACCCGCACATACGTGTACACTTCCTTCCGACCACTCGTTGATGGCCGCAGGGTCTTTGCGAAAAAGACCTTCGCCAGAACAAGGAGCGTCTATTAAAATAACGTCAAAAAACGACTCTAATTTCCCTAAATCTTCGGGGTCATGGTTGCTCACGTGGACGTTGGGTGAACCCCATTTTTGTACATTTTCTTTCAAAATCATCACCCTGCTTTTAATCACTTCGTTGGCCAGTACCAAACTGTCTGGATGAAGTAAAGAGGTCAATAGGGTGGTTTTTCCGCCAGGGGCAGCGCACAAATCGAGCACGCGAAGCGGTTTGGCCACGTTAGCCACTTGGGGCAGTGCGTGTCCAATCAACATCGACGAGGCTTCTTGTACGTAATAGGCCCCCGCATGGAAAAGTGGGTCGAGTGTAAAAACAGGACGCTGGTCCAAATACCGACCTTCCAAACACCAAGGAATTGGTGTGATTTGGGACGCAGGAGCGGTGGTTTTTCTAGGATTGTAGCGAATACTGACGGGTGGAGGCGTTTGTAAAGCGGCCTCAAAATCAGCGTAATCGGTTCCAAGTTGAGCCTGCAACAGGCTTATAAAGGGTGCGGGAAGTAACATGCTATTGGGAAATCTCTTTCAGTTTGGTCCAGTGGTAGCCTTTATCTTGCTGGCCTTCGTCTTGCCAACCTTTGTAAATGGCGATTCCTTTGGGAGTTTTAAGGAGGTAAAAATAGTCGCCAGCGCCAGCCCACCAAGCACCGCAGGCGGCAATGGCATTTTTGGGAATTCCTTTTTCGGCAAATTCCTTTTTATCAACCAGTTCGGCATTGCCCGTAATTTTGGCGATTTGGGTCATTTTGTTGGCAAACTGCACGTACACGATGGCCGCAGGATTGTCGTTTTCGTCGGCATCGGTTTTGAAGATGATAAACCGAGTCGGGGTTTGGCTAACTCCTTCGACCAGTCCAGTAAGCAGCAACAGTGTCCAGGCCACAAATAGCGTTCGCATGGGGCGTCGTTTAGGTTAATTGTTTGACAAAGGTAGAAGTTTTGCCGTTTACTGTTGGTTTACTTCCTGATAAAGCGCGGAAAGTTGACTGGAAATGGTGGAGGCCGAAAATTGGTGTAAGTGTGCCTGACCGTCGGCTACAAGTTGAGCGCGCAGTGCCTCGTCGTTCCAAAGGCGTTGAAGGTGGGCCGCCAGCTCATTTACGTCGTCGGGGGCAGCGTACAGAGCACCTTTGCCACCCGCTTCCTCCAGACACGACCCCGTGGCTGCCACCACGGGCACACCGCTGTGAAGCGCTTCGACGATGGGAATACCAAAACCTTCAAACACCGAAGGGTAGGCAAACACCCGAGCCAGCCGATACAAGATAGGTAAATCAGCAAACGGCACGTTATTAAAAATCCGTACTTGGGTCGAGGGTTGGTGCTGCGCTAGGTAGCGTTCGATTTCGGCTTGGTACGCCGTTTTTCCCCCAACCAAAATCAATTCCGCCCCCTCCAATGAAGCTTCGGCAAATGCCTTGACCAACTGACCTTGGTTTTTGCGGGTTTCAATCGTGCCGACGCACAAGACAAAGGGGCGAGTTAGGTTGTATTTTTGTTGAACTGCGTTGTAAGACGAGGCCGAAATGGAGTTATTAGCGTGAAAAACCTCGTGGCAGTCTTGGTAAATGACCCTAATTTTATCGGGCGAAGTGCCGTAAAAATCCACGATGTCGCGTTTGGTTTGTTCACTCACGGCCACGATGCAGTCGGCTTCGGCGCAGGCTTTTTTAAACTTACGTTGGTAAAAAAAACGGTCGATGGCGGGGTATAAATGCGGGTAACGTAGAAAAATCAGGTCGTGAATTGTAACGACTGATTTGATGTTGCCCAATCCCTGAGGAAGCTCATTGCTAAGCCCGTGAAAAAGTTGAATCTTATCTCGTTGTACATCAGACGCCACGCCATAACTTCGCCACCAAGCGCCGTATAGGGCGTTGGACGACGCAGGCGTGCGGGTAAGCGACGCGGGAAATTCGTCGAACAGTCCCGATTTTATTTTGGGCGTATAGGCCGTGTAGGTGTGCGTAGGGGCAAAAGTGCGCAGTGCATTGAGCACAAAACGGCTGTAATTGCCCAAGCCCGTTCGGTTATTGAACGCCCGTTTGGCATCAAATCCAATCCGCATCAGTGTTTTTTGGGGTCAGGTTTGTGAATATGAGGTACTTCCTGCAAGTCGATAAGCTCATTGCAGTGGGGGCAGCGGGCATATTTGCGGCCTTTGTCGCGGCGAATTTGTTCCATAAAACCCGAAGCAACAATACCCGTTGGCAGGGCAAAAAGCGCAATACCAAGCATTAAGACAACACCCCCAAAAACTTTTCCTGCAGCCGTAACGGGGTACATGTCGCCGTAACCCGTGGTGGTCATCGTAATAACGCCCCACCAAAGGGTAGCAGGAATGCTTTTGAAGCGTTCGGGTTGGGCGTTGTGTTCCAAGTAATACATCACACTCGACGAAATGACGAGGGTAAAAACAATGAACGACAAACAAATCAGCAGTTCTTCTTTGGTTTCATAGAAGACGTTTCGAATCATTTTGAGGGCACGAGAATAACGCGATACCCGAAACAATCGGAAGAGTCGAAAGACGCGCAAAATACGAATAATGCCAAAGTCGGAGGTAAGGAGGGTGAAATAAAAGGGGAAAATCCCTAGAAAATCGACAATGGCCCAAAACGAAAAAATAAACTGCAAACGCCCCCGCCAATCGCTTCGGTAACGAGGGTTTTCGACGCACGACCAAATCCGCAGGAAGTATTCGATGGTGAAAATACCGACGGAAAAAATCTCGAAATATTGAAAAAGTTGTTCGTAGAGGCGATTGTGACGGATTTCGGGGACGGTGTGTAGGACAATGGCCAAGGAATTGAGCACAATGACCGATACCAAACTGATGTTGATGTACAAGTTCAGCCCTCGTCGCCCACTGGCCGAAAACTCAAGGGTATTGTAAACTCGTTTGCGGAAAGTCACGATTAGTGCAGTTTTTCCACAAAAATAACAAGAAGTTGCATCTTGTGCTGATTATTTGCGTGCTTTTAGCCGTTTTTGTGAAGATGTAATATATTGCCGATTTTAGTCAAAAATCTATTATTAAACCTTGCATTTACTATAAATAAGCAGTATATTGCCTATTTTAACAACAAAAAATATGGATTTGCACCAACTAGGAGTTGTCATCAAGCAACGGCGACAACGGCTGCGCATTCGGCAAAATGATTTAGCGGACTTAGCGGGGGTGGGGCTTCGGACCGTCATTGCCATTGAAACAGGTGTTGCCAATCCATCTTTTGAAACACTGAGCAAAATTGGGGATGTGTTGGGTTTAGAACTTACGTTAACCATCAAATCATGATGGCGTGAGGTTTTGCCTCGTGCCGCTTATTCGCAGGCTTCCAGTCTGTTATGTGAAGATGGCTAGAAGCCTGTGAAGGTAAGCACGAACAGGGTGCTCGCACTATCGTGGGTGGTTACTTAATTTTTGTATGAAATCTACCTTCTGTTAATCGCAATGTATCGGGTAATACATGATTACCGCCGATACTCTTAATAACAAATGTCAACTGAAATTTCCCCCTAATTTCCTTTGTGTAATTATCATAGTTATCTATCTGAACAAAATTATCCTGTGTAGGCAAAATCGTGTAGATATCCCCCAGTACATCCCCATCGTCAGTAGATGTATAAAACATGGCATAGATAGGATCTGTCATTTTACATTTCGATGGATTAGGGATTACTTGATGTTTTCCAGAAAGTAAAGGTATTTTCCTTAAAATAAGATTTTCACGGTGGAATCCTTGTTTATTAAACCAATCGAAACTGATTGAATGACTCTCTTCTGGACATTGATTTTCAGCGTTGCCTCCTTGAAAAGTATCGCCTCGAATCTCTTGAAATCCTCCAGAATAACTTTCCCCCCCATACTTTCCCGTTTATTTTGGCCGAAAACGAACCCCATGAGTACTTGCTTGGTCCAATGTCCTGAAATACAGAGCAAGAAGTAGCAATAAGGAGAAAGAGTGAAATGATAGACTTTGTACGTATCATTGGCTAGTTAATTAAGTGTGATTCGTTTTATTTCTATCCCATTTTTTATTCCATTTTATACGATTGATTACTCCTTGATGGCGCGAGGTTTTGCCTCGTGCCGCTTATTCGCAGGCTTCCAGCCAGTTATGTGAAGATGGCTAGAAGCCTGTGAATTTAAAAGTGATAACTAATCATAAAAATTGAAATACCATTTAAGTGTGTTGCTAATCCTGCGCTTTTTTCAACAAAAAGGTTGATTGGCTTTAAATTTGTATCCACTTGGCCAGATTCTCGTTTCCGCCATCCATAAATAGCTGATAAACAACTTTCAGCAGAAATAGAGATTCTATGGTTCAAGAAATATTTACCCCCTATAAAAGCTCCAATACCAAGTGTAGCAAATCTATCGCGATTCTTTGAAAGAACGGAGGGTGTATTAACTCCTACAGCTACACCAACATTTGTTGAGGTTAACTCATACCCAAACTTTACATCACCGCCATAATAGAATGAAAACTTACCATATTGATTGCGCTTTTCTAAGCCAATATCAAAGGCGGTGTTGATAAGGTTAACTCCGTTCCCCTTACCACTCGGAAGTGACGAATTATGGAGAGTACTATATAACTCAGAGGCTCCACGAAAGCGGAGTGCACTGTTAGTTGTACCTAATGTTTTTTTTACCATTAAACTGTATAAGGAGGTTGATTTGATTAATGGTAAAATATCCAATCCAATCTCCCAATTGTGGGGTTTAACGTCTTTATCTACCGACTCCTGCGCCTTGAGTTCACTCCCAACCCCAAGGAGTAGAAATGAAAGAAAGAAAATAGTGTTTTTCAAAATGGTAGGAGTTGTCACTGCAAACGACTTGCAGTGGCGTGATTTTTTTGGGAGCGTTTTCATGGTTTGAAATGGTAGTTTTTGATAAAAAATAAGAAGAAAAAATCGTGTGGCTGCATAGATAGATGGAGGGTTGAGATAACGCTGAAAATGATACTCCAAATATCTTAGTTTGTAGTTTTAATTGCAATATTTTAACAAAAAATAAAATAAAAAAGGGGCACGAGATTTTACCTCGTACCCCTTTTTTGTAGGCTTTCAGCCTGTTATTTTCGTTCAAAAACCTTTTCGCCTGCTACGTAGGTTTTGTTTACTTTTAGCTCACGGAGTTCGTTGGCGGGGGCGGTCATCAGGTCTTTTTCTAGGATAACAAAATCGGCCGCTTTGCCCAATTCGATGCTACCGAGGCGATTTTCTTCAAAATTACCGTAGGCCGACCAAATCGTCATTCCGCGCAGCGTTTGTTCACGCGTCAGGGCATTTTCTACTTGGTAGCCTCCCGCAGGAAAGCCCTTGGCATCTTGCCGATACACGGCCGAGTGAAAAGTATAAAAAGGCGAAACGGCTTCCACGGGAAAATCGGTTCCCAACGCAATTTTTTGGTTTTGCTCCATCAAGGTTTTGAAAATGTACCCATTTTTTTCGCGGTCTTTGCCCAAACGTTGCCCCGCCCAGTACATGTCGGAGGTAGCGTGCGTAGGTTGGGCGGAGGGTAAAATCGAATAATCGCCAAATTTTGCCACATCGGCCGCGTCCACGATTTGCGAGTGTTCAATCCGCCAACGCCGATTGTTTTTGCCTTTCAAATACTTCGCGTAGAGGTTTAGCATCAAGCGGTTAGACGAATCCCCGATGCAGTGCGTATTGGCCTGAAACTCACTATTGGCCAATTGAGAAATCCATTTTTCAAGTTCTGTAGGGCTAAAAAGCAGAAAACCCGTTGTTTCGGGGGCGTCGCTGTAAGGTTTGAGCAAACAAGCCCCGCGCGAGCCCAACGCGCCATCGGCGTAAATCTTAAAGGAACGAACGTTCAATCGGTCAGAGACGTAAATTCCCTTTTTGAGCATCTTTTCGATGTTCTCTTGACTGACACTCACCATCGGATACAATCGAATTTTGAGCGTTCCAGCTTTTTGAAGGCTATCAATGTGGTCGATAACATCAGGTGACAACCCCGCGTCGCCGACGTTGGTGAGGCCGTACTGGAAACACATCGCTTGTGCCTTTAGAAGTTTCGATGTAATATCTTCTTTGGTGGGCGTAGGGTTGAGGGCGCGAACAAGTTGCTGGGCGCGGTCGATGAGCACACCCGTCGGTTGTCCATTTTTCAGAACCACCAAGCCACCTTCTGTCTTTGTTTCGGCGGTGATTTTGGCCAATTGTAAAGCTTTGGAATTGACCCAACCCGCGTGCCCGTCGATGCGGGTCAAATAGACTGGGTTATTGGGGAATGCTTTGTCTAAGATGTCTTTGGTCGGAAACTCCTTTACGGGCCAATCGTTTTGGTCCCATCCACGGCCAATAATCCACACGGCGTCAGGGTGTTCGGCTTGGTATTTTTTGAGGCGTTCGATAATTTCTTCGGGCGACTGCGTGTCCACCAAATCGGCTTGGTCGAGCATTTGGCCGAGGCCGTAGAAGTGGGCGTGGGCGTCGTATAGGCCAGGATAAACGGGTTTGCCTTGGGCATCGACGAGGGAGTCGGACTGAAATTGAGCAAAGACGGTGGCCGAATCGCCCACGGCTACAAATTTGCCATCTTTAACGGCAAAAGCGGAGGCTTTGGAGAAGGTCGAATCGACGGTATAGACCGCTGCATTATAAACAATTAGGTCGGCTTTTTTCTGGCCTGAACATGCCGCTAAAAAGGCGGCACAGAGCGCGTAAAAGTAGTTTTTCATCGTGTCAGGGTTAAACTGTGCCTAAAGCTACGCTTTAAAAAGCTATTTTTGAAGCAGTGCGAAAGTTTTATCGCAATCCATTAAACGAACTTTCTGCCATTTCTGTTATCGAAAGAATGGCAGTTTGCCCTACATAAAAGCCCACTAATTTCGTTTTTGCTGGTATGAAATACTTTTTTCTTGCGTTCCCCATCGTTTTTTGTTTATCGTTGGATTCGTCTTCTCAAGAGCTACTAACGCTCGAAAACGCCGTTTCTACCGCACTCGAAAAAAGCTATTCCATTAAAGTGGTTCAAAGTCGGGAGGCCATTGCACATAATGACAACACCCGAGGAAATGCGGGGATGTTGCCCGTGGTATCGGGAACGGCTCTTCAAAACTTTACCCATAACAGCATCAACCAATCGTTTTTTAACAATATCCGTGAGCCGTTGGTGCAGAGCGGAATTGATAACCGCAACAACAACGCGGGGGTAACTATGGTGTGGACGCTCTACGACGGAATGGGGATGTTTGCCGCCGCCGACCGTTTGAAAGAGTTTGAAAAGTTGGGTAAAACCAACGTTCAAATTGCGATTCAGAACACCGTTTCGCAGGTGGCCAATGCGTATTATGAAATCATTCGCCAAAAACAACGCCTCAAAGCACTCCAAAATGCGTTGGATATTTCGGCAACGCGCCAAGAACTTGCCAAAGCAAATTATGAAGTAGGAACAACGTCAAAATCGGAATACTTAGCCGCGCAGGTGGACTACAACCAAGACCAAGCGGCGGTGTTGGCGCAACAGCAGGTGATTCAAAACGCCAATGTGAACCTTAACGCTTTGCTGTTCCGCGATTTTGAAACCAAGTTTGCGGTTATGGATACCATCGTCTTTCG
The DNA here is from genome assembly GCF_014195535.1 of Runella defluvii. Classification (GTDB taxonomy): domain Bacteria; phylum Bacteroidota; class Bacteroidia; order Cytophagales; family Spirosomataceae; genus Runella; species Runella defluvii. Next base: position 58,881 of record NZ_JACIBY010000025.1, on the reverse strand, counting down.
TAATGATTTGTCCTTGGCTGATTTGAAGCAAAAACTGACCGAAAACCCCAATTTGTTGGCAGCGGCTCAAAGCCGTACGTTGGCAAAAATCAACGAAAAAGAGGTCAAATCAACCAAATACCCGCAGGTGGATTTGGTGACGGGGTATAATTATACTTCGTTCAATAACGAAGCGGGTTTTGGAGCCCAGAAAGGGCAGTCGCGGGTGTTAAATTACGGAGTGCGCCTCAACGTGCCGATTTACGACGGCTATAACCAACGCCGCCGCGAGCAAAACGCCAAGGTCAACACCATCATTACCGAATACCAAGAAGCAGATTTGAAAAACCAGTTGTTGTCGGCCCTTGAGCGTACGTACAACAGCTACCAAAACAGCCTTCAACTGTTTGGTTTTGAGGAGAAAAACCTAAAAATAGCGCGCCAAAACGTAGATTTAGCCTTTGAACGCTACAAGTTTGGAAACTCGACGGCCATCGAATTCCGCGAAGCGCAACGCAATGCCGTTGCCACGGAGTCACGCATGATTGAAGCGGCTTTCAACGTCAAACTCGCCGAAATCGAACTCCTCCGCCTCAGTAGCTCTATTGTGAGCGAAGTGAAGTAGAGTTATCTGTTAATTGTTAACCCGTTATCTGTTGAACGAGTAACTGATAACCGATAACGAGTAACCAATAACCGACTTATCAATGCTTGCTGAAACGATTCTTAAACGTTAGGAACGGTGTTTCAAAGTAGCGGTACGACAAGGCCGAAACGCCAATGGTAAGCAAGGCCGAAAGCGGGTAAAGAAGTAAATTGAAGGTAAGTGTAGAAAGAGAATCCCCAAACATCCACTGAATGAGGTGAATACTGGCGACGATAAAAGCCGTTTGGTAAATATAAATCCCGTACGAAATCTTGCCCAAATACGAAATCCAGTTGTATTCTAAGTTGACGATGGAGGCGGGATTACTCGATACGTTGAGGATAAAATAACCAAAAAACAGCCCGTAAAACTCCAAATTAAGGCTGCTCACGTGAACCCCCGTGACGAGGCAAATCACTAATACGATGTACACAATCCACTGAACTTCTTTGCGGAAAAGTGCATTGAGCACCTTGTCTTTTTGGTAATACACCAAGGCGGCACACAGTCCACCCGTCATCAAGGTAATGATTCGAAATTGACTGAAGAAGAAACGTGTAATTTCAGGCACGTTGTTTGCATATTGCGTATGACCAACCCAGTTGTAATAAATATAAAAAACGGCAAAGGTGCCGAAACAGAAGATAAAGACAGTGATGATGAGGCGTTTCCAGCTAAAGTCTTTGACAATCCAAGGCCAGAGGTAGTAAAATTGCTCCTCGACGCCGATGGACCAGGTTTGGGCCGCTAGGTAGGGCGCGTTGTAAAGAATAAAACCGATGTTGGGCAAAACGAGCAAGAAAAGCGACAATCGCCGAAAAACGTTATGCGCCATGAACGACACCTCGTTGTTGGGAGCTACAAAAAACGAAATCTGAGGAAAAACAAAAAACGAAAGCAGCACAATCAGAAAATAAAGTGGCCAAATCCGTAAAATCCGTCTTATGTAGAAGTTACGGGTGTTAATAAACCCAAATCGGCCTTTTTCGTGCAGCAACAAATAGGTGATAAGAAAGCCACTAAGTACGAAAAATAAATCGACACCTAATTTCCCCATGCTCTTGATGAGGTGATTGTCGTAAAAATTCGGAACTTTGAAAACCTCTTTGACTTGTTCAATGTGATGAATCAAAACCGAAAAGGCGGCAATAAAACGAACCCCGTTGAGGTTAGGAAAATAGACTGAAGTAGAAACTTTGCTCAAGAGGATAATCTTTTTTGGTTTTTGAGAGTCACCATACCGCTCTCAGAGCGGCAAAATTAGCTTAATTTGCCCAAGTGATAACTAACGCTATGCAATTTAGAATTTATACGTTGATTGTTTGTTGGTGTTTTTTCCTGCAAAATGCGGTAGCCCAATCACAATACATCCCGCTCAATGACGATTACTACCATCTGATAGATCGGTACGAAATTCGCCGTGGACGACTAAATGAGGATTTTCACATTGGGGTAAAACCTTTTCAACGTTCGGCGGTGACAAGCTTCTTGGACAGCATCAAGGCCGACCGCACTATGCCACTCAACGATACCGATTTTTTTAACTTAGATTATTTACGCCAAGACAGCTGGGAGTGGTCGTCGGACCAAACACCCATGAGCAAAAAAACGTTGTGGAAGCGGTTTTATCGAAAGCCTTCTGATTTTTACTACGTTCAGAACAAAAACTTCGACCTACACCTCAGCCCCGTCACGCAGCTAATTTTGGGGGGAGAAAATAATTCCAAAGATTATTTATGGCTAACGGCTCGCGGGGTTGAATTGCGGGGAAACATTGGCAAAAAGCTGGGCTTTTATACCTACGTGAGCGATACGCAAGCGATGTTCCCGCAGTATGTTCGCAATTTTACACTAAGTGCACGAGAAATTTATGTGGGTTATCCTGTGTATCTTTTACCTGGCGAAGGAAATGTAAAGAGTTTCAGTACCAGGGGAATGGATTTTATATCTGCGCGTGGGTACATCACATTTAATCCAATTAAGCAGATTAATATACAATTTGGGCATGATAGAAACTTTATCGGGAATGGGTATCGTTCGATGATTCTCTCAGATTGGAGCTCACCTTACTTATTTTTGAGAATGACAACTCAGTTGGGGAAATTTCAATACACCAACCTATGGTGCGGTATGCTTTACTACACCGATAACCGAGGAAAAGAGGTCCCCATCAATAAAAAATATGCGGCGATTCATCATCTGAGCATTAATCTTGGCCGAAACTTTAACATCGGGATTTTTGAAGCAGAAATGTTTGGACGCGATAACAAAGTTTTTGACCCTCATTATCTGAATCCAATTATTTTTTACCGCTACCTAGAAAACTATCTTGGAAGCGCTGACAACGCCTTGTTAGGGCTTGACATAAAATGGAATTTCTTAAAGCGTTTTAGTTTTTATAGTCAATTTATGTTGGATGAGTTTAAAACCTCCGATTACTTTGGCAAAAAAGGCTCTATGAATAAAAAATATGCTTTTCAGGCAGGTGTAAAGCACGTTGATTTTCTAGGAATACCCAATTTAGATTTACAAGTTGAACTGAACCTAGCACGCCCTTATACATATTCACATTTTACGGGTTATACCAATTATGTTCACAACGATTTGTCATTAGCACACCCACTGGGGGCAAATTTTTGGGAAGTACTTGGTATTGCTCGTTATCAACCGACTCGCCGACTCACTTTTTACGGAACTTTTTCAAGATCTAACAAAGGAATAGATATCGATGAACGCAATTGGGGAGGAAATATTTATCGTGATTATTTAAAGGATGCTCCTCGTGAAACAGGTACTTATATAGGCCAAGGTACTCCCGTTGATCTTACTTTTTCGGACATACGGGCATCGTACATGCTCAAACATAATTTTTTTATTGATGGAAGACTCATGTTTCGTAACCAAGTAAGTCCAGCAGCTTCGGTAAACCTCAAAACCAACTTAGCCACCGTCGGTTTTCGGTTTAATCTTCCTTACCGTCAGCAGGTGTTTTAGGCTAGAAAACGAACTTTTTTTGTAAAAACACGCTTGCTTTAACTGTCTGCTACCAAAAACAACTGATGTCTGTTCTCCGTAAACATATTCTTTCTCGAATCGTTTGGGTGTTTATGGCATTGCACATCCTCAACTGTAGTATTGACTCCCCTGACGCTCAACCCGATTACATTCCCGAAAACCTCAGCTACAACGACATCGAAAGTGTGGCGGAGTTGGTGATTGAACAAATCATGGGATTTGACAACGTCATTCCCGAACAAGACGAACACGATACCGAAGACGGCGGGAGTATCTCCATCGCCAAAATTCTTTTTTACTGCCAGCCGTTCAGTGTCTTCTCGCTGACCACGACCGAAGATGTGCTGCCTTCGGCGGAGCGTCCAATCCACTACCGAGATACCTATGCTTCGCAATTTCACCCCGAAATTGTTCCACCCCCACCCAAAAACAGGCTTGGGTAAGTCCCTTACCAACTAACCAGTCACTCGACTGAGTTACGCCATTTTCTTAATTTTTAACAACACAAAAGCATAGCTCCAAAAGCTACGCTCGGTTGTGCTTTTTATCCAACTATTATGAAACCATTCGTAGTGTTGGCGGGTATTTCTACCTGCCTAATAATGCTTTGGTCGTGCACCAAAGAGACAAAAACCGCACAAGCTACCCAAGAAATATTGCCTGTTACTCAACCCATTCTCATTGACACGACATACACCCAAGAATACGTAGCCTCCATTGCTTCGCTCCAAAATGTGGAAGTAAGAAGCAAAATCGGCGGTTACATCGAAGCTGTATTGGTGGACGAAGGTAAACCTGTACGGGCGGGTCAAACGCTATTTCGACTAGGAAGCCAAGCCTACCGCCAAGAACTTAACAAAGCGCAAGCTATTCTCCGAAGCTCTCAAGCGGAGGCAAAAACGCGGGCACTCGAAATCAAAAACACTCGCCTCCTCGTAGAACAAAATGTGGTATCGAAATCCGAATTGGACATTGTGGAGTCGAAGCTCGAAACCCTCAAAGCCAAAATCGAAGAAACGGAATCGGATGTGGCCAACGCCCAGCTCCAACTCTCGCTTACCGAAATCAAAGCTCCCTTTAGCGGCGTCATTGGGCGTATTCCTAACAAAACGGGGAGTTTGGTGGACGAAGGTACGCTGCTAACTACCCTGTCTAATAACCAAGATGTATTTGCCTATTTCAACGTCACCGAAAAAGAATACTTGGATTTTACGGAGCAAAACGAGGTAGGCCACCGTCGGCCAGTCAAGCTATTGTTGGCCAACGGTCAGCCCTATTCCCAAACAGGCGTCATCGAAACCGTTGATAGCCAGTTTGATAAAAGCACGGGAACGATAGCCTTTCGTGCCAAATTTCCGAACCCTAAACAGGTGCTAAAAAACGGAGCGAGTGGAAAAGTACAACTTACCAGCACACTTAAAAATGCGCTGATTGTGCCCCAAAAATCGGTGTTTGAAGTGCAAGATAGAAACTGTGTCTATGTGCTAGAGGCAGGAAACAAAGTCAGTATCCGCAACGTACAAATCCTACAGCGATTGCCGCAACTTTATGTGATAGCTTCGGGGCTGGGTACGTCCGATACGATTTTGTACGAGGGCATTCAGCGAGTGGTCGATGGCGATTCTGTCTCGCCGAAGTTGATGCCGATGCGTCAGGTAATGGCAGGTATGGGACAGAAATAGCGCACAATTCAAACCAAAAAATCCATGTTTAATCAATTCATACATCGACCCGTACTGTCGGTAGTCATCGCCATGATTATCACACTGTTGGGTTTATTGATGCTCACCCGATTGCCCATGACGCAGTTCCCGAGCATTGCCCCGCCCGAAGTAAACGTAACCGTCGAATACACGGGTGCCAATGCCGAAACCGTCACAAAAGCCGCCCTTGTCCCGATTGAACGGGCTATCAATGGCGTACCAGGAATGAAATACATGTCGTCGGATGCGGGCAATGATGGGGTAGGCGTAGTACAAGTTATTTTTGAAGTAGGCACCGATCCCGACGTGGCGGCAGTCAACGTCCAAAACCGCGTAGCCGCCGTCATGGGAGAACTTCCCGCAGAGGTGATTCGGAACGGGGTGAAAATAGCCAAAGAGGAAAATGCCATGTTGATGTACCTCAACATCTACAGCCGAGATAGCACCATGGAGGAAAAATTCCTCTACAATTTTGCGGACATCAACGTCTTGGCCGAACTCAAGCGGGTAAAGGGCGTAGGGTACGCCGATATTTTGGGCGCGCGCGAGTACGCCATGCGGATTTGGCTCAAACCCGACAAAATGCTCAATTATGCCATTTCTACGGAAGACGTACTAGAGGCATTGGAAGAACAAAACGTGGAAGCTGCTCCAGGAAAAGTAGGGGAGAGCAATGACAAAACCCCGCAGGCGTTGCAGTATGTCATCAAATACGGTGGAAAGTACAATACACCCGAAAAGTACGAGAACATTCCCATCAAGTCTAATGCCGATGGGCAGATTTTGCGCATCAAAGACGTCGCCGATGTGGAGTTTGGAACGACGTATTTTGACGTAGAAGCCAAAATCAACGGTCGTCCCACGGCGGCCATTATGCTCAAACAACTCCCAGGCTCGAATGCCAGTGAGGTGATTGCCCAAGTAAAAGAACGAATGGCGACCATCAAAGAGCGGGTTTTCTTGAAAGGAATGGAGTACGAACTTAGCTACGACGTGTCTCGATTTTTGGATGCGTCCGTTCACGAAGTGGTCAAAACCCTGATTGAAGCCTTTATTTTGGTGGCTTTGGTGGTATTTTTGTTTTTGCAAGACGTTCGCTCTACGCTCATTCCTACCGTCACGGTGCCTGTGTCGTTGGTAGGGACGTTTTTCTTCATGCAGCTGTTTGGGTTTTCGCTCAACCTCATCACGTTGTTTGCGCTGGTGTTGGCCATCGGAATTGTGATTGACGATGCCATCGTGGTCGTTGAGGCGGTTCATGCAAAGCTAGAAACGGGGAACTATTCTCCCCGAAAAGCCACCGAAAAAGCCATGAAAGAAATCAGTGGGGCTATTATTGCCATTACGTTGGTTATGTCGGCGGTGTTTGTACCTACTTCGTTTATGACGGGTCCCGTGGGAATTTTCTACAAACAATTTTCTCTAACGATGGCCATCGCGATTGTGCTCTCAGGAGTAAGTGCCTTGACGCTGACACCTGCGTTGTGTGGCTTGTTTTTGAAACATACCCACGCTGAACATCGTAGTCAGGGGTTCTTAGCTCGCTTTTTTGCGGGGTTCAACCGTTGGTACGAAGGGCTGTCGAGTCAATACCAACGCTTGCTTTCGGTCATCGTCAACCGCCGAGTGGTTACGTTGGGAATGCTGCTGGCATTTTGCGCTGGGACGGGTATTTTGGGGAAATTAATTCCGTCAGGTTTTATTCCCAACGAAGACCAAGGTACTTTTTACGTGAGTATTACCACGCCGTCGGGTTCCACCCTCGAACGTACCAAGGCCGTAGTCGATGAAGTGCAGCGAGCGTGTCAAAGCCTCGAATCGGTCGAGTCGATTTCTACGTTGGCAGGTACCAATATCCTTTCGGACGGGACAGGAGCTACCTACGGTACGTGCTTAATTAACCTCAAAGACTGGGAAAATCGCAAAGAAACGGTGGACGAAGTAATCGAGCAAGTCACCGAGCGCACCCAACACATCAAAGATGCCCGCCTTGAGTATTTTCCGCCGCCTGCCGTTCCTGGTTATGGCAATGCGAGTGGGTTTGAATTGCGTTTGTTAGACAAAACGGGGAGTGGCGACTTCAAAGCGATGGAAGCCGTCGTCACGCAGTTTATCAAAGACCTCAAAGCTCGCCCCGAAATCGCTTCGGCATTTACCATTTTTGACGCGAGTTTTCCCCAATACCTGTTGCACATTGACGAAGACAAAGCCGCGCAAAAAGAAGTGACCATCAACAAAGCGATGGGCGCACTGCAGACCCTACTGGGAAGTGAGTATGCCACCAACTTTATCAAGTACGGCCAAATGTACAAAGTAATGGTACAGGCATTGCCGCAGTACCGAGCCAAGCCCGAAGACATCCTCAACCTGTACGTGAAGAATAACAAAGGAGAAATGGTGCCTTTGTCGGCCTTTGTGCGCATCGAACGGGTCTATGGGGTTGATCAGGTAACCCGTTACAACATGTACCCTTCGGCAGAGCTAAACGGCGAACCTGCCGAGGGCTACAGTAGTGGCAGCGCCATTGAAGCCGTGCAGGCAACGGCACGCGAAAAACTCCCAACGGGTTATGACATTGACTGGGCGGGGATTAGCCGCGACGAAGTGGAAACGGGCAACCAAGCCGTTTACATCTTCGCCATTTGTTTGCTGTTCGTGTATTTGTTGTTGGCGGCTCAGTACGAAAGCTTCTTATTGCCGCTACCCGTCGTGTTTTCGCTCCCAACGGGGATTTTTGGAACGTTCTTATTTCTCCACTTTTTGGGGTTAGAGAACAACATTTATGCCCAAATCGCGATGGTAATGCTCATTGGGTTGTTGGGAAAAAATGCCATTCTGATTGTGGAATTTGCAACGCTTCGTCACCGCGAAGGCGCAACCGTGGTTGAGGCCGCGATTGAGAGTGCAAAAGTACGTCTTCGACCCATTTTGATGACATCCTTTGCGTTTATTGCGGGATTATTACCGCTGATGTTTGCGACGGGAGCAGGAGCCATTGGCAACCGCACCATCGGTACGGCAGCCGCAGGAGGAATGCTGTTTGGGACTGTTTTTGGCGTGATTGTCATTCCAGGTCTGTACGTCATTTTTGGAACATTGGCCGAAAAATTGAAAAAAACTACCAAAAAAGAAGAAAAACCACTCACCGAAGAGCGCCTAAAAAAATGGATATAATACCAAGAAATCTGCTAGTCATCCTGCTGTTGGGTGGAGTTATGGCGGGATGTAAAGTGCCGCCCATTGCTACCCAACGCGAATTTGAACCGCTTCCTGCGACGTTTGAAAGTAGAACAGATACCGCAAACAGCGCCCAGATTCAATGGCGAGACTATTTTCAAGACAGTACCTTGACCGCGTTGATTGAAACAGCGTTGGTCAATAACTTTGATGCCCTGACGGCCATTCAACGGATTGAGATGGCGCGTTCCAACGTGAGAGCCACGGAAGGACTGCTAAAACCAACGGTTTGGGGAGGAGGATCAACCGCTCTGCGTCGATTTGGCCTTTATACCATGGACGGAGCAGGAAATGCCACGACCGACATTGTGGAGGGGAAAGTCGTTCCGACCCACCTCCCTGATTTTTTTGTAGGCTTGACGGCTTCGTGGGAAGTGGATATTTGGAAAAAACTTCGTACGCAACGAGAAGCTGCTTTAGCGCGTTATTTGGCTAGTGTCGAAGCAAAAAATTGGATTACGACCAATTTGGTGGCGGGCGTTGCCAATGCTTATTATGATTTGTTGGCACTTGACAACGAGCGAGAAATCGTTCGGCAAACCATTGGTTTACAGAAAGAAGCTCTCAAAATTGTAAAAGTACAAAAACAAGCAGGAGCAGCCAACGAACTGGCCGTAGAACAGTTTGAAGCCCAACTTCTGAATAGTCAACACACGGAAGTAGCTATTGTACAAGCAATTACTGAGACCGAAAATGCCATTCATGGGCTTCTTGGGCGCTTTCCGCAGCCAATTGTTCGGGATAAAAACCAACTCTCGCGAGCGATTGCCGCGCAGATTCAAACGGGAATGCCGTCAGACTTACTCAAAAACCGTCCCGACATTCGAGCGGCTGAGTTGGAACTTATCGCAACCAAAGCCGACTTGGTGGCAGCAAGGTCGGCCTTCTTTCCGTCGTTTAGCTTAACAGGAATGGTGGGATTGCAGGCATTTAATCCGAAATTTTTGGTGAGTACGCCTCAGTCGTTGGCTTATTCCGTAGTTGGAAATTTGGCAGGCCCGATTATCAATCGTTCGGCCATTGTCGCGCAGTTCAATGGAGCGCAAGCCGTGCAAATTGAAGCGTTGTATAACTACCAAAAGACAATTTTGGATGGGTACATCGAAGTCAACAACCAACTGGCCAACCTACGCAATTTGGCTCAGATGTTTGACCTCAAAAATCGGGAAGCGATGTTGCTAACTCGTTCAATAGAAACGTCTAACAAACTGTATCGAACGGGGAGGGCGTCTTATTTAGAAGTGCTTTTTGCCCAACAAAATGCGTTGCAGGCGAAGTTGGTGCTGATCAATACCCAAAAACAGCAGCAACAAACGACGGTTAACCTGTATCGTGCTTTGGGTGGGGGCTGGAAATAGCGTTCATTACCTGTCGGTTATGATTCAATCTGACCGACAGGTTTACCTTCGTTAGGGAGGTGTTTGGGCAGAAATTTAGAAATTCTGTGGGGATAAAAAAAGAAGACCATTAGTAGTTGTTTGAAGGTATTTTTGTGCCAGAGATTTTACATCGTTGATTTCCTTCAATAGTAAACAAATGAAATGGATAACCCGTGAACGCCCCAAAATTGACCGTATTGCCTGTCCGTGGCTTATACGAAAATGTATTGACCCTGAGGCAGAGTTCATTTTTGTGCCGTTTGATCAAGTGCTTTTAGAAGCCGAACTATTAAATGCTACCCCTTTTGATGTTCCGAATGTAGAACTAACGCATTACGGTGATAAGTGTACGTTTGATGCACTCCTCGAAAAATACGGCATTGAAGACGATGCGCTGCAAATCATGGCGGGCATTGTCAGAGGTGCTGATACCGACCGACATGATTTTGCGCCCGAAGCAGCAGGGTTGTGGGCAATTTCGGCTGGACTTGCCTATAACATAAAAGATGACCACGCTTTACTAGAACAAGGAATGGTTATCTATGACGCACTGTATAGTTGGGCGACTCACCTGTATAGAAGTAAGCATTTACAAACGCCGTTTGAAGATTTATTGGTAAGTGCGATGCAAAAAGCACTGGAGAGAAATCCTACGAGACGAAAACCAGCGTGGGCGATTGCTCTGAAAGAGATGATTCAGGACCAGATTGATACCCAGTTGTCACTAAAAGATATTTCCAAAGAATTAGATATTAACCCTGCGTACCTGTCTAGGGAGTTTTCGAAGTACTTTGAAAATGTTAGCTACGGCGATTATATCCGAAAGCTTCGTATCGAAAAAGCCCTTGATTTGTTAGAAAACTCTGACCATACCCTGACGGAGATTGCGTACTTAACGGGGTTTTCTGACCAAAGCCATTTTACCCGTATTTTCAAAAAAATAATTGGCGTCAATCCTTCTTTGTATCGAAAAACAAAAAAGTAAAAAATATACAAAAGGTTAGTTCTGTTCTATTTTCCAGCCCCAAATGGTAGAAACTTTGTCCGAAAAATCAATGGACAATGGCTAATCAATATTCGTTAAAAGAGCTCACCCTTTATTTTCTGAAATTGGGCTATTCGGGGTTTGGGGGGCCAGTGGCGTTAGTGGGCTATATGCACAAAGATTTGGTAGAAAAACGCCAGTGGATTTCGGAAGAAGAATACAAGAATGGGTTGGCATTAGCTCAACTTGCGCCTGGGCCGTTGGCGGCGCAATTGGGCATTTATTTGGGGTTTGTCCACTATGGCGTACTGGGAGCTACCTTGGTAGGTGGCGCGTTTATTTTACCTTCGTTTTTAATGGTCGTCTTGCTCGGAATGGCCTATCAACAATTTGGTGGACTGCCTTGGATGCAAGCGGTTTTCTATGGGGTAGGGGCCGCAGTTATCGGCATTATTGCGGTCAGTTCGTATAAACTTACTCAAAAATCCATCGGAAAGTTTTCGCTTACGTCATTGAAAAACAATTGGTTGCTCTGGTTGTTTTTTGTTGTGGCTTGTATTATTACGGTTATTACTAAAAAGGAAAACGCAGGATTGTTTGTAGTGGCTGGCTTGGTGTATATGTTGGTCAAGGCACCTCCTAAGTCTTTTTTCAAAACCTCCAATAGCCTATTACTGCTGCAAATGGGTTTTTGGGAGTATGATGCTGCTTTGTTGTGGAAAATTGCGCTTTTTTTTGGGGAAGCTGGGGCATTTGTATTTGGCAGTGGGTTAGCAATTGTCCCTTTTCTACATGCGGGAGTAGTCCAACAGTACGGTTGGCTTACAGAGCAGCAGTTTGTTGATGCAGTAGCGGTAGCGATGATTACCCCTGGGCCTGTCGTCATTACGGTCGGTTTCATTGGTTATTTGGTCAGTGGCTTTTGGGGAGCAACAGTCGCCGCATTGGCTACTTTCTTACCGTGTTATTTATTCACAGTATTACCTGCTCCTTATTTTCAAAAGATTGCCAAAAACGCGTCTATTAAAGCTTTTGTGGATGGTATCACCGCGGCGGTAGTGGGGGCATTAGTAGGGGCTGTGGGGGTGATTGGGCTCCGTAGTATTGTGGATATTCCAACAGCATTGTTAGCACTTGTGGCCGCATTGACCCTTATTTACAGCAAAAAAATTCAGGAACCGCACATCATTCTTGTGGCCGCTGCCATCGGCTTTGTGGTTAAAATTTACTTCTAATCCGATGAAACAACTTCTACTCATGTGCTTGATTAGCACGTCATTATTTGCTCAGAATGCCCGTCAAGCCACGGACGAAAGCCAGGTATGGATGGGTTTCTTCAACCAAACACGTTTTTCTAACAAATGGGGCGTTTGGGGCGATTTCCACTTTAGAACGACGGAACATTTTGTCAAAGAACCCTCCAAAGGCATCATTCGCTTGGGTTTGATGTATTATTTTAACGATGATTTAAAATTTACCAATGGCTACGCCTTTATCAATCACTTTCCCGAAGAAGGCCACGCCCACGTCTCTCAGCCCGAACATCGAATCTGGCATCAATTACAATGGCATACCCGCTACGGAAAAATTCGTACGATGCAGTGGGTTCGTTTGGAAGAGCGTTTCCGTCGAAAAATCAAAAATGACAACGAATTGGCCGAAGGATACCGTTTTGATGAACGAATCCGATACAATTTTATGCTCACAATTCCTTTGAGTAAAAAAGGAATCGTCGCTAAAACGTTATCAGCACAACTTAACAATGAAGCGATGATTAATCTTTCCAAAAACAATGTTTACAACGTTTTTGACCAAAATCGACTTTTCCTCGGGCTGGCTTACAACTTTAATTCTCATACTAATCTACAGGTAGGGTACATGAACGTCTATCAGCAGTTGGCAGCTGGGAACAGGTTTAAAAACATCAACGCGATACGTTTATTTTTCTTTCAAAACCTTGATTTTAGAAAACAGGGCGTAAAACATTGAGTTAATTGGCGACAAATACCTATTGATTTTCCTTACCTTTGTAGCCATGTATAAGTGGCTCATCCTTCCGATTCTCTTCCGTTTTGATGCCGAAAAAGTGCATCATTTTATCTGTGGAACCCTCAAGTTTTTCTTTCAAATTCCTGGCGTTCCTTTTATTTCAAAGCAATTATTCAATTTTGAACATCCTTCGCTAGAGCGAGAAGTGTTTGGGTTGAAGTTTAAAAATCCTGTGGGATTGGCGGCGGGTTTTGATAAAAATGCAGAATTGGTGGATGAATTGGCCTGCTTAGGCTTTGGCTTTGTGGAAATCGGGACGGTAACGCCCAAACCGCAAGATGGCAACGATAAACCGCGTTTGTTTCGCCTCAAACCCGACCGCGCTATCATCAATCGCATGGGTTTCAACAACCACGGAGCTGCCGCCGCCGCCCAACGCCTGAGAAAGCGCAAAACAACGATTTTGATTGGAGGAAATATTGGTAAAAATAAACTCACTCCCAACGAAGACGCCCTCGACGATTATTTGAAGAGCTTTGATGCTCTCTACGATACCGTTGATTACTTCGTCGTCAACGTGAGCTCGCCCAATACCCCAGGCTTGCGTGACCTGCAAGAAAAAGAGCCATTGATGAAAATCTTGGCGGCGCTCAAGCAAAGAGCAAACGAACTCGCAGGCCACTCATCGCTCACCACTCATCGCTCATCACTCACTGCTAAGCCCATTCTGTTGAAAATCGCCCCCGATTTGACCGATAGCCAGTTGGATGATATTATTGAGATAGTCACCACGACCCAAATCGCGGGTGTCATTGCTACTAACACGACCATTAGCCGCGCCGATTTGAAAACAGATGATGAGTTTGTAAAAAAAATTGGAGCTGGAGGGCTAAGTGGTGCTCCCCTAACGCATCGTTCTACTGAGGTAATTCGTTATCTTTGTGAAAAATCCAATCGGGCTTTTCCCGTCATCGGAGTAGGAGGGATTGCTTCTCCCGAAGACGCCAAAGCAAAATTGGAGGCAGGAGCGAGCCTTGTCCAAATTTATACGGGCTTCATTTACGAAGGCCCCGCTTTGGCAAAGCGCATCTGTCAATCCCTCGTTTAGTGCTTCACATACCCCATTTGTGCGTCAGCACACCTTCATACTGAGTGAGTTGTGTACGGTAGAACGCTTTTGTGCTACGGTCTCAATAACTGTGTCTATTCTTCGTTAGCATTTTTTGATAAAGTAGTAACTCGAAAAGAATTAGTAACGAAACCCTACAACGAGTATCTAATGGCCAAAAACGTTATTCCTCCCAATTCGTCGAAGCAAGATCGCAGGACGACACCACCCCCGCCTACCCCACCCAGCGGAGGAGGCAGGCAAATGAAAATTCCGTTTAATCCAAGCCCGCGCAGCCGTAAAGTTTGGGGTTGGGTATTGCTATTTTTATCGCTTTATATTTTTGGTGCTTTTGTTTGGTACCTATTCACAGGCGCGGCCGACCAGAGTGTGGTCGATTCGGCTTTTACCACCAAAATGCGGGTATCAGTCAAAGAAACCGAAAACATCATGGGCTTTTTTGGGCTCTTGCTTTCACACTTCTTTATTTTCCGCTGGTTTGGAATCGCCGCTTTGGGATTACCGTTTCTACTGTTTTTAATCGGGGTCAAAATCGCGTTTGGACGTGAATTATTGCCCTTGCAGCGCACTACCCAGCTGGTATTGATTTACCTGATGTGGCTTGGGTTGTTTTTTGGCTTCTTCGTGTTTCAGACCGATACGGCTGGCTCGCTTAGTTTTTTATGTGGTGGCATAGGCTACGAAATCAACGCCTTGCTCAACAAATACATTGGTTTTGGTGGTTTGTTTGTTGTTTTGGGCTTATTAGGGATTATCATGGTTTATTTTCACGGTATTTCTTCTTTTGATGAGTTTGCCGAAATGGTTGAAACCCCCATCAAAAAGCGTGTTCAACCCGTGGATATTGAGGTAGTGTTGGAGGAAAAAGAGGAAGCCGCTGTGCCCAACGAACGCCCTGCCCCAGCAAATCCGCCGAAAGTGGAAACAAAACCAGCAGATGAGCCTGAAGAAAAAGCACAAACGGTTGATTTTACGGCAAATAGTTCAGCCCCTAAAACGCCAAAAGCAGCTCCTAACTTGACGCTTATCGTGGAAAATGCCGATGAAGTGGTGGCAGCCAAAGAAGATAAAACAGACGATATGCCTATTTCGGGGACGACGACCAAGATTCCAGTCGTGCCTTTTTCCGATGCTGACAAAGCAGCGGATGAATTGGTGGAGTTACACGGGCCGTATGACCCTACCCTCGACTTGGCCAATTATAAATATCCTACGCTTGATTTGCTCCATAACCGTGGTGAAGGACAGTCGAAAGTAACGGCAGAGGAATTGGAAGCCAACAAAGACCGCATCGTCGAAACGTTGGCTAATTATGGCATCAGCATCGCGAGCATTAAAGCAACCATCGGGCCGACGGTAACATTGTACGAAATCATTCCAGAAGCGGGGGTGCGTATTTCTAAAATCAAAAGCCTCGAAGACGATATTGCGCTGAGTTTGGCGGCGTTGGGGATTCGTATCATTGCACCTATGCCAGGCAAAGGAACGATTGGGATTGAAGTACCCAATAAAAACCGTGAAATGGTATCTATTCGGTCGGTATTGGCCAGTAAAAAATTCCAAGAAAGTACGTTTGATTTGCCAGTAGCTTTGGGGAAAACAATCTCCAATGAGTTTTTTATCACCGATTTGGCCAAAATGCCTCACTTGCTGATGGCAGGGGCCACGGGGCAAGGGAAATCGGTGGGGCTAAACGTGCTTTTGGCTTCCTTGATTTACAAAAAACATCCTGCTTTGCTCAAGTTTGTGCTAGTGGATCCTAAAAAGGTAGAATTGACGCTGTTCAACAAAATCGAACGCCACTTTTTAGCCAAACTCCCCAATAGCGAAGAGGCGATTATTACGGATACCAAAAAAGTGGTTTACACGCTCAACTCGCTTTGTATTGAAATGGATACCCGTTACAATTTGCTGAAAGAAGGGGGTGTGAGAAACATCAAAGAATACAATGCTAAGTTTATCCAGCGACAGTTGAGCCCCGAGCGGGGGCACCGTTTTTTGCCTTATATCGTCTTGGTAATTGATGAGTTAGCCGATTTGATGATGACTGCGGGAAAAGAAGTGGAGCAGCCGATTGCTCGTTTGGCGCAGCTGGCGCGGGCGATTGGGATTCACTTGGTAGTAGCTACTCAGCGGCCTTCGGTCAACGTCATTACGGGTTTGATTAAGGCCAACTTCCCTGCCCGTCTTTCGTTTAGGGTAACGTCAAAAATTGACTCACGAACGATTTTGGATACGGGCGGTGCCGAACAACTCGTCGGGATGGGGGATATGCTGCTTTCGACGGGCTCAGACATGATTCGTCTTCAGTGTGCCTTTGCCGATACCGACGAGATTGATGAGGTATGTGAATTTATAGGTAGTCAACGTGGGTATCCTTCGGCCTATCATTTGCCTGAATTTAGCGGAGATGACGATGAAGGGGGCAAAGAAACGATTGATTTGGCCGACCGCGACCCGATGTTCGATGATGCTGCGCGTGTGATTGTAGTGAGTCAACAAGGAAGTACGTCGCTGATTCAGCGGAAACTAAAATTGGGATACAACCGCGCAGGTCGTATCATGGATCAACTCGAAGCCGCAGGAATCGTCGGGCCATTTGAAGGCAGCAAAGCCCGTGAGGTGTTGATAAACGACATAGCCACGTTGGAGCAAATGCTCAAAAACATGGGGTAGTGCCTTTTTGTCTCGACGGATGCTAGGCTTCTATCGACCAACAAATATTGAACACTTCGGTACTTGTTGTAACTTTGCTCAATCAAGTTTGGTTATATAGGCGTGCTGTTTTAAACGTTTTCGTTGGAAAGCCGTCTATATAGCATCTTTAACAAAAACAGATATTAAATGAGAAAAGCCCTAGTTGCAATGGCTCTTTTGGGGAGCCTTTTCGCAAATGCTCAAAATGACAAACGCGCTGCGACCATTTTGGATGCAATGAGCAATAAGTACAAGACGATGACGTCGTTCAAGGTTGCGTTTACATACATCAATGAAGGAACGAAAGAAACCCTAAAAGGGGATGCCACCGTGAAGGGAACGAAGTTTCGTTTGAAGATGGCGGGTCAAGAAATTTTCAATGATGGAAAAATCATGACTACCTACATCAAAGAAAGCAACGAAGCGACTGTTAATAACTACGACCCGAAAGAAGCGGGAGATATTGACCCAACGAAGGTATATACGATTTACAAAAAAGGGTACAAATACACCTTCTTGGAAGAAGTAACTGAAGCTGGAAAAGCCTACGAAGTAGTGGAGCTTACACCCGAGAAAAAAGACTCGAAAGTGGCCAAACTCCAAATCAAAGTTGATAAAAAAGACAAGTCAGTGAAAAGCTGGAAAATCTTTCAACGCAGCGGGCAACGTCTTGGTTTTAAGGTAGATAGTTTTGTGCCAAACGTAAAGGTAGATGATAAGTCGTTTGCCTTTGACGCTTCAAAATACAAAGGAGTAGAGGTGATTGACTTGCGATAAGCAAGAATAAGATTCTGCTTTTAGACCCTCCAAGTTTCAAAAACTTGGAGGGTCTTTTTGTTAGCAAAAGCTTTTAGGGGCATTAACGATTAGTTCCGAGGAGGCTTTCCACCCGTAAGTAGTCCTTGAATACGTTCTAGCGTTTTCTTCTCACCCGTCAACGACAAGAAAGCTTCACGCTCTAGGTCGAGGAGGTATTGCTCGGTCACGTTTTGAGGATAACTCAAGTCACCCCCACAAATGACGTAGGCCAATTTGTCGGCAATTTTGGCGTCGTGGTCAGAGATGTAATTTGCCATGCGCATACTTCCGATTCCCGCTTTAAACAAAGCCAAGCCTGTTTTTCCCTGTACTTTGATGTCGGTGCGGTGTTTCGGTTGCGTGTAACCGTTTTCGGCCAAATCCACCGCTGCTTGTTTGGCTTCGGCAATCAAGCGACTGCGGTTGAGCACAATTTGATCGCGGTCGGCTTTGATGTAATTCATTTCCACGGCCTCTTGCGCCGAGGTCGAAACCTTCGCTTGCGCGATGTTCATAAAGGCCGTTTGTAAAATGTTTAACTCAGGGTCGCCTGTTTGGTACAAATCCGAGCAGCGAAGGGCCATTTCTTTGGTACCACCTCCCGCTGGAATCAATCCTACTCCGAGTTCTACCAAGCCCATATACGTTTCGGCGTGGGCCACAACTTTGTCGGAATGTAAGTTTAATTCGCAACCACCTCCGAGCGCCAACGAGTGAGCCGCCGTTACGACAGGAATCGACGAGTAGCGCGCGCGCATCATCGTTTGTTGGAACTGCGCAATCATGAGGTTGATTTCGTCGTATTCTTGCTCAATCGCAAACATAAACAACATGGCCAAGTTAGCTCCTGCTGAGAAAGCTTCATTGGAGTCATTTCCAACGACCAACCCACGGAAATCTTTTTCAGCAATGGCATAGGCGCGGTTGAGTCCTTCCACGACTTCGGCACCGAAGGTGTTCATTTTTGAATGGAATTCTACGCCTGCAATACCGTCGCCAAGGTCATAAATCGACGCTCCAGCGTTTTTCCAGATGATATTTTGTGATTTATTTTCAAGAATGATAAACGACTCTTGGCCTGGAATGGCTTTGTACGATTTAGATGGAATATCGTAGTACAGTTTTTTCCCGTCTTGTACTTTGTAGAATGATTCATTCCCTGCTTCCAGCATTTCATATACCCACGTGGCAGGATTGAGCTGAAGCGACTCCATGATGCCGACCATGTTTTTCACTCCGATGGCGTCCCAAGTAGTAAAGAGCCCCATTTCCCAACCAAAACCCGCACAGATGGCTTGGTCGATGCGGTAAAGTTCGTCCGAAATTTCGGGGATACGGTTAGAAGCATAACGGAAACCGCTTGCAAACGTACGGCGATAAAACTCGCCCGCTTTGTCGGTTCCTTTTAATAAAATGCCAAAACGCTTTTTGAGGTCATCAATCGCTTTGGTTTTTTCAAGGGTTTCAAACTTCACTTTCACCGACGGCTTGTATTCCAATGTTTGGAGGTCGAGGGCCAAAATGAGCGTTTTCCCTTTTTCGTCTTTGGATTTTTTATAGAAACCTTGGCCAGTTTTGTCACCCAACCACTTGTTTTCCATTAATTTGGCCATAATTGGCGGAAGCTCAAAGGCCGCTCTCGACTCGTCGTGCTGCATCTGCACGAGGTTGTTACAAACGTTGACGGTCGTATCCAAACCTACCACGTCCGACAAACGGAACGTCCCTGACTTGGGGCGACCTACCACAGGGCCTGTCAATTTATCAACTTCTTCGACCGTAAGACCCATTTCGGCTGCCACGCGGATTGTTTCTACAAGGGCATGAATCCCGAGACGGTTTGCAATAAAGCCAGGGGTATCTTTACACAGTACGGTAGTTTTACCCAAATACAAGTCTCCGTAGTGCATCAAGAAATCGAGGATAGACTTGTCGGTTTGGGGACCTGGAATTACCTCGAATAATTTGAGGTAACGAGGAGGGTTAAAAAAGTGCGTTCCGCAAAAATGCTTCTGAAAATCATCACTGCGGCCTTCCGACATCAAATGAATCGGAATCCCCGACGTATTTGACGTAATGAGCGTTCCAGGCTTGCGAAGCGCATCTACTTTTTCAAACAACGACCGTTTTATGTCCAAACGCTCCACAATCGCTTCCAACACCCAGTCGTAGTTTTTGATTTCGGCGAGGTTATCGTCAAAATTACCAAGTTTGACCCGACTCGCAAATTTGGCACTGTACAAGGCTGCAGGGCTGGCTTTGAGGGTATTTTGGAACGCGTCGTTCACAATACGGTTACGAACCGCAGGGTGTTCGAGCGTCAAACCTTTGGCTTGCTCGGCCGCGTTGAGTTCTTTGGGAACAATGTCTAACAACAATACTTCTACGCCGATGTTGGCAAAGTGGCACGCAATACGCGACCCCATGATGCCTGAGCCTAACACGGCTACTTTCTTAATGCTACGGTTCATTGTATCTAAATCAGTATGTGTTGAATGAGATATTTTTGGTGAACCAAAAGTAGAAAAAAATAGTATGCAAGCATAATATTTTTAAAAAATATCTCTGACAACCACTTCAAGTAGCTAAGAATCCAACGGCCCGCACACCAAGTTCATTTGTTGGCGGTATTCGTCGGGTGTAAGAAGGGTATGTTGATAAAAGGTTTTAAGGAAGCTGCTGTGCGAAAGATACCCCAAGTGGGACGAAATATTTTCAAGACAAACCTCGATGTTATTGGGGTTGGCAAGAATTTTCTTGGCTTCCTGAACGCGGTAATAATTGATAAGCTCTAAAAAATCTTGTTCGATGGTTTCGCGGAGCGCTTTGGATAACAGCGATGGCGCAACGTTGAGGCGAAGGGCGAGCGAGTCGAGCGAAAAATGCGGAGAGAGGTAGAGTTTTTCTTGGCTCAATAAAAAAAAGAGTCGATGAACGAGCTGACTGGGACGTTCTTGCGGGCGCCGACTGAGAAAACCCAGTGACACGCGCCTGAACAAATGCCCAAAATGAAATCGCTCCCCCGTCATAATGCTGCTCATTTTGTAATAAGATGCAAAATGTCAGGGGAACGTTGCATGGAAGGGGCGTTTCATTTAAAAATCTTGATAAAACAAGGCTGCTAATAGGTGTTTGGAAACCTTGTGCAAACATCAGAATTTTAAATCAATGAGCGCTTACCCGCTTCGTTAAAGTATGTTAAATGGGGGTTAACTAGCTCCTACTCGGCGTTTTTCGTCCTCTACGCCTGAATTTCTACGGCGCGACTGAGTCACTTTGTTGTTCCCAAAACGGTACGAAAAAGACAATGTCGCTACGCGCGTATCACGGTTTACCCTAAATATTTCTACGTAATCATTGAAGGTCACGGTAGCACGCCCAATTTGGGTATAAAGCAAGTCGGTGGCGTTGAGTTTCAAAGTCCCTTTGCGTTGCCAGAAGGTTTTTTGAATTCCAACCGACAGTTGTCCCGTTGGTAATACGTCCATGTATCCATAAATCTCGCGGGCACGATACACGACGGTAAGCTCAGCTACGTAGCCTTTTTTACCAAGTGTAAAGCTGTTATTACTGTTGATGTTTATGTTGAAATTCCCATTTTGCAGTGGCGTATTGGCCGTAAAACCCGTGTATTTTCCGTAATAAGTATTGATGTTGTTGACACTATTCCACCATTTGGCTACTTGGATAGGCGCCGAAACGTTGATTCCCCAAAACTCAAACTCAGTCAAATTTCGGTTGGTTTGAATGGTGATTTTTTCTTGTCCATCGGCAGGGACGATAACCTCAGTGATGTTATTGAACGTCTTGCTGTACGAAAGAGTCGTCGTGATTTGGTCTTTGTAGGTGTGCGATAGTTCGAGAGAATACGTAAACTGCGGTTGTAAGTAGGGGTTCCCTTCGCTGTAGGTGCTGTTGTTGATAAAAAACTTAAACGGATTGAGTTGTTTATAGCTTGGGCGGTCGATGCGGCGGCTTAGCGAAAGTCCCCAATGATGGGTTTTGGAGTGTTTGTAGTTGATAAAAGCACTGGGAAAGAGCCGCGTATAAGACGTGTCAAACTGTGCTTGAGTTGCAAGTTGGTTGCCGTTGAGGCGGGTTTGTTCGACGCGTAAGCCCAATTGAAAGTTGATTTTATTCAGCTCTTTGGCAAAGTTGAGGTAGCCAGCGTTGATGTTTTCGTTGTAAATAAAATGATTGCTTTGTCGAGAGTCAAACACAGGTTTCCCGTCGCTGAGGTTGTAGTATTTGAGGTCATTGTCAGCACGAACAAAGCTGCTTTTTGCTCCCAATTCTAATTTTGCTTTTTGTTTGAGTGGGCGAGTGTAATCAAATTTGAGCGATTTGATGTCTAAAGAACCCGCGATGTCGCCCGTTAAAATAGCGGTTGGCAGCACCTTTTGCCCAAAGCCATCCAAAAAATCGGTATCAAAGCGTTGGTCAGAAGTGTTTTGGTAATGCACATAATCGGCGTCTATGCTTAACTCGTGACCTTTGGTATCGAAACTGTGCTTGAGGTTGAGGTTGGCCGCGTAGTTTTGCAATTTGTCTTTAGAATCATTGGTATTCAAGTCATTTCGGAGAAAATTTCGTTGACCATCTAAGACACGTGTCGTGGTATTCCCGACGGGATTAAAGCGATTGTCCAAGCCGGTAACGAGCGCTCCGATAATCGTTTTCGACGAAATAGTATAATCAAGACCAAGGCGAGCGGTATGGGTCTTGAAGGGAAAACGAATAAAATTATCTTGGTCAAAAACGCCTTCTAAAGCCGAGCTATTATAAAATTGGCGGTCGAGGCGGAGGTGGCTAAAGCCTTTTCGGTAGGAGTAATTATAATTTCCGTAGAGGTTGAGTTTTTTGTTGCGGTGGTTGAATGTAACACCTTCGGTCGTTTTTGCATATACACCTTGCCCGTACGACAAACTTAGCGTGCCGTTGGTGCCGAGATTTTGGTCTTTTTTGAGGACTAAATTCAAAATTCCCGCGTTTCCTGCGGCGTCGTATTTGGCCGACGGGTTGGTGATGATTTCAATTTTTTCGAGGGTATTGGCTGGTAAGCCTCTTAGGTAATTGGCAAGGTCTTGGTTAGAAATAACGGATGGTTTACCATTTATCATCACCACAACACCCTGCTTGCCTTTGAGGCTGAGGTTGTCATTTTGGTCAATAACTACGCCAGGTGAGCGTTCAAGTACTTCGAGCGCATTGCTTCCCGCACTGACAATGCTGTTTTCGACATTGACAATCGTTTTATCAAGTTGCCGTTCGATAAAGGGTTTGGTGCTACGCACTGTGACTTCGTTGAGGTTTTGCGTGGCTTGGACTAGGGGTAACGTGCGTAAATGAAGGGTCGGCGTTTCGGAATTAAGCACGAAAACGGGGCTGCTAAACGGCGCATAGCCTAATTGACTGACTCGAACAAAAAAACGCCCAAAAGCGACTTTATCGAACGAAAAATCCCCTTGCGCATCCGCAATTTCGCCTTTGACAAGGGTAGAATCATTGGCCCGTAAAAGAGTAACGGTGGCAAATTCAACCCCTTTTCCGACATCATCCGTGACACGTCCAGAGACAGTTTGGGCAAAAAGGGCAGGTGTAGCCCCACAAAGCAATAAAAGTAGCGTAAAACGAAACATAGCTGTATGAGTTTGATAGACCAAAACTACCACTTAGGCTATGTGTGGGCGTTCACCCAAAGTATGGGATTTACACCAACGGCGGTGAATAAGGAAGGATATTTGGTCAAAAAGCGGGTAAAATGACCGTAATTCGTACATTTGAACAAAAAATACCAATTCAACTTTGACCTTCGAATGAAGCAGATTCTCCTCATGGATGGGCCAGACCACAAAGGGCTTATCTACCAAGTCACGCATGTGCTGTATAATCACAACCAAAATATTATTAGTCAAGACGAATACGTGAGCCCGTCGGGTCAGTTTTTTATGCGTACTGAATTTGAGGGAGAGGGGAATCCGAAAAGTATATTGGATGATTTAACAGCGACGCTTCCTGCGGGACTTAACCTACGGTTGAACCCAAAGAAAAAGAAAGACGTGGTGTTGTTTGTGACCAAAGAACATCATTGCCTTGGCGAGTTGTTGATACGATACGCTTTTGATGAACTTGACGCAACGATTCAGGCGGTGATTAGCAACTACAACGTCCTCCAGCCGCTGGTCAGTAAGTTTGGAATTCCGTTCCATTTTATTTCTCATGAACACAAAACGCGCGAAGAGCACGAAGAGGCGATTTTACGAACGCTCGAAATCTATCAGCCTGAGTATCTGGTGTTAGCCAAATACATGCGCGTGCTTACTTCGGATTTTGTGAAACATTACCCCAATCGAATTGTCAATATTCACCATTCGTTTTTACCTGCGTTTATTGGCGCTAATCCGTACCGACAAGCATACGATAGAGGTGTAAAAATCATTGGAGCCACGGCACACTTTGTCAACGATAATTTGGACGAAGGCCCCATCATCGCCCAAGATGTAAAAGAAGTAGATCACCGCTTGACGGCTTTTGACATGGCCACTCTTGGTAAAGACACCGAAAAATCGGTGTTGTCGAAGGCATTGAAGCTGGTTTTCAACGACCGTGTGTTTATTCACGGCAACCGAACGATTATTTTGTAAAATAGTATTAAAACGGTATTTTTTCTACTTTTTTATGGACGTTTCCGTATCTTGCGACGTATTTGACCCTAATAACAACTAACCTCCCAGCAATTAAAATGCAAAAACTCCAAACCCTAGACTACTTAGTCTTTCTAGTGTATTTTGTCGTAGTCGCAGGCTACGGTTACTGGATTTACCAACGAAAAAAATCAGCTGAAGCAAGTACAACCGACTTCTTCCTCGCCGAAGGTTCACTGACTTGGTGGGCGATTGGCGCTTCTCTCATTGCCTCCAACATCTCGGCCGAGCAGTTTATCGGAATGTCAGGAAACGGATTTTTGATGGGACTTGCCATTTCTACTTACGAGTGGATGGCGGCTGCAACGCTGCTAGTGGTGGGGATATTTTTTATGCCTATCTACCTCAAAAACAGGATTTTTACCATGCCTCAGTTTTTGAATCAACGCTACAATACCACCGTTAGCTTGATTATGGCGATTTTCTGGCTGTTTTTGTACGTATTGGTAAACCTAACCTCAATCCTGTTTTTAGGAGCTTTGGCCGTATCGACCATCTCTGGAATTGACTTTACAGTTTGTATGTGGTGCTTGGCCATTTTTGCCGTTTTAATTACGGTAGGAGGGATGAAAGTAATTGGTTATACCGACGTAATTCAGGTATTTTTCTTGATTTTAGGAGGCTTGGCTACGACGTATCTTGCCATGGATTTGGTGTCACAAGAGTTTAATGCGCCAGGTTTGGCAGGTGCATTTAAAACCATGATGGAACATTCGGAAGACCACTTCCACATGATATTTAAAGAAGGACACCCGCAATACATGGCACTTCCAGGGCTTACCGTATTGATTGGTGGGATGTGGATTGTGAATCTTAACTATTGGGGATGTAATCAATACATTACGCAACGTGCCCTTGGTGCCGACCTCAAGACGGCTCGTGAAGGGATTTTATTTGCGGCATTTTTGAAGCTTTTGATGCCAATCATCGTGGTTTTGCCAGGGATTGCTGCTTATACATTGTACCAACACGGTTTGTTCCAAACCGAAATGATTGAAGGTGGAGAGCTAAACCAAGACCGTGCGTATCCAGTATTGCTTAACTTGTTGCCAGTAGGTTTGAAAGGGCTTTCGTTTGCAGCACTAACGGCCGCGATTGTGGCGTCATTGGCTGGAAAAGCAAACAGTATCTCGACTATTTTTACGTTGGATATTTACAAAAAATACATTGCGCCAGAAGCCGATGAGAAAAAATTGGTTTGGATGGGACGAGTGACGATTGTCGTTGCGATGATTTTGGCGATTGTCATTTCTCCTTATATGGGTATTGATAAAAAAGGTGGATTCCAGTTTATTCAAGAAATGACGGGATTGGTTTCTCCAGGGGTATTTGCGGCCTTCTTGTTAGGGTTTTTCTGGAAAAAGACCAATTCGGCGGGCGCTATGTTTGCGATTGTGGGTGGTTTCTTGTTGGCGTTTTCAATGCACAACAATTGGCTCCCAGGCGCTGATTGGTCAACCGTTCCGTTCCTCGACCGTATGGGAATCGTGTTCCTTATCTGTGTGGCCGTGATGATTGCCCTCGGACTTTGGAAACCAAGTGATAAAGGACTTGAAATTGATGCGTCGATGTTCCGTGTAAAAGGCACATTTGCCGTTGGAGCAGCGATTGTCGTCGTAGTAGTAGCTATTCTCTACACAGTGTTCTGGTAAGTCAATAGTTCGTTTTTTCTAAAAATCCCCTGTTAGCAAGTCTAGCAGGGGATTTTTTATTTTACTGGAAGAATTGAATTATTGAAATGTAGGCAAAATATCATTCAGGAAATTAAGCAATGGCAGGACAGTTATACCGTCTTTGTTCGTGTATTGGCGCCCTTCTGGAATTATCACATAGGCATTATCTGGTAACAAGTCCTTAATACTTTCGTGAAACCCTCTGCTGATAGAAGGAGCGAGTGCATGTTTAATTTCAATGCAAATTTTTGCACCAGTAGGAGAAATGGCAAATAAGTCAGCTTCTGCTCCAGATTGGGTACGGTAGAAGAAAAATTTCCATTCCGGGACGGCAGAACGTTTAATTTGCTCGATTACATACCCTTCCCAAGAAGCACCTAAGCTAATGTGAGTAAGTAAATGATTGTAACTTTTTATTTCGAGTAGCGTATGTAATATACCCGTATCTCGTATATAAATTTTAGGTGATTTCACTAACCTTTTGGAAATGTTGACACTGTAAGGTTGTAAACGAATAACTAAAAAAGCTTCTTCTAAAATTTCAATGTGACGCATTAAAGTAGGGCGGGCTATGTTAAGAGACCTTGATAAGTCGCTAATATTAAGTAGCTGACTTTGAATGCTTGAGAGCATCAATAGTAAGCGACTAATTCCCTCTACACTTAAATCGTACCCTAGTGCTCTCAAATCACGATAAACAAAATCGCGAATATAATTTCCCAGCCACTGCTGTGCGAAACGTGTCCCTTTTGCTTTTAATGCTTCTGGAAACCCTCCAAATACCCAATGCTCAAGTTGGGTCGCAATTGATTGCGCTTCAAGTAAGGAGAATGGTGTAAGTTCTGTATAATGAATACGCCCAGCTAAAGACTCCACTGAGTGGCGCATCAAAGTGGGAGAAGATGAACCAAGAAGAATAAATCTGCCTGGCCGCCTGTCTTGATCAATTAATGGGCGTAATATTGAAAAAAGTTGGGGCCGCAATTGAACTTCATCGATAATAATTGTTTTATCGCTGTGTGCTTTTAAAAAGGTGATGTCATCTTCTTCAAAAATCTTTTGAGTTTGAGGCTCCTGCAAATCTAAAAATATGGTAGGACGTCCTAATAATGTCTGTAAGTGACGTGCGAGGGTTGTCTTTCCTACTTGCCTTGGACCTACAATGGCTAAAGCAGGATAAAAGCTAAAATCTTCTAGCAATCGAATTTGAATATGTCTTTCTATCATAAAGCAAATATATGATTTAACCTTGTAAATTGTAATATTTAATATTACAATTTACAAGGTTATGTTTTTAAAATAACGCTAGTTCATTAAACCTATTCCCTCCGAGTGATTCTAAGAAAAAAACAGTTCAAGGAAACACTATGGAAGCAAATTCACACCAGCGTCAGCTTCAGCATTTTTTTTGGAGGGCAGGATTTGGGGCTTCTCCTGATGAGGTAAAAGTAGCGCTCTCGGCACCGAAACATCGGGTAATCAAGGATTTTATTCGAGATAGCAAAGAGGTTCACGATTTCAATGTCGTTGAGCCAATGCCCTATTTTTCGTTGCGGAATGAAAAACGGGACATGAAAGCCAGTCCGACCCAAGAACTTGACGGAATCAAAGACAAGTTGAAGGCTGTAGCCGAAGAGCGTCGAGAAAGCATTGGAAATTTAAACGATGCGTGGGTGGCTCGGATGGGGCAAGGAACGGGGGCTTTTCGGGAAAAAATGACCTTCTTTTGGCACAACCACTTCGCTTGCCGTAGCAGAATGGCATTGTTTGTTCAGCAGCAAAACAATACGTTGCGCCGCCATGCCCTTGGCAAATTTGGCGATTTGCTGATGGCTATTTCCAAAGATGCGGCTATGCTCCAATTTTTGAATAACCAACAAAATCGTAAAAAAAGCCCCAACGAAAATTTTGCCCGTGAAGTGATGGAATTGTTTACGCTTGGGCGTGGAAATTATACCGAAACCGACGTAAAAGAAGCCGCAAGGGCGTTTACGGGTTGGGGATTCAATGGCTCAGGCGAGTTTGTATTTCGACCACTATTTCACGATGAAGGTTCCAAAACGATATTGGGTAAAACGGGCAACTTCACGGGAGAAGACGTAGTGTATATGCTACTGTCCAACCCCAAAACGGCTCAGTTTATTTCTACGAAACTGTACCGCTATTTTGTGAATCAAAAAGTGAATCCCGAACACGTTGAGGCATTGACAAATCGCTTTTTACGCACGGATGGTGACATTTTGGAGGTCATGGAGTATGTATTTACACAGGACTGGTTTTACGACCCTGCCAATATTGGGGCGCAAATCAAGTCGCCCGTAGAATTACTAGCGGGAATGCAGCGGACGCTTCAGATGGATTTTGTGGATAAAACGCCCGTTTTGTATGCTCAAAAACTCTTGGGACAAACGTTGTTCAATCCCCCCAATGTGGCGGGTTGGCCATCGGGAACGGCCTGGATTGATAGCTCAAGTTTGTTGACACGAATGCAACTGCCGAAAGTACTCTTTCGCAACGAAATGCTGGCGGCAAGCGTAAAAGAAAGCGGGGATGCGAACGAAGAAACGGTGAAGCGGAAAAGTAAATTTGAGGTAACGATGAATTGGGAAAAGTTTTCCTCCTTTTTTGATTCTTTTTCTGAACAAGAACTTACCGAAGCGCTGGCATCACATTTGATACAAGTACCTATTAACAGCTCTTTATTAAAACAAATTGATAAACAAGGGAGCGCCCCAAGCCGAGTTGAGCGTGTCAAACAATTGACGGTGGCGTTGATGTCAATTCCTGAGTATCAAGTATGTTAAACACACTATCTAACTACCACTAGCACCATGAAACGCCGTGAATTTTTAAGAAATACGACTTTTACGACCGCAGGCTCGTTATTAGTTCCTCAGTTTTTGAAAGCCTACGAAACGCAGTATTCCGCACCTTCTACGCTCAACGAAAAAGTGGTTGTCATTATCCAATTGTCAGGAGGAAATGATGGACTCAATACAGTGGTGCCGTTTAGGAATGATATTTATTACCGTGAACGGCCGTCTATCGCCATAAAATCAACGAATGTACTGCGCCTAAACGATGACATTGGCCTGAATCCCGCCCTTGAAAAAATCAAAGAATTGTACGACAACGGGTTGGTATCGATTATCAACAATGTAGGCTACCCCAACCCTGACCGCTCGCATTTTCGCTCGATGGATATTTGGCAAACGGGAAGCAGCGCCAGCGAGTATTTGTCAACGGGCTGGATTGGGCGTTATTTAGATGCACAATGTGCGGGTCAAAGTGCCAAAACCGCTCCGCACCAAGCCCTCGAAATCGACGATACGTTGAGTTTGGCGTTGAAAGGAAAAAATTTGAATGGATTAGCACTTCAAAATCCTGAAAAGCTATTTTCCCAAACCCAAAACGGTTTTGTAAAAGCTAATTCAAAACTAACCCCTGCCGACGACCACGAAAATGTGGCGTATTTGTACAAAACCTTGGCAGAAACCGTGTCGTCGGCCGAGTATGTGTACAACAAAGCCCAAATCCATAAATCGAATAAGCTGTATCCAACAACGGAGTTGGGAAAAAGCCTCAAAACCATTGCGGAACTGATTACCTCGGGCGTAAGCACGCGAGTGTATTACGTATCGCTGTCGGGTTTTGATACGCACATTCGTCAAAACGACCAACAAGACCGCCTGTTGCGTCAGTACGCCGAAGCGGTGGGTGTATTTGTGGAAGACCTAAAGTCAACTAACCGCCTCGACGATGTGATGATTATGACGTTCAGTGAGTTTGGGCGTCGCGTCAAACAAAATGCTTCCAACGGTACCGACCACGGTACGGCCAACAACGTATTTGTCATTGGCGGGCCACACCGCACGAAGCCTGTACTGTCGGAAGCGCCTGATTTGACAGATTTGGACAACGGAGATTTAAAATACAAAATAGACTTTCGTCAAATATATTCAACCCTGCTCGACGACTGGCTCAAAGCGGATTCTCGTTTGGTGCTCGGCCAAGCGTTTGAGCCTGTACGGTTGTTTGGATAGCCCTAATTACAACAATGAATCAGTAAACTTATTATGCTAACTGTATCAGAGTTTTTCAAAGAAGAAAAAGACCCTCTTTATATGAGAGGAATCAAAAAAGGAGAAGAAGTAGCTCAACAAGAGGTTGTGAGAAACCTCTTGAGAAATACTGATTTTAGTAGCTCTAAAATTGCCCAAATTGTGGGTGTTTCAGAAGCTTTTGTTGAGAATCTAAAAGTAAAAAAATAATGATTGCCTGGTAAAAGCCTCTTACAGCGCCATGACGAACGTGGTGCCTTCACCAACTTCTGAGGTAGCCGTAAGTGAGCCGCCATGTTGCTGTAAAATTTGCCTTGATAGGCTCAGACCAATCCCTGAGCCTGTTTTTTTTGTGGTATAAAACGGAATGAAAATACGCTCCAATGCCTCAGGCTCGATACCCGAACCGTTATCAGCAACTTCGATATAGGTTCGTTGGTTGATGTCCGAATGGGCTTTGACGGTAATCAGGGGCTCAGGGTTTCCCTGCAAAGCCTCGATGGCGTTTTTAATGAGGTTGATGATCACTTGCTCAATCTGATCAGCATCGGCATTGAGAAGAAGGGTGTCGGGAACGACGCTCACGTTTAATTGCACCGACGATTCCTGCAAACTTTTTTGGAACAACTGAACCACCCGCTGAAGAAGCTCTTTGACCGAAATTTCGGCAAAAGTAGGCTTGGGCAGCGCCGTAAAGTCGCGGTACGCATTCACAAACTGAATAATCCCAGTACTGCGCTTTTCAATGGTTTGAAGGGCTTCGGTCAAATCTTGAAGTCCTTCGTTGTCAGGGATTTCTGGTTGTATGTCTAGCTGGACAATCTCTTTCATGGTGCCAACCAACGACAAAATCGGCGCCAACGAATTCATAATTTCGTGTCGAAGCACGCGCGTCAGGTTTTGCCAAGCCTCCACTTCTTTCTGTTGGAGTTCGGACTGAATGTTTTGAAGAACCACAATCCTAAGGACTTTGCCCCGTAGCTGAATTTGCGTTGCTTGTACCGAAAGCGACTCGTCGTCGGGGGTTTCGTAAAGTTGTTTTACCCCCGTTTTGATGTTTGCTATAAGCGAAAAAAGTTGAGGATGAGGTTCTTGTAAATCTTCAAGCTGGCGAAGACGATAAATACTTAGCATTTTTAACGCAGCGCTGTTGACCAGTTCGACGCGGCCGTCGCTGCCAAAACTTATCAAACCCGTATTGATTTGCTGAACGATGGTGTTGAGGTACTGCAAATTGGCTTCTTTTTCGGCCCGAGCGATGCGGAAGGCTTCCAGTACTTCGTTGAACTGTTGATTAATTTCGCGAAAACTATCCCCCATTTTGTCGTCTGAACGAAACTTAACCGCAAAATCAGAGTAACGAACCGATTCAAAAAAGCGGGAAAGTTTTCGGTTGATGTTTGTGACATAATGGTACAAGTTAAACATGGCGGCAGCGCCCAATATCCCGAGCAGCGATACGGCTGTCCACTGTTCTTTGTTGCCAAAATACACGGCCAATCCTACAAAAAATACCAGTAGGACGATGCGCCAAAGAATACCAATTGAGAAATGTCTCATAGTCCGTATTTTTCCATGCGCCGATACAACGCTTGCCGTGAAAGACCCAATTCGCGCGCTACTTCTGTGATATTGCCGTTGTATTTCTTCATGGCCTTCACAATCAGTTGTTTTTCCATTTCTTCCAACTGAAACGTTTCATTGAACTGCGACGCTTCGGTAAAGGCATTTTGGAAGAAATCTTCGGGCTGGAGGGTAGAGTTTTGGGTCAAAATAATGGCCCGCTCTACTGCACTTCGCAATTCGCGCACATTTCCAGGCCAATTGTAGCGTTGGAGCTGTTTGACGAGTGCCGCACTGAACGTGGTCACCACTCGTTTGTACTGATGACGGTATTGTTTTAAGAACAATTCGGCCAACGGAACAATGTCTTCGGGGCGCTCGCGAAGCGGAGGAAGGCGAAGCTCGATGGTATTGATACGGTACAGTAAATCTTGACGGAAAGTGCGCTCGGCTACCATTTGGGCAAGCGGCTGATTGGTGGCACAAATCACGCGGACGTCGATTTGCTTGGGCTTGTTAGACCCGACGCGCGTCACGAGGCGGCTTTGCAAGACCGAAAGCAATTTGGCTTGCATGGGAAGCGATAAATTTCCGATTTCGTCCAAAAACAACGTTCCGCCGTGGGCTTCTTCAAATCGCCCTGCGCGGTCTTCTTTGGCGTCCGTAAACGCCCCTTTGACACTTCCAAATAGCTCACTTTCAAATAAGCTTTCGGGAATAGCTCCCAAATCGACGGTGACGAATGGCTTTTCGGTACGGTTTGATTTTTGGTGAAGAAGCTGGGCCAAATCACTTTTTCCCGTTCCATTTTCTCCCAAAATCAATACAGTTGCATCGGTAGAAGCGACGCGCTCAACGGTAGCATACAGCTGCTGCATGATTGGGCTGGTCGCCAAGAAAGTGGACTGTGTTGGTTTGTTGACGGTTTTGGGCGGAGCGGTAGGCGTGGCGGAGGTAGGTTGCACATTGGCATGTGCTTTATTTTCTGCCCGTTTTTGGACCGCCGCTTGCAGGGTAGCGAGCAATTTGTCGTTTTCCCAAGGCTTTAAAACAAAATCCATCGCCCCCGATTTCATCGCACGAACGGCCATTTCTACGTTTCCGAAAGCCGTAAAAAGAACTACTACGGCCAGCGGGTCAATGTCTAAAATACGGTCGAGCCAATCAAATCCTTCTTTACCACTGATAACGTCGCGGGTGAAGTTCATGTCCAGCAAAATCGCGTCATAGTCGCCGTTGGTGACCAAAAAAGGAATTCGTTGCGGATTTTTTTCAATATCAATTTGGCTAAAATGGCGTTTGAGCATCAGTTTAGCAGCACTAAGCACATCTACGTCGTCGTCAACAATGAGGATTTTGGCTGAAAGCATGGGCTATTTATACGATTGTTGTTTACAGAGGATTTTAAACTCTAACGGAGTTTACCCAATAAGAGTGCCAAGTTACAAAATCCCTCATAATCAATCAGTAAGAAAATACGTACTTTTTAATCCTGTCCACCGCCGTACAATGCTTGTCCGAAAACGGACAAAATTAGAAATGGTATTTTTGAATAATTGTCTAAAATTCAACTACTTATGGTTCTGGCACGGGTATTGGATAAAGAGAGGTACAGTACTCATACAGCCATAAGAACACATACAATTGAAGGATTTTAGTTTAGGTTAGAGAACCGTGAGCCAGACAAGGCGTTGTTTTTAACAGCCATCATTGTTTTAAAAATTTTTAAATTCATCAGAATTAACAAATGCACCCATGGAAGTCAAACATCCACTTAGCAACCAAACTTCAAACAACAGTACACAAGGATCAATGGATCGCGTTCGGAAAAAGAAATTTTGGAATACACAGCGTATCATTTTGGTGGTAGGCGGCGGCGCCATCATCGCCTTCATCGGATACCAAGTATTCTTTTCAGATAAACGTTCAAAACTCAACGTAGAAGCCGATAAACTGACGGTATCAAGCGTTTCAACGGGTTCGTTCGATGAGTTTATTGTGGTGACGGGGGTAATTCAGCCGCTCAAAACGATTCGCCTTGACGCGATTGTGGGCGGATACGTGAAAGAAAAAATAGTAGAAGGTGGTAGTATGGTAAGCCAAGGCCAAGTGCTTTTGCGCCTTGAAAACCAAAACTTGAAGTTGAACTTCTTGCAATCGGAAACCGAAGCGAGCCGATTGGTCAACGACCTTCAGAATACGCGTCAACAGTTGCGCGTCAACCGATTCAACATGCGTCGTACGCTCAATGAACTCGATTTCAAAATTGACCAAGCCAAAGATATTTATGACCGTAACCAAAAGTTGTTCAAAGACAAGGTCATTCCCGAATCTGACTTTTTGAAGTCGAAACGCGATTATGAATTGTTGGTAAAGCAACGTGACATTGAAACGGAGTCGCAAAACTACCAAGAAGAAAACGCCAAAATGCAGATTACGCAGTTGGAGGGAACCTTAGTGCGCACGCAGAAAAACGTAGAGCTGTGGCGTCAGACCCTCGACAACTTGGTGGTAAAAGCGCCCGTAAGCGGGATGTTGTCGTCGATTGATGTGGAAGTAGGATCCAACATTAGCCAAGGACAAAACATTGGCCAAATTGATGACTTGGACGGTTTTAAAATGCGCGTAGCGATTGACGAACACTATATTTCACGGATTTTTGTGGGGTTAATGGGACATTTTGATTTCAACGGTAAAGAGCATAACCTCCAAATCACGCGCATTTATCCAGAAGTACGCAATGGCCGTTTTGAAGTAGATATGAGTTTCCCAAAAGGAGCACCAGAAGGCATCAAACGTGGGCAATCGACCCCGATTCGTTTGGACTTGGGTAAGGCCGAAAAAGCGATGTTGTTACCAGTCGGTGGGTTCTTCTCCGATACAGGTGGAAACTGGGTGTATGTTTTAGACAACAGCGGCAAGCGTGCAAGCAAACGCAACATCACCCTTGGTCGCAAAAACCCAGAGTTCTACGAAGTACTCGAAGGTTTACAGCCAGGCGAGAAAGTAATCACCAGCTCGTATGCTAACTTTGGTGATAAGGAAGTATTAGAAATGAAGTAATAACAAGCCCCAAACCTCGCTGGCGTACCGTCCGATGGGGGCTTAAGCAGCCAATTATTTCAAAAAAAACATAAACACACAAAACCGCTGACCCTGGCGTTCCCCCATTGGGGGTTAGGGGGCTTGACATGATCAAAATAACCAACCTTCAAAAAATCTTCTCAACTGAAGAAGTTGAAACTACAGCCCTGAACGGAATAGACTTGGAAGTAAAAGATGGCGAGTTTGTGGCCATCATGGGGCCATCAGGCTGTGGAAAATCTACATTACTAAATATAGTGGGCTTGCTCGACAATCCTTCGGGAGGGAGCTATGACTTCCACGGAACCGAAGTAGCTACGTTGTCGGAGCGCCAACGGGCACAACTACGCAAAGGAAACATCGGATTTGTGTTCCAAAGCTTTAACCTTATCGACGAACTTACGGTGTATGAAAACGTTGAGCTTCCGTTGCTTTACTTAAAAGTACCTGCCAACGAACGCAAAGAGATGGTCGAAACCGTATTGACCCGCATGAACATCATGCACCGTCGCAATCACTTCCCTCAACAACTATCGGGGGGGCAACAACAGCGTACGGCGATTGCGCGGGCGGTCGTTGCCAAACCCAAACTAATTTTGGCCGATGAGCCTACGGGTAACCTCGACTCTGCTAACGGCGAAGAGGTAATGAAACTCCTCATCCAACTCAACGACGAAGGAACGAGTATCGTCATGGTAACGCACTCTCCGTACGATGCTGGATTTGCACACCGTATCGTTAATTTGTTTGATGGTAAGGTAGTTACCGAGAAAATGCGCGTTTAATCACGTATTCCTATCCCATTCTATTTTTTACGTAAAGGGCACTGAGTTTCTACAATTCTTTGCCCTTTCTATTGCCTTTTACCCATACAGCTATGATACGAAGTTACTTCACGATTGCATTCCGCAATCTGCTCAAAAACAAGGTTTATTCGTTTATTAATATCATGGGGTTGGCCCTTGGTATGGCTTGCAGCCTGATGATTATGCTTTGGGTGCAAGACGAAATAAACATGGATGGTTTTCACGCCAACGGCGCTCGCCTTTATCGGGTGATGGAAAATCAGTACTATTCTGGAAAAATTGAAACGTACGCGTCCACGCCAGGGATTTTGGCTGAAAACATCACCAAAGACATCCCCGAAATAGAAATGGCAAGCCAGTTTTTGTGGGAAGAACAGCCGCTCTTTACCGTAGGAAATACCTTTGACAAAGAAAAAGGGCGTTATGTGCAAGGCGATTTTTTGCGTTTGTTTAGTTTCCCATTGGAAAAAGGCGACGCCAAAACAGCCCTCAAACGTCCTGATGGCGTGGTGATTTCAAAAAAGTTAGCCCAAAAGTATTTTCCCAACCAAGACCCCATCGGCAAAATCATCAAGGTGGACAACAAAGATGCGGTGATGGTAACGGGAGTGCTCAAAGAACTTCCCAAAAATAACTCGATACAGTTTGATTTTTTGATGAGCTACGATCGTTGGCAAAAAACCAACGCGTGGTCGAAAGAGTGGGGGAACAATGGGCCACGCTGTTATGTGTTGTTGGCCAAAAACGCTTCTTTGGAGAAAGTAAACGCCAAAATTAAAGGCTACATCAAAACCAAAAACAAAGACAGCAACGTAGAATTGTTCTTGCAGTCTTTTCCAGAATCGTACTTATATTCAAAATGGGATTCGGGAAAGCAAGACGGTGGGCGCATCGAATACGTGCGTATTTTCTCAATTGTAGCCATCGTTATTTTGCTCATTGCCTGCATCAATTTTATGAATTTGGCAACGGCACGCTCCGTCAAACGGGCCAAAGAAGTAGGCGTTCGGAAAGTAATTGGGGCTGTCAAGGGTGTTTTGGTGGGGCAGTTTATGGGAGAAGCCATCCTGATTACGTCGTTGTCGTTGCTGATTTCGATTGTGTTGGTCTTTTTGTTATTGCCAACGTTTAATCTTCTGACCGAAAAAGAACTGACGCTCAACTTTACCGACCCGCGCATTTTAGCCACTTTGCTGGGTTTGACGGTGTTCACGGGCTTAGTAGCGGGTAGTTACCCTGCGCTTTTTATGTCGTCGCTCAACCCTGTAGTAGTGCTCAAAGGTTCGTTGAAGTTTAAACCGAGCGCTACTTATTTCCGTAAGGGCTTGGTGGTATTTCAGTTTGCGTTGTCGATTATGCTCATTGTGGGCATGGTGATTGTGCACGAACAACTGGATTATCTGCAAACCAAAAATTCGGGATACGACCGCGAAAACTTGGTATATATGCCGTTGGAAGGGGATTTACAAACAAATTTCTCTTCGTTCAAACAAGAACTTCAAAGGCAGACGGGCATAAAGCACGTCACGCTTTCGCAGTCCAATCCGTTGGAAGTCGGCTCTTCTACCCAAGGCGTTACGTGGCCAGGCAAAGACACGACTCAGTTATTGTTGTTTGCCCAAAATGCCATTTCGTACGATTATATCCAAACCATGGGCATTAAGCTGGTGGGCGGGCGTGATTTTGGTGAGCAATACGGCATGGATACGACCAACTACATCATCAACGAAGCAAGTGCCAAAAAAATGGGATATAAAGACCCCGTTGGTAAAGAAATGACTATGTGGGGACGCAAGGGAACCATCGTGGGCCTGATGAAAGATTTTCACTACAACTCGTTGCACTCAACCATCGAACCCCTGATTTTACGCTTACAACCCAAAACCGAAAATTGGGGGGTAGTGATTGTGAGGGCAGATGCTGGCAAAACCAAGGAGGCATTGGCGAACCTTGAAAAAACATTCAAGAAGTTTAATCCGAGTTTCCCGTTCAAATATTCGTTTACCGACCAAGAATACGCCAAACAATACAAAAGCGAAGAGGTGGTCAATCAATTGTCGAATTTCTTTGCCTTTTTGGCCATTTTTATTTCGTGTTTAGGGTTGTTTGGGCTGGCCGCTTTTACTGCCGAACAACGAACCAAAGAAATTGGCGTGCGAAAAGTGCTCGGAGCCAGCGTGACCAACTTGGTAGGTATGCTGTCGGCGGAGTTTATCAAATTGGTATTGGTGGCTACGTTCATTGCCTTTCCTATTGCGTGGTATTTCTTAAAAGGCTGGCTCGAAAAATACGCCTATCGCATCGAAATCGAGTGGTGGTATTTTGCGTTGGCGGCCATTGTGGCGGTTTTTATCGCCCTGCTAACCGTGAGTTCTCAGGCCATTCGTGCCGCGTTGATGAATCCTGTAAAATCATTGAAAACCGATTAACCCTTTCCTGCTATGAAAACCTTATCAATCGTTGGTTTATTATTTGTGAGTTCAATGGCCGTAGCTCAACACCGCTCTATCAGTAGCAGTATTGACGACAATGGCCAAACGATGTCAATACGGGTCAAAGGAACGATTGACGGGCGGGCGATTCAGTATGACCGCACCTTCGACGTGGCGCATTTGAGCAAAACCGAACGAAAAGAATTGCGCAATCATGTGCTGGATTCATTGGGAATTCAATCCCCGACGCCTCCGGTACCGCCAACGCCCCCCACACCGCCTACTCCTCCTACTCCTCCTACGCCTCCTACTCCGCCAACACCTCCTACTCCCCCAACGCCGCCTGCACCGTTTCCAGGGGTAACGTATTCGGATGGGTATGAACGCAGTGGTCACACTACGCCCAAACCGTTGAAAGATGGGTTTGAAAAAGAGGTAAAATATAACTCGGAAACGGGCGAGCTTTTTATGCGTTACCGTTTTAATAAAGACGGTGAAGAGGTGATTTACGAACGGACAATCAATGCCGCTGATAAATCGGAAAAAGAACGCAAAAACATCATTGAAAAAATAGAACAAGAATTGGGCTTAAAAAAATAGCCTCGGGTGTTTGAAGAAGGTTCAACCTTGGTTTTGAGGTTGAGCCTTTTTTAGAAGTATTAATTCTACAAAAGTTGAAGTAATACGCCACCTCCTTTTGAAATAACGATAGTCAACTATGAAACGAACGTACTTAGGCGAGTTTGAAGAAGTGGTACTCTTGACCGTGGCTATTCTCGGTGAAGGAGCCTACGGGATAGCAATCACCGACGAGCTAGACCGACAAACGGGACGAAATGTGAGCATTAGCGCGGTACATGCGGCCTTGCATCGGCTTGAAGAAAAAGGAATGCTATCGTCGAAAATGGGGGATGCAACTGCCGAACGTGGCGGGCGCCGTAAGCGCCTGTTTAGTGTGACTGTGCTGGGGAGTAAAACCTTACAGGAAGTGCGCGAACAACGAAATCGTTTGTGGGATTCGATTGCACCTCAATCATTGCCAACTTTTGGAATGGCGATATGAGGCAGGCAAGTTTGCAAATCTGCAAGAGGCAAACTCGCAAACTTGCCCCTTGCCTACTTGCTTTTTAAAAAATTGACCATGAATACAAATCCACCCCGCTGGGCCGAACGCCTGCTCGAATTCTTTTGTGCGCCTGACCTTTTGGAAGAAGTGCAAGGTGACTTACATGAGCGTTATCAGCGACAACTAGCCCTGTTTGGGGCGAAAATCGCGCGCCGTCAGTATGTATGGAATGTCCTGAGTTTTATTCGCCCTTTTGCCCTCAAACGTAAAAAAACCGAGTTTTCAACCACTTTTTTATACAGCCCAACCATGTTAATCAATTATCTCAAAATCGCTTTTCGGAATCTTGTTCGCCACAAGATGTTCAGCTCGCTCAATATTCTCGGCCTAACCGTCGGGACGGTGTGCTGTTTGTATATTTTGTTGTACGTCAAAGACCAATTTGGCTACGACAACTACCACAAAGACGCCGAGAACATTTACCGACTCCAAACAAACATTTTACACAACGGTGGCGATCAGCCCATGTTCAACAGCGGCACGAGTTCGCCCATCATCGCGCCTACCATGAAAAAGGACTTTCCCGAAGTGGTGGAATATACGCGGGTGCTCAATTTCTTTACCGCAAAAAATAACCTTTTGGGGGTAGAAGGAAAAACCGAAACATTCATTGACGACAAAGGCTTTTTGGTGGATTCAACGTTTTTCAACGTCTTCACTTACCAATTTGTAGAAGGGGCGCCAGAACACTCGTTGGATGCACCCTATACCGTGGTGCTTTCAAAGACGATTGCTGAAAAGCTTTTTGGCCAAGAAAAAGCCATCAACAAACGCATCAAAGTTGGGAACAATCTCAATACCACTACCCTCACCGTGACGGGGGTATATGACGATAGTTTTGGCAAATCGCACCTTCGACCCAGCTTTTTGGTCAGCCTAAACAGCGGTGGGCTTGGGGAGTTTGCCCGAAATAACACCGAATGGGGCGGCAATAACTTTATTTATTCGTACGTAAAGCTCAAACCCAACGTCAATCCCGAAAGTGTAAACGCCAAAATGCCTGCGCTTTTGCAGCGTTATGGTGGAAAAAGAATTGCGGAGTTGGGGATGAAAAAAACGGTTTTGCTGCAAAAAGTAACGGATATTCACCTGTATTCAAAAGGCATAACGAACCAAACGGATAAAGTGTCTGATATTTCGTTTTTGTACATTTTATTGACCATCGCGGCTTTTATTCAACTGATTGCTTGCATCAATTTTGTCAACCTAACCACGGCCCGCTCGGTGCGCCGCGCCAAAGAAGTGGGCGTTAGAAAAGCCGTTGGAGCCTTTAGGTCGGTGTTGATTGGGCAGTTTTTGGGTGAGTCGATGCTGATTGCTTTTATCTCTATTTTCTTGGCTTTGCCGATTGTTAAGCTCCTTTTGCCATTTCTAAACTC
Source organism: Runella defluvii (assembly GCF_014195535.1). GTDB lineage: Bacteria > Bacteroidota > Bacteroidia > Cytophagales > Spirosomataceae > Runella > Runella defluvii. The sequence goes on along the minus strand of NZ_JACIBY010000025.1, from coordinate 18,496 downwards.
GCTTACTGACAGTACGTTAGCGCTTACTATTACCCAAAACCTTGATATTTTATTCATAACGGTGCTGGTAGCGTTGGCGACGGGCTTGTTGGCGGGCATTTATCCTGCCATTTATTTATCAAGTTTCAAACCCGTAAGTGTGTTGAAAGGAACGTTTAAATTCAATCCCGCTTCGGTGGTTCTTCGCAAAGGCTTGGTTGTTTTTCAGTTCTCGATTGCCATTGTGCTCATTATCGGAGTGTTGGTGATTTCGAAGCAATTGGATTTTATGCAAAACAAAGATTTGGGTTTTGACAAAAAACAAAAAGTCGTGGTGTCGTTGTCCAACGAAAATGCTCAAAAGCACTTCACGGCGCTGAAAAACGAATTATTGACCCAACATCAGATTAAAAATATTGGAGGAGTACGGTATTATCCTTCGCAGCAGTTTTTGCAGGACATGCTAGTCTTCAAGTCGGGGGGAACCATGGACAAAGGCGTTTTAATCAAAAACAACGTCGTTGACGAAGGCTTTTTCAAAACCCTTGGCATCAAGCTCATTGCAGGCCGAAACTTCACGCCAGCTGATACCAATAACCAAGTGATTTTGAGCGAGAAAAGTGTAAAAGACTTGAATTTGACGGTGGAGACGGCCGTGGGTACGCAGGTGTTCACGGGGACGGGAGATAATATCGAAGCCTACAACGTCATTGGGGTACATAAAACGTACATCAACAATTCGCTCAAGGACGAAATGACACCCGTGATGACGCATTACAGTTCGCAACCTGAGTACATGGTTCTCGACGTGCAAGCCGAGAATTATGAAAGCCTGTTTGCCAACGTGGAAAAAATCTGGAAAAAACTCATCCCGACTGTACCGTTGCAATATTCGTTTTTGGACGAAGACCTTCAAAAGCAGTATTCAGAAGAAAAAACGCTCCGTAAAATTATCAATTCGTTTACGCTGATTGCCATTCTTCTCAGTTGTTTGGGGTTGTTTGGGCTGGCCATGTTTACCGCCGAGCAGCGTACCAAAGAAATCGGCGTTCGGAAAGTGCTAGGGGCCAGTGTGGTCAGTATCACGACGTTGCTTTCCAAAGAGTTTCTAAAACCCGTTTTGATTGCGCTCCTCATCGCCTCTCCGCTGTCGTATTATGCGATGAATAAATGGCTCGAAGGTTTTGTGTATCGCACCGAGGTGGGTTGGGAGAGTTTTGCCGTTGCGGGCATCGCGATTGTAGCTATTTCTATGTTTACAGTCAGCTATCAGACCCTAAAGGCTGCTTTGGTCAATCCTGTGACGACGTTGAAATCGGAATAATCCCCTGTAGAGACGTTGTATACAACGTCTCTACAATTCCATCCCATTTTACAATACAATCATTCTATGCAAAACCAGCCGCCCCGTTGGGCCGAACGCCTGCTCGAATTTTTCTGTGCGCCTCACCTATTGGAAGAGGTTCAAGGGGATTTGCATGAGCGATTCGAGCGGCAGGTGGCGCTGTTTGGCGTAAAAATAGCCCGACAGCAGTACGTGCTGAACGTCTTGAGTTTTATTCGTCCTTTTGCTTTGAAACGGAAACCAAATCCCTATCCATTCACCTTTTTATACAGCCCTTCTATGTTACGTAATTATTTAAAAGTCGCTTTTCGAAACCTCACCAAAAACGCGGGGTATTCGGCCATCAATATTGGTGGGTTGGCCGTCGGCATGGCTGTGGCCATGATGATTGGCTTGTGGATTTACGACGAATTGTCGTACGATAAGTATCACCAACACTACGACCGCCTTGCGCAGGTGATGCAGCACCAAACTTTCAATGGCAATAAGGGAACAGGAAATGCTATTCCAATGCCATTAGAGGCAGAGTTGCGCACAAAATACGGTACTGATTTTAAGCATTTGGCCATGGCTACTTGGCAAGGAGACCGTATTTTGACGTATGGCGAAACCAAGATTACACGCCCGGGCAACTACATAGATGTGGATATGCCTCGAATGCTTTCGTTGAAAATGCTCAAAGGAAATCATGACGGATTGAAAGAATTGAATTCGGTGCTTCTGTCGGCTTCTACGGCAAAATCACTCTTTGGTACATCCGACCCCATGGGCAAACTGATGCGGATTGATAATAAGTTGGACGTAAAAGTTACGGGAGTGTATGAAGACCTGCCGCACAATAGCCAATTCCGTGACCTCACGTTTATTGCCCCGTGGAAACTCTACGTTTCTTCGCAAAAATGGGTACAACGCGCGCTCGACGAAGGGCAGTGGGATAACAATTCCTTTCAGCTTTTTGCCCAAATTGCTGACCATGCTGATATGGACAAGCTAAGCGCTAAAATCAAAAACACGAAGTTGGACAAAGTAAGTGCGGAAGAAAAGAAATTTAAGGCGGAGATTTTTCTACACCCGATGAGCAACTGGCATTTGCGCTCTAATTGGGAAGCAGGGGTACAAACGGGTGGTTTTATTCAATACGTATGGTTGTTTGCTATTGTGGGGCTGTTTGTGTTGCTGTTGGCTTGTATCAATTTTATGAACCTAAGCACCGCACGTTCCGAAAAACGGGCCAAAGAGGTAGGAATTCGCAAAGCGGTAGGCTCGATTCGCGCGCAGCTAATCAATCAATTTTTCAGTGAATCGTTTTTGGTGGTAATTTTTGCTTTTCTGGGAGCGGTGCTACTTACGTTGGCTGTTTTGCCGTTGTTCAACGAAATTACTGATAAAAAAATGGTCTTCCCGTGGGCCGAACCCGTATTTTGGCTGGTGAGCGTAGGTTTTATTGTCCTCACGGGGGTGTTGGCTGGAAGTTATCCCGCCCTGTATTTGTCGTCGTTTCAGCCCGTGAAAGTGCTCAAAGGTACTTTTAGGGCGGGGCGCTTTGCTTCGGTGCCGCGTCAGGTGTTGGTGGTCGTACAATTTACGGTATCTATCACGCTGATTATCGGAACGTTGATTGTCTATCGTCAGATTCAGCATACCAAAGACCGCCCCATGGGGTACGACAACAACGGCCTGATTATGATGCAGATGATGTCGCCCGATTTTTATGGGAAATATGATTTGCTTCGTACGGAGTTGAAAAAACAAGGCGCAATTGTCGAAATGGCCGAATCGTCGAGTCCATTGACGGCAGTTTGGTCAAACAACGGCGGGTTTGAGTGGAAAGGCAAAGATCCTAGTCTGCAAGCTGAATTTGCAACGATATGGGTCACGCACGATTTTGGTAAAACAGTAGGGTGGAAATTTAAAGAAGGCCGCGATTTCTCTCGGAGTTTCTCAACCGATACAATGGCGATTGTCATCAACGAAGCCGCCATAAAATTTATGGGAATCCAAAACCCTGTGGGCAAGGTAGTACAGTGGGGACAAGGAAAAGATGCGGGGCATTTTACCATTGTTGGGGTCATTAAAGACATGCTCATGCAGTCGCCTTACGAACCCGTAAAGCAAACTATTTATTTTATGAACTACGAAAACGTGAATTGGATGACGATGAAACTCAATCCCGCGCGTAGTGCCTCCGAGTCGGTGGCGATGATTGAAGCGACGTTCAAAAAACACCTTCCCGCCGCTCCGTTCGATTATAAATTTGCCGACCAAGAGTTTGGTAAAAAATTCCAATCGGAAGAGCGCATTGGTAAACTTGCCGCCATTTTTGCTTTGTTGGCCGTTTTTATCTCGTGTTTAGGGTTGTTTGGATTGGCGTCGTTTGTGGCGGAGCAGCGCACCAAAGAAATTGGCGTTCGCAAAGTGCTTGGTGCTTCCGTATTCAACTTGTGGGGAATGCTTTCCAAAGACTTTGTTGTATTGGTGATTATTTCGTGCCTGATTGCCATTCCGATTGCTTATTATTATCTCAACGACTGGTTGCAGGATTACAAATACCATACCGAAATTTCGTGGTGGATTTTTGCGATGGCTACGCTAGGAGCTTTGGCAATCACCCTGTTAACGGTTAGTTATCAGTCAATTAGGGCTGCGATGGCGAATCCCATAAAATCGTTGAAATCGGAATAAAAACAACCCCAATATGTTACGTAATCACCTAAAAATCGCCTTGCGGAATCTTTGGAAAAACCGCCTTTTTACGGGTATTAACTTACTCGGGATGTCCATCGGGATGGCTTGTGTAGTGGTGTTGGTATTGTTTGCCCAAAAAAGCCTCATGTTCGATGCTTTTCACGAAAAATCCGACCGTCTTTTTTATGTTCAAACGGAATCGGGAGGTAAAACGCACACCAACACCGTCTATCCTATTTTGGGGCAATTGCTGAAAGACTACCCCGAAATCGAAACAGGAACCCATGTTCAGTCGTGGTATTGGCCGTGGATGCACCACGCAACCAAAGATGTACAACCTCGTTCGCTGTTTGTTGATTCTACCTTTTTTGACGTTTTCAGTTTTCCACTCAAATACGGAAACGCAGCCACTGCCTTGCGCGACAGGAATTCGTTAGTGATTGGCGAAAAAAACGCTTTGCATCTTTTTGGCGAGGGCAATCCCGTTGGAAAAACCATCGTGCTCGACGATACACTCCCCATGAAAGTGTCGGGCGTATTGGCCGAACTACCTGCCAATTCGTCGCAGCAATTTGAAGCGTTGCTACCGATAGCGATTTTGGAACAGCAACCTTCGTTTAAGGAAAGCGCCGATTGGTACAATACATTTGCCAATGTGTTTGTGATACTCAAAAAAGGGGCCAATAAAGCGGCCCTAGAAGCCAAGTTGCCAACGTTGGTCAAAACCCATTTTTCGCCCGATTCTCAAAAACAAACCTTACACCTAAGCGCATTTACCCACTACATTCACGACCAAAATCCAACGTTTAAAAACTTGATTTATGGCGCGGTGGGCATCGCCGTTTTTCTGTTGCTCATTATTAGTATCAACCTCATTAACCTCAACATGGCGGCGGCCTTGCCTCGGGTCAAAGAAGTGGCTGTGCGACAAGTGGTAGGGGCGAGTAGGGGAATTGTGTTGCGGCAGTTTTGGACAGAATCTGGCCTTGTGATGTTGCTTTCACTGGTGTTGGCGACTGGGTTCGCGGTCTATTATTTGATTCCGTCGTTCAATGAGCTGCGTAAACAAAACATGCAATTACACATTTCTTGGACGCAAGACTACCCGACGGTTCTGACCATTGTTGGCATTACCATGTTGGTGACGTTCATTGCAGGTACGTATCCTGCGCGTTATTTGATGAGCCTCAATACCCCCGATGCTGTCAAAGGAAAACTATCGGCCGACCCGCGCCAAGGTCGTTTGCGCCAAAACAGCCTTATTGTACTTCAGTTTGCGTTGGCGGTGGTGCTTATTGTCGGAACGATTGGGCTTCGTCAGCAGGTGAGTTTTATGAAAAACGCTGACCTTGGTTTTGACCGAAAAAATGTATTGGTGTTTCAAACCGATTTGTCGTATAAAAATGAAACCACGGCGGTATCAGAAGGACGCGTGATTTTGGATCAATTACGCCAAAATCCCAACGTAGTTTCGTTTACGACTTCGCAGGTGGTACCGATGCGGTATTGGCAAAACTTCAACAGCTATTATCCCGAAGGAAACGACGCCAAGAAAATTGGCCTTCGGCACGTGAGTGGGGGCGAAAAGTATTTTGAAACCCTCAAAATCCCGATGATTGAAGGGCGCGGTTTTCGTGACAACTCGGCTGACTCGGCCAATAACGCAGTGGTCATCAACGAAGCCGCCATGAAAGCGTTTGGGTGGCAGACGGCCGTGGGAAAACGCATTCGCCAAAACAACAATGATGCGGTTTATACGGTGATTGGGGTAACGAAAGATTTTCATTACCAAAGCCTGAAAGACGAAGTAGAGCCGTTGTTGCATTGGTACGGTGGAAAACAACAACTTTCGAGCTACCTGACGGTGCGCCTGACCGACGAAGCAAAAGGCAAAGAGCTGGTGAGCCAACTTGAAGCGCGTTTTAAAAAGATTCCTGCCCGACGCGGTTTAGACCATTTTTACCTTGATGAAGAAGTAAATAAAGTGTATGAATCAATTAGCAACATTTTACAAATGACAGGTTTTGTTACGTTGATTGCCATTTTGACGGCCTGTGCGGGGATTTTTGGGTTGATTTCGTTGGTGGCCAAACAACGTACCAAGGAAATCGGTATCCGCAAAACCTTAGGAGCGAGTGTTGCTAACATTACGGCTTTGCTTTCTGCCGATTTTATGAAATTGGTCACTATTTCCCTTTTTATTGCACTGCCTATCTCGTACTGGTTGGGGAAAAAATTACTTCAATCTTTTGCTTACCGAGTAGAGTTACAGTGGTGGTATTTGGGGTTGGCTTCGTTTTTTGCCTTGGCCATTGCCCTTGTATCAGTTGCTTTTCAAGCCATTCGGGCAGCTTTGGCCAATCCTGTGAAATCGTTGAAATCGGAATAAATTGATTGTCCACCGCAGGACAACGGTTGTCCGTTTGCGGACACGTTTTAATTTCTAAGGTTTTAAAAAAGAAGCTGTTTCAAAAGCCTTTATTGCCAAATTTCCTTTGTTTTTAACCTCATCCCAACCCTTCTCCTTTCTGGAGAAGGGCTTAAAAAGTCCCCCTCTACTGAAAGGAGAGGGGGATTTAGGGGGAGAGGTTGAATAGGTGCAAAAGATAATTTGGTACTATGAGACTTTTGAAACAGTTCCTTTTTATTTTCTGGCACGGATTTGTACGATAAAATATAAACTAATCATAATACCCATGCGTCGAACCTATTTAGGCGAATTTGAGGAAGTCGTTTTGCTGATGGTAGCCATTCTCGATGGAGAGGCGTATGGCGTCACGGTCAGTCAGGCGTTGGAAGAGCACACGGGGCGGGTGGTGACCTTTGGAACGGTGCACAATACGCTCATTCGACTGGAAGAAAAGGGCTTTGTCGGTTCCGAACTCGGTGGTGCGACGAACGAACGCGGTGGGCGGCGCAAGCGCCTTTTTCACGTAACGGCGCTGGGAAATCGTGCGTTGCAGGAAATCCAACAACTGCGCCAACAACTTTGGCAACTCCTACCACCGACTAAATTGCAATTGAACAGCCTATGAAAACCAACGAACTTCATCCGCCTCAGTGGGCCAACCGCGTCTTGAGGTGGTTGCATCCCGAAGATACCCTCGAAGAAGTGGAAGGGGATTTGGAGGAACTATACGCCTACTGGTACGAGCGTGCAGGCAAAGGCCAAGCTACGTGGCGTTATTTGCTCAATGTCGCATCGGTATTGCCTCCTTTTGTCCGTCGTCGTGAAAGAAAACAAGCTTACCATAACCCTTTTTTAATTCAGCCATCTATGTTACGCAATTACTTTACCATCGCCTTTCGTACCTTGGCGCACAACAAGGTGTATTCGTCCATCAACGTCATTGGGCTAAGTATTGGCTTGGCGGCGGCCATGTTAATCATGCTTTATACCAAAGACGAAGTAAGTTTTGATCGATTTCACGCCAACAACCCCCACATCTACCGCATTACGAGCAAACAGTTTACACCTGCGGGGGCTTTTCAATCGTACAACACCCATACGGGGTATTTGCAAGGACCTAAATTTGCGGCGGGTGTTCCCGAAATCAAAATGTCGGTGCGTTACCAAAGCGATCGAAGTGATATCAAAGTGGGAACAGAAGTCAAAAGTTTTGAATCATTTCATGCCGATAGCAGTTTCTTCGCGTTGTTTTCGTTCCCGCTTGTCAGCGGAAATCCTGCTACGGCGTTAAGAGAACCCAAATCTGTAGTGCTTTCAGAAGAAATGGCCGAAAAGCAGTTTGGAACCACCAACGCTTTAGGAAAAATCCTCTTGGTGCGAAATTCTAACGGAGATTCAAAAGAGTTTGAACCCTATACCGTGACGGGAATTGCTAAAAAATGCCCCCAAAATTCTTCAATCAAGTTTGATTTTCTTTTTCCCTATGTGGTAAGCAAAGAAGACATGGCCAATGAAGGTAATTGGTTTAATTTTTTCCAAAATACGTTTGTCGTGCTTGAGCCTAATGCCAACCTCAAAAAAGTAGAGGCCACCATGAACCGCATTTTTGAAAAGGATGCCAAACAAGCGATGGAAGAAGAAGTAAAGCGGTTTGGTCCTCAGAGTAAAATGAAATATATGTTGCAGCCTTTTACGGATATGCACCTTAATAAAGATATGCCTGCCCAAAACGGCTTGGTGGACGGCAGCAATCCGATGTTTTCGTACATCCTTTCGGGCATTGCGTTGTTTATTTTACTCATTGCGTGCATCAACTTCGTGAACCTGACAGTGGCGCGCTCGCTCAAACGGGCTAAAGAAATTGGGGTACGCAAGGTTGTGGGTGGAGGCCGTGCGCAGTTGATGATGCAGTTTTTGGGTGAGTCGTTTATTCTGTGCTTTTTGGCCTTTGGATTTGCGCTATTGTTGGTACAAATGGTGTTACCAACCTTCAATGAGCTTTCCAATAAAGCACTGGCATTTTCGTATTTGTTTGATGCTAAGTTGATTGCAGGGTATTTCGCTTTGTTTGCTGCTACGGGCCTTTTGGCGGGCTTTTATCCTGCGTTGGTATTATCCAATTATAACCCTGTTCAAACGCTTTACAGCCGATTCAACCTTTCGGGCAAAAACTACCTTCAAAAAGGCTTGGTGGTGTTGCAATTTGCGTTGGCTTCGTTTTTAATCATTGCAACGCTTACTATTTATTCTCAATTCAACTATTTGACTAACAAAGATTTAGGCTACAACGACAAAGGCATTGTGATGGTGAACAAGTCGGGTTTGAGTCGGAATGAAGCGAAGGTTTTTAAAGATGAATTACTGAAAAACCAAAATATACGAGACGTAGCCCCTAAAAACGGCGGAAACTGGTACACAGTTGCCAAAGTAAACGGCCAAACCGAAATAAATTTTGCCTATGAAACGGTCGATGCCACCTACTTTCCGTTGTTACAAATCCCGATTATCAAAGGGCGTAATTTTTCGGCGGAGTTTAATTCAGATTCTACTTCGTCGATATTGGTCAATGAGACTTTTGTGAAAAAAGCAGGTTGGACAAACCCGTTGGGGCAAGTGGTAGATTTTTGGTACAATGAAGGCGAAAAATACAAAGTAGTTGGTGTGGTGAAAGACTTTCACTTTGAGTCACTTAACGCCAAAATAAGTCCACAGCTGTTTACGATGAAGCCAGGGAATCAGTACGGAAAAGTGTTCATCAAAATCAAAGAAGGAAGCGAAACGGCGAGCCTAAGCCATCTTGCCAAAACGTACAAAAAACTCTTCCCAACGAATCCGTACGAGTACAAATTTATGGATGAAGAAAACGAAAAACGCTACGAATCAGAAGCCAAATGGAAACAAATCATGCTCTTTGGCGCGATTTTGACGATTTTTATCTCGTGCATTGGTCTTTTCGGTTTGGCTACCCTTTCGGCCGAGCGACGCACCAAAGAAATCGGTATCCGCAAAGTATTGGGCGCGTCAGTAGCAAGTATCACGACGCTACTTTCGGCAGATTTTCTAAAACTGGTCAGTTTGTCGTTTGTTTTTGCCTTTCCTGTGGCCTATTACGCCATCAAAGAGTGGCTCGAAAATTATCCATACCGCATCGACATCAGCGTTTGGACGTTTGTGATTGCGGCGGCATTGTCGATTCTAATCGCCTTTTTCACCGTCAGTTTTCAATCCATCAAAGCGGCCTTGGGCAATCCTGTCAAGTCGCTGAAAGCAGAGTAGGGGAGACAAGTCCTTCCAAGACTGGGCGTCCCCGACTGGGCGTCCCCGTTTTCAAAACTTGGAAGGACTTACAAAAACACTTAACATTTTTTAACGGTCGTCTGTAGAAGGTTCTGAGTAATTTCGAGATAAAATAACGCCACTGCTATTTTATGCTCAAAAATTACCTCACCATCGCTCTGCGTAACCTCCGCCATTATCGGACGTACACTACGCTTAACGTCTTGGGACTCACCGTCGGAATGGCGGGGGGAATCCTGATTTTTCTTTTCATTTCGTATCACCTCAGTACCGACCGTCACCATCAAAAATTCGACCGCATTTTTCGGATTGTGGTAGATTTGCATTTAGAAGATGGCTCCGTAGAAACCTACCCCGAGGCTCCTCTCCCCATGGCCAAGGTGCTTCGCGACGAGTTTTCGCAAGTAGAGCAAGCGACTTCGCTGAAAACATTGCGTGAGCTGACTGTGAGCTTTCCCAGCTCTAAAAACGGGAGTTCTCAACGTTTTTTAGAACAAAATACGGGTGCTTTGATTGAATCAGAATGGTTTGATGTTTTTGATTATCAGTGGCTTAAAGGAAACCCTAAGACATCTCTTCGAGAACCCAATACCGTAGTACTTACCGAAACTTGGGCAAAAAAATACTTTGGTAACGAAGACCCCATCGGTAAAGTGTTGGATTTGAATCACTTGACCAAAGTAAAAGTGACTGGCGTTTTAGCCGACCCTCCACGTACGACCAATAACGATGTGCAGTTGTTTATTTCGATGGGCACGTTCTCGCATCTACTTCCCGACCAAAACCTGAACGATTGGTGGGCACTCAACTCTACTGACCGCGTTTATCTTACGCTCAAAAACCCAAGCTCAGCGGCTCAGGTGGCAGCGGCCTTTCCTGCGCTTGCTCAAAAACACTATGGCAAAGATGCCTCGGTTTTCCAGTTTCACATTCAACCGTTGTCGGAGGTGCATTTCGATGTAAAACGAACGGGTGGGGCATTGATTCAGCGCTCGTTGTTGTGGTCGCTGGGGTGGATTGGCGCGTTTTTGATTCTAATTGCCTGCCTCAATTTTATCAACTTAGCCACGGCGCAGTCGTTGAGTCGGGCCAAAGAAATTGGCATCCGCAAAACGTTGGGAAGTAGCAAATGGCAAGTAATGCGCCAATTTTTGCTAGAAACCGCGCTGATTGTGACGACGGCGGCGATTGGGGCTGGGCTTTTAGTCGTGTTAATTTTACCTTTTGTTAATCAATGGTTAGGATTGAATTTGACTTTTACCCTCAATGCCCAAGCGACGCTATTACTGACGGTACTTTTGGTTGGTATCATTGGATTGGCGGGTGGGTATCCTGCGTTTATGATGTCGGGCTTTAGCCCCTGGCAGGCGTTAAAAGGGAAAGGAGTTCTGCCGAAAAAGGGAGGTTTGTCCCTGCGGCAGTCGATGATTGTGGTGCAATTTGCCATTTGTCAAGCTTTACTTATTGGTACAATGGTCGTGACGAGGCAAATGAAGTACGTGGAGCAATCGGATTTGGGTTTTAAAAAAGACAACGTATTGGTCGTCAACCTACCTGACCCTTCCCCAACAGCCCTCACGGCGTTTAAAAATTCCTTGCTTCAATACCCCGAAATACAGTCGGTAAGTGCGGCGTATCGTCCACCGTCGGCTTCGGTCATGAACGGTGGCTCGTTCAAATTTGACAACCGTGCTCAATGGGAAGCTTTTCCGATACGAGAACGATTGGGGGATGCCGATTACCTCAAAACCTACGGGCTGCAATTGGTAGCAGGAAGGAACGTCGCGCCGTCGGATACCATTCGGGAATATGTGGTCAACGAGGCGTTGCTCAAAAAACTAAACATCAAAGACCCCAACGACATACTAGGCCATAAAATAGAAACGTACTTGTCGCCCGTCGCTGCGCCCGTGGTGGGAGTGGTCAAAGATTTTCATTTACGCTCATTACGCGAACAGATTGAACCTTGTGTGATTTCCACCCAAACTGCCCGTTATCGAAAAGTAGGCGTACGGGTTGCGGCAGCTTCTCCCTCCAAAACCCTTAATCACGTTCGGCAAACGTGGCAAAAAATCTATCCAAATGAGGTGTTTAGCTACGAATACCTTGATGAACAATTGGCAAAATTTTACGAAACCGAACAATTGACGGTTCGGTTGGCGAGTGTTTTTTCGGTCGTTGCCATTCTCATCGGATGTTTGGGATTGTACGGCCTCGTTTTGTTGGTCGTGGCTCGGCGCACCAAAGAAATTGGCGTTCGGAAGGTGCTCGGAGCTTCGGTCGCAAGCATTGTACAGCTCCTTTCCATCGACTTTTTAAAACCCATTTTGGTCGCTATTGTACTGGCTACGCCTGCGGCTTGGTACTTAATGAATGAGTGGTTGGCCGATTTTGCCTATCGCATCGAAGTGAACTGGCTTATCCCGACCTTGGCAGGACTCTTGACGGTGCTAATTGCGTTTCTTACCCTCAGTTTCCGTAGTGCCAAAGCCGCTTTGGCCGATCCCGTTGAGGCGTTGAAGACGGAGTAGGGCAAAAGAATGAACCGAAAAATGTAAAATTTTAAACCGCAAAGGGCGAAAAAGTGGGCAAGTTTGCAAGTGGCAAATTTGTAGAAAGCAAAGCATGAACCGAAAAAGGCAAAACTCCAAAGGGCAAGTTTGCAAAGGGCAAAAAGCAAAGTATAAGCCCAAAAAACTAAACCCTAAACCTCAAACAGTAAACCCCAAACGGTAAACAGACTGTCCGTTGACGTACTGGAAACTGTCCGTTTTTGGACAATTCAATCTAAACGAAGCACCGATTTTACATCAAAATCGGTGCTTTTTTTCTTGGCAAGGTATTTTATATACAGAAATAGATGAAATAAAAATTACGCATGCGAAGAAGTGATTTAGGTGAATTTGAAGAGGTGGTGCTCTTGACCGTAGCCGTTCTTGCCCCCCATGCCTACTCGGTGTCTGTTGCCGAAGAATTGGAACAAGAAACGGGACAAACCGTCAGTACGGGGGCGGTTCATGCCGCGTTGCAGCGGCTCGAACAAAAAGGCTACGTGACTTCGCTTTTGGGCGAAGCTACTGCCGAACGCGGCGGGCGGCGTAAGCGCTTATTCACGGTAACTGCTCTGGGTGGAAGAGTCCTGAACGACGTACGCCAAGTCCGAAACCGACTTTGGGAGCGCATTGTGCCTCAAGTGACTTTAAAATGGAGCTAATGCTTTGGCCACAATGAAAACACTAAAAAATAGAAGCCCTTTTCCGAGGCTCGATGAGTTTCTGCATCGCTTGGTGGCTCCACACCTTCGGGAGGAAATCATGGGTGATTTGCACGAACGGTATCAACGCCGCAGCCAACGTTTGGGTGAAATGAACGCCCGTCAACGCTATTGGCGCGATGCTCTGACGTACGTTCGATGGTCAAACATCAAACGGAAGCCCAATCCGTATCCAACAACCTATACATACAGCCCTACTATGTTACGCAATTATTTCAAAATCGCTTTTCGTAACCTGTTGAAAAACAAAGGTTACTCCTTTATCAACATCTTTGGGCTCGCTACGGGAATGGCCGTGGCGATGCTGATTGGCCTGTGGGTTTGGGACGAATTATCGTTCAATAAAAGCCACAAAAACTACGATCGAATCGCCCAAGTATGGCAGTTTGTGAATTTTGACGGGACGATTTCTTCGTACAACTCTGTCCCCATTCCAATGGCGGAGGAGTTGCGCAGCAAGTACCCTGATTTTCAGGCGACCAGCCTTTCCACTTACACCCGTGACGTGATTCTGGCGGCAGGTGATAAAAAATTGACAAAAAGTGGCAATTATGTACAACCAGCCTTTGTGGATATGATGTCTTTCAAGATGTTGGCGGGTAGCGCTGACGGATTGAAAGACGTCCACACAATTTTCCTTTCTGAGTCGGTGGCAAAAGCATTTTTCGGTACCGAAAATCCGCTGAATAAAATTATCAGGATGGGCAACAAAACTGACGTGAAAGTGACAGGCGTGTATGAAGACTTGCCGTATAACAGCGCCTTTCGTGACGTACTCTTCCTGGCACCTTGGGAGTTGTTTGTAGCCAACGATGCGTATGTCAAAAGAGCGTTGGACGAATGGGATGAGAATTCCTTTCAGGTATTTGCGCAATTAAAAGAAGGATCAAGTGCGGAGGCAGTTTCGGCCAAAATCAAGGATATTCGCATGAAACGCAAAGACCCGCCAGGCTACAAACCTGCCTTTTTCTTACATCCGATGGAGCAATGGCATCTGTACACCGATTTTAAAGATGGGAAAAACGCGGGTGGCATTGTTTACTTTGTTTGGCTTTTTGGTGCCATTGGGGTGTTTGTTTTGCTATTGGCTTGCATCAATTTTATGAACCTAAGCACCGCCCGTTCCGAAAAACGAGCCAAAGAGGTCGGCATTCGCAAGTCGGTTGGTTCGGTACGTGGCCAATTGATTTTTCAATTTTTGAGTGAGTCGTTTGTCATTACCCTCGTAGCATTTGTGTTGGCGTTGCTTTTTGCGCAACTCGCTCTACCCTTTTTCAATGAAATCGCAGATAAACGAGTTTCCATTTTATGGGCTAACCCTTGGTTTTGGCTATTTGGGTTAGGTTTTAGCTTGCTTACGGGGTTGATTGCGGGCAGTTATCCAGCACTCTATCTGTCTTCCTTTCAGCCGATTAAGGTATTGAAAGGCACTTTCAAAGCATCGAGATTTGCTTCCGTTCCTCGCAAAGTGTTGGTGGTTTTTCAGTTTACGGTTTCAGTTACGTTAATTATTGGCATCATCACCGTTTTTCGGCAGATTCAACACGCTAAAGACCGTCCTTCGGGCTATGAGTGTAGTAGTTTGGTAGAAATCAACATGAACACGCCCGAACTCTACGCTCATTATGACGCTTTGCGGAATGATTTGCTTAATACGGGCGCAGTAGTCGAATTTGCGGAGTCGGGTGGTTCTATTACAGGTCAGTATGGAGGAACCACCAATATTTCTTGGAAAGGAAAAACGCCGAATACCCAACCGTTGTTCATGGCGAATCAAGTTACCCACGATTTTGGCAAAACGGTAGGTTGGAAAGTGATAGAGGGGCGTGATTTTTCAAGAAAGTTCTCTACCGATTCTTCGGCTATGATTATCAACGAAGCGGCATTGAAGCTAATGGGCTTCAAAAACCCCATCGGCGAAATCGTCCGAAGTGGTAAGGAATATAAAGTAATCGGGGTCATTAAAAACATGATTCGACAATCGCCTTTTGAGCCTGTTAACGCTGCTTTTTATACCATTAATTACAACGCAGTCAACACGATTAGCTTCAAACTTTCTCCCCAATTGGGCACAAGCAAGGCATTGGATAAGGTGGCTGCCGTATTCAAAAAATACAATCCCGAAGCGCCGTTTGAGTATAGTTTTGTGGATGAAGTCTATGGTCGGAAGTTCAGCGACGAGGAACGAATCGGCAAACTCGCGGCCTTCTTTGCTCTTTTAGCGGTACTGATTTCGTGTTTAGGGTTGTTTGGATTAGCCTCGTTTATTGCCGAGCAACGTATCAAAGAAATCGGCATCCGAAAAGTGTTGGGCGCTAGTGTAGCTGGGCTTTGGCAAATGCTTTCCAAAGATTTTGCCTTACTGGTGTTGATTGCGTGCTTCATCGCAGCGCCAATTTCCTACTATTTGCTCAACGATTGGCTACAGCATTATGAGT
Organism: Runella defluvii; assembly: GCF_014195535.1. Taxonomy (GTDB): domain Bacteria; phylum Bacteroidota; class Bacteroidia; order Cytophagales; family Spirosomataceae; genus Runella; species Runella defluvii. Next base: position 3,068 of record NZ_JACIBY010000025.1, on the reverse strand, counting down.
ACCGCACCGAATTATCGTGGTGGATATTTGCGGCGGCAGGCTTGGGGGCTATCGCAATTGCCTTGCTGACGGTCAGTTACCAAGCCATCAGGGCTGCGCTGATGAATCCAATAAAATCATTGAAGACGGAATAGAGCATGAAATATCAACCGCCTGCTTGGATTGACAAATGGCTTAGTCGCCTGCTCGCACCACATTTGCGGGAGGAAGTGATGGGCGATTTGCATGAACGGTATCAACGCCGTAGCCAACGTTTGGGTGAAACAAACGCCCGTCAACGCTATTGGCGCGATGCCCTGACGTACGTTCGATGGTCAAACATCAAACGGAAGCCCAACCCGTATCCAACAACCTATTTATACAGCCCAACTATGTTACGCAACTACCTAAAAATCGCATTTCGTACCCTTACTCGTCACAAATTGTACACGGCCCTCAATGTGGCTGGCCTGACATTCGGAATCACTTGTTTTTTGATTATTGGCTTGTATTTGTTCGATGAGCTAACTTTTGACCAACAGCACCGCAATGCGTCGCGTATTTACCGAGTTCTCGAACACAAAAAGACCAAAACCGATGACCTTACGGTTGCGGCTGTAAGTTATAAATTAGCCGAAGAATCAAAGAAAAGTATTCCAGAAGTCGAAACAACAGCGCGCATGACCAGTTTTGGGCGCGATAACCTGTCGAATCCTGAAACCAAAAATAAGACTCATTTGACCATCAACTTGGCCGATGAGAATTTTATGAAGGTATTTGATTTTGAGGTAATTTCGGGAGAAAAGCAAACGGCTCTCAAAGAGCCTAATTCAATCATAATTGTGGAGGAAATTGCCAAAAAGCTATTTAATAGCACCGATGTTGTTGGCAAAACCCTTCGATTTGATTTTACGGAAAAGCCTTTCAAAATCACGGCCGTCATTAAAAATCATCCGAGTAATTCAAGTTTCGATTTTGAGTCTTTATTATCCGAAAGTACGTTCAACGACGATGCCGAGTTTCAGAAATCGAATGCGTCTGACTGGTCATCACACGATTATACGGTGTATGCTTTGCTAAAAGAAAATACCCATCCGCAAGCCGTGGGTACTAAAATGAATGCCTTGGTGGCAGCCAATTATAAACCTGAAGTAGGGACAACGACCGATTATTCGTTGCAGCCCCTTACTGATATGCGCCTGCATTCTGACCATATTGCCAGAGGTTCTACCAGTGTAGGTTCGGGGAAAGGCAGTATTTTATACATCAAGATTTTTGGGGTAGTAGCGCTATTTGTCCTGTTGATAGCCTGCATCAATTATATGAACCTGACGACTGCGCGCGCGTCCAACCGTTCTAAAGAAATTGGTGTTCGCAAGGCCAACGGCGCTTTTCGCAGCCATTTGATTAACCAGTTTTTGTTTGAGTCCTTGCTCGTAACGTTACTTTCCTTCGCATTGTCGATTGGGTTTGTCAATCTTTTTTTACCCTCTTTCAATGCTTTTACCGAAAAACAGCTTTCGCTCGGCTTCCATTCCGATTACCGTATTTGGCTATACACGATTGCCGCGGTGGTGCTGACGGGTTTGATTTCGGGGAGTTATCCAGCGTTTTTGCTGTCACGTTTCAGCCCGCTTGCACTTTTGAAATCGCTCAAGTTACAAAACAAAGGCGATTTGTCGCTGCGCAAAGGATTGGTGGTTTTTCAGTTTACAATTTCGGTCGTAATGATTATTGGAACAATTGTCTTGTTCCGACAAATTCAATACGTCAGCAACAAAGACTTAGGGTTTACCAAAGAATTACTGTTGGTGGTGGATATAAATTCGGGCGATGTCCGAAAAAATGCCCAAACCATCAAGAATGAAATCAGTAAGATTGCAACGGTGAAAAATACCTCGGTGATGTCGCGGGTGCCAGGGGAATGGAAAAATATCCCAACCGTTAAGATTCGTCCAGAAGGGAATAGCGACGAACATAAGATTTCGTATTTGTTGGGAGTGGATGAAGATTTTGCCACTACGTTTGAAGTAAAGGTCGTGAACGGGCGCAATTTCATGGGCGCAAACGATTCCACTTCGATTATTTTAAATGAGACTGCTGCCAACATGTTGAACATAAAAGAAGCCGTGGGGCAATTGGTAGAAATCCCCGAACGCTCGATGGGAGGAAGCTACAGTCTTCTTAATTCAAGAGAAACCTTTCGCGCGCGCGTAATAGGTATAGTAAAGGACTTCCATTTTCAGTCGCTGCGTGAAAGAATAGCGCCTATGGTTTTGGCTTATCAAAACAACCCCGTGCATTCGATTGATTACTTCACGTCAAGAGTTACGGGGAATGATATTCCGACGACTTTGGCCAAGATTAATGACGCCTTGACAAAAATTGATCCTGCGCATTTATTGGAGTACCATTTTTTGGATGAACAATTGGCGCGCTTCTATGCCGATGACCACCGCCGCGAAACCATGCTGATTTGGGCAGCCCTTGCTACTATTTTTATTGCTTGCTTAGGGTTGTTTGGTTTGGCTACTTATACCGCTGAGCAACGAATCAAGGAAATTGGGGTCCGAAAGGTGCTTGGAGCAAGCGTCGTTAATCTCACCGCCTTACTTTCCAAAGACTTTTTGAAGTTGGTATTAATTGCCAACGGTATTGCATTTCCTCTGGCGTGGTGGGCTACGGGGCTGTGGTTGCAAGAATTTGCGTACCATATTACAATAGAATGGTGGATTTTCTTGGTCGCAGGAGGGTCAGCAATGTTTATTGCACTACTTACAATCAGTTATCAGGCCATAAAAGCAGCCTTAGCAGACCCAGTTAAGAGCTTAAAAACAGAATAAAAGGAAAATGGGGCAGATACTTTCATTTTAATCTGCCCCATTTATAAACCTTATCCAAGAATAACTTGCAGATTTCGGAGAAGGTAAAAAGTGGCTTCTAGCCCTGAAATCAAAAAAAGTAGGTGGTGCGAGCACGTTTTGCGATATTTTGGTGAGGAGTTGGGTGTTTTTTTGTAGGTGTAATAGTTTGGTTTTTAGGCGGTTGCAAATTATTTTCAAAAATAGTTGTGTAAATATTTGGAATGG
>NZ_JACIBY010000024.1 GCF_014195535.1 Runella defluvii | reverse complement strand
CGCTAAAAACATATTAGGCGAGGGCATCGCCTTGAACCGTCAACGTGAGGCGTTAGCCTGTGCGTAGGTTTTAGAACCTCATTCCATTTAGGGATAAGAGTATGTCAGCTTATTTTCTTATGCTTACGTTTTATCCACACTTTTCAAGAACTACCAAAGATTTCAAAACAAAACATCCCACCAGCAGAACCAGTGGGGTGTAAAACTTACAAGCATTTGCTTGATTACCTTATCTTTGACATACTTCGCTATTCTCTAATCAAACAGCACTATTTGCGAATTACTCTCGCTCTAACAGGCGCACATAATTCTGAACAAGGCTTTTGGGCAAGTTTAAGCCCAAAATCTACTGTGTGATTAGTTTGCGAATTATCTCCAGTTTGTATTTTGATAAACGCCCAATTAGCATTTGAGCTCAATTCGGCATCCGAATCTCTCAATCCACTCCCTACTCCACTTACTTGGTTCTTAGTCGTAATGGTAAGTTCCTCGACCAATATTGTTTGTTTCAGGTCTAATCGAATCTCATAACTATGGTTACGTTGTAGTCCTTGCTTTATATTTTTATCGTTAAAATAGTATTGTCCACCGCTAGAGGTAGTATCTCGCCCCACTTCAATTCCTGAGTTTTCTAAATCGTGCAATGTTATTACCACACCATCCATTAACGTATCATCAGGGTCTTGGATTCCATTTTGGTTCACATCGAGCCATACCAGATTTCCTATTTCGAGAGGAGCAGCGTCACAAATTCCCGCTAAATCACCTACCCCACCCGATTTGCCCAAAGTTCCTGGACTAACAGAATAGATAGCAAAACTATTTTTTCGCTTTCCAGTTTTTGCATCAAAAGAAATAAAACCTGTGGACAAGTAAGCTCCGTGTACAGGATCCATTGCGGAGGTCAAAATTTCAGGGATACCTGCTATTTTCACCAAACCGCCGTTAGTGATTTCGGCATGCCCAATCGCCCCATTCCCACTGACCCAATAATCTTCACAGAAAAATTCACCTCCTCCAGGCCCTGCGTTTGAATTAGCGCCACATCCCAGCAAATCGCCTGACTGTGCGTTATTTTCGAGGGTGTAACTTCCGTCTGCGTTGTATTGTGCTCTTAGCAAGTCTCCACTCATAAATCCATAGTAGTGCAAGGTATCGTTTGTGGCTATGCCTGGCTGGTCTTGGCCCGTCTGTAAACCTAAGCGATCCATAAACCCTAAGAACAACGAACCATCGTCGTCAAATTCCAAATCTGACAATATTGCTTGTGGTTGCACAAGAAAAGCCGATACAGGGTCAGGCACATTGCATTGTTTTGGAAATTGGTTTGTCCATGGAAGCCATCTATTGATGGTATTACACCCAGGGGTATTGTCAATTGGTCCCCTTGAGTAAGTTAAAGGAATTACTAGCAAATTTCTAAACTGATGGGTTGCAGGATCAAACTCATAAACGGCGGCCTTTAGGTCTTCTAACTTCTGAGATTGTTCCGCTGTACAAACAACCCCTATATAATGTTTCCCACGGTACGATTTTAGTGCCCAAGGGGTATAGTCATTGTTGGAGCAATTTGGGTGGGGAATATCAAACTTTTGGACCGCTACCTGCGATACGTTGACAATGGGTGCCATCGGTTTAGGAACAGGAAAGCGATAAAATTTTTTATCGTATAGGTTAACTAAGGAAAGGGTATCTTGGGTTGTTGAAAGTTGTGCCCCCCCAATGCCTACTTTACCTGCCGCATGAAACGAAAGCGAATCGCGGCTCCATTGGGTCTTTTTGGCTGGCAGCAGATTTAACTGAGACACAGGGTCCAGATGAGGGTCAGGCCCAGTATCTATTCCTAATTTTTTTACGTCAACGAGCGGTGTCACTTTCTTTGTTTTGAGATCGATAGTATAAAAGCCCCCCGTTCCTAATGGGCCTAAGCCAACGTGTCGGCGGGTCATTGCGCCCACCAATAAAAGCCCCGCCGAACGTTGGTAGGTGCCAATCCAAGTTGAACCAATCTCCCTTGCATAAGCCAAATGCTCCAAATCTCCGTTTTGAGCCAAGCCGCTTTCGTTATAATTGAAGATGACTAAAGCATCGCTATCGGCGGCATCTCCTGCTTTTAATGGATCGCCCTGCACATAACAAGCCGTTGCAATTTTTATTTCATTACCGCCAATGCAATATTCATCATCATTAAAAATTCCTAAATTAATACCAAACGCAGGCGCTTTTATAAACTGAACCTCCGTGTTACTATTTGGGCCTACCAATCCATTTGAAAATGTAGAAGGTAAATCATAAAACTCAATGCGAACATTTTTACCAGCTGGTGCTTGTAGTGCTGAAAATGAATATTCTCCCTTCGAATCAGTTTGGGTGAGAAATGGAGTGGTCACATTGGCCACAAATAATCGTACTTTTACTCCTGCTACCCCGTTTTCAAGGGGTACTGAAGTACTCTGTAGGCCATTAGCATCATAGTCAAAAAAAACTTTTCCTTGTATCTGTGCTTGTAGGGGCGAAATAACAAAACAAATAAAAAAGAGCACCATTAATAAATAAGTAGTGCGGAGCTTTAAAATGGAGATTTTTTTTGACAAAATCATGCAAACATGGTATATACCATTTAATAACAATAGATTAACTATGCTAATTTTTTTCACAGAACGAATAAAGTAATCGTACATCATTGGTTTCAGTTCATTAAAGACTTTTGGAAATACACATCAAAACTTCTTTCTACTAACAAAGTAGCAAACACCATGCCTCAAAAACACAAGCAATCAACCTAACGAAACATAAAGTATCATGATTTAAAGTTTACCCCAGCTTTTACCTTCAATTAACAGGTTGGTGTTCAGAAACTGGCACATACACTCTAAGTACAATCGAAGTGCCAGACCTCTCTTGCTTTTTTTTTGATTTTTTTTTGGGACAAGTTGCTTATAGGGTCGAATAGGCATAAAATGTGACGAAAAGTCACGATCAGCAACTATGTGGACGTGTCTTTTTTCTTGACAGGAATCTATTTGAAAATTGGTATTATATTTGCTAAAACCTATTCAAAACATAAGTAATTATTTTAAAACCTAAATCTTTTTTGTTTTAAAATGGGTATTGTAGTCGCCTAAATATTATTCGTAATTATTTAGGTAACGCATTAAAAGCTATCTTTTAGGATACTTTCGATGTTGAGAATGATATTCCGATTTGTTTTTTGGATTGTCGAAATGAAGCCATCGATACGGGCGTAAGGATTAGCCCCACCGGTACTTCGGAAGCAGTTACTGATTTTCCATCGTATCGGCCTTTAGATTTCTGTCATGTAAAAATTCCAAGAAAACCATAACTTGTAATGCTCTCAAAGTGCGAGTAAACCAGCGATATCGGCCATCCGAACCATTGGGAATACCTTAGTTTTAGGTTAGCTTTAAAATTGATTCTTGATTTCTTCCAAATGATACTCAGAAATCCAATCAAAATACGAATGAAACAAAGATTCTAATTTGTTTTTTTCATTTGCCCATAAATAACATCCTCGGTCATCATACATCCGAAACGCTTTGTCTGATTCAGCTTGGAAAAAATAAATTTCTTGCGGAATGCATGGTGTAGTACCCATCTCAAAAGAAGCAATACCAGAAAAAATATCCTCTATTGGCAAATGTGTCATTTGCAATTTGGCAATAATAAACTTGGCATCATAAAATCTTGGAACAGACTCACCATTTTCGTTGTATTCAAAACTACCCGAATGGCAAGATATATCTATTTCTTCATAACATTCTAATTTTGAAATTTTTAACAAATAAGGTAAATGTTGATTGAGGGTTTTATCAAAATAAGGGTTCAAATCTTCATAAGCCAGTAGCCAAATTTCTGCGTTTTGGTTTTGGAAAAACTCATTAAACAACCTACAAGCCCTATTAGTAGCCTGCTCAATTCGGGACTTTGAGCCATTCGGCAAATCACCACCCAGTTCAAATCGTAATTCAAAATTGCCACCTAAAGTGAACGGCTCTACAATATTGCTTGATGGAAAGTAGGTAACAAGATGCTCCTTGGATGCTTTAAAAGGTGAATTTTTAATAGGATTTAATACAAAATCTTGCATTACTTTTTCAGCTAACCAAACTTCTAACTCTTTTTCTTCTGGCTTCCAGCCTGTTTTTGTAAAGCCTTCACCCATAAGATAACAATATGTGGGAGTCCATATCGTGTAAATAATAGATTCTGGGTTTTCAACTTTTTCGAGTTCATCATTCATCCAGTGCAACATTTCTGGCATAGCAATTCGTAAAATTTGTGCTTCTCCTCTGCCTCCTCCAAGAAGTATGTCGCCTTTCTTTGCATCGAATTCTTCCGCATCTTCTTCCAGCCTATATACTGCTATTTGGCGAGTATTGGACATATACACAACATCATGACTTGAAGGGCATTCAACAAACCCTAAAAGTGAATAATTGTAAGCATCAATTTGTGCCATATTTTCAAACGTTATGTTTTATTATTTCGGAGTAAACGGACAAAGTATGATTAGCTGCTCTTTCGTTTTCTTCTTGTTCCAACTTGTTCCAATCTATTGTTTCAGCAGTTTCCTCCCAATCTCCTTCCTTTTTTCCAGAGTGTTATACATACTCCATACGTCCTCAATAAAAGCTTTAACTATTTGACGCTCTGATACATTCAAATTAAGTTTAGTTTTAAATGGTAATTTTGAGTGATTGGCATTAATAAAATTAAATCGCAACTGACCTGCCCCACTATCGTACCACACATAATAAATGAGGTCAACTTTGATAAGGCTATTCAACAGTTGTTTTTTTCTATTTAGTTTAACTCTACCCAAAAAATTTAGTATATCATTTACATCAACCGCCCCTACAAAATTTTCGGAAATACCAATTGGAATCATATTTTCATAGATTTCTTTCTTTAACTCCTCAATACTTTCTGAAATGTAAATTTCGGCTGATTCTAATGGGCGAATTATTTCCAAAAATTCTTCTTTTAAACTATTCATATTCAATGTTTTTTAATTCGTCATTCAGTTTCATTCGGTGGGTTACACCCCAGTTACAAAACTCTTCGCCTTCAAATAATAAATTGCCAACATCCCAATTTTTAAATTCAATTAAATCCATTCTAAATGGGCTTTTGATCGGAATTATAAGTTGAATATTATTTTCAATCCAAAAAATCGTATTTGAGTCCGAAATTATGAAATCACCACTTGGGCTTACGGTTAGGTTTCTAAATTCATTGTTTTCAATGGATGTAATTAACTGACCATCAATAGTATTTAATTGAAATAAATGGTTGCTTGTTAAAATCAATATTGTACAATAAGTCTCAGAAACAGCAGCCTGGATTGGAAAACCTCGAAACTGCCCACACCATTCTGTTTCGTCGTCATTTGTAAATCTTACCCACGACCATTCTTGAGAATTATTAACACTCTCCGCGTCAAAAATTTTTTCCTCATCAATTCCTGCGTAGGGTTGATTGATAAATTCAGCGTTTGTAATCATTTTCCAAAATGTTTTTTTAAAACCTCATCCATAGCTTCATCAAACTGCGATATGATTTCTGTTGATGAAGTGGGCAAATTTATAATTTCAGCCAAATCTTCGGGGTCAAAATGAAAAAGCAACGATAAATAAATGGCACGCTGACACTCCATTAAGTTGATAGTCAATCTCTTCGTCTCTTCCAGCGTGGTTGGTTGTGGGAGATTTTTTATTGTCAGTAGTAAGTTTTGAAAATCTGAAATATTAAACTTTTGCTCGTATTCAAGCGTTTCAAAAAAGGTATGTTCGAGGAGCCTTTCCATCTGTAAATCATTTTTGATTTTCTTTACTTTGTAAGTAAAGAAACTTTTTAAGTAGCTTTTTCCATCCTTTACTTTGTTTTATTTCCTCCATTTCGTTTGTTATCATGTATTTTTCAATTCTGGATGTATTATTTTCGTACTGGTATAAAATACATAGACAATAATCGAAATCGTTTGCTTCTTCAATTAAAATTTGATCAATGTATTTTTCATAAAAAATGTAATTCCAGCTAAGAAGAATATCAAAAGACACTCTCTTTCCGTATCCAAGTGTATTTATATGGTATAACTCTATTAAAACAAGCAGTTCATTCGCAATTTTACTAACTATTTTACCTTTCCTTAGTAATTCAACAAGCTTTGGGAAAGAACCTTGATAATGCTTTTCGTTCCAATATGATTCACATGTTTTTAATAAATCTTCGATGTCATCAATAGTAAGATTTATATGTTTAGAAAAGGTATCTGATTTTGAATATAAAAAACAAGTTAAAAACCCTAACTCTTCTCTTGCTAAAATATACAAGAAATCCAATTTTTCCTCCGTTGCCCACGCTCTGATAGGTTTGAGTTCGGTTGCATACTTTATAGATTCTATAACTTCTTCCCAGTGAGGATAAGAAAGAAAATCAATTTCATACATAGATTCAAAATTCTTGTGATTTTCTCTAACCCAATTATCTATTCTACGTATATGCTCTCTCATGAAAAATCTACTCGTTTATTTTTGAGGGTTTATAGGCTGATTTTTAGAAAATTGCCCTCAAAAAAAAACACTTTTTCTTGCGGCACTAAAAAATCGCTATTTATTGATTTTTGAATTCTTTGTGCCGTCACGAAAGACGTAATATCTTCGATTTGTGAAAGCATCTCGGTCGCAAATTTTCTTAAAACTTCACCTTTCAAGCCTATCTGAATGGCTTTTCGTTTTAGTTTCATCCCAAACTCATCGTGGTCGGGATCCCACTGAATTCTTACCTCTGATTGGCTCAAATCTTGTTTCCACGCTGCTTCATCTGTGTATTTTGTTGCATCAAAACTACTCAAAACACCTTCTTGGAGCATTTTAACAGCATCTTGTTTTCTGATTCTTAAAGCCAAAATCCGCTGTTGATTCTCGGCAGTTGCCCACTCCGAACGGTACATCATCCACATAAAGCTGGGCTTTATCCAAGTCATTCGGTTAAAACTGAACGCATGACCGCCAAAACGCTGATTGGCCACGGCATAGTTGGCTATGGCATCATTGAAAGCCGCATAAAATGTGAGTGTATCGTCGGCTTCATGGGCTATGAAATGATTGCCTTCGGTCGGTAAACTTGCCTGTTGTTCTTCGTAAGAAGTTAATTGTAAGCTAATTGAATCATAAGGAATTTTGTTAATGATACCGTTTTTTAATAAACGATATTGCATTTCTTGCCGAATTTCTGGGTTAGATGATTCAGCGTGTTTTTTCAAAACCGTAATGGCTTCGGGTGTTCCAATATCCATGAGGGCATGGCTAAACCATTTTGCAATGACTCCGTCTTCCGAATAATGATTCATATACTCAAAGCCCTGCGTGAGTATTTGGTCAATGACAGAAACGGAGCTTTCAAACCGCAAAACATCTTGCAAGTATTTGGTTAAGTACTGATGTTGGTAATGGTTGGGGGTCAGAAGTAATTGATTAAATTCTTCTTCGATTAGGTTTTTGGGTTCGAAGCTCCAAAACAACTCAATTACCTCTTCCAAAAGCTCATGGTTTTGCTTTTGAATGGCTATTTGTAGTTTTTCTTTAAATTCTATATTTGTCATTTTTGATAGTCAATTTTCAACAATAAAGCTCGTTGCACTGAAAAAGCCTTTTCAATTAAATGGGTTTTCAATCTTTGTTTTAAACTTCGGTATCACAAACTTGTTTTCATCTACTTGTTCTTCCTTATATTCGATGGCTGTTTGGATGATGTACCCATTTTCTTCGATTTTTAAGGGTAAACATCCTATTTTGGCTAAGATTTGCTCCCAATGCCCATACTTGTGCCCTTTGTATAACTTGGCATCTACCTTTAAAATTTCATTATTATACCAAATTATTGTTTGTCCTAAAGCCTTTTTTACAATTATTGACTTACAAGGTATATTCAAAATTGTGTCAAGAGCAGTATTAGACGAAATTTCAATTAAATCATACATAGATTTTTTTGTATTGATGGTAACAACAGTGTCTGAATTGGCCTTCCATGCGTATAGTAATTTATCATTTTGATTAAATACTTGAAAACCATTTTCTGTTACTGCATCAATTTCTGACGAATACTTGCCTCTTTTATAGAAATTCTTCTGAAGAATATATCCACGTTCACCGTATTTTTTCTTAATTGTTTTTTTCCATAGACTATCCGCAAACATTTTGGGGTTTGGATTCAAAAAATCTTTTCTGTAAGTTATCCACCCTTCAAAGGTTTGGCTATAAGCAACCGTGCAATTCAAAAGAATAAGTATGAACAGTATTTGTTGTTTCATGTGTTTTTTCATCTTAATGATTATTTAATTAGGTAAATAATAACATAACAGTTCATCACAAATGCTTTGATCCGCTAAGTACTTGCCTCGACTGAGCAAATTTTTAAATTTATTGTAAACCGCGTCGTATTCATTACCAAATAACTGATGCCAGGCCGCATCCAGATTGAAGGTAACATTTACAGTTTCCAACTCTAACACCAATAAGTACTTATCTGAGCCATTGGTAGTTGCTAAAATTCCGATTTTTCGACTATTTTTCACTTTCAACAATTGCTCGTCTAAATATTCTGTAAATAAGACGGGTGCTACTTCTGTAAGCGTTCCATCCTCCTGAATATCATAATATTGCGGTGGATTCATCAATTGAAAATCAATGTAAATCGGAAACACAAGTGACGTATCTGCAATCTTCAACCCCGTTTTATTGACCAAGGCCTCTGCAAAAATATGAGTAACAAAATCTGAAATAGTTAGGCTAAACGTATTTTCTAGAAAGTTTTGTTTTATAATCCAAGAATCGTGCAATCTGCCATTCATAAGCGATAAGAAATCGCCTAAGATTGGCCTTTTGTCCTTTAATATTTGACGGTAACTCTTAAAGTACGCCGAATCTATCGACGTATCTTCGATAAAAGTACGGGCAATCAATGGGGCAATCGCCTGAATCTTAATGTCATTCATTTTATTTCAGTAAATTCTATATTCCAATCATTCTGTTTCGAGCATATTATGCTTTTTCCTTACTTCTTCTGCTTCTGATGTATTTATCCGTACCAAAGCCCAATAAATCCACAGTGGGTAGGGGGCATCTTTTAGATTTCCGTTGTACTCCGTTGAAAGCATTTGGTCGAGATATGGCACTAATTCGGCAAATTCGGGAGAAGAACAATACATCAATATGTCTTGATGCTGCTCGTGCTTTTCGGATAATAACAACCGCCCCAGCAAATCAATCATGCTACAGTGTTTATCATACAAAAAATGCCAAGCAAGTGCTGCATTCACGAGCGTTTCGTTCTCAGAACCAAGAGCATATTCAATAAATTCACGTGCCAATGCTGTGTCTTTGAGCAATGAATCAGGAATTTGCTCGGCAGCATCTTCGTACGCTATAATTCCTAATGTACAATCTGCGAGAATTTTGATCTGTTCTTCTGAAAGAATATTCATTTTTGAGATAGCTGTTTTATCAGTTTTACGATACTTTGTCTATTCTTGGCCGCAGTCATCCATTAAACTACGTTAATACCATAGGGGTAGTTGAAACATCGGACTTAGATTTTTTCAAATACCCTCAGTCTATAATCTCTGTGTGCATATTAACAGTGACGGTATATCGTATCAATTCGCCGCTTGACGCAACGCCTTTCCCGCCCATTCCTTTGCCAAATGTCTCAAAACCAAACGAATCAGATCTATTGTTTAAGTTGTCGTTGGGACTTTTGTTGGATTGAAGAAACATAATCTTTCCCATCTTCAAATTACTTACTTTGGCCAGCCTTCGAGTCGTTTCAATGGCATCATTGACCGCCAGTTCTTCTGCCTGAATCATGTATTCGGTCGCTTCAGTATTGAAATACGATACTTTTTCTATTTTGTTGAACTTTGTTTTTAGCAACTCTTCCGTAAACTCCTGCATTTTGTCTAATGACCTCAGCGTAAATAGAAGCTTCTGATTTGACTGATAGCCTACAAACACTTCTTTACCCAAACGCTCACCCCATTTCGTGGATTTATTGGTCGCAATCAAACTCGTTTTGATCTCCAAAGTATCCTTTACATATTTTTTGACAATTCCATAAACATCGCCTAAGGTTTTTTGATTTTCGTTGATGGCTTCACGTAGAGTAGGTTTGGTATGCAAAAACGCAATGGTAATTTGTGCTGCGTTTGGAAAAGCATTTACAGTGCCAACACCTATGGCATTTATCCTGGGTTTGGAATTATCGGTGTTTTGAGCATAACTCCCATATACAGAAAGTAGGGCTAACAATAAGAATGATTTTGACATATTTTAAAGAGTTTGAAATGAAATATAATAGACGATTATAAAGTCCCAATTATTGGCTTAAATACTCCTTCAAAATACTTATATCTCTTAAATTCAACGATTTGCCTCCATTTTCTTATTCATTTTTGTTCAAAATATGAAGTTGACATTTTAAGAGAGCGATTACACTGTTTATAGCATTGTCAGATTCGCTCCAGTCACCATATTGGGCATGCCATTGGGCAAATTCAGGCTTAAAAACAATTTGTTCAACCTCATTATCTAACATAATTTCAAATTTTCTGTAGCCATCATCATAAAAAGCAGAGGCATAACATAGTTCGTCAGATGGATCGTATGCTAATGTCATATACTGATAAACGTCTGGCATCTCTTTTTCTATCTTTTGAAAAAGTTCTTTCCCAAATCCAAAATAGCGTTTTGAAAATTCCTCTAATGTTTCAGTTGTAAATCCTTTTACTTCATACTTTTTTGTTGTTATGACTTGTGTCATTTTTAAACTTGAAAGGTGTTCTCTTAGATTTTCGAGTTTAGCTTTTTTGTGTGTTTCATAAGCTTTTAAATTTGTACTTTGTGCAGATTCTATACAATACTCAACTATCGAGGGGTCTCGAATAAAAATCATATCTGTGAGGATATCATCTTTGAGCCATTCGTCAGCAGCTTTCCATGATTCTTGAATCATTTTCGGGCAGTTAGGGTGGCTTATCTCTATGAAATGTTTTAGAGCCTTATTCTTTATATAATTGTTAGATGAAATTTGAAATGCCTTGTCCATAAATGATGGAATGAATTCTAAAAATTCATTACTTGGGTATTTTTGCAACAAAACGATTATTTGGCGATAGGCATCATTAAAATCTTCGTGATTAAGATTTTGAACAGTTTGAGCTAATAATAAAAAATCCGATTTAGAAAGGTTACCAACTTTTGAGATTGTTGAAGGTTCATGCCAACTGAGTAATCTTGCCACCCGATAGTTTCTGGCAATAAGGTATAAAACATTTTTGAGGTCTTGTAAAGGACGATTTTGCAAACCAGAGTCAAAAATTGAGCCTATATAAGTATAGATTTCTTGCCAATGGTCATCAGGATAGTAAATCATATCAACATCAGCTATACTTTGACGAACTGGATAATTTTGATTTATCCAATGCTTAATTGATGCTACGAATATTTCTAATTGTTTATCAACAATCATATAGTTGAATTTTTAATAAATGTTACGGCTAATATAGTTTAACCCCGATACTTCTTCAAAATGTTTATTTCTCTCAAATTCACCACTTTCTCTCCATTTTCTGCCAAACACAATCGCCATTTTTTGCCAAATTCGTTCAATAGCTTTACAATAGAATCATGCCTATAAAAATGGTCTAAAACCCATAAATAGCTTATGAAAGTGCCTTCTGTTTCATAAAAAAGTGTAAAATCTTTGAACTTTTGCTGTTCATCACATAGACTGAATGCCTTTGACTTTTTATCCAATCCTCGGTAGGAAGCATAGCCTGTATAGACTTCGGCTATTTTTGTAAAACCAAACGATTCACAGAGGCTTTCAAAAATAGTTACGGGTATCTTTCGTTCGGCCAACTTTATTTTGGGTTTATCCAAACTGAAAATCTCCGTTACATTGGTATCTACTTTTTGCTCTATGTCATAGCCGATAATCTTCTCAAACTCATACCAAATGAAGGGCAAATTTTCTTCGGGTATGAGTTGTATCGTTCCATAATCGTCTTCGTGGTAGAAAATCGAACTCATGTTGTTTTACTGCTTTTTGAGAAGTTATCCACTTCCTGCCCACTTAGAATGTGCCAGCCAAGGGCGGTAAGTTTTTCTACGGACAGGTTTTCTTGTCTAAACTCAGTCAGGTGAACATTCCCATACTTACAAACAAAAAACTGAACTTTTTCGTCGGTATCAAAGAACAAGAGATACTCAGCGGCACTGGGGTCGCAACGCGTAATCCAAAAAACAATTTCAATCATATCGGGCAAACTATCTAAATCAAAAACAATGGCCTCGTTATAGCTCTTATTATTGATGATTTTTTCGAATTTTTTATACGACTTGCCCAAGCGGCCTTTCCTTGTTTGCCTGTTTTTCAACAAATCAAGCTTTAAATGGGTGATTAGTAGAAGGTGCTGGACGTGAATATTTTCTAATAAATCTCGCAGTTTTTTTGCTAAAATGGGGATAAATGTCTCAATTTCATAGTGATTTAATGATAGCACTTTGTCAAATACAGGATACCCCAAAACCTCATTGTGGATACAATCAAACTGGTCTAAATAGAGTTGCTCTTCATTGTCGGCTTTGTAGCAGTCTAACATATCATTGTCAAAAAAAGCCTTTTGCAATTTGGCCAATTCCGAACCAATGATTCGTTTGGAACTCACTATTTCTTTTCTTGTTACTAATTTTATCATAGAGGTGTTACTTCTTTATCGGTATTTCAGGCAAAGTTACATCCAAACAAGCATCAGGACAGCGGCGAATGGGCTTGATGAATTGCAGGCAGTTGTATTTGCTGTCTTGATAAACGGATTTTAGAATAATGATATACTCCACCGTGCTTGTTCTGAACTTGCTTGCGGCAATTTCAAAAATACCTGCGGTGGCTATCGTTGTTATCAATTCTTGTTCTGTCAGCTTGTTGAAAGGAGCAATAGATACTTCATACCTCAGCGGACGGGGTGCGTTTCGCTCTCTAAAACGTTGATTGATTTGGCAGCGGAGTTTATCCCCTCCAAAACACCCATTTTCTATTTTTGTTAATAGTTTTACATCAAAACACTCTCCCTGTTTCTGCTCTTCTTCTTTCTTTTCCTCTTTGGGCGGGCGGGGCGTAGTGGGGACGGTTGCTACAACGGGTTTGGGCTTTTTGCCTCCCAACTGAATGGTAATGCCTACCGTAGGAACAAAACTGATGGGATTTGCCGTAGTTTGGGTGATTTGGGTGGTATTACAAAACTCCTCAAAGGTCATGGTTTTGCCTCCTGTACTGACATAACTTGCCCGATACATATTGGGAGCATATTGGGCTTTTAATGCCAATCGGATTCCGATATTTTTGGTGATGAAAAAGGTATTTTGTAACGAAAATTGCCCCATTACGGCATTCGACCTGCCACTATGACTATACAAGGTATCGGTTTGCCCCAAACGCAAGGGATTGCTGAACGTAAGGCTACTTTGGCTCATGGCTAAGGCCTGCAAACCACCGCCTACTCCGACTTCAAAAAGATTTTTACCATTTTTGCTGTATTTGTACCAATTGATACTCATGATACCGTTGAGTATCTGTGAAGGTTTGAACCGAAACAAAGCGGCTGGATCAACCTGCGTAATGCCTTGATAATGAGAAGTGATAAGCGAACGTACATCGAACTCTCGGTAGTGTCCTTCCAAACCCAAAGCAAGGTTTTTGCTCAACGGAAATTTTAAGCCTAAACCCGCTTCTTTGCCTTTGTTGAGTGCTTGCGAGCCATACATTTTTGAGTTGAGTGGCGTAAGCGGTAGCCCCCCTTCCAAATTGATTTGAAAGGGCATTTTTTGCTGGGCGTAAGTGCTTGTTGTCCAGACCAATAGTAGTAGTATAAAGCTATATTTTTTCATGCGGTTAGTCGTTTATCCATACCAAACCTTGGTAATTGATGGTGCTATTGACGGTTTCAACCGTGCCGTTGTCTAAATTCACGTTATAGAATCGGTTTCTGTCAAACAAAATATACTTGTTTTCGCAGCAATGAATGGTAGCTGACATCGTAAAAATATCAGCATCAGCCAGCGTGAGGGTGTTTGGTAGGGTAGCTACGGTGGTCATGGTGTTGTTGGTGTCATTCACCCTTTCTATGGTAAATGTCCGTTGGTCGTTTGCACCTACATCTAATTTCAAGAGGTAAACGTTATCATCATGGGCATTGTAACGAGCTAAAAAATAGATTTTACCAGTGCCCGTAATGCGGGTGAGTGTTCCTGTTTCTAAATTTAATTTTTGTACTTGACTCACTCTTGTCAAGTATAAAAAGGGTTGTTTACCATGAGCGGTACTGCTTGTTAGATGAAACAACGTAGGCTCTACAATAGTAAAATATCTTCTGCCTTTGATAATGCGTTTGGGCGAGGTATTTTCATTGACTGTATAAGTATAGACACTATCAAACTGCACGCCGTATGTTTGCTTGGTAACGGGACTATACGCCAAGCCTACCAATAGCTTTTGGGTATTCGTCGTGATAACATCTACCTGATTGGTAGCCAGGTTGACACGCCTTATTTCTGGAATTTTGACCTCTACATTGAAAACATTGTAGGGCGTAGGCACGGAATATGAGCCTTCGGGGTGGTACATGCCCTGATTGGCGAAGTTGTTCCAGTTAGTCAATACCGCCGAAGTAGTACTCACGGCTGTTTGGTGATTGACCACGCCAAAGTTTACCGAAGCACGGCGAGGATACGCCGCCACGCCATAGCCCAAAATCTTCCCCGTACGGGTTTGGGTACTGATGATTTCTTCTTGTACGCAACCACTCAGCACCAGTAAGCCGAAGAAAGCACACAGCTTTATATTTTTGAATTTTTTCATAGATTTTACGTTTATTTTACTAAATTGCCCAAAACAGATTTTTTATATGGATAATACCTTGCTTATCGAAATTACAAACCCAAAAGCGTTGGGGCTTTTACACGAATTGGAAGAGCTACATTTGATAAAGGTTTTGAAAAATAAACCTACCCAACCAAAACTCTCTGATAAGTACCGAGGCGTTTTTACCAAAGAAGATGCCCAAAGTTTTAATGACCATACGCAAGTAATGAGAAATGAATGGAAAAATATTTAATTGACAACAACACTATTTCCAGTTTTTTCTCAGCTTTGCTTAGTGAAACAGCTATGGCGTTTATAGCATCTGTTATTGACGAAACACCTATCTTATCTGTCATTACTGAAATTGAGGCTTTGTCGTGGATAAGCCACGATAAAACCAAAGAACAGACGATTAAAGAATTTGTGGCAGATGCTACTATCTTAGCTCTAAGCCCCGAAATAGTGGCTGAATGTGTACGCCTCAGACGAAGCCGCAAAATAAAAACACCCGATGCCATTATTGCGGCAACTGCCTTGGTACATGACTTAACCCTCATCAGCAACGACAAAGGATTTGAGAACATACCACGTTTAAAACTTATTGACCCATTTACTTTATAACTTTTTATTTGCTTCATTCATTTACTTCAATAATGCACCACCTCTGCTTCATCTCGGCGGCGTTGCCATTTGGGATTTTGGATGAGTTGGTTGAATACCTCTTCTGATTGCTCTCGTATGACTGGTACGGCGGTTGGGAAAGCGGCTTTGGTATCAAACTCTACGTATTTGGTTTCATTGGGTGCAATAGTAAACGCCCACGGTATGGGCTTAGAAAGTTTATCTGACATATCTAAGTAGGTACTAAACTGATGCTGACCAGCCGCTACCCGCAGTACCACCACTTTGTTTGACCGCACCCACATAAACAGGCTATCTGCCGAAGACCCTACCGCTATGGCAGATACGCCCGCACTAAATTTCAATTGACGATACACCACTACCGTAGCCGAATCTGTTTGGGCTTGGAGCTTACCAAATAGCATCATTACACTTAAAAATGTCAATATCCACTTTAATTTGCTTTTATTCATTTTTTATAAACTGCTTTAATCATCTTAATTTTCACTGCGGTCAAAGACCGCTTTTCACACGTACGAAGGTGGAACCTTCGCACAGCGAGGTGTTTACCTGTTTTGTTACTTACTACTCCAAGTAAATGACGTTCTTGTGTTACCTGCTGTTGGATTGGATCTACCAACTCTAATCCTTCCACGATTAATGCTATTATTTCCACTTGTTAAAAGGTTTATAATTTTCGTTTCTCTTTCTCTCAATAATTTTTGAGCATTAGGAGAGTTTGTCTCAAAATTTGCATTGACATTAATGATAATATCTGCATTACTTCCAGATTCATTATATAGATTTTTTATATTATTTATTTGATTATTAGCATCATTTTTATTGGTAAAATGTGAAGTATTTGGATCAAAAGCAACATTGACAGATGCTGTTTGAGGTGATGGGGAAACACCAGGTGGAGGTGAACTTATTGTTAAATCCATATCTATTTGATTTGTTTCTTCGGGTATTGTTGTTTTTATAACATTCAATGTAGGCAAAGGTGTTCTTTTGTAAAAATAAGTCCCTGTAAAGGCCTCTGAATGTATCCCCTTATCTTTCGATTCTTTGTAATTATAATCCTCATCGAATTTTCCAAAGAAATTTCCCGTTTTTTTTGAGGATCTTTTTGCTCTTTCAGCAAAGACATCCAAATCATCCACGCCTTCATATGAAAGTGCTTGAGTTTCATAAACTTTTGTAATTAGTAATACCTTTTTATCAGTTATTCTCTTTCCTTTCAACTTACCTTTATAATAAAGAATATTCATATCTTCTTCATTTTCGTGATAGTGAATAGTCGTTTTGTTTTCTCCATTTTTGTAAGTGACCCTTGTCACAATATAAGCCTCTAACCCATCCAAATCAATACTATTTATGGGCATATTACTTGCAAACTGATAAGGCGTTAATTCAGGATAATCTTTGGTTATTGGATCCTCACTTAAAAACCTCGCCACTGCTGGGTTATACAATCTAAATCCATAGTCTTGTATCAAGCCTGTTCCCCAATCGGTATCGTTTTCTTTGCCGTTGTAGCCGTACCTAAACAGCCCCAGCCCCCCTGGCCCCCCAGTAGGGGGTAAATTATAACTACGTTCTTTTATTTCCATACCAAAGGCGTAGTAGTCGGAGGTGGTGAGAACAGAAGCCCCAAGCCCCCCTTGCCCCCCAGTAGGGGGTAAAAGTCGGCTGTCGCTAATGGTTGCCAGCACATTACCTAAGTGGTTGGTGAGTTCGTATTGGGTGGTATTTCTGGTGTGGGTGTAGGGCAATACTACGCCACGGGTATCGTCACGGCTTAGTAAACCACTTGGCAAAGAGGCTATGGCAGGTATGGGCGGTATTTCCTTTTGTGGGCGGTACATTCCCAATCGTCCGCTACCGTAGAGGTGTTGCTCTGCCCAAATCAGTTTGTTATCGGCGGTTTTTTCATATACGGCAAGGGTGTTGCCTTGGGCATCACGTATGTAAACCCCCACCTGTCCTCCCCCAGTAGGGGAGGTAATATTTTTCTCTACTCTATTTCCTAAGGCATCGTAGGCGTAGGTTATGCGGGTGCCGTTGGTTTTGCGTACTTGGGTTACTTTGTTTTGGAGGTTCCAGTCTATTTGCTGTATGCCTTCGCTGGCATCGGCTATGAGGTTGCCAATAGCATCGTAGGTATAATTGTTAGTGGGCTGGTTGTCCAAATCGTGGGTATAGTTGGCGGTGGGTACGCCGTCTTTTACCTGTGCCAAGCGGTTGGTGGCTAAGGCAGAGCTTGGGTTGCCTGTATAAGTGCTGCCGTCGGTGTTGTAATACACGTATTTCAAATCGTCCATTTGAGGCACGGTAGTATTGCCATTGCGTAACAGGCTCTGTATGTTGCCGTTGGCATCGTAGGTCAGTGCCATGCGGTAGGCACCGTTGGGGCTTGGGGTGGCGGTAGTGCCAGCAAAATCCCAAGCGTTTTGGGTTTTTATACGGTTCAGTTGGTCATAGCGGTAGTGCATTCCCATGCCTCCTTTGGGTTTGAGGTAGGTGTACATTGAGCGTATGTTACCGTTGTATAATTCCGCAGGCGTACTGTGGTAGTTGCCCGAGGTCAAAGGCTGTAAAGGTTGCCCAATGGTTGGGGCAGTGCCAATGGCTTGGTAGTCGTTTTGGTAATAACTCAACCAATAGCTATACACATCGGGAGCGGTAGGGCGGTTGGCGTTTTGGTAGCCCTGCTCATCGCCACTTATGGGTCCTTGCTGGCTTGGGGCTATGCCGTCTCGTCCTGCATCTTGGGCAGGGGTGGCGGCAAAACCGTTTACGCCTTTTATCCAACCTTGCAGGTTATACACGTGGTCAATGCCCTGCACACGGTCGGTGCCTAATTCGGTGCGTGCCAAGGGTCCGTGGCGGTAGTATTTATAGCGGGCATCGTTTTCCCACACAATGCCTTCGGTGCTGGTATGTACTGCCGTGAGGCGGTTGTCGGCATCGTAGGTATTGCGGTGTATAAACTGGTCGGGGTAGCCGCTTTGATAGTGTACTTCGTTTACTTTGCCACTTACCAAGTCAAAACGGTAGGCAATGTGCTTGCTTTGGTTGCGTATGTTGCCCGCACCAAAAGGCGAGTTTTTGCCAAAATCCTGTAAAATATCACTTACATTGCCGCCAATATCATAGCGGTAGTGGGTGGCGTGGTCATAATCAAAGGCATTTTGGGTAACATTTGTGGCAAAATAGGCCACAGTACCAATGCGGTTGCGTAGGTTGGGTTGTCCGCCCAAAGCTGCCGCAATGGCTTGGCTGGCAGGGCGGTCGTAAAAGGTATGCGTTATTTCGCTGCGTACATGGGTAGGCAGGGTAATGAAAGTCTCAAAGTTTTGGTAATTGAACGCCATACGTTTGAGGTCTTCACCTGGTCTAAGAGCTGTTTTCCCTACTTCAATGTTCCGTCCTAAGCGGTCGTAAAGAGTGTATGCTGCTGAGCGTTCGGGGCGTTGTTTGGCATTTTGGCTTACTACAATGCGTCCGAGGCGGTCATAAAAAAACTCACTTACCCCTGCATCGGGCGTGGTTTGCCACACCACGCCATTGAGGGCATTATGGCGATACGTGGTGGTCAGTATATGGCTGGGAACTAAGCGGTTACGGTTGTTTCGGGCAGTTTGTACGGCTGCCAATTGGGTATTGGGCAAGGGCATAACCCCCGCAGGCGGTACGGTACGCACCAAATTGCCGCTTTGGTCGTAGTAATACAGCGTAAAGTGGTATTCAGCAATTTTGTAGTTCATCGTAAACGTTTCGGCAGCTTGCAGGCAGTGGGCGGTATAACCATTGAGCAAGGCATGAAACACCGAGTCACGGTATTGTTCGTAGCGGCGAGCGGCACGGTCACGGGCAATAGCCGCCATCAGGCTGTCGCAAGGCGTGTAGGCAAGGCTTGGCGAGGGCAACGGCATATCACACAGAGCATTACAACCACATACATTGGCAGGAATGTAGCGTACCACGGTTGAGTCTTTGCCCGATGTGGGTTTACGGCCGTTGCCGTCCTGTTTGCCACAAATCATTTGGAGGTTATCCAACGAAAATAGACGACGAACACTGTTGTCGGTTTTTACGAGTGTAACCACCGCTTGGGTAGCGTTGCCACTGTTCCAGTCGAAATAACGGTGCTGAATAATGCGGAGCTGTGCCACCGTAGGCGTTACAGTTCCCAGCACTTGTCCATTTACCAACACCTGAAACGTCATGGTGCCATTGGTAGATTGGGCGGCGGTATTCCAAACACCATAATCAAACGACAAGGTGTAGTTTGTATTGGGCTGAACGGTAGCGGTTTTACTGATAATGGTTTGAGTATTGGCAAGGGCATCGGCAATAAATCCACGAGAAGGCAACACAAAACCTTGTGCCACACCCGCAGGCGACCATTGATTGGCTACCACATGGTTTACGGTGCTTACATACCCGCCTGCTGTTTCAAAATTGAGGTTAAACGGATTCTGGCAAACGTTAGTTTGTTCACAAAGGGGTGTCCAGAACTCTTTGAAATCAGGGTATTTGCCAATGGGTACAAATTCAGCTCCTGTAAATTGGGCAATGTAACAAACGCCTTTGTAGTTTACGATGTCGCCCAATTGATAGCGTTGGGTATAGCTGTATTCCTTATCGCAGGTACAGGCATTCACCAAGGAATCTTGGGCGGGGCGACCTTCACAGTAAAACAGTTCACAAGAGGCATTGATATTCAAAATGGTTTTGTACGCACCATTAACGATGATATGCAGTTTGGCAGTTTTGTAATCAATAATTTCTAAACAAGTCGGAAAAATAGGTTTGCTCCAATCTACCGTTGTGTCGGGTTTCATGGTGAGGTTACAGTTTGCGGTTTTTATTTCAATACCGCTATTGGCAAATGGCGAAATCCGCACCTCTTTATTATCGCCCGAACCCCACATACGGGTACGCATCACGCTGTCCATTCCTGCAATATTATCGGCTCTTACGGTGGTGTTTTGCGTAGTCCAGCCTTTGTAATTGAGGTAATAAACCATGACTTTAAAGGCTTCCATTTCGGGGCAAGTGGGGCAGATGAGTCCGTTTTGTGGGTCATCTACATTCATAAAATCCCGTTGCTGCTCAGGCGTAAGGTCATAAATAGACGTTGTGAGCGAATCGGTATTCGGGAACTGCACGTCATTGATAGTCGGGAAACGCACGGCAGCATTAAGGTATAGTTCTCTTAGCGTTAAATTGCTCAAAGTGCCTCCTCCCGAAAGTATATCAATGGTACAATTTCGAGTAGCACAGCCTATGTAATTGTTCGTTACACACCCAGGTTTATTTCTCACATACGCCTCACGGGCTTTCTGGATAAATTCCTGTTTCAACGAAAAATACAGTCCTCTGAACATCTCCCATTCTTCGTTGTCGTTGATGCCATCGCCCCATGCTCCATTACAAACATTGATGTCTGTTCCAGATGGGCAATTACTCATAAATACGGCAATGTATTGAATGGATTTACCGTTTGAAAATTGGCTAAATTTGGCGGCAAATTGCTGTTTTAGAGTCCCTTGCAAGACCGTAGTATAAAAGGCATCTTGGTTCAAAAACAAATTTATATCGTTCAATAAGCCCGCCTGTTGAGCCTCCTGAAAAGTGAGCGTGCTTACTAATTTAGTGTCAAACTCGTTAGATTGCGTCATGGTATTGCAAAACTCCAAATAGCAATACTCTGGGTGCAAGGGTAGTAGTTTTTCTGCCAAACCATCGGGCCAATTGGCTATCAATTTTTTAAGACTATCGGCATTAGCAGTATAATAAGACAGCGGATGAGTTTGCCCTAAAACAGTAACCTGAATATTTTGTAAACCGCTATAATTAATGCGTTTGATGGCCGTGTTTACATCATTTGTATTAAATATTGAAATCGGAGACGCCGTCAAACTTACGTCTCCGTCGTTATTCAAATACTGAGCATATTGCCCCCCTGGATAAAGGTCGTTGATCATTGAAATACGAGCCACATCGCACAGCGTCGGCAATTGTGGCTTGCACCACAAGCTATCGCAGACTTGGCGAGCCTGTGCCAAAGCAGCGGCTTGTGTGATTTGAGCCGCTTCGGCTTCACAAGCCTCGCAGGCAGTCATACAGCGGGTACTATCGAGATTGGCTATTTCATCGTTTAGAAAATCCTGATAGGTTTCTAAGCATACATTGTTGGGGTCGTTCAGAATAGCATTGGCGTAGGTGATAGCGGCTTGTTGATTCACTACCAATTTACGACTTACGGTATAGCTTCCACGATTGAGATTGAGCGAAAAATTAAAAGCCGAAGAGGCATTGGCATCATTACAAAGTGTATTGAGGTTGGTCAATGTACCTACGGTGAAGGCAGTATCTTTCAGAGCAATGCCACATTCGTCGTTTACTACTTTTATCTTAATATCGTAGATACAATCCAAACAATAATTAGCACCGTTGCACGAAAGAGCGTCATACGTGCGTGGGTTTAATTCGTACCTAAATTGATGCACGGTATTGTCGTCTGGCACTAAAAAAGATTCGGAAGCCAACAACATTCCTTCACCAAAAGCAGGGGGGACAGAATTATCCAATAAATTGGTCGTTACCACATCCGAGCGATAAGAATCCAATCTATCCAGACTTTCGGGGTTTTTACCTGCCAAAGCAGAGGCGACGGTTTTTCCGTCTAAGTCCACGTAGCTTACGGCTGCTTGTCCGTTGGCATCTACCACCATGTTCATTTGGTAATGTTCCCGATAGCCTACGTCAGTTCCAAACAATCGGTCTAAACGTTCTTGGGTAGGCTTGCCGTAGTAGAACTTGGTATCGTGATTTTGAATGCCATTGGTGGTTTTCCCAGGCTGGAAAATTTCACCCACACCACCCTGACGAACTACACGAGTAGTATTATCGGGCGTATATTTGACAGTCGAGAAAGGATAACCGTAGGCTTCAGGAATGTAGGCGTTGAAGCCATTCCTAATGTCATTATTCTTTGAATAATAATTTCCTGACCCTTGATTATTAGGCTGTTTGAGCGGATTGATGATAGAAGGAGAACAAACATCTGCCCCTTTTATGTCAAAATCAAGATAGGAATAAGGTTGCCCCGCTTGGTTTTGGTTGAAATTGGCGTAGTATTTTATGGCGGAATAGGTAACAGGGGCGGGCAAAATATTGACTGCAGGCCGACCGTGTCTATCATAAATCGTTTCGGCAACTATGGCATTATGGTCAGTACTGATGCTTGTTACGATTTGACGTTCCCTCATCGTGCCATCCCTATACTTGGCTACGGTTTTACTTTTGCCCTCCTCGGCAAACGTAGTTACCGATTGCCAATTAATTTTGTCAGTAGTATGTGTTTGGGCATCTATTTTATATTTATGAGGGAAACTACCGACCGTAAAAATATGATTAGCGGGGAATCCACCTCCTGCGTCTAAATCAAAGTTACCAAAATACATTCGGTCAAAATTGCTTCCTGCCATTCCGTAGCCACGCACCCGAAATACCAAATAGCCATGTTCTTGCACCAAAGGCATGGTGTATTCGTTTTTTTCGAGTAAAATTCGGGTACTGTTATTTTTGAAGGAAAATCTTAGTTGGCTGGCTGGTAGATAATTGGTAATATCATCCGAATAGTCATCAACAAACGTGTATTCCAACTCATAACCTTCGGCATAGGGCAAGGCTTCCCAATTTAGGATTAATTCGTTGTTGTTGTTTTGATAATTTATCTGGACATTTTCAACCAACTGATTTACATTGCCTACCCCTGTTTGATAGATATTATTGAAATTATAGTACCGTTCAATCTCCGTAAATGCCTGTAATTCAATAAAATTACGGTGGTCGTTGGTGATAGAAATTGAGGTACTTGTACCGTTAAGTGTCTCAAGCGTAATGCTGTTTGCGGAGTATTCAACCTGCACTTTATAGGCATTCGGAATCAGTAATAAATCCAGATTTTTGTATTTTGCTCCTTCCGTTGGGTCAAATTCTATCGTTAGGATTTTGTTTTCTACAACAGGAGTCGAAAACGAATTATTGTTTAGAAAATACGTAATCCTCACAGGAACTTTTGCTCGAAACGCCGTAAGATTGGGTATATTTTCAGTTTTTAAGCGAAGCTGAATATAGCTTTTTACCTCTTTTGTTTTGTAAGCATCATTGTTAAAGGTAAAGTCTGCCACCTCGGCGGTTAGGGTTTTGTTTATTCCCCAATGAGAAAAAACTGCATTATTAAGCGAATACCCGGTAATGGTACTACTCTCAAATTTTTCTTTTTTGGCAAAAGCACTATTTGCTATCGCCATGATAGTAAGAATGAAAAGGGTTATTTTTTTCATGACGATTGATTATTTTTTAGCTGCTCCAAAATTTACTTCCTGCAAAGTGACCACCGATTTTTCGGTTTCTTTTTTCACTCGTTTGAGGTTTTTCTTGTTGTTGTACTCATAGAAAGTGGCAAAGTTGTTTTCATCGAGCGTTGCCATCAGCGAGTAGTCCCGTTCGTCGTACACATACGATTTCATGTTGGCATCGGCAGGATGAATCCTGACATCGTCGAAATAGGTATTGGGCGAGAAAATCAGTTTTATCTGAGTATTTGTTGCAGGTGTTGTAAAACGCTTTTCAATCCGCTGCCAACCATCCAGTATTTGTCCTTCGGGGCGAGCGGTAATGGAAATGGCAGGATTCCCCGAACCCATCGTTATTTTTACGTTGGCATTTTGATAATCTATGGTATTGCTCGAAGCATTGGCTTCCCGTACCCAAAGCGATAGGATGTATTCTTTGTTGGGTTGAAGTTGAAATTCAGGTTCACAGTCACACTTTTCACTTAGAGACGGAAAATCAAATTTTGAATAATCATCTTCTCTATTGTAAATGCGGTCAATTACTTCTACTACTTTTTCACATTCGTAGGCTACATTCGCATTTTTAATAATTTTGGTAAATTCAGTTGCCCCAGTTTTCATGGAATAATTACCTGTATGAGCCTGCTCATTGCTTCGGAAAGTAGGATACTGAGTCGAAAGGAGCGTATAATGATTATCGTCAGGGCAAGGCATATAATCTTCAAAGCCATCAAAGAGCATTTCGTGGTAGCGGGCATTGGCCGTGGTGGCATTGACCATGCCGTCAAAATTACTAAACGACACGCTTGAATAAATACCAATGGCGTTTTTGCTCTCCAAAGGCTGCGATTCGGCATCTACCATGGTTACTTTTTCGGGTGCTATCCAAAGGTTGTAATTACTTGCTCCCTGATTGGTAAAGCCCAGCCACCGACCACTATTGACACGGTTCCAGAACGGTACGAAGTTTTGGATAGCACCATCTGTACGCAATACGGGGTTGGTAGCGGTTTGTGTTCTATCATCCACAAATTTATAGGTAGCCACAGGTTGCCAAGCTCCTAAATTTTTGACGGTGCTTAAGACTTGCCTAAATGCAGGTTTGGGACCATAAGAACACGTATCACAAACAATATCCTTGGTTTTATTATCAAATACCACAGCATTGGCATCAATGATTTGTTTTTGAGCATTTATTTCCAAGCGATTATTTACGATAGGATTTTTCAGTAACACAAGGCTTCCAATAGCCGAGGTAGCTACATTTCGTTTTCCTGATTGAATGATTTTGAGTTTGCCATTAGCATATGCCCCGTTTATTGAAAAATTACTTCTATAAAGTGTGTGGAAGTTTAACTTTGTAGTATTATTCTGTAAACTGACACTTTCTATGACTAATTTAATGCCACCAGTACCACCTAGTTTTTCCATAAAAACTATATCTCCAACTTCAAAATAGCTATGGTCGCCTTGCAGTTGAATTTCATTAGACGTTATTTGTATTGGAGGATTTAACCAAACTTCCGTACCAACATTCTCACAAGCCATTCCCATTCCTTCATACGCCCAGTGAGCGGGGTAAGTGAAATTGTAGATAGGGTCTTTGAACTCATTGGTGGTTTGTGTCAATAAAACGGCTCCTGTTTTGGCATCCCAAAGCAGATTTTTGGTGGCAATGGTCGAGCCTTTATCGGTAACTACTACGCTATCCAAAATCCCCTGCTGACGGATGTGTTTGGTTAGGGTGAAGGAGGAGAAAGATTTTTTTTCAAACGAAAAATCAGGGACAAACGAAGGTACTACAACAAGTGTACTCCAATTTATGTCAAGATTACCTTTAAGGCTTCCAGAATAAGATTCCGTATCAAATCGGCGGGCATCTCCTGTCAGTAGGGTTTCAACACCCATTGTTTGATTAATAGATATATTTCTATTTTCATCAATAGATGGCACCTCATTTATTAGTACCCCATTGTTATTTGACTTGTAATAATATTTTTTTTGCGAAACAAGGTTATTACCCTCACCATAGATTGATTCTGACTTAGGTTTTCCATGCATATCATTGGAGACAATACTGTACCCCATGACTGTTGCCATATAGTCATTGGAAATTCCGAACATTGGAGTGAGTTTTAGCTTTGGTACTCTTTTCGTCTCTTTTTTTGTTTCTAATTCTTGAATAGGGAAATCACGAGCTGTATAAAATTCATAGATGGTATTCCCTGTTCCTTCTTCCGTCTGCTGATT
This sequence comes from Runella defluvii, assembly GCF_014195535.1. Lineage (GTDB taxonomy): Bacteria > Bacteroidota > Bacteroidia > Cytophagales > Spirosomataceae > Runella > Runella defluvii. The sequence continues at coordinate 43,345 of NZ_JACIBY010000024.1, read as the reverse complement.
TACAACAGGATTTTGAGTAACTTTTACATTACTATATACTATGCTGGCAGAAGGAAACAGAGATTTTCCAATCGGGCCAGTTAAAAATTTATTGTCATCGGGTTGTAGTACATTTTTTTCTTTAAAATGAATCGGCTGATACCAGGGGTTTTCATCTTCGCCTATCTCGGGTTCATAAGAAGCTACTCCCGAACTAATAATCTTGCCGTTTTCTGTTTTGGAGTAATCATAGACGATTGAATAAGCCGATTCAGTTGCAGGTGTGCCAGCCATTTCATTCCAATGGTCCGAAACTGTTATTTTCTGCACTCTTGCTCCGCTACCCCCTATTTTTCGATAAGATGGTTCATACAAACGAATGAATGATTTGGATAAATCAATTTTACTTGCAATTTTATCATTTCTAAGTTTGCGATAAGGTCCAAATTTAATAATCCCTTTGATTAAGTCAGACGTAGGCCCTGTATCAAATAATCCTGGCATATTTTCAAGATCTGTATTTTCACTTATCCCAACAGGATTATCAACACCAAACAAAACATGAGGATATGTATGCTTCACAAACTCCCATCCTATTTTTGATATTTGATTTGCATTATCATTATTCCCATCCGCAATTGGTGCCCCTTTTAGTTCTATCCAACCATAACTATATTGATTCCCATCTTTAATCACACCACACTCTTTAATATTGAGAAAAGCAGGAATTTCCTCGTACTTAGAAAAGCTTCTATCAACATTTAGGTAAAACTTCCCATAAAAGTTGGCATGAGGGTTATCTAAAATTGACCCATATTTGCTATCAGTAGGGTCTGTTAGGTATTCTACTTTTAGTTTTTCTTTTGCTTCAATTTCCGACAGCGTACCCACAAAAGGTGTTTTCAGTTTGAATATCAAATAATTATGCGGGCTGTTGTCAGTATATAATGTATTTTCTGTGATTTTGCTGGTTGGTTTTTCTTTTACTACACCTACGATTGGTGTCATGTACATTGCTCGTTTATTCTGTACATAGGCATAATCATGTGCTTCATAATTTATCGTTATTTCCCCCCCAAAAGGTAGTTTGATGGAATTTAACAACCAAGCTGCCGCTGATTGATTTGTTACAGTAGGGTTATCTTGTGGAACATAAGGGAATTTCTTATTATCTAATGAAATTGGAAAATTAGAGTTGGTTTTATAATTTCCCCATCTATCTACTGATAGTTCATCATACGGTTTGTTGAAGCCATAGCCAAATTCATAGGCACTATGTTTTCCTTTGTGGCTGCTACCCTCTTTAAAATAAACCTTATTCAAGGTTAGCTTTCCCAACGAGTTGTTATTGAAAATGCCTTTGCAAAGCGGATTTGTATCATCATATTGAAAATACACTTTTTTCAGTGGCATTGGAATAGGTTTATTCAATTCAGCCATTGAATAAATTAATACAGAATCCAGTTTTTGTAATTTTTTATTTGGGTCTTTTAAGTCATATGCATCCGCTCGGTTAGAATAGTAAAATCTGGCCACCTCATTTTTTGATTCGATGGAATGTATTAGCCATATTTCCTTTGTTCCCTCTGAGTAAAATGCTTTGGCATCCCTATCATCGGCTACATTTCCTTTGTCGGCTCCCACTTTTTCAAGACTGTTGTTACTCCGCCAATAAAAATTTGAGTCTAATAAACTGTAATTGAATTTTACATAATCCCCCAAATCGTTCACACTTGGGCCGTTGGCATCAACATCTATATAATTGGGCGATAGAACCGAACCAAGTAAAAAAGCATGAGCATAAGCTGGTGTGTGGGTCACTGAAAGATACCCATCTTTACCACCGTCGAAAGTAGCTGAAAACTGATTTACAACTCGATTTGTTTCATAGCTGTTATCAACCTCATTATCATTAATAGAATAGGAAAACTCTCGTTTTTCATTATTTATAGCAGGGATATTAAACACGTATTTTTGACCATCTGGTTTCAGGCAGATCATTTCAGAGAGCTGATTTTCTGACCTATTTTGAGCAATACGAGGTAGATAAGTAACTTGGCCATTTGAAAATTCGTTAAGTTTATAAGAAGAAATAAATTGTTGAAAGCCCTTTTCTTGGGTTTCTTTGGCATTTAAATAGTATATTACATCAAGTCTTTTATCACGGTTGGAATTAAGAAAGTTATCTCTTGTAATGCTAAGTTCATTATCCTCAACATTAATTTTGAACTCCTTGGTTTGGCCACCCCAATAGGGAATATGGCTTAGGATAGGGGCAATTGGTTTTATTCCTGAAAGTTGATATATCGGATTGGCATTAAACATCACATCCGATGGGTTTTTAAAATACACCTTCTCTGATAAGCTTCTAGTCAGATTATTAAAATCAACATTTGGAAGAAGTCTATTTGAGTTTCCATCCCATTTAGAAGAAGCATTTCTGGTATAGCCCCCACGTATTTCGGCTCCTATATGGCCATCGGTTGGGCCAAAACCTAAGTCAATTTCAGCACCTAAGGCATTATTGTTTGTCTTAACAAAAGGATCAAAAGCTACAAATACATTATTACGTTTCAATTCAAAAATCCCGCCTATGCCTTGCCCAGCCACCGAATAAATATCAGGGGTGTTAAAAGTAAATGGCAAATTAGGTTTATCTTCCAACATGACCCCATCTTGTTCTCGCACAAAATCCATCAATGCCGCTTCATTGTTTTTTCCAAAATCAGCATAAAGAGATCCAAAAGCTGGACTAACTACTTCATTTATAGAAAGTGTTTGAACTACTTTATTGAAATTTAGCTCTCCCCCGACATTTGCTAATGGGAAGGCATAGCCTGCTTTAACCTTATAATCATAATTCTTGGTTTCAAAAGGCAAGTCAACCTTTGGGGTGTAGGTCGAGGTCGAAAAATCGTATCCAGCACCTGAAGTTAAACTTTTAGTTTTAATTTTAGAAGGCCTAATACGCAACTTTTCGTTCACTATCTTACTCTGTCCGACTTCTACGCCTTTATTCTTAGTCCAGTCATAACTAAAGCCTACATAGGGATTAATATTTGTTCCATGCTGTGAATTGGAGGAAACTCCAATTCCTGCATTTGCTGCCCATCCTCCTATATGTCCACTAAACCCTGGTCTAATTTTGGCATCTATGCCCCATCCGCTTGTATTGTTGAAAAATACTCCAACACTGGCATTAAGACTTGCAGAATATTGTCTGTCTAATGAGTCACTATCTTTGCGGTTGATACCTAAAATTTCTAATGAAAATCCAATATCCTTACCAATCGTAATATTAGGCTTCATACTGACCTGCCGTTTCACCAAGTCACCCTTAAAATCATCGGGCAATCCTCTTACTTGTCGGGTAATGGCTCCTACGTTCAAATTCCAGCCGAGTCCTACCATAGAGGCTTCTTGCTCCATGGTAACTTGGCTGTTGTAATTGATATTGACAGGGTAGCCTCCAATAGAAAATAATTGGATTTGATGCCTAAATTCTCCCGTTGGAGGATCCACCATATCGGTCATGGTAACAGGTTGAAAACTTTGAACTTCAGGCTGGGATGGGCCAGAAGTTTGGGCAAAGGAAGTGAGTTGGATGAAGTAGATAAGAATAAAAATCAGTTTATTCTTCATTTGTATATTATTTTGGGATGTTTTCATTGGATTGGGCATGCCGTCTGCCATTAGCACTCTACTGGTAGAAATGTTGTTCATTGATAGAAAATGAAAGGGATTCTTGAGCCAGATTTCAAAACGTACTTTGTATCAATAAAATTAGGATTAGATAGAACTCTTGGAGCAATTCTCTTAATCAGCAATTCAAAATTTGATACTAACATAATTCTATATGTTTTCGTTTTTTACCTACTCTACAAGCTTTTCGGTATCCGCTCCCATGGTCTTTATGCCGCTAATAGGGGCCTTCTTGAACAAAGCCGTAGCTAGCCCCCATGATTTTTGAGGGAGAACACAACTTTGGATAATACTCTTTTATTAAAATTCTATGACCCTATTGAGCCACGAGACATTTCCACTCTGTTCCGTTATACAGCCTTAGACAATTATTGGTTGTATCGAAAATCAAGGCTCCTTTTGGAGGAGAGCTCAATGAAGAAATGGCACTTGAGGAGAGCTGAGGAATGACCATAAAATTGGAGGTGATCGTTGTGGCCTGTGTTGGTTGTGACGATTGGCCTATACACGTCCCCGTCAAAAGAAGCCCATTGCTCCAGTCGCAGGGTGGTGTCAAGTCCGTCCCTGCTTTTGTATAAAGAGGGGTAATAGTTGGTCCATTTGCCCCAATAAAAACCTTATCAAGTTTCCAAGTGCTATTGACTCGGTAGATTCGATGCTGAGTAAATGGGACAGGTGAAGACAATGACCAAGGGACATCAATATAAATAGTACTCCCCGCATCACTATTAAAAACTTGGGAGTTTGAGGGGGTTCCTACATTGTAAGAGGTGTTAGCACTTGAAATAGTCGCTCCTACCACCGAGATTTGAGCATAGACAGGAGCAAGAGCGAAACAGAAAACAATAAATGCAGCGTATTTTTTCATAGAATAACAGGTAAATTAAATAATTAAAACATTGATTAACTTCCAAACGGGTAAATCTTACCATCTCGAGGGATTATACCTGATGTTCATTGATTTGTAACCTATCCTTCATTTTTTTTTATTTTTATGTCTCATTAAGCTTTTAACCGTAACTTGTGTAGTTCAAGGCTCCCCTGTACAAAGGGCACTGTTTCGTATATGGCCAAGTTCGTGAGGTATTGTAGTCGGAATCTTATCAACGGTTGGAAGACCTCCCCACAAAAATTGGGCAAATCCGTTCAGTCGAATAAGCGGCGCGTTACTCTTTGCGTAAAATGTACCGTAGGGATTAAAATTCACAATCGGTAACTCAAAAAACTCTTTTGGCACTAACACTTAACCAGATGCATCCAATCCTCCGCCACCAGCAGCACCTGCGTAGGAATCAGTCTCTCCCAGCCAAAATAACGTGTAGGCAGATGATAATACTTTTTTTGATGTTCATTTTAACAAGGTATCAATTATCGTTCTATGGTATAAATACTCTGTACTTCCGCGTCAGTAAGGGCACGGTTGTAGATACGGATGTCATCTAATTTGCCTTTGAAATAACTCCCCCAAGCCTCGTGCCGACCTATGGCAACCGTACCCGAACCCGTATTGGGAATAGTTGCACTGTTGCCATTGATAGCAACTGCCGACAATAATACGCCGTTGACATATACTTTAAACTGATTCGCATTGAATGTGCTCGCGCCTCCCGACGACCAAACACCTACCACGTGTATCCACTCGGTAGTATTGGTTGATGGAGCTTGTACACCCGTGTATAGCGCATCGCCATCAATGGCAAAGCCCCACCGATTGGTACTGTATTGGTAATGTAACGTTAAGCTCCGCCCGCTGCCTGGCGTTGTGCCTCGATTTTGAAGAATAACGTACTCTTGACTGTTGGTAAAATTGGGCTTTACCCAAGCAGAAATGGTATAGCCTGATAGGTTGGACTGAACCAAAGGCGTATTGAGCCAAGCATTGCTGCCGTTGAAATCATAGGCCGCATTTGCGGTGCCCTTTCTATCGGTGGTAAGGGTTGCCCCGTTGTTAGTCGCATTCCTATTATTACCACTCGCATCGTTGGTATTGCCTGTAAATGGGTAGTAGGCTATTAAACCGTTTGTAGGGAGGGTAGATGTTGCACAGCCTCCAATCTGAGCCATAAAGGTTTTTCCTTTTGTTTCAAATCCAGGTGTAAGTTCAATGCTTTTTCCTGCGCGGAATAAAACGTCTTTATTTTGTGGAGTTTTAGAGTTTGCTTGAATTGTTGCCAGTGCTTTCTTCAAAATTGGATTGTCTGGGTCTAACTCTAATCCAGAAATGACCATTTGATAATCACATGGATATACATTTTGATAGGTCTTGGGATTACCAGCCAAATCAATAGCTAAAATGTAGAAATTGAAAATTCCGTTGGCATTTGTCGGTAAGTCACTGATATTAACCCTAAACGTATTTGTAAGTCCTTGACGTGTGTAGGGTACGGGTAAATCATTAGCTGCAAAAGTTACTTTTGCCCAATCAATCCCAGATTGAGTGTCGTTTAAAGTAACATCAATGTAATTGGGTGCAGTAAATGTACTTGGAAATGTGACATTAATGGTAGGTGGTGTATCGTCATTAGTAATCTTTACTGCCAACGCATAAGTGCCTAAGCGGTTAAAAGAAAAAGTTGTATTCAGAGTACCTATTTTCTCCCAAACGGTAGAGCCGTGTGGTAAAAATACCACTATAGGCACTAAATTGGTTGGTAATGATGCCAATTCTAAATCTGTTTGGCTAAAAACCGTTTGAATGTTAAAGTTTGCTCTTGGGGCATTGAGCAATTTCGTATTATTGAGGGTTGCCGAAATTGTAAAGACATCACTTATGATTCTCAATGTATCTGTTGTAGTGATGGCTTCAATCTCGTTGGCTGGATAATAGTAGTCGAAATCTAACTTGGTATTTGCATAAAATGCAGTTTTTGGAATAGTGAACGTAAATACACTGGGAGTATTAGCTGCGATTCTTGCTGATTGTGTAGAAAGGCTCTGTTTTGGGTCATAAATGGTTACACCCGCCGAATTTTTACGAGGCTTCCATAAATTGGTCCATAAGATATCTACCAGTTCATCTACAAAGGCAGACGTTCTTTCCATAAAATCATCTGATTCTGCAATTGTATTATCATCAATTCCTCCTAAAACCGAATTAATCGCATTTTCTATCATCAGTAATGGATGAGTGGTGGGTATTTCCAAATTATTTGTGATGTTGGGATAGTCAAGCGTAAGTAATGCCCGATTTAGTGATTTGACATACACCGCTTTTGATAAATTATGCTTATGGGTACTCCATGAACTTAAATTTACTCCTGCTAAATCGAGTTTAATCTTAAAAATATTGATTTTGTATTTTGACAAATCAGTTGAGGCTTCTTGCTTTTCAATCAATGAAATGTCTCTTGTGCTGGTTAAGTCAATTTCATTAAAGGGTGTATTATTTGGAGAAGTGGTGGTAACCCAATCATGTAAATCCAATGCTTGTTTGTAAACGCTCCTTGTATTATCGGCTGCTGTAAATGCACTCCAAACCAAACTATTCGTATTCATCGTAATAAATTTTGCCAGTGCATTATTTTGCAATACAGGTGTACTATAATAGTTGGCAAATATTCTTGAAGTTACTTGTGGGCCATATTTGTACTGGTTATTGATAATAACGTTGTATTTCTTGGTGGAATTTGTGGGGTCTAAGGTTAGTTCCGTAGAGCGAGTACCCAATGAAAAAAATGAACTCTTTGGCAATTCATCGAAGCCAACAGTACGACCCACTGTTAGGTTGTTATCAATCGAAGTATTGTACAGTTCAAAAGGCTGCGATTTGGCGGAAGGATTGTTTTTCCGGTTGCCTTTGGTAATGTTCACCATACTTTGAATAGATGAAACAGCACTAAAATCAACATCAATAGAGTTGATGGTATGATTTCCTACTCCCTTTTCTGATTCTAAAATATAGGTATCTAAAAAGCCACCTTTTGATTCAACCTTGTATTGAGGCTCTATCTCTGGAATATTACCATAGCCTGGTAAGTTAAAGCCCTTGGCTCGCACTTTGAATTTTAGTTCTGTATCTAAATCGAAATTATAGTTTGCACCATACGAAAACTCCCGTCTTGTGGTAAGGCTGTTATTGGTGAGTGGGGTTGTTGAATATTTGTTATAAAGATTCTCAAATATGAGAGAAATAGCTTTGGCAGTAGGACTTGCTACATGTAATGAGTAAACCAAATAACCCAATTTTAGTACGTCTGTACGGTTATTTAGGTCTATTCGATAGCCTTTTTCAAAACGAGTTCCACCTTCCAACTCCGTATCAAGAGAAGTGTTTGCTCCTGCTTTGATATTTTTATCACCAAAAGTAAATCCTGCTTCACCAGCTAAGTCTAACCCTACACCAAGGTTACCACTAAAATAAATATCCCAGGCTGAACCAGAAACGGGTTTGATTCTAATTTGCCGCCCTGTGCTCATACCAAGTTTTCCAGATATACTCGAACCAAAACTTAGTGTATAACTCCCTATTTTCTTTTTATAATCGTAGGGTAATTCAAACAATGGAGCACCTACTCGAAAACCAACACCTATGCCCATTTCTTTATCAAGCGGCGAAGCTTTATCTATCACATTGATTGTGAACGGATTGGTAGCAAAGTCATTTTGCCCAGATAAAGTAGCATTTGTAAGTCCAACGTACTGAATGGTACCGCTTCCCACACCCAGCCAATCATCTGCTGAACTTGTTGAGTCTGTTCCACCCACTTTCACGTTGAGGTCTATTAAACCATCGGCATCGCTGGGCAGAGAATTCCTAATAGTCGTTTGAGTGCCTATTTTATAATTTACGATCACATTCTGTACAGGCAAATTGGTACTACTATTTTTTGCCAAAAAGTAATGATGCACCGTAGCCTCCCGTGGCACTGTGTAGGTAGCTTGATTGATGGCTTCGGGCAGATTGGTGATAATTATTTTGGCTACTCCTCCCGCCTGCGTAACCACCAATTTAGCCGTAGTAGTACCCGATGTAAAGGTAATTGTACCCGTACGGGCAGTAGTGGTAGTGTTAGCATCACCCCCATAGCGTATCTGACTGAAAAACCCAAGCGTACCGCTTGTAGGTGAGATAGTTAGCCACGAAGCATCGGATTGGGCTGTCCAAGCGGCTGATGCTTCAAGCCCTAAGTTTTGAAAAAAAGCATCAGCCGTAGCAGAATAGGAAGTAGCTGAAAGTTTAAGCGTAGCTGGGGATGAAGTGAACGTAAACGTAGTAGAAGCCCAATCCGAAAATGTTTGATTAACAATATTCTCTACCCTTGCCCGAATGTAATAAGTGACATTATTTTGAAAGGGTTTGTTGAAAGAATCGCCATTCTGAAATATTACTGCTAAATCGCCCGTTGAGTTATACCCCCAGGTAGTGGCATCATCAAAAGTAGGCGTTGTAGAAATCAAAAACTTTTGCCGCCGCCCATCGCTTGGAACAGTAGTTGTTAAGTTCAATTGTAAGCAAAAATCTTTGCTGGGGCATTTTGTAACGGCTAAAGTGGGGGTTGGGAAGGTATAACTGTTGCCTCCTAATTTCACTATCCAATAATCTTCATAACCTTTATTAGCTTCTGTTTTATCACCTGATATTCCTGAGCCAGATTCTCCCGAAATAACAAAGCCACCATCGGATGTAGCTACAACTGAACATGCAAAATCATAATTACTTGTACCAATGGTTTTATCCCATGCTTTTTGTCCATTGCTGTTTAGTTTTATTATCCAATCGTCATTACCACCTTTACCTGCATCTGATTTATCACCTGATATGCCTGATGATGATGTTCCTGCAATAACAAAACCCCCATCACTTGTAGCTGTTATGGTGGGGGCCATATCATAATTAAGTATCTAAGCAAAATTAAGCGAGTATAAAGCTAATTCTATTTTAACCCCAGGCCTTTAGGCTGGGGATACAATGAGAGAGCTTCACGTGGGCTTTAGCCCTGATTTTTTGACAAAAAGGCGTAAAAATCAGGGCTAAAGCCCTACATTGTGCTCTTTCCCCCCCCCAGCCTAAAGGCGTGGGGTTAAAGGAGTTACATATCGTTGATAATATCCATTTTAATTTTGCACAATTACTTACTTCCCCCAATGGTTTTATCCCAGACTTTTTGTCCGTTACTATTAAGTTTAACAATCCAATAATCTTGATATCCCTTGCTTGCTTCTGTTTTATCACCCGATATGCTTGATGACGATGTTCCAACAACTACAAACCCTCCATCAGTTGTAGTAATGATTGAGGTAACATCATCTGCTCCACTTCCCCCAATAGTTTTATCCCAGACTTTTTGTCCATTACTATTTAGTTTTATTACCCAATAATCATCAGAACCCTTTCTTGCCTCTGATTTATCACCTGATATGTCTGATGATGATGTCCCAGCAATTACAAACCCTCCATCAGAAGTTGTAATTATGCTTTTGGCTACATCCACATTATGAATATCATATCTACTTCCCGCAAATGTTTTATCCCACAACTTTTGCCCACTTCCATTAAATCTTACAATCCAATAAGCATACTCATTCGCAGGACTACTTTCACTTTTGTCATACCCCATGCTGGAGTTTGAACTTCCCGCAACAGCAAACCCTCCATCATTTGTAGCAATGATTGCACTTACTATGTCGCTATAATTTCCTCCAATAGTTTTATCCCAAACTTTTTGTCCGTTGCTGTTGAGCTTAACCACCCAATAATCCCTCATACCTTTGTTCGCTTCCGATTTATCTCCTGATATGTTTGATGATGATGTTCCTGCAATAAAAAGCCCTCCATCACTTGTAGCGGTTATAGTGGGTGTCTCCTCCAAACCATTTCCACCAATGGTTTTATCCCAAACTTTTTGTCCGTTGCTGTTGAGCTTAACCACCCAATAATCATTTCCACCTTTGTTCGCTTCCGATTTATCTCCTGAAATATCTGAAGGTGATTGCCCTACAATTACAAAACCTCCATCACTTGTTGTTATCATGGTTGGTCTTAAATCTTGCCCATTCCCCCCAATAGTTTTATCCCAAATAATACTTGGGGCTTGTGCAAGAAGAAAGTGAGAGTAAAAAAAAGAGAAAAGCAGAAACAGGTATTTTTTCATAGGGTTCATGTTCATTAGTGGTTTTGTTGTTCAATTAGTTAACAGTAGGTACTTGCCAATTTGGTTTTGATTCTATTTTCTCTAAGGAATCGTCACCGCAGTAGAAACATAGTGCAGATTTAAGAATCTATCATATATATCCACATACACTGATGTGGGGGCGGGTATCCCAGTAACTCTTGAAAAAGCGAGACCGGTCATAGAGGCCGCGTTTGAAAGCGTACAGAAATAGCTCAACAGCTGCCCCGTAGTCGCATCATAGACATACACCCAAGTGCGGGCTGTATTGGTAGCCGTTCCGCAAAGCGGCAAAGTCGGTGCAGCGGCAAACAACGAATTAGGAAAAACGGAAAAATTGGAAACACTCAGGCCATAGGAGGTATAGTTTTGGCCATTGGCGGTAAAAGTCGATGTCCCAGTAAACTGCAACGCGGGGGCTTGGGTAGGGCAACCTTCTATATTGACCGTAAAAGGCTGCGTGCTGTTTACTTTAAACCCAGGTTGCAGCAATACTGACTGGCCTGCAAAATATTTCGTATTATTTACCACATTGGCTTGACTTGCAATAGTTTGCGATGCCTGATAGACTCCTGCGGAAAGTGTAGCAGTGCTGTGGGTAAGGGTAGAGGTACAAGGAGGGCTCGCGGTATCAATGGTTGAAAGTGTAGAAACCGAATAAGCACTTTCATTACCGATACTGCATATTGCCTTCACTTGCCATTCGTAGGTACGGCCTGTAGCAAGGTTGAGAAGTGTTGTTGATACCCCTCCTGTCAAGGTGCAGGGAATGATGGCTGTTTCTGTCCAAGCTGCACTCCCCTGAATTCGGTAACGTACTACATAATTATACCCTGCTATACCCTGCCAACGAGGTCGGAAGGATTGCGTGGTTCTATCGCTCCATTGCATACCCGTTGGCACGGCACAAGCCCCCGTCGAAACTGTTACGGTTCCACTGCCTCTGGTAGTGCTTTCACAGTTGTTTACGGTACAGCTTGCGTAGTAAGTAACGTTGGCAGTGAGGGCATTGGTGGTATAGGGGTTACCAGTAAAGAGCAATGTGCCGCCCGTTTGTTGGTCGTACCATTTTACACTACCCGTACAGTTACTTGCCGTCAGCGTAGCGGTTAGTCCGCTGTTGATGCTTACTGAGTTGACGGTGGGGGCAGCAGGTGGGGTGCAGTTGACCGTTACAGTACCGCTGCCTCTTGAAGTACTTTCGCAGTTGTTTACGATACAGCTTGCGTAGTAAGTAACGTTGGCAATGAGGGCATTGGTGGTGTAGGGGTTTCCTGTGTAGAGCAGCGTACCGCCCGTTTGTTGGTCGTACCATTTGACACTTCCCGTACAATTGCTTGCCGTCAGGGTAGCGGTTAGTCCGCTGTTGATGCTGACTGAATTGACGGTGGGCGCGGCAGGTGGGGTGCAGGTGGACGGGGTGATGGTCACCGCAAAATCTTCTGCTCTCCCAGATCCATATTGAGACAAACCGGGTAAAGAACAGGAAGTCATATTGAAAGGGTCAATCATTACCCTCATACGCAATCCCGTATTGACAGTTGTATTCGTTGGCACAACGATAGTTCCAGTGTGCGTAGCCAAATAATTACCATTGCTGTTATACACTAATTCGCCAATGTCATCGAAATTACCATTACTGTTATAGTCAATAAATATTTTAGCTATTACAGTATTTCCAAAAAGTGAGCTGATAGTAAAAGGGTAGGTATTTCCTGCTTGTACGGTGGTACTGACACTGCAACTTAAGTCGCTATAATTACTGCCAATAGCCAACGAAGACTGTCCGCCCGTACGAGCGATGGTACTAAACGAAAAGGAAGATATTCCAAAATAAGTGCTAAGGCCATTGGTGGCCGTTGGAATACAACTACTTGGCTGCGCAATAGCAGCAGGTTTTATGGTGATGGCAACGGGCGTTCGTCCGCTTTCGGGGCAACTGCTCCCCGTACAGGAAACATAATAAGTCGTATTCGCTGTCAGGTTTGGAGTGGTGTAAGTGGCAGAAGTACCTAACGAACTTCCTCCGCTTGCGGATGAATACCAATTGTAAGTCCCAGAACAAGCAGAAGCGGTAAGGGTTACTGTCCCAGACCCACAACGCTCCACGGCACTGGCTACGGGGGGCGAGGTGAGTCCCGTTAAAGCCTTGGAGGCAAGCCATTGGGAGCGAAAGCTCACCAATGAGTTGCGCATCCTTTCTATCTGCTTAGGGGTGAATCGGTCCCAGCAAGGGCCGTTGTACGACATAAAATTTCGTAATAATTTGCCAAACGCAACACCCGAACATTCGTTGATGCTCGTTTCTGATTTGGCAGCATCCAAACAAAAATCTCCCGTTTTGTGGGGGTCTGTATCGCTAATCAAATCCCCTTGATTTTCGGGGTCAGTATTGGGGGGGCATTGGCTTCCACCATTGTCTCCCTCAAACGTGTGGCGTAAGTTGAGGCAGTGCCCCATTTCGTGGGCAGTTAGTCCATACCAATAAGCTTGAGCATCTATTACTAAGTACCCACTTAAATACCCAGCGTATCCTGCTGCGCCGTTGAGTTTATGGACCAGTTCAATGGTAATGTATTCATCACGGTTGTTCCATGAGTGAAGCGCCCGTAAAGCTTGGAGCGTTGTGTTGTCACTGTTATTCAAGCCATTGGCCGCATATCCAGCTACACCACTTGCATTAACACGTACGATTCCCGAAGCAGAAGCACAATTTGCATCGTATTTGGCGAGTTCAAACTGGATTTTGGTGTCGTTCAGCCCTGCGAATGCCCCTCTAGCGCGAAACGCATCGTTGAGTTTGGCCAATTCGTCGTTGAGTTTGGCATCCGAAAGGTTAGAACCCGTACCTACGGATTCACCTAAATGATAGACCACAAATACCACAGGCAAGGTAAATACCGTGTTGGGGTCGGCGGCGGTAAGTTGAGTAGAAGCCATTTTTCTGGCATTTACCTCCAGTTTGGTCAATTCGTTTACTCCACAAATAGGAGAGTTTTGGGCTATAGCATTTAGACTCCCGATAAAGAGTGCTAGTACAAAGAATAAAATTCGGGTATTCATAGGTTGAATGTTTTATAAGCTTTGAATGATTTCTGGTTGGAGACCCGTTGCTTCAAATATGTGCAAAAATCCAATTCCCTGGGCTTTCATGGTACGGGCTAACATAGCTAGTTTTAGCTCTTTTTCTTGTTGTTCTAAAAATTGTCGTAAAAAGATATATTTATCCTTATTTTTTGCAATAGGAGTTGTTTCTTTTATCATCAGGCTATTTTTGTTTGTAGTACTGTATAAAAATCACTTTTTCGATTACGCTTTCGCCTCGAAATTCCCACGCACTCGTGGGTACACATAATAATTTCAGAGGCAGTATATTCCAAAACATAGTTAGTGTTAAGCAGGTAAGACTTATTAGGGCGTACAAAACCATGACGAGCCAGTAACTGTTCGTAGTATTTGAGCGTTTTGCTTAAAAGCAGTATTTGACCATCAGTAAGATGGCAAAAAGTATAATTTTTGCAGCCCCGTAAAAAAACGATTTGATGAATAGCTATGTGAAGGCGCCCTAACTGTAAGTGAATATCAGATGAAAGTGGTCGAGTGTCTGGCTGGGTAGTCATTTTGTATTGGTCAAATAGGAACAATGCCCTAAACATAAAACCAAAAAAGTGGCTATGTCAGTTTTGCTGGACAATTGGCAGATATTTCGGATAAACTGCATTTTTTAGGCGATTTTTTGTTTTGGGGTAAGTACTTTGAATAAGCTATTTTCTGCCAACCATGCGAAAAAAGAACCAAAATAAAGGGCATATTTTAGGATTGAATAAAAAATGTGTACTCTTGCCAAACAGAGATAAAGAAAAGATGAAATTTATCATTAATTTATTGTGTATGTTTTGGTTAGGTCTTACTTGGGTGGAGCAATGCCTTGCCCAAGATTTTCCTATCGTTAAGTACACTACTCAAGAAGGGTTATTGCAGAATCAAGTGTTGTGCCTATACAAGGACAGTAGAGGTTACGTATGGTGTGGTACCTGGTTTGGGCTGAGTAAGTTTAATGGCGAAACTTTTGAAAACTATACCGAAAAAGATGGTCTTTGGAATGGCCCCGTTTTTGATATAGATGAAGATGACAAAGGATACCTCTGGATAAGTGCGGGGAGCCACTTAGCTCGTTTTGACGGAAAAACGTTTAAAAAATGGCTTTTGCCTCCTTCGGCTGGGTTAGGAACGATTATTAAAGGCCCCAAAGGAGCGATACAGATGGTTGTTAACAACCAACTAATTCAAGTAGAAGGCGATACGTTACTCCCCGTTAAACTACCTAATTTACCAAAAGGACAATTACTAGGAGCTCTTTACCATTCTAAAAGTCAGCGTTATTTGCTTGATGTTGATAACGTTGTATATCAATATAGTAAAGGGAAATCTAATCCACTCATTCCTAGACTTGAAGTTTCTTCAGGCTTTGAATTATTACATAACCAAGCCTTCTTTATTAATGAATCCGCTGGTCAACAAACTCATAGTTACTGGGACAGTCAGCAAATTATTCCCTTTTTACAAATCGATTCCAGAGGAATTAACGTCCAAAACACGCTCCAATTCCCTTATTTTTTTACTCATCATGAAATCCTGTATTATATTCCAGCAAAGAGTAAGCAAGTACTTAGTATTGGCAAAAACCCACCGTTAGCCCATAATTTATCATTTCTTAATCAGAACAATACGTCTCCCTATTATTTGCCTACCGAGAAAGGATTGTGGAAATTAGTATCAATTAATGGCTTTAAGAGTTTTACAAATCAGCAGGTACCCAATGCTTGGAGTGTAGTGGAGGATGGTCAGAAAAACATGTTTTTTTTAAATTATGAATTAGGCATTCAAAAATATGATGGAAAAACACTGGTCAATCTTCCTTCTACTCCTTTGGTGAGTCTTATAGAACGACATCGGAAAACCCTTCCTAAACCTTACCAATATCTTTTCCATTTCAAAAATCAATGGTATTATCGGGCAATCAGGGATTCAAAGGGAGCTTTGTGGCTACCCGAAGGTAGTGGCGTATTTCGGTACGATGGAACGAAATGGTTATTTTTTCGTCCAAGCAGGCTCAATAGTCTTGCTTTTTGCCTTAGTGAGGATACAAAACGAGGAAAAATAATCGCAGCAAGTAACCAACATGTATATACGATAGAGACAACTCCCCCTTTTCGCACGGATTCGCTTAGAGGACAATCGCCCTTGTTTGACGACCTTGTGATGAGTTCAACGGTTTCTAACGATGGTGACTATTGGTTTTCTGGGCTAGGTGTCGAGCGTTATAACCCTGAAAAAAAACAGTGGAAAGCCTACACCAAAGACAACGAAAAACTCCCTGTAAAGGGCGGTGGGGTGTTGTACACGGATTGGCAAGGGACAGTTTGGTTAGGGGGGCGAGGTAAAGTTTGCCGTTATAATCCTCAAACCGATGCTTTTGAATTGGCGCTAGAAGGATATTTTTCCAAACTTATACAATGTATTGAACAAATTGATAATGACCACTTGATGATAGCCGATGCGTATAATTTATATGTATTGGATTTAAAACGATTTAACCAAGACGGAAAAGCCTTGATAAAATGCTTCAATCATCATAATGGATTTATGGGCTTAGAACCAGGTCAATTGGGCAGTTATCGCGATTCGGAAGGCCGTATTTGGATGACCTCAAGCTCGGTGTTATCGGTATTTGACCCAACAAAACTTGACTTTACTGTAAAACCCTTACGAACATTTATTACACATGTTAACAACGAAAGAGTCTCTTTTAATCAAAATAATGACCCCATCAAACTTGCCTTTGGTGAGAACGATGTAAAGGTAAAAGTAGAATCTATTGGGGAAGATAAACCCTTTCGCTCTCGATTTAGCTATCGTTTATTGGGGGAAAACGATATATGGTCACCTTGGACAGAAAATCACGAAATTAATTTAACAAACCTAGCTAATGGTACTCATACCTTACAAGTTCGTTCGTGTACAGGTACTTTAGAGTCAACTCAATCGAGCATCAGTAGCGTTCAGTTCACAACTTTGGTTTA
Organism: Runella defluvii; assembly: GCF_014195535.1. Lineage (GTDB taxonomy): Bacteria > Bacteroidota > Bacteroidia > Cytophagales > Spirosomataceae > Runella > Runella defluvii. Next base: position 26,472 of record NZ_JACIBY010000024.1, on the reverse strand, counting down.
TTTTTGGAAATCCCCCAATTTTTATTGGTACGCTAGTTTGGCTGGACTTTGCCTGACGGCATTACTCGGAGTACTATGGTGGAAAGACACTCGAAAATCGAATCAACTTTTTATTAAACAAAAACAAATGGAAGAGCGAGAACGACAAATGCGATTGCTTCAAGCTCAGACGATTCAATCGCAGATGAATCCACACTTTACTTCAAATACGCTTGCAGCCATTCAAAAGTTGATTTTAAGCCATGATGCAGAAAAAGCGAGCGATAATTTGATAAAAATGGGGAGGCTTACACGTGCTTACCTCGAAGATTCTCTTTTCAAAGATGAAACAACTCCGTTTGCAAAAGAAATTTCGCTTTCACGCGAAATTGAATTGCTGAAAATGTATGTTGAACTAATGCAATTGCAGTACGAAGGACGTTTTGAAACTCGATTTGAAATAGAGGGTTCAGTCAATACAGATAATTATCGTTTGCCACCTTTTCTAATCCAGCCATATGTCGAAAATGCCATTGTGCATGGACTTTTGAACAGTTCAAAGTTGGGAATGTTAAAAGTTAATTTCTTTACTCTTCCTGATGAAACTATCGTTTGTAAAGTAGAAGATAATGGCATAGGCCGTCAAGCGGCGGCTGAACTTCAGAAGATTAAACCCCAACAAAAAAACTCTGTTTCTACTACACTGACTATGCAGCGGGCACATTTGTTGAATCTTTTGGGCTATCAGATTGAAATACATACCGAAGATGCAGTAAAAAATTCAGGAACAATTGTGACTATTCGTATAAATCATGTCTAAACAGCATCCACCCATGAATATAGAGTTACTATTAAATGAGTCACCTAATTCAGAAGAACTTCGTATGTTACGAACTGTCATTATTGAAGATAATTCTGCTGAACGAGAAAATGTTTTGTCGTTTTTAGCACAGTTATGTCCAAATGTAGAGGTTGTTGGAGTAGCTTCTGAGGTGAATGAAGCTGTTAGGGTAGTCGTTGAGACAAATCCAGATTTATTGCTGACAGATGTACAGATTACGGGAGGTTCATGTTATCAATTGTTGGAACAATTGCGTCATAAAAACCAACTAGATTCGCTTAGTATCATTTTTATGACTGGACATTATGACTTCAATAATGCCACTCAAGCCTTTAAATATGCTGCGGTTGATTTTTTAGTAAAACCCTTTAGCGCAAAAGAATTACAAGCAGCAGTGGTAAAAGTGGCAAAGCAGAAAGAGCCCATCCAAAGCTATGAACAGTTAAGTCTTTTAATAGATTTCCTCAACTCCCCCCAAAAAAACTCAGAGCGAATCGCAATTACGCTCATTGGGGGTAAGATTCAGATGATAGAGCTTTCAGATATACTTTATTTGGAAGCGAAAGCGAGTATGACCAACTTTTGGTTAGCATCAACTACTCATGCTGTAGTGGCAAACAGAAATCTAGGGCAGTACGTCGATATTCTTCACAACGATGCACGCTTTTTTTCAATCAGTAATAGCTTGTGTATCAATCTTGATTATTTACAAACGTATGACCATGGGGAGCAAACGGTAAAACTTAAAGAATGCACTCAAGCACTCTACGCCTCACGTCAAGGTGGACAGCGTTTAAGACAGTATTTGAATACACAAAATACTATTTCGAAAAGTAAATTCGATACATTGAAAGGTCTTTTAAGTAGATTTTGGGGAGTGTAAAAGGTTATTCCTTATTGTTTAGAAAAAACAACGACTTCACTATATTGAATCCCACAAGCATTGGAGGCATAGCCACGCAAGTAGTAGCGTGTTCCTGATTTTAATTCCCAAAGTGAGATGAGAAGCGATTTGCTGTCACTTCCATAGGCATTTCGTCCTTCTGTATTATCTATCGTAGGTGTAGGATTAGTACTCGACCAACAAACGCCGAGATTCGAGATAGGTGGAATATTGTCGAAATTGGTGATATTTATTTCGATGGTATGTGTTTTGTTGGCAGGGGCGAGGGTAGGAGGTCCTGCCTTAACGGCAGGTAGGCCACTTTCAGGGTAGAGTTGTTTCAATTCCTGTACATCTTCTTGACTCCACTGAACCGTATGCGTTGTTGGATTGAGCCATGGATACATGATGGATTTTTCGTTCGTACTTATTGGAAGTCCCATGATTTCACCCAACTGATTCATCACCACCGCTTTGAGTTGGGTGGTTGTCCAAGTATGTGCTTGATTGAGGTAAATTGTATAGCCTCTACTTACATTGCCTTCAATAGATGCTAAGGCGGGTTTGCGATAAGTCAGTACACCCTCCGTATTGTTTTTGCCTACTTGTTCGGGGGAGGCAAAGGCTACTTTGATATGAGGAGTATTGTTTTTGGTCAATGTGAAATACACCTTTATTTTATTGATTTCGCTCATGGCAGCTTCTATCGTTTGGGTTTGTTCGGGCGTGAAAGTACCTGCTGTGTTCCAGCCAACCGTACACGATGCCCAACGTTTTTTACCCACAATTAGCCCCGACCCGGCTGATATTTTGAGGCTTGCCCCAACCTGTTCTACATCCAGTTGAGTGCAGGAAACGGGTAATCTAAGCCAGCTGATAGTCAACAAAAAAAGCCAATAAACACGGTATTTATTTTTCACTGCTTCACTATTTTGGTGGTAAATGGATAAGAAGGGGTAACTATAAAGAGTATATACTGACCAACAGGCCAATTTTTGGTATCAATCTCCATTTGTGAGGTGCCGATTTGCGCGGCTTCGGTTATTTTTTTGCCAGTTAGATCTACCACTACCCATTTTAATTCCCCTACTATGCCCGCAGGAGGCAACACACTTAGTTTATCGCTGGTGGGATTGGGCCAAACGCGCCAGCGATTGGTTGGAAAACTTACTACTGAGGTAGGTACTTCTACTTTGACCACCACTGCTGCCGAAGTGCGGCTACATTCACCTCGAGACACTACTACCTCATAACTTCCCGACTGGTCGGCGGTATATGCCCCTCCGTTCGCTCCTACAATGTTGGTGTTGTCGCGCTTCCATTGGTACTGGTATTCTTTACCCAAAGTAGCCACCAGCAACACTTTTTCTGGGGCATAAACCGATAGTGGGCCTTGTGGCGTAATTTGGGCTATCAACTCGCCCCCTTTTTCTACCAAAGCAAACATGGGTGCTTCGGCAGTACAACCTTTAGCATCGTTAAGGAATAGCTTATAACTGCCCTCGGTAGCGGTGGTGAGTGTGGGGCTGTCTGTACCTGTACTCGTACCATTGAGTTGCCACTGGTGTTTGAAGGGCGGTGTGCCGCTGTTAATTTTGGCCAACAGAGTAGTATTGCTACTATAACAGTAAAAACTACTGCCTGTAATGCTTACGGCTGGCGTAGGATTTTCAGCAATAGCCAAGATATTGGAAGTCTTGCGGCAGCCTTTGTTGTCTTCAACAAAAACCGTGTAACTGCCTTTTTGATTGGTAGTCCACTCATTACTATCACGCTTGACTTCTTGGCTGTCGTTGTACCACACCAATTGTTTGAGAGGTAAATTGGCTTTCTCGATGGTGGCTTTGAGTGGGACACTTTTGCCCGAACAAAACTCGCTGGCTCCCGTCAGTGTTACGTTCAAATCGGGTGAAATGTAGCTGACAGTGCTTTGGGCAGTACCCACACAGCCTTTGGCATCGGTAACGCGTACCGTAACGGTGGTGTTTTCTACAAACGGCCCCAAGGTAGGCTGGGCTGTGGTAGCCTCTTGGATGACGACTGCAGGGTTGCTGCTCCATGCATACTGGTAACCGCCTGCGCCTCCAGTGGCCGTATTCACGCCCGTAAGTGCGTAAGTTTCGGCACAAGTAACGCTCTTGCCCATGCCGGCACTGGCCACGGGTAAGGGGTTTTGTACAACCGTAACCGCCGATGAAGTAGCTGAACAGCCGTTGGCATCGGTAATTTCGACGGTATAACTCCCTGCTGTACTTATCCGTAAACTATCGGCATTACTCCCACCTTGCCATTTATAACTGATGGGGGCTTTAGCGTTTTGGGTAGTAGTTTTGAGTAAAGTACTTCCTCCTGCACAAAATTCTAATTTACCCACGATTTGGACACTGGGGTTGCCTTTGGTGACCGTAACTGTACCTGATGTAGAGAGGCAGCCTTTTTTGTCCGTAATAATGACCGAATATCGCCCGCCCTCGATGACATCCAATATGGATGTATTTCCACCTACGGGACTATTGTCTTTGCGCCATTGGTAGGTGTAGCCATCGTTGCCATTTTGAACAGTAGCTGCCAAGGGTAGGCTACCTTTGCAAAAAAAGAAAGATTGTGACTGTATACCTGCGCTCAAAGTACAGGGTATATAAGTGAGAGGTGTGCGAACTTCTTCTGATTGGCAGCCTTTGCTATCTGCAACGCGCAGCTTGATAGTAGTGTTTTGGGTAAATGGGCCAAAGGTAGCATTCTCACCATTGCTATTGAAGTTGATGTTTGGATCTGCAGACCATGCGTAGCTGTACGGGGCTGTACCGCTTGATACCATCGCTTTAATTGCTTGGGTTTCGGTGCCTGTAAGATTCGCTAAAGTGGGTAAAATAGCGATAGGGCGCGGGTTTTCTTTGACAGTCACCTCAGTCGGGAACTGGGCGGTGCAGCCAATGCCGTCAGTAACGCGGGTGCGGAAGTTGCCTGATGTATTTACAGTGTAGCTGCTGCCCTCAGCTACTTTTTCGCCGTTGCGAAGCCACTCATATTTATACACTCCTACACCGCCCGTAGCTTCGGTAGTGAGCGTAAGACTACTACCTGCGCAAAACTCGGTACCGCCTTTGATATTACCGATTGTAGGTTGGGATTTTTGGACTTGAAAACTTGCCGAAGTGGCTGAACAACCGTTGACCGATACCTCTACTGTGTAATTACCTTCCTCACGCACATCAAGGTTACTCTGGTTTACATTCGTGTTTTGGTTATTACGTAGCCAACGAAACTGCTGATAACTGCCAGCGTTATTTACGGTAAGTTTCGTCGTTCCATTCTCACAAAAGGCATTATTGCCTGCAATGATGGGTTGAGGAGGCGTTGGTAGTACCGTGATAGTAACTGGATTACTTAGATACAAACCATCCGGGTTGCAAATATTTATACAAGTAGCTGTATAGGTGGTAGTGGTAGTAGGTTTTACAGTTATGCTATTGCCCATTTGTCCGTCTGACCATTTAACAATTTCACGACACTTATTGGCCAATAGTTCAACTGAATTGCCTGGGCAGATACCAGATGTGTTGGCGGTTGAAATGGTCATGCCCGTACAGATAGGTAGTGAAATTAAATTATTATTTCGACCGTAGATTTTTAATCCTGTTGGATTGCTTGGTAAACAAATGATCCTATCTTCGTCAACTCTTAAATATTGTAAGCCATTTGGTAGATTTAACAAACAATAGATTTGATTTTGATAGCAACTCAATTCTTGTAACCCATTCGGTAGTGTTGGCAGAGAGCTTAGTTGGTTATTGTGGCAATAAAGTTTTTGTAAACTATTGGGTAAGGTTGGCAGGGAAGTGAGTAGGTTTGTCCAACACCAAAATTCTTGTAAACTATTAGGTAAGTCAGGTAAAGATATGAGTTTATTGTTATAGAGTCTAAGCGTTCGTAATGTATTGGGAAGAGTAGGCAATGAGGTGAGTAAACTATTATTGCAGTCAATTATATCCAAACTATTAGGAAGGGAGGGCAAAGATGTGAGTGGATTGGCAGAGCAAGATAGCGATTGTAACCTATTGGGTAAAGTGGGTAATGAGGTTAGTTCGTTGGTAGAGCAGTCAAGAGTCTGTAAATTCATAAATCCCCCAATACCCGTTAAGTTAGTGATCTTTCTATCAACGACGCTGAGCGAAGTAAGTGTAGTAGCAGGTGCAAGTAGCCTGTTGTTTACATCAATGCAAGTAGGGCATGCAGCACGTATAGCAGCAGCAAAATTAGGATCAGGTATGATGGTTTGAGCTTTGAGTACTGGGGATGAAAATAACCATATTCCTAACATCCAAACTATACCTTGGATATTTACTATGTATTTGTATAATTGCTTCATTGTTACATGTGTATTTTTTTAAAATACTCTAAAAATTAGTTGAACACTGAGCCCCTGCAACAGCATTGAAGCGCGGGAACGATTGGTGGCGTTGTCTTTATAGTCAAGGTTGAGGAGGTTATCAGTCCGTTGGTATTGGAGCATGAGGCTTACCGAGCGGCGTTTGCTGAGGTATTTACTCATGCCAATGCCTCCGTAAAAGCCCAATGTTTGATTGTTGAGCATATTGAGGTCGGTATTGTTTATTTCCACGGCATAGTTGGTGTAGTTCAATTTTCGAGGGAGGTTGAAAGTAGCCCCCGCTTCAAAGTGTATGCTCAAATCTTGGTTGCTCATAGGGTATTTATACCGCAAGCCTACGGGAATTTGGAGGAGGTCAAAGGCAAAGCGTTCGAGGGGGATGGTTTTGGCGGCGGCGGCAGTTTGAAACCTCACGGGGGCATAATGAACGCCTACAATGGGCGAGAACTTGCCATCGGGTAAGACAATTAAATGCCCACCGCCATACCACTGCAAAGAAATGGGTGTTTTGATATTGCTACTCCCATTGTTGAGTATGGGAAAAGCTGCTGAAGCGCCTGCTGTTATGGCTACTCCCACCAACGTAGGCATTTCACGGCGAGGTTTTGGCTCTTTGGCAGGCTGAAGGTTTGGTTGTTTCTTGCCTTTTTGCTTGGCCACTTCTACCTGCTTCTTGGCGTTTTCCTGTCTTTTTGCCTTGATTTTGTTTTCTGTATCGGCTATTTTTTCATTCATTCCATTAGCCCCATACCTTGCCGCTTCTTGGTAATATCTCTTGGCATCGGCAAACAATTCTTTACTCAGCATTTCGTCGCCTACCTGCACGGCAGCTTTGGCGGCTTTAGGGCGTAGTGTGGCATCATCTGGACTCAATGAAAGAGCATCGCGGGCGTAGATGAGTTGTCCGCGTGGGTCGTTTTGGGTTTCCTCGAGGCGTTTGTTTATCTGCTGTAATCGAGTAATTCGCAAGCGTTGTTCGTCGGCATAGTGATCGTTTTCGTGGCCAGGAACTTGAGTAGCGGCACTATATTTACGACGAGCCAAGTCATAATTGCCGTTTTTAAGGGCTTCATCTGCAGACTTGATAATTTGGGCGTATTCGTCTAATTCTAATAATGAATTTGTATTATTCTGCGGGGTATTTTTTTTCTGTTTATAATTGGTATATGGCAAAGAGTTTCGTTGGTATTTTTCAACATATTTCATGTCGGCTTGCTCCAATTTGAAAGCTAATCCAACTACTGGTGTCATTTCGTAGGCATAGCCAAAGAGTTTCGTGGCTTGTTCTACATTGCCTTCTTTGAGGTATTTATCGGCTGTTTGTTCAATTTGTTGGGTAATTCGAGTTTTGAAAAACTTATCTTGAGGACTTATCGGTTGTAATTTTAAGAGATCTCGAAATGCAGGCATAATATCCTCTTCACCATTAAGGGCTTTTTGGTAATGCTGTTGGGCTGCGATAATTTTAGTGCAGTCATCGGCTTTTTGTTGCGCTTTGGTATCATTTTCATACTTGGGTAGTGTGAGGCATATCCGCCACAGTTTACGGGCTTTTTCGTAATCGCCTTCGGTCATACTGTATTCGGCCATTGTTTTATATTGCTGATACTCTTGGGCATCGGTCGTAACTTGCCCTTTCATGGGAAACCATCTTCCCAGTGCTACGAGCCAAAAGAGATATAACCACACTTTATGCATCAGTTTTTAAGCAGTTTTTTACAGACGTTTATTTTTTGTTTGATTTCTTCTGAATCTTTAAGGGATTCGGCTACTTCATACCAAGCCAAGGCTTTATCATAAATCTCGGCCTCGGCAATAATATCCCCTTTGTTCTTGTAAACTTGATATAATTGTTCAAAGCGGAGACTTGACAAGTGATAGTAATGGGACAAAAATTTGGCTTGGCTATAGTAGTCAATGGCTTCTTTTTTAGCATTTTTTTCTTTAATAATCTGTTCCCCAAGGCTTAACAGTTCATCTACCCGCAACGAATACTCTTTTTTTAGAGCCACTGCATTGAGCGAGTCTTCCACGATTTTGTTTCGTAGTTCGGTCGAAGAGTTTGCTGCTTTATCATTTTGAGATTTAGGGTCAAAAAATCCCATTCGTTTAATGAGCGTAGTCCATTGATTTTCGGATTTATCAGCTCTTATTTCGGCGACTCGCCACATTGGCAAAAACGAGCTACCGTTGCTATGTTTATTTTTATAGGTGATTTGAAAAAATACCTGTAAATACCAATGATCTTTGGCTTGCTTTAACTCTGAAACTAACATATTGCCAGTTTCCACTGAAGGAGAGTCACTTTTTTTGTAGTATAAATCAAAGTTTTTCAAGTATCGGTCTATGCTCAAATCCGCTACTTTGGTTTGTTCTTTGGGCATACCATTCAAATCATCTTCCACAATGGCCGCATCGTCAAAAAAGACTTGGTTTTGGTTGGGTAAATAGCTATTTTCTATGAGGGTTTTTCGCTCAAACTCTCCTAAATCAACAAACGAAAGCGTGTTCAGTAAATCAACCAAATCTGTTTCAATTTTTTTACGGGATAAGTACCTGATTTCGTTTTGGTCTTTAGAGGATAGTATTTTTTGACTCCAACTGTTTATCGTTGGAAAAACAAAAATCAGACATAGAAAAAGGCAATAGAGATTTCTCATTTAGTAGTCAAAATATTGGTATTTTTATCGGCAAATCGTAGTGTTACTCGACGGTTTTTTTTTCTATTTTCTTCGGTATCATTTGCTACTTGTGGGCGAGTTCCTCCGTATCCAATCAAAATGAGTTGTTCGTCTTTGATACCGAGGTTGAACAAAAACGTACTGACAGCTTTGGCGCGGTACTCAGACAAGGTTTGATTGAGTGCTGCATTCCCAATACTATCCGTATGGCCTTCGATATACAGTGCTTTTTCGGGTTGTTGTTTGAGGGTCTGGCCAACTCTTTGCAACAAAGTTTTACTGTCGGCCAATAGTTGAAAATCACTTTGTTCAAAATAAACCGTGTATTCTTCGTTGGGTACAACAAGAGAGAGAGGCGATATAAGTTCAGTTGGAGGCTTGGGAAGGTTTGATTCTGGTAGTTTTGTTGGATTGTCAAATGCAACGGCTGCCACATTTATTCCAGGCTGAATTGTAATCGTTTGTTGGGCGTATTGCTTTGAAAGGGTTTCGGTAATGAGGGTGTAATTTTGATTGGGGATAAGTTGTGCCATGTAATGATTGGATGCTAAATTGAGCAAAGCTTTTTTTTGCCCGTTAGCAGCTACTAACCAACATCCTTTTATGGCTTGTTTTGATTCTACCATCACACTCAATAAAGTAACTTCGCGCAGGAGGTAAAGAGGGTAGTCATCGGTTTGATTATTAAGGTTATCAATGATTAAATTACCGTTGTAATCTTGGTAACCCGTTGCCTTGGCTTGGAACGCTACTATATCTTTTTGGTTGAATACTACCTTGATTTTATTTGTTTGTTTATCGGTATCAACACATTCTGTTTTTTTTGTTTGTGTATAAGAAAAGCAAACAGCAGCTTTCCTTATCGTTTCTTTCGAGATAGCGTCAATGAGTTGAAAATGGAAGGATTTGTAGGCTTTTTGACTTAGAGAAGTATCTTTCAATGTAAAGTGTCTTTGCTCGGATTGCTGGTAAGGTTTATTGCTATTTTGTTTATCATTGGGTAGTAGATGGAATGAGGTTGCAAAAGTCACCTTGGTATTTGACTGTGTGAGGTGAGCTGGAATGGTCAAAGTACGATAGCCAGACATCTCAATGTTGAGTTGTCCTTTTTGGCAAGGCAATTCAGCTTCAAAAAAGCCTTTACTATCTGCTTGAAATAACATTTTCTTCCCACTTTCATCTTTCCAAATACCCTTTGCTGAGATCCCATTTTGGGTATTGAATTCATAGATATAACCGTTTATTTTGACAAAAGGAGGGGATTGAGCACTCGCTAAAGAGCACCCAATCCACCCCAGCATCACAAACAAAAAGTTTAGTTTATTTAACCGAAAGACCGATATTACCCAATAAAACATCCCAATTAAAGGCAGTTTGTCCATCTATTTGTTTCTCGTAAGATTGTAGTTTCACTTTTACGTTTTTTTTGCGTACATCGCTATACATTACCTCATTTTCTTTGCCATAGCCCATGAAAGTTTGCTGTCCACTGATGATCCCATAATAGTTGCCATCCCTTTCTTGGGTTAAATCTTTGATGTACTGTACTTCTGACCATTCAATTTTGGCGGTTGAATAGGGTAATAGTTGCAGCCTTTTCAAGTATTCGCGTACGGTATATTTTTTGATTTGGCCTGGATTTTTGTCAGAGTCCACTTCAATCATGGAGTTGGGCATGAAAAGGCGGGCAGCTGTTTCTACCGCTATGTCTTTTTCAGCTTTGGGGCGTTGTTTATCAACGATTACGTTGAGGTATCCATAAAAAGCATCTACTTTCTGTTTGGCTTTTTCGCGGTAGCCTTCTAATTCTCCTTCAGTTAAACTTGGAGTAGGTTTTGGTTGAATAACAGGTTCTGGCTTTACAATGGGCTGAGGTTTTGGAGAGGGCTCTGGTACAAGTACGGGTTCAGTTACTGGTATAGGCGTTGGTGGTGGCGTTGGTACAGGAGAGAGAGTAGGAGATGTGGGTACAATTACCTGATTTACCGACTGATCTACTGTATGTTTAACACTGCCTAAAAGCGATGCTGCCTCAACAAATTCTTTTAAAATATCATGGCTTCCGTCTTTTCGAATCACTGCGACTATCTCGTTTTTATTGATAGAGGCCGATTCTTTCGATTCGTTTACGTAGTTGATAATGTCATCATTTTCGGTAGAGATATTAGCCAAGATCACTTCGGTAGGGAGTGCTTTGATGATCAGGTCGGCTTTGGGAGCTATCACAGGTGCATTGAGAAAGTTGTTTACCTGCTGAGTGGCGTCGGCGTCTGATAAATTATTAAGAGAAGAAACGACTAAATAGGCTGCCCCTTTTATAATGAGTGCAATACCATCTCGGTGGCGAGTATTGGTGATGACACTTTCCCCTCGCTTGACTTGCATTTTAAACTTTCCTTCTTGATAGGACTCAATAGTCTGTGCCGTTATTTTATTGCCATTGATAAAATACACCGTAAATTGAGCATATGATGGCGAAGCCGAAATCAGAAGCCAGAATAGAATAAATCGTTTCATTTTGTGAGTATTAAGTGCTGACGCACGAGTGAAAATTTTGTTTGTTTTATTGGTGATTTAAGGTGTTTTTAGAGTCGAAATCGGTAGCCAAATATTAGCCCAAAGCCACGGTTAGTGGTCTGGTGGTATTCATCGGGTTTTGGGTCATACTTGGTAATATCGCTAAGTCCGTAATCATATCTTGATTCTAAAAATAGGTTGGAACGGCCTATGGCATAAGAAGCTCCAACGCCACCACAAGCGCCATATTCTATCCGATTGTCGGCAAGCCCTCTGTCCAAAAACTGATTGAATACGTAGGTTTTTCGGTATTTTTGTTGGTTTTGCATGGAAGTAGTCGTTGCACTAAGCCAGTATCCTCCAAACGCTCCAACGTTGGCATGGAGTCCAAACTTACCGAAAGCTACCTGACCTTGTAGCAGTAAAGGTACTTTGAGGTAATTGGCCATGAGCTGTTCGTAGTCATTTTCAAAGACTAATTTCATCCCCTGTTGGGCATAATTAGCCTCCAAGCGCAGGGCTAAATGTTTATGGATTTGCCATTCAGTTCCCAACATAGCACGATAACCCATGATGGGCTGCACCCAACTTTGGAGGGCATCGGGAAGTGTTTGGTGAGCCAAGTTGATGCCACCGCCCGCATAAATGCTAAGGCTACGCCCTGTACTATTGGTAGGAGAAGGGGTATTAGGGGCATTTGGTTGACCAAATGTTTCTGTTTCGCCATTGTTGTAAATGATTTGTGCTACCTGCGGTAAGCCAATTTTATTAATTATCGTTTGTCCTTTTTTACGATAACTAATATTCTTTTCATCTACTTCCACAATAGTACCCTCTATTTGTTGTCGGTTTTTTAGAACTATCTTATCTAATTTAGCCGAAAGAGGCTTTGGTTGAGTAGCTATATCGTTATAGGTTTCCACGTCGCCGTTGGCATACACGATTTTGCTAATGCTTTTTACAGGCAGTTGAAGTTTTTGGCCCTTCTTGTCGCCAAAGGTCTGATACACTATCTCCTGGTCAGTTACTTCAACGACTGTGGCTTTTATTACCGATTGGTCTAAGCGGTAGATGAGGTCGGGTTTGTTTGTGTTTTGGGAGAAACACTCGGATATTATCAATAAACAACTTACTAATAATCCAAACAGATATGGGCTTTTCATCTTAGGAGGGGGTTATTCTTTTATGATACGTTTGAACGATACGCCTTGGGCGGTTTCAACTCGTAGGGTATAAGACCCCGTAAAGCCACCCGGCAAAGCAATATCTAATTTTTGCTGGGCATTAAATACTGAAAGCTGATTGTCAGTGGCTTTGAATAGTACATTACCTATTACATCAACGACCACAACGGCTATGGCAGGCATTTGTGCGTCTTGACTCGTGAGGCTAAATCGCCCGTTGTTGGGGTTGGGGAATATTTCATAAAGAGCCTCGACTGTCTGAAGGGTTTCGGGTTGAGCCAGTGATTCTATGATTACGTCTTGACTGCCTGTCCTGTCTGACAATTCCACTTTTTCAACCAATATGCCCGTTCCTTTGATGGTGAAAGAGCCTGATTTTCCTTTTAATGATGTTGGAATTTTGATATAGGCCTTGGTGTCGTTTTTGGTAGGTACGACTTCAAGCGGCTGCCCTACAGCCGCAAAATCTCGATTGAGGAATTGGACAGAAAAGGTTTTTGTAGCAGTCTGTTTAGTATCAAATTTGATGTGAGCCATTACATAATTAAAGTTGGCTGGGTAGTACATCAAAGAATGAGTAATATTAATCTCGGGTTTGATACTTAAACCTGACCCTGAAACGATTACCTGTCCGTTTTTAGCTTGATTGTTAGATGCACTATTTCCTCCACCAAACCGCCAGCCGCTGTCATTGTTATATTCAAAGTTTCCATTCTGAATCCCCAGTTTCATACCACCATCAGTGTTGTTGAGGCGAGGGCGAGTTTGCAATTGGTTGTCCATTTCGTAGATATTCATTTTGTTGGTGGCGTCGGCCAACTGCGCATAGCCCCCGCCAATGCGACTGAAATAGTAGCCTGATTTCTCGCGAGCAGGCTTTGAGGCCAACAGCGCTCCGTTTGTTCCATACCATTGGTTGAGATAAAGAGGCTCTCCATCATAAGAAATAGGCTTTCCATCAGAACCTGTTAATCTTGTGTCAATGGTACCAAAATACCAACTCACAACTCCTGAATGTGCTCCACCAAAACCGCCTGTTTTGCCCTCAGATATTTTGGTATTGTCTAATTGGTAATTGACTCCTCCGATAGAGGGGACTCCATCGAATGCCACTAATAATCGTCTAAACCTATTTTGGTACTGAATTTGTAACCAAGGTGGAAGAAAATAGTTGGTGATAAAAATTACAGCATTGGCATATATTTCGGGATCCCCAAAGCGGCTTGCTAAGTTTTCTAAGGCTGAGTCGGAGTCTTCATAATCACCATCTTTTCGATAATAGACCTCGGCTTTTTGGACATTTTCGGGTATTCTGATTTTGATTTCTTCGGCTGTACCTACCGATGCCGACGAGCAGCCAATGGTGTTCGTACAACCATCGGCGTAGCCCGTTACGAGTGGAAGCGAAGCATAAGTATTTCGCTGTTTTCGTACTACATCGCCCATGTTGGTGGCAGGGTGTGGGTCGAGGGCAGTGTAGTGGTCAATTTTTACATTGGGAAACCACTTCGCCATGCGGTGCATGAGTTGTAATAATAAAATTGTGCCTCGACTGTGGCCAATAAAGTGTAAAGGTTTACCAGAGGTAAGCAAATTGTTAGGCAAAGTAGGTATTTGAGCGTCAGCCAACATAGCGAATAAAATATCAGCCGAACCTTCTAAATAACCTGAGTTAGACATATACAGCAGGTTGTTGAGTAAGGCATAAAGTTCTGTGTTGGAGGCATCTGCCCAGTTGTAAAACAAAATAATTTCCTTGGTTGGGTCACCATTTCCATTATTACTGACAGCCTCCCACCTTTTCCATTTTCTTGTATTTACATCATTGATATAGACCGTTGCGCCTGCACCTGCTTTTTCCCTAATGCTATTGGCAAATACCCCAAAACTCGCTGTGAAATCGTCCCTCAGTTTTTCAGGTGCTTCGGGACCTGCGGGGCTAAATCCGTGTGTTATCAAAGTAATACCCGCAGGGGGGGCATTGGTAGTGCCGCATACTGCTTCCATAAAATCAGATGCTCCCACTGCATTGACTGCTCGCACTCGGTAACAATACTGGGATTTTGAGGTTAGTTTTTGGTCTAAAACGGTGGTAGTGTTGGCAGGTAACGTGGCTATTTTCTTAAAATCGGAATTGGTAGGGCCAAGTAAAAGTCCATCGGCTCTTTCGAGTTCATACGAAGTCTCGTTAGTGGCATTGTCTTTCCAGCTAATGCGTAGTTCATACTCCGATGTAGCTGTAACGGTCAATTGGGTGGGGGCTTGGGGAGGTGTGGGTTTAGTACCCTCTTGGGTAACGGTAAATGTTTTGATCAATCCACTGGCTGAAAAAGTAATGACTCCTGTCCGTGTCGTCGTATTGGGATTGGCATCTATACCGTACCTAAAATTGTTGATAACGCCTGCTCCACCACTGGAAGGACTAAACGTGAGCCAAGTAGCATTGGAAGTAGCCGACCAAGGTACGTTTGAGGTAATACCCAACTGCCCCGCTTCGCCCGTGGCCGCAACGGTCTTACTCTCTGCCGAAAGACTCAATTCTGGAATTATGCCCGCTTGGGTGACGGTGAAAGTAGCCGTTTGTGTTCCTGCCATTACCGTAATTTTTCCAGTACGGCTATTCACTGAAGTATTGATAGCCACCGACCATGTCAACTCTATATTCGTCCCTGCATTGCCCGAAGTGGGGCCTATGGTGAGCCATTCAGCATCGCTGCTCGCTGTCCATGCCGTGTTTGTAGTAAGTTTGAGAATCCCAATACTAATCGAAGAAGCATTTACTTTTATACTTGTTTCCGAAAGCGACAAACTGGCGTTTACGCCTGCCTGCCGAATAGTTACGACGACATTGGCTACGCCCGCCACCGAAAACGTAAGCGTGGCCGAACGCTCCGCCGTGGTAGCATTGGCAGAGGCGGTAACAGATACGTTCTGATTGCCCATACCCGAAGCAGGTGAAACCGTAAGCCAATCTGAATTGGTAGATTTGGCAACTGACCAAGAAAGGTTTGACACAACCGATAACGCCACCGTACTACCCACCGCTGCGATGGTAGTGGGAGCCGTAGGGCTTACCACCAATGAGGGTGCAACTCCTGCTTGCGTGACGGTGAAAGTAGCCGTTTGTGTTCCTGCCGTAAAAGTGATGATACCTGTACGGGCTGCCGTTGCCGTATTGGCTTCGACGGTGTAGTTTACCGCAATGTTTGTGCCTGCATTACCGCTGGTAGGGCTTACTTTGAGCCAAGCAGCATTGCTGTTGGCAGTCCAGTTGGTGTTGGTAGAGATATTCAGGCCACCTTGCTCACCTGCCACCGGGGCATTGTGGGTGATAGTTGATAGGGCAAGCGTTGCAGCCTCGGCAGTTATTGTGATGCTCTTGGTGGTACTCGCTGCCGTAGCCCCTTGTTTGTTGATGGTGAGTTTGACGGTATAGTTTCCTGCTTTGTTGTACGTTTTAGTGGGGTTTTGTAGGGTTGAGGTAGTACCATCCCCAAAATCCCAAGCCCAACTCGTAGGGCTGCCTGTACTTTCGTCTTTAAACGTAATGCTTTGGTTAAGTTGTGGGGCAGTGGGGGTGTATGAGTAGTTTGCTGATAATGTTACAGCATTTACAGTAGGGGGTTCTATTTTTACTAATTTATTAGACCAAAATCCCCATAAACTTTCATCAAGAGCATTGGTCGTTATGTTTGTTAAATAATTGCTCTCAAGCTTAAAGGTACTTAAAGCATTATTTGAAAATGTGATACTGTTGCCTGTAAAGGTATAGTCTTTAAATGTTTGAATATCATAGGTATTAAAATCTAAATACCATTTTCTGTTACTTTCGTAATCTAAAATAAAATCATTACCATCATAACTACTTTTAACAGGGTAAGTGTACCATTTTTTGGAATCAAAAGTTGCAATCTGATAACCATCAAATACCCAAACCACACCCAATTTATCAATATAAATTTTACCCGTAGAATTGTTTATTTTGCTATTCAAAGCATATCCAAGCATTTTTGCACCTTCAACTTTCAGAGCAAATTGACCACCTGTACCACTTGCCGTCATCCAGATTTGGTCATTGCCCTTAACATCCATCGACAGGAATTTATATAATTTACCATCAGAAGGCACATTCACAACCCCATTCAAAAACTCAGAACTCACTTTGGTTAAATCAATAGATTTACTCCATTTGCTTCCATCAAAATTGTGAATGATACCACTATTATCGAAGACCCACAGTTTACTATTGTTATCATTGGCAAATAACAGAGGTATATCCATTGTTACTGATAATAGATTAGGTAATGTTTTTGACCTACGATTTAAATGGTCTGAATTATAATAATAGGCGTACCAGACACCTTGACTATCCATACGATAAATAGCCCCTTCTGCATTATGTTTTATCCAGATATTATTTTTTTTATCAATCGTAAAAAAGCTAAAATCTACACTTCGTGGGGATTGACTGTCTTTACTCGACATCAAATAAGGAATATCAATTGACGTTAGCTTGCCTTTATCAACTTTGATTATGCTGTAATCAACATAACCAAAATCAAGAGATTTTACCCCTATAAAATATTGAACTCCTGTAACATCGAAAACTGGTCCGACTTTCCAATCGCTATTAAAAGCAAGACTTGGGTAATTATTATAAGGTGATGAAGATACAGTATATATTGTTGTTTTTTGCCCCCAAGCCCATTGCCAAGAAACAAAAACAATCATAAATAAAACTAAACGAGATAATGGTTTCATACGAAAACGAGTTTTAAAATCAATTTTAGTTATCAGGATAACCACTAATGCCTGAATGATACACCTTACCGTCAGAAGTTACTACGCATGGGCTGGAATCATTGGATGAGCCTAAATTGCCAGTCCATTTTTTTACACCAGTTAAAGCATCAAAAGCTGATATCCAAACACCATGATGGATATAAACGACTCCCTCAGCAATCGTAGGCGAAGACTGATTAATAAAGGTAGGTGATGGAACTTCCCATTTTTTTGAACCATTTGAAGCATCTAAGGCATAGAACTTGTCTCTAAGACTACCTATATAGACAAGATTATTTTTTACTGAGGGAGAAGACGACCCAATTGAACCATTGGTTAAAAACTCCCATCTTTTGAGCCCTGTTACAGCATCAATAGCATATACTTTATTATTTTGACTTCCCACATAAATAATGTTGTTTACAACGGTTGGAGAGGAACTTATAGAGCCTATTGCCAAATCCCATTTTTTGATTCCTTTCAATCCATCAATGGCAAATATTTTTCCATCTTCACCTCTAATTCCACTTGCACCTATATATAATGTGCCATTGACTACCGTTGGAGAAGAATCGAGAAAACTTAAATCATCAGATAAAAACTCCCATTTTTTTAATCCTGTATTTACATCTAAGGCGTAAAGAGACCCACACCCAAAATAAACCATACCATTAGATACGGTTGGAGAAGATGTTATAGGTCGTCCTGTTACAAATTCCCATTTCTTTGTACCTGTGTTTGCGTCTAATGCATAAAATTTACGGTCGGTGTTTCCAAAATAAATAACATTATCAATAACTAGAGGTGAAGATATGATTTCTCCACCCGTCGAAAACTTCCATTTTATATTCCCATTTTGAGCATCAAGGGCAAATATTCTATCATTATTACCAAAATATACAATACCATTTGAAGCAGTTGGTGATGCAAAAGTTTCCGAAGGTGTATCAGTTTTAAATCGCCATTTTATGCTACCTGTATTAATATCAATAGCAAATAAAGCGGCATTACTAGCATAGTCACCTTGGTCAGTAGCTATATATAACGTCCCTCCTTGGCTTACTATACTTGCACCTGCCTGCGTAAGCGTATAAGTTTGCGTAAGTCCACCAGAAGCAAATGTTACAATACCCGTGCGAGAGTTGGTAGTTGTATTGGCATCAACAGTAAAATTAATAACTGTATTTGTACCAGCATTGCCACTAATAGGGCTGACTTTTAGCCATGTACTATTGCTACTGGCTGTCCAAGAATTGTTGGCAGTTAGTGTAATACTGGCAGTATTGGCAGTAGCCACTACATTTTGGGTATTCAATGACAGTGTTAATACAGATGCAGTTACTGTGATATTTTTTGTAGCAGATTGACTCGCTACACCTGTTTTAGAGACCGTCAGCTTTACAGTATAAGCTCCTAACTTTGCGTAGGACTTCGTGGGATTTTGTTGAGTGGAAGTTGTGCCATCCCCAAAGTCCCATGTCCAACTGGTAGGGTTCCCTTTGCTTTCATCTTTGAATGTGATAGTTTCATTGAGCTTAGGGTTAGCTTGCGATACGGTGAAAGAGGCAGTAAGTGCTTCCAACTGAGGGCTAACGACACTCTTATTAGAACTTGTACAGCCCACCAAAAAATATAAAAAAATAAAAATTTTGAATTGGCTTTTCTTTACCATGATAAAAAGTCTAAAAATTGATATTGAATACCCCCTCAGTGGTGGCTGTTTCACCTGATTTATCTTTAAGATTAAATTTTGTAGTTAGTCCTTTCTCAAAAAAGCCTGAACCCCAATGCTAAAATAAACACCGCCTTGAGAGCCGCCTTTTCCATTGATTCTGGAACCTACGTTGGCGTATTTTAGAAGTGCTTCTACAGCAAACGAACGATTGACGAAGTAACTCGCGCCCGGTCCAATAGAGAAATCGGTGAGAAAAGGCGAAGAATCAACCTTACTTATTTTGGTAGTGCCTACCTGTGCGGCAAGCTCTCCAAAGCCATACAGTTTTTGCTGGATAGGAAAATAATAACGTGCCATAGGCCCCGCCTTAATCGTAGTAGTACCTCCGACATTAGAGCCTTCATAATCAAGCGATAAGATGCCACCCACAATCATTTGATTGGATAGTGCTACGCCGAAGCGGGGTGCCAAACGCACAATAAAGGCCGACACTGTGCTACTTTGTGATTCAGAAACAGATTTCATTGACAAGCTTGCAGTGCCTCCCAAAAGGCGTGCGCCTTTATTAAATTGCGCTTGAACTTTTTGTATAGATATACCCACTACAAGGATAAATAGCGTTAGAGATATTTTCATGAGATTAAAAAAAGATTTGGATTCCACTAAAAAGACCTACTTCATTGGTTTTAAGTTGACCGCCAATACCCGTATGAGAATAGCGCAACATAGCCTCGATAGCTACATGTTTGTTTAAGAAAAAACTAACACCAGGGCCAATATGAAATTGAGAAGCTGAAAAACTATAGCTTTCATCATCTTCGGTGACTTTGTAGGAGCCAAATCCAAAGCCAAGTTCACCCCATACGTAAGTTTTTTCGTTGAGCGGCTGCATATAGCGCCCAAATGCACCTACTATGCGTGTACTTTCAGACCATACTCCACTGCCCCCCCAAGGCGATGATGAATCGGCATCTTTATCGGTCTTTACCGAGATAGAAGCTCCTACTAAGATGTTTGGCTTAAAAAAGTAACCTACCTTAGGATTGAGAGTCATCTGTGTCGTACTTGCTTTATCGACTACAAAATGACTTAAATCCATTGCTCCCGAAATCATCCATTTTAGAGCCGAGGTATTGGTTTGACTGTTTTTAATGTCGGCCTTTTGACTTATGTCCTTCTTCTGCTTGCCTTGAATTGTTGAAGCTTGAAGATTATAGTTTTCTACCTCCCCATTGGCATATACAATCTTTTGGATGTCTTTGGTGGAGAGCCGATAGATGGTGGCATCGTTAGGTTTACGATAGCGTACCATGTCGTCGGTTATTTCGAGTATTGTACCGCTGATGGTAGAGTTATCGGTGCGGTAGATGACATCGGTTTTGATGGTTTGGGCGTGAAGCTGCAAAATTGCCAGCCCAAATATAAAAGAGTAAAAAGCAATAGTTTTTTTCATTGATTATGGGGATTAAATTATTTTTTTGACTTGTACCAATGTTCACAAACTCCACGTAAAGCACCATCTTTGGAGTAAAATTTTTCAGATTCCTTGTCGCTCCAAAATCCATGCAGTATGTAAATCCATTCATTTTTATCATTGACTTTCAATGATAGTCTGTAACCAAAAAAAGAAGGGTCTTCATAGTACATGCAAGGACAATCAAGGTTTGTAAACCAACCTTCATCTACACTCCTGAGTTCTTTAAGGGCGCTGTTTACCTCTGACATACATTCTTTTACTTTTTTTTCTTCACTTTCAGCCTTTTCCTTCGCTTCTTCTGCTTTCTCACGAGCTTTTTCTTTCGCCTCTTCTTCCTGCTCTTTTTCTCGGTCACGGCGTCTATCGTCTGCACGGGCATTATTCCATTTATCAATGAGCGCACCTTCCCCCTTGCCCATGTCATCAAAGCTATACATCTCTTGGTAATAATCTTCCCGAATTAACCCCATCAAAGTGTACTTGTAAACGTGAAATTTTCCGTTAGGTGAGTGGTTTTTCCAAGGGCCAGTAAATCGTACCCCATTGGGATAACGTATTGTGCCATTTCCTTCAAATCTGCCATCTACAAACCCACCTTCGTACCAAGCTTCGCCATTTTCAAAGCTCAACTTTCCGTATCCATGGGCGTATCCATTGGCCATTTTCCCTGTGTAGTTACCTGACATTGATACTAAGCTGATTTCGGATAAACCGCCCGAAAATGAGCCAGAACCGTGCATTTCGTCATTGTAAAAATCTCCTGAATAGGTGTATTTATTGTAATAATTAAGCGCACCCTTACCACTCTTTTTGCCCATCAAATAGCCGCCTTCATAACTGTACTTTGATGCTTGTACTTTACAGTTAGGTCCATTCAATACCCCACCTACAAAAGTGCCCTGCCAGTACGAGCCGTCTGATTTATCATACATAATACCTTCCCCACTTGCGATGCCGCCAGCGTTAGGGGTTTTGCCCACGAAAAGTGTATTGTTCTTGGCGAGTAGGTATTTTGAGCTGGGGAAGTGATAGGCAAATAGAGAAATGGAAGTGGGGGTAGATAGAACCTGTTGCACGGCTCTACTTTCTACTTCATTTTTGAAAGTTGGTCCGAAACGACTTAGGGTTGCCTTTAAATCCGATATATTGTAAATTGAGGTGATGTATTGTTTTACCAAATCACGGTAACGGGAGTAATCTGGATACCAATCAATGAGTTTGTCTAATTGCTGTATGGAGCAATTTTTGTAAATATTGTCAATGATTTGATCGTCAAAACTCGTGGACGAGCCAATTCGTTTGCGGTAAAGTTCGAGTTGCTCAAATGCCTTAACACGCTTGGCCGCTTGTCCTGGTATTTCGGAGGTTTTGAGAATATTGTAAGTGTCTTGTCGAACTAAAAAGGTATTTAAGTCGGCTGCCGCGAGCGTATAGCGCCTTTTTAAGTCTTTTTCTTGGGTTGGATTCGGTTTGAGTTGGCTGAGTATTTCGACCAATACCTCTTCGGGAACAGAGGCGTTTGTCAGTGTGCGCTCAATAGCTCCCTCAGCGGGTTGGTTAGGATAGAGCATTTGGTACAGTCGTACGTCTTGTACATCTTGGAAACGGTACTCAGTCAGGGTTTTCGGGGTAGTTAGGTAAATATCATTACCTATGAAATAATAATTGACATAATTGTTACTGTTTTGCCGATTGTACTTTGAGAACCACTTTTGTTTTTTTGAATCACTATCAAGTTCAATAATTTTCCCTCCTTGTCGCCGTTCTTTAACTACATCATTGATTGAATAAGCGGTAGCTAAGGCCCCAAAGATTGCTCCAAACCCCATAGCTTCCCCCTCGGTTACAGGGCGTTTTATGGTTCCTGTTGAGGTGTTCTCTTCCATTTCCATTTGAGTACCCAGCAGTGTTGCCCCTGTAAACCACAAGCCTCCTATTACCAGGGGCTTAAAAAAAGTGGGCATTTTGGATAACTGCGGATTGGACAAACTCGTGGTATTGTTTTTAACCAGCGATGAAGACTGGTAAATGGGTTTTTGAATACTACAACCATAAAGCCCTATAACAAATAGGCAATAGTAAATGAAAGGTCGCATTTTTGCACAAAGAATAGTTTACTCAAAAAAATTTAACAAAAAAAATATCTCTCTGTCTCAAAGTGCCTGTTAGTTGCTATTTCTGGTTCAAATTTCAAACCATTGGTAGTTTTTACATAAATTACTGCAACCATTGATAAAAATCTAGCTTGAGAAATACTTTAACATAACACACATTTCCTTCCAAGAAATACCTTGTAACTGTTAACCAACACATTGAACTATATCCCATATGCTACGAGCAACCAATTATTAGCAATTGACCTGTTACATAGACAATGTCCTCTGGTTCAAAGAGGCCATTAACATTATAAAGCAATAGTAACTGTCCGCTTCTTTATTGTCTATTCCGAGCTTATTCTGTTGTGCACTGAGTTTGGATTGGTTCACGATGACAACGAACTTATGAGGGGCTAATTTATAACTGATAGGTAGTGAATAGCTTGGTATAGGTACCGTTGATGAAAGTGCGCTTCTTGTCGTCCCGATAAAAAACTAGACACAAGTTAAGGGAAAACCTAACTTGTAGTCAATATGAGCAAACATCGTAAAAGTTGGAGTGAAACTGAGATAGAAAACATCCTACAACACTATCAACAGCACGGTATCACAGCGACGGTACGCCTCTTTAACGTCGCATCTTCAATGATTTATAGGTGGCACTGGCACTCTATGAGAGGTGAACCTAAAACAGAGGTACAAAGTGGTATCAGTCAAGCGGAATACCATCATCTTTTACGCGAGAACCAACTTTTGAAAGAATTGGTCGCCGAGAAAGAGCTTGAAATACGAGTCAAGGATGCTCTCCTAAAAACCTGTCTATCAAAACAAGAGCGGTTAATAATAGCTCAAGAATTCATTGATTTTCCCTTTCCCATGTGCAAGGTTTTGGCTTGGTGTTCTGTGGCTCGGAGCTGTTTTTACTATTGCTCCAGCATTGGCTTGAGAGGACGTAAACTTTATGCTGTTGCCAAAGATGGAAAAGTTATTGATAATGAGTTTATTATGAAAATTATAGAACAACTCGACAGAATTCACTGAGGTATTGTCCTGCTGAATTCTTGAAGTCAAGAGGCCTTGTGTCGAAGCGGTCAGCACACTTTTCATACCCTTTATTCCTCCCCTCTGTTCTTTTTCACTTGGGTAGGAAGTTCCCTCCTACCCTTTCTTTAAGCAGCTTGTAAAAATGGTTGTTTTGATTCTGTCCTTTGCCAACTACTGGGTGTAAAACCAACTTCTTGCCATGCTTCCAAAAGACATTCATATTTATTTCTCCCTTCTGCTATAAACTCCCGACTCGGTTCATAGATAAACAAATCGTACGGATGTATTTTCTGAATACCGACAAAAACAAATCGCTTCCCTCCTACTCCATCCAGATAATACGCAGCTTGGCGGTCGTAATCGTATGTATGGCAACTTTTTACAAAAGCGGCGTATGTCCGCTGGCTGGTTGTTTTTAAATCAACTACCAAACTTTTCTTATACACCAAATCTAGCTTTGATTTGCAAGGTAAGCCTGTCGCTGGATTGGTAAATAGGCAGACACTTTCTTTTCTTGCAAACTGCCTAAGCCAACTGCAAAAACGATTTTTCAGCACTTTTTCTTTTAAAATATTTAGTAAATCCGCATCCATATCTTCGGGAATAACCGTCTGTTTCTTAGGCTCTAAAATCAGTTCATGCAATGTGCTTCCAAAAGCAAAGGCTTTTTCAGGTTTGAAACTCTTTAAACCAAACAGGTGGTCACGAAATTCACTTAAGTCCGAATTGGCTATGCGGGGAAGTTGGCGGTACTGGGTATCACTTAGGAATGGTACAATGTTCATTTTTGATTAAATTTAGTGGTTTATAAAGGTATAAATTGGGTGTTTTGCTTAGCCTCCAAAGTTTGCTTCATTTTTAGGCCATTTCAAGGCAAAACCGAAAAGCGTCTTCATTCATGCGGGCTAAACTACCTACCGCATTGCCAAACACTGCTTCTTTGGGCTTTTTAATGTGCGTAGTGTAGTGGGTTATTCCATTTAATAACCCAAATAGATTGTCTCCCAGATCTGCACACTCTCGTTCTATTGAGTAGTTCATGGCATTTATGACATTGGTTTTGCGGGTTGAAAGTTCTGTCTTCCCCAATTTTTCCTCTTGCGTCATACGCGTTAGTCGTTCGGTTAAAGCAGACTTAATACTTTCATCAATTTGGACATTACCCAAGCGTTCAAATTGATGAAACAGTTTTGTACGCTCCTCCATAAATGTTTCAAAATAGCGTAGTAACTGGTTTATTTTAGTGTCGTGGTTCTTGGTGTGATGAACTTTTAATTGACGGAATACCTTTGAAAACCGATTTTTACAACGAATCATCATATTTGAATTTCCCATAAAAAAACCAGTACTGCTATCATGGCTGTTGCCAATCATTAAGTAGTCTTCAAAACTATGTCCTCCTACTTGAATCGGTTCGGTGCATTGTAAAAAAGCCAATACTTTCTTACCCCCGTCAAATTCATCAAAACACTTGATAGGAAACCCCGTTATGTCATTCATTCTTTGGACTACCTCCATAAATCGTTCGTTGGAAGTAGGGGTATATGAATCTTTACAGACGTTAAGTAAGTGGTTATTATCACTTCTAAAAATGGCCTTGTAGCCATTAACTACTTGATTGTTAGAATATATAGGCTTTTCTACAACATCCCAACTTGGCTGAAATATTACGGGCATTTTCATGTTCTTATGGTAATTAAAAAGATATAGGAGGTTTGAAAATGAGAGGGTTGTACTTTACCCCCTCACTTATATTTATCTATGCTGCTTGTTTGAACTCTTCGATAATAGGTTCTTCTTTTTCTTGCTCGGCCAAAGCATTATAGAAACAATCTGCGACAAAATGGTAAATAGCACCGTTGGTTAGGGTATCTAATCGGTAAATACGATTACAGTCTGCATATTGCCCAAAAGCTTCAATGCGCTCAGGCATGGCATCTTCCATTTTAAACTTAGCAATAAAATAGGTGGCTTTGGGCTTGATTTTGGTATTTTCATGCGATTCAGGCGTCATGGTCAACACTACTTCTGATAGTTTTTTGCGCTTATAGAAAAGCGGTTGTATCAGTTTTTGAAGCTCTTTTACCGAACTGTTATTGAACATAATCACTGACAGACAATTTTCACTATCCACGAAAAAAATTTCTGCCCAAGTTTCTTCCCTTTCCCTGCCAAATAGGGTATCCGTAAAAATACGCCACGCCAATGGCTGAAAAGTAAACGATTTCAATGGTTGGCCATTATGGTCTGTTAAAATCTCTTCTTCCCCTAATTTAAACGTACCGTTACGGGCATCAAAGCGATAATCACGGGGTTGTCCTTCAATGTAAAGAATTTCATCGCCGAAATCAGGGTTTAAAATTTGGACATGAGAAGTCTGGGCAGCCAATTCGGCTACATTTTTTGATTTGGAAAACATAATAAGTGAGTTTTAAAAGAAAAGATTTGCCCGAACTAAAACGACTGTCGGGTATGAGTCCCTCAAATTTGGTGTTTGCTCCTCCTTGTTTGATAATATAAAGGTACAACAAAAATAGACACAAGTCAATACAAAACTCTCATTATCAGATACTTAAAAAACTTTACATAACCCATTATGTTTACTTGTGGAGAGGTATAAGCTCAGGGGATATATTTCACTCTGTTAAGTGGGATGAAGAAGCTGATTGGTTCCGATTAGCAACACATCGGAGTACGCAAAGACAGAAGACTTACAAATTTGAAGCCATAACCTTCGGCCTGTCCAATGAAGGCAAGACAAAGGTTATGAAAGGTTTAATGAGGCTCACTCACAGGTGTCACTCTTATTTCTCTATTTTGACATCCTCCCCCGCCTAAAGGCTGGGGGATTCCTTTAATTAGCGTTAGATGCCCCTAACGGAGAATTGTAGTATGTTTTTAGCCGCGTTGACATCTCTTAAAT
>NZ_JACIBY010000023.1 GCF_014195535.1 Runella defluvii | reverse complement strand
GTTTGACCAGCTGCGATAGAGACTCCGTCCACGACTAAAGAGACATTTTGAGGGGCAGCGGCACGGTAGTTAATGGTCAATTCAATGGGAGAGGAATAAGTCACAGGACAGTTGGCATCGCAAGCGGCTTGGTAGCGGTGTGGTAGGTTATTGGAAGCTTGGGTAGTTGGTGCTGTCGCCGACCATTCGCTCCACGCGCCATTTCCGACTTGGCTGCGCCACAGGGGCGAACCCGAAACACAATTAGTTGAAACATTAAACTGTAAATTATTGACAGGGTCAGCGTCGGTATCACAAAGAACGGGGTTGTTGCCTTCATTGAGGGTTTGTTGTAACGCATTGAGGCTAATGGTGGGTTTACCCTGTACGGTTAGGGTAGCCGAACCTGTTTGGTTTTGTCCGCAGCTTTGGGCATCATTGACGGATTCCAATGCGTAGCTAAATACACCTGGAGTGGAGGTGTTTTGGGAGAGTGTCGCACTGCTTGAGCCGCTTGAGGTAGTCAAGGTTTGTACAGTTCCACCATTGATACGGTAGGAGAAAGTATAGGGAGCAGTACCATTGCTTGCCGTGAAGGTAACAAGGGGACTTGGGGCATTTTGGCAGACGTTGGTTGTGCCTGAAATGCTGGCCATAGCCGAGGGTGGGTTGGCGAGGCTGGCCGTGGCTGGAGCACTGGTGCAACCACTAAGTGTAACGGTGATGTTGGTGTAACTACCTGCGCCCAAAGAGCCGATGGTTAGCTCACCCGAGGCATTGCTGATAAGGGTACTAACTACGGCAGAGTTTCCGTCTTGCTGGTAGCTTACCGAGTAGCTTGTGCTGGCGGCTAAGCCAGTGAGTGGAATGCTACTGTTGGTGCCGCCGCAGGTGGTGGGTTTGGTAGGTGTACCTACGCTAAAAGTAGGTGTGGTACATACGGCTTCGTAAGCCCCCATGTCAGGGTTTCCAACTCTTGCTGCACCCGTGATGTCGGTGGTTGGGATGCCCGTGCCAGTAGTTCCTGCATTGATACCAGGGCTACTGATTTGCAATGCCAAACCATCGTCGGCGGTGCGGTGTTTGCCATCTGCACCAGCAAAGTTTGTAGTGCTTACAAAACCTGGGTCTTGGGCAAAGATATTGCCACTCGCGCCTGTGCCGATGGCAGAACTATTAGCTGCTGCTGTTTGAGGATAATTGGTTGCTGCCAACTGCAAAAGGTTATTTTTGAAGGTATTGCCATTGCTGCCTTCTACATAATAATCTGCCCCTGCTACTGTGGCATCAGTACCTTTTTTATTTGCCCAAAAGATATTATTGCTCAGCGTATTCGTGCCAAAAGCGGTGCAAATCCCGCCGCCGTTGTTGTTCGCTGTATTGTTATACAGGGTATTATTGCTCAGCGTATTCGTGCCATAATAGGTGTAAATCCCGCCGCCGCTCAAGCTAGCTGTATTGTTATACAGGGTATTATTGCTCAGCGTATTCGTGCTCTCAAAGGTGTAAATCCCGCCGCCGTAGTTTGTCGCTGTATTGTTATACAGGGTATTATTGCTCAGCGTATTCGTGCCATGAAAGGTGAGAATCCCGCCGCCGCCGTAGCTCGCTGTATTGTTATACAGGGTATTATTGCTCAGCGTATTCGTGCCAAAAGCGGTGCAAATCCCGCCGCCGCCGACTCTGGGAATAGAAGTGCCATTTACTGTGATACCGCTGCTACCATTCGCATTTCCGCCCGTGATAGAGAAACCGTCAATGGTTACACCTACGCCGCCTGTGCTTGCTGCGGAGGCAAGGACGACGTGGTAGGCGTTAGTAGCATTACCAGAAGTAATTTTGCCATTTGCGTCAAGGACATCGTTGTTGTCAATATCGCCGCTCAAAATAGTAGCGTTGGCAGCAATATCTCTGCTGCCTGTTGCATTATACCCACCTTCTATGGTCACACCATCAGGAATGTGGAAAGTAACATCTCTACCGTCGGTAGTGCTCATTTCTACGCCAGCGTTAAAGGGCTTTTTGGTAGGTTTGTAGGTACCTTGGGCTACTTTGATGGTTTTAACGACATTGCAGGCGTGGGCCACGGCCAGGGCATTGCTTAGGCTGGCGTAAGCATTAGTCCATGAGCTACCGTCGCCCGTGCCGCCCGATACCGAGGCATTGACGTAGAGAGTATTGCCGTTTGGGCAGCAAACGGGAGCCGTGAGAACCACTGGCGCAGTACCCGAGGGCGTGATGGTACAGCCGTTGATGGTTATGCTAAAATTGCTGTAACTACCTGCCCCTAAGCCTTCGAGATAAGTCGTTAGCCCCTCACTTGCCTCGGCGGAGATTCTACCTCCTATAATACCAAAGGGAACATCTTTGGTAAATGTGTTACCGCCCAGCGAGTAGCTCATGCTGTAAGTACCATCAGGGATAGTGTTAGAACCGTAATTAAACGCGATTTTACCATTGGTACCACCGCAAGTAGTGGGGTTGGTAGGTGTGCCGATGGCGAGAGCGTAAGTAGGGTCGCTTACGGTGGCGGTGCGGGGGGCACTGGTGCAGCCCGCCAATGTTACCGTAATGTTGGTATAGCTGCCTGCTCCTAAGTTTGGAATGCTCAAAACTCCCGAGGCATTGCTGCTGATATCGCCCACTACCGCTGTAGCGCCACCTTTTTGATAGCTGACCGAATAGCTGGTATTAGCGGTTAAGCCCGTAAGAGGAATGCTGCCAGTGTTGCTGCCGCAAGAGGTGGGCTTTACCACAGTGCCTACGCTAAAGGTAGGAGCGGGGGCTGTCAAGGTTTGGCTCGCAATGACCGAGGTTGATGTACAATTGGTGGAAGTAGTGATGCTAAAATCACTGTAAACGCCTGCCCCTAAGTTCAATAACGTTATGTATGACTGGGCAGGAATGCCGGGTGTGCCTCCTGTGCAGGGGCCAGGTATAGGAGGCTGGCCTGGAGGGCCAGGCATCGTGGTGGGAGTACAAGGAATTTCAGGCGAGCCTGCAGTGCCTTGTACGGTTAACGAGGCACTGGCGGCGGAGCCATCTTTTTTGTAGTTGAGTGTTACGGTTTGGGTAAGCAAACTCACGGGTACATTTAAGGCGATGTTGCCATTGCTTACACTGCAACTACTCAAATTGGCTTTTGAACGCAACGCCAGTGTAGGAGCAGTTGGATCTGATAAGCTCACGGGAGTAGTACCCGAGGGCGTGATGGTACAGCCGTTGATGGTTATGCTAAAATTGCTGTAACTACCAGCCCCCAAACCCGTGAGGAAGGCCGTTTGTATAGCAGTTGCCTCAGCAGAGATTCTTTGTATTGGATTACCAAAAGTAACATCTTTGGTAAATGTGTTACCGCCCAGCGAGTAGCTCATGCTGTAAGTACCATCAGGGATAGTGTTAGAACCGTAATTAAACGCGATTTTACCATCGGTGCCACCGCAAGTAGTGGGGTGGGTAGGGGTGCCGATGGTGAGGGCGTAAGTAGGATTTGTTAGCGTAGGGTTGGTACCCGTAGCCGTTACTGCCCCAATGGCAAAATCCGTGTAGGCTCCTGCTCCCAAGCCCGAGAGCGTAAAGGTACCATCGTTGGCAACTGTTACGGTGGCAGGAGTAGCAGCCGTGCCGCCTTTTTTGTAGTTGAGCGTTTTCGTACCTGCCGCAAAGCCCGTACTTGTGAAGGCAATGCTGCCGTTGGCGGGTACGCAGGTAGTAGGGTTGGTGGGGGTACCGAGGGCGAGGGTGGCGCAGTTACTCAAACCACCGACACCGCCAAAACCCGTAGCCGCATACACGGTAGTGCCCACCGCATACACGCCCCGAACACTATTACTCCCCAGCCCGTTGGTGGTGGTTCGGTTGGTAAAAGTAGCCCCGCCGTCGGTCGAGATGCTCAAACCGCCACGAGTAGCCGCATACACGGTAGTGCCCAGCGCATACACGCCCCGAACAGTATTACTCCCCAGCCCGTTGGTGGTGCTGGTTCGGTTGGTAAAAGTAGCCCCGCCGTCGGTCGAGATGCTCAAACCGCCATCCGTAGCCGCATACACGGTAGTGCCCACCGCATACACGCCAAGAACAGTATTACCCCCCAGCCCGTTGGTGGTGCTTTTTTTTGTAAAAGTAGCCCCGCCGTCGGTCGAGATGTTCAAACCGCTAACCGTACCCCAATACACGGTAGTGCCCAGCGCATACACGCCCCAAACATTAGTATCCAGCTGCAAGGGGTCGGTTTTGTTGGTAAAAGTAGCCCCGTCGTCGGTCGAGATGCTCAAACCACCAGCCGTAGCGGCATAGACAGTGCTGCCCACCGCATACACGCCAAGAACATTATCATTCCCCAGCCCGTTGGTGGTGGTGGTTCGGTTGGTAAAAGTAGTCCCGCCATCGGTCGAGATGCTCAAACCACCAGCCGTAGCCGCATACACGGTAGTGCCCACCGCATACACGCCATAAACAGTATTATTCCCCAGCCCGTTGGTGGTGGTTTTTTTGGTAAAAGTAGCCCCGCCGTCGGTCGAGATGCTCAAACCGGTACTCGTAGCCGCATACACGGTGCTGCCCACCGCATACACGCCATTAACAGTTATATCCAGCCCGTCGGTGGTGGTTTTGTTGGTAAAGGTGCTGCAACTGGGGCCGTTGGCTCCCGCCGCTTGTACCGTCAAGGCCACTGGCACGGCGGTACTCACGCAACCCGTGCTGCTGTTGCGCACGGTGAGGTTAAAATGATAGGTATTGGCCGCACTGGCGGGAATCGTTACTACGGCGATACGGGGGGCGGTTGGTAAAGTAGCATTGCTCACCGCCTCAAAACTCGGCATGGCCGTTGGTGTGCCCGCTGTGAGGCTATACTGATCAGGGCTACCTTTAGATTTGTGTGATTGAACAAAACCAAGAAACTGGTAAGTTTACTTTTCAGTTGTTGAGCAGGATATAGGCACTTTAAAGGGCCGCATGGGTAGAACCCACCACGGGATTGAATCCTATATCCTGTTTTTATCCAAACATCAAATAGAAGTCTGGGTAAAACCCATTAGCCAAGGTAGTGATGGCGGATAAAATCTCAACAAAGGAATGTAAAAATACACAAACTCTTAAAAGCATTCATCATGGAAACACAGTATTTTATCGGTATTGATATCTCGAAAGAAAGCTTGAATTGGGCTGTTTGCAGCGCCAATAAGATTATCTTGGAACGGGTTTCGGGTAATGATATAAAAAGTATAACCAAAACTGTAATAAGCCTACAACGGCAGTTAAATGTCAAACTCGAAAGTGCAGTTTTCTGTATGGAACACACTGGGATTTATCACACTCGTTTATTGAAATATCTGCTGAGTCGCAAAGCCTTAATTTGGTTGGAATCAGGGAGCCAAATCAAGTACTCTATGGGCGATGTCAGAGGCAAAAACGATGTAATTGATGCCCAACGAATTGCTCGCTACGCTTACAAAAATCGCGATGAAATCAAGCTTTATGTGCCTCCCAGAGCTATTATTGACCAATTGGATAATCTACTTGACATTCGTGACAGATTAGTAAAAGTGCGGCAAATTTGTCTAACCGCCTTGAATGAGCAGAAGTCTTGTGAAGCTAATAAAACCCTCACAAAAGACACAAAAAAATACTCTGCTCATACACTCAAAGGAGTCGAAACCGATTTGCTAACCCTCGAAAAGCAAATAAAAGAACTCATTGATTCTGATCCGCAGCTCAAATCACTCTTTGAAAACATTACTTCTATTCCTGGAGTAGGTACTGTTACTGCTGCTAAATGTATTGTCATTACGGACGAGTTTAAAAAGTTTGATAATGCCAAGCAACTGGCTTGTCATGCAGGTGTTGTCCCATTTGAAAATAGCTCAGGAACAAGCCTGCAATCAAGACCCAAGGTTAGTAAAAAAGCTCACAAAGGAATCAAAGCCACTTTATCCAATTGTGTTATGTCTGCCATGAGGTACAACACTCATTTTAAGGCGTATTATGAACGTAAACTCAAGGAAGGAAAAAATAAGTTTACAGTCTTCAATGCCATGAAGAACAAGCTGGTTAGACTTATTTTTTCTTTAGCCAAGCAGGGTAAAAAATATGACGAAAATTATACGTATTCTCTTGTTTGAATCATAGAAATCCCGTAGTAGCCGAGTACGGAATCCCAAAACTCGTGGCCGTAGAACTCACAGGGTTGATAGTACCGAGGGTGATAGTAGGTAAAGCATTCACCGTACCACTCACCGCTACGTTCTGCGTAGTAGCATTCATGCTGGCACAAGTTACGTTGCCATTAGACGGGCTACTTGAACTGGCAGCCATGCGTACATAGATGATTGTGTTGCCAACACTACCGCCACTTTGCGTAAGCGTTACCGATGGATCAAAACTGCTACCGCTCGTGGTGCTTACTTGAAAACCCGTAGGGGCGGTTACGGTAATATCACCCGTGAGGTTGCTGCCGCTTACTGTGAAGCTCTGCTGGGCTGAAGCGGTACCTTCACAGGTAGTAAAAGCTGTGAGTGAGGCTGTGGTGGTGATGGTAGGGGGAGCAGGGCTATACTGCCATAGCTCTATTCCATTCGTACCATCATCAGCCTGAAAGTACAAATTTGTCCCCAGCAGCGTGAAACCAGTAGGAGAAGAGTTACCGCTCGGGTTTATATCTTTGACCATCACCGTGCCATCGGCAGTGCCATCAGTCTTCCATAGCTCTATTCCATTCGTACCATCAGGAGCCTGAAAGTACAAATTTGTCCCCAGCAGCGTGAAACCAACAGGATTAGAGCTACCGCTACCCGTGTTTATATCTTTGACCAACACCGTGCCATCGGCAGTGCCATCGGTCTTCCATAGCTCTGCTCCATTGGTACCATCAATACCCCGAAAGTAGAAATTTGTCCCCATCACCGTGATACCAGCAGGATTAGAGCCACCGCTACCCGTGTTTATATCTTTGACCAACACCGTGCCATCGGCAGTGCCATCGGTCTTCCATAGCTCTGAGCCATTGGTAGCATCAGTAGCCTGGAAGTATAAATTTGTCCCCATCACCCTAAAACCAGCAGGAGACGAGGGATTGCTACCCGTGTTTATATCTTTGACCAACACCGTGCCATCGGCAGTGCCATCGGTCTTCCATAGCTCTATTCCATTGGTAGCATCATTAGCCGAAAAGTACAAATTTGTCCCCAGCACCCTAAAACCAGCAGGAGAAGAGTTACCGCTACCCGGGCTTATATTTTTGACCATCACCGTGCCATCGGCAGTGCCATCGGTCTTCCATAGCTCTATTCCATTGGTACCATCATTAGCCTGGAAGTACAAATTTGTCCCCAGCACGGTGAAACCAGCAGGAGAAGAGTTACCGCTCGGGTTTATATCTTTGACCATCACAGTGCCATCAGCAGTGCCATCGGTCTTCCACAGCTCTATTCCATTGGTGCCATCATTAGCCCGAAAGTAAAAATTTGTCCCCAGCACCGTGAAACCAGCAGGAGAAGAGCTACCGCTTGGGTTTATGTTTTTGACGAGGGTGGTTTGGGCCAGCAAGGGGCTGTGAAAGCCGCCCCAAAGGCAAAAAGCCAAAAAGAAAATACTGGCTACGTGTAGGCGCCAGTGGCTGGGGCAAAAAGCGGCGAGCTTAGTCCCGAGCGAGGAGGGGTGTTTTGGATAGGTAAAAATAGTCATATTTTTAGAATGTAAAATGAGTGCAAAAGCTCGCCACAAACATGTAGCAATAAATTGGATGAAAAATACCTGCTAGCAGGTATTTTTTTTGTCAAATATTTTATTATATAAACGGGTGTTTTGAAAAATTTTTTTTGGGTTCAGGGTAGTAGGCAGGGGGCAGAGGGGTAAAGGCAGAGGGTAAGGGTACGGGGTAAGTTTTCTAAAAAAGGTGTAACTTTGTGATAGGCACAAACAAAATAAAACAAGATGCGTAAATACCCCGTAGGCATACAAGATTTAGGGGAAGTCGTCACGGGCGGCTACGTTTATGTGGACAAAACTCCCTTTGCCCATCGGCTCATCACGCAGGGTAAGTACTATTTTCTGTCTCGCCCGCGCAGGTTTGGCAAGTCGCTGTTTTTGAGTACACTCTATTATTTGTTCAAAGGCCGTAAAGAAATCTTTGAGGGGTTGTATATTGAGGATAAGTGGGATTGGTCAAAAACCCACCCTATTATCAAGATTTCGTTTAGTAACATTGGGCATACGGAGGCTGGGCTTTACAAAGCCATCGAAAAGACCTTAATTGAAACGGCTCAAACTTATAACATTCTACTAACATCGGAATTTAATGCCGACAAATTCAAGGAGTTAATCCAAAAACTCGACGAGAAATACGGCAAAGTAGTGGTGCTGATAGACGAATACGACAAGCCTATTATTGATTATATAGACAACGATATCCATGGTTCGGCGCTGCGAAAAGCGATTGAGAACCGAGGCATCTTGAAGTCGTTTTACTCTATCCTCAAGGACGCTGACCCGCATTTGAAGTTGGTGTTTATTACAGGCGTGTCGAAGTTTTCTAAGGTGTCTATCTTTTCGGATTTGAATAACTTAAACGACATTACGCTTGACAGTAGTTATTCGGGAATATGTGGTATTACGCAGAGGGAACTGGAAGATAATTTTGAGGAAGAGCTAAAACTGTATGATGCCGAAAAGATAAAGCATTGGTACAACGGCTACTCTTGGAAAGGCCCAGAACGAGTCTATAATCCGTTTTCGTTGGTCAATTTCTTTGCCAAAAATGGCGATTTTCAAAACTATTGGTTTGTGTCGGGTACACCTACGTTTTTGATGAATTTGGCAAAACGAGAGCAGTTGTATGATTTTGAACAAGTAGAAATAGACGCTCTTCAGTTAGATGCTTACGATATAGAACGGCTCTCACTCGTGCCGCTAATGTTTCAAACGGGTTATTTGACCATCAAGCAGTACGATAATGAGTTCGGTACTTACGAGTTAGGTTATCCCAATGAAGAAGTTAGAAAATCGTACCTCACTTTTTTGGCAAATGCTTACACCGAAAACCCCAACACTTCGGTACAAGTGCTGGCTACCCAAATGCGAAACGCCCTCCGAATCCAAGACTTTGCCAAGGTACAGAGTATTTTCAATACGATTTTCAAGAGTATTCCGTATGAGATTTGGCAGCGGGAGAATGAGCACTATTACCATGCACTTATTCATCTAACCTTTAGACTCTTAGATATATACGTGCAGAGCCAAGTACAAACTGCCGATGGTAGAGCGGATGCGATTGTGATTTTGGAGAAGTCCGTCTATGCTTTTGAGTTTAAGTTGGACGGTGACGCTGAGCAAGCCCTGCAACAGATTAAAGACAAAGGCTATCTTACACCTTATTTGCACAGTGGTAAAACGTGCATCGGTATCGGTCTAAATTTTTCTAAAGAACTCAAAAAAGTAGAAAAACTCGTCTGGGAGGAGATACAATGACACAACAAAGCCCCCCGATGCGGCTGTTTTTGAGTACACTATCTTTTATTTCCTCCCATCGGAGATGCACTGCTTTTGGCAGTACATCCCGACGAGAAGTTGAGCTTAAACATCACTTACACTCTTGTAAGTATTATTGCACCTTCACCACCTTCAAAGTAGCTTGTTTTTCTGCTGCATTAACCTTCAAGAAATAGATTCCGTTGGTCAATTCGCTGACGTTAAACTCTTCTTGGTGGGTGTTGGCTTTGGGCACAAAACTACATTAGAGCAAAGTTGTTTTATTTCTGGAAAAATCGTCAAATTTAAAATTTATTTTTCCAGAAATAGGTCTATTTTTGGAAAAATACTATAAAAAAATACTGATTTTTCCAGTTATAAAACTATGAATAGTGCGCAAAACCAAATTATCGGAAGAGAAAAGGAAAAGGCGATTTTTGGCAAATTGCTACAATCCCATCAGGCAAAATTTCTTGTGGTCTATGGGCAAAGTAGGGCAGTAAAGGCGTTTGCAGTACGGCAGTATTTTCAGCCAAATTTTGTGATGGAGTTTTCTGGGGTCAACCAAGCAGAAATCCACGTTCAACTCTACCATAACGGTATGCTGGAGCAACGGCAGTGAAAAGAAAACCGAAAAATTGGTCGGAAGCCTTTGCCAACTTAACTGATTACTTGTATGCTGTATGCCATCAAAGATAAACACCAAAAAATGGTGGTTTTCATTGACGAATTACCTTAGTTTATCAAAGGCAATGTAACCGATCGAGACCATACGTGGGAAAGTCTGGCCACCTACACCAATTATGCCAGGTGGGCAGGTTACGCTTTTGAAAATATCTGCCTGTTGCACCAAGCGCAAATTCATAGAAAGCTAGGTATCTCAGGAGTTTATACGCAGGTATCTTCGTGGAGATACCACGGAGATTTAGATTCAGAAGGTTCGCAAGTAGATTTGGTCATTGATAGAAAAGATGGCATTATTCATCTGTGCGAGGCAAAGTTTTCGTCAAAAGAATTTTTATTGAGCAAAGACTACACCGCTAGATTAAGGAAGAGAAGAGCCATATTTGAATATGCCACAAAAACAAAAAAAGCAGTGGTAAGCACTTTGCTCACCACGTATCCTGCCATCGAAAACGGTTATTATTTAGAGGAGATTCATACTGAAGTAAATACGGAGGATTTTTTTGTAGAATAATCGTCCTCTACCTACCCATAGATTCAAAAAGTCCACTTACCTCACGCCAAGATAACAGGACTTTTTGAATAAAAAACGGAACAAAATGGCCGCTATTGCACCTTCACGACTTTGAGCAATGAGTATTATTATCATGCACTCATGCATTTAACATCCAGAAAGACAAAGGCTCGGGCAGCGTTCCGCATTTACAGCCTCATTTCCACCAAAATAAAACCTGCATTTGTATCGGATTGAACTTATCGAAAAAATTAAAGAAGGTAGAGAAGTTGCTGTGGGAAGAGATAAATCAGGGGTAGAACCTCAAATGGGTAGAAAAAATCATTCATTTAAAGCAATTACATAAACAAATATTTCATATAAAAAATACCTGCTAGCAGGTATTTTTTATAATGCGTTTTTACTCAATTTTGTGCGGTTTACCATGTTGACTCTTCGATTAAGAATTTATGCAGCAATTGCTACGACTACTGACACCTTGGTGCGTTGTCATTTTAGGGATGTGTGCTATCCCAAGTTGCACCCCCAAAAAGGCACCTCCTTCGCTTCCGACGGCGACGGTGAGGATTGATAGCAATTTTAGTTCCCAATCGCTCAACCTTCACGTGTGGGTGAGCACCCAATTCAAGACCCAAGACCTAGCTCGTCCCGAGTTCCGAGCGTGGTTTGAGAATCATCGTGTGCAGGTCAGTCAGAAAAAAGACGCTATCCTGTTGGGAAATTTTCGTAAGTATCCGCAGGCTTGGTTTTATACGCAAGTGATTAATACCACCAATACAAGTCAGCAGTTGGTGGTAGATGAGTTTAACCGAATCCGCTGTGATGATTTTGAGGTGCTGACCTTCCAAAACGGTATTGTCAAAAGTTGGGGGCATATTAGCCGTGCTACGCCTTTTTCGGGGCATCCGCTTCCCTTTTATTCGTACGCCGTGCCTTTCACCATTCAGCCCAAAGACACCCTTCATCTGTTGATACACAGCCAACGCCACTATGGTGGACATGAAGTAAACCTAAACATTGCGACCTATCAGACTTACCTAAGCGAGCATATTTTTCATTTTTTGTCGAAAGTGTACCAGGTCATTTTTTTTGTTATTTGTGCCCTTATTATGTTCGTTTTAGGGAAAATGTACCGTTACAAAACCATGACGTACCTTGGTTTTTATCTTCTCAGCATACTTGTTTCAAACCTTTCCTCTTGGGGTTTTACGGATGCTCTGTACAGTTGTATGGATTTTATAGCCCTATCGGGGGGCAATTCGGGCACTTTTGGAGTTTTCTTAGGTATTTTTTTCTATCATCCTTTCAACCAAGAATTGATGAAAGGTATCCCCAAAAATGAGACGGTATTCAAAGTAATTACGTATTCAATAATGGGAGTCAATCTGGTGGCAGCCTGTTGTTATTTACTTCCTGCCTCTGTGTTTAATACCATCTATACGTACATAGACTTCCCTCTTTTGTTGTTGATTTCTCTTATCCTTCATCTTAGTTGGCTGCTTTTCTGTGCGCTCTGGGCGTTATTTAAGGCCAAAATTTACTATTTGATTATTGGCTTGGGAGTGGCTTTTTTACCACTTTTATTGCAACAACTCAATATTTTCAATGACAAGAATAATGTATTGCTCCAAGTAAATCAACCAACTTTTATCGTGTATGCGCTCGGGCTTACCATCATCAGTATCTATCTGTTGCGAGAGCAGTTGATTTCTCGGAGAAAACACGAAGCAAGCCTCAAGCAAGTACAAGAATCGTTGGAAGAAATTCGGAAAACAGAGATTGAGACTATCGGGCGCAACTTGCACGACAACGTGGGTAACATTCTGGTATCGGCAACGGGTTATTTGCACCTCCAACAACCCAAAATCGAGCTATCGCAAACGCTCATCAACGAAGCCATCAACGAAATCCGCTTTTTGAGCCACAATTTGGTCAAAGACCAAGACGCCCCGCTGCACGCCAAGCTCGCATCGCTGGTGAGTCGCTTCAATGATTTCTCAGAAACTACGTTTGTCTTTCAAGATTATTCCAATGGCAAACTCAACGGGTTGGATTCTATCATGCAGCAAAACATCTACATGATTGTGCAAGAAGTGTTTACCAATATCATCAAACACGCGAAAGCCACCGAGGTATTTGTACAGGTATTTGAACGAGAAGGTAACACGCTGCAAATCATTATTGAAGACGACGGAATCGGTATCTTGAATTTTACCGAAAATAAAGGAATTGGGCTTAAAAACATTCAAAAACGGGCCGACATTTCCAAGTTGACGCTCAACGTTGATTCTACCCCAATGGGTACTAATTTTATCATCGAAACGCCAAATATGCCATGATTAATACTATAATTGTAGATGACCACACCCTTTTTAACAACGGCTTGTGCTTGATTTTGAATGAATCTCACCAATTTAACGTCATCGAACAAGTATATGATAGTCGCCAAGCCTACTCCAAGTGCTTTTTGTTGCGCCCAGCGTTGGTGATATTAGATTATAACATGCCCTACTTGAACGGCTTGGAGGTAACCAAGCAAATAAAAGCACTGCCTTACGGTTGTAAAGTGGTAGTAGTGAGCATGTATGCGGACCGTAAAGAATTGTCGTTGCTCCAGGAAATAGGCGTGGATGGCTACGTTGCTAAGACCACAGCTTCGCCCTTACTTGTTGATGCGCTCTCGCGAACGCTGAAGGGAGAGCGGCTGTTTATAACGGATACGTTTGGAAAAACAGTGGCTTCAGAAAACAAGCAGCAATTAACCAAGCGAGAAACACAGGTGTTGGAGCTAGAACAAGAGCAATACACGACCCAACAAATTGCGTCAGCATTGGCCCTGAGTGAATATACGGTGGAAACACATCAAAAAAATATCCGTCAAAAAATGAATATAAAATAGCCTGGTGAGGAGATTTTATGTTTTGAAGCATAAAAGGCATAAAATTTAATTCATAAGTATTTTTATTAGTAGTTTTTGGGCTATTTTCGCATTCCTAACCCAAAAGCTATATGAAGAACTTCTACAAGGTGTTATTTTTTATTTATTTAACTATTCATGTAACTACTGCTTATTCTCAAAACTTCGTATCAGGAAAAATTGTTAACCCAAACACTTCAACGGTTGTAGTAGGAGCCACGGTGGTGCTGAATGGCACTTCGATTGGCACAACGACCGATACCAGCGGTTATTTTAAGCTAGTGAATAACCGCCCATTACCTTGGGAGCTGGTCGTCAGTGCCGTAGGGTATCAAACCCAAACCGTCACGGTGAAGCAAACTAGCACTAGTTTGGTGATTCGTTTGGCAGAGGCCAACCAGCTTCTGAGTGAGGTTGTGGTTTCGGCCTCTCGCAAAGCTGAGAAAGTGCAAAACGCTCCCGCCTCGGTGTCGGTACTGAGTGCAAAAGTCCTCAATACGGCTTCCGTGGCCATCGACCCCGTCAGAGAACTGGCCAACGTACCTGGGGTGCAAGTCCAGCAACAATCGGCGGCCCGTCTCAATATTGAGATGCGGGGTTCGGCGGCCTTGTTCGACACCCAAGTGTTCCCCATTTTGGACTATCGTAGCTTGGTGGGGCCAGGCATTGGGACTTTTCAGTCGGACGGTTCAGGGCTTAATTCGATTGATTTACAGCGTATTGAGATAGTTCGCGGACCAGCTTCGGCCTTGTACGGGCCAGGGGTAGTGTCGGGGGTGGTGCATTTTATCTCCAAAAGCCCCATTGATGCCCCAGGTACTTCAATTGAACTTATCGGCGGTACGCTCAATACGTTCGGCGGCTCGGTTCGCCACGCCATTCGTTCCAAAGACAAGAAAGTTGGATTTAAGGTAAACGCCCATTTCAAAAAAGGAGATGAATTTACGCTCGACGGCTCCGAAGGGACACGAAATGCAGCGGGGGTGTTTACGAGTCAATTGTCCAAATTTAAAAAGCAAGTACAAGACCCCATCGTTAGCGATCAGGGAATTGTGGCGGCCAATCAATCGGCAGCTCCGATACTGCTCAAACAGAGTGATTTAGACCCCGATAGCGATGGGAATATGATGCAAAATTTTTGGCAAAACTCTTCCATTAACGGAACACTAGAGTTTCGTCCCAAGAGCGATACTAAAATCGTGTTGGCGGGTGGTACCAACAGCTATTCGTCGGTGTATTATAATTCGCAAGGAGAAGGGCTCGGGCAAGCCACCGAATATTGGACCCAAGCTCGCTTCCAGAAAAAAGGGCTGTTTGCGCAAGTGTTTTACGTAAACAACAACGGAGGTAGCCTTTCTAAGCCCAGCTTTTTGTATCAAACAGGACTGAGTACGATTGTTGCCCGTCAGCAGTTGGAAGGCCAAGTGCAATACAACTTCGTCACCCCCAAGTTCCTGAATGCTGATTTTACCGTGGGGGCCGATTACCGCAATGCCACCACCGAGACGGGGCGCAAAGTATATGGACGCAATGAGGAAGACGACGATTACGTGGTAGCGGGGGTTTATGCCCAAGGAAAGTTTGAAGTGTCCAAAAAACTCGATGCCGTCCTCGCTACTCGTTTCGACCGTTTTAATTTTATTGATGCAAGTGCGCTCTCGCCTCGCCTCGCGTTGGTGTACAAAGCCGCTCCGAATCATACGTTTCGTGCTTCCTACAACATCGCCAAGGCCACACCTAGCGGGTTGAATACCTTCATAGATTTTCCTGTGGCAGTCCCCGTGCCTGGCCTTTTTGACGTGTGGTTGAGTGGACAGAACAAAGCACAAAAATTTGGTGATAAACCCATGATTGACTTCACTGCCCCAGGTTTGCCCGATTTGCCTTACGGTACACCTGGCTTACCATTGGCAGTGGCCTACGGAGCCCTGACCCCATCGCTGCTGATTTCGCTGCAAGCGGCTCTGCCCGCCACTATTTTCCCGTTGGTGCAGGCCATTTTGACCAACCCTGCCAACGTTCCACAAGGTACTACGGGCAAGTTTACGGGCTATAATCTTTTTACGGGGCAACCCTTAGCGCCCGTGGATACCAAAACTGCTCAAATAAGAA
Source organism: Runella defluvii (assembly GCF_014195535.1). Lineage (GTDB taxonomy): Bacteria > Bacteroidota > Bacteroidia > Cytophagales > Spirosomataceae > Runella > Runella defluvii. The sequence continues at coordinate 74,586 of NZ_JACIBY010000023.1, read as the reverse complement.
CCGAAAAATCGTTTGAAATCGGTTATAAGGGTACATTCAACCAAAAACTCACCGTCACCGCTGACTGGTATCATATCAATGCCTCTGGTTTTCAAAATTTTACGGCCATCAGTCCTACCATTCGTTTTTCTGACCAAAACCTATCGGCCGATTTGAGCGGTGCTGTGCGTACTACCGTCACGACCCAACTCGCTGCCGCACTCCAAGCCAATGGTATGCCTGCCGCAGAAGCGATGGCTACTGCCAATCAAATCGGGGCGGCTGTGGGGGGCGCTTATGCCCAAGGAGGTACGGCTTTGGTCAATCAACTGACGCCGCTCTTTGGTATTTTTGGAACGGTAGAGCCAGACCTTGCCCCCAAAGACAACATGGCCCACAACATGGCAGGATACCGAATTTTTGGCAAAGCCAACTATTGGGGCATTGATCTTGGCATCAACTACGCCATCAACAACGATTTGTCGGTTTTTGGTAACTATTCGATGGTCAACAAAAACACGTGGAACGCCACCGAACTCGGCGAAGACCCCAACTCGGGCTTGATTTATACCCTCAACATCCCCAAATCAAAATACCGCTTGGGCTTACTGTACGCTCCCCAAACAGGCTGGCGAGCCAACGTGGCCTTTCAACATGACGACTCGTTTTTTGCTAATTTTGGACAATACTCAGGCGATACCGACGTGAAAAATTTAATTGATGCAGGCATAGGCTATAAACTCAAAAACGGTCTTTCGCTCGACCTTACCTGCACCAATTTGTTCAATCAACGCTATCGTACTTTCGTCAACATGCCCATCATTGGTCGGCGTGCCATTGCAAAGTTGACTTACACGTTTGGGGGTAAAAAATAAAATACAGTATTGGTTCTTTTATTAATCACTTATGCAGCTTTTACGAATTCTTAAACTAGTGAGCGTAGGCATTCTTTGCTTGTGCATTGGCCAAAGCTGCACTACCAAGAAAACTCCAACCCCAGCGTTAAAGTCGCTAACGGTAGTGATTGATAGCAACTTTACCTCGGAATCACTCAATGAGCGGGTATTGGTTAGTACCAAAATCTCTAAAAAAGACTTGACCCGACCCGACCTCAAAATGTGGATTACTCAACGCACCACTAAGGTCAGCCAGAAAAAAGACGCTATTATGGTGGGGGATTTTCGGAAGTATCCAGAGGCCTGGTTTTATATGCAAGTCATCAATACCAGCCACACGAGTCAGAAGTTGGTGGTAGATGAGTTCAGTCGGATTCGGTGCGATGATTTTGAGGTGTTTACTTCCAACAATGGAATCGTTCAATACTGGGGAAAGATTAACCGCGCTACGCGCTTTGCAAGCTATCCGCTTCCATTTCTTACTTATGCCGTGCCTGTCACAATTCAGCCCAAAGATACCCTCAACTTGCTGATACACACCCAACGGAACTACGGGAATCATGAAGTAAATCTTAGTATTGCTAGCTACCAAACTTACGTGGATAGGCATTTGTATCTCTTTTTATCCAAAATTGCTCAGGTTATTATTTTTATCATTTGTATTATCACCATGTTTGTTTTGGGGCGGATATTTCGCTTCAAAATAATGACTTACCTGGGCTATTATCTTATTAGTTTACTTTTTTTTATTGTTTCGTGCTGGGGATTTGTGGATTTTGTTTTGAAAGCCACAAGTATTGGCTTATCAGGTAACAACGCACCCACATTCGGTCTTTTTGTAGCCTGCTGTTTGAATCATCCTTTCAACATGGAATTGATGAAACCCGTACCCAAAAATGAGAAGTTATTCAAAGGAATTAGTTATTTGCTGATGGGTACCAATCTGTTTGCCTCCTGTTGCTTTTTTCTTCCAAAACATATCTTCCCCTCAGTAGATGCTTACTTTTTTCTATCCAAAATAGTGTTGTTTTTCGTACTAATAGCTATAATTTGGGTACTTATCTGTTCTTTAATGGCACTAGTAAGGGCCAAAATTTATTACATTGGCCTGGGATATAGCATAGCACTATTTGCAATTTTACCACTACAAATTGTTCGCCTCCTTGATAAATCCCCTTCTTTGATAATAATTGATCTACCCGTTTATACGTTATTCACTATTGGATTTACCCTCATTACTATCTATATGCTACGCGAGCAGTTGGTTTCTCGCAAAAAAATGGAAGAAAGCTTACAGCAAGAAAGAGAGTCAATGGAAGAGATTCGTAAAACGGAGGTTGAGGTCATTGGGCGTAACCTGCACGACAACGTGGGCAACATTCTGGTGTCGGCCATGGGATACCTTCATCTCAATAGTCCCAAAATCGAACTATCACAAGAACTCATTAAGGAGTCTATCAACGAAATCCGTTTTTTGAGCCACAATTTGGTCAAAGACGACGACGCCCCATTGCACACCAAGCTCGAATCGTTGGTGAGTCGTTTCAACGATTTTATGGAAGTGAGGTTTGTTTTTGAAGACTATTCCAAAGGCAAGCTCAACTCGTTGGACTCCATCATGCAGCAAAACATATATATGATTGTGCAAGAGGTATTTACCAACATTGTAAAACATGCCAAAGCCACGGAGGTATTTGTACAGGTGTTTGAACGAGAAGGCCAAACGCTGCAAGTTATCGTCGAAGACGACGGCATCGGGATTTTAAATTTTACGGAAAACAAGGGAATTGGGCTTAAAAACATCCAAAAACGAGCCGATATTTCCAAATTGACGCTCACCGTGGATTCTACCCCTTCGGGTACAATGTTCATCATCGAAACCCCAAAAATAGCATGATGCCCTCCTTTTTTTAGATGTCCATACGGTTGCTGGCGCTCGTTGGAACTTTTGCTACTCTTTAGCGCTGAGTACTGTAAATCATGGTGATAGCTATTTTTTTGGAAATTTCTTTTCGTGTAATTTGCAAAATGATTAAGCTTTTATTCTGATTAAAAAAAACGATGCGGCAGTTGTTAAGGAGGCTCATACGATGGAGTGTAGCGGTGTTGTGCTGCCTGTGCGTTGGGCAGAGCTGTACGTCGCCCATAGCCCCGCCCAAACCTCCGCCTGCCTCCGTCTTGATTGATGCTAACTTTAGCACCCAATCGCTCAATGAACAAGTGTGGGTAAGTACCAAGCCCTCTGTTCAAGATCTAAGCCGCCCAGACCTCAAGACTTGGTTTTGTAAAAATACAGTCAAGTTTAATCAGAAAAGAGAGAGCATCTTGCTGGGAAATTTTCGGAAGTATCCCCAAGCTTGGTTTTATGTACAATTGATTAATGTCAGTTCAAAGAGTCAACAATTGGTGGCAGATGAGTTTAACCGCATCCGCTGCGACGATTTTGAGGTGATTACCGCTCAGCATGGCACTGTTCGGTCGTGGGGGCGCATCGGCCGCAGTACGCCCTTTTCGGGTTACCCAACGCCATTTCTTACCTATGCAGTACCATTCACGATACAACCCAAAGATACTATCAACCTACTGATACATACACAGCGGCACTACGGTGCGCACGAAGTAAACCTTAGTATTTCGACGTACGAAAATTATTTGAGCGAACAGATTATCCTTTTTTTATCAAAAGTATTTGAGATCATCGTATTTGTTATCTGTGCCTTAGTGATGTTTATTGTGGGCTGGATATTTAGGCATAAAACCATGGCTTACCTTGGTTTTTATCTCTTAAGTGTGGTGTATGTAAAACTCAACTACTTAGGATTTACTGACGCGTTCACCAACTTTACGGAGATTGGGTTGTCAGGAACCAATGCCAATGTGTTTGCGCTGTTTGTATCATGTATTGCGATACACCCCTTTTGGATGGAATGGATGAAAGCAGTACCCAAAAATGAGAAGGTATTCAACGGTATATCGTATTCGATGATGGGTTTTAACCTGCTTTGTGTGGGTTGTTATCTTTTGCCAATCCGCTTTTTCAATACGGTGTATGCTTACATAGACTTATCTCTTCTGATGCTGATTTCGTGTTTAGTAGTTCTCTTGTGGATGTTTTATTGTTCATTATTAGCATTGTTGAAGGTGAAAATTTATTACATGTTCATTGCCCTTGTGGTTATTTTTATTCCGTGGTTGTTACAACAATCTAGTAGTATTTTTTTTGGTTCATCTCCTATTTTAACTTACATAAATCCGCTGACTTTTATTGCGACGCCCGTTGGCCTGTCTATTGTCACCACCTATTTGTTGAGGAAACAGTTGATTTCTCGCAGAAAGTACGAAGAAAATCTCAGTTATATGAAGGACTCCATGGACCACATTCGACGAGCGGAAATTGAGTCCATCGGGCGTACTCTGAACAACGAAGTAGGCAATACTCTGGCCTCTGTTTTGAACTATCTGAATATGAAAGAGTTTAAGCGTCATGTGGTCAAAGACTTGATTTTGGATGCTATCAACGATCTGCAGTTAATTAGTCACAATTTAGTCAAAGACGATTCGCGCGTACTTAGTGAGAAGGTAGCCTCTTTGACCGAACGACTGAGCGATACAACTCTTACCCAGTTTACGTTTGATGATTTTAGTGAAAAAAAATTTGACAGCTTGCCCCATACTATACAGCAAAATATCTATGCCATCATTCAGGAGTTATTAACCAACGTAGTCAAACACGCTCAAGCGTACGAGGTATTGGTGCAATTTTTTACTACCGAAGGTATTTTTCGGATAGTTGTAGAGGACGATGGCCTTGGCTTCGATACGCAGCAGGTAAGTGGTGGCATTGGTTTAAGTAATATTTATAAAAGGTTAGCTCTTATTAATGGACAATTAACCCTAGACTCAACCCCTCAAGGAACAACCGCAATTATTGACATCTCGTTATGACAACAACCACTGTACTTATTATTGATGACCATCCATTGTTTAACGATGGTTTGGCGCTTATTTTAAAACAAAGTAGTGATTTTAAGGTAGTTGGGCAAGTGTATGATAGCCGTCAAGCACTTCACCAATTTCAACTTCTCAAGCCAGCGTTGGTTTTAGTTGATTTTAACATGCCTCATTTGGATGGGTTGCAAGTAATAAAACAATTAAAAACATACTTGAATACATGCAAGGTGGTAGTGGTGAGTATGTACGCCGATTCGAGAGAGCTACTTATGTTTAAAGAAGAGGGAATCAATGGGTTTCTTCCCAAAACGATTCACCCCGAACAACTCTATGAAACCCTCCGTGCAATCATGGATGGGGAGTTGATTTTTCGCTCAACGAAAGTGGAGAAACCAGAGGCGGTCAACGACAATTTTATCCTCAAATACCGATTGAGTAAACGAGAAGTTGAAATACTGAAAGCCATCAAAGCGGGGAACTCAACTGAAAAAATTGCTGAAATATTGAATTTGAGTTATTTTACAGTAGAAACGCACCGCAAAAACATCAATCAAAAACTCAACATTCAAAGCAGGCAGGAGCTTTTTGATCTTCTGGATAAGATTGGTTTTTAGAAAGAATGGATGTGCTTAAAGTACCAAAAGCATAATCTACGTTTTATAATTTTAAAAATTATAAAATATTGAATTTATTTCGTTATTATTACGTTATAAAAACAAGTAATTCAGTGTTAGAAATGACAATATTCTTATGCCAAAGCTAGACCGCTCTGATTTTAAATACAACGCCAAAGTCTTTGAAAAAACCTGCCTTTGGTGTGGGACTATTTTCTTTGCCAGCCGTTCTACTGCTAAGTATTGTTGTGGAACATGTAGGGGGTATGCCAATCAAGCCAAACAATCTGAAGAAGCTGTGCCTTATGATGAAACTGAAAAAATGATTTCGGCACTGCTTTCTGAAAACGCCTATCTCAAAGGACAACTTCAAAGGTATGTGACTGAAAATGAAGAATTAAGAAAACAAATACAGCCCCTTACAAAAAATAAATAGCAAGCTTGGGATTATGCGACAAACCCCAAGCCCATTTGAGCCAAACCATAAAAATGTTGAAAAGTGACATCTACTTTTTGAGAAAATACCAAACGATTGTAGCCAGGTTCAGGAAGATGATGCCCTAAAATTTGTTGGATTTCCCATCTGACCTTTTCTTGCGTGGCTTTTTCTTTGTGCCATTCCTGAATCAGGATTTTGTTTTTGGCATCAAATAGCTTTTCCAATAAGGATTGTTCCAACAGTTGCAAAAGTTCCTCAAACTCTTTAGCGGGGTATTCGTCATCATCCTCCGTTTTTGGGAGTTTTCCTTTGGTCCCTTCGGCATAGGCAACCAAGGCCCTTTATGGGCTTGCTGTTTCCTTCGTCATCGTCCACGTCCAATCGGTAGGGAAAATGCTGAACGATGTGCTTGGCGATTTCTTCCAGACGGTCGTCGCGGCGGCCTCCACTACCAATTCGGGGTTGATTTGCTCCACACGCGGCACACTCTTTTTGTAATAAATGGGCAACTGTGGCACCATCTTCAATGCTTTGCGCAAAATTGTATTCCGATACGTATGATCCAAACCAATCTTTCGTAAGCTCACTGCGGAGCAAAGGCGTACCCGTAAAAGCGATGTATTGGGCGTTGGGCGGTTATTCTCAAGGGTTGTACTAAAAAAGGTGTTTAACTATTTCGACGAAAGGTTTCCTGAACGATACTAACATCCAACAAGCACATTTATTGAAATAAGGCTTCCATTGTCAATTCGTTTTGAATAATTGAAGTCGAGTATTCGTTGGGTTTAACGCCAAAGGTAGTGAGCATGGTCAGGAAAATAGATTTTTTTGTGGCCGTTTCTTCCCTGAATGACTCGATTTTTTGTCGTAGTTTGGCATCATACTCTTTGGTAATTACAAATTCATTGATTGAAAATTTTATCTCAAACAAATTAATCACTTGGTCTCTTCTATCAATGACTAAATCTATTTGACTACCTTTCTTTTCAGCGTAGCCTTTGGTGTGCCAAGAATACGTATTGCTCAACACTCCACCTATGTTTAAGGCCCGTTTTAACTGAGAAATATGGGTAAAGCATACTTGCTCAAACGCCAAACCTGACCATGCCCTAAAGGATGGATTATCTATCTTATTCAACCAGATATTGGGTTCATACTTACCTGCTGAACTGATAAAGCGAAAATAAAACAACGTATAAAAATCGGATATACAGTAGAGCGAATTGGCCGTTTTATTACCAAATTTCCCCAATTTAGCAATAAACTCACATTCTTCTAATTCATTGAGTGTCTTGGTGATAGCTCCACCTGTGGTCATTTTCGTGTATTTCAACAACTCATCCCTGGTCAAAGCGCCCCCCTTTTCAAAAATTGTTTTTAGTACCAACTCGTGCTTTTTAGCGTTTCTGAACAAAGAAGAAAATATGTAACTAAACTCCGTTCTTAACTTACCATCATTTTTAAAGCATAAGTCCTCAATGTTCTGCATAGCACTGTTTCCTGCTTCAACTTGATCCAAATAATACGGAATTCCACCCATGACCATGTACAATTGAATGATTTGGTAATGGTCTAAAACAATGTTTTTTTGAGAAAAATAAGCCTTGGTTTCTTGTAAATCGAAGGGTTCAAGTTTGATTCTTTCCGTTACTCGATTGTACAATCCACCCGTATTTTTTATTAGATTATTGAGCATCCACGAAGCCGCAGAACCACAGACAATCAACAACACGTCGTTTTGAGCACTTGCCCAGGCATTCCAAAAAAATTCCAGCCCCATCATGAAATCCGACTTTTTGGTATCCATCCAAGGCATTTCATCAATGAATATCACTCTTTTTTTTGCTGACTTATTTTTTTCTAACTCTTTGATTAAAAGGTTAAATGCTTCCAACCAGTTAGAGGGAACTGCATAATTATTTGAAAAATAATTATTGAGAAAAATGGTGAAATTGGTCAATTGCTGTTTGGTATTACCTTTAGCAAGTCCCGTAGCATAAAAGTCAAATTCATTTTTGAAGTAGCTTCTAATCAAAAATGTTTTCCCAACTCTCCTCCTACCATAAACTGCCAAGAACTCAGATTGGCTCGAAGCTATAAGCTTATCTAATTTTTGAATTTCTCTGATTCTACCAATTAATTTCATTTGTTCATTCTTTTATTATTAGCCAAATTTACACAAAAAATACACTTTTGGCCAATTATACAAATAATTGTTAGCCAAAAATAAGATATTTATTCAATTATGGCCAATAATTGAATAAATACAAAGGCTATGTTATCCACTTGAAGAATGAATTTAAAAGTATTAAGAGACGAATGTCAAGGCCGCTGAGATTTAAATAAAAAAAGGCAATCTGATATTCTGGTCAGAATATTCAATTCTTAGGCGCTTTCAAAGTCCTAATTTAGTGGCAGCATTATGCTCCTTAATGTCTTCGATTCGGGTGTATCGTTGAATCATCAAACTCGTTTTGTGTTTGGATTGTCGCATTATTTCCGAATCATCAGCCCCGTTGATTTTGGCTATGGTTATGAAAGAAGCTCTCAACGAGTGAGCAGAATAGCGTTCCCCAAAATATTTCTTAACTGTCTCATAAACAGTCATATCATTTAAGCGTTCGTCTGTAATTTTATCACCTTTACGCACCCGCACAAACAAGGGGCCAGTGGCGTTATCTAAACGGCTTATCCAATTTTTTAACGTTCGGATGGGACAAAAGTCTGCTTCTGGACTAAAGAAAAAAGCTTTTTCTTCTGCTTCCCCATACTGATTGGTTTTACTTTTAGATAAAGAGATAATCGCGCCATCATCGCTAAAATGTACATCCTCGATATTCAGGCTTACCAACTCTGAGCGTCGATAGGCTCCTGCAAATCCCAACAGAATCAAGCACTTATCACGTAGCCCTGCATTGGTTGTAGTATCTATTCCGCGTAGAATATTTTTGAGTTCTTTCATCTTAAACGCAGGTGCTTGCTTCTGACGCACCCCATTCGTTCGCTTGATACCCTCCATAACAGCACGAAAAGCCCTGTCTTTAGTCGGTAAATCAAGGTTATTTAATTCGTGGAGTTTACGAATAGCGGATAATTTTCGGTTGATACTCGCCCATTTATGCGTATCGGCCAGATGCGAGACGTATGCTGCCAATGTAGCGGCTGTGGCGGGCATTTCAACTTGGTTAGTTTCAGCACACCAACTTCGGTAATACTTAAGATCAGTTTGATAGGCTCGTTTTGTATTAGCGGCTCCGTCAAGCCCTTTACGGGCGTAGTCGACTACTTTTTGGGAAAGTATTTTGCTAATTGGTTGCGCTGTATGTACCTCTATTTTAGCTGATTCACTGTCCATCTTCACTACTTTTTTTAGAATCATTCCATTTTTCCCAATCATCCGGACGCAACAATTTTTGAATGTACTCATCCATGCCCAGGTCACGGCGTTCCATCACATGGCGCCGAAATGGCCAAGCAGTTTTGGCCGCTTCAAATCCTTGCTTCTCAAAAACCTGTCTAGCATTGTCGGGCAGCCCCTCAAGCCAATCCTCAAAATCCTCCATTGTCTCCTCCCCCTTTGCAAGGCTCATATAGCGATACGACGCATTTCCAAAGTTGAACAACAAAACCAAAAAATCAAATTGATCCACTGGGCTTTTCTCCAAAGCCTCAATCTGATTCTGTCGGATTTGCTTATTTGGATGTTTGACATAAATGAGCTTTTCTAGTTCCTCTTGCGACATAATTTTAGATTTTTACAAAAATACACATTACTTATGATAATTAAAGCTTATCATAAGTAATAAAACCTTTTATAAACACATTTGACAAAAGCAATAAATCCAAAAATAATTGGCCTTTTTCAAACACGAGACATTAAGCAACTTTAAATTGAGTCGCACGGTAAGTTTGCACCAACACTTGTGCGTAGATTTAATTAAGTTTTTGGCAAAAAAGCGACCGAAAAAAAGAAAATTGAACTAAAAGCAACTGTAAACGCAAAAAGAAAGCCTTTATCATATCCCTACTACCGACTCCCCCAAGCACTATCAAGCCATCAAAAAAGCATAGTCGAATGTATCGGGCAGGTTTAGTTTTATGAATATTTTAAAGGATATGTTCTCAAAGATTGGCTATACTCACCAATCTTTGAGAACAATTAATGTACTATTTTTGAATAAACCTAATGACCATCCATGCACTCTTATCTGACACTATATTTTGAGGTAAAGTCAATTTCCAGTTCTCTAACTTTAAGTCTTGCTCAGAAAGGGCACAAGTTTTTAATTCACCTATTCCCACACTTGGGCTGAGGTCTTCCTCATTGAGTGCAAAAGTCCCGTTAATATCAGTAGCAATGATAATATTGGTGGCTTTGATTTTATCCTTATTATGAGCAGCATAGAACGGCAAAAAATGTTTAACTTTACTCAAATCCATAATTTTTGGCGCATCAGGATTAGCTTCATCTTTAAAAGTAACAGCTTTGTGCCATTCTGTTGCCAAATCGTGTCTTAAATCTATAATCGAGAATAAACCTTCATTTCTTGCCAAGTCTTCACTTGATTTAATAAAATCTTCGACACTTTTTCGCGCTTGCCCACCCAAACGCTCGCCGCCTTCGATAGCTGTATAACGGATATGAATAATAGCATCCGAGATGGTATTGTAGTCAAACTGGCGGAAGGTTGGCAACTCCAAACGCCATTTGCTGATACACCCAGCGCCTTCAAAAGGCAAATATCGTTCGTCTTTAAAATTCAGCTCAAACATTCCACCATCATTTTGGGCAGAACTGGCGGCAATAGCACTGATGGGAATAATAAATGAACTAAATCGCTCATCGCTTTCTTCGATGTTTTCTACGTAGTTTTTGCCACCAATGGCTGTGTTGCGAAATTTGTTTTCCAATAAACGCAAGGTCGCATTGACACCCGTATATGGCCCAGCGATGCACGGAATAGAAATAGATACAGACTTGATACGACGTTTGTAATGACCTGGATAATCCATGTCAAACAATAACTCAGGCAGTGCAAACTCACATTTGCCTGTTTCACGAAGCTCTAAAATTGCCAATGGATTCATATGGCGAAGCGATACGTGTTTGGTTATTTCGTAATCATAACCACGATTTTCTTGATAAGCTGCTTCTAATTGCTTCAAACCTACATAAAGCTGCTCACCTGATAGTAAACCATCACGCCCTGCATCCCAATAACCCGCTTGAATAAAGTTAGTACTACTCAATCCTCGCTCAAAGCGATAGGTTTTTTCTGCTTTTTTTGCCAACTCATAAGCCAAATTATAAACCTGACGGTAAAGCGCTTTGAGGCTATCGCGCATCCAAGTGTAGAGTTCTTCGTTGCTGTATTTATTTTTCAGAAACTCCTCTACTTCTTTGGCATTGTCTATTTGCTGTTGATGATTAGCAATTTCTTTGTTGGCAATATCAATCCGAACCTGCTGCGCCGTAACCTGCTTGTCTATCTGCTTGATTTCGTAACCTGCGGCATTGGCTTGCTGAATACGGTCTTGTAAGGCGCGAGTGAACCCGCCTTTCTTGCTAGCACTATTAGAAGCAAAAGAATGTTCGGCTGCATCTGTTTGCATCCATTTTGCAATGGCCTGAGTCACATTCCCTAAATTAGAACCGCCCCATTGCATTTGTCCTCCTACACCTAATGGAGTAGCACAAACCCCTATCGTTGGAATTGCATGAAAAATACTGGCTAGCGATTCTATTTTACCAATACTATCTTGAAGATCATGCGCATCTTGTGCCTTCTCCATATCTTCCTTCTCAAAAGATATTAGTTTCAAGCCACTATCTCCATCAACAGTAACAATTTCGTTAGGCAAGCCATTAAACTCACCCCCTTCTGATGGTAAAAGGCTTTCTTCCAGTCCTGCCAATTTGAGGAAATACTTCATACGCTCCTCAGGTGCTTTACGGTTGTTACGTAGCGTTATTAAACTTTTTTGTGCTTCGTCCAATTGCAGTTTTTTAACTTCCATGACAAGGTTGTTCATGGTGTTTTCATGCTTGGAGCGTAGTACTGACAAAGTTTCATTATCTCGTTTTTCCATGGCTGAAAGCATAGCCCCACCGAGCGATTTGAGTTCGCCACAGAGTTCTAAAGCTTTTTGTAACAGATAATAGAAGCGATAGTTAGGCATTGGCGTGTTGAGGTCGTTCAATACCGAAGCAATGCTCAACCCTTGAGCAGCGGCCTTAACCAAGAGCGCAGGGTCAATCGGTGGTTCGAACAAGGGCAATTTTCTGAATACGCCTTCTATATTTTGACAATGGCGAATTTTAAATAATCTATCGGCTAAGGTGTCCCAATACCCCATGAGTTTGGGATTGTTAGGAATACAGAAATACAAGGTAGTAGAAAAACCGAACACGTTGGCAAAAGCAATTTCATTGCCTACTTTCTGCAAAGGCATCGTTGTTTGGTTGCTAAATGGCGTTACCAGCTCTAACTCTGCCATGGCATTGCCAGAAGCGTCCCACCTATCTAAAAGGCTTAAGTAGGTTTGTGGTTTCACTTTTCCTCTTTTGGGTATCATCATCGGGTGAGGTCCCAAGATATGCGATGCCAAGATGTAGAGTTGGGTGGCCTGATTGATACTTTCGATCGTATCTTGACGATAGAGATAATCACCCCAAGCCATGAGATTGTCTAAATATTTCATCACCACCCACTTCATATAAGCCACCGAGCGACCACGCGCCACGACGTGGGGCATAAAGGGTTTGTTGCGCCACTCGTTTATATCTTTATCTGCTTCGTTGGGTTTTAGATTATTGAAAATATTGTCTAAGATGCGTTTGCTATCTGCTTCCTTAAATGGCAAAAACTGCCAAAAACGGGTATCATCGGGACCTTCTGCCAAGGGGCTAAAAACAAAGTGATACCACTTCATGGCCTCTTCAAAATGCTGCGCTTTGCTAAGTTCATTGGCCAATGCCATAGGCGTATGGAAAAACAATTCCCAATTGTACAGCGAATAAGGGCGTTTGAGTTCGTTGTATTTTTTGAGGCCATAGGCTCCAAAAGCGTCATCGTTATCGCTGAGGTTTAGATTGTGTTTGAAAAAATCCGATAGTTGTCCTGTGTTGATATGTTTGAGTAAGTTGTCTGTAAATGAATGGTAAAAATTCCCCCAAAGGTTTGCATTTGAATAATTTATCTGCACATCACTCTTGTTGATAATGAATGTAGCATCATCATTAGCCCAATTGTTGCCATTGTCACTTAGTTGTAGAGACTGAATTTTATTAGCTACCTTTTGGAAAATTGTAACACCTCCAAACTCTGTTTGAATTCCTGTTGGTATGATTCCTTCAATTGCTGCAATATTATTATCTGGTTCAAAATTACTACCTGAAAAAGTAAAGCCTTTAAATGTTAGCGTATCATTTGTCCATGTATCTTCTACATGAATTATGATGCCATTAGGTAGTTTTTTAGGAATAAATGAGAATTGATCAATCGCCCTACCAGGAATAATATCCGCCACTAAATGATCCTTTGAAAGCTGCTTTTGTGTCCATTTGCCACTACGATATTCGCTAAAAGCCATTTTAATCTCCCAATAATCTATTGGTTTTATACTATCTGGAGCATTATCAGAGGATTCACGTATCGTTTGGGTTTGCGAAGCTGGGTTTGGCCTTGTTTTTTTCATAAACTGTGGAAAAAATATGAGCAGCCTATTATTCCACACATAAGGTGTCAAATAACAGCCATTATAATTAACATCCCTTCTAAAAACCCCAAAAAGAAATCTATCTTTTATTGTTGCATTATTTTCTTTTCTATAGAATATAGTACCATCTATTTTTCCTTTAATACCCTTTATTTCTACTCCTAAGTCCCATATCCTACCCTTAAATCTGCCACCTCCTGTATCAAAAGTATCATATTCCAAACTTGTTACGTTCCTATTACCTTCAAAATCAATGGAAGTAATTTTTACTTTATTAAGATTATTAGGATTGCCATTAAACTTTATCCAATTAAAATCAAAAGTTTCGGATGTATCATAACTCGGAATATCCACTTGCATCTTTTCCCAAGCATACCAGTTCATTTCATCTAAAGCTAAATAGCGGTAAAAGAAAAAATACGGTGCATTACGGGTGCGAGAAAACACATGAAGTTTTGCACCTTTACTCCAATTATCGCCAGTCTTTGTGCCGTCAATGTACAAACCTACAACCTCCATATTTGCCACTTCATCTACTTTATAGAGATAGTTTTTTAGGGCATCTTGTACATTGTCTTTGGTGATGTCTTTTTGCAACAGTTCGCTTTCAAGTTCCTTGAAAAACGGGCTTTTGTCGTCGCGGAGGTTGCTTTCTATCCAGTTTTCGGGATATAAGAATACTTTGCGGTTGGCTTCCCAAACCCGATAACGCTGCATCCATTCCCAACGCGGACGGTCGAGTGTATTTACACTAATGCCTTTTTCTAAACCCAAGAAGCAACGTTGTACAAACAACTGCACAGAATTAATGGCTTGCTTGATGCGAGACGTTTCCATACAAGGCTCCATCTGCACGTCTATCAAAAAATATTCAAACAAACCATCGGCATCGGTTACCCCAAAGTCTATCAGTTCTTGGCGTTGGAGTAGATAAGCAATCAGCGCATTTTTTTGATTGTTACGGAGTTGGTCATGTAGTGGTTTAACCACTTGTTCCCAATCAGTTTGGTTGTACTTTGCTCGTATGGCATTTTTGATACTGTCGGCTATTTGGCGGCATTTACTAAACTTAGAAGTTGGCACAGCCCATTCAAACAGCAAGTCAATATCAACGCCTATTTTGTCTGCTACTGTTAAGGCATTCTGCAATTTTAGCAAGTTTATTTCATTCTTAAAATCCCCTACTTGGGTAATATTGTAATGATTAACAGCTACCAACTTATCAATACGTGCTTTTTTCCAATTGGTCAAAGTAGCCATTTTTTCGCTCAATTGTGTTGCATCAGCCGCAGCATCATTCGCCCACTTCCAAAAGTCTAAGATGTTGAGTTTAGTTGTAGGTAAGCTGTTACGTAAGCGGGTATAAGCCTCCAAGCGTTGCCAGGTGACCAATGTAATCGCGTTGAAATCTATGTTATCAAAATCGGCTTTGTGACTATCCAAATACTGAATTTCGTCAGCGCTTACTACAAAACCGTTAACAATCATTGCTGCCTTCTGCAATAAGATAAAGGCAGGGGTACATTGTGCTGAAGCAAAATCTGGAATGAGAGACGATGTGGGAATATTAGCAATCGCGGAGGTTGGTGTTTTCCAATAGACGTTTTTTAAATCCAAACCCACAGTTGCCAACGGATACAGTTTGCCCGCTTCTAACCTTATGCTATGGCTCCACCATTCGTTGGTAGGGTCTTCTTGCTGTATGAAAGTAAAATTTGCGCCTTCTATTCCCAATGTAGGATTCGCCGCACTATCTCTTACGATAAACGTGTAGTCATTCGTAGCTGAAGGTATCAAATAGCCATGCCAATCGGTGGCACTTGGTTGAGCTTTGTCTTTGATATTCTCAAAAATAGTGTAAATTGGCTTGGTGCTTATTTTCAATACTTCGGTTAGGAGCAAGTCGGTAGTTTTGCGTTCTAATTTGGCTGCATTTGACAGCGTATCAATCACAAAACGATGCGTCAATTCTTGACGTAAGTACGGCAAAAACAATGCTAAAAAGGCTTGACGTTTCTTCGGTGCAGTGTTGGTATCGGCTTGCCCAGCTGGAATTTCGGCAAAGGGAATACTTATGTCTCCCTCTTTCAAGATGCTTTCTAAATTTGTTTTTTCCGCGGCTGATTTGGTTTTTTCTTCCTCAAAAATACCCGATAAAAGCTCTTTGAATAGTTTGTTTTGCTGTTTTATTATTCGCTCAACCGCAGCGTTCCATTCTGCACTATTGCCCCAAGCTAAAAACTCATTTTTTTCAGCAGGAGTCAGAATACCCGTGATTTGGAGATTTTTCTCTTGGGTAGCATGATACTTTGTCTTTTTACGTAAAATTTTCAGTAATGGCGGTACATTATTCGGGTCGGCATCTTTTTTAGTATCATACTTGTCCAAGACGGCGACAAGGTTTTTTGGCGCATTGGTCAAAAACAGGGTCGTACCTTCTAAATAAACAATGATTTTTTCTACCGTTGTGGTATCGTACAAAAGGCTTGCTTTGGCCTTGATGAGTTCGAGCGTGGCCTGTGATTGCAGCGAATTCTGTTTTTCGGCATCGGTCGTTGCTGCGGCATCCGGCACCAAGTCTTTGTGTGCTTCTTCTATTGCGTTCAAGCCATCATACAGGGTTTTTGCCAACTGCAAAATCGTTTTTTGGGTTGGCGCAAAAGGCTTTCTCTCATCATCGTTATTCAAAATTATATAATTGAGTTGCTGATGCGTAAAACCTACATCTTCCATTTTTTGCCACAGCTTCATAAAAGCTAAGGTGGCGTGTGCTGACTGGAAGACATCACCAAACAAAGGCAAAATGTCAATAAAAGCTGGAATTTTTAAGCCTAATGTTTTGGACAATAACCGATAACGATATAAAACAGATACATTGTTCAATGTCAACTTATCTTCCATTGCCGAAGTCGTCATAATCATTGCCAAGTCATCAGCAGAAAGGTTGAAGGCCGCCATCAGAACAGGCAAATGGGTGGTTATTTTTTCGTTTGCCGTCAAGAAATTACCCGTCGCATCGGCCTTGAATACCTTATCAATCGCTGTCAAATTGTGGGTCAAGAACAAGCGTTGGTAGAGCGACTTCTCGCCTGCGGTACTTATTTCTGTCCAAAAGGTCAATAGTTTTACCAAATCCAAGCCTGTACGGTCGAGTAATTGCCTCACCGCCACAAGTTGTTGCAGCAGGGCAGGATTGATGTCATAATGACGATGCATCTGAGTTGCGTCTCGACATTCTTCACAATCGTCGTGAAGTTGATTGCACTCATCGTCAGCGCACCACTCATCGTAGCAAGGCTCCTCATGGCCACCTTCTGCGCCTTGTATTTCCTTTCCACTCAAACCCACAATTGCTTTGTCGGTTTCATCAATCGTCCAGCCCATTTTTCGCCATAAACGCAGAAAACGGTGTATGCGGTCGTATTCAGCTTTGATGAGTGGCGTACCGTCGAGGTGTTGGAGTATGGCGGTGTCAAGGTTGCAATTATCTTGTTGATTGAGCATCCATAAATACGACTTGCCTTCGACAACTACAAATGCGCCTTGTTCACCTCTATCGCTTATAAAAGTTCCTTGGCTGAAAAAGTCTTTGAGTTGTGTTTCCAAAAGCGCTGTTTTAAACTTTACCTCACCCGTTTTTTTATCAAGCGTTCCTGCTTCTTCATTGCCGTTCTCATTATAAAGATAGATGATATAGTCTTTGACTGTAATTGTGGGAGTTTTAATAGTTACGGCTCTTCCTTTCAGTATTAATCGCCCATTTATACAAGCTTTCCCGCTTTCAATCACAATTAATTTTCCAATTTTTTCAAAATGACATTTTACCCAACATATCACGTCCTTATCGCTTATTTTTATGCTGTTTTTGTGGGTGTCGGGACAAGCGAGTTCTTGGGTTTGATTTTGGTTGCTTAGAATGGTAATGACTTCTTTTAGTTGCGGATAAATCGCGACAAAGTTTTCTAATTTCACCAAGTCGTTGGCCATTTTATCTATGCCATGTATCGCCGCATAATTTTGTAAAAAACGATAGCTAAAATGCAGGCTTTCCATGATAGCTTTAGACTTTCCTTTGGGCATACAGGGGTTGATGTACTCGGTTTTGAGTAAATCAACCAGATTGAAATAATCAATACCCGTGCGACGTAAAAACTCCTTTTTGATGTTTTTGATCCCACTTTCAGCCATCATCGCGCCGGCATCGGCATAGCCATAATATTCGTGCAAAGGTTTTACGCCAATCAACTTTTGATACTCCGTATCATCAAGCGTTTTATTGAGAAGTTTATTTTTAAATGCTTTACTCTCAAAACTTTCTTTGGTCAGAATGACGTATTCTTCTTTGGTAATGTTCAAAAACTCGGCATCAGCCGCGCGGTCTAAGTGTTCGTCTTGCACTTGAGTCAAAAGCGCATCTGTTCCTTCGTTGTTTTTTCGGAAAGTATCAATGACCTCATAACGGCTCGTATCAAGATAGTTAAGGTAAATTCTCGCGGCATCAATGGGCTGATGATAAGGCAGGGTAAATGGATAGACCTCTTTTTTTAGGATGCAATAGGCTTGATACTCTGTATGTTGTGGCTCAGATAGCAACTCGCCGCTGGTTTCGTCTTCTACGTTGAAGGGTTTGAGTTTCTTGAAAGCCACATAATGCTCCATTACCTCATTGACCAAATCAATATAAGGCAAAATGGTATGCGTATTTTTACAAGTCAATTCCAAACACCCCAAGTCAGGGCGACGTGCAAAAAACTTTTCTAAGGGCGTGCCTGATATGTCTTTTGGGTTTGCTTTGATAGCCGTTGGGCCTATTGCATCAGGGTCGAGGTTATTGTTTCTCAAATATTGCAACAACTCCACATAGTAAGCAGCCGCGCTATAGACTGACGTACACTCGCCACATTCGCAAAAATCGGCATCGGCGAAGAGCAAATCCCAACTTAGATTGTGCTTTTCAGCGGCTTCTTTGGCTACTTGCTGCGGATTATACACCATAGACATTTGCTTAGTGCGCTCCATTTCGGTAGGCATTGCCTCTCCAACTGCCAAGTTTTTGTCAATCATAGCAATGCCCGTGCCTCTACCTACTTCTCTAAAAGCCATGAGTGCTTGCTCATTGCGTACTTGGGTATATTGTGCATTTTGGTGCAACTGAATCAATTCACTTTCGGGTAGTTTACCTTGAAAAGCCGCCGTAAACTGCCCCAATGGCATAGTTGCCACTTGCAAAGCTGTGTGTAACTTGGCTTGGTAGAGCATCGGTACGGCCTCCGGTACGGGGCTAATGGCCACCATGCGTTGCAGATTTTTGAGTTGGGTAGTCACCCCCGCCACATCGTCAATATCCTTGAAGGCATCTTTCGCTTTTAAAACTTCATAAACAGACATTGTTTTGATGTTAAAATCGAGTTGATTTTCCAAAAAAGCCGATACACTCGCCCCAACGTTGTTGTTCAACATCGACACTTGCGGGTCTTTCACCATGTTGATAAGCACAGCCGTTGGCTCTATCTGAAAAAGCTGAGTATGTAGTTTTTGAGTAACTACTTGCTGTTCTTCCAAGGGAATATTGGCATCTTTTTTCACAAGCGATAATAGCTTTTCTCGGTTAAAATTCAGTGCAACATCTCGCATGTTATTGCTTTGTACATCAGCCTGAAAAGCGGTGATAAGCGTAGCATTATTGCCGCTCCATGATGCGAGACTATGCGTAAAATCCAATTTGGGCAAAACTGCCTTGAAGGTATCATCAGCTGCCAAAAGCGGCTTGACCACTTGCCAGTCATGGTTGTGAGTAATCAACAAATCATCGAGTTTGGCACTTAGTGCATTGCCTCTAATATTAGCTGCTTTGAAATCAGCCACAAAGAAGGTTCGCAAGGGGTTGTTTGATGTATTTGGCATGATGTTGAGTGTTTCAGGGTTTAAGATTTGCTGTCGTAATTAGGTATTGATAAGCCGCATCAATGGCTTTATCTCTTTGTTGGATGTAGTTAAATAGGGAAATAATAGAAAATACGAGTACTACGAAGGCTACGAGGAAAGTACCTTGTAGTACAAAAAGTACAGCAGCAAAACATAACACTATCACCATACTTCTAAAAAATTTTGAAGCTGCCATAAACCGCTCTACGGCGGCAAACATAGCGGGTTGCTTGGCTAAAAGCACAGCACAAGCCCATTTGAAAGCGTTGATTTCTGCCTTGCTGTCATAACCGAAGGCGGCTGTTTTAATCTCGATAACTCTATTGATTAGTACTTGCCTTTGGTCTTTGTTTAAGCGGTCATATACGTAAGTATCTAAAAAAGAACTGAGATAAAACAGCAAATAGCCCAAAAAGTACGATACGCCTAAAAAAGCAACAGACACCTGCCACTCGCTGTCTATATAGGCTAACAAATCCTGCACAACTACTTGTATATCATACACTTGCCAACATAAGAGTGACATAGCGCCGCCTGGGAACAGCACCGAGAATATCTCTAAGATAGAGAGATTGGTATTTTCTGATAGTGATTTCATCTTTTGTTTGTTTTAACACCGCCTTGCTGTTACTTGGTAAAAACACCAACGCAGTCGGTAACCGCTGATGAACTTTTCTGCATGGGGTATTAAATCGGCAGGTATGAGGTGTCCCTTCTCCAAAAGCAACCCACGAATGGTCTCATTGGACTCTTTTTGTATTTTTACTATTTTGAGGTCATTTGCCATCAAGTTAAATAGCGAGTTGTTGATTGGATTTTGCATATTTTATATAGTTTATTGTGAATGCTAATAATGGGTTAAAATCGTTCAAAAAGTACCTTTTTAGCCTTAAAGCAAGCAAAAATAGAGAACGATATTGTCAGAGAATCGCTTGTAGCTTCCAATTTTGTTCAAAAACGGCTTTAAGCGATTCTCATTGACCAAAAACTTATTTTTTAGCCAATTTCAATATTTTTAACCCATTATTCGCATTGTGAGTGATTTAATAATTTTTTAGTGTTTTCACTTTCAATGTCCAGGATTAATGTGTAATACCTCAGGAAACAAATCCCCTAATGGCCCAAAACTTGATCTACACAGCCCTTTACAGGCATTGTTTGATGTGGCAACCCATGAATTAACAAGTGCTCTTTCGCTAGCTTCATTTGCTAAAACTTGTTCTGTATGAACCCAAATACCTAAGCGTTCACTTCTAAGTACTCTCTCCGTTCCGTCTTTTATTCTATTAAAAAATAATGGTTCGACTATTTCTTCTCCCTCTCTTAGTAATGGTCTTAAAGCATCAGTAAATCTTTGATTAGTGCCACCAACTAGTGTT
Source organism: Runella defluvii (assembly GCF_014195535.1). Taxonomy (GTDB): domain Bacteria; phylum Bacteroidota; class Bacteroidia; order Cytophagales; family Spirosomataceae; genus Runella; species Runella defluvii. The sequence goes on along the minus strand of NZ_JACIBY010000023.1, from coordinate 53,684 downwards.
ATAACCTGTCCATCTACTTCCCCTTGCAAAACCCCTACTGTTCCAAAAGAACGCTTTAAACCTTGTTCACTTAATTGTTCTGCTAGTTCATCAGCTCTACCTTTTAAAGCTCTCTCTGATAATCTACTAGGTGAAGCAACGACTTGTTCAGTTGTGTTTAATGCACCAGTCATTTGTTGTAAGCACTCAGTAGTAGCACTTGCCTCTGCTCTATTTAAAGCAGAACCAGGAATTCTTCTCGCAAGAGAAGATCCTGCTCGTTCACTTACTCTCTCAATAGCTTCTAACCCTGTTGTTGCCCTTCTTGCAGCAGAAGCAGTAACGCGACCTACGGATGAGTTTGCAACACGAGTAGCAACACTTCTAGCTGCTTGCCCTGCTTCGGTAGCCGCTACTCTCCCAGCTGCCGCAGATACTCTTGATACTGCTGTTGTTGCTGTACGCCCTACAGCACTTCGCCCCACGGCACTCGCTACTGCTTGCCCTCCAGCCGATCTTGCTACTGCTCCAGCAGCTACACCAGCGCCAGCAAATACACCTCCTGCAACTGCTCCAATTAATGCAGCACGTCCAACATGAGCTTCTCTGTTATCAATGTGCGCCTCAACGACTTCACCAACAGCTCCTCCTGCTGCTCCTCCGACCGCACCACCAATTACAGTTGCTAATGCTACACCTACAACAGGGCCAGCTGCTCCAGCAGTAGCAACTGTTACAACTGTACCAACAACTACAGCAGCAGCAATTCCTGCAACCTGTCCCCAACTTAAAGTTCCGCTAGGGTCATAAAGATTTAAAGGATTTGATTTCACATAAACAAACACATTTATGCCATCTTTTAATTCAAGAGGATCACCGCTTATCCACCTACCCAGCCAAGCCATATAATACCGCGCCGAGTGATATTCTAAGCCTGTTTCCTCATCACGTTCCATACCTGTATAGCGATAGCGTTTCGCTGCTGCTTTTATTACTGCATTGCGTGCTTGGTAGGCTGTTGTGCCGTAAGGGTGATATTCTTCATAGCTTATTACAGCGGCATTTTCATCAAGCTCCAAACTGGCAGAGCCTAAATGATTGCCCAACTGATACCTTACCGTCTGCTCAGGAGAAGTTCGCCCCAAATTCATTCCTAAAAAGGTACGTGCTTCGGTTTCGGTATCTATCATGGCAATACGCTGCTTATCATCCATAATATGAAGCGTTTCTCGCTCTAAGCCATTTTGGTTTTTATAGATTTCATAGCCCCCCACGTAAATGCGTTCGTCCTTAAAAGTGGGCATTACCCCTGCTGCTGCTTGGTTTTCTGTTATTTTTCTGGCGCGCTGTCCGCTGCTGTCATAGACGTAGTAAGTGGTTTCGGGCGTGCCATTATTCACTACTTGTTTGGCAGTGGCTTGTAGTTCTTCTTTGAATGTCCATACCATGCTGCTTAGGTGCGGCATGACCTCCATGTAACCATGTAATGCGTGGTGCGTAAAGTTGTAAGTACTATTGCCTACGGTCGTATTTTTAATGCGGTTATTTTTGCTTTCATAGGCGTTGTTTCTGGTCCATGAGCCGTTTGCACCTGCTTCGTGCTTCATTTGCAGGATATTACCAACTTGGTCGTATTGATAGCGTTGCGTGTAGTTACGCATTGCCATAGTATCGCCGCTATTGTGGTTGAATAGCGCAAAAGCATCGTTCCAATTGTCGCACGTATCGAAGTTGGGTGAGTTGGTATTTTGCTCTCTGCCTGTAGCAGTTACCAAGCGGTAGAGGGCATCGTAGGTGTATTCGTTTTTGCCTTGTATTTTCTGATTGTTGAAAAATACGGTTGGTATGGCACGGTCCTGTATGGTGGTGATGTTTCCTGTTGGATCGTAGGTGTAGTTCAAATCCTGTAAAACCTCCTCTCTACTTCCACTAAGGGAAGAGGTGAACAAACGTTGCAATCTAAACGTAAGAGAGTCGTAATCGTATTTGGTGGTTACTCCGTTGCCGTATATGATTCGGGTGCGCTGTCCTTTTTCATTGTAGTCTATGTTACTAACATATTCGGTGCTGCGGCTACCTTCTCGTAGGATTACTTTTTCTAATAAAGCACCTGTATTAAAAGTTGACAAAGTTGCTTTACCGTCAGGTGTAATCTGCTGTACGGGGCGATTGAGCGCATCGTATGTCGTATTTGTGGTAAAGGTGTACTTTGTACCTTCCAAAAAATCATCTGGATTGGGAGTATCCCAATGTGGTGTGTTTTTATAGTCTTTGGCAAAAACACGGGTACTTTCTAAGAGATTTCCTTTAAAATCATGGCGTTCAGATGTGATTTTTCCTGCGGTATCGTACAAGACAGCCGCTTGACCTCTTAGGTTTTTCGCCTTGTCATTGGGTAAACCTTCGCCATAGATAATCGTTTCGTAACAATGGTTAAGTGCCACTGCGCCATCGCCGCCTCTGACAATTTTCTTCGTTGGGCGATGCGCTTTGTCGTATTCAAAAATAAACTCATGCCCTCGCTCGTCAAAAGCACGGATTGGCTTACCTGAAGCATCATTGAGCATCCAACGTTTACCTGCATCCATGCTTGTTTGCATCACTCTATGCCCCAGCATATCGTACCGCCACGCCATAACGGTATTGCCACGGGCATCGGTGACAGAAAGTGCATTGCCTTCGATGTCAATAGTAGAATAGGTAAAGTATTTTTCCTCTTTGGGGTTTCCATTGGAGTCAAGCCACTTATTGTGGTCAATTCCGAGCGTTGGTCTGCCCAAACTATCCAAAATAATACACGAAGGAGTATCTGCATGACTTTTGCTTTTGGCATAAGCTGTGGCATTTTTGAGGTCATTTTTCCAAGTACTTTCCTCTATGGTGTCATTGACATCGTAAGTCAGTTGTTTCCACGCATCAAAAACGACTTTGGTAAATGTGCCGTTGGGTAACTCCGTCCTTACATTCCGTCCTGCACCGTCGTAGTACAAGATTGGTGAAACGCCTTGCTCCACCAGCATAGGATCGGCTTCGTAAGCGGGAGTCGTAGAGAAATACGGTTCGTATTGTTTGATAGGGTTTCCTTTGTTGTTCAACACCGTACGCCCATTGCCAATCCAACGGAGTTTGTTTTCGGTATTGATTTCTGTTCCGTTAGGTAGTTTGACGATACCAGGTTCGGCTTGTACTTTTTTCATGGCAACTTTGCCCATACCATCGGTGTATTCAAAACTGATTTGCAATGGGCTTTGTAGGTTCACATTGGCATGTTGCTCTCTGACAATACTCGCCACCACCGTAGGCTGGGCCGAAAAATCATACACCATACGAGCCGAAGCCGAGCCGAGTAATTGCCACGCCAACGTTTGCAACTGATTGTAGGCACAAACATTAGGCAATGCCACCTTTGCGGTGGCAAAAAAGGCGGCGATTAACTCTTTTTCAGCCTGGTCGGTATGTTCTTTGAAGCCATTGAGGTTGTCGGCTTCTTCGCCTTGTTGGTCGTTATTGGTATCTTTGCCTTCTATCGCCGTTGCTTTTACCAAACCGAGTTCATCAACGATGACCGAACTGATATTGTCGTTGATGTCTTGCATAACATCAGGCGACAACGTGCGGTAATTGAAACGCAAAACCTTTGTTTCATTGAAGATATTGGCCGTTTTATCAATATACGCCAAAGCCCTTTGCATAAAAAGGTGGCGGGCATCGTATTCAACGGCAGTTTCGCTATCAAAAGGGTCAATGTAGCCAACAGATGCAAAAAATCGGCCTTTTAAATCGTCAAAATTTTCTCCATTGTGTTTATGAATGACCGTGCCCGATTGTACCCACCATTTGGCATCAAGTGACAAGTATTTTGCCGCCAACAAATCAGTCTCTGTCACTTCAAATTGAGCTGACGATGTACTTGGCGTAAAAATATTATTGATTAAATGAGGGGTAAAAGCCAACTGATACGCTTCATAAGGTACGGCACGTGTCGCTATTTGCCCATCCGCCAAAGGTAGGCTCAAATCTGCATCATAGAATTTGGTCTTGATGTGTTCAATCAAACGTTTTTGAGGCAACGAACCTGACGCAATTTGTTGGTATTCAATTTCTTGAAAATTGGTTACTTTGTTCTTAAAATCAGCAATTTTAAAATATCCAGACTGTGGCTTTACGCCTGTTAGTTCGTAGGTCTGTGTTTGCCAATTTTTACGAAGATAGTAATTGGCAGGTGCTAGGATGTCGTTAGTAAAATCATTTTTCGCAAACGTAATCCAAGTTTTTTTCTGCCCGTCTTTGCCGTGCTGTTTGGCACGCCGTGCGGCATCGTTGTCACTTGGCTCATTTTCTAATAATGGTTCTTCTTTTTTTCTTGGATAAACGATGCTTACACTTTCCAACAAATTACCCAATTCATCCGTTTCTAGGTTCAAGGTGTGGGCAATGCGCGGGTCTTCGTGGTCACGCTCATAGGTAAACGTAATGGCTTCACTTTCTTTGACAATAAAAGAGGCATAACGATTTTTTCCTCGTGCTTGTAACAATTGTATCTCGCAGTTGTGCGTGGCTACATTGTAAGGAATTAACTCTTTTAGGGCTACCTCCTTCTTGAATGCTTCAAAATCAGCGTTGCCATCAACGTAATTTTTGGCTTTTCGCTCGTCAGCAATCCGTTTTTTAGCGTCTAAACCAAAGACCTCTTGGCGCAGTGTCATACCTTTGCACGCACGCAGGGCTTCGCGCCATTCGTCAGCACTGATGATATTGATATCAAAAGCTCCTAAATGATCGGCTGCCAACAAAACGGCATCGGGCAATTCATACTCTGAAACGTCAGCTAATGCTTCATTTTTATACCAGTATTCCTGCTTGAATTGGTTTAAAATTCTGTCCCTATCTAAAAATGCGCCTGTATGAAACCATGTTTTTGTCAAAACAGGCGGTTGATGGTGTTCACTTGTGCTTAAATTGGCAAAGTCGGTTACTTCAAATTCTTCCGTATCGCGTTGCTCTACCCTCCCAAACCCCCTAAATTCTCTTTCTGCATGGTCGTAATAGCCATGATGGTACGAATACTCAGCAGAAAATCGGACATTCGTAACGCTATCTGTACTAATCGTTTTGGCAACGACTTGTACAGGAAAAGCCAGTTTGGTTATCCAAGGAGTTCCATTCAGTTTATCTTTTAAATAAAAAAAGGTGGAGCTTTTATATGCTACACTGGTCGTTTTGCCTAAACCATTTTCATGGCTCTTCATTAAGTGTGGTTTATTCCCCCCCATCAAGTCCATGTAGCGCATAGGTGCATTGACATAAGCAGGCATTTCCGACGACCACACAATACAGGCCGTTCCGTTACCGAGTAAATCCGTGATGGTTATCCGATTCGGCTGTTCGGTCGAAAAAAAAGGCTCAATGGTTTCGCCGTCGGTCCACGCATTTCCACTGCAATTCAAGTACGCTTTAAAGGTGTTTTTCCCCAAGTAAATAATATCCGTCGCCCCTGTTCCGCTAACATCCGCCAACTGAATATAACTAGGATTGAACAAATCCGAATGGTCAAAAACGGGCGAATTACGCATAGTAACTTTTGGTGCAAAACGACCATAACCCATATTCGCCCAGTAACAAACTTCGCCATTGCGAATACGCACAATGTCTGTCATGCCATCGCCAGACATATCGGCAAGGAAAATGCGCTGTTCCTGGTCGGCAAAGACAATAGCAGCACCCTGTTCTTCATCGTAGGGTTTTGCGGCTAATTCGGGGGCATCATAGCCAATTTTGCCCTCGTTTTCCCAAAACCAAAATGCGCCTTCGTCCGAAAGTACCACTTCGGGTTTACCGTCGCCGTTGACATCCAACATGCGAACGTTGGGGTTTTTCAAGTCCAAATGCAAGTTTTTCAAAAAAGTACGAAACGGCTGCCATTCGCCGTCGTCTTTCAGCTCAAAATACCCTTGTACTCCGCCACTGTTTACCACTAACTGTTTTTCGCCATTAGCATTTAGGTCTTGCAATTGGAGCGAGCCATTTCCCAAACCCAAAAAAGAGGGTTTAGGCATGACCATCTGGGCTTGCGAAAAATGAAGTTCATCCGTTTCAACAACCCCGAAATTTGACTTATAAAACCAGGCATTGGCTTGTTCGGTCAGTAGGCCATTAATTCCCTCATTGTACAAATCCACCCACTGATAGTTCCCCGAGAGGCCGCTTGGGGAGTGAATAAGGCTTTCATTGCTTACGTTTTTTACGTCCTTGTTCCAGTTCAGTTCTTGGTACTCAAAAGTCAGTTTAGGCAATGTTCTCTTGCTGTAACTAGCTGCCCCATTTTTGACATATCCACACTGCTCTATGGCTCTGAGGTAAGTTACTTCAGCTTCCTTTTGTTCTATGCCGCCGTAAATACGCGACTTTTTGTAGTCCATATCTAAAGAACGTACTAACGTAGGTTCATTACCTAATTCCGAGAAATGATGAAACATGAGCACCCGCTTACACAAGCGATAAGTGCGCAACTCAAAACCACTCCGATACGACGAAAAAGCATCGTTCCGAGCACTCCATTTTTCTAGTTCTTCTGTCTTAGGAAGGGTTTCGGCGTGTTCACCGTAGTCAAAAACCAACTCAAAAAAATAGCTTTCGCCCACAGGTAGGGCAGGTTGGTAGGGAGAGTCCTCCACGTATTTGGCTACGCTATTTCCATATTTTACGCGCTTTAGGTGGCGGTTTGTAAATTTTGCAATGCCCTCAAAGCGGTTTTTCTCATTCACTTCGTTGGCAACATTTGTCAAATCCTCCTCTTTGTATTCATACCATACCCAAGAGCCTTTATCATCGTAAGCAAATTCGGGTAGCCACTGAAAGACCTTTGACTCATCTGTCGGGTCGGCAATGCGGCAAGAAGCACTAAGTCCAAAAAAAGTAGTAATGTTTTCTTTGGTAGTTACTTTCCAATAATAAGTGGTCGTTTCTTTTTCAAAAATACGCTCAATCCTCAAAAATGAGCCTTCAAGACGGGGGCGATATTGCCGTATAATAAAGTTAGTGGTGTCATCTGAAAATTGTTTTACTTTCCATTGACCTCCATCTAACTCCAGCATAGGCACTAATTCCTCTGCACCCGAAAACATAAAACTATCTTCAGTTGCGATTTTTTCTATATCATTACTATCAAAATAACGAGGTAGCTTTTTATCGGTTCGACGTTGAATAGAGGGAAAATCTAACTCCCAACCAATGCCAAACGGGCCATTGCCTACCCCCGAATTGTAGGACAGCGAAAGCTGCGGGGTAAAACCGTTGCGATTGGGCGAAACAGGCAAGGGAATGGCAAAAGAGGCCGTGCCATTAGCCGCATTCACCAGAAATTTCTCATCAATACCTTTCAACGCTCCTCCGCCTTTGGGAAGCGTTATCTGAGGTATTTCTATGGCATTTGACTTTGTAGATCGCTCTTCTGACAACGTACTTACTACATTGGCCCTCTCTTGCCTTTCCCCTTGCTTTTGGTTTGCACTCATGATTGCTTGCGGGTATAAATGAAATGTAACCTCAAGCTAAGTGATATTTACCTAAAAAGACATATTAATTTATTAAGCGGTAACGAAAGTTATCTAACGGTTTGATTTTCTCTTACAACATATATCTTGCCAGCCCGATAACACACTAGACACAAGTTAAAATCGAAAAAATTGGGCTCAAGGAGGAATAGAGAATGTACTCCAATATTATCTTAGCAATCACCAAAAACATTACTCAACCGACCATTTCACCTCTGACCATTTGACATCCTGTGGTAGAATATTTTTTTGTGCAGCCAAAGCCGCTACCCTCCCTGCTCCCTGACCCATCGCTGCGGCATTGCCCGTGACCCGGTAGCTGGAATGGGCAACAAAGTCGCCACTGATGCAGCGGCCTGCCATCATCAGCCCTTGAACGTCTTTGGCAATTAACGCACGAATCGGTATGTCGTAAGGCTTGCTGTTGGTGCCCCTGTTGTATTGGGTTGTTACTTCATCCTCTTTTTTAACCGAGTGAACATCCACCCCAAACGTAACTCGACAAACCGCATCCTCAAAACGAGCTCCTTTCATCAAGTCTAAACGCGAAACCGTATAAAGGCCATGAATTCGGCGACTTTCTCGAATACCAATCTGCTCTCCTGTAGCAACTATTTTTAGATTACTCCATGAACCTCCCAAAGACTGTAAACTATGAATAATCTTGTGGACTTCGGCTCGTCCTTTCAATGTGGCCTCAGTTACCTGACGAGCATCGGTTCCCAAATACCCATATTCATGATTGGCCATAAGCATGTGTAAATCTTCATAAATTGGGAAGAGACTCGGACGTGTATAAGATGGCTTATGACCACCTTTAATAATTGCCTCCTCCAATCGCTTCTTTGATCTTGAACCTATCTTGCTGTCTTCTTCATCACGAATAAATTCTTTTATCTCAGCATAATGAACACCCGTAACCAGGCAAAGCATACTCATAGGTTGGCCCTGTCCAGCACTGTCACCGTAGTCAAAATTGCAACCCGAACGGGCGGCTAAGTCTCCATCGCCCGTACAATCGATGAAGATTTTTCCTGCCCACGCTTCCCGTCCTGACTTCGACTCAGTGATAACGTGAGTAAGTCGTCCATTTGTCTGTGCCGTAGATACCAATCGAGTAAATAGACGTATAGTAACTCCAGCCTGTATGCAAAGTTCTTCGAGTAAGATTTTCATTTGTTCTGCATCAAAAGAAAAGGAATTACCAGTCGGTATGGTGGCATTGCCTTTTCGCTCCCGAAGCTTTTCCTTGATTTCAGCGACCAGCCCCCCTTTATTTTTATTATCAATAATCCAAGTCAAGCACCCTGAGGTCCAAACGCCCCCCAAACAGCCGTGAACTTCTAACAGCAATGTTTTAGCTCCAGTACGACCTGCTTCGATAGCCGCAGCCACCCCAGCTGGACCAGCTCCACACACAATGACATCGTAATTATCTACCACAGGAATATCACGGGCAGGCTCGTTCAAACTACTGCCAACGAGTACTTTCGGTTCGTTTTCCTGACCCAATGCCGTCAAAGGAAGTGAGGCCGAAGCAGCCCCCGCTAATGTTGCTGATAAAAAATCTCTTCTTTGCATAACTCAAGACGTTTATTCGTTCATTTTTAGATTGACAAATTCAGCCTTGTTTCCCTTACCTACCTGGCTAACTTTAATATTGCGAAGGGTTACCAAGCCAATGGATTTGGCAGGGATGCCGACTAACCACCAGCCATAATCACGCGCTGAACGAACGTGAATATTCTCAAATGTAAGTTGGTCAAAATCAGGTGGAAAGTTACCGCCCCGATAACTGTGATAATCCATTTGCATCCGAATTGCCGCCTGCCGACAACTATCAATCGTGACGTTGCGTACCCATAGATGGCGAACAAAACCTCCTCTATCAAGATTGGCTTTGAGGGTAACTCCTAAGTTGGTATTTGGAATGATGCAGTCATTGACCCACACATTTTCTACTCCTCCCGACATTTCAGAGCCAATGCAAAAGCCATTGGCAATGCGCGACCGAAGGATACATTTACGCACTACTATATTGCGTGCTCCCTTTCGATTCCAAGCATCTTGGTCACGTCCTGCTTTGATAGAAATAGGGTCGTCGTCGGTATCTATATCGCAATTTTCAATCAAAACATCTTCGCAGGAATCGGGGTCGATACCGTCGTCATTGGTGGTACCATGATGAATGTTGAGGTTACGAATCGTTATATTTTTGGAGAAAACGGGGTGAATTGTCCAAAAGGGGCTCTGTTGTACCGTAAAGCCTTCCAACAAAATTCCTTCACAATCGTAAAACTCCAGCAACGTAGGCCGTAATTTGTACCCTTCCCCAAATACACGTTGTGATTCTGGAACACCCGTTTCGCCCATTTTTCGCAAAATGGTTTTGGCCTTTTCCTGGTCATCACCGTTAGGTTGTTTTTTCCACGAAAACCAGAATTTATCCGCTTGCCCATCGAATGTACCTTTTCCTGTAATAGCCAAATTGGTTTGCCCATTGGCATAAATCAGGGGCGAATAGTTATAACAAACGGTGCCTTCCCAACGCACTTTCACGACGGGAAGATAATCCGTAGGGTTTGTCCCAAAACGAATAATTGCTCCTTCGGAAAGGTGCAAATTGACGTTTGAAAGCATTTTGATGGGGCCGTTGCAGAGGTATTCACCTTTGGGAATAACCACTTTTCCCCCACCCGCTTTGTGACAAATTTTAATGGTTTCATTAACTGCCTTTTGAAAATTTTGGCCCTGCTTGATTTTTACCATAAATTCCTTTTTAGGAAACGCAGGCAGCTTTATTCTGACCAATACAGCTTCAACCTGCTGATTAAACAAATCAGTTGATTGCGCTTTTTGACCAAAGCAAGATGTTGATAAAAAAGCACTTAACAGTAAGTGATTTAAGAAAATTTTCAAAATAGAATAAATTTAAAGTTTTTTATTCATGCACCCATTTACCCAACCACGGGTCACCCGTTTTTCGCTGCTGTATTTTAATGGATGCCAATAATTTATCAAAAACAGCTTTGTAGGCAGGGTCGTTGGCACGGTTGACTAACTCTTGCGGGTCTTTGCTTAGGTCGTATAATTCAAAAGCGGGTCGATTTTTATAAGCTTCTATATTTCTTACCCCATATTGTTTTTGCCCCGACTTTAGAAAGGCTTGCCACGTGGCCGAGTCCCACAAATCCGAGGCATAAGGAAACTCAAGGGCATGTGCGATGTTCCAGATGAGTTTGTATTGGCGTGTTACAATCGTTCGCATAGGGTAGTATTGCGTCAAGCCATGAAAAGAATGCGAAAGAAACAGCGTGTCCGAGCGAAATGTATTTGTACCATCAAATACTGACTTCCAAGATTTGCCGTGCATGTAGGAGGTAGGGCCTCCCCGTTCCTCTGTTTGAGTAGCAGGAGGAGTCTGTACACCCGCAAAATCAAGCAAAGTAGGAGCAATATCGACCCAAGAGACCAACTCCTCACACGTTTTGTTTTTTTGGGTAGAAAACGGATTTCTCACAATCAGCGGCAACCGAACCCCGGGTTCGTAGTGCGTAGTTTTCGCTCCAGGTACAGGCATACCGTTGTCAGAGACATAGATAAAAATGGTTTTTTCCCACAAACCCTTCTGTTTCAGTTGGTCAATGAGTTTCCCGATACCTTGATCCAACCGAGAAACCGATTGGTAATACTGCGCCAATTCAGCCCTGCTTTCGGGAGAATTGGGAATAAAATACGGCACTCGTAACGAATCAGCTCCGTATAATGTCTCATTGACTCCTTCTTGTCCATTGGGGCGATTACCGTGCCCATTAGGCTGCAAGGGCAAGTCACGACGAGGATTGGTGCGGTGCGGGTCGGTGGGGCAGAAGTAAAGAAAAAAGGGTTGATTTTTGGCAGTTCCCAGAAAATCGGCACATTTTTCAGCCATTTTGACGGGATTATTTCCGTTGTCTTCCAGCCTTACATCAAAAGGATACGTACCAGTAGGTTCCAAATGAAATTTGCCAATGCGTGCCGTCTTATATCCTCCCTGACTTAAAAAATGGGTCAGGGTTTTCATACCCTCAAACGAATGAAAATGATGCGTAGCCTGCTGAAGTCCATACTGTCCGTTGTTGTGATTATGCCGTCCTGAAAGCAAAACCGAGCGACTCGGGCTGCAACTCGACGTGGTGGCATAAGCGCGGGTAAACCGTACGCCTTCCTTTGCTAAATAGTCCAGATTAGGAGTTTTAATTTGAGGATTTCCATAACAGCCCACTGCGCTCAAATCGTGGTCATCGCCTACGATTAGTACAATATTAGGGCGGTCTGAGGATTTTGCCCATATATTCCAACTAAGTAACAGAAAAATTGTCCAATAAAATTTCTTCAAGGCATTCATAAACCAAGTCTTTGTGTAAGTGTTGAGTTTATTTGTCGTTCTCTATCCACTCAAGCAGCGCAACACCTTCATTCTTAGCTTCGGCAGAAGTAGATAAACGCAGGGGTGTGGCATTGGTTGGATATAATTTCTTCAATTCTTCCAATAAAAGTGCTTGTCCCGCCCCATTCAGCATCCCCGAAACCCCTACCCGACGAGGCGAAAGAGCAGCTACTAAATCAGGTAAATCGTAGGCCAAAATGGCACCCGAAACTACAGAAGGAATGTATCGGGGCAAATATTGCTCATGCTCAGTCAGGGAGCGATAGGCCCCCAATCCATCTATTAATGCAACTCGACTCCATGAAGGAGTTACCACTGCAGCATGAAGTAAATCAGGTACAAATGTCCCAACTCCGACGGCGGTTACTGTGGTATTGGGTGCTTTTGTCTTGATAAACTCAGTTATCAGTTGAATCTCTTCCATACGAATAGCCACAAGGCTTTTTTGGGTCAAAATGCCTGCAAACCACACATTCAGCGATGTGCTGTCGATGAAAGAATCTCCCCCCGGCAAATAGGCATTGGCCAGTTCACCTGCTCCGCTCAAATCGGGTACTACTACGTGATAACCCGCTTTGGCAAGTTGTTCACCTACACCCTCCTTTTTCGCAATGTCTGCTTTGCCTTTTGAAGAAATATACAACACCGTTTTATTTGATTGGGTGTGGGGGCGAAGCCATAGAACTGGCAAATAGTAAGCTCCAGGACCTTTCACGAGGTACTTTTCAAGGTCGTAACCTTCTTTCGGAAATTTCCCTGAAAAAACAACCTCCTCTAACACAGGGGGTGTATAGCCCGTTAGGGAAATGATTTGTTTGTTTAAATTTTGCGGATTGCTTTTGGGCTTACTTTTACTCGCCCTTTTTTGCGTCAGGGAAAACAGCGATTCTCCTTTCAGGGAAGTATAAACGTTGCCAGTAGGTGTTACTTTTAGTTCATCTTCAGTAAATGGCACAATCTTTTCATCGGCGTTTGAACCGGGGTTGTGAAGGTGTTTTTGAAAAAAAGCATAGGTTGCTTCGCGATTTTTTTGGGTAGAAGCATGGCCTGCATCGTCTTCTGTTTTTTCCAGATTTGCTTCACTTCCAAGGGCTTTGTAGGCTTTTTTTGCTTCGTCAAACAATTCTCTTGCCCCGTCAATGCTGAACATATCGCGCGTAGTTGTCACCATTAAGGTTGGGCGGGGAGCGCGGACTTCTACCAAATCTCCCAAATCCAGGCCCTTGGCCAACATCCCCGACAGTATTTGTTCGGCATCCTGCGGGCCGTTGGATTTGAGCAGTTTATCATACGTAGTTAAATAGCATTCGGGTGCTGCCGCTGCAATGCGCGAATCCATTGCGGCGATATACGCACTTTGCGTTCCTCCTCCCGAGCGTCCCGTAATTCCAATGCGTTTGGCATCAATTTCGGGACGCGTCAGCAGGTAATCTACCGCCCGAATGCCGTCCCAGATGAAATACATCGCAGGAGATACGCCCGCTACAAATGACTGCGCACCGGGGTACGAATGTTCCAGTGTGGGCTTGAGATTTCCGAAACGTTTGAGTTCATTCGATTTGACGTACTGAGTGCGTTCTCCTTGTCCAATAGGATCAAAGGCCAGCACCGCAAAGCCTTTTTGCACATAATTCAGTACCATTTGCTGATAAACGCCACTTCGAAAAGCTGGGGCACCATGGCCACTGCAAAAAATGATTACGGGTAAATTTTTGCGTTCACGAGCGGGTAAAAACAAAGCCGCAGTTACAAAATAATTGGGCATAGACTCAAAGTAGAGTTTTTCAACCGTGACGCCGTTTCGTTCTATTTTTCCCGTAATGACTGGGTTTAAGGGTGTTTTTTCAGGGAACGCCCCCACCGCTTCCTGTAATTTCTGACGAACAAAAGCCTGTCTTTTTTGCCAATCCTGCAGGGTTTTTAGTGCTTGCACGGCCTTTTTTCGTTGATTCAACTGCGCAAAAGCTTGGTCACACAAATGATGGTACAACGCCATCGGTTGAGCACCATAGTACTTCCAATAAGGGAGTACGGCCAATTCATCTTGGGCTTGAGATACCGTTGTCAGGAACAGAAGAATACCCGTTAGAATAGTAAAAGACTTCAATTTCATACTTCATAATTCGTTTATAATCAAATTCTTATTCTACTTTTTTGATTGGCCACCTATCGGTTCTAAACGGCAAAAGCGGCAATTCTTTAAGTGCATTGGCCACTCGTACAACACCTTTATTCCCATTTAGCTTTACAGATTAAAAGTACACATTGTACGAATTAAGTCTCTCGTTTTCAGACAGTTTTTTAGCATCATAAAGGCAAACTTATTTTTTAACCTCCGTAATTTCAATGGAGTTAATTCCGTTCAGGGCGGTTGATTTCAGTTCCAAAACGATGCGATATACAACTTTCCCAATTGCTTTTTCCAGTTTCGGGTCGTCTGTCGCTTTCTTCTCCACAGTAATCATCATTATTTTGGGGTCATACCGCATCAGGAGGTCGAAGTTATCACCGTTGAGGAGTAATTCTCCCTCCTTGGGTTGTTGACTGGGCAAGGTTGTCATGAAGTGCAGGCGATTTTCGCCCGTTTTTGCTGCTAACTGATACGTATCCTGTATGAGAAATCGCTTTCCACGTTCCAACTGATAGGCTCGCTCCCAACTTTTTACCTGTGCTTCTTTTGGGTAGGCCCCGCTGATGTCGGTCGAAAAACGAACGCCGTTTTTAGTATCGGTAAAGGTGGATTTTTGGGCAGCAAAATTACGCCCCTGACGCTGCGCAACGCCGTTGATGAGTGGTACATTGTGGTAGTTGGACTGCATCGTCCAAATAGTATATCGTTCTTTACTGAAGGTTTCACGCGTGTAAGTTCCTACGCCCACATCTAGCAGCACTGGTATCCCATTGTAAAACAAAATGAACGACCCTACATCGTTGTGGTTGTGCTGTTCGTTGTTATGACCGCCCTTGGCCGCAAAATAAAATCCTTGGTCAGTGCCTTCCTTGTCACGGGCTACTGCCACATCCAGATTGGGCAAATAATATTGTTTTAAAAGTGGCTCTGTTTTCGGAACGTTCTGCCAGTCTTCATGACTGAACAACATTTCCAGATTACTTCCCAATCGTCCGCCGGTCATCCTTTCGGTTCCATTGGATTTGCCTGACAGATACGCGCCAAATTGCTGCATGACAGGTTCTTGAATTGCTTTCCCAAAGCGATAAATCAGCCCGCCATTGTGATGAAGTTTTGCCAGCGCATCGGCAAAATTGACGTAATACTCTCCCTTACTGACATAGACGCGATAAATGTATCGACCCATGTTTCGGATGAGCTCGTTACTAAAAATGTCAATTTTCCCTTGGCTGGCTTTTTGCAATAAGGTAAGGTAACTAAACAACCGACCGCTGGCAGCACCCCAGTAGCCCGGGCCTTCGCTACAGCCGCCGTCTTCGGGATAAGAATTGATAAAATGGTCAATGGCACCCATTGTTTTGTAGATGCCATCTTCTCGTTTTTGGGGGTCAGTTTCCAATAATAAAACACAAGTCAACACATTATAACTGCACCAAGGCGTCCAGTTGTTGACCCGACCTTCTCCCCAACCCGTAATCCACCAATAATCGTTTCTTTGGTAAAACGGGTCGAGTACTTTGGCGTATAGTTCTTGTTGCAACCGCTGCGAAATGACGGGGCTGACTTTATCAAATTCAGTATGAAAGAAATACCAAATCCAAGCCAAATCAGCGGCAGTATCACCCGTTACTAAATCAATGATTGGGTTATTTTTATCGGGCAATAAAGTCGTAATGTTACCAAGGGAGCCTTCGTAGCCGTACATGTAAAAATGGGCAGGAGAACTCCATACTGTTTGTTCGCAATAGGCAAATACCCCATTAATCAAATCATCCAAAAATCGCCCTTTCCCTTCTATTAATTCTGCCAATGCCAAGGCACGTAACGCATTCAGTTTTTCCCGATTACTATTATCGGCTGCCTCCCTATTGCCAGTTCGGCTGTAGGTCAGGTATAAGGTAGCGGTGGTAAGTGGCCAACCATATCCAAGGTATTTTTCGCCTTCTTTGATTGCATTTGTTTTTACTGATTCGGGGAGTTTGGCCCATGCCTCTCGGTCAGAATAGGAAGGATAGGTGACCCATTCTTGGCCTTTCACAACAACAGAACTGACCAGTTTTCGGGAAAAGTTATCCAAAAGCAGGTTTCGTTTTTCCTGACCTACGGATATTTTCCAAAAAAGTAACAACAAAAAAGCAATCGTATATTTCATCTTTATTTATTCACCGGTTGTTATTTTATCCAATCCGAAAAAAAATCAATTAGGGGCTTCTCTTTACTGTTATTCCTATCTAAAGTTAAATTCTCTTTCTTGCCTACTTGTTGATAAATGGACTCTACAAAGTACAACTCCTTTTGAATTACATTCTGAGGCTCAGTTGACCTTTTGCTGTCTTTGGGTCTGACTATCGTCTGACCTGTATCCACATTACCCATTGCATCAGTTACATATGTCATCAACAACTTACGGGGTGCCAAACTTGCCGCCAAATCGGGGAGATCATAGGCCGTAAGTGAAGAAGGGACTGCCCCCTCTATAAAATCAAGGGTGTAATACTGATGCCTTGTTAAGGAATGATAGGAAACGTATGGATTGATGAGTGCTACCCGCGAGATAAATAGATCAAAAGCAGCGGCATGCAACAACACTGGTGAAAGTTCTCTGACTGCAACTCCCCCCACTTCTGACATACCGTTCGTTCTTAATAGATGCACTAATTTGACCACATCTCCCGCTCTTAGTCCAACCAAACTTCTGCCTATTAATACCGATCCATACCACAAATCATAGCCTAACCCTTCCATTTTGAAGTGCTGAAAATAATTACTTCCAGCCCATTGCCCTGGTCCGGTTTCGCCCGTTCCAATCAGGTCGGGAATGAGTACATGGCATCCGCCATTGACCAAAGCTAATACCTCTTCACTTTCGGCAAGTTTGGTTTTCCCTTTTGGTGAGAAATATAAAACAGCTTTACCGTTTGCTTTTGATGGAATAAAAAGCAAATACGGAATGACATAATCGCCTTCTCCCTTGATATAATACTTTTCAATCTGAAACCCTTTTTTAGGAATAATACCCACAAAAACAGGCTTATCAGTGAGATTTGGCAGAAGATAACCCGATAGTTTCTTAGCTTGTCGAACCACAATAGGCAAATGAACGCTTGGATTTTTTCGAGCAATCTCTAAATCGGCTACGAGTTTATCAGCGTGGCGGGCATTGAGACTAAAAATCGTTTCTGTTTTTTGGGAAGTTGACAGTTGCCCGGTGGTCGTTACACGTATTTCGTCTGCTGTTAGGTATTCAACGGAATCTTCTTTGGAATTGCCCGGGTTACTGAGCATTTTCTGAAAAAAAGCGTACATCGCTTCACGGTTTTTACGGGTCGATGCGTGCGAAGCGATGTCTTCAACCATGCCAAAATTCTCCGATTTGCCGTACGATTTATAGATGCGCGACACTTCCTTATAGGTATCGCGAGAACCCTGATGATTGAAATAATCATTCAACGTGGTAATCATTAACGTAGGTTTGGGCGCACGGGCAATGAGAAAGTCAGGCTCGTCAAACTCTTTTCCTATGATATTCGGCAAATTCTGTTCGGCATCGGGCGGGCCAAGTGCCTGTAGCAATCGGGTAAAATTAGTGATGTAACATTCAGGAGCAGTAGCCAATATTCGATCGTCCAGTGCTCCGATGAAAGCTGTTTGCGTACCTCCCCCCGACCGCCCCGTCATGCCGATGCGAGCAGGGTCAACTTCGGGACGACTCAGAAGGTAATCCACCGCCCTGATTCCATCCCACATCATGTAGCGAGCCTGACTGCTGCCCGTTATAAACGTTTGTGGGCCTGGCATATCGTGTTCACGTGTAGGACTACCTACCTTTGACTTTCCCGTTTGTTCATCCAAATACTCTAAACGCTCTCCCTGTCCAATAGGGTCGAATGCTAGGACGATAAAACCTTTTTGAACCAGATTTAACAATACCTGTTGGTAAGGGGCAGCTTTATAGCCCGTAGGTGAATGGCCACTGCAATACACAATGCCTGGTGCTTTACCTGTCAGGGGTTCTGGGATAAAAAGTGTAGAAGTAACATAAAATCCGGGCTGAGATTCAAACAAAATGTGTTCCACTTGGTATCCCTTTTTATGAATTACCCGAAGCGTTTTGGCATTTAAAGGGGTTCGCTCGGGGAATGGGCCGATGGCCTCAAGGAGTGTTTTTTTCGCCCATTGCTGTCTTTTTTTCCAGTCGTTGAGGGTATTGATTTGGGCGATGGTCTTGGTGCGTTTTTCAAGATGATTCGTAGATTGTTGGAGCAGATGTCGAAAAAGCCCATTATCATCTGAGCGCAACAAAAACCAATTTTGCAAAACATTGTATTCTTTTTGAGCCTCTGCCTTTTCTGTTGACATAAAGAAAAAAATACACCCCCATAATAAGAGTTGGCATAAAACAACAGGACGATTTATAGATTTCATCGAGCTTGATTTATCTGTTTGATGTAAATCCAATAATATAAAGTAGGGTAATAAAAAACTGGCAGTGCTATTTTAAGGGAAAGCCGGAAAAGATTTCCGGCTTTCCTAATTCACTCACTTAATTCACCTATCAGTTTTCAGGATTAGAACTACTATCACCAACCTGGATTTTGTGTAAGTGCAGCATTCATTTCTATTTCGGTACGAGGAATTGGCCATAAATAGTCACGCTCGGTAAACTTGCGAATAAAATGGGTTTCGCCAAACAAATTGCGAACTACTGTTCCATCGAGTTGTGCTTTGGCAATGCCCCAACGTCTGACATCACTGAATTGATGCCCTTCACCCGCTAATTCGACTTTTCGTTCGTGTACAATTCGGTCAAACATCTGGGCTTTGGTCGTCACCTGCAACCACGCCGCTCCACTATTCAGACCCGGCATTCCGACGCGAGCGCGTACTTTATTGAGTTCGGTTACAGCCTTGGCCAGCTGACCATCCTCATTATACGCTTCCGAAAGCATCAACAAAACATCCCCAAAACGAATTAAAGGAAAGTTGAAAGGCGTATGTTCGCGAACACTCATGGCTCCGTTTTCATTGCCTTCAGGCACAAATTTACGCCACAGGTAGGTGTACCAGCCCGAATTGTTACGCGTTTGTCCGAAGTTTTCGCTTACCCCAGTAGCCACCACAAACTGTAATGTCCGTACCTGATTAGCCACAAATCCAATATGATAGGAATAAGGTACAATCAGAGATGCGTTCATGCGGGGGTCTCGACCGCGATAAATTTTCCCCAGCAAAGCTGTGTCCGGGATAGAGTTAAGTTTTCCATTGGTATGGGTCGCCATGAAGGCTTTGCGTTTGACGGCAATATCTTCGTTGAATCTGGGAATATAGTCATTCCAATTGAATTTTGAACCGTCTTTGTTTTCGTAACTATCAGCCAGTTCGGTGGTAGGAATTCCGAAATTCCCCCCTCCAAAAGACCCTCTGAAACCGATATTATAGGCAAAGGGTAGGCCATATTCCAAACCCACACCGGCAAGCGTTTGAATGGCGAAAATCATTTCATTGCTTTTATGACCGGCCAGTTTGAAAATATCAGCGTATTTGGGATAAAGTGCGTAGCCATAGTTGTTTGATTTGTTATAAACAACCTCTTCAAAATCAGTAATCGCTTTTTTCCAATCTTTTGCGTACAGGTGCACTTTCCCACGTAATGAATAAGCAGCACCTTTGGTGACTCGTCCATAATCAGCCTGAGGCCACGCCACAGGTAAATCTTTAATAGCAGCCTCCAAATCTTTCAAGATAAATGTTCGTACTTCTTCAGGAGTACTGCGTGGGTTCTTTAAATTATTAAAATCGGCATTCAAATCTACGGATTCATCGTATAAAGGAACTCCCCCAAAATAACTAAACAATTCAGCATAGTGAAACGCCCGTAAAAATTTAGCTTCGGCCACAATTGGATTTTTGATATTATCAGCAATTTCCATTTTCGGCACTCGGCGAATCACCTGATTTGCCCGTTGAATTTCGTCGTACATGTGTCGCCAATAATTACTGATGTAGGTCGTTTGTTCGGTAGCAGTACCCAGCATAAAACTTAAATAACCGTTTTCCTGCCAGCCGAAAGCTAACCCTCCCATGTTATCGTGCATGTATTTCTTGCCAAAGGCTTCGTCGCGCCGTAATCCGCCATAGACCCCCATAATGGCTTGCTTGGCGTGTTCGGGGGTTTGCCAAAAGGTTTCGGAACTGATGCGGTCGTAGGGGACAGTGTCTAATTTAATGCAGCCATTAAGGCTTCCCAACACTAAAGTCAACAATAAGAATTTGGAATATCTTTTCATATCAGTAAATGCTTAAAAATCAATGCTTAGTCCAATGGTTGATTGCTTCATTGTAGGATAATTGAAACTGTCAATACCCGAATTTCCGCCTCGAATTTCAGGATCAAAACCTCTGTAGTTCGTAAAGGTTAAGAAGTTTTCTAAACTACAATATACCCGAATCCCTTCAATGGACATTCTTTGGGTCACGGCTTTCGGAAGTCTATACCCTAACTGAATGTTTTTTACCCGCAGGTAGGATTTGTCAACGATCCAAAAATCACTGAGAGCTCTGTTGATAGTAGTCGTTGAAGTTAAAAGGCGTGGATAAGTAGCATCCGTACGACCCGGTACCCAGCGCCCATCGGCCACATCTTTATTAATTAAATACAATGCGGCAGGAGTCGGTGTTCGCCAATCGTCGAGCCAGTAATCTTTAAACCCTCCCGTTCCCTGAAGTAAACACGCAAAATCAAATCCTTTCCATTGTAACCCAAGGTTAATCCCATAAATAAGGCGAGGTGAAGTACCATGGCCAACAACGTATTTGTCGTCGTTGTTGATAATACCGTCGCCGTTCAAATCTTTATAAAGAATGTCGCCCAATTGGGGCGTACCAAAAGCTGCAAATGGGTTTTGTTTCTGTCCAGCGGCATTTACTGGTGCGTTGGCAATGATTGCCTGAACTATTTCCATATCGGCAGGTGTTTGCAGAATTCGATCAGCAGCCAATACAAAAAGTACATTAGCTGGCAAGCCTTCTTGCAACAGGTTTTCGTTGGAAATGGTACGTTCATCTCCTTTGAACTTTGTGACTTTATTGTCAACAAAAGCCATGTTTCCACCGATTTGATATTTTAACTCACCCACCCGATTGCTCCAGTTGAGGTTCAACTCTACTCCTTTGTTGCGCACCCGAGCGGCATTTTGCTGAGGTAGTGAGGCCGTTCCGCGAACGTTTGGGGCGGGTAATCCAATCAGGATATTGCGCGTATCTTTATTAAATAACTCCAATGAACCGCTTAAACGATTTTGTAACATTCCAAAATCCAATCCTATATTGCTCACATACGTACTCTCCCAAGTGATAATAGCGTTGGCAATGGCCGTTTGGGCAAAACCCGTCTGTAACGTACCATTTAAGATATAATTAGATGAGTTGTAAAGAGCCTGATAGTCGTAGTTACCGATGCTATTGTTACCCAAAGCGCCATAGGAAGCTCTAAGTTTAAGATTATCCAGCCAGCCCATTCCTTTCATGAAGTTCTCTTCGGTGATGCGCCAACCCGCCGATATGGAAGGAAAAACTCCCCAGCGCGTATCGCCAGCTCTAAACCGCGACGAGCCATCATAACGGAGGTTTCCTTCCAACAAGTATTTATCTTTCCACCCTAAATTTAAGCGCCCAAAGTAAGAGTTCATGGCCCAGTCGCTGGCTGTACCCGAAGCATCAGCATCAATGGTTGCCGAATTTATTACTTGTAAGGATGGGTCGGTAAGATCGTATTTTTGCGCCTCAAACCAAGAGGATTTATAATATTCCTGACTGGCTCCTACCATAGCGTGTATATTCAAGCCATTGGTAAAGTTATTCTGATACCGAATCAGTCCATCCATGTACTTACGGAGAGTTCGTTCGCTCCGGTTCAGGACATATGTTCTTCCTGTACCCGCTACGACAACACTGTTGGTCCGAAAACTCCAGCGATCCAAAAAGACAGGTTGTTGTTCTTTCAAATACCCTGTTTGTTCATAGTTATAAGACCCTTCCAGTGTTAGCCCTTTTATGGGATTGAAAACACCGAAAAAGCGGGTAGCTAAACGATTCTGACTAATATCACCTTTACGGGAGTTGACAGTAGCCAAGGCGTTATTCGTCACTCCACTGCCGTCGGGGCTGTTAGACGCTCCATAACGACCATCGGGAGAACGATACACCATGGCGGGTGAAGTAGAAGCACTCCAGCGAAAGGCACTGTTGTTATCAAGGGCATCAGTACCTATATCAGTACTGGAGTTAGTACCGCTGGCCAATAATCCCAGCGTCAAGTACGGTTTTACTTTCGCCTCCAGATTTACCCGACCTGAGTACCGCCGAAAACCTGTGTTTTCAATAATACCAGGATTGTTCAAATAGCCAAACGAGCTAAAAAACTTGATTTTTTCGGTGCCACCGTTCATGGAAATGTTATGATTTTGCGAAATTACGTTCTGTCCAAACAAATCACGCCAATCGGTATTGGGATACATCAGAGGATTTTGACCAGCATCATTTTTCCAAAGATCAATGGATGACTGCGGAAAGGTTGGGGAAACTCCGGGAGTGGTATTTTGAAGGGACTCATTATAAAGTTCCATATGTCTAACGTAGTCACTGACTGTTTCGACCAATCGAGTAGCTTTTTGAGCAGCCACGTAACCATTATAGTTGATTTTCATGGTACCTTCTTTTCCCTTTTTGGTCGTAATAAGAATGACACCATTGGCTGCCCTCGATCCGTAAATGGCCGCCGAAGCGGCATCTTTCAGAATTGAAATGGTTTCGACGTCCTGCGGGTTAAGGTTATTCATATTTGACTCGACCCCGTCAACAATCACAAGCGGACTGGCATTATTGAGCGTTCCTGAGCCTCTAATTAATAAACTAGCACCATCGCCCCCTGGACGGGCATTTCCTTGGTTGACTGATAAGCCAGGAGCCAAGCCATACAGACTTGAAGACAAGGACGTTATGGGGCGACTTTCGGCCACTTTGGCCATATCAATGGTGGCAACAGCACCCGTTAGATTTACTTTCTTCTGCGTACCATAACCGACAACGACGACTTCTTCCAGCGCTTTTGTATCCGTTTGCAGAGATACGTTGATTTGGGTTTGTTTTCCTACGATTACTTCTTTGGGTAAATACCCTACAAAAGAAAAGACCAATACGGTTTTTTCGTCAGGAACCTGCAGACTATACTTGCCGTTTCCGTCAGCGGTAGTACCCCGCTGTGTTCCTTTGACAACGATACTTACCCCAGGTAAACCATCTCCTTTTTCGTCGATTACTTTCCCAGAAATCGAAATCTCAGCAATGGGTTTGTTCACTAATGTTGAAGTAGGCATCGTAACTAATGGGGTTACAGGTGGGGTCTGAATTTCTCTTTCCACGTGCAATACCAGGGGATTTTTCATCTCGACAGTCCCAGGAGTATTTTGCCCACTTGGTAACATTTCGGATTTAGTTGAAAAAACAACGTATTGTGATTGTCCAATCTTTTTGTAGTTCAGCCCATAGGGTTTAAGTAAAGATTCCAGTTGTTTTTCGAGCTTTCTGCTCGACGTCTGTACTGTTTCAGAACCTATTGTAATGCCTTTCACCACAGATTCCTCAAACAAAATACTGACTTTGTGTTGACGACTTAGTTCATTCAAAATATCTTTGAGTCGCTTTGGGGCTGATACATTTACCGACATATCCGTTTGCGGTATCACTTTACTTTTTGTAAAAGCCATCGTTTGTGCCCACCCTGCCGTGCCGAGTTGACAAATCAGCAATAACAGTGGCAACTGATAAGTAGGGGTAAAGTTTTTCATAGATTTTTAGATGACGGGTTATGAATTACTAATCTTTTTTCAGTTTGTTCAATGGAAATATTAAGCAGTGTGGATATAATCTGAGCAATTTCCTGAGGTGTATCCGCTTTGAAGTAGCCAGACAAGCGGCGCTGGTTTAAACTGGTATCGGCCAATACGACTTCAACCCCAAAGTGTTCTTTAATAATCTCTCCTACTTCTGAAAGCGGTGTATTATCAAAATAAAATTGGTGGTTTTTCCAGGCATTATGTACATGTTGGGGATTTACTTTCTGAAGTTGAGGGCGGTTATCGAGGGTATTAAACGTAATCATGTCGCCCGGTTTAAGAGCCAGTTGTTTACCTTCCTGATAATGTACTTTTACACTTCCTTTGTTGAGAATCACCTTCTTGCCGCGCTCACGGGCAAATAGCACAAACTCCGTCCCCAACACTTCTACGTTAAAATCATCGTCAGTCTGAACCACAAACCGCTGATGGTCAACAGTATGCGAAACCACAAATTCCGCCTCCCCTTCCAATACGACCTGGCGGTGCGTCTTGGCAAATCCCCAACGCGGAACATACAGCGTTGAATTGGCATTCAATGTTACCCGTGTACCATCCGAAAGCAGAATACTTTTTGTTTGGGCATTGCCCGTTTGGAAACGTTCATAGCGTAGCGTACGCTGAAAAAAAATGGCTGAAATACCTACCAGAAATATGATAGATGCCGCGATCGCCCACTTTCTCCAAAAACGATTAATAGTAGGAGTGAGTTGCTCTGTCGATACGTCATTGATTCTCGGTGGTGTTTGTGAATCAGAATCATTCATCAGCCCTTTAAAACGTTGTAATGCCAGCTCAGTTTCTGGCATATATTGCGGGTGCTGACTTTCCCATTCGTTAAGCCACTGGAAATAAAGTATTTCGTTTTCAGGGTGAGCCAACCACTCCTCAATCAGCCGTCGTTGAAGGCTAGTGGCTTTCCCCTCAAAGAAGTCAAACAGTACGTTTTTAGGAATAGACGTATTCATTTTCATGTCATTATTTTTGCATATAGACAAACTAATCAGGGAGTACCTTACCCTGAGCGTATTGACTTTTTATTAGAAAAGCAGGTTAATAAAGAATACAATTAACCATTCCCCTTTCAGTCCCTGACGAAGCTTGGCCAGCGCTCGGCTGATAAGCCGTTCGACTGCACTTACCGAAATATCCAATTCTTCGGCGATTTCTGCGTATTTTTTACCCTCAATCCGATTCAATTGAAACGCCTTACGGGATTGCGGGGGCAATCCTTGAATCAGGTTTTCTACCTTATGAGCCAACTCATTATAGTGTAATTGTGCATCGGGCGGCATACTTGGTTCACTCAATTGAATGACCGACTCCAAATCGGCAGATCGGTTTAATTCATATTTAAGGTAATTGTAAGCACGATAACGCACTGCTTTGTAGAGGTACGCCTGATAAGAAACCGTGATGCGTTCAAAAATTCGATTCTGCCAAAAATTAGCAAATACTTCCGCAACGATTTCTTCAGCAATGTCTTTGGCATATACAAACCGAATAGCATGATTGCACAAATTGGCATAATAACGCCTAAACAAGTGCTCGCAGCCCTTTTGGGGATCCTGCTCAAAAAGCTTTCGAAGAAACTCCTCTTGGTTCATCACAGTTGTATCTTCATCGGGCAAAAGTCGTATTTCTGGAACTGTCTCTTTTGGATTCGGAGTAAAAGGTTGTGTCATAATACTGGTTTAAGCTATTATTGAACAACACCAAGACAAAATTGTATTATTATACCCCACATAAAAAATATATATATTTAAAATATATTTTTTAGCTTGCTTCTGCCAAGCAGTAAGCTAAAAAAAGAAGCTTTCTGAATGCTGTATAAAAGCGAAATTCAGAAAGCTTTAAGATAATAAACAGTAGTAGGGCAATTTTTAATTTCTGTTTGTGCCAGGTTTCAAATAACCGTATTTTGTTAAAAACTGGTCTATACGCGTGTTGATGTCCTCGTAAATAGGGGAATCTTTGGGGAGGGAATTAAAAAATCCGTGCTTTTGTCCTTCAAAGCGATACAGCTCGCATGGATTCCCCAAAGCCTGCATTCGCTGACAAAATTCTTCCACATTAGCGATAGGAACTGTTGTATCGGCTTCTCCGTGAAAAATAAGGGTTGGTGGTACGCCCTCTTGTAGATGCGCAACGGGAGAAAGTGCTTCGGCATTTTCGGCCAACCATTCGTGTCCATAACCGCCCAAGGTCGTTTTGACAACGGGATTGAACAAAACAAGGGCATTGGGTCGCGTGCTTAGGGTAGTATCTTCGCCTGGCTCATTGAAGCCCGTTAAAACCGCAGCGGCCAATGCCAAATGCCCCCCTGCCGAACCGCCGAAAGCCACAATACTGTCGGGCTGAATATGTAGCCTTACTGCATTTTTGCGTACCCATCGCATCACTGATTTGGCATCCTGCACCGACTGCATGGGTGTACTTTTTTGACGGGTACTGACGCGATAATCAACCGCCATCGTTACGATTCCCCGTGCTGCTAAATCATGGCACTGCTCCTCAAATTGTTTAACAGTCCCGCGCCGCCAACCGCCACCGAAAAAAAATATAGCGGCTGGGTATGCACTTTTTTTGAGGTGAGCACGCGGGAAAAAAATACTGATACGTAGCTGACTTTCCCCTACCTGTTTATAGATTTCAACCTGCGCGCCTGGCAACACACGTTGGGTCAATTGCAAGGTATCGGCCTGTTGAGCAATCACAACAGCATAACTGTTTAAAAACAGAATCCAACAGAAAAAAACATGTTTAGAAAAACGTCTCATGCGATAATTAACTCATTTATTGACACTTAGCAAACCAAACTTCTGAGTTGATTTTGGATTAACCCTAAACAAAACAAGATACCGGCTAACAGGAGGCTTTGCCACTGCATTTTTTATGTCTTCTATTTTTCATTTTTGCCCTCTCGTTCCAAATAGACAGGAAATTCGGCGGCTTTTGCCCCTTTTTTACTTCGTAAGTCGTTCCGTTGCCCGCGATCTTCATACAACGGAATCGACATGCCGTTGGTCTGCTGCAATATGTCAAATAAATCTTTGTTCAATTTTTTTGCGGTTGATTGCTGTGCTGGCTGATGAATTAAATTGTTTGTTTCATTGGGATCTTCCTGTAAATCATAGAGTTCGTCGGTGTCCCATATGCCGTGGTAGTGAATATATTTATAACGGTCGGTTCGCAGCGCGTGCATGGTGGGCGTTTGCGGGTAGTTTCTTTCCCAATAGTATTCATACAAAAGCCCTGTTCGCCAAGGTTGCGTTTGCCCGCGCAAAAACGGCAAAAAGCTTTTTCCATCCATGTATTTAGGCATTTTCAGACCTGCTACTTCCAAAAAAGTAGGCGCTACGTCAATATTGGCTACGACTTCATTTACTACTGTTCCGGGTTTGATTAAGTCGGGACAGTGCGCCAGCATTGGTACCCGCATGGAGGTTTCATAAGCCGTACGTTTGTCGATAAGGCCATGTTCGCCAAACATAAACCCGTTATCCCCCATATACACCACGAGTGTCGAGCCCAATAATCCTTCCTTTTCTAAGTAGTCTAACACTCGCCCCACTGACGTATCAACTCCCAATAGGGTTTCTGAATAACGTTTGTAATATTCGCCAATATCCAATTGACTGTGATAGGGAAATTCCACACCGTGCCACGAGTTACGCTGATTCTGTAACCACATGGGCGCATCTTTCTGACTGTCAACAGCCATACTGACAGGAGGCTTAAAGGTATGGTCTTTAAAACGGCCTTTATCACGCTCAGAAGGAATAAAATCCGCATGTACCCCTTTGTGGGAAAGGTACAACATGAAGGGTTTATCCTTCTTACGATTTTGAAGAAAATCCATAGCGTAGTCGGTCAGTTCGTCGGTGATATAGCCTTTTTGTGGCACCTTCCTGCCGTTTACATTGAATCCGTTTTTTTCGGGCAAATAAGACCCTTGCCCTTTGAAAGATACCCAATAATTAAACCCGCGTTGAGGGTCGTCGAACTCCCCTCCCATGTGCCATTTCCCAATCATGGCTGTTTGATAACCCGATTTTTGAAGGTATTGAGAATAAAAAATAAGGTGTTTAGACACGGGGTTATTGTTATCTACCACTCGGTGTTTGTGGGCGTATAAACCCGTCAAAATCGAAGCCCGCGAAGGTGAACAAAGGGCCGTAGTTACAAAAGCATTAGGCAAATACGCCCCATTTTTTGCTAGTCGGTCGAGATTGGGAGTTTGGATAAATGTTTGGGTATTCAAAAAACCCAAAGCATCATACCGGTGGTCGTCGGTTAGGATAAAAATAATATTTCGGGGAGGGGAATTGGGAATTTTTTCCAACGTAAGTGTACCGTTGGGCTGGCGTACAACAGCTTGTTGAGCAACACCATTCCCTCCGAGGAAAGCGAATAGAAGTATCAAAAAGTAATGTTTCATGTTCTATTTTTTTTCAGCGTTTTTCAGTGCGTAATCAGGATTTGGAAGCGGCATTTGTGCGTTGAGTTGATTGCGCCAACCGACCAATAATTGTTTCATTTGTTGGGTTTTGTGGGGCATTTGGACAGCTAAATTCTTTGCTTCCGACACATCATCCCGAAGGTTATACAATTCAAAGGTATTGGTCTCATATAATTCAACTAATTTATAATCTCCCATTCGTACAGCTCCTGCCGGGCGACCCATTTGGTTGGAAAAATGAGGATAATGCCAAAAAATAGGCCGTTCGGACGATGAAGTTTTTGCTGGATCTAAAAACAATGACCGCTGACTTATCCCATCGATGTCGGTTGGCAGAGCGGTTATTCCCGTTAAATCGCACAAGGTGGGTAAGTAATCAATGCTGCTGTAATACACATCGGAGGTTACGCCTTTGGGGATTTTTCCTTCCCAACTCACAATGGCCGGAATGCGCGTTCCGCCCTCATAAATGTGGCCTTTCCATTTGCGCAGCGGCTCGTTGGTGGTCGGGGTTGGTCCCTGTTCGTTCATCCCCAATCCTCCGTTGTCTGAGGTAAAAACAATGAGCGTATTTTCCAGAAGTCCCTGCTCCTTCAGCG
The DNA here is from genome assembly GCF_014195535.1 of Runella defluvii. Taxonomy (GTDB): domain Bacteria; phylum Bacteroidota; class Bacteroidia; order Cytophagales; family Spirosomataceae; genus Runella; species Runella defluvii. Next base: position 24,638 of record NZ_JACIBY010000023.1, on the reverse strand, counting down.
TTTGTATAATCCGCCCTACCCCATCGTCGAGACTTTCCAACATGGCACCGTAGTTTGGGTTGTACTTTCCATCAAATTGGTTATGCTTTTGCATATACTTGCCCAATTTGTCAGCTCGCGGAATCATCAGAATATGCGGAGCCGAATACGCCAAATACAAAAAGAACGGCTTACGGGCATTCTGTTGGATAAACTCCACGCCGTAATCCGTTAGCTTATCGGTCAGGTACGTTGTGCCTTTATCTTCATAATCAGTCTGGTTAGGGGCATCTTTGAGAATGCTATAGTTGTAATAATCCAGTCCGTTTTTACCAATCATACGGCTGTAGTCGAATCCTTGACTCCACGGCCCCTGAGTTTGCAACTTTCCCGCTTCTTTGGAATGCAAATGCCATTTTCCCACCATACCCGTAGCGTATCCTTTGTTTTTCAGCAATTCCGCTATGGTCGTTTCTGTAGCCTCCAATTGTGCCTCCCATTTCGGTGGGATAACGGGCGAAGCTTTGTCTGTCCGATTACCAGCGATGTAATTGGTCAGCCGCAAACGGGCGGGATATTTGCCCGTCATAATAGAAGCTCGCGTTGGCGAACAAACCGGGCAGGCTGCATACGCCTGCGTAAAACGTACACCGTTCTGCGCTAATTTGTCCAGATGGGGAGTTTCGTTGAACGGATTGCCGTAGCAACTTAAATCTTTCCAACCCAAATCATCGGCCAGAATAAAGACAATGTTGGGTTGCGAACTCCGCTGCCCGTATCCTGCTTCCATCATTCCTGCTAAGAGAACAACCAACCACATTTTTTTCATAATATATTCATTTTAAACGACTTACAACTTTCAAAGAAAAGCATTTATTGTCATGGCAGCGCAAAAGCCACCACTTGATTTCCTTTTTTGGTTCCTAATTTTGTTCCTCCACACGCAATGACCACGTATTGACGGCCATTGATTTGATACGTGCTCGGCGTGGCAAATCCCGCAGCGGGAAGTTTATATTCCCAAAGCAGGCGGCCGTCGCGTTTGTTGTACGCCCGAAACATCCCGTCACGCGTAGCGGCAATAAAGAGCAACCCTCCCGCCGTCACCACAGGGCCACCGTAGTTTTCACTGCCCGTTTGGGGGATACCCTTTGCTTTCAATTCAGGATATTCGCCAAAAACATTTTTCCAGACGTACTCGCCCGTATGTAGATTGATAGCGTTTAATGTGCCCCAGGGAGGTGCAATAGCTGGATAACCCTGACTGTCCAAAAATTTGTTATAACCCGTATTTTTATAGGGAAGTACTGGCTTTTGGGGCGTATTGGTTTTAACGACTCCCGTCGCTTCCTGCTTTTCATCCCCAAACAAAAACGCAATCAACGCGGCTTTCTCTGCGGGTTTCAGCGTCATAAATCCAGGCATCATTCCTTTACCATTGCTCACGATGTTTTTGACATAATCCCGATTTTGCCTCAACTGAATATCCACCAAGGAAGGATACCCACTCTTGGCATTCCCTTTTCGTTCGGGGCCGTGGCAAGCCGTACAGTATAAGGTGTACACCTTGGCTCCTTCACTTAGGTGCGCCAATTCACTCTGTTTGGGCGTATCTACCATGGTCAATATCCACGCCATTTCGTTGGAATTGACGTACATGATGCCGTCGGGGTCAACAGCAGCACCACCCCACTCAGCCCCACCGTCGTAGCCTGGGAAAATAAGAGTACCCTGTTTGCTTGGTGGAGCCATGTACCCTTTTTTAAGACGCTTGAAAACCGTCACCAACGAATCATAATCTTTGCTATAAGGATTAAGGTCTTTTTCGGTCAACGATTGACGCGCAAAAGGAGCGGGTTTTTGCGGTTGGGGTTGGGTCGGCCAAGTGAACTCTCTCGGTAGATTGCTTTGTTCAACGGGCACTTCTTTGATGGGAAAAAGTGATTTGCCCGTCACTCTGTCAAACACCAACACATGCCCCGACTTCGTCGTTTGGGCTACGGCATCTACCTGTTTTCCATTGTGATTAACCGTTACTAAATTGGGTGGAGAAGGAAAATCACGATCCCATACATCATGGTGAACCAATTGATAATGCCAAAGTCGTTTGCCGGTTCGGGCATCCAATGCCAGCAGGCAATTGGCGAAAAGGTTTTGTCCTTTGCGATTGCCACCGTAAAAATCAAAGGCTGCCGAACCGGTCGGGACGAACAAAATTCCGCGTTGAAGGTCAACAGCCATCCCTGCCCAGTTATTCCCTCCACCTACGTCGGTATTTTTCCACGTGTCTTTGGGCCACGTGTTGTAGCCAAACTCCCCCGGTTGAGGAATAGTATGAAACACCCATGCCAATTTCCCCGTCTGTATATCAAAGGCCTGTACATGTCCGGGAGCGGCATCGGCACTTTCAGATAGGCGCATGGGCATGATAATGAGGTTTTCAAAAACGGTACCCGGTGTGTTGGAGATGACAAACTTTTCTTTGGCCTGTTCGCCAAATCCAGCCCGTAAGCTCGTGCGCCCGGCTTCACCAAAACTTTCGATAAGTTTGCCCGAAGTAGCATTTAAGGCATACAACCATGCCCCGGATGTAAACAAAATGCGGTCGTCACCTTGCCGATTTGTCCAATACGTTACTCCTCGACTAGTACTGACGCCCGACTTGAAAGGGTCGCCAAACCGCCACAGTTCACGCCCCGTAGCCGCATCTAAGGCAAACACCTGTAGCGCCGAAGAAATCCCGTACAATACGCCTTTTACAATAATCGGGTGCATTTGCATTTGTCCGGTATCGGGTGCGGAGTACGACCAAGCCACTTTGAGTTGATTTATGTTAGTGGTATCAATCTGATTCAGAGCTGAATAGTGATTTCGGTCGGGGCCGCCCAAATAATCAGCCCAATCGTCATTGTTTTTATCGTCAAAGCGCGGGTAAAAAGCTACAGCCACGATGACAATCAGGAAAAAAGGAAGAATTCTAAGCATGATAAGAAATTTTAACCTTTGAAAAGTTTGGAACCTTTCCAAGGCTTAGGTTTTCGTTTAATTTCCCAAACAAAAAGCCAGGTATTTGTCGCCCGATTTGGTCTTGAGTTTTCCCCCTCCACAGGCAATCACGATGTATTGTTTGCCATTGACTACGTACGTACTCGGCGAGGCATAGCCCCCCGCAGGCAAGGGATATTCCCAGACAATTTTACCAGTTTCTTTATCGAAAGCCCGCAATTTTTCATCGCGACTCGCCGCAATGAATATCAATCCGCTTGCCGTCACCAGTGGTCCTCCGTAGTTGTCGGTTCCCGTAGGTGCAATTCCCTTTTTGGTGAGTTCGGGATACTCACCCAGCGGTACCTGCCAGCGGTGCTTACCCGTATTGAGGTCAATGGCCGTCAAGGTGCCCCAAGGTGGGGTACTTACGGGATATCCTTCGCTGTCATACCAGCGATTGTAGCCGGTATGTTGGTACGGAATTACCTCTTTTTGGGTCGTAACTACTTGCTTATCTGTCACATTATTGTACAGGTATTCAATAATTGAAGTACGTTCCGCTGCCGAAATATGCGAAAAAGAAGGCATCATGCCCCGTCCAGTCATCAATAGTTTGACTAACTGTGGCTTTGAAAGCCGCTTTTCCAGTTGCAACAACGAAGGATACGAACCGTCGTGATTGCCTTTGCGGTCTAATCCGTGACAGGCCGAACAGTACAATTTATAGGGGCTATTGTTTTGATTTCCGTTTTTCCCTGTTTGATTTCGCCGAATTAGGGTCATGTGTACGGGATTTTCTTTGGCGGGTACGTAGAGTATGCCTTCCGGATCGGCAGCAGCTCCTCCCCACTGTGCCCCTCCGTCGGTGCCAGGAAAAAAGATTGTCATTTTTTCGCTCAATGGAATGTAAGGCGTTCCCGTACGGGCTTTACTAAGCATTACCTTCAAAGAATCGCGATTGGCAGCCCAAGGATTGATGTCTTTTTCGGTGAACGATTGCCGGGTGAAAGGTACAGGCAACTGTGGAATCGGTTGCGTGGGACTGGGCTGCTCTCCCGAAGCCGTTTCCTGTGGAAAGGCGGTCTCTTTGATGGAGAAAATCGGTTTGCCCGTTACACGGTCAAAAACGAACGTAAACCCCTGCTTCGTAATTTGGGCTACGACATCTACTTTTTGAGGCCGACCGTCGAGACACTTGCGGGTAATAGTAAGCAGGTTGGGGGGAGCAGGTGGGTCGCGGTCCCAAATGTCATGATGCACCAACTGATAATGCCAGATTCGTTTGCCTGTAGCAGCGTCCAGCGCCAGTAAACAGTTGGCATAGAGGTTATTCCCTCTTCGATTGGCTCCGTAAAAATCAGGACCTGCCGAACCTGTAGGTGCGTAAAGAATTCCTCGCTCGCGGTCAATAGCCATGCCCATCCATGCATTGGCCGCTCCAATGCGTTGGCGCGGATTTTCGGGCAACCATGTTTCGTAGCCAGGTTCTCCTTTTTGGGGAATCGTGTGAAAAGTCCAAACCAACTTGCCCGTTCGGGTATCATACGCGCGAATATCGCCCAACAGAGCCGTTTCACTTTCAGCCACACGTGTGCCGGTAATAAGCAGATTTTTATAGATGGTATTGGGAGTATTTGATACCACGTAATTATCCGCACCCGGCCGTTCGATGCCTATTTTAAGATCAATTCGGCCATTGTCGCCAAAATTTCCAATGAGTTTTCCAGTGTTAGCATCCAGCGCATAAAGCCATTTGCCCGCTCCAAAGAAAATACGTTTGTCTGATCCCTCCGACCAATAGGTAACGCCTCGGCTCGTAGTGCCGCCGTTGTCGGCAAAATCGGTTTTCCAACGTGGTTTTCCCGTAGCCGCTTCTACTGCAAACGCTTGTGTATTGGCCGAAACCCCGTAGAGAACCCCGTCGATAATAATCGGATTGCATTGCATTTGAGTCCGATTTTGAAGGGTATCTGCTCCTCCAGAAGCGTAGCTCCAGGCTACTTTCAGTTGCCCGACATTGGCTTTATTGATTTGGGTTAAAGGTGAATAATGGCTACGGGCACCATTACCATTGTATTCAGGCCAATCGATGTAACTATCCAAGGTCTGAAATCCCCAAGCAACTATTAGCACAACAATCAGGCAAAGATTTGATATTTTAAACATAGGGTAAGGAAACAGATTTTTATGAATACAATCTTCTAAAAATACCGCTGCATGGCTTTGGGATAATCGGTAAAGGCAAGTTCAGGCTCGGCTATTTCGGGATGCCACATTTTTTCCCACTCAAAACTGTAATATCCTTTGTAACCACTTGCTTTCAAGAGGTCAACAGTTTCTTTCACAGGCGCAATTCCCTTGCCTATAAAAGTGTATGCTGGTTTGCCATTGACCATACTTCCATCTTTTACATGTACATGACGAATGTACTTCCCCAAAACCCTGTACACCTCCGTCGGAGATTCGTTTGTAACAGACCACATATTAAAAAAATCCCAAATCAGCCCCACGTTGGGGTGCTCGGCTTTTTGCATGATTTCTAACAATACAGCTTTCCAAATTACCTGCCCATGTGACTCCAGCAATACCGTTACACTGGCGTCTTTGGCATACCGCCCCAATTCTAAAAGATTTTCACTAATTAGGTCAATCGTTTGTTGACGCTCTTGATCTTTGGGCAAGTCATTAGGAAAAACCCGTACATAAGGGCATGCTAATTGTTGCGCAAGGTCAATGAAGCGCTTGGCTTCATCCATATTTTTTTGTCGCTTAGTCGCATCCATAAAATGCAAGTTGGACGAAGCACCTAAGTTACATATTTTGAGCTTGTTATCGGCCAATAAGCGGCGCGTTTGGGCAATGTTCGTACTGAACTCTGGACGTTTAGGTAAGAACATTTCTTTTTCCAAGCCTCGAATTTCAATGGCTTCGTATTTTTCAGCCACCGCAGTTTGAATGATTTTGGGTAAAGGCCAAGTCGGGCAACCTAAGGTCGAGAAAGCTAATCGAGGTTTAACATTCTTTGCTGAAATAGCTAAAGTTGGAGTCAAAGCCAGCCCCAAAGAGCTTTTAAGAAAGGTTCTGCGGGTAGTTATCATTAGTGTGTAAATTGGATAATTGTTGAGATTGAACAAGTTCTGACCTATAAAACTTGGTAAGCACTTTTAATTACTGGTTTTTTAACGACTTCGTCCACCATATTGAATTTGTCGCAGTTTAGCCCTCAATCCAGTCACTAACTGTTTGTTTCATAGAAATTACTATTCTCGCTAGAATCACTGCTTTGGTAACTCCCGGCCATCTGACAAGTAAAGGCACGTGTACCCCACCTTCGTAGGCTTCCGTTTTTTGCCCAGAAAATGAAGTGCTTGGTTGAGAACCATTAAATTCGGCATTTCGGGTACTCTAGTGATAACTCACCCCGCCGTTATCACTCGAAAAAATCACAATAATGAAACTGGTGCCTTTGAAACGTTGGCGCGGAGCAAGTGATCCGTATATGTTTCGCTAAGAAAGAATCTTCTTCTCCGATAACAGCATGGTTAGACCTTGACGGTGGAAGGCGTTCAAAATAAGAAGTCTGTATTGAAGGCTATAATTCGCGTTATGAATTTTAGACAGTCTTAAACGGTTGAGAGTTCGATTTTTGAGGCTGTATAATTTTAAGTTGAGCAAGTTCAATAGACCATTTTTTCACTTTAACCTACCAGAAGTTTCCGCTAACGGCAATTCAAAGGATGGTATTTAGCTTCTGATTTTACCTAATTTGTGCCAAATGGAGGGTATTAACTCTTTCGTGTTACAAATCAGGGACGACCGTTGCAGAAGTGTTACCCCTGTTGTATATTGCTCCATGAAGTATATATATTGATAACCTGACAAATTCTAAAATAGTCGTGTCAGCAACAAAAAATCACCATTTTGTGCCAAAAGGATACCTAAGACAATTTGGTTTAGGTGCCAACAATGATTTACACCTTTGGAAAATAGATTTGAGTAAACCTAATCTTAGGCCACAGAAAACTTATATAGGGAAAGACTTGTGTTCAGAGAAAGACTTTTATAGAATTAACCCACAAGAAAGCTTTCTAGCTTCTAGTATTGGTAATGACCCTAATATTATTGAAGATAAAGGTTTCTCGTATGAAAATAATCTACCAAAAATATTAAAAAAATTGACTCAAAAAGGTATTTATTCTCAAGCTTTATCTTGGGAAGATACAAATATTTTTATATATGCTTTAATCAGTATAAAGTTCAGAAATCCGTACACTAGAAGGGCTTATGAAACAGGTATACATGTTGTGGAAGATAATCGAAGTAGCGCTTATGAACTAATTGATGAAATTATTTCCAAAGTACCGCCTGAAGAAACTCAATTATTAAATTATGCAAATGAGCTTTATAAGAAATTTGAGTACGACATGAATAACCCTAACGAACTACTAAAAACATTACACTCTGGCGCTTTTCAAATGGGTAATGATAGAGGTGGTTTAATAGATAAATTTCAAAACCTTGGTAATCGACTGTTGAATACTAGGTGGGAAATAATAAGAACAAGCCTAAAGCATCAGTTTATTACATCAGATAATCCGGGACTTTTTTTAGGTGGACAGAATACATGGTCATTAGTTTTTGAAAATTTTGAAAATCACGGTATTGATAGATTTTTCTTTCCACTTTCTCCTTTGAATGGACTTTTAATTCATTTACGAGAAAAAGATAATAATTTATTTGAAGGAGCAGAAAAAATAATACCTGTTTTATGGGCGCCAAATAAAGTGATAGAATATAACGTTTGTCATTGTTCTCATGCAAATAAATTATTAATAGCATCAAGTGAAAAAGTGTTAATTGAAGCGGCTACTGAGGGGAAAAGTGACTGGATAAATGTTAGAAATATGTTTGAAAATGATAAAAAACAATTGAATTTGTAAATATTTTATTCTTTAACTTATTTAATTAAATAAGTTAAAAGTATTCTGGAGTATCCAAATATAATTCTTGTTAAATATTTTTGCAATGAAGTACATTACTTACATACGGGTAAACACTAAAGGGCAGGAGCGCAGCGGCCTGTCTTTTGATGCCCAGAAAGTAATCATTGAGCATTACGCAGAAATTGATAAAGCGGCGATTGTTAAAGAATTCATTGAAACTGAAAGCAGTAAAGATATTTCAAACCGCCCTATCTTAAAGGCCGCTATTGAATATGCCCAAACTCACTAGGCGGTTTTAATAGTTGCCAAGCTTGACCGCCTAAGCCGTGATGTAGTACACATCTTTAAAATACAAAAACAATTAGGTGCTTATTTCAAGAGTTGCGATTTACCAACTACCGATGCTTTAACCCTCTCGATATATGCAGGCATAGCCCAACGAGAGCGGGAGCTTATCAGCATTCGCACCCGTCAGGCATTGCAAGCCAAAAAGAAGCAAGAGGTATTACTGAATACATTTTATTCTCATAAAAAATTACAATTTATTTGGTTTTCATAATTATTAGAGGGTGAGAATCAAGACAGAGCATTCCGTTTGATTAGTAAGCAATTGATTAATAGGAATTTGTAATTAGTTTAGAAATGAGATTTTCTGTATTAATTTTATAATTTTTTAATCTCATTATTTTACAACCAACAATCTAAAATAGATGGAAGATGATATGTTAGATGATTTGAATTTACCTTTGTCAAATTCAAATGAAGATTTAGAAACTATTTCCAACAATTATTTTAGACAGCTTTTTGATACTGGTAGGTTCGAAATACGCCCAGAGAATCTCAGAGACAAAGGCATTGATTTTTTTATCGAGCTAAAACGAGTTAGTAAAAAGACTGGTAAAGCGGGTTATCTGAACTTCAAGTTTGCAGTTCAACTTAAGGCTACAGATACAAAAATATTAAACCACGACGGTAGTATTAGCCTTCAAATAGATACTGGTAATATCAATTATCTTTTAAATAATTCTATGCCAGCATTTTATGTTTTATACTTGAAAAGCGAAAACAAGTTTTATTATGAAGATATTAACTCTTTTGTTAAAGTTTTGGATGAAAAAAATGAGAATTGGAATGATCAACCAACTCATACTTTAAGGTTTTTCAAAGTTTTGGATACCGCTGGAGTTGATAATATTTATAATGTAACAATTGAAAAGGGAGTATTTTATCGAAAACTAACAGAAAATATAGTCCTACAATCATTATCGACAAACTTCGCTGATAAAATACTTATTGGAAAGGATTTGTCGATGTCAAATGATTCCCAAATAAGAAAAATGGTTGAATCTATTGGATTACATTTAATAAATGAAGCAAGATGGAGTGAGATAATAAAAATACATAAAAATTCTTCAAACACTATTGCTTCAACAGGGATATATAATTTTATTTTAGGTGTCGCAAATTATTATAGTGGTAACTTAACTGAAGCACTGAGCTTTTTTAAACATGCAAAAAACTTCAAATTTAACCTAAATAATGGCCTTTTAGAGTATTTAAAATTTTACTACCTTACAGTTAAGCATGATATTGGAATCTTATCTGACAAAGAATATATAGCTCAGATAAATAATCTTGAAGAATCAAGTGCTGTGGGGTTATATGTAAAATTAGAGAAAATAAAAAATGGGTACACTAACTCATTTGATTATTCAGGAAATACTAATGAAAAAATGGAACATGACTTGTTAGACATTATTAATCATCCAAATGCAAATGAAGATATTATATTTAATGCTAAAGGCGAATTGGCTTTAATTCAAGGTTATAAAAATAATATAAAATATGCGACAGAAGTAAGTTTGATAAATGCATTAGATACTGTGCAGGATATAAATATATGGGAAAGATTACGGCTGGCAAACGAATTTATTTTATCTAATAGAAATTGGTTTAAATATGTTCAAGATCTTAAAGAAGAGGCTATCAAAGGAAAAAACGAATTTAACTACTACTGGATAATTATTTATGAAGTAAAAGTCAGATATGAATTCTTGCTTTACACAAAGTATATTATAATAGTGAAGCCTATCCCAGGAATGAATAGGCCTGAAATTCCAGACAATAAGGAATCTATTGCTAGTTTAATTGATATGATTAGTTCAGCATATACATACTTTAAAAGAATAAATCATCTTGAAAATATAATTGCCACTTTATCGATTGTATATGAACTATATCATTTTAATGAAGAGTTTATAGAAGCCCAACAAGTAATAGAAGAAATAGAAGATTTAATCGAAGCCTATGATTTAGACCAGCAAAATCAAAAATTGATTTTTTTAAAAAATAAAGGTACACATCATGAACAACTTAAAGAAAGATTAGAAGAAATATTTAATAAACCAAATTCCCCAGAGAATGAAATAAAATATCTAGTGAGCAAAATGGAAGAAATGGATGAAAATGAACTGTTAACTGAAGATGAAACTCAAACCGATATTTATTTTATTAACTTATTACCTATAGGAGTATTTCAGTTCCCTGTAACCGCTAAGGAACAAATATATTCTATTTTACAAATTACACCATCGGCAAAAAAAATATTTGATCCTATTTTTGAAATAGCTATTCCAGTAGCGAATATATTTTATGAAACAATTGATGAAGAGGGACAACAGGATGGCCTACTAGCTTCAAAGGGTATTCAAAGCTGGAGATATATCTTTAAAATCAGAGAGGCTTTTTACAAAAATAAATTTTACCGTGTGAGAAGTGATATATGAAAATAATATACTGACCTCTTTCCAAAACTTCCAGTCAACACTGTACACGATTTATTAGCAAGATAAAACGCTCTAGATGTAATCATTTGACAATAAAACACATAAATATTTATTTGTTTTCTGTTAATAGGTCACTCAAGAAGCTAAGTAGTTCTTACCTTCCATCGATTAATCCATTTCCAAGCATCTTTTAGAAGTAATACATTGTGGTTTTTTCATTTTAATTGGCAAACAAAAAAACGTATATTAGGAAATACAGTTAGTACTATACCCTGCAAAAAAAAGGGCAAATTAGGTAAGAAGCGAAGAAAATAAGAGTTTTATAGTTACCAAGCTCCAAAACATCTCACTTCCCATGAACCCAAGGCCTGAAAGCGAAATTACCAGTGTTTTATCAAAAACTCCAATTGTCAAGAACTTATCACGCAAAAAGTTCATCGGATTATTTGTTGTAGGAATAATAAAAAGTAGAAATCGGGGCGACCCGTGCCGTACAATATTGCGAAGTTGCTCAACATCTAAACACTGAGACTAAATTAAGCTCGAATGAGGTTCGAACTCAAGACTTTTTCAGGGAGGTACAGCTTTTTAGGCCGCTTATGCGAGAGGTGTACCGATTTAACCACTAACTTATTTCAGTACATTTAGATATTTTACTTTACATAAAATTCATTATAAAGCTGCATTGCTATTCGCTTCAAGGCAATAAGCATCCCTGCAATAATGCAAGCCAATCAAAATTTTCAAACTGATGGGCTCTCTCAGCAGAATAAGTGTAAATGCTAAACTTAATTTGTCAATTATAGCTACTTTAGACGCCAATCCCGTTTCCATGGCTTTAAATGAGAAACCAGTCGTAACTCCTGAGAGAACGACAAATAATAAACTTCTTTTTGGAATGTCGATTACTTGTCGGTGTTCGCCGCCAATGATAACAATGCACCACACAATTACAAGAATAAGGACCGTCCGAATTGCAGAAGCAACGTTACCACTAACACCGCTAATTCCTATTTTTGCCAGTATAGTTGTTAGGGCGGCAAAAAAAGCGGAGAAAATCACGTAATATTTCCACATGATTGATAATCAATTGAAATCAATGGAAAAATAATGAACTCCTATCTGATAGGTGTGTGCAATAGTCCAGCCGTTTAATAAACAAATTTGATAGACGATGGCTAGCCCCAACCCTGTCCCCTGAGGATGACTGGCATTTTTGGTAAACCGTTCAAATAAATGTTCGGACGGGAAATCTAACGCTGAACCGGGATTACTGATGATGAGTTGTTGCTCACTTAAAAAAATGGCTATTTCACCAAGAGAAGGAGTATAACGCAGCGCATTGGAAAGCAGATTAGAAAGCAAAATATCGCATAAATACTTGTCTGATTTTACCGTAACGGGCTTCAGTGTGGTTATCAGTACATTGTTTCGAACCGAAAACAGCTCCTCCATTTGCTCCAGATGTTGCTGAAGTTGCTCATCTACACGAATCAGTTGCTTTTCGGAATAAACCTGATTGTCTAACTTGGCCAATAACAATAAGTTACGATTCATTTTGCTTAACCGTTCCACGCCCGATTTGGCCTGCACAATATAACGTGCCATTTCTTCACTGACCTCCAATTGACTCATCCGATCCAATTTGGATTGAATAATTCCCAACGGTGTTTGAATTTCATGCGAAGCATTTTCGGTAAACTCCCGCAGGGCCAAATATTCGCGGCGACTGCGTTCGGTGAGGTCTTTAAGAGAGTACTGCAATTCTTTAAATTCGGTGATGGTAGAATCATGCCATTCCAGCGGTTGAGCTGAACGCACCGAGAATTGTTTTAAGTTTTCCAGATTTAAGAAGAAAGGTCGCCAAATTTTTCGATTAGAGTAGTAATTGATCAATACGCCAAAAAATGCCATCCACAACGCCACTCCCAAAAAAGAGATAAAAATGGTTTTATAGTAACGTTCCCAACCAATGTAAGAGGTCATTACCGTAATTTGGTAATTGCGGTGATTGACTTTTTTAACAAGCGTGAGATAATAGTAACCCTCTTTTTCGTGCTGCAACCGATCATAGATCAGCGTATCACCCCAATGTTTGTTGGGAGGGAAATCAGCGGAGACTTCCGTAATTGTCGTAAGTGGAAAATTTACGGCTTTGCGCTGGGCCACTTGATCCGTAACCATATCCGCCTGTAATTCAAGCTGTTCTTTCATCTCAGCAGTTACTTCCTGCCTTAACAGTAGGTACAGAGCAATGCCAGCAATGGATAAAATGACGGCCATTGCCAACAAAAAATTTTGCGTGGTTTTATAAAGCAGTTTCACACTGACGTAAATTTATAACCCATTCCATAGACCGTTTTGATGTAGTCAATTCCCGTATGTGCCGCAATTTTCCTGCGCAGATTCATTGTATGCACATAAACAGTATCAAAATTATCGGCCATATCATAATGATCTCCCCACAAATGCTCGGCAATGGATTGTTTGCTCACCACGCGGTTTTTGTTGACAATAAAATAAAGCAGCAATTCATATTCCTTTTTGGTGAAATTCACGAGCGTGTCTTTATAAAAAACAGTTTTGGCAACAGGGTCGATGACTAAATCATCCACAATGATCTGCGCATTTCCTTTGAACGATTTTCGTCTTACAAGCGCATTGACCCGCGCGTTCAGTTCTTCCAGATGGAAAGGTTTGGTAATGTAATCGTCGGCTCCAAGATTGAGTCCTATCAATTTATCATTCAGTGAATCTTTGGCGGAAACAATCAATACACCAGCTTCGCTGTGCTGTTTTTTGAGCATTTGCAATAAAGTAAGTCCATTTCCACCCGGCAACGTAATGTCCAGAATGACAACATCATACTCATACAAGGCTATTTTATCTTCTCCCGCTGCAAAGGACATCGCTTTTTCGCAGCGATACCCCTGCTCGGTCAAATAGACCTCCATTTCGTCCATCAACAACGGTTCATCTTCAATCAACAACAGTTTCATAAGCACGCCTCGCGTCGGAATTTGATTAAAATTTATAGTTATATCCTACTCTGACCACTTGTGTTTCGTAATAGTCCGTACTAATATAATTAAAACCAGCACCTTGAATGGTCTTTTTGATTCGCATTGTATTCAGCAAGTCAGTAGCGTTGAGATAAAACTCCCGTTTGCCGTTTTGCATTGACTTTTTAATGCCCACATCTAACGAAAACCGCTGTCCTATTTTTCCCTGCGGAATCAAATCGGGCGCTAAGTAAATGGCGGTCATTTGCAGGTCAATTTGTTTTGGAAAATGAAAAAGTCCATTCCATTTTACGTTGCCCGAAAGAAGTTGCTCGGTAGGTGCTGTAAAGGTATTCAGCGCAGGATATTTATTAACTACACTAAACGCATTAATCTGATTACGATAGCCGTTGAGGTTTAGATTGAACGAAAACCATTTAGACATTTCCTGCGACCACATCAATTCGAGACCCGTATTGTAACTTTTGCCAGCGTTTTGCATGATGGAATAAATCAATGTACTGCCAGAAACGATACTCGCGATACGGGTAATAGTGCCCTTCGCCATGCGATGGTAAGCCGCCATGTAGAGATATCCCTTTGCCAAATTGGTTTTATAACCTAATTCCAACGTGTTGGTAAACTGCGGCGCTAAAGCAGGATTTCCCACTTTGATAATCTCAGCATCGTCGTATTTGGGAAATACGCGAATGTCCACTTCATTGGGGCGATCTACACGACGGTTGAAAAATAACGACAGTTTGTTCCGATCATTGATTTTATATGCCGCCCGAAGATTCGGGAACGGCTGCGTGTAGTGGTAGCCATCACTTTTATAGGTATTGTGGTTAGGATCAACCAGATAGCGCACATCCACGTATTCCATGCGAAGTCCCGCCTCCAATTCAACCTTTGTATTTTCATAGACGTAATTGCCGTAGAGTGCCGGAATGTTTTCTTTATAGGTAGCTTTCCCTCCAGCGTTGACGTCCAACGGAGAATTTTGGCCTGGGAAAAACTGCATATTGGTGGGGATTTGCCGCCAACGGTATTTCATTCCCGCTTCCAAACGCCCGTATCGAAGCGGGCGAATATAATCTGCTGTAAAATCAATCACGTGCTCATCTGAGAGCAATTTGAACGCATCCAACCCCGTAAAGGTGGGCATGATGTTGGTAAAAAAATACTTTTCGTCTTCTCTGTGAAACGTATAATTAAGGCCAAAATTCAATAAACGCCCGGGCTGGCTGAACTTGTGCTGAAAGGACGAAGCCGCAGTAATGGTGGTTTTTAGTTCATCTTCCAAAAATTGCCACAAACGTTTTCTTTCCGTCAGGGTTTGATTAAAAAAGGGCTCGTCGCCATCATCCAAAATTTTCTCGCTGCTGAAAAGACCCGAAATCGTAAATAAGTTATTGGGGTCAATGTTCCAATCCATCCCTGCCCGCAGGGTACTTATGGTTGTTTTGCGGTTACGTTTAGTTTGTTGGTTGATTACCTCTCCCGTGTCATACGTACGGGTGACAAATTCATTTTTGTTGAGTGTAGGCGTGTACAGTACATCTCCTTGAAAAAACGTATTGATATTCTTTTTACGATAATTCAACGCCAGCGATGGATTGAGTTTCGGAGTATTTTGAAACTGAGGACGAATATTGGGCAAATTTACTTTTTTCATCCACAACGCTCCCAAACCCGCCATCATTCCCGCTTTTCCGTTGAAGCCATCCTGCTTGTTCTTTTTGAAAATAATATTGATAATTCCTGCATTGCCGTTGGCATCGTATTTGGCGGAAGGGTTATTAATGATTTCTATTTTATCAATGGCCGAAGCAGGAATGTTATCGAGGCTGGTCTGACTTCCAAAACCCGTGAGCGCCGTTTGTTTACCATCCACCAACACCGCTACTTTATCGCTTCCGCGCAGCATGACTTTGCCTTCCTGAACGGTAACACCTGGCAGGTTTTGCATCACTTGCAGGATAGAACCGCCGCTTTGTGAAATATTATTTTCCACCGAAAAGGTCTTTCGATCCAATTTTTCTCTGATCTCATCGGCTTGACCCGTGACGACTACTTCGTTGAGCGTGTGGGTATCGGTTTGCAGTTCAATACTGCCCAAATCAATAAATTCTGACAAGTTTCCGACAAAAAGCGACTGCTGCCCAGGCGCATAGCCAATGGATGAGTACTGTAATGTATATTTACCGGGTTTGATTTTTGCCAACGTAAAACGCCCGTCATCGCCACTGATGGTACCTGCTATGAACGTACTGTCCTGAGCATTTTTTAGAATAACATTTACGAAAGGAATCACCGCTTTGGTTTGATTGTCTTTGACAACGCCCGAAACGTTAACCGCGGAATATTGAGCAAACAGTGGTGCTTGAATCGTGAGTAAGAACATAAACCAAAGCGTGCATTTTAACGAAATCAAGGAGGTTCTCTGCATCATATTATTAGATTTTATGGCTCAAAGGTGATATTCAATTTTAAAGAAAGTTTAAAATTTATACGAGTGAATGATTTCAGTGAATAATACTTTCGCTTTAAATCCGAGTTTGAATTATATTGAAATAGCTTCTTTAGTTCAAAACTGTGCGATTTTCATGGATTCTTCCAGAATCTCATCATTGAGTAACAAATTATACTCTTCAATATCCATACGAGCTATCATCCTATCCTGGGATTATTATCTATAGGAGTACTCAAGTGATTGCAGATATGTGTTGACAATAGGCTAACTTAGAGACCCAAAAAGCGATGAATATTAGGAAATTTATAGATTTTTGAGAAAAAGAGTAGAATTGTAATACCCCCTTGGACAAGCGACCCGAAGGATATGCCGATTTATCTCGGCGCTTTATGTTACATTAGGCGGCTATTCAGCCTAAAGAGCCGTCCTATGCAAGCTTCTATTTTAGCCCGTGTATGAAAGCGCGCTCGCGCCAAATATCAGACCTAACCGCCATTGCTGGATGTTGTGGCCGTAATTGCAGTATGGAAGAAGTAAAACGGTAGGACAAATCATAGGTCGTGTGGCCAAAAAGTATAGTTCATCAGCCACTGCCGTGTAACGTACAAAGAAATTCATTTAGCCTTTCAACAAAAAATAGACTATGTCATTATTTTTTGTTACTTGTACGCTAAAATAATATTAAACAAGGATGAAAGAGTTAACTAAAGCAGAAGAAATGGTAATGTTGGTTTTGTGGGAACTTGAAGAAGGGACCGTGTGGAGCATTTTAGAGTGTATTCAAATGACGCCAAAGCCCCTCTATAATACCGTTTCTACGTTTATTCGCATTCTTGAAAACAAAGGTTTTGTAAAGCACAGAAACCTTAATAACAGGACGTACATGTATAGCCCTGCTATTACCAAAGAGGAATATCAAAGGTACATAACTACTAGATTTGTCTCGCTGTACTTTAACAATTCGATGAAAGAAGCCGTTGCCTATTTTGCAAAAGAACTTTCAGACGTAGAAAAAAAACAACTAATTGATGCTAGGAATAGCGCGAGTCTTCGTAATAAGGACTAGTGTGTTAGCCCACCCCCAGCCGCACAGTAGGGATAACCCCACGCAAACCCCTTCCCTACTCTTGGCGCTTTCAACCCCTTTTATGGCATCGCACAGCCATTTTAGCGTGTTTGAAAAAAACACCCTACGCACAAAGGAGTTGAAAACCTTACGCACGCTCCCCTGCGTTTTGCCTGTGAAACCCCTACTCTCCTTCCCACTCCCACCCATATCTATAAGGAGTATAGTATTATAAGTTAGTAAGCACTGACCGAGCCAATTTTAGCTAAGAACGCATCTTTTGCGGTGGCCTCAAAGCCTGGCAATAGGGTAACTTGGTTAATAGCTGTGTATCGCCCATCTACAATTTTTTGGGTAGAAGTGATGGTTTTACCTTGAACACCGCTGTTGAGGCAACCGTTGAGTTTACAGAGTGAAATTTCCATTAAAGGACTTTCCTCTTTTAAATTATTCTAACGTTCTAAATATTACAGCTTCCAATAACATCCCAATTGTTAATTCCTTATCTTTTTTCGCTTGATTAAAAGAAACCACACTAGGTTCTGAATAGATATACTCTGCGAATCTGAATCTACTAATATCAACATTGAATTTCGTCGAAAACGCAGGTATTAATTCATAAGCATCGTCACCGATAACCCCCAAAGGCTTTGTTGTACGACTAATTTATATCAATAATATACAATCAAAAATGCGATTTATTTAGTATTTAAAAAAGAATCTGTTGAATATAGACCGTTTGGGCTGAATATATGTCAAAACTTTGCTATGGGCCAAAAGATTTGTAAAATGGGTTTACCAGACTCACACTTCAAAAATCATAATGGCACATGGAGGCTAAAAATACGCACATAGATTTAGATTTACAGTCTCATTTACCTTGGAATAAGGCAAGGATTAAATTCTTAGAGTTACTGATTATATCACTAATTCGGACTCACGGCGTCATTTACAGTCTAAATGCTGTAAGTTTAAACGATAGGATAATTTATAATAATTTCAGAAGAATACAACGTTTTTTTAGTGACTTTATCATTGATTTCGACCAAATCGCTTTGCTTTTGATGGCTATTAACCCTGTAGAAGAGCCTTATATATTAAGTTTGGATTGAACTTATTGGCAGTTTGCGGGCATAAACTATAATATACTTTGTCTAACTGTTGTAGCTGATAGGATTAGTTCACCTCTGCTGTGGATGATGCTTGATAAACGGGGAAGCTCTAACCAAAATAAGCGTAAAGCACTTATAATGAGATACATTTTATTGTTTGGGTGGGTTCCATTGAATGCTTAACGCAGACCGAGAATTCATAGGACAAGAATGCATGGTCGCCCTTTAGGCAGGGGAGGATGTCAAAGAGTAGGTGTTTTTATGTCAAAGGAGTCTAAAAGAGGCTGTCTTAAAAGGGGGCAGCCTCTTTTATTTACCCCCCAAAAATGCTGACTGTTTAATGTCTTTTGAGGAGCATTGGAATATCATCAAAAGTAGTTTTAAAAAAATAACCAAGAATTGGTTACATAACTCCTGTCCTAACGTATAAGAAAAAAAACAAACCAATCGAATGAAAACATTATTGGCAATTATTGCACTTTTTGTAACGGGATTTTTATCGTTTCAACCAAACCAACAACTCTCAATCAAATATGTTAATGTAAAAATTGATGCTAAATCAACGTCAGATTGGCTTCAAAAGCCCATCAAAAGCTTGAAATTAGCACAGGCCAATTCTGGCAATGCTTTTTATGTTGTAGAAGGTAATAAAATAAAGTTGTATATAACGGAGGAATTGCCTAAACCTTTCAATGTGACCGAGTTTATGGCTGCTGTAGAGGCAGCACAAGGCCAAACTAACAGTAAAATAAAGGAGGATATGTTTTTTAATCTCAACAATCTTACTTCATATGGTGTGATAAACATCGACTTATGGGGACATAACCGCAAGGTAGTAGCTATTAATGGGAAGCAAGTA
Source organism: Runella defluvii (assembly GCF_014195535.1). Taxonomy (GTDB): domain Bacteria; phylum Bacteroidota; class Bacteroidia; order Cytophagales; family Spirosomataceae; genus Runella; species Runella defluvii. The sequence goes on along the minus strand of NZ_JACIBY010000023.1, from coordinate 5,427 downwards.
GCTATGATTACCGCAGACCTCATTTATGTAGCACCAAATATCAGTAAGAATTACTTTTATACCATATTGGAAGGACATTACAAAGCAAGCGAACCAATGCTCCGTAAAGCGTATTTAGTACACTTGGACTACAATAAAGTTCCTACTGTTTTCCAAAGTCGTGTGTGGACTGAAGGAGCATCGTCGGTCATAAAAGTGGGAATGGGTAAACCTGATTATCAGCAGATTAAAGTTGGTAACAAAACAGCCCCAATCGGAGGATACCCAGTTATAGGATTCATAGACTTACCTGCAACAGCCAAAGCGAAACCAAAACGCAATCAGGTTTATTATATCAAGTATGAATTTAAAGGCGTAGGTGCCAAATTTGCTTTGCCCATTCAAATTTTTATACCCAATTCAAATAAAGATTTCTCTGGCCAAACCATGCTTGGATGCCCTGTTTGCCCCGTTAATATTGGCTATACACCAGACCCGTCGTCAGCAGATGATAAAAGCGAGGGGAATTAAATAATATAGACGTGCAAACAAAATACATATTTTTCATGATTGTTTTGTTGTGCTATGGCCTAGAGGTTATAGCACAACAAAACGTTGCTGTAAATTATAAACGTAAAGCGGATTCTAGTTTTTTAAAAGGGAATATCAAAGATGCAGAAAAATGGTATCACCAAGTAGTTGAAATACGGCGTCAACAGAAAAAGTTTGCAGAATTTGCTTTTGCCCTCACCGACTTAGCTGCCCTAGAATTGACCAAGGGTAATACTTTAAAAGCAGTACAATTAGGCCGTAGTGCTTTGAGTTTACTTCCAAAATTTCAAAATGATACGATTGAGTTTCGTATTGTGAGTTATTTATCCATTTTTTATGATGGGCTTTACAAACGTGATTCTGCTGATTATTTTGCTGATAAAGCAGATGCACTTATTGAAAAAAGTAAACTGGTTCAAACCCGCGATGAAGCTCTTTATCATTTTCTTGATCGAGGTCTTCGAGCTTTACACGAGAACGATTTTAAACTGGCAGATACTTATTTTCAAAAAACACTCTCAATATCTTCCCGTGTCTCAACTTTTGATGTAGGGGTATTGTACAATAACATGGCATTGAGTTTATTTTATCAAAAAAAATATGATGCTTCGTTAAAATACTACCAACTGGCTCTATCTAGCCGTATTAATAGCAATGCGGAACGGATATGGCTCAATTTAGCAGAGTGTTATCTGGCCTTACAAAATTTTCAAGCAGCTTTCAAAATTATTAATGTCTCCTGGAAAAAGTACAAACTAAACCAAGTTGGGGGTAAAGTTTCTGCAAATCAACTCTTTGAGCAACGTTACTGGCGTGCTTTGGGTATATATTATAAAGCAATTTCACAATTGCCAAAGGCGCTTCATTGTTTTCACTTATCGTTGAATATAAGCAAAAAAAACAACCCGAAAGGCATAGAAACTGCCGATATCTTGGGGCAAATGGCTCAATTATACACTATACAAAACCAACCAAAAAAAGCATTAGCATTTTACCAGAAATCCCTAGAGGCAGGCCATCGACACTCTATAAGTGACGATTTTTATCAAAACCCAGATTTGAATAATATTTTAATTGAGCGTGAGTTTTTTCTATCTCTTCTAGGTAAAGCCAGTGCTTTCAGCCAACTGCACAACCAAACACACCAAGAGAAAGATTTAAAAGCAGCTTTGGACACCTATCAGTTAGCTATACAGTTAGCCGATAAAATGAGACTTAGTTATCAATCTCCAGAAGCGAAATTATTTTTTACCGAAAATAGCTACTCAGTTTATGAACATGCTATTCAGGTAGCTCACGAAATGTATAAACGTACGCATAAACCTCTCTACCAAAATCTTATTTATGATTTTTATGAAAAAAGCCGAGCTGCAACCCTCTCAGATATTACTCGAGAAGCCGATATCAAGCCTAAAACAATTCCTGCTAAGTTACTAGCCAAGGAGAAAAGATTATTTCAACAGATAGCAAGTTTAAAAGCCATAATTCAGCAAATTGACAGCCTCAATACAAAAAAGTACAAAGCACAGCTGCTAGATAAAGAACTTGAATTAGAACTACTTACCGAACGATTTGAGAGAGAATTTCCCGCCTATTTTCAGCTTAAATACGCTACACAGTCATTTAACAAAAATTACATTAGACAGAAACTTCTTAGTAATGACGCAGCCTTAGTTGAATACTTTTTGACACCTACTCAACTTTATATATTGGTTTTAACACGTGAACATTCACAGGTAATAGTTCAGGGGGTTGATAGTAGTTTCCGAAAATCAGTTTTGCAATTTAGAACATTGTTAAGCCAAAACCCAGGAAGCAAAATGTATGAAGGTGAACAATCTTCTGCAAACCTTTATACTAATCTGATCACACCTATTATACCATTGATTTCAAGCAAAAAGCGGTTAGTTATTGTGCGTGATACAGAGTTGAACTATTTGCCGTTTGAAGTATTAGCTGCTAAACCTGATGATTATTTACTAAAAAAGTATGCAATCAGTTACGCTTATTCGGTGAGTCTTTTATTGGATACCCTTAAAACAAAGTCTTATCCTTCGAGATTATCAATTGCCCCTTTTACGGGTAGTGCACCCAACAATGGCGCTTTTAGGGATAACCCCCTTGTACCACTTCCTGCTTCTGAAAGGGAGGTAAAACAGATTGGTGGTGATGTTTATCTTGCTAAAGATGCTACTAAAAAACACTTCTTGGAGCAATATCGAAATCACGGTATCATTCATTTTGCCACACATGCGCTGACCAATGACAATGACCCTATGCGCTCATTCATAGCTTTTTATCCTGATAGCAATGAATACCGTCTTTTTACCAATGAATTGTATGATTTGAATTTGAACCATACTCAGCTGGTTGTTTTGAGTGCTTGCGAGACGGGAGCAGGGAAGTTACATAGAGGAGAAGGCGTAATGTCCCTTGCTAGGGCATTTGCGTATGCAGGTACCCGTTCGGTAGTTACGACTCTTTGGAACGCCAATGACGACGTAACAGCTTACATTTCAACGAAGTTGCACGTTTATCTTAATCAGGGTCTTACAATCGATCAGGCATTACAAAGGGCTAAGCTGGACTTTTTGAGTTCTCATCTTGCTCGAAGGTATGACCATCCCTATTACTGGGCAAATTTAATACTCATCGGAAGAACGAATCCTATTGAAAGCTCAGTAACAAACCATTTCCAATGGTTTGTAGTATTATGTATTTTGATAGGACTTGCAAGTGGGTATTATTTGTGGAGAAAACAAAAAAATTAAAACAACAATTTCCACTTCACTTTCCATTTATCAATTGTTGGTATGTTAAATTGGAATTTAGGGTTGGATTCAATTTGTTCTAATAAATCTTTTGCTTGTTGGTTTTTACCTGTTTTTTGTAGAGCTACGACTTCATACCATGTAGCCACATCACGGTAATAAGGGTGTAAATTGGGAATCTCTTCGATTTGGTCAAAAAACAAGGTGGCTTCAAGAGATTTTCCGTGTTGTACTAACGAGACTGCTTTATTAAGTTTCTCTAATACGGGGTCATTCATCACATGATTATTACTTCGTTCTGAAAAAGCCATAGGTTCATAAGTTACATCGCTAAATGACAAATAACCCATAACAATTGCGATAGATGCTACAGAAGTTATAGCACTTAGTTGTCTTGTGAATAACCACCTATTCCTTAGTGGTATAACTTTTACAGCAATCGTTGTTTCTTCGTTAGCCCATTCTGCAAATTTAGCTACTTGAATTTGTTGAATTTTTTCCCTTAGTAGCTGCCGTTCTGTGACTTGAGCCAGAAGTTTTAATTTTGTGACATCTTCTTGTAGAATGCTATCAGACGCAATTCTTTCTTCAAACGCTCTTTTCTGTTCTTCCGTAAGTTGACTCAGAAGGTAACTACTTATCAGTTGAATTTCTGCTTCAGTTCGTTTCATTGTTTTTGTAAATTATCGGGACATCAACTGAGATGTCACTTTTTCGAGGCAGTCGCTTTTTGCGTTCCTAACACTCTGTTCGCTTTTGAGTTTTCCTTCTGATATGAGTATGTCTGACATTTCTTTACCACTCATTCCTTCAACTAACCACAGTGTAAAAATTTGTTTACAGTGTTTCCCTGCTTTGTCAAAAATGGCCAAGTACCTATCCCACCTCTCTTTTTCAGCTAGTAAAATACTAATATCTGGTTCGTCCTCATAAATTTCTTTTGCAAATTTATCGTCTCGTTCTTCACGGTTAGACTCCTGACTTAGAAATTTATGCCATAAATTTTTACAAATCGTAGTTAGGTATGCCGAAAGTGATGCACTTGATTGGGTAACATAACGTCCCTCAATAATATTATGCACTAAAGCTTCTACCGATTCCCAAATAATATCCTCAGGCTGTTTAACATAGTCTTTGGTATTTGAGCGATTTGACAGGAATTTTATTAGGAAACTCCGATTTTGTGTATAAATAGCTTCAATCGCTTTGTCTCGTTCTCTTCCTCCAGCTAAAATTCCATCGACAATATCATCATCCGAAAGCCCTCGCTTAAAACTCATACTCATATTATACTTCTAGTGGGGTAATTTATCATGTATGGGGCGAAAATATTTAAAATATTGCATTACTGGATAAAAAATATAGAACATACATTACAAAAAGAGGGATTGCTGGTATAAGTCTGTAATTAAACATCTCAAAATATGCAAACATCATTACGCCCTTGTTCAGAATCCGCTATTTACTTAAATCGAAATAAAACTGTGATTCCATTTGATAAAATCTTAAGAGTAGAGGGGCGAGGGAATTATACAGCGTTTATTCTCAGAAATAGCATTCAGGTGTTATCTTCAAAAACTTTATCATTCTATGAACCAACTCTGCCATCGCATTTTTTGAAGATACGAAAAGGGCTTATTATCAACTGTACTTATATTGTATTACCTAAGTATAAACGAATAAAACAAATACAAATGATTGATGGTGTAGAGTTGGAAGTTGCACGGCGCCAAATATTTTTGGTTAATCAGTATCTGGCAAGTTGGCAAGTTAGGTAATACTAGTAAGGGGCTTAGAGTGGCACTCAAATAACATACACTGTGCTTTACAAGATTAGTTAATTCATTTTGGTTGCACGGTTGTGTGATGGCCCCCTAAATTTAGACAGGCATGATAATTGATAACCACCGTCTAAACAAACACACAAATCTAAGGGAGTAGTGGTTCAGAAAAACAAAATCAGAACTCAAGAAGCTGCATTCAAAAATTGCCGATGTTCGCAAAGACTTTTTGCACAAAATCAGTTTTCAGTACGTCAGAGATAATTCTTTGATTGTGTGTGAAGATTTGAAGGTTAGCAACATGATTAAATTCGGGAGTCTTTCAAAGCATATTGCAGACGTTA
>NZ_JACIBY010000022.1 GCF_014195535.1 Runella defluvii | reverse complement strand
AAATTCTACCTGCCCATACCTCAAAGTCAATTGAAATCGGGCAAGGAATTATTTCATCGAGCTTAGGTCAAATCAAAAAGTCAATCACAATGTTATCTCTTGAAAAAGAGATGTTTATCGAAACTGTTTTGTCAAAATTGCCACCTACTCCTGCAAATTATTTACAAATCGCCGAAATCAATCGAAATGCCGACGCCTCTGGTTATTCTCTGGCTGATTTAGAAGCGGGAGCGAACCGTTGCGCCATTCAGTAGGACTATGAAAAATATACAACAGGGGTTACGAGAGAACTGGCAACAATTTTCGTATTTAGTTATTGTCAATGCTTTTGTAGGGGGAATGCTTGGTCTTGAACGTACTGTTTTGCCACAACTTGCTGAACAGGAATTTGGCATTACGTCCAAGACGGCCATTTTTTCATTCATCACTACTTTTGGAATCACAAAGGCAATCTGTAATTATTTTACGGGCAAATGGGCAAATGTTTTCGGTCGAAAGAAATTACTTGTCTTGGGCTGGTTTTTTGCGTTACCTATTCCTTTTATGCTAATATATGCCGAAAGTTGGACATGGATTGTGCTAACTAATATTTTACTCGGCATTAACCAAGGATTGACGTGGAGCATAGCAGTTGTGATGAAAATAGACCTTGTGGGCGACAAAAACCGTGGCTTGGCAGTCGGTATCAACGAGTTTGCGGGGTATCTATCTGTTGGGATAGTTGCTTTTCTGACTGGATTTCTTGCCGAGCAATATGGCGTTAGACCATACCCTTTTTATATCGGTATTTTGTTTTCGTTTTTAGGGCTTGGAATAAGCATTTTTAAGGTCAAAGACACAGGACATTATGTATTAAAAGAAACACTATTAAATAACAAAGTTCCTCTCCTCCATCCTTTTTTAGATACCTCCTTTCGGCATAAATCATTGAGTTCCATTACCCAAGCAGGTCTAATCAACAACCTCAACGACGGTATGATATGGGGCCTTCTCCCTTTACTGTTATTCACCCAACACTTCGGGTCTACTACCATTGGAGTGATTTCAGCAGTGTATCCTTCGGTTTGGGGAATCAGTCAGTTATTTACTGGAAGATTATCTGATATTTATTCCAAAAGACTGCTTCTATTCTGGGGGATGCTGATACAAGGCTTGGCGATTATGTTTTTGACTTGGGCTTTTACATTTACCCATTTTATACTCATAGGAGTCACCTTGGGGCTGGGGACTGCACTGGTTTATCCAACATTTCTAAGCTCCATTGCGGATTACACTAATCCAACGCAACGAGCCGAATGTTTAGGAACATTTCGTTTTTGGCGGGATTTAGGGTATGCCATAGGGGCATTATTGACTGGTACACTTGCTGATGCCTTCGGTATAAATATGTCCATTACATTTATAGGTGTATTGACCATTATTTCAGGGATTATCATTTTGATTAGAATGGATAATCAAAGTGCTTTACCTAATTCGTAAAATTCTTTCAGCTTATAGTACCAACTTCGTAGCCGTGCCTTATATCAATCCAAAAAATGATTTCAGCCTTGCTTTCGGAAAATGGGGCAATTACAACCAATGTTGCAGAAAATGAAGATTTAAAAAGAAAACTAATGAAGAAGTGATTGAAAAAGATAAAAAATCCGTTCTTTGCAGAATAATGCTGATTTAAATATGGCTGATTTAAAATTGCAATCTATTCTCCAACAGGTACTTATAGATTTAAGTGATGAATCAAATCATTACTTCCTTATGGCTAATTATTATGAGCACACCTCATCTGAAAAATTGAATGAACGATGGTATTTAGCCAACATCTATATCCATAAAGATGCCATCTCTAATTTGCTTGTTGGTCAAGATAGTATTGGTATTGACGTTAGATTAAACCCTGATAGTCCTCAGCAAATTGACAGCATCAAAATTAATCTTGATCAAATTTACCGAATTCGAAAGAATAAAACAGGTGGAATATTTAGCGACGAAGATGATATTTATGTAGAAGTATCTAAATTAAATCTCCCTACTTTTACAAAGGAGGGCTAATCCTATTTTCGTTTTAAAGCCCCAATTTCGTAGCGGCATTGTGCTGCTTGATGTCTTCAATACGGGTATAGCGTTGAATCATCACACTCGTCTTGTGCTTAGACTGGCGCATAATTTCTGAGTCATCAGCCCCGTTGATTTTAGCAATGGTAATAAAAGATGCCCGTAAGGAATGTGCCGAATATCGGCCACCTATATACTTTTTGACTGTATCATAAACGGTCATGTCATTGAGTCGTTCTTCTGTGATTTTATCCCCTTTCCGAACACGTACAAACAATGGACCAGTGGGTCCCTCCAAACGCTCAATCCACTGTTTTAAGTTACGAATGGGGCAAAAATTAACCTCGGGGCTATAAAAAAAGGCTTTCTCCTCTGATTCTCCATATTGATTGGTTTTGCTTTTAGACAAGGATATGATTACTCCATCGTCATTAAATACAACATCCTCAATATTCAAACTTACTAACTCTGATCTCCGATAAGCTCCTACAAAGCCAATCAGCAACAAGCATTTATCACGCAAACCTGCGTTGGTAGTCGTGTCTATTCCTTGCAAAATAGTTTTCAACTCCTTCATCTTAAAAGCAGGAGCTTGTTTTTGTCGAACGCCATTGGTACGCTTGATGCCTTCCATCACTGCACGAAAAGCTTTGTCTTTGGTCGGCAAGTCCAAATTGTTTAGTTCGTGTAGCTTGCTAATCGCCGCCAATTTTCGATTGATGCTGGCCCACTTATGAGTATCGGCTAAGTGTGACACATACGCCGCTAATGTTATGGCTGAAACAGGCAATTCAGACTGGTCATGTTCAACGCACCAGTTTTTAAAATTCCTAATGTCCGATTTATAGGCCCGTTGGGTATTGGTCGCCCCCTCTAAACCCTTGCGGGCGTAGCCAGCCATTTTTTGGGAAAGCACTTCACTGACAGGGGAAGACCGACCTATCTCAATCTCCGTGATTTCATTGGTCATCACCATCGCTTTTTTTGTATTCATTCCACTTTTCCCAATCTGCTGGACGCAATAATCTTTTGATATATTCATCCATCCCAATATCACGACGCTCCATCACATGACGGCGAAAAGGCCAGGCGGATTTAGACGCTTCAAATCCTTCTTCTTCAAAATGCGTTCTTATGTTTTCGGGAAGTCCTTCAAGCCATTCTTCAAAATCTTCTATCGTTTCTTCACCTCTGGCAAGGCTCATATAGCGATATGAAGCATTTCCAAAATTCATAGACAGCAGCCAAAAATCGAAATTATCGTCAACCCTTGATAACAAGAAATCTATTTGATTCTCTCCCGTCTGTTTGTGGGGATGTTTGACATATATGAGTTTTTCAAGTTCTTCTCTGGACATAATTTTAAGTTTTTTACAAAGGTATTATTACTTACGATAATTTAATGTTATCGTAAGTAATAAATATTCAATTTTCAATGACTTTGTGAGACTACTTTAATATTAAAACCTCTTCCTACAATTGCTTTATCATTTTATTACTAACATCAGCCATTTCTTTGGCCGAGAAGGGCATTCGGTCTCTACCTATTTAAAAAGCAAGAATCGTCTTAAAGGAAATGAGTGTTGGCAGTTACACTCATATAATCTGAAAATTATGTAAAAAGTAACGATAAAAATATAACCTTTCATATACTTGCCTCTTCGTACATTTGTCGTTATCAAAGCATAGTATAATGAAACAATTCATCAGACGTACCTTTTGCCTTTACTTAGCTATCCAAGTGCTGTTCGCCAGCACAGGATTTGCTATGTATGAGCATTGGTGTTTGATGAAGGGAACAAAGACTATTTCTTTTGTTCACGAAGAAAAATGTCAGAAAGCAATCCACAAAGCCAGTCATAAAAAGTCTGGGTGTGGAGATAGTTTTAAGCGTAGCAAATGCTGTTCGGACAAAGTTTCTTACTACAAAATCCAGACCCCTTCGGCTGACGGCAGTTCCGTTCATTTCGTGAGCCAGCATATTGATTTGGCCTCTATTTCCCCCCTTATTTATTCCTCTTCGGCGGCTTGGATTAACCAAACTGTTTCGTTTCGCTTACCTCATTTTTATAGTGCTGCTCCGCCACTTCATGGGCGTAGTATGCTCATTTTTGTACAATCTTTCCTAATCTGATTAGATAAAAAGCCACTTGTGAGCTGATGGCGACCTTTGGGGTTGCCTGTTGGTGTTTTTCTTTTTCCACCAAGATTTATCTAATCTACCATGTTATTCTACCTACGTTTCTTAGAAACCTTATGAAACTGTACATCAAAAATATGGTGTGCAGTCGCTGTAAAACCGTGGTTCGTCAAGAACTCGAAGCACTTGGACACCAAGTATTAACAATCGAATTGGGTGAAGTTGTCCTCGAAAAACCTGCCACCGAAGTGCAACTCAATCAAATTTCGGAGCGATTGCAAGCACATGATTTTGAGTTGTTGAGCGATAAAAAACAGCAGCTTATTGAACGAGTCAAGACGGCCATCGTTGAGTTGGTTCACCTCCAAAACGATGGTCTTCGTCGGATGAAACATTCTGACTATATCACCGAAAAAGTAAGCCGAGACTACCGATACCTTAGTACACTTTTTCCAGAAGTGGAGGGAATTACCATCGAGCAATATTTGATCAATCAGAAATTAGAAAGGGTAAAAGAGCTACTGGTCTATGATGAGTTGACCCTTTCGCAAATTGCTGATTTACTTAATTACAGTAGTGTGGCTCATCTCTCAACACAATTCAAGTCCATTACAGGAATGACCCCGAGTCAGTTTAGAAAAATTCGGGATAAGAAAAGGAAGCCATTGGACGAGGTATAATAACAAAACAAAAACATGAAACGGAACGATTTTTTAAAAACACTTGGATTGGGAACGGCGGGAGTGCTGGTCGGCGAGAGTTTGTTGTCTGGTTGTATGAATCACGACATGGCGGCAATGGATATGGTAACTGCCCCTACCGTGGTTGAAGGCGCATTTACGACGGTTTTACCCATTCCCGAAACTATTACTTCGGGCACAGCACTGAATGCCCGCAGCCAAAGCGCAGCAATTTTGGCAGGCAAAACCGAGCAAGTGTTAGGTTACAAAAACGGTATTTTAGGGCCTACTTTTCGGGTGCAGCGAGGCAGTACAGTTACGATTCCGTTTACCAACGGGCTTTCGGAAGTAACCAATATTCACTGGCACGGCCTGCTTGTCCCTGCTTCGATGGACGGACATCCCGACCAAATGGTTATGGCGGGACAGTCATTTAACTATACTTTCAAAATAGATCAGACGGCGAGCACGGCGTGGTATCACCCGCACCCACACGAGAAAACAGGCAAACAGGTGTTTATGGGTTTGGCAGGAATGTTTATTGTTGAAAGCCCAGAGGAAAAAGCCTTAAATCTTCCTTCGGGCAACTACGAATTGCCGTTGGTAATTCAAGATAAACGATTGGACACTAACGGGGCAATTATGTACAGCCCCACGTTGGAAGAGGTAATGATTGGCTACATGGGTGAAACCATTACAGTAAATGGGGCAAATGCACCCGTTCAAAATGTAACTACCCGAACCTATCGTTTACGAATCGTGAATGGTTCTAATGGAAGGATTTATAGCTTGGCATTGAGTAACGGCAATTCTTTCATGGTTATCGGATCGGATGGCGGCTTACTTGCTGCCCCTGAAACGGTAATGAGCCTATTGCTTGCCCCAGGCGAAAGAGCTGATTTGTTAGTGGATTTTAGCAAAGTAGCCCTCAATAGCGACGTGTTTCTGCAAAGTAATTCTTTTTCGGGTGTAAGTTCTCAGGGTAGCCAGAGCTTCAAAATCATGAAGTTTACTGTGAACAAAGCCGAAACAGACACCTTCAAAATACCGACTTTGTTAAACTCCTTAACAAGTATTTCTGCTGCTTCTGCCATAAAAACCCGCACGTTCGATATTGGTGTGATGATGGATATGGGTTCTGGTGGGCATGGAGGCTCAATGGCCATGAAAGGAATGCACACCATCAACGGCAAGGTTTTCAACAGCAACCGCATTGACGAAAGTGTAACCCTGAACAGTACCGAAATCTGGGAGTTTGACAACACCAAGGGCGACGAGCCTCACCCCATGCACCTGCACGGCACTTTCTTTCAGGTAATCAGTCGAACGGGCGGACGGGGCAACATTTTGCCGCACGAAAAAGGTTTGAAAGATACTGTTTTGGCAATGCCAGGCGAGAAAGTTCGCATCATTGTCAAATTCGAGCATACTGGAAAATTCGTTTTCCATTGCCACAACCTCGAACACGAAGACGACGGAATGATGCTCAATTTTGAAGTGAAATAACAATCTAATTATACTTTGATTCATGCTTTTTAAACCATTCAATACCATGTTTAGTAGAATTCTTCTGGTACTTGTCATTGGTTCTTCGGTTGCTCGTGGGCAACACGTTTTATTCCAAACGAAAGGCATTCAGCCTGCCATTTGCATCGGTGAAAACGAATCCATAGAAATGGTATTTGGAAAAGGCAATGCGTTTTATTACACTGATTCAAAAAATAAAGGTCTGTCTTTTACTTCACCTGTTCTGGTTGATAGTCTGCAAGGACTGCATTTGGGGGTGTCAAGGGGTCCACAAATCGCCTCTTCTCGTCTTTCCACAGTGATTACCGCCATAGACAAGAAGGGCGATTTGTATGCATATGTGCTTAATCGTAAAATGGGAAAGTGGCAAAACCGCCTTATTATCAACGATGTACCAGAAATCGCCAAAGAGGGTTTCAATGCCTTAGCGAGTGATGGTAAGGGTACTTTTTTTGTGATTTGGCTTGACCTGCGGGACGACAAAAAGAATAAAATTTTTGGTGCAATTTCTACGGATGGTGGTCAAACGTGGGGAAAGAATAAACTTATCTATCGTTCACCCGATTCGACAGTCTGTGAGTGTTGCCAGCCCTCCATTATTATGAAAGACAAACAGGTGGTTGTGATGTTCAGGAACTGGATTGGTGGTTCACGGGATATGTACGTAACGACTTCAAAAGATGGCGGAAACACTTTTCAGCCTGCCATAAAAATGGGAAATGGAACATGGAAATTGAACGCCTGTCCAATGGATGGTGGAGGGATTAGTTTGAATAAAAACGGCGTATTAGCCTCTGTGTGGCGGCGTGAGAATCAGTTGTTCACAGCAACATTAGGCGAACCAGAACAATTCCTTGCCCAAGGTCGAAATGCCTCTATTGCGACCAGTAGTGTAAGCACATTCATCGCTTGGCAAAATCAAGGGCAAATCTGGTTGAGTCAATCTGGGCAAAAAGAACCAACAAGTTTGGGCACAGGCAGGTTTCCAAAAGTGTCTATTCTTAATGAACAGCAAGCCTTTTGCGTGTGGGAAGACAATGCCATCATTAAAGGAATGGTTTTAACTGAAAAATAAAAGATATAACAAGCAAAAATGAATTTGAAAATATTATGGTAGAAAAACTCATCCATTTTGCCCTGCACAACAAATTAATCGTGATTGTAATGGCGTTGGGTCTGTTTGGATGGGGCGTGTATTCCGTCCGAAACAACCCCATTGATGCTATCCCTGACCTTTCTGAAAATCAGGTTATCGTCTTTACCGAGTGGATGGGGCGCAGTCCTCAGCTTATCGAAGACCAAATCACTTACCCATTGGTTTCCAACCTGCAAGGTATTCCTAACATCAAAAATGTACGGGGGACTTCCATGTTTGGGATGAGTTTTGTTTACGTCATTTTTGAGGACAATGTAGATGTCTATTGGGCAAGAACTCGGGTTTTGGAACGGCTCAATTATGCGCAACGACTACTTCCACAGGGCATTACACCCACATTGGGACCCGATGGCACGGGCGTTGGACATATTTTTTGGTATCACCTCGAAGCCCCAGGCATGGACTTAGGCGAGCAACGGGCTTTACAGGATTGGTACGTCAAATTTGCCTTACAAACCGTAAAAGGAGTAAGCGAAGTAGCTTCGTTCGGTGGGTTTGGAAAACAGTACCAAATCAACATTGACCCCTATAAGCTCAATTATTTCAACGTGCCGCTCATGGATGTACTCAATTCCATCCGTAAGAATAACAATGATGTGGGCGGTCGAAAATTTGAAATGTCGGACATGGCCTACATCGTGCGGGGATTGGGGTATATAAAAAATGTCAAAGACATTGAGGATATACCCATAGGAAATTATGGCTCCGTTCCTGTGCGGGTGCAAGATGTGGCAACAGTTCAAATGGGCGGAGAACTCCGTTTGGGTATTTTCGATGTAGATGGTGAAGGCGAAGTCGTAGGCGGTATCGTGGTGATGCGTTACGGTGAAAATGCCGATGCAGTCATCAAAGATGTAAAAATCAAAATGAAGGAGGTTGAGAAAGGGCTTCCGCCAAACGTGAAATTCAAGGTTTCCTATGACCGCAGCGAGTTGATTGAAGCGGCCGTAGCGTCAGTAAAAGGAACGTTGATTGAAGAAATGATAACTGTTTCGATTGTAGTTCTCATCTTTTTGCTGCACTGGCGCAGTGCCTTAATCATTCTGATACAGTTACCGATTTCAGTGGCAATTGGCTTCATCCTGCTCAATGCATTTGGTATCTCTTCAAACATCATGTCGCTAACGGGCATTGCTTTGGCTATTGGCGTGGTGGTAGATGACGGCATCGTGATGGTTGAAAATGCGTATCGGCATCTTTCGGAAGCCCAATTGGATAAAGAAAAAAATCAAAATCTATGAGTTGGTTTAAAAATAAATTTCGGATCTCAAAAGACCCGCTTACCCACGATGAACGGTCGGAGATTATCGAAAAATCATCGAAACAGGTAGGACCCGGGGTATTTTTTTCGACGATTGTGACGATTGCTTCCTTCTTACCTGTTTTTTTACTGACGGGTATGGAAGGCAAACTGTTTTCCCCTTTGGCATGGACCAAAACATTTATCCTGCTCGTTGATGCGTTTTTGGCAATTACCCTAACTCCCATATTGATTGTCTTGTTACTTAGAGGAAAATTAAAACCTGAAAGTGCCAATCCAATCAACCGATTTCTCGAAAAAATCTATACACCTATTCTAAAATGGTGCTTAAAATACCGCAAGACTACTATTGGTATCAATCTGTTGGCATTGGCTGTTAGTGTTCCGATGATGCTCAACTTGGGCACAGAGTTTATGCCACCACTCGACGAAGGTTCGCTGCTCTTTATGCCCGTTACTCTTCCTGACGTATCCAATTCAGAAGTAAAACGGTTGCTGCAAGTCCAAGACAAATTGATAAAAACAGTCCCCGAGGTTAGTCACGTTATGGGAAAGGCGGGTCGAGCCAATACCGCCACCGACAATTCACCCATCAGTATGTTAGAAACGATAGTACTGCTCAAACCAAAAAGCGAATGGCGGGAAGGAAAAACCAAAGATGACATCATCAACGAATTGAATGCCAAACTGCAAATCCCGGGGGTAACGAATGGCTGGACGCAACCCATCATCAATCGCATTAACATGCTTTCAACGGGAATTCGTACCGATGTGGGATTGAAGGTGTACGGGCAAAGTTTAGATTCAATCAATCGAGTTTCGCAGATGCTCAAAAAGCAATTGGAAGGCATTGACGGAGTAAAAGACTTATATGTTGAACCCATTACAGGAGGTAAGTACATTGATATAATTGTCAAAAAGGAAGAAATCGGGCGTTATGGACTGAGCGTGGATGACGTAAACATGATTGTAGAAAGTGCCCTGGGAGGTATGATTCTGACTACTACCGTAGAAGGTCGTCAGCGTTTTACGGTCAATGCTCGTTTTGCCCAAGACTTCCGAAACAATATTCAAGCCTTGAAACGAATGCAGGTTCAAACGGCAGGCTACGGGCCTATTCCCCTGGATGCCGTTGCGGAGGTGAAAATTTCAGAAGGCCCCCCAATGATTAACTCAGAAAATGCCATGCTTCGGGGTACGGTACTTTTCAATGTCAGAGATCGAGACTTGGGAAGTACGGTAGAGGAAGCTATGAAGAAATTGGAATCTTCGGTAAAAAAATTACCCAAAGGGTATTTTATCGAATGGAGCGGGCAGTGGGAAAACCAAATCCGAGCTAATCACACCCTTAAAATCATCCTGCCAATCGTGCTGGTCATTATTTTCTTCGTATTGTATTTCACTTATAATTCGATGAAAGAGGCACTTATTACCATGATTACCGTGCCATTTGCCCTCATTGGCGGGGTATATATGGTGTATTTCTACGGGGTTAATCTTTCGGTGGCGGTGGCGGTGGGCTTCATTGCCTTGTTCGGTATGGCTATCGAAACCGCTATGCTCATGACGATTTATCTCAACGAAGCCATGCAAAATTTGGTCGCTGCCAATGGTAATTCAAAAGATACCATCACCAATGCGGATATTCGTGAATATGTGATTCGGGGAGCTGCCCAACGGCTTCGCCCCAAGCTCATGACCGTCTCCGTTTCTTTGTTTGGTCTGATTCCGATTCTGTGGGCAACCGGCGTAGGTTCAGATGTGATGCTGCCCATTACAATTCCACTTATTGGCGGCACCATTACTTCTACAATTTATGTGCTATTAGTTACACCCGTTGTGTTTGAGATGACCAAAGAATGGGAACTTAAACGATACGGAAAAATTGAACTTTATGATGTTAAAGAGTAAAAAGCCATGGTTAGTAGTAGGGTTATCGCTCTATACTATTGTTTGCGAAGCGCAACAAAAACTGAATTTGAGCGGGATACTCCATCAAATTGAGCAAACACACCCCAATTTGAAAATGATGGATGCCAAAGTGAAAGAATTAGATGCTTACGCCGAAGGTGCTCGAAACTGGGAAGCTCCCAAATTTGGGGCAGGATTCTTTATGACCCCGTACAACTATATGATGTGGAGTCGGGCGGGTGCATTATACCACGAAGGCATGAATCAGGGCATGGGTTCCTTTATGATTCAGGGAGAACAGATGATTCCCAATCGTAAAATGCTTGATGCCGATGAACGCTATATGAAATCCATGTCAGGTATGGAAACCGCTCAAAAAGGCGTGATGAGGAATATGCTTTTTGCCGAAGCTAAAATGGCTTATTATCGTTGGTTAGTGTTGGAAAAGAAAAAAAATGTCTTGAAAGAGAGCCAGAATCTACTCAAATACATGATTGAGTCGGCAGAGGTTCGGTACAAATACAACCAAGAAAAATTAAGTAGCATCTACAAAGCCAAAGCTGCCCTCTTAGATTTAGATCGCATGAACCTGATGTTCGACGGTGATATTCGTCAACAAAAAGTAATGCTCAACACGCTCATGCTGCAAGACCGAGCCGCTGATTTTCAGATTGATACGCTTTCTTTGGCCTATCTGTACCCAAACACTCCGTTAAATTTGGATACCATATCTGTAATCAACCGCAGTGATTTGAAGGTGATTGACCAAAGCTTAACCATTTCTCGCTACAAACAGGAGGTGGAATTTCAGAAACTCAAACCTATGTTTGGAGTGCAGTACGGCCACATGTTCGCTTTTGGCAACCAATGGCAGTTTACGCTCATGGGCATGGTCACAATTCCATTTGCCAAGTGGTCCAGCCGCCAAATCAAGGCCAATATCAAAGGACTTGATTATCAGCGACAAGCCTACAATAAACAGCGAGAAGGCTTGACCAATCAGATTTTGGGAAATTTGGCAGACCGTCAAGTCATGATGCAATCGTACCAAGC
The DNA here is from genome assembly GCF_014195535.1 of Runella defluvii. Lineage (GTDB taxonomy): Bacteria > Bacteroidota > Bacteroidia > Cytophagales > Spirosomataceae > Runella > Runella defluvii. The sequence goes on along the minus strand of NZ_JACIBY010000022.1, from coordinate 84,060 downwards.
TCAAATCAAACAGTACGACAACGAGCAAATCCCCACACTACGGAAACGCTACCAAAGCACCTTATTAGCCTATGAACAGAATACCGACGAATTGTTTATGGTACTCGATGCGTGGATGGAGCTAAAAATGGCTCGTATGAACCAACTGGATTTGTTGCAACAATTACTACAAGCCCAAGTAGAATATGAAAAAGAATTGGAAAAAAGATAACCGCCTCGTTTGGTTCATTCTTGTCTTACTCGTTGGTTTATCAGGTTGTCAGTATGTCAACCAATATTTCCAAAAAGGAGAAGACAAGCCGAAAGATGTGTATGCCTGCACCATGAAATGCGAAGGCAACAAAACCTATGATAAGCCAGGTTCTTGCCCTGTTTGCGGGATGGATTTGGTAAAAGTGACTAACCACCAAACCCACAGCGATACAGCAACGGTAATGATGGGGCAGATGAAGAAAGTAGGCAAGAAATATTACTGTACTATGAAATGCGAGGGCGCAAAAACCTACGACAAGCCCGGTTCCTGCCCTGTTTGTGGGATGGATTTGGTCGAGAAAAAACAAACTGCCTCAACTGAAAAAGTAGTTTACACCTGCCCCATGCACCCCCAAATTCAGAAAGGCCAAGCGGGTTCTTGCCCAATTTGCGGGATGGACTTAGTAAAAAAAGGGGGTGCTGCCGAGGGAGAAACTCTTTCTCCTGATGATAGTTTAGCGATTCTGGTGAAGCCCACTTATGAGTATGTATTGAGTGGCGTAAAAACCACCCAACCTGAGCAACGCTCCCAAAAACTGGTGGTCAATGCTTTTGGTTTTTTGAGTTATGATGCACGGGCTTTAAACAGCATTGCCACCCGCTTTGGCGGTCGTATTGAGCGACTGTACGTGCGGTATCCGTTCCAAGCAGTGAGCAAGGGACAGAAAATCATGGACATTTACAGTCCCGAAATTGTAACAGCCCAACAAAACTTAATTTTTCTTTTACAAAACGATGCTGATAATCAAAACTTAATAGAAAGTGCCAGACAACGATTATCGCTGTTGGGCCTAACTTCTGAGCAAATCAAGACTGTTGAACAAAGTAAAAAGCCAACGATTCAATTGAGCATTTACAGCCCGTATAGTGGTGTGATTGTCGAGCGTGGAGTTGGAGGATCAGCCCCAATGCCTTCGGGTGGAAGCAGCATGAGTAGCGGTATGGGCAGCTCCAAAACTGGTTCAGCAATTGCTCCACCACCCACCGCTCAAAACGGCGAATTAACCCTTAAAGAAGGGATGTACGTGCAAAAAGGACAACGCTTGTTCGAGGTACAAAGCACGAGTACGGTCTGGGCAATGCTTGAATTTTATCCAACTGATATACCCAAAGTAAAAGTAGGACAGACGGTTATGATTATGTTGGAAAACAATGAAGAAATCCAGCTTTTTGGCAAAGTAAACTACCTCGAACCCATGATTTCTGCCAACAATCGCAACCCACGGGCGAGGGTATATCTGAGCAATCCAAACGAAAAATTAAAAATTGGTTCACTGGTCAAAGCCTCTATCAATGCTGGCAGTCAGGCCGCTTTGTGGGTACCAACAACAGCCTTGCTTGATATGGGCAGAACCAAAACAGCATTTGTACAGACGAAAGGAGCGTTCCTCTCCCGTACCGTCAAAACGGGCTTGCAAGAAGGCAACTGGATTCAGGTGTTGTCTGGTCTTTCGAGCCAAGATACGATTGCTAAAAATGCCCAATTTCTCATGGACAGCGAAAGTTTTGTAAAATCTAACGACCTCTCAATGCGATGAAAAGACGAGCATTTATCAATACCGCAGGTTTAATAGGGCTAACGGTACTTTGGGAATCTTGCAAACCAAAAAGCACTGAAAAAGTAGCCGATAATGTATTTTATACCTGCTCAATGGATCCACAGGTTATGGAAAAAAAGCCTGGCACTTGTCCGATTTGCAAGATGGCTTTGACCAAGATTGTCATTGACCCCAACATGAAAAATCAGGGGTTAAAACTAAGTGACCAGCAGAAACAACTGGCAAATGTACAGGTAGAAACGGTAGTCCTGCGGCCACTCGGTGAAGAAATTACGCTGGCAGCCGTACTTACAGAAAACAAAGACAAACTATCAACCGTCACGGCTCGGATACCCGGACGTATTGAAAGGTTGTTGGTACGCAATGTAGGTGAGTTTGTGCGAGTAGGACAGCCCATTTATGAGATATACAGCGAAGAACTCTCGGCTTCGCAACGGGATTTCTTGATTGCTTCGCAAAAACAAAAAGTGCTGAAAGACATAGACATTAACTTCAAACAGTTGGTTGAAGCCGCCAAGAATAAATTGTTGCTTTGGGGCATGAGTGATGCTCAAATTGCTGAATTGGAGAAGTCAGAACAACCCAACAACAAGCTGACTGTCAATAGCCAATACGCAGGTGTAGTGAGTGAGGTTCTTGCAGAAGAAGGTTCATACCTAAGCGAAGGAAGTACTGTATTGAAGCTCTCTGACCTTAGTACACTTTGGGCGGAGGCACAATTGTACGTAACAGAATTGCCATTCCTGAATCAGACCAAGGATGCGCTTGTGGAGATTCCGTATTACGCCGACCGCATCATCAATGGGCGGGTTAATTTCGTCAATCCTGAGCTGCAACCTTCAAGTAAAATCGTCACGATTCGGGTGGATATTCCGAACAGCAAACGGGAGTATCAGACAGGCATGCAAGCCTACATTACCCTGAAAGGCAAGGTAAAAAATACCATTGCTGTACCCACTAACGCCCTGATTCAAGACACAAACGGCGTTACGGTCTGGTTAGAAAACGCTGTTGGTGCTTTTGAAAGTCGCATGGTAAGCGTTGGCATGACAAATAAAGACTATACCGAAATTACGAATGGCTTACACGTGGGCGAAAAGGTGGTAGTGTCAGGGGCGTATCTGCTCAATAGCGAGTATATCTTCAAAAAAGGGAGTAACCCAATGGAGGGTCATAAAATGTAAGTACCATGAAAGAATGTTGTAAAACAGGAAATGAGCCACCCCTCAAAAGTGGAAAAAGTATCTCAGATGGCTGATTATTGTCATTTTAGTGGGCCTGATTCTATTCGTAACTTTTCAGAAGTAAACCAATTTTTAAATTTTAATTAACAATCAATTTCAATCAAAATGAAAACAAACCAATTATTCCGAATCGGGGCTTTTATCGCCCTATTGTCAATCGTTTCAATTTCTGTCTTTGCCCAAGCCAATTACAAACAACCCATGAGTATTGGCAAAGACGGCAAAATTATGGACAGCAAAGGCACAAGTGTAGGGCTGGTAACCAAAGACCAAATCATCAAAGACCATGACGGTCACAAAATTGCCTTTGTGGACGGCGAGGGTAACTTGATAGATGCCAAGACCAACAAAAAAATGGGTAGAATGGGCAAAGACGGCAAAACATATTACAATGCACAAGGCCAGCTACTATTCACGATAAAAGACAATCCAGATGAAACTTGTGACATTGTAGATGCCAAAGGAAAAGTAATTGGAAACGTACACGATAGCTTAAAAGGTGTTGCCTGCGCTATCCATTGTTTTAATAAAGATATGGCTAAAAAGGCAGACGGTAGCCACATGAAACACTAAACTCAAAAGTCAGGTGGCAATAATTGTCCACCTGACTTTTTTCACTCTCTATAAACATCAAAACCCAATGAAAAAATTACTTATTCTCGCATTTTTAACGGCAAGCCTTTCGGCAAATGCCCAATTAAACTTCCCCCCAGCCAGCCCCGAAGCCCACTTTACCCAGCAAGTAGGTTTTACTCAAATCACTATAAAGTACGAACGCCCTCTGGCTCGTGGACGCAAAATTATGGGCAGCTTAGTGCCGTATAATGGCGAACTTTGGCGAACGGGCGCAGGGGATTGCTCAACCATTAAATTTAGCGAAGGCCTTACCATTGGTGGTCAAAAAGTACCCGCAGGAAACTATTCGCTTTTTTCCATTCCCAGTGCTGACGAATGGACGATTGTACTAAACCGTGATACCACCATGCACGGTACAGGTGGATATGACCAAGCAAAAGATTTGGTGCGCTTCAAGGCAAAATCCGAAGCTACTAATCGCTATTATGAAGCCTTTACGATTGATATTCAGGACATCATAAAAAACAATGCCAATCTGTATTTGACTTGGGAAAACACTTCCATAAAAATTCCAATTCAAACGACTGCCGATGAAAAAATTATGACAGACATCAAGAAGAAAATTGTAGATGAAAAAGGCACTCGCCCCATGCTGTTGTTTCAAGCGGCTAACTATTACTACGAAAATGATAAGGACATAAACCAAGCTCTTTCGTGGATTCAGCAAGCCACGGCACAAGAAGCCAAAGCTAATTTTTTGATGACCCAAGCCCGAATCCAAATGAAAGCTGGTAAACACAGCGAGGCCATTGAGTCAGCAAAAAAATCAGCAGAAGTGGCTCGTACTGATAAAAACGAGGCGGCGGCCAAAGCGGCAGAAGCGTTTATTGCCGATATGAATAAAATGCACAGTGGAGGCATGGAGCATAAGCATTAAAACGAGAGTATCTATGAGCGACACCACCTACATCCCCGCCCTACGATTCAACTGGTTGACGAAAATATATGACCCTTTGATTCAATGGACAACGCCCGAAAGACTATTTAAACAAGACCTTATCATAGAAGCGGGTATCGAAACCGAATTCCATGTCCTTGATTTTGGGTGTGGAACGGCTACGCTTTCGATGATGACTAAATCGAAATACCCTTCGGCTTTCGTGACGGGTGTGGATGTAGATGCAGAAGTACTGGCAATTGCCAAGAACAAATTAAAGGATTTCCCCTACCCTATTCGTCTTGATCAATATGACGGTATGAAACTGCCTTATCCCGATGAAACATTTGACCGAGTGATTTCAAGTTTGGTATTTCATCACCTCACCCCCATTCAGAAAGCGAAAGCCTTCCAAGAAATCAAACGGGTATTGAAATTTGACGGTGAGTTGTACATCGCCGATTGGGGCAAAGCCGAAAATAGCCTGATGAGGGGATTGTTTTATGGTGTGCAACTCTTGGACGGCTTCAAAACAACCCGTGATAACGTATCGGGTCTGATGCCCTCCTACTTGCTTGAAGCAGGCTTTTTGAGTGCTAAGGTTTTGAAAAAATACCGTACTGTATTTGGAACGTTAGAATTATTCAGAGCAAAAAAATAAAACTATGGTGACCGCTATCATTTTGCAATCTGAAATCACCTGCCCAAGCTGTGGTCATCAAAAAATAGAAGCCATGCCTACCAACGCTTGTCAATTCTTTTATGAATGTGAGCAGTGTAAAACTGTTTTGAAGCCCAAAGATGGTGATTGTTGCGTCTATTGTAGCTATGGCGATATGCCTTGTCCACCCATTCAACAAAACCAAACTTGTTGTTAAGATTAAAACTCTTTCACTTTCAATCAATTATTTTTTACAATCAAACAATTCAAAACAATGAAAAAAACAATCATTCTTATCCTTGCACTTTTAATTTCAGGAATAACATTTGCTCAACATGAAGGTCATGATATGAGCAAAATGAACATGGGTATTGACCCCGTTTTGACAGCTTATTACAAGGTTAAAAATGCTCTGGTTGCCTCAGATGCAAAAACTACCGCAGTCGAAGCAAAAGCCCTTTCGGCTGCACTAAAAAAAGCCGAAAAAATGGTGAGTGCTGATGCACTGAAAGCGGCAGATTCCATTGCTAAATCATCGGACATTGATACCCAACGTGCTCAACTCGGTACGCTCACCGCAGGGATATATGCCGCCGCAAAAATGGCAAAACCAGGCAGCCCTGTTTATTATGATTTCTGCCCGATGGCCAACGGTAATAAGGGCGGCTATTGGTTGAGTGAGAAAAAAGAAATCGCCAATCCGTACTTTGGAGATATGATGCTCAAATGCGGTAAAGTCAAAGAAACGCTCTGATGAAACGAGCGGAACTGCACCGTAAAATTCGCAAGAGCCACCGCTATTTAGGGGTGGCTCTTGGCGTTCAATTCTTGTTTTGGACACTGGGCGGACTGTATTTCAGTTGGTCAGATTTGGACGATGTCCATGGTGACCATCAAAAAGCCCATATCCATCCCGTGGGAGGCAATGTTCAACTGGCTCCGCTGTATGATGTTTTACAAAAACTCAAAGCAAAGGATACAGTCAATTTTATTTTCGATACGCACTTGATTCAGGTTTTGAGCGAACCTGTCTATCAAATCACCTATTCCAAAGAGCATGACCGAGGCAAAAAAATCCAATTAGCCAACGCCGTTTCGGGTGAATTGAGACCCGCATTGAATAAAACCGAAGCGGTTCAAGTAGCTCAACGCAATTTTACTGATGACGCAAAGGTGAAATCGGTTGAATACCTAACCCCACCAACGGACATCACGAATACAGAGCAGAACCCTTACCAGCCTTCGCTATCACTTTCGACCACCCTTCTAACACAACGGTCTATGTAAGCACTGAATTAGGTACTGTTCAGAAGTTTAGAAACAACAAATGGCGCATCTTTGATTTTCTGTGGATGCTACACACCATGGATTACCAAACCCGAAACCACTTTGGTAACGGGTTGTTACGGGCTTTTTCAATTTTGGGGTTATTGACTATTTCCTCTGGATTTTGGCTGTTTTTTTTGAGTAGAAAAAAGAAAGTTACCCCTCAAACATCTCTTTCCAATCGCTAATACCATGGAACACTCACATCATCACTCGTCCAACGATACCAATAGGAATAAAGGCAATGCCAAAAAGATGGACATGAAGCCGATGGATCATTCACAGCACGACATGAGTCACGCAGGGTATGGGAGTAATCCGAAACACGGCGAAATAGGGCATAATCATTCAGCCATGATTGAAGATTTTAAACGGCGGTTCTATGTAAGCTTAGGATTGACAATCCCAATTTTAGTGCTATCTGACATGATTCAGCATTGGTTGGGCTTTCAGTTGGAATTCATGGGAAGAAAATACCTACTCTTGGCACTCTCGACGGTATTGTTTTGGTATGGCGGGAAACCATTTTTAGAAGGGTGTATGGATGAACTCAAAAGTCGTCGCCCTGGCATGATGACCCTAATTGCTATGGCCATTACTATTGCATTTGTATATAGTGTAGCCACTGTTTTCGGGTTTCAAGGCATGGATTTCTTTTGGGAATTGGCTACGCTGATTGTAATTATGTTATTGGGTCACTGGCTCGAAATGCGTTCAGTTGCCAATGCTTCCAAAGCCCTCGAACTTTTGGTACAGATGATTCCTGCCGAAGCTCACGTGATGCACGGGGAGATGATACACGATATGCCTTTGAAAGAAGTAAAACCAGACTTTCGGATTTTGGTACGCCCAGGCGAAAAGATTCCTGTGGACGGTACAGTTTTAAAAGGAGAAAGTTACCTCAATGAGTCCATGCTTACGGGAGAATCCGCCCCCGTCCTCAAACAAGTCGGTACGAAAGTGATAGCAGGAGCATTAAATGGTAACGGTTCACTCGAAATTAAAGTAGAGCAAACGGGTGAGGGTACGTATCTGGCAAAAGTGATTCAAATGGTGCAGGATGCCCAAAATACCAAATCAAATACCCAACGGCTGGCCGACCGTGCTGCATTTTGGCTTACCATTGTTGCCTTAGTAATGGGTTTTGGTACGTTGACGGCATGGCTTCTCATAGGCCAATCGTGGGCGTATGCCGTGGAGCGTATGGTTACGGTCATGGTTATTTCTTGTCCTCATGCTTTGGGTTTGGCGATTCCGTTGGTAGTAGCTATTTCTACTTCCCTTGCCGCCAAAAACGGGTTGTTGATTCGTAACCGCACTGCCTTTGAAAACGCCCGCAAGATTTCGATGCTTATTTTTGATAAAACAGGAACACTCACTACGGGTATTTTTGGAGTCACTCGTAGAGGAAGTTTTTTACCCAATCTTACCAAAAACGACCTTTTGGCGATTACCGCAGCGTTGGAACAAAACTCAGAGCATCCCATTGCCACGGGCATCATTACCGAAGCCAAAGCCCAAAATATATCCATTCCCCATGTAGAGGATTTTCAGGCAATCACTGGAAAAGGTGTTTCGGGTAAGGTTGGCGGAAAAAATGTATTGGTTGTCAGCCCGGGCTATTTACGAGAAAACAACCTCAATATTCCCGAAGGAGCAGTCGCTGATGCCTCTGAAACGGTCGTTTTTGTGTTGATTGATAACCAATTGGCAGGCTTTATTGCCCTTGCTGACCAAATCAGGGAATCGTCTGCCGAAGCCATTCAAATTCTTAAAAGCCAAGGAATTAAAACATTTATGCTAACAGGTGATAATCAGAAAGTAGCCGAAACTGTCAGTGAAAAATTAGGCATGACGGGCTACATTGCCGAAGTGTTGCCTCATCAAAAGTTAGAAAAAATAAAAGAACAACAGCAAAAAGGCGAGTTTGTGGCCATGACTGGCGACGGTGTAAACGATGCTCCTGCTCTTGCCCAAGCCGACGTAGGTATCGCCATCGGTTCAGGTACAGACGTAGCCGCCGAAACCGCCGATATTATTTTGGTAAACAGCGATCCAAAAGATGTTGCATCCCTGATTCAATTCGGACGTGCCACGCACAAAAAAATGATTCAAAATCTAATTTGGGCAACCGCCTACAACACCATAACGTTACCCTTAGCCACGGGTTTTATACCAGGAATAGTTATCTCTCCTGCCATTGGGGCTGTGTTTATGAGTTTGAGTACTATTATCGTGGCTGTTAATGCGCAGACATTACGGTTTAAGTAATTCCAATTTAGATGTAAATTGTCATTCTGAAACCCTGTTTCACAACATTTTAACTTATATTTGCCGTGTGAAAATTTTAGCTGTCATATTATCCATGTATGTACTCGTGCTTTCATGTCTGCCATGCAGAAATGATGCCTGTCATGTATTGAATAATGGAAAAATATCAACATCTCAAACCAACTACACCGACCATCAAGAAACCACCGAATCATGTTCGCCTTTTTGTGCTTGTTGTGGCTCAATCATTTCATTTGGTTTTCATTTTCCTGTATCAGTTCCTGACAATCAAACTTCCTTTTTTACCCAAAGAGTAAAAAATATTCTCCACGACGATTCTTTCTTTTCCAATTTCTACGGAAATATCTGGCAACCGCCTAAAATCTAATTTTAAAAGTCTTATTGCCATTTCCTCATGCTGATAGGTATCTATCGGCATGGATAATTATTTGTGGCATTTGCGGAACGCCGCTCGTATCAATTTTTTAAAATTAGATTCAAAAGAAATGTTAGATAAAATCATTCAATTCTCAATAAAAAATAAGTTTATCATAGGCTTATTTACGTTGGCACTGGTGTTGGTAGGTATCTATAACCTCAGCCGCCTGCCTATTGATGCCTTGCCTGATATTACCAATAATCAGGTTCAGGTCATTACCAATGCTCCTACATTGGCCACCCAAGAGGTGGAACAGTTTATTACCTATCCCATTGAACAAACGATGAAAACCATTCCCAAAACCGTTGAAATGCGTTCTTTCAGCCGCTTTGGATTAAGTGTCGTTACCTTGGTTTTTGAGGAAGATGTGGATATTTATTGGGCAAGAACTCAAATCAGCGAGAAACTAAAAGAGGCTGAACGGCAAATTTCCCAAAGCATAGGTACGCCCGAATTAGCGCCTATCAGTACAGGTTTGGGCGAGATTTACCAATATGTGATTTATGCCAAAAAAGGCTTTGAAAATCAGTATAATGCTTCCAAACTACGAAGTATTCAAGACTGGATTGTAAAACCGCAGTTGTTGGGTACACCAGGCATCGCAGAAGTAACAACCTTGGGCGGTAGCCTCAAACAATACGAAATTGCGGTTCAGCCCGACCGGCTGAAAAGTATGAACGTGACCATTACGGATGTTTTTGATGCCCTCGAAAAAAATAACGAGAATACGGGCGGAGCTTATATTGATAAACAACCGTATGTGTATTTTATCAGGGCCTTGGGAATGGTTAAATCTATTCCTGACATTGAAAAAATAGTAGTAAAAAATAACAATGGTGTACCGATTTTGATTCGTGACGTGGCAAAGGTGCAGGAAGGTTCAGCTTTGCGCTATGGGGCGGTTACCAAAGACGGTAAAGGCGAAGTAGTAGGCGGAATGGTGCTGATGCTCAAAGGCGAAAACTCGTCGGCGGTGGTGAATCGAACCAAAGAAAAAGTGGAGCAAATTCGCAAATCATTGCCCGAAGGCATTGCCTTAGAGCCATTTATTGACCGTACTAAATTAGTGAACAGTGCCATCGGAACGGTGCAAACCAACCTACTTGAAGGCGCTTTGATTGTAATTTTTGTATTGGTTTTATTGCTTGGAAATTGGCGTGCAGGTTTGGTAGTAGCCTCAGTAATACCCTTGGCGTTGCTTTTTGCTGTTAGTATGATGAATCTATTTGGCGTGAGTGGCAACCTGATGAGTTTGGGCGCCATAGATTTCGGATTGATTGTAGATGGGGCCGTCATTATTGTGGAGGCCGTTATTCATCGGTTGCACCTGAATAAAGAAGGGCAATTAACTGCCCAACAGATGGATGAGGAGGTTTTTGGTGCATCAAGTAAAATTAGAAGTAGTGCGGCTTTTGGCGAAATCATCATCCTAATCGTTTATTTGCCCATTTTGGCACTGGTTGGCACAGAAGGTAAGATGTTTAAACCCATGGCCCAAACGGTTACGTTTGCTATTTTGGGGGCTTTTATTTTGTCACTTACCTACGTTCCGATGGCTTCGGCTTTGTTTTTGAGCAAAACGATTAACCATAAAAAGACTATTTCCGATAAAATCATTAATGTCATTTACCGTTTCTACCAACCCATTTTAGACAAAGCCCTGCGCATGAAGGCTTTGATTTTGGGTATATCAGTCGCTTTGTTTTTCTTTGCTTTATTTGTTTTTAGTAGAATGGGGGGTGAATTTATCCCCACCTTAGAAGAAGGAGATTATGCTATTACCTTTCGAAATGCTAATGGAAGTTCGTTGAGTATGAGCATTGAAACATCAACCAAATTAGAGAAAATTTTGAAAACAAAGTTTCCCGAAGTGGTGGAAGTAGTTACAAAAATTGGCTCTGCTGAAATTCCAACCGACCCCATGCCTATTGAATCGGGAGATATGATTGTCATTCTAAAACCTAAAAAAGAATGGACAACCACCCAGGATTTCTACGAATTGGCTGATTTGATGAAGGAAGAATTGGAGCAAATCCCAGGGGTAGGCTTCGAGATTTCACAACCGATTCAGATGCGTTTCAATGAATTAATGACAGGTGTAAGAAGCGATGTAGCCATTAAAATTTTCGGCGAAGATTTAGAAAAATTAGCAGCTACTGCCACTACTGCCATTGGCTTAATTGGCAATGTTGAAGGCGTGGCCGATATAAAAGCAGAACGTATAACGGGGATGCCACAAATTACAGTGCGGTATAATCCTGATAAATTGGCTTTGTATGGCCTAAATGTAGGCGACTTAAACAAAGTAATCAGAACGGGCTTTGCTGGCGAAGCCACGGGCAAAGTATATGAAGGTGAAAGGCGATATGAATTGGTGGTGCGGTTAGACAAAGATTTTCGTCAGGATATTTCTAATGTAAAAAATATTTTTGTGAGCCTGCCAAATGGCAATCAGATTCCATTAGAACAAGTAGCGGAGGTAAGCATTGAGCAAGGCCCGGCCCAAATCAGTAGAGAAAACGGCAGAAGAAGAATCGTCATCGGGTTAAATGTGCGTGGTCGTGACGTAAAAAGCGTCGTCAACAACATCCAAGCCATCATAGACACCAAACTCAAACTCCCCGAAGGCTATTATGTAACCTACGGCGGCCAATTTGAAAATTTGGTCGAGGCCAATAAACGCCTTTCGGTGGCCGTTCCTGTGGCTTTGCTGCTGATTTTTGTGTTACTTTTCTTCACTTTCAATTCCGTAAAGCAATCTTTATTGATTTTTACCGCTATTCCCCTTTCTGCCATTGGCGGCGTGTTTGCGCTTTGGTTGCGTGGAATGCCGTTCAGCATTTCGGCAGGAATTGGCTTCATTGCCTTGTTTGGCGTGGCGGTTCTAAACGGAATCGTGCTGATTGGCTATTTTAACCAACTCAAAGCCGAAGGTTGGGACAATGTATTGGATAGAATCAGGGAAGGGACAAAAGTTCGTTTGCGACCTGTGGTCATGACGGCGGCAGTGGCCTCCATGGGTTTTTTACCCATGGCATTAAGCAACGGTTCAGGGGCGGAAGTTCAAAAACCATTGGCAACTGTTGTGATTGGAGGCTTATTAACGGCCACTTTACTGACGCTTATTGTTTTGCCGATTTTGTATTTATTGCTTGAAAAAGGCATAAAAACCAGCAAAAAAACAAACATTACATCGGCCATAATCTTAATTGGGTTGTTTTTGGGCGGAAATGTTCAGGCTCAAACTTCTCTCAATCTCCAACAAGCCATTGAGTTGGGTACTAAAAACAATGGCCTTGTGCAAGCCAATGAACTGGCCGTCAAGTTGCAAAATCAGCTAAAACCAACGGCGGTCGAATTGCCCAAAACCAACATCAATGCCATGCTTGGGCAGTATAATACCCGTAGTTTCGACCAAAATTTTAGCATTTCGCAAGGGTTTAGTCCGTTTCAGTTTCAAGCCAAAAGAGGCTTAATCAATGAATACATCAAAAGTAGCGAACTGAAATTGGTGGCTACGAAGTATGACATAGCCTTTCAGATTCGGCAGTCTTGGAACACCATTTTGTATCTCACTGCTCTGAATCAATTACTTCAAAAGCAAGATGAGTATTTACAAACATTCGTCAAAGCGGCCAGCCTCAAATTCAAAACGGGCGAGAGTAATCTATTGGAAAAAACGACTGCCGAAACCAAACAGCAGGAGTTGGTACAAATAATAAAGCAAAATGATGGTTTGATTGTGAGTGAAAAAATCAAATTAAAAAGCATTTTGAATCTCAATAATGATTTTACGCTTGCCGAAAATGAGTTTTTACCCTCAAAACTTTTTAGCAGCGATTCGGCGCTTATCACCCAAAACCCAATGTTACAAATAGCGTTGCAACAACTTGAAATAGCAGCGGCCAATAAAAACGTAGAGAAAGCCCTGCGAAAACCTGATTTTTCGGCGGGCTATTTTCTACAATCGCTCACAGGAAGCCAACAAGTTGACGACAAAGCGGTTTATTACAATGGAGTACCCCGTTTTCAAGGAGTAACCTTGGGCGTAAGTATCCCCATTTTTGGCAAAGCCAGTAAAGCTCGCATCAACGCCTCGGAAACGGATATTCAAATCCAACAAAAAAATGCTGAATACCTGAAAAATCAGCTCAATAGTCAGCTTTTGCAGCAAATTCAGGAACACAGGGTTAATCAATCGCTGCTTGATTATTTTACTCAAACGGCTTTGCCCAATGCCGAAATTATCTCCAAAAATGCCACCAAAGCCTATCAAAGTGGCGAAGCGGGTTATGTGGAGTACCTGCAAGGATTAGAAACGGTTTTGAGTATTCAGCGGAATTACTTGCAAGCCATTCTTAATTTGAACCAAAACATCCTCAATATCCAGTATTTGTTGAACAACTAAATTTTTGAAACAATGAAATTCAATATAAAAAATATTTTTTCAGTAAGCACGGCTTTTGCCCTTTGCTTTTTGCTCCTTTCCTCTTGCGACAAAAAAGCGGAAACCACCCAAGCCGAAGAACACCACGACGACGCAAAAAACGTGGTAGAACTTACGCCTGCCCAAGTAAAAGCGGCACAAATTGTCTTCGGCAATTTTGAAAAGAAAAACCTGAGCGAAGTCATCACAACCAACGGGTACACCCAGTTACCACCTCAAAATCAAGCGGATGTATCGGCTTTTATGGGCGGAATTGTCAAAACAATTGCCGTCATTGATGGGCAATATGTAAAAAAAGGACAATCACTTGCCACTTTTCAGAGTATGGAGTTTAATAACCTTCGCCTTGAAAAAGCAAAATTGACGGAAGAATTGCAACAAGCCAAAGTCAACAAGGAATTTTTGGATTTAGATTTTGCCCGACAAAAAGAATTGAGTGATGAAAATGTCACGGCTAAAAAAACGTTTCAAAAAGTCAGTTCAGAACTTGATTTGGTGAATAATAAAATAAAAATAACCCAGCAGCAAATCGAGATTTTAGAGCAAAACCTGCTACTCAGTGGTAATGGCAACTCTACTACTATTGTCATTACCGCCCCAATTTCTGGTTATATCACCGCCGTAAATGTAAAAATAGGGAGTAACGTTTCGGCGAATACTTCTTTGTTTTCAATTGTAGATAATTCAGAAATGTACGTTGAATTATTGGTTTACGAAAAAGACCTCTTTAAAATAAAAGTAGGGCAAAATTTACGTTTTGTACTTACTAATCAAGGCAATAAAGAGATTGTCGGCAAGATTTTCAGCATTGGCAAAGCCTTTCAGAAGGAAACGAAATCGGTGGCAGTCCGTGCCAATATTAATAATCTGAATATTGGTTTAATCCCAGGTATGTATGTCAATGCTTTGATTGATATTGGCAATAGTGATGTGAATACCCTACCGATTGATGCCATTGTAAAAGCCGAAGGCAAAGAATTTATTTTTATTCATGAAGCCGAAGAAAAACACGAACACAAAACGGGCGAAAAAGTCCATGAAGAAGATACTGGCGTGCATTTCAAGCGAATTGAAGTAAAAACAGGCACAACGCAATTAGGATACGTTCAGGTTACGCCTTTGGAAGCGATTCCAGCGGGTGCAAAACTCGTCACAAAAGGGTCTTACTATTTACAATCATCCATCGCAAACGCTGAGGGTGGAGATGAGCATGGACATTGAATAACCTAAACAAACAATGCCTAACAATCCATTTATCGCACTAAAAAAACGCTTTTTTTAAAGTTCATGACAAAATTTTTAGACGTTATCCTTTATGCACTAATCCCAGTCATTTCTATTGTTTTGGGGGGAATTGTGGGCTTATTCCGAAAACCAAGCGGAGTATTTCGAAGTTCGGTGTTACATTTTGCTGCGGGCGTGGTTTTTTCGGTGGTTGCCGTAGAGTTGTTGCCTGATATTATTAAAGAACACAAACCCATAGAGGTAGGCATTGGCTTCGGATTAGGCATTGTTACTATGCTTTTCATAAAATATTTCGCTGAAAAATTTGAATCAAAAAGCGAAGAAAATAGAAATGCAAAAGCTTTACCAATGGGACTGTTAATTGCTTTGGGGATAGATATGGTGATAGACGGTTTGTTGTTAGGCGTAGGCTTTGCCGCAGGAAATATTGAAGGTATTTTGCTATCAATAGCATTGGCATTTGAGGTCTTTTCATTGGGCTTAGCTGTTGTGCTGGCTTGCAGCAAAAGCAATATCTCTAAACAAAAGAACCTAATTATTTTATTCGTTCTGGGCTTAATGTTCTTTGCAGGAGCCGTTTTGGGAATTACTTTATTGTCAAGTTTATCACAAGAAATGCTTGAACTGGTTTTATCGTTTGGATTAGCTGCCTTGCTGTTTTTAGTTACAGAAGAACTACTCATCGAAGCTCATGAAGAAAAAGAAACCCTCTTACAAACCAGTATGTTTTTTATCGGTTTTCTTATCTTTCTTTTAGTAGGAATGGTGACATAACTTTTAAATGTTTGGAAGTCAAGAATCAGATACCCCCCAACAAGCAAAATATGAACCAAATCCTCATCGGCTCATTGATACTGAGCATTTTACACGCTCTGATTCCCAGTCATTGGCTACCCTTTGTCACCATTGGCAAAACGGAACGCTGGACCGAAAGCCGCACACTTACTGTAACAGCTTTGGCAGGACTTGCCCATACGATTAGTACCACTATTTTAGGGCTAATCGTTGGCTTGGCTGGCTACAAGTTAGCCGAAAATTATCATCAACTCGCTGAGAGTGTGATTCCTGCCGTACTGCTCATGTTGGGGCTTTGGTATCTGATGCAACACCTGCGACACCAACACGCCCACGAACACATTGATACCCAACAACAAAAGGGTAAATCATTCAAAACGCTCTTGTTCTCACTTTGCCTCGGTATGTTCCTGTCGCCCTGCATGGAAATCAACGCTTATTTCCTGAGTGCTGGGGCATTGGGCTGGCAAGCATTGGGTTTGGTGGCACTTATCTATAACTTGGTGACCCTCGCAGGAATGCTCCTCATGGTCTGGGTAGCTGGTCGAGGGTTACGACTTATCAATGCCCACTGGTTTGAACATAACGAAAATCTCATTACAGGGCTGACGCTAATTGCCTTAGCCATTCTCAATTTCTTTATCGAATTCTAACTGATTATTTCCATGGAAAAGAAAGTGCAAAATCATACAGATGATTGCTGCGAAAAGCCGATAGAAGTACAAACAACAACACATAGCGATAACGACGGACATGACCACGATGAAGAATCGGGTGAAGAAAACCTGCTGAAAAGCCGCTGGCGACTGTGGGTGAGCTTAGTCATTTTATTGGGCTTTGTGGCACTTACGCAACTTGCCAAGATAGAAGTCTCCAAACCCGTCGAAATCGCTTTGATGACGCTCGCCTACCTGCTGGCGGGTTACAACACCCTCGAACGGGCTTTTCGATCGCTACGACGGGGCGATTTTTTTAATGAGTTTACACTCATGTCCGTTGCTACGCTGGGGGCATTTTACATCGGCGAATACAGCGAAGGCGTTGCCGTCATGATTTTCTACGAAATCGGTGAATTGTTTCAAGATTTGGCCGTCAATCGCTCCAAGCGTTCTATTAAAGCCCTCTTGGATGTTCGTCCTGATACCGTAACCGTACTACGAAACGGAGCGCAACAAACAGTCAGCCCTGCATCAGTACAAATCGGTGAAACGATTATGATAAAGCCTGGCGAAAAAGTAGCCTTGGATAGTACCTTGCTTACTGATAATGCCAGTTTTAATACCGCAGCTCTTACGGGCGAGTCTCGCCCTGACACCAAGCGTACGGGCGAAGCAGTATTAGCAGGAATGATTAACTTGGATAAAGTGATTGAACTGAAAGTAACCACTGCTTTCAAAGATTCCAAACTCTCCCGTATCTTAGAAATGGTGCAGGAGGCTACTGCCCGAAAAGCACCTACTCAATTGCTTATCAGCCGTTTAGCCAAAGTTTACACACCCGTTGTTTTCCTCTTGGCCATTGCCATTTGCCTTTTGCCCTACTTATTTGTTCAAGATTATTCGTTCAATCAGTGGCTGTATCGAGGTATGGTGTTTTTGGTGATTGCCTGCCCGTGTGCGTTAACAGTCTCAATTCCATTGGGTTACTTTGGAGGTATTGGATTAGCTTCTCGCAATGGCATTTTGGTAAAAGGAGCTAACTTTTTAGACGTGCTAACCGAAATTAATACGGTTGTTTCAGACAAAACAGGGACACTTACCAAAGGCGTTTTTAAGGTACAGGAAGTAAAAACAAACCTTGGTAAAAGTAAATTTATAGAATTAACTGCTGCTCTCGAAAGTAACTCTACTCACCCTGTTGCCAAGGCTGTTGTAGAATATGCTAATGAGCAAAGCACAAAATGGCTACAAACAAAAGTAGAAGAGGTAGAAGAAATTTCGGGACATGGGTTAAAAGGGATTGTTGACAACAAAACAGTTTTGGCGGGTAATCTCAAATTATTACAAAAATTTAGTATCTCATACCCAGTTGAATTAGAGCAAATCGTTGAAACAATCGTTGTGGTTGCCATTGGCAATCAATACACTGGCTACATCACCATTGCCGATGAAGTCAAAGAAGATGCCAGCCAAACCGTCGCTGATTTGAAGGTGTTGGGTATCGAAACCGTCATGCTGTCGGGTGATAAAACAACAGTAGTCAAAAAAGTAGCCGACCAACTCGGCATTACCCAAGCCTACGGCGATTTGCTGCCCGAAGGAAAGGTAGAAAAAGTACAGGAACTTAAAAACCAAGGCAGAAAACTCGCTTTTGTCGGTGATGGGGTGAACGATGCTCCTGTGATAGCTCTCGCTGATGCAGGAATCGCCATGGGCGGCATGGGTTCAGATGCGACCATCGAAACTGCCGATATTGTGATTCAGAATGATCAGCCACACAAAATCGTGTCGGCCATCAAAATCGGAAAAATTACCAAATCAATCGTTTGGCAGAATATTTCGTTGGCCATGGGCGTAAAAATCGCCGTGATGTTGCTCGGTGCAGGTGGCATTGCTACACTTTGGGAAGCCGTGTTTGCCGATGTGGGTGTGGCTCTGTTGGCTATTTTGAATGCTTATCGGATTCAGGGTAAGAAAATATAAGATAAGAATATGTTCTATGATGCTGGCGATAGAGCGAACTTATCATCCGTCAGCATCATGCAGTTCGTTGATTCATCATTGGGCATACAGCAACTCAAACAATTATTAACTCCGTTCAGCATACTATTGCGTAGTTCTTGTAATGCCTTTATTTTTTCGTCTATAAGCGTCACTTTTTCAAGCATTTTTTGCGACACGTTATCGCACGAAGCTGTATTGGAGGCTAACAATGCTAAAAAATCTGCTGTTTCATTTAAGGTAAACCCAAAATTTTTTATCCTTTTGATGGCAAGCAGATTTTGAAGCGTTTCTTCCGAATATTCTTTATAGTTGTTGAACCGTCTTTCTTTACGTCCAATTGCAATCAAACCTTGTTTTTCGTAAAAGCGGATGGTGTCTCTGGACAAGCCTGTTTTATTTGACAATTCTCCAATTAACATTTTTTTAAAATATTTTAAAGTTTTGCTTGACCGTGGACTATACTCCACTGTTTACCTTTGCAAAGGTAATTTTAAAACATTCAAAAAAATGGAAAAAAGCGAAACAAAATTGAAGCAATCCAGCTTTAAAAAACTTGGCTGGGTAAGTATCGGATTATGTGGATTGTGTTGTACCTTACCTATTATCGGAACCTTTGCAGGAATTAGTTCATTAACAGCCATTGCTTTTTATATGGAGAAAATCGGTATAGTGACATTAGCTTTGGCAGGTTTTTTGTTTTTCTATTCATTTTACAAAAAGCAACAAGCAACAAAATCTTGTATGACTTCTTGTGATGTAAACTGTGATTGTAAAGAACCGAACACAATAAAATCGTAGGTGTATTGTGTTTGAGAGCCGTCAAATTCAAGCAAATGAGCTTTATAAAGGTAATAACAGTTTTTGTTTTGGCAGGTTTTTGTGAAATTGGCGGTTGTTATTTAATCTGGCTTTGGCTCAAAGAAGACAAATCTTTCTGGTACGGGCTATTAGGTAGTGCAATACTGGTGTTGTATGGCGTTGTCGCAACCCTTCAACCCAATAGCTTTGCCCGAACTTACGCTGCCTATGGAGGGATATTTATTATAATGTCCTTCCTATGGGCTTATAAATTTGACAATTTTAAACCTGATAAATTTGATCTTATCGGGTCATTATTTGTATGTGTCGGTATTTCGATTATTTATTTTGCTAAACGTCATTAAAACCAATCAAAGATGAAACAACTAACAATTCTTGGAATCGTCCTTTTGAGCTTTCAAGCGATGGCACAAAAAAAGGAATCTTGTTGCAGTGAAGATGCTGCAATGGCTTGTAAACTTACATCAGCCGAGTTTAAAGAAAGAAAAGCAACGATTATTGAAAATTTGAAGAAAGAAATCGTTGAAACTGTTGAACTTAAAAACGGTATGAAATATGCCTTCAAAGATAGCGATGAGACGATAGCTATGTTGGCTGATTTTATAAAAACAGAAAGACAATGCTGCGATTTCTTTAATTTTGGACTTTCGGTTTCTGCCCAAAAAAAGTATGTATATTTGGAACTGACTGGACCAAAAGGCGTAAAAGACTTTATCAAGTCAGAGTTATCGCTGTAAATTATCACAATACATTTCAACCCATTTGGTTATGAAAACCTTATTAATTTTTGTTTTAAGTTTTAGCTTTTTTACGAGCGACACTCCAACTGCCCCATTTTTGAATAGTAAAGCGATTGCTTTTGAGTTGAAAAACGTCAATGGTGAAACCATTTCAATGAACAGTTTTAAAAACTCAAAAGGCATTATCCTAACATTCCTTACCAACAATTGCCCTATTGCCAAAATGTATCAAAATCGGGTGAAGGCATTACAGGAAAAATATAGTAAGTTGGGTTTTGTTGTGGTAGCCGTTGACCCCGCCGATTCGATGGAAGATATGAAAAAAGTTGCCTCAGAAAAAGGCTTTAATTTCTATTATTTGCATGATGCTAATCAAAAAACCTCGTTTTCTTATGGTGCAATCGTCAATACGCATACATGCATTTTGGTAAAAGAAAAAGATGGTTACAAAATCGTTTATATTGGTGCAATTGATGATAATAGGGACGAAAGTAAAATTACCGAGAAGTACATCGAAACAGCAATTGCATCCATTTTGGCAAAAGAAGAAATAAAAGTGACTACCACTACCGCCAAAGGATGTGTAATCACTTATCGAAAATAGGACAATTCTCAAAATATCTAAAAACTACAAGAGGGCTAATAATCAGCCCTCTTGTAGTTTTTAGACGAGTTCAATCTCAAATCCAGCTTGTTTAACCGTCGTTTCTACGAGTTCGCAAGTCAGGTCTTCACCCACTACTGTCAGGATTTTATCAGGATTGGCAGTATCTACTTTCCAGTTTTCTACTTCTTCCAGTTGATTCAGAAAGGGAGTCACTTTTGCCACGCACCCGCCGCAATTGATATTGGTTTTGAATTGTAAGGTTTCCATTGGATTGATTGTTATGATTGTTTAAAAAGTTTTGTATTTGAGTCTAAGGCTATTAGCTACTACCGATACCGAACTGAGTGCCATGGCCGCCCCTGCAATCATAGGATTGAGCAAAAAGCCATTGACAGGATACAGCACCCCCGCCGCCAGTGGAATTCCAATAAGGTTGTAAATAAACGCCCAAAACAGGTTTTGATGAATGGCGACTACTGTCCATTTAGAAAGGCGAATGGCTTGGGGTATTTTCTGCAAATCGCTCGAAATAAGCGTCATTTTGGCCACGTCCATGGCAATGTCTGAGCCTTTTCCCATGGCAATGCTCACATCGGCTTGGGCCAAGGCGTGAGAGTCGTTGATACCATCACCGACCATCGCTACTACCTTGCCTTGACTTTGCAGTTCCTGCACAAAGGCCGCTTTATCGGCAGGCATAACCTGCGCCTTAAATTCCGAAATACCGACCGCCATAGCTACTTTTTGCGCCGTGGCAGCATTGTCGCCCGTGAGCATATACACTTCAACTCCATCTGCTTGCAATGCTGCTACGGCCTGCGCCGAAGTAGCTTTAATGGGATCGGTAATACCGAAAATAGCCAAAATCTGCTGTTCGTCGGCAAAAGCAATCACCGTCTGCCCTGCTTGTTGCCACTGCTCAACGGGCAAATTCACCACAGGAAAGCCCAGTTCGTTTATCCAGGTCGGGCTTCCTATGCGATACCATTTTCCTTCCACCATAGCCTGTACGCCTTTACCCGTCAGATTTTCAAACTGTTGGACGATGGTTGTCTGAACGCCTTCGGCCCGTAAGTGTTTGACCACCGCCTGCGCCAATGGGTGGGCTGATTGGCTCTCAATGGCAAGAACAATTACTTTAAGTTCCTGTGAGTCGGGTAGCAACCATGACTGATTGACTACCGTAGGTTTTCCTTCGGTGATAGTGCCAGTTTTGTCCAAAATAACTGCATTGATCCTATGTGCTAATTCCAAACTCTCGGCATCTTTTATCAAAATTCCGTTTTCGGCTCCTTTTCCTACGCCTACCATAATAGCCGTCGGAGTCGCTAATCCCAAGGCACAAGGGCAGGCAATGACCAGTACTGTTACGGCTGCCAACAAACCCTGAGTAAAGGCATTCTCCTGACCCAAAACGACCCAAGCAAGCAGGGTAAGTAACGCAATACCTATCACAACAGGTACAAAAATCCCCGCAATTTTATCCGTAAGTTTTTGAATAGGAGCTTTACTTCCCTGAGCATTTTGAACCATTGCAATGATTTGAGCCAGCAGCGTTTCACCACCCACTTTTTTAGCAATAAATCGAAAGCTGCCCTGCTGATTGACAGTGCCTGCATATACTTGATGTCCTTTACTTTTTTCGACAGGAATCGGTTCTCCTGAAATCATGCTCTCATCTACAAACGAAGTACCCGATAATACTTTTCCGTCCACGGCTATCTTATCACCTGGCTTCACAATGATTCGGTCGCCTACCCGTACTTCACTAATCGGGATTTCTCGTTCTTCGCCATTTTCAATAATCCACACTGTGCGGGGTTGCAATCCCATGAGCTTTTTGATGGCCGAGGAGGTGTTGGCTTTGGCTCTTTCCTCTAACAGTTTACCGAGCATGATAAATACAATGACCACAGCCGCCGCTTCGTAATAAACGTGGGGGTGTAGGCCACGGTTGTGCCAAAAATCGGGATAAACCGTATTGAAGAGGCTGAACAAATACGCTACCCCTGTACTGAGGGCTACCAGCGTATCCATGTTAGCCTTCCCATGTTTAGTCTGTTTCCAAGCATTGACAAAAAAAGACCTTCCAAACACCACTAAAACGGGAGTCGAAAGTACCAACATAAGCCAATTAGCATAAGGAGTGTCCATAAAAAACATCCCGATTATGACCACAGGCAAGGTCATTACTCCCGCCCATATTATCCTCTTTTTGAGACTTTCGTAGTGATTAGCCTTGATTTCAGCCTGTTTAGTCGAAGCATTTGCAGTATCCAGCAAATCATACCCAACCGCTTGGAGCGACTTTTTGAGTGCCTGCATGGTAGTCTGCGACGAATCGAAGGTGATTTTGGCAGACTCATTGGCAAAGTTCACGGCAGATTCCAATACCCCTGTTTGTTGGTTCAGGATAGTTTCTACGCTGTTGGCACAGGCGGCACAGGTCATGCCCGTTATGGGTACGATATGTTGCTGTGTTGCTTGATTGATAACCGTTTTCATGATTATTGTTCATTTGACAGCACAAAAATACAGCCTACTGATGGGTGGGCTGTTACAAGATTTTCGGTAAGATTTATAGAATTTTATGCTATATTGCCTTTGTCACTTTCAACCCAAATCCCTCGTCTAATTCAAAGTATAGCAAAAATCCTCGTTGTTTAGATTCTTGTTCCGTAACTTCAATGTGCGAGCGAATAGCAGAGAGTGAGCGTAATGATTCAGCATGGTAGGGAAACATACGGAAGAATTCTTTCATCATCCATTCTACATCAGTTATCATATTGAACTGATTGACTAAGGCTGTGCCTTGGAATTTGGCAACTAATTCTCCATAATGAATCTTATTGGCTGCATTACCCAAGAGGCGGTCATAAAATTCATCGGCGTGTTTTCGTAGCCGAGTTTTATAGTCGGCTGTTACTTGCTCAATGTATTTGTCCACGTCCACGATGGCTTCTCCCCTACCCTGCTTGGCTTTCTTCTCTTCCAGGATCTTCACGTTTTTCTTTTCCCACACCCAAAACCGTATGCCTGTTACTCGTGGTTTTTTTGATTCTAAATTATTACCAAGTAGTTCATATTTTACAAACAAGTCCGTTTTCTCGTTTATCTCGTGAATGGCTGGGTCAATGACGTGCTTCTTTAAAGACGAAAAACGTGAATAAACTGCTTTATTGAAGCCCAATTTTTCCTTGAATGACTTCAAATCTACGTCAATGGGGCGACCATAATTCTTCCAACTACTAAAAAAAGGAAATAGCTTGATAGACCGAGTAGTTTGTAGCGCAAATACGTTCTTCTTGAAGAAACTAAAATTCTCGGTTTCTTTTACTTGCAAAATCTGTTTGGCTAAGTCATGCGAGATGTATAGGTCTATCTTCCCTGAATCGTGCTTATGTACACTCTGTGAAATAATCGGTACGATGATGGTCTCTCGACCTTCTATCCATTCTACAAGCGTAGTTTGAAGCATTTTAATCGAGTCAATCAAATACGAATAGCCCGATGTATTGGTAGTTTGGATACTTTTTAAGAAGTCTTTAATTTCGAGTGTTAGTACAATGTTTGTATTGCGGCTTAGGTTTTCTAAGTCGGAGGGTTTTAGGCGTGAAGCAATTTCGTAGAATAACTTTGGAGTATATACTTCGTTAATCTCCGCTTTTTTGCTTTTCGACAACTGACGTATAAAGGTGGGCGTTGCAATGGGGTTATTCAGAATGACCACATCGGAATTATTCTGCAAGTCTTCAATGTATTCTGAATTGGTCTTCTTTGCCATTACGAGTATGATTGGATTTAGAATTCAAGCAAACATAGAAAAAAAGTAAATACACTCAAAATACATTTACATTGTTACTTTATAAGTATATTGATTATCAGTCAATTAACCATTATTCAGTAATGAACGGATATACATTATCGCCAAAAATGTATATTACCTCACACCAGTATTCATTTTTTGGAGTTGGTCACGGCAGTTTTACATGAATGGATATACATTTTATCCTGAGTTATCAACAATAAATTTAATTTAACTATTTGTTTATCAGATCAATAACTACTTATCCACACATGAATGAATATACATTTTATCCGTTTGGGGTTTATACATGAATGGATATACATTTATACATGACTCAATATACATTTTCACATGAATGGATATACATTTATACATGACTCAATATACATTTATACATGAATGGATATACATTCTATGTTTTATAAACTATTAAAAATCAGGCAATTACAGCCACTTTTAGGACTTCTAAAAAACTATTATATAAAAGCATTTAAAAACCTTCCTTAAAAAACTATATAAAAAAGATATTTTTGATTTTTGTTCTTTTATTTTTTGAATCAATGGGGAAAAGAAAAATTTATTAAAAGGATGTCACAAAAACTAAAAGTTTAGTTTTTGTATTGACTTTAAAGATAAAGATACTTTAAATTGATAAAATAAACAAAATTATTTATTGCTCGACATGAATGAATATACATTCTTACAAGAGAATCAAATCGAACCGCCGATGCGGGGGTAATTTTGAACCGCAACCAGAGGGATAAATAAGTGATTTTTAGATATTTAAGTGCTTTTTTCAATCAACATTCGTTCGTACTTTTGAATTGTAACAAACACTTTAACACTTATCACAATGAAAACAGCATCAAAAAATGCCAGTAAAAATCTATTGTCTCATGCTACGAATTGGGACAAAATCTGCTTTCCTGTTGAAACCGTAGCCTTAGAAGGACTTTTGCCCGAAAACTATAACATTATAGCGACTGACCGCCAACAAGCGATTGTAGGCCAAAAGGCAGACGGTAGTAACCAAGTTTTCGCTATCCAGAGCAAAAGCTACTCTTTGATTCCTAATTCGCTCATTAAGTCCGTGGCCGACGAGTGCTTAGGCCTTGATTATGAACTTAGCATTCGGTACAGCTCACAAGGTGAGTTTTCGATTGGGATTGTACTGCCTGATTCGATGGTAATTGGTAAAACTGGGAATGATACCATTCGGAAACAATTGACTTTTACGAACTCTTACAATGGGAAAACGCCTTTTACCATTCAGGGGCATGAAATGCGAGGTATGAAAAGTGCCGTCATGAGAGTTTCGTATTATCGCCAAATATGCTCAAACGGAATGATGGGTTGGGCCGACGAGTTTATTTCATTGGATGAGTATTTGCGCTGGCTCACAAACGGGATGCCTGCTAACGCCAAGGTAAAAGGGCTCGAAGAACGATTTGAGAAAAATGAAGAAGAACAATTCCTTCGGATTTTCTCGCACAAAGGCATTAACTTAGACAAGTTTCAACAGTTCTTAGTGGGTTTGGTCAGCGACTTTTCCCAAACTAAGAAAGAAAGCAGTACTTCTCAGGTGTACAACTTAATGACGGATTTACAAGTAACAGATTTGGACGAAGCAACCGAAATTGTACGAAAAGTCGGCATTCCTAAAAAGTTAGTAGCGGCGGCTTTGGAGCGAATGGAATTAGAGCAAGGATTGTTGGGAAGCTCCGCCAATGTTTGGCTGTTTTATAATGCGGTGAATCACTCTCTATTTAATCAACCAACCTCTATGAGCGTGCAAGACAGATTCTATGCTGATGAAAGGGTGTTTCATGGTTTGCTAACAGCATATCTTAACTAATAAGATATTTTAATATTTACCTATCTTAATATGAAAATAATTAAGGTTTTCTTGATTTTCTAATACTTCAAAAAGTAGCTTGATTTTACAAGCTACTAAAATCGGGAATCAGGGGGTAATTGAAAAATGTAAAACAATAGGTGATTAGAAGTTGATACTAACTTTCTGATAATGAGAAAGATATTTTAGTATTTAAGTATCTTTATATCAAGATAATAAACTAAAATCCAATGAGAAAAACAAAACGTGTGCCTACCCTTTTGAAAAAGGAATTCCAATTAGAATTGATTCACTTCGGCAAAAGTAAGCTGGAAGAATTTGCCACTGCCATTGCTGAAAAGGTAGAAAGTGGTGAGGTTAATCCTGTGCTTGCGGAATCTTGGCTCTACCGAATTGAGTACATTGCCAAGCAAGCCCGTGAAAAAATCGCTCAAACTTTGCAAGATGAATTAGATCGTTATCCTGAAAAAATTCCTGCTGCTTATGGATTGGCTTTTACCCGAAAGGCTACTTCGACACGCTACGATTATTCGGCAACGCCTGATTACAAACGCTTGAAGGACGATGTGGCGTTGATTGAGCAATATGCCCAGAAAGCCGAAAAATCGAAAACACCAGTTCAACTCTATGATGAAGACGGGACTTTTAGATTCACCATTCATCCAGCCAGTAAGATTCAAAAATTCGGGTATAGTCGTGAAATCGTTGATTAAATCATCATGCCCAAACGCTGAAACAGCCCGATACCGTCGGGCTGTTATTTGTCATACGATTGATATGGTTCTCAGAAAAGGACTCGTAGGAAAGGTGATTCCTAATCAGAAACAAATACTGCTTGCGAACCACAGGGTTACACCCGATTTTGAGTTCGTACCAGACATCAATCCTGATTTATCCTTTTTGGTTTTTGAATCTGAGATTGCGTTTTTGTAATCTCAGATTTAGATATTTTTCTATTTTGATACTAAAATACTGGGCTGCTTTTTTGAGAACGAAAAAAAAACGTATAAGGATATGAGTTCACAACCTTGTACGCTGTCAAGAAACCAAGGGGAAGCCTTCAAAATAAGTTCAGCTTTGCTTTAAACACATTTTGAAGGCAAAATACACACCAAAGACATTCAAGCCAGACACGCACAAAACCCCTTCTCAACTCAATTGTCTGACTTGAAAATCTTTGACCCAAGCGCAATCATGGGGAAAAATCACACCAAAGCCCTTCAAATCAGATATGCACGAAGCCCCTACGCAAATCTTTTGTCTGATTCGAAAACCTTTGACCTAAGCACAATCAAGGGGAAGCCTTCAAAATAAGTTCAGCTTCGCTTTGAACACATTTTGAAGGCAAAACACACCAAAGACATTCAAGCCAAACACGCACGAACCCCCTACACAGGTCAGTTGTCTGGCTTGAAAGTCTTTGACCTAAGCGCAATCATGGGGAAAGCTATAATCGTCTAATCAAATGGTAGTTAGAAGTTTTATAACTAATTGATTATCAGATATGAATTGTTTTTGTTGTGCTTTAAAATCCGTATTTTTGGTAAGTAATCAAAGATAAGTTATTCTTTCACTTTAATCATTTTCATCATGTCAGCAACTGCAATTTCTCCTGAAACTACCACAGTTTCAACTGCTCTAACTGTAAACGGTACGCAAAGACCACTTCAAGAATTGTTCCCTAATTTATTTGAAACGTTAGTAGATGAAGATACAGGTGAGGAGACGCTCGAACCCAAAATCATTTACATTGAAGGAAGACCCAAGATATACCGCTTTGATGGAAAAACAGGGCGTTTCAATCTCGATGGGAAAGAAGATTTAGGGACAGAGTTTTCTTTTCAACCTTTTGCTTGGCGGCTTTTCAGTGGTGGATTATTCGACCGTAAAGAAAGTACACAGTGGGTTGAGTTCTTCTTTTTGGACGCTGATTTGTGTGTCAGCACGATTATGTTTAACAACACGAGCGCTATTAACTTCAAAGAAGCCCGTGAAAAAATAGTCTATCAGCGTAAGAAATTTGAAGACTTAAAGTTCGTATTAAAAGCCGAAAAGAAGGATTACGAGATAACTCTACCCGATGGAAAAACGCAAAAAGGCAACTACTTTGCCGCAACTTTTCAATTTGAAGAAGGTGATTTAGGATTTCGGAAGTTAGGGCGAGATGTGGCACGAGCCTACAATGTGTATGGAGTTGTTACCCTTCAAAATACCGTTACTACCTTCCTATCTGACTGGTTTCCCAAACACCTAATTTATGGACTTCCCTTAATTGAACCACCAAAGGAAGAAGTTAGAAGCGAACCATTACCAGTAGTTGAGCCCATACCTGTTGAGGAGGTACAAATCGTTTCAAAATCCAGCTCTAAAAAATCGTCAAGAAAGTAAACCAACACGAAGGTAAGGCTTAACTGCTTTGCTTTTCGTTGGTTGGGAATCAAGGGGTAGAATCCAATTTAAAACGAATGGTAGTTAGAAGTCTAAGGTAAATGCTTGATTATCAAGTTAAATATAAAAATATCTAAATAGTTAGGTATCTTTATAGTAAGCTAATTACTCAAAATGGGGCAGTTATTAGCACTTTGTTTCATCATTAATCAATCACAAAATGAAAAATTTATTACTCAAAATTACAGTTATTTCTCTGGTCTTTTCTTTAACAATTCAGGCTCAGACCGATTCAACTAAACGCTTTACTTTATCGAATGCAGAGGCCATGGTGGGCTTGGGACTTCACCCTACTGGCAATATGTACGGCTTTCGATTAGGATTGAAAGATAATCTAAACCCTAATCGAGATATACGAGTATGGTTCAATTCGACCAAATTGATTGGCGACAATACGACCCGTCAAATATTAGCTGGTGTAGGGATAAGGAAAAAAATCCTTGAATTGCAAAGTGGCGTGTCTGGTTTTTGGGGTTTGTCCGTTTTTGGTGGGCACGAGAAAAAATCCAGCGAGTACCAGGTATTAGGCTTTGTGGTCGAAGGGAAGCAATCCCGCTTTGTTGCTGGCATTGAGGGAAATGTAGAAGCTGAAAAAGGACCAATTGTTATTGGTTTTCGTTACCGAGTTAGTCCTTTATCACTGGCTGAGAAAAGTTATGCGCTTGTTTCCTTCGGGTATCGTTTCGATGCTCAGTTATTTCGATTGAAAAAATAATCCAAATCGAAGCCCCAAGCGATTTGGTTGAGCCTCTGAAAAGGAGGCTCTTTGCAGGGAGAATCAGGGGGTAAACGCTAATAACCGAATAATAAAATAGAAAAATATCTAAATAGAAAACTACTCAACTATTTTATTCTCCTCTTCCATGGCCTCCAATAGTTGCTCAAATTCAAATAACTCAGCTTTTCGTTCTTTACGCTTGGCTATAATTTCTTCCAAGTTTTGTTGAGCTTGGCTTACCGAGGCTTGAATCTCCTCATTAGAAAATAGCGCAAAATGCTGTTCTGAATCATCACTTGCAAACTCGGAATGTTCTTCAATAGGTAGAGCCGCTGGTTTTAGTTTCTGACCTATTAAGCTATTTTGATAGGAAACTATTTTAGTATCTAAGTCATCTAACCGTGAACTAATGATTAAGTCATCCGTATTTTTGAATGAGCCACCTTGTTTAGGCTGAAAGAATGTGAAGGTTTCGGGAGTAGGTCTTTTTTTCTTAGTTCGTTTTGAAACTTTGAAAAAGCCCAAGAGCAGAGCCGCCCAGATTACAATTATCAATATGGCACCGACTAAGTATAAACTCAACGAGATTTGTAACATCATTGGGTTTTAGCTTGAAAATAATCTGCCATTTCTGCTAAAAAATCATCAGATTCGCTTTTTTCAACAGCTTTGGCATGAAGGAACTCAACATATTTCTGCATTGAAATCTCCACACCATTCCGCAATGCCAACGAGTATTTGATTTGTAACCACTCCGAACGGAATTGCTCATCTAATTTTAGACCGATGTGAAATACCTTTTCGGATTTTACCTTTACTGCCTGCTGAGGCTTGGGTTTTATACTTGTTTGGTAAGTAGATACCCGCCGATTGAGGGTCTCGTCGTCAAAGTCCATTTCTGAGATGGCAGAAGGGGTTTGGCTTTCTGCCTTCTTTTGTTTGGACAATCCTGTTTTGAGGGTTTCGGGTAGTTGTGGCATGGATATTTAACTATTTTGATAATTAGATAGCTTAATAACTTCCTCGGTGAACCGTGCAATACCATTGAGATACTGACCGCCTTTGAATAGGATAGGAGACGAAATGGTTGTCCACATCTTGGCACGGTCAAAGCCAGTGTCGGCATCATTCAATCGAGTTTCAAGAAAGTCAAATGAAACGCCCTTGGCAGCAAACTTGGTTTTTAATTGCAATTCAATGAGTTCGGCTTTTTTCTGAAACGTGAACTTATATTTGTTCCAAAAGCAATGAAATTGGGTTGAGTCCGAAAGATGTCCTTGCTTCACATGGTCGGCTAAGGTTAGACAATATTCAAGCGAAGCCATCACATCAATGTTTTGCGTTGTAAAAGGGACGAGAACCAAATCGGCAAAACGGAGTGTACGAACAATACTTTCGTCAAACCTACCACCCAAATCAAAGAAAACAAAGTCGTAGGAGTCACTGATTTTCTCAATGTCCAATTCGTCTAATTCCGATTGCTCAACAGTGTAAATCGGATAAAAATCAGTAATACTGCGTTGTTGATTGTGGCGATACCGTTCATAAATGGCTTGGTCGGCTGCTGAAAGCTGAGAGGCAAAAAGAGCTTTTTTGACCTCATCAAAATCGTGACATTTTTGGCTGATATTTTGGTAAATGGTTTGTTCTCGATGGCGCAGGCTGTCAATAGAAAACTGCGGAGCATCAGCATCAATCACCAAGACCCGTTTACTCAATTCGTAAGTTAAGTAAGACGCTAAAATGGTCGTGATAGTAGATTTTCCTGTTCCACCTTTGGAAGTGTGTACACAGATGATTTGAGCCGACATAAATTTAGTAAATTATATTAAAGTTGCTAAAATAAATAAAATAGTTTATTTAATATTGTTTTTGAATTGAGATAACTCGAAATTAGTTCGATAAAGAGGAAAGAATTTAGGAATGAAGGGGAAACTTTAAAGGTTAAAATCAGAATAAGCAAGTTATGTTTTTGGCAGACAAAAAAAGGGTAGAAGAAACAGACGAAGGGTTAAAATCCAAACTCAAAAAATCGAAAATTCCAGTAAATGGCCGCCCTAAAAAAGACGAAACGAAAGTAAGGAATAGGCGACTTACTGTACGATTTACGGAGGCTGAATGGGACTTATTGAGTAAACAAAGTAAAGCAAGTAACCTGAGTAGGGCTGACTTTTTGAGGCAATGCAGTATGCAAAATAAGCCCTACTTCCCTGTGCAACAATCGTTACCGACGGATGTACTTGCTTTACTCAAAAACCTTGAAAAGTTATCAGGAACGATGTTGCAAATGAGTCACAAAGTAAGCCACGAAAAAACTATTTCAACGGAGATAAAACAGACTGCTTTGCAGGTATCTAATATCGTTCAGCGTACTTATGACTATCTGGAAGAAACCTTATGATTGGAAAAGTAGCCTCTATCGGAACGAGCTTCTTGGGAACACTGGAATACTGTTATTACACCACTCGCCCCAATCGAAGCTTGGACCGTTCACAAGTAAGGGGTGAATTGGTCTATTTTCAGCACGTACCTGTTTCGACAGTCAATGATTCAAGGCAGGAACAAGGGGCAAAAGAGATTTTTCTAAATCTCGAAAAAATGGCAGAACGGATGCAGCGAACAGCGGGTATGAATCGTCGTATTGAGAAACCCGTTTGGCACCAGGCTTTTTCGTTTCCAGTAGGTGAGAAAGTTGATACCGAAACGATGGCCGAGATTTGTCAGTTGTTTGCACAGCGTTTCGGCATGGAAAACAACCAACTTGTTGCTTTTCGTCATGCTGATAAAGACCATGATCATTTTCACATCATTGCCAACAGAATCAGTTTAGACGGAAAAAATACCGCAAAAACTCGCTTCAATTTTTTAGAAATGGGTCGTTTTTGTAGGGAAATGGAGCAACATTATGAGCTTACGCCAACTACTCAAATGAAGCGAGTTACTTGGAAAGAACAGCAAAGTGCTGATACCAAAGATGTTACGGAAACGATTAATTCTAAACGTCTAAAAGTGCGCTTTGGATAATCTTATTAATTTAAGAGGAATCTATTTGGATAAAAAAATCACCTATTAAACCCTATTTTTTGGCAAAATAATTTACTATCTGTATATTTAGATATTAAAATAGCTAAATATTTCCAATGGAAACAACAACATTACCAATTGAACAAGCACCCAAACGACGAGCCGAAGCATTGGGATTTCAATTGGTTCGAGTACAACAGCAATCGGCAGATGTGTATCAGATTTTCGACCCAACAGGGCATTTGTGGCAAATCAGACTTTGTGATGAATGGGACGAAGACCCAAACTGGCAACGTTGGAGCGAAGCCGAAAAAGATGCCTTGTTCACCTTGGCAATGGATGAATACTACGGCTCACTTTTTTGGGAAGAAGGCGGAGACTTAGGAATCATGCCCTGTTTAGAATAGGCATGAAAATAGTTTGTACCCATTCGGGTATAAATCGAAAGTATTTTATATATTCGTACCCGATTGGGTATAAAATGTATAAATGTAAATAAAATAACCCCGAACAGGTATAAATGAAAAGCCTTATCGCCGAATTTGTAAAGGAAAAACGTAAATCGCTGAAACTAACCCAAGTAGATTTGGCCGAAAAATCAGGCGTGGGACTTCGCTTTGTGCGAGAACTCGAACAGGGCAAAGCCACGCTGCGACTCGACAAAGCAAACCAAGTCTTGGATTTATTTGGGTGTGAAGTAGGACCCGTCAGGAAGGAGGTAAGCCATGAATAGGAGTGGAGAGGTTTATTACCAAGACTACTTGGCTGGTATCATTAGCGAAGAAGAAGAAGAGTATGTATTCACGTATGAAGCAGTTTATTTGAAAAATAATTTCCTGCCAGTGAGCTTAACTTTACCGCTGAGGGAAGCATCCTATAAAAGCAAAATTATATTCCCATTTTTTGACGGATTGATTCCCGAAGGTTGGTTATTGGACATTGCCATTCAAAATTGGAAGCTCAACCCGAGGCTATAATTAGCAACAAAATTTGTTGTGTTGAATTGGTGGACATGGAACTGTTCCATAACTGCAAAAAACACAACAATCTCCACTTTTTGGCTTTAAAACTTGCTTACAATTCTCACATTCATAAAAAAATTGGCAAGAATCAGTTGGCATTATTTCAGTTTTTTTATATTCGCAACTCGGGCAAGTAATTTCTGATTCTAAAATTATAGTTTCCATTATGTAAGAATTTTATGTTTAACAACTTTGTAACCTGTCGAATTGATTGCTTTCTCAATTTCTTCAACATTTGTTTTTCTTTTCTCAAATTTGATAATAGCATTTCCCTTTTCATAAGAAACCAAAACTTCGATTATACCTTTCAATTTTTGGATTTCAGCTTTTACATGATGTTCACAACCTGTACAAGTCATACCTTTTACAGTAAATTCTACTTTTTGTGTTTCGGCTATGGCAACAAACGAATTTTGATTTTGTGATTTGGGAAAGAAAAGATAAGAGTAGCTTGGAAATGATAGCAAAATAACCGATACGATTGTAATGATGCTTAAAAATGCCTTTGATTGCCAAAAAGAAACTGTATTTTCTTTCTCACAATTACATGAAACTTCCTTCTTTTGGTTTAATTTATGATACCATGCGAAGCCTAAAATCAGAACTGTCGAACCGATAAAATAGGGTCTGGCAGGTTCAAGCCACGAAATATTTGAAGCCATGCCAGAAGTTCCTGCTAAAAAAGCAAAAACAGGTAAAATACAGCAAAGAGAAGATGCAAATGCTGATAAAATACCTAAGTTTGGAATTAAAAGCGTATTTTTCATATTGATAATTCGATTTGGCTTATATGTTCAAATAAGGGTTTGACGATAGAAAAATGGTTAGATTTTAATGAATAAAAGATAGTTTGTCCCTCTTTTCGAAACTGAATAACATTGGCATCTTTCAATTTTCGGAGGTGTTGAGAAATAGCAGGTACACTCATTTCTAAAATATCTGAAAGATCGCAAGGGCATAATTCAGATTCTTTGTCAAGTAGAAAGAGAATTTTTAACCGTACTTCATTACCTGCCAAACTCAAAACTTGTGAAAGGTTTGAAAACGACTCATCCGCAAGCTGCAAATTTTCCTTGCAATTTTGAATTTGTACTTGATTTGCAAATATTCTTTGACAGTTTATATCTTGATTTTCCATTTAATGTGTTTAGTTATGAACACCAAAGGTAGATAACAATTTGCTTATTTAAGCAAATTGTTAAATTAATTCAAAATAAATATATTATCAAACATTTGTTCGAATAAAACTATCATTGGGAAGCTGTTTAAACTTTCTGTTTTTTATCAATTTTTCGTAGGAAAATGACTGAGAATGCGATAAAATGCAAAGCCATCCAATTTCGCACCGAGAATTCAAATCTGACTAAAAGGGCTTTAAATCCATCAATCCAGGCATTTGCGTGTTCAAAACCGACCTATCTTTGTAAAGTTCATCATCAAAAATATGAGTTCCTGATTCATAAGGTTCTTGTTCTTGATTAGCTGAGTTTCTTGTATTGGCTTTGACGTTAGCAATAATTTCTTCTTTTTGACAAGCCTCCCGAAATTCTTTGGAATCAAAACCTGGATCTGCGTTTAGAAATAAATCTTTTAAGTTTATACCAGCGGCTTTCAAAATGGTACAAATTTCATCAAAGAGTGTCTGAATTTGGAATAAGTCATGATGTTGGCCTTCTTGTGGCGTGGACATAGCAAGCATAATACCGCAGGGATTTCCATGGTTTAAGCAAGCACAGGCGTATAATTTTTATCATATTTTTTTCCATTATGCACCACTGCACATACCCGATGAATAAGTTTATTACGCACCGCATTGAGGACCAGCCGCATCGGCCTTTAGATTTGCGTGATATAAAAAATCCAAGAAAATCATAACTTAGAATTCTCTTAAAGTGAGAGTAAACCAGTTCCAGTGGGGATGCCTTACCGCCGTCGGCTGAGTTAATGACTCATGGATCGATTTAAGACCCCACTGGGTTACTGTAACACAGGACTCAGATAGAAATTCGGGTTTGTGACCCATGAGCAAGGTATCGAGTGTGCGACAGTGTACTGGTTTGAGTAAAAACATAAACTCATTCAAAATTATGGAAACATTTTCATTTTTCATCGGTATTGACATCTCAAAAGCGACGCTTGACTTTGCCGTCGTAGTGGCTAAGAAGTTGCTGTTTCACTATCAGTCAACGAATGATAAAGCAGGAATAAAGTCGTTTGTAAAACATTTAAAAAGTCAATGTCCTGATGCTGATTTTACCAATAGCCTTTATTGTATGGAACATACAGGCATATATAATAATCATTTACTGAACTACTTACATTCAAAAAAAGCGAAAATTTGGTTAGAACATCCTATCCACATTAAAGATAGTTTAGGGATGATTCGGGGCAAAAATGATAAGATTGATGCTCAACGAATCGCTAATTATGCTTACAAAAATCGTGATGAGGTTCGATTATGGATGCCTAAACGTGATGTAATTCAAAAACTTGACCGCTTAACAGCCATGCGTAATCGTCTTGTTAAAACTCGAAAAATGTTACAATCCCCCTTGACTGATTCTGATGGTTTTATCTCTAAAAAAGACCATAATGAAGCAAAAAAAGCTTGCCAAAGTACGATGGATGCACTTAAAAAAGACATCAAACAAGTTCAAAAAGACATTGATACCACTATTCAAGGCGACCCATATCTAAATGAGTTATACGAATTGATTGAATCTGTCAAAGGTGTTGGACCTGTCATTGCAACTGAAATTCTGATAGTTACAAATGAATTCAAGGACATTAATGACCCTAAAAAATTTGCTTGTCACGCGGGAGTAGCTCCCTTTATTTACTCCTCGGGACAATACAAGGGGAAAGCTAAAACCAGCAATAAGGCTAATAAGCAACTCAAAGCATTACTCCACAATGGAGCGGCGTCTGCTATACAGCATTCCAAAGAAATGAAAGAGTATTATGTTCGTAAAACTGCCCAGGGGAAAAACGAAATGCTGGTCAGAAATAACATTTGTAATAAGTTAATTCATCGAGTTTTCTCGTGCGTTCATCGAAAGGCCCCTAAATGAAAAAGGCTTTTTAACCGTTTTCGCGCATGATGGTTCACCCTTGCTTTACCTCTGATGCTGCTCCCTGATTGATGCTCAAAAGGAGCTACGCCTGCATGACAAGCTAATTTTTTGGGATCGGTAATGGAAGTAAATTCGTTAGTGGCGACAATGACCTCGGAGGCTGTAGCTGAACCTACCCCGGGTACTGAGGTAATTAATTCAAAAAGTTCTTTTAAATCAGGGTCTTTGTTTATCAGCTCTTTAATCTGTTTTTCAATCTTGTCAATGTCAAGATTGATGGCTTTCAATGATGTCTGACAGGTTTTGGTAAGCTGTTTTTGCAACGAAGGGGTTAGAAATCCCTGTTGCTCCTGCAAGGGTTGTTGTAATTGCTGACGAGCACTTAATAATCTTTGGCGAACTCCACTCAGCGCTGCCAACTGCTGAATAACCTGACGTGGAGGTTGCCATAAGCGAATTTTGTCTCTGAAACGACAAGCATATTCAGCAATACGAACCGCATCAACAGCATCGGTTTTCCCGCGTTGCAGCCCTCCGGCTCGTTTAATTTGGAGGCTGTTTTCTAACCAAACAGGAAAATGTAACTTATGAAGGTAAGCCAACAGATGGGCATTATAAATACCCGTATGTTCCATACAAAACACTGACTTTTCACGATCAAAACCGGGTAGAGATTCAATGATTTTTACAGTGGCTTTAATAGCAGTTTCTGAATTGGCCGATTGCGTTTGATAGATAATTGTTCCTCCAAGACTGTAAACCGCCCAATCTAAAGTTGCTTTAGAAATGTCAATGCCAATAAAATGTTGAGTGTCCATGAGCATTAATTTTTTAATGATTCTACCAATAACTTACCTTTCAACTCAAACCCTTACTAATGGGCCATAATGCCCTAATTTCCATTTGAGCTTTGGTAAGCAATATAGAGTAGGGCCTGAATCCGTGCATAGAGTTAACCTCTGCGGCCCTATAGGGAAACCTACTCTATTACTGTTTGATAAAAATACACAATCTTGAAATTTTACCATCATACAAATCTAAAGGGCGGCCCCGCTTGATTATCAGATACAAATAGGGCATTTGTTGTGTTAGATGACTTGCGTCCCTGATAACCGACAGCATCGCCACCATTTTTAGCTGGTGTATGACTGCCATCGAATTCGACACTCGACAAATCCAGATATTTTGAATTTTGACTCAAAATATTAATCCAAATTTTACGCCAACAATCGTCCTTAGACCACGCATTGAAATGATAATAGACACTATTCCAACTTAGTATTATATCATTAAAAAACGCTTTTGTTGGCACTTCTCGCCACTGGCAACCTGTCTTTAAACGATAAAATATGCATTCTTCTATCTCTATTATGGGTACTGTTGGTTCAAAACCCCGTTCCCCTACTGTAAGATGTGGTAAAATCCACTTTTCAATCATATCTTTGCTCATAGTCACCATTAGTATGTGTGTTTAAAGTTCGCACTTCAAAATTCACATTACTTTGGGGATTTTTGTATAAGTTTAAACAGCCTCTGGTTTAGTTTTCATAACTTACTGAAAGTTGTCAAAAAATAGTATTTTCAGACCTAAACCAAATTCTATCATGCGATCAAGTTGTAAATATTTAACAAAGGGTTGGATGCGTTGGCTCTATTTGAGTTGGTGGTTTTTTGTTTTATTACGGGCAATGCCGATATGCACCTAAAAAACTTTTCATTGGTACGGTTTGATAATGGAGAAGTGGCTCTATCTCCCGTCTACGATTTAGTTTCTACCAAATTGGCTATGCCCGAAGACCTGGAAGAATCGGCTTTAACCATAAACGGCAAGAAAAACCGACTCAAACGAGCCGATTTTGGCGAATTAGCCTTGAAACTGGGCATTCCTGTTAAATCCTCCGAACGGGTTTATGATAAGTTTGCTAAGAAGCAATTGGTGATGTTAGAGCTGATTGGGCAGAGTTTTTTGCCCGATGCAATGAAGGAGGAGTATGCTCAGATGTTGATTGAAAGAATTGAGAGGCTGACCCAATAGTTCATCTTCTATGCCACCTCACTCCCACAAACACTGTTGAGTGAAACACTTGCACCGAGGATATAGGATTCCACCGTTGGCGGAAACCGAATACAATGGGGTTTATTTCTACTTCGAGGCCAGCGTCCAAACCTACCAGAAACTTGGAGCGTTGTGTTGTAGTTTCAGAAATAACTTGGTCATGGTTGATGGACTCGTACCCTGCAAAGGGTTGAGCCAATCCCCTTACAAAAAAGGTACGGGTGGCATTGCGGTGTAAGATGAATTCGTAGCCATATCCCAAGGTAAATTGTTCTTGTGGAATGTTGGTTGAATCAACCAATGCAGAGGTTTTACGTTGGTAACTGGCGGTGGCTTTCCAGGCGTTGTAATGACGGTTGTATTTTCCAGTTGAAAGCAGTATTTGGGCACCACTAAGGGGACGAAAACCGCCCACTGTTCCCAAATAACCTTCAAAAAACCGTTGTCCTTTTAAATGATTTTGGGCATTTGCTGAAAGCCCAAATATGAACCAAACGGAAGCTATTTGAATAGAAAGATATTTTGATAGTTTATTATTCTTCATTTTCAACTCAAAATCAAAGGATTATAGATTCTTGGCTTGCAGCATGATGTCGCTTTCTACTTGGAAACGCAAGTGGCGACCACCGTCTTTTTCGTACAATTCTACTTCAATTACTTTGTCTTCGGGGAAAGTTCGCAAGGGGAGGGCATACACCGTGGTGTATTCGGTATTGCTGCGGATGGTAGTCAATGTTTTAGGATAATTGGCGAAAGGTTTCATTTCTACTTCTTGGGCAGCCATGCGTTTGAGTACGTCTTTGTCTCGCAGGTAAAACTTGAAGAAATCAATTTCGTAATCAATCTCAGAATCGTTTCTAACGCTCATTTGAAAGTAAATCGTTTTGTTTTTCACGTATAGGCTGGTGAGCAAACAAGTCAATTTCATTTTGGAAGCACCGATGTTCCGAATGTACGAAGTTAGTTTCTGAACCTTCTGACATTCGGTTAGCAGCTCATTTTCGTTTTTCTCATTGGGTTTATCTACGAATGAAATGATAGGACTGTGATTCATCCCTTTTTGTTCAGACGTAAAATTGTCTGCTAAAAGATTGTTGGCAATGTTGATGTTCAGTATTTCAGGGTCTTCTTGAAAACGAACCAAAAAACTATAAAAACCTCCTTCCTCAGTAATGACTGTCATGTTGGTTTCGCAGAAATCGGCTTTTTCTTTGGCTTTTATCCGCAATATATTCGGTACTGTTTCAGGGATTTGGGCAATCACATCGCCTGTGCCGGCGTCAAACTCTCTGATTTTTGCGGGGAAAATAATGTGTGTTGTTTTTCGATTGGAAACCCCGATTGGGTAGCTTCCTTTTACCGAACCTTTATCAATCGGCAGAATATAAGGAGTGCTGTTTACTGATTGAGTCAGTATTGGATTGGCGACGGAAACGCTCTCTTTCTGTGCGTAACCTGAAAATGACAAGCTGAGACCGACAAATACCGTCGGATAGAAAAATATTTTCATATCAAGATAGTTTATTATTCGTTGATTGTTCCGAGCGAATTACCCCGTTCGGTGGGTTTGAGTAAGATTTTGTAATTGGGTTTTACGGTTACTTTTACGTTCGCAATTTTCGCTTGGGCGTATGCTCTTACACCCGAAAATATCGAATTTCCAGCTTGCAGTGCCATTTGTGTACCCACTTGTTGCCCTAAACTGCCTTGCTGAATAAAGAAAGAAGGCGAAGCTACCGCAGTTTGTGCTGATTGCCCCAAACTATTGGCCATGATATTTTTCTCCCGAATTTTAGGAACATAAAGCCCTGCACGGCCATCCAAGTCATATACCGTGAGATTGGTTTGATAGAGGGTTGCCCCGAGTCTAATACTACTGATTGTAACGCTAATCCTTTCGCCGTTAATTTGACAAGTCCCCGCCAGTAGTGTGTGAGCTGGCAAGGTAACTCGTTCGCCATTTAGCAGAAGTTGTACGGTTTCGGTTAATCGAATTTTCAGCGTACTTCCATTTTCTACTACCACTTTGTCACCATCGCCGTGTATTACTGCTTCAATGGTGGTGTTGTTCGTTCGGGCTGATTTGGAGTTGGTTTTTGCACTATTAGCTCCGTAAAAACCATTAGTAGATTTCTTTTCGGTTTCTGTCAAAATTAGGGTAGTGGGTTCTTCGGCTTCATTTTTAAGCAGGCCCTTGTTCTCTGCTTCAATTTCCTTTTTGAACAACGTGCGGTACTCAGTGGGCAATTTGCCTCCGTAGGCTTTTTTGAGGGTCAAGTATTCTTTGCTCATCAATGGCTCGGCAGATAGGGTAGGGGAAGCTCCACCTTCGGTTTGGCCACCCACGGTCCTTTGATTCGCCATTTCAATTTGTCGTAAAACAGTTTCAGTCGCATGACGATTAAAATCACGGTCAGCTTGGTCTTGGCGTTCCTCGGTTAATTGCTCCTTACTTTTCGGGCTGCGGTACATCGTATTCAGGACTCGTTGCTGTTCCCGCAATCGTCGTTGGTTTTGTTTCGTGAATTGACGTTTTTGAAACTGCTTTTGCTCAATGGGCGAAGCGTATTTTAGTTTATCATTTCGTTGTTCAATTTCTCGCAAATCATTTTCAGTCAAGTATTCATTCGTGCCCAGACGTTGCGTTGGGTTTTGGCCCGTGAGCATTTCGGTATTTTGAGCAGCGTGTTGATCGAGGGCATTTGTACCTGAATGATTAGGGCTAAGGTCGGAAGGGGTAAAGTCTTTGTCATACTTCTCGTCACCCTTTACATCTTTTAGTTTTGCTTCGGGTGGAGCTAAGTCGAAGTGAGTACTATCAGCAGAAGTACTTTGACCAGTTGAGATAAATCCACCCATTACTCCAAAAATCCCTATTCCAATCAAACAAGCAATTGGGATTAGAAACATGGCCAACTGTTTTTTATTGAAGCTCAATTTTTTAGCCGTTTCAGCTCCCGCCGTCATGGGTACGTGGTGCGGATTTGAGTTGTCATTCATGTGCATTGTTAGTGAAAATTTCAATTAAAAACATTCCTTAATTGCCAGATGAACCAGGAGAACAGTAAAAGCAAAATGCTTAAAATCAGTACGTTCCTTAACCGAAAACCTACTCGGTGTTGCCAACTATTTAGATAGTTTGCTATTTTAATAGTCAGTTCCGAAAACCATTTTCCTACTTGTTCGCCCACTTGAAAGGCTGGATGTTCTTCCTCCTTTTTGACTTTTTTGAATAAGGATAACATGGCTTATTTGGAACGTTCCCGCACAATTTTGGAGGTAAGAATTTGGAAATCACGCATCAAAAAACCATTCGGTGAATTATCGGAACGATTGATGTCCACCAAATATGTTTGCGTAATAAGTTGCCTTTCTGAAATAGCAGTGGCCCGTTCTTGGATAAGCGTTGCGTAGGTGATGGTTCGATAGGGGTACATCCGTAAGTCTGTCAAAACAGAATCTACTTTAACTCGTTGGGTTACGTTTCCCTGTATCATTTCACGGTAAAAATTCTGCTCGCTGAGGTTATCGTGCAGTTTCTTTGCTGACTCATCGCAGAGAAATAACGCCTTTTTCATGTTGTCTTCAATGGACTTCGGGTCAGGCGAAACATTGAAGAATAGTTCATGAAAACGGCTCACGTGGTGACGGGCCTCGGCTGGGCGGTTGTCGGTTACATCTCCACAGGTTACTTCGATGGCCTCACCTCTATTGACCAAATAGATGCGTTTTGAGAAATCGTTACTATACTTAAAAGCCAGCACCACTGCCGTAATAGAGATAAGAAACGAACAGGCAAATGCCACGATAACCAGCAGCCTACCTCGCTGAAAATCTTTTTCCAATTGCAATAACTCTTTCATTTTTTGTCGTCGTAGATTTCAATGGATGCTCCTTTTGGATGGAAAACATAGGTTTTAGCCGTGTGATGTTGGTATTTTTTGAATGACCAAACCACTACCACAATTGTTATGAAGGCCAATAGCCCTAACGCCCCAAGATGGAAATTGAGCGTTTTTCTATGGCAGTACAGCAGGTTGTTTCGGTATTGAAAAGCTTTTAAAAGCATAGATTTACAAACGGTTAATTTTACGATTAAAGCGATTCTTTTGGCGTTTACCCTCTTGTTTGGTAGCGTTCAGTGCTCCGATGGCGGTAGCTCCAATTGTAGATTTTGCCAAACCACCGACTCCGCCAATAACCCCACCCACTATTTTCCCCTGTAGGCTATATGTTGCTCCTTTGGTCGAGCCTTGTTGCACCCCTGCTGAAACGTTCTTGGGAATGTTTCCTAAACCATCTAATGAAGCTTTACTGGTATCTCTCGATATCCGAATACCAGACCCAGCCGTTCCTTTGGCAACTGATGAGGCTGCACTGCCAAGCGTTTGATTGGCCATGCGGGTAGCACCTTGTACCATAGCACCGACTCCTCCGACGGTTACGAGCATATTGGTCATGGACGGAACTTGAAAATAGCCAATTAAGAACATGACGAGCAGGGCGATGTAAGCCAGTCCCAAATATTCGGGTTGCTGTGCCTCAGCTCCGCCTGACTGTACGGCAGCAGCAGGGTCGTAGGCGTTTAGGTAAGCATCCGAAGCAGCAAATGCAATGCTGCTGTACAAAGCGGCTACGGTAGGCATAAGCGTGTAGTTGATGTAGCTACCAAACCAACTGGCAATATTTTGGGTAAAGCCAGGGAAGATTGCTAATACAAATGCAATGGGTGCACCCATGCGAAGGATAAGACGGTAACAGATGGAAATCAAGAATAAAATGGCTTCGGCCAAGTGCATGATTGCCATCAGAATATCTTGAAGAGCTGATAGAATCTGAAACTTGAATTCTTCGGTAAACCGCTGAAAGCCAATTTTAAAATCAACCCCTACGCTACCCAGACCCATAAATGCTTCACGGTCTTCGTTTAGGTCACCACCGAAAATTTCTTTGTATCGTTGAGGATTAGTTCCAATTTCATCCCACTTCTCCCGAATTTTCTTTTGTATCATTTCGGTATTCTTCTTTACCTTTTCGTACAAATCCCCGTTCGATGCGTTGACCAAACCTACTGTTTTCTTGCCAAAAGCGTCCATTACGTCGCACATCTTGGGTGCAGAGGCAATAAGTAAAACCATCAGAAACGGTCGTAGATACGGAAAAAAGTCAATCGGTTCATTACGGGAAATCTGCCCAATTAGTCTCGAAAAGATATACACCAATGCTCCGATTCCCGCAGCCGCTCGTATGCTGACTTCGATTTTCTCAGCCGCACTATTAGAACTGGTCAGGGTGCTTTGATAGACTTGTTCGAGGGTTTTTAGAATATCGAAGTTCATGCTATTTTAGTTTAATGCCTTCGTCAATTCGATATTTTTTGGTCAGCTCTTCCCGCATAGGAACGAGAAGTTCCCTTCCTAAAATTTTGACTATTACTTCAAATTCTTCTTTGGAAATCTCTTTGCCATCGGGGGTAGCCCAGCCCACCGTTTTAGTGCCTGCCCAGTTTTCAATGGGCCGATAACCCTCGGCCAGTTTTATCCCCAGTGCAATGCGTTGAGCTTTCATTTCGGCGATTTGTAACTCATCTTGGTAATTCAAGAGGCGTTTATTAAAATCTTCCTGTGCCTGCCGCATTTTTACCGCATCTTCGGTTTCGGTATAATTGTCCAGAACGGATGAACCTTCGGGGTAAAAGGCGTCATAGGCTTGTTCG
The DNA here is from genome assembly GCF_014195535.1 of Runella defluvii. Taxonomy (GTDB): domain Bacteria; phylum Bacteroidota; class Bacteroidia; order Cytophagales; family Spirosomataceae; genus Runella; species Runella defluvii. The sequence goes on along the minus strand of NZ_JACIBY010000022.1, from coordinate 39,758 downwards.
TTTCCGTTGTTAAAGTTGAAATTACCTCCTAACGGATTGGTCGTGACGTTTGCCAAAGCAATGTCATAGAGTTTTGCCGTGGCCTGACGGTCTCTTAAATTTCCTGCCCTCCGCATGGACGTGGCTCGAATTCGATTGTAGTATGCCTGTACCAGATTTTGAAATTTTCCCGCTCGTTCGTGCGCCATATTGAGCCAGTTCATCCGTTCAGAATCATTCATTTCCAGAATATTTTGTGAGGTAGATTGTCGCATATCTTTCAAAATGTCCGTACCCGCCTTGGTTAGACCTTGGAAATCCTGAATAATCATTTGGTACTCAGCAGGATAGATATGTCCATCTTTTCCAATTGAATTTGCCATTTGGTTAAGCATCGAAGTTGTTTGAGTAATGGTTGAAACCAACTGAGTTCCCCGGTGAAATTGCTGCACACCACTGGTTACTCTCTTTAACTTTTCGACATTCTTGACCAAGGTTTTAAATGAGGGGTCTTGTAATAGTTTGATGAGCTGAGTAACTGCCGTGTGTAAAGGGTCAGACACAACAAATTGGGCATTGGCTTTCAATTGAAAAAAAGTCAATAAACCTGTCAGAGCGAGTAATTTTAAGGGTTTTAAGTGTATCATGGGAATAGATATTAAGGTTGAAAAACAGTTGCTCGTTCACCATTTGCCCACGCTTTTACGGCATTTTCAAGGTTGCCGTTGTACTTGTTTTGGGCTAAGTCTTGAATTTCCTCTACTTCTCGCCGCTCAGTTGTGAATGTTCCATAGGCAGTTTTGGAAACTTCGACACCATAAACTTTACAATAATCACCCAGTAATAATGCCAATTCTTTGTAAGGTGGGCGATTTGGGTTTTTGCCTTTGTTGATACTCAAAATGATGTTGGCCTGCTTTTCTGAGAGTGCCAGTGTCTGCATGATTTCGCCAAAACGTTTCTCATAATTGCTCTGGTCGAGCAGAAACTTAATGGGTGAATTGTTGATAATGGCGTCTTTGACGATGGCATTTCCAACCAAATCATCTACTTCCTGCGTAACTACTCCCAATGAGCCGTAATGTTTCCGAACAGTTTTAGAACACCACCTGAGGAAGTCGGAAAAACTATCCTTTGCCAAAGCTTTCCAAGCTTCTTCAATCACCAGCATTTTCAACACACCTTTGACAGTGAACAGCTTACGAACGTAAGTGTTCATAATCATGATGGTTGTCACAGGAAACAGTACGGGGTGGTCTTTGATATTGTCCAGCTCATAAATCACAAAAGGTAAGTCCATGAGGTCAATGTTTTGCCGAGAATTGAGCAGGTAATCATATTGGCCACCTTTGTAATATGGGCGTAATACGTACAGAAAATTTTGTAAGTCGAATTCTTTCTCCGAACGTCCTTGATTCTGCCTGAAAATGTCCGGGTATTCGGTTTGGGTAAACTCATAAAAACTATCAAAGCAGGCGAAAAGGTCGTTTCCATCATTTCTATGGCGACGCAATGCTGCGTAGTATTCGTGAACAATGCTCGAAATGGTTACTTCTTCTGACTTTGATGACCGTTCCCCGTCCTTCTTCCAAAGTGCCATCAATAAGTTAGCCAAAGCATCTTTGGTTTCTTCATCGGGGTTCAAATCCTTCATATAGAACGGATTGAAATTTATCGGGTTATCAGTTTCGTAGGTAATGTACCTTCCGCCCATAAGATGGCACAGGCGTTTGTACGAGTGTCCCACGTCCACCATGCTGATATGAACACCGTGTGAAAGTAAGTAGTAAATGATGTTGTTCATCGTAAACGACTTACCCGACCCCGATGGGCCAATGACCATAAAATTTCGATTGGAAATCAAACCTTTTTCCAACGGTGCAAAGAAAGGATCCACCATACACGGGCGGCCAAAGCGGTCAGTGAGCAGAATTCCATTTTTGTTGAAAAAGCCATCTTGGTAATTGGTTTCTACGTTCCAGATGGTTGTAGCCTCTTCCAAAAAACAAGTAGCCAAATTGTCTTTCCCAATTTCTGAAATATTACCGGGAATACAAGCCCAGAACAACGTTTCAGCGTCCCAAGTAGCCAACTTTGGCTTGAAACCTAACTTGGAAATCGCCGCTGCTGCTAATGAACGATAATTGTCGGCAGTTTCGGAATCTCGGTGAAAAACCATCACATTGAAATGTGCTTTTACAACCTTTCGGTTGTTGGCTTTTACTTCTCCCATGAAGGTATCTTTGGCTGAAATACTCACTTCGTTTTCCTTCGACCATGCTGAAAAAGAATAGTGTCGGCGTACTTCACCGACCATTTCATTTACCATTGCATCACCGTCGCAAATCACTAACGCCTGATTATATACGTGATTGCAGGAGAGCATCATTCCAAGCGTCGAACCCGACGAAATGGGAAAATGACTGCTATCAGTCGAGAACTGTTCGAGCCGAGCCGAATTTTGCAAATCATTCGGAAAATCGTTGAGTTCGGTAATGGCGTAGGTGTAAGTTGTGTTACCTGCTACTTTCAAACCGTCTCTTGTTTCGAGGTCGTACAGCGCTTCATCATCGAACGAAAGCGAAAAGTATTTTTGAAAAATTCCTGTTTCTCTTTTTGTACCGAGAATTTCGTCTTTGTTCAGCCTGTTCAGCTTTACCTTTCCAGAATCGTTGAAGGTTGCCTCGAATTGATTTACGATGTCTGTAAACTCAATCCACGTTTTTGGATCTTGGATTTCCTTGGGTACTAAATGCCGTTTGAGTAGCGAAGATTGCTGACTGGTTCGTTTCAAAGGCGAAGAAGCAGGACGAGTAATGTACAAATAGCAACGATGCCGCAGGTAGGGACGCTCTGCAAAGTGTCGTTCGTTTTCCCAAGCAACATAATTGTTGGATTGCAGATATTCACTCTCAAAATTTGGATTGTATTCATCCTCAATAAAAATATCTTGCTTATGAATCATGTAGCCAATGGGCAGAATCTTGATTGCCCGAACCAAAATATCATGCAGCGTATCGTATTCGCTATCCGAAATGGCGAATATTTCGGGGACTTTCATTTCAAAAGCTACCGACAAATCTGCATTTTTAGAAACAATGATATCCGTTTCGGCATCCACTGCCAAAATAGGGAATAGTGTTTCAAGATTTTTTGCCTTGTTTGGATTGATACTTTTCACTTGCGTTTGGATAAGGTTCGTACTTCAATCAATCGAGCAAACGAACGATTTTGGTAAACATAAAAGGGCTTGTGATTTTTGACGGCCAGTTTGATTTCACCCCAGCGTCCGTGCCGTTTATTGGCATCGTAAGTATAAAAAAGCGTACTCCCTGCGCTGATCAACAACACTGAAATGGCAATCAGTGTGTTTAAACCAATGATGTACAAAAACAGCGTCAGGAAAATACTGGCGATGATTCCGACGGCGGCGTAGTAGAAATGTTTGCCTCGTAGTCCTCGAAACTCAATTTCATTGTCAACGCCCCTAAAAACAGGAAAAGACTTCATAAAATCGCACTGATTAAATAACCCATACTGAACAAAAACACCAATGAACCAAACCATTTGAGCATATACTCGTAAATGTCCTCTTCACCATTTTGAAATTTTCGGTAGATTTTGATGATTCCCACAATTGTAATAACGATACCGAGTAGTAATGAGGCTTGATAAAGTTCAATTGAAAGACCTTCTGCTGTTCCCGAAATTCCCGTAAAAAAGACATAAGCTCCGCCGACGATGAAATTATCTACCATGACTACGATACCACCCGCAAACAAGATTCCGATTAACCAGATAAAAATCATGCCTTCTACTTCTTCACCACGGTTCCATTTTTGAAAAAGCCGTAATCCCGCAATCACCGCAGCGGCAGCGGCTAATGATAGGCAGGTATTTCGGGCTATGGCGTAGAATGAGTCCATTTTTAAGGGTTAATTCCAAAATCTTGCTGAGTAACTCGCCGAGAACCTACTTCCATTTCTGAAACGTAAGCACTCAGACCCGTAGTGATGGCAAGTACGGCCAGTATGGCAGCCACCCACCTCCAAATTTCAATTGTAATACGTTCACTTTCACCCAGTTGCCAACGGTTATAGATGCGTAATCCACCAATCAATCCGATCAGCCCGCAGACTAAATAAGTAAAGGTGACGAACATAGAAAGGTTATCATGCAGCGGGTCGGTGAATTGTTCACCAATTCCCACCCTCGAAAACCCGTTTTTCTTCGTCAAATCTACTGATTGAGCAAATGTATATTCATTCATTAGTGCAATCAGTAATAATGAAGAAACGATATATTGGAGTCGTTTCATTGGCTTAAAAGAAGACAGCTTGTAGGGTAGCAGCAATGGCTAAAATGAACAAAATTGCACCCATCCAGCCCACAGCGGCTTTTTGGGTATCTTGGTCACCATTTTGCCACTTACTATAAATCCGAAATCCGCCAACTAAGCCTACAATGGCGGCAATTACATAGATAATGGTGGTTACGGGCTGGAAATAAGACTGCAAAGCGGTAGCTTGTTGCTCAATTACCTGTGCGCCTCGTTGAATTCCTGCGTTCTGTGCGTTGGATTGGGTTAAGGTCGCTATTGTCAATGCAACTCCCCATAGGTAGTGAACCTTCCTTTTCATCAATACGTATTTATTTTGGTTTGTGATTAATTTTCAAACGCAAAATAAATCATTTTATTTATTATTAAAGCTATCAAAATAATAAAAATTATTTATTTAAAACCATAATGTATCTTTATTCATGTATAAATCAATGAATTATGTTCTGTTAAAACTTGACAGATTTTTAGTAAGATATTTTAATATTTTTCTATTCAGATACATTTTTATTTTGATATTTTACTATTTATCAGTTGATTTGTCCCAGAAAAAGACTTTATAAAAAACCGATGAAAGTAATAACCGTGGCACATCAAAAGGGGGGAGTAGGCAAGACCACATTGGCATTGAACCTTTCCTTTCTATTTAAGGATACGCTCAAAGTAGGTATTCTCGATACCGATTTACAAGGCAGCGTAGTAGGTTTGGGTGACTTGCTTGAAGGGATTACACTCGTACCGCAGGAAGTTCTGACCACAGGAGATGTGCCAGAGTTAGATATTTTGATTATTGACACACCGCCTTACTTAACAGACCAACTTTCAACGCTATTTGAGATTTCGGATTTTGTGTTAGTGCCTACCAAGGTGAGTTATTTGGACGTTATGGCTATTAAAGCAACTATTGCTCTGATTGCTGAGGCCCAAAAACAAAATCCGGCCATGAAGGCAGGAATTGTTTTGAACATGGTGAAACACCGCACGAGTGTCAATGCCGACATCAAAAGTATTTTGGATAGCTACCCGATTCCAACTTTGAAAACAAAAATTATGGAGCGGGTAAGTTACATTCGGTCGGTAGTGGCTAATGGGGTAGGAAATATCGAAGATGCAAAGGCACGTGAAGAAATCATGGCGTTAGCCGAAGAAATCGTAGGACAACTTTAAACGAATTGAGCAATATGGCAGTAAGTGACGAATTTAAAAATCGCCTGGGCAAGTTAAGTACAAAATTAGCGGAAGAGCCAGCTACTTTGCCCATGCAAAAAGTTGAACCTGTTCAACAGGTTCAGAAGAAAACCGTGGAAGAGCCGGAGGAGGAAATCACGCAGTTTAACGTGAAAATTCCCGCTACACTGATGAAAAAAATCAAACTCAAAGCGGTGGAGCAGGACATCAACATCAAGGACATGGTGGCTCAGATTTTGATTGATCACTTTAAGAATTTGTAAAGAATGAAATTAGAGTACGGAAAACATTATTCAGAAGTTGATTATCCAATTGGGATTTTGGACTACGAAGCTCTTGCCATTGGCATTTTTGCGGGATATAAAGTCTGTAAGGTATATGATTTGCATTGGTCGTATGGCTTGCTTGTATTCTTTGTTGCTGCGGTGACTTTTTGGGCATTGATTCAAGTGAAGTTTATTCGTCTAATCTTGATTTGGGGCTTAACGCTTATCATTGGATTTTTGACCTACTACATGGTACGAGACTCAGTGGATAATTTTATGGGAATTGTGACTGGCTCGCTGATTGGAGCGTTGATTTACTACAAACACACCAACGATTACAAAGTGTATCTCTATTATCAACACCTTAAAGAACGAATGAAGGAGGACGAAGAAAAGGATTCCAAAGCCTTAGAGTTAAGGCGGGCATTTGAGAACAAATAGTGTAAATACCGCCGCTTATCTACTCAAATAACATAAAAATATAATTTAACGTTATATAATTAAATGTTTCTATTATTTTAAGCCCCTAATTAAATGAATATTTGAAATGTCGGGGCTGACGAGCAAAGAGAAAGAAGGATATGCTCAGGGTGTTGAGCTATTGCTGATTATTGCCATTCTGTTGTTAGTGTTTCACTTTTTGTGGTTTTGCCATGAGATTGTAGCTGAAAGCCTACCTATTCGAGGCTTCATTTATACGTTTTTGACCAAGATCCACCGCCAATTTGGGCTCTTTAATACACCTATTCTTTCTAAAATTCTGACCTACTTCCTGATTTTTCTGTATTCACTTGGCTCAAAAGGAAAGATTGACCCAAATGTAAAACGGCAGAAAATTATGGCTGATGCCGCAATGGGGACGGCCTTATTCATGGGTTCAATTTTTTTGCTTTACCTCAAAGTAGCATTTTCTCCTATTCTGATTGATACGCTCTATATTATCGTCACATTGGTGGGTACACTGTTTTTGATCAAGTCAGGTCAGCACCTATCCCGATTGCTTTTTGCTCAGCCCGAAAATGATATTTTTAATGAATCAAATGAGGAATTTCCTCAAAATGAAGCGTTTGTATCTAACGAGTTTTCAATTCACTTCAAAACAACGTATCACTATCGTGGTAAATGGCGAGAAGGCTTGGTCAATATAGTCAACCCGTTTCGTTCGACGATGGTGTTGGGAGTGCCAGGCTCGGGTAAGTCGTATGCTATTTTGATACCCGCACTTTGGCAGTCTATTTACAAGGGATATACGGCGTATGTGTATGATTTTAAGTTCCCTGATTTAACCGAAGAAGCCTACAATGCGTATTTGAAAACCCTGCGGGAAAATAAATTTGCCTGGGGAAAAAAAGCGAACGGTGAGCCAATTATCCCCAAATTTTATGTAATCAATTTCGATGACATTGAATACTCACATCGTTGTAATCCGCTGCTACCAGAGTTGATGACCGACGTAATGGATGCCTATGAATCAGCGCAAACCATTATGTTGAATCTCAACCGTACTTGGGCGCAGAAGCAAGGTGAGTTTTTTCCCGAATCGGCGATTAACTTCCTAACTTCGGTGATTTGGTATTTACGAACGGTCAGCATGAAGTATCGGGAGTTGTACGAGCAAGAAAAACAAAAGAATGAAGGCGAGCAAAGCCCTAAACTTTTGGAGGATTTTAAGCGATTAGGCCAAATCTGTACTTTTCCGCACACGCTCGAATTTACCAACCGCCGTTACGACGAAACGTTTCAGATAATGGAGCAGTACCCCGAGGTCGAGATTTACGTCCGTCCGTTTATTGATGCCAAAGCAGGTGGCGCAATGGAGCAGTTAGAAGGACAGATTTCGTCGGTGCGCATTCCCATGGCCCGACTTTCGTCGCCAACACTATATTGGGTAATGACAGGCAATGATTTTAGTTTAGACATTAACAATCCAGACGACCCCAAAATACTTTGCACAGGTAACAACCCCGAACGGGTTAGCGTGTATGGTACGGCGTTTTCACTCTATACTTCTCGGATGATGAAGCTCGTGAACAAAAAAGGGAAGCTAAAATCAGCACTTTTTTGGGACGAATTGCCGACCATGTTTATTAAAGGGATTGATATGCTCATTGCCACGGCTCGAAGCAATAAAGTAGCGACTTGGTTAGGAATACAGGACTTTGAGCAGTTGGTGCGGGACTATGGTGAGCGGGAAGCAAAGGTAATTATCAACATTATCGGCAACCTGTTTTCGGGAACGGTAGTCTTTGAAACCGCCGAAAAACTATCCCGTCGTTTTGGCAGAACTAATCAGGAAAAGGAATCAATCACCTACTCTAAAAACGATACAACCATCAACGTTTCGACGCAACAGGCCGATGTAATTCCTTCCTCAAAAATCTCGACATTAAAGCAAGGCGAGTTTGTAGGGCAGTTTGTTGACAATTTTGGCGAGGAATTTGATTTAAAAACATTCAAAGCATTTGTAAGTGTTGAGAAAGACCAACTCAAAAAAACACAAAAACTGCCTAAAATCAATGACTTGGCCGTTTTGGTTGAAAGAAAGTATGAAATTGATTACCAAAAATTAACTGAACCCGAGAAACTTTCTTTCAGAAATCGGCTTTTACAAGAACATTACCACCGTGTAAAGCAAGACATTTCACTACTAATTGAGTATGAAATGGCAGAATACGGAATTACCACCGCTTCGGCGCCCCGAAACCACTAAGTAATCTAACCACCGCTTCGGCGGACCACTTTGAAAATTTGTAACCAATGAACCCACGAGGAAGACCTAAGTTAGCTGCCGATGAGAAAGGTAGCTACAACCCTATTTTGGTAGGAGAAGATGTACTGAAAACCTTGCAGATATCTTCGGAAAAGCCCGAGGAACAAGCCGAATTGCAAGTCAAACTAACAATTGTGAAAGAACACCCCGAAGCAAGTGAATACTACTGGAAGTTGGTATTTACCTACTCGTTTTTTGTGTATAAAAACCGACGTATGACCGACGCTATTTTTGAACGGGCAGACACGACTACACTCGAAAATATCAAGAAAATGAACCTCAAACAGTTGGCCGAAATAGTGGATATTGAGTATCATAACTTCAAAAATATGTACTCAGGACGAGGAAATGCCAAGAATTTGTTGCAATATCAGTCATTTTTGTACGAAAACGGTGTCAATTTTATTTCGTTACAATACACAGATACGCTCATCAATAAGGCGTATTCCTACTATCAACTTCTGCAAAGTGATAAATATACCAGTGAAGAATTGAAGGACTTGTTTTTCTGATTTTCCTACCTATTCATCTTGAAAGCGTAATTTAATCGCTTCAACCGAGATTCGTAACAAGCTAAGTATGTGGCCTTGGCAGCATCGCTCAACCAAGAATTTTGTGTCATGGCCCGTACTTTCTCGTAGTCTTTCTGAAAAATAACCAATTGCTGACGTACTCGTTTTTCGGCAATACCAATACGAGAGCCAAATATCAGGAAATCATCGAAAGCGTAAAAAGCATTAGCGGTGTAGCTATCTGTTTCGTAATCATTACTAAAAAGCCCGTCTTTTAATGCCATATCCGAATCGGTGAGATGTAAGCGGGTACAAATCAAGTCGTAAGCGGGGCTAAGTACAAAATCACCGTCAAGGGTTTCGACAATGGAGAAGTTTTTGAGGTGAGCATCCCCGTTCGAGAACAAATAATTGAACAAGAGCAATCGAAAAAACTTCTCTGTCTCTACCCGATAAGCAGGCAAATGTTGTTTAATCAATTGAGCCACTTCTTCGTAGCTTCCTTCGTATTTATAATCTAATCCTGCGGTTTGCTTGGTCCTTCCTGACAATGAAGCAAAATCTTCCTGCCGCCATTTTGAACCATCAGGGCGAAAATCAAAGCGTTTGATGAGCAAAGCAGGTTCTTCGTCGGCAAAGAAAATCAGACCATTGGCCGCTGTTGGAATACTATATACTTGCTGGGCAATTTGCATGGTCAGGTGTTCATTGGCAGGAATTTCGCTGGCGTTGGGTAAATCGGGCGGAATAGGTTTTAGAATGTACTTCGTTTGCTCATTGGGTTTAGGTAGCCGTAAGGTATTACTGTCAAGAACTAATCCATATTTTTCTTGTACTCCCGAAATAGAAAGCTGTCGAAACGATTGCCCAAAACCCTGAAAGGCCGTGGTTCTGATGTCTTGGTGTTTGAAGGGTAGGATAGGTGAAACTTGTTTGCCGCCGAAAAGCGATTTTCGAGCTTTGGGGCTAAAAGTATCGAATCCTGATTGTAGGGTAGAAGGACAAACGATTGTTTTCATACTTCAAAAGTCAGGTTTTTAGTTTGCTCTATCACCCGCACCGCCCCAACCGTATCAGTGTGGGCAATGGCCAGCAAAAGTCCAAAATCGTCATTTTCGTCAATTTTAAGCAATCGGCATTGCACGGCACGATTGTAACCCTCTGATAGTAGCCCATAGAAAAAGGGAAATAAAGAAGACGACCTAAATTCTTGTTGAGAAATAGGCATTGTTAAACTCAACGCACGGGCATTGGGGCGAGCGATATAATTGTCATCATACTGAAAAATGAAACCGTCAGGCATTTCAGAGAGTTTTCCAACGGCTTCTAAGTTGAGAAATACAGTGGCTTTTCTCATGATTTAATAGTCAAAGTAAGTTCTAAACCCAGCACATCAATAATTTTAGTAAGCGTTTCAAACGATGGATTGCCCTTTCCGTTTTCAATGGCGATGAGGGTACGAAGCCCCACCCCCGACAACTCGGCTAAGTCGTTTTGCCGAATGTCGAGCCGTTGTCGTCGTTGCTTGATGGTTTCACCTACTTGAACAAGGTTCATAAATGCCAATTTGAATGTGCAATATAATGCCTATTTAGTAGTATTGCAAATACTTATTAGGGTATTTTTATTAAAATGTGTAATATATTGCAGATTATTATTTATGAAAATAACCTTCCAAAAATCGAATTCCGAGCGTCAAGTATTCCGCAGGATTCACATAAATACTGTTTTTCTTGATGGCATAATGTAAGTGTTTCCCTGTGGAATGGCCTGTATTCCCCAATATTCCAATCTTTTCGCCAACGTTTAAAAATTGATTTTTTTTCACCTGAATATCAGCCAGATGACCATAAATGGTCTGATATGAGTTGCCATGATTGACAATAACGAATAAACCGAGGGCGTTATCATAGCCCACTTGCTCTACTAAACCTGTTGCTGTTGTTCGGACATATTGATAGTTTCCTGCAATGTCAATTCCGCTATGGTGCTGAAACTTGCCCTTCAATGGGTGTTTACGCCAGCCGAATCCCGAAGAAATTCGGTTTCCCTCCCAAAAACCGACAGGAGGAAGACAAGGAATGGTGAAAGCCACGACTGGGTTTGATTCAAAAAAAGAAGGAAATTGACGGATAATCTCGGCATGAGATAATCGCTGTAATTCGCTCATTAACGACCTTTCTGAGTGTAGAATACTATCTGACGTAGCTTGTGCGTTGGTTAGTATTGGAAATAAAAATAAGATTATTTTCAATATACATTTAATCATAAAGGCAAAAATAAATAATTTGTTTTATTAAAATGACTTAACTTACTTTGTAATTGAAAAATAAGTTGAGCCATTTTTCAACTGCTAATCCATAACTATTGATGATGTTATCTCTCAATGACCTAACGAAAAGGTACGGGGCCGAACGAATCAACGTAGCTATTCAGCCGCTTTACATTGCTGACGGTGAAGAACCGCTCGACCCAAGTAAATATGTGATAAATGCTTCTATCAACGACCCTGAACTATGGGAATCACTATCTAATGACGAGCAAAACCTACTCTATACAGCTCATTTGGATACGCTTTTCGATACCAAAGACTTGTTAAATTCACTGTTCGACATCAACGAACCCGAAGGTGGTTTTGAAATTCCTGACTAACCTCTAAGTCCGAAAAGACCATGCAAGATGTCAAAAACCGAGCTTCGAGAGAGCAATTAGCCATTCTTCGACATTTAAACAAAGAAGCAGTTCGCTACATCGCATTCGGTGATTTTGCTTTAAATGGCATTGATAATACCCGCACGATTGGAAATGTTCAACTCTGGATTGAACCTACACCCGATAATGTTGAAAGGTGCAATAAGGCCATCAAAAATATGTATGGGGCCAGGAGCATCACCCAACTGCCTCAGAGCGTCGTTACCAATCCAGAAGCCAAACGTACTTTAACATTGGGGAGTGGTGAGGTTCGAGTTGCTGTTTACCCCGCAATAAGTGGCTTTCATCCTGCCGAGTTTAAAGAGGTGTATCAACGAAGCGAAAAAGGTCGAGCGTATTTACCAAGTCAAACGGGTAAGTTAGATGGTTCTGTTGGGTACAAGCAGTTAAATCTGAACGACTTGTATCACAATGTTCGAGAATCAAAGTCGGTTCATAAGGCGTGGAATCTGGAAACTATTGAGCGATTTGCTGCTAAAAATGATTTGACCTTAAAAAATCCTGATGGTAGTGAAATTACGGAGCGAGATAAAGTAGCTATATCATCCCAAACCCAACGAAAAGGCGGACGCATGACCCGAGATTTGAGCCAAATAAAGCAGGATTTAGATTTAGAAATTGTACTGCAACATTATGGTTACCAGTTAGATAAAAAGAAGTCACGCCCCAATGACGCTTGGCGACTGTACGAAACGGGAATCAAAGGCGATAAGCAACGATTGGCAGTAGCAGCCGTAAAGGATTATGGGACGAAGTTTTTTGTGGACTTGAATGACCCACAGTTTAAGGGCGATATTTTCAAATTCATGGAACGTATGGAGCACGGAAACTACCGCCATATTTTTCAAACGATTGACTCAATCATGATGCAAGACGGATTTGCTGAAAAGAAGCGACTTGTTGAGCCAATGATTGAAGTTTCTGCCAATTATTTTTTGAAAGATACGCTCCTCCGAGAGCAGGATTTGTACAGTAAATATCAGATTGCCCCGCTGACTGATACCGAATATTTGGAAGGACGGAATATTGCAAAACAGATACTTTTTTCCAAGGAATTTGAGGGACGAATCAAAAATGTGGCGTTTGATACTGGCGTGATTCGGCACGTGAATACAGCCTTCCCCATGTATGCTCGTGACGGAAACATTGCGTCAATGGATATTCGGAATTTGGCTTACAAAGCATTTCCAGAAGGTGAACGAGGAGAGGCTTTATGGCACTCAAATCGGTTTTTTAAGGCAAAAGAAGCAGTGAAAGATGAAAAGGGGCAAGAAATCCCAATAGGAACAATTGGTACAATTTACCGCCAAGATGCTAAAAACGTGGTATTTTTATATGGAGAATTAGGGGAAGAAAAGCGTGTTATTCTGCCCATTGAGCAAGCAAAAACGGGATTTTATGAAGTTCCTGTCCAACGAATTGTGATTTCAGAATCAGCCATTGATGCGATTTCGTTGAAGCAACTCAACCCCGAACAAGCTGATGAACGACGTTTTTATGTCGCCACAGGTGGGCAGCCTGGCGGTAAACAAATAGCTTTTTTACAAGAAATCTTGAATCGAAATCCACAAGCGCAATTAGTGATTGCACAGGATGGTGACAATGCCGGGCTACGGTTTGCGGTGAATTACTTGGCCTTAGACCACCCGTCCGAAAACCCTGAAATGAAGATTAAACCTTACTTGACGTATTCATCTCCAACCAATCAACAAGTCAAAAAAACGGAGGAAAGCACTGAGAATCAAGAATCCGTAGGAACGAATCGGTTGAACTTAGAGCTTCGCTACCCCTTAGCGTTGGGGGCAAGAAAAGCGCAGGAGTTAAACGAAGGATTTATAAAAGATTTGGTCGAAGACATGAACTTGTTCGTGAAAAGATACAGCACAGATTTGAACGATAAAGAAAAGAAAATCAATGAGTTTCAGCGGGAAACGATGCTCGATGAAAACATGAAATTCATGATTACCCGTACCATTATTCACTTCCCGAATGATACTAAATTATTGACCAAGGCATTGAACCGAATTAGTGATGAAATAGAAAAACGGCAAGAGCAAAAGCTATTTCAAATCGTTCGTCCGACCCGTCAGCAAAAAGATTTGAACGAGGTGTTGAAAGAGCGTAATGGTCAAGCCTTACCACCTTCTCATAACCTCAAATTGAATGAACCACCTGTCATCAAATCCTATCAAGAGATTCAAAAATCAAAACAGGAAAAAATGAAAAGTGCTGAATCACAGGGGTTTGCACAAGGAAAGAACAAAATTGGTTTTTGATTAACTATGCAACAGGATTACTTTACCATCTACTTACAAAGCTATCTGCAAAGCGATTTTTCTGATGTGCTGGCTAAACTCACCACAGAAGAAATAGAGAATCTTGTTTCAGAGCGGGTAAATCAAGCGGCTTCTATTTTTGAGCAAGAACGATTGGCAGGAAAAGACATTCTACAAGCCCAAGAGGTAGCCATTGCTGAACTCACCAATGGGTTATCTTTTTCGACCTATTCGTTTTTAAATAATTTACTCGAAACAGAGTTTCTGTCTGACTATCAGAGACTAACCGCATCAGAGAAACGGCAAACCTTTCTCATTGCAATTTGCCCCTTGCTTGAAAATTTGGTAAAAAAGCACGAAGAATCAGACACGGGCGAGAATCAGCGACTCTGCTACCATTTAATTATCAGTCAACTTGAAAATTTGATTCAAACGCATGGCGTTTAATCCCAAACACCACCTCGTTCAGAATACGGAGGCGATTCGCCTTGCTTTGCGATTACAAAAAGAAAGCAAAGTCCCAACCGAAGAACAAGCCGACCTTATTCGGCACTATGCAGGTTTTGGTGGTATCAAAGCGATTCTGTTGCCATTGGAAGATGACAATGCTTGGCAAACCAAAGCTGATATTGAACTACGTCCCTATGTGCAACTACTGCGGGGAACAATAGAAAATGAAGTAGGAGAACAACGAGCCGATGAATATTGGCAAAGCCTTAAAAACAGCGTTTTGACCAGCTTTTACACGCCACCTGCGGTGATTGAAGCTCTGGGCGAGGCTATCCGAAATACAGGATTTGAGGTAAACAGTTTTTTAGACCCTTCGGCAGGACTGGGGCAGTTCTCAGATGGTTTTCAGCGAGTTGGCTTGCCGCTTTCCAAGCTCCTTTTGATTGAAAAAGACTTACTGACGGCCACGCTGTTAGAAACCCTGCACGGCAAAAACCACGTCAAGCAACAAGGATTTGAAGACATCAGCAGTCGCTACTTGAATACCTTCGACTTAGTAGCCTCCAACATTCCCTTTGGCGACGTGACCGTATGGGATGCGTCCTTTGCCAACAGCAAAGACAAAACCAAACGACAAGCTTGCCGTAGCCTGCATGGTTATTTTTTTACCAAAGCCGTGGACGTGGCCAAAGAGGGTGGGGTAGTGGCCTTTTTAACGACCGATGCTTTGATGAACAGTCCAAGTAATGAACCGATTAGACAGTATTTGATGCGGAATACTAATCTGGTAAGTTCGGTTCGTTTGCCCCACAATTTGTTCACCAACTTTGCAGGAACGAGTGTCGGCACGGATTTAATCCTCCTCCAAAAAGACACGCAAAAAACCAGCTTGAACCAACGGGAGCGGCTTTTCGTCCAAAGCACTCGCCGAGAATATCCAAGTAACCAATATTACGAAGACCTCAGTCGAATTGTTCACAATCAACTGCAATTTGATACTGACCAGTACGGTAAACCCGCCCAAATTTTTACCCATCAAGGTGGTACCGAAGCCATAGGGCAGGAATTGAAAAAAATGCTGGACGAGGATTTGGGTCAGTACCTCAAAATCGTTGCACCAACAGCAAAAATCAGTATTTCTACCAGCAAAGCACCACTTACGCCGCAATTAGACCTTTTTGCCACGATTCAGCCAATCATTGAACCTCAACCCTTTGAGGGTATTAAATATCCTCACTTGAAAGAAGGCTCATTGGTGGAACAAAATGGGGAAGTAGGCAAGGTCTATGAATTGACTGAGAAAAATCCACTTTTTCGTTCCCTCGAAGTTTCAAAAACCCAGCAAGGAAAAGTAAAAAACCTAATTCAACTTCGAGATAACTACCATTTACTTTACAACTTTGAACAGGAATTTCAAGTCGAAAATGCAGGTTTACGTCAATTACTCAACGAATCGTATGACCAATTCAAGCAACAATACAGAGAGTTAAACCGTAAAGAAAACGTAGGGACAGTCTTGCTTGATCCGCAAGGCAAAGAACTGTTGGCCTTAGAACGAGTCAAAGATGGGCAATTTGTCAAGGCCGATATTTTCGAACAATCTGTTGCGTTTTCCTCTAAACAACGAATTGAAACTGCCGAGGATACCTTACTTGCTTCGTTGAATTGGTTTGGGAAAGTGAACATAGATTACATGCAAGAAATCAGTGGCCAAAGCCAAGAAAGGCTGCTGAACCAATTGCAAGACCGGTTACTTTATAATCCGATTCGAGAAGAATACCAAACCCGTGAAATGCTTTTGTCGGGCAACGTTTTTGAAAAACTACAAGCCGTTCAAAACTACTGCGAAACTAACCCCCACAACAACGAAGCTCGCAGAACCCAAGCGGCGCTTGTCGAAAACCAACCCGAAAAAGTCCCTTTTGAATTATTGGAATTCAACTTTGGCGAACGCTGGATTCCGACGCAAGTTTATCAGGATTATTTAAGTCATTTGTTCGACATTCCTATTCGGATTCAATATGCCCAATCCACCGATACTTTCACAGTACGCACCTCTCGCAGTACCCAAAGTAATGCTAAAATTACCACCGAATATGCCGTCAATGCCCAAACCCGTACCTACGACGGTCTTGATTTAGCCGAATATGCCTTACTGAATACCAATCCGCATATTACTAAGAAATTGTACGATGGCGGGCAGGAAGTTACGGTCAAAGACCAGGAGAAAACCCAATTGGCCGCCGGCAAAATTGAACAGATTCGTAATCAGTTTCCCACTTGGTTAAATGAGCAACCAAAAGAACTCAAAACCGACATAGAACAGCGTTACAACCAACTGTTTAACTGTTATGTCAAACCCCAATACGACGGTCAGCATCAACAATTCCCGCACCTCAATTATAAAAACTTAGGTATTCCGAGTCTGTACCAAAGTCAAAAAGATGCCGTGTGGATGTTGTTGCAAAACGAAGGCGGCGTAGCCGACCACGAAGTAGGTTCGGGAAAAACCCTGATTATGTGCGTAGCGGCTTATGAGATGAAACGGTTGGGGATCGTCAACAAACCAATGATTATTGGCCTGAAAGCCAATGTCCACCAAATCGCCGAAACTTTCCAATCAGCCTATCCCGAAGCCAAATTATTGTACCCGCAAGCCAGCGATTTTAGCCCCGAAAACCGAGTCAAGCTATTCAATGACATCAAAAACAATAATTGGGATTGTATTATTCTGACCCACGACCAGTTTGGCAAAATCCCCCAATCGCCGAAAATTCAGCAAAAGACTGTTCAAGCCGAATTAACAAATGTAGAGTTGGATTTGGAAGTAATGCGGCAACAAAACAACGAAGTATCGAAAGCGGCTCTGAAAGGTTTGGAAAAACGCAAAGCCAATCTGACGGTAGAGATGTCCCGTATCAATCACCAACTCAAAGAAAAGAAGGACGATGTGCCCGACTTTCAGCAGATGGGTATAGACCATTTATTTATTGACGAAAGCCACCGTTTCAAAAACCTGATGTTTACGACCCGTCACAACCGAGTGGCAGGCTTAGGCAATCAAGAAGGAAGCCAAAAGGCCATCAACCTACTATATGCCATCCGAACCATGCAGCAACGAAAAGACAAAGACCTCTGCGCCACGTTTTTATCGGGAACAACCATCAGTAATTCACTTACCGAGCTGTATTTGATTTTCAAGTACCTGCGTCCTAAAGAACTCCAAAAACAAAACATCGTTAATTTTGACGCTTGGGCGGCGGTGTATGCCAAGAAAACCACCGATTTTGAGTTTTCGGTGACCAACAATTTGATTCAGAAAGAACGTTTTCGCTATTTTATCAAAGTGCCTGAACTGGCGATGTTTTACAATCAAATCACCGATTTTAGGACGGCAGACATGATTGGAATTGAACGTCCAAAATTGAACCAAAAGCTCGTTCATGTGCCGCCGACCCCTCAGCAAGAGGACTTTATTCATAAGCTGATGAAGTTTGCAGAAACTGGCGATGCAACGTTGTTGGGTCGTCCCAAACTAAGCGAAGGCGAAGAAGCCGCTAAAATGTTGATTGCGACGAACTACGCCAAAAAGATGGCCTTGGATATGCGCTTGCTCAATCCCCATTATGATGACCATCCCAACAATAAAGTAAGCCAATGCGCCAAGAAAATGGCTGAACATTACGAGCAAACCAAACAGCACAAAGGAACGCAGTTGGTTTTCTCGGATTTGGGAACCTACAAAGCTCACCAATGGAATGTGTATAGCGAATTGAAACGAAAGTTGGTAGAAGACTATCACATACCGCCCAACGAAATTAAATTCATTCAAGAATGCAAAAACGAAGCCCAACGAACCAAACTCTTTGCCGACACCAACGCAGGTAAAGTAAGAATCTTGTTGGGTTCGACCGAAATGTTGGGAACGGGGGTAAACGTACAACAGCGGATTGTGGCCATGCACCATTTGGATATTCCTTGGAAACCTTCGGAATTAGACCAACGTATAGGAAGGGGCGTTCGTAAAGGAAACGAGATAGCGAAATTATACGGCAATCAAGTTCACAACTACGTGTACGCCGTCGAAAAGACCTTGGATAATTACAAATTCAATCTGTTGCAGAACAAGTCCTTGTTCATTAGCCAAATCAAGAACTCCAATCTGGCCACTCGACGGATTGACGAAGGTAGTTTGGACGAGAAAAACGGCATGAATTTTAGCGAGTACATCGCCATTTTGTCGGGCAATACGGATTTATTGGAAAAGGCCAAGATTGAAAAACGACTGGGCAGATTAGAGTCAGATTTATTGATTTATAACAAGGATGTGGTACAGGCAAAGCAGCGTTTAGAAGGAAAAGAACAGCAAGCGAACAAAGGAGAAACGCAATTGAAAAAAGTGGAAGCTGACCAAATTCATCTCAAAAAAATAAACGCTTATGACGAAAATGGGAAGCTGAAAGGACAGCTCGTTATTCTCGATTTGGAGAGTAAAGACCCCAAAGAAATCGGTAAAAAACTTATCATTATTGACAAAAACAACCGCAATTCCGAACCGAAAGTGGTAGGAGAGTTGCACGGTTTTAAGTTGGAAGTAACGACGATTACCAATTTTGTCGAAGGCTATGCCCAGCGAGAAAACCATTTTTCGGTGGTATCACCCAACGGCATCAAGTACCAGCACAATGGTGGACAAATGCCTCGAACGCCCGAAATTGCGGCGCAGTTTGTCCACAATGCCCTCGAAAAAATCCCCAAAATTTCTGAAGACCAGAAAAAGCGGTTAGTAGATTTCAAAAAGGACATTGACCAACTGAAAGAATTTGTGTCAAAGCCGTGGCCACACAAGCACGAACTCACTCAGCTTCGACAGGATCTTCAACGAATTGAAAAGAAGATTCAGGATTCGCTGACGGAGAAGATTTCGGAAAAGAAAGAGGAGCAGAGGAAGGGGGTGAAGATTGGGTAGGTGTTAAGATAAAAGCTGGAAAAAGTTTTGATATACCTGTTTTTTTAAATCATTAGGGTGCATATTTCTAATCAAACTAATCGCTTCGATAGTTTGATTCATATTAAGTGGTGAGGCATTATTTTTAGAATTTATCTTTTGAAATGGCCCATCGGATTCAGTAAGTATTCGATCTATGGGAATAGAATTTATTATCTTACTCCCATTCTGGTTTTTTGACATAGAGAAGTTGACTGAGAAATTGAAACCAAATTCTAATGCTTTTTCTAATGGTTTTAGTCCGCCCGAATACCAATGCAAAATCACTTTACCGGGGAATTTTCTCCCAATTATTTCAATGACCTCTTCTTCGGCACCTCTTGAATGAATAGAAAGTATTTTGTTTCCTGCCTGAGCACAGATATCTATAATTTTCTCAAAAACTTGCTTCTGTATTTCAAAATCTGCCCCCTTCTTATTGTCTAAACCAATTTCACCAACGTAGCGGGTTTGATGGATAAGTTCTTTAAATAATAATATTTCTTTCGCTCGTTCAGAGGCAAGTTGGGGGTGTAAGCCCAATGCCGCTCGAATGAATTTTTTGTTTTTTGCTTGATTTTGAGTAAAAAAGAAAACAGAAGGCGTATTTGTGACTGCAATTGTATAAATTTTTTCGTGTTCAATTAAGTCAGCAAACTTATTGTCTTCAAAAAGGTCTAAATGGCAATGAGTATCAATGAAGTACATTTTAGGTGTTATTGATGAATGAAGCTACTTCTCCAATTCCATTTTGATACATACTGACGCACTTTTCAAGGCTTGATTGCCCGAGGAAAGATAATGGTCCTGAACGCAAAATGTGAAACAACAATTGTCTTTGGTTCATCGAATTTGTTTCTTGAATAGCAAGTTTGAATGCTCGCAAATCACTGCTCCTTTTTTGATTAGCAGGAATAGCATCTTGTAATACATCCTTAAAATAATAGGCATCTCTTAGCCCGTTTTTTGTTAGTGCAGCCCGACGAATTAAACATGGAACGCAGTAGCCACAATGTTGGTTGGGTTTGTCACCTTCAAGGCGCATTACATCTGGGTGAGAGCAAGAAACTGTTTTTTGGAAATGTTCTTTAAAAAAGTTAAGATTTTTGCAATTGTTAATCATTTCACCCTTTGTGCAGTATAGGTAAGGGTTGTCAAGTGTATTTAAAATGCCAAGCTCGGTAAGTAACTCTTGAAAAGTATTGAGGTAAAATGGATGTGTGGTTCGGGTGCTATTACTACCTAATCGGGTTGAGGTCAATGGTACATTAAGTGAAATAAACCCATTTTCAGGAATAATTAATGGAACATTTTCACCAAAGCTATGAGCCACAGCCAAGCCCAGACAAATGAATAGAAAAGAACGTCCACGAGATGAATTCTCTTTTTCTATGCCTTTTCTGTGCATAGGTTGAACATAAAACTGAAAGTGTTTAAATGAATTTTTCCCATACGATGTTTCAAAAGCCGTAACAATCTCATTTTGAGTTTTGCTTTCAGCACCACCTCTTTTATAGTGGCTCACAAAAGCAATTTTTTCCTTAGTTTCTAATAAGTCAATCGCACCGATGAAAGAATCTAAGCCGCCAGATAATAGACAAGCATTTGTTATTTGTAATGGATTTTTTGGACTGTATGGTTTATAAACGTTTAAGTTATCTTTCCTAAAATTAAATTCCCAAAAATCTCCTGTCAGAAAAGAGAGCATTTTTTCAATAATTGGCTTATTTCCTGCCCAAAGTTCAGGCTTTAATACAGGTACATGACATATAAAGTGTCTTGACCAACTAAGATACCCTTGATGCCTTCTTGAAACTAATTGGTCTGTTGTATAGACAAATAGACCAATTTTTAATAAATCCCACATTGCGGTACTTAAAGTTACTTGATTGGTTTTTAGTAGTTCAAAGACTTTCTCAGCAACCAAAGTTTCGGCATCAAGGGCGTGTAAATTGATGGTAATGGCTTTTTCGACATTGCCCAAATCAAGAGAAAAATTATCCTCTGTATGGGTTTTCAAAATAATATGAGTTGCGTTCATTTTGATTGTTCTATAAATGAATAAGCTGTTTCAAATATGGAGTCCATATTTTTGTCGGTTTGAACAGACCGATAATCATAGTTAATCATATTCTGATTACTAAAAGCATTTCTCACTTCTTCTTTTATAAAACTTCGTGCTTCTTCTTCTGTTGAAGCGACAACAGAAATATCTACCATTTTTTTCTCAATTGCGATGCCTGTTTCATGTATCCAACGGGAAAAAATAAATGCAGTTACTGCCGTAAGCATAGCTTCTTGTATATCTTCTTGATTTAGGTTTTCAAGCGTATCAACATTGCGGCCCTCAGTTTCATACTTTTCCCAAAGGCAATCCAGTGCTTTCAAAATAGCTTCTCGAATATAATCATCTTGTGGAATGCCCCCAGAAGGGGCAAATTTGTCTGCAATATTGGCAAAAACAATCTGTACAGGTTTGCCAATACAGTTTTGTAATCCATACTCTGCTAAGGTTTCATTAAATCCAGACCCTGAAACACTGGATAGAAAACCACCAAACCCTCCAATTGCTTGGCTTCCTTTCTGGGAGGAACGAGCTGCTGACTTTGCGCCACCCAAACCCCTTACATAACTTCGAGCAGCATTTCCAATTGAAGCACCAGATGTGCCGCTTACAACTCTACCCAAAGCACTTTTTGCCCCTTGCCATTTACCATTTTTTGGCGTTTCTTCTTGGGGATTTATGTCATTATCTACATTAGCCCATGAAGGAAGTAAAGAAGAGTTAGGTTTCGACCCACCAAATGAACTGGATGTTCCCATATTTATTTTAGTTTGGCAGCATTAGCTATATTTTTATTAGAAGATTCTGACCATTTTTTTAACAGTAATTGCCCTTGTTGATTTGTTGTATTTGAAAGTACCCGTTTTACTACGGATATTGCAGGGATAGGTAAGTTCTTTTCGGGTATGCTATCTAAAAATAAATAAAGAGAAACGTGTAATTCTATCCTCAAAGCGCAAAAGTCAAGTAAGTATTGAAGCATTGAATCCTCCCAAGAAGGTTTCCCTTCGACTTGTCTTATTTTTTCTGCCATAGTCTCAAAAATCGCATTCGCATCATTAGAACTCAGTGTTGTGACTGATTTTAATCCCATAGTTCGTTTAACCTGACTTTTATCGGTTATTTGTAGGAAACTCTCTTTTGCAATTTGAGACATTTTTTGGACAAAAATATCGGTCATACTTGAAGTGTCACGAGCGATATAAAAATATTCGCTAACATTTTCATCCGCAAGTTGAGGCTCTATTTTAAGCCAAGTCGAAAACCATTTATCGTCTTTTATGGCGGTGATTTCTTCGGATATAGATGGGGACTTCGTTTTGTCGGTGTAATTGACTATCTCAGTTTCTGCATTTTGAAGCTGTTTTAAGATACCGTGTTGCTTTTCTTGCCATTGACTAAACTTTCTAAATATTTCGGATTTACAATATTCTAATAGCATTAACTTAGCCAGTATTTGTTTTTTCAAAGAAATACCCTTTTGCTCGGCTACTTCCATACGCATCAAAAGCATGTTTAAGAATCTCTTTGCTTGTCTTGGGTTGCCATTTAATCCTTGGGCAAGCAGTGGGGTAATTTGATAAGACGTTTCCAAAGAATCTTTTAAATCTTCTGGTATTTTCCAATTTATTTTTTCTGCAAACTCGTTAGCGTTTTTGGTAGAGAAGCCTTCTCGCAAATTTCCGTTTTTTCTGTCCTCATTTAGAACTTTTGTAAGCGAAGTGATAGATAAAAGTGGGCAATGCAGAGAAACAAATAATAGGTTAATATAGGTTGTAAGTTCGGCAGCAGTTAAGGGAGGGATGATTACGGGGAATTGAATAAGTTTCTCCAAATAATCTCTACCTACTTCTGTACGGTCTCTATCGTCTGGTATTTCGGGAAATCGCTTTCTGACAGCATATTTTATGAGACGTTCATCCGCACCAATTACAAAAATTGTCTTCTTAGAAAACAAAAATAGCTTAATTGCTTCAAGTGTTCCGATAATTGTATCGGGCATGCAACGATCTAAATCGTCTATGAATACGATAATTTTCTTCAATTTAGTTTCTTCCAGAAGCTCATCAAAGTCTTCGTGAAAGGAGTGCAGACCATTTCGTAATGTTTTTTCAAACTGTTTGCCTTCTGATTTACCTAAATCTTTGAGGTAATTGGTATAATCAAAGTCCTTCATGCCTTCAATAGAAGAGGCAACTATGTTCCCAACTGGACCAGCGACAGCAAAAGCCATAGCGTGCTTAGCAACGGCCCCTGCAACTTTCATGTAGTCTATACGCTTTAACAAATTAGCACTTAGAAGTAATGCTTTGTTTGAAAGTGTCTTCTTTTTAGCAATCTCCTCAATAAGCTGACCTATTAAAACTGTCTTGGCATCCTCATATCCTTCAAAAAGCCAACCATTAAAATGTATTGTTAATATATCTTCGAATCCGTTATATCGGTTGTAAAGCATCTTCATTAGACTTGACTTCCCACTGCCCCAATTGCCAAAAATGCCGATACTGCATGGATGTAAAACATCGGTGTCTATGATTTTAGAAGTAGCCTTTATCAATGGCTCAAAATCAATAAAATCTAATTCGGTCTCGTTATCAGCCCACATAGGTAGTCTTTGATTGTTTTAGTGCAATTTAATATTATATCCGTACATTTTTTCCATAAGCTCTGGTGAGTAGTTGCTTATTTACCGACATCAACTGTTGTTATAAGTGATACGCATCGGTGGGGTATTGTGATGTCTCGATTACAATTCATCCAAAATGGATACCATAGACTTCGATAACATCCAAATGAAGCACGATTTCGGAGTCGGGTATCGTCTGTCAGCAACAAGTACACACTTTTTTGAAAATTAATATGCCTGCCAATCCTGCTCGGAGAGGTTTCGGTCTAAGGTTATAGACTCATAAATCTTAATCATTTCTTTAAGGATAATATCACAAATAATCATTACATAAAAATAAAATAAAAAATAATTAGACTATTTGAACTAAAAATCATCATTGTATTGTTAATAAGCTATGAAACCAATTAAAGAAATAGCGGAAATTCTCTTTGGTGTATATGCCAAAGAAAGAAGCGCAACTGGCGGGGTGTTGTACTTGCAAATTGGTGACTTTGATGCCTATGGAAATCTGGTTTTAGGCAAAGATAAATCTTATATAAACCAAACTGAAATTAATAACGAAAGACAATTCTTAACTTCTGGTGACATACTTTTACCAGCCAAAGGGCTAAAAAATGCTGCTTTTCATATCAATGAACATCATTTGCCTGCTGTGGCATCTTCGCTGTTTTTTGTGATTCGACTACAAGATAGAACCATCTTGCCTCAGTTTCTTGCCATCTATCTGAATCACCCAGCAACTCAGTCAAAAATAAAGGCCATGATTAGTTCTACTTTGACTGTACCTGTTTTGAACAAAAAAGAGTTCCAAGAGTTGCCTGTACCTATAATTTCATTGGCTGAACAAAAAGAAATCATTCAATTGCACCACATTTACCAACAGGAACGAGCAATTACGATTCAATTACTCGAAAAAAAAGAACAACTATTTCACGGGATATTCACTCAAATCATCACCCAAGACCATGTCTAAAATCATTACCCAATCAGAGATTAACAATGCCGTTTGGAAAGCCTGTGATACATTCAGGGGGGTAATAGACCCCAGTCAGTACAAAGATTATATCTTGACTTTTCTGTTTGTGAAGTACCTGTCTGACTTATGGAAAGACCGCTACAACTACCATCTGAACCGCTACGATGGCAACACCGAACGAACCGAAAGAGCCATGCGAAACGAACGTTTCCAATTGCCCGAGCATTGCCAATACGACTATCTCCATACTAATCGCAACGAACCCAACATCGGCGAACTTATCAACGAAGCACTTGAAGAGTTGCAAGACTCAAACCGTACTAAGCTGGAAGGCGTATTTCGGAATATTGATTTCAATTCAGAGTCGAATTTAGGGCAGACCAAAGACCGTAACAGACGCCTGAAAAACCTCATTGAAGATTTCAAAAATGTCGATTTAACACCGTCACACTTGGAGTCAGCGGACATTATTGGTGATGTTTACGAATTTTTAATTGAACGTTTTGCCTCCGACGCAGGCAAAAAGGCTGGGGAGTTTTATACGCCTTCACCAATTGCTACACTTTTGGCAGCCTTAATGAACCCTCAGCCAGGCAATCGCATTTGTGACCCTACTTGCGGTTCAGGTTCTTTATTGATTAAAGTCGCTCAAAAAATTGGCTCTAATAATTTCTCCATATACGGCCAAGAGGTAAACGGCTCAACGTATGCGCTTGCCCGTATGAACATGTTCTTGCATGGTATGGACGATGCTACCATCCGTTGGGGCGACACTATTAATAACCCGCTATTGCTGGAAGGCGACAATCTGATGAAGTATGACATCGTCGTAGCCAATCCGCCATTTTCACTTGATAAGTGGGGAGCCGAAGACGCAGGGCATGATCGTCATAATCGTTTTTGGCGGGGAGTTCCACCGAAATCAAAAGGTGATTTCGCCTTTATTAGCCACATGATAGAAACCGCCTATGAAGGTAAAGGTAAAGTGGGCGTAGTTGTGCCGCATGGCGTGTTGTTCAGAGGTGCAGCCGAAGGCAAGATTCGCCAGCAACTTATCGAAGACAACGTGCTCGAAGCCGTCATTGGTTTGCCTGCCAATCTATTCTTCGGAACAGGCATCCCTACTGCCATCATGGTGTTTAACAAAGGCAAACAAACCTCCGATGTACTCTTTATTGATGCTTCTAAGGAATATGCAGAAGGAAAAAATCAAAACTCACTCAGCACGGAAAATATCAATCATATTACAGAAACATACAGAGCGTTTCAAACCTCCAAATCAACAGCAGGAATAATTGAATCTAAATATGCCTATCGTGCTGATATTGAGGAAATACGCCAAAACGATTACAACTTGAATATTCCTCGTTACGTGGACACATTTGAGGAAGAACCAGAAATAGATCTGAAAGCTACCCAAAGCGAGATTGATAATCTTGAAAACCGATTGACCGATATTAAGCAGCAAATGAAAGCCTATTTGCAGGAATTAGGAATCTAAGTAATTACAGCCATGAAAAACGAGGGAGAAAAAAAGAAAAAGAATAGAAAAGAAATTCCAGAGAAAGTAGTAAATCTGCTTTGGGCAAGAGCCGCAGGTAGGTGTCAGTATGAAGGATGTAATGAGATTCTTTCACGGGACATCCTCACAAAAAGAAACTATAATGCTGCATACATTGCTCACATTATCGCAGCAGAACCAGACGGACCAAGGGGAGATATAATTTTATCACCTAAACACTGTCAGGACTTTGAGAACCTGATGCTAATGTGTGACAAACATCATCGTTTGATTGATAGAATTGAAGTTGTAAGCCATTCCATCGAAAGACTTGTAGCAATGAAACGACGGCATGAGGCACTGATAGAGCGCTTGACTGATTTCAAGGATAAAACAGAGTCTGAAATTTTACTTTTTGGGGCGAATATCGGTAATCAGAAGGTTTTATTAACGTATAATGATGCCTTTGATACGATTTCGGAGAAGTATTATCCGTCAAGTAATTACGGAATAGAATTAGGGTTGCTAAATAGCGGTGTAATTGATCATCGAGAAGAGTTCTGGGTAATGGAAGAAGCTAACCTAAGAGCAAATTTTGGTGATAAAATAAAGCAAAAACAGGAAAAAGGTACAATCAAACACCTATCCGTTTTTGGGTTAGCTCCCCAGCCTTTACTGATTCTTTTGGGTAGCCTATTGGGTGATTTACACCCAACGGAGGTTTATCAGCTTCATCGAGAGCCGAAAACATGGAAGTGGTTGAATGAAATGGACGAGGTAACTTTTGAGATAATCAAACCTCAAAATAGTTACTCGACCGTTGCTTTGGTATTTGCGTTGAGCGCTACCATTATGGAAGACCGTATCGTGAGCGTATTAGGTGAGGAATGTTCGATTTGGACATTTACAGTGAACAAACCCAACAATGACTTTCTGAGAAATAGAGAGCAATTGGCACGGTTTAGAACGGAATTGCGATTGCTCTTGAATGAAATAAAGGCCCGCCATGGTCAAAATAACCTCATTCACGTATTCCCTGCAATGCCCAGTGCCATGGCAATTGAATTGGGAAGAGTAAGAATGCCTAAGGCAGACTTACCGATGCTCGTTTACGACCAAAATTTTCAAAACCCAGCCAGTGGGTTTTACCAAACAATCAAAATTGATTAAAAATGACCCCAGAAATAGACAGAGAGTACAGCAAAATTCTTGATAAAATTGCTGAAAAATTAGACCTTACAGATACCCAGTATGAAATTGCCACACGGAGTTATCAAGCCGTAGCAAGTTGGTTAGATGCCCCCGATTCACCATTAAGACCATACCGTCCGCATATCAGCCCACAAGGGTCTTTTAGGTACGGAACAGTGATTAGACCGCTCTTGGAAGATGAAGAGTACGACGTTGATTTGACTTGTAAACTACATATCTCCGAAAGCCAAGTTACACAACAGCGGTTAAAAAAAGTAGTAGGTGATCGCTTGAAAGCGAATGAAACTTACAAGCGTATGCTTGCGCCCGAAAAACGGAGATGTTGGCGACTGCAATACAATGACCAGTTTCGTTTTCATTTAGACATCGTACCGTCTATTCCTGATAGCCCTCAGTATATTCAGCAACTCACTTCGTTACTGGCTGTACCTCGTTCGCTGGCCATTCATGCCCTTTGTATTACGGACAATGAAACTTGGCATACCGACATTGATTTTCCTAAGAGTAATCCCGAAGGCTATGCCTTGTGGTTTTTGCAGTGTATGAGGGTTGAGTTTGACCGCCGTCGTTTACTTTTGGCAGAGCAGTTGAAAAAAAGTATGGATGCTATACCCGAATACCAAGTGAAAACTCCCTTACAGCGGGTAGTGCAACTTTTGAAACGCCACCGAGACTTATGCTATGGCGACAATCCCAATGCACCTATTTCGATAATTATTACGACCCTTGCAGCCAAAGCCTACCAAAACGAAACCGATATTTTTGTAGCCCTACGCAATGTACTGAGCCGAATGGCAAGTTTTATTGAGCTGGATGAGCAAGGTAATAGAGTTGTTAAAAACCCCGTAAATCCACTCGAAAACTTTGCTGATAAATGGGCAGAGAATCCCGAAAAAGAACGACTGTTTTTTGAATGGCTAAACCGTGCAAGGGGAGACTTTGAACAGCTCGCTCAAAAAAGAGGGCGCCCCGAACTATCAGTACCTTTGAAAGAATATTTTGGTGAGGGTGTAGTAAATAAAGCCCTCAACGAGATAGCTGAACAAACGTTGAAAGAACGAGAAGCCAATCGTCTCTTTATGGCCGCAGGAACAGGTATTTTAAGCTCACAACATACGCCCAAAAGTGTACCCGTAACCCAACACAATCCGTATGGGAGCCATAAAGATTAAAAAAATGACTCCTATTATGCAGGGAGCAAGGTTGAAAACCTTGTTCCCGTTGTCTGATTTTACGGTACTGGCACACGGTTTGGGTATCAGGTGGAAAGGGGGCATACAGCCCAATCCCATTAGTCAACTCTATCAAATAAGCGTAACATACTTCCAAGGTAAGCCGCCAATTACCAAAGTTCACTCTGCGTTGTTCATCCCCGAAGGCAAAAAACTCCCTCATGTATATTCGCAGAACAAGCAGGAGCTTTGCCTCTATTATCCCAAAAATAATGAATGGTACAGCGGTTTATGGATTGTAGAAACCATTGTCCCTTGGGCATCAGAATGGCTATATCATTACGAAAACTGGGTAGCTACTGGCGATTGGAAGGGTGGTGGAATTGAGCACGAACAACCCAGCAAAGTAGAGGTAGAATCAAAGAAAAGATTTAGTGTATTACTACCCAAATTATTGAAACGCTAACCAAGCCCAACATGGAATACACCATACCGCTACTGCCACTACCCCAAGACATCGAAACAAGGGTTGTATTGAAAAAAACAGCCAAGGCACACCAACAGTTAGCTGAACTGAAAGGTATTGCCCAAACCATCCCTAACGATGCCATCATTATCAATACGCTGGCTTTGCAAGAAGCCAAAGACAGTTCGGCTATCGAAAATATCATCACTACGCACGACGAACTTTACCAAAGTGATGCCCTCAAACGTCACTTTGCAACTATGGCCGCCAAAGAGGTGCATAGCTACGCCCAAGCCCTCAAACACGGCTATGGGCAGGTTCGTTTGCACGGCATCCTGACCAACAATTACATTATTCAGATACAGGGCATCATCGAAGAAAACAGTGCGGGTTTTAGGAAATTGCCAGGAACCGCCCTCAAAAATGAACAAACTGGCGAAACCGTTTATACCCCTCCACAGACCCACGACCAAATTGTGGCGTTGATGCAAAACCTCGAACAGTTCATCAATGACTCGGAAAGCTCAGACCTCGACCCCTTGGTAAAAATGGCCATCATTCACCACCAGTTTGAGAGTATTCACCCGTTTTACGACGGAAACGGCCGCACGGGACGTATCATCAATATTTTATACTTGGTTAAAGAAGGGCTGCTGACACTCCCCATTCTGTACCTCAGCCGCTACATTAATCAGCACAAAGCCGAATATTACCGCCTGCTGCAACAAACCCGCCAAGCCCAAGATTGGGAACCGTGGCTACTGTTTATGCTCGAAGGCGTGGCTCAGACAGCCCAGCAAACCACCCAAATGATTGTAAACATCAAAACCCAAATGCAGGAGGTGAAGCATACCATGCGGAGCCAACTCCCCAAAATATACAGCCAAGACCTACTCAACAACTTGTTTAACCACCCCTACACCAAAATTGAGTTTGTGATGAACGAGTTGTTATTGAGTAAACCCACGGCTATCAAATACCTCGACGCACTCATTGAAATAGGTATTTTGCAAAAACACAAAATAGGACGAGAAACCTATTATATCAATCAACGGCTTTTTGAAACGATTATGAATGTCCCTAAACTGTAAAGAAAATGCCATTTTTCTTTACCTATTCTCAAAACAAGTAAACAAAACCGCCATTTTCTTTACCTATTTTACCTCTATGAACAACCCCAAACACACCCTCCCCAACGGCTGGTCCCTCAAAAAATTAGGGGAAGTATTCAATATTACATCAGGTACAACACCTTCAAGAGCCGTAAATGAATATTTTGAAAAAGGAACTCATTTATGGGTTAAAACCACAGATTTAAACAATCACTTCATCAACGATACCCAAGAAAAAGTAACTGATTTGGCAATGAAGGAGACATCTCTAAAAAAAATGCCAGTGGGAACGGTATTGGTAGCGATGTATGGCGGGTTTAATCAAATAGGGCGAACAGGTCTTCTTCAAAAAGAAGCAAGTGTAAATCAGGCTCTTTCAGCAATTCTTCCAAACTATGAAGTTGTTGAACCCTACTTTTTGTTGAACTGGCTAAATTGTAAAATAGAAGATTGGAAAGGTTTTGCGGCAAGTAGTCGAAAAGACCCCAATATCACAAAAAGTGATGTGGTTAGTTTTCCTATTATACTCCCCCCCCTTCCCGAACAGCAGAAAATAGCGGCCATATTGGGCACTTGGGATACGGCCACCCAAACCGCCACTGCCCTACTGGCCCAACTCGAAAAACGCAAAAAAGGACTCATGCAACAACTCCTTAGCCCAAAAACCGACTGGAAAGAAGTGAGATTGGGGGAGATAGGGAGCACATTTAATGGAATTACGGGAAAGTCGGCAGAAGATTTCGGAAGAGGGAAGCCATATATTACTTATCTCAATATCTTCAAAAATACCATAATTGATTTGTCAGATGTTGGATTAGTTGATATTTCACAAACAGACAATCAAAATGAGGTTCGATACGGTGATATTTTTTTTACTGTATCGTCAGAAACACCCGATGAAGTGGGCATGTCTTCTGTATTTCTTCGAAAAATAGAAGGCTACTACTTGAATAGTTTTTGTTTTGGATTTAGGCTAAATGATTTTGAAACTCTACTTCCAGAGTTTGCAGGGTATTTGTTTCGTTGTAGAGAATTTAGAATTGAGATGTACAAATTAGCGCAAGGCTCAACAAGGTTCAATATTTCAAAAGGGGAAGTAGTAAAACTCAAAATCAACCTTCCCCCCCTCGCTGAGCAAATCCGCATTGCCGAAATCCTGAACGCTGCCGATGCTGAGATTCGGGAAACGAAGGCGTATTTGGAGCAACTCAAAGCCCAAAAACGGGGGCTGATGCAGCAGTTATTGACGGGAAAGGTGCGGGTGAAAACAACCTAACAACTATGCAAATCATGTACGTGGACGAAAGTGGAGACAACGGATGCTCAAAATATGGTTCACAGCACTATATTTTGAGTGGGATTGTCGTGAGTGAAGACGATTGGCAAGAATCACTGAATAGGATGAAAGCGTTTCGCAAACACCTAAAAGACACCTACGGATTGTTGATTAGAACCGAACTTCATGCTGCTGAATTGATACGGGTCGGTAAAATCGAAGAGTATAAAAAAATACATAAGTCTCAAAGAATCAATATTTTGAAAGAATTTGTACGCCAAATACCCATCATTTTCAATAATGCAGTTATTATCAATATTGTACTGAATAAAAATAATTTTCCAAAAGAGACAAATTTTCAAGAACTGGCTTGGGCAAGACTTATTCAACGTTTTGATACGTATTTAAAAAAAATGCATAAAGGCCGTGGAATTATCGTAAGCGATGATTGTCAAGATGCAAATATCAGAAAACTATTACGCAAAATGCGAGTATATAATCCAACCCCATCGCATTATGAGGGGTTTTATAACGTACCCGTGGACAATATCATTGAAGATATTTTTATGCGTAGTTCTCAACACTCGATGTTCATACAAGCGGCAGATTTTGTAGCACATACACTTTATCGCAAGGAGTTTCCCAAGGGTAGTTTGAAGAAATTTGGTTTAGATAAAATTTTTGATGAATTGGAATCTATTTTGCTAAAAAAAGCCAGTAGAAACGATCCACTCGGAATTGTCAGAAAATGAAAAAGCCCTGGTTACAAACCAAGGCTCAAAAGGATTTTGATTGTTGCGGCCCGATACAAACAAGGGTTTGACCGAGTCGACTTGATGCAAAAGTGTTTAAATATTTGAATATTTCCAAATAAAGTACAATGTTTTTTGTACAATGTACAATAAAGGTCAACTAAATCACCCTAAAACACAAAACTAAGTGTACACTTAGTAATTATAAAATGAGAACGTCATGGCAAATTGTCATCAACAATTCATCACCTATCGGAGTAACTTGGATATACCAAGGACGACCTTTGACCGCTTGAAAACTGCCCAATATGGGGTAGAAAAACAACTGAGGAAGTATTTCGATAAAAGGGAAGGGTATAATGTAAAGGGTTTCAAGGTACAAGGTTCAAAAAGTATCAGCACCATGATTCGCAAGCAAGGCGATACCGTGGACATAGATTTTGGGGTCTATTTTTATCCTAAACCCAATGTACAACCTGCTACACTTATTGAGCGAGTCTATAATGCTCTACACGAATTACGTACTGTATATGCACCTACTCGAAAAAACAAATGTGTTAGAGTAGAATATGTTGAGAAATCAAAAATCCACATTGATGTACCTATTTTTTATTTAGAACAGCTAAGGGGAGAGCGCAATCCACAATTGGCTACTCGAAACGGTTGGATTTCGAGTGATGCAACCGAATTTGAGGCATGGTATAAAGAAAATAAGGGCAGTAGAAATGTTCAATTGACGCACATTATTCGCTACCTAAAAGGTTGGGCAACTTACCACGGCCAACAGATTGAAATGCCCAAAGGAGTGGCTATGACCGTTTTAGCAGCTACCCATCACGAAAAACACAGTCGAGATGATATAGCATTTTTAGAAACCATAGTAAGTATCAGGCAAACTCTTAAAAGGGGTTTTAGTTGTAATATGCCAGTAAAACCGAATGATGACTTGTTGAGAAATATAAATACATTGCCAAAGCGACAGGCGTTTTTTCGCCTTCTTGATGCCCTCATAGAAGATGGAGAAATCGCTGTTAAAACAACAAAGAAAGAGAAAGCAATCCAGCTTTGGCGAAAGCATTTAGGTAAACATTTTCCAACCTATTAACATTTTACAGGCAAGATTTTGCAACCGTTTAACCACTGAAAATCATTGAAGAAGCAAATAATTAAACGTCTAAAATTATGAATCACTCCTACCGAGAAGACGATATAAGCCAAATACCCGCTCTGCTGGCCTTGCAAGCCATAGGGTACAAGTATTTGACCCCTTCCGAAGCCCTTAAACTTCGGGGTGGCAAGACCAGCGGCATCGTATTGGAGGAGGTTTTGCGGGAACAAATACATAAAAACAACGCTTTTCGCTACAAAGGTCGAGAACATAGCTTTTCAGAAACCAACATAAGCAATGCCATCTATGCATTACAAGATTATCCGCTGCAAGAGGGGTTTATGGCCTCAAACAAATACATCTATGACCTCATTACACTTGGGAAGAGTTTTGAAGAGACGATTTTGGGAGACAGAAAAAGCTATACACTACACTATATAGATTGGCATAATATCGCTAATAACGTTTTTCATGTAACAGAAGAACTCAGTGCTCAGCGGTCTAATCGTTCTGATGGGGCTGCCACCAGTCACTATCGTCCCGATATTGTTTTGTACGTCAATGGCATTCCGTTGGTGGTGATAGAGTGCAAAAGCCCCAAGATTGATAGACCCCTCAGCCAAGCCATATCACAGCATTTACGCAACCAAAACGAAGACGGCATCCGTGGTTTGTACGTGTTTTCCCAGCTTTGTATGGCCCTGTGCGAAAACACCGCCCAATATGGCACCACCGCCACCGAAGAGGCGTTTTGGGGAGCATGGCGAGAGCAATATACCAACAGACAAGCCGAAGAAAATCAAAAAGCAGTCTTACAGACCCTCAAAAACGAAAGCATTAACAATATCATTTATTGGAATAACCTATTGCGCAATGAAGAGCGAACAGGGCAATATAACCCATACCAAGAAGCCATCGGAGCGGAGTGGAGTATCACAAGTCAGGACGAACACCTATACAATATCTGTCGTCCCGAAAGGCTCTTCGATTTGATTTTTAACTTTGTAGTTTATGACGCTGGTGCCAAAATCATCGCTCGATATCAGCAATACTTTGGCGTTCGGAAAACCTTAGAGCGGCTCAAAATTTCAAGCCCTTCGCCCGTAGTACCAGGCGTTATGGTGCGGACTGGCGGTGTGATTTGGCACACGCAGGGGAGTGGCAAATCTTACACGATGGTCATGCTTGCGCAGTTACTGGCCATGGAAAAAACAATTCCAAATCCGAAAATTATCTTAGTAACTGACCGTGTAGAATTAGACGACCAAATTTACCAGACTTTCGCCAAGTGCGATAAAGAAGTAGTACAAGCCAAAACAGGCAACGATTTAGTAGTCTATTTAAGCCAAAGCTCGGATGCCATTGTTACAACCATTATCAACAAATTTGATGCTGCCGTTAAAAAAATGACGGAGGCCATTACCACTCCAAATGTTTTTGTACTCGTAGATGAAGGACACCGTACCCAATACGGCACGCTGAATGTAAAAATGCAACGGGTGCTGCCCACGGCTTGTTTTATTGCATTTACAGGTACTCCCTTGATGAAGAAAGAAAAGAATACCGCTGCTAAGTTTGGTGGTATCATAGACAGCTATACCGTATCTGATGCCGTAGCCGACGGGGCAATAGTGCCGCTGTTGTTTGAGGGCCGTTCACCGCTTTTCAACGTCAACGAAAGACCCTTAGACAACTACTTCAATAAGATTTCGGAGCCGTTGAATGACTATCAGCGGGCGGATTTGAAGCGAAAATTTAGCCGTCAAGATACGCTTACGGCAGGGGAGCAGGTGATTTATGCCAAGGCTTGGGATATTTCTAAACACTATAAAGACAACTGGCAGGGAACAGGCTTCAAAGGGCAATTGGTAGCGCCCAACAAGCAAGCCGCCGTAAGGTACAAACGGTTTTTAGACGAAATTGGGTTGGTATCAAGTGAAGTATTGGTATCGCCACCCGACGACCGAGAAGGAACAGAAGATGCCTACGGCCACATTAGCGATGAGGTGTTGATGCACTGGAAAAAGATGCTGGATAAGTACGGTACCGCCAAAAAATACGATGAAACCCTACGGCAAGCCTTCAAAAAAAGTGATACACCTGAGCTCATCATCGTGGTTGATAAACTACTGACGGGCTTCGACAACCCTCGCAATGTAGTGCTGTATTTGTGCAGAAAGCTACGGGAGCATACGCTTTTTCAGGCCATAACCCGAGTAAATAGAAAATATGCAGGCAAAGAGTTTGGTTACATCATTGATTACGACGGTGTCATTGAAGAATTAAACCGTACCCTTCAACTATATACGAGTTATGAAGACTACGATAATAAAGACTTGGAAGATACCATCACCAATATCCAAGAAGAGATTCAGCAATTGCCGCAGGCTCATTCAATGGTTTGGGACATATTCAAAACAATAACAAACAAGAAAGACTCGACAGCATACGAAAATTTGCTTTCAGATGAAGCGTTAAGAACCTTGTTTTTTGAAAGGCTATCTCGCTTCGCTCGATTGCTTAAAATGGCACTTTCTTCGTATCAATTTGCCACCCAAGCCCCTGAATCAGAACAAGAAAGATACAAAAATGACCTTGCCTTTTTTCAGAATTTACGAAAAACCGTTATTCAAATCTATTCATTAGAAATTGACTATAAGCAGTTTGAAGGACAAATACAGAAGCTGATAGACACCCACGTATCTGCCGATGAAATTGTTAGCATTACCCATCAAGTCAATATCTTTGACAGAGAAAAATTTGAAGCGGAGGTTCAAAAAATAGTAGGTACTGCCTCAAAAGCACACGCTATTGCCAGTCGAACTCAGAAGACCATTACGGAAAAAATGGAAGAAGATCCCGCATTTTACAAGCGGTTTTCGGAGATGATTAAAGACACCTTAGAAGCCTATCGGCAACAGCGGATTAACGAAATTGAGTTTTTGAATAAGGTCAATGAAATTAAGGAGTCTGTTTTAAATCGTAAGTCGGACGATATACCCGAGTTACTTCAAGGTAGAGATACGGCCCAAGCGATTTACAGAATTTTAGCAGAAAAAGGAATGGAAACTTTAATAGGTCAAACAACATTGTTAACGATTCATATTGATGACACGATTCAAAAAATCGTGTTTACTGGTGGCGTTGCTATTATTGATTGGCAAAACAAAAGTGAAGTAGTAGGAAAATTGAGAACGGCGTTTGATGATTTACTGTGGGATTTCAAAAGCGATTATGGCTTAGACTGGAATATGAGTACGCTTGATGATTTAATTGAAAAGTTTATTAACCTTGCCAAGGTTCGTTTCAATGGAAAACCATAGTATCAAATTTGGCTCAACAGAAATTATGTTTTCGATTAAATATCGGAAGCGTAAAAGTTTGGAAATTACGGTTTATCCCGACGGATTGATAGCAGTAATTTCCCCAATAGATGCCACGATAGAACAAATCAAGGAAAAGGTATATCGCAAAGCTGCTTGGATAATAAAACAACTGGATAATTTTCAGCAGTTTCAACCCAAAACTACTCCCCGAAAATACGTTTCGGGTGAGACGCACTATTACTTAGGTCGGCAATATCGTTTGAAGGTCATCGAATCGCCGAAGCAAGAAGTGGTTTTCCGAGGCGGATATATTGAAGTTTACACCATTGATAAATCAAATAAAATAACAATTAAGAGAGCATTGGAAAAATGGTATATAATAAAAGCGAAAGAAAAGTTTGGGCCTATTTTTAAGAAGTGTCTTGAAAAATTACCATTGGAAGAAGAGCGTAAAGAAAAACTTCATTTCAAGATACTCTCAATGTTCAAGCGTTGGGGAAGTTGCACTGTTGCAGGAAACATATTACTCAACCCTAATCTTATCAAAACTTCAAAAGCCTGTATTGAGTATGTAATTTTGCACGAGTTATGTCATTTAGTGATTCCATATCATAATACGGCATTTTATGAGTTGCAAACGAGATTAATGCCTGATTGGAGAGAGTTGAAGAAGAGATTGGATTTATCAGTATAGTAATTATTAAATGATTTTATAACGGAATTATCACGATATAATTTTGATATATAAAAATCTTCAATTATCTTTACTATAAGATAACCGCTTACCCTTATGCCTCAATTAGACCGCTCCAACTTCAAATACAACGCCAAAGTCTTTGAAAAAACCTGCCTTTGGTGTGGAACCATTTACTTTGCCAGTCGCTCAACGGCTAAATATTGTTCAGCTACTTGTCGTGGTTACGCCAACCAAGCCAAAGCCGCCGAACAAGCCGTGCCTTATGACGAAACAGAAAAGATGATCTCCGCCCTGCTTTCCGAAAATGCCTATTTGAAAGGACAATTGCAAAGGTACGTAACCGACAATGAGACGTTAAGAAAGGAATTGGAACGTTTTCAATCAAATGGTAATTAAAAAATCATGAAAGAACTCTTGATGTATTTTAACCGATTTCAAGCATTGCCAAAAGAGGCTGAAATAGCCATTACTGAAATATGTTCTACCCTTAGTATCAAGAAAAACGAAAATCTCCAATCCATTGGACACACTTGCCGAACCATTTATTTTGTCAAAAAAGGTATCGCACGAATTTATTATTACAAAGACGGGATTGACATTACAGAATCTTTTTCCACCGAGAACACCATAATTGCACGAGTTGAAAGTCTTTTTACGGGTACTCCCTCCCGAAAAGCCATTCAGATTGTGGAAGATGCCGTAATTGTCGCTATCAATGCCCATAAGTTGTTCCAACTTTACGACACTTTTCCATCAATTGAACGACTTTTTAGAAAAATTTTTGAGCGTGCTTATGTCGAAACAGTCAACCGAATCGAAAGTATCCAATTCCATTCCGCAGAGGAACGATATTTGGCTCTTCTGCAAGACACCCCCAACATCGTACAACGGGTTCCCCTCAAATGTATCGCTTCTTATTTGGGCATTACACAGGTAAGTTTGAGTCGGATTAGAGCCAACATTAAGTGATTATTTAACAAATGTAAAAGGATTGCATTTGTAGCTGTCTGACCTTTGTGAAGAACTAATCCCCTCTACAATGGCAACAGTCAAAACAATTGATACTCAGACACTGAGTGATTGGTTGGCGACGGACAAAAAAGTGTCTATTTTAGACATTCGCCCTTTATCCGAAAGAACCGAGTGGCACATTCCACAAAGTATCCACTTAAACGTTTACGAAAATTTAAAGGCAGGAAACAGAGACGCATTCGATTTTTTGCTTCTTGATAAATTACTTCCCATAGTTACTTTGTGTGCAGGTGGAAACCTAAGTCTTTTTGCTACCGAATTATTATCCGAAAATGGCTATGACGCTTATTCGCTTGAAGGTGGTATGAAGGCGTGGAATTTTGCATGGGATACAGCTATTATCGAACTCGGCAACGTTAAAATCATCCAAGTTAGGCGATTAGCAAAAGGATGTTTATCCTATATAATTGGTGCAGGCCATAAAGCGATGGTTATTGATGCCTCGCTT
Source organism: Runella defluvii (assembly GCF_014195535.1). Classification (GTDB taxonomy): domain Bacteria; phylum Bacteroidota; class Bacteroidia; order Cytophagales; family Spirosomataceae; genus Runella; species Runella defluvii. The sequence goes on along the minus strand of NZ_JACIBY010000022.1, from coordinate 507 downwards.
CACCCTTCCATTTATTTGAACCTTGCTGTTCAACATGGGTATGTCATTGAAAAAGTAGCCGATACGCATATCCACGCAGATTATGTTTCGAGAACCAAAGAATTAGCAAAAGCCACGGGAGCAGCGCATTTGATGCTTGATTTGGCAGAGGTCAATTACGACTTTATACCTGTCAAAAATGGAACAGAATTGTTGTTGGGTAACACACCCATAAAAATTATTCATACGCCTGGACATACACTCGAAAGCACCTCTTTTCTAATTGAGGATAGTGTTTTACTGACAGGTGATACTTTATTTATAGATAGTGTTGGACGACCTGATTTAAAAGCCAACGAACACGAAACTTGGCTGAAAGCAGCAATGCTTTATGATACACTTCACTTGATTACAGCATTGAACGATAATGTTGAAATTCTACCTGCCCATACCTCAAAGTCAATTGAAATCGGGCAAGGAATTATTTCATCGAGCTTAGGTCAAATCAAAAAGTCAATCACAATGTTA
>NZ_JACIBY010000021.1 GCF_014195535.1 Runella defluvii | reverse complement strand
TCTATAATTTGACAATTTTTAAGCAAAAAATCCACTCCAAATTGAGTGGATTTTTTGAAAATATTTTTTGAAAAAGTAATTTCCAAGGGAAGCCTATTTACGCAAACATCCCGAAAGTTCAGAACTTTCGGGATGTTTCATTTTAGACAGTTTATATGAAGTTCCTACTGTATTGAAGAAAAGAATTGATAAGAACCTAAAAGAAAATCCTGAACCGCCGTAGCGTGGTTTTTACCTTTGAGGGTAATTAGTTCCACATTGGTTGCGCCTCTTGCTTTCATGGCGTTGAAGGCGTTTTGTGAATTGAAATAAAAGACCAAATCGTCGGCATCACCGTGGTACAAACGCGTGGGTGTTTTGGGTTTCCAATCATACACGTCGTTGTCTTTTACTGCATTGGTAAAACCCGTGTCTGTGCCGTCGGTGAGTCCTTTGACAAACGCATCGGTAAAAATGGTATTAAAGCTCACGTTGATATTGGCATTCTCTTTGGACGATTGAATCTGGGCTGCCCAAGGGTCTTTAAAGTACTGAGTCGTGGGGCGGTTGAGGCCATAGATTCGGTCGTAAGTAAGTAAGGTCCACAAATAAAGTTGGTTATAACCCACAACCCCCGTGGTTTTATTGGTGGTAATGTACTTCATAAAAGCCGTTTTATCGTAAGCCCCCGCCCCACAGCTCGATGCTCTCAGGTTAAATTCGGCACTGGCTTCCTCTTCGATTTTCTTTTGAAGCGACATGGTTGCAAAACCACCCGCCGAATAGCCCGCGATGTACAGACGTTCATCCCACTGAATTTTTTCTTGGTTGATAAACTCTTTTGATGCCCGAATCATGTCCAAACAGGCCGATGCCAAACTGGCACGATGCTCGTAAGGATGCGGTACGGTATTAGATGTACCATATCCAATGTAGTCGGGGTAAGCGATGATGTATCCCAACGAAGCAAAAAGCGAGCCTGCTAAACTTGCTTCCGAATTGGCCGCAAAGTACGACGGCGCTTCTTGGTCGGAGCGAATGGTTCCGTGCTGTACGCTGATAAGAGCCGAGGTGGTGGTTTTGGCAGCAGGATAAATCAATGCCCCAGAAGCCTGAATTTCCTTGCCATCGGTGTTTTTCGTTTTGTAAACGATTTTATACACTTTGATGCCGTATTGAAGAAACGGGGCAATTTGCGCAAAAGCAGGGTCGCCTGCCGCTATTCGCTGCACAAGCTGGTCTTTGGTAAATTCTCCAACGAGGGCGCTGCTTACTAAATATTGGTTGGAAGGCGTTGGGTCGCTGTTTTTGGAACATCCACTAACAATGACAACCAGTGCCAGCAACCAGAGGTAAAAAGAATGTTTGATGTGTTTCATACGAAGAGAATATCGCGTTTGGGTTCTGTTTCTAAACGTACAAAATTAGAGAAAGTTGCCCGCCAATTTTGAAAATACCTTATAATTTGTCGAGATGAACGATGAAAACTTGCTTATTTTCTTGTTCTGTTTGTGGTTTTTTTAACGCACGGTTGAAGGCTATCTTTTTTCCATCGTGCGACCATACCAAATTGGAAGGCGAAGGGTTGCTTGAAGGTGTAAGTAGTCGTACCCGATTTTCAAAGGGGGCATTTCCAAGTTTTACTAAAACAATGCTTCCATTCCAAACGTAGCAAAGGTGCTGCCCGTCGGGATGCCATCTAAAATACCCTTCAACATTGGAGGGATGAAAGGTCAGTTGAGTGGGTGTACCCCCAAGTGGCGAGAGGGTGAAAATTTGTTGCACACCTTTGTCGTCTTTGGCCAAAAATGCCAACACGCTACCATCGCCCGACGAACGAACAACGCCCGTACATCCTGGAAAAGCAGTGTCGGCGGTGTGGGTCAGGCGGCGTTGACTTGTGCCTTTGGGCGGCATGGGCATCATGGTGTCGGTGCCTTCGAGCGGCCCCCATGCGCCTGCTTGAGTAATGTCATCAGGAATGTCCACGATAAAAACTTCATCAACGTCTTTGCCATTTTTATCTTTTACTTTTCCCACAAAAGCCCGCGCTATTTGGCGTTGGCCGTCGGGCTTTAGGTACCCATTTAGACCCACCCAACTGTCGCCTGCGGCGTGGCTAATTTCGTCGGAGCCTGCTTGTGGGGTAGGCGTTACCCGAACGACCACCGCGCTAAACCATTCGCTCGATACATCTTCGCCGTTGGTTGTTTTGGAAACGGTCACCGAATGTCCGCGTTTCGACACGCCAATGGTGCGGAGGTTGTGTTTTTGTTGCGTTTTGTCTTCAAGTGCTTTTAGGATGGCATCATTATAGGTATAACCTATCCAATTCCCGTCGCCGCTCCATTCGTGGCGGTGGGTGCCGCCGCGCAGTGCGCCAGCGGTGAAAGGCGGCGTCACATCACGGGCATCCATATAAATAGGAACATTGGGCGCTTGGTCTTTGATGATGATTCCTGTCCGTCGCCATTGTTGATAAGGGTTGGCGGCGGTCACGTTCATTAGACCATGGATAAAGACCACCGAGGCTTCGGTGTGGGCATAACTTACCGCCCCCGCGCCAGGCCCCCATGCGGCGTTGTTGGGCAGGGCGTATAGTACTTTTTTCTCCCCCGTTTGGGTATGAACTTTTTCAATTTTGGCCGATGCCGCAATGCCACCGTCATCGGTGCGGGTGTCATAGACCAACCACTGGTCATCGGGCGAAAAATTGTCGTTGTTGTCCAAATCGTGGTGGTACGAAAGGTCGTTGGTTAATTGCGTTTCTTTTAAATACTGGTTACTGTTGCAAGAAGTCATGGCAAGGGTGGTTAAGCATAAAACGGTTGTTAGAAGACGCATACAAATTGGTTCATTATAAAGTAGGACAATAACTAACGGGTTGGAGCACTGATGACGCCCAAATAGCGCCCCATCCAATAGGGTAATAAAAAGGAATCGCCCGCACTTAACTCACTTTGGCCGTTGGCAAGGCGGTCGAGCTTGAAAAGGTTACGGTTGTGTTTCAATTCTGGACGCTCGTCGGGCGGAAGAACGTGCGTGATGGTTTGTCCCCGAAAATTGGCTGGAACCGACACAAGGTCTTTGCGGTGGCTATTCATAACCTGCCATTCGATCATGTCCAGCGGAAATTCTTTTAAGTACCAAATCGTTTCTTTTTGGTCAAATTGTTGTGCCCCTGTCATGGCATAACACAAATTCCACAAGCCATTCTTCTCAGGACGTTCAAAATTCCAATGCTCTTTGATGGCATGAAGGTATTGTTTTTTTAGCTCTGGAGTAAACGCGTACGGATACAAACACCAGTACGCCAAAAAGTACATTTCGTCGTCGGAGTGATTCCACTCTTCGGAGAGTTCGGCAGCAAGTTTTCCTTGGTTTTCATCAACGCGCCCAATCTCGGCCATCGGGCGCATGAGGTTCTCCAAATAGCCGTGTTTTTGCATCAACTCGTACGCCTTTTCTTTGTAAATCTCTTTTTTGGTAAAATGATAAGCCGTTTGTAAAAAGCCGATAATGTTGGACGCATACAATTTGCGGTCACCAACTGTTTTGGAAAACCCATTGACATACGCAGGATTCCACTTTCCCCAAAGGGTGGGTTTGCCATCAAAATCAATCAAATACCAATCATTTTCGATGATGTAGGTCATCAGTTCGTCCATCAAAGTAATGGCTTTTTGTTTGACTTCGCCGTCCAGGTTTTGTGCCAAAAGGGTCAACGCAAACATTTGCCCCACGGTTTGGTCGCTACTGGTGGTACCGCGCCAATCCCACACGCTGTCTTTGGCCTGCACCCAGCCGTTGGTCATGCCACCATCCCACGGAATGGCCTTAAATTTATGGTGTCCGTGCCGTTCAAAACCTCGGGCAAAGTACCCTTTCATGTTGGTAATACTAAAGAGTCGTTGCATGGCTTCAAACGATTCGAGGCAGTTGTCGAGGGCTACTTTTTCTCCCGTCACTTTGTATCGAAACAGCTGGCTAACGAGGTACATCGACGTCCAGAGGTTGTCGCTGTCGCGCTGTCCCATTTCAAAGGTGGACAAATCGCCATTTTTTAAGGTAGAAACGTCGCAGTTGAAACCATAACGAATGTGGCGTTGGCGCACTTGATTTTCATAGACCATTGCTTTGTCGTGGAGGGTCATTTTGTCAAAATGAATTTCGCCTACGCCTTTGTCGGTAAGTACTTGAACGGTTTGGTTTGGCCCTGCTGCAATGCTCACCACCCGATTACTAGGAATCCAACGTTCGCCATAATAATAGTTAAAGCCACCTTCGGACCGACGCATAAAGGCTCCCGTGGTAGAGCCTAGCCATAGTTTGTCGTTGATGTACGCCATGGCGGTTAGCTGTGGACAAGGTAGTTTTTCTTGAAGCGCAGTGGCCTTGAAAGTAAGGGCCGAAACGGCAAAATAGCCGTTTGAAGTACCTACAAACAGGGAGTCTTTGGCCAAAGCAAAACAGCTCAGATTATTGCCCTGAAATTCGGTTTTAACCGCTTTGGTCGCCACTGAATAGGAGAGAATCTGCTGCGAGGTAAGCATTAAAAAACGGTTTCGAGGAGCATCAAACACCAGCTCCAAAATGGGCTGACTTGGGGCGGGTTTTGTGTCCACAACGGCATTGTTTTGGAGCAATGTAAGCCGTTGAGCATCGGAAACCAGAAACGTAAAGTTGGGCGACGACGCCAGTTTCTGGGCCGAGCCAAGCGAATGTGGCGCATACACTTTTCCTGCCCACGCATTGCTCAACACCGCACGGTCGTCCACAAAAACCAGTTGACCTTGAAGAAGTGCCATATCTGCTATTTTTCGGCTGGCCATTGGAACGTACGAGCGGTCAGGGCGAAGTTGGCCTGGGTACTGGAATTGTCCCCCGTGGGGCTGCATGAGTCCTGCTGAAGTCAAAATTCGTACCCGTCCGTCTTTGTCGGTAAGGATTTTACGAAGCTGCACCGAACTGTCTTGAACATAGTACTTGATGCTATAATCTTGGAGATATGGCTGGTCGGTGTAGGCCGTTGGGCGCAGTTTTTGAGATAGCGAAGGGAATGTTACCCAAAATGTTAGCAATAATGCAAGTGTGGAAGTGAAACGCATAGTTGGCTTATCAGAAAAATAAATATCTATAGTACGACGGATGCGCGAGCGAAGACTATTTCGCTGTCCAAAAGGATATTTTGCCACGGCATAATTTTATACCATAAGCTAATGTCTGAATTGTATATATTGTTTGATAAATAGCCATAACTCTGAAGAAAAAACGCTTGATAAATAATTTTGGAGAATTTATTTAACGGTTTGGAAGTACCAAAAAATAGTGCATAATTGCGCCCTTTAGTTCGTTGTTTGTTAGTCATTTAAAACGAAAGAGACTGGTTTTTTGACATTTGAGAGCGTCAATTGTAGGCATTTAGAAGGTAAAAAAATGACGAATTTTGTACAAAGAAAAAGAGTGTTTGTATGCTCAAAAAGGCATTTTATTTACTTTTTCGTTTCGTATCTTTTTTGCTATTGGATATTTGTTTCTTTTGGGCTAATTTTGATGAAACCATCAGTGGAAGATTGATAATAAAGTATAATTTTGAAATGTCGTTATGAATGCCATCCCGCCAAACCTAACTGGAGAAACCCTTATCATCGAAATTGATAAGGCCAATGTTGCTGAATGTATGGAGTTCCTTATCAAAGCACACATCCCTTTTAAAGTAGAATACAAAGGAACTAGCGCTACTGAGTCTCCCTTGGAGATTGCCTCGTTAATGAGTGATGCCGACCCTGCTTTAACCCCTAGAAAAAAAGAAAAGCGCCTGAAAGAAGCGCAGCTAGTAGAAAACATCTATCGACAGTACATTTCTGACACCGATTTTAGTACCTCGGCCAACATCAAGGACATTGTCAAAGAGTACAGTATCAGTTTGTTAAACTTTCAACAAATCTTTAAAACCGTCTATGGCAAGTCTTTTTACCAATTGTACATTGATAAAAAAATGGACTATGCGGCCGATTTGCTCCGAAAAGGGCATAAAGCAAAAGAAATTGCCAAAATGATTGGTTACGGTGACAAATCGAGCATTAAGTTTAACAAGATGTTTCAAAAGCACTTTGGACTGACGCCCAAAAAGTTTCAGATGGAAGCAAGGGCCGCTTCCTGAGATTGGGGCTGGAATCCAACCTGAGGGGTTTTATTTGCGTCATGGTTGAAAGAAACTTTCCCATGAAAAAAATCTATTTCTTTCTAGCAATCACTTGCTGGTTGATGGGTTGTGGAAACAACCCATCGCCCTTGAATAACATCGGCCCCAAAATCAGCGAGATACGCGAAAATGGGAAACTGCAGATGGCGTTTTTGTACAACAAACAAGGGTATGCGACCGAAATCCAAAAGTACTACTCAGATGGTCGTAACGTCTGGGAATCATGGCGTTATGAATACGACGGGAGCCGAGTCGTCAAACAAGAATATTGGTCGTCGCATCCGCTTCATTTAAGTACTTTTCCCGCGCCAGGGAAGCCGCTTGCCCTGCAATGGGCTACTAAATACGAGTATGCCTCCAACCAGCCTTATCCTTCCAAAATCATCACGTATTCGATGAACAACCCCAAAGAAGTCAGTTCGTATCAACTGAATAGCTACGACAATTCGGGGAGGCTCTTAAAAAGTGAAAGGTTTACGCCTGATGGGCAAACGAATGGTGTATCGGTCTATGAATACGACCAACGCGGAAATTTGCTTTTTTGGGGAGGGTCGTATTGGGAGTATGATGCCAAGCCAAGCCCGTTGAGGAAGCTGAATGTTCCGTATTGGAATCCAAGTTGGCCAAGTCCGAACAACGTAACGGCCAATTTTGGCTTAGATGCCAGCGGAAACAAAGCCAACGTATGGCGGTATGAATACACCTACGACGCTGTTTCGGGTTTTCCTGCAACCTATAAACTGTATGTTGATAACAAATTTATGGCTGATGGCGAATACGTTTATGAGCCATAGGTGGAGAATTGAATACGGATAATCCGTGTGCTCTTATCGACCACTTTAAAATTTGTTTTTTAATTTGCCAAATAATCAAGTAGTTCTCCAAAATGAAAATATACTTCATTGCCCTGATGCTGTGCTGTACGGCTGCGGAATATGCCCGTGCACAATCGTTTAAAGTCGTTGCTTTTTTTACGGGCAAAAACGACCAAGCGCACGTCAGTTTTGTCAAAGAAGCAAATCGTTTCTTTCCAAAAATGGCCGAGAAACACCATTTTCAATACGATACTACGTCCAACTGGGACAACCTAAACGCCGATTATTTGTCTAATTATCAGGTAGTTTTGTTCTTGGATACGCGCCCCGATAAACCCAGTCAACGGCAGGCGTTTGAAGAATACATGAAAAAAGGAGGGGCATGGATTGGGTTTCATTTTGCCGCTTTTGCTCTAACACCGTCTAAGTATCCGCAGGATTGGAATTGGTACCACGAAACATTTTTGGGGGCGGGGCAGTACAAGAGCAATACGTGGCGGCCGACGTCGGCGGTGCTTAAAGTCGAAACCAAAAAGCACTTTTCAACCAAAAAACTCCCCACAACTTTTACCACATCCCCCAACGAATGGTACCGCTGGGAGCATGACTTACGGCAAAATCCAGACATTGAAATTTTGTTGTCGATTGACCCCGCTAGTTTTCCGTTGGGAACGGGGCCTAAGCCGCACGAGATTTGGCACAGTGGCTATTATCCAGTGGCGTGGCGCAATAAAAACTACCGAATGTTGTACCTCAATATGGGACACAACGACATTGACTACGAAAACAAAACCAACAAAGAATTGTCGTTTACGTTTGAAAACGAAACCCAAAACCGTTTTGTAATGAATGCACTATTGGGCTTTGGGAAAGGAAAGTAAACATAACAACGGTGCTGATTTGTTACTCTGACATTTCGTAGATGGATTTTCTGTACTCAATTCCCCATTGAGCTATTTCGTCAATGATACGCTCTAAGGTTTTTCCGTATTCGGTCACTTCATATTCGACCGTAATGGGCTTGGTATCGAGCACGGTACGACGTATCAGATGGTTCATTTCCATGTCTTGCAATTCTTTTGAAAGCATTTTTGCCGCAATACCATCTACTTCTCTCAACAAATCCATAAAACGCATTTTCTCACTTTGCATGAGCGTGCCTAAAATGTGGATTTTCCATTTCCCCGACAGTATTTCCATCGTGTCTTTAATAGCTCCAATACGGGTTTTGCAAATGGCCGTAGTGTTTAGACTTGCTTCTTTTTTCATATTTTACAGTTCAAAATGGTAAAACAAAGGTATCAAAAATGGGGATAGTTTCTAATGGGAAAGTAGTTTCTAAAAGGAAATGCATAACAATTGTAAACTGTCTCGACTTTATCTTTGTATCGGACTTAAAAATCAAGCAAATGAATGTGCTTTTTGGGGTACATACTTCTTGACGATCAACTCAAAATGAAAATATATAGTACCGCAATTGTCTTGGTAGCCGTTTTTTTAAATTGCCAAGCACAACCAAAAAACAAAACAATGGCCAACGAAACAGTAAACAGTAATCCGCTTTTGTGCGATCCCGTAGCGGGAATTTGTGGACTTCCAGACGCGACCGACACCCTGAAAGCTGTCACCACAAAGACCCAAAAACCAGTGAAAGTCGTCTATTTTACTGACCCAATTTGCTCTTCGTGCTGGGGAATAGAACCACAGCTTCGAAAATTAAAATTGGAGTACGGAAACAGTATCGAAATCGAATACCGCATGGGAGGTTTGTTGCCCGATTGGAGCTACAACAGCGGCGGAATTAGCAAGCCCTCAGACGTGGCGCATCACTGGGACGAAGTGAGCGTGCATTATGATATGCCCATCGACGGTGACGTTTGGTTAGAATCTCCTTTGCATTCGTCGTATCCGCCGTCGATTGCTTTCAAAGCAGCGCAAATGCAGAGTAACGAAAAGGCGATTTTATTTTTAAGAGAAATACGGGAAATGGTTTTTTTACAGAAGAAGAACATCACCCAATGGGAGCACCTCGCCACTGCTGCGAAAAAAGTAGGGTTGGACGTGGCGCAGCTAAAAACGGATTTTGAAGGAAAAGCCAACGCACTTTTTGAGGAAGATTTGCGCGTAGCAAAAGCGTACGGTGTCAGGGGATTTCCGACCATGTTTTTTTCAACCAACGGAGGGAGTCAAGAAACCGTGTATGGTACAAAACCTTATATTTTCTACGAAACAGCCGTGTTGAGACTGCACGAAGCAGCGACCAAAAGCGAATACGACAAAACGTGGGAAACCCTCTTTACAAAGTACCAATCGTTGACCGCGAAAGAGTTTTCGGTGCTTTCCAATACCCCGAGGAATGAAAGCGAAAAAGTATTAAATGAGCTTTCTGGTCAAGGAATTTTGACAAAAATCACCACCAAAAACGGGGCTATTTGGAGAAAAGAGCCGTAGTGCGTCTTTCGTCAATTAGAAATCAAGCGCAACTTGGTACCTTTCATTGATGTATTTTTCGAGTGCCGTGATGGCGGTTTCAACGTTTTGGGGGCTTCTTAAATGACTATACGGAGGAGCTTCTACGCCTGTTCCTGCAAAATAAGGCTGCAAAATCGTCCTGTGTTTCTGGATATAAGCCCCCATAACTTGGGGGTTAAAATCTTTCTGGATAAATTCCTTCACGGCTGCTTTGTAATAGGCAAAATAGGCGGGATCATTGACAATATACCGTATCAAAGGCCACTGACTCGTCACCTCTTTCATGTCCATACTGAGGGCAAACCTCGAATTGTTGGAGCCGCCCCGCATCTGAAACGACAAGTTGAGGTCGTAAGGAATCCAGTGCATAACGCCGTCGGTATTGGCTAAGAAATAGTTGTGCGCCAAGACCCCGTATGAATCCCAATTGCCCACAGTATTGTTGACCGCCAAGTACCTCAAAAACTCCTTGACGTCGAATATCGCCTCCAATTCCTTCTTCCATTGGGCATTGTCACTGACGCGTAAAGGGCTATTGAGAGCCGTAATCAGTTGTTTTACGTCCGAGTAGTCAGCCAACGTTTGATTGTTTTGTTTTTCAAATTGGCTACTAATAAACTGCTGCATATTCGACTCAGGCTTATATACGTTGCCCATTTTTTTGCCGCTTTGCGTTTCTATCATGTGCTCCTCCACGGTCTCAATCACCTGATAAACACCACAATTTCTAAAGCCTTGCCCAAAATCAATCACTACCTTGTAATAGGCGACTTTGCAGGCCATGACGCCATTGTTTCGGAAGAGTTGGGTGAGCAGTTTTTCTCTTAGGAAAGAGTCGTCGCCATAGCTTGGCGCAAAAGAGAGTTCTTGAAAGCCATAAAAACGTTGATTTTTGATGTCGGGATTCTGGTCTTCCCATTCATCGAATTTCAGCTTAAACGGCAGTTTATAAATACCACTTCGCCACGAACCGTTGAGAGACGCGTTGCCTTTGAGTCGAAAACCCACCTTTTTCCACGTAAGGTCGCCTTGTTTGATTTGGGCTTGGACAAAGATGGGGTCGCCATACACCGCGTCTAAGGGCGCACCCACGGGAGGAGTAACGCCTGGAATGGTGCTGGCGCTGCCAAATTTGCGCGCCGTACGCCATTCCATATCCTTCTGGATTTTATCCCAGTTTTCTTGTCCAAGTTGGATGGTGATGGTACGCACCTGATCCTCAGGAAAAACCCAAGCGTAATCTGGGGTTTTACTGAATTGGGCAGGGAAAATATCAGCGTCGTTTTTGCAACCGATAAAGACGACAATCAACAAACAAAGGAGAATTTTACCATTCATGTTAGTAGGGGCGAGGCTTGCGGTAGTAAGGAAGCTTGAAGTGTGGGTAATTATAAATTAGAACTTACATCCTTTTATATCAGCTTTAAAAACATTGCCTGTCGTCTCAAATCCAGGCATAAATAAAATAGAGTTCCCAGCCGATAAGCTATTGTTTGAGGCAAAAGGTGTTTTACCTGAGACAGTTAAATGGGTGTGTACATTGATTGACGTAGATTCATTAGCAAGCCCTAGTGAGGTGCTTAAATCGGAAGAAAAAGGGCAAAGTTTAACTTTCCATAATTCAGAATCTTCATTTTGGTTACCTGTAAAGTACCCATTGTTACCAATTCGATAAATAGTTGAAGCAAAGAAATTGGATTTGATGATTTTTAAATTTTTTGGTTCTTTATCAATAAAGCCAATTCCTGATACATAGTAGTTTGTGGAGGGGTCTACTATTGTACCAGTAAATAAAACGTAATTTTCATCCCCAAAAATAATTTGACCTTTTACTGGGTAATTTAAGCGGTCCAAGACATTTGACACACTATTGTCTTTTAGATTGATTCTCCAAATAGGTTTTTCGGTGTTTGATGTATTAAAATAACAATATCCGTGAGAAATGGTGGGGTTACTATATGCCCAATTGAATTCATGTGTAACTTTCCCGAAATCGCTTATGCTTGAAGTTAATAATGAATGAATATCTGTTACCCAAAGTCGATTAAAATAGCTTCCATTTTCTGCATCACTTACACTAAAAAAGATTTTATTTTCGTAAACAGATAAAAAAGAGACGATAGGATTATTAGATGAAGTAGATAGGGAGGCAACTTTAATAGTGCCTTCTAATGTACCGTCAGTGCGCCATAGTTCTGTACCGTTTGAGCTATTAGATGCCCCAAAATATAGGTAGTTCCCTGCTTTAAATAATTTGCCACGGTTCAAACCAGAGTCATAACCAATATTTATATCTTTTAGCATAAATGTACCCGCATCGGTACCATCTGAGCGCCAAAGCTCTATGCCATTTTGAGGCGTTAGTCGATGCTGTGCTTGAAAGTATAAAACGTTATTTAACTCCGCCATTGACCAGATAGATGTAGGTTTTGTTGAAACTAACTCAAGAGAATCTTGCTTATTAATTTTATACAATCTGTCAGAGGCGGAGCTATGTGTACTTGCAGCAAATAGTAGCTCATTATTGACGATCGCAGATGGATAACCAGAAGATAAGGATAGAGGGAAAATAGTAAACCCTGTTTTGTCAGCTTTTTCGTAATAAGTGCTACTAAAAGAGTCGCTTCCGCTAAAGAAAAGCCTGTTTTTAAATATTGTTACAAGGTTTGGAGATTTACTAGTTTCGTCACTTTCAAAAATTAAAGAGAGGCTATCTTTTACGGTATCATACCGATATACATCATTAAAAATAGGATCTGACGGGTCATTTTTTATAAAGGTAGATGCTGTAAAGTAAATTTGATTAGTAGCTACTTTGAAATTAGTCGGTGTAGAACTTTTCGTATTATTATTTTGAATATTTTTCACAATGTGCGCCTCGCCAATATTGTTCTCGTTTGAAGTCCATAATTCACGCCCGTGTATTCCGTCGTCAGCGATAAAAAATATTCTATTGTTAGATACGTTAATATCTCTACAGTTTGATGAGAGAAGGTCCTTACTTTTCTTTCCTTTGGCAACGTTGAAAACCATACGTGTGCTTATTGAATCGGTTTTCCAAAGTTCAAAACCATTGGTATTATTATTCTTTGCATTAAAATAGAAGGAATCACCACTTACAGCACTATTTATATAGGGATATTTAAGGCTTGTGACTTCATTTACTGCAGTAAGGGTTGAATGTCTTGTCCTTATTGAATTGTTCGTAGTATTTACTTCAAAAATTCCACCACTTTCTTTAAAGAATAAAAGTTTATTTCCTGTTTTAACCAAAGGATTAACTGAGCTGACGTTTTGACTAATCAGTACAATATTATTTGTTTCAGTAAAATAACACCAAAGCGTCTTGTATCCGCTAGCAGATTTTGTTGTAAAATACAATACATTCCCAAATACATTATAGTCATCGGGTCGAGGAAAATTTTGTAATGAATTACCTACTTGTTTTTCTATTTTATAGGTTCCCTTGGATGTCCCATCAGTACGCCATAGTATGGCATTGTTGCTATTTCCACTACTAGTACTGTCCGCAGCAAAAAAAACGATATTATTACATTGGGCAATTTTAGGATTGTAGATGGAAACACTTGAGCCTCTACCTGGAGCAATATCTTTTACTATATAAGTGCCGTTTGATGTGCCATCGCTTCTCCATAATTCATTTCCTAATTCGGGAGTATAAACAAAGAAATAAAACTCATTCTCAAAAGAAGTAAAACTTGACATAGTTGTATGAGCGAAGCCAGGATTTATATCTTTGACCAATGTAACATTTAAATTGTAGGGGTTGACTTTATAAAGTTCCGACCCGAATGTACTGTTATCTGCGATGGCGTTTATATAAATGTTGTTTTTGAATAAACATATATGTGGTAATCTATCGTAATAGATATCCGTTCGTAATCCTTCTACTTTTACGGTACCTGCGGTAGTGCCGTCAGTTTTCCAAAGCCCAGTGTTTGAAACTGTGGTGGCCATAAAAAAGATACTAGATTCAACTACTACTTTGTATGAATCCTTGAAGCCACTGTTTTTTCCAGTATAAATATCTTTTAATAGGAATGTACCAGTTTGAGTCCCGTCGCTCACCCAAGGCTCATATCCAGTTGAGTCGGTATAACCACTGAAAATAACTTTGTTTCCAAAATACATTAAGGAGTTTTGGAGGTCTGATTCTGAGATATTTATATTTTTAACTATTTTATTGTCAAAATCAATATTTTGCGCATAGATAGTTATTGAAAAAAATGAAAAAATAAAAAGAAAAATAACTGAACATTTCATGCTGTTTAATTTTAGTAGTGTCGAGGTTGTATCTCTAAGAAAAAGATATTGTATAATTTGCTTTAACATTAATTATGTTTTGTTAAAATCTATAAATGAATTATTTAAATGAAATACTTTCCTTATAATTTATATAAGTAATGTCTATGGTTATGATAGATTTTTGAGGATATTCAATAAATAGAATATTTTCTTTTTGAAGTCTGGAAAATTATCTTTTTCAATTTCATATAACTCTTCGATAAATTCGCTTTTGAAATTAATGAGTGCACCATGATTTTCTTTTTGTACAATGTCAATTAAAAGGTTTTTTGTTTTGTGCAACTCATCAAACAATTCAAATAGCTCCTTTTTTTTCAGCGGATAAATGCCACTCTTCTCCACAAAAATAGCAAAAAATAGCGTCTATCCCTAAAATGTCAGGAATACATGCCTCTCTATTTTAAACCACAGACCTACCGCACCAAAGGCGCCAAAACCGCCATTTCGGAAGGGCAGGAGGAGAGGTGGAGGGCTGTTTTTTGCTACGAAGATGGCACCTCTCTGAGGCTGGTTTGTGGTATTTATCTAATGAACTGCCTCTAAGGTCAGATATCTATTTCGCCCTTTCGTCAAATAGTAAATATGGACCAGAAACTCGATTGGCGTTTTTAAACCACAAACATTCAAGTTAACTGTCTGATTTTCCTTAACATCAATCGATACGTCTGGACTGCTACACCAATCTATTTTTGCTGTTACAGTATGCTCCCCGACTGTCGTAGAAAAGTCTTTTGTTTCTCCCGTTGCAATAGTCCCAACTTGTTGACCATCAATGAATATTTTGTAGTCTCTGAATAAGTTGCTGTATTCGTTTGTTCGTTTGATTCTGATTGTTGCCATATTTTCAGGTTGCTTGTTGGATGGTTGTAATAGGTTGACTGTTAATGTAAAAGGTGTTGTAGAGTGGGTGAAAGTTAGCTATTTTGATAGTCGAATATTGCTCCTTATTCAGGCTTGAAATTTTCATCAAACACTGGTTATACTGGCATTTTGAAGCTGTTCCTATGGTTTGTCATCAACAGCTGGTTGTATAAATTTAATTGCCTCTATTTCAGGTAGTGGCTTCTCAGTATTTGTTGGGAATGTCAAGTTGTCTTTTGATGGATGTAGTTTGAGATGTTTAATTTTTTGCATTAACCATCGGTAAACTGTCATAACGCTGTCGGGCAGACTTGCAGATTGTCCTTTAATATGTTTCACTTTGCCGTTGCCGTAAATATAAATTTCTGTTGAAAGGTCGTCAGAGGTTATCATAAAGTTAATATTAACAGTCTTATACTTTTTGTAGTAGTGGGTTTCGGAGTAAAAAATGGCTAATGTATTATTTCAAACAGGTTAAACGCATAAAAATAGAAAGCAACTATTTATTGCTCCAGAAGAGCCATATCTTAGTAGAAAGCAATAATTGGATTCTTCAGAAAGCCCCATGGGGGTGACCTCTTTCACCGAGTATTGGCCGCCCCGATGGGGCTTTGTGGAGGGGTTTATTTACATTTTCTACAAATGTTTCGCCTCTCCGAGGCTGTTTTTTAAAATGCGTTTAACCTGTATTCCAAACATAATCGTGGTTTATGCGAAGTAAAATGTTCATTTAACCAGATACCATTGGTTTTCTAAAAAGTTTAAGTCGCCCTTAGCGAAGTAAAGAAAATAGAAGTCATATTAGTATTTTTCATAGCCAAGTTTGATACAAACGAGTGGTTATTCACTTGTTTCCCCCACAAAAATAACAAAAAAACGGCGTCTATTCCTGACATTTCAGGGATAGACGCCATACTATTTTAAGCCTAATCTACCGCACTACAGGCACCCAAATCGTCATTTCCGATTGGCCTCGGTTAGCCCAGGCGTAGTAGGGGATGAGCTTTAGGGGGATGGTTTTCTTGGCTTGGGAAAGGGGGCGGTAAAGTTGCTTGTCCCAGTTTTTGTCGTTGATGAGCAGGCCGTTGGTTTCTAAAGCCGTCAAGGTGGTGTTATCCAGTTTCGTTGTTACGGGCTTGAAAGCGGCGGTGCTGGGAAGGGCTACGTCAAAAACGCGGGTAGCAGCGGGCATGTCGGGCGATTCCAAACAATACACCATCGGTCCGCGCTTCACCGCCACTTGGTTACGGTTTTCTTCTACCAACGGGTTTGATTCCAACAGTTCCGTCGGCATGGCCATGTTCCACGTCACCACGTCTCCTTTTTTCCAAGCGCGTTCAATGGTCACGTAGCCGCGGTCGTTGGTGTAAGGAGTGGCTTTGCCGTTGATGAACAATTTGGCCTCTGAACACCAGCTTGGCAAACGCAATTTGAGGCCAAAGCTGCTGGCGGGCAACTGCTCCACCGTGATTTTTACGTTGCCGTCCCACGGATAGTTGCTTTCTTGGCGTAGGGCGATGGCTTGGCCGTTTTTGAGGGTCGTTTGTAGCTGACTGCTGCCGTAGAGGTTGCACCAAACGGCGTTGTCGCTGAGGCTGTAGGTGTAGTCGCTTACCTCCGTGATGGTGCGCACCGTGTTGGGCGGGCAACAGTTGGAAATACGGATGTAAGGAATGCGGCCACCCATCCAGCGGAGTTGATACGGAAAATCGTTGGAAGCCGCTAAGGGGTTGGTATAAAAGAACTTATCTCCAGAAAGACTAATGCCTGACAACACGCTGTTGTACAATGCCAATTCCACCACGTCGGTGTAGCGGGCGTCGCCCGTGAGGGTAAACATCCGCCAGTTGAACAAGACGTTGCCAATGTTAGCGCAGGTTTCGTTGTGGGCGCTGACGTTGGGCAGTTGGTAGTCGCGACCAAAGGCTTGGTGCGTTTTTTGGACGTCATTGGGTTTGTAGGAAGTTCCGTAGGGCGAAACGCCGTCGAACAGTGCCCCACAAGCCCCCGTAACGTACATTTTGCGTTGGGTGAGGTTGTCCCAAATCAAATTCAACGAACGCATCAACGAATCTTCCCCCGTTTCGGCATACACATCGGCAACGCCCGCGTAAAGGTAGGTACCGCGCACGGCGTGCCCCATGGCCACCGTTTGCTGACGAAACGGAATGCGGTCTTGGTTATCGTCGGTGCCTTCGGTGGTGCCTTTGATGTTGATAAGGTACTTCACCAGTTCCAAGTATTTCTTTTCGTTGGTGGTGCGGTACAGCTCCGTCAGACCCATGTAGTGCGCGGGACAAAGGGCGTTGCGGGCTTGTTCGGGCGTGGCTATTTTGTAAAAACCAATCAAGAAATCGGCCGATTTTTTGGCAATATCGAGGAGGTTGGTTTTGCCAGTCGCACGGTGGTGTACGCAGGCTGCCGTCATCAAGTGGCCAAAATTATAGGCTTCAAAACTCAGTTTGTCGTCAAACAGCTTCGCGTTCCCCGTTTTCTTTTGTTCGATAATGGCTTTGGTATAAACGTAGCCGTCTTCGCGCTGGGCCTTTGCCATCACGGCAATGGCTTTTTCCATGAGGGCGTCTAGTTCGGGGTCTTTGGTGGAGGCGTACAAACTGGCCACGGCCTCAAACGTCTTGTAAAAATCACCGTCGTGAAACGAAGGGCCTTTAAAGTTGCCAGTTTCTAACCCCGCCGCTATTTCAAAATTCCGAAAAGAATGGCTGATAGTGGGGTCGGTGTAGGTTTTCCAAAGTTGCGGTACCATGGTTTCTTTGGCTACCCGAAAGCGGTCGCCCCAAAAACCGCCCGTCCAACGAACGTCGGTGATATTGGGAGAATATACTTTGGCGTAAGGGCTATGGGTGGTGTTGGTAATGCCTTTATTTTGAGCCACGGCAAAGACCGTCGTTGCAAGGGCACAAAGGGCGGTGAAAGAGAGCTTCATTTTTAATTACGAATTACGAATGAGGAATTACGAATAACGAGTTATGGATAAAGAGCTAGGAATGACGAGTTGCGGATAACGGATAACAAATAACAGATAACAGACAATAAATCACTTCTTCTTCGGTGGAGGCGGAGCTACAAAATTCAGGGTGCTTTTGCCTACGTCTTTTGAAGTGGCCACGGCGATACCGCGTTGGTCGTGTTTATTGACCGCGCAATAAAAGTGATAGACGATTCCTTTGTGTTTGATAACGTACGATTTATGGGCGTACATACTATCGTAGGGTTCGGAGGTAGCAATGAGGTCGGCTCCTTGCCATTTGGTCCAGTTGACGAGGTCGTACGAACAGGCAAAGCGGTTGTAGGCATCTTTTCGGTCGTTCCAAAAAGCCCCGAAATAAAACATGACCCACAAATCCCCCATTTTTTGCAACACAGCATCCCCCGAAATCCCCGATTGGTGGTCGATGACGGGGTCTTGGCCAAAGCGTTTCCAGGTTTTCATGTCATTAGAAACTGCCATACCAATGCGCTCAATCAAGCGGTATTTGGGATTGTTGTTGCTAGTATCACCGTTTGCATTGTAGTACAGTACAAACGGATAACCCGTGGTTTTCTTTTTGTCCCAAATCACCGTGCTTTTATAGAGCTTTTTATTTTCCCACCAGCGCACATCGGGGTCGTCGGGAGTGAGGGTAGGTTTGGGAAGGCGCTGCCACTCCGCGACTTTATGGGGAGGATGGGTGGTAAAAGCCATTCCCAACGACAATTTGCCTTCTTCGTAGCCACGGGTATTACTGCCCAAATACGGCATCCAGTAGCGGCCATCGTATTTTTGAAGCTTGTAGTTGCCGCCCCATTTGGTATTTTGAAGCGCTACATAGCCCGCTCGTTGATTGCTGTCCCAATGCGTGGTATCGGTATCGGCAAACGACAGCAAACGCCCCAAGGTTGTCCAGTTGAGCAAGTCGTTGCTTTTGGCAAGCCATGTTTCGTAGCCACGCCCGTCGTAAATGAGGTAGGTCATGTACCAACCTTTGCCTTTACGAAAAACCGTTGGACAATCGAGCTTTTTCTCATTGGTAGTTGGGGTGATGATAAGGCCATACTTATGCGGCGTCTTGATTTCTTCATACACCTGCTGCATCCGTTCAGGAGATACCGTTTGTGCCGTGGCGTTTTGGAGAAAGAAGAAAGAAAGTAGGAAATAGAAAATGTGGATAACCTCACCCCAACCCCTCTCCTTCCAGGAGAAGGGCTTCAAAAATCCTCCTCCCCTAAAAGGGGAGGGGGATTTAGGGGGTGAGGTTACTATGCTAAGCGTGCTCATCATTTTTTTGTCGTTTACGCCAATAATTGGCCAAAATAGACCCCGAAATGTTCATCCAAGGGCTAAACACCGTCGCAGGGAGTCCTACTGTACCGAGTTTACCCATGCTTCCTGCCAAGCCCGAGGCCATGCCACCGTTTTGGAGTCCTACCTCAAAAGCAACAGTACGGCTAGAATTAACGTCCAAGCCAAACAAACGACTCAACCAATACCCAAAGAAATAACCAGCGGCGTTGTGAATGACCGAGCAGATAAACAGCAGAAAACCTACTTTCATCAAATTCTCACGCCCCGCAGCCGTAGTCACCGTTGTGAAGTAAATGATGCCAAACATCGAAAAATAAGGCATTAGACTGTCCAGTTTTGGAAACCGAAGCGTAAGCAAATGATACAACACACCCACGACAAACGCCCCCGCAAAAAAGCCCAAAATCTCAAGGGATTGGAGCAGGGGTGTGGAGGTAATTGTTTCTTTGAAAAAAGCCCATGTTCCAAGTGGCAACGCAAGCAGCCACACTAGGCAACCACCAAAAATGAACCAAATTTTTTGCCAACTAGCGGGTGTCGCGTTTTTGAGGTAATCGTGTAAAAGGGCCGCGCCAATGGGTACAATGATGATTTTGATAATTTCCATCATCATGTCCACAAAATGAACCTCAATGAGCGTTCCTGCCAACAATTTCATCAATAAGGGTGTCAAAAAGGGTGCAACCAAGGTCGCCATGGCGGTTACTATAACAGATAAAACCAAATTGGCTTTGGCTAAATAGACCATGACGTTGGAAGCTAAACCGCTTGAACATGAACCAATCAGAATGATGCCAGCGGCGATTTCTGGGTCAAAGTCAAAGATTTTGGTGAGTAATAGACCCATCAAAGGCATGACCGAAAAGTGACACAAAAGCCCGATAATTACGCCTTTGCCCGTAGTGGCCAAACCTGCAAAGTCGCGAACGCTCATGTGGATTCCCATTCCAAACATGACGGTCTGGATAATGACCAAAATGAGCCATTTGTTACGTAAATCAAAATCTCCCCACTTGGTGAAGGCCGAGGGGTAAATCATGCCCGCTACCACGGCCGCGATGATCCAAGTGGTGTATTGATACCCCTTTAACGAAGGAATTGCACCCATGCCAATGGCCAAACAAACCGCCAACGCCACAGCCGCAGGTTGCCAAAGGGTATCGGTGGAAGTGAATAGCCCAGCACCGAGTAGCACCACTGCCAAGCCACTGAGGTACAAGGCTATTTTTGAAAATTGTTTCATAATACGGTTGCCAAATACGCCATCGCAATCGGTGGACTTGCCAAAATGGGGACTATTTTTTCTGATTCTGAAAGGGTATCTACAACCCGCGCCATCGAGGCTTGGGCCAGCACAATAACATCGACTTGGGTACTCAGCTCTTTCAGCGCTTTGGCCACCATTGTGTCGTGAAGGGCGGGGTTTCCGCCCATCAACGCCTCAAACGCGCCTTCGCACAAGACGGCCTTTAATTGAATATCTTTTCCTACAACCGCCGCACGACGTTGCACTAAATCTGACGTGGGGGCGAGGGTAGTTGGTAACGTAGCGATGACTCCAATGCGCGACCCCGTTGCTACGGCTTGGTCGGCCATGGGCTGGTCCACACGGAGGACAGGTACTTGGGTGAGGTCGGCAGCTGCTTCCACGGCAGCACCAATGGACGAGCAGGTAAACATAATATAATCTGCCCCTGCGCTTTCAGCTGAGCCTGCGTAGTTAACTACCCGCCGTGCCGTATCAGCCCGCAGTTCGCCGCGACTAATCACTTGTTTGATAAGGCTATCGTCAACGATGTTAAAGACGTTAACGTGCGGAATATATTGTTTGCAAAGTTCTTGAAAAACAGGTACTAAGGTTGCGGAGGTGTGAACCAATCCTAATGTTTTTGTCATAATTTTGTATTAGTTAGCGTTGTCTGAGTGCACGCGGTTACTTCTAACCGCGGTTAGGTTTCTCAAAACCTAGTGTTTGATGTCGTCGTGGTTTTGAGAAACCCCTTTCACTGTTAGAAACCCTTTCACGTGTCGTGTGCCCGCGGTTACTCCTAACCGCGGTTAGGTTTCTCAAAACCTAATGTTTGATGTCGTCGGGGTTTTGAGAAACCCCTCCCACGGCTAGAACCCCTCTCATGTGTCGTGTGCCCGCGGTTACTCCTAACCGCGTCTAGGTTTCTCAAAACCTAATGTTTGATGTCGTCGGGGTTTTGAGAAACCCCTCCCACGCTTGTAACCCCTTTCACATGTCGTGTGCCCGCGGTTACTCCTAACCGCGGTTAGGTTTCTCAAAACCTAGTGTTTGATGTCATCGGGGTTTTGAGAAACCCCTCCCACGGCTACAACCCCTCCCACGGCTACAACCCCTTTCACGGCTAGAAATCCTTTCCACGGCAAGACACGTATTCATAATAATTCTCAGCACCTACTTGGCCTCCTTTGAAAATAACTTGTTTCCCATCTAACGTCGATGAAGGGGCATGAGCGACACAAATGGGCGCACCTGGCGTTAGTGGAGCGAGCATTTCAACGGCTTCAATGCCCATCGCACGAGCGGCATAGCTGGAGGTATCGCCACCTGCCACGACCACGCGTTGCACGTTGGTTTGAGCCACCACTTCTCGCGCTACTGTTCCTAAAGCATTCCCAAAAATCAGCCCTGTCTGCGAACGAATTTCTGCAGGCGTCAGCCCTTTTTGTTCAAAAATAGCATTCGTTTGAGCGATGCGGGGGTCTTGGTTATCTTTGCTGGTATGGACAATAGCCGATTGGCCTTGACGAATTTTTTGGATAGCTTCTTGGATGATAATTTCTAAAACTTCTAACGTATTTTCGGCTTCCACCACGGCTGCGGTGTCAATACCCAAAGAGGCAAATCCGTGCTGCTCCGCCCACGCAATTTGTCGTGCTGATACGGGAGAGCAACTGCCCGAAATAACCAAAATAGGGGTATCAATGTCAACCGATTCCCAATCGGTACGGGCTTGAAGCTGCCCCGTTTGCTGCCAATACGCTCCCAATGCACTTCCAACGCCCGACGAACCTACCGAAAAAAGTGGCCTGTGTGAAGGAACATTTTCTTCCAAAAGCTTGCCAATGCGTGGTAAGTGATGATCGTACAAGGCATCAAAAAGGATATTGTCAAACCCCTTTTGTAGCACTTCTTGAAAGGGAACCGAGGGCTCAGGTTGTTCAATTTGCAAAATATCAAAAAGCCCCGTCGTGCGTTCCGTTTGTTGAGCTAAATGCAAGCGCAAGTCGCTTTCGTGGGCGGGGGTAATGGGATGAACACTCATCGACGGATGGCGGTCGAGGCGGTGAATAACTCCTTGACTACCAATACCCATGCGCGCAAACAGATTTCCAAAAGTACAATAACGCCCCAATGAAGGTGCCGCGACCAAAATGGGAACCCACGACGATTGAAACACTTCTGCGCCGATTTCAAGGGCTTTGCCAATGCTGCCAATGCTGGGAGAGGAGTCGAACGTGGAGCAAACTTTGTAATGAACGTGCCTTGGAGAAAGCGCTTGAAGGGCTTCAAACGTAGGCTGAAGCTCCCGCTCCATGTCGGCAAGCGAAAGCGAACGCGAAAGCCCTGCAATGCCAATGGCTTGCAAACCTTCGTACTGGCAAACTTGCTGGAGGGTAGGAGGCTCAATAAACAACACCGTACGCGCTCCCGACCGACTCAGGGATTCGAGCGCATCGGTCGAACCCGTAAAGTCGTCACCGTAAAAAGCCAATAAGAGTTCTTTTTGTAATGTCATTGATAACTTAAAGTCAGGGCTAAAGCCCTTGATTTGCTGCTTTCAATTGTCCGCCCCAGCCTAAAGGCGTGGGGTTAAAAGACAAAACAACGTTATGGGTTAACTGTTATTTATGTATCAACTAAGGAGTTTCAAGTATTCCAGCTTTATATCCTCTAACTCCAGCCTTTAGGCTGAGGAAAAGTAGAGTGTACTTGAGTGATGGGCTTTAGCCCTGATTACCTTTATGACACTGATTGCAACTTCAAAGACTTCCCAAATTTCTCTACCGATTTCCCAAATTCAGGATAAAACTGCGCGGCTTCTTCTACGCTCCAGCCTTTCACGGCTGCTTCCCATGCTTGTTTGAGGGCTACTACACCCGCCGATGGGCCGCTGGGATGCGCCATAATACCGCCACCTGCCATGTAGAGTAAGTCCACCGTTTGGGTACGGCGGTAGGTTTCGGGTGCTTGCCCTCCCCATTGCCCCGAAGAAACGACGGGGAGTACCTCAAAACCTCCCAACAAGGGTCGGCGGCAGGCTTCGATGGAACGTACGACGGAATCATCGCTTTCCCAAAATTTATTCTGAATGCCATTGACGTGAATTTGGTCAACGCCCACCATGCGCCAAAGTTTTTGGTATGCTACAAAATCAATTCCCAACAACGGATGTCGGGTCAACATGCCCCAGCCGTTGCGGTGAGCATGAACAGGAAGCGCTCCTTGGTCACAGATTTTTTTGACGCCCGCCAGCCCCACCGTGTTGATACTCACCATCGCACAGGTTGCCCCTGCTTGGAGGAGGTATTCGTACCGCCGAAGCATAACGTCCAGTTCACCGCTGAGGTTGAAGGCGTACATAACTTTTTTGCCCGTGGCGTCGGCGTGGCGGTTGATGACGTCCATGACTGCATCCACGCGCGCTTCAAAAGCAGAGTTGGCGGCAGAAGACATGAGTTCGTCGTCTTTGACAAAATCAATGCCTGCCTCGGCCAAGGTTTTTACCAAAGTCGCGGTTTGCTCGGCGGCCAATCCTATGCTAGGCTTGATGATGGTACCAATGAGCGGACGGTCATACACTTGGGTCAGTTGACGGCAGCCTTTTATTCCAAAACGAGGCCCTGCAAAGTGCGCAGCAAAAGAGTCGGGGACGTCTAAGTCCATGAGTTTTAGTCCCGTGAACTGAGTCAGTTCGTATAGATTTCCTTGTAAGGTCGAAATCATCACGGGCAAATTATACCCAAAGTTTTCAACCGACCAAGATACGTTGAGTTTAGCGCGGTGGTATTCGTCGTAGCCTTCAGCACCAGGCAAAGCGGGCTGTGAGACCGTTTCCAACAGTTCGATTGATTCTACCTTGGCAGCAAAGCGCTCTTTTAACTCATCCGTTTCGCCAGGAATAGCCACAAAAGTGCCGCTGGATTGTTCACCAGCCAACACGTTGGCAGCCTTTTCAACGTCAAAAGGCGTTTCAATAAAATAAGTAGCAGATATGCGTTCCATTCAAAACGGAGGCTATTTAAGTGGTTAAATGGGGGATAAACGTTGGCTAAAACGCTCTGAATTTCAAAGGTTTTAGCCAGCGTCTCCTACTTGTAACTCTATGATTTAATACCCTGCATTTTGGGTAATCTTACTGTTTTGATCTCTGACTACGTTAGGAATTGGAATCAGCAATTTGGCTTGAGAAACACTTTTACCCTTGGCCGCCAATACAGTGAGGGCGCGATTGGTACGTTTGAGGTCAAACCAGCGTTGAAATTCAAAGGCAAGCTCCACGCGTCGCTCGTGCTCGGTAGCTGCTTCGATGGTGCTGTATTTTGAAGGATAGGCTGCCGTACCGAACTCTGGCATTCCTGCTCTTTTTCTCACTTGGTTGAGGTATTGAGCGTCGCCCGTGGCTTCGGTCAACAGTAATAACACGTCGGCATAGCGCAATACCATAAAGTTGTTGTTGGCCGCAATGCGTTGTCCGATGATAGGAGCCGTTTTGTCTTGCCATTTTTTAGGAAATTTGACGCGGGTAAACGTTCCTTTGGCATCCGTGAAGCCCGTATCAATCGAAGCCACCCGTCGTGCGTCACCCGTTTCGTATTCGTTCCAAGTATCGTCCACAACTTGATTCATGCCGCTTCCATAAAACCCAAGGGCGTTGGAGTTGGGGAAAAAGCCGAGGTAATAGTCGCTGAATGGCGCCGTTGACGAACCTCCTAGGTATTGAATTTCAAAAATAGATTCTTTGGTGTTTTTATTGGTAGGGCTCCATAAAGTGGCATAGCTGGGAAGCAATTGGTACTGACCGCTGCTCACTACTTCTTTTAGGGTGGTAGCGGCGTTGGTTTTATCTCCCATCGTCAAATATACTTTACCCAACAACGCTTGTGCCGCTCCTTTGGAAACCTTGCCAGCGCCAGCAGCTGAGGCTAATGGAAGTTTACTGGCCGCAAACTGCAAGTCTTTGACAATTTGAGCATACACTTCCGTAACGGGAGAGCGCAACACGCCGTAGCTTTCTTCGGCTGTGATGGGCTTAGTCACGAGCGGAATTTCTCCCCAAATCTGGACCATTTGGAAGTAATAAAGTGAGCGTAAAAACATCATTTCACCTTTTACTTTGTCTTTGTAGGCTGCGTCCACGTCGGCCGTTTCGATTTTATCGAGTACAATGTTAATGTTGTACAAAGAGCGGTAAAAATCTTGCCAAAACTGGTACACCATTGTATTGGCAGGTGCGAGGGTATAATCGCGAAACTGCCATTTGTCGGCCATGTTACCCGAAATGTTCAGGATTGTCACGTTGTCGCCCATTAACTCACCCGTGTACGAAACAGGCCCTTCGGGGTTATAAATCGTGTAAAGGGTTGCGTAAGCGGCATTGGAAGCCAAGTCAAAATCGGCTTTGGTTTTGAAAAAATTACCTGCGTTGGGGTTGGAAACAGGCGCTAATTGAAGAAAAGAATCCCCGCAACTGCTCATCACAACTCCAGTGAGGCAGGCTGCTATTATATGTTTGAACTTGTTCATTGTTTTGTGTTTTTTTGATTACCACATAGGTACATAGGGGATTTTCACAGTAGAAAACATAGAAAAGGCTATGTGTTTTTATGTGTAAATTCTATTGATAACTATGTGGTAAATAAATTAAAAATCAACCTTGACACCTACTGTAATCACGCGTGGAAGTGGGTACGAACCGTAATCAACGCCTTGGAAAGCACCAGGAACGGGAGCGTTTCCGCTGGTGTATGAGCCCGAAGTCTCCATGCTGCTGCTGTACGAGGTGGTTCCGTAAGTGGTATTTTCTGGGTCGTAGCCGTCTTTGTATTTAGAAAGGATAAACACGTTTTCGGCGTTGACATACACTCGTGCCGACTTCATGTTCATCTTGCTCAACATTTTGCTCGGAATGGCGTACGAAACACGGATGTTTTTCATGCGCAAGAACGAAGCATCACTTACCCAATACGACGAAAACTGCTTCTGCAACCCTTGGTAACTTACGTTGGGTTTGAAGTGAATGCCGTCTCCTGGGTCGCTTTCTGAACGCCAGTAGTTGTACATGCTGGCGTAGAAGTTACGGCCGTTGTCCCACGTTCCTAAGTAACGGATGTTATTGTTGGCGATTTCGCCGCCGTACGCCCCTTGAAGCATAAACGAAAAGTCAAAACCCTTGTAAGTGAAGGTGTTGGTCATCCCCGCAATAAAATCAGGTTGGTTGTTGCCAATGATAGTGCGGTCGGCGTCGGTGATTTTGCCATCGCCGTTTACGTCGCGTACTTTCGGATCGCCTGGGGTAGTGCTGGCGTGGTGCGGATAGGCATCCACTTCGGCTTGGTTTTTAAACACGCCGTCGAAAATATATCCGTAGAAATTAGAAACGGGTTGGCCTACTTCGGTACGAACCGTCACGACGTTGTCAACGTACTGGATAGGCGCGTTGCCTGGGCCGAGTTGAAGTACTTTGTTGCGGTTGCGAGAGAAGTTAAAATCTGTTGTCCACTTAAACTCTCCTACGGTGTTTTTGGTTGAAATGTTCAACTCAATCCCACGGTTACGCATTTTTCCGATGTTGGTCAATTGAGACGAGAAACCTGTGATGTCAGGCACGGGAACAAACAGGAGCATGTCGCGGGTAAGGGAGTTGTAATACTCTACCGAACCAGAGATACGGTTGTTCAATATTCCCAAATCCAAACCGAGGTTAAACATGTTGGTTTTTTCCCATTTCAAATTGGGGTTGGCGATGCTGCTGACGCGCAAACCGTTGTTCATAGTGCTTCCATAAACGTAGTTGGAGGCAGCCAACAAACTCACCGCTCCGTAGTTCGGGATTTGGTTGTTGCCCGTTACACCGTAGCTGACGCGGAGTTTGAGGTTGTTGATGTTTTTCAAATTGCTCATAAAGGCTTCATCCGAAATCAACCAACCTGCGGATACCGATGGGAAATAGCCCCATTTGTTGTTGTCCCCAAAGCGCGACATTCCATCGCGGCGAATCGTTCCTGTTAAGAAATAGCGATTGTTGAAATTGTACTGCAAACGTGCAATGTACGACAACAACGACCATTCGCTGGCGGTGGTGTTTCCTGCCGTGACAGTACCCGCATTAAGCGTGTGTACCAAGTCGTTGGGGAAGTTGTTGGCCGCTACGTACATGGTTTCGTCGCGCTGCTTTTGCGATGTATAACCTACCAAACCCGTGAGTGAATGGTCGCCGATTTGTTTGTCGTACGTCAATGTGTTCTCACTCAACCAGTTGAACATGTAGCTGTTGCCTGCGTTGGCTTGCGCGGCCAAGACGGCTGAATAGCCATATTTTTGTTTGTCGTTCCAATAAAAGTGGTTGCGCGTGTTGAAAAGGTTACCGCTGAGGCTGGTACGGAACTTGAGGTTTTTCAAAATATTGTATTCCAAATAGGCTGTTCCCAACGTATTGAACGACTTGGTGCCTTTGTCCACCTCGCGGGTGAGCGAGTAAGGATGCCAAAGGTTCATGTCGCCAAAAGACGTAAAACGAAACCAAGTAGAGTTGGGGTCGCGGTAGCCGAGGTTGCCATTTTCGTTGTAAACGGGAAAATGCGGGTTGCTCTGCAAGCCTAAGCTAATGACGTCGCTTTTGCCTTTTGTGCCTTCGGTGCGGTCAAAAATGCTCGTTACACCTAAGTTTAAGCCAATGGTCAATTTGTCAGTGACCATCGTTTTTACGTTCGAGCGGAGCGCCAAACGCTTGTAATAGTTCATGTCCAAAATGGCCGTTTGGTCCAAATACGCCCCCGAAAACATGTACTGCGTTTTTTCTGTCCCGCCCGATACCGAGATTTGGCCGTTGTACATCGGGGCCGTTCTAAACATTACGTCTTGCCAGTTGGTACCTGCACCAAATTGCTGTGGATTGGTCAAGAAGTCTTCAGGGATTTTTAATAAAGTGGGACGTAATGCGTTGCCATCGGTAGCTTTGCCGCCTGCCGCAATCCATGCGTTGTTTTTGGCGTCGATGTACGTACGGATAAATTGCTGCGCATCCATCATTTCGATTTGGCGGGCTACTTTTTGCGAGCCATATTCGAGGTTTACACTGACACTTGGCTTGCCTGCTTTGCCGAGTTTGGTGGTCACAATCACCACCCCGCTCGACCCGCGTGACCCGTAAATTGCCGCCGACGAAGCATCTTTTAGCACTTCTACCGACTCAATATCTTGCGGGTTAATCATATTAAGGTTGAAGTTTTCCAACGGAACACCGTCAACCACCAACAGCGGGTTCGTCCCTGCCGTAATCGAGCTTACCCCGCGAATTTTAATGAACGGCGACGAGCCTGGAGCACCTTGTGCTTGGGAGATATTGACCCCCGCTACTTGCCCTGCCAACGACTGCGCCACGTTGCTAAACGAACGGTCTTGGAATTGCTTATTGTTGATGGACGCAACGGCGCCTGTTACGGCACGTTTGCTTTGTGTACCATAACCAACTACCACTACTTCGTTTAAGATTTTGCTGGAAGGCAACAACGAAACGTTGATGATTGAGCGCTTATTAATGGCGATTTCCTGCGTTTCATAACTCACTGAGCTAAAAACCAACGTAGCGTTTTCGGGAGCAGCGAGGCTATAAGCACCTTCTGCGTTTGAGATGGTTCCTGTCGTGGTTGATTTTACCACAATCGAGACCCCTGGAACGGGCTTGCCTGTTTCGTCGGTAATTTTTCCCGTGACGGGTTTGTTTTGGCCAATGGCTTGGCTAAAACAAAATAAAAGCAAAACAAAAGAAATGTACCTCGAATACTTTGGATACAAACAGGGTAGATAAAGGTTCATGACGGTAAGATTGAGGCTGGGAATGTAGAATTGTTACTATAAAATCAATGAAAAGTGAAACAAAAATAGATTTGTGACAACGTATCCCCGTCCTGAGCCGTCCTGATGAAACAAAAGTAAACGAAAGTGTATAATGTTTTTTGAATAAGTAAAGTACAAATTGTTGTAAAACGAATACTAGGCAAGAAAATGTGATTTTGGCTCTGTTTTGCTCTTTTTGGTAAGTGAAAAGCCGATTTTGGAAAAATTAATATTTGAATAATTCAATAAACACTTCTTTTGTTTTGTTGCTAAAAATAAAAATATTTTTCTGTTTTCTTTCATTTGTTTTTGTTTTGTTTAGAAATTTGCAAAAAACAAAAGAGTTTCGTCCCCGTTTAAAAAGAGCAATTCCTACGGATACTGCTGATTAGGAGCGTTTATGTTGAGAAAAGGGGCAAGGCGTTGTTTTTTGTTTTCTTATTATTTCTTTTCTTTGAAGGAAATCAATCTGTTCAAATGCCTTAAAAAGTAAAACAATGCTTCCAAATCAAAGAAGAGAAAAAATATTAGAGCTGTTGTACGAAGACGGCTCTGCCAAAGTAGTGGACTTAGCCCATTTGTTCAAAGTAACCGAAGTAACGATTCGGCAAGATTTAGAAAAGCTTGAAAAAGAGGGGATTGTGGTGCGCGAACACGGAGGGGCGTATTTGAAAAGTGTGCGGGAACAAGTAAGCTCGTTTTCGTTGGCCCACCAAGAAAATATGGATAAAAAAGAAATTATTGCGGCCACCTGCCTCGACTTTATCGACAACGGCGATACGATTATTTTGGATTCGGGAAGCACAACCACCGAAATCGCAAAAAAAATAAAAGGAAACCGCCGCCTGACGGTTATCACCAACGCCATGAACATTGGCTTGATGCTGGGGGCGGAACAAAACATCGAAGTGATTCTGACGGGAGGGGAGTTTAAGCCACCTACCTTGTCGCTAACGGGTCAGAAAGCCGCCGATTTTTTCAAAGGGATTCACGTCCAAAAATTGTTTTTAGCCACGGCAGGAATTTCGCTCAAAGCGGGACTTACCTACCCTAGTATCAGCGACTTAGTGGTAAAAAAAGCAATGATTGACGCCGCCGAAACCACCTACTTAGTCGCCGATTCGAGCAAGGTGGGAAAAAGTGCGTTTGCGAGCCTTGGAGCGTTATCGCTGATTAATTATTTGATAACCGACAGTGGCATCGAAGATGGTCATTTACAGCTTTTTAAGCAAAACGACATTGAAGTTATTATTGCGAAATAATAGTCAGGGCTGAAGCCCTTGTTGTAAGAAATATCGGGTTATCCCCATGCTAAAGCATGGAGTTATAAGAGAAATAAACTCTCCTTTAACTACGCCCTTCAGGGCGTGGAAAAGAAGGTCAAGATAATTAAGAAGGGCTTTAGCCCTGACAAACCTCATTTAAAAAGAATTGATAGAAAATGGCAAGTATTGGTATCATCATCGGAAACAGGGATTTTTTTCCAGATAGTTTGGTAGAAAAGGCAAGAACCGAAATCATTGATGTTTTTGCGAAGTTGAAACTTACCCCTATCCTTTTGGACAGCAACGACACCAAACTGGGCGGGGTCGAGACGTTCAAAGAAGCCCAAAAATGTGCCGATTTGTTCAAAGCTCACCGCGAAGAAATCAGCGGAATTTTGGTGCTTTTACCCAACTTCGGTGATGAAAAAGGAGTGGCTGATACGCTGAAATTAGCGAATTTGAACGTGCCTGTGTTGATTCAGGCATATCCCGATGATTTGAGCAAGATGAACGTCGTCAATCGCCGCGATTCGTGGTGCGGAAAGATTTCGGTTTGCAATAATTTGTACCAATACGGAATCAAATACACCCTTACCAGTCAGCACGTTAGCTCACCGTCTTCGGCGGAGTTTCAGAAAGATTTGACGGATTTTGTGGCCGTTTGTCGCGTGGTGAAAGGGTTGAAAAATGTGCGTATTGGCGCCATTGGCGCACGACCTGGGGCGTTTAATACGGTACGCTATTCCGAAAAAATCCTTCAACGAAACGGCATTACGGTAACGACCTTCGACCTTTCGGAGATTCTTGGTCGTGCCAACAAATTGACGGCCGATAGCGCCGTTGTAAAACAACATTTGGAATCCATCAATGCCTACGCCCCCAAAGGAAAAACGCCGAATGAAGCGATGCTTCAAATTGCGAAACTAGACGTGGTATTGAAAGAAATTATGGAAGAAAATGCCCTCGACGCCACTGCCATTCAGTGCTGGACGAGTTTGCAACAAAACTACGGTTGCAACGTCTGCACAAGCATGAGTATCATGAGCGAAAACATGCTTCCAAGTGCGTGCGAGGTGGACGTAACGGGTACGTTGAGCATGTACGCCATGCAGTTGGCATCGGGCTCGCCGAGTGCGTTGGTGGATTGGAACAACAACTACGCCGACGACGAAAACAAGTGCGTGCTTTTTCACTGTGGCAACTGGGCGAAATCGTTTTTGCCTGATATTCAAATAAGTAATGCACCGATTTTGGGCACGTCGGTAGGGGTTGAAAATACCTACGGAGCCTTGGACGGCCGTACGCCTGCCATGCCGCTAACCTACGGGCGTATCAGTACCGACGACCCGAAAGGCATCATCAAAGCGTACATCGGTGAAGGTGATTTAACCAACGACCCGCTGACGACCTTTGGAAACCGTGCCGTGGCTCAAATTGCTGATTTGCAGGGGTTAATGAAATATATTTGTCGCAATGGTTTTGAACACCACGTCGTGATGAACGCCTCAAAAACTGCGGACATTCTAAAAGAAGCGCTGGAGAATTACATGGGTTGGGAGGTATATCAGCATATTTAGCGATGAGGATTTAGTGATGAGTTATGAGAGATTAGTGATGAGAAAGTTACTTCCTTAGGACTTCCTCACCCCACACTCTCATCTCTTTCAACTCATCTCTTATCACTCATCTCTTATAACTTATAAATCATCTCTTACAACCCATAACTAACAAAAATATGGAGAGCCCGTTGAGAGTGAAATCAACCGATTTTGCCATTAGAATTGTACGGTTGTATCAATATCTGACATTGCAAAAGAATGAATATGTGTTGAGTAAGCAAATTCTTAGATGTGGGACAAACCCTGGGGCAATGGTTAGAGAAGCTGTTAATGCGGAATCTGGAGTAGATTTTGTACACAAATTGGGAATTGCTCAAAAAGAGATCGGAGAGACCCAGTACTGGTTAGAAATTTTACATCGAACTGACTACATAACGCTGATTGAACATGATTCTCTTTATAAGGACGCCGAAGAGCTGATGAAGATGATTAGAAGCTCAATCTTGACAAAAAAGAAAAACCTTAAAGGTGATAAATAAAGAATGGAAGCTACAAAAGACGTAACACTTACTCTGCACAATTCCTTGCTGACCGATGACTCATCACTCATCACTCATCACTTATCACTAAAATCAAGAGAATACCGCCGTAACATCCTCAAATACATCTACAAAGCCAAGGCGGGGCATACGGGAGGGTCGTTGTCGTGTATTGATATTTTGAATGTGTTGTACAACGAAGTCCTAAATGTTTCGCCCGAAACGTTCACCTCGCCCGACCGCGACCGCTACATTCAGAGCAAAGGGCACTGTGTGGAAGCATTGTTTGTGGTGCTGGCCGACAAAGGTTTTTTCCCAGAGTCGGACCTTGAAACGCTTTGTAAATACCAGTCGCACTACATTGGCCACCCCACGCGAAAGGTAAATGGCGTAGAGCAAAATACGGGAGCATTAGGGCATGGCCTTCCGATGAGTGCGGGCGTGGCTTTGGCGGCAAAAATGGATAACCGCGATTATCGGGTGTTTACGTTGATGGGCGATGGCGAGCTACCCGAAGGCTCCAACTGGGAAGCGGCACTTACCGCAGCGCATTACAAATTGGACAACCTCTGTGCGATTGTGGATTTGAACGGTTTGCAAATCACGGGGCCCACCAAAGACGTCTGTAATACCGAACCTTTGGACAAAAAATTTGAGAGTTTTGGCTGGGCAGTGCGCCACGTGGACGGAAACGATGTCGTCGCGCTGAAAGAAGCGTTTGATGCTTTGCCGTTTGAAAAGGGAAAGCCGAGCGTGATGATAGCGCATACGGTGAAAGGAAAAGGAGTGAGTTTTATGGAAAACGAACTCAAATGGCACCACGGCGTCCCTTCCGAAGAGCAATATAAAATAGCAATGCAGGAACTAAGCCCAGCTCCCTGATCCCAATGGGGGATTTAAAATTGAACTATATTAATTAGTTGTTTATCAGCTGTTTAACGAATAACAATTAACGGATAACAGTGGCTCGCCACTTAAAATAAAATGGGTAATGAATTAATACAAGCCCCTCTCGCGGGGACGGGGGCTGCCAATCAGGACGTGTTTTCAGAAACACTGCAAGCATTGGCTGCGACCGACCGCAACATCGTGGTCGTCACCAGCGATTCGCGTGGGTCGGGGAAATTGGTGCCGTTTGGTAAAAAATACCCCGCGCAAATCGTAGAAGTAGGCATTGCCGAACAAAACTTGGTAGGCATGGCAGCGGGATTAGCTTCGGCGGGGAAGAAAGTATTTGCCGTGTCGCCCGCCTGTTTCTTGACCGCAAGGGCGTTGGAACAAATCAAAAACGACGTCGCCTACTCCAATAACCCCGTAAAACTCATCGGAATCAGCGCGGGAGTGAGTTACGGAGCGTTGGGTTCAACGCACCATAGTTTGCACGATTTTGCAGTGCTTCGTGCCATCCATAACATGACGATTGTTGTCCCTGCCGATAGCTTTGAAACCACTCAGGCAGTACAGCAAGTAGCCGCATCGGAGCAGCCGTATTACCTGCGTTTTGGCAAGAAACCCATGCCTTTGTTGGACGAAACGGGCGAAACAACTTTCCAAATCGGCAAAGGACGCGTGATTCGACGGGGGAGCGACGTGGCCATTATTGCCAATGGCGAAACGGTGTATCCCGCCCTACAAGCCGCTCAAAAATTAGCAACTGAAAATGGCATCGAAGCTACGGTAGTAAGTATGCACACCATCAAGCCTTTGGATGAAAAATTGCTATCCGAACTTGCTCTTGAATGCAAAGCCATCCTGACCGTAGAAGAACATAGCGTGAACGGAGGCTTGGGCGAAGCGTGTGCGTCTTGGTTGTTGAAAAATCGTTACCACAAACCGTTTGATATTCTCGGCATCCCCGACGAATACACCGTTACGGGCTCACAAGTGGAAATTTTGAATCATTACGGAATTTCGGAAAGTGGGATTACCTCACGAGTAAAAACACTCCTAAACACCTTGACATGAAACGCCTTTTGTTATTTCTAACCCTGTCGCTTACCCTGGAACTCTACGCCCAATCACCTGAAAAAAGGCGTGTATTGGTGCTGACCGACATCGAAAACGAACCCGACGATACCGAGTCGATGGTGCGGTTTTTGGTTTATTCCAACCAATGGGACATTGAGGGCATCGTTGCCACGACCTCCGTTCACCAGCGCGAGCGTGTCGCCCCTGAAAGCATTCGGAAGATTGTCAATGCCTACGACAAAGTGCGGAGTAACCTGCTTTTGCACGAAAAAGGGTTTCCCGAAACCAGCTATTTGTTGAGTAGTATCAAATCAGGACTTCCTAAATTTGGTATGGAAGCCATTGGCGAAGGAAAAGATTCGGAAGGCTCCGAATGGATTATTCGCCAGGCTGATAAAGCCGACCCACGCCCGCTGTGGATACCCGTTTGGGGTGGCGCCAATTGCCTCGCGCAAGCCCTTTGGAAAGTAAAAATGACCCGTACGCCCGACGAAGTGGCCAAGTTTGTGGCCAAACTTCGGGTTTATACCATTTCCGACCAAGACGACACGGGACCGTGGATTCGCAAAAATTTCCCACAGTTGTTTTACATCGCAAGTCCAGGGTTTCATGCCAACGGCGCGTACCATTATTCTACGTGGACGGGCATCAGCGGCGATAAGTTTCATGGACGATTTTCTGGTGGTAACTTTAGCATTGTTGATAATCCTTGGCTGGAGCAAAACATCCGCAAAAACCACGGGCCGCTGGGCGAAGAATATCCTGCCGTGAAGTTTTTGATGGAAGGCGATACCCCTACGTTTTTATACTTAATGGAAAACGGCCTAAGCGACCCCGAGCATCCCAATTGGGGCAACTGGGGCGGGCGTTATGAATTGTACACCCCACGTACCCAAAAATGGTTTTACGAACCCGAAACCCGTCCGATGTGGGCCGATGCCGTGGACGAAGTCTTGGGCGCTGATAGCGTTTATCATACAGGAAATCAGGCCACGATTTGGCGCTGGCGCGAGGCGTATCAGTACGATTTTGCGGCCCGTATGGACTGGTGCGTAAAGCCTTACAAGGAAGCAAATCACCCGCCCGTGGCGAAATTGGGCCATGCCAACTTGCTCAAAGCAAAAAGCGGCGAAAAAGTACAATTGAGCGCCCAAGGCAGTACCGACCCTGATGGCAACAGCCTGCGTTACGATTGGATGTATTATGCCGAGCCAGGTACGTACGGAAACAAAAACGGAATTCAACTCGCCGCCCGCAAGAAAGCGGAGACATCGTTTGTCGCTCCCAAAGTGACCCAACCCGAAACCATCCATATTGTGTTGGCTGTCACCGATAATGGTACGCCTGCCCTGACGCGTTATCAACGGGTAATTGTAACTGTTTTTCCTTAAAAAATGATGATATGTTT
The DNA here is from genome assembly GCF_014195535.1 of Runella defluvii. Classification (GTDB taxonomy): domain Bacteria; phylum Bacteroidota; class Bacteroidia; order Cytophagales; family Spirosomataceae; genus Runella; species Runella defluvii. Next base: position 62,502 of record NZ_JACIBY010000021.1, on the reverse strand, counting down.
CACCAAAGACAATTAAGGAACGCTAATCAGCAAACAAGCCTCGGTGTGACTCCGTGCCAAACTCCGCGCAACTCTGTGTCCGAAAAAAGTGCAGCATGGCTTATGCTTCGATTAGGGGGCTTTTTTCTCTTTCTGCTACTTGTGGGTTGTGCAGAGAAAAAAGACTCAAACGCCCCGAAAAAGATGGCGATTATCATTTCGACCCTCAACAACCCTTGGTTTGTGTTTTTGGCCGATAATGCCGCCGCCAAAGCCAAAGAATTGGGCTACGAAACCAAAATTTTTGATTCTCAAAACAACACGGCGTTAGAATCTGACCACTTTGAAAATGCGTTGGTGTCGGGGTACAGTGCTGTTTTGTTTAACCCTACAGATGCCGAAGGCTCGGTCGTAAATGTGCGAAAAGCCAAAGCCGCGGGCGTTCCCGTGTTTTGTATGGATCGCGAAATCAACGCCACCGATGCCGCCACCTCGCAAATTTTGTCGGATAGCTATTCGGGTTGTGTAGAATTGGCCAAGCTTTTTGTGCAACAAACCAATAAAAAAGGAACGTACGTCGAGCTGCTTGGACTGGTGGGTGATAATAACACTTGGGCGCGTTCGCAAGGGTTTCACAGTGTGGTGGATAATTACCCAAGTCTCAAAATGGTGGCGCAGCAAAGTGCTGATTTTGACCGAAATAAAGCCATGGACGTCATGGAGTCGATTTTGCAGGCTAATCCCAACATCGACGCCGTTTTTTGTGGCAACGACGCCATGGCGATGGGAGCCTACCAAGCCCTTGCGGCAGCGGGAAAAGCCAGCAAAGTAAAAGTATTTGGCTTTGACGGTGCCGATGACGTGGTTTCGGCCATTAAGGACGGAAAAATTGTGGCGACGGGGATGCAGTTCCCGAAAGTAATGGCGCAAACGGCTGCCATTTATGCCGACGAATATTTAAAAGGCAAACGCGAATTTGCCCAAAAACTACCCGTAGCAGTGGAATTAGTCACCAAAAAGAACATCGAAAACTATGCCGCTTTTGGAAAAAAAGAACAATAAAACGCTGTCGTGGCTCAAGTACGGAATTGGGAGTGCTGTGGTGCTGCTATTGGTGTACAATTCGGTGTATTTTAGGAAGTTAGACGAAGTAAAAGCGGAGGCTTCGGGGAAGTTTGATGCCGCAGCTTTTGCCAAAACCTTTTTGGAAAAACAGCTTACGCCAAAACTGGCTACCGCTCCTGATATTGACGAACTGACAACCTTGCTTTCGACCGATAAAAACAAGGCGTTTGAGATGTATTCACACGCGACGGCGATTGGGAACATTCGTTATTTTTTGGTGAAAGGCCAAGGAACCATTACCCAAATCAATGAAAATGACCTGACGATTCAGACCCCAAAACAACAGTTGACGCTTGCCATGGAGTTTATTTACGGCAATGCCTTGCGGGATGCCTCGGGAGAGTTTGATATTACGAAATTTACCAAAACAGCGGACATCAACAACGTCTCGTCTGAGCTCAATAAGCTCATTCGGGCGTCGGTGGTATTTCCGTTTCGTCCCAAAGCCAAAGTAGGTGATACCGTGCAGTTTGCGGGAGCGATAGCTCTCAATAAAGAGCACCTGAATTTGACCGAAATCGAGGTTGTACCTGCGTCGTTAAAATAAGTTATTGCAATAGGTTTTATATGTTAGTTGCCGAAAACATCACCAAGCGATTTTCGGGCGTCACGGCCCTCGACAATGTGTGCCTCGAACTCCACGAGGGCAAAGTCAATGCTATTTTGGGGGAAAATGGCGCGGGAAAGTCCACCTTGATGAAAATCCTTTCGGGAGTCTATCCAGATTACGAAGGGCAACTCCTGTGGAACGGACGCCCCGTCCGTTTTGCCAACACCAAAGAAGCTCAAGAGGCAGGAATTGCCATCATTCACCAAGAACTCAACCTGATTCCGTATCTAAGCATCACGGAAAATATCTTTTTGGGGCAAGAAATTGAGACGATTTGGGGGACGTTGGATAAGAAAAAAATGCGCCAAACGACCACCGAGTTACTCCAAAAACTCAAACTCAATGTTGCTCCTGAAACAAAAATTAATGAGTTGAAAGTAGGGCAACAGCAGTTGGTTGAAATTGCGAAGGCGCTGTTGCTCAGCCCTCAAGTGATTATCATGGACGAACCCACTTCGGCCATTACCGACCAAGAAGTGGAGACGTTGTTTGACATCATCAATGAGTTGAAGCAAGAAAATAAAACCATTGCCTACATTTCGCACAAGCTCGATGAACTGTTTCGGATTGCCGACCGCTACATTGTGCTGCGCGATGGCAAGTCGATTGACTCGGGCGAAATGGCAGGCATGAATCACGACCAATTGATTCAAAAAATGGTAGGGCGGGAGATTTTTGTACACCAAAAACCTGCGTTGTCGGTGCCCCAAGAGGAACTTCTGAGCGTCCAACATTTTTCGCTCAAACGCTCGACCAAACGCCCTGAGTTGGTGCTCGACGACCTATCGTTTACGCTGAAACGGGGCGAAATTTTGGGTATTTTTGGCTTGATGGGAGCGGGGAGAACGGAGCTTTTTGAGGCACTTTTTGGCCTATATCCTTCCCTGACCACGGGTACGGTGCGAATTGAGGGCAAAGAAGTGAAAATTACTTCGCCCGTTGAGGCCGTAAAAGAAGGATTGGCATTGGTACCCGAAGACCGAAAACGAGACGGCATCGTGCCCATCATGGATGTAAAACAAAACATCAGTTTGGCGTCGTTGGCATACCATGTCGAGAAAAATGGCGTACTGAACACCCAAGCAGAAACTGAATTGGCCACTAAGTACATCCAAGAATTAGGAATAAAAACCTCGTCGTCGGGGCAATTAATCAAAAACCTGAGCGGCGGCAATCAACAGAAAGCGATTTTAGGAAAATGGCTGGCCACTCATCCCAAAATTTTGCTCCTCGACGAACCCACGCGAGGCATTGACGTACACGCCAAAAGCGAGATTTATAAGTTGATACTTCAGTTGGCGGCGTCGGGATTGGGGATTTTGATGGTTTCCTCCGAACTCCCCGAAATTTTTGCGGTTTCGGACCGAGTTTTAGTGTTGTCGGAAGGCACATTGACCCTCGAAACACCCGTCGAAAATGCCACCGAAGACAAACTTTTAAAAGCAGCCATTTCAAAGAAGTGTTAATAGTTAATCCGTTAGCTGCTATCCGTTATTTGTGAATCGCAGATTATAAGACGTGTAAGCATAATTGCGAAACAAAAAATAATCTCCTAAAACCACGTCCTTTAGGGCGTGGCACAAAGCGAAATAATGAGTATGGGCTTTAGCCCTGAACCAACTAAGGATATTGATGTGCTATTGAGCAAATAGAAAAAGTATGCAAACGACCCTTGAAACTCAAAAACAGCGTTTATCCAAGCTACAACCCCTGATTGCACTCTTTGTGTTGTGCCTCATCATCGGGTTGTTGTCCGACAAATTTTTCACAGTTTCTAATTTTTGGAACGTCCTCCGCCAAATCTCCGTCAACATTTGCTTGTCGGTGGGCATGACCCTCGTGGTGCTAATGGCAGGAATTGACCTGTCGGTGGGTTCGGTCTTGGCCTTGTGCGGGGCGATTACGGCGGGTTTGTTCAAAATGGGCATCGAATTACCTTCCCAAAATCTATACATCGGATTCACACTTTTGGGGGCTTCTTTAGCGGGAGTTCTGACGGGTGCGTTGTTAGGGTTTTTCAACGGTTTTGTCATTACCCGCTTCAAAGTCCCCTCTTTTGTGGCTACGTTGGCCATGCTGACCGTCGCTCGCGGTCTTACCATGCTTTGGACCAAAGGCTTTCCCATCAGTGGCTTGGGCGAGCAGTTTGCCTACATGGGAACAGGCTGGTTTTTAGGCGTTCCCGTTCCTGTTTGGATCAGTGCGGTGGTGGTGGCATTGGCGGTTTTTTTATCGGACAAAACCAAATTAGGGCGTTACATCTACGCCATTGGTGGCAACGAAAACGCCTCGCTTTTATCAGGAATTAACATTAACAAAGTCAAAATCATTGTTTATACCATTGCAGGCGCATTGGCGGCCGTAGGAGGACTCATGGTGACTTCGCGCCTCGATTCGGCCCAACCCAACGCAGGAACGGGCTACGAACTGGATTCCATCGCTGCCGTTGTGATAGGTGGAACATCGCTTTCGGGGGGCAAAGGAAGCATTTGGGGAACGGTGTTGGGAGCCATTATTATCGGGGTTTTGAACAACGGCTTAGTCTTGTTGAACGTTTCCCCTTTTTGGCAACAAGTGGTCAAGGGTTTCGTGATTTTGTTGGCCGTCATTATTGATAAAGCAAATTCCAAAAACGGATAAGTAAATAAGACCCTCCAAGTCTCCAAGACTTTGAGGGTCTATCTCTATAAAACGGATAAGTGAAACCCTCCCAAGGTTTGGAACCTTGGAAGGGATAGCCACACCAAATAGCATACTAAAATGGCTTATATTCTCTCCATCGACCAAGGCACAAGTAGCACCAAAACGTTGATTTTTGATGCAGCGGGCAATGCCGTCGCACGGGCATCAGAACCTTTAAAAACGCATTATTTTGGCGACGGTTTTGCCGAGCAAGACCCCGAAGAAATCTATCAAAATGTACTCACCTCGGTACGGAAGTGCGTGGCAGCGTTTACGTCAAAAGGAGGAAAAATAGCCGATATACAGTCGGTGGGGATTTCAAACCAACGCGAAACGTTTGTGCTTTGGGATGAAAACGGACAGCCGCTGCATAATGCCGTGATATGGCAATGTAAACGCTCCGTTCAAGTTTGTGAATCGTTGAAAAACAAAGGGTTAGAGGGTAGCGTTCGCGCCAAAACGGGATTGATTATTGATCCGTATTTTTCGGGAACAAAAGTAATGTGGCTCAACGAAAACGTTGAAAGCGTCAAAACCGCCATTGCCGAAAGACGTGCGCATTTTGGAACGGTCGATACGTGGTTGTTGTTCAAACTCACCCAAGGACGGCAGTTTTTGACGGATTATACCAATGCTTCCCGCACGTTATTTTTCAACTTAGATACCCTTGCGTGGGATGTCGAGTTGCTAGAAGCGTTTGGACTTTCTAACGTCCATTTGCCCGAACCAAAACCCTCGGCGTTTGAGTTTGGTGTTTCCGATTTTGAAGGACTTTTTGACACTCCCGTGGCCATTACCGCCATGATAGGCGACAGCCACGCAGCAGCTTTTGGGGAAGGTTGTTTTTCGTCGGGAACGGCCAAAGCGACCTTGGGAACAGGCTGTTCGATTTTAATGAACGTAGGCAGCGAGCGTAAAAACTCGACCCAAGGAATGATGACGACGGTTTGTTGGAGCGTAGAAGGACGAGTAGATTATGCCTTAGAAGGCGTTATTGTAACGTGCGGCGCAACCATCGAATGGCTCAAAAACGAACTGGGTTTGATACAAGACAGCCGCGACACTGAGGCCATGGCACGGGCGGTAGAAAACAACGGCGGGGTGTATCTTGTGCCAGCGTTTAGCGGTTTGGGCGCTCCCCATTGGAACATGAAACGCAAAGCGTCGATTACGGGCTTGACGTTTGGTAGCTCCAAAAACCACATCGTTCGGGCGGCGTTGGAGTCGATTCCGTATCAAATCAAGGACATTATTTCGGCGATGGAATCAGATACTGAAGTTGATTTAAAAGAGTTGATGGTTGACGGAGGAATGACTTCCAACGGTTTTGTGGTGCAATTTTTAGCCGATTTGTTGGCAAAACCCGTCGCTACCATCGGTCTTGCCGATGTTTCGGCCTTGGGAGCAGCCTATTTGTCGGGCCTTGGGAGTGGGCTTTGGGCGTCGATAGAGAAAATTGCCCAGTTGCACAGCGACAAGACGTACCTCGAACCCAACCTTTCCAATTCCACGATTGCGGGTGACTATGAAGGTTGGCTGACCAACGTAAAAATGCAATGAAAAAAAGACCTTTAATCGAACTCATTTCCGTAGATTGTCACTCGGCAACCCCTAAGTATTTACAAGTGGCCAATTCCATCCTGACCGCCATTAGCAAAGGGGAGTTGGAAAAAGACGAGATTTTGCCGTCGATTAACGAACTGAGTTTTGAATCGGATATTTCGCGCGACACGGCCGAAAAAGGGTATAAGTACCTCAAAAAAATCGGAATGCTTGACTCCGTTCCTGGCAAAGGATATTTTGTCAAAAGCACGGTAATTCACCCACATCCAAAGATTTTTTTGTTGGTCAATAAATTGAATGCGCACAAAAAAATCATCTACGATGCGCTCGTATCGGCATTAGGAGAGCGCGTTACGATTGATTTTTACATTTATAACAACGACTTCAATTATTTTAAAAAACTGCTCCAAACCAATAGCCACGACTACACGCATTACGTCATCATTCCGCACTTTACGGAGGGGGGAGAGAAAGCCCACGAAGTCATCAACGACACCATTCCGCGCGAGAAGGTGATTGTTGTCGATAAGCCGATTGCGGGAATAAAGGGGAAGTACGGTTCGGTGTGTCAAAACTTTGAAAAAGACATTTACAACGCCCTCGAACAGGCGTTAGAAGCCTTGTCGAAGTACCAAAAAATCAACATTATTTTTCCGCAAGAATCCCACCATCCCAAAGAAATTCTGGAAGGCTTGTCGCGCTTTTGCCATCAGTATTCCTTTGATTTTGAGGTAATAAGTGGTATTACGAATGAGCCGATTCGGGCGGGAGAAGTGTATATCAGTATTACCGAAAATGACCTGATTGTGTTGGTAGAGAAGGCATTGGCCTCCAAGCTAAAAGTAGGGCAAGAGGTGGGTATCATTTCTTACAACGAGACCCCCCTCAAGCGCATTATTCTTGACGGAATTACGACGATTTCGGCCGATTTTGAGTTGATGGGACAAAAAACCGCTGAGCTGATTCTTAACAATTCCAAAGAATACATAGAAGTGCCGTTTCACCTCACACTCAGGGCTTCCTTGTGATTTACCATTTCTCGATGTAGCCCAATTGTTGGTCTTCGTCCTCGTATTCCAATTCGGCATCTTTTTCCCAAATCTCCATTTCGCAGGGCTTACAATTGAACCGCAATTTGTACTCCACTTCGCCGTGTTTTAGGGTGAGTGGCTCGGTCAGTTTTTCGCCCATGGTCGCCCGTTGGAACCGCGCACATTTGCCCAACTCGTACTTGACGCAGTACTTGGTGGTCATCACCCGCGATTTGCCTGGGTCCCATTGCAATTCAAATGCTTTTTCGATTTCCGTCACGCCATGACGTTGGTAAAACTCCCGTGCCATGTGATTGGCCACATTATACATAAAATCAAGCTTTTGAACGGGGTAGGGGTGGTTTGTTTTTTCGATTTGAAACGTTTCGCGGTGGTAATCACGCACCCGAATCTCGGCCAATTCTTCAAGTACTTCGCGGCGGATTTCGTTGACTTTTGACGTAGGTAAAAACCAGTTTTGGCTAAATTCCACTTCCATCGTGTCCACCTCAAAAGGCGTATTGCCTGTTTTTGCCAAGTTCTTTTTGATGTTCGGAATCACCGACTCTTCCGTTCTCGCTAGTTCTTTGGCGATGGTGAGCGTCGAGCTGTGTTGGTGGCCGTCTTCGTCGATGGCGAGTAGCTGAAAGCCGTCGGCGGTTTCAGAAAAATACAGCGAAACGCCAATTTTGCGCACAGCGCTGTTTTCTTTTTCCACCATTTTATTGAACTCCGAATCCGAATTTCGATAAATGACCGTTCCCACAGGAAGCGGCTTGAAGGTGTTTGGAATGACGAGGTTATTGAAAATCACGTTGATTTGAACCCCGTCGGCTACGCCTTCTTCGTTGATAAAATAAAGGCCGTCGCCGTTGTTGAGTTCTTCAAAGTTCTCAATGACGTAGCCTTTTCCTTTGATTTCCAACAGTTTGCCAATGTACTGCCCTTGCGATTTCGGGCTTTCCCACGAACCAATTTTCTCCTTTCTCTTATTGACAAAATAATCGGTATAACCTCGGTTGAAACTTCGGTCCATTTGGGGTTCAAAGTTGTAGAACGTGCGGCCCGAAGAGGCTTTTTCGTACTTGTCGCCGTTTTCGGCTAAAAATGCGTCTAATTTTTGACGGAGAAACGACGTGTTATTTTTTACATAAACGATGTCTTTCAAACGCCCTTCGATTTTGAAGGAAGTGATACCCGCCTCAATCAAATTGGGCAGTTGGTCGCTCAAATCCAAGTCTTTGATGGACAATAAATGGCTATTGGAAATCAACGTTTCGCCCTTGCCGTCAATGAGTTGGTAAGGCAAACGGCAGTTTTGGGCGCAAGAACCACGGTTGGCGCTTCGCTCGCCGTTGGCCACGCTCATGTAACAGTTTCCGCTAAACGACACGCACAACGCCCCCGACACAAAGAACTCCAATTCGACGTCGGTCGCTTCGCTGATTTCGCGGATTTGGTCCAAGTTGAGTTCTCTGGCCAATACGGCGCGTTTCATGCCTGCATCGGCTAAAAATTTGACGTGTTTGGCGTCGCGGTTGTTGGCCTGCGTACTGGCGTGAATCACGATGGGCGGCAAGTCCATTTCCAAGATAGCCATGTCTTGGATGATGAGTGCATCCACGCCTATTTTGTACAATTCGTGAATCAGTTTTTGGCAAGTGGCCAGTTCTTCGTCGTACAAAATGGTATTGATAACGACAAACACCTTTGCCTTGAAAAGATGGGCGTAGCGCACCATGTCAGCGATGTCCTCGACCGAGTTGGTGGCATTGGTTCGGGCGCCAAACTGCGGTGCGCCAATATATACAGCATCTGCCCCTGCATTGATAGCGGCCATTCCTTGGTACAGGTTTTTGGCAGGAGCAAGAATCTCAACTTTCTTTTTCATCTGAATATCTATCCGTTGTAAGAATGGAGTGCAAAATTAGGGAATTTTGAGGAGAAGGCCATCGGGGGGACAAGGCTGTGATGTGTATGTGCCACTACCTCATAAAAAATAAGTCATCAATAGTGAGGCTGTTAGTAATCAGTCCGCTTGCATATTGATTTTGAATCAAGCCAAAAGTGCTCATCACCACCCAATTGACCTGCTTTTTGGTCTTAGTGATTTGTTGAAATCGCCACATTTTTTGGCGAAGCTGCTCGGCATACTCTTTGGTCAGCGTAAAGGGCTGGTTGTAAAACTTCATCTCAAAAAGATTGACGGTGTGGTCGTTGCGGTCAAGTACCATATCAATCTGTACGCCTTCTTCTTGGCTTGTTCCTTTTTGGTAAAAAGAAGAAACCGTCGAGAAAATCCCTGCAATGCTAAGCGCCCATTTGATTTGCTCTATATGTTTCAAACACAAGCTTTCAAACGCAAAGCCCGACCAGATTTTGTAGGCAGGAGTTTGGCTGAGGTATTGCCACAGGTTTTTGCCTTGCTGTTGGTTCTTTTCGATAAATTGAAGATAAAAAACAGAGTACTCGTCCGATAAGCGGTACAATTTATCTTTTTGTGTTTTGCCAAAGGGATAGGTTTCACTGATAAAGCCCGACTGGATAAGTTCGTTGAGTGTAGTGGTGAAACCTCCTCCATTGGTCAATTTACTGGCTTCGAGGAGTTCGGTGCGGGTCATTCCTCGCCTTTTTTCGGCCAGTGTCCGCACCATTAAAATATGTTTATCGGCATGTGGAAATAAAGAAGAATAGAGCCGATTAAATTCCGATTTGAGTAGTCCATTGTCTGCAAAACAAAGGGTGTCGATATTTTGAACCACACTTTTTGAGCCATCAATCTCTTGCAGATAATGTGGCACACCGCCCATGGCCATATAGAGCTGTACTATCTGATAATGGTCATAAAACACGCCGATGCTTTGCAAGTATTCTTTGGTTTCGGCCAATGTAAAGGGCATCAAATGTAGGTGTTTGGTGATACGATTGTGTAGCCCACCTGTATCGTTTACTACTTTCTGAATAATCCAGGAGGTGGCTGAGCCACAGATAGCTACTACGAGATTTTGCCGAGAAGCCCAACTATTCCAAAAATAACCAAATGCCTCTAAAAAGCCTGATTTGGGCCCTGCCAACCAAGGCACTTCATCCAAAAAAACAACTTTTTTGCTATCAGGATTGACGATGGTTTGTAAATAATCCCGCAATAAACGAAACGCTTCTGCCCAAGTTTGTGGGGGTTTAATCGGAAATTTGGATTGAGAAAATAGGCTTAATTGATCGGCAAAATTTTCTAATTGCGTCTGCAACAAGCCATTTTGCGTACCTATCATCTCAAAAACAAGATGCTCACGATAAGCTTGGGTAATCAAAAACGTTTTTCCGATGCGCCGCCGACCCGTAACGGCTATCAGTTCAGCTTTGGATGAAAGCAGTGCTGTTTGCAGTAGTTGGAGTTCGGCTTTTCGCCCAATAATAGCCTCTTGCATACCTATTTCAGATTATATTTCGCTTAAACAGTACAAAATAAGCACGTTTGAGCGAATTATACAATCTTATATTTCGCTCAAACTATACAAAACAAGTGCGTTTGAGCGACGTATCCCATATTTGTGCCGATTAGTGATTAGCAAACCAAACGATATAGTCCTCCAAAGCCTCTGTCTTTTTACTACTTTCGAGAACTTTCAAGTCGCAGAGGGGCACTTGCAGCCAACGTTTTTGGTAAATAGCCGAACCAATCAGCCCGTAATGGTCGTCAGCATCCGCAAAACCGTTGATTAAAATTTCTGCCCCGAAGCGAAGGTTTCGGTTTGAATTGCCGATGTACTGGGCTTTTACGGGTAGCTCGACATTGTTTTCTAAGTATTCGAACCAATGTTCTACGAGGGCGAAGTCATGTTCACAGGCATCCTCGACAGCTTGAATACGTTTTCCCTGTTCTTCCAAGTCGGCCCAGCTGTTTTCGGATTCTAATGCTTGAATAACCTCGTTGCTATCTTGCGGATTATCTCGTGCTTCGACCAACTCCACTTCATCTGCAAATAGGGTCATTTCTGCAAAATCCAAGCCGTCGCGGATGCTTTCTTCTACAAACTGCTTGGGCATAGCGCGGAGGGTCAGGCTGTCCCAAGCGAGTGCAAAATTAGGGAATTTTGAGGAGATATGGAGGGCGACGTAAGTTAGCTCGGAAGAGTTGCTTGCCTTTGTCTCAAAAATCATGGTTTTCCATGAGATGATTTCATAGAAAACCATGAGGAACAATGCGAGGCAATTTTCTCAGTTTTGTGATTATTAAACTTAATCGCCTTCTACTATGTCTCGTTCTACCTTTATTTTCATTGTCTCGCTCTATTCATTAGCCCTCGGCTTGTTTGTGCTTTTCGTTCCCACATTAGCGACAGACTATTTTGGGGGAGGTGCTACGAATCTCTTCCTAGTGTCCATCTTTCGGTTTATTGGTGTTCTTAATGCTGGTCTCGGCATAGTAGGGCTGCTATTGCTTCGTCAAAGCGACCTAGAAATTAGGTGTACAATGGAAAGTTTAAGAATAAAATATAATTTCACACCCTGTTTTTCTAAGTCAGTATGTCTTATCTTATTATTTATCTTTTATGGAACGAGGTCTTTTTCACAAAATCCACCGATTAGCCAATATTATTTTGTATCATCACCAAACTCAAACGGTACGCAGTTTTATGGATATTTTGACGAAAAATTCGGGGGGGGTCTCTTCAAAAAAACTTATCATTATTGTCACTTCTACTTGGGGATGACCCAAATAGATTATTACCAAATGGAAGAAATCTTGTTGATAAAGTAGATGGAAGAATAAATGGTATAACGTTTCAATATCAACCATTTGCCTACCAAATTGAAGGAACGAAGTATAACTTACCCATTGGAAATAATTTGTCGAAATTTTTGGATCACCCTTTGGGTAATGGTACATCACTTGATTTAACACTGCCATTTTATACTGATTCTATACAATTAGGTGACAAAGGAAGGGCTTGGATTAGGACTTCTGATGTCATAAAATATCATGCAGGAACTGATTTTATGCCTAAAACTTTATCTGGAGACTTTGATGTTTGTGCTGCCCAAGATGGAATTTTGAAAAGTAAAAGTGATAGTTGCGTTGTTTTATCTCATAAATCTTCAAATAATAAAGAATTTCTTACGGTTTATCAACACCTTGAACCTTCAAGTATTATTAACTTTCAGGATGGCTATCTCATAAAAAGAGGACAAAAAATTGGTAAGATAGCAAGAGGAAATGGTGCCCATTTACATTTTGGAGTTGCCCTTAAAGGTCCAAAAGGAGTAGTTAATAATGTACAGATTCCAGAATTATATTATTTGATTGATCCATTTGGCATTTATGATTATGCAAGAAATCCTAATGATGTAAATTCATATAATTATTTGCCAAATAATTTAAATAACAAGTTTAATTTTCTTACCTTTTCTATAAGAGGTTCAGTTAGAACTATACATTGGAGAACAAACCCTTTAATAAATTCGCTGCCAATATCATTACTTACAGAACAGCCATATAGGAAAATAAAAAGAATTCAAACAAGAGTACTTGCAAATAATGACATCATAGGAATGCCACCTCCGGAAAAAGAGCAGTTTTTAGTTTGGTTAGATGGTGTTTCAAATCCAGAATTTTTCTTCATACCATTAAAGAACGCTCAAGATAAGTCAATGGAATTAAGAATGGTTGATATTTTGAAGGATTCATTCATGAATGGAAAAAGAGTAAGATTAGAGTACAAGTATATAGATAACTTACCCCAAATTCTAGCAGTATGGGTTACTGATTGATATCATTACTAATGCAGAGGTTCTGCCTTCGTCATTGATTATACATTCAACCTGTAGAAGGAATGGTTTCCAAGAAAAAAGTTATTAAAGTGGAAACTGACATCTGCTTCGAAAATAATGCAGATAAACTGATTGAGAACTGTATTATAATGCCTACGTTGTCAAAATCTCGCCCCAAAGTACGGATTACTTTGATTGGGCTGTTTGAGGAATTTTAGGCTTGGGGCTCTTTACTTTTGGAATAAAAAAGGGTAGCTTTTGTAACTCATTGTCCAACGTTAGTTTTTAACTCAGAATGCACCCTAGTTAACTCGTAGCCGTAGTAATCGGTATGAGTCAACTAGGGGTTTGTGCTTTAATGACGTTCCTGATAGACATACTGCCACTTGTATGCTTACTTTTGTGCCTTTGCAAACATCTAAAGCGGGTATTTCTACAATGACTTTGACAGACGAACAACGCCAATTTATTCGGGAACACCTGTCTGCGTCGGTGGCGGCGCTGTTGCTCAAATACGGTAAAAATCGAGAAGTTGAAATCCGCCAAATCGAGGCCCGCCAAAAAGCCAAACAAAAACTGCCCTCGTGGTATGCCGAAGAACGACTCATTTTTCCGCCTGCGGTTTCGGTAGAACAAAGTTCGTCAGAAACAACAGGGCGTTACAAAGCGGCGTTGGTGTCGGGTACGCTGATGGACGCAACGGGCGGAATGGGGATTGATGTTTCTTTTTTTGCTAAAAACTGTACGTCAGTGTTTTATGTGGAACAAAAGCCCGAATTGGTGGAACGGGCAAGGTATAATTTAGACGTGCTAGGACATCAAAACGTGCAGTGCTTGCAAGGAAATTCGCTGGAGATTTTACCAACGCTCGATACCGTTTTTGATTGGATTTATCTCGACCCCGCGCGTCGTTCGGCCGATAACCGCCGCGTGGTAGGGCTGCGCGATTGCGAACCCGACGTGGTGACTCACTTGCCGCTTCTTTTGCAAAAAGCCAAGCGATTGCTCATCAAAGCCTCGCCGCTGCTCGACCTCAAACAAACCTTACTGGACTTGCCCCAACTGTCGGTCATTCACGTTGTTTCGGTAGAAAACGAGTGCAAAGAGCTGCTTTTTGAACTGTCGTCGAAGGCGCAACCCACGGGTAGCCCGACGGTACGGACGATTAATTTTAAGTCGGATGACACGGTGCAAACGTTTGATTTTGAGTGGAATAATGAGGCAACTTTAGCCGTAACGCTGAGCGACCCACAGACCTACCTTTACGAGCCCAATGCCTCGATACTGAAAGCAGGAGCGTTTAAGTCGGTGGCAAATGCGTATGGCGTGGAAAAAATAGCGCCCCACAGCCACCTTTACACGTCAGAGACGTTGGTTGAGCATTTTCCTGGGCGAATTTTTCGGGTGGAGGCCGTCGTGAAAGTAGATGCCAAGGCATTGGCACCGTTTCTTCCCGACGGAAAAGCCAACCTGACGGTGCGTAATTTTCCGCTTTCTACCGACGAATTACGCAAAAAGCTTAAACTCAAAGAAGGTGGCCATACGTACATTTTTGCCACGACCTTGGCCAATGGAGATAAACGACTTTTGGTGTGTAAAAAGCCAATTTAATTTTTACATTTGTTGTGACCTAAACCTTTATTGGCTATTGCATGGAAACCCCTTCTCCCGAAAAAAGTAACTGGATTCAAGAATTATCTAACCAAAGTTGGAATTTAGAGTTGGTGGTGTCAGGGGCGGCTATTTATTCGACCTCGTTTCTCCCCGAATTGACTGATACTGCCATCGAAAGCTATTTTGAAAACTACCAACTGAGTAGTAGCGTTGTCACTCAAGTATTTCCGCTGTTAGCCTACAGTTTTGCCAAATCCTCCGCCTATTTGCTGATTATTACGTTTGCGGTTCACTTTATACTTCGCGCTTTTTGGATTGCCATCGTCGGGCTTCGAGCGGTGTTTCCGCAGGGTATCAACTATGAAAATATCCCCAATACGAGCAAAAGTTTGGCCGAAACCTACAAAAAGAAATTTGGGACGTTGGATGGTTTTATCATTCGTTTAGACCGATTTAGCAGCCAAATTTTCTCCATTGCCTTTGTTTTGGTGCTATTTAGTTTGATGCTCGCCCTGTTATACCTTCTGATTTTTACGGGAACGGTGGGTATTAAGACGTTTTTTCCTGAGTTTTACAGTCAGGCGAAGCCCATTTTGCTCATTGTTGGAGAGGTTATTTTAGTGGCTAGTCTCGTACTTGTTCTCCTCAGTGCAAATGAGAAATACCGAGAGCACCCAGTGATTGGTAAACTCCTTATGCAATTCATTGATAAAAGTACGTGGTTGTACATGGGTATGTATAAGCCTATTCAATACATCAACTTCACCTTTGCCTCCAACCTCCCTCGGAAAAAATATTATTTTACGGTTAGTTTTATTGGGTTGTTCTTTTTTGGGTTGGCGCTTTCTATTTACCTAGATAAAATGCTGACCCATTACGGCATCACGCACCTAGAGTCGCGCAATTTTTACTCTACAGGTACGAGTGAACACAAACTAACCCCCAATTTCTACGATAACCTGCGACCCGAAAACGAAAGGATAGAAGCCGCAAGTATTCAGTCGGACGTCGTCGAAGGGGCGTTTTTGAAGCTGTATATCAATTACAGTAAGGTATTTGACGCTGATTTAGCAAAGATTTGTAAAGAACCGACGCTTCCTGATACGCTCAAAAGGCGCAAACAACGGCTGTTGGTGGACAAAAGTAGGCTTGCGTGTTTTAATCAGTACTTTAAAATAGCCCTCAACGATAGTACTTTCGATTCGGTGGAGCTGTTTTTTGAAGACCAGGGTACTACCAAAGGGTTGAGGACGTATTTGAGTACTGAAAAATGTAAAATTGGCCGAAATACGCTTTACATTAAAACGATGAACGTGGACAGCCTGCCCAAAAAAGTGTGGACTGATTACGTAGCGGTGCCTTTTTGGTATGCCAAAGATTGAGGGGAAATATCCCCTCGACTACTTTTGTTTACCCTTCCAGCGCTTGATTTCCTTCTTGGACATTTCTTGGGTGACCATCGCTTCGGGCCATTCGGAAGTATAGGTGCCGCCGCTCTGCATTACTAAGCCCGAAGTATTGGTGGGCGAATAAAACGACGGAACGACGAATTCGTACGGATATTCGGTTTGGTTGAAAGCCCTCGTACGGCTAAGGTAGTACAGTGAAAATTGAACAACAACACTTCCCTCGAAGGTATCGTCAGTGACAATGCCCAATGGCTCGCCCGCTTCTACCTCTTGGCCTTCTTTGACCAACATGTTACCTTTTTTGAGTCGATTATAGCTGGCAAAACTGCCGTCGCCGTGAAAAACCTCTACCGAATTGGTTTGGCTGGAGAACCAAATTCCATCAGAATGGGTATCAAAAGCATCTTTTACTTGGCTCACCACCCCGCGACGGGCGGCAAAAACGGTGTCTCCTTTTTGCATTTGAAAAGCAATGCCGTAGAAATTAGACACTTTTTTGTTGGCAATCATTTCCATGATATTTTTCGACAAAAAAGCCTTGTGCGGCACCGCCGAAGAAAAAGGGAAAAGGTATAAAAACGGCTTAGGGGCTTTGTTCAGCACTCGCCCTTTGAGGTAAGTATAACCGAAGCGGAACGAAATTCCTTGGTTGTTTTGGTTCGGTTTGAGGGTGAATAAGGTGCTAGGGCCAGGTGAAATAGATTCAATAAACGGCAACGAACATCCGCAGCTTCCGCCCTGTAAATCAGTAAATTCGACTTTGACGGTATAGTCGCAAACGTTGGTGTTTTTGGCTTGAAACGTGTATTCGCGTTTGTCGTTGGCAGTGTAAGTAACTTCAACGGAGCTTTGTGCAAGCGCGAAAAAGGGTGAAAAAAGGGCGGCAAAAGCGAGAATAGAAGAGGATAGTTTCATAAGTGCGATAATGAATTGGCTGAAATTGATAACGACAAAGCTAGGTTAAATCTCGGGTCAACCACTTGACATTTGTCAATTTTTTATAAAAGAGTATCATTTTTTGTGGACAAGGGTTTTGGAGCCAATTCGTGTTGTAACTTTGCCTTCTTTTTCAAAAAATCAACTATTCGTCACGCACATGTTTTTTGAGCGCCTACCCCATAAAGATTATCCCAAAGAACCCGAATCGCGGATGGTGATTCGTTTTCAGGACTGTGATCCGCTTCAACACCTCAACAACGCGAAGTACTTTGACTATTATTTCAACGCCCGTGAAGACCAAGTAGCTAAGCTCTACGAGTTTAATTTTGGGCGATTGTTTCGTGAACTAGGCCAAAGCTGGGTAGTGTATCAGCACCAAATCGCCTACGTGCGTCCTGCGCTGGTGAGCGAGTGGGTGCGCATTACGTCGCGCTTGATTTATTTTAGTGAAGACACCATTGTCACCGAATACTACATGACGGACGATTCGCGGACGCAACTCAAAAATGTACTTTGGGTAACCTCTAAGTACATTGATGTACGTTCGGGAAAACGCACGGTGCATCCACCTTCGATTATGGATTATTTGGAAGCGACCTGTTTACCAAACGTGGACTATCACAACTGGAACTTTAACGAACGGATTCGAGAAATTAAACAAAGTCTGAGCGCTGCTTCGACGAAAGTGTAAGGAATGAACTGGCTGCACACTACAGCATTTATTATTGGCTATTATTTAAAACGGGCTCATTGGCTAAGTTTGGATGTGGTAGCGGGCGCAATGCTTACGCATACCATTGCGCAGCGTATGCCCGATGGACACGGGAAAGTCTCGTGGGCTTCAACGCTTTTGGTGGGAATCGCGGTGTTCGCCATTTATGTTGCCGATCGCTTGCTTGACAACCGTAAATCGAGGAAGGTGGATACCCAACGGCACCGATTTCACGCACAACATGAGCCGATGTTGCTCAAAATCTTAGCTGGATTAGGGGTAGTAGGGCTTGTTTGTCTGTTTTGGCTACCCAAAGGGATGTTTATCGTTGGGCTGACGTTAGCAGTGCTGGTACTGGGGTATTTGGTGGTGATATTTAAAACAACGTTGACCGATGGTTTTCAGTTGTTTAAAGAACCAATTGTTGCTTTGATTTATACCGCAGGAGTTTGGTGGACGGCTTTGTCAGCATCCGCCGAAACACCTTGGGAAAGCAAAGTTTTTATGGGGCTTTTTGGATTGGTTGCTTTCCAAAATCTGCTATTATTCTCTTGGTTTGAGTCTTTCGACATGGAAGAAGGATACACCTTGGCCATTGCGTGGGGAACCGAAACGGTCAGTAAAATTTTGATGTGGATTAGCATTAGTGTGTGCGCAGTGGCCACAGTTGTACTATTCAGCACTACGTACCGCTATTGCGTGAGGGCAGCCATCACAGTGTCGGTAATGAGCCTTGCCAACGATTACCTCAAAAGAAAATCGGCCTCCGTACTCCCAAACGAACGCTACCGTTGGCTAGGTGACGGCGTCTTCTTTTTTACCCTTTGGCTGGTTTAGTTTTTAGTTTCGGGTTTGGAGTTTTAGGTTTCCAGTTTTTTGTCATTCCGACGAAGGAGGAATCTACGTCCCACCTCCTAATTCGTAATTTCCCCATTCCCAATTTGTAATTCAAAACTCCCAACGTCTATTTCTTCTTCTTAATCGAAGGCTTGATAGTGGCTTTGGGCTTGGGTTTTTGCTGGCGATTTTCGGGGGTGTATTTTGACAACAAAGGCTCAGCACCACGTTTGCGGCGCAGGTATTGGAATCCCCATAGACAGGCCAAGCAAAGCATTAATAACCAGTAACTATCTACAAATTCGGTACGGCGAAATTCCAAAATCCACAACGCAAAGAAGCCTAATGACGTCCATCCCAGCAGACTTTCAACTAAAGGAGTTTTCATGAGTTTGATGTCTCAATAAATTGGTTAGTGCGGCAAAGGTACGAGCTTTGGGCACTGATTGGCGCGTGGCTATTCAAAAAATCCACTTAGGGTTGTTCTTTGAGCCAAGCAATGACCGCAGGATAAAGGTCGGCAACGGTCTGATTGGCGGCGCGTTTTTTATAGGTTTCCAACAAAAACCGATTAAATTCTTTGAAGCGATGAAACCCACGGCCATTGATCATGAACTCTTCGACGCGCTGATTGATTTTCTCAAAATCAGCCGCAGGGTAGGAGTCATAGGCGTACAGCGTAAAAGCCGCCCACGTCATGTATTCGTTGAAGGTCAAGTACGTGGATTCATAATAGCCCTTGTTGCCTTCTTTGGTTTTGTTCCATTTTTTCCAATCGGGCATGACCGCCTCAATTTCTTTTATGTACGTATCCGTGACGGGGTTGACGTAGTTGTGGTCAATTTCGGTAAAAACAATGCGCGACCAAGCGCCTTCTTTTTCAACTTCCGAACGATTGCCAGGAAACTCGCCCGCTGGACTTATAAACATGAGCGTTTGACGAAAGCCGTTTTCATTCAAATGAAACGTGAAATGATGGCCACCGTCGAGCGGAGAAATATAGATTTTGTAATTATCGTAGCGCGAAGGAAATTGACTTTCGGCCCACTGCCACATTTTACGGACGGGCATGTAGTTGCCAGCCTTCGCCAATTGGTCTTGGTAATAACTTTTATGCTGGGCGTAAAACGCTCGGTAATTTGTTTTTTCAATAAAATCCCGAAGAAGGGCTGGACGGTCTTGTAAGTCCAACAATATCATCGAAAGCGGGCGTTTCAATGAATAAACCTTACTTTTTACGAGGCGGTTGTTGTCATTAAACTCAAGCGTGAGTGCGCTTTTGCGCAATTGAGTATGGTGAAACAATCCTAGTTTGCGAAACTTTTTTGCCGCGTGCCGCACCATCGGATGGTCTTTGTAAGGGCTAAAATGTTTTTTAACGTCTTGAATATAAGGGTCTTTTCCTTCCAAAACATTTCGATAACCCGTGAGTGCCATGATAATGCAACTAAGTTCATACGTCTCGGGCATTTCAAGGGTTACTTTTTGTCGGTTTTCAGTCTGATAAGCGGTGGAGAATCGGGCTTTGGGCGCAATCGGGTTGCCACAAGAAGTAAAGAGAAACGCACCGAATGAGAGTACAAAAAAGGCTGTTAGCGTATGTTTCATAAGAAATGGAAAGGTTCAAGATTCAAAGATAGCAATTAGGGAATTCGCTAAGAATTTAACCCCCAAAATGAACTTTCCCCATCGTAAAAAACGTTGCGCAAAAGCCCCGTAAATAACCTTAAAAATGACCCGTTTTAGTCGCTGTTTCCTTTGGAAAACCTAAATAAAATGAGTACTTTTACAGGTAAACAAACCTACTATTTCATATTTTAACATCAACCATGGCAGACAACAAAGAACAAAAATTTAAAGCCCTGCAAACAACGCTGGAGAAGCTTGACAAAGCCTACGGAAAAGGCACAGTGATGCGTCTCAGTGACAAAAAAGTAATGGATGTCGAGGTAATTTCAACGGGTTCCGTTGGACTTGACCTTGCCCTAGGAATCGGTGGTTTGCCCCGTGGACGGGTTGTAGAAATCTACGGGCCAGAATCGTCAGGTAAAACTACACTTGCCATGCAGACCATTGCCGAAGCTCAAAAATTGGGCGGTTTGGCGGCCTTTATTGATGCAGAACACGCCTTTGACCGTGTGTATGCGCAAAAGTTGGGAATTGATACCCAAAACTTACTTATCTCGCAGCCTGACAACGGTGAGCAAGCGCTCGAAATCGCCGAACATTTGATTTCATCAGGAGCGATTGACATCATCGTGATTGACTCCGTTGCAGCCCTTGTTCCTAAGGCGGAAATCGAAGGAGAAATGGGCGATAGCAAAATGGGTCTTCAGGCGCGTTTGATGTCGCAAGCCTTGCGTAAATTGACGGGGGTTATTAACCGTACCAATTGCTGCTGTATCTTTATCAACCAGTTGCGTGATAAAATCGGCGTGATGTTTGGTAGCCCAGAAACAACCACGGGTGGAAACGCTCTCAAGTACTATTCGTCGATTCGTTTGGATATTCGTCGGATTGGCCAAATCAAAGAAAGCGCCGACAATATCACTGGAAACCGTACGAAAGTGAAGGTGGTGAAAAACAAATTGGCACCTCCATTCAAAGTGGTTGAATTCGACATTATGTACGGCGAAGGGGTTTCTAAAGTAGGTGAAATCATCGACTTAGCGGTAGAACTCGAAATCGTGAAGAAATCAGGTTCTTGGTTTAGTTACGATGGCAACCGCCTCTCACAAGGTCGTGACGCAGTGAAGCAATTATTGAAAGATAATCCTGAATTGGCCGATGAACTTGAAGCGAAAATCCGTGCAAAAGTCAACGAAGACGACGATGCACTGTTGGATACGCAACAACCAAACATCGCCGACGACGGAACGCCTGATTAAGGCTTAAATCAGTTAACCTCCCGAAAGTTCAAAACTTTCGGGAGGTTTTGAACTTTCGGGAGGTTTTTTTTGAACCTAACTTAATATCTCTCTCGAAATCACCAGCTTCTGAATTTCACTTGTACCTTCCCCAATGGTACATAGTTTGCAGTCACGGTAAAATTTCTCCACAGGATAATCTTTGGTAAAGCCATAGCCACCAAAAATCTGAACCGCTTCGTTAGACACCCTGCACGATACTTCTGAGGCGTAGTATTTGGCCGTAGCACTTTGGAGCGTTACTTTTTCGTGGCGGTCTTTGCGGGCAGCGGCATCATACACGAGTAGTTTGGCGGCTTCAATTTCGGTGTGCATGTCGGCAAGTTTGAACGAAATTCCCTGAAACTGCGAAATCGGCTTGCCAAATTGCTGACGTTCTTTGGAGTAAGCCAAGGCGGCTTCAAACGCACCAATAGCCGTGCCAAGGCTCAACGCCGCAATGGAAATTCGTCCACCGTCCAAAATTTTGAGGGCTTGGACAAAACCTTCCCCAACTTCGCCCAACACATTGCTTTCATGGACGCGGCAGTCTTCAAAAATCAATTCTGTTGTTTCCGAAGCCCGCATTCCCAGCTTGTCTTCTTTCCGCCCCGCCGAAAAACCTTTCGTGCCACGTTCGATGATGAAGGCCGTGGCTCCTCGTTTGTCGCCCGCAGCGCCTGTTCGCGCAATGACGACGGCTACGTTGCCACTTTTTCCGTGGGTAATAAAGTTTTTAGAACCATTTAAGACCCAATAGTCACCGTCTTTAACGGCCACCGTTCTCATATTTCCTGCGTCCGAACCAGTGTTGGGTTCGGTCAATCCCCAGGCACCAATCCATTGGCCACTAGCGAGTTTGGGAAGGTATGTTTGTTTTTGAGATTCATTGCCAAACATCAAAATATGGTTGGTACAGAGCGAGTTATGGGCGGCCATCGAGAGCCCAATGGCAGGATCGACTTTGCTTAATTCGACAATCGCAGTAACATATTCTTGATAGCCCAATCCCGCACCACCATAAACCTCAGGTACCAGGATGCCCATGAGCCCTAGTTCGCCAAGTGAATGAAAAAGGTCAACGGGAAAATGCTGGGTTTCGTCCCACTCCCTCACGTAAGGTCGCATGTTGCGTTCTGCAAAATCCCGAACCGATTGGGCAATTAATTCTTGGTTTTCTACAACTTCGGACTTCATATTCAAAAGCGATTAAAGGAATAGTGTTGAATGAAAGAATCTCAATCTAAGATTATTCAATGATTATGCCAAGCAATAATGAGTGAACGGTTGAGGGAAGAAAAATAAAAGATTACGCAAACGTTTTCGGAAGCGTAAATGAATACTTCAAAACGCGAGTGTTGCAAATTTTTATTTGTTGTTATAACAATTTTTAGAGTAATAATTTTTTTGAAAAATCCTTAAAAGAGCCGCAAAATCAATTGTTACTCTACAAATCTGTGGAACAATGGAGTGGATTGAAGAATTTATTCTAATTTTGGAGCTGTTTTGTTGGACTCGAAAAAATACAATTTTGAAGAGCCGCACATGAAAACTAACAACCAAAGCATTTATCTATGAAAATCGCTGTAGTAGGAACTGGCTATGTAGGACTCGTAACAGGAACTTGTTTTGCAGAGACTGGTGTACAAGTATGTTGTATCGACATTGATGTAAAAAAAGTTGAAAAGCTGAACAACGGCATTATCCCCATTTACGAACCAGGCTTGGATGTCCTTTTTCATCGAAACGTAGCCGAAGGTCGTTTGAAATTTACCACCGATTTGGTCGAAGGTATCAAAGGGGCGTCGGTGATTTTCTTGGCCTTGCCAACGCCTCCAGGTGAAGATGGTTCGGCAGATTTGAAATATATTTTGAAAGTGGCCGATGATTTGGGTCAAATCATGACCGAATACGCGGTCATCGTCGATAAAAGTACTGTTCCCGTGGGCACCGCCGAAAAAGTAAGCGCTGCCGTGGCCAAAAACGCAAAAGTGGAATACGATGTAGTGTCAAATCCTGAGTTTTTGCGCGAAGGGGTGGCCGTAGAAGACTTTATGAAGCCCGACCGCGTAGTGATTGGGACAAAGTCGGAGCGGGCTAAGAAAGTAATGGAGAAGTTGTACGCTCCGTTGGTGCGCCAAGGTAATCCCGTGATTTTTATGGACGAGCGCTCGGCCGAAATGAGCAAATACGCAGCCAACTCGTTTTTGGCAATGAAGATTACGTTTATGAACGAAATCGCCAACTTGTGCGAATTGGCAGGAGCCGACGTTGACAATGTGCGTAAAGGAATCGGAACCGACAGCCGCATTGGAAAGCGTTTCTTGTTTGCAGGAATTGGTTACGGCGGAAGCTGCTTCCCTAAAGATGTTCAGGCACTTGCCAAAACGTCGGAAGAATATAAGTATGATTTCAAAGTGTTGAAATCGGTCATGGAAGTAAACCAAGAACAAAAAACAAAACTTATCCCCGTCGTTAAAAAACACTTCGACGGAGATTTGAAAGGGAAAACGATTGCCGTTTGGGGACTTTCGTTCAAGCCATATACCGACGATATTCGTGAGGCGCCAGCGTTGGAAAACATCAATATTTTGTTGGAAGAAGGGGCAAAAGTTATCGCTTACGACCCAGAAGGAATGGAAAACGTGAAAAACTACGTATTGGGCAATAAAATTAACTACGCACACACGCCATACGCTGCCTTGGACGATGCCGATGCGTTGATGATTTTTACTGAATGGCCGCAATTCCGCACGCCAGAATTTGAAAAAATGGCGTTGTTAATGAAAAACAAATTGATTTTCGACGGACGTAACGTTTACGAATTAGACCAAATGAAAGAACTAGGATTTACCTATTACAGCATTGGTCGTGAGGTAGTGAAAGCCTAATTTTTTTGGATATACATACAAAAACGAGTGCCGTGATTGAGTCAACCAAGGCACTCGTTTTTTATACCTTCTGTTCGAGCGTCGCACTTAAGAAGCTAAGTTTTAGAAAGCGAATGGGTTTTTGTACTTTTGCAACTCGAAAATAATTCACGGATTAACCGAATCAAACATTCTTATATTTTCCCCAAATGAAAAGAGTTTTAATCACTGGTGCGGCGGGCTTCTTGGGTTCGCATTTGTGCGATAGATTTATCAAAGAAGGCTATTATGTTATTGCGATGGACAATCTTGTGACGGGCGACCTTCGCAATATTGAGCACTTGCGTTCTAATCCCAACTTTGAATTTATTCACCACGATATATCAAAGCACATCGTTATTGATGGAGAATTGCACTACATCCTCAATTTTGCCTCGCCAGCAAGCCCCATTGATTATTTGAAAATCCCAATCCAAACCCTCAAGGTAGGTTCGTTGGGTACGCACAACTGCCTTGGCTTAGCCCGCGCCAAAGGTGCGCGCATCTTGGTAGCTTCTACTTCGGAAGTGTATGGTGATCCATTGGTTCACCCACAAAACGAAGACTATTGGGGACACGTAAATCCTGTGGGTTACCGTGGCTGCTACGACGAAGCAAAACGTTTTCAGGAAGCAATCACGATGGCGTATCACCGTCACCACAACGTAGAAACGCGCATCGTTCGTATCTTCAATACCTACGGCCCACGGATGCGATTGAACGACGGACGGGTATTGCCTGCCTTCATCGGGCAAGCACTTCGCGGTGAAGACCTTACGGTGTTTGGGGATGGGTCGCAAACGCGTTCTTTCTGCTACGTTGATGACCTTGTTGAAGGGATTTACCGTTTGTTGTTGAGCGATCACGCCATGCCAGTAAACGTAGGAAACCCAGCTGAAATTACGATTGGGGAATTTGCCGAAGAAATCATCAAATTGACAGGAACTACCCAAAAAGTAATCTACAAACCACTTCCACAAGACGATCCAAAGCAGCGTCAGCCAGACATTACATTGGCGAAAGAAGTGTTAGGATGGGAGCCAAAAGTGTCGCGTGCAGAAGGATTAAAAATTACGTACGACTACTTCAAAAATCTTCCAGAAGACCGTTTGTACGAAGAAACGCACCACAGAGAGTTTAACTAATAGCCGAATTTCTATCCAGCCTCCCGAAAGCTCTAAAACTTTCGGGAGGTTTTTTTATAGCTATTTGGAAACGGGTATCTCACTCACATCCACCCGATTTTTATCTTTGTTCCAAAAAAGTCGGTATTTCTTCCCTGAATCAATTTTGTATTCTTCCGTGACTTTATCTAGGGTACTGACGCGCATATACACTTGTGTATCAGCTAGTTTAAACTCCGCTCGTTTTTTGGAAGGCAAAAAGAACGCTTGCCAGTTGAGGCGGTCACCGCTCACTTCGTAGGCTACTTCGCCGTTGAGCTCATTTTGGAGGGAAAACGGAAAACGGTCATTGACAGGGTCTTCGATGACATCGGCCAATGAAACAACTTCTACTTTGATAGAACCAAGTTTGCGCTTGCCAAGGGGTTTGACGGCGATGTAAACTTCGTCGCCACGGCATCCTTCCAACTTTCCAACGCTGCTCTGGGTACTGTCAATCTTAAAACAAGGAGAGGTTTCTTTGCCATCGATAAATTGTTGAGCCGACTTGGCATCGGTAAAAACGCCAACCGCTACTTTAAAATTAGCATTAGAAGCCAACGAATGTTTGTCAAATGAATAGTCCGATTTGGTCAAGGTATCAGGATTAACCAATCGAAGGGTTTCGTACAAACGAGAGGACGTATTGACTTTTTCGGGTTGAAAAACGCTGATACGATAAAAAGAAGTGGTAGTACCTTTCAAAAGGGATACTTTTACGGGGGTATTTTTGGCCAATACTTTATTGACAACGTTGGGAGGAACCAAGTTGACGTAGTCAATAATCACCTCTTGGAGCATTTTCTGCGCCGAAGCCTGAAGGTGAACCAAAACAGAACACAGCAGGCTTGTAAAGAATATTTTTTTCATAAAAACGGCAAGTTTCTGAACCCTTAGACAACGCAAAGATGGGGAAAATATTTTCTGTACCTCTATCTTTGCGCCATGAACTTTATTCGACTGCTTCGCACAAACTGGCCTTTTGCTCTGACTTACGGCATAGTATTGATAGGATTGGGTATTTATCAGATTCTTTACCGACAAGGAATTATTTCGCTGGAAATCAATCGCTACAACAGTACCTTTGCCGATACATTCTTTAAATACATTACGCACCTTGGTGATGGCATTTTTTGCGTTGGGGTAGGAGTAGGGTTATTGTTTCGCGCCCGCAAGAAAGGATTGTTGGTGATTGGTGCCTACGCTATTTCTGGGATATTGGCACAGCTTATCAAAAATTTTGGTTTTCCAAAAGAACCTCGCCCAGTAGAGTATTTTGCGGGGATGATGCAGTCGTTACACACGGTGCCAGGCGTAGAACTGAGCCATTGGAATAGTTTTCCGTCGGGGCATACTACTTCAGCCTTTGCCTTGTTTGCGCTGTTAGCTTTGTGGACATCCAAACCTTGGTTGAAGGTCGGTTGTTTGGTAATGGCCTGTGTCATAGGCTTCTCAAGAATGTATTTACTCCAACATTTTATGGTAGATGTTTACGTAGGTTCACTATTGGGGACACTCACCGCTTGGGGACTGGCCTTGAAATTCAACGAAATAGCTTAGCGTTTAAACTTCGATTTTAAAAGAGACTACGAATGAAAAATATAAAACTCGAAAATCCGTGGGTCATCGCATTCCTTGCGGTTGCTTTTTTTGTGCCCTATTTGGGTCAAACTCATTTGTTTGATTGGGACGAAATCAACTTTGCCGAATCTGCCCGCGAGATGCTCGTTTCGGGGAATTACCTACGGGTTCAAGTTGATTTTCAGCCATTTTGGGAAAAGCCACCGCTGTTTTTTTGGTTGCAGGCTTTGTCGATGAAGGTGTTTGGCATCAACGAGTTTGCCGCCCGTTTTCCCAATGTTGTTGTGGGCGTTTTTACTTTATTGACCTTCTATTTTTTAGGAAAACGCTTGGTCGATGCCCGCTTTGGGTTTTTGTGGGCGTTGGTTTATTTGGGTTCGGTTACGCCGCATTTGTATTTTAAATCGGGGATTATCGACCCTTGGTTCAATTACTTTATGTTTTTGAGCGTGGTTAATTTTTCGTTTCCAGACGCTAAAAACATCGCAAAAAGTTTCTTGTTGGCGGGCATTTTTGCGGGACTCGCCGTTTGGACCAAAGGGCCTGTGGGGGTAGGTGTACCCACACTCGTTTTGGCGGCGTTGTGGGTAATTCAACAAGTTCAAAAGAAAAATAACCAAGCAGCAATTGGTGATTATTCCATTAAAAACCTGCTGATTTATGCCATCACGGCGGGTGTTTTTACCATTGGGTGGATGTTGGCCATCATCATGGAAAGCGGCTGGGCGACTTTTGTTGCATTTTTGCAGTACCTCTATCGCCTCGGTGCTACTTCGGAAGCCGACCACGGGCAGCCGTTTTATTATCACTTTGTGGTTGTCCTGATTGGTTGTTTCCCCATTTCGGTGATTGGTCTAAAATACGTAGCAGTAGCTTTTAAACCGCTGATTGCGAGGTGGAAGCCGCAGGTGGCTGACAAAATGACGCTGCCCCTGCCCCCATTTTCGTTGCCGATGTTGTGCTTGTTTTGGGTGGTGATGATTGTGTTTTCTATTGTCAAAACCAAAATTGTTCATTACAGTTCGATGGCCTATTTTCCGCTTTCGTACCTTGCGGCGTTGTGGCTGCATCAGTGGCTCAAAGGTGAAATTGTGTGGCCAAGATGGATGACGGTTATGGTATTATTTATTGGGTTTATCTTGTCATTGGTGCTGACCTTGGTGCCGTTGATTGGCATGAACCCAACCGCTTTTATCCCTTACATTGATGACAAATTTGCAGTTGCCAATTTGCAAGCACCCGTCGAATGGGCTGGGAATGAGTGGCTTTGGGGTGTGCTTTATTTTGGAGCGATTTGTGTGGCTTTGGTACGTTGGAAAAAACAAAAGCAAATGGCCATTCGTATTTTGTTTTTTAGCACATCGCTATTGATGTTTTTTTATACGGCGAATGTCGTTCCCAAGATTGAAGGCTATACCCAACGCACGGTCATTGACTTTTATGAAGCCAAAAAAGGCCAAGATGTTTACGTTTGGCCGATTGGAAACCGAAGTTATGCGCAATTTTTTTACTTCAAAAAGCCGATGGGAGTGCGCCCCGAAGCGAGTGATGAAGAGTGGCTGTTGAATGGCCCAGTGGACAAACCAACGTTCCTGATTGCGCGTATCGATCGTGCTGACGCCTATCGTTCAAACCCAAACGTAGAGTTCTTGAAGGAAGAAAACGGTTTTGTGTTTTTCAGAAGAAAACCCGATTACCAAAAAATCGCGGAATCACTTAGAAAGATGGAGCAATAATTGATAATTGTCAGTCAAAAAGCAAGGCACGGTCATACAAACCGTGCTTTTTTGTTGGGTAATTGTCTTGGTTTGAAAAATACAAAGACATGGAAAAGTTACTTCGAATTGCGGCCATTGTACTTTTAATGTTTAATGGTGTCAATGCGCTTGTGGGTGGTTTTATGATGATTGTTGACCCTTCGGGGGGGAAGATGCAATTGCCGTTAAGCTATCTTGAACACGCACCATTCTCTGATTTTTTGGTGCCAGGAATCGTTCTTTTTATTGCTAATGGGCTCTTTAGTGTGGCTGTTGTAATTGCAGTATTTTACAAGTATAGGCTTTATTGTCAGCTGATTATGGTTCAAGGAGCTATTTTATTGGGTTGGATTTTGGTTCAAGTACTGATGGTTCAACAGATTTTTTTCTTGCACTATTTAATGGGAAGTATTGGGCTGTTATTAATTATTTTGGGCCAGATGCTTACGCACCAAATGCAAGTAAAACGGAGTGCCTTGGAAAAAAAATGAAAAAAAAGTTGGAGAATTAAACGGGAACTTACACTTTTGTAAAAAGTTTAACCATTTGGTTAAACCAAATAGATGACTATGTCAGAACTGGATTTAACAACAGAAGAAAAAATTTTGAAAGCGGCGGAGACCATTTTTTTGCGAGATGGTTACGACGGCTCAAGGATGCAGGATATAGCCAACGAAGCAGGAATTAACAAGGCATTGTTGCATTACTATTTTCGATCAAAGGATAAGTTATTTGAACACGTTTTTGACAAAAAAATTGGCATATTTTTTCCGAAAGCAGATGGTGTTTTTGATTTAGACATTGACTTTGCAGACAAAATTGGGCTCATCATTGAAGGATATATCAACCTTTTGAGGGAGAATCCCTACTTGCCTTTGTTTGTTTTGAATACGGTCAATAACCCAGAAAAGTCAGATTTTATCAAAAAACTACCAGTCGGGTTGATGCAGAAAATAGCATTAAACTACTTTGTTGAACTCCAAAAAGGCAATGTTCGTAGCATTAACCCTATGCAATTTGTGATGTCGATCATGGGAATGTGTGCTTTTCCATTTTTGGCACGTCCAATTTTATTGAATGCGTTTGGGGCAGATAAAGAGGCATTTGATGTACTTATGAAACAGCGGATTGAAGAGTTGAAGTTGTACGTAAAGCTAATTTTAACTCCGTAAATATGCAGAGGGTTGCTAAAATGTGCAGAGGGTTGCTCACAACCCGACTATCGATGACAAAGACCTTCCAAGTTTTCAAAACGTGCAGAGGGTTGCTCACAACCCAACTATCGAAGACAAAGACCAAAACGTGCAGAGGGTTGTTCACAACCCGACTATCGAAAACAAAGACCAAAACGTGCAGAGGGTTGCTCACAACCCAACTATCGAAGACAAAGACCAAAACGTGGAGAGGGTTGCTCACAACCCGACTATCGAAGACGAAGACCTTCCAAGTTTCCAAAACTTGGAAGGTCTAAAAAAATTTAAACTCCTATTTTTTTATCCATAATTTAACCAAATAGTTAAACTGTAAGGTTATGAAACAAAAAGTGCTATTTATCGGGATGTGGTTGGGATTGGTTTCGGTGGGGCATACGCAAAGTACGTTGACCCTCGACGAATGCTACCGACAGACTGAAAACCACAGCCCGCAAGCGGGACAAACGCGCTTGATTCAGGAGGCGACCGAACTGCAATTGAAGTTGCTAAACCGCAATTTTATGCCTCAGTCTCGCCTCAATGGTCAAGCTACTTGGCAGTCGGATGTGACGAGCGTACCTATCAAATTGCCCAATTTTGAAATCACGCCGCCTCCCAAAGACCAGTACAAATTGACGTTGGACGTGACACAGTCGATTTGGGATGGGGGAACAATCCAGAAACAAAAGGCTGTTGCCGTAGCGAATCAACTGGCTGACCAACAAAAGGTAACGGTGGATTTGTATCAACTTCGGGAGCAAGTGAGCGGCTTGTTTTTCGGGGCATTGTTTGCCGAACGTCAACTGAAAAACTTTGATATTTTGGACAAAGAACTCCGTGCCAAACTGGCCAAAACCAAAGCTTCGGTTCAGAATGGAATTGCAATTCGTTCCAACATTCTTGCTCTGGAAGCACGTATTTTGGAAGTAGAACAGCTGGTGCTTGAAACGCAAACACGGCGAACGGCATCCTTGGAGGCACTTTCGTTGCTAACGGGGGCAAACGTGGATGCCAATACCTCGCTTCAACTGCCAACGGTTGCTGCTAATTCATCGGATATTAATCGGCCAGAATTGAAGTGGTTTGATGCCCAAAAACAAACGCTGTCGGTAAGTGAGAGGCTGGTTAAAGCGAAAAATCTGCCCAAATTATCGGCCTTTGCGACGGGTGGTTACGGACGGCCTGGGCTGAATTTCCTTTCGACCGAATTTAAAACGTACTTCATTGGAGGGGTGCAACTTCAAATTCCTTTGTCGCATTTATATACCAATAGCCAAGCGATTGAAGTGCAACAATTGCGGGTGAATCAGCAACGCGTTGAGAAACAAAAAGAGAATTTTTTGTTGGCCACCCAAGTCAGAATGGCTTCTCAGCGCCAAGAAGTAAGTCGTTTGCAAGCCTTGGTCGAAAGCGACCGTAAATTGATTGACATTCGTTCGACAATTCGTAAAGCGGCGGAATCTCAGCTTGAAAATGGCATTATTACGGCCAGTGATTACCTGACAGAGCTAGACAACGAAGACAGTGCACGTCAAAACTTGATTTTGCACGAAGTTCAATTGCTGCAAGCACAAAACAATTTACGATTATCGGCAGGGAATTAATGGCCAATTTAACAATGAACAACCAAGAATAAGACAATCAGCTATTATGAATACAATTTCACAAAAAATATCCCTAAAGAAAGCCCAGCAACGTGGCGTAGGGGCTTTGCTTTTTCTGTCACTTTTGACTTTGAGTGCTTGTAATAACAGCGACCAAGCGTTTGATGCGAGCGGTGTTTTTGAAGCCGATGAAGTCGTGATTTCGTCGGAGTCAATGGGGAAAATTCTGAGTTTGGAAATAGAAGAAGGCAACACCCTCAAGGCAGGGCAGGCGGTTGGGAGTGTTGATTGCAAAAACCTCAATTTGCAAAAAGCACAAGTGCAAGCGAGCATGGAGGCGTTGAGCCAAAAAACCAACGATGCTTCGCCGCAAATTCAGATTTTGAAGGAACAATTGATGACACAGCAACGTCAAATAGCTGCTCAACGCGAGCAACTTAGGCTGTTGGAGCGCGAACACAAACGTTTGGATAACTTGGTAAAAGCCGAAGCCGTACCAAGCAAACAATTGGACGATGTCGATGGACAAATTTCGGTGTTGAAAAAACAAATTGAAACCGCCGAAGGGCAAGTGGCGGTAGTTCAGCAACAAATCAAGTCGCAGCAGCAACAAGTGTCGATTCAAAACCGTGGGGTATTGAGCGAGCGAAAGCCGTTGGAAGAACGTATCGCGCAGTTTGACGACCAACTTCAGCGGTGTACCATCACCAATCCGATTGACGGAACGGTGTTGGTCAAGTACGCCACTACCAACGAAATGACTGCCACGGGTAAGGCGTTGTACAAAATTGCGGACTTGACTTCGCTGACGTTGCGGGCCTACATTACGGGCGACCAACTCGGTAAAATAAAGTTGAACCAACCCGTAAAAGTGTTTGTCGATAATGGCAAAGACAGCTACAAAGAAGTGAGTGGCGTGGTAACTTGGATTTCGAACAAAGCGGAGTTTACCCCTAAAACCATTCAGACCAAAGACGAACGGGCGAATTTGGTGTACGCCACCAAAATCAAGGTAAAAAACGACGGTTTCCTCAAAATAGGAATGTACGGCGAAGTGAAACTCTAATTCCAATTTCCATGTCAACCGTTCGAGTAGAAAATATCAAAAAAACGTACGAAAAAGGGCAAGTACTCGCACTCGACGATGTTAGTTTTGAGGTAAAATCGGGGGAATTATTTGGGCTAATTGGCCCCGATGGTGCAGGAAAAACGTCGCTTTTTCGTATCCTGACGACCTTATTGGTACCCGATGCAGGTCGGGCAGAGGTGGCGGGGTTGGATGTTGTCAAGGATTTGTGGAAAATACGCCAAATCGTGGGGTACATGCCAGGGAAATTTTCGCTGTACCAAGACCTGAGCATTGAAGAAAATCTCAATTTTTTTGCGACTGTTTTCAATACCACTGTCGCGAAAAATTACCACTTGATAGAGGAGATTTACGTTCAAATTGAACCCTTTAAGCATCGCCTAGCGGGAAAACTTTCGGGCGGGATGAAGCAAAAGTTAGCCTTGTGCTGTGCGCTCATTCACGAACCTAAAGTGCTCTTCTTGGACGAACCCACCACGGGCGTTGACCCTGTGTCGAGAAAGGAGTTTTGGGACATGCTCGACCGACTGAAAGCACGCGGAATTACCATTGTGGTTTCGACGCCGTACATGGACGAAGCCAGTCGGTGCGACCGCATTGCGCTGATTCAAAAGGGTAAAATTTTGGAACTCGATACCCTCGAACAAATCATTGCACGGCACGCCCAAAACCTATATGCGGTGGATGCCGACAATCGGTACAATTTAATGAATGACCTGCGCAAAAATACCGAAATCGTCAGCGCATTTGCGTTTGGAGAAGAGCAACACGTGACACTACCTCCTCATTTTCAGGACGAATACCTTTCGGCGTTTTTGAAAGAAAAAGGACATACGGGCATTAAAGTACGGAAAATAGCGCCGACGATTGAGGATACATTTATCAAATTGATGCTCGAAAATCAGTAAAACCTATGACAAAATCAGTCATTCATACCGAAGGACTTACCCGAAAATTTGGTGACTTCGTGGCCGTAAATGCCATCACGTTTGACGTAAAAGAAGGGGAGATTTTTGGTTTTTTGGGCGCCAATGGCGCTGGAAAAACCACCGCCATGCGGATACTGTGCGGGTTGCTGGAGCCCACCTCGGGCAAGGCATCGGTAGCAGGCTATGACGTGTACCGCCAAAATGAAGAAATTAAAAAGCACATTGGGTACATGAGTCAAAAGTTTTCGTTGTACGAAAACCTGACGGTGCGGGAAAATATCCAGTTTTTTGGAGGGATTTACGGATTGACCCGTAAAGAGCTTCGCGAAAAAACAGCCGTGCTGATTGAACGACTTGGACTAAACCAAGAGGCGGATAAGCTAGTGGGTTCGTTGCCGCTGGGGTGGAAACAAAAAATATCCTTCTCGGTGGCCATTTTGCACCGCCCCAAGGTGGTGTTTTTGGATGAACCTACGGGCGGCGTTGATCCCATTACGCGTCGCCAATTTTGGGACATGATTTACGAAGCAGCGCACGAGGGAATCACCGTTTTTGTGACAACCCATTACATGGACGAAGCGGAATATTGCGACCGTGTTTCGATCATGGTTGACGGGACGATTGCGGCCTTAGACACGCCTTCGGGGCTTAAAAAGCAGTTTCAGGTAGAGAGCATGGATGAGGTATTTTTACAACTAGCGCGCGGAGCAAAAAGAGGAGAATAACAACATGAAAACATTTGTAGCATTTATCCGAAAAGAATTTTGGCACGTACTCCGCGATACCCGTAGCTTGGTGATTTTGCTGGGGTTGCCCGTCGTGATGATGATTTTGTTTGGCTTTGCGCTTTCAAGCGAAGTTAAAAATTCAAACGTGGCCATTTTGGATTATTCCAACGATGATGCCTCACGTTTACTCATCGACCGTATTGACCAAAGTCAGTATTTCAGTGTCAAAGAACGCTTGACTTCTGAGGCGCAAATTGAGCGGGTTTTTCGGCGGGGTGAGGCGCGGTTGGTGATTATTTTTCCTCAAAACTTTCAAGAAGATTTGTCACATACCAACCAAGCACAAGTTCGCTTTATTGGTGATGCGTCCGACCCCAACACGTCTAACATTGTCATCAATTATGCCTCTAGCATTTTTCGCGATTACCAAAACGAACTTACTGAACAGAAAAAGCTACCGTACACCATCGAAACCGAAACGCGGATGTTGTATAACCCGCAGCTTAAAAGCTCGTACAACTTTGTGCCAGGCGTAATGACCCTGATTTTGATGCTGTTGGGTGCCATGATGACCTCGGTGTCGATTGTCAAAGAGAAAGAAACAGGAACCATGGAAATCTTGCTTGTTTCGCCCATGCGTCCTTTGTTGGTGGTTCTTAGCAAAGCCGTACCTTACTTGTTTCTGTGCTTTATTGATGTAGTTATCATTTTGCTATTGGCGGTATTTCTGTTGGATATGCCCATTCGAGGAAGCCTTCCTTTGCTGTTGGCTGAGAGTTTGTTGTTTATTCTAACCACCTTATCCTTAGGTTTATTGGTGTCGGCGGTGGTGGATTCTCAGCAAACAGCCATGTTTTTGTCGCTGGTAGGTTTTTTGATGCCCGCGTTGGTTTTTAGCGGGTTTATGTTTCCGATTGAGAACATGCCGTTGCCGTTGCAAATTGTAAGCAATATCGTTCCGACGAAGTGGTATTACAGCATCGTTCGGGCCATTATGGTGAAAGGATTAGGGTTTTCGTACGTAGCCAAACAGACCCTGATTTTGGCGGTTATGACGGTTGTTTACTTGACCGTGGCGATACGTAAGTTCAAAATTCGATTGGCTTAAAAAAAGAGAAGAAATGCGAAATCTAGTTTTTTTGTTGCAAAAAGAATTTCGGCAAATATTTCGGAATCCTACCATTTTACGAATGATTCTGATTATGCCCATCATGCAGCTGATTGTCATTCCACTGGCGGCCGATTACGAAATCAAACACATTTCTATCAGCGTCGTGGACCAAGACCATTCTACCTATTCGTCGAAGTTGGTGAATAAAATGACGGCGTCGGGTTACTTTCAACTGGTCGAATACACGCAATCTTATGCCCAAGCGACCAAGACCGTAGGGGATGGGAAAACCGATTTGATATTGACGATTCCTGCGCATTTTGAGCGCGATTTGATTAAGTTCAACAAGGCGCAGTTGCACCTAGCAGCCGATGCGGTCAACGGGGTACGGGCGGGATTGGGAACGGCTTACGCGGCCCAGATGATTGGTGATTTTAACCGCGAAATTCGGGAAGAGTGGATGTTGCTGCCTAAGTTTAACGAAATGCCCCAAATTGAAATTACGTCGGCCAACTGGTACAATCCTCATTTTGATTACCATTTGTTTATGGTGCCAGGTATTTTGGCCATTTTGGTGACGATGGTGGGGGCATTCTTAACGGCGCTGAACATCGTGGCCGAAAAAGAAGTGGGCACCATTGAACAAATCAACGTGACGCCGCTCAAAAAACACGAATTTATTCTAGGAAAACTGATTCCTTTTTGGGTATTGGGGATGGTTTCGATTACGTTAGGAATGATTGTAACCTTTGTCATATTCCGCTTTTTACCCGTTGGTTCTTTCTTTACAATTTACGCTTTTTCGGCGGTGTATATGTTTGGTGTGTTAGGGATTGGCTTGTTAATCAGTACCTTTGCCGATACGCAGCAGCAAGCCACGCTCTTCGCTTTTTTCTGCATGATGGTATTTATTTTGTTGGGAGGGCTATACACGCCTATCGAAAGTATGCCCGAGTGGGCGCAATGGCTGACCCGCATCAATCCACCTGCTTATTTTATCAAAATCATTCGGGCGGTTTACATCAAAGGAAGTGCTTTTTCTGATTTAATTCCCGAATTTTTGGTCATGATAGCCTTTGCGGTGGGTTTCAATGCGCTTGCGGTATTTAATTACCGAAAAAGAAGCGCGTAGGCAAAGTTGGGTTGTGAGCAACCCAACACACGTTACGCACGTTTCCGTGCCAAGGGTTGCTCACAACCCAACCGTTCATTCGACACTTTGCATTTTACCCTCGACACTAAAAACTAGTACCAATTGTAGGCATTTCGAGCCCCTCGGTACGAGCTAACCTCCATCACCAAAGCCCCCACCCATAGGTCCACCTCGACTTTGATGGGGACTTTGTTGGCATCGTCCGAAACCCAAATTCGAATGGAGTTTTCACCTTTAAAAAGCTCATTATTAGGCATGATAGGTGTGAGCCTAAAGGCTTTTATTTTGCCATATTTGGTCTTTACCACATCCTTGCCACGGTATTTTACTTTGAGTTTATAGACTGAGTTCTCAAAAAACGTAGGCACTTCCACCATTTCGTTGGGGCTAAGTTTTGTAAAATCGAGCGTGCGGAGGAAAAAATAACTACTAATCGCATCCTGAATGTGATTAGGTACTTCAAATTTTTTGGTGCCGTTTTCGTCGGTCACTACGGCGTCGTCGGTGTCGTGGTTAAACACCGTTGTTTCCACTTTGCGGTAGTTGTTTTCTTGAATATTACGGTAAAATTTCTGGGAAACGATGGCCGAGGTATCCATCCAGGATTGCCATTCGTCGCGCACTTTAGCAAACCAACTGAAAGCGCCAAGGGTCGTTCCCACAATATTGATTTTGTAACACGGCCGACCATTCACCTGATAAACATTCGGGCTTACGTCCACGACGGCATTGGCCGCGTTGAAAATGCCATAATGTACGCGGTATTCGAGGTGTTCACCTACGCCAAAGTTGGTTTGTGGGATACGGCGATAGGAATCTTTGGTATGAAAAGAAGAGAAAAAAAACACAGCAAATACCAAGGCGAAGCGTCCGAGCATATTGAGTGGATGGTAAGTAAAACAAAAACTCCCTAAAACGAGGTTGGGTAGGTTGCTTTCAAGTAAGCAAGGTACTTTGGAAAATTACCCTTGAATTTATGATTAAACTCGTCTTGAAACTGGTTTTGTTGGGAGTGATACGTCAGGTATCCGATAAAAAACGCATTGTTGGGCAATTTCGTGCCTCGCCAAGGGTATTTTTTCCCAACAAGTCCACCCAAAAGTGTATCCGATTGTTGAACAATGTGGCGGATTTGTCTCGTTTTTAAGGTGTCTTTTTGGGTAGCACTCAACGAAGGGCGGAAGGTTTTGTACAAACTATCAAGCTGTTTTGCCCCCCGTACGATGTGCTGCGAAATCGCATCGTTATAGCGTTTTCTGAACTCGTATTTTTCTAATTCGGGTGAATTTGCACCGTATTTAGCGGTCAAAAAGCGAATTGCCCCGTAGTCGCCTACAAAACTGGCGAGGTTTTCGTTGAGTTCAAGATTATTTTTGACAAACAGCGTCCCGTGCGTCATTTCGTGAATGATAAGGTTGGCCAAACTTCCTTCGCCTCGGTACAGCATAGAAGACAAAATAGGGTCTTTGAAAAATCCCAATGTACTCCAAGCCGAGACTTCGTTGAGCTGCGTGTCAAAGCCCTCTGATATAAGCAATTGGCGCTCTTTGTCCGCGCGAGTAGTGTCAAAAAAACCTTTGTAAGCAAACGTTCCTATCACTGGAAAATTCCATTCGCGGGGAATGAGGCGGTATTTTTCAGAAGCGGTTAGTACCCACAAAATGGGTTTGCCGTGTTGGTCATAGAACTCGGTATAGCTTCCCGAGGAATCTAGTCCTAAGGAATCGACGGCAAATTGTTTGATTTCGCCAATGAGCCTGAGGCGTTGCTTGAGCGAGTCAGGAAACGACGGGTTTTTCAGCACCTCCGCCACGGGCTGCGTATTGAACAAAATCTGAAGCTGACCTTTGGCTTGCATGTACCCATAACTGACCAACTCTCGGTAATAAAGGCCGAGAATCAGCAAAATGCCAAGCAAACCAAGGAGGATTTTTTTGAACATGGTTCTCTACGAAGCTACAACCGACCTTTTCTTTTCCCAAGACGTAAGAATCTGGCGGAGCTGTTTGTATTCAATCAAAAAACCATCGTGGCCGTACAAAGAGTCAATTTCTTGATACTCTGCTTCGGGGATGTGTTTTGTTAAAAACTTCTGTTCCGACGGCGGGAATAATATGTCCGAACTAATCCCTACTACCAACGTACGGGCTTTCACTTGCGCAAGCGCATGAATAATACTGGGTCGGTTGCGGCCAACGTTGTGCAAATCCATCATCCGCGAGAGCGCCCAATACGAAAACGCGTTGAAACGATTCGCTAATTTATCTCCTTGGTACTGCTGGTAAGTCGCCGCGCGGAAGTTTTCCGTTTGTTCGTTGCTATCGCGGGCTTGGGTAAAATCGTAGGTGTCGTAGTTGCGGTAGGAGAGGAGTGCAATTGAGCGGGCCACTTTCATGCCTTCGGCGCCTGCATCGGGGCGAGCTTCCTTCCAAGTAGGGTCGGCTTTGATGGCCATCCGCTGCGATTCATTGAAAGCAATACCCCAAGGTGAATGAACGGCGTTGGTGGCAATAAGCACCAAGTCGCCGATGAGTTCTGGTTGAATGATAGCCCATTCCACAGCTTGTTGGCCACCAAGCGAACCACCCACAAGAGTATGAATATGCGATATTCCTAATTCCTCGCGCAGTAACTCAAACGCGTGGATGTTGTCACGAATCGAAATATCAGGAAAGGTGCGGTAATAGGGCGCTCCCGTTTGATGGTTGATACTCAGTGCGTTGGTGGAGCCGTAATGCGAGCCCAGCACGTTGGCACAAACGATAAACCAATCTTTAGGGTCGTAATGAAGCCCATTACCTACCAGTCCATCCCACCAATCGGTCGGATCGGCGTTTCCTGTGAGTGCATGACAGACCCAAAGCACATTGCTGCCGTCGGCGTTGAGGGTGCCGTGGGTGGTATAGGCCAATTGGAACCCAGCGAGTTCGCCGCCGAGTTCCAATGGAAAAGTGTAGGGGTATTTAAACGTATGTACTGCCAAGGTAAATAAGTGCTTTACTTAATTATTGATTATTGACCGATTGTGTCAAAGGCTTGTTGAATATCAGCCTTAATGTCTTCAATGTGCTCAATCCCTACTGATATGCGCAACAATCCTGCTTCTACCCCTGCTGTCGCCTGTTCGGATGCAGAAAGCTGCGAGTGCGTCGTGCTTGCGGGGTGAATGATGAGGGTTTTTGAGTCGCCCACGTTGGCCAAATGGCTAATCATTTTGAGGGAGTTAACAAAATTATCAGCCGCCTCTTTCCCTGCTTTGAGTTTGAATGAAAGTACCCCGCCGAAGCCACGCGTGAGGTATTTTTTAGCCAACTCGTGGTATTTGCTACTTTCCAAGCCTGGGTAGTTGACGTACGCAACAGAAGGGTGCGCTTCTAGCCATTTTGCAAGTGCTAAGGCATTTTCGCACGTACGTTCTACGCGAAGTGAAAGGGTTTCTAAGCCTTGTAACAACAAAAATGAGTTGAATGGACTTTGCGCTGGACCCCAATCGCGCAGACCTTCCACGCGGGTACGGATGATGAATTGGATATTTCCGAAAGGTCCGCCAATGCCAAACACGTCGTTGAGAACGAGTCCGTGGTAACTTGGTGATGGCGAGGTAAATTGCGGATATTTGCCATTTCCCCAGTTGAACGTTCCTGCGTCCACAATCACGCCACCCATGCTTGTTCCGTGGCCACCAATCCATTTGGTTGCCGATTCTACCACCACGTGGGCTCCCCATTTGATGGGTTGGCAAATCGCACCTCCCGCGCCGAAGGTATTATCGACGATGATGGGAAGGTCGTATTTGGCTGCTAGTTGTGAAAAAGCGTCAAAATCAGGAACGTTAAACCCTGGATTACCAATCGTTTCGAGGTAAATCGCTTTGGTTTTGTCATCAATGAGTGCTTCAAAACTTGCTACGTTGTCGCCATCGGCAAAGCGAGCTTCTACCCCGATGTTTTTGAATGAGTTTTTAAACTGATTGTACGAACCACCGTATAAGAAAGAGGTCGTGACAAAATTATCGCCAACGGATGTAATGTTGTTAATTGCCAAAAACTGAGCCGCGTGTCCCGATGCGACCGCCAATGCAGCTACCCCTCCTTCAAGGGCTGCGATGCGTTTTTCAAACACATCGTTGGTGGGGTTCATAATACGGGTATAGATGTTGCCAAACTCTTTGAGTGCAAACAAATTAGCTCCGTGCTCTGAGCTGTTGAAGGCATAAGCCGTAGTCTGATAAATGGGGACAGCACGGGCGTTAGTAACTGGGTCGATAACTTGGCCAGCATGTTGCTGTAAGGTTTCAAAACGGAGATCTGACATGGATGTAAAGAATTAATGGTTATTGGTTGGGAACTGAAAAAACAACATAGCATTCGTTGTGCATCCTAAAAAAGGACACATACGGAGATTGGAACACAGTAGGGCACGCTGGAAGCGCACGCATTTTTCTAAGAATCTTAACATGATTGTTTCGATTTATATGCCCCGATTGCTCAGGTAGGAATTAGCACCTTATTCCGCGTATGTTGAAACAGGTTGCCAGAGGTTCGTAGAGCCTATTCTCTCCCCTCTTCTTTATAAATCAATCGCTGTGCGAATGAGAAGCAACTGACTTGATGGGGCAATATTACGGCGGAAGTGCCGAAATCCAAAATAAAATAGTCAAAAAACTGCACCAAAGCTCCCAATCCCCCTAAATTTGTGTTTTAATATGCTACCCTATTATGATTTATCGCTTCAAAAAAGAAAACGCAGCCAGAAAACCAGGGACGGTTTCGGTGGGAGAGGCCATCGGAAAGATGCTTGAGATGTATCGTTTGAATGCCAAGTTTGACGAAACATCGGTCAAAGTTCATTGGGAAAAACTCGTAGGGCCTGAGATTGCGTCCCGTACAAGCGCGATTTACGTCAAAGAAAAGGTGCTGTTTCTACAAC
This sequence comes from Runella defluvii, assembly GCF_014195535.1. Classification (GTDB taxonomy): domain Bacteria; phylum Bacteroidota; class Bacteroidia; order Cytophagales; family Spirosomataceae; genus Runella; species Runella defluvii. The sequence goes on along the minus strand of NZ_JACIBY010000021.1, from coordinate 21,179 downwards.
TTACGTCAGCGCCATTGACGCAAGAGTTGGTGTTGGCGAAGAAAAAATTAATTGAATCGCTGAATCGGGCGTTTGGGTACGAAATTATTACGGATATTGTGTTTATCTAAATAAAACAGGGTTGTGAGCAACCCTGCACACATTACGGATATTGTGTTTATCTAATATAAAAACAGGGTTGTGAGCAACCCTGCACACAGCATGAAAATATACAGCGACATTTCATTAGAAGCGGCCGAGGCTTTGGCAAAAGAAGCGAGCACTATTTTAGTGGATGTGCGAGAGCCTTGGGAATTTGAGGAGTTTAATATTGGAGGAATAAATATTCCTTTGGCCGACATTCGTGAGCATCATGCTGAACTTCTTCCTTTTGACACAATTGTAGTCGTATGTACCAACGGTACTCGTTCAAAAGTAGCTGCCAAAGACTATTGCCGAACCGATATTTTCCAAACAAAAAACATCTATCATCTTCACGGTGGGATTCTTGAAGTGGAGGATTAGTTATTGAACCATAAAAGACATATAAGGCCATGTAAGATTTTTCACTTACAGCCTTATAATACGTTGTTTATTAAGTTTTTTTATAATTTACCCGCAGATTTACGCTGATTCTAAAACCGCAGATACCCGCAGATTTTGGGTGATTAATTCGGCTAATGAGCTTATCTGCGCCAATCCGCGTTGAATTTTAATCTGCGTTACACAGAACATCTGCGGGATAAAAAATATCATACTACTTTTCAAACAAGGTAATAATCTCTTATATTACTTGTATGGTTTAAAATTAGTTAACCTCAAATACCCCCTCAAACACCCGCACCGCAGGGCCAATCAAGTAAATATTGTCAAAAGAACCGTTTTCGTGTGCCACAAATGACACGCGAAGTGGGCCGCCTTTGGTTTTGACGCTGATGGGCTCGTTCATGCCTAGGTGTTGGTAGGCCATTAAGGCGCAGGCTGTTACGCCAGTTCCGCAAGAATAAGTTTCGTCTTCAACCCCGCGCTCGTAGGTGCGCACATAAATGGATTGTTCACCCATTACTTCGGTAAAGTTAACGTTGGTACCACCTTTCGGGCCATATACCTCACCGTAACGAATAGCTTTGCCGTCGGCGACTACTTCCGTGGCTTCTACGTCTTTGACAAAACGCACAAAATGTGGAGAACCTGTGTTGAGGAAGAAGTCAGCACCATCTTTTTCGCTGCCTGCCACGTTACTCATATTGAGGAAAATTTCTTCCTCGCAGGCTACGGCCTTGTGTTCGCCATCGACGGCGATAAACGTGGTGTTTTCTTCAAAAAGACCTAAATCTTGCGCAAACCGTACAGTGCAGCGCCCGCCGTTTCCACACATACTTCCTTCGCGACCATCGGCATTGAAATAGACCATTCGGAAATCGTAGCCTTCGGCGTTGCGAAGCAGAATGAGGCCGTCGGCTCCGATGCCAAAGCGACGGTGGCACAAAAACTCAATCAGCGGCTGACTGACAGGAAAGGTTTCGGAACGGTCGTCAATCATGATGAAGTCGTTGCCCGTTCCTTGATATTTAACAAAACGAATCGAAAGTGGCGAAGTAATCATAGTAAGAGAAACGTTTGAGGAAAAAGAATAAAAAAAGCCGCCTTAAAAGACAGCTTTTTATGGAGACTCGGTAAGAAGAGAGGCTTATTTCTTCTTCTCTTTAACGCGAGCCGCTTTACCTTGTTTGCCACGAAGATAGAACAAACGCGCACGACGTACTTTACCGCGACGGATAAGTTCGATTTTTTCGATGCTTGGTGACAAGATAGGGATGATACGCTCAACACCTACACCATTTGATATTTTACGTACAGTAAAAGTTTCTCCGCTTCCACCGATGTTGCGGCGTTGGATAACTGTTCCTGCAAATACCTGAATACGCTCTTTTGCACCTTCGATGATTTTAAGGTGAACGTTTACAGTGTCTCCTGCTTGGAAAGCAGGGAAAGCATCGCGACGGCCAGAGAATTCAGAATCTACTAGCTTGATTAACTCATTAGTCATTGTTGTAATTGAATTGGGGCTGTTGTCAGCGGACGGTTAATTCGGCCGTCATTCACAAAAGCGAGTTTATCAGAAATTGCCCGCAAAAGTACGGGTTTTGAAATGAAAACGCAAATCTTGAAAGTTAAAAATAAAGGGGTTGCTTATCTTTGTTGCTCTAACAAAGGCAGACATGACTAAAATTACGGACTACATTCAGCAAGCCAACGGCAAAACATTGTTTTCTATTGAGGTGATTCCGCCCGTTAAGGGTAACAATATCAATGAGTTATTGGGAAATATTGAGCCTTTGATGGATTTTAAACCACCCTTTATTGACGTGACTTATCACCGCGAAGAATACATCGAAAAACCATTGGCCGATGGACGTATTCAGCAAATCGTGACGCGTAAACGCCCGGGGACAATCGGTATTTGTGCATCTATCATGCACCGTTTTGGCGTGGACGCCGTTCCGCACGTATTGTGTGGCGGTTTTACAAAAGACGAAACCGAGGATTTTTTGATGGATTTACACTATTTGGGTATTGATAATGTACTGGTACTTCGCGGTGACCCTGCCAAACCTTATAAAACTTTTAAGCCCAAAACAAATGGTCACGCTTATGCCAGCGAGTTGGTGGAACAGGTGGTCAATATGAACAAAGGCCAATATTTGCACGAAGAAGTAGAACCTTTGGCACCTACTGGTTTTTGCATTGGGGTGGCGGCTTATCCCGAAAAGCACTTTGAAGCGGTGGATTTTGATACTGATTTTGACTATTTGAAACAAAAAGTAGCTTTAGGGGCAGATTATATCGTAACTCAGATGTTTTTTGACAACAGTAAGTATTTTGACTTTGTACAAAAATGCCGTGCCGTAGGGGTAAATGTGCCCATCATTCCTGGTCTGAAACCCCTTTCGACTAAAAAACAGCTGGGTATTTTGCCAAAGATTTTTTACTTACACATGCCTCAAGATTTGGTGAAAGCCGTTGAAGGATGCGAGAATGATGCCCAAGCCAAACAAGTAGGCATTGAATGGTGTACGCAACAATGCCGCGAATTAATGGATTTTGGCGTGCCTGTGCTCCATTTTTATACCATGGGCAAATCGGATAATATTTATAAGATTGCTTCTAATTTGTTCTAAAGTCTGCGTTTGTGCGGGTTGTGAGCAATCCTTAACGCGGATAGGTCGGGTTGTGAGCAACCCTTGGCACGGATAGGTCGGGTTGTGAGCAACCCTTGGCACTTTATCCCCTGAACGTTCGTCCTTCTTAGCATCAATAAAAACGGGCATCAGAAAATTCTGACGCCCGTTTTGTTCACAAAGTGCTCTTCAAACGTTAAAGTAATAGTGCTATTTTTTTCGTTTGACCACGGTTAGTGGAATACATAGCTGCACAGGGCAGCAATTGGTGCCAGGCTGGATGATGAGTGGGCAGCAGCCGCTGACTGGACAAGTGACATTGCTTGCGGTGAAAGTATAGGTGCCTTCTTCCGAGAACAAAACGACATTTCCGCTGGCTACTTGGGTTCCATTTTTAAACCAGATAACATTGGTGTAAGTTGAAGGAACAGAGGCTTCTACCTTTTGACCTGAACAAAGCCCAATTGGTACTGTAATACAATCATTGGCCGTGTCGTTGGTGGCCACTGTATCTGGCTGGTCGGCACTTTTAATCAGAGCAAAGTTGAAATTTACCCCTTCCGCAATGACTTTGGCTTGTATTACTAAGGTTGTACTGTCGCCCGAAGCAAGGCTTGGAATTGTCCAGTTTGTGCCAGAGAAGCTGCCACTCGTTGGCGTACCGCTGATGAGTTGTAAACCAGTGGTTGTACTGTCTTCGACTACAATGTTGGTAGCGGCGATGTTACCGCTGTTTTTGACCACAATTCGATACGTAATCGTGTCATTGAGACTCCGAATTTTGCTTCCTACTAAGACCTTTGAAATGGATAAATCGACAGTTCCTGCTCCGATGTTGATGGTTGCGCAAGCCGTTTTACACAAACTAGGGGTTCCATTGTCGCAAACCAAGTAACAAAAAGAATCTTGGCCTGTAAACGTTGCTGAAGTAGGCGTATAGGTAAATGCCCCGTTGGCTTGGAGCACGACCGTACCATGGGTTGGTGCTACGGTTGGCGTGGTAGCGACAGTCAACGTATTATTATCAGGGTCAGTGTCGTTGGTGAGGACATTGTTGGTCAAAACGGTGCCTTGAAGTATCGAATACGTATCATTGTTGGCAACAGGTGGGCGGTTTGTAATGGCATCGCCATAAGCGGCTGGTAAACCATCCACAGGGGCCAAAATCCCATCTTTGTCAGGGTCGCAGTTGGTAGTACAATTGACAATACCGTCTCCGTTGGGATCTAAAATAGAGGCATTGAGCCCGCCTTCTGCCAAATCGGTCTGCCCATCGTTGTCCGAATCCAAATCATAGGGGTCTGTACCGCCCGTTCCGTCGGTATTTGGTGGCGTGGTGCCATTGCCCGCGCTGGCTGGGATACCCGTGATGGCATCGGGTGTACCATCGGCAAAGCCATCACCGTTGACATCGACACCAGCTGCTTCGTTGACATCATTGATGCCGTCGTTGTCGGAGTCTAAATCAAGGTAATTGGGGATGCCATCGCCGTCACAATCGGTATTGGCGACTCCATTGAATAGTACGGTAGAACAAACTGCGGCATTTTCGACCGTATCTAAGATGCCGTCGTTGTCATCGTCAAGGTCAGTGGTGTCAGGAATCCCATCCCCGTCGGTGTCAATGGGAGCGCTCGTAACGGTGATAGAAGTGGTACTATTGTCATTGGCGGGGTTATTACCACTGGTTTGAGGCCCCGAAAACTGAATAGTACCTGTGACAGTGAGAGGCCCTCCAACGTTTACTCCTTTGTAGCCTAAAACAATTTGTTTGCACTCTCCTGGGGTGATGGATACTGTGTTTTGGAAACGAATTGTACTGCCAGATTTGCTCACGATTGACCAGCCATCAAAAGAAATTGCGGTGACAAACGTGTCAACGAGTGCGCTAGGTAACGTAATAAGCGGCTGAATTCTATTGAGGGGAGTACTTGTTGTCCCACCATCGAAATTGCAAATGTCGATGATAATTCGGCCGTTAGTTGAGCCTTGCGACACACTGGCAGGTTGGTTTAAGATATTGATACCCACATCTTGTGCATTTCCTTTTACAATGCAAAATAGGCTCAGGACGAAGATAAACGTTTGGAGAGCTTTCATAAAAATTAGAATTAATTAGCGGTTATTGATGTGATGGCAATGTTGTTGTCAACCTTGATTTCGCCCGCAGAACCGTTGATAATAGTTGCTGTAATGTTTTGTGTGGTATTTATCGGAATGCCTGTCTTACGAGTAGCAGTAAAGCCGATTACTTTTGAGCCATTTGCGGCAATCGTAATACCCGTTTTAGCGGTTACTGTAATAAAGTTGGCGTTCTCTACAAAATCCCAATCACTGTTACTATTAGCAGTAGGTGCGGTTGTATTTGAGGTGCCAGAGGTTGTTGAATACGTGATGTCGAATCCAGAGATTTTGGCTACTCGGAAAGAGATTGGAGTGCCCGTAATTTGGACGCGATTGTTGATTTCAAAGAGATTGACAACAAAGTCTTTCTGACTTCCAGCCGTCGTAAATTCAAGCGAACCAATGACGATGGTTGGGTTCAAATCTGGGAAGAGGTCGTCGCGTCTGGTGGCTGGTACAGCATCGACAGGGGTTAAAATACCGTCTAAATCGGGATCTGCATTGCCATCTACTACTCCGTCACCGTTGGCGTCCAAGGCGGGGTTTGTACCCGATTCGGTAAAGTCAGTTAGGCCGTCGTTATCGCTATCAAGGTCATACGGGTTTGTACCGCCTGTGCCATCGGTATTAGGCGGGGTGAGCCCTGCGCCAGCAGAGGCTGGAATCCCCGTTATGGCATTTGGCGTACCATCGGCAAATCCGTCAAAATTGGCGTCGGTACCATTGGCTTCGTTTACGTCATTGATACCGTCATTGTCTGAGTCGAGGTCGAGGCGGTTGGGGATTCCGTCACCGTCGCAATCAACGTTGGCGGTTACAATTCCCGCTGCACTTGTACAACTGGCTGCGTCTTCCACCGTATCCAAAATACCATCGTTGTCGTCGTCCAAATCATCCACATCTGGTACGAGGTCCCCGTCTGTATCTACCAAAACCGAAATGGAGGTGGTACTGGTGTTGTTGGTCGAAAGGTCACCTACCAATGCGCCCATCGGGAATGAAAGTGTTCCCGTTACGGCCGAAGGACCACCTAAGGTTGTGGCAGTATATCCAAGTGAGATTTGGCTACATGCTCCTGCCAAAATAGAGGCACTGTTTGTCAATACAATGGTTCCGCCCGTGTTTGATTCAATGGTCCAACCCGTGGTCGTTACGCCCACAATAGTACCGACAATGGCCGATGGAAAAACGATAGTAACCCTCACTTTACCAGCGGTAGCAGCGGTGGAACCCCCATCATTGTTACAGACATCGACGGTAACACGGCCTGTCGTGGCGAGTTGCGGCACATAAGCGGGTTGGTTCAAAATGTTGACGCTGACATCTTGAGCGAACGTTGTGAGTGTGGCAAAGCAGACCAGTAGCCCTGCCACTGCCTTTGCAAAGATTGTTTGAGTAAACGTTTTCATTTGATTGAGAAATTGTGATTATGAATAAAAAGGGGTAAGAATTAATTATTGGCCAAGGTCGTCTGGGCAAGGTTGTTATTGATTTTTTCCTCACCTGCAGAACCGTTATAGATAGCGACGGTGATGTGCTGCGTGGTATTTGTCGGAATACCGTCTTTGCGTGCGATGTTAAAGCCGATTGCTTTGAAACTGTTTTGGGGAATGGTGGTGCCCGTGTTGGCCGTAATGATGATGAAATCGGCAGTCTCACTAAATGTCCAATCGCTATTGCTGTTTGGCTTTCCACCACCGACATTTGAACTGCCAGAGGAGGTAGCATAACTGATGGTAAAGGCTGATAATTTGGTGATACGGAACGTTGTGGGTGCGTTAGGGACGTGGGGTTTGTTGTTGATTTCGTTGATATTGACAATAAAATCCCGATTGGTGAAAAGCGAGTTAAACTCTAACCCATCAATTTCTATGGTTGGGTTTAAGTCGGGCAAGAGGGCGTCGCCCCAAGTGTTAGGAATGGCATCTACTGGGGTGAGAATCCCGTCGCCATCAGGGTCTAAGTTGCCGTCAACCACGCCATTATTATCCGCATCGAGTTCTGGACGTAGGCCGCCCTCCGTAAAATCGGTCAATCCGTCGTTGTCTGAATCCAAGTCATAGGGGTCACTACCGCCTTGTCCATCGGTATTTAGAGGGGTAGTTCCGCCAGGGGCAGCACTGGCAGGAATCCCCGAAGAATTGACGGTGCCATCTGCTTGTCCATTTCCATCAACATCGACTCCACCCGCTTCGATAACGTCATTGATTCCGTCATTATCTGAATCTAAATCAAGACTATTGGGAATGCCGTCGCCGTCGCAGTCCGCATTTGCCACGCCATTGAAAAGAACCGTAGAGCAAGTGGCCGCGTCTTCAACGGTATCTAAAATACCATCATTGTCATCGTCAAGGTCAACGTCATCTTTGTAGCCATCGCCATCAGTGTCGGGGGCGCAGCTCGTGATTGTTACCGTAACTGCATTGCTGGCAGGACTGTAACAGCCTGTAACACTGTCGTAAAAATAAGCGTAGTAGATTCCAGCCCCCGCAGTGGTAGGTGTGGCATAGGCGAGCCCCGTGTGGGTGTTGTTGGTAAACCAAACGAGTGCCGCGCCACTGGGGATTGGGGTCGTTACTAGCAGATCTAAATTGACAGTAGTGAATGGGCAACTATTTGTGGCAGTGGTAGCACTTACACTCGGCGCAACAACACCAGCGGTGGTCGCCGCTTTAAGTACCATGTTATAGACGTTGGTTGTGCCAAGGTTCACACCAATGAAGTTGGAAACGGTAATTTTTATTTCATCAAATGATTTTGTGGTGACAAAACCAATGATTTGTCGGCTTGAACTTAATAACTGCAATGAAATGAGGTTACCTCCGCTTGATTCCTGAAAAGCCCCGTCTTTGTAAGTACTGATGGTGGCTCCACTTAATAAGTTAACCCCAATGAGTGAGGAGTTTTCAATGTCAGCCCCCGCAAATGTCCCGATAGGATAGTCTGTCAGTACATCTTTGACAGAAAGGGAGCTACTACTACCAACACCCACGGCCAAGTCGATACTGGCAAAGTTGGAGGTATTGGCATCAACTACATTGTTGACATTCGTAACAGCACAACCTGCGCATACCAAACCAGAGTTTGAAACATCAACCACGGCTGGGTAACTTGGTGTGACCAAGTTGGTGACGGTGCTACAATTGAGGGCGGGCCCTGCACAAAACCGTTGAACAACCGCGTTATAGACCTCGGTGGTATTGGCGACTCCGAGTAAGTTGGTAACTTCAAGCTGTATTTCATCAAATACTTTGGTAGTGATAAAACCCACTAGCTGTTTGCCCGAGCCACTTAACAAAGTTGAGTTAACAGAGACTAGCGTAGCACTGGTAGAAGACTCTTGGGGGGTGTTATTCAAATAAGTACGAATGGTTATGCCTGAAAGGAGGTTGGCATTAATGAGGTTTGAATTGGAAATATTAAACCCAGCAAATGTACCAATGGCATAGCTGTTCAGTGCGTTTTTAACCGAAATAGAGGCGTTGGTTCCGAGGGCTGCCGTGAGCGAAAGGGTGGCGAAGTCGGAGGTCGAAGCACTAATGGCATTATCGGCATTGGTCACGCTACAACTTGCGCAAACTCCCCCACTAATGCCCGTGTGAGTGGCATTGATATAAACAGGCTGAGTAGGGTTATTTAGTTGCGTTTGGGTGTTACAATCTAGGGCGGGCGCTGCACAAAAGCGCTTGATGACTGGGTGATAGACTTGGGCAGAAAAAAGGACGGCTAATAAAGCTTCATATTCAATCCGAATTTCGTCAAATGACAACGTAGTGACAAAACCCAAGGTAATATTGCCATCAGGGTCGAGAAGCGAAGTGTTTATGCCAATACCCGTATTGGTGGCAATAAACGATTCTCTTGGTGAACCGCCTAAAAGGGTTTTAATAGTTACCTTAGCCCCTACCGACGCCTGTAATAACCCACTACCGCTTACTTTATATCCAGCATATGTACCTGCTGGATAGGTGTCGTTTCCATCTTTGACGCTAATCTCGCCATCACAACCAAGGCCAGTAATACTTATTGTTGCAAAGTCAGTGGTGCTTGTGTTGGTGAGGTTGCCTTCATTGGAGATAGAGCCTAAACACAGTGGAATTGCTGATGCGACTGAATTAGTTACAGTGGGTGTAAGACTGTTGTAGGTTGCGTTTGTCCATGCCGAAGCTGTATTACAGGGGGCATTCGCGATTTGTGCAACCACCATCTGCGAAAAAAGTAGTAACACGAAAATCATTAAAACACTTGTGAGGCGTGGTAATAATGACATACTCATACGTTGAAATGTTAAAGAAGCGTTCTGGTAAAAATATATACCAATAGTAGTGCCTATTTTGTTGACAAACTGGCAAAGGATGTTCCACGAAGACATATCCTACTTGGTCAAGCACAAAAAGGCAAGTGGAAGAGTGCTTAGGATTAGAAAACGGGGTAAAAAGTGAAGATTTTTACAAAAATCTCATAAGCAAGTGATGAGATTTAAGTTTTTATAGCTGCCAAATTTTTTGGTTGACAATCAGGTATTTATTGTGACAAAGAGGTAATGTGCTGATAAACAGCAATATAGTGTTTTTGCTAGAAAGTAAATAAAAAAGGAGGGCTTGTAGCAAAAATTGTGCCATCTATCAATAAAAGCTACAAATTGCAATTTTTCTATAAAACATGTTTATGTAAAAAAAAATACTCTTGAAAGGCGTAAAAGTTTTTTTTTCATTCCTAAAAGGTTTTTTTGCGATGTTTGTTTTTAGTATATACTTTAACTTACTACATTCGCATATTGCTCTTGATAATAAGTCATGCATAAATAGGTAAGAAAAGGGTAATGGGCATAAGTGTGTAGTATAAAAAGGATATATAATGAATATAGAGTTTACTGTATTTAATGAAGAAGATGATTACAAGTCAATAAACCAGAGAAAATGGGTTATTGATAAAGATATTCATTATGGGGTTTTGGGTGAGTTTTTCTTTCATATAAGTTCAAACAAAGATTTCCCAATGTATTTGCAGGATTATTCAATAATTAATCCAATTTGCTTTAAATTTTGTGATAAAAACTATACGAGATGTATTTACTTATTTTTAGATCAAAAGTGGTTAAAAAATGAATTAAAACTTCCAATTGACGAAGTAGCGTTGGTTGCTCCTTATTTATGTAAAGAATGGAGTAAGGATAAACATATTATTTCTAATAAATTTCACCTACTTTGGGAGCAGCTTTCATTATCTACAAGTAATATTTTATTTTTTAGGGCTTTTATTTATGATTTAATATATCGAGTTATCGACGAAATAGAAAACAGCATAAACGTCTGCCAGGAAAATGCGTATTATAGAAAAGAGAAGCGTAAAATAGAGCAAGTAGTAGAAAGAGTTATCCAAAATGTTCATTTGCCTATTCCAAAACTGGAGCAATTTGCCCAAGAAGTAGGGATGAGTGTTAGTAAATTTAAGGTATTATTTAAGAAAATATACGGACAAAGCCCTTATCAGTACCTGCTTGAACATAAACTGGTGTATGCCCGTAAAATGTATCAAACGGGAGAATATACGCTATCTCAGATTGCATTAAAAATAGGTTACAGCCATATTTCAGGCTTTACGAAGATTTATAAAAAACGCTTCAATGAACGCTAAGAAAAACTCCACCTCGCAAGAACAGTTAACCATTGTTTTAAACATCGAAGATTTTAAACGAATAGAAGGAGATTTAATTGAAAAAAGAATTCCTTTTTCAATTGATTATTCCTCTAAGCTTTGTGAAAAACAAGAAGAGGTTACACGTACTAAAATTGAAAAAGTAGAAGTATCAAAAAAAGAACAGCCCGAATACCCTAACATCGTTGTTGACAAATTAGAACAAGTAGTTAATAAGTATATAGGGCCAAACTTCGAATCAGAACTTCCATCTTTAGATAATATTTGTGAAGAACTCAGTATGAGAGAAAGCACGTTTAAACGAGTTTTTAAACAGTACTATGGCGTCACCCTGCACCAGTATTATATGATGAAAAAAATGGATCATGCTGCAAACCTTATTCGAAGTGGATATACCATTACGTCGGTTTCTAAGATTATTGGGTATGCGCATCCCATAAAATTTACCAAGATGTTTCAAAAACATTTTGGCGTTTCACCCAAAAAATACCAGCAATTTCAAAAAAACTTGTCACTAGAGAAGCTAAGAGACTCAGTTAGAGGGGTCTAAAAGACGAGTGATATGAACCAAGTTGATGAGTTCTCCAGTATTTTTTAAATAAAATTTCTGCAAAAGATGCCTACGGTGCGTATCCACCGTATGCTTACTAATACTCAAATATTCGGCGATAGTTTTGCTTTCTTCTCCTGAAACGAGATAACTTATAATCTCGATTTCACGTTTAGAAGGCAATTCTATCTGTTGAAGGTCTTCCACATCGGGCAAGTATTCGTACAGTCGCCCGTCAAAGTCTTTCCCCCAAAAACGAATGTACCTCCTTGGATAAGAATCGCTCAATGTATTGTTTTCTTGAAGCAATACGAGCAAGCTTCTGATGCTACCGTCAGGGTCTAGCTCAAGAATTTTGGCCGATTGAGTAATGTGGATATAGCTACCATCTGACTTTCGTAGTTTAAAGTTCAGGAGTATGTTAAGGTTATATTTGTCTTCCGTGCTACATCTTTCTAAAATGTAGAATAAAAGTTTATTACACAGATTGTGAACACCAAGATCTGAGGGGTGTATAAGCTTTGTATAAGAAAGAACCCCTTCTCCAAAAATCTCTTCTATTTTCCATCCCCACCATTCTTCTACATCGATACCCACATACTGCTGGGTCATTTTTTTTACATCTACCACGATAGGTACTGTTCTAGCCATCTGAAATATAGATGTTAACAGTGGGTTAGATTCGACGTGAAGCCTGTTTGAGTTGCTTTTGTTGAGAATATTTTTTGAGTTCCAAAGCGATAAAACGTCCGAGTGTGCTGAAGTAGTAGGGGTGGCCATTGATAGTAAAGTGAATTTATTGCGTGCGATAACGTTGGCCAAATTACAAAAAAAATGGATTTAGTAATATAGTTGTTTGAATCTGAAAGTTGAAAATACTTGATATTGAGTATTTTTTGGATGAATTTTTAATAATTGTAAATTTAGTTTTTTTGATTTCGTGCCAAATAGTTGAGTAATTGATGCTTTTTTGTCAGAAGTGTATTAAATAACCGCTTGATAATTTACGCATTATTGAGTATTTGTATTCCTTTTTTTTTGTCTGAATTTTGATGACTAAAACATACATATATATCGAATTGTAAATCAATATATTTTATTATAAATGTGATTATTCTAAAATTTTAACAATAGATGTTTGTGTGGTATATTTTTGGTGTATTTTAAGTGGAATAGCTACTTGTTTTGCTTAAAAGGTATATGTGTTTATTGGTTAATGGGATATAAATGACACTTTTTATTAATCTTTAGTCTGTTTTTTGTTAGTTTGAAAATAATTGCTTGAGTAAAATTTTCTTCACATTTTAACACATTATTTCTTTATGAAAAGAATTATCCAACTGTTATTGACATGTCAAATGTTGATAGTATTTTATTTGCCTCAGTTGTATGGTCAAACATGGCAAGTGCAGTCAGACTACTTTGGAGAGCGAAATACAAATGGATCTCCACGTACAATTCGTTCAATGGCCCTGAGCCAAGATGGAACGGCCGTCTATACCGGCAACATCCAAAGCCCGAATACACCCACAACGTCCTTACGAAAAGTAAGTGCAAATGTACTCGCAACCTCGGGTACAGATCATGTTATTTTTGGAAATGGAATGCCTGGTGGTACTGGTGCTTTTGCTCCAGTAGGTGGACAACCCGTGTATGCCGGAGGAGCTACTGGCACTTTTTTAGGTTGGCGAAGTACAGGTAATAGCCCTGAAGGTATAGCTACGGACGACCGCGGTTATGTATATGTGGCCTTAAGCTCTGGAATAAGCTCTGCCAATAGAGTCGATATATTTAGTAGTGATTTGAGTATGACGATTGGCTCAATACCCATTTCAGGTCCTGTAGGGGTCGCTGTTCGTAAACTGGGAGCAACCTACTACGTATATATAGCGGCAAACAACCTAGTTAGGCGTTGGGATGTAACAACTGCCGGCGCTCCTACGCCAGATAATTCTTGGATTCCACCTAGCACTTCCGGGGTAGAGGGGCTTGAGGTAGATGTTGATGGAACCGTATTTGTGGCCGGTGGAGGCGTAGTTAGACGAATTAGCGCCGATGGTACTACCATCACTCATACTTATACCCTTGCCAATGCGGCTGATGTAGCTATATTTCGCAATAAAATTTATGTTATTAGAACGGTAAATCCTGCGCCACCTATTGTCGTGCTCAATAAAGCGGATCTTACAAATGGCGGCACAGATATATCAGTTCCAGAATTAGGGGTTTTCACACGAGGGGCTCTTTCACAATTTACAGCAATTGATGTTTCAACTGATGGGAAGCTTTTTGTTTCAGAAGAGAATTATACTTCAGGGAGCAATGGTATTTCCTCTTATACCCCACCTGCTACATCATTCAACCCAACTCCTGGACCTATTACTGGGCGAATCTATTTTGATCGGGTTTTGGTTTCCTCTACTGTTGAGCCAACTCTTATCACTGTCAATGTAACACAACCTACCTGTCTACTTCAGTCTGGAACAATTGTAATCAATGCTACAGGAGATGGGGTTTTAGAATATAGTATTGACAACGGGACTAACTGGTCTACAAGCAATACATTTAGTGGTCTCAGTCCAAGCAGTAATCATACGGTGTTAGTGCGGTCACAAAGCGTTCCAAGTGGGGTAGTCGCTTACGGAAGCAATCCAGTTGTAATCAATGCGGTTCCTAGCTTCCCCACAATTACGAATACAAACACAGGAGAGCAATTTTGCACAATTCAAGCGGCTATTGATGATGCTCAAACCCTAACTGGCCACACCATCACGGTAGCGGCGGGTACATACAACGAATCAATCACTATCAACAAATCGTTGATTATCAAAGGTGCACAGGCAGATGTCTGTGCCGCAACAACCAGATCAGGTGCTGAATCAATTATCAATTGTGTGAATGGAATTGGCATAACTGCCGACAATGTGACTATCAATGGATTTACAATTCAAGGTCAAGCCAGTTCTAATGCTGGGCCAGGGTTTGGGTATGCTGTTTATATGGCTCCGCCTCTTACAGGAACTCAACTATTAAATAATATTATCCAAAATAATATTATTGGTAGTAGTCTTGCAAATACTGGTACTTCTCAAGCAGCAATCAAATGCAATTGGTTTGATTCAAATAACAATTCAGGGCCTTCGGGTGGTAATGGTATTTATACGGATGAATACACAGGAGGCGGAGTTGTTTCCAATGTACTGATTGAAAATAACAAATTTTCTGGTAATTCCAGTGCAGGTATTACGATTTCCACAAGTCAATCCGCTTCAGCTACTACTGGAATTACCATTACCAAAAATGAATTTATTGGAAATGCCAGAGCAGTATTTTTGTATAATACTGTTTCGTCGTCATTTACGAACAATGTAATCAGTGGTTCTACCCGTACAGATGGTACAGGAGATTTGAGAATATATGGGGGAGTAAATAACTTCTCTATATTGAACAATACCTTTAGTGCAGGTGGCCCTAAAGGTATATTAATAACGAATGATGGAGGTCAAGTTCCAGCCACAAATTCAAACATTACTGTCTCACAAAACAGTTTTACGGGCTATTCTGGTACAAATTTTGCCATAGATAATGTTTCTGGCTACTCTGGCAACTTACCCGCTACCTGTAACTGGTGGGGAAGTGCGAGTGCTAGTTCGATAGCTTCAATCTTATCGGCGTCATCTCCAGCGAGTATTTCATATTCGCCATGGTTGGTAGGTGGTGGAGATGGTGCGGGAGTAGGTTTCCAACCGACGGCTGCTTGTACAGGTACACCAGTGGTGATCAACTCGGCAACTGCCACAAGTCCATGTAACCCTGGCTCTATTGAAGTTAATTTCAGTGGAGGAACCGCACCCTACGCATTTTCATGGACAGGAGGAGGTTCTGCGTCAGGCATAAGCAGTAGCCCTAATTCAATTACTAATCTAGCAGTAGGAATTTACACGGTCACAGTAACCGATGCCAACGGCTCATCGGTTACTTCTGGTAGCCTAGCTATCAATACAACACCTACCATTACGTTAGGAGTTGTAGCAGCGGTATGTAAAGGAACTACAAGTGCTAATTTAACATACTCAGCAACAGGAGGAAGCCCTGATCAGTATATGATTGATTATGATGCTTCTGCGGAGGCTGCTGGATTTGTTGATGTAGCTTATACAAGTTTACCATTAGCTCAAATTACATTGGTAATTCCTGCTAATGCTTCTGGAGCAACTTATAATGCAGTTCTAAGGGTTAAAAATTCGACAACAGGTTGTATTAGTGGAGTTGAAGCATTTACTCTTATTGTAAACGAAACTACTGTTGCTGGGGCTATAGGAGGTAGTACAGCTGTATGTGCAGGTGATAATAGTACTGTGTTAACTTTGAGCGGCTATGTAGGAAATGTTATTAAATGGCAGTCATCAACAAATGCTGCGTTTTCATCACCAACGGACATAGCAAATACTACAGCAACTTACACTGTTACTAATCTATCAACACCGACTTATTATCGTGCTGTTGTACAAAGTGGGTTATGTAGTGCGTCTAATTCAAGTGCAGCTTTTATTCAAATTCATACAAAGCCTACCATCACTTTGAATGTTTTACAGCAGACACTAAATGAAGGTAATAACCAAACATTTTGTGATGCAGATGCAAATCCAGTAAATAGTTTAGAGTTTAACGTAGTAAATACTTGTGTGAGCGGAAATCCACTCTGGCGTACCAAAATAGGCGCTGGCGCTTGGTCAGATTGGACTGCAACTGCGCCAACATCGCAGCCAAGTGATAATACGGAATACCAATACCAAGCCTCGTGTAATGCGTGTCCATCGACCATTACCAACGCGATTTCGATTAAAATCAATTATCGTGCATCAATACCGCAAAATGTGTCAATGGTAGCTGACGGGACAACTATTCCAGCGGGGCAGTCGGCAACATTGTGTGATCAGGATGGTAATGCGTTGGTATTTAATGCGACTTGTGGAGCAGGTGAGGTGTTACTTTATTCGGTTGATGGAGGAGACTATTCAACAACGATTCCTTCTCAGATTGTGGATGGAAACTTCCATAATTACCGCGTTCGTTGCCGTAAATCTGACGGGACACCTTCGTGTATTGAAACTGAGTCGGCGGTTATGACATTAAAGTTGACAACCATAAGCATTACGCCTACGGTTTCTATTAC
Source organism: Runella defluvii (assembly GCF_014195535.1). Taxonomy (GTDB): domain Bacteria; phylum Bacteroidota; class Bacteroidia; order Cytophagales; family Spirosomataceae; genus Runella; species Runella defluvii. The sequence goes on along the minus strand of NZ_JACIBY010000021.1, from coordinate 4,510 downwards.
TCCGCTTAACAGTTGCACAACCTCAGCGACGTTTACAGGAAGCACAACTTGCGGTAGTTTCACGACATTGTGGTACAATGCTGAAACCAATCAAGCGTTGCCAAATTTACCAACGACGCCACCGACAACCACTACGTCATACTATGCTCGTTGTCGAAATGCTGAGGGTTGCTTGAGTGCGCCTAGCAACACCGTTACTTACACGGTGCTACCTGTGAACGTAGCGCCCATCGTGACCGCAAGTGCAGAATCAGTTTGTACAGGAACTTCGGTTACGCTTACTACAAATTGCCCAGCTGGCGCGAGTGTTTTGTGGAATACATCAGCAACAGATGCAGTGTTGACAGTAGCATTTAACAACGCAATTACGCAATCATACTCGGCGCAGTGTATTTTTGCTAATGGCTGTCAAACGCCATTTAGCGAACCTAAAAGTATCCTTTGGAAGTCATTTGATATAACGCTAATCAACATTGGCCAAAGCCAATCGGCGGTGAAACCAGCGAATGACAAGGCGCTGTGGAGTAGTCAATTTATCACAAAGGATGGTGGCCCAGATTTGGATTTCAGTAATCAAGGTAATCCGACGATTTATTTTACAGAAAACGTAAATAAAACTGCGCCCCGTTATTGGACGATTCATGCGGATGCTTGTGCTTTGGGGACCAATGGTTCATTGACGTTTGATATGAGAGCAACGCCAGAAACAGGTGTAGTGCGTTCGTTCAATACGCACGAGAACAATGCTCCTTACTTTATGTATGCCAACCGTGAAGGCTGGACGGAGTTATATGCACCTAACCACCCTGCTTATGGCTTCTATCAACTGAATGAACAGGGTCAAAATATCTATGACGAAGGTTTGCCCAAAGGGTTGTACAAGCTTAGCGTTCGTTACTGGGATATGAAGGGTTGGGGAAGTATTTATCCAGCTACACGTCAAGCGCAGGGTAATGTGTTAGCCTACCAAGAGTTTTGGTTCCGTATTGTTTCAAAAGATGGGCCAGGCCAAGGTGCGGCAAGGTCAGCCGTAAACGGTCAGCAGTTAGCAGACGGAGATATGTCATCAAATTCTACTTCTTTCGCGCAGGTAATGCCAAACCCAGTCACGAAAGTGATGCGTTTGGGTATTCAAGGTGCCAAAGGACAAGCTGTAAAAGCAGAACTGGTCGATGTAGCGGGTCGCTCAATGTTAGAGCGTAGATTTGTACCAGAAACGCAATCACATCAAGAAGAGTTTGAGGTTGAGAAGCTGGTAGAAGGTATCTATTTCTTACATGTAACCACCCCAGATAAGCAAGTAACGCTCAAAGTGGTGAAGTTCTAGTTGAATAAATAGAATCTATAAACAGAAAAGCCCCTGCTTCGGCAGGGGCTTTTCTGTTTATAGATAATTGATTAAGAATTACGCAAAGCCTGCAACAAATTGTCATTTGAACATCTTTAAATAAGACATTGTGTAACTGTTTAGGTAGCTCATTTAAAGCTACCTTGTAGAACACTGTCGAATTGAGAATGATGTTCTAGTTTATTTTTTGGATTGGAGAAATGAAACCAGCGATACGGGCGTAGGCAGTAGCCCCACCGATACTTCGGAAGCAATTATTAACTTTCTGTTTTACCTTATTATTGGTGAAGGGTACCCCTAACTCGAATGCAAGCATGGCTTCTTGATGAAGAATCAAGCGTTGTAATAAGTTACATCCACTCGTTTTGTTACTCTTCCTAAGCAGCTATTGGCTTTGACAACATAGCTAGGGGGATGTTCCTCTTGGACAGCCTGTTGGCAATAGGCATTTATTAAGTACTCGTGCATAGTGACGACGCAAGTCTGCATTTTCCGCTCCTAACTCCTCCATAATTGCACCTGTGCAAATAGCGTACCTAAACAATTACGCTATTTGTATAATAGGTTCGTATCTGTAGTTCTGATATTTATAAAACACAAATAAATCTGTTTTAACACGAACTACGTATATCTAACTTTTTACTAACTCTGGACTAAAATGGTGTTAATCACCTCTGCGATTGCAGTGCTCTCTACGGTATCTAATGAAAATTCGTTTACCCCTATTCCTGAAGGCACTCTTTCTGAAAAAAATGCGAAAGGTGGAGCTTCTACTGGGTAGGGAATTATGGTTGATTTGTAAGTCGATGCAAATTATGCCATTCAGGAAGATATTACCTGTCATTTCGACGCTGATGCAGCAAAGGGTGTATTTTATAACGTGTGTACCCTATAATTTAATGATGATTACTGGAAGAGTTGTGACTCAACCTACCTCAACAGCCCCAGGTGTAAATGCCATAGGCATTATTGATGTAGTAACCCCAAAATGTACATTTTTTAACGGAGGTCAGTTATGCAGATGCTCCAATAAGCGTGACAAAAAATGTGACGATAAGTGGCGGATGTAGTCTATAAAAGTAATCTCAATGATTAAATAGTATTTGAGTTTGTTGTATCTAATTTCCTCATTATAAGACAATTAGATAAAGTGATTTTTTTGTAGTAAAACTCTTAATTCTAAAATAAGTGAAATGTAGTTTGCTTTTGATTTGTAAAGTATTAATTTAAAAATGTCGCAAGATGAAAAAAAATGCTCTATTATTTTGTGCATATTTCCTGTTCTGTCTAAAAGTCATGGCCGATTGTACCATAAATACAGCAGCTGACTTTGCCACATGTTCAGGAGGCATTGCTACCATTCCAGCAGGTACTACGGTTAATTTGACGGCTGATGTCACAGCATCAAATTCAATAACAAAATTGGTTATTGCAGGAACATTGAATTTTGGTAGCGATTTAACCCTGAGTTTACCTGCTAATACCCAAATAGAAATTGTTGGCGCAGGGACGATAACAAATTCTGGCGCATGTAACGCTAATAAACGTATATTTATTGGTGGAACCTCTGTAGCGTCGTGTAACGGTAATGGTGTTAATTATTCGTTTAGTGAGTTGGTAGCAAATGGTGGACTAAGAGCCCTGTCAAGCGATGTTTCATCTAATTCACCTATTTGTCAAGGTGGTACACTAACCCTAACTGCAACACCTTCGGGGGGGATTGAACCATATACTTTTTTATGGTCAAAAACACTAGGGTCAGGAAGTGCAACTTTTTCGAGTACAACAGTACAAAGTCCAAACGTTACAGGACTACAAGCAGGACAGCATACATTCCAAGTAGTTGTTACAGATGCTAATGGAGGAGGGCAGTCAGTTACCCGTACTATTCAAGTAACGGTGAATGCTTTGCCCACGACGGCCAATGCTGGCGGTGACCAAGTTGGCGCGAGTACTTGTGGACTGACACAGGTGACCTTGGCAGGAAATACGCCCGCAGTAGGTACGGGTGCATGGAGTGTGGTAAGTGGTACGGGAGGAACCTTTAGTAATTCAACGAGTCCGACATCCACTTTTACAGGTACGGCAGGCAGTAGTTACACACTTCGCTGGACGATAAGTAACAGTCCTTGTGCTGCTTCAACGGATGATGTAACTATTACTTTTAACCAGAATCCGACGACGGCTAATGCTGGCGGTGACCAAGTTGGTGCGAGTACTTGTGGACTGACACAGGTGACATTGGAAGGGAATACGCCCACAGTAGGTACGGGTTCATGGATTGTGGTGAGTGGTACGGGAGGAACCTTTAGTAATTCAACGAGTCCGACATCCACTTTTACAGGTACGGCAGGCAGTAGTTACACACTTCGCTGGACGATAAGTAACAGTCCTTGTGTTGCCTCAACGGATGATGTAACTATTACTTTTAACCAGAATCCGACGACGGCCAATGCTGGCGGTGACCAAGTTGGCGCGAGTACTTGTGGACTGACACAGGTGACATTGGAAGGGAATACGCCCGCAGTAGGTACGGGTTCATGGAGTGTGGTGAGTGGTACGGGAGGAATCTTTAGTGATGTTTCGAGCCCGACGTCCACTTTTACGGGTACGGCAGGCAGTAGTTACACACTTCGCTGGACGATAAGTAACAGTCCTTGTGTTGCCTCAACGGATGATGTAACTATTACTTTTAACCAGAATCCGACGACGGCTAGTGCTGGCGGTGACCAAGTTGGCGCGAGTACTTGTGGGCTGACACAGGTGACATTGGAAGGGAATACGCCCGCAGTAGGTACGGGTTCATGGAGTGTGGTAAGTGGTACGGGAGGAACCTTTAGTGATGTTTCGAGCCCGACGTCCACGTTTACAGGTACGGCAGGCAGTAGTTACACACTTCGCTGGACGATAAGTAACAGTCCTTGTGTTGCTTCAACGGATGATGTAACTATTACTTTTAACCAGAATCCGACGACGGCCAATGCTGGCGGTGACCAAGTTGGCGCGGGTACTTGTGGACTGACACAGGTGACATTGGAAGGGAATACGCCCGCAGTAGGTACGGGTGCATGGAGTGTGGTGAGTGGTACGGGAGGAACCTTTAGTGATGCTTCGAGCCCGACGTCCACTTTTACAGGTACGGCAGGCAGTAGTTACACACTT
>NZ_JACIBY010000020.1 GCF_014195535.1 Runella defluvii | reverse complement strand
CATGATTCATGGTTTAGTTAGATTCAAAGCTATCGTTGAGGGGTTCGCCCTCAAAAATACCACCCCAAATCAACAAGTTATGGGGTTACCATAGGTTTCTCAAAACCCTTAGCACTCGTCAGGTTTTGAGAAGCCTTTGTCACGTAGAAGCGGGTTTTGAGAAACCCTCAGCACTTGGAAAGTTTTAAGAAACCCTCTGCACAAGTAAGAAACCCTCGGTACGTTGGGGCTTAATTTTCTCCTCCTTTTTTATCGTCGTTGCTAATGCTTTTTTTGCTGCGCTGAGGTTGGCTAGTCATTTTTCCAAATTCATAAGAAAAGCTCACGCGCCAGCCACGGTTGAAGTATTTGCTGCTTCCTTCTTGGGTAAAAGCGGGAGAGGCAAACGTAATTTTCTGTTCTAAAAACGGGGCAAAAATATTGTCAACACCCAGTCCAATTGTGCCTTTTTTCTTCAAAACTTCCTTTTGTAAGGCTAAGTTATAATAGGCATAGCCACTGACTTTGCCTTGCAACATAACCCGTGGTGAGTTGAAGAAGCCAAAAAACTGCGCTTTCAAACCTTTACCAAAATCGTAAGTACCGTTTAAATTGATGCGATACATCCAGTTTTCGTTTTTGGCTTGCAATGCAGGGCTGTTCAGGATGTTATAATAAAGGTTGAGGGAGGTGTTGGCTGAAAATTTCTTAATTTTTGTACTTCCGCTCAAGGTCAGTCCGTATGAAATGTTTTGAGAGATATTCTGGAACGTCAAATGGGTTGAACCGTCTTCGTTGACCGTCCGAATGCGCTCGATGGCATTATTGGTTTGGCGCATAAACAACACCGTATTCACCGATGATTCTTTGATATACACATTGTAACTTGCTTCGGCGCTGTGGGTCAGCTCGGGTTTAAGATATGGGTTGCCTGAGTAGGTAGCTTTTGGTTCGCTGGCGTTGACGTACGGGTTCAAGAACCAAAGCATTGGCCGCTGAATCCGTTGCGAATAACTCAATTTAAGTTTCTGATTTTTAGGGAGATTGCGCGACAAACTAAGGTTCGGAATGATGTTGCCGTAGTTGCTCGAAAACGGCACCGTGCCCGCCAAAAATGCCGCCTGGATAAACGTGTGTTCGTAGCGAGCGCCTGCGTTGATACCCCATTTGTTTTTAGAAACGCGTGAGTAAGCGACGTAGCTCGAAGCGACTTGTTGGTTATAATCAAAGAGGTTGGCCAAGGCTGGAACGTCCTGAAAATCGCTAGAACCATCTAAGGCAGTAGCGACGCGGTAATCGCTTTTAACGTTTCTCAAGATGGCTTTTGCGCCAATTTCTAAGGTGCTTACACTATCCAGCGGATTGGTAAAATCAATTTGAATCGTTCCTTCGTGATTTCGGCTTGCGTTGGGGCTTTTTTCGCGGTAATAAATGGCGTTTTCGGCGTTGAGCTGGTCGAGGTTGTAGTAGCTGTCATCCACCTCTTTAGAAAACATGGTCAAGATATTAAACTCTTTTTTGGGCTTTTTAAACGACTTGTTGTAGTCGAAGTTCAGGGTTCCTCCGTTCCAATCATAAATCCGATAGAGTTTTCTGGTAAACAATGAACGAGGCTCGCTAGGGGCTGTAAAGTCGTTGACGTAATCAAAATTCATGGCGTTTTTACCGTCATAAAAATTCAATCCCGCACTTAGTCGATTGAGCGAATCAATGTCCCATTCGGCCGAAAGGTTGCCGTACATATTTTCTCCAGTGCCTTTGAACGATGTCGTTTGGAGCAATTTGGTTTGGTAGTTTTCGAGGGTTGTAATTCGGGTCACAGAATTTTCGCCCAAATTGCGCCATTTGTTAAACCCACCGCGGGCCGTCACACCTACACTCTTTTTGCGGTAATTGAGGTTGCCATTGTAGTTGTCATTCCATCGCCCAATCGACGTATTGGCTTTGCCATTGACGCCTTGAAGCGTGTTACGTTTGGTAATAATGTTGATAATTCCTGCCGTACCTTCGGCGTCGTATTTGGCCGAAGGAGAAGTAATGACTTCAATTTGCTTGATGTCATCGGCAGGAATTAATTTGAGCACCTCCGCTACACTTTTGGCCATTAAGTTGGAGGGTTTATTATTAATCAACACTTTGATGTTGGAGCTACCGCGCAGTTCTACGTTACCATCCAAGTCCACCGCCACTGCTGGAATTTTGCGAAGCACATCGCCCGCGTTTCCTCCTTTGATGGTAATGTCTTTTTCAGCGTTGTAAACCAAACGGTCGGGTTTGTCTTCAAACAAAGCTTTTTGCTCAACGACCTGCACTTCTTGGAGTTGCTGGGCAGCTTGTGCAAACGAAATTACCCCTAGGTCGAGGTCGTTTCCTTCGGTTACTACCACGTTATTGATGATTTTGTCGCGGTAGCCCACAAAGGTGATTTTGAGTTGGTAGGAACCACCGCTCACTTTGCTAAAGGTAAATTTACCAGTAACTTCGGTGGTGGTTCCTTCCAAAATTTTGCTGTCTTTCAACAGCGCAACAGTCGCAAACTCAACGGCTTGTTTGGACGTAGAATCGAGCAAAAAGCCTGAAATTTTTGATTTTTGGGCAAACGAAGTCCCGATACCCCCTAGCAAGAGGGCTACTAAGAATAACTGTTTCATAAAGTTTACCAGAGGTGGCTGTTAAATGGGTGTTGGCTGTATTTTTTGTGTGGTAGTTAGTGAATGAATTTTAGTGTGGATACTCGGCGTTCTTAAAATGGTTACAACAATGACATGCGTTTTTTCAAAACGTTGCATTAATACTCTCTTTTCTTTCTCGAACATGGTTAGGAGTGTGCCTTTTGAATCTTTCTGGGGAAGTTTTGGCTAAGCGTGTGATAAGGATGTATTTATTTCGACGCACTCATTGGTTTTTTTTCGATACGATTCAACGTGTAGCTAAACAGCTCATTACCTACCAAAAGGCTTCGGTCATGGTTCAACATAAAAAGGAGGTTGTCATCCGCTTTGAGAAGTTGTAAGGTGGCGTTCTCCATTTGCAATTCATATACAGTGGCCTCAGGGTCATTTTTTATCCCTTTACTGATTTTCCACGCTCCGTTTTGGTCTTTTTTGCGAAATGTCGTACCAATCAACTGAAAGGTAGTTGGCTGATGCGTCTTTGGGTCATGGAAAAGTGTTATTTCCCACTTACTTTTAAAACATTCACTGGATACTGTCACTTTTAATAAAGTGGCTAATTCTTGGCAAGGGCAGCGTCCTGCAAAAATGCCAAGGACCTCTGGGCCAGAAGGTATAGGGCGTGAGGTGGGGACGAGGGGAGGTGTATTTTGGGCCAAAAGCGCAGCCGAAAATAGAAAGATAAAGGTAAAATTAAGTAGCTTTTTCATCGCACGGTTTTGTTAAAGGTATAACTGTGGCTAGGTGTACCAATCATCAAACTTTTATCCCCGTAAAGAAGATGCAAAAGATTGTCGTCCATTTTTACAAACGAAAGCATTTTGTCGGACTGGTCGGCGAGCAGGCGATAGACAAGGGCATTGGGGTTGGTTTTGGTGCCTTTTGTTATCTCCCATTTTCCAGTAATCGTTACGGGAGTGCCGCCTCCTGCAAAAAGATTGGTGTTGGGCTGATATACCCCGTACGTAGCGCGCAACTGAAAATCGGTGGCAGCTTGCGTCTGAGCGTCTCGTTGGAAGATAATTTCCCATTTGATAAAATCACAAGCCGCAGAAGGTGGCATAGCAAGCAGCGACTGAAATATACTTCCACATGGGGTACTTGCCACAAATCGCTCGGAAACAGTAAGAGCCTGAGAAAAACTAGGTAGAAGCGATGAAAGCCACACACAGACCAGTAGGACACTTTTGAAGAGAAATTGCATGGTCTTGAAAAAGTTAAATTGTTTATTACTTTATCCATAGAAACAAAAAAGACTTCCCACGTTGCATCCAGCGGAAAGTCTTTTAGGAAACTTTCCAAGTGTGTTTGGTTAATAGCCAAAACTTGGAAGGTTTTATCAGGAAAAAGACCTACCAAGTTTATTTGGCAACGACGCCGAAACTTGGTAGGTCTGTACTACTAGTGTCCTTTTGAAAATGTAGGCAATTCCCAGTCGCACGCAGGAGCTAGCCAGTCGTAGCCCGATTCGATGGGCTGGCCATCGGGCGGGGTCATTGTCGGGGTCATTGTGACATCAGAAGGACGATTTTTCGCCATTTCGATTTGGTGCATCGCAAACAAATTGTGGGCTTTTTGCTTGGCGTCCGAAATACCACGATTTTGTAGCCAGAAGTTCAAGTCTCTCAATTTGAGCATGATAACGGCGCGTACTTGTGGCGTAACTTCTTTGTTATTCGATAACTCGATAAGTTTCTCCAACATCATTTTGTCCACCAAACGCGCAATTTCGCCTTCATAACCCGCCCGCGATGCGTTTGATTTCCAAGTGGCGCCGATGAGTTTATCAAGGGTTTCTTCCAAACTTAACAACGACGGATGGAACGACGACTGAATCACCAAACGGCTCAAACGCTCTGGATTAAGCAACATGCGTAACGTCAATCCTGCCGAGGCTTCGGGTGGGCCGAGTGGGTCAAAAACCAGTCCCGTACGGCGTTTAAAAGTTTCGCGGGGATTGGCGTCGTAGCCAAAGGCGCGCGGAGGTGTGAGTTTCAATACCGGTTCGGGTACTTTCAAGAAATCAGGTTGGAGCGTTTGGAGCAGGGTTTCCAAGGCTTCGCGTTGTTCGAGTCCGTTGACAGGTGTAGTGGTGAGGTCTTTGTCGCCTTTTACGGTAAACTTATAATTGACTCCACCGACAACTTTAGCCGTGGCTTCTACCTGAAAACGGTGAAACATATACATGGGAACAAATACTTCTTCCAACGAACTCATCGGCGTCCCTGTGCGCAGTTTGCGTTCGTCAAAATTACTCAATGTTACTTTTCTGATTTCCGATACCCGTTTCAATTCGGCCGTAGCGTTTGCGCCATTGTCCCATAAGTGGGTTTGAGGATGAGCACTTCCTTCGGGGCGAGCGTCTTGGTCGGTCAAGAAATACAAGCCTTTGCCGTACATCTGGTCCACAATGGTGTTGAGGGCTTTTTTCTCGTCCGTTCCCTTAGGGAAATCTTGGTAGCCCCAGATGATGGACCATTTGTCGTAATCGCCAATTTTTTTGTCATACGCATTGGACAAATCCACTTTTCCGTTTTTCAACTCGACCAACATGTGCGGATAATCCATCACCGAAGCGCGGTTGTGAATGCTTGCTACGTAGTTGTGTGGAAGCCCCAAGGTATGTCCAATTTCGTGCGCCGAAAGCTGTTTTAAGCGGTCAATCGACATTCCTAACATATCTTCTACGTTGCTAGTGTCGGTTTGGAAATTACCCACCAAACCCTGCGCAATCAAATAATCTTGACGTACCCGCAGCGAACCTAGTGTTACTTTCCCTTTCAAAATTTCGCCCGTGCGAGGATCCACAATACTCGCCCCGTACGACCATCCACGCGTAGAACGGTGTACCCATTGCACGAGGTTATAGCGAATGTCCATTGGGTCGGCGTCGGCAGGGAGCAATTTTACTTGAAACGCATCTTTGTAACCCGCCGCTTCAAACGCCTGATTCCACCATTTGGCACCTTCTACCAAAGCCGAACGGATGGGCTCGGGGGCACCTGGGTCGATGTAATACACAATTGGCTTCACGGGCTCGCTGAGGGCGGCGTTAGGGTCTTTTTTCTTTAAACGGTGACGAACGATGTAGCGCTTTTCAATCGGCTCACTGATGGGCGTGGCATAGTCGTAATAGGACGTAGAAATGTACCCAATGCGTGGGTCGAAAGCGCGTGGTTGGTAGTCATTGTCAGGAAGTTGTACAAACGAATGGTGCTGACGCATGGTTACGACGGAGGCGGTAGGGACCACTTGACGCAAGTACGCACCAGGTGAGTCGCCCGTGAGGGTAATGGTTACTTCAAACTCCGTGTTTTGAGGGAAGTTTTTGGTGTTGGGCAAATACATGGCCGAACGTGAAGCATCCAATCGAAACGAACCTTGACGCGTGCGCGAAATGCCTTGAATGGCTCCCACGGCGTCTTGCATCAAAAAAGGCGTAAGGTCCACGAGGGCAGTACCTGCGTTTTCGGCCAAAACCTCAAATCCCCAATGCACCGACTGTGCAAATGATTCTTCTACCGCACGGCGCTCAAGCGGATCTTTGCTAACGGCGCGGTAGGCGTAGTTGGGTTCCAACATTAAAATCTTGTTGCCCGTACGCTGAAATTTAACCACGTGCTCTTGCCCCAAGCGACCACGGTCTAGGCCAATGTCGTTGGAACCGATGCCTTGCGAAAGGGTAGGGTAGTAGAGGAGTTCGGTGTCGAACTGCTTAATTTCAAGATAGACTTTTCCTTTTTTTGCATCCCAGTAGTACGGCAAAAAACCGTCTTTCTTCTCCATGTCTTTGGTGAAGGTTTCAATGGGATTTTGGGCGTAGAGGGAGGTCGAAAACAACGCCAGAAATAGGAGTTTTTTCATAAATAATTGGGTAGATTAGGTTGTTGATTGGTTAGACTACTCCCCACGAAGGGTGTTCTACAAAGAAACCTAATTTTTAGGAAAAAGGAGGCATTTAAGCCCACAGAAATCGACCTATACGGATTTTTTTGCGGCAGCTATACCCGCGTTAGTGCGCTCTTGAACGCTTTTCCAATGGGAAGCGCTTGTCCTTGAACGATGACTTCTTCTTTGGTATAAATTTCAATTTTGTCGATGGCCACAATAAACGAACGATGAATCCGAACAAACTGGCTAGGGGGCAGAAGTGCTTCGATTTCGTGCGTGCTCATTTTTGCTTTAAACTCACCTTGCGTCGTCATCACTCGAATGTATTCACGGGCACTTTCGACGTACAATACCGTGTCAAACACAATTCGTACTTTCTTTCGGTCGATGCTCAAAAAGCAAGAAAACTCTTTGATTGGGGCTTCTTTATCAATGGGTTGCTGGCTAGAAAGTGCTTTTGTGACCTTGTTGGTTGCGGTGACGAAGCGTTCAAACGAAAACGGTTTGAGCAAATAATCAATGACGTTTAGTTCAAATCCTTCGACGGCGTATTGGTGGTAAGCAGTGGTGACGATGACAGCGGGCGGGCGCGTTAAGGTGCGTAAAAATGCCAAGCCCTTTAATTTGGGCAAATGAATATCCAAAAAGATCAGGTCAACGGTCGTGGATTGGAGAAAAAGCCCTGCACCTATGGCGTCTCGGAAAGTGGCGATGAGTTCGAGTTGGGGCAAAGATTCGCAATAATCTTTCAGGATTTTGACGGCCAAAGGTTCGTCTTCGACAATGATGCACTTAATTTTTTGCATAGCTGTTGAGGTCAATGGTGAGTTGGGTAAAAAACGTTTGCCCCCTGTTTTCGAGTTGAAGCTGGTAAGAATGAAACAATAGCTCTAACTGCCGACGAATGTTTCTGATGCCGATTCCTTCTTGGGAAGCGGTTGATTCTTCGTTTTCTTCTTTTGAATTTTCAATCTCTAACCGTAATTCCTGCTGACGAACCGCAAGCCGAATGTGGACAAATGCTTGCTGGAGTGTTTCTGAAACCCCGTGTTTGAAGGCGTTTTCGACCAGAGGAATCATCAACAACGGTGGAATCAACGTTTGGGACTCCTCCAGCTGCACCTTAAATTGGATGTTGAGGGTCTCGTCGTAGCGCATTCGCTCAAGCTCCAAGTAGTCTTCGATGATTTTAATTTCTTTATCGGCACTTACGAGCCCGCCGCCCGTTTCGTAGAGCATGTACCGTAGCATTTCCGACAACCGTAGCACGTTGTGAGGCGCTTGGTCGGATTTTTCTCTGGCCAAAGCGTAAATGTTATTGAGGGTATTAAAAAGAAAGTGTGGGTTGATTTGCGACTTTAAAAAGCTCAATTCAGACTGTTGTTTTTCAATGACCAGCCGCTGATTGTGGAGACGAAGCTCGTACGATTCAACTATCAATTTGACCAGCGTAAAATAAATAATTCCCACAACCTGGAAGAAGAAGCGAGTGGACAGCCCTTTCAGCGTAAACGGCATGTCGTTGAGTGGGTCAAGTCCAAAAACGTATGCCGCAAATTTGCACCAACCTGCAAACCCGAACGTAAGCATGAACAGCATTCCTACTACGAGCAATGTACTCCAGCCCCATCGCTTGGGTTGTTTACGAATCCAAGGAATAGCTTGATGAAAAAGGAACAAATTTAAAAGTGCGATAAAAGCTACCGCCCATGAGAAAATAGCGATAGCGCTCAGAAAACAACTCCATTCGCCGTTGCACTCGAAAGCCATTGCCACGTACCAAATGGCAAAATAAGAAAACAAAATCCAGCAACTTACCTTGAAAGGTTTACTCATCATTCCACTGATAATCAATAGTGACCGTTTGTAAAATTAAGCAAAGAGAGTAAAGAAAGTAGTGAGAGTCAACACTATTTCCACGAACGTCAACCAACGACCGATTAACGTCAACAAAACGAGTTGGAAGGCAAAATCGGTCGTCATAAAATGGCTTGTCGTACGCCAAATGGCCACCAACTTTGTGAAAAAACAAGCCTTTTATCAGCATGAAAACAAAAGAACTACCTGCAAAACAGCTTCCAACTAGCCCAAGAGTTGGGAAAAACTACCTCGACCTAAGCGTTAAAAGTTGGTTTGTCGTTGCCACCTTAGGGCAGTGGATTTTTGGACTATACATTGCACTGTTTTATGGCAAATCTACCTTGTCAGGCGAATGGGAGACGTGGAACAAAGTCCTGCCTCATGGCTATGTAAAGGACGATTTGACGGGAAACGTAATAGTCGCTGCCCACGTATGTTTTGCGCTTATAATGGTGGTAGGCGGGCCTTTACAACTGATGCCTCAGCTAAGAAATCGCTTCAAAACCGCTCACCGTTGGCTGGGAAGAATGTATATCCTAACGGCCATTCTGATAGCTCTTGATGGACTCACCATGGTATGTACGCGTGGGGCAGTGGGAGGACTTTTGCAGCACATTGCCATTTCGGTTCAGGCCGTTTATATGGTTGTTTTTGCACTTCTTGCGCTGCATTATGCCCGTCAACGCGACTTTGTGAAACACCGTCAGTGGGCCATTCGGCTCTACTTGGTGTCGAATGGCGTATGGTTTTTTCGGGTGAGCCTGATGGCTTGGCTCATGCTCAACGGCGGCCCCGTAGGATTTGACCCAAAAACATTTGACGGGCCATTTTTGTGGTTTCTATCCATTGCCATTTATGCCCTTCCTGTGGCTTTGATGGTGTTTGAATTGTACCTATATGCCCAGAAAAACCCATCAAAGCCCTTACTGCAACGGACTACCACTTCATTGCTTTTTTTGCTGACGGGATTAATGTTGGTGGGGATTGTAGCGGCTACAATGGGATTGTGGATACCTAGAATGTAAAATTGGGAGTAATATACCTACTTTTTGATGCTGCTATCGTCGGGGCGTTGGCTTATCTAGAATGGAAAGCATGGATACGTTGGTTTCGCCCGTAGATAAATAGATACCAATTAAAAATAATTTTTACAAACCATGAAACCTATTCTAACAGCCGTTTTTTTCTATCTGTCTCTATTTCAAGTGTCTGCACAAAGCGTGGATACAACCTTCGTCGATGCTTCTAATTTACGCATCAAGGACCTTCGTCTTGGCCGACAAACCTTCCTTATTTATTCCAAAAAACGGACAGATGGTCCCGTTCAAAACCAAACATTGGTGGTGATAAACGTTGCTGCGGAAGAAAAAGAAGGGGCAAAAAAGATAACCATTGACCAGCGCTGGTATGATAAAGATACGTTGTCACATACATCGACAAGTGTTTTGAGTGCCGTTGATTTGAGGACGTTGCACCACACTTATTGGTGGAAACGAACGGGGCAAAATGTGGCGTTAAATTTTGAAAATAAAACCGCAGAACAGTCTGGAAAAGCCACCGAAAATCAGCGTGAAAAGTTCCAAAAAGACTTTGCGATGGCCGCACAAAGTGGTTATTTTCTCAATTGGCATTGCGACTTGGTACTTTTTCCGTTGTTTCCTTTTAAAGAAAATACAGTATTTAAGGTCAAATTTCACGACCCTGGTTTAGGACTCCCAACTACGGAGCTTTATAAGGTGACAAAAAGCGAAAAAATCGAGGGAATTGACTGCTGGGTGCTGGAATATACCCTGCCCCGTAACATGGGTTACCAGCGTTTTTGGGTTGCCAAAAAAGCTAAAACCGTGCTGAAGGAAGAAGACAGTTTCAACGGAATGTATCGCTTCAAACTCAAAATGACGGTTTCTGAGTAGCTTGAAACACCCAATCAGGCGCTTGGTCAATCTCTTGGCGTAGGAGCTGGTTAAGTTGTGCCGCATGGTGCTGAACGTGCCTCATGTTGTACAACAGTATTTCTACCATTGAATAATTCATGGTTTCGGATTGATTGATCCAACGTGATTCGGCGGTTTCAGATGTTAATTGGCTAATAAACGTTTGGGCCTTTTCCCTACAATAATGCAGATATCCAAGTAATTCGTCGGGAGAATAAACCCGTTCGGGGAGGGTATCTTCAAATTCGGAGAAGGTGAAAGGAGGAGGTGGCGCAAACGTTTTGGGTGAAGTGGTCAAGTAGTAATCAAGAAAAAAGAGCGTATGAAAAGCGTGGTACCAAAACTTGCGCTCAGTATCCCACACTTCATCGGGACAACAACGAATGGCATTTTCGAGCATGTCAATACTCGCGCCCAATTGATTCCAACTACTTTCTTTAACCGTTATCAACATTGCACAATAAATTTTAGCTCTTGCCCTTTGCCTCTTGCGTATTGCCCCTTGCCAATTTGCCTCTTTGCCTCTTGCGTATTGCCCCTTGCCTCTTTGCCTCTTTGCCTCTTTGCCTCTTTGCCTCTTTGCCTCTTTGCCTCTTTGCCTCTTGCCCTTTGCCTCTTGCCAATTTGCCTCTTGCCCTTTGTCTCTTGCCAACTTGCCCCTTGCCCTTTGCCAACTTGCCCTACTTCTCCAACGCTGCTACTTCTTTCAAGGACACGCCCAAAAAGCGTTTGGCGATGGGTTCGAGTTGCGATTCTAATCCCTCAAAATGGAAGGTACGACTGCGGTGACCGAGAATTTGGCCCTTTTTGAGCTCACGAGCGGGCGACGACGATTCCAATTCATAGAAAGGCCCCATTTGGGTACCATCGGCCACGGGGCCATCGTTGTACGAATTGGCGGCGTCGCCTTTGTAGGGTTCTTTTTGAAGTTCCCAGAGTGAATTTACGTAATCGCCGTTGGGGTCAAGGTCGTAAGTAACGATGGTGAGCACGCCTTTTTCGGAATCGTAACTGCCCATGACGGGCTCTGCAATGCTCGGAGGGAGGCCGATTTTGCTGCGGTGTTTGCCGTCAGCTGCAAAATACAAAACATGGTCCTTGATGATGAGTCGTTCGGCAGGGACTTTGCCAAAATAACTATCGTTGATTAAGCTTTTGGCATTAGGCGTGTTTTTAAACGGAACAATGACCGTAGTCTTGGGCGTGGGATTAAACATTCCCAAAATCCAAATAGAAAGCAGCCCTGTTTCTTTTTTCCAATCGGCACCTTGGTTAATCACCTGGTTCATAGTCTCGTACGCGACCACTTTTATGTCTTTGAGTGGAAGTTGTAAGATGGTTTCGACCGAAAGCTTGCTCATTACTTCCACACTGCGCAGAATCTCAATGTCAAAAGTCGTTCCTGAGTAGTTGGTAAGTTGGGCTTTTTTGCGGAACGAGGCTTTGGCTTTTTCGGATGAAACCAAATCGAACGGCTCAGAGTCTATCAGGGCAGGAACTTGCCAGTTATCGAAAACAAAATCTTTGTCTTTTTCAAAATAAACGGAAAATTGCCCGCCTTCAGGCCCCAGCCAAAAGCGTTCTTCGCCACCAAATGCACTCATGTGGGGCGTAAATTTGCCCGATTCGAGTAGTTTATAATTGATCCAACCGTAGCTGTTGCCCGTAAAGCCACCCGCAGTGGATGTCATCACCCGACCTTGTAGCGCTGCCACAACGGCAACCTGCGCCGAGTCATCGTCGGGCGAAGAGAGAACGAGGGGCAGCTGGTGTTTCTTTAAAAAAGCTAAATCTGTACCAAAAGTATGGAAACGTGAGGACATGGTGTCTTGAGGGGAGGTTGAACAACTAAACTCTACCGTCCCTAGCGCCAAAATGACTACTGCGGTGCGCAAAAAGTAGGCGATTTTGTTTGAACTCATTGGATGAGAGTGTATTAGCGATTTGGGTAGTTGAATGTATAATTTATCCCAAAAGTATATGATCGGCAAAACATACTCAAAACCGATGGACAAAGTGACTTGTAAGGCATACGGAGTGAAATAAATATCGCCCATGGTGGTTGAAATTCGCGAAAATTTTGTATAATTTTGCAAAATTTTTCTTCAAAACCAATCCAATCAAGCTTCACCAAAGCCTATGAGTAAACTACGGATTTTGTATGTAGCCAGTGAGATAAATCCTTTTCTCCAAATTACCGAGGTAGCAGAATACGTACGAAAACTGCCCCAAGCAATGCAGGAGCGCGGCATGGAAATTCGCATTTTAGTGCCCCGCTTTGGACTTATCAACGAACGTAAAAACCGTCTTCACGAAGTAGTTCGTCTTTCTGGTATTAATATTTCGGTCGGTGACGATGAGAAACCCCTAGTAATCAAGGTGGCATCGATACCGAGCGCTAAACTACAAGTTTATTTTATAGACAACGAAGACTATTTTCATCGTAAGTCCGTTTTCTTAGATAAAGACAACAATTTTTTTGACGACAACGATGAGCGTGCTATCTTTTTCTGTAAAGGCGTACTCGAAACCGTCAAAAAGTTAGGCTGGGCGCCTGACGTTGTACACTGTAACGATTGGATGACTTCTCTCATCCCATTGTACCTAAAAACGACCTATAAAAATGATCCGATGTTTAAGGATACCAAGTGCGTTTTTACGGTGTATAACAATGCCTTCAACTACAAGTTTGAAGACGCCATTTTAGAAAAAGCCAAAGCCATGGACGTTAGCGACGAGGCACTGGCGCATCTACGTTCGGCTGATTTTGAGGGATTTGTCAAAATTGGATGTGCGTATGCAGATGCCGTAGTAAAAGCTGACGATGATTTTAGTGAAAGTTTAAACCAAATTTTTGATGAATTGC
The DNA here is from genome assembly GCF_014195535.1 of Runella defluvii. GTDB lineage: Bacteria > Bacteroidota > Bacteroidia > Cytophagales > Spirosomataceae > Runella > Runella defluvii. The sequence goes on along the minus strand of NZ_JACIBY010000020.1, from coordinate 92,543 downwards.
CCGAACGCAAGTTGGAACTGGTCGAAGAAGACGAAAACTTTACCGAGACGTATTACAACCTTTACAACGAATTGGCTGGCTAAACTTAGCCTAAGCACCCTCACCTTATTGGTTTTGGCCTTGATGTCGTGCGAAGCTCCTAAAGAAATTGGACTTCCGCCCGAAGTAATTGCCGATGTTAAGTTTGTCGATACCCTGACAGTACGTAGCAGTACTGTGCTACTAGACTCGGTGCGCACCTCAAATGCCCAACGAATATTGGTGGGTGTTTACAATGACCCCATTTTTGGAAAGGTAAAAGCGCAGTCATTTGTTGAGTTTACAAGTACACTTAATTTGAACTTGAACGCGGATGGAACGACCAATACCAACGTGTATGCCTTTGATTCGGTGTCTATTAGCTTGTCTTACAATTATTATTACGGGGATACGCTCAAGCCGTTTCAGATGGCAGTTCACCGTTTGACAGACACGCTCCTGACGAGTAAGATGTACTACAACAACAGTACAATGCCTTATTCGTCAACACCGTTGGTAAGTCATACGTTTAACCCAACACCAAGAACGTCGTCGTTGGTAACAATGCGACTGCCAGATGCGTTTGGACAAGAAATCTTTGCTTTGAACGGTAAGCCAGAGGCTAGTACCATCGCAAAGTTTACCCAGACAATCAAGGGGTTGACGTTTGTTCCTGCCGCTACCAATGCTTCTGTGATTGGAATTTCCCCCCAATCGACTGGAATTACGCTGAACTTGTTTTATCACAATACTGCCGATACCATCGCGTTGGTGAAAACGTTTTTTATCAATAAGCGTTTTAATCACGTAGAGGCTGATCGCCAAGGGACTGCGTTGAGCAAAATTCAACCGCTAAAACCTCTTGCTGCCAGCGAAACAGGCGGGTTGAACTACATTCAAGACGCCCTTGGGATTGTAACAAAGCTTGAGATTCCTTATTTGCAAGAATTGTTCAAACAAAAAGGAATTGCCATTAACCGCGCTGAGCTATTGATTACTCCCACTTGGCCTGAGGGGACGAACTCCATCTATACCTTGCCAATTGGGTTGGCATTGGCAGAAACGGATGCTTCTAACCGCTTGCTGAGAACCAAAGGTGATACGGAGCTTTTAGTGCCGATGGATGCCACTACTTTCCAGAGCTATATTTTGCCACAAGTGGTAGTTTACTCGACCAAAACGCGCAATTATAACTTTATCTTAACGACCTATTTGCAAGCATTGGCCGTGGGCTTTAAGAAAAATCCAGGGTTATTATTAATGCCAATTAGCAATGCCTTAGATGTGCAGTCGTACTCAACCAGTGGGCAGCCTGTGAAGAACTACTATCCGCTAATGAACAATAAACTGGATCGCTTGACGATTAATCCAAGTAAAGAAAACATCAAATTGATGTTGTTTTACACAACGGCTCAGTAAGAACAAAGCGAAATACAGCATACGCAAAACGCGCAAGGGAGGTGCTCCTTTGCGCGTTTTGTTTTTGTAATATTTCTTGACTTTTAAGGTTTTTTGTTAACTTTGATAGGATAAAACCAAGTTTTTTAAAAAAGTTTTTAGCCATAAAACGTTTGATAATTTTTTTTAAAAACTTTCCCAAAGTTCAACTCACCTTAAACATCAATCTGTATGTGTGGAATCGTAGCATACGTCGGACATCAAGAAGCCTGTCCCATCATTATTAAAGGCTTAAAACGACTGGAATACCGTGGGTACGACAGTGCAGGAATCGCGCTTTTGAACAAAAGCGGTTTGAATATTTATAAAAAGAAAGGCAAGGTCGTGGCGCTGGAAGAGGAGTTAAAATCAAAAGATACGACGGCTTGCATTGGCATTGGTCACACGCGCTGGGCCACACATGGCGAACCCAACGACCGAAATGCGCACCCGCATTATTCGAACCACAAAAAATTGGCGATTATCCACAACGGAATTATTGAGAACTACGCCACCATTAAACAAAAATTGCTGCAAAAAGGGCATGAATTTCGCTCCGAAACCGACTCGGAGGTGCTGATTCACTTTATTGAAGATATTCAGTCAGAGTTGAATTGTACGCTCGTAGAAGCCGTACGCTTGGCCTTGCAAGAAGTGGTAGGAGCTTATGCTATTGTGGTGATGACGGAAGATGAACCTACGCAGCTGATTGCGGCGCGTAAAAGTAGTCCTTTGGTGATTGGGGTAGGAGAGGACGAGTTTTTCTTTGCCTCAGACGCGACGCCCATTATTGAATATACCAAAGACGTCGTGTATTTGGACGATAACCAAATTGCGTTGGTGCGTAATAATGAGCTAAAAATTGTCAATCTCGAAAACGAGCGCCAACTTCCTTACGTCCAGAAACTTGAGATGGAGCTAGAAGCCATCGAAAAAGGCGGCTATGACCATTTTATGCTGAAAGAAATTTTTGAGCAACCGCGCTCAATTGCAGACAGTATGCGCGGACGCGTAAACAGCGAAGAAGGTAGCTTACAACTGGGAGGCTTGAGCGAGTACATGGGTAAATTGGCCGACGCCAAGCGAATCATCATCGTAGGCTGTGGTACATCGTGGCACGCGGGGCTGGTGGCCGAATATATTTTTGAAGAACTGGCCCGCATTCCCGTAGAAGTTGAATACGCCTCAGAGTTTCGGTACCGAAACCCGATTATTCGTGAGAAAGACTTTGTGATTGCGATTTCACAGTCGGGAGAAACGGCTGATACGTTGGCGGCGATTCAATTGGCTAAATCCAAAGGAGCCACCATTTTCGGCGTTTGCAACGTCGTCGGTTCGTCGATAGCGCGCGAAACCCACGCGGGCGCCTATACCCACGCAGGGCCTGAAATTGGAGTAGCAAGCACAAAAGCTTTCACAGCACAAGTAACGGTACTTACCCAAATGGCGATTGCAGTGGCCAAAAAACGAGGTACCATTTCGGAAGGATTGTATCGTCAGTTATTGATTGAATTGGAAAACATTCCGCGTAAGGTAGAGCAAGTGCTGAAGGCCGCCGACAAAATCAAAGAGATTGCTTTTATCTTTACCTACGCGCGCAATTTTATTTATTTGGGACGCGGCCTAAACTTTCCTGTGGCGCTAGAAGGAGCGTTGAAACTCAAAGAAATCTCCTACATCCATGCAGAGGGCTACCCAGCGGCTGAAATGAAACACGGCCCGATTGCGCTCATCGACGAAGACATGCCTGTGGTATTTATTGCAACCAAAGACAGCTCGTACGAAAAAGTGGTGTCGAACATTCAGGAAGTAAAAGCGCGGAAAGGTCGCGTCATTGCGATTGTGACTGAAGGCGACTCGTTGATTCATAGCATGGTGGATTTTGTGATTGAAATCCCCAAAACGCACGAAATCTTGATGCCACTTTTGTCGTCGATTCCGTTGCAATTACTGTCATATTACATCGCTGTGATGCGCGGTCGCAACGTGGACCAACCCCGTAACTTGGCTAAATCGGTGACGGTGGAGTAAAAAACAATTAATTGGGGGCATTTGGTTGCCCCCAATTAGTTTGCAATAGGTTGCCCCAACTTCTCTTTTAGCTCGGCAATTTCGGCTTCTAAATTTTTAATGTGTTCGTATTGAGGCTTTAGCACTTCCTCTATTTCCTCAACGGTAAATCGTGGCGTAATATGCTGTGGACAATTCCAATCGTAGGCTTCCACATGGAAAACCATCATACGCTCGGGACGAAATTTATACCCTTCCAAATCAAGCAACTGGTGCAATTCAGGGTTGTCTTTCAACTCCACTACCTCGGCGGTGGCATAGAGTTTCAAGCGTCTTTTGTTGGGATAATCGACTAGAAAAAGCGACACTTTATTATTGGTAGCCAGATTCCCCACCGTAATGTATTGCATATTGCCTTTGAAGTCAATGAAGCCCAGCCGATTGGCATCCAATACTTTTAAAAAGCCTTTTGGCCCTCCTCGGTGTTGGATATAGGGAAACCCATTTTCGCCCGAAGTAGCCATGTAAAAACTGTCACGCTGAGCAATGAAGCTTTGCTCAAATTTGCTCATGCCGTTGTAAGTAGTTTGGGCTTCCATACGGGCATAAGTGGCTCGGCTACCTACTTTTTCTTGTAGTTTTTTGGCTGCCGAGCTAAAACCAATTTCTGCGAAATTCTTTGCCATGATTGCTGTTATTTATCGGTTTGTTCGGTTTCGTATTGGGCCAACACCCGATCCCATAGTGTATCGCCACATTCATCCTGAATCACTACTTCGTTTTCGTCATTAAGCTGTACTGGTTTGGGCTGAGTGGCTAATAATGTTGCTAAGTCCAATTTTTTGAAGGTTGTTTCTTTCGTTTCCATTGTTTTCGTTTTTAAAAGGTTTTGTTTGAATTATTTTCAAATACAGACCAGTCTGTCTATTTGGAGTCAAAAAAATCAGATTAACTGCTCGACGATTTTGCGGGTTGTCTCAAGTGTCCATTTGTCTTTGAAGACCTTGCTACTTGCCAAAGCCCCTTCAAAAAGAATGTATAACTGATTCGCTAAATGTTCTTTATTGATTGGTTCAAGAATTTCGACGAATAACTGACGAATTTTATTTTTATGCCCTTGAATCAAGGCAAGTACATCTTCGTTAGATTGGGGAATCTCAGCGGCAATGTTTAAAAATTGGCAACCGTTGAAGCTCGTTTCATTAGAAAAGGTGAGCAAAGAATCAAAAACACCCAATACTTTGTCTTTTGGCGTCTGTTTTTGCTCAACTATACTACGAAAAAACTCGATTGAGCTTTCGGAAGTATTTTGTAAATACTTTTTCAGAATGTCTATTTTCGAGGGGAAATGAGCGTACAAACTGGCTTTGGCAACACCTGCTTCGGCAATAATTTGATTGATTCCCGTCGAATTGTAGCCTTGTTCATAAAATAACCGTGCGGCTGTATTTTCAATATTTTTTTTGGTGTCCATTGTTCTCGTTCATTAACACAACAAAGGTAATAGTATTTTTTAAAAAATGTACAGACTTGTCTGTTTTTTTTGTAAAAATAATTTTTGGTAACCTACATCGGACAGACAAAAAGGTTTTCTATTCAAGTAGAAAACCTTTTTGTGAGAGTAATTATGAATATATAAGTAATTGATAATCAGGAGATATGCTACTGAAAATGACTTTCGCTATACCAAATGCTTACCTAAATTCAATTCTGCATCGCTGTTCTGCTGCAAACCCTTAGCAAACAGGTTTTTCATTCTAATAGCCGCTTCTGGTTGTGCCAAGGCTTCAAAAAAACGAGTTTGGGTATCCATGATCTGTTCATTTTTAGGATTTACCGCTCTTTCATTGATGATAGATTTGATTTCAGCAATTACTTTTTTATCAAACGACGCAATGCGTTGAGCCAAATTTTCAACAAAAGCGTCCAATTCGCCGTCGGCAATAGCACGGTTTACCCAGCCGTAAGCAGCGGCAGTTTCGGCATCGAAGTCATCTCCACCCAAAATAATTTCCAATGCTTTTGCTTTGCCAGTCAATAAATGTAATCGTTCCATTCCGCCACCACCTGGGAAGATACTGAAGCCAATTTCGGGCTGACCAAAAATCGCTTTTTCTTTGCTTGCAAATCGCATATCCATTGCTTGGGCAAATTCACTTCCTAAACCTCTTGCACGACCTCTAATAGAAGCAATACTTACAAATGGAGCTTGTTCAAAACGTTTGGCAATGTCTGGCCACGATTTTGAAAGTCCAGTTTTTCCAGCCCCTTTTGGGAAGCCCGTTGCTTTTAAGACATCTAAGTGAGCAATAAAGAAATCTGGGTTTGCACTTTCAAAAACCACAACCTTTAGGTTTTCGGCTGCTTCAAATTCATCCATCAGTATGATCAATTCTTCTGACATTTCTGGGCCAAACAGATTGATTGGCGGATTGTTAATAATTACTTTCCAGTAACTATCGCTTATTTTTTGTGTTGTTAAAATCATGGTATTACGTTTTTTCTTGCAAAGTAGAATCCATTGCTTTACTTTTGCAAGTAGTTACTACTATGTGAAGTAATAACAAAAAGTAAATCAATATTGATAATCAATACTTTTATGCCTGAAAAAAAATGCAACTTTTCTGACTGTCCCATCACCAGAACTGCTGACGTAATTGGTGGCAAGTGGACTTTACCCATTATTTTTGCCCTGATATACGAAACCAAACGTTTTAAAGAGTTGGAAAGAAGCATTGAGGGCATCAATACCCGTATGCTCGTGAAAGAACTCAAGCAATTAGAAGACAATGGTCTTGTGATTCGGAAAGTCTATGCCGAAGTTCCCCCACGAGTAGAGTATTCGTTGACAGAGAAAGGTAAAGCCCTCAGAAAAGTATTGGTAGAAATGAGAGAATGGGGTAATGAGTACCTCGCATTGCCAACCGCATAATTAACATTAATTGAGATTCAAGCTCATTTTCCTAAATTCTACTGGAGTTATTCCCGTTTGTTTTTTAAATAATCGGGTGAAGTAGGAAGGATTTTCAAAGCCCAATTCATAAGCAATTTCGGCTACGCCTTGTTCTTGATGTAAAAGGTGTTTTGCTGCCGAAATCAATGAAATGTGTATTAAATCCATCGCTGTTTTGCCCGTTTCTTGTTTCAATAAATCGCTGAGATAGCGGGGCGACAAAAACATCTCATCGGCTAATTTATTAACAGAGGGAAGGCCATTTTCTTTTAATGCTCCATTGTTGAAATAGGTTTTTAAGAGTTCATTAAATCGGGTAGTTGTCTTCCCTGTTAATTCTGCACGATTGATAAACTGCCTCTTATAATAGCGTTGAGCATACATGAGTATGGATGCCAAATGGCTAATGATAATTTCACGACTATATTCGTCTGGATTGTTATCGTATTCGGTTTTGATTTTATCATGTAGTTCCCACATAATAAACTCTTCCTTCGGTGAAAGGTGCAAGGCTTCATTGACTTCGTAATCAAAATAGCCGTATTTTTCAATACTCTGATGCAATTCGTGTCCATTCAAATAATCCTCATGAATCAATAGCATAAACCCTTTTTCTTCAAATTGCAGGTTTTTCATTTCGATAATCTGCCGAGGTTTTACAAATATCATCGAGCCATTGGTATGGTCGTAAGGGGTACGGCCGTAGAGAATTACACCCGATTTTATTTTTTTTAAACCAATCATATAACAATCACTTGTAAACTCTCGGTCGCCCAATGGACAGCCCGACTGGCAACCAACCACACTGAAAAGCGGGTGTTCGGGCATTGCCCAGCCATTGCCATGGTGCAACTCGCTAAGGGTTTTGTAATGTTTCATGGTGTTTTGAAAAAATTGCTAACTCATTAAAATATACGCACTACTCAAACTTAATCTTGCTGAAGGAATAAATTAATATAAGCACTCACCAACGTTGGATATTGATGCTGAGGGCCATGCCCAGCATTGTGCAAAATAATATGTTGAATACTTGGAGCATTTTTCAATAACGGAAACCAGTTTTCAACGGCAAAACTTATATCATTATCGCCCGAAACCACAAAGACGGGCGTTTGTAAAGTTTTATAACGGTCTCTAAAATTAGCTTTATCTTCTCTAAAAGCTATCGAACCCGCAAAATATCGTTGGAGAATGTCCTGAGTGGCAGGGATAAGACTGCGGTCTAAGCGTTGGGCAATACGTTCGTGCGAAGCCTGAGCCAATTGTTTGCTTTTTTCAGAAGATGGTTCAAAGAATAATACATATTCGTCTTCTAAATCGTTGGTAGGCTTCAAGGCTTTTTCAAAAAAGATAGGCTGAATTGGAGTTTCAGTATTTCCTGGAGGGTTTGTACCCACCAAAACCGTTTTCAATACTCGGTCGGGATACTGAAACATAAGACTTTGAGTAACCAAACCCCCATACGACCAACCCAATACATTAAACTGTTGAATGCCCAAATAATCAAGGAGTTGGATAATTTCTTTGGCTACATCAATGGTATTTAAAGGAAGTTCGCCTTCCGAAAGACCAATACCCGAATAGTCGAAAATCGTAACTGTATTTTGAGACGCTAATCCGTCTAAAAAAAGTGGATCCCAAGTGTCTAAAACACCTCTAAATCTGTTCACTAAAACAAGGTGTTCACCAGTACCAAACTGACGGTATGCTCTTTTTTCACCATCAATTGTGGCAAATTGAGTTGTTGCGGTTAATGCTAAAGATTCCATTGGTTAATTTCGATTATGAGTTTTAGATAATTCCCAAACTTTGTTATGCTCGATAGAAATTCAATTCCTGTTAAATGATGGTAAATCTATTTGTATCGCTTTAGATATACAAGTAGTTACTAAAATGTAAAGCAATAACAAAAAGTAAATCATTGTTGATAATCAATGAGTTGCTAATGGAAATAATTTTAATTATCGCCATGTGCCGCAATACTTACCTCTTTCCAAGCTTCAATTTCTTCAAGGCGATTTTTATATACTTGATTCACAACATGGTAAGCGATTTTACCTAATAGTAATCGTTGTGGTGGATTTTCGCTGTTGACAACTTTCAAAATGGCTTCTACGGTAGCTTCTGGTTTTCCCCAAGTCGCTGGATTTTCACCAGAGGCTGCAAAGGCTGCACGTACTGGTGCGTAGTCTTCAATACTGTCGGTAGTTTGAATAGCCGAAGCTCCTGCCCATTCTGTGGCAAAACCGTTTGGTTCAATGAGTGTAAATTTGATTCCTAAATGAGCTACTTCCGAGGCAATGGTCTCGCTAAGTCCTTCTACGGCAAATTTTGAAGCATTATACAAACCTAACATTGGCAAAGTCGTAAGTCCCAAAAAGCTTGATACTTGAATAATATGCCCACTTTTTTGTTGACGCATAATGGGCAAAACTGCTTGCGTCACCCACAAAAGTCCAAAGAAATTCGTTTCCATTTGGTCTCTGGCTTGTTGCTCGGTCGTTTCTTCTACTGTACCGAATAAACCATAACCAGCATTGTTAATTAAAATATCAATGCCTCCAAAATGGCTAACTACTTGACTCACCGCACTGATTACTTCTTGACGGTTGTTTACATCTAATTGTACGGGTAAAATATTATCGCCATAGGTACTTACAAGGTCGTCTAAAGCAGCGATGTTGCGGGCTGTTGCGGCTACTTTGTCGCCACGTTTCAAAAATGCTTCTGCCCAAAGTTTACCAAAGCCTCTTGATGCTCCTGTAATGAAAATTGTCTTGCTCATGTTGATATTTGTTTTTGTTTATTTTGATGATACAAAGGTACTGCGGCCCCTTGGCAGTCGTCTAACCCATTTCAGCGGAAGAATAGCACAGAATTACGAAGAAGCGTTTTCTTCAATAGTTGTATTGAAAAAATATGTTTTGGTGCAGAATAAATTGGAGTTTGGGCGTACGAACAAATGCAGGATTTAGTAGCATTCCTTTTAAAACACTAGATGTGTGTGCTATGTGAAAGTTCTATGTGTCCTATGTGTTCAATTTTTTCTAGTCACCTGCAAAGTTTCGTACTCCCATGCAGTTTTTAGTGAAAAAATGAAAAGCTCTATTCTGGTGGAGCAGTCTAAGAATAGAGCTTTAAAATGAATCAATAATGTTCAACTGTTTAAAAATTAGCTGGTTGTCTGTTTAGAATAATGTTTCTGCCAAAACTAAACCACCGCGATTAGCTTTACATTAATACATTTCCTACGGGCTGAATAGGTTTGGGCAAATCTGTGTTTCAATACAGTTTTAAACCAATGTCAAAATTTCTTCAAAAGAAAGTCGAGATTTAGGAGTTTTGACAGGGTCATTAAAATCGGTTTCAGTTTTGTAACCCAATGCCACAGTAGTTATGGCAGTTAACCCTTTTTCGGTTAAACCAAATTCTTCATTCAAGATTTGAGTATCAATGCCTTCCATCGTACACGCATCTATGCCAAGTGCAGCCGCTCCTAACACAAACTGCCCCATATTAAAATACACTTGTTTCTCTAACCAATGTTGCTCATCATTCAACGTTTCCTTGTGAATATTGACAAATAATGTTCTGCCGTTTTTGGTCATTTGCTTGATCTGTTCGTTGGGAAAACGCCCAGCCTGAGCTTCTGACTCTGCAATCTGTTCTTTATAATCCTCATTTATACTGGTTTTAGCACAAAATAGCACTACGTGTGAAGCATTGAGTATTTTGGCTTCATTAAACTTATAGGGGCCTTGTACACCTTTTGCCATTCGCTGTTTTCCTGCTTCGGTATCGGCAATGACAAAATACCAAGGCTGAATATTTACGCTGGAAGGGCTCATCCTCAATAGCGATTTTAGTTGTTTAACATCTTCGGAAGCTATTTTTTTTGTAGGGTCAAAAGACTTGGTAGAATAACGTTTCTCTAAAATGTTGATTAAGTTCATTTTGTGGTTTTATAAATGTTTAGTAAAGCTTAATTGTGCTTTGTTAACTGTTGCTTTTTTGTTTTCAAGTTGCAAAGTAGAATCCATTACTTTATTATTGCAAGTAGTTACTAATATGTGAAGTAATAACAAAAAGTAAATTAATATTGATTGTCAATGCGTTTGTTTCTAAAAAAAATCCAACTTTTCTGAATCATTACCCACAAGAACTGACGTAATTAGAAGACAATGGGCTTGTGATTAGAAATTCAATAGATAAAACCAAAAAGCGATGTAAACCTTCGCTTACATCGCTTTTGCTTTGAGTTGAACTTTTTACTGTTTGGCAAACTTTTCAAGTTCGGTATTGAATTTTTCTGACTCTTCTACGAATAAGGCGTGGCCACTGTTCTCGAAGCGAATAATGCGGGAATTTTTAATGCCTTTATTCAACTCATTGGCAAACTCAAAAGAACATAATTTATCTTGCGTGCCATGAAAAATCGCCACTGGAATGCTGATTTTAGATAGTTGTGGACGTAAATCAAGGTTTAAAAGGGCTTTTATTGACTCCGTGATGGCATAAGGCGATGCTTCTAAATTGATGTTTTCTAACCATTTTTCTACATTTTTAGAAATATTTCCTTCTTTGGCAGGAAATGCAGCTCCAAAGCCTGCAATTAAATCTTGTCTGGCGGTCATGGTTTGCAAAACCAATCCGTTGCCATCAGCTTCCGAAATTCCAAACGGAGAGCCTTCTCTCTGTCTCCACGAGGGTGCTGCCGCACCAAATAGTGCCAATTTGCTAATATGAGCCGCATTATACTTGGTTACATAGTGAATAACGACCGCACCACCCATCGAAAAACCGCCCAAAACCGCATTTTCTATTTTTAGCTTTTCTAAAACTACTTTAATGTCGTCCGAAAAAACATCGAAATCATATCGTCCATACGGTTTGTCTGATTTCCCGAAACCACGAAGTGTAATCCCAATTACTCGGAAGCCTTTACGACTCAAATATTGGTATTGGTACTCATACATTTCGTCACTCAGGGGCCATCCATGAATTAATACAATTGGTTGACCTTCGCCAAGGTCGGTTACATGAAGTTTTACATTTTTTTCTACTTCTATGTACTCTAATCTGCCTGCCGAAGCGGGTTTTCTATTGTTTTGTGCCGAAACGACATTAGTAAATAGAGAAACTAAAATGGCGATTAATGAAACTGACTTTTTCATTTTATGATGAAGAGGTTGAAAATTATTGATTAATGAATGTTAAAATATCGTTGTTGATGGTTGCGGCTTCGGTTGTTGGCATACCGTGAGAGAAACCTGGGTATAAAATAAGCGTACCATTTTGTAGCAATTCGTGTGCTTTTACCGCCGTGGTAGCATAAGGTACAATCTGGTCGTCTTCACCGTGCAAGACCAACACTGGAATGCTTACGCTTTTTAAATCTTCGGTAAAATCGGTTTCAGAAAATACTTTCACACAATCATACTGAGCCTTAATGCCGCCCATCATGCCTTGTCTCCACCAGTTATCTTGTATTCCTTTTTTTACATCAGTACCTTCTCGGTTATATCCAAAAAACGGAATGGTGATATCTTGGTAAAACTGAGCTCTGTTGTGCTGTGTATTGTAACGGATGTCGTCAAAAACTGCTAATGGCACTCCATCTGGATTTCTTTCATCAGCAATCATATATGGCGTGATGGCACTGATTAAAACCACTTTGGCTACCCTGTCTTTGCCATATTTTGCGGCATATCTGATGGCTTCACCACCGCCTGTTGAGTGCCCAACGTGGATGGCATTTCTGAGGTCGAGGTGGGCAGTAAGTTCGGCTACGTCGGCTGCATACGTATCCATGTCGTTTCCTTTGTAAGTCTGGGTAGAGCGACCATGTCCACGGCGGTCGTGTGCAATTACTCTAAATCCTTTTTCGAGGAAAAACATCATTTGAGCATCCCAATCATCAGATGAAAGCGGCCATCCGTGGTGAAAGAAAATGGGTTGGCCTTGACCTAAATCTTTGTAGTAAATTTCTGTTCCGTCTTTAACTGTTAACTTGTTCATGTTTTCTATTTTTTAATTGTTCTTGTTAAAATTGATGATGCAAAGTTGGGGCAATTTGTCGGGGGCATCAATGGACGCTTTTCGCTTTGAATTGCACTTTTTTCCCGAGTTATTTATTTCAAAAGTGAACTTAAAATCCAAACCGTTTTTTCGTGCTCTTGCAGAAGGCTGGTGATAAAATCACTGCTGCCAAAGTCGCCATAGCTATCGGCAAAAAGGTTGATATTACTTCTTAATTGAAGGATAATAGTTTCGTGAGCCGATAATAAATCCTTAATAAATTCGGTGCTTTTATTTGAGTCTAAGACTGTTTCTTGCAAGGTTGTCAATTCAAGAAAAGCCTTTAAACTGGCAGGTGCAGCGAAGCCCAAGGTTCTGATTCTTTCGGCAACTGAGTCAATTGTGGAAGCTAATTGATTGGCTTGATTGTCGAATAATTGATGTTTGTCGTAAAAGTCAAGCCCTTCTACATTCCAGTGAGCATTTTTAGTTTTTGTAAAAAGTACATACTCATTGGCCAATAATTTTGATAGCTCATCGGCTACCTTTTTACGATTATTTTCTGCTATTCCGATATTCATTTTCGTTTTGATTATTTTGATGATGCAAAGTTCCGCCAAATAGCGAAGCCCCTCAATGGACATATTTCGCCATGAATTGCACTTTTTGCCCTAATCGTTAAAAATGAAAGTGTAGCAATAAAAAAAGCATGGTTTTAGAGCCATGCTTATCAAATAATTGAATCGATAATCAGAATTGTTTGCGAAAGGAAGTCGGAGAAGTTTCCGTATTTTTGGTAAAAAATCTTACCAAGTAAGCGATAAAGGCATAAAAAAATTGACACAGGAAAGAGTTAAAAACTATATTCTTCCACCGTTTCTAAGGCTTTCGAAACGGCTTGTTCGCCCATGTTTGGCACAAAAATACCCTCTAAACGAAAAGTACTAACATCTGTTAAGCCCATAAACCCAAGAACTGTTCGTAAATAATTCTCCGTAAAATCATAGGCTTTCATCATTCCTTCTGAATAGATACCGCCAGACGCTATGGCCAAATAGACTTTTTTGCCCGTTAATAAACCTTGGGGCGAACCTGTGGCATAGCTAAAGGTTTCATTGGCACGGGCAATTTGGTCAAGCCATGCTTTTAAATTGGCTGGAATGCTAAAGTTATACAACGGCACTGCCAAAACAAGAATATCCGCATTTTTGAGCTGTTTAATGGCCATATCAGAGGGTTGAATCACCTCCAACTGTGTTAGACTACGTGCATCTTTTGGGGTAGAAAAAGCTTGGTACATTTCGGCAGTAAGAAATGGAAGCGGGTTTTCCGATAAATCGAGTGTTTCAACCGCGCACTCCGAATAGGTGTTTTTTAGCTTTTCAATGATTGAGTTCGAGAGCTGATTGCTTTTAGAAGCATCGCCGTTGATGCTTGTTTTAATGTGAAGGACGTTCATTGTTGACATTTCTTAATGATTTATTTTAATGATGTCGCAAAGCTATGTACATTTGCTTTCCAAAAGTTACTACTATATATAAGGTAAGTAGTAACCTTTAAGTTAGCCAATCGAAATAGTATGGAAAAAACAATCAGTGCCGAAAAGTGTAGAAACTCCATCAAAGCGTTGGAAGATGCCATGTATGTCATTGGTGGAAAATGGACATTGCGCGTAATAATTGCCCTTAAAGATGGGCATACACGCTTCAATGACCTACAAAGAACCATTGATGGCATATCGGCCAAAGTGCTTTCGGGTGTATTAAAAGACTTGGAACAAAATGGTTTTGTCAGAAGAAAAGTGGACACGGGCATACCAGTGGTAGTAGAATACGAACTACTATCTTATGCCGATACCCTGCAAGATGTGCTTTCGGCTTTGGTTTTATGGGGCGAGATGCACCGAGAAAAAGTGATTAAAGGGGAAGAGGAGTTGGTTTAAAAATGAAAGTAAAAAGGACACACAAACTGATTGTATGTCCTTAACGGGGGCTATGCCTTGAGTAGTTTCATGCCAAAACCTGGCGCTCTGGGAGGGATAAATTCGCTGTTGACAATTTTATAAAGGCTAAAATCAACGTCCTCGCAAGTACAGGGTACTCCTTCGATGGTGACGGTATTGCCCAAAGCTCCTGTCAAATGGGCCGTGTAAAACGATTTTAACTGCTCACCAAACGCGTGAGGGGAAGCCAAAATGCCCATTTTCTGAAGATCAGGCATGATTTTGCGCCAAGGCGTAAAGCCGTAGCCCATGATGTCGGTGATGTGAACATCAATCAGTTTTTGTTCTTCAAGTTCGCGTAGAAGTTGTTGATTTGGATTGGCTTCGCCATCGGCCAACAGCGTTTTGACGTTGTTGGCTTTTAACCAGTCTTTTAACTTTCGGTAATCTGCTACGGTTTCGGCAAAGGGTTCTTCAAACCAAAACAGCGGAATCCCATCAATGCCTTTTAGATAAGCGATGGCCATATCGACCGTATAACCATCGTTGGCATCGACCAAAATATCACAATCGGGAAATGTCTTATGAACAAGCTTCGTCACTTCGATGTCGCGTTGAAGCCCTTCTTGTTTGGGCATCCAAATATTGCCGCGCCCAATTTTTAGTTTGAACTGCCGATAGCCCAATTTATAATCTGCACTGCAATTGGCAATGATGTTGTCAAGTCCGTTGGGCAACGTAGTGACTGGCCCTTCTTTGGGTTCAAGTTCATCAAAATAAATCATGCCGCTGTAGCATTTCGTTGTAATGGGCTTTTTGCGGCCCATCAATTCATACACAGGTTTGTTGAGGATGACCCCTGCCAAATCGTGCAGCGGCACATCAAAAGGCAACGCTTGAGGGTCAGTAACGCCAAGTGCAGGTTGAAACAGGTCGGATACTCGTTTCCCCTTCAAATACGCAATCACTTCGTCGTTTCGGCGGCCGTGCATTCCCCAACCCTTCGCACCTTGGTCGGTCGTCAGTACACAAACGTTCACTTTGGGGCCGTATCCATGAATGTCACGACGCGCATTTTTTCCCACAAAACGCGGCCATTTGAGTTGTACTTGGGTATAAGCAATGTCCGCAATTTTGTGCGATGACAAATCCGCGATTTGAGGGTCAAAGTACCCAAGTTCTACGGCGTTAGAAATAAGCGGAGTGCTCAAGGCCATCATGGCGCTGTGGTGAAGAAAGTTTCTGCGTTTCATGTAGGTAAAGGACGTGGTAGGATAACAGGTTGAATCACTGGTATTTCTGTATTAAACAATTCGTCGTTTTGATTCTACTCATAGGAGAAAGACAGTAAATAAATTCGATAATCGTCTCTTGCCCTAAAAGCCAAAAGAATGTGTAATTTTGCCCGTGAATAGTTGTCCATTGCATGAAGTTTCCCCAAAAACACATAGCCATTCTTGGCTCTACGGGTTCGATTGGAACCCAAGCACTCGACGTAGTAGCGGCTCATCCAGAGTCGTTTACGGTCGAAATTCTTACCGCTCAAAACAACGCTGAACTGTTGATTGAGCAAGCCGCAGCGTTTCGTCCCAATGTGGTGGTCATTGCCAATGAGTCGTTGTACGACAAAGTATTTGACGCCCTCGACCCTCTCGGGATTCAGGTGTATGCAGGGGCAAAGGCCATTGCGGACGTGGTACAAATGGACTCCATTGATACTGTTTTGACGTCAATGGTTGGCTATTCGGGACTAATTCCAACCGTAAAAGCCATTGAGGCAGGCAAGCAAATTGCCTTGGCTAACAAAGAAACCTTGGTGGTGGCGGGAGAATTGGTGACGGCCTTAGCACGCGAAAAAGGGGTAAATATCTACCCCGTTGACTCCGAACATTCGGCCATATTTCAGTGCCTTGTGGGAGAGTTTCATAACCCCATCGAAAAAATATTGCTCACCGCTTCGGGTGGGCCATTTCGAGGCAAAACCCGCGATGAGCTTTTACACGTGACCAAAGCCCAAGCCCTAAAACATCCCAACTGGAGCATGGGGGCTAAGATTACCATCGATTCGGCTTCGTTGATGAACAAAGGCTTGGAAGTCATTGAAGCAAAATGGTTGTTTGGACTAGAAGCATCGCAAATCGAAGTAGTGGTGCATCCCCAAAGCATTATTCACTCGATGGTGCAATTTGAAGATGGGAGTATCAAAGCCCAAATGGGATTACCTGATATGCGCCTTCCGATTCAGTTTGCACTGACCTATCCACACCGCCTAAAGGCCGATTTCCCTCGCTTCAACTTTGCTCAGTATCCATCTCTCACATTTGAGCAACCCGACTTAAAAACTTTTCGTAATTTGCAATTCGCTTTCGATGCACTCGAACGGGGCGGAAACATGGCCTGCATTGTGAACGCAGCCAATGAAGTGGCGGTAGCGGCGTTTTTACAAGATAAAGTAGGTTTTCTGCAAATGTCGGACCTTATCGAAACTTGTATGAACACCGTAGCGTTTATTCAACAACCAACCCTCGACGATTATATCGAAACCGACACCGAAACACGCCGTGTAGCTGAAAGTTTAATGAGTAAATTTGAAAATTTGAAAATTTGAAAACGGGCATTGCTCGCTTCTTTGATTTTCAAATGAACGAATTAACCAATTTTTCAAATTGAATCCAATGTCCCAAGTACTGAACATACCTTCCATGGATACCATGAACGACGATGAGTTCTTCGCTTTTTGCGAGGCAAACCGTCGCAATGGAATGCACTTTGAGCGGGACAAATACGGAAGAATCATTTTTATGTCACCTACTGGAAGCATCAGAGGCTCGCGCGATTTAGACATCGCTATTGAAATTGGCTATTGGGCCAAACAGAATAAAATGGGAATCGCCTTTGGCCCTGCAACAGGTTTTACCCTCCCCGATAAATCCATCAAGTCGCCTGATGTAGCTTGGATTCGTCGCGAGCGATGGGAACAAATTCCTTCGGCTTTACGGAAAAAATTTGCCCCCATCTGCCCTGATTTTGTGGTAGAAGTAATTTCAGAATCAGATACTTGGTCGGAGCATGTTGATAAAATGAAGGAGTGGATTGTCAACGGTTGCCAATTGGGTTGGTTGATTGACCCCAACGAGAAAACATACATGATTTTTAGCCCTCAAAATACCAATCCTGAAAAACAGCCGTTTGGTGTTATCAGCGGGGGAGAGGTCTTAGAAGGATTAGAAATCGACCTAACTACGGTTTTTGAAGATATTGATTAATGACTAACTAAACGTGTGTAAACACACATAAACTCAAAGAATGGAAATTTTAGTAATGGTGGGACAGTTGATTCTGGGACTGTCGATTTTAGTAGGATTACACGAATGGGGGCATCTTATCACAGCCAAGATGTTCGGAATGCGAGTAGAAAAGTATTTCATTGGGTTTCCTCCCAAAATATGGTCGATTCAACGTGGTGAAACAGAATATGGGTTTGGAGCCGTGCCACTGGGTGGTTTTGTGAAAATTTCGGGAATGGTGGATGAGTCGTTGGATACCAAAAATTTGACGGCTGAACCTGAACCGTGGGAGTTTCGGGCCAAACCTGCTTGGCAGCGTTTGATTGTGATGCTGGGCGGAATTATTGTGAACGTCATTACAGGTATTATCATTTTTGTGGCCATTACGTATTCGGAAGGATACGACTACATCGCGACTAAAGATGTGAAATACGGAATTGTGGCTCACAAACTTGGCCAAGAAATTGGACTCCGTACGGGCGATAAAATCGTGGCTATCAATGGTAAACCATTTGATGATTTTGCCGAAGTTCGTAAAGTATTTTTGGAATCAAATAGCTACTACACAGTAGAGCGTAATGGGGAAAAAGTGGACATTTACGTACCTAATAACTTTATTGAAAAGATTTCGGACAAGAAAAATGCGGGTGAGTTTATTGACCCCATTTATCCTTTCTCGATTAGAGAAGTGACACCTGGAATGCCTGCGTCTAAATCGGGACTCTTAGCAGGGGATAAAATTGTAAAGGTAAATAATCAGCCAATTCAGTTTTACCACGAAATCAGAGACGCATTGTCCAATCTGAAAAACAAAAAAGCAGTGTTGGAAATCGACCGTAAAGGAAAAGTGGTAACACTTAACGTGGATGTACCCGAAGACGGTAAAATAGGTTTTTATCCAGAATTAGGTCTCACAACCACGCACATCGACTATTCGTTTGGCGAATCTATTGCGATTGGTACTCAAAAAGCCTTCAGCGTAGTGACTGACAACATCCGAGGGTTTGGCAAAATTTTCCGTGGTGAAGTATCTGCCTCTAAGGCATTGAGCGGTCCAATTGGGATTGCCCAAATGTTCGGTGGAATTTGGGATTGGGGACGTTTTTGGTTCCTCACGGGCTTGTTGTCGATGGTATTGGCATTCATGAACATTCTGCCGATTCCAGCCCTTGATGGTGGCCACTCGGTTTTGTTGATTTACGAAATGGTAACAGGCCACAAGCCGTCAGATAAGTTCTTGGAAGCCGCCCAAAAAGTGGGAATGGTGATTCTGCTTGGATTGATGGTTTTCGCTTTTGGAAACGATATTTTTAAACTCTTCCGTTAGTATGAGTTTAGTAACTAACTCACGCAAAGGGGCAAAGACGAGAACGTTCTTTGCGCCTTTGCGTATTTGCGTGATTCTCTTTTTGTGCCTGAGCGCTTTCGGTTTTTCAAAGCACGACTTCCATACCAGCATTACCCGAATGGACTATAACGCCAAAGAAAAGTCGTTTGAGGTGAGTATTCGGGTGTTTACGGATGATTTGGAGAGTGTGCTGTCCAAAGAAAATGGCGGGCAAAAGTTTTCGGTACTTAACAATGACAAAAATGACCCCTATGTCGAAAAATACATTCGGAAACATTTTGCGATTGTGACTACTGCCAAACAAAAAAAGCCGTATTCGTACATCGGCAAAGAACAAGAGGCCGACGCTACTTGGATCTATGTAGAAATCCCTTGTTCTGAGGCTATTACAGGTTTTTCATTACAAAATAGCATCATGCTTGATGTCTTTGACGACCAAGTGAATCTCGTTAACTTCAACTACCAAGGCCAGAAGAAGTCGTATATCTTTAAAAATGAGGATAAAGTTCTGCCCCTCGGATTGTAATATTCAACAAAGGTTTGTACCTTTGCACCCCAAATTTTTTACTTTTTCAAATACTTTAAAAGGTCGGTATCATGCCAAAAGTTAAAACCAATTCAGGTGCCAAGAAGCGTTTTAAAATGACTGGCACTGGTAAAATTAAGCGTAAGCACGCTTTCCATAGCCATATTTTGACAAAGAAATCAACAAAGCGTAAGCGTGGCCTCGTTGGGTTCACTGTTGTTGATGACACAAATATGGATCGCATCCGTTTGATGCTCAAGTTCTAAGTTAGGACAACGTTATCGGTTAATTGTTACCGTTATCCAAGATTTTATCACAGATAACGAACAACAGATAACTACTAACAGTGCTTTAAGCACAGGTTCATTGTTTCACCCGATTGTTGGTTCTACAAGTGCTTCTGAGTAAGCCACCAACCGTCAAAAAACTAACAAAATTATGCCACGTTCGGTAAACCACGTTGCGTCGCGGGCTCGTCGCAAGAAAGTATTAAAATTAGCCAAAGGTTACTACGGTCGTCGTAAAAACGTATGGACAGTAGCCAAAAACGCCGTTGAGCGCGGTCTTAACTACGCTTATGTCGGTCGTAAACAAAAGAAAAGAAATTTCCGTGCTTTGTGGATTCAGCGTATCAACGCTGCCGCTCGTCAAGAAGGATTGTCTTATTCTGCATTGATGGGTAAAGTTCACGCAGCAGGTGTTGAACTGAACCGTAAAGTACTTGCTGACCTTGCAATGAATCACCCAGAGGCGTTCAAGGCAGTAGTAGAAAAAGTAAAATAATTGGGAAAAGTGGCGCCTAGCGCGCCGCTTTTTTATGAAAGGTAACGGATGTAATTTCGTTACCTTTTATTTTTTGATTAGCTCGAACTTTTTAGGAAAACTAGGTGTTTGAGCATTAACTGAAGTCTATCTCTCTTTTATGAAACTAATGTTCCGCCGATTTCTTGCCTTTTTTATGGCACTTGTCGTTCTGACGGCAAGCACGGGCTTTGGCGTAGTCGAACATCATTGTATTCTGAGAGGAAAATCGCTGCATTTGGCCGCTCTTAGCAAGGACAAATGTGGCAGTTGCGCTACTACAAAAGAATCAGCAACCCCTGCTGGACAAACTACCATCAAAAAAAGAACGTGCTGCGAAGACCAACAACGCTACGAAAACGTAGAGGTAGCGTCGTCGGTGACACAATGGGTAGCTAAGTTATTAAAAACAACGGCCGACTGGGCTGTCGAGACCTTGGTAGCGGTCTTCAAAGTTGTATTTGAATTTTTCTTTCCCACTTCGGCGGGGTCTTCTTCTGTTTATTCTTTTACTTCTTTTTTTCACGGGCGAAGCCTGCTTTCGTTTGTGCAGTCTTTTTTGATTTAGAATTTCCAGTGCATGAGATTTTCTCAGTGTAGCACACTTGTTGGGGAATTTTAAATCAGACAATAATGGTATTTTACGTCAAAAACATGGTATGCGACCGCTGTAAATTGGTGGTTGGCCAAGTATTTTCTCACGCTCATTTTCAAATTCAACAGATTCAACTCGGGGAAGTGGAGGTGGCAGCGCCTGTGACTGCTACTCAGATAGCGGAAGTAACAGCTCGGCTGCAAGAATACGGTTTTGAATTGCTTGAGGATAAACGAGTTCGTACGGTTGAAAAAATCAAAACGCTTGTTTTAGCGTTGATTCGTTCTTCGTCATTGGAATTGAAGGTGAATTATTCTGACTATTTAGCCGAACAGCTCAGCCGTGACTACAATGGCTTGAGTACTCTTTTTTCTTCACTGGAAGGCATCACAATTGAGCAATACATCATTCGCCAAAAGATTGAGCGAGTGAAAGAATTGTTGACCTATGATGAACTCAGCCTTAGTCAAATTGCGGACAAACTTCATTACAGTAGCGTAGCGCATTTGTCCAACCAATTTAAGAAGATTACGGGCACTACACCGAGTCAATACAAGCTTTCGGGTCACAAAAACCGACAACCGTTGGATGCAATTTGAGCAAAAACGAAGGACGTAAAATAACTGTTTGTAGAAAATAAGTTATACAATTGACTGCGTAAACAAATGAAATTGAGGAATTTAATACCATTAAGTGCTAAAGCACAAGTTAACCGTTATTTGTTAACCGTGTTAACGCGTTATAATAAAACAAATGCGCTAAGACTTTTGCTCAATGGCTTAATACTAACTGTATTTTGGGGAGGAACTCTTCAAGCTCAGCGTATTTCGGGCTTGGTAAAAGAGCAAATAGGGAAAGTCAAAAAGCCATTGGTAGGCGTGAACGTATTTTGGCTAGGGACAAATCTAGGTACTGCTACTGACACAACTGGGCAGTTTAGCTTGGCTCGTTCGGCCAAATCTAATCAGTTGGTGGTGAGCTACATTGGTTACAAAACCGATACGTTGAAGGTAACCAACCAAGACAATCTTGAGATTGTGCTGGTGGCTGATGGCCAGTTAGGGGAGGTGGTCGTACGAGGAACTTCCTCACAAATCGACCGCTTGAACCCTATTCAAACCGAAATTATTACGACTAAAGCCCTTGCCAAGGCGGCTTGCTGTAACCTGTCGGAAAGCTTCGAAACCAATGCTTCGGTGTCGGTGAGTTTGAGCGACGGCGTGACGGGTGCCAAACAAATTCAGTTTTTGGGGTTGGGAGGGCAATACGTGCAAACTAACGTCGAAAACATTCCGAATATCCGTGGTTTGGGCACGACTTTTGGCCTAAACTACATCCCAGGAACGTGGATACAAAGCATCGACATTGGCAAAGGGGCAGGCTCCGTCGTCAATGGCTATGAAAGCTTGACGGGAGCGATTAATGTGGAGTTGGTGAAGCCCGATGCCCGTGAGAAACTGTATTTTAATGCGTACGTCAACAATTTTGGCCGTGGAGAGGTAAATTTCAACGTCAATAAAAAACTCAATGAACGTTGGTCAACGGGCATTCTTTCGCACGCAAGTACGCTCCAAACGCGGGTGGATAACAACGGCGATGGATTTCTGGACATGCCCCTTTACACGCAACTTAACGCGGTTAATCGTTGGCAGTATAAAAGCGATAAAATGATGGCGCAGTTTGGGGTTAAAGCCCTTTACGAGAACCGTTTGGGAGGACAAGTAGGGTTTCGTGAAAACATGCGCGGAACGTCGCAAGCGTATGGTTTTGGCAACACAACTCGCCGCGTGGAGTTTTTCTCCAAAACGGCCAAAATGTACCAAGACAAGCCGTACAAAGGATTGGGTTTTATCGTAAACGGGCTGACGCACGCAAGCGACTCGTACTTTGGATTTGCTAATTACGACGCCCGCCAACAAACATTGTATGCCAACCTGATTTATCAGTCGATTATCAATAACACTAACCATAAGTTTACGACGGGTTTGAGTTATTTGCTGGACGACTACAACGAAACCTACAAGGATATTCACCGTATGCGGACGGAGTCAGTGCCTGGGGCGTTTTTTGAATATACCTATAATTACCTCGACAAACTGACGCTTGTGGCAGGCATTCGAGCTGATGCACATAACCTTTTTGGGGCGTTTGTTACGCCGCGTTTGCACCTTCGCTGGCAGCCGTTTGAACAAACAACGCTTCGGGTATCAGCGGGACGAGGGCAGCGTACCCCGAACGCACTGGCTGAAAACTATGGCTATTTGGTAAGTCAACGGTGGGTGCGTTTTGTGGACGAGCTACGACCTGAAATTTCGTGGAATTACGGGGTAAGTTTGACCCAAACCTTCCATTTGTTTGAAAAACACTGGGATGTGGTTCTGGACTATTATCGAACTGATTTTCAAAACCAATTGGTGGTTGATACCGACCACGCCGACGATTTGGCAGCGCATTTGTATTTTTACAATCTCAAGGGTAAATCCTTCTCGAATAGCTTTCAAGCAGAGCTAAACGGTTTATTATCAAAGCGTACCGAAATAAAATTGGCATACCGTTTGTTTGATGTTTGGCAAACGATGGGGCAGCCCGTCAACGATGTTCGCCTCATGGCTCGTATGATGATACCGCGCGACAGGGTGCTTTTTAACATTGGTTATACCTTACCTTACGATAAATGGAAAGCCGACTTAACGGTTCAGTGGAACGGGAAAGCTCGTATCAATGATCCGTTGCAATCGTTGGAAGCAACTTTGGATAAAAAATCAATGCCGATTCTTTATTCACAGCCCTATACCAACGTGAACGCTCAAGTATCGCGGGCGTTTCGGAAGTTTGAAGTTTATTTGGGAGGAGAAAATTTGTTGAATTTTAAACAACCCAACCCCATCATCAATGCCCAAGACCCGTTTGGGAAGTATTTTGATGCGGGGCAAGTATGGGGGCCAATCGTAGGTCGAATGGTCTATGCTGGAATACGAATTAAAGTCAAAGATTAAGAATAAATACAAGTAAACGTACACCATCAAACCCCAATGTACGTGAATCATCCAAAAAACTCTCCATCGGGGTTGGGGGCTTTTAAACCAATGAAACAATTAACATTCCTTGTTGTGCTCGTACTGGGAGTAGTATTCAGCACCGTAGCTAGTAAGCCTGGCAAAGAAAAAGAAGTAAAAATTAAGACGTCGGCGGTGTGTGACATGTGCAAGGAACGCATCGAGAAAAACTTGACGTTGAGCAAAGGAGTGAGCGAAGCAGTCTTAAATCTGGATGACAAAGTGGTGACTATCAAGTATAACCCTAAAAAAACGGACGAGGCTGCGCTTCGTAAGGTGATTACGGATACGGGCTACGATGCCGATAGCCAAATGTGTAATAAAACGGCCCACGACAAACTACCAGAGTGCTGCCAAAAGGGTAACGAAGCCCATGGGCATCATTAATTTCAGGAATCAACAAAAAAAGGGAGCATTTTTGCTCCCTTTTTTTGTTGCCTGTGATTAGCCTGTGAAGAGGGTTGCTCACAACCCGACGTTTATAGCCTGCAATAAAAAAAATGCAGAAGTGTTTTGCAATAAAAAAAATGCAAAATAAATTTGCAATAAAAATATTGCATATATGAAACTAAGCATTGGAAAAACAGCTACTGGAGACAATTTTTTTCAACGAGATAAAGTAATCGCTGAAATCTATGAAGCCCTTGAAGAAGGTCAAAATCTATTACTTTCTGCGCCAAGAAGAGTAGGGAAAACCTCCATTATCCATTACATCAAAGATAACCCTTCGGAAGAGTACTATTGCGTGTATGTTGATACGGAAGATGTGAGCGATAGCCAAACTTTTTTTAGGGTGTTATTAAAAGCCATCTTTGACATTGAAAATAAGCATCGCTTTTTGAAAACAATTGAGAACGCAGGTAAAAAACTTAAAGGCTTTTTGAGTAGCATTGAAAATGTTGAAGTAGGCGGAGTTAAAATAGATTTTAACGATAAATCGGATGAAAAACTTGATTACTACGAAAAATTCAAGGATTTTCTCGAAAAAGTGGACTTAGATGGTCGCACTATTTTATTGATGGTGGACGAGTTTCCTGTAACGATTGAGCACATTCGAGATGAACAAGGAGAGCAAGCGGCTCGGAATTTTTTGAAACAAAATCGTGCTATTCGCCAAAATGATAAATACAATCAAAAAATAAAGTTCATCTATACGGGTTCAATTGGCCTCCTCTCGGTGGTTAAGAAACTGAACGCAACCGCTGACGTCAATGATATTCAGACGTATAAGTTACGCCCTCTTTTACTAAAAGATGCTTTAGAATTAGCCAAAATGTTACTTGCAAACTACGACATTGAGACCTCAGAAGAGGTGTTGACGTATTTGCTAAAGGAGAAAATAGAGTGGTTAATTCCATTTCATATCCAGTTGGCAATCAAAGAAATACGAGATTTATACCGACGAGAAGAGCGCGAGGTAAACAAGTTGTTTATTGATGAAGCGTTCAATGAACTTATACTAAACGGAAGTATTTACTTGGAGCATTATCGGGGACGATTGAGTCAAGTATTTAATCGAAATGAGTTAATCCTAGTCCATGAGCTACTGAAAAAACTTACGGAAGATACATCTATTGCAGAGTTACATCTGTATGATTTGGCGGTAAAACATCAACTTGAGGACTCGTTCAAAAACATATTGCTCACCCTTGAGTACGATGGCTATATTGCCGAAACAAATGAGAAACAATGGCGGTTTTATTCTCCAATCCTCAAAAAATGGTGGTCGAAAAATGTCGGATAGAAAATTGAAATACTTGTTTAATCCTCCTCAAAAAGAACCACAACAGTTGAAGGCCGAGTTTGTGGTAAGAACTGCGGTGTTTAATCAATTATTTGAGGAAATTCAAGAGGATTTGATGCAGCATCCGCCGCAGCATTATATGATTTTAGGCCAAAGAGGTATGGGTAAAACCACGCTTTTATTGCGCCTTAAATATGCGGTTTTAGAAGATGAAAAACTCAACAAATGGCTTCTTCCTGTTCTTTTTAATGAAGAGCAGTATTCGATGCCTGACTTGGCCGCATTTTTTGAACATATCGCTAAAATTTTGGCGGAAGATCATACTGCATATCAAACCCTTTTGGATGAAATGAGGAAACATGAGTTTGACGCAGATTATGACCAAAAAGCTTTTGAGGTTTTAGTGGATTATTTGAAACAAAACCAACAGAAAATCATTGTTTTCCACGATAATTTTGGGCAGTTCTTGGAGAAAATTGGCAAAACGGCCACGCACCGCCTCCGCAATATCCTGATGAACTCGCCCTACTTGCGATTGGTAGGTGCATCGGCTACCTTACTTGAACACACGTTCGATTATAAAGAGCCATTTTTTGATTTCTTTTACCAAATTCGGCTCAAAGGCATGACCACCGACGAGACAATTACGCTTTTTGAAAAGTTAGCCGAAAATGAACGGAAAAGCGAGGCTTTTCAAGAAATGCTAAAGACCAAACGCCCGCGCATTGAGGTAATGCGAAAACTGTCGGGTGGGGTAATACGAACGATGGTGATGCTTTTTGATGTTTTTATGGACAACGAAAAGCAGGACAGTTTCAAAGACTTAGAAGCGATTCTTGACCGCGTAACCCCACTGTACAAACACCGCATGGATGACCTCAAGCCGCAGCAACAGCTTATTGTGGATGCCGTGGCGCGGGCCTGGGATGCCGTAACTGTAAGTGAAATTGCGGCGTTAGCTCGCTCAGAACGCCAAGGGCTGAAAACCAATCAAATATCAGCCCAACTCAAACAGTTGGTTGATAATCAAATTATTGAAATAGAACCACGTGCTAAGGGAAGAAACCACCTTTATCGCCTTCAAGAACGTTTTTTTAACATTTGGTACTTGATGCGCTACTCCACCCGCCAAGACAAGCAGCGGGTGATTTGGTTTGTGAAATTTTTGGAAGGCTGGTGCGACACCAACGACCTTAAACAGCTCTTTGAACGTTTTGAGAATAATTTGGATAAAGGAACTTATGAGTTGAATACGGTTTTTGATAGGGCATTGGCTTATTCGATGGTGGAGAATGAGGATATATTATTCGATAAAACAAATGTGTTAACTAAATCTATTTTATATTTGATTGACAAAAAAAGCAATAAAAAACATATCAATCTATTAGTAAGTAGATTAGATGAAATGTTGCAAAATGAAATGTTAAAATTGTTTAGTACGTTAATAAGTAACTATAAACTTGCACTTAAAATATTAAAATTTAAAATAAAACAAAATGAACATTTTCAGAAAATATTAAATACAATTCATTTTACGGGTGAAAAGTATTTAAAAAATAATTTTAGTCCTGATAAAGAAATTATTGTTGAAATAATTCATGAGTTGTCTCTAAATATTTTATTAATGCAAATAATAGGAGGTTTTCAATTTATCGATATTACAAAGTTGCTTGGAAAGTTATGCTTAAATGCAACTGACACTAAAATAAATAACCTTTTAATCTTACAAATTTTTCTCGTGCTTTTCAGTAATAAACAATATCACACCGTCCACAAACTCTTTGAAGAAACCCCTGAACTCAAAGACCGATTAAAACCCATTTATTTCCTTACAATGGAATACCTCAAAGACGAGTATCCCAACGAATACCTAAAAGCTGGGGAAGAAATGCGAGAAACGATTGAAGAATTGAAAGAACGCGTAAAATGGTTTGAAGAAAATTTAAAATAATACACAAACATGGACATTCAATCACTCCAATTTCCGATTGGGAAATGGGCTCCCAAAGGAGACTACACCGCTGAAGAAATACAAGAACGCTTGACTACGCTGAAGACCATCGCTGCGGAGTATCGGGCGTTGACTGAACAACTTTCGCACGAAGAGTTACAAAAACAATACCGCGAAGGAAGCTGGACCATTCAGCAGTTGATTCACCACGTGGCAGACATGCACTTGTTGCATTACATCCGTTTTAAGCACGCCTTGACCGAAGATAACCCCAACGGCGTCGTAGCAAAAATTGATGCGTGGGCAACGATGGAAGAAGCCAAAACGGCTCCTATCGGTTTCTCGTTGCAAATGATAGAAGGCACCCACGCCCGTTGGACGAATTTGATGGAACAAATGTCGGTGGAAGATTTTCAAAAGGGTTATTTCCATCCGCTTCGCCAAATAAACGTCAAGTTGATTGATGCCTTGGACATGGGTGCGTGGCACGCCAAGCACCATTTGGCGCACATCAAGATTGCGTTGGGAAAATAACCAACATACATGGCCACAAACAAGCGCTACTACATAGTAACCGCCTGTTTGTGGCCAAATTTTATGATTTCTTTACGGCACTTTTACCACATCGGCTGGCGAAAATTTCCATTGGTTGTCAAAAAATCCCGCCATTTTGACGCCTTTTGTTCCTTCTTTGAGCATGGCAGCGCTGAAAATAAAGTAATCGGGGAAGCCGCTACCTCCCGTAAAATACTGATTTGACTCGGTTGCCATCATCCCTGCCAAACCTGTACCTGTGACGGCTGCCACTGAGGCTAGGGGGCTGTCGGGACGCGGGTAGATAAAGTAACCGCCTAGGTCGTCGCCCGAAAGGGTTTCGTTGCCAACTTTCATGCTGCCTTTTTGAACCTGAATCGGACATTGGCCCAGTACTAAATTCCACGCACTGTTGGTAGTGGCATTGCCAAAAACAACCACACCACGGTCGGCATAAGCCGCCAGCGAAAACTCTTTGTCCGAAATCACATCCACGGCGCCATTGCCACGGTAATACCAGGTTTCGGCATCATAACGTGCTTTGTTATAAGCCCATTCGTTTTCTTCTTTGGTGCCCGTTGTTCCATAGACAAAGACCATCCGATGGTTGAAAGCTGTTTTGAAAGTTCCGTTACGGTGCGCTCCTTTTTGCTGAATCGACGGTTTTTCAGTGGCTTCCCATTTATCTTTCTTCGCAAAATACAAGGGCTGGTTGTTCAACTGGAAAGTGCCCGTAATTTCTTGATTATCAATTTTTAGTTTAAAAGATTGATTCGCTAAAAATGCCGAAGGATGCACCGTGAGGGTTTGAACGTTGTCGGTGGTAATGGCCAGTGTCTTCTCGTTCGGCATTCGTTTTGCCTGAATTCGACTGTATTGCAACGGCCGAATTTGTTGTTCAACCCCAATCCAATGGTAATGCGAAGAAATGGCAGGGTTTGCCGTGGTAAAATCTAGGACGTCAGCGTCTTCGGCTTTTTTAGAACGGTGCCATTTGAAATAATCAAAAAGTGGTGCCCAATCAACACTGTGGTCGCCGTACCAGTGCGAGCCGTTGGGGTATTCATAATATGAAAAATCGTTGTGAAAAGCCCCCAAAGTGTTGCGCATAGTGCGGGCATATTCTACTGAAACGGTGCGGTCGGCGTCGCCGTGGAGGATGTAAACACCGCTGGCTTTGTAGTTTTGGGCCAAGGCCATGACGTTGCTTGGATTACTCGCCCGAAGCAGCAATTGCTCCACAGGATTGGTGCTATTTTCAGGAATTTTTCCGTCGGCTGAGCCGTAGCCCATCAAGGTCGGGTAGCCCGCACAAGGGGCAATGCCCGCCCATTTTCCTGGGAATGTAGCTCCCAAATACCACGTTCCGTGGCCGCCCATCGAGTGGCCTGTTAAGTAAATTTTTTGGGGATGAGGCTGGAATTTTTTCTCGGCAATGGCCAATACTTCCAACGCGTCTAAGCGCCCCCAGTCTTCCCAGTTGAACCCGCGCGGGCGGCGGTTGGTGGGCGCTACGAGCGTTCCCCAATCCTTTGGCTTGTAAGCACGTGCTTGCCCAATGGCTTCTACGCCCGCTCCGTGTACGGAAAGGAATAAGGCTGACGAATCCGTTTTTTCGCCTTTTTGCGGCGCAACTCCGTAGTATTGAACACTCCCATCAATGCCACTAACGAAGGTTTGACTGTAATGCTCTTTGTTGTTAACTGCTTGTAAAGTAAGGGTTTTGGTGTCAACTACTTTGCCATTTTGGAGGACAGAGACCTCACAAGTTAGGTCACCGCGTTGCGTAACGGCGCTGGCGTCGATTTTAAAACCAACTTTACGTGAATTGAGGGAAGTAATGGTTGGAAGGTCAGTAATTATTTCTTTTCCTTGTACCAATGACCTGATTTTTAGTCCTGTAAGTGGTTTTTCGGTAGCATTAAAA
Organism: Runella defluvii; assembly: GCF_014195535.1. Lineage (GTDB taxonomy): Bacteria > Bacteroidota > Bacteroidia > Cytophagales > Spirosomataceae > Runella > Runella defluvii. The sequence goes on along the minus strand of NZ_JACIBY010000020.1, from coordinate 62,396 downwards.
AGAACAATTCCTCCCCAAATCGGCTCGCTATTTTCTCCCAAAACCACGTGTGGTAGGGTGATGTCAGGAAGGCTTAGGGAGATTGGTTTTTCGGGAAATACCAATCGGGCGGAAATGCCTTGGAAGCGCCCGCCCATTCCTACACGCACAATAAGTTCGTTCAACCCCTTCTTGATTTTAACGGGGCTGTACATATATTCATAGCGGTTGGCATCGCCTCCGCGCGGAATGCCGTTGAAATACAGTCCTGCATGACCAGCGACGTTGAGGAGCGCCACCGTTTCTTTGGGCGATTGATACGTCAAATACACGTAGCCGTTGGACAGTGCCGCGTGGCGAAAACGTTTGGCCGTATCGGCCGTTATTTTTTGCCATTTGAGCTCTTGGCCTTTCTCGTTGGTGAGTAAAACGGCACCTTCGATGGGTTTGACAAAGGTTTTTTGAATCAACTGGTAGGTAAGCTGGTCGGTGTAAATGGCTTCGCGACCGTATTGATGGCAGGGGCCAACGACTAAGCCTTCGGTGAAGGAATGCGTGGTTTGGGCATGGAGCGTATTAAGAGAAATGAAGCAGAAAGAGATAATAAAAAAGTAAAAACAGGTTCTCATTGTCTAATGGGTGGTTTTATTTTTTAAAGGTAAACAAAATAGTTTTTTGCATTGGCTGAAAATACTTTACCAAAAGTAAGAAGGAATAAATTAGGTATATTTGTTTTATCTTCTTACCTTTGAGAATCAATACTTTAAAGAGAATATAATGCAAGAAGGAACAGTTAAGTTTTTTAATGACACCAAAGGATTTGGTTTTATTACTCCAGCCAATGGTGGCGCAGACGTTTTTGTACACGTATCAGGTCTTGTTGATGACATTCGTGAAAATGACAATGTGTCTTTTGATGTGGAAAATGGTAAAAAAGGTTTAAATGCGGTTAACGTTAAAGTTATCTAATTTTAATCATATAAATCATTGAGTAAGAAGGCCGTCGCTATTGCAGCGACGGCCTTCTTTTTGTATGTAGCAATACAAAATGGTTTAACCAAGGGCAACGTCCAAAATCATCATGACCACAAAACCACAGATAAAACCAAGCACAGAAACGTCGGTGTATTTGTCGCGTTGGGTTTCGGGAATTACTTCTTCCACCACCACGTAAATCATAGCCCCTGCTGCAAACGCCAAGGCAAAAGGAAGGACAGGCTGGAGATAAATAACGGCAACTGCGCCTAAAACACCCGCTACGGGTTCAACAATGGCGGATAGTTGGCCATACCAAAAGCTTTTCCAGCGACTTACCCCGTGCCGACGAAGTGGCATGGCCACCGCAAAGCCCTCAGGGAAATTCTGAATGCCGATGCCGATGGCAAGTGTGATGGCTGCCGATAGCAAATGGTCGCCGCCGCTAATGGTGGCCGCGCCAAACAACACCCCCACTGCCAGTCCTTCGGGAATGTTATGAAGGGTAATGGCCAACAACAACAGCGTGGTTTTGTGCCATTGTGTTTTCATTCCTTCGCTCTCGTTTTCTCCAAAATTGATGTGTAAGTGAGGCGTAAATTTGTCTAAAAAATAGATAAACAGCGAGCCGAGTAGAAAACCCACCGCAGCGGGCATCCAAGGGACACTGGGGAATAATTTTTCAGATTGCTCAATGCTGGGTGCTAATAGTGACCAAAAACTGGCCGCGACCATGACGCCACCTGTAAAACCCAACATGGCATCGAGCACACTTCGGTGCATGGTTTTGAAGAAAAAAACCAAGGAGGCTCCTAGCGCCGTAACTGACCACGTAAATGTAGTGGCAATCAAAGCAGAGTAAACGGGGCCTATTTCGCGTAAAAATTGTTCTAACTGTTGCATAAAGGTTGGAAGGCTAACGGGAGATTATTCTCCTTTGGTGGCACCCACTTTGGCCGTCCAATCGCTGTACAAAACTTTTAATTCTTGTACTTTGGCAGGATGAGAGGCGGCAAGGTCGTACAGCTCCGAACGGTCGTTTTCCATATCGTAAAGTTCCCATTTCTTGGAGTCTTTGGACCATACTAATTTCCATTTTCCCTGCCGAACGGCTCGACAGTCAAAGTGTTCCCACGCCAAATAAGGATGGGGAGTACGCGTTTTCCCTTCCAAAATAGGCACTAAACTTTTCCCTTCCAAAGGCTTGATGGAATTTTGCTGGTATTGGCTTGGGTAGGTTGCTTTTGCTAATTCCAAACAAGTGGGCATAATGTCCATAATATGACCTAGTTGCTGGGTCTGAAATGGCTTTTTGACGAGCGCAGGATAATGCACAATCATGGGAGTCGCAATGCCGCCTTCGTGCGTAAATTGTTTGTACATTCGAAAAGGCGTATTGCCTAAAGCTGCCCACTCTTTGCTATACGTAGTGTAAGAACCTTTTTCACCCGCTTTTTTTGTCAACGACTCGGCATACGCTTTTTCGCCGAGGTCGCGTTGGGCGCGGTCGTTGAGCACTTCAGCACAAGCGCCGTTGTCAGACAGAAAAACGATGACCGTATTGTCCCATTGCCCCGTGGCTTTGAGTTTATCCATGATTTTTCCAATACCCGCATCCATGCGACTGACCATGGCAGCATAAGCCGCCATTTTTAAGTCCCATTCGTCTTTGTTGCTCACCGAAGACCAATCGGGCAGGTCGGCTTCTTTGGGTGAAAGGGCGTATTTTTGGGGAAATAAGCCCAACTGATATTGTTTTTTTAGGCGTTCGGCACGGAGGTAATCCCAGCCTTTGAGGTAGTTGCCACGGTATTGGGCGATGTCTTCTTCGGGGGCGTGAAGCGGCCAATGAGGTGCGGTGTAGGCGACGTACAGAAAAAACGGTTGGTTGGAACCTCGATTTTGGTCGATGTAGCCAATGGCTTTGTCCGAAATGGCGTCGGTCAAATAAAACTTTTCGGGGATTTTATACGGTTCGTTGTCTTCGAGCAAAATTCGCCCTGGGAGTAGTTCGTAGTAACTGGTTGCTCCGCTAATAAGTCCAAAATAGTGGTCAAATCCGCGCTGCAAAGGCCAATCGGGACGTTCTTCGCCCACGTGCCATTTGCCCGACATGTAGGTCTGATAACCTGCCGATTTGAGTACTTCGGCCATCGTTACGGTTTGTTTGCTCAACCATCCTTGGGTGGAGGTTTCTTTGGAGCGGTCTTTGACTTTGGTCACGACCATCGTTCCCATGCCTGCTTGGTGCGGATACATGCCTGTCAGTAACGACGCACGGCTTGGACAGCAGCGAGCTGCGTTGTAAAACTGGGTAAATTTTACGCCTTTTGAAGCAAGTTTGTCAAGGTTAGGAGTCTTGATTTCGGCACCGTAGCAGCCAATGTCACTAAAACCAAGGTCGTCGGCCATGATAATGACAAAGTTGGGCCGTGAGGGTGTTTTTTGCCCCCAAACGACACCCATTCCCAGCAATAAGACCGACAAAATGAGCCTTTTCATGTTATTCAACTCCTTTGACTTGCATTTTGAGCGTATAAATAGACTCCGATGCGGTGACAAACAACACATTACGGTTTTTACCCCCAAAACAAACGTTACCCACCCAGCCCGACGGAATCGGAATATTGCCTAGTTTTTTTCCCGTAGGGTCATAAACGGTTACGCCACGCCCCGTGATGTACAAATTTCCCAAGTTGTCGAGCGTAATTCCGTCCGAACCCTGTGCCACAAAAAGTTGGCGATTGGTGAGCGTTCCGTCCTTATTGATGTCGTATTTGTAGGTTTTTTGGTCGCGGATGTCGGCCACAAAAAGGTGTTTTCCGTCGGGTGTGCCCACAATTCCGTTGGGTTGTTTCAGGTTATCGTCCACCAAAACGGGCGTTTTTGCGCCTTTAGGCAAAAAATACACACTTTGTTTCTCTTGTTCAGGCTTTTTATGTTCCCAATAGTCGCGCGGATAAAAGGGGTCGGTGAAATAAATTCCCCCTTTGGGTGTAATCCAGAGATCGTTGGGGCCGTTGAGTTTTTTGCCCTGATAACCCGAAAAAAGAACTGTTACTTCGCCTTTGGGAGAGATTTGCCACATTTCGTTTTTTTCGTCGGCGCAAGAAATGATGTTCCCTTTTTTGTCAAAAAACAAGCCATTAGAACGCCCCGTTTTTTCCATATAGACCCCCAAATTCCCTTCGGTGTCGTACTTCCAAATTTTGTCGTTGGGCTGGTCGGTAAAGAAAATATTGCCCTTTTTGTCAACGGCAGGGCCTTCGGTAAACTTAAACTGCTTCGAAATTTGCTGAAGGGTTGCGCCAGGTGCTATCAGTTGATTCACTTCCTCTTGCGCACGGCTTACCAACGGTAAAAAGGCAAGGGCTAAAATTGCGACGGTATTTTTCATTCGGTTAGTTGATTTGGTGTATAAGGACGTTCTACGGCAAAATCTACTATTTTAGCTCAAAAGCGACGGTTTTGACACGTTTGCTGACGCTGCCATCGGCCTGTTTTTCTTCCAAAATCATGGCTTGCGCCGCTGGGAGTTCAAACACTTCTTGCATGTTTCTGATGGAGGCCGCAGGAACGCCCACTTTTTCCAATTGAGATAAAAGTTCTTGTGAATTCAGTTGACCGATGGCTTGTGCTAAAGCTTCGCTCAGCGCAGAACGGTTTTTAACCCGAGAAGCATTGGTCGGATAAAGCGCCACTAATTCGTCGTGCTGTATCACTTGACATAGGTTCTTAAATTGCTTTTCAGTACCCACCGCCAACAAGATAATTTTCCCATCTTGGCAAACGTAGGAGTCGCCGTAGGGAGCGATGTTGGGATGTTGGGTGCCCATGCGTTGCGGAATGTGGTTTGCCATGAGCCAATTGGTCGCTTGGTTGACGAGGGAAGCCACCGCCGATTCAAACAACGACGTAGAAACGTACGAGCCTTGTCCTGTTTGATAACGCCGCAGGAGGGCTAACAAGATTCCTTCTTTCAACTGGTGAGCGGCCAAAACGTCAATTAAAGCCACGGGCATTTTGACAGCAGGGCCTTCTTTTTCACCATTCATAAACATAAAACCCGCTTCCGCTTGCAGCACTACGTCGAAGGCTGGTCGCTCGCTGGTGTCGTCGAAGGCGTTGAGTTGGGCAAAAATCAGGTTAGGATGTCGTTTTGATAAAGTGTCGTAATCTACGCCCAATTTTTGTGCTACTGCCGTACGGTAATTGCTAATGACAATGTCGGCATCTTTGATGAGTTCGTACGCTTGCTGGCGGTCGGTGGTATCTTCCAAATCCAGAAAATGTACCTGCTTGTTCCAATTGACGCTGGCATAGTAGGCCGAAGTGGTTGACGTAGGGTTTTCGGAAGGGAGTTTCCACGAGCGAGTCATGTCGCCATCCGTTTTTTTATTTTCGATTTTGATGACGTTTGCGCCTAGTTCGGCGAAAAACATCCCCACCGCAGGCCCCGCCAAAACACTGGCTAACTCTACGATTTTAAGCTCGTTAGTAAAAAATGATGAGGTCATACACAAATAGCTGCCTAAAAACGGCTAATTTTGCCGTGGCTAAAATTACTTATCAATGACAAACGAAGGTTACAATCCCGAAGAAATAAAATTACTACGGGAGGAATGCGAAGAAGAAGGCATGAACTTTGTTCATTGCGACGACGAAGACGAAAGCATGGCAGAAAATGACGAACTGGCTCACGTTCAGTTTGTTGGCGAATACAAAGGCCAAGAGGTCATTTACGATGCCATTATTTATACGTTACGCCTCCACCACAGCAGTTTGGTGTACGAGAAAGCCGTAGCGCAAGCTCAAAAAGTATTCCCAAAATACTTGCCGTTGGATGAACGTGGCCCAGGCTACAAAATCAAGCCCGAAGAGGAAGAAGAAGCGGAAGAGCTTATCACTGAGTTGATTGAGGCGATTGAGGAAGAAGAAGAAGTGAAGGTAAAAGAGCATTTGGAAATCGACACGGAATTTGAGTACGGTGTAGGACTAGATGCTTGCCTGAACGTAGAAGCTGTAACGGAAGAAGTCATTACTGATTTTGTGAACAACTTCAACAAAGGTACCCTCAAGCTCGATTCAACGCTTTATTCGTTTCGTAACGACGAAGGCGACGAAGAGTAATTTCTAAGAATTTCTTTGCAAAAAGCCCTCCCACTTCCAAGTGCGAGGGCTTTTTTGTTGTGCTTTCGGTTCCTCAGAACCGAAATGTCTGTTGGGCGTCGGATGTGAGCATCCGACGGCACGTTTTGTGTTTTCGGTTCTTCAGAACCGAAATGTCTGTTAGGCGTCGGATGTGAGCATCCGATGGCACGTTTCGTGTTTTCGGTTCCTCAGAACCGAAATGTCTATTGGGCGTTGGATATGAGCATCCGACGGCACGTTTCGTGTTTTCGGTTCCTCAGAACCGAAATGTCTGTTAGGCGTCGGATGTGAGCATCCGACGGCACGTTTTGTGTTTTCGGTTCCTCAGAACCGAAATGTCTGTTGGGCGTCGGATGTGAGCATCCGACGGCACGTTTTGTGTTTTCGGTTCCTCAGAACCGAAATGTCTGTTAGGTGTCGGATGTGAGCATCCGACGGCACGCTGACGTATATCCCCTCATTTGGGTGAAAGGTTTTTGAAATAGAAGTGCTAACTTGCGACTTCTTTCGTGTCCAATTCCGCTTCATCCATGAATTATACCTCTACGCTGGTACTGTGCCTGCTGTCGTTCTGTTGTTTTTCGCAAGACGTTCAACTGTTTAAACCTGATTCGGTTCGCAAAGAATTTGAGGCGGTTAAGATTTCTACTAACCTGAAAGTTGATGGTCATTTGAACGACAAAGAATGGCAGTTGGCCAAGCCCAAAAGCGACTTTATTGAAGTTGACCCTCGCCAAGGAGACAAACCCCGCCACCACACCGAAATTCGGGCTTTATTCAACCAAAACTACCTGTATTTGGGCGTTTTTAACCGCGATACGTTGGGCAAAAAATCGGTACGTGTTATTGATTTTAAGCGCGATTTTAACACCCGAACCTCTGATTTTGTGGGAATGAGCATCGACGGTTTCAACGACCGTCGCAATGCAATGGTCTTTACCACCAATCCCCACGGCGTGCAGCGCGATTTCCTATCTTTTGATGCTACGTATATTGACTTAGATTGGGATGGGCTTTGGCGGGTTCGGACCACGCGCTCGGACTCAGGTTGGGTAGCCGAATTTGCCATTCCTTGGAAAACATTACGTTACGCCAAATCAGACGAAGCAACCCAAAGTTGGGGTTTTAATGTCAATCGTGGGCGTCGTATGACCAACGAAAACTACGCCTTTTCGCCTTTTCCACGTTCGTTTAATGTCTTGCGTATGGACTATGCAGGTATCATTAAAGGACTTCAACCGCCTCCGCCCACGGCCAACGTTCGCATACAACCGTATTTTTTGACTTCCTACGACCGTTATCGGCAAATCGACGGCCGAAAACCCGAAGATGCGGCGGTAAAAGTAGGAGGCGAGATAAAATGGGCGGTAAATTCGCGGGCGGTCTTGGATTTGACGTTTAATACTGATTTTGCACAAGCCGACGCCGACCGCCAAGTCAACAACGTTACACGTTTTTCGGTCTTGTTTCCCGAACGCCGTCAGTTTTTCTTAGAAAATGCCTCGCTGTTTGGGATTGGAATCGGGCCTGCGTCGGATATGTCGGGAGGAACGATGCGGATTCAACCGTTTTTTAGTCGCCAAATTGGGCTAGACGGAACAGGAAATCCGATCCCAATTGATGCAGGTGCGCGTTTTGTGAGTCGTTCGGCCAAAACAAATTACGGAGCCATGTACATCCGTCAACGAGGGTCGGCATCGTCGCCACTGACCCATTATTTTGTCGGACGTTATTCTGAAAACTTGGGCAAACAAAGTCGTTTGGGGGCGTTGGTGACGGTCAAAAATGATTCGGGAAATACCAACATCGTGGGCAACGTGGACGGTTTTGTCCGCTTTGACGAGGCACATTCGCTCAATTGGATGCTCAACGTCAGCCATGATACCAAGGGCAACGTGACGGGGGCTGCGGGTGCAGCGCAGTATTTTTATGCCACCAACCAATGGAAAATATGGTGGACGCAGTCGCTCATTTCAAAATCATATAACCCCGCCGTTGGATTTACTTCGCGTTCTGACGTCATCGGGACTACCCCAGGTATATTTTGGTTTTATCGGGGCAAACACGTCCCTTTCAAAAAAATAATCCGTTCGGTAGAACCGAGTTTGTTGGTTGAGTTTTACCACCAAGCGAGTACTGGGCGTTTGATTGAACGTTCGTACGGGTTGAGCCCTTTTTGGCTCATGCTGCAATCGGGTGGTTTTATGGGGCACATCATGACGCCTACTTATCAGTATTTGACCGAGCCGTTTAGTCCGTTGGGGGTAAAAATCAACGCAGGAAGTTACAATTATACGCGTCATGCTGTCTATTGGGGAAGCGATGGTTCCAAAAAAGTAAGCTTCAATTGGAACGGTGAATACGGAACGTATTACAACGGCAAACTGAATACGACCAACTTTAGTATGTTAGTGGCGCCGATTCCGCACGTTTCCATTACAGGAAGGTACAATCGGAATACTTTCAAGAATGTGGGTGTTAATAATACCTCCAAAAACATTGATTTGTGGTCGATAGAAGGGCGTTTTGCCGCAAATCCACGTCTGCAATTGATTGGTTTTTACCAAAGAAATACCGATACCCAAGCCAATAATTACAACATTCGTCTTTCGTGGGAATACCAACCGTTGTCGTTTATCTACATTGTCTTCAACAAACGGGAGTTTCAATCAACCACTCGCCTAGATACGCGCAGTCAGGAAGACCATCTTATTGCGAAGATTAGCTATTTAAGACAATTGTAAGGAAATGTCGAGTGGGGAGTACAGAGTGTCGAGTGGGTTAGGCGTTTGCGGGTTTCGTGAGTTTTTTGCCAAAAAACCAAAAACAAATTCCTAACAAAACAGAACATCCAAGCGTAAGCATAAAGTTGTTTTGGTCATAACCGATGCTACCACAGTAGGCGTAAAGCACACAAAGTGGGAGGTAACCGATGAGGTTATACAACAAATAGTGCTTAAACGGCATGTTGTTGAAGCCACAAACTACACAAATACTTTCGGAGAGAATTGGAATACCCCTTGACAGCAGGATTGCCAATGAACCGTATTTTTCAAGAAAAAGTAGTGCGCGGTGCGTTGAAACCTGCGACTGTTTTTTGCTGCCTATTTTGCCCAAATAGTAACCCGCCACACAGCCTAGCATTAGTCCAGCCAAAGAAACGAGCGTCCCCGAAAACGTCCCAAGTACGTAGCCGTTGAAATACATGACCAAGATAGAAGGAACGGGCAAAAGTAGGTCGGAGGCAAGCAAGAGGGTACTCAAAGCGCCAAATTGCCACGGATACTGCACAAGCGTATTTAATTTATCCGCAAAGACGGTTTCGAGGTTTTGGAATACCAAAAACGTAGCAATCACAAAACTGGCGAACACCAACAACGGATAAAGTAAGCTTTTCATTCATCAACGCATTTGTGAGGCTAAAAAGTAGCCGTGTTGTTATTGCGCTAAATAGCTGATTTCGGCGATAAATTGCTTGCCTCCTGGTGAAAGTTTTTCTTGTGCACGGGCCGACAATTTGATGATAATGCGGTTGTTAGCACTGATATCAGGAAGTTTGCCAATCACTTTGACCCAAACACTTTGGCTATTGTTCATATTTTTGACCTGAATCAACGACCCCACGGGTGCAGTGCGGTGGAGGGCTAAATATTTGCTGTTGTTGTCGGTGCCGTCCAATACCTCTGCTACTCCCGTTTCCATGATACGTTTGCCTGTGTTGGCAATTTTAGGTTCGGGCAAATTGGCATTGGTAGGGTCTTCGGGACGAACAGGCGGAGGCGGCAATTTCTCTTCGCTTGGCTTTTTCGCTTCGGTCAGTTTCACCGAATCTAATTTATTCTTCTTGAGATAATCCTGGTACGTATTTTCCGAAACAATCAATTCTTGCCCCGAACGAAGCTGGTCGGAGGTAAGACCGTTCCAACGCCGAATATCAGCCATCAAGACGCCGTACTTAATCGCAATTCCGTACAGCGATTGTCCACCTTCCACTTTGTGCAAGCCTGTTTTGGGTGCCGAAATGGGGGCAGGTTTTGTGTCTTCCTTTTCGGGTTCTTCCGTTGGGGTGGCGGTAGGTTTGGTATCTGCCTCTTTGCCTTTGTCTTCATCTACTTTGACAACGGGAGAGGTTTTCGATTGAATTTCGTAATCCAAAACGAGCTTATTTCCTTCGGGTTTTTTATCCGTCTTTTCGGGTTCTTTAGCGGCCGTTTTTGTAGGTGAGCCGCCCGAGCGGGCAGGGACACGCACCACTTGCCCAACGGAAAGATTGTCTTTCATTCCAGGGTTGGCATCTTTCAATGCCTTAATGGTGGTTTGGTACTTACGCATCACTGCGTAGAGGGTTTGGCCAGGTTCTACTTTGTGAATGACGTACGTTTTCCCATTTTTATTCTCGATGCCTGTAGAGTCGAAGGGAAAGGGAGAAGCCATGGCCTTTGCTCCCATCAACAGCGCTACTACTACAAGGCAACATCCAACTCGCGTAATCATGGTTTCGGCAATTTTATAACTACTAATTCTTGTAAATTTTTCAAATACACTAAATGGTGCTCATTGTAAAAAGACTCACCAAAAGCAGTACTCGTCACGTCGGTTTCAAGGGTTTCGTGGTGAAGCACCGTTTTTGATGTATTTACGACCAAGATAGAGCGGGATAGAGCAGTTGCGTTAGCGTGGTAAAGATACTGAAAAAACAAAATATGTCCACCAATTTCCCCATAATTTAGGGCTTTTTGGGGTGTTTTGCCAATTATTTTTTGGATAAACTGACCGATAACCGAATAGTATGGGCTGCTTTCTGGGTGTTCGGTAGGAAAGCGCCAAGAAGCATTCGTGGCCGATTGCTCTAGGACAGAAGCTGCCGAAAGGCTTCCGTCTCTTAAATGCCGATGCGTAATGTTTAGCTGCAAATCGCTTTGGGTTTGTCCAGTTTGAAGCAGCTGCCCGTCGGTAGCCACAAAAGAATATCCCTCTAGTTTCCAAAGAAATACACCCGTTTTGGCGTCGATGGCCAATAGCGACTTGGGAGCGGGTTGTTCGCTACCTGCATACGTATGAAACAACAAAACCCCCGAATAAAACCCAATTAGGCTGGTCCACCAATCGGTATCAGCGATTGTTTTTTGCCAACAAACAGCATCATTTTCTACATCAATCACCGCCCATTTAACCCCTGATTTGCTCCGAAGTTCAACCGCCAACAAAGAAGCCGTCGTCTCCGCAGGAATGGTGTCATAAATTAGCCGCCAAACGGGTAGCGCAAAGGTAAAGGTGTGGGTGGGGAGCATTTGGGAAGTTGGTGAAATGGTCAAATTTGCAAGGGGCAAGGGGGGCAAAAGGCAAAGGGCAAAAGGCAAAGGGCAAAGCCGAGTTTGCAAATTTGCCTCTTGCCAACTTGCAAATTTACCCCTTGCGCACTTGCCTCTGGACTTAATACAACTGTGCTTTGTTGGAAAGTAATGACCAAATGAGGGCTAAGATGGCCACAATGCCGATGGCAAACGAAAGGCTAACAGCGTTGGAAATGAGGCCGATGAGGGCAGGGCCTGCTAAAAAACCTGCCAAGCTAAACGTATTCATGGTGGCTAGTCCTGCGCCTTTGGCCATGCCTGGGACGCGGGCGGCACTTCCGTATAAAATAGGTGCTCCACACGATACGCCTGCTCCCACTAACCCAAAGCCTAAAATAGCCGTGAGGGTATAGGGGAAAAACACGGCAATTAGAATGCCTGATGCGGCGATGATTCCACCCGTAACGAGCACTTTTCGGCTACCGTATTGTGGAATAAGGGCATCCCCAATAAACCGTCCAGAAGCCATAAAAAAAGCATAACAAGCAAACCCCCAACCAATGAAAAAGTCGTTGGCTTCTACCACTTCACGCATGTAAACAGCCGTCCAATCCGACATGGTACCTTCGGTGATGTTGGTACAAAGCGAAATGGCAATCATCCCCACCAAGACACGGTTGGGCCAAGCAAACTTAGCACCGCCTTCGCTTTTGAGCTTCTCTTCGTGAATGTCCATGATGATGGGCCGAGCCAAAACAATGATGGTTAAAATCGTGAGAGTGATGATGGAAACGTGTACCGCAGGAGGGACTTTAAAGCCCATCAAGACACTGGCCAAAGCCGAACCTATCATTCCGCCCCCGCTGAACATGCCATGTGATGTGGACATAATAAATGTCCCGTCTTGTTTTTCAATCGCCGTAACGCAGGTATTCATCGCAACGTTGGTAAAGGCAATGCCAATGCCTAAAAGTCCGAGCGAAATGGAGGTCATCCAAAGCGCAGGAACGTTGACAGGCAGTAGATACACCAAAGCCATGCCCGTGAGTCCACCAAGGGTAGTGGTTCTCATGCCAAAACGATTGATAACCAGCGTGGAAAGAGGATTGGTGAGTGTCGAAGCCAATGGCAAACTCAACAAGAGCAAGCCAAGCTGTGCATCGTCCAAACCATATTTTTGTTTAACAAATGGAATCCACGTGACCCAATTTCCAAACAGAAACCCTACCGAAGCAAAGATAGCTCCGATGGCTAGGCTGCGGTGGTTGGTAAAATACGTTTTTAAGTGAGTTGTCATACCAAATTAAGAAAGCAATTGTTTTACGAAATCGAAGTTCAACGAATCGTAATTGGCAATATAAGCACTACAAGGCGGAAGCTCATTCGGGCCATGTGAGGTAGTAACACCCACCACTTTCATGCCTGCGGCGAGTCCTGCTTTTACTCCCGAAACTGAGTCTTCAAAAACCACGCAGCGGTCAGGAGAAATTCCCAAACGTTCGGCGCTTTTGAGGTAAACTTCAGGGTTGGGTTTGTGCTGAGTAACGTCTCTTTCCGAGAGCATCGATTCCATTATTTGTCCCAATAATGGAATGCGTTCCACCATCATGTCTAAGTTTTCAAATGGGGCAGAAGTGGCAATACCCGTTTTGACGTTATTTTGCTTGAGGTCTTTCAAAAAAGGCAAAAGCCCAGAAATAGGCTCGGCGATAGAAGTATATAGCTCGCGGAAAAGCGCTTCTTTTTCAAATTGGAGTTGAGTGAGTTCGGCTCCTTCTACGTTTTTTTTGAAAAAATAGCTCAAAATGTAGCTGTTGTGCTTGCCATACATGTGATTTTGGAGCTCTTCTTCGGTGGGAACGATGGCGTATTGGTCCAAAAATTTACGCCAAGCGATGTTGTGAGTGGGGTTGGTGTCGGCAATAACGCCGTCCATGTCAAAGATTACTGCAATGTCTGTCATTTCGTAAATGGAAACTTTTGAAAAAAAGCTCCGCTGGATTGTTTTGAAGCTACAAAAGTAATGCCTCTTTCTCAATTGACGCTACGACTTTGTTTACCTTTTCTAACACTATATTGCTTTTGTGTTATTTCTACTTAATTTACATCAAAAAACCAACCCCTATTTATTTCAAACATGTTTAAATACGCAGCGATTAGCTCAGTGGCAGCAACCGTGATTTTGGCCAGCCAACTGATGCACCAACCTCAGCCCACTACCGAGTATGTGGCTACCCCTGCCGCTTTTGAAACGGCTGCCAACAACTACAAAAATTTCTGCTCAGGTTGCCACGGCGAAAAAGTAGAAATGTTTGTGGATCGCCAGTGGAAACATGGCAAAACGAAGGACGATTTAATCAAAAGTATCACCAATGGCTACCCCGACAATGGAATGCCTGCGTGGGGAAAATCGCTCAAAAAAGAGGATATCGACGCCTTAGCCGATTATGTTTTGGAGGGACTCGATAAAGCAAGCAAGTACAGCTTTGCGTCAAAACCTAAATCAAATATTTTTACATCGGAAGATATGACCGTCAAACTCGACACCATCGCCAGTGGGTTGAGTAGCGCGTGGGGAATGACGTTTTTGCCCGATGGTGATATGCTCATTACCGACCGTAACGGTAGTATTTATCGGGTGGATAGAAACAAACAGAAGGAAAAAGTAACGGGCGGGCCTGAGGTGTTAGCTGAAGGTCAGGGAGGACTACTTGATGTGGAACTTCACCCTAAATTTGCCCAAAACCAACTGATTTATTTCTCTTATTCGGCGTTTAAAACGGTTGATGGAACAAAACTTTCTACCACGGCCGTCATGCGTGCCCGACTCATGGGAAATATGCTGACCGACCAAAAAGTGATTTTTGAGGCATTGCCTTACTTAAAAACGCGCCATCATTATGGTTCACGATTGGAATTTGATCGCAATGGTTTCTTGTTTGTATCCGTGGGTGATCGTGGGCAGCACCAGCCGCTCTTTCCGCAGTCGGTTGAAAATGCCTGTGGAAAAATTCACCGAATCAATGACGATGGAAGCATCCCTGCCGATAATCCGTACGTCAAACAAGACAAAGCGATTGCGTCGATTTATTCGTTTGGACATCGCAATCCGCAAGGTTTGGCCATGCACCCTACGACGGGCGAAATGTGGGAACACGAACACGGCCCTCGCGGCGGCGACGAGTTGAACCTCATTCGCAAAAACGTCAACTACGGCTGGCCTACGATTTCGTACGGTATCAATTACGACGGAACGGTGTTGACTCCACTAACGGCCAAAGAAGGTATGGCACAGCCGAATTTGTATTGGATTCCGTCGATTGGCCCGAGCGGGATGGTGTTTGTGACGGGCGATAAATACCCTGCTTGGAAAGGCGATTTGTTGGTAGGTTCGCTGCGTTTTAAGTACCTCAACCGTTGTAAAATGGAAAATGGAAAAGTGGTGAAAGAAGAGATTTTGCTCGAAAACCTCGGTCGTTTGCGTAACGTTCAAATGGGCCGCGACGGTTATATCTATGTAGGAGTAGAAGACCCAGGTTTTGTATTTCGTTTAGTACCCGTGAAAAAATAATAAATGAAAATCGCAACCATCATTCTGAACGTACTCCTTCTGATAGGGCTTATCCCGTCGATTCTTGCTGCAATGACCTCCCCCATGATTTTTGATGCTGGGCAGAGTAGTCATTTGTGGCGGGTATTTTGGACGGCGGTGGCTTTGCCTGTGGTCATCGTGGTTTGCCAAATCATTTCGTGGATTGCTTTTTATCGGGATAACTATTCGATGGCGTTCAAAATTAGCCTGATTCCTACCGTACATGTTGTGGTACTTATTTTATTAATGCTGACCATGAATGGCACGGTTACAAGAGGCCCGTCTTCCCAAAATACCGAAAAAAAAACAGGATAGTGTAGGTGCAAAATTTGGCTCAGGTTATTCGTAACCTGAGCCAAATCTACTTTTCAGGGGCGGTGTTAGGGGTTTAGCAAACTTTCCTTGTACTTTTGGGGTTAGTTAAAAAAATTGACCAGTCCTATCATAGCAAAAGTGTACCCGAACTAGGGATACCGTCATTACAATGGGTGACCTAACGATTAACAAAGAGAAAATACTTCAAGCGCTCAGTACTGTACAAGAGCCAGATCTTAAAAAAGACCTTGTAACGCTCGGCATGATTCGAGACGTAGAAACAGGGATTGACTTGGTAAGTTTTACGGTGGTGCTAACGACCCCCGCTTGCCCGTTGAAAGAACTCATACGCAAGGATTGTACGGATGCCATTCATAAGTTTTTTGGCAATCATATTCGGGTCAATATAAACATGACCGCCGATATTACAACCACTCGTTCGGGCGGGCCCGTGATGCCACAAGTTAAAAATATCATTGCCATAGCATCAGGCAAAGGAGGCGTAGGAAAATCGACAGTGACGGCCAATTTGGCCATGGCGTTGTTGCGCGCGGGGGCTAAAGTGGGTATTTTGGATGCGGATATTTACGGACCTTCGATGCCTGTGATGTTTGGCGCCGAAGACATGCAGCCTCGCATTGTGACGCGCGATGGGCGCAACCTGATGATGCCGATTCAGCAATGGGGAATCAAAATCATTTCGATGGGCTTCTTAGTGCCTGCCGAAAGTGCCACTGTTTGGCGCGGCCCAATGGCAAGTACGGCGTTGCGACAGTTGATTGGTGATGTAGAATGGGGCGAATTAGATTATTTGTTGATTGACCTGCCGCCAGGCACAAGTGACATTCACTTGACGTTGGTGCAAGCATTGCCCGTCACGGGAGCGGTGATTGTCACAACGCCTCAGAAAGTTGCCTTGGCCGATGCCATCAAAGGTTTGGCAATGTTCCGTCAGCCGCAAATCAACGTTCCTGTGCTTGGGGTCGTTGAAAATATGGCCTATTTTACCCCTGCCGAACTTCCCAACAACAAGTATTTCTTATTTGGAAAAGATGGAGGAAAAGAACTTGCGTCAAAGTTTGATGTGCCAGTCATTGGGCAAATTCCGTTGGTGCAGGGGATTCGTGAAGGAGGGGACGAAGGACGCCCAGCGTTTTTGAGTGAAGATGAAATTACAAAAGCGGCTTTCCAAGAAGCAGCCGAAAGTTTGGCGCAGCAGGTGGCAATTCGAAATGCGACTCAGGCCAAAACCAAACAGGTCGAGATTCGGGTGTAGAAAGCGCCGAACCTTGATTGGCAATGAAAAAATGTACATATTAGCGTTTTAATCACAGGTTAATACAAACATTCATGGAAGAATTAAAATCACGCGTGGAAAATGCCCTCAATAGCATTCGTCCGTATTTGGAGGCGGATGGGGGCAACGTCAAAGTGAAAGAAATTACGGATGAGATGACCGTAATGTTGGAGCTCACGGGTGCTTGTAGTGCTTGTCCTATGTCTTCAATGACGTTTAAGGCAGGCTTGGAAGAGGCTATTTTGAAATCGGTACCCGAAATCAAAAAAGTAGAAGCCCTCAATTTAACACCTGCGTTTTAAGGAAAAAGCCTTCGTTTTGATAGTTGCAAACCCTTTGCAAAAATAAAAAGTGCTTCTAGGTTTAAACTTAGAAGCACTTTTTTGTTAAAACAGGGCCGCCGTTGGTTATTTCCACCAAGCCTTGTTAGGATAATGGCGATTGATTTCTACCACTTCGCCAATCATAGGGGTTGTTACTGGAACGTTTAGCTCTTGTGCTTTTTTGGTAACACGCTCGATGGGTTCCATCCACGGATGCAGACCTAAAGTAAACTTGGCCCAGTGAACGGGTAAAAGTGTTTTTGCTTTTAGTTCAACGGCTGCTTGAGCTACTTCTTCGGGCATCATGTGAATGTATTTCCACATCTGGTTGTACTGGCCACATTCCAAAATCGCTAAGTCAAACGGTCCGTATTTCTCGCCAATTTCTTTAAAATGGGTGTCGTAGCCCGAATCTCCCCCAAGGTACAGGTTGTATTGGGGTGTTTTTAAAATAAAAGACGACCAAAACGTTTGGGCACGTTTAATGCCTCTTCCCGAAAAATGGCGGGCGGGCGCGGCGGTGATTTCTAACGAATCGGCAATGGTTGTGTTCTCCCACCAGTCTAACTCATTGATTTGTGAAGGAGAATAACCCCAATGCTGCAAGTGCGAACCTACACCAAGTGAGGTCACCACTTGTTTTACTTTGGGTTGAAGGGCTTTGACGGTTGGGTAGTCGAGGTGGTCGTAGTGGTCGTGTGAAATAATGAGGAGGTCGATGGGTGGAAAATCATCTAAAGAATAGACGTTACTACCTGCGTAATTGCTCCCAAAAAAAGAAACAGGTGAGGCATTTCCACTAAAAACGGGGTCCACCAAAATAGTTTTTCCTCCAACCTTCAAAAAATACGATGAATGCCCAAACCAAACCACCGAAGGGACATCGTTGGGCAGGTTTTTTAAATCGGTTTTAACCGACGGGAGGGGCTGGCTAGGTTCTTTATTTTCGACTTTGACAAAATAGGCTTTGAGAATATCCCAGTAGCTAGTGCCTTCGGCTAGGTCGGGGGTAAGGTGTTGATTTTGGAAGCCTTTTTCTTTGTAATGAGATGATTTTTTGATTTTCTCAAGGTGCGCTCCCTCAGGATTGCGCCCAAATTGCGGCTGTTGCAGGTAAAAATAACCTCCCAAAGCGAGGGCGGCTAAAATAATAAGGGTTGTCATCATGGTTTTTTTGAATTTGCGAGACATTTGTCGGTGTTAGTTGGGGTATTTACTTTTAAGAAAAGCGAGGGTAGTTTCAATGTATTCTGGAGACGGAGAAAGGGCAAGTTGGTGACTAAAACCGTCTAAAAGCATCATCAAAATCTTAACTTCTTGCTCGGGTTGTGCGTATCCGAGTGCCCGAAAACCATCGGTAAGTGCTTGTATCACTTTTAGGTGCGCAGGACTTGGGGTGTAGGTTTGGTTCTTGTATTTTTTCTGCCACTTGAGCGAAAACTGTAGCATCCAAAACTCCCGCTCTTCCTGAAAAAGCTGAACGGGTAGTTCGAGCGTCGCGTGGATTTGGTCAACGGGGTTGGATAATTGTAAAATACGCTCGGCATTGGCGCTAAGCCGCTCTTCGCTCATGGCGACGATGGCGTCCATGAGGCCGTCTTTGTTGGTAAAATGGCGAAAAATTAACCCTTCCGATACGCCCGCTTCTTTGGCAATGAGGCTCGTGGGGGTGGTGTCAAACCCTTTTTCGGCAAAAAGCCGAAGGGCGGTTACCAAAATAAGCTCTTGTTTTTCAGTCATTGTTTAATAAAAGTGAGTAATCACTTACAAAACTGACCGATGCGTAAAATGGTTCAAGAGGGCGCATTTTTTCTTGGGTACGTCGGAGACGCTAGGGCGAAAATGTCCCAAATTGGAGTTCAAAACACTCGCTTATGGGCGCCAGTCTTTTAAAATGCCAGCGTGGTCATTTTGGAGAAGCTGCTCAAACAATAGGGTAGTGGCGGAGGCGTCGCCCATGGCGCGGTGGTGGTTGACGTGGCGGATTTGGAGGTCGCGGCAAATGTTGCCCAAACTGTACGACTTATAGCCAGGGAAAATTTTCCGACTTAGTTTCACTGTACACAACGTATCGCGTTTGAAATACTCATCCAAACGGTTGAATTCCCGTTGTACAAACCCATAATCGAACGAGGCATTGTGCGCTACGAAGGCGGCATTGAGGGTCATTCGGCGTACTTCGTCGGCTATTTCTTCAAAAGTAGGGGCATCTTTGACCATCTCGTTGTCGATGCCCGTCAGTTGGGTAATAAAACTAGGAATCCAACAGGCAGGATTGACCAAGCTTTGGTAAGAATCTATGACTTGGGTGCCATCGTGGCGGATAATCGCAATTTCAGTGATGCGGCTTGTGGCGTAAGCGCCGCCCGTGGTTTCAATGTCAACAATGGCAAACATATAGATGGATATAAACTAAGCTGCAAAAATACGGGAAAATTGCGGGAAGTGAAGGGTAGTTTTCCCCTTGAATAGCCGAAGTCAAATCATGCACCTTTGTACAACTATTCACTAACTCCCTGCTACTCATGAAAGTATATGAACTTGCATTTACCAAAAAAGGCGTTGCTGGCTTACGTCTTCCATGTACTGGAGGAAAAGTATTTGTGCCTTTGAGTGAAATTGTTCGCTTGGAGGGGCGTCGAAATTATACCCTTATCGTAATAAATGCGCATCCACCGATGCTTGTAGCCAAAACGTTGGGGCTTTTTGAAACAGAATTATCTAACTCATTTGTGCGCATTCGGCGGGGGTGTATTATCAACCTACTTCATGCTTCCGTGGGGCACGATGGGTTGGTGCGTCAAAAAGATGGTTTTGCTGCACCCGTCGCCCGACGAAGGGCCAAGCAACCTGCATTGCTCACACAGGCTGCTTGAGAGGCGATTTATCGACCACAAATTTCCCTAAAATCACAAAACTGACAAGCCGTTAGGTAGTCGGTTTTGCGGAAAGGCTCGTCAGGGTTGAGAAGTTTATCTACAACAAAGGTGCGGAGGTAGTTTTCCGATTGTTCTACGTACGATTCGGCATCTTGGGTATCGCCAAATTTTAATGGGTTGAAAATAAAACCACGTTTGATATTGCGCAGTGAGTAAAAGCCCGAAGTCACTTCGTAGGCATCTAAGTGAAACTCACGTCCGCGCAAACGCAAGCCTTTTTCACGCAACATTTGTTTATAAATCAGGTATTGATAAATCCATAACTGCCTGATTTTCTCATGGTTTGAGTTGTCGCCCGAGCTCATGATGTGATCAAGTTTGTCGGGGGTAACTTTGGGGAGCTGTTCGATTTTGCCCGTTTTGTAATCGGCCACGCGAATGACGTTGTTGAGGAGTTCTACTCGGTCAATTTTTCCCGCAATTTTCAAAGCGAGTGAGCCGTCTGACAAGGGTACGTCAAAGGTTGCAGTCAATTTTTGTTCGGTAGCGAGCACAGTAAGGTTTTCATCGCGTTGGCGTTGTTCTTTCAGAAAATCCAACACGGTTTGTTCGGCTACTTGATACAGAAGACGATTAATGCCCGATTCTGGGTCGTAACCTCGGAACAATTTGGCAAATTCTTCGCGCAAAATGGCCTTAATTTCGGCGTCGCTAATGGGCTTGCCGTCCATCAAAAATTCGATGTCAATGCGTTCCAACACGGCGTGTATCCACGAACCAAAATCAGCAGCTCCCATTCTTTCTTCCACTTCTTCGTCTTCCGAAACCCCAGCCACGCGACTAAAATAATATTGAAGTGAGCATTTTAAGTACTGGTTGAGGTGGGTTGCGTATAGACCACCGTTAGTTAAGTTTTGACGTAAAAATGCCAACGTTTCGGGGGTTTTTGGTACGGTCCAATCGTTGCTGATCGTATGTTTGGAGTTTACTGTTTGGGGTTTACTGTTTGGGGTTGTATCGGCGACTTCTTCAGTCATATCGACGGAGGAGGTGTCCATCTCCTGAAACCTAACCACGTGTTCCGTAAACTTGATCGTACCGTTGGCTTTGGGCACAAGTTCATGCTCAATTTGGAGAATAAACCGACTTTTTTCGCCGCCATTGTAGGTGTTTGAATCGGTTACATAGACCAGGTGAACGTCGTTGGCGCGTTGTAAAAGCCGATAAAAATGGTACGACATCACCGCGTCTTGGTCGCTAAACACGGGCAAACCTGCTTCTTTGGCAATGTCAAACGGGATGAGCGAATTTTGACGTTTTGTCAGGGGAAAAACCCCTTCGTTCATCGACAAAATAATGATTCGTTCAAAGTCTAACGCCCTGGTTTCGAGCATCCCTATGATTTGAAGCGGACTGACGGGTTCGCCACTAAATGGGATGCGGGTTTGGCGGATAAGTTCGTACAAAAAGGCTTTAAACGTACGTAAATTAAGCTTTTCAACGTGCTCAGAACTGAGCGTAGTTTCGAGTTGTTTTAGGAGTGTATAAAACAAGTAGAGGTATTCCGTTTCAATTGCATTTTGGGTGTCTTTATAGACTTCACGCAAAATATCAATCAGGTCATAAAATACCCTGATGACGGTGTGTGGGTTGTCGTCCCAGCGGCTAAAAAGGGTTTTGAAAAGCGGGTGTTGTTGCCCCCATTCGAGGAGTAAGGCAGGGTCAAGATAGACCAAATTGCGCTGCTGAATTTCCCGAATGGTCACTTGAATGATGGTTTCGGTCGAGACATCACGCTGTTGTAATGCCAGAAATTCATAGCGACGAATAAAGGGGTGGTTCAGGACTTTTTGTACCGTTCGGTGGTTGAATTTGGGAATTTTTATGGCTCGTCCGTCCTTGGACCTAAATTCGGCAATGGTAAATTGTAACTCAAAAAGGGAGTCGATAAGCGTAAACAGCAGCGAGTTACGAAGCGTAAGCCCCATCGTTACGTTCAAATCTGTGATGGAT
Organism: Runella defluvii; assembly: GCF_014195535.1. GTDB lineage: Bacteria > Bacteroidota > Bacteroidia > Cytophagales > Spirosomataceae > Runella > Runella defluvii. The sequence continues at coordinate 40,578 of NZ_JACIBY010000020.1, read as the reverse complement.
TCATCAAGCCCATTGAGCATCGGAACGAGCAGGTTTTCGTCGGCCAAAACAATACCCACGGGGCGTTGTTCCGAACCACCTTGTCCTTCCGCGCACCATTGTTGGTAGAGTTCACCCGCCACTTTCGCTTGCATCGAAGCATTCGGAACGGCATAGACGTGTATGTCTTTTTGGGTGCCTAACAAATGGCTTTCACTCCATTTCCATTCACCTGACCAGGCCGCGTCACGGTATTTACGCAAAAATTTCCCCCCTTCGGCGAGTGGATTATCGCGCATATAGTAGTAATCACAATCCCAAATCGTTTCGGCTTGTTTGGCATTAACGAGGGTTTTGATGATTTTCTCTTCGGCCGCAGTCAGGGCATTGAAGCCAACAAAATAGTAACGCGGTTTGATTGAATGATCGGCAGTGAGTAGGACATCAACTGCATTTTCAGCTAAATCTCGGTAAGCCATTCCGCGAAACGCTCTGTTCCTCTCTTTTAGGTCTTTTTTGAATGAAAAATATACCTTTTTTAGGTTTGAGAACAATTCAAAATACGCTTTTAGGCGGTCTGATTGCGTAGAAACATTGCTGTTTGGCCAATCGACCTGCCACCGTTCGAGGGCTTTGGCTTCGGTGATGTAGTCAAAAAGGTAATCGGCATCAATCAAATACTGATCAATTTGTTCAAAGTCACGCAGGAGCATACTACCCCATTGCAAGTAGCGGTCGAAGGTGATGTTTTTATCAACTTGCTTGAAAATATCGTATAATTCAAAGAGTAGGCTCACATTATCGGCAATTTCGATTTTACAACGGTCAGCTACAAAATCGTCAATTGCGACGACTTCAGGTGCCAAAAATGGCTGAGCAGAACACTGCGCCAAAGCACGCTTCAAAAAATACCCCGAACGTCGGGTAGGAACAATGATGGATAATTGCTCAAGTTGCCGAATGTCAGGATGTTTTGAAAAAATATACCGAGCTGTTTTTTCTAAAAAGGACTCAATCATGGCCAAGCGTTGTATTTAATGTTTTGGTTTAAGGTTCAAGGTTTTGTCAGTAAAATAAGTATTTTTCGTCGCTAAAATCTGGGGTTTTAGCCGATGTTACTAAGAATACTTACTGATTTTTAGAGATATTATTTTAATCATGTTTTAATTTCGCGCTTACATTAGCACAAAAGCACCTAACTTTGTGCGAAGTAAATGAGTAAACACCATTTGTTTAACTAAAAACCAAACTAAATCGTATGCGTAATTTTTTACTGGCAAGCTTTTGCTTGTTATTGGGCTTTTGCACTCAACTCAGAGCGCAAGAGCGTACCGTTACTGGTGCAGTCACCAGTAGTGATGACAGTTCTCCATTACCTGGGGTAAGTGTAGTAGTGAAAGGTACGTTAGTAGGAACTGTTACGGATGGTAACGGGAAGTACTCTATCCGAGTTCCTAATGGCAATAGTACCTTGGTGTATTCATTCGTAGGAATGGAAGAGCAAGAAGTGTTGGTAGGCAGCCAATCAGTAATTAATCCTTCGCTTAAAACCCTTGCCAATGAGCTGAGTGAGGTTGTGGTAGTTGGATACGGTGTGCAGCAGCGCAAAGCTTTTACAGGGTCTGCTTCAAAAGTAGATGCCAAACAATTTGCAAACTTGATGACTCCTTCGATTGACAAGCAGTTGGCTGGTCGTGCGACAGGGGTACAGGTAACAAACGTGGGTGGTGGTGTTAACACGCCAGCACGTATCCGTATTCGTGGTACAAACTCAGTAAACCAAGCCAATGATCCATTGATCGTGGTGGACGGTGTGCCTATCATTTCAGGAAACTTGGCAAGTACAACCAACTCAAACGCCTTGGGAGATATTAACCCTGCCGACATCGAAAACATGGAAGTGTTGAAAGATGGATCGGCTACGGCGATTTATGGTTCGAGAGCGGCTGCGGGGGTTATTTTGATTACCACCAAAAAAGGTACCAAAGGAAGAGGAAAAGTTAGCTACGATGCTTCCATCGGTTTCAACAACGCCCTCAAGCGTTTTGACGTCTTGAATGCTCAGGAATTTGTGACGATTGCCAACGAAAAATTGGCTAATGCAGGTCAAGCTTTGCGTGCCAACATGGACGCAGCTCAAACCAACACCAACTGGCAAGACCAAGTGCTAGTAAACAATGCAGCAGTTCATAACCACACCCTAAGTGCACAAGGTGGTACTGAAAAGACAAGCTACTACATGTCACTTAACTACTCGCAGCAACAAGGGATTATCATTACCAACTTTAACAAAGCATACCGTGCTCGTTTGAACGTAGAACACGAAGCAAACAAGTACCTTAAAGTGGGTAACAACATCACGATTAGCCGCCAAGACGACGGAGACCAAAACAACGGTACAAACGCCTTGAGTGGTGCGATCTCGTCAACGCTTCGTTTGTTGCCAAACGTTTCGCCTTTCAATGCCAATCACCCAACAGGCTATAACATCAACTGGCCAAGTGGTAACTCAATGAACCCAGGCGCTAACACAACTTCAGTGGATGACAACTTCACGAATGCGGCCTTTACGTTGCGTAACAACCAGTACCGTTCGGACAAATACCGTATCATCAACAACAGCTTTATCGAAATTTCTCCGATTCAAGGCTTGAAATTGCGTTCGGTATTCTCGGCCGATATGTTTAGCGATTATAGCTTCCAAAGCTGGACAAACCTTCACGGTGACGGTTACGGAACATCAACGGGTGGAACAAACGGTTATGTTTACAACGAAAACCAAAACCGCTTGCGTTATACGTGGCAAAACTACCTAAACTACAACTTGTCGTTGGGTAAAAACCACAACATTTACTTGACAGCAGGTCACGAAGTACAACGCGATAACTACAAGTGGCACTCTACCTCAGGCTCAAACATCTCGGATATGTTCTTCATCAAAGAAAACTTTATCACGGGTAGTGCAGCCATTCAGACAACGGGTGGATCAATGACGCAGTCTGGTTTTGAATCATTGTTTGGTCGTTTCAACTACGATTTCAACAACAAATACTTCGTACAAGCGTCGATTCGTCGCGATGGACAAAGCTCTTTGGCTCCTGAAAAACGTTACGGGGTATTCCCAGGTTTCTCAGCAGGCTGGCGCGTTTCGCAAGAAGGCTTCTGGGCAAACAGCGGCTTGAGCCAATACATCAACGAAGTGAAATTGAAGGCTTCGTATGCAAGAGTTGGTAACACGTTGAGCGGTTTCCCTTACTTGAGTACATATGGTGCTCGTCCGTACGGAAACATCAGTGGTATTGCAGTATCAGCCATTGGTAACTCTGACTTGCAGTGGGAAACAAGTAACAAATACGACGTAGGACTTGATGTTGGTATCCTTAACAACCGTTTTAACGTAACAGCGGATTACTTCATCAATGACGTTGATAACTTGGTACTTGGTGTTCCAACGCCTTTGAGCGCAGGGGTTCCAGGTAACTCAATTTCTCAAAACATTGGCTCGCTTCGCAACAAAGGATTTGAGTTGTCGATTGGTGGTGACATCATTAGAAGCAAAGACTTCACTTGGAATGCCAACTTCAACTACTCAAATATCAAAAACCAAATCACTGCCCTTTACTCAATCGGTGGTACGGCGGTTCCATACATCCAAAACGGTGGCTATAACTTGATTGAAGTAGGTCAACCTATCAACGTGATTCACGGATACCAGTTCTCAGGTGTAAACTCAGCAAACGGTAACCCAGTTTACTTGAAAGCTGATGGTACACTTGCACAGTTGAACATTTCAAACGGTGCTCCTTTCTCAATTGGTGGTTACTACATTGCTTCAGGCCAAAACGAAGGTACCTTGGGCGCTCAAACGTCGTTGACTTTCAATGACCGTGCGCGTTTAGGAAATCCTACACCTGTATGGTTTGGTGCATTTACCAACAACTTTAACTACAAAGGGTTGGGCTTAGAAATAATGTTGCGTTACTCAGGTGGAAACAAAATCTTCAACATCACTCGTCAAGATGCGTTGATGAACCAAAGTTTCCAAAACAACGGTCGTGAGATTCTTCAGAGATGGCAGAAGCCTGGTGATGTTACTAGCGTACCTAGATTGTACTATGGCCAAGGTAACAACATCAACCAATCTCAATTGGCAAACTCTCGTTTCTTAGAGAGCGGCGATTACCTCCGTTTACAAAACATCGTATTGACTTACAGTGTACCAAGCAAAGCGTTGACAAAAGCAACGAAAGGTTTTGTGCAGAGTTTGCGTTTGTTTGCGCAAGGACAAAACTTGGCTGTATGGACAAAATACAGCGGAGCTGACCCTGACAACATCAGTACGTTGGGCTTAGACAACGCAGTTAGTCCACAAATTAGAACCGTTTCTTTTGGTTTAAATGTTGGTTTTTAATTCACACTACGACAAACGATTGATTTATGAAAACATTAGTAAAAAGAATATTAATAGGTGCGATTCCACTGGCGATGATGAGCAGTTGCGAAACCGCTCTGGACAAAAGCCCTTTCAACGCCATTACTGATGCCAGTGCATTTAGTACGGCTGACCGTTGTCTCCTGTCGTTGTATGGCGTATATGATGCAGCACAAAGTAGCCCATACACCGATGGTTCGGTACGTGGGTATCCTTTTGGAGCGGCCAACATCGAACAAGGTGATGCACGCGGCGAAGACGTTATCAACGTAGCGGCTTTCTTCCAAATTACTTACCAAGCTACTTACAACACCACCACTGCCAACAACGTAGGGCACTGGGGAGCGTTGTACGCGCTTATCAACAAAGCGAACATTTCGATTGATGGCTTTAAAAATGCTGCTAAGTCGAATATCATTACGGCTGCTGCTGCTTCTCAGTTTGAAGCAGAATGTCGCTTCTTGAGAGCATTGGCGCACCACGAAGCCGTGACGCTTTATGCAAGACCCTACTTGGATGGAAACGGAAATAAACTAGGTGTTCCTTACCGTGATTTTGCCATTAACTCAGGTTCGGCAGTAGATCAAGTAAGAGCGATTCCACGTCCAACGGTGGCTGAGAACTACGAAAAAATCTTAGCAGATTTAGATTTTGCTGAAACAAACTTGCCAGCAACACTTTCACCAGGAACAGTTCGTGCGACAAAAGCGGCGGCCATTGCCTTGAAACAACGCGTGAAATTGCACAAAGGTGACTGGGCAGGTGTGATTGCTGAAGGTGCCAAATTGGTACCTGCGGCAGCGCCATTTGTAAGCCCAATTGGTGCTTGGAAATTGACGGACGAGCCTAACGGTGCATTCACAAACAACAGTTCGACGGAGAGCATTTTCTCTATTCGTAACGACGCTTTGGATAACACGGGTACCAACGGAGCCTTGCCAAGTATGTACGGTGCGGCTAACTTAGGTGCGCGTGGTTTGTTGGCAATCTCGCCAATCATCTGGAACAATGCGAAATGGTTGGAAACAGATAAGCGTCGTACGCAATTGTACCTTACTGGTGCCAATGCCAACGGAGCTTCAACTGTGAACGTATTTACGAAGAAATATACGTCTTACACCGAAAGAGCTGACTTTGCACCGCAGATTCGCTACGCTGAAGTATTGTTGAACTCAGCCGAAGCAGAAGCGCGCCAAGCAACGGGTGTGTCTGATAGAGCAATCGCTTTATTGAACGCAGTACGTAACCGTGCTCTTGCTGCGCCTGCAACAGAAGCATATACAGCTGCCAGCTTTGCTGACAAAAAAGCGCTTATCGCAGCTATTTTGTTGGAAAGAAGAATTGAGTTCTTAGCAGAAGGAAAGCGTTGGGCTGATATTCACCGCAATGCCGTTGATCCAGATTTCAACACAGGTGGTATTCCAGCCAAGTATGCGAATGCGGCACAAGGAGCGGCTTTGTACAAGGTAGGTGGAGCAATCAATCCAACCCAAGCGGCTATCCCTTACGCTGATTTCCGTTTTATTTGGCCAATCCCAGATACTGAAAAGACGCAGAACCCAATCATCGAACAAAACCCGGGCTACTAATCGCTTAGGTATATTTTATTGGTATTTATTTCAAAAAGGGAAGCATTTGCTTTCCTTTTTGAGTTTAAAATAACCCCAAAATAATCCATTTGGGATAATAAATAGTTGGTAAACTAAATAATGTGCTTGCAACTTATTGCGTTCTTGCTTAATTTTACGGAACAATTATGAACTGTAACAGGTTTATAGCTGTGTGTTGTAAAACACATTAGAGTCAACCTAAAAACCAACTAAATCGTATGCGTAAAATTTTACTCGCAAGCTTTTGCTTGTTGATGAGCTTTTGTGTGCAGCTTCGAGCGCAAGAGCGGACCGTTTCAGGAACGGTAACAAGCAGTGAAGATGGAACAGCCCTGCCAGGGGTGACGGTCGTTGTCAAAGGGACAACGCGCGGTGTGAATACCGATGCCGACGGAAAGTACAAAATCGCGCTTTCAAACGGTGGTCAACTTGTATTTAGCTTCGTAGGTTTTGAAAAAACAACCGCTGAAGTAGGTTCCAAAACAATCATTAACGTAACGCTTACTCCAGAAGCCAACAACCTCAATGAGGTAGTGGTAACGGCTTACGGTGGTTCGACTGCAAAGAAGGACATTACTGCGGCGGTGTCTCAAGTAAGTGGAAAAACCATTGAAGGTTTGCCTATGCAAACTGTTGACCGCGCCCTTCAAGGACGTGCGGCGGGGGTACAAGTAACCGCAACGAGCGGGCAGCCTGGTGGTGGTATCAACGTTCGCGTTCGCGGGGTTGGTTCTATCAATGCTGGTAACGACCCACTTTACATCATTGATGGGGTACAAGTAGCGAGTGGTGGTTTGTCAACGACAGCGAGCTCAAACGTACTTTCTTCATTGAACCCTAACGACATCGAGTCCATCCAAGTATTGAAAGATGCGGCAGCGTCGGCTATCTATGGTGCGCAAGGGTCAAACGGGGTGGTATTGATTACTACCAAACGTGGTAAGGCTGGCAAAACCAAATTCAAAGTATCAATCCAAGATGGTTTTACGGATGTGTTGAAAAAATTGGATGTGTTGACTGCTTCTGAGTTTGCGACCTTGAAACTTGAAGGGTTTGTAAACCGTGCAGTGGCAACGAATGCTTCGGTAGAAACAGCACGTGCTAACTCTATTGCTCAGTATGGTGATCCTGCTACGGTTCAAAACACCGATTGGCAAGATTATGTGTATCAGCGTGGTCGTCTCCGCATGATTGATGCTTCTGCTTCGGGTGGTGATGGAAAAACGAACTTCTACTTGGCAACTTCGTACAACTACCAAGAAGGACAAGTAATCAAGTCTGACTTTGGTCGTGGAACGCTTCGTTTGAACGTCGATCACCAAGCCAGCAAAAAATTGAAGTTTGAAACCTCTATTGGTCTTGCTGCAACTACTCAAAACGGTGCGATTGCGGACGGAGCATTTATCAATAGCCCCTTCTTTGCGGCAGCGTTGATTTTGCCAAACCAACCAGTGTACAAAGCAGATGGTTCTTACAATGCACCACTTACGGGTTCGTTCAGCTACAATCCAGTACAAAGCGTAGAATATGAAACACGTTTGAACACGACGATTCAGACCGTAAGTAACTTTGCATTGAACTACGAAATCATTCCAGGTTTGAAGTTCCGTTCTTTCTATGGTCTTGATTATGCCAACAACCGTGACGATTCGTACCGTGACCCAATCGTTCCGCAATTTGCGTCAACGGGTGGTAGTGCTACGGTTTCTAACCGTTACAGCTTAAACTGGAACACTGCCCAAACGTTGAATTACAACAAAACCATCGGCGACCACGAAATTGGCGCTTTGGTGGGTGGCGAATACCGTGAACAAATCTCAGAAGTAGTATCTGCTACAGGTCAAGGATTCCCCAACGGTTTGTTCCGTACTTTGGCAGCAGCTGCTCGTCCAATCACAACAACTGGTACTTACACCACTTGGCGTATTGCCAGTGTATTTGGTTCATTTAATTATGGATACAAAGACAGATTGATTGGTACGGCAACCTTGCGTTACGATGGTTCTTCTCGTTTTGGTTCAAACAGCCGTTACGGTTTGTTCCCTGCGCTTTCAGTAGGGTACCGTTTGTCAGAAGAAAGTTTCTTGAAAAAATACTCGTGGTTGTCTGAGTTGAAAGTATTTGCTGGTTATGGTAAAGCAGGTAACAACAACATCAGTGACTTTGCTTCACGCGCATTGTTCGGTTTGGGCGGTCAGTACATCGACCTACCGGGTATCCGTCCTTCGCAGTTAGGAAATGCTAACTTGTCGTGGGAAGTAGCTTCAACTTTCAACGTAGGGGTTAACTACTCACTCTTCAACGGACGTATTTTCGGGGAAGTACAAGCATATCGTAAAATTAACGACAAGTTGTTGTTGTCACGTCCTTTGCCTAACGATAGCGGTTTTGGTTCTATCAACGAAAACCTTGGAAAAGTTGAAAACAAAGGTTTAGAAGTTGAATTTAGCCACGTAAACGTCAACAAAGGTGGATTCCGTTGGGAAACAAACTGGAACGTATCATTCCAACGTAACAAAATCCTTCAATTGTTGCCTGGTCAAAATAACATCGGTACGGGTCTGTGGGTAGGACAGCCTGTTACAATCAACTGGTATCCAACTTTTGCGGGAGTTAACCCAGCCGACGGGCGTTCGATGTGGTTAGACTCACTCGGGAACATCACTTATACAGTTCAAGCCCGTGATTCAAGAATCCAAGGAACTTCGCTTCCAAAAGGATTTGGTGGGGTAACCAACCGCCTTACGTACAAAGGCATTTCGTTGGAATTCTTCTTCCAAGGCCAGTGGGGTAACCAAGTGTTGAACAACAACGGTTTCTTCATGGAAAGCTCAGCATCAGCAGGTTGGAACAACATGCAAAGCCAGCTTGCGCGCTGGACAACGCCAGGTCAAATTACGCGCGTACCACGCGCTTATGAGGGAGGGGTAGAACCAGGTAGCAGTACCATTCAGACGTTCTCAACCAAGCAACTCGAAAATGCAGGATACGTTCGTTTGAAACAAGTAACCGTTGGGTACGATTTGCCGTCAAGTATTACAAAACGGCTTAAAATGACCCAAGTACGTTTCTTTGCCCAAGCTATCAACTTGTTGACTTGGACGGCGTACACAGGTTTAGACCCAGAGATTTTGTTTACTGAAATCGGACGTTATCCGCAAAGTAAGCAAGTGACGGGCGGTATCCAAATCGAGTTTTAATTTCAAACCATCGTAAAAGACATGTTGACAAAACAACTTAAAAATATATCGTTGGTGGTATTGGCAATGGTGGCTACATCGTGTAGCGACTTGCTCAATACAGAGCCAAAACAGTCGATAAGTACAGAAGTAGCTTTGACTGATATTACTGGAGTGCGTGCCCTTTTGATTTCGGTGTATGACCGTTTACAGCCAAATACCTACTACGGAGCACGGTTGATGATTGCTCCTGAAATCATGGCGGATAACGTTCGTTTGACCAATACAAACTCAAACCGTTTTTTCAATGAGCGTGTAAATGCTCCAAGTGCCCACATGCAGGCGTTTTGGGACAATTATGCGGCTATTAACGAAGCCAACTTTATCATTAAAGGCATTGGTGGCGCTAACACGAATGAAGCAGAAAAAGCGCAGATTAAAGCAGAAGCGTTGTTTTTGCGTGCTTTGTTGTACTTTGATATGGCGCGGGTATTTTGCTACGAGCCTACCAAAGTAGTGGGTGGAGCAAACTTGGGAATGATTTTGCGTACCGAACCTACAGACGACGTTACCAAAGCAGATTTTAAATCTCGCGCAACGATTGAGGAAACGTATCAATTGATCGAAAAAGATTTGAAAGAAGCGATTGCGTTGTTCCCTGCCACGGGTAACCGTCTTCGTGCCAACAAAGCGGCGGCGAATGCCCTCTTGGCACGCGTTTACCTCTATTGGGAAAAATACGCAGATGCTATTACTTATGCTACTGCGGCACTTGATGCTCCTAACGGTGCAGCGTTGGCGACGGGTGCCAACTACGCTGCTGCTTTTACTAGCGCGCCAAATACAGAGTCACTTTTTGAAATCAACTACGTTCAAGCTACCGAAAGCTTAGGTGCTAACGAATCAATGCACTCGTTGACTACTAACTTGACAACAGGTAACTGGGCGGATGTTGTTCCTACCAACGAGCTACTTGCCTTGTACGAAGCAACAGACGTTCGTCGTACACAAGCGATGTTTGCAGGGGTAAAAGGTGGAGAATCGGTGGTATTTAGCCGCAAATATCCAGGTTCAAGAGGGCCTTTTACGGATAATATTCCTGTAATTCGTTTCTCCGAAGTTCTTCTTATCCGTGCTGAAGCGTATGCTGCTACTGGAAAAGATGATTTGGCTTTGGCAGATTTGAACCGTATTCGTACCCGTTCGGGAGCTACGCCAGTAGCTGCTACAGTGAAAGGAGCTGATTTGATTGAAGCCATTATGGTAGAGCGTCGTTTGGAATTGTACTTGGAAGGACACCGTTTCTTTGATTTGAAGCGTCGTGGACAAACCATTACCAAAGCGAGCCTTTCGGCTGTGGTTCCTTACGATGACTTCCGCATCTTAGCACCACTTCCTACAGCTCAAGTTCAACTTAACTCAAGCTTGAAGCAAAACCGTGGTTACTAAGAGCTAATGCAGAAGATGGCTCAAGTCAGTTACTTAAACATTGAACAAAACATGAAAAATAAATTCATCCAATTTTTAGTAGTAGGAGCAATGGCGTTGTCACTTACGTCATGCTTTGAAAATCCTTCTTGGACGTACGATATGGCTCCAGTGGTAGAGTTCAAAAACCCACGTACAGGGTTTGCTACTCAGCCCACCAACAACGTATCTAATGGTGCAGCGCAGCGTACCATTCGTCAATTACTCAAAAGAGACAGTATTTTGGTGCAATTGGTAGGAGCACAACGTCCAGAAGCTACCACACTTGGCTACGTCATTGATGCGGCAAAAAGCACGGCAGTTGAAAATATCAACTATCGTATTTTGGAAAGCAAAGGTTCGGTGACGATTCCTGCCAACAGCAGCTCTGCTTACATCAAGTTTGAGATTTTGGAAGGTATTCCAACGACCGTTGCGGCTACCCAAAACTTTCCATTGGTGTTGACATTGACGGGTAACGACCAAATCAAACCAAGCGAGAACTATAAGACGTTTACGTTGAATATTCGTCGATAAGCTAACGTTTGTGTACTATATACGTAAAGGCGGCGCTCCAAGAGCGTCGCTTTTTTGTTTCTTTTAAGCGACCTTCTTGCCTATATTCTAGTACTCCCCAATAATAATCACTAATTAGTAGATGTTTATTATGGTTTTTATTAACGAACGAGATTATAATGAGTTTGCTTTGCTATTTTTCAATCAGTTATTAACTTTCCCAAAAACAACATAAAATGAAAAAAATATACAAGTTAACCCTGATTTGCTTAGGAACTGCGACTATTTATTTTTCTGTATTTTCTGAATACTTGTTGTTAAGGTATGTAATATTATTGGCGGGTATCTCTGCTTTAGGGTTAGGTCTTTTTTTTGAACATAAATTTTGGAAAACTAACCCAACTGCTCTAATTGTCTTGGGAGGGTCAATAATTTATCCTGCACTATTAACTGAAAATCTGTTGCTAAGGTATTTGATACTATCGACGGGTGTTTCTAATTTGGTGATAGGATTTTTTCTTGAGTATAAACAATGGAAAACTTACCCCCCCCAAATAAGGAATGTTATTTTGTTATATTGTATTGTCATGATACCAATGATGATTTTAGTTTGGTATTTGGCAGTAATTCGCGGCGTTAGGATATTTAGTTAAGGGATAAAAGCAGTGTTCATTCGACATCAAACCAAGCGAGAACTATAAGACGTTTACGTTGAATATTCGTCGATAAGCTAGCGTTTGTGTACTATATACGTAAAGGCGGCGCTCCAAGAGCGTCGCTTTTTTGTTTCTTTTAAGCGACACAAAAAACAAATTCGTCGATGCCAGCCGCGAAAGCGACCTTTTTTGCCTAATTATGGTGTTACCTTATCTGAACCTCTACTAAGCAGATATTTATTACTATTTACTAACCAATGAGCAAGCCCGTAAAAACCGTTGTCACAATTTTAGTTATTCTACTTATTACTGGTTTAGCCTTTTACCCTCGTTTAAAAGAATACGCCTCCAAAAAAGAGGAAAAAGGAGCGGGAGCAGGAAAAAATGCGGGCGCGGGTGCTAAAGGTGGAGCCCCAGGTAAAGCAGGCGGGCCAGCTCCCATTGAGATTTTGGTGGTAGCAAGCCAACGAATTGAGGAGAAAATTCTTTCTACAGGTACGATTATTGCGAATGAAGAGGTAGAAATCCGAAGTGAAATTGCTGGTCGGATTACTTCTATCAATTTTAAAGAAGGAGACTATATCCAAAAAGGGACAGTCTTGATTCGTATCAATGATGCCGATTTACAGGCTCAACTTCAAAAATTGGAATACCAGAAAAAATTGGCCGAAGTAAACGAAGAGCGTCAGAAACGATTGTTGGAAAAAGAGGCCATTAGCCAGCGTGATTATGACATCAGCTTGACCAACTTGAACAGTATGAACGCCGATATTGAGAACTTGAAAGCCCAAATTGCGAAAACAGTCATCAAAGCGCCTTTTGATGGAACGGTCGGTTTGCGCTACATTAGTTCGGGAAGTTACGTAAACAATGCTACCCGCATTGCTACCCTCACCAACGTAAATCCTGCCAAACTCGACTTCTCGGTGCCTGCTAAATACGCTACAAGTGTTCGTAAGGGAACAGGCATTACGTTCTCGACCGAAGGAGGAGAAGAAAAATACCGTGGGACAGTATATGCCGTTGAGCCAAAGATTGACCCAAGTACCCGTACACTTACCCTTCGCGCTACTAGCCCCAATCCTGGGCGTAAGTTAGTGCCTGGTGCATTTGCGCGCGTAGAAATCATCCTAAATGCCAAACCGAATGCCATCATCGTTCCTACCGAAGCCGTTATTCCTGACCTTCGTGGGCACCGTGTCTTTATCGTGAAGAATAACAAAGCCGAAACAATTTCAGTAGAGATTGGGATTCGTAATGATAAAACAATCGAAATTACCAAGGGCTTGATGCCAGGCGATACCCTCATTACTTCGGGTATCTTGCAAGTGAAAGCAGGTGGAGAAGTAGATATTAAGAAGTAAAACAAAATTATCATGGCATCATTATCAACAACCAGCATTCAACGACCCGTATTGGCAGTGGTGATGTCGCTCATCATCATTATTTTCGGGTTGATTGGCTTCTCGTACCTTGGCGTGCGTGAGTACCCGAGCGTGGATCCACCCGTGATCAACGTAATGACCAATTATACGGGGGCAAACGCCGAGATTATTGAATCCCAAATCACCGAACCGTTGGAGGAATCTATCAACGGGATTTCGGGGATTAAGACCCTGACGTCGGCCAGCCGCGATGGGCGCAGTAACATTACCGTGGAATTTGATTTGGGCGTGGATTTGGAAACGGCAGCCAACGACGTGCGCGACCGCGTGTCTCGTTCGTTGGGCTTATTACCGCGCGATATTGACCCGCCGATTGTTTCCAAAGCTGATGCGGATTCAAACCCCATTTTCTTCATGAACGTGAAGAGCGATAAACGCTCGATGCTGGATTTGAACGACATTGTAGAACGCCAAGTAAAGGAACGTTTGCAGACCATTTCGGGGGTAAGTTCGATTCAAATTTGGGGAGAGAAACGCTACGCCATGCGTTTGTGGATTGACCCGCTCAAATTGGCTTCGTATCGCCTTACGGCTATCGACGTGTTGAACGCCTTGACACGCCAAAACATTGAGCTTCCATCGGGTTCGATTGAAGGCGCAACTACCGAGCTTACGGTGCGTACGCTGGGACGTTTGACCACCGTTGACGAATTTAATAACCTGATTGTCAAAGAAGAATCGGATCGCGTGGTGAAGTTCATGGACGTAGGTAGGGCAGAACTAGCGCCCGAAAACGAACGTACCCTGATGCGCCGCGATGGCGTTCCGATGGTGGGCGTGGCCGTTGTGCCTCAGCCTGGTGCCAACCAGATTGCGATTGTAGATGAGGTTTATAAACGCATTGACCAAATTAGAAAAGACCTTCCACCTGATATTGTTGCGGCGATTGGCTTTGACTATACCCGCTCGGTGCGTCTTTCTATTTTGGAAGTAGAAGAAACCATCATTACCGCCTTCATTCTGGTGGCCTTGATTATCTTTATCTTCTTGCGCGACTGGCGTAGTACCATCATTCCATTGACGGCGATTCCCGTATCCTTGGTCGGGACGTTCTTCTTGATGTACATCATGGGCTTTTCCATCAATGTATTGACCCTACTTGGAATCGTACTTTCGATTGGTCTGGTGGTGGACGATGCGATTGTAGTTTTAGAAAATATTTATACCAAAATCGAAGAAGGGCTTTCGCCACGAGAGGCTGCGATTGAGGGTTCTAAAGAAATTTATTTTGCCATTATTTCAACAACTGTCACCTTGGCGGCGGTGTTCTTACCCATCATTTTCTTACAAGGGGTAACGGGACGCTTGTTCCGCGAATTTGGGATTGTGGTAGCTGGCTCCGTCATTATTTCGGCTTTTGTGTCGCTGACACTGACGCCGATGTTGAGCTCAAAATTGCTAAAATCGAGCCACTCACAACCTTGGTTGTACCGTGTTACGGAACCATTCTTTTTGTGGTTGAACAACGCATACGAGTCGTCATTGGCTTCTTTCATGACAATCCGTTGGATGGCATGGGTGCTGATGGTAGCGTTCGTAGGGGTGATTTATGCCTTGTTCAAATATGAAGCCATTCCTTCCGAATTGGCTCCCATGGAAGACCGCCGTGGGTTTCGGGTGTCGTTGACCATGCAAGAAGGCGCTACCTTTGATTTTACCGATCGCTACCTCAAAATGTTTGGGAAAGTAGTGGAAGATGAAGTAAAAGCCAACGAACGCGATGCTTTAATCACGATTACTGCGCCAGGATTCTCAACCAATGCGACCAATACGGGCTTCGTTCGGGTGGTGTTGAGTGAGCCTATGATGCGCCAACGGTCGCAAATGGAAATCGCTGATGCAGTACAAGCAAAAGTGGCGAAACTGTCGGGGGCGAAATCGTTTGTTTTGCAAGATCCAACCATTCAAACGGGGCAACGGGGAGGAAGTAGTTTTCCTGTGTCGTACGTTGTACAAGCTACGAGTTACGAGAAATTGCGGGCGGTGATTCCTGAGTTGATGAAACGCGTGAACGAAAGTCCGATGTTTGTAGGAACGGACATCAATTTGAAGTTTACCAAGCCTGAAATTCGCCTCGAAATTGACCGTGATAAAGCTCAAAACCTGGGAGTTTCCATCCAAGACATTGCCCAAACCTTACAATTGGGTCTTTCAGGTCGCCGATTTGGTTATTTCTTGATGAACGGAAAACAATACCAAGTCATTGGACAAATTGACCGTACAGACCGTGATGATTTGATGGATTTGAAATCATTATTCGTAAAAAGTAACCGTGGAGAGTTGATTCAGCTTGATAATTTTGTGAAACTTACCGAGCAAAGTTCGCCGCCTCAGTTGTTCCGTTTCAACCGATCATCGGCAGCTACCATTACCGCAGGTTTGGCCAAGGGGGTTACTTTAGGAAAAGCTTTGGATGAAATGGATCGCATTGCGAAAGGTGTGTTGGACGAATCATATACCACAGCCCTCGACGGGCAGTCGCGGGAGTTTAAAGATAGTTCTTCTAGCCTTTTATTTGCCTTTGGGTTGGCCTTGGTGTTGATTTACCTCATTTTGGCCGCGCAGTTTGAAAGTTTTGTTGACCCGATTATTATCCTTTTGACGGTACCTTTGGCAGTTTGTGGTGCGTTGTTGTCGCTCTGGGATTTTGGTCAAACCCTCAATATTTTTAGCCAAATCGGAATCATTACGTTGGTAGGGCTTGTGACCAAAAACGGGATTTTGATTGTGGAATTTGCCAACCAGCGAAAAGAGTCAGGCATCAATAAATTGCAAGCAGTAAGGGAAGCAGCAGTAGCCCGTTTCCGCCCGATTGTTATGACGAGTTTGTGTGCTATTCTAGGTATTTTGCCGATTGCATTGGCCTTGGGAGCAGGTTCTGAAAGCCGTGTTTCAATGGGGATTTCGGTGGTAGGTGGATTGTTGTTCTCGACCATCTTGACGCTCTACATCATTCCCGCTATTTATTCGTATTTATCGAGCAATATCAAACCTGTGGAGAAGAAAGCTCAGGCGCCAACCGCCGAGGCCGAACCCACGGCATAAGACTTTAAGTTTTCCATACCCTTTCTTAATTTTAGCCTCTGCATTTATCCGCAGGGGCTTTTTCATGGTTTTTTGGTGAAAAATCATGGAAAACCATGAGTGGTTTTAAAGTTAGAAGGCCGCTATTTTGTAGAAAATTGAGAACAAATGCAATCATCTATACGGCTTGTTATTGTTGATGACCATCAAATTGTTTTGGACAGCCTAAAAATGCTCTTCGGAACGATTGAAAATATAACGGTTGCGGTTACGTTTACCGACAGCCGAAACGTGATGAGTTTTCTCGAAGAACACGAAGTCGATATCGTTGTGTCGGATTTACACATGCCCCATTTGAGTGGGATTGACTTGACGCTTGTCTTGCGAGAGCGGTTTCCGACGGTGAAGGTTCTTCTCCTGACCATGGCCGAAGATGCCACGCACATCCGAGAAGCCATCAAAGCAGGGGTGAATGGCTATATTTTAAAAAAATCAGGACGCGAGGAGCTAGAAAAGGCGATTTATACCCTAATGTCGGGTAGAAAATATTACAGCGAAGCCGTGATTGAAGAACTATCTTCCTCCGCCCCCGAAGACCTAAACGATGCCCGCCCCGACACGATTCTACACCTGACGAGTCGTGAAATCGAAATTATAAAGCTGATTGCGAACGAGTTTTCAACCAACGAAATTTCGGATATTCTGTGCATAAGTGTGCCAACGGTAGAAACGCACCGCCGAAATTTGATGCAAAAACTTAGCGTCAAGAGCGTCGCAGGTGTAGTAAAATACGCCATGCGCCACGGGTTAGTGAAATGAGGCTGGGCGTAAAAATATTAAATGCGGAGAGTTAAATGAGAACACACACCGCCATTGGGATTGTTTTTCATCGTCCAGGCTCCTCCAAGGCTTTCGATGCGGTCTTTGATATTTTTCAATCCTTTTCCATCTGAGGTATTTTCAAATAGACCGAGCCCATTGTCAGTAACGACTAGCGAGAGTTGTTGATTTTCTACCCTAAGTTGAATAGTGGCATGAGTAGCTTTGGAGTGTTTGAGAATATTATTGACCAATTCCAGACAAATGCTGTACAACTCAAATTCGACGCGCTTATCAAACCGCCCGATTTGTGGGTCAATGTCAAGGTTGAAATGAGTCGTTATGTTCTGGTTGATTTTACGAATTAAATAGCGTAGTGCTTCCGTAAGTCCTTGTTTTTCAAATTCATCTGGGAGAAGGTTGTGGGAAAGTAGGCGGACTTGGTCGTGCGCTTGGGAGATGGTTTTCTTAACGTGCTTATATACCTCTTGCTCGTGCGGGTTTAGTTTTTTGATGTCGATGGCCTCTAAGCTCCAGTTGAGAGCCGACATAGTACTGCCGAGGCTATCGTGCAAATCGGCGGCGATGCGTTTTCGTTCGGTGGTTTGGCCTTGGAGGAGGGCTGCCGAAATCGCTTGGTTTTTTTGGACTAATTCACGGTTTTTAGCCACCAATTTTTGGTTGGTCCATATCAAAATCCCAACAATGAGGGCAACAAGCCCCAAAATGATGGTCAGGTTTTGTTCGCGATTTCGCTCATTTTCTTGGTAAGCTTTTACTTTTTGAAGCTCCATTTCTAATACTTTTTTTTCATTGCGGAGACTTACATTGACGGTCGTTTCTAACTTTTTGAGACTCCCTTTGACGTTCTGATTTTCGATGTCTGATTTGATTTCTAGGCATTCGGCCAAAAGTTTGTAGTCTTTGGTTTGTTTAAAAATCTGAATAGCGTCGTTGATAAACAGTAAGGAATAATAGCGGTTGATGTCTTTTTGGTTTTGGTAAAAATCCAACCCTGTCGAAATCAACTCTTTCTGCAAGCGGTTGAGTTGGAGCTGGCATTTGGCAATTCCCGAAAACGTGACTAAATAGACATCCCGCAGGTTGGTAAAGTCTTTGGCCTGGTTGCACGTGCGTTGGGCTTGTTCGTAATACTGCATGGCTGCTTGGGCGTTGCCTTGTTTAAGTAATAACTCGGCTTTGGTAAACTGCCCCAACGCATACGGCCGTACTTTCCCTTTTTGAAGGGCCAGTTTCATGGAACTGTCGATGGCCGTAATGGCCTTTCCATACTGTAGTTGGTTGATATAAACCTCCGCTAAGTTGCCGTAGATGTGGTATTTCTGCGTCAGATTGTAGTAATCGGCTTTGCCTTGGTCATTGTCTTCCAAGGTATAATTTAGGGCTTTTAATAGGCTAGTTTCGGCATTTTTGAGTTGTTCGGAATTGATGTAAAAGAGACCCAAAAAATTATAGGAGTCGGCCAACAGGCTGCGGTCGTTTACTAGTTTTGCCACGGCTAAGCCTTTGTTTGCTTCTTTGATGCCAATTTCGACCAAGTTATTGAAGTAATAAATTTCGCACTGCCGACTGTGAAAAAGGTAGGTGAAGTAAGTGGGTTTTTTGATGGTGAGCAACAAATCGACGCGATTGAGCCAGTATTGGGCCGAATCGTAGTTGTCATCGTTCATAAAATCATCTACTTTTTGAAAATACTTTTTTACCGTAGCCGATTCTTGCGGGGAAAGGTTTTCGGAAGATTGTCCCAGTGCAACAGTAATAAATGCTCCCCAGAGGTTCATCAAAAAAACTAGGAAAATGAAAGGTTTCATAGGGCAAAGTCGTGTACCAAAGGCAGATAAAGCTAACAAGTCCATAGTTACCAAAAAATTTGGTGATATTCCTAGGGAAAGGTGAGTTTTTGGGATAAAATCATGGAAAACCATGAGGTACATTTTGTCCTTGATTTTTTAACGGAATATTTATCGAAGGAAAATACTATCTTGTGTGCTTCCTTAACCCTACTGCAAAAAACATGATCAGAGTACTCCTTGTGGACGACCACCAAATGATTTTGGAAAGTCTAAAACTACTTTTCAGACGAATCCCAGAGGTGAAGATTGTGGCGACGATTGATAACAGTAGAAATGTATTGACTTTTTTGGCCAACGACCCCGTAGATTTGGTGGTGTTAGATTTTAATATGCCTCATTTGAGTGGCGTTGATTTGACCCTCCAAATCAGACAGCAGCACCCAACGATTCGTATTTTAATGCTTACGATGGTAGAAGAGGCTATTCACATTCGGGAGGCCATCAAGGCGGGAGTACATGGTTATATTCTTAAAAAAGCGGACAAGGAAGAACTAGAACGGGCCATCCAACAAGTAATGGGAGGAAAACGATACTTTAGTCCTGCGATTGTTGATGAACTCTCAGCCCACCCTGGCGAGGATTTGAACAATGCCCAACCTGCCACCATTCAAAATCTTACTGAGCGTGAAATAGAAGTGTTAAAGCTGATCGCCTTGGAGTTTTCAAGCCCCGAAATCGCTGAAAAACTGTATATCAGCCTTTCGACCGTCGAAACCCACCGTCGAAATTTGTTTCATAAACTCAACGTCAAAAGCGCGATTGGTCTGACTAAATATGCCCTGAGGCACGGGCTAGTGGAGTAGATTATTCGAAAAATTTTGGATTTTGGTAGAGGTTTATGTCTTTTAAAAATCTAAAGTCTTTCAAATTCAGTGTGTAGAGAGGAATATCATGCCAAATAGCAGTTGAAGCAATAAGTGCATCAGGCAAATTTAATTTGTGAGAAAGTGAATATTGTTCAATCAGCTCAACTGCCATGCTTGAAATCGCTTGATTGACTGACAAGACGGTGAGATTATTGAGGTCTTTACGAATGGCTCGGAGTTCAGTTTTATTCCTTGCCCCATAAAATAATTCAGCAGAAGTAACATCTGAAACGGCTAAATTACTTTGCCCAATTCGTTGGAGATTCTCAATAATTGTTAGGTTGTTTCGATATACTTCAATCAAAATATTAGTATCACAAAGCACCATTATTTTATTCTCCATGCTTGTTTCCGTAGTTCATTTGCATCAAGTTCATAATCTTTCCATAAACCAGCCGTTAGTGAAAACTCCTCCGAAGGCTTACTTGTTTTTTTAGAAGTTTTTACTTCTACCTCAATATCAAAAGACTTCAAAAAATGGAGTAATGCGCTTAATTTGTTTTGGTCAATATCATTTTTAAGAATAATCTGTGTCATGACTCTATTATTTTTCTGCAAATCTACACTTTTTATCAGTACCAGTACTTGGTAAAGTACACCCGCTTGTTTTGAACTACTAACTTTTTTGAGGGAACGTTGCCAGTAGGTTTTTGATTGATTTACAAAGGAATCGAAATAATATTCGTAATTCCATGATTTTCAATGCTTTTAACTTGCCAAGTTCCATTGAGGCTTTCTATGCGGGCTCGTACGTTTTTTATTCCTTTTCCGTCGCTTTCATTACTGAAAAAGCCGATACCGTTGTCGGAAACAATCAATTTTAACTCCCCATTGGGACGGTTTGCTGTGCGGGCGGGGGCTGATAAATTAATTTGGGCTTGGGTGGCTTTTGCGTGTTTTAAGATGTTATTGACAAGTTCTAAGCAGATGCTGTAGAGTTCAAACTCTACTTGGGGTGAGAGTCGTCCCAATTGCGGGTCGATGGATAGGTCAAACTGAATGGTTTTAGTTTGGTTTATTTTACGGACAAAATGCTTGAGTGCTTCGGCCAATCCCTGTTTTTCAAATTCTTCGGGCAACAGGTTGTGGGAGAGGAGCCTGATTTCGTTGTAGGCGGTATCGAGCATTTGTTTGAGGTGTAGATAGACGTTTTTCTCGTCGTTGTCAAGATTATTGGTATCAATGGCATTGACGGTATAAATCAGCGACGACATAGTACTGCCGAGGCTATCGTGGAGGTCGGCCGCTACGCGCTTGCGCTCGATGGTTTGGCCTTTTAAAACCGATGCTGATATTTCCTTGTTTTTTCTTTTAAGGCTCTGATTATGATAAAAAAGTACGCCTGCAAGTGTCATCAAAAATGCAATACTGGCCAATAGCAAATTACGAGTTTGTCGCTGGGAAGTCAGCTCATTTTGCTGAGTCAATTGTTCCATCGCTACTTTTTGTTGTTGATTGGCGATTTTAAACTCGGCTTCTTTTCGTTTTTTATCAGCGTTTTGCTGGGCTACGAGTGCTTGTTGAAGCAAAAGGTCTTTGTTTAGAAAACTCATTTTTGATTCATTAAGCAAAAGAGTTTGTTTACTGATAGCCAATTCGGCTCTTTGACGTTCTATTTGAGTCTCTTTTTTCTGAGTTTGGTATTGCATTTCCAACTGAGAGAGCTTGAGACTCACTTCGGCTTTTTCCAAGGAGTCATTAATTTGTTGCGCCCTGCCATAATGGTACAACGCTTGTTCATAATTTTTTAAATTTTGATAGCTTTTGTGGAGCATTTCATGGGCAGTGCGAGCATAAGCTACTGATTTATTTTTTTCGGCAAGTTGTAGCGATAAGTTGGCTATTTTAACGACTTTTTCGGGCATACCAGCCCCGTCAA
The DNA here is from genome assembly GCF_014195535.1 of Runella defluvii. Lineage (GTDB taxonomy): Bacteria > Bacteroidota > Bacteroidia > Cytophagales > Spirosomataceae > Runella > Runella defluvii. The sequence continues at coordinate 18,832 of NZ_JACIBY010000020.1, read as the reverse complement.
AAAACTCGGAGAGGCGATTGTAGGTAAAATTATCATTGATTTTTTCGGGATTTTTGTCAATGTCAATGCCTTCTTTGGCAAAATAATAACGCCCGCTATCCAGCATATTGTTGAATAAATAAGAAGTGGCTACGTGCCTGTATTGAATAAGATCAGGGTTAAGTTTATACTTCCCAACCAGTTGCATTACCCTACGATGTATTTCCAATGCTTTGGTATAATTGTTCATACTTCGATACACATTACTTAGGTAATTGAGTGTATTGGCTTGGCTAAAATAGTCGTTGTGTTCTTCAAACGTTTTGAGTGCTTGGTTGAGGTAAAAAAGACTTTTGTCAAACTGTAAATCCATCAATAAAGCATTTCCGAGGCGCGCACTGGCGATGCCCGCTTGCCGCCAGTTCTTTTCTTTTTCCCAAATCGCTATTGACTTGATGAAGTCGGCGACGGAAGAATCTTTTTTGAGGGTAAATACGTAATACTGACCACGTGCTCGATAAAAAAAGCCCCATCCCCGCTGCCATTTGGTTTTAGAAAGCATTTTTTCACTTTCCCACAACCAATAGCGAACAGAGTCCATTTTCTGGAGGCGATTATAGGTAGTAGCGAGGTTGATTTGCGTACCTATCAGGAGTGTATCCTTTTGAAAAGAAGGCGACATTCGGCGAAACTCGGCAATTTTTCGTAAATCATCTTGTACCGACTGAGTCCAAGCAACTGTGCTAAAAATCACAAGTACCACAAGAGCGAGTGTTCTTTTCATAGAGAAGAGGTTAATGATGCCAATATCTATTTAATCCATCATTTTTCAAATAATTAGCCATGCAATGGTCTCAAAATCATGGTTTACCATGAGATAAAATCGTGGTATGCCCTGATAAATGGAGAAATAATAAGCGGCCAACTTTGTAGCATCAATCAAAAACGTATGCTCACCAAACGCGAAATAGAAGTGCTACAACTCATCAGCCAAGAACTGACCACCGAGCAGATCGCTAATCTGCTGAAAGTGAGCATTCCGACCATCGAAACCCATCGCCACAATCTGCTGCAAAAGATGGGAGCCAAGTCGGTAGTTGGATTAATAAAGGAAGCTATCCGCCAAGGTTTGATTGAGAATCCATAAGAGACAATTGAATTTCTTAAACCATAAACCAATGATCCCTACAATGAAAAAGCTAATTTTTACTTTTGTCATGCTGACGACAGGAAGCATCTACGCTCAAACTGACCTAAAAGCTGCCTTTGAAAAAGGGTTAGCTGATTATGACAAAAATTCGATGGAGGCCATTCAACAAATGGACGATAAGCTGCGTTTTGTGGCGGGGCATAGTGGGCAGTTTTACGATAAAGCTACAACGCTTGCTTTGCTCAAATCTCGTCCCACTGCCAAAAGCGAGACCCAAATGAGCGACCTGCGCGTAAAACAATCGGGGAGTTTGGGCGTGGTATCGGGCATTAGAAACCATGCTTTAGTACTTCCCAATGGCCAAAAAATGACATGGAAAGATGCCTTTACCTATACCTTTGAATGGAAAAACAACAACTGGACGCTGACCGACTTACACCACACCAAAATAGATTATCAAACGGGCGGCGAAGACAACACGCTTACGACCCAAATGCAGCAAAAAATAGGGAACGAATACAAGACCGATTCAAAAGCCTTTTATGCCAATCGCCTTTCTGATGATTTCAGATATGCAACCGTGCAGGGCAGCTATCTGACCAAAGAAATGGTTTTGAAAAGCGACAAGCAAAACATTATTTCGTCCGAGACGCTCCAACCCCTTATTTTTCAATCGGGTGACTTGGCCGTTGAAACTGGTATCCACAAAACCGTGCGTTTAGATAAAGACGGTATCGAGCGCAGCAAGCAAGTAGCGGCTACCTATGTTTTTCAGCGGCGCAATGGCAAGTGGATGTTTGTAAGTTCGCAACAAACCGACATAGCCTCGCCAGCAGCCCAAGAAGAAGCTGCCGTTCGACAGGTGATTGATGCCGAAACCAAAGCCTATCACGAAGCCAATCTAGCCGTATGGAGATCAAACTGGGCTACTACTCCTTATATAGAAAGGCAAGACGAAAAGCTCAGAAAACTGGCCAATACGCCCTATTTGAAAGGCCAAGCCCTCCAAAAAGGCTACGAGGAATTTGGCAAAACCCATAAACCGACGGGTCTTAATACAGTAGTGAGTGATTATGAATCGCACATTTCAGGTAATTTGGCTTGGGCTACTTATACCCAAGAAGATAAAAAAGCCGACGGAACTGTGGGACAAAAACAACGTTCGTTGCGCATTTTGGAGAAAATAAACGGTCAGTGGAAGATTGTAATGCTGAGTTTGACAGGCTTTTAGTTCATGAATAATAAAACCATTGATGTATATGCTTTTTATAGCTGACGACCACCGATTGTTTGTGGATGGACTCCGTTTCATCATTAACTATCCCACCGATTATAAACTCGCGGGGGTGGTACACAATGGCCATGAAGTAATGCCTTTTCTTAAAAAACAGCCCATTGATGTCCTGCTTTTAGACATTGATTTGCCAGGGAAATCGGGGAAAGATGTCGCCATTGAAGTAAAACAGCATTATCCAAAAGATGAACTTCTCTTGGTAAAAGAATAAAGACATATAATTGGACAAGTGGTTGGACTGGCTTTGCCGTAAACAATGCGTTAAATGATAATAATGGAATTATTTTTCTCTTGAAAGATAACTTGCTGCATATTGAAGATCTTGTTCTTGGTGGTGGTGGACTAGCCTAAAACCTATAGAACCCGAATGGAAAGTATTAGAAATCCAAAATATTCAACCTCGTTTCCCAATCATGGCACTCAAAGTATATTTTTTTGGCAGTATGGATGAGTCCAAGTCGCGTAATGAAGACGATGATAAGGCGGAGCGTGAAGCACTCGAAAAAAGAGCGAGGGGAGTGATTGGGATTCTATTGGGTATTATCCTAGGCTTTACGGGGGTAAGCTGGGGCATTTTTGCCTATGCCAACTGCCAACACCATCCAAATGTACTGGGGTTGTGTGTCTGTGTGAGCATTGTAGGAAGTGCTACTGCGGCTTTCATGTCGTGTTTGCAACGAGTATCAGAGGGGTGGGAATTGGCTGATGGTCAACAAATACCCAAGCCTAATAACAAAGAGCGATTCAATGCTAAAATAGCTTACTTTCTGCTATTTAGGCCATTTTTGGGGATTCTCATTGGCTTTATTATCTATTTTGCTGCTTTAGGTCATGTGCCTCCATTCAGTTTAGCCTTTGACTTCAAACAGCCGTTCAACTCTACCTCCTTACATAAATTGTTGTTTATGAGTTTGGTAGGTGGTTTTTTTGCCAAAACAGTGCTGGACAAGCTTAAAGAGATTTTTGAGAGTTTGATTTTCGGAAATAAAAAAGGATAGTAAGACGACAGTACCTCCCTATCTGACAAAAATTCCCCCTCATTTGCCCCAAATATCATGGAAAACCATGAGAAGAAAAGTTCTCAGTTTCCATGATATTTGGGGCAAAATTTTTATGCTATAAACCTCTTATGAAAGCGATTTTACTACAAAACTACGGCGGCCTTTCCGCCCTAAAAATTGATGAAGTACCTACACCCGTTCCTGCCGCAGGCGAAGTGCTGGTGAAAGTAAAGGCTTTTACAATTTCTCCCCTTGAGCTGAAAATCAGAAAAGGAGAAGCAAAAATGTTTGTTAGGCGCAAACTCCCCATGCTCATGGGGGTTGATTTTGCGGGCGAGGTCGTGGCGGTGGGCGATGCAGTACAGGCTTTTAAAGTGGGTGATAAAGTGATGGGAGCCATTGACCCTTTTAAGCAATCGGGGCCGTATGCGGAGTACGTCGTTGCTAAAACGGACCAACTGATACCCAAACCTGCCGAGTTGAGTTTTGAAACCGCGTCGGCTTTACCGATTGCAGGCGCATCGGCCTTGAGTTGCTTGCGCGACTTAGGTAAACTTAAATCGGGACAACGAGTGATGATTTTGGGCGCAGCGGGGGCGTTGGGGCATTTGGCCGTACAACTAGCCAAACAGATGGGCGCGAGCGTAACGGGCGTTTGTCGAGCCTCTAACTTTGAGTTTGTGAAAGGACTAGGGGCCGACGAAGTCATAGATTACACCGTTCAAAACCCTTTTGAGGAGACAGAAGCATACGACCTCATTATAGATATTGTCGATAGATATACGTTCAAGGAGGCACGGCAAGCACTCAAAAAAGGAGGTGTATTTGTTAACTCGGTGCCTGGACCAGCTAAGTTTTTGCAGGTGGCGCTGAACCCGTTTCGTTCAAAAAAAATGGCTTTGTTGATGCTAAAGCTCACAACCAGCGATTTAGCTTGGGTTACTAACCAAGTAAAAGAGGGGAAACTTCGGCTGCATTTGGACAAAATATACAGCGGCTTAGAAAGTATCTACGAAGCCACCACCAACGTAGAAGCAGGGCACGTACGCGGTAAATTAGTGATTAAAGTCGGATGATTGACATCAAAGAGTTATTGCAAAATTTGAGTCGTGCGTTTGCTCCCATTGCGGCCTTACGACGCAATCGACTTACCTGCTCAGACGCTATTGCTTTAAAAATTGGCACCTCTCTCGAAGAGGTGCTACCTACTTTTACGTCTTTTGTCATCCGAAGTTTGTATTTTTTTGATGATGCTCATTTGCACCTTGATGCAAGCACGGAGGTTGAAAATCAGCAAGTTGAGCTTCGGTTGGCGCTTCAAATACCCAAGATTTACTTCAATCCCAATCTTTTGCTCTCGGCTCATGAGCAAAAAATAGTGCACTTGGACAATGCACAGGTACATGCCACGGTTGTGTTTGTAAAAGTAATGTTGGAAGACAAAAAAGATAACACGATTATTGAGCAGTTTCGGCCACCAACAAACGAGAAGCTCGACGATGCGTTTTACTCCATTAACTTCAAACGCCGATTTGAATCGGTGGCCACGGATTCGTTTGCTTTGCAACAGCTCAGGGCCATTCCCGAAACCCAAGAACAAGCCTTTTTAGAACAGGTGAATCAATTGATTTACCAACATTTGGATAAAGATGAATTAACGGGGGAGTTCCTCCAAATTCAGTTGGGATTAAGCAAAGCTCAATTGTTTAGAAAAATAAAAAAACTGACGCAGTATTCGACGGCTAACTACATCCGATACGTACGAATAGGTAAAGCACAGGAACTACTCCAAAGCACACAAATGGGGATTGGAGACATTGCTTATAAAGTAGGGTTTGGGGAGCTGAGTTATTTTACCCATTGTTTTAAAGAGCAAACGGGCTGTAGCCCAACTGAGTGGCGTCAACAAAAAATGAAACAATAACACAAGCCAAAGGTAGGGTGAAACAATAGTGTAAATCTTTGAAAAACGGCTACTAATGGCTAAAGATGAAAGCCCCTACCTTTGTACTAACCTAAAACCACCACAAAAAGATGGAAAAAGCGGAAAAAAATAAAAAACTTGTCTTGCAGTTGGCCTCAAAACTTTCGGGAAGAATTAAGACAGAGGCTGTTTTACGAGAGTTTACGGATGCTGAAAATTACATCAAAGGCGTATTGTTGCACGACAAAGGTTTTCCTGGTTATCATATCTTTATAGAATCCATTACGGCTGAGGGTGACGACGTGATTGTGGAGGGGATTTTTAGGGGCGAGCACCGAGGTGAGATGTATGGGGTTCCGCCCACGTATAAAACGGTGGAAATACCGATGATGGTACGGTACCGAGTTCGAAATAATCGAATTGTGGAGGTGTTTCCGCTCAGCGATCAAATGTTGCTTTTTGAGCAGTTGGGAATTTTACGAACACCGTCCTGAGAAACGATTAGAATTTTCTTCTTTATTCACTTTAAAACTACTCTACACAATGAAAAGGCTCAAATTCATTGCGCTGTTTGCGTGCGCCCTCACTTTTTTAAATGCTTGTAAAAAGGAAGACCTCTACGAAGTAGAAAATGGCAACATCACGGGAAAAATTACTTTCACGACCAAAAACGTAGTGCCAATAACGGTAGATCCCTCCACCAAACAGCCCATCATAGCCACCATTGAGGTGGTAGGTACGGGTACGTTGACTACGATAGGGGACGTAAATTTTAATTCGAAGTTTAAGTTTGATTATAGCAAATTGACAGGGACAGAATTTGTAACGACTTACACCGACAAATCGGGCAACACCATTGAATTGGGAGGGACTGCGCAAGGAGCCCCCACGGCAACCCCGACAGTGTTAGCCATTAAAGTGACCGAACCCATCACCCGTGGAACGGGGCGTTTTGCGCGCATTACTGGAAAAGGTACTTCTGATATTTTACTCAATGCCGTGACACTAGGAGGGGAGTTTACCGTCAATTGGGTGGTTACCTTTTAAATGTAGTAACTACTTCAGATAAATTCATGGTTTTCAATGAGTCGATTTCATGGAAAACCATGAGTATAAAAAAAGGGTTAAGTCGGAAATTTGTATCGTCGCTAGAGAGAAACCAAGCTTACTACCAAATTTGGGGGGGGAAAGAAAACGCAATTTTAGAGACCTTTGAATCATTAAATACAAATAAAGACAAAGTAAGGTTGACAAAGAATAAAAACAGGTTTACGTATATGTACAATCGTTGATAACCAATGAGGGGCTAATTTTAGAATAAAATAGAAAAACATGAAAAGATTTACCTGTATCCTTTTGGTGTACGGACTGGCGCTTATTGCCCATGCTCAAAAAAATAATGGATTAGCTGGCGTACAACTATGAAGCCAATATCTACGCTAACAACATTCTTAACGGGGATGGTCATGGTGTGCTTTTTGTCAGTAAATGCCCAAAACTTAGGGAAAATGTCTCCTAAGGCGTTTGAAATCAGGGGCTCACTTACTGCCAATGTGCAAATGTACCATGCCAACGGCATTGCCAGTCGCCGCCAACCCTTTACGTGGTACCTGACGGGTACTCCCATCGTGAAGTGGTTAGGGATGACGTTCCCCTTTACGTTGGTAGTGAGTGAGCAGGAGCGCCGTTTTTCGCAGCCTTTCAATCAATACGGAGTAAGCCCCTATTATAAATCTTTAAAACTCCATTTGGGGTACCGAAACGTTCGTTTTTCGGATTACACTTTGGGCGGAGCCAATTTTTTGGGGGCAGGAGTTGAATACACTCCTAAAAACGTTCGATTGGGATTTGTCTATGGGCAGTTTGCGCGGGCAATCAATGAAAATGCGTCGGGTCAAGATGTTCGTTATCAATACATTCGGCCTGTCTATCAGCGAATAGGCTGGGCGGCAAAAATAGGCGTAGGGTCTCAAAAATCGTATGTTGATTTTAGCGTATTCAAGGCCAAAGATGTTATTGGCTCCATCAATGCGCCTTCGCTGAAATCAAGAGTATTACCCATGGAAAACCTAGCCGTTGGGCTTAAAAATCACTTTGGCTTTTTTAAACAAAAATTAACTTTCGACCTCGACGTGGGGGCAAGTTTACTTACCCGAAATTCCCTAAAAAGAGACGTTGAAAATCCTGAGCCTTGGCAAGATAAACTGCTGGATATAGTTGCCGTAAACGCTTCCTCTAACTTTTTTACGGCGGGTACCGCAGCATTAGGGCTTCGCTTCAAACAAGGGGCTATACGGGCAATCTACCAGCGGGTAGATCCTGATTATCAATCGCTAGGAGCTTACTATTTTCAAAATGATGTAGAACAGGTAACCATTTCGCCCACGTTTATGCTTTTCAAAAATAAATTGATCATCAACGGAGCGGTAGGTCGCTCACACGATAACTTGAACGGCAAAAAAGGGGCAACAACTCACCGAAATGTTAGCTCGGTCAACCTTTCTATGAACCCCATCAAACGCCTGACGATTGGGCTCAATTATTCCAACTTTGGGGTAGGTCAAAGCCGAGGTATGGGCGATTTTTTCAATGATTCGTTGGCGGTGAGTGTCGTGAATACCTCGTACAATGCAACGGTAAATTACTCACTTGGAAGCAAAATTAGTCAGCAATCGTTTGGAATTACGGCAACGTACCAGAATACAAACGACCAAAACGCATTTACCCGTCAATACGCAGGGGCTTCGTCGATGATTGGGGTGGTGAATTATAGTTACTTTTTGATTCCTCAAAAATTCAGCAGTAACGTGTCTGTTAGCTATGTCTCAATCGAAACAGGAGGGCGAAAATTAGTAAATATTGGCCCTGCTTTCATGCTGAGTAAAGAACTGATAAAATATAAAATTCGGGCATCTCTAAATCATAACAGTCAGTTTCGAAAAACGAATGATATTGCCGATGGCTTTATGACAAACACTGGGTTAAACCTATCGCACTTATACAAAAAACAGAGTGTGTCGGTAGGGGTCAATTACCTCTACAACCAATATGGTATTCAACAAAACGCTACAACGTATCGCAATTTCAGCGAAATCAGGAGCACGCTTAGTTATGGCATTCGATTTTAACAGGATACAACCCATGAAAAAGATATTCGAACAGTGGTTAGTTATTCTCCTTTTAATGATTCCGATTTCTCTTTTCGGACAAGCGGTATCTGTTACTTTTTCGGTGGCAACCCAACGCCCCCTTTCCCGACTTTCTGAGCTGCAAGACTTGGCAAGCAGTGGACAAATGATTCTTACTTTGACCAATTTAACGTCTGTCAACCAGCCCTTTCAAATTGAAGCAGAGATGTCATCACCGTCAACGAATTTTAAGATTTTAACCAATCCTAATGCACTTCCATCGGGAGGGGTATTAGGGCCAGCTGGTACGATAGCAGGTACAAAAACCTATACAGTTCAAGAATTACAGGATTTGTTCTATGAGGATAGTTTCATTACGAACGATGGCCAAACGCTTCGAGATTTTCTTCTAGGAAACCCTGACGGACAAATCCCCTCTGGTAACTATAAACTCTGTTTGAGATTACGTGCAGAGACACTCAATCAACAAAATACCAATGCCCTCAGTAATACAGGCTGTGCTGACATCTCCTTTCAGCAGTTTAACCCTCCCCTTATTAATAGTATTAATGGCCAACTTTGCCCGTTTTGTAATGAAATAACGCCACTACAAGGCCCAAATATGCCGTTTCAAGTGGCCTTTACACCTCCCGTATTTGAGCTGAACTCGGTGATTACTGCCAATTTCAATTATACTTTATTTATTGTCGAAATGCCTGATGGAGTTTTAGACCCCAATCAAGTTCAAGCTACACTACAAGACCGAAACGATGGTAACTTTATTGTAAAATCAAGTATTACGGGGACAGGTAATCCCACACAGATTGTCAATTTATTGGCGCAAGAATTTAGTAAACCTCTCGAATTAGGCCATCAGTATGCTATTTGGATAAAAGCAAGCACAAATTCGGCGATTGATGGCTCTCTTCCCAACAATGGGAATAGTCAAGCGATTAATTTTACCTACGGTGAAAAGGAAACTAAACCTTACACTGGCTTAACCGCAAATGAAGAAGACCCTAATTTGCCCTTCAATTGCCTCAATGGTAATTGTAACGAAATACAAATACCAACAGGAGGAACGCCTGCGACTTCACTTAGCGGTGGGGATGAAGTATATGTAGGGTGCTTCAAGGTGACAATAACGCAAGCAAACAAAGAAGGAGAGGTGTTTAATGGAACGGGATTAGTAAGAATACCAGTTTTTGCAGCCAAGTTTAAAGTGAAACTGGTTGGACTAAAAGTGAATAGGTTTAGCAATAATGTGCTAGTAGCCATAGATGGCTTTGCAGAAGGGTTGAAAGATGAATCGTATCCTGAGAGTGGGCCTATCGCCGCCCTCTATAGCGCTTTTCAGGCGGTGAAACCGCAAGTACTCCAAGCCACTGCTACCATTAAAGAAGAGGTAAACCAAGCAGGAAGCACGGTCAATAATACAACCGATAATATAGCCAATCAAGCGCAAACGGCAACAAATGTGGTTGAGAATGCCACAGGAGGTGCAAGCCAGCTCCCCTTGCCAAACGATATTTCAAGAATACTTTATGGCATATCAGAAACAGCTAATACAACTAGCCAAATTATCAATGATACCCAAACGGCAGTTCACTCGGCAGTTTCGACGGCAAATCAAGCCGCTAACGTGCTAGATGTGTCTGCCAACCAAGCGGCTAATGCTGCTCAAAGCGCTTTTGGAACAATACGAAACATTGACCGAAGCCTACAGCAATTAGCAAACGAAGATTTTGAAACAGGCTTGCCAATTGGATACAGTGGTAACGCAGGTAGTGAGCCCTTACGTATTGGTGTATTTGGGATGACTTTTACGCCGAGGAAAGCGACGGCCACTCTGGTAGTAGAAACACCATATATAGCAGGTATCAACAATCGACTTTATTTTGGAGCCCTAAACGTCTGTTTCTCACCTAGACAACTTTCATTGGCTCAATCGACCTTTTATTTAGGCGGTGATTTGAGCTTTTCGTTGCCCGATAACCACAAACTCATTTTAAAAGGGTCGGGGAGTGACCAGCCTAACGACCAGGTAACCTTCTTAACCTTAGATAATGGGAATTTCAAAACCATTAAAGTCTCTGGGGAAGTTAAGTTAGACACCATGACATTTATACCGAAAGCACCAGCGAAAGGCGCAGTAACGATTGCGTTTAATGGGGAAGCGGTGGATAACTTCGATAATCTGATTTTTACATCTGACGTAACTACGCCCTTTACGTTCAAAGATGTACCTCAATGGGGCTTTTCATTAAATCAAGTTGCGCTCGATTTATCTACCCTAAAAAACCCAGAAGGCTGGGAGTCTATCCCCGCTGTCCTTAGAAATGGGATTGCTTCAGACGCAAGTTTGCAAAATACATGGACTGGTATTTTTGTTAAAAAAGCCACTGTACAGCTACCGAAGCAATTCAAAGTCGGTAGCGGTACCCAGTCTCCATCGGCCGAAATAGATGGCCTTTTAATTGGATTTAAAGGAAGAGGCATTGCTTTTGACGCGCATGTCCGAAACATTATGACGATTGAAGGCGGAGGTAAACTAGCCAACTTTGGAGTTTCAATAGATACCTTGAACATGCAGATGTTAGGCGGAGAATTTACGGCGATTAACCTCAACGGAAAACTTCACTTTAAGCTGTTTGACAAAGGAAGTGCGTTTCCTTATCGTTTGGATATGCTTGACTTTTTACGTCAGCCAGCGACCGATATCCGTGATATTCCTGATCAGGTCTCTGATGCGCTTTCTGACGATCTACCCATTGCATTTAAGCTTAGTTTGCCCGAAAACGTTGATTTGAAAATTGAAAAACTTAGGACGGTATTTACATTAGGTGCAGGGTGTAGCATCGATTTTAACTCAGAAGGACACTTTGATGACCCCGATAAATTGCTCTTGTTCAAACTAAACGGTAAACTTTCAATAGTAGCAGAAGACGAAGGCGTGACAATGCCAGGGATTAGTTTTGAGAACTTCTATTTCGATGGTTCTAAAATTGTTACTGATAGTCTGAACGTTTCGTTTGCAAGCCCTCAAAAATTTGTTGGTGGTGCCTCCTCCGACGACGATTCCAAGGCAGGTGGGTTTCCAATTTCGGTCGAAAAGTTTCGTCCTATCTTTGAATTGGCGGCCGACGGAATTCGGTTTGGGTTTGGTTTTGACGTAGTTCTCAATCTCAAAGAAGGCGCGGGCTTTGGCCTAACTACGGGGCTTGATTTAACGACCAAATTGAGCCCCGAATTTGAACCCACGCTTGATTTGGCAGTTGACTTCAAGAAAATATCCATAGATACCGATGTGTCAGTTTCGCACATAAGTGGCTCGCTTGATTTTATTAAAAACGACGCTACTTTTGGCAATGGCTTTAGAGGTTGTATTACCTTAGAAATGAAAATCCCCGCCCCCATCATGGGGCAAGTACAAGGGATGTTTGGCTCTGTCAAAAACAATAGAGAAGCCTTTCGCTATTTTTATATAGAAGGCTTTATCAAAGGGCTCAATATCCTAATTCCGCAAACTCCCATTGCAATAGATGGTTTTGCAGGTGGTTTTTGGTATAATATGAAAAAACAACCCAATGCTGCTAGTTTTGCAGCTAGGCTAAATCAAAGTACGGCCAATGGGGCTTGTTTACCTCCACCTTTGGTACCTTCCAAAGATGCGTTAGGAATAGGACTGGGAGTCATGGTAAAAGAAGCAGCTTCGCAGGGGTATAGTCTTAACGGGGTCATGACTTTTGAAGCTGGACTCACGACAGATCTTGCTCCTCTTACCTTTACTGTAGGAGGTGCCGTAAGGTTCTTAAAAATACCTGGCCCAGTTCCAGAAAATGCCATTGCCATCTCTGACCCCATTAAGTTGGCGGCCGATGTGAGTCTCACCTACGATTTTACTCAAAATATTTTAGCTGGTCAGTGCAATGTGTATGTCAATGTTGGAAATGTGGTGAAAGGAACCGAAGGCCCCAATGATAGAGCTGGACGTTTAGTAATGTATTTTGGGCAAGGGAACTGGTATGTCTATCTTGGTAATCCGTGGGGTAGTTCCAATCGAGGGTTGTATCACAACGATTTGAACGGAATGGGGCGCTATGCTCAAGTATCATTGATCATTCCAGAAGTAGGAGATCTTCGGTCGGGAGTGTATTTCTGTATGGGCACGTACGGCATTGGGCAAGTAATGGAATTACCTCCGCTAAATTTTCCTGAGTCAATTAGGGCCTATTTAACGAATCATCGCCCTGCTTTTGACCCTCAGGCGTCGAGTGGTACAGGATTGGCTTTTGGTGCCTACTTGGGTGGGAGTATCGGCGTTGAAACACCGTTAGTTACAGCATCTGTTACATTTGGGATGGGTTTTGACTTGGCGATGGTGCGCTACCTAACGCCCCAATGCGGGCGAAGTGCCGATGACTTCGGTATTAATAATTACTATGCGACTGGTCAAGTATATGGCTTCGCTGATGGGCAACTAATCATCGTTACTGACAGCGAATCGGTAAAGTTAGCATCTATTTCACTAATGGCGGTTGCTACTTTTGGTGGCCCAAATCCAACGTGGGTGCAAGGCCAATTGGAACTAGACAAAGAATCATTTACGGTTGCGCTGGAAGCTGCGGCAGGTTTGGCTACTGGTGGTATTTATACTCTTGTTGATAAAGGGGCAGAAACGGTAGATAGACTATGGAATTGGGTAAGTGGATCTGATGAGGAAGCCAAAAGTATAACCGATAGAATTGTGGATAAAGTGGCAGCGCAGGGATTGGCCATAGACTTTAAATTAGGAGAACCTTGTAGTATTGATAAAACAGCTTCGTTTAACGACCGCGAGAACTCATTGCCCGTTATTGCGGCAATTAAACCTCAACTTAGCAGCGGCGAGAGCCTTCCATCGCTGGAACCTACGCAAGCTATAACGGTATTTTACAACAAACCAATTTCTCAAAGTTGGACACTTAGAAAGCCTGATGGCACTATTTTGAAAAGGGTATGGTTTGTCAAATCAGTAAAAGTATCAAAAGGAAGCGGTGAAGAAATTCCAACGCGCTTTGTGTCAGTTTCACAAACGGAAGAAAACTATTGGCTTGCGCCTACTAACTCTCTCCCTATAGGTTCTGTCCTAACATTTAGAATTGTGTTAGGGGTTAAAGAAAAAATAGGAGATGGGACTTGGCAAGAAAAGCCTACTTATCAAGATGGGGGCTCTACGGAGTATATCAAAGTGCAACAATTTAAAATTGTGCCCATTAGTTATACGTTGAATCCGTCTGACATCAAGTTTGCGTATCCTGCCGTCAATCAGAAATATTTTTTACAAAGTCATGGACAGAAATTTTTGGTTTTGGGTAAGCAATTTTCTGAGCTAAAAGCGCTCGCTGCCAGTGATTTGACGACTAAAATCTATGCTAACAATGAGCTCATAGGTGAAGGGACGTTTAGGTACAAAAATATCAATGATGTAGAAGCTGCCATTGAGTACACAACCCCACAATTACCTAATGATACAGATGTAAGGATTGAGTTTTACACCAAACATCATGAAATCAAGACAAACCAGTCAGTTGGTAAAAACACCCAACAAGAATTAACTCAGCCAAGCAAACCTAGTACCAATAGAACACCAACAGCCATTCCAGTCGAGACAGTAGTGACACAAGTGTATCGTTTGGTGTTTCATACGTCAAAGTTCAACACCTTTGCCGATAAGATGGCTACCTTGAAACCATCTCCAAGTTATCATCAAAGTCCTGATTCTTATGTGTTTACTAAAACGTTTATGCTGGATGAAGATTGGGATAGTTTTGAAATAGGTACCGATTTCTTGAATCCAGTGTATAAGAATCGCTACGTCAATGCGTCGGTTGATCGGTTTATTTCAACAACGAAAGTTCCTCTCAATACGCCATGGCACGTTCAAATGAAATACATCCTTCAGACGGAATTTAATGAGGGTAGGGTCTCCAATCCCCCCTTTTCAACTTCTACAGCTCAGTACTTGGACGTTGCTTACCAAAATGGAAAGATGGGAATTGAATTTGACTACAACGAATTCATACGATACGCAGCCCCTGAACTAATCACAGCTCCTACGGCGGGGGACTATGCCTTTACATTTGACTACAGATACCCTGTTTTAGATGGAAACGTAGTTAAAAATAGAGGAATAAATAGTAGTGTTAGTACTAACCAGACTAGTTCAATTGCACAGCCAAGTGCACAGGGACTACAATCTAATTTTAGCATGAACGACCGTGCTACGTTTACTGCCCAAGTCCGATATGAAGGCATGGAAGCAATTCTTAAAAAACAACAAGAGATACTCACTCAATCACTTACAATTGTAACTCGATTCAACAATAGTTTAAAGCTCAAAACTAATCCATGAAAACCATATTCATCTTCATTTGTGGGCTTTGTATGGCCTTTGTAAGTGTTGCGCAGAAGGGAGTTGTGGTACCCAAAAACATTCCCAAGAGTACGCTGTCAGTATGGCGACAGGTCAAAAACGACACCGTTCGACTACGTTGGATGCCTATTGAAGCAACAGATTGGGTAGCGAATAATTCTGCTGGGTATGTGGTAGAACGCGCCGAAGTAGTCAAAGGCAAAGCTCTTGTTTTCAAACGATTAACAGCCCAGCCACTTCGCCCAACGTTTTCAACACCTAACTCGGTCGAAGATAAGGCAGCGGCTAAAATAATCAACGGAGATCCTGTTACTACTTCCATTGATAATAAATTGGGTCAACAAGAGGCTAGTCAGCTCACTATGAGGCATCTTACGGCCAGCCTCATTGCGTTTAAATCTTTTAAGACAGCCCAAAAAATGGGTCTTGGTTATACCGATTCAAATTTTGAAAAATCAAAAACCTACGTCTATCGAATTTATTCAGCTACTGCTGGCTTTCAAGTTGAAAATAAGGCAGATACAGCTTATGTAGTCATTAATGCCGCCCGAAATACGACCCGCAGACTTCCTCCTAATTTGCAAAAAGAAGAGCTCGAAAAAACAGTCTTACTCACTTGGCCTGCGGCTTCGTACCTGAAAGATTTTGTGCTTTATCATGTAGAAAAATCTGAGGATGGAAAGACCTACAAGCGGATTTCTACATCACCTATTATGTATTCAAATAAAGCCTTAAAAATAGCTTATTTCAAAGATTCACTTACTCAAAACTACCGCCCTTGCTTGTACAAACTGATAGGAATAACCCCATTTGGTGAGCTGGTGACTGCACCAACGTTTATCATGGCCATGGGCCGAGACCGAACTCCCCCAAGCCAGCCTCAGATTCAATCGACAAGGCATCTGGGAGGAACAAGGGTGGAAATCAAATGGGCAATGCCAGCGCAAGAGGGTGATTTAAGGGGTTTTTGGGTGACTCGGGCCAAAAATATATCTAGCCAATATGAAAAAGTAGGTAGGTTTGTGTCGAAAGATTCAACCCGTGTGGTGGATTACAAGGCAGACCCAACCGCGGCGAATCACTACAGGGTAGTGGCGGTGGATACGGCGGGGAACGAGCGAGCTTCTTTTCCTGCTTATGTGGCTATGAACGACACCGTAGCACCTGCTGCTCCAAAGGGGTTAATGGCCAAAGTAATCACCGATAAAGCCAATAAAGCGGGTACCGTTACACTTACTTGGAAACGTAATATTGAGATGGATGTACAAGGGTACTATGTATATTTTGCCAATGACCCAGACCACGAGTTTTCGCAAATTACCAAACGGATGGTCGCGGATACGGTATTCAAGGATACGATTACACTTCAATCATTGACCAAGAATGTTTATTACAAGGTTGTAGCCGTAGATAAACATTTTAATATCTCTGAATTTTCGGCATCAGCCCCTGCCAAGCGCCCCGATATAATCAGACCTGTAGCCCCGCTTATAACAGAAGTTGCTGTAAAAGAAGACAATACAGTGACAATTCGATGGCAACGTAGCCCAAGCAATGATGTCGTAGAATACCAACTGTACCGCCGAGAATCGGGGAGAGAGTGGGTAAAAGTTAAAAGCTTTAAATCACCTGAAGTTTTTGTGGATAAGCTCCAGTCGGAATCAGTTTTTGAATATTTCATTCAAGTAGTTGATGATAATGGCTTGGTTTCTGAGCCATCAATCACTAAAACAGCCAAACGATTACCCCGTTCATGGACGGCTGAAGCACCTGTCCTAAAAGTGACGTATAATAAGGAGAGTAAGCTGAATTTGCTTACTTGGTTGTACCCTCAACGTACACAGTATCGTATCGCCATTTATCGAGCTGAGACCAAGCAAGGGTATCATTTGATTGGATTTGCAAAAGCATCAGAAAGCCAATTTGTAGACAAGCCGCTTCAATCAGATAGGTACAAGTATGTGCTCAAGGTATTGTTTTCAGATGGTCAAGAAAGTCCATTTAGTGCCGCTGTAGAAGTTAAAATGTTGTAGTAGATTTTATAAGGAATACAGACTTCCTAAAAAATAAATATCAAATACCATGTCAAAGACATTTATTTGGCTTTTGATAAGCCTAGCTATTTGCATACAATGTTATGCCCAAGTAGCTCCCACCGATTTTAAAGTCAGCGAGACAACCACCTCTACGGTAAGCCTCGCGTGGACGCACGATGGTAAAAACGTCGATAAATTTCTAATTGAGCGAAAACCGTTAGACGGTAATACTTACACAAAAGTAAGTGAGCCCAAAAGCACCGACAGGGCGTTTGTCGATACCAGTCTGCCGCCCAATACTCAATTCCAATACCGAATTTACGCGGTGCTCAGCGGGAAAAATAGCACTCCAACGGCATTGATTACAGGCTGGACGCTCTCAACTGCTCCTGTGTTGAGTACGCCCGTCGTAATTTCGGCTACCCAAATTAACGTGGCGTGGACGAGTAACCTGACCTCTGGGCAATTTGAGTTACAGTATGCCAACAATGCTAATTTTTCCAACCCAGTTACCCCTCCCTTAACGAGTTCGCGAAGCTATTCTTTAACAGGGCTGTTACCCAATACGAACTATTTCATTCGAGTTCGGGTGAGCAAACAGACGACTCCAGCTGCCTTAAATTATTCTGACTGGAGCGTTACCCAAGCCAAAACACTAGATCCAACGCCTGCTATCCCGACAGGATTGGCCATAACTGGCAAGGCCGAAACCTCCATTGGCATTTCTTGGAACGCCGTTAAAGCGGCTGATTTGTACGAAATAAGGTATTCTACTGACAAAGCGTTTGCCAGAGGAGTGGAATCAGTGGAGTTAGATGCTTCTAAAACCTCTTCTAAAATTATTAACTTAACTTCGGGAAGTACCTATTACATCCAAGTACGGGCCAAGACAACCGTTAACAAGACTCAGTATGCGTCTGGCTGGTCAAATATTGTTTCGGCCACCACAGATGTTTCCGCGCCTGCGAAACCAAGTATTCCTTCTTTGCAAGCAAGTGCTGATGGCACGCAAGTAACGGTAACTTGGAAAGACAATTCATCCAATGAAACAGGATTCGACATCGAATGGGGCGATACGCCTGCGTACGGTAAGAGTGCTTCGGTAGGGGTAAATGTTACGAGTTATACCGTTTCGGGATTGATTCCTTGTAAGACTTTCTATGTACAAGTTCGTTCAAAAAATTCGGGGGGAAATTCAGATTGGGAGCTTAATAAAACAGATTTAATACCTCCCTTACCAACAGCTCCTAGTGAGTTATCAGCAACTGCTACAAATAACCTAGGTGAAATTAAATTTAAGTGGAACGATAACTCGAACAATGAAGAGAGTTTTGAATTTGAGTATGATTTAAAAGCGGATTTTAGTGCAGCACAATCAACAAAGTTTGGGGTTGGTGTAACGACAGGTTCTTTGAATGGGTTGAAGGAAAATACAGTTTATTATTTACGAATTAGAGCTAAAAACTGTACAGGTGCATCGGGGTGGAATGGAACCAGCATTAAGACATCAGGCAAGCCAGTTGCTCCAAGCAAATTAGTGATAACGTTTCAAGGTACAAATCAAATTGATATGTCTTGGACGGATAATTCGGACAATGAAACAAGCTTTGAAATTGAACGTAGTACTGATAAAACAACGTTTGTCAAAATTGACGAAATCAGTGCCAACGTGATGAGTTATTCAAATAAAGGCTTGACCCCTTCTACTCAGTATTACTACCGAGTTCGAGCCAAAAATACCTTTGGATTTTCTGATTATAGCAACGTGATAGATCCGATAACGTTGTCTCCGCCCGTGTCAGTACCCAAGTCGCCGAGTGATTTGTCGTTGACGGTGGTAAGCAGTAGTCAGATAGATTTGAAGTGGGTAGATAATTCGGACAACGAAGTGGTTTTTGAGATTGA
>NZ_JACIBY010000019.1 GCF_014195535.1 Runella defluvii | reverse complement strand
GGAGGGACATGGGCTCCAATTGGCAGTCCATCCAACCCAAGTGCAGCGACGATAGATGTGAGTGGGAACATCAGTGGTTTGAACGCAGCAGGGACCTATAAGTTTGTGTACTCGGTGACGGGTGGCGGTCAAACGTGTACTGACACGGCACAAGTAGTTGTCTTGGCCAAGCCCGTGATTGCCGATGGCAGTGCGACACTTTGCGCAGGAGAATCGGTGGATTTAACATCAAAAATCACGAATTACGCCACGTATTTGAGTCCAGTTTGGACGGTAGGGACAGTTGGCGGCACAGCGGTGACAACACCAAGCTCAGTAAAACCAGCCTCTACGACGACCTATGTGTTGATTGCTCAAAACGCGGCAGGCTGCAAGGATACAGCGAACGTGGTAGTGACGGTAAATGCCAAGCCAAATGCAGGTCAAGATATTTTGGGAACAAGTGCAGTTTGTACAAGTGTCGGAACGGTTGCTTTGTCAGCATCCCCTTCAGGAGGTACTTGGAACCAGCTAGGTACAACTCCAAGCGTTGCGAATGTGACAAATGCGGGGGCTGTTTCGGGCATGACCTCTATCGGTATTTACCAATTTGTTTATACCTTAAATGGCTGTATTGATACTGTATCGGTAGAAACCAAAAATTGTGCAAAAGGTAGCCTTGGAGATTATGTTTGGAAAGATGAAAATAACGATGGTTTGCAACAAGATGTTGAAGTCGGAGTCAATGGAGTGAAAATGATTCTGTGGTCTGTTGTAAATGGCGTTGCAACCACTAAGCTAGACAGCGTTGTAACTTTTAATAATGGTGTTAAAAATGGCTACTATTCATTTGCTAATCTATCTCAAGGCGACTACAAAGTGCAAATGGATTTACGTACAATTCCAACAGAGTGTGCAGTAAGTAGTAAGCAAGATGCAGGTATTGATACCAACGACAACGACTTTACTGAGATGGGATGGAGCCCAACAGTAACCATAGACCCGACAAGCTCAGGTATTGCAAAAGATAATCCAACAATTGATGCGGGTCTAATTATAGCTTGCACAATGTCAAAAATCACGATGTCTAATTTGCCAATTTGTTCTTCTGATTTACAGACCTATACAATGACGTTCTCTGTCCAAAATCAATTGGGGGTTGTTAAAGTGAACAAAGGTGTTCTTTCGGGTAATAACCCTTATACAGTGTCAGGAATTCCTTCTGGGGCGTTAGTGACAATCACCGATAGCTTGAATTCGGTATGTAAAATGGATACAGTGATTATCGGTCTTAATTGTAATTGTAATCCTCCTCTTCCAACAATCGCGATTCAGAGTTTATCGGCTTGTATTGGTGATACCTTCCCAACGTTGAAAGCAACCGTTGTAGGATTAGCTACGGTGGAGTGGTATAGCCAACCAACGGGAGGAGTATTGATGCATACAGGTTTGGATTTCAAACCTGTCGGTACGATGGTTAATAGTATCTTTTTTTATGCTCAAGCCCGGAGCACTGACCCTTCTTGCCCAACGGCCATTAGTTCGAGTCGAGTCTCAGCAACAATCAATGCACAAAGTTGTATTGACACAGTTGATGTAGCTTTGAAGAAGCTGATTAGCAAGAAAGTAGCACGAATTGGCGACGTGCTTACGTACACAATAAAAGTGTATAATCAGGCATCTAAAAATGCAACTGGGGTTTCTGTAAAAGATAGTATGGCATCAACCGTCGAATTTGTGGTAGGAAGTATCGTGGCTAGTCGAGGTACTGCAAGTTTTGTGAATAATACAATTAGTTGGAACATTGGTTCATTAGCGGCAAATGGTGATACGGTTATATTAACGTATCAAGTTAAGGCTGTTCAAATGGGTATTCATTTGAATGTAGCTGAAGTGTGTACGACCAATGAAAAAGACGTAGATTCAACTCCTTGCAATCACAGAGACTCAGAAGATGATATTGATCGTCAATGTTTTACAGTACCTATTTCATTATGCACAGGTAGCAAAATAGAAGCACGTGTCTCTGATACCTATGTGAACGTCAAATGGTTTAAAGACGGAGGAATTGTACCAGTGGCAACGGGGAATGTAGTGTTATTGAGTGAAATTGGAACCTATACGTTTACAGCAGATGGTCAAACTTGTCCAACTGAAGGTTGTTGTCCAATCATCATTGAAGCGTCAAACAATTGCTGTCCCCCAGCCGTATGTGTTCCTGTTACAACTCGAAAAATAAAAGGGTAAAAAGTATAGTTTTTCAAAGAAGTAAAAAAGGTATTAGGCTCTGCCTGATACCTTTTTTGTGCAAAAAAATAGCCCTCGTGAAGAGGGCTAAATTAAAAAAACGTTTTTCTATCGGTTCATCGAAATCAAGAATTCTTCGTTGGTACGTGTTCCTTTCATGCGTTCCAATAAGAAATCCATTGCCTCGTTTGGATTCATGTCAGAAAGGTATTTACGCAAAATCCACATACGCTGAAGGGTTTCACGGTCGAGGAGCAAATCTTCACGTCGTGTACCTGAGGCGTTCACATCAACTGCTGGATACATACGTTTGTTGGCCAAACGGCGGTCGAGTTGGAGTTCCATGTTACCCGTACCTTTAAATTCTTCAAAGATAACTTCGTCCATTTTCGAACCAGTATCAATAAGAGCCGTAGCAATGATGGTCAACGATCCGCCATTTTCTACGTTACGAGCCGCACCAAAGAAGCGCTTGGGTTTGTGAAGTGCGTTGGCGTCCACCCCACCCGAAAGGATTTTACCCGAAGCAGGTGTAACGGTGTTGTATGCACGGGCCAAACGCGTGATAGAGTCGAGGAGTATCACCACATCGTGGCCACATTCTACCATCCGCTTTGCTTTTTCAAGCACCATACCCGTTACTTTTACGTGGCGGTCGGCTTGCTCGTCAAAAGTGGAAGAAATCACTTCGGCGCGAACACTACGCTGCATGTCGGTAACTTCTTCTGGACGTTCGTCAATGAGTAAAATGATCAGGTAAATCTCAGGGTGATTACGCGTAATTGCGTTGGCAATTTCTTTGAGTAATACCGTTTTACCCGTTTTAGGTTGTGCTACAATCATCCCACGTTGGCCTTTCCCGATGGGGGCAAAAAGGTCAAGAATGCGCGTAGAATAGTTGTCGGGTTTGCCGCTGAGCTTGATGTGGTCTTGGGGGAATAAAGGCGTGAGGTATTCAAATGGAATACGGTCACGGATTTCTTCGGTTGTTTTACCATTGACGGTTTCGACGCGAAGCAAGGCAAAGTATTTTTCTCCTTCTTTGGGCGGGCGGACTGAGCCACGAATGGTATCGCCAGTTTTTAAGCCAAAGAGTTTTATTTGAGACGGCGATACATAAATATCGTCGGGACTAGCTAAATAATTATAATCGGCAGAACGTAAGAAACCGTACCCACCATCTGACATAATTTCGAGGACACCTTCGTTGATGATAAGTCCATCAAATTCTTTTACGTAGTTGTTGTACTGCCGTTTGATTTTATTTTGGAACTCATCGGGGCGATAGTCGCGGGAGCGTTCTTCCGTTTTCGCGGGAAGCGGTTCGGCTTCTACCTCTGCGGGTGCTTCTGCTTCAAAATTTTCCGTAATAAATGAGGTGTCGAAAAAGTCATCCTCGGGAAGCTCGATTTTTATATCGGCAAATTCTTCCTCAGCTGCTGGTTGCTCATTTGCTGGCTGCGCGGGCGCCTCGGTGGGTGCAACAGTGGGTTCGGGAGTAGGTTCATCAAAAAAACGAGGGGCGGCCTCCTGAGGTGAATTTTCAGGGAATGGCTTCTCGTTTTTATGAATACGTTGACGTTTGCCACGCTTCTCAAACGAATCGTTTGATTTGGGGTGAAAAAAGTCAATAGTACTTTGAGAAACTACTTCAATAGATTCTGAAGAAGCATCTTCTGCGGCGGCGTCTTCAGTTGGAGCATCAGTGTCTGACGCAGCAACTTTTCGAGGACGTTTACCTGAAGGTTGTGCAGATTTTGATTTTTCGGCGGGAGTGTCAGAAGTAGAGGACTGTTTTTCTAAAATTTTAGCAATCAGTTCTTTCTTTGAAAACTTAGAAGGGTCTTTGATACCGTTTTTTTCGGCAATTACCCGCAACTCCGCTAGGAGCTTGGGATTTAGATCATCAATGCTGAGCATATAAAAATGAAGGGTAAAGAGAACCTTTACACGGAGAAATGTTTATTATTAGTTATTTAACAACAAGAGGATAAACCAGGAAAAAATAGGGATTGATAGCTGGAACTGAACAAGAGAGACGGCTTTTGGGTTAATGTGTATCAGATAAGCCGTAGTATTGTCAGAAAAGTCTCGCAATTATACTTCTTAAACGGGATTCTGTCAAGAAAATTTTGGTATTTGTTATTTTTTTTGGCGCTATTGTGATTTTTTCGCTAAAAAATGACCGCTCATCCTTCTCACAGGTGCTAATTCTTGAAAACTCACTAACTTTGCACCCGCTTTTGCCACAGCAAGAGCAGTTATTAGTTTACCGTTAATCATGAGAATGTTTTCTAACGGCTGAGTACGAATAACGTGTAACAAATAACGTGTCATAAATAACGTATAAACCAAACAAATGGAGAGAAATCAAATCATTGGATTAGCGCTCATCATGATGATGCTAGTAGGGTATCAAATCCTAGCACCACAAACTGAGCCTCCCAAGACGAATCCTGCGACGCAAACCAAGTCTAGTGCCACAGCCGCTGTTGCACCTGCCCCTCGTCAGTTGGATTCGGTAGCTGCCAAAGCCATCTATGGCGATTTTGCCAGTGCAGCCATCGGTACCGCAAAAGATATTGTGGTAGAAACCGATGATGTTCGCTTGACTTTTAGCACCAAAGGTGGAAATGTCAAAGAAGTACTATTGAAAAAATTCAAAACCTACACCAATGCTCCTTTGTACCTCATTGATGAGCAAAGTAGTAAGTTTAATCTCGAACTCCCTACCAACAAAGGCACAATCAACTTAGCTGATTTGTATTTTACAACTGAGGCAAGCAACCAAGTAATCACGACGGGAAAATCAACAAAACTAGCTTTCCGTTTGCCTCTAGGAGCTAATCAGTACATCGAACAAACCTACACCATTCAGGGAAGTGGGTATTTGATTGATTATGATGTGCAATTGGTTGGATTGGATGGCCTTGTTAAGAACGAGCCAACTCGCCTTGTGTGGCAAGATAAGCTGAAACAGCTCGAAAATGACATGGCCGAAAACCGTAAAGTAGTAACAACCAATTATTACTCAGACGGGGAGTTGTCGGACATTGGTCGTGGACAAAGCGATAATGTAGAAGAGAAAATTGAGCAACCTGTTTCGTGGTTTGCCCATAAAAACAAATATTTCCTTTCTGCTTTTATTACAAAAGGGTCGAGTTTGAGTAATGCCACTTTAAAGTCGTTGGTTAATCAGTCGGACTCGACTTACATCAAAACCATGCAAAGTGAAGGAAGCCTTTCAACGGCTGACTTGAAAGCTGGCAAAGGAAATTTCCAGTTTTTCTTTGGACCAAACGACTACCAAATTGTAAAGAATATTGGTACAGCTACCGATTTTGGTGATAACGTGGACTTGGGCTATGCATTCTTGAAACCGCTTAACAAGTTCTTCTTTGTGCCTATGTTTAGCTTTTTGGAGAAGTTTTTCTCTAACTATGGGGTGCTGATTGTGGTGTTGGTGTTGATTGTAAAATTGTTGATGACCCCGCTCGTCTATAAGTCGTATGTGAGTATGGCTAAAATGCGGATGTTGGCGCCAGAGCTGGCAATTATCAAAGAAAAAGTAGGGGATGATGCGGCCAAAATGCAACAAGAACAAATGAAGTTGTACCAACAAGTGGGCGTGAGTCCGTTGAGTGGCTGTATTCCTGTGTTGGCGACAATGCCTATTTTGATGTCGTTGTTCTTCTTGTTTCCCAACTTGATTGAACTTCGCCAGCAGTCGTTTTTGTGGGCAAGTGACCTTTCTACCTACGATGCACCTATCAAGTTGCCGTTTGCGATTCCATTCTACGGTGCTCACGTCAGTATTTTTACGTTGGCGATGACGGTCTCTCAGTTGGTGTACGCGTGGTACAACAACCAGATAACGCCTGCGCAAGTGCAGCAGCCTGGCATGCCTGATATGCGTATGTTGACGTATTTTATGCCTGTGATGTTCATGTTTGTCATGAACTCATTCCCTGCGGGTTTGAGCTTTTACTACTTGGTATCGAACGTAGTGACTATTTTACAACAGCAGGTGATTCGTCGTTTTGTGAATGATGATAAAATTCGCTCGATTTTGGAAGAAAACCGCCGCAAAATTGCGTCAGGTGAGAAGAAGAAGTCGAAGTTCTCGGATATGCTTGAGCGCTCAATGAAAGCGGCTGACGAAGCCAAAAAACAAGCAGATGAAGCGAAAAAGCAAGTCGAAGCAAAACGTGCGCAAGCGAAGAAAAAATAGGTGTGTTGGGGTGCTCACACCCCGACGCACACGCCAATAACAAAAAAGGGCAGCTCATCGCTGCCCTTTTTTGTTATCTATCAATTTATGCCATTGCGGGGTCGCTTACAGAATCTTTGCCCGTTTCGACGTGGCCCGCAAAACGTTGCTCAAAACCCTCCGCACCTTCTATGCGGATGCTGACATCGTACCAGCCGTGGCTTTTCTTGAGGTCGAGAACGAGCGATGCTTGCCCATTTTTAGCCTCTACAACCACCGTTTTAGGAGCGTTTTTGTAGGCATTGTCCGTAACCACTACGCGTAGCCTTTTTTGAGAGTCCGCATTACGGAATTGCAAGGTTAAATTACCTGAAAGTTGATTTTTTGAACCCTTCGATGTTTCATATACTCCTTTTACACTCAACTGTGGGCTATTGGCTTGTCCTTTAAATTCGCGGAAAAAACCGTTAGGCCCATATACACAGAGATGATAGGCATTGTTTTCAAAACTGGAAAGCGGCCAAGAGGGTGTGAGTGAATCGCCTGAACTTACGGCGTACGACCAAGCTTTTAAGTCTTCAAAAGGAGCATTTTCGTTTGCACGGTATTTGTGCGGGGCATACACGTGAAAGGGAGATCCCGCCGATTTTGCGCCAAACACACGGTTTTGGGCGCTCAACTGAACTGATACCGATTTTTTATCGGTACTGAGTACCGCGTCAGCGTAAAGTTCATACGGAATGGCCGCCGAGGGGCGTGTACCTTCTTCTTGTTTTGGCATCCATGAAGTAGCGGCAGGATTTTGGTTGGCTGCGGCAATTTCTTCTGGTGAAAGGGCCTTAAAGTTAGAAGGCGGATTTTTGAACTTGGCGTTGTGGACGAGTTGATAAAAGCTGTCTTTTTTAACGGATTCTGGCAACGGAATTTCTTCTCCGCTGTAGGGGCGAAAGACCGAAGTTAAATCCCCGCATACCGTTCTTCGCCAAGCGCTGATGTTGGTTTCTTTGATGTCTTTCTTGGTTTTATGGCTCAAGAAGTGCTCCATAAACTGCAACACAGAGGTGTGGTCAAACACCTGCGAGTTGACAAATCCACCACGGCTCCAAGGGGAGGCAATCAGCATCGGAACGCGGTAGCCCAGTCCAATGGCTCCGTCGCGGCCAGGGTTTTGCGCACTGTATTCTTTGCGTTTACGTTCTTGTTCTATGGTCACGTGTTCAACGCTCGGGTCGATGCCTTTGGAAACCAACCCGTCGCTTAAATCAGGTTTAGGGGCTACGAAAGGAGGGACGTGGTCAAAATAGCCGTCGTTTTCATCGTACGTAACAATGAAAATGGTTTTTTTCCAAACCTCAGGGTTTTTGGTTAAAATATCCATTACCTCCGAAATATACCAAGCGCCGTACCAAGGTGCCCCTGGGTGGTCGGAGAAGTTTTCGGGGGCAACAATCCACGAAACGGTCGGGAGTTTGCCCGTGTTGACATCTTCTCTGAATTGGTGAAGGGTATCACCTTTAGGAACCGACATTTCACGTTCGACGCTGCCATCCTCGTATCGGTGTGTAGCCAATTCGTGGTAGTGAGAATCGTTTATGTTGGTCGTAAACGCCTTTTGGTGAAGATTTTTAGCGCGCTGCGAAAGTTTTTCAAAGTTTTCTTTGCTCCAAAGCTCGCGGTCTTTTATGGCGATTTCTAGTTCATCTTTTTTCTGTTTGAGCGTTTTTTGGGCAGTTTCAGTTTCTTTACCAGACGGAGGAAGCGCTTGCAGTTTTTGTTCTAACGCCGCAATTTCTTTGGGCAATTCAACAACCTGTTTGGCAAGGAATCGTTGATAGCCAGTTGAGAAACGAACGTTATATTGAGAAAACCACTCAATGGGGTTATCGGTGAAGTTAGCAAGCCACGCATCTTGTTCGCCGTTGAAGCCCATCGAAATACTCAATTCGTTTTGATAAATTCTCCACGAAATGCCATTATCTTCTAACCGTTCAGGGAAAGTGGTCCAGTGGGCCAAATCGTCGTAATCAACGTCTGAGTTACGAACATTGGCTTTTGATTCGATCGTAGGTTTTTCCCGAATCGTTCCCGACCAAAGATACAGGCGGTTGGGGGTAGTACCTGTCAATGACGAACAGAAATTATGGTCACAAACCGTGAAGGCATCGGCCATGGCATAATAAAATGGGAGGTCTTCGCGGGTAAAATAGCCCATCGTGAGCGGCATGTGGGCATAGGCTTTGTTGCCCGATTTTTTGACGTCAAGCCAGCGGTTGTACTTCCCGTTGTTTCGAGCATCCACTTGGTTTTCCCAAGAGTGGGGGAGTGAGCTCATCCAAGTCACTTTGGTATCTTTAATATCAAGGCGAAAAGGGGCGTAGGTTTCACCTTTGGCGTTAGATTGCAACCAAACCAAGTTTTTGTTGGGTTGGCGAATAGCCCGAGGGTCATTAAAGCCCCGAACCCCTCTGAGGGCACCAAGTGCGTGGTCGAATGAGCGGTTTTCTTGCATCAAGACGACAATGTGCTCAGCGTCGAGGTAAGTACTTCCCTGTTGGGGATTAATTTCTAATGCTTTTTGGATAGATTGAGGTAAGGCACTCCATAGGCTTGCACCGCTAGAGAGTAGAGCGGCTTTTTTGAGAAATTCTCTTCTAGAATCCATATAGAAAAGTTGGTGATGAAAATGGAACAGATAGCAATACTACGACAAAAGTGTACATAAAGGCTAAGGAAAGGCGTTAAGAAATGGTTATTTTCACTAAAAAATAGAAATACTAAGCGGTTATGGTATTTTTTGTCGTGGCAGAAACTTAACATAAACATAACTTGAAAATTTTGTTTTAACCGAAAAATAGCTATGTATTTGTAGATTTTTTTATTTGAACCTTTTAAATCAGTAAACAATCAATGAAATCTGAAAAGAAAGCCCAAGCAAGTGCAATTATTGAGAAAATAACCGCCGCACTTACCGACGAAACAAGCTCAAAAAAAGCGGCCAAAGCTGTGGGCAAAGCAGCTGAGAAATTGGCAAAGAAGCTTGCCAAAATAGCAAAGAAAGAAGAAAAAGAAAAAGCGAAAGAAGCTAAAAAAGCCGAAAAAGGTAATAAAAAGGAGGGGAAGAAATCTTCAAAAAAAGAAAAAGCGAAAGTAGTGGCGCCCGTGAGCGAAACAAAAGACGCAACTGCTGAGTAGATGTAGGAAGTACTTTTTATGATAAGAGGAGGTAGCATCCAAGGCTACCTCCTTATTTGTGTGTTTTTTAATTTATTTTAATCACTTTCAACGTTACTTGTTCCATTTGGGTTTGTACGTTTAAGAAATAAAGACCACTAGGAAGATTTGTAACTTCCATTTCTTCCTGATGAGTGTTTGACTCAGGTTGAAAAGAATAACTAAAAATTTGTCGGCCTGAAGCATCCCTCAATGTAGTTTGAACGACTTGCCCTTTGCTTTTTTGTACTTTGAGGTGAAGGGTGTTGGTCACGGGGTTGGGGAGAACGGTAGCGAAGGTGCCGTTATCGGTTAGCTGTTTTCCGTTATCCGACCCTTGCGCATTTGTTCCTTGCTCTTTGCTTTTTACCTCTTCGCTGGCTGCTGACTGCTGACCGCTATCCGCTGTCCGCGCTGCACCCACTCCGACGCCCTCTTTGGACTGAATACGGAACCAGTATTCTTGGTAAGCCAATACACTGCCCTGGGCTTGGCGCGTTGCAGGATAAATACTACCCCAGCCCTTTTTATCCCAATACCGTACACTTAACTTATACAAACCTTTCGGTAAGCCTTCGTCGTATTGATTGCCTCCGTTGCCATTGTCTGCAAAAAAACCGTAAGCTGGATGGTTTTGAGCGTATAACTCCGTCCAGCCATCACGGTTGGCGTACATAAAGTAGGGGGCGTTGTTTTCGTGGGTATTAAATGAGCGGATAGCGCCCATTTCTGGCGTTGCCAACATATCAAACGTTAGCGAACCATTTGTTCCTAATGCACAAGCATCTACGTTGATTGTCCAATAACGAGGAGCAATTTTATTGGGATGCTCAACATAATAAAGCGTTGGGTTTTGCTGCGTGCTCTGCTCCAATTCAGGGCCACCGTCGCGGGTGATGAATTGGCTCGACCAAGCAGAACGGTCGTTGGTTTTTACCGCTGATTTGGTTTGGCCGATATTGATTAATGTTACGACAAACGCATTCCAGTAAATGTCTTTGCGAATGCTCTCCGCACTTTGGCAACCGCTTTCAAAGAGACACTTTGCCCAGTAACTTTGCTTGGTGACATTGCTGAATGATACCTCAAAACTTGGCGTTGTGATGCCTGTGTTCCAGAAGGTTGTACTTCCTGCGGGGCAGTTGGCTGAAACGGTCACGGTTGTACCAGTGCAAACTAATTCTTGAGAAACAGTTACGATGGGAGCTACCTGGGTAGGTGTTATCGTAAACGTTACCACGTTACTTTTTTCACTCACGCAGCCGTTTTCAGTCTGACAACGGGCGTAGTACGAGGTAGTTTCCAAAGGAACAGTGGTGGGCAGGCTTGGCAAGGCGATGTGGGTAGTGGCATTGTACCAAACTGTTTTCAAACTACCACAAGATGATTGCCCACCGAAACTTGCAGTGGAATTACAACTTCCCGTTGATGATAATGAGACTGTTGGGGCAGATGGAATTAAGACCAATTTTAAACGCATCACACCTGACTCAGTTTCTATGCACGATGGCAACCCGTTCGATTTGCGGCAACGCACCCGATAATTATGGTATTGATTGTCCACCAATCCTACGGGCACTCCTGCGCTATAATCGCCCCCATCCACCGAATAGAGCGTCATCTCGTCCGTGGCACAGTTGGCAGCGAAAAGAAGCGTTGTATTGACCAAACTACACACCTCTTTCGTTTCACCCGCTGCCACACTAACCCCATCTACGGCTAATGACACATTTTGCGGTACCGAAGCTCGGCTATTAATGGTCACTTCAATTGGGCTGGTATAAGTTACTGGACAAGTACGATCACAGGCCGCTTGATAGCGGTGGGGTTGGTTATTGGATAATTGGGAAATGGGTGAAATGGGTGACCAGTCACTCCATACGCCACTGCCTATTTGAACTCGCCAAACGGGCGAACCCACCACACACAAACCCGTAACATTAAACTGTAAACTGTTCACGGGATTCGCATCTGTATCGCAGAAGGTTTGTGAATTGCCTTCATTCAATGTCACTTGTTGGGTCGTTAAAGTAAAAGTGGGTTTGGTTAACACCGTAACCGTTGCCGAACCGTTTTGAGGTTGGCTACAACCATAGGTGTCGCTGACCTTTTCTAACGTATAGGTAAACACGCCCGCTTGGTTGGTTGCGGCGTTGAGACTGGCACTGTTACCACTTGAGGTCGTGATACTTTGGGTACTATTTCCATTTAGTTTGAAAGAAAATGTGTAGGGAGAAGTAGTTGAAGCTCCCGTAAATTGAATAGTTGGCATAGGGGCATTGAGGCACACCGTTGTGGTGCCTTGAATGGTAGCTGTTGGTAGTGGGCGAACTACAACGGTGCCCGTAAGCGGTTGAGAAACGCATTGATTCCCGTTTTTGACGGTCAATGTAAAATGCATCGAAGTTCCTGATGCGGGAGCCGATAACTGAACCGTAATGAAGCTAGGAGTTAAACTTTGGTTAGTTTCTGCAACAATTCCAGCGCCAGCAACCGAATAAGTAACGGGCGAAAGAGTAGTCGCCGTGTACGGAATGGTAAATGAAGTTGCCCCTGCACAAATAGCAGGAATCGCACCGAGGGTAATTGTTGGGGGATTGGGGTCAGACAAGGTTTTAGAAGTTATGTCCGAACCTGTACAGCCTGAACGGGTAATGGAAAACGTACTGTATTCGCCCGCAGGTAAAGAAGACAGGGTAAATCCATTAGCTACGACATTGACGGTTTTAGGGCTTCCTGCTCCCGTGTAGTTTAGTGAATAACTGCCATCTTGCAATTGTTGGGTGGTAAAGGCAATTCTCCCGTCGCTACCCGAGCAAGTACTTGGATTGGTAACGGCTCCTGCAACAAGGACGGGAGTAGAGGGGTCATTTAAGGTAGCTGACTCAGTTAAAGTACCCGTGCAACCTGAATAACTCACAGAGAAATTGGTATATGTCCCTGCCGACAAGCCTTCTAACGTTCCAACTCCTGCCGCTACACTAAGTGTTTTAGGACTACCTGTGCCCGTAAAAGCGATGGGGTGGTTTCCGTCGGGTAAATTCGTGGTGCTAAAAACGATACGGCCATCATTCCCCAAACAAGTACTGGGGTTTGAGGTCGATTTTATGGATAAAACTGGGGCTAATGGGTCGCTGAGTGATTGGGCATCTGCTAAGGTGGCAGTACAGTTGTTGTACGTTATTGAGAAACTGCTGTAAACACCTGCCGACAATCCACCTAACGTAAACGTATTGGACAAAACCGTTACTGTTTTAGGACTTCCTGCCCCTGTGTAGGTAAGCTGGTAATCGCCGTCGGGCAAATTAGTGGTAGTAAAGGCAATTTTTCCGTTTGTACCCGCGCAAGAGGTTGGCGAAGTGACCGCCCCTGCCACTAAAGTAGGCATTGGATTGACCTTTACAAGCGCCGAACCACTCATGGAAGTCCCTGTACAATTGGCATCGCTTACGCTCGTGACTGTGTACGTCCCTGCCGCTGCGCCTACAATGGTATATGGGCTGCTTGAAATGCCTGTTCTTGAAGTGGATGTCGTTCCGTTTGAGTAAACTAAACTCCACGGCCCAGTCCCAGTTAACGCAATCGAAACGTTGGGAAGTGGTTCGGTAGAGCAAACCGTGCCGCCCCCACTGACCACCGATGTGGGTAAAGCATTGACAGTGATTGTAGGAGTAGTACTGCTGCATCCTGTTACGGTTTCGGTAAAAGTAAACGTTACATTTCCGCTGGCAATCGCCGTTACTTGTCCAGCATTCGTGACAGTAGCTTTGCTTTCATCGCTGCTTGTCCAAACCCCTCCTGTGTTGGGCGAAAGTGTAAGATTTCCACCTATACAAATCGCCGTGGCAGGTACGTTGATGCTCGGAAGCGGTTTGACCGTGACCGTAGCCGAGGCCGAAAGGTTTAGCGTACAAGTACCGTCGTTGACCGATACCAAATTGAGCGTTTGGTTTGCAGTAACGCCCGAAATTGTCACTGTTGCGGTTCCTCCCGTGAGGGTGGTGGTAGCATTAGAACCACCGTTGACGTTGTACGTAACAACAGCGCCGTTAGTCCCCGTCAGCGTGAAAACGGCATTGTTGCCCGCACAAATGGCTGAATTGGTTCCACTTATGGTGGCAGTTGCGGTACAAGAGCTTAATCCTGAAACCTCGAAATCGTACACTGCTTCGTTACAGTCGTCGTTGTTGACAGTGATGGTTGCTGATTGAGCTCCAAGGGCAGTGGGAGTAAAGGTAACGGTAAAAGTAGCGGATGCGTTTACGGCTAATGGGCTGGCGGTACTCAAACTTCCTACCTTAAATAACGAATTTGAACTTCCAATGGAACCGATGTTCAATTCTTTGGTTCCTGTATTTTTGATAGTAAAGGTTCTAACAAGCGAATTTCCAATAAATACATCGCCAAAACTTGTATGGTCGGTGTCAGCAGGGGAGGTGTCACCATCGACAATCGAAGTGGTATTTCCTTGAATATCGATTTCAGGATAGTGCTGCAACCCACCCGAAGCAATCCAGTTGGAGGTTGTTCCGTTGAGCGCAAATCCTGTCATGGTGCCAGTTCTGGCAGTACCATTGGTTTGAGCATCAAAAAGGGAGGTATTGCCTGTATTATCACCGCCTGCCGTCCCTTGGTTGAAATTGTAATACGCAACCAGACCACTTTCATTTCCTGCTAACTCATTGAATAAATTGGCTTGTATTTGGGCTTGCGTTCGTTGAACATTCCAAACACGTAGCTCATCCATGGTACCGTTCCAGGGATAACTGCCTGCCCGTGAGCCCAACCACATATTTGTACTAACGGTGGGGAAATTACCTTGAAAGCTGGCCGTTGGTGTCGGTTGGCCATCCACGTAGGCATACACGGTGCTCGTTGTGCCGTTGTAAGTGAAAGCATAATGGTGCCAGCAATCTTCGATGGGATAACCTGTGAAATAGGTATTGTCCCCGTAAACAGCTAGTGCCAACGTTGGCCCCAAAATTATGGTCGTTCCAGACCCAGTAAAATTGATGGGAAATGAGAAGTTAGGAGCTCCTTTTGCCCAAAACTCAACGGTGGTTGAATTGGTACCAAACAATGGGGTCGGCATAGGAACTTCAATGAGATCATCGTATCCGTCAAAATATAGGGCATTGGCATTGACCGAGGTACTTGTCGCTGATACGTCAAAATCGTACGTTGATTCGTTACAATCGTCGTTTATTATCGAAATAACGCTGGTTTGGGTAGTAATGGAGTTGGGGGAAAAAGTAACTGTAAATGTAGCAGAACTGCCTGAAGAAAGCGGACTCGGCGAACTCAGCTCACTTACTTTGAATTTTGTATTGCTGCTCGTGAGGGCACTAATCGTAAGCGGAGCGGTTCCCGTATTCTGAATGGTAAAGGTTCTCGTAAGGGCTGCTCCTGAAGTAGTCCCAAAATTTGTATCATTCAATTCCGACGTACCCGTTGTGCCATCGACAATGTCCTGACCTTTTCCTTTGACGTTGATTTCAGGAGCATTGACCGTTACGGTGAAAGTACAGCCCACAGCTGAGTTGGTTCCATCGGTTCCTGTTAAGGTAACTGTTGTAGTACCAACGTTAAAGCTAATTGCCCCACTACTTGCGCCATCGGCCACCCCACTAATGGTTTTTGTGGTTGCTCCGCTCAAGATATATCCCCAAGTGGCTCCCGAACAATTATCCGATAGCGGGTCTGCTATGGTATAATCGGTGGTACAGCCACCTGAAGCCACTGTCATTGTTTGGTTGGAAGGACAATGAAGCACGGGCGCTTCGGTATCATTGACGGTGACATTAAATGTACAGGTGGCGTTATTTCCACAGCCGTTGGCCGCCGTGAGGGTAACGGAAGTAATTCCTTTATTGAAAACTGATCCGCTACCTGTTCCACTGCCGCTACCAACGGTGGCTCCAGTAAATACGTATGAGATTGTGGGAGTAGGATTGCCCGTAGCCGTTGCGGTGTAATTGACCGTTGCGGTACATCCGCCAGCGGCTGTGTTTGCCGTTTGGTTCGTAGGACAGACTGAGAAAGATGGCGCTACACAACTTCCTGTTCCAGAGATGGTAAAAGTGTAATTGGCTTCGTCGCAATCATTGTTTAGTACTGTAATTGTGGCATTTTGAGCACCTGTAGCTGTCGGTGTAAAAGTCACGGTAAAAGTAGCTGAGCTATTGGCCGCAACCGTTGTGGGGACATTGCTTACCACAAACGTAGCATTATTAGACGTAATGTTAGTGAGGGTCAAAGCATCATTGCCAGTATTTTGAATGGTGAACGTCCGTTCCAAAGCGCTGTTAATGTTCACACTGCCAAAATCAGTATGATTGGCCGTCGAGGTAGATGTACTACCGTTCAAAATGGAAACCAAAGGTGAACCACCCTGTACGTTAATTTCGGGAGCGACTACCGCAGGGCAATTGGTGCCTGAAATGACTCCTCCAGCGGCAATCCAGTTGGAAGTAGTTCCAGTGAGTGCAAAGCCTGTCAACGTACCATTATTAGCTCCGCCAATGGTTGTGGCCAAATCATTTAATGTAGTTGTACCACTGTTGTCGCTGCCCGCAAATCCTTGGTTGAAAGGGTAATAGGCCACTAAATTTGCTTCTGTACCTGTCAATTCACAACTACGCTGTTGACTAATCTGCTCACAAGTACGGGCTGTGTTCCAAATACGCAATTCGTCCAATGCTCCCTTGATAGGCAGACAGCAACCCGAACCAATTCGTAACACATCAAAACTAGGCGGTGCGCTGTTGCCCTTGGTATATAACAAAACGCCGTTTTTGTAAAAATAGCCCGTCCCATTGTTATAAACATACGCAAAGTGCTGCCAAGTATTAAGTACAACGGTGTTGGCAGGAATGTTTACGGGGGTCATTCTGCTCGCTATATCAGTACCTACATACACTGAGCCGTTGGCTGTGGTATGAAATGCAAAGCCATTCCAATGCCCACTAGAGGCACTTCCAATTGAGATTTCTTGGTTGTAGTCGCTCAATGACTCGGGTTTTAGCCAAAACTCGACGGTGAACTGAGTCGGTGGGGTTGGGAGTAAGCCCGATGCTGTAATAAGGTCATTAGAGCCATCAAAGTGAAGAGCAGCCCCTGTAGTTGCCCCAGCACCAGTCACGATAAAAGTGTACGGGCTTTCGTCGCAGTCGTTATTGGTGACAGAAATAGTGGCATTTTGTGCCCCTGTTGCCGTAGGATTAAATACAACATCGAAGGTTGCAGAACTATTTGCCGCCACCGAGGTTGGTTTATTGGTGATGGTAAACTTGGTGTTATTGGATGTAATGTCGGTGATAGTCAGCGTATTGTTTCCTGTATTCAAAATGGTGAAAGTGCGCGTCAACGACCCATTTACTAGAACATTACCCAAATCAGTACCATCGGCGGTAGCAGGGCTGGAGTCTCCACTTGAGATAGAAGTCAGCGGTGTGCCACCCTGTAAGTCAATTTCAGGGGCAACAACCGTCGGGCAACTCGTACCCGTCGTGACACTGCCAGTAGCTATGAAATTGGAGGTGCTACCGCTGAGCGCAAAATTGTTAAAAGTTCCATGATTGCCGTTTGCAGTGGCGTCCGTCAGACTTGAAATAGAGGAATTATTACTATCCGCTGCTCCTTGGTTGAATTTGTAATACGCCACAAGCCCGCTTTCATTCCCCACTAATTCACAGTTGTACTGTTGGCCAATTTGGTCGCAGGTACGCACGGTATTCCAAATCCGTACTTCATCGATCGCACCGTTAAAGTATTGAAGAGAACTGGGGTTTCTACCGATACTCAACGGTTGGTTTGTAGAGGGAGGAATCTGCGTCTCTGCTTGCGAATAGACCAGTACCCCATTGACGTATAGTTTTACTTTGGCTCCGTCGTAAGTGGCCGCGATATGGCTCCATGTATTCAAAGAAATAGCACTTGGGGCCGTGTGAAAGCGGCTATCACTGGAGTTGGTCCAAAAATAAAACATCGGTTTTCCATTGGTCAATGTCAGGCCATAGTTGGCAGTCGCATCCGTATTGGTACGTTTGTCAATAATGATGTTGTATGAATTAAAACTGGCTGGTTTAACCCAAGCTTCAAGGGTAAGACTTGCCCCAAAGTCAAGTATATTGGCATCAGGTACACTCACATAATCGTTGGTTCCGTCAAAAGAAAGAGCCGCTCCCGCTGTAATGGGGGCATTGTACGACAATGTCACTTGTCCTGCGGAAGGCAGGTTGTAGTTGATGTACCAATTGGCAGGAAGGTTAACCGTCGAAAAAGTCCCCGACAAAGTGGTGGCATTTATGATAGTGAGTTGGTGGCCGTTGCTACCCGTGTAGCTATTGATAAGAGAAACGTCGAGGGTTCCCCCAAGGGTTGCCGTACCTGTGAT
The DNA here is from genome assembly GCF_014195535.1 of Runella defluvii. Taxonomy (GTDB): domain Bacteria; phylum Bacteroidota; class Bacteroidia; order Cytophagales; family Spirosomataceae; genus Runella; species Runella defluvii. Next base: position 89,635 of record NZ_JACIBY010000019.1, on the reverse strand, counting down.
GTTCAGGCGGTCGTATTGGGTACAAGCAGTAGTTCCGCCCAATTCAATTTGAAGAGTACCGTTGTTGGTATAACCGTTGGAAAAAGAATGGCAGCCAGGCGAATTTCCTGGTGCCACAAAACTTCCATTGGGGTTGGTAAACAAACTTCCCGAGTAACTACCTGCCCCTTTGTACGTACCATTGTTGGTCAACGTACCCGCACCACTCAAGGTACCATTATTGGTGAAAGTAGATGATGTTTCATTAGTGATTGTTCCAGCATTTGTAGCAGGCACAGACGCCCCGATAGTCATCGTTCCAGTATTCGTGATTATTCCTGTTGACGTATTCGCGAAACTTGCCAAACCACTTCCTTGCGTCATTGAATACGTACCGTTATTGTTGAAGGTGCCGCTGTTGGAAAAAGCCAACAAACCAAACGCCATTGTAGCCCCTGTGCTATTGGTCAGGGTCGCTCCTGAACGGTTTGAAACGCCGAGATAGTTAAAACTAAAGGTGTTATTGTTGATGAATGTCCCAGCATTGTCCAACGCTGCTGCCATTGACCCATTATTGGTGATGGTCTTGTTTGCAGCATTGATAAAGCCGTTGAATTGAACTGAGCCGCCACTGTTGTTTGTAAACGTACCATTATTTTGAACATTGATGTATTGACTACTATTCAACGTTCCCGAATTATTAATCGTCCCTGTATTTGTAAAACCGCCATACGTGGAGGTACTGGTGCCACTATGATTGAACGTCCCTGAATTGTTAAAACTGCCACTTGGATTGGAGAAGTTACCCGTTGAGGCAGTGTTCATAGTACCCGCGTTGTTCAAGGTACCATTGTTGGCGGTTAAAGTACCATTAATGGTAAGTGTTGCACCCGATTGAATGGTAATGGTCGGGGTACTGGTCATTGTGAAGGTAGTCGAGGCATTGATGGTCAATGACGTACCAGACGGAAAAGAAATAGCCCCCCCAGTGATGGTACAATTTGACGCAATTACGACGGCGTCACCGCTGGCCAAATTTGCCGAAGTAGGTACGACCGCACCACTCCAATTGAAAGCTGTCGCCCAATCGGTGCTGTTGGTACCGTTGAAGGTATAGCTGGTTGTAGCACTGCCAAGCCCCCCTAATGCTGCCGTGCCTGACATTCGAACACGGTCAACGGTTAGGCTACCATTGCTGAAAAAGTATGAAAAAAGGTAATTCATCGTCGTTAGGTTCGATGAATTGGTGGCAATGGTAACTTTTCCTGTTACGTTCGTTGCAGCCGAACCTATCGTAGCGGCATTCATGGCTGTTTGGTCGAGCGTAGTACCATTAAAAAAATTGTTGTACTGTGCCAACGACAGAATCCACGCAGACGTCGAACCGTTGCCGTAAGAAAAGGCGTACAGGTAGGTGGTTCCAGTGGTCAATGCTGCTCCACCTGTCATGGCTGAGATTCCTGTTCCTCTGATGCCAAGGGCAGGGTTACCCGATTGCCCATCGTTGGCAGGTAGAAATCCTAGATAGTGATTTTGGTTGTTGGTAGAAGCATTCGTTCCTAGCCCCAACATCAATACCGACGAACTGGCGGGCGCTGCATTTAGCTTGAATAAAAAACTTCCTGAAATAGGACCAGCGGCGTCAAACCCCGTCGTGATTTGCCGACGGGCATTCGAACCGCTAGCAACAATCATTGCCCCACCTGGGCTGGTTAAACCTCCGAAACTTAGTCCCGTGGCGGTGTAGGCGCCTGTGCCTCCTGACCAAGCTGCGGCAAAGCCAGTTCCGCCGTTTTGGTTGGTTAAGTCTCCCGAAGTCGTTCCGTAATCAAAGTCTTCAGAAATGGTAATTTGGGCAAACGTAGGGTTGCCAGACATGAATAGTAAACCGAGAAAAACACCACATAGGAGGAGCAGACTACGGTTGGTTTTGGAGAAGAAAGAAGGGTAGAGGTTCGCTTTCATACGTTTCACGAAGTGATTGTCTATGTACTTCGCAAAACAGCTAAATTCAGCGGGTTAACTGTTAGAACAAATCGGACAGCGACTGTCCGATTTGTTCTAAAGGGGTGTTTTTAGGGAAATAATTCGCAAAAAATCATTGTTGGGGCTCGGGTAAACTCAGGCCAATACCTCTTCGCACAGTTGAAGGTAGTACTCTAAGTTGGGTTTGGCTAAACCTGTGACTTTGGCGGCTTCGTCCCAGCGACGCATCTGAATGATTAAGTCAAAGTAAGGATTTTGTTCAAAAGTAGCGGCTTCTTCGGCATTCATTGGGCCCCCTTGAAACTCTAGTGTTTTTAGACTTGCTTCCGAAAGTCCCGCAAAATACTTGGGGTTTTTGAAGGTCAAGTACCGTTTTGCATTGACGTGGTTAGCAACCAAAATGCACACCTTTTCGGGAAAACCTTGGTCACGGAGCCAATCGGCCGCTACTTCTTCGTGGTCTTTGCGGCCGTATTCTGCCATGAGTTCTTCTTCGAGCTCGGTTGGCATTAAGTGGCCAATATCGTGTAAAAAAGCGGCTACTTGCACTTCTTGGTCAAAGCCTCCTTTTCGGGCTAAATCGGCGCCTTGGGCGGCATGTTCGAGTTGGCTTACGTCTTCGCCGTAGTATTGGTCATCTCCTTGTGCTTCAAAAAGTTGACGAATGGTGGTGATTGCGGACATTTTTTTGAATGAAAAGTTGAATTATCTTTCTTCGTCAGACGATAGTCAGACGAAGTTTTATTCACTTAAAAATTATTTGCTGTACCCCGTCTGACTGTCGTCTGACTGGTTTAATCGTCAGACGATAGTCAGACGAAGCTTTACTCACTTAAAAACCGTTTGAATGGCTTCTCCTACTGGATGTTCACAGGTAAAATGTAACCCAAGCGCTTTGGCGAGTGTTTGAGCGATTTGGTTTTGGAATAGTACTTCCGCGTGTTGCATTTCGCCTTTGGCAGGGGTATCGGGGCCTAAAGCGCCCATCCAGATTTGAAAACAATCGGGGGTTTTGGTGCCGTGGTCTTTCCAACGGGCTTTAGGCGTATGTCCGCGTCCGTGGTCGGTGGTGAGCAAAATCGTGGTTTTGCCTTTGTATTCGGGTTGTGATTGGAGGTAAGTCCACAAATCTGCGATAAACTTATCAACCATGTTGGCCGTTAGCAAATACTGGTCATATTTTCCCGCGTGGGCAAAGTCATCAGTTTCGTCAAACGACAAGAAAAATACTTTAGGCTTATTTTTTTGAATGTATTCTTTGGCCATGTAGTAGGTAATAAAATCTTGGCGAGTTTCACCCCAAGGACTAGGTAACTTATCTTGAATATCGTTTAGCAATTGTTCGCGAGGGTTGGGACTAGCGACGGGTTCGTGGCCTGCATTGACGGGTATGCCAGTTCGTTTTTCATTGATAATGTGCGGCACCACATCCCAAGTTGCATAGCTGGCTACTTTACCTTTGTACTTTGGTTGGTTGTTGATAAACTCAAAAACGGTGGTGTTGGGGTTGTCGATTTTATCGTTTGAGTTGATTCGCTCATCGGCAAAGCCACTCAAAATTTCGTTGTATCCTGGGTAGCTAAACCAGTAGGTGTTCGAGATGTTCATTTTACTGCCATTCCAGCGGTTTCCGTACAGTTGACCTTGTTTGGCGATGGTACTCCAGAAAAATGGAAATAGTTTTTGGCGGCGTTCTTCGGGCGTATTGGCCCAAAATTGTTTTATTAATTTCGCCGTATCGCTGGTATAAGTTGGGTCAAAAAGGAGGGAAGAATCAGCCCCTCCAAACATTTCTTGCCAGCGAAGGCCATCGGTGGTAACCAGAATGACGTTTTCGGTTTGGCGCTGGGCAATGCTTGATAAAGTAATCAAGAGAGAGCAGAGGAAAGATAGTATGGTTTTCATTTTGTAAAAAAAGTCAGGGGTTAAATATGGACTGTCATTTTAAAAAGAATTGGACCCAATATCAGTAAGAGCTTTCAAAAATGCTATCATATCGGCTTTTTCCTCTTTACTGAGGTTGAGTTTGTCAGACGGTAGGGTTTGGTTGGGCAAATCAAGACCCAATCCTGCCGCACCTCCGTGGTCGTAAAAATCAATTACTTCTTCAAGCGTTTTGTAAGCTCCGTTGTGCATATAAGGCGCAGTAAGGGCAATGTTACGCACTGTGGGTGTTTTAAACGCATATTTTAGGTCGGGCAGGGTGGGATAATTGAATCCTTTTCCTAAATCAGGGTCAATTATACGAGACCTTGGAGCGGTCATTACCCCAATCACTTCCGACTCGCTTTTGGCGAATGAAGGTGGAACGGTACCGTTGAAGAGTGGCATAAAATGGCAAATGCCACATTTGGCCTTGCCCATAAAAAGATTAAAACCACGCTTTTCGGAGTCGGTGAGCATAGTTTCTTTGCCACGCATATACTGGTCAAAACGACTGTTGAAAGGTATCAAACTACGCTCATAACTGGCCAGGGCATTCATGACGTGCTTGGGTTCTATTTGCTTTAAGTCAGGAAACGCACTTCGAAAAAGGGCCATGTACTTCGCATCTTTTTGAAGAATATTGCAAGCCTCTGGTAGAGAGCCGTGCATCTCATCGCGGTTTTGAATTACATCTTGGGTTTGGACTTCAAGGCTATTGGCACGCTGGTCATGAAACTGGCGCTGTTGGAGCGCTGCGTATAAAATTGTAGGAGCGTTGCGTTCGATGTGCCCACCGCCCAATTTAAGACTTTTGGGTAACCCATCCGTAAATGCTTTTTGTGGCTGGTGGCAAGTGGCACAACTACGATTGTTTTTAGCGGAAAGTTGGGTATCATAAAAAAGTGTTTTCCCAAGTGCTACTTTGGCATCACTTACAAACAAATCGGCATTGCCTGTGTAGTAGTTGGGGTCAAACGCATTTTTGTCAAATAAAGTAGCGACATCGCCCCGCAAAGCCCTCAACTCCGTGAAAGGCATGATTCGTAGCTCTTTCTGTTGGGCGAGTAGCTGGGTAGTGAGTGGGTTGGCATATTTGGTGATGAAGGTAAGACGGTCGAACGTGTCAAAGTCGTTGTTCTGGTTTGCAAAAGCGATGGCTTCTCTAAACAACTGATTGATAGCGTCAGATTTAGAACCTTTGAACAGGTTGGCGTATTGTTGTAGTGCTTCCAAACTTACGGCTAGTTCTGGGGTAGCGGTTTTACAAAGTGGTGTATCAAAGCCAGAAATTCCAAGCGAAATGTTTCTAAAAAGTTGTAAGCGTATCGCATCAAATAGGTGTGCTTCCGTAAATTCGGTAGCTTCCCAAAGCTCGCGGTAGCGGCGGAGCTCGGGTTGAAGTTTTTTTATTTCACGCAGCAGTTCCGCTCGGTTTGTGGAGTCAAACGGAAACAGATGTTCCTCAATAACCTGTAAGCCACCAGGTTCAAATGATTTGTTCTCTTCGAGTTCGTATTCTGGCAGCGGCGGGCCGTTTACCAAACGACTTGTGGTGGGAAAGAAATACTCAGTTAAATGCTCTATTTTTTTGTATTGAAGTCTGCTTTTTAGAAAGGATTTCTGTAACGAATCTTGGTCGTTGCTATGCTGGGCAAGCTGAGTCAATTCTCCATTGACGAGGTGTTCAAGCGAATCTAGATCTTTGATGAACTGTGTTTTGGATTCTTCAATAGGGCTTGTTTGAGGGCGGCAGGTTACAATCAATACTGCCGCAAAAAGACAGGTGCTCAGCAATAAAAAGTACTTGTTCATAGTATTGGTGGAAAAAATAAAAGCCTGCCAACTTTTAAAAAATTGACAGGCTTTTGATAAAACAACTATTATTTCTGGATACCGCGTACAATTACTACCTGACCACCCTCGGTAAAAGAGCTGGTCAAATCTGTAGTTTTTGTGGACGTCGAGCCATCAACACCTGCATATTTGACATCACGCCAAGTGTGAGGGTGAATATTAATAGCAAAGGTGTTAGGAATACCCGTCAAATCCGAAACATCATACATGGCGCCATATTCCCAAGAACTCAATAAATCGCTCTTGACAGTGTTGTATTTGTCATTGAAGGTAGTTTCAGTACGGCGGTGGTTCATTTCGAGCATTGGCTTGAGTACTTTAGTAGCAATGTTATACTGCCAAATGCGGCCATCGTGCTTGGTGTCCAAATAAAACGAGTCACCATCTTCTTGGATGTAAACAAAGTTTTGTGTTACGCAAATGTTGTCTGGGTTTACAATCGAAAGGCTTGGAGTTTCATCACCATCTACAATAAGCTGCAATTTGCCTTTCAATGGGTCGTTGGCATTCATCGAAAGCTGATACACACGGCCCCACATGGTTTTGCCAGGAATTGGATCTTTGCGGTTATTGGCTTGACCAGTTGCCGTAAAGTAAATTTCACGACCAGCCGCTGCAGAACCTTTGCCATAGTCAATATCTTCTACACGTGTAAACTGAATGGCTTTTTTGGTTACCGACTGTGCTGCGATTTGCGCGCCAGTTTGTGTTTTGGCATCATCTACTTCCACAAACTCCACGTCATAAGAAGTGCCACGCTTCATGTCGGTTTCTACCGCATTTTGATCCGTACGGCGCAAGAAATAAAGTTTTCCGTTTTGCAAATCGCCTACCGTGTTTGAAACATAAGCTAATAACTGACCAGCACCATCGTCTTCGCCAATGATGATGATAGTTTTGCCGCTGTAAGCAGTTTTGGGAAGTGGAACGGCGTTTTCCATTGAAGCTTTTCCCAAAGCAGGCAATACACGGTCTTTGTTCTTCTTGTCCGCAGCCCCAGTTGGATTAATCGCATGTACCATTGACTCAGCACCGCTTTCACCTGCTGTCAAAAACACGGGGCCAAAGCCGTGCTCTTCGGGGGTTGCCAATGTAGCCGAACACAAACGCCAAGTACCACCGTCATAATCAACGATGTATTCGCCTTTTACTGGTTTGAAAGTTTTATCCAAATAAACCCGCGATACCGAACGGTTAAACTCGTGGTTGTTGAGCATGATAAAGCCATCACCAGCAGGATTTTTGATGATACCTGCGCCGTCGGGCTGTCCACCAAATACGAAGTCAGGCGATTGTTCAAGTTTATCGTCAGAAGAAATCAACGTAGTGATTTCCAAATTCTCAAAACCTGCAAGAGATTTAATGAGCGAAGGGTTGACCGAGTGGTTTTTCAACACGACGTCGGTAGGAGGCGAAGTTACGTGGTCATTCACACAACTCGTCATGAGAGCCGCTGAAGTAAAAGCTGCAAGAGTAAATTTTGTAATTTTCATGTACTTTACTTTATTGATTTTAATTACGGTGTAAAGTACAGGAGCAAACGTTACCCTAGTGTGAAATAGAGTTTATCCTTATTTAAAATTAAGTGATAAAAAAATAGCGTTTTCTTAACCATTAGGCGGTTTTAAAAGAGTAAAGCGGGAAGAATACCTCCCGCTTTAGTGTTCACTTAGCCTATGAGTAAAACATTTATTTTAGTAACCACATCAAGTCGTTCACGTCATCTTTACCAGTGAACTGTGAGGAAAGAGCAGAGTTATAGTTAGTTACGTTGGTGGTACGTTCGGTGGCTGGGTACTGCCAGCGTTTCGGAATACGACCACTGTTGCCAGTGCCTACACCTGTCAGAAAAGTAGGAATGCCCGTACGGCGTTGGTTGTAAAATGGCTCTAATCCCGAGTTTTGGAAGAAAGCGATGTACTTTTGAGTGACAATTTGACTTAAACCTGTTTGATTGTTGCCAGCGTATTTTACCAGCGTACCGTCGAGGTAAGTGGTTAGCGTCGCTGCATCAGCGATACCATAGTGGCTCATGGATGCTTCAATGCCTTTTTTGTACCATGAAGCAGCATCACCCGTAGCCCAACCACGATTAATACCTTCGGCAATGTTAAAACACAATTCTGGATAACCAATGAGGAAAAGTGCCTCGCCAACGTCGTTGGAGTAATACCGAGCACGTTTTTGGAAAGAATATTCTCCCTTGAGCACTTTGGTACTCATATCGGCCAAATCTTCTCCCGAAGAGGCACCTACGTATGCTTCGTAATCAGTGGCTTTCAAACCTGCATTGATTTTGGCTTCGGCAGGTTCAGCAACGACAAAAACGCGCGGGTCTTTACGGGTTACGAGCAAATCAATGTACGTCTTGGCCATGTTCTCACGCGTGGCATTGAAACCAAAATTGGATGGGTTTCGGGGGTATTTGTTGAAGTTATTAAAAGTATATTGAAGGTTATCGCTCATGCTTGCTTGTACTGGGAATTTAGTAGGGTTGCTAATCATTTCGGCAAAACGTTGTTTTACCTGCAACTCACCGTCAGCATCTTTGCTACTAAGACTTATCAGTACCCTCATTTTGAACGAATTAACCGCTCTTTGCCATTTGACAAGGTCGTTGCCAAGGTAAATATCGCCCGATAAATTGCGATCTCCTTTGGCGATAAGGGCGGCTAACTCCTCGTTGGAGCTGTCTAACCACTTCAAAACCTGAACGTACACCGCTTTCTGAGTGTCGTATTTAGGTGTAGGTGATTCCAACCCTTTGAGGGCTTCCGTCATGGGAATATCGCCTACGCGCTTTGTCATATTTTCGAAGAAATAAGCCCGAAAAAATTTGCCCAAAGCACTGTAAGGATTTTGTTCAGGTAATCCCGCTCTTTTGGCTTCTTCTTCCATCTTTAATACGTTTTTTATCGTAAAATAGTAGAGGTCGGTGGTCGTCCAAGAATATTCGTTGGTCGCGTAATAATTGTAGTTGGAGCAATAATACTGGTTCCAACGGGCTTTGTCTCCCCAAGCACTTCCACCGTTTACAACATTGTACATGTCGTTCAAAACCCCATTGAAAACCAACGAAGCAGGTGCGTTCACAGGGCGGTTAGGGTCTTTTTCGAGAGTAGTAAAATCTTGGCACCCCCCTAATCCCCAAAGTGGGAATAATAACAGAAGTCTAAAAATATTTTTCATCGGTATAAAATTTTATGTGAATCCCCCATTGGGGGTTTGGAGCCTTGTTTTAGAATGTTAAATTGATGTTTACTCCATAACGACGCATGGTCGGTGTTTGAAGGTCAGAACTGCCTTGTGAGCCGTTTGCAAACTGATCGAGGTCAATGTCTTTTTTCTCGGCAAAATACAGTAAGTTACGACCAACAAATGAGATGCTTGCTTGTTTGAAGAACGTCTTTTGGAGCAAATTGGCTGGCAAATTGTACCCTATAACGACTTCGCGAAGTTTGGCAAATGAACGATCCATTAGGTTGCCACCGTTGGGGCTATACCGTCGGCTGATGTAGTCTTGGAGAAACTGCTTCGTGGTATTTGGAGTAAACTGAAGCTCGCCATAATTAGTAATGTTACCATCAACATCGTATTTGATAGCTACATTATTGGAAACTACCACACCTTCGCCAACGTATGATTTTACACCTTTGTAATCTTGGAAACGGGCCTCACCCATAGCGCCATCCACAGTAGCAATGTGACGACCTCCACGGAAGGTCTGACGCTGAATGTAATTGGCAATGACACCACCTACACGTCCGTCAAATTGGAAGCTGAAATTCCAGTTTTTGTAATTGAAGCGGTTGTTTAAGCCCCACACCCAGTCTGGATTTAGGTAGCCGAGGAATTGACTAACTGGGTTGATGATTGGGCGCCCTCCCGCGTCATTGATCAATTGGCCATCTTGCGTACGGATAAACGTTTGGTCGTAGTACGCATCAGTACGGTCACCTACTTTTAAGAATTGATTCAAACGGTCAACACCAGGGTAAATCTCAGTCAAACGCTCCTTGAAGGTGGACCAGTTGGCCAAAATTTCCCAATTTAATCCATTGAGATTTTTAATGGGCGTGCCAGTTATTGAAAGTTCAATCCCTTTTTTCTGAGTCTTGATACCGTTAACCAAAGCCGCCGAATACCCCGTTGTCGTAGAAAGAGGCAAGTTAAAGATACGAGGCCCATCGTTTGAGATAAAATAGGCAGCATCAAAGCTGAGGCGGTTGTTTAAGAAACGAATGTCGGCTCCAAACTCAGTCTGAGAAGTAGAGTTGGGCTTAATTTGAGCATTGTTGAGCGTGTTTGTAAAAAAGGCCGCAGGTTGGTTGTTGTAGGTCAATGGCGTACTGTAAACGGCGGAGTTTTGGTAAGTGGGGCCATCGTACGAAGAGGTGTAAGAGTCGCCGTAGCCCAAACCAATGCCTGAGAACGATGAAGAGGTTAAACCATCTTTTACGTTGGCATACGACCCACGTAATTTTAGAAACGAAATGGGGCCTAAATTTTGAACCAAATCAGAAACGACAAAACTCGCAGCTACCGAAGGGTAAAAGAACGTGTTGTTCCCTTTAGGAAGCGTTGATAATTGGTCCATACGGCCTGTAGTAGAGACTGTTAGCAAGTTTTTGAAGGAGAAGTCTGCCGAGTAGTAGGCCGAATTTACCCCCATAGCCGAACGGAAATTGCTGAGTTTGACAGGGTTGGCTGAGTTGGCAAAACTATAAACACCTGGTACGTTGAGGTAATCAGTGGTAGTGAAATTATAGTTGAAGTTGAACGTACGGATATTTCCACCCACAAAACCGTTGACCGAAAAATTAGTGCCAATTTTTTTGTCAATTTTTACCAACAATTCCGTGTTGTTGTCAAACAAATTGCGCTGGTCTTCGCGGTAGTCGCCACGGCGTTCGTCGCGTCCGTACGTGCCCATCGAAAACGGGAATTTTTCGGTACGAAGGGTATTCCACGAAGATACTTGGGTACGCAACATGGCTTCGATGCCGTTGGCGATTTGGTATTTCATCGCCACTTGACCCACAATGTCGGTTTTATTGTGTCCCCGCAGCCACTCATACGCCATAAAGTAAGGGTTGTTATAACGCTGATATTCGGCGTAAATTTGCTGTACACCCTCTTTGCCAGGCTGCCAATAATTGCGCATGTCGTCGATATTCCAATCGGCACCCGCCCAAATGACAATGTTGTAAATCATGGAGTTAGGGCCATAGTTTACGTCAGGGAAATTGGGGGATTGTTGGCGGTTATACTGCAAGTTTGACTCAAAAGAAAGTTTGTTGCTAAACTTATAATCAAACGAGGTGTTGAAGGTAGAGCTGTTGAGACGGGTGTTAGGCACAATCCCTTTTTGGTAGGTATTTGACAACGAGAAACGGGCGTTATACTTGTCACCTGATGCCGATACGGCAATGTTGTTGGTTGATAATACCCCTGTTTCTAAATACCGCTTTAAGTTGTCAGTTCCGCGAGCGATCCATGGAGTAGGAATGCGTTTGCCAGTTGCAGCGTCGATAGGGCTGTCGTATTGAGCAATGGGCTGTCCTTCAAATTTTGGTCCCCAGACGTCATAATCTCCGTCGTTTTTACCGCCCCCACGACCATCCACAAACTCATAAACACCGTGGTCGCCAGGTCCATATTGATCTTGTACTTTTGGAATGGCGTTAAATCCATTGTCAAACATGGTTGAGGAATTAAAATCAACCGCAAAGCCACGTTTATCTTTTGAGCCACGCTTGGTTGTAATCAAAATAGCGCCGTTTTTGCCACGGAAACCATACAAAGCCGATGCCGAAGCTCCTTTCAATACGGAGTAGCTTTCGATGTCGTCGGGGCTGATGTTCCAAGTGTCTGAGTTGATAGGTACACCATCCACTACGTACAAAATATCCGTATTACCACGAAGTATTACTTGTGGACGACGGAGCATTTCGGCGCTCATTCCAATCGTTAAGCCCGCTACTTTTCCAACCAGACCCTGAACTGCATTGGGTTCACGGGCTTTGATGGTTTGGCTTGCGTCGATTCCTTGAATAGAAACCCCCGTGCGACGAACGTCTTTTTTGATACCGAGCGCAGTTACAACAATTTCATTCAGTTGACGAAAATCTTGCGCCATAGAGAGGTCAATGACGGTACGATTGCCCACCGAAACTTCTTGAGGAGTATAACCCACAAACGAAAAAACCAGAGAGGCATTGGCAGGGACACTCAAACGGTATTTGCCTTGGGCGTCAGTATTTGTGCCTTTATTTGTCCCTTTAATAACGATGCTGACGCCAGGTAGCGGGGTGTTATTTTCGACGTCGATAATTTTTCCTTGCACCGTCATATCTTGTGCAAACACCGTGGTGCAAAAACAAAGCGCTAAACAACATAGCACCCAGATTTTCTTCCCTAAAATTGGGGGTAGAGCTTGTAACATAAGTACAGAATGGTTAATTGTAAGAATGAAGAAGAGTTTGTGTATTTCAGGCCACAAAGTAAGAATGTGGATGTTACCTCATGATTAATGTAAGATGAAGTATGTATTAAGATTTTTACAAGAGTTAAACTTTTAAGCCCAGGTGTAATTAGGTAAAAGAAGTATTTGTCTTGTGTAATAAATTGAAAGACAGTGTATCGTGGTTTTTTAGGGCTGTTAATTCACTTTTTTTCTTTCTTGGAAAAACTCTTTTTTGTTAAATTTAACTAAACAATAACAAAGTCAATTGTTAACTTTGTATAGTAATATTATACCTTTGTTATTTCAACTAAGCTACCACGTAATCGAATGAGTGTACATCAAATAGAATTAGTCATTTTGGACATGGCTGGTACAACCGTAACCGACCAGCACGAAGTAGAAGCCTGTTTTGCCAAAGCTGCACGGCAAACTGGAATTGAAGCAACCGACGAGGAAATATTAGCCGTTCAGGGGCTTGCTAAACGTTTTGTTTTTCAGTTATTTTGGAGAAAACAATTGGGTGAAACTCACCCCGATGTCGAGAGTAGGGTAGATGAATCGTATGCGGTTTTTAAAGAGGTGTTGGAAAAACATTATCGCACACAGCCTGTTTATCCTACAGTTGGGTGTTTGGAGTTGTTTGGTTACCTTAAAAAGAATGGCATTAAAGTGGCCCTTACAACGGGTTTCTATCGGGAAGTAACCGACATTATTTTAGGGAAACTGGGCTGGTTGGAAGGTCTTGATGCACAGCGTGTTGGCAATGAATCGACCGTCATTCAAGCGTCGATTTCGAGCGATGAAGTGCCGCAGGGGCGTCCTGCTCCCGACATGATTTATAAAGCCATGCGCCTTTTGGGAGTCACGGATGTGAAGCGCGTCATCAACGCAGGTGATACCCCTTCAGACTTAGGCTCAGGCAAAGCAGCAGGTGTGTATCTTAACCTTGGCGTTACCAACGGAACACATACCACCGAACAATTGATTGGTCACCCACACGACGCGTTGTTGGGTTCGATTGATGAAATTATTCAGGTTTTGGAAGAAATTAAAGTAAAAAACTAATGCAAAAACATTTTGATCTTATTGTGGTGGGCGGCGGTATCATGGGCACGTTTCATGCCTATCACGCAGCTCGCCAAAACAAATCGGTCTTATTGCTTGAAAAAGATAATTTTCCCGTTGGAGCTACTGTCCGAAACTTTGGGCAAGTGGTGCCTTCGGGGCTGTCGGGACGGTGGTTTAATTATGGGCAACGCAGCCTAGAATTATACCAAACGTTGCAATCGAAGGTAGATTTGACCGTTCGTAACAATGGCTCTGTCTATGTGGCGTCTGACGACGACGAATGGCAGTTGGCCAATGAACTGTACGATTATTACCAAAAAATAGGCTACACCTGCGAGTTATTAAGTCGCCAAAAGTGCCTTGAAATTTATCCTTATTTACGACCAAGCTATCCCGTAGGGGCATTGTTTTTTCCGCAAGAGCTGAGCGTTGATTCACCTGTTTTGATGCAGCGATTGTTGGGGTATTGTAAGGAACAAATCGGTATTACTTTTCTTAACAATGCGACGGTGGTTGATTGCCAAAGCGCCAGCGGAAAAGCCACGGTACGTTTGGCCAACCGACAAGAATTTGAGGCTGAAAAAGTACTGATTTGCAATGGACATGAGTTCCGAATGTTGTATCCCGAATTGTTTGCCAACAGCGGTTTGATTGTTAGCAAATTACAAATGATGCAGACGATACCTTTTCCTACTTTATCAATGAAGGGAAATATCCTGACGGGCTTGACCATCCGCCGTTATGAATCCTTCCAACAAATGCCTTCGTATGCGTCGATGGTTACTCCTGAGCATTATTCCGATCTCAAAAAGTGGGGGATTCACGTGTTATTCAAACAAGCAGAAGACGGTTCCGTGGTGATAGGCGACTCGCACGAGTACGCAGATGCACAACACGTAGATGATTTGGGTTTTCATACAACTGACTATATTAATGGCTTGATTATCAGTGAAGCTGAGCGAATTGTTACTTTTGAGGTGGACAAAATTCGTACAACTTGGGCTGGTTTTTACAGTCAAACTACTGAGGAAATCTATGAACGTCAGATCGACGACCACATCCAAATCATTACGGGGATTGGGGGAAAAGGAATGACCTCAACGGGCGGGTATTCCGAAGAAAATATAAAGAAGTTGTTTGCTTAGCTTCAAAGCGATGAAATTTCAAGCTCCGAAGGTTTGATACCAAAGGTTTCTTTAAAACATTTGGTAAAATAGGAGGGGGTTTCGAAACCGACTTTAAAGGCCGCATCGGCAATCGATTCTCCTTGCTTTAACAATGTCAAAGCCCGCCGTAAACGATGATTTCGGATTAGCTCGTTGGGAGAAAGATTTGTCAAGCTATTTACTTTTCGTTGCAGTGTTCGCCGATTTAATTGCAAGGCGTCGGCCAGTGAGTCCACGCTGAATGTGGTGTCAGAAAGGTGATTATCAATGACTCCAAACAACCGTTCCATAAAGGCTCCTTCCAACTCAGGGGTGGGCGGGACGAGCACGGGTTTTTGGAGCAACTCCGTGTAATGTTTCTTTAATTTTTCTTGTCTAGCCAGCCAGTTTTTGACTTTCAACTGTAACTCAGTTGCGTGAAAGGGCTTCACAATATAGTCGTCGGCTCCTCCTTCAAAACCTGTTAATCGACTTTCAATCGCCGTTTTAGCCGTCAGCAAAACAACGGGAATGTGGCTAGTTCGGGCGTCTTTTTTGAGGTGCTGACAAAGGTTGATTCCGTCCATATTAGGCATCATCCAGTCAGAAATAATCAAATCAGGAATGGCTTCCATCGCTTTTTCTAATCCCTCTTGCCCATCTACGGCCGTAAGTACCTGACATTGATTGTCAAACAAACTGGCGATGTATGTCCGCAAATCGGGATTGTCTTCTACGATAAGCACGACCGAAGTGGAGGTAGTAATTTCGTCCACCAAAACAGAAGTTGCTTTTTCGATCAAAGCAGGAACGACTTCGGGCTGCTTTTCCAACATGTTTTCGGTTTCAACGATTCCCCATGTGTGTGCATCGATGGGAAAACGTAAGAGAAAAGTTGTGCCTGAGCTGAGCCTACTTTCTACCGTAATTTCCCCTTTTAGTACTCCTACAAGTTCTTTCACCAAAGACAAACCAATGCCCGAACCCTCGTACATCCGTCGTGATGAAGAATCAACTTGGTAAAAGCGGTCGAAGATGGTGCTCAACTTTTCGGGAGGAATGCCAATTCCTGAATCCGACAGGGTGATAGAAAGTAGTTTGTCGCTAATATCCCAGTGATACTGTACTTCCCCACCTTGAGGTGTGAATTTCAGGGCATTGCTTAATAAGTTGGTGATGATTTTACTGAGTTTGTCGGTATCGATGTACCCCAATGGCATTTCCAAAACTTTTTTTGGAACATGTAATTCAATGCCTCGTTCGTCGGCCAATGCTTCAAAAGGCTCAGCTTGGCGGCGAAGAAAAAGTACCAAGTTTTCTTTGGTTAATGAGGGCTGTAAGGCACCCGCATCGATTTTTGATAAATCAAGGAGCTGATTAATTAAGGCCAACAACCGAGAAGCATTGGCATGAATCATTCCTAAAATAGGTTGTTTGGGTTGTTGCTTCAAAAGGGTTTCGAGCGGACTGATAATGAGGGTCAGCGGCGTACGAAATTCGTGGGTGATGTTGGAAAAAAAGCGGGTTTTCGCCTCGTCGAGTTGGCGAAGCTCCTGACTCTGGCGTTCAATGATTTCATGTTGTTGGGCCAACTGCTGAAGTTGTTTTCGGTTACGCCAAAAAGAATACGTTGCTAAAAAGAAAAGAAGGGTTACCAAGCCTACAATTCCCCACAAAAACCATTGTTGCCGCTTTTCTTGTGCTAGTTGTAAAGCCGTTTCGCGGGTGCGGAATTGGGTCTCCCATTGCGTCATGGTTTGGTTATTGCGCCGTAAATACACCCTTTCTTTTTCTTCCAACGCTTTTTTGTAGTAATCGTTGG
Organism: Runella defluvii; assembly: GCF_014195535.1. Lineage (GTDB taxonomy): Bacteria > Bacteroidota > Bacteroidia > Cytophagales > Spirosomataceae > Runella > Runella defluvii. The sequence goes on along the minus strand of NZ_JACIBY010000019.1, from coordinate 73,389 downwards.
CTCCCTGAAAATCGCCTAATGCTTTGGCTACTTGTGCTCGGTTTTCGTAGAAATAGTCTTTTTCCCATTCGGGTGAATCGTATCGTTGGGCCGAATCTAAGTACATCGAGGCCAATTTGAAATTTTTTATGTTGATGTATTGGTCGGCAATATATTGAAACGTGGCGCGGGTGTCGGTAGGCCGTTGAAGCTGACGCGAAAGAAGTACTACGTGTTTAAATAAAGAAATAACTTTTTCATTTTCTCCTGATAAATAACTTAGAAAAGCGACCACTGTATTGGTAAAACGATACCGTGCAAAAAGGGTAGTCTGGCTAGGGAAAGTAGCTAAAGCCAGCTCTAGGTTTTCGAGGGCATGTTCAATGTCCATCGAATTGTCCATAAAATAGGTATAAACAAGGTTTTCGTAGGTATCGCTAATGAGCGAAGAGTCGTTGAGGGATTGAGCGATGTCGAGGGCTTCTTTAAAAATAGGCAAATACTTATCGGGTTCTTGGCGGTAAATATCTCTGGAGGTATTGCCAATTTCATTCAATAGTGCGGCGGTTAATCGTTTATCCTTGGTAGCACGAGCGGATTGTAAGGCTTCGTTGGCTGTTTGCAAGGCTTTTTCAAACTGAATTTGGCGTCGAAACTGAGCGGTTTTGAACAATGCCAGTGTGCCGATTAAAGGAGAATGAGCTGAGAGAGAACGTTCTAAAAGTGCCAAACATTTCGACGCAGAATCTTGCTGTTGGGTAATCTGTAAGAATTTGGTAAGGGAAGCTAACCAAGAAGAATACGAAGCAGAATTGGTGGCTGGACGGGCGGTTGAGAGTATTTCTCCTGCGCATTTTATTCTCCCATTTTTGTACAAACTTTCAAAGGATGAGTGGTTTAATACGTAATCAAGTGCTTCTGAATGGCTTAAATGGGAGGGAGGGCAGGAGGGTATTGCAAGGTGAGCTGTTAAGATTTTCTTTTGGAAAAGGACATAAAGTTCATCAACTCGCTTTTTTTGGATGGAGGTAGGCGACTGTTGTCCATAAACAAGGCAAAAGAAAAAGGGGGTAATCGCTTGCAAAAAAAGCGAAAGAAAGTAACTGCGAATGAATCTTGAACCAAACGACATTCCTTTAAAATATACTCTATAGTAGGGTAAGGGAGCGCTAAAATAGGAAAACGTACTAAAAAAAACGAAGAAATGCCTAGAAGTTAATACGTAATCAGGTTGAACGCATTAAAATGTAGAATGGCTATTGATTGCTCCAGAGGAGCTACATCTTAGTAGAAAAATGCCCCGTTAGGGATTGGGGATGTCCTTTACCTCTTTTTTCTACTAAGATTTAGCCTCGCTGAGGCTACTTTTTTTAATGCGTTCAACCTGATACGTAATGTACGAAAGCAATCAACGAAGTAAATTCACAAAACCTCGATAGACTCGCCCTTTGGGTTCGGTCAAGATGTGATAAGTATAAACTCCTATTGGAAGGGGATTGCCATTCCAGTTTCCATCAAAGGAGGCCAATGAAACTTGGTGACGGTGATAGATAAGTTCTCCCCAGCGATTATATACACTGATTTGAGCGTCGGGATAGTCTTCTAAACCTTTGATTTCCCACGTATCATTGACGCCGTCTTGGTTAGGACTGAACACATCAGGGATATAAAGTGGAGTAAAAACGGTAATATAAATGCTATCAGTTGCAACGCACCGAGAAGGGCCAATGGCTTTGACAATGTACTTTGTCGATTGTGAGGGGGACAATGTTGGGGTAGGACTTGCGATGTCACTAACGCCCGTGGTAGGAGACCATTGGTAACGATAGTCGGGCCCTAGGTCAGCATTTAATGCGATACTACCACCTTTGATAATGTCCTTGTCGGGGCCCAAATCGAGCTGAGGGGAAGGGGAAACGAGCACATCTTGGCGGCTTTCTCCATTCATACATTCTATACTTCCTTTGACGGAGTAACTAACGGTATGTTGTCCAAAACCCGCCAATTGAGGGTCAAACACATCTCCCATTACGCCTTTCCCCGAAAAACTTCCTCCCGTTGGGGTTCCCGTTAGACGAAAGGGGGCCGAGGTTATTCCACAAAAACTAGGAATGGGAGCTAGGGTGGTTTCTATTTTGGTAACTAGTTCAATGTCAATGGGTTTTGAGGTTGCAAAACAACGGTTGGTATCTTTGACTGTGACGGTGTAACTTCCCGCTTGGGTCACTATAAAGTCACTTTTGACACCATTTTGAGCGGTTTTTCCTTCTTTTTTCCACTCAAAAGTTTTCAAGTCTTTTCCTTGGGCTTTCAGTACTAGGGTTCCACCTGGACAAATTTGATTTCCAGAAGAGGTAATGGATACCACAGGGTCGTCGTATTGTACCACTGAAATTTGGTTCGACTCCGTGGTACATCCGTTGGGAGACGTGATTTTGACGGTGTATGTACCAGTTTGCGTGACCGAGATGGAATCTTTGATGCCGTTGATTTCTTGACCGTCGCGTAGCCAACGGTACAGGTAGGTGCGTCCTTGGGTGGCTTTGAGTGTTACTTTTTCACCATTACAAAACCCAGCGCGGGACGTGCTCAAGTCGGCCTTGGGAGGTGTGTAGGTAATGACCGTCAGTGCTCCAGACACGTTAGCGCAATCGAAACCATCAACGACTTTAAGGGTATAAACTCCCGTCTCAATGGCATCAAAAACGTTGCTTGTTGCACTAGGAATGAGCTGATTTTCAAAGTACCACTGATATTTTAACGGGCCGTTTCCGCTTGAGTTACTGGTTAATTTTATCGTTCCTTCCTTGCACGGGACGCCAATCGGGTTCCCTGCCGAAATGCTGACCAACAGTTTGGCATTGGTCGTTATGACTAAAGGGGCGGAAACGATAGGAAGGGAGCAAAGTGGAGAGCGAACAATACAATGGTAAGTGCCCGATTGATTGCCACGAACTACCAAAACAGAATCAACAGCATTGGGTACATCAACGCCTCCTTTTTGCCACGTAAATGTACTGCCAGGTGGGTAGTTTCGAGCGTTAAGCTGGACTAAACTGTCTTGACAAACGGTTGTAGAACTGGCAACTGATGGGCGCTTTACTTTTGATACAAAAAGGGTGGGAGGGGTAGTGCAATCAGCAACGCGAGCGGGTTCATGGGCATGGAGTAGTTTCAATGCCATGCACCACAACGTTAAACAAACTAAAACCGACCGACCTCGCATTTGGGTAAAAAGGATTGCTTAGCTCAAAACACGGGAAGGACGTAAATATACTTATTGGGAAGGCTATACCCGATTTTTGGAATCAATTAAGATAGTGACAGGTCCATCGTTGAGGAGGGCGACTTTCATATCGGCACCAAATTCGCCCGTTTGAATTGGGTGGCCTAATTCCTGTGAAAGCTGTTCAATCATTTTTTCGTACAATGGAATGGCCACATCAGGGCGAGCGGCATCAATGAACGAAGGGCGATTCCCTTTTTTTGTGCTGGCGTGAAGGGTAAATTGGCTGATAAGTAGGATGTTGCCACCAACGGTTTTGATGTCAAGGTTCATTTTACCTTCCTCGTCTCCAAAAATGCGCATTCCCACGATTTTTTTTGACAACCAATCAATGTCCTCTTGGGTATCGGCATGGGTGATTCCCAACAAAATCATGAAACCTAAACCGATTTGACCTTTTACTTGTCCTTCGATGGTGACGGAGGCTTCGGTAACGCGCTGAATGACTGCAATCATAGAAAAAGGAAGACTTAAATAGGTAAATAAAAAAGTCGGGGTGGAAGCACCCCGACTCATAAACTAATCGTAATTTAAAACAGGCGAAAGCCATTTTTCTACTTCTTCGAGTGGCATTCCTTTGCGAACGGCGTAATCTTTCACTTGGTCTTTGGCGATTTTTCCGAGGGCAAAATACTTGCTGTCGGGGTGGGCAAAATACCAACCACTTACTGAACTCGCAGGGTACATGGCAAAACTTTCCGTCAGTTGAATTCCTACTTGGGCTTCGGCATCCAACAACTCAAACATGGTGCGCTTTTCGGTATGGTCGGGGCAGGCAGGATACCCTGGTGCTGGCCGAATCCCCTGGTATTTTTCGGCAATCAATTCTTCGTTGCTGAACGTTTCGTTTTGGGCATACCCCCAGTATTCTTTGCGAACGCGTTCGTGCATCAATTCCGTAAAGGCTTCGGCCAATCGGTCGGCGACGGCCTTGAGCATGATGCTGTTGTAGTCGTCGTGGTCGGCTTCGTATTTTTCCAACAATGCCTCAATTCCAATACCTGTCGTTACGGCAAAAGCCCCGATGTAGTCTGCCCCTGTTCCCTCAATGGGGGCGATGAAATCACTTAGGCAGAGATTTGGTAGATTGGCAGCCTTTTGATTTTGCTGACGTAAATTGTGCAATCGTACCGTTTCGTTTTGTTGTAATAACGATGGCCATTTTCCCATACGCTCGTCAGGAGCCGCTACACTTCCCTTGCGAGAAGCAGTTGGCTGCGTAAGCACAATGTCATCTTCCACCGAATTGGCAGGGTAAAAGCCAATGACGGCGTTGGCTTTGAGGGATTTATTTTTGATGATATTGGCTAACATGGCATTGGCATCATCGTACAATTTTTTTGCTTCTGCCCCTACCGTCGCATCGTCAAATATCTTTGGATATTTTCCGTGCAATTGCCACGTTTGGAAAAACGGCGTCCAGTCGATGTACTTCGCGATTTCTTCCAATGGATAATCGTAGAAGTACTTATTTCCCAAAAACTTGGGTTTCACTGGCTCAAACCCTGCCCAATCAATGTTGGTTTTATTGGCTCTTGCAGCCGCAATCGACAATGCTTCTTTGGCTTGTTGACGTTTTGCGTGGTCTTCGCGAAGTTTGGCGTATTCTTTCTTGATGTCGGCCAATGTGTCGGCGTAGGTTTGTTCGTTTTGCGTCAACTTTCCAGCTACTGGCACCGCGCGACTCGCATCCAAGACGTGAATAACAGGCCCCGAATAGTGAGGGTCAATTTTTACCGCCGTGTGAATCCGAGAGGTAGTAGCACCCCCAATCAACAAAGGCATGGTAAAGCCTTGGCGCTCCATTTCTTTGGCAACACCCACCATTTCGTCTAAGGAAGGAGTTATCAAGCCCGAAAGCCCGATAATGTCAACGTTATTTTCTTTGGCCGCTGCTAAAATTTTATCGGTCGGGACCATCACCCCAAGGTCGATGATTTCGTAGTTGTTACAGCCAAGTACTACGCCTACGATGTTTTTTCCAATGTCGTGAACGTCGCCTTTTACCGTTGCCATCAAAATTTTTCCAGCCGCAGCACCACCACCTGCTTTATCAGCTTCGATGTAAGGGGTCAAATACGCCACGGCTTTTTTCATTACCCGTGCCGATTTTACCACCTGTGGCAAGAACATTTTGCCTGCCCCAAACAAATCTCCAACTACGTTCATGCCGTCCATTAACGGCCCTTCAATCACATCTAGTGGGCGGCTTGATTGCTGACGCGCTTCTTCCACGTCGGTGTCGATGTATTCGGTAAGTCCTTTGATAAGAGCGTGTTCCAATCGTTTTGACACAGGTTGGTCGCGCCAAGCATTGTCAACAACTATTTCTTTTCCTTTCGATTTTACGGTTTCGGCAAAAGCCAACATCCGCTCCGTTGCATCAGGACGACGATTGAGAATGAGGTCTTCGCAATGCTCCAACATGTCTTTGGGCAGGTCGTCATAAACCCCCAACTGACCTGCGTTCACAATCCCCATGTCCATCCCAGCCTTGATGGCGTGGTACAAGAAAACAGTGTGAATGGCTTCACGCACGGGCTCATTGCCACGGAACGAAAACGAAACGTTGGAAACCCCACCGCTCACTTTGGCGTACGGTAAGTGTTCTTTAATCCAACGGGTTGCGTTGATAAAATCAACGGCATAATTATTATGTTCTTCGATACCCGTACCAACCGTAAGGATGTTCGGGTCGAAAATGATGTCTTGTGGAGGGAAACCTACTTTATTGACTAAAATCCAATACGCACGTTCACAGATTTCGACACGACGTTCGTAGTTATCGGCTTGGCCTACTTCATCAAAGGCCATTACAACCACCGATGCCCCGTAGCGTTTTACTTTTTCGGCTTGTTCGATAAACTTCTCTTCGCCTTCTTTCAACGAAATAGAGTTCACAATGGCTTTTCCTTGCAAACATTTCAGACCAGCCTCAATCACCTCCCATTTCGAGGAATCTACCATAAAAGGAACGCGGGCAATGTCTGGTTCGGCCATAAGCAAGTTACAGAAGCGTGTCATGGCTTGCACGCCGTCAATCATCCCTTCGTCCATGTTGATATCGAGGACTTGAGCGCCCGTTTCTACCTGCTCGCGAGCTACCGAGATGGCTTCGTCGTATTTGCTTTCACGAACCAAACGAGCAAATTTCTTAGAGCCTGTAACGTTACAACGCTCGCCGATGTTTACGAAATTGGTTTCTTTCGTGATTTTGAGCGGCTCAAGTCCCGAAAGTTTCTGAATATGGTCGTTTTCGGGTAAATCACGAGGCCCGTATTTGGCGGCCACTTCGGCAATGGCCTTGATGTGCGGTGGTGTTGTTCCGCAACATCCTCCGATGATATTAATAAAATTATCCTTCAAGAAGCCTTCAACGATGTCGGCCATTTCATCGGGAGATTGGTCGTATTCACCCATTTCATTAGGCAAACCTGCGTTGGGGTGAGCTGAAGTAAAAAATGGCGCTTGGTTGGCCAAGGTTTGCACGTAAGGGCGCATCAAATCGGCTCCTAACGCACAGTTGAGACCAATCGAAAGCAAAGGCATGTGCGAAACCGACGTCAAAAAAGCTTCCGTCGTTTGTCCCGACAAAGTTCTTCCCGAAGCATCCGTAATCGTACCTGACACCATGATAGGCATTTCAGATTTACGGTTTAAAGTGGTAGGTTGAAAGCTTCCTGGAATGGGTCGAACACTCCCTTTTCTAACGTCCGAAAAATACAAATCAATGGCATAAAGGGCGGCTTTAGCATTGAGCGTATCAAAGATGGTTTCGACCAAAAACAAATCAGCACCACCGTCGGCAAGGGCTTGAGCTTGTTCGTAGTAGGCATCCACTAGCTCATCAAACGTAACGGAGCGATACCCTGGGTCATTGACGTCGGGCGAGAGCGAGGCCGTACGGTTGGTGGGGCCAATAGAACCTGCCACAAAACGCGGCTTATCGGGGTTCATGGCGGTGTATTTATCACAAGCTTCCCGTGCCAAACGTGCCGATTCGTAATTTAGCTCATACACTAAGTCTTCCATGTGGTAGTCGGCCATAGCGATGGTGGTCCCACTGAAGGTATTGGTTTCGATGATGTCGGCACCCGCTTCGAGGTAAGCCTCGTGGATTTCGCTGATAACGTCGGGGCGGGTCAACGACAACAAATCGTTGTTGCCTTTGACCTCGTGTGGGAAATCTTTGAAACGATCGCCACGGTAATCAGCATCTGTCAATTTATAACGCTGAATCATTGAACCCATCGCGCCGTCAAGCACAAGGATTCGCGATTTTAGTATTTCTTGGATTGGTGGTTGTTGCATTTTTATACTAGTATCAATTCTTTAATTCTCTTAAAATGCTTCACATTAAGTGTTTTAAGAGGTGTTTTGTGAGTGATTGCAGTGGCTGCAATAAAAATATCTCTAAATTCAATTAGCTTATTCTCTTGTTTAAGAGTATGAAAAATTTCCGAGGCTTTTTCAGCTACTGCATCGTTGAAAGGCAAAATGGTTAGCAGTTGAGTTAGTAGATAGACATCTCGTTTTTTTAAATCATTGGTAGCACCCATTAAAAGTTCATAATAGGTCACAGATGACAGTGATAAAGGAGTGTCTGCTAATTTGTACAATGCAGTACGTGTTTTGTTTGAAGCACGTAAGTACTCAATAAAGATAGAGGTGTCAAGCATTACCATTCAGAACCTTCAAAGTTAAATTTACTTGGATAGGCCTGTAATTCTGCCAAATCATCCTCAGACCAAGTCGAAACCTGTAATAATTGTTGTTTGTAAGTAGAGGCATCTACAGACATTTTTTTTTGTTTTTTCTGTACTAAAAACTCTAAAAAATCCATTAGCTCTTGTTGACCGAATGTATCTAAGAGATTGTATTTCAAGATTAATTCTTCCATAATTAAAGGAGATTTATTTACTCAAAAACATACTTTCCGCTGGGCACGTTCACTTTGAAGGAGGCGTATGCTCGGAAAAGATAGACATCTTAGGATTGTACAAAATTAACGTAATTCAGAAAGAATTTTTCTGTGATTAGACGATTATTGTCAATTAATCTTTGAAAATAGATTTATTTTATACTTTTGAGCCTTTAATGCCTATAAAATACCCGCATTTGTAGAAATCAGTCTGCAAAAAATAGATAAAATGTCTAACCTCAATTTCAGTGTAAAATACAACAATGCTCAAACTAGACACAACCGACCGTGGCCTTCTGCGTTATCTGCAACAAAATGCACTCTTAACGACCAAAGAATTGGCCGCTCAACTCAATCTTTCCTATACGCCTGTCTATGAGCGCGTAAGAAAGCTGGAAAAAGAAGGAATCATCAAAAAGTACGTGGCGCTCGTCAATCGAGAAAAAATAGGCCGTAACCTCATTGCGTTCTGCAACGTTTCTCTCAAAGAACATAGCCGTGCCAACGGCGAAAAGTTTGTGTCGGCCGTGATGACTTTTGAAGAAGTGATGGAGTGTTATAACATTTCGGGAGAATATGATTTTATGTTGAAAGTAGTGGTGAATGATATGCCTGAATATCAGCGCTTTTTGATGGAAAAGCTGGGGGCTTTAGACAGTATCGGCAATACCCACAGCATCTTTGTGATGAGCGAAATCAAACACGAAACCGCCCTGAAAGTATAAGCTATGTTGTACGTGTTTGGCGGGGTGATTGGGGGCTATGCCGTGGCTTGTCTATGGTTGTGTTGGCAATGGTTACGTATTCCCAAGCGGCCATTGAATCACTTGGACATGCCTCCTGATTTTAAAATTTCGGTCATCATTCCAGTGCGCAACGAAGCCGCCCACATTGGCGTATTATTGAATGACCTTGAGCGACAAACTTTAGCCAGTCAGCATTTTGAAGTGTGGGTGATGGATGACGCTTCCACAGATAGAACTGCGGAGATTGTGAATGAATTTATTCAAAACAAAATGTTGAATTTACAGCTCGTGTCATTGGTCAATGCTCCCGTAAGTTCACCTAAAAAAAGGGCCATTACGGAAGCACTCAAACGAGCGAGTGGACAATTGATTATAACCACCGACGGAGACTGTAGGGTAGGAGAAAGGTGGTTGGAAATGTTCGCTCAAACGTACCTAGAAACGGGAGCGAAATTAATAAGCGGCCCCGTAACGTTCTTGAAAACAACGCCTACCAGTGTCGTAGAATGGATGGGAGAGGTGGCTCAAACCATCGAATTTGCCAGCTTGATTGGCACGGGGGCTTGTCTGCTCGAAGCGGGTCACCCAACCATGTGCAACGGGGCAAATTTGGCGTATGAACGTGCCGCCTTTGAAGCTGTAGGAGGATTTGCAGGGGTAGAGCAAATTGCGTCGGGCGATGATGAGTTTTTACTTCAAAAAATTTCAAAACATTTTGGCGTGGAAAAGCTTTATTTCCTAAAAAATGAGGCTGCTGTCGTCTCAACCCACGCGCAAGATTCTTGGCAAGGTTTTTACCATCAACGCATTCGTTGGGCCAGCAAATGGGCAGTCAATAAACGCCTTGCCACAATGCTGGTTGCGGTTTGGGTATTTTTAGTCAATTTGCTGACGCTAATTTTGTTAATAGCACCATTCTACGAAAATGTAGTGCCTTTTGAGTTTTGTACAATTCTATTGTTAAAATATGTGCCTGAATTTTTGTTTTTACGTTTGATTATCAGATTTTTGGGGAGAAAATCCTGGGATTGCTACATTCCCATAGTGCAACTTTTTTATCCAATATACGTTCTGTTTTTTGGACTGGCAGCTCAACGAAAAGGCTATGTTTGGAAAGGGCGAAATTTGCGTTAAATTGCCTCCGCAATAGTGATTTTACCCCCTGATTTTCGCAGCTTTAAAGCCGCAAATTTCGCAGAATTTAACCAAAGTTTTACAATCATTAACGGGTCTTAACTAACATCATCAACAGCTATGATTCCATTGTTTGTCCATAAGTCGCCCCGAATCTTGAAGTCATTTTATTCGCCTTTCGTTTGGGAAATTCCAACGGAAGAACCCGTGATTTATTTGACATTCGACGATGGCCCTATTCCTGACGTAACTGAGTGGGTGTTGGAGCAACTGGACATTTATTTGGCAAAAGCCACGTTTTTCTGCATTGGCGATAACGTTCGTAAATACCCTGAGTTGTTTGCCAGCTTGCTTGACAAAGGACATAGCGTTGGAAATCATACCTTTAACCATCTGAAAGGTTGGAATACGGAGGATGAGACTTACCTCGAAAACGTAAAGCAGTGTAGTGACATCTTACCCGTAGATACGTCCCTTTTCCGTCCACCTTACGGGCGAATAAAGCTGAGCCAAGCGCGGCCTCTCCTTAATAATTATCATGTAGTGATGTGGGATGTACTAACGGGCGATTTTGAAAAATACCTTAGCCCTGAGCGTTGCCTTGAAAAAACGTTGAAATATACCAAAGCAGGCTCGATTGTGGTGTTGCACGATAGCCTAAAAGCGTGGCGTAATATGAGTTACGTCCTTCCTAGAATGCTAGAACATTTTTCCAGCCTTGGGTATCGTTTTGAAGCCTTACCGCAGCACATCCCGCCTTCTATGAACCTTGGTGATGCCGCAAGCTCGCCGTATTTGGTACATTAATTTTAGTAAATCATCATCTAACCTAACCGAAAACCGATGAAGTGGACAAAACTTTTACCTTTTACTTTTTTACTGGTGGCGATTTGGGCACAAACCCATGCTCAGTCGTTCAATAACCTGCCTGTTGTTACCCAAAAACCACCCTTGCACGGAAAGCACTGGATGGCTATTACGGGTAAACCTTTGGCTGCCACGGCAGGAGCAATGATTTTTACCAAAGGAGGAAATGCCGTGGACGCAGCTTGTGGTATGTTGGCAGCTACCTGCACCATGTGGGATGTGCTCAGTTGGGGCGGTGAAACGCAAGCCCTTATTTACAATCCCAAAACCAAAAAAGTCATTGCCATTAATGCCTTGGGGGTAGCACCAACGGGAGCCACTGCCGATTTCTTCAAAAACAAAGGCATGAAGTATCCTCCTGAGTACGGGCCTTTGGCAGCCGTGACACCAGGAACGCCAGGCGGATTGATGACCATTTTGGCCGAATACGGAACCATGTCGCTCAAAGAAGTGCTTGCACCTGCCATGCAATTGGCAGAAGGCTATCCTATTGAAGCCCAAACGGCCAATTCAATCGAAGGGAAAAAAGACCTTATCAAACAGTGGCCGTATTCCAAAAAGGTATTTTTGCCGCATTTGGGTGCCAAACGCGAAGCGCCCGATGCAGGAGAGATTTTTGTGCAAAAAGATTTGCTCGAAACGCTCAAAAAATTGGTAAATGCCGAACAGCAAGCGTTGGCAAAAGGAAAATCTCGAAAAGAGGCAATTTACGCCGCTAATGATCTTTTTTATCGTGGGGAAATTGCCAAAGAAATTGCTCGGGGCTGCCAAGAGCAAGGAGGCTTGATTACGGAACAAGATTTGGCCAATTGGAAGGTCAAAATCGAAGAGCCAATGATGACTACTTACAAGGGAATTGAAGTATATAAACTCCAACAGTGGACGCAAGGTCCTGCCATGCTTCAAACGTTGAATATCTTGGAAAACTTCGACCTCAAAAGCATGGGTTACAACTCCACTCGCTACGTGCATACGCTGTACCAAGCCATGAATTTGGCCTTTGCCGACCGTGATTTTTACTACGGAGACCCTGCGTTTGGCCCCGAAGAACCCATGAAAGGGCTACTTTCTAAGGAATATGCCAAAGAGCGTAGCAAGTTGATAAACCCCAATATGAACGACCCCAAAATTGGCCCAGGCGACCCGTATCCGTTTGAGGGCAAAGCAAATCCTTACCTAGATTTGCTCAAAAACTGGGGAAGCGCAAGCTTAACGGCTCCTAAAAATAATGCAACACTGGACGAGAAATTCCAGGAAAGTTTCACGGCAGGAACGACCTCGGTAGAGGCCGCAGATGCCGAAGGTTGGGTGGTTTCGATGACGCCTAGTGGTGGATGGGTACCTGCGTGTATTGCAGGAAATACGGGTATCGGAATGAGCCAACGAATGCAGTCGTTTGTGCTTGACCCGAAAGAGAATCCTTTCAACGTGGTAGAGCCAGGGAAACGTCCTCGGGTGACACTTACCCCTAGCCTTGCCCTAAAAAATGGCAAGCCTTTCTTGTCCTTTGCCAAACAAGCAGGAGATGAACAAGATCAGTTATTGCTCCAGTTTTTCCTCAATATGGTGGAGTTTGACATGACCGTGCAGGAGTCGTGCGAAGCGCCAAGTTTTAAAACGTTTCAGATGTACTCGACGTTTGGCAACCACGAACGCATCAACGGTGGTTTAACCCTCAACGAAGCCATGCCTTCTTGGACACGAAAAGACCTTGGAAGAATGGGGTATAAAATCAACTACCAAGAACGAACCAGTGGTCCCATCAACGCCATTTATTTTGATTGGGAACACGGTAGCTTTTGGGGAGGCTCAAGCAACCACGGTGAAGATTACGGAATTGGCTGGTAGCAAATCAGACCATCCCGCGTGATTTTAACTCCAAATATTTGTTGACGGTATTCGCATTTAAGTCCTGTGGTGCCGTCAAAATCGACTGAATGCCGTATTGTTCAAGTTCCTTGACGATACGGCGTTTTTCGTAATAAAACCGCTCGGCAATGGTCTTCAGATAAATCGTTTCGGTTGTTTCGGCGGGCGTTTTTAGCAATTGAGCCGTTTCGGTATTTTCAAAGAATACGACTATAAGTAAGTGATTCTTTGCTAATTGTCGTAGATAAGGCAACTGACGATGCAGGGCATTGACAGTTTCAAAATTGGTGAATAATAAAAGCAAACTACGTTGGCGAATTTGGTTTTTGACGTGGCTATAAAGCGTTTCGTAGTCGCTTTCCAAATACCGCGTTTTTTGTTTGTACAGTACTTCCAAAATCTTTTGCATTTGTCCCGTTCGGCGGTCGGCGGGAAGAACTTGCCCAATTACTTCCGAAAAGGTAAAAATTCCTGCTTTGTCTTGCTTCAATAAGGCAATGTTGCTCAATACAAGCGACGCGTTGATGGCGTAATCTAACAGTGTTAAACCCTCAAACGGCGATTTCATTACCCTTCCTTTATCAATCAAGCAATACACTGCTTGCGAGCGTTCGTCTTGGAAGGCGTTTACCATCAGCTCGTTGCGACGGGCGGTGGCTTTCCAGTTGACGGTACGGATATCATCTCCCTGTACGTAGGGTCGAATTTGTTCAAACTCCATACTATGCCCCAGCCGTCGCTGACGTTTGATGCCAATGTCGGTGAGTCGGTTGGAAATGGCCAAAAGTTCGTATTGCCGCATTTGTAAATAAGAAGGATACACAGCCACCATTTTATCTTGCGAGAATTGGTAACGCCGTTTTATCAAACCAAGCGGACTTTTAACAAAAACATTGACGGCCCCGAAACTATATTCACCGCGTTTGGTGGGACGGAGTTCATACCGAAGTTGCTGGGTTTCGTTGGGCGCCAAACTCGTTTGAAACAACACATCACGTCGTTGAAATTGGAAAGGAATTTCGTCGATGATGTCAAGATTTGTACGGAACGAATAACGATTCTCAAGGTGAAGAGTGATGGGGTTGGGGTCGCCATTGGAAAGCCGATCTGCAACATCTCGACGGGCAAAAATACCTTTTTCGGCCCGAAACAGCAGCAAAGCATCCACAAGGGTCACCACCAAAGCTACCGCTGCCGCCAATTTTACCAAACCAAATAGCCCGATGAAAAGGTAAGAGACCAAAAAAGCCGCTACCAAAACAATCAGTAGTGCCCAGAAAAGCGGAGAAAAATACAGGTTTTTGATGACTTTCATGCTAATAAATAAATTCTCCCGCTCCTTCGCGAATGACCTCAAAATCGTCGGTGGTGGCGTCAATAATGGTTGAAGCGATAAGCCCTCCAAAGCCGCCGTCGATTACAATATCCACTTGGTGTTGAAAACGCTCGAACATGATTTCGGGGTCGGTAGGGTACTCCATAAACTCATCGTCGTCTTTGATAGACGTAGTGATGATGGGATTGCCCAATTCGTGGACAATTTGAAGCGGAATGGGGTGGTTGGGTATCCGAATCCCCACTGTTTTGCGGTTTGCCAATACTTTTGGAACGCGACTACCAGCCAAGAGGATAAAGGTAAATGGCCCTGGCAGAATACGTTTCATGACTTTAAAAGCCGAATTGCTCACTTTGGCATAATCCGCAATGTGGCTTAGGTCGTGGCAAATGAAAGAAAAATCATTTTTTTGGGGCTTGATGCCTTTGATGCGTGCAATGCGCTCGACGGCGCGGGCATTGTGAATATCGCAACCTAAGGCATAGACCGTATCGGTAGGATAAATCACCAAACCACCATCTTGAAGACAGCGGATCACCTGCTGAATTTTGCGTGGTTCGGGATTCTGGGGGTGTATTTTAAGGAACTCTGCAGGCATTCGACAACTCAGTTGGTTTCCGAAACAAATGAAAAAGCTTTGTTTTACAAACGTATCATTTTATTTGGAGAACACAAATAACGAAAGTCATTCAACGAACTTTAAGAGTCGAGCTGTACAAACGGAACACCTTGCTGCATCAATGATCGTTTTCGGTTGCTTTGCCACTTGGCGTAAAATTGATAAAGCCAATTGACTGGGAGGTGGAGGCGGCATAAAAAAACGAGCAATTCGGTTTCCCAGCCAGGGTCTTCGATGTAATTGAGAAGCTTACGAAATTCGGTGGCTTGCTGGGCATCTTCTGCTACGAAGCACTTTTTGATGAATTGGCGTATCCTTTCGGCTAATAAGTCATATTCTTCTTGAGAACGGCTGAGGTCGTAGGCTTTGTTGCAAACTGCCCAACTGGATTTCAACATGTCGTTTCCAACCAGATAAAACTGCGAAGCCATCGACCCATCGAGAACGCGCTTGCTCATTAACACTTCATCAATGTAATGGTATTTATAATCGTGGGCTGAGCGAACAAAAAAATCAAAATCTTCGTAACTCAGCGTTTCGTCGTACCCACCGAGTTTCATCAATACGGATTTTCGCATCATGATAGAAGGAGTACAGATAAAATAGCGCCGCAATATTTCTTTGTAAACATTTCCCGTTGGAACTACTCCTTGAGCTTTTCCATCGTTACCTAAGGCATAATGGTAGCCAATAAGTTTTCCTGAAGTGTCTATGTATGAAGCATTTGAAAAAACAACGGCATAGTCTTTGGGAAGTCCCTCAAACGCTTTGACCTGCTGTGCGATGCGTTGAGGAGGCATGACGTCATCAGCGGCCAAGTCGATGACGTACTTCCCTTTGGCTTCACCCAGTCCTTGATTAAAGGCTTTGCACAGCCCAATATTGTCGACATTGCGGATAAAAATGGTGTTGGGGTACTGATCAATAAATTGTAAAATTACCCGTCTTGAGTTATCCGTACTGGCATTATCAATTACAATCAATTGAATATTGTCATACGTTTGATTGGCAACCGATTGCAGGCACTCGTAAATAAACGGCGCATGGTTGTAGCAAGTACAGATGACAGACACTTCTGGATTCATAAGGAGGCGTTGAGACTATTTCTTTGCGTAAAAGGGCATTTATTTGATTAGTAAAAGTAATCTAAAATTTACAAATTCTATTCAGGATATACTTACTTCTTAGTAAACGGTAACGGTATGTGTATCTATTCGACATAAAAAACGCCGCGAAAAATGCCTAATAATTTTTTTTTAAAAAATAGTAAGCAGGATAAGTGTTCTGAAAAACAGGGGATTGAATGCTTTTGAGCTAAAAGTGAAGAAATTTTATTCAACATAAAGAAAAACTTTGGCATGATTTTCTCTATGTATTTATCAAGATGTAGAAAAACATCTTTCAATATTTATGGGTTAGGGTAGTGCATAAATGCCGACACGCGCTGCGTACGGCATTTATTTTTTTGTACCCTTCGTAAGCTTCGACGGAGGCGTAGATGTTTCGTATTTGGCCCGCCAAATGCTCAAATTTAATTCAAAACCAAAAATCAATAGCAAAGCAACGAGGTAAAACCAAATCATTAGCGCAATGATGGTTCCGATGGAGCCATAGAGCTTATTGTAACTACCAAAATGGGATAAATAAAACGAAAACCCGTAGGTGGATGCTATGAGCAAGAAAGAGGAGATGATTGCGCCAAGGTTGAAAAATCGCCAGCCGTGGTTGATTTTGGGGGCAAAACGATAAATAATGGCTACTGCCAACGTAAAAGTTGCAAACATGACGCCATAACGCACCACATCTAATAAAAAAACGGTAAAGCTGTCGCGGAGAAAAATGGTGTCGTGAAGCCAATCGACCAAAAAGCCACCGACAATAATGATCAAAACTGCCAAAAAAAGCACAAAAGACAGCATAATCGTCAGCATGATTGCAATGCCTTTGGTTTTAAAATAGCCTCGATTTTCAGAGGCTTGGTCGGCGGTGTTAAAGGCGGTCATGAGGGCGCCCATGCCATTGGTGGCGGTAATAAGCGCTAAAATAAAACCAAACGACAAAATGCCTCCTTGTTTTCGGCTGATGATGTCATAAATCGTCGTGGCGGCAAATTCATAGAGGGGCTCTGGCATGGCATCGCGCATAAATCCCATGATTTGTACCTCCATGTTTTCAATGGGTATGTACGGAATGAGGGTAAATAGAAAAAGCGTGGCGGGAAAAACCGCCAACGTAAAATTATAAGCAACAGCCGTAGCGCGTTGGTCGATGTTGTACAAAAGGATTTTTTCAACCAGAATCGTAACGATGTCGGCAAGTGATACTGAAAGTGAAAAGAATCGTTTACGGTGAAGAAAATGGTAGAACTTCCGTAGTTGACGATACTTGGATTTAGACCAGTGTTGGAGCATGGACCCGTTTTAAAATTTGTGATTTTTCGACTGCTCAAACTCCCTTAAAACGCCACAATTGAATAGGCTGCTTGATGAGGTTGGCGGGTTTGGTCGCCAATTTTGCTGCGATTGCGGTCATCGTCGTGAATGACAAACAACGTATTTGACCCAACAGGCGTGAGGTCTTCTGCTTTGTGGGTAAACTTCAACGGCTGACCTGTCGAACGGTCTTTGACCAAGGTGAGTTTATTGGCCTTCAGGTCGGCTTCGGTTGCCCACCATAGATAGGCACTATTTCCCTGTGTTTCACTTTCCATCGAGGTAAGTACCCAAAATAGCTGGCGTTTGGCGTCGTATTCGATGCACGAAAGCGCCAATGGCTTTGGTAAACTGGGTTCTAAACTTGCAATATCGATGTCAGCCAATGTTTCAAAATTAGTGGAAATCATCAAAGAATCATTGGCGAAGCGATAGGAGACAGTAAGTACTTTGGCTTTGTACTTAAAATCATCGTATTTTTTTCCTTCTTCACGGATTCCAAAATATAACTTATCGTGCGTAGCTGCGAATCCTTCCACTTTAAAATAAGGCATTCCGTCAGGAAAATCGGTGGAGCGGAGGGCTTTGGACAACGCACTACGAAGGCTCATGGAGAATTTTTCGCCCGCCACCAAGTGCGCAGCTTTGGGCTGAATGTTTTTTGGGTCGGCACCAACTTTCCAATAGAGAAGCGCATTATAGCCATCCCATTCGTTGCTTCCTTCTTTGACACGATCAAAACCTGTGCTTAAAAAGGCCAAAGAACGATTCGGAGCAAGGGCAAAATCTTCGTATTTCTGGCTAGTTTTGAGTAAGTTTTGGGTCAAATAGGTTGGTTTATTGGCAAACATATCGGTTTCAGAATAAGCCCAATAAAACACCGCAGCGTCGTTGTTTGGCATGTCTTTGTCGTTAGCAAGAGTGAGGTTTTGGCCATCGTACAAAACAGCAGAAGCTTCGCACCAAAGCTCACGGCCTGAGGCTTGTAGTCCCGCTTGAAAGCAGTCAATAAAGCCTTCTTTGACAATACTAGCTCCTGAAATCGAACGACTTGCGGGGCGCTGACAGCTTACAAAAGCCAATAGCCCTATGGCGTAAAGAGTTAATTTTTTCATACCTGTAAAAAAAGACGGAGAAACGGAGCTACAGGTTGCATCTCGGTTTCTCCGTTGCGTTTTGAATGTTATCGAAACGAATTACATGCGCGATTTGATGATGTTTGTGAACTCTCTTGATTTAAGAGAAGCACCACCAATCAAACCACCGTCAACGTCGGGACAAGCAAAAAGTTCATCCGCATTTTTTTCGTTGCAGCTGCCACCGTACAAAATGGTGGTGTCGTCTGCTACTTGAGCACCAAATTTCTCAGCAACGTGCGCGCGCAGTGCGGCGTGCATTTCCTGTGCTTGGGCAGAAGAGGCTGTCAAGCCCGTACCAATGGCCCATACAGGTTCGTACGCGATGACAACTTTTCCAAAATCTTCAGCTGACAAATCAAACAACGCTGCTGTGATTTGGTCTTTTACGATGGCAATAAAATCCTCGTTCTGACGCTGTTCCAACAATTCGCCGCAGCAGAAGATGGGCTTCAAGCCGTTTTCCAACGCAATTTTTACTTTTTGTGCTATTAACGCATCCGTTTCTCCAAAGTACTGACGACGTTCGCTGTGGCCGATAATGACGTATGGAACCTCAATCGCTGAAAGCATTGAAGCTGAAATTTCGCCTGTGAAAGCGCCAGATGCCTTGTGGTGGCAGTTTTGGGCTCCGAGGGAAATGCGATCTACTTCTTGTACATATTTCTGCAAAACTGGCAAGTAAATGTAAGGTGTACACAAAACGACTTCAACGTCGCCACGAACCTCGTCCCGTACCATATTTACTACTTCCGACGTAAGGCTCAACGCTTCTTCAAGCGATTTGTTCATTTTCCAGTTACCAGCTACAATTTTTTTTCTCATTGGATGGGTGATTTTTAAAAGTTTTTGGGAGTAATTTTATTTCGATTTTTGGGTGTATTTAGCAATATTACATCGAGCTTAGTCGAAATTGCCAAAGAATCCGCCTCAAACCTTCTAAAACAATTAAACTCGATGCGAAGTTAAGAAGAATAAATTGATTCAAAACGGCACTTTTTGTAGTATATTTTTTGTTTTTCTAAGAAAATAGCATAACTTTACTAACAGCCTACCTTTTTTCGGCACGACAATGAGACGGTGGTTTTTATCTTTCGCAATAGCCTGTTGTTTGCCACTTTCACTTTTGGCCCAGCGAGGCCAAAAAAAAGAAGACAAATTTGGCTTCTTCTTGCAGGGTAATATGAAGTTTACCCGCATCCCTTTTGAAATGCACGCTAATCTAATCGTTGTACCAGTTCACATCAACGGTTCAGATACCCTTCACTTTATTCTCGATACGGGCGTGAGCTCAGTGATTATTACGAATCCTAATTCACTAAAAAGAGAAAAACTGAAATTTACCCGAAAAGTGGTTCTAACTGGGGCTGGAGAAGGGGAGTCGTTGACGGCTTCGGTGGCCATCGGTAATACCCTCGAAATGGGGAAAATGAAAGCAACGTACCAAAATATCGTTGTTCTTGAACAAGATGTGCTTCGGCTGTCGGAATACGTAGGGATTCCGATTGATGGAATTTTTGGCTACGAAGTGTTTAATAACTTTGTAGTCACAATTGATTTTGTGAACAAGGAATTGTTGCTGAACAAACCTGAAAGTTATAAATACCGCAGTCGCCACGGTGATCGCTACCCGATAGTGGTGGAAGATACCAAGCCCTATGCCGACGTGATTGCGCTGGTGGACAATGGCCAAGAGCTTCCCATTCGGGTGGTGATTGATACGGGCGCTGGCCATGCGTTGTTGATTGACAAACACGCTGATAACCAAGTTAGACTTCCAGAAAAAGTACTTCGGGCGCAGCTTGGGAGGGGGTTAAACGGCGTGATTAACGGCAATCTTGGCCGAATCGATAAAGTCCGTTTTGGCAAATACGAACTAGACAATGTCTTGGCGTCGTTTCCTGATAGTTTATCGTTTGGGATGAAATTTGCTAGTCGAAACGAACGTCAAGGAAATATTGGCTGTGAACTTTTAAGACGTTTTAAAGTGACGTTCAATTATGCTGATCGGTATATTGTCCTCAAACCCGTCAAACGTCGTTTGAAAGAAACCTTTGAACACGATATGAGTGGGATTGAGTTTCGCGCCAAAGGCCAAGATTTTAAGGATTATATTATTGATAAAGTGGTTGAAGATTCGCCTGCTTGGGACGCGGGCTTGCAGGAAGGCGACGAACTTCTGTTTATTAATAACAAATCAGCCGATGATTTGATTATCAGTGAAATATACAAACTTCTTCAAAAAGGGGAGGGCAAAGAAATTGCGATGCTAGTTCGCCGCAAAGGAGTCATTCATTTTGCCAAATTTCAGTTGAAAAGAATGATTTAAGTGCTAAAGCACAACGGGGCCGCCCGTGCGGTTAACCGTTATCCGTTCAAAATCAACGAATTACATTAAAGCAAATATCCTAAAACTTTTGCTCTGCTACTTAATGCCTTGTTTGAAAAGTAATATGATATTTTTTATCCCGCAGATAAACGCAGATTAAAATTCAACGCGGATTGGCGCAGATAAGCTCATTAGCCGAATTAATCACCCAAAATCTGCGGTTATCTGCGGTTTTAGAATCAGCGTAAATCTGCGGGTAAATTATAAAGAAACTTAATAAACAACGTACTTAATTTAAGCCTTGGTCTTTGTCAAAGTTCAAGACTTAAACAAAGGAGGGTTTACGAGACTTTTAGGTGATTAGCAAAATTAAACACATAGTACACAAATCTAAAGGTCGATGCGTCTGACCGATTTCTTTGTTTACTATGTGTTTATTCTAATTGTCCTCTCTGTGTTTTAAAGGGAAGGGAATGTTACTAAATCCTGCATTTATTTGTACACCCACAAAATGCCAAGGCTTAATTAGGGAATGAAATTTTTCCCATTGAAACACTGGGGACTCCCTCTCTTGTGCCAAAGTCAAGGTTATTTCCACAAAGCGTTTCGTTGGCTAAAATGGCAAACAAAACCGCTTCTTTGGCATCCCCTGATATCCCTAAGGAATCGGTGGCATCCATCGGAAAGTCGGGCAGTAATTTGCGAAGTGCCTTAATGAGGGCAGGGTTGTGCATTCCCCCCCCGCTCAAATACAAATGATATTCTTGGTCTTTTTGGCACACTTTTAAAATGGCCTCGGCGATGGTTTCTGCCGAAAACTGAGTAAGGGTAGCGACCAAATCTTCGGGAGATAAGGAGGTGGTATTGCTGCGTTGCTGGGCAATTCGCACGTACTCCAAACTGAATAATTCGGGGCCCGTTGTCTTGGGAAAGGGCCCTTTAAAAAAGGCATCTTTTTTCAATGCGACCAACAAAGATTGATTGACATGGCCACTTAGAGCAACTTTTCCATCTTGGTCGTAGGGCAAGTTAAAAAACTTACGCATAAAAGCGTCGATGAGGGTGTTGCCTGGCCCAGTATCGGTGACGAACACCTCTTGGGCATTGAGCGACCCTGGCAGATACGTAAAATTGGCTATTCCGCCCATGTTTAGCATGATGCGGTTTTCATCTTTTTTGGAAAAAATAAAATAGTCGCCATAGACAGCAAGAGGCGCACCTTCACCACCCGCCGCGCAGTGTTTTTGCCGAAAATCACTCAGGGTAATAATGCCCGTCGTTACGGCGATATGGTCGCCATCGCCAATTTGAAGGGTAGCGTTGGGGTATTTATCTAGCCGATGCAAAATTTTGGGAGCATGAAAAACCGTTTGCCCGTGACTCGCGACAACATCAATGTCTTGCGGGTCAATTTGCCATTTCTTCAAACAATCCAGCACGAGTTTTCCATGCAAATTTCCCACCCACGGGTTGAGGAGACAAAGGTGTTGGAAATCAATTTCTTTTTTGGCAAAAACCCGACGAATTTCATCTTTGATGTCATCACCAAAAGCAATAGTATCGAATTTTTCGAGGGTAAGCGTTGTCTTTGCACCATGCCCACTAAAACGACATAGGGCTATGTCTAAACCATCCATGGATGTCCCAGACATGAGCCCTATGATTCGTCGCGTTGGCTTTTGTGCAATCTCAACTAATTTACTGAGGTTTGCATTCATTCGCCTGTCGATTAAAAATGTCTATCACCAGCTTCGCGGCGTCCCAACATCACGGCACCTACCATGGCAATAAGGAACAATACCGACGCTAATTCAAAAGGAAGTAAATAATCGTTGTAAAGTACATTTCCGAGACTTTCGACCATCCCCACTTGTGAATCAAATTCGTAAGGATTGTAAGAGCCAAATTGTGATTTACGCAACACACCGACCATGATAACCCCGAGGGTTCCACCCACAATGGTTGCCGCGATTTTGACTAAATTGGTTTTCGATTCTTCGTCTTCTTGACGCAAGTTCAAGAACATAATGACAAATAAGAAAAGTACCATGATAGCACCTGCATAAACGATGATATTAACAGCGGCTAGGAATTGGGCGTTTAGAAGCACATAATGTCCTGATAAACAAAAGAAAGTGCCAATCAAAAAAAGTACGCTGTGAATCGGGTTTCTTGCTAAAACGACCATTAGCCCGCACAAAATCGTCAAAAACGAAAGTACGTAGAAAAAAATAGCGGCGGGGGTAAGGTTATTAATAAAAGTTGAAAAGTCCATCTTTAAGGTAGTTTACAGTTGTGTTCTTGGTTGTGCTACGATACCTTTCAAATCTTGTTCGTGCGCTTCTTCTCTGGTCCAAGCGGTGCGTAAATAGCGGTTGTTCATATTTTCGGCCAACTTGTCTTTACCCCAAATTACTTGATCACGTTCAGTAAATACGGGCACAAACTCATCGTGACGAAGGTAAATGGCTTGTTTTGGACAAGCTTCCTCACACAGCCCGCAGAAAATACAACGTAGCATGTTGATTTCATACACGGCAGCGTATTTCTCTTCCCGATAAAGATTTTCTTCTCCTTTTTGGCGTTCTGAAGCCACCATTGAAATCGCCTCAGCAGGACAAGCTACGGCACACAAACCGCAGGCAGTACAGCGTTCGCGGCCTTGGTCGTCGCGTTTGAGGACGTGGCGCCCGCGAAATACGGGGCCTAGGTTCTTTTTAACTTCAGGATAACTGATGGTCACTTTTTTCTGAAAAAAGTGCTTAATCGTAATCCCTAGACCTGTGACGATGGCAGGAAGATAAATCTTCTCTGCAAAGGTCATTTCTTTATTACTAACTTGTTTTGAACGATTCGTAAGTTGCATAACTCAAAGGTTTACAGTTCCTAGTTTACAGTTTACAGGGCGATAATTAGTAAGCTGTAACACTTGTAAGCTATTTCAAAAGTGAAACTACTAAGGGTTTCAAGTACAAAATGGCGCCCCCCGTCAAGATAACATTGACAATGGCCAATGGAATAAGTCCTTTCCAGCCGAGGTTCATTAATTGGTCGTAACGGAAACGAGGCAATGTCCAACGTACCCACATGTAGAAGAATACAAAGAACAATGACTTACCAAAGAAAGCCAACGTACCTACCAACGTAGCAAGGTTGTGACCCGTAATTTCTCCCGTTGCAGCAATCAATTTGGCTTGTACCCAATCCATGCCCGGGTAGTTGTACCCACCAAAGTAAAGACTGGCAATCATTGCGGATGAAACAAACATGTTGATGTATTCAGCAAAGAGATAGAAACCAAGTTTCATTGAGCTATACTCCGTATGATACCCACCAATGAGCTCTGTTTCACACTCAGGAAGGTCAAAAGGAGTACGGTTACACTCGGCAAACGCACAGGTAATGAAAATAACAAAACCCAACGGTTGATAGAATATATTCCAGTTGCCGCCGTGCTGTTGCTCCACGATATGACGGATAGAAAGTGACCCTGTCATCATCAAAATGGCAACAATAGCCAAACCCATTGAGATTTCGTAACTGATGTTCTGCGAAGCCGCACGAATGGCGCCTAAAAGCGAGAATTTGTTGTTGGAAGCCCAACCTCCCACCATGATTCCATACACACCAAGCGAAACAACTCCAAACACGTATAGGATTCCAATGTTAACGTCGATGGCTTGTACGGCCACATCCCAAACTTTACCAGGGGCGGCTTCGTACTTGATGCTGTCGCCAAACGGAATAACCGCGCTGGTCATTAAGGCGGTAAGCATGGAAAGACACGGGCCCAAAATAAACAGCCATTTGCTGGCATGTGATGGAATGAAGTCCTCTTTAAAGAACATTTTGACGGCATCGGCGATGGGTTGCAATAACCCAAACGGACCTGCACGGTTAGGGCCAATACGGTCTTGAATAAAGGCTGCCACCTTGCGTTCTGCATAAGTGGAGTAAGTTGCTATCAACAGGGTAATGGCAAAAATGAGTAATATTATAATTGCCTTGATGATAAAAGCTGCGTCTATTGAAAAAGCCATAATCGAAGTGACTGTTTTTTAGTTGTTCTCGGCCAATGAACGTTGATTGGCTTTCGCGTTATTTTCTTTACTCAGTTCCCGAATGGTGCTGTTGTCAGTGACAAACGGGCGAGAGTCGTCAATTTGCTTGTATTGCGAGGCCGCTACTTTCAAACCAAACTCTGGTTTTTTCAAGTCAGCGCGGTATTTATTGGCCATAATCACCGAGTAACGTGCCACTTTCATGGGGCCTTCGATGGTCCAGTCACTGGTTTTTTTACGTTCAAAACGGCAGGTATTACAGATAAATTCTTTGACTTCGCCCCATTCGTTTTTGCGCGCAGTTACGCGGATTACTTCATCTCCACGGTACCACAACGTCACTTTACCACTGCATTTTTCACAATCACAATGTGCATCTACAGGCTTTGTGAACCAAACACGGTTTTTGAAACGGTAGGTCTTATCCGTCAATGCACCTACTGGGCAAACATCAATAACGTTTCCTGAGAAATCATTATCAATGGCTTTTTCGATGTACGTACTAATTTCGGCATGGTCGCCACGGTTCATCACCCCATGTACACGTTTGTTGGTGATTTGGTCAGCAGTAAACACACAACGGTAGCACAAAATACAACGCGTCATGTGTAATTGAACATACGGGCCAATGTCTTGCTTTTCAAACGTACGACGGTCTTCTTCGTAGCGCGTTTGAACACGACCATGCTCAAACGCAAAGTCTTGAAGGTGGCATTCGCCTGCTTGGTCGCACACTGGGCAATCGAGCGGGTGGTTGAGGAGCAAAAACTCCACGATTCCCTTGCGGGTTTCTACCACGGCTTCGTTGGTGGTGTTTTCAACAATCATACCATCTTGCACCGTAGTAATACACGAAGGTACCAACTTAGGCATAGGGCGCGGGTCTTTGGCTGACCCTGCGGATACTTTTACCAAGCAAGCACGGCATTTTCCACCCGAACCCTTCAATGGCTCATAGTAGCACATAGCTGGAGGTGCAAGGTGCATTTTTGTAGGATCGGCTTCGGCGATTTTACGGGCCGCTTGCATGATGGTCGTTCCAGGCGGCACTTCGATTTCGATACCGTCAAACGTTATTTTGAATAACTGCGGTGCAGTAGTTTCCATGTATTATTCGTAGTTCAAAATCAAACTTCAATCTCTTAAACTAATTCCATTTCACCACGGTACACTGCACCGGGTTTTGTTGCTTCGAGCGGATGGGTCACGTGCCATTCAAATTCATGACGGAAGTGACGAATGGCCGCCGCTATTGGCCAAGCTGCTGCATCTCCCAATGGACAGATGGTATTTCCTTCAATTTTTTTGGCAACGTCCACCAACAAGTCAATGTCACGCATGTTTCCTTTACCGTGTTCGATGCGGTCGAGCACTTTATCCATCCAGCCAGTTCCTTCGCGACAAGGTGAACATTGTCCGCACGACTCGTGGTGGTAGAAACGGGCAAAGGTCAACGTATTGCGAACGATACAAGTGGTTTCATCCATGACGATAAATCCGCCCGATCCAAGCATGGTACCTGTGGCAAAACCTCCGTCAGACAATGATTCATACGTCATCAAACGTTTGTCACCATTGGCCAATGTTAGGATAAGGTTGGCTGGCAAAATAGGTACAGAAGAACCTCCTGCTACCACCGCTTTGAGGTGGTGCCCAGGGCGAATCCCGCCACACCATTCGTCAGCATAAATAAAGTCTTCAACCGTAATACCTAATGGAATTTCATAAACGCCAGGTTTGTTGACGTGGCCAGAAACCGAAATAAGCTTCGTTCCTGTGCTACGACCTACCCCAAGTGCCGCATAAGCTTCACCACCGTTGTTGACAATCCAAGGTGTATTTGAGATAGACTCCACGTTATTAACCACCGTAGGACATTGGTAAAGCCCCTTGACGGCAGGGAATGGTGGCTTGTTGCGTGGGTTTCCACGTTTTCCTTCCAATGATTCAAGAAGGGCCGTTTCTTCTCCGCAGATGTAAGCACCACCGCCTGGTTGAACGACCAATTCAAGGTCATAGCCAGTTCCCAAAATATTTTTTCCTAAAAAGCCCGCAGCTTTTGCTTCTTCAATGGCTCTTTCAAGGATGTGAATGACATACATCAATTCACCACGTACATAAATGAATGATTTGTTGGCACCAAGCGCAAAACTTGAAACAATCATCCCCTCAATCAACAAGTGAGGGTTGTTTTTCATTAAGTAGTGGTCTTTGAAAGTACCAGGTTCTGACTCATCGGCGTTGCAGACCAAGTAGCGAGGAACTCCTTCTGGTTTGGCCAAAAAGCTCCACTTCATTCCCATCGGGAAACCTGCTCCACCGCGTCCTCTGACACCTGATTTTTTGACTTCCTCCACGATTTCGTCAGGAGTCATTTTTTTCAATGCCTTTTCTACCGCAGTATAACCGCCCATCTTACGATAGACTTCGAAGGTGTCGATACCGGGAACATTTATGTGTTCGGTAAGAATTTTTACTGGCATAGTATATCGATGAAATATCTTTTAGTCTTTGCTTAATTCGTCAATGATTTCGTCAATCTTGTCATTGGTCAGGTTCATGTAGTACTTTTCACGAACCTGAAAGACGGGTCCCCATCCGCAGGCAGCCAAGCACTCCACTTCTTTGATGGTAAATTTGCCATCGGCAGTGGTTTCGCCCGTATCAATTCCCAATTTTGTCTTGAGGTATCCATAAACATCTTCACCACCCATGAGGCAGCAAGGACCCGTACGGCAATACTCAATGACGTGTTTGCCAACGGGGTCAAGGTGAAACATGGTATAAAACGATGCCACCTCATATACTTCAATGGGCAAAATAGTGAGCAATCCAGCCACATAATCCATCACCTCAGGACTTACCCAGCCATATTGTTCTTGGGCAAGGTGAAGCAAAGGCAAAAGGGCAGATTTTTGTTTACCTTCTGGATAGCGAGCTATGATTTCTTTGGCTTTGGCTAGACGCTCGGTAGTAAAAGCAACAGTATGTGTAGTTTCAGTCATTTTCAAAGTCGATTAAGCATCCAACTCACCTGCAATTACGTTAAGACTACTCATGGTCACGATAGCATCTGAGATGGTGCTACCAACGCACATTTCAGGATAAGCCTGATAATAAATAAAACACGGACGACGGAAGTGCAAACGGTAAGGCGTACGTCCACCATCGCTGATTAAGTAGAATCCAAGTTCTCCGTTTCCGCCTTCAACAGCATGATACACCTCGCCAACAGGAGCGTCGATTTCACCCATCACAATTTTGAAGTGATAGATGAGTGCTTCCATGCTACGATATACTTCTTGCTTTGGAGGCAGATAGTATTCGGGGGCATCGGCAAAATAAGGGCCTTCTGGAAGATTTTTCAACGCTTGCTCAATGATGCGAAGGCTTTGCCAAATTTCCTCGTCACGAACCATGAATCGGTCGTAAGTATCGCCATGTTGTCCAACTGGAATGTCAAATTCAAAATCTTCGTACGAAGAATAAGGGTTCATCACCCGAACGTCGTAGTCCACCCCAGCAGCACGAAGGTTTGGCCCCGTAAAGCCGTAACTCATGGCACGCTCGGCAGAGATAGCGCCAACCCCAACGGTACGATCCATAAAAATACGGTTGCGGTTAAATAACCGTTCGAATTCTCTGAAAATAGGGGGGAATGTCGTCAAAAACTCATTGATTTTGCGAATCGCTTCTTTCGACAAATCGCGTTCCATTCCACCTACGCGACCCATGTTGGTTGTCAAACGCGCACCACACATTTCTTCGTAAATTTCATAGATTTTTTCACGGTACTCGTAGATGTACAAAAAGCCCGTAAATGCGCCTGTATCAACGCCTAAGATACCGTTACAAACGATGTGGTCGGCAATACGTGCCAGCTCCATCATAATAACGCGAATGTATTGAGCCCGTTTTGGAACCTCAACGCCGAGGAGTTTTTCAACCGTCATGTGCCATCCCATGTTATTGATAGGAGAAGAGCAGTAGTTCATGCGGTCGGTGAGGGTCGTAATTTGGTAAAACGGACGACGCTCGGCAATTTTTTCAAAAGCGCGGTGGATATACCCGACTGTTTGTTCCCCAGCAATGATTTTTTCACCATCCATCGTCAACACGTTTTGGAAAATACCGTGTGTCGCGGGGTGGGTAGGGCCAAGGTTGAGGGTAGTCAGTTCATTGACGTATTGTACTGGTTCGTCTTTGACAAGAGTACCGCTAGTTGATTTGGCAATGTTAGCTTCGGTCATTTCTTGTTTTACTTAAAATTATCTTCCAAAAAGAGCATCAATTTTATCTTCACGGGTAGCGTCTTCCAACGGATATTCGCGGCGCATTGGGTGGTAATCCATTTCTTCCATGTTCAGGATACGAATTAGATTAGGGTGGCCATCGAAGATGATTCCGAAGAAGTCAAACGTTTCGCGTTCCATCCAATTGGCGCTTGCATATACTTCGGAGGCCGTTGGAATGTGCAAATCGGCTTCTGCCAAAAAGACTTTAATACGTACCCGAAAATTGTGAATAAAACTGTGCAAGTGATATACCACACAGTATTCGGTGGCGGGGGTGGTGTCAGGAAAATGTACCCCAGTAATATCTGTTAGAAAGCCAATTTTAAATTCTGAGTGATTTTTGAGGTATTCGAGCATTGGAATAATCTGCTCACGCGTGGTAGTCAACGTGAGCAACCCAAATGGCTCTTCAAAATCATATACATCATCCCCAAATTTCTTGACGATTTCTTCTGCTACTGATTGATTGTTGAGCATAAGTCTCAATGATAAAATCGATGATTACTGAATGTTATACGATGCCAAAAGTGCTTGATACTCGGCACCATTACGACGGCGGAGTGATTCGTTGTGGGTAAGTTCACGTACTTGCATGATGCCTTCCAAAATTTGCTCAGGGCGAGGAGGGCAACCAGGTACATATACATCCACAGGAATAACGCGGTCGATGCCCTGCAAAACGCTGTACGTATCGAAAACACCACCACTTGAAGCACAAGCACCAATGGCAATAACCCAACGAGGTTCGGCCATTTGAAGGTAAACTTGTTTCAAGACAGGGGCCATTTTCTTGGCAATGGTTCCTGCAACCAGCAACATGTCAGCTTGGCGAGGTGAGAAACTAGGACGCTCTGAACCAAAACGAGCCAAGTCATAACGCGAAGCCATGGTGGACATAAACTCAATTCCGCAGCAAGACGTCGCAAACGGCAATGGCCACAACGAGTGGCTACGGGCCAAACCTACTACTTTATCAAACGAGGTAGCAAAGAAGCCCGAACCTTCGAATCCTTCAGGGGCTTCTACTATTTTTATATCAGTTGCCATAATTGATGGTTAATCGTTGTTATTTTTCCCAGTCTAAAACACCTTTGCGGATAATGTAGTAGAAGCCAGCCAAAAGCAAGCCCATGAATAAAATCATTTCTACAAATCCTAGCGACCCTAATTTTTGGAAATTGACCGCCCAAGGGTACATAAAAATAACCTCCACGTCAAACAAGACGAAAAGAATAGCTACTAGAAAATACTTGATGGAAATAGGAGTACGCGCATCTCCTTTTGATTCGATACCACATTCAAAAGCTTCGTCTTTACGCTCACTGTTTCGCTTTGGACCAATAGAGTGCGTTACTATCATGGTCACCACGATGAAGGCCAATGCCAAGCCTAGTTGAATGAGGATAGGTAGGTAGTCTGAAGGTAAATAATTCATTCGTATGGGGATTGGTTAATGCAGATTAACTTAATACTCAAAATTAGGAATGTCCGTTAAGTAAACCAAATGTTAGGGCTTTGGTTTTTGAACGGCGCTGTAAAATTAATAAGAAAGGCTTCTGTACACCACAGAAGCCCCGAAAATATCAATAATCTATAATAATTCGTCGTGAATCGTTGAGGGTGGTGGACGAAATTTTGAAAATATATTCCCCATCTGGGAGGTGCGACAAATCCACTACTTTGCGGACGTCCAACACGGGAAGTTTCTCACGGTAAACCACTTGACCCGAAATGTGGGCGACGGTTATCTGCACATTTGTCAGGTCTTGGAAGGTTTCAATGGCAATTTTCCCATGACGACTCGGATTGGGATAAATTATTAAACCTTCTTCCTCACCAGCGGGGCGAACGGTTATTTCTGAAGAAAAAGGAGATACACACGTACGTGAACTGCCGCCCGTCGATGATACAAACGTCACCCGAGAACGGACACTGAATGCACCAATAGATGTTGTCTTGATGGCAGATTGCTTGTTGGGCAGTGCGCGGCTACCTTGTTGCCAGTCCCAAGAAATGGCCGAAACCTTTGAGTCAGCAAACGAATAAATCGTAGAATCAACAGCCGCTTGTACACTGTAAGGGCCTGATTGAACAATAGACGGTGCTTTTATGCTGATAGTTTTAATGGTTACTGGTGACGAAACAGCAGAACTACACCCGTAAATATTTGAAATTCTAGCAGTGTATTGGCCTGGGTTTTTTACCGAAATAGTTCTGCCTTCAAATGAATTACTCCAAGTAACGGTATTAACAGCTGATACATTGACCGACAAGGTGATGGTCGAGTCAGCACAAATTACTTGTTCGCCACTTGGTGTAATGGTTGGAACAGGTGGTTCAACGTTTTCGGTCACTGTGATGGGAGCAGTTAGGTAGGTATTCCCAGCGTTATCTTTCATCGTAACTTGGTAGGTACCTGCTCCTTTTACCGTAATGATTTGGGTAGTTTCGCCAGTACTCCACAAGTAAGAAGAAAAGCCATTGGGCGCTTTGGCATTAAAACTAACAGCAGGGGTATTGCAACTGATAGAAATGGGTAAAACTGTCCGTGCCATAACGGGCACCACGGTGGCAAAAAAGCTTGGAGGAAGAGAATTATCCCACGCCCGTGCTACATCTACCAAGCCTTGTCCTTGGAAGTGAACGTAGTCGTCTTCGCCATTGACGGGATTTTTGGCAAGTCGTGGTACTTGAATATTATCAGTGAAAGGCCCACCGTAGCATTTGTTAAATGGAATATTAATGACGGCTGTTTGGGCGTCAATTACATCTTGAGATACAAACGAGGCGCTGTTGAAGGCATAACGAGAAGTGCGCGACAACACCCAAGGGAGTGAAGATAACACTTCTCCTTGCTCAATGCGAGCAACGTTTACTAAGCCTTGTAATGAATTTTGGTAAGCTGCCTTTGTTACACGGGCGGCGGCATCGTTTTCTCCTTGCAACCATAAAACAGCCCGTAATCCTAAGATAGAACCATAGTATTGGAGCGATGCTTTGAGGTTAGCATAAGGCATGCCTGGAGGTAAGAATACGCCTGGAACTCGGCTCTCAACGGGCTTGCCATTGGCGGCATCTAACCAGTTTTGGGTGGAAGTATCAAACCAAGAGGCGTTCATGAACATCACTGGAACATTGAGCTTTCTGACGAGCAAGTCTCCCAAGGCACCCCAGCACCAAGCGCTGCGTCCACGAGGTCCAATGACCATATTGGCGGTAACCTGAGCGAAAGTAAGTGTCGGATTGTTGGTTTTGTCTGAGTTTTGATTGTCCCAAGTTACGGCATTTACGCGGTCATCAGTGGCAGCGGGAGCGCCAAAATCGAAGAAGCCTTGGGCATTGGATTGGCCTGCAATCAGAAATACTTCCCCAACACCTACCCGACTGATGGCGTCACGTCCTATCTGGTTTGGACCATAAAATCCCCTTACTTCTAGCGTGTACCAACCCCCACGGCCTGTCAAAGTACCTAAAAAAGTGCCTCCACTGGGATTTGTTTGAATGGTAGTCCAGTCAGTGGCTTGTCCTTGCCCTGCGAGCACAGGTACTAGCCGTGCTTCGATGCGGTCAACTGCTTGTGTATAGTAGCCGCCAATAGAAATAACTGCTTGGTTGGCGTTGTTACGCTGAAAAATGGCTCTTTCGACGGGAAAAGTAATTTTGACTTGGGCCATCAACGTACCTACTGTCATAAACACAATCAGTAACACATTCAACCAGCGCCAGTAAGTAGTTGTTCTTCTCTGCATAATCATGACGGACGTTTCGATTTTTAAGTTTTTTGCGGCGCAAATTTAAAATTATCACACTACTTTTCACACTGCTATTCAAAGTTATTATGGTTTCCAGACTTGTTTCACTAAATTTGTGGCCTCATTTTATTTGCGTTTACTATGTTTGAAAGCTTACAGGATAAATTAAACAAAGCCATTCGAACCCTCAAGGGGAAAGACAGAATTACGGATATTAACGTAGCCGCCACGATTAAAGAGGTGCGCCGCGCCTTGGTGGACGCCGACGTTAACTTCAAAGTTGCCAAAGAAATTACGGACAGAATCAAAGATAAAGCCCTCGATCAGAAGATTTTGATTGCGGTTGAGCCTGGGCAAATGTTCGTGAAAATTGTCCATGAAGAGTTGACTGAATTGATGGGTGGGCATGCCGAAGGTATCAATACCAAAGGTGATCCTGCCGTAATTTTGATTGCGGGTCTTCAAGGTTCGGGTAAAACAACGTTTTCGGGTAAATTGGCCAGCTCACTCAAACGCCAAGGGCGTCAGGTGTTGTTGGCGGCCTGTGATATTTACCGTCCTGCGGCGATTGACCAGCTGAAAGTGCTTGGTGAGCAAATAGGTGTAGAAGTTTTTGCCGAGCCAGAAAATAAAAATGCAGTAGAAATTGCCCAAAACGCCATTGCCCACGCCAAAAAGTCGGGCAAGAAAATTGTGATTGTCGATACAGCGGGTCGTTTGGCCGTTGACGAGGTCATGATGCGTGAGGTTGAAAATATCAAAGCAGCCCTAAAACCTTCCGAAATTTTGTTCGTTGTTGACTCAATGACGGGGCAAGATGCGGTAAATACGGCCAAGACGTTCAATGAACGTTTGAACTTTGACGGGGTTGTGCTTACCAAGTTAGACGGTGATGCTCGTGGGGGAGCGGCGCTTTCAATTCGCCAAATTGTAGATAAACCGATTAAGTTTATCTCAACGGGCGAGAAAATGGAAGCCCTTGATAGTTTCCACCCTGATCGTATGGCGAGCCGTATTTTGGGAATGGGAGACGTACTTTCGTTGGTAGAACGCGCTCAACAAGCCTTTGACGAAGACGAAGCGAAGCGTTTGAACGCCAAAATGCGTCAAAATAAGTTCGATTTCAACGACTTCTTGGGACAATTACAACAAATCAAAAAGATGGGTAACGTCAAAGATTTGTTGGGAATGATTCCAGGCATGGGAAGTGCCGTGAAAGATATGGATATCGACAACGATTCTTTCAAACCGATTGAGGCCATCATCCAGTCAATGACTCCGAAAGAACGCGAAAACCCAGACATGATTGACAATAGCCGTAAGAAACGTATTGCAACAGGTAGTGGTACATCTTTACAGCAAGTAAATAATCTTTTGAAACAGTTTGACGAAATGCGCAAAATGATGAAAAAGATGAATACAATGGAAAAAATGGGTAAACTTAAAATGAGATAAAACCATTTTCAAATGTTTTTAACGCAGAACCAATCATTAAACCCCGCTCGGACTCTTCTCCGAACGGGGCTTTTTTTAGGCTTATTCTTGGGAATGGCTCAGGTGAAAGCTCAATCGGTAGGATACTACCCTTGGAATGGCCTGATTTCGGTGAGTACAAACCCTGCCAAGGTTTTTTGGCTGGATGCTCGCCTACAAACCAACACCTTGTTTGGAAGCCTTAGTACGGAGGTGTTGCCTTTGTTTAATTTTAAACAAACAAGCGCCGCTCAATTTTATGCAGGCGGCGGCGTACGATTTAATTTTATTGGGGTGTTGGCCAATCAAACAAAAAATGTGGTGGAGGGCTATTCGCTCAATATCGGAACGCGCGTTTCGCCCTTTAAAACAGTGCCCCAAGTAAAAATTGCGTTAGAAATTGCCCCTTACGTCGAGCGAAAGTTTGAGTCGGGCATTCTAAAAAGTAACTTTGGGCTGATTTACACCTTTGGAAAAAAATAGCGGAGAATGGAAGAAATAGCATTTTATGGCTTTTCAGCACTTGCAGTGGGAGCAGCCCTTACGATACTCTTTACCCGCAATGTGATGTATGCCGCTTTGAGTTTGTTTATTACTTTATTGGGGGTTGCGGCGCTGTTTGTCTTGGCAGGAGCCGATTTTTTGGCAGTGGCTCAGTTACTTATTTACGTAGGTGGGGTGTTGATTCTCCTCATTTTTGGGGTCATGCTGACGCACCGAGCCGACCGAACGGATAGCCAACAGGCGAATATTGTCCTGACGACCCACATAAACCATTTTTGGGGAACTGTGGTGGCGTTGGCCATTTTTGGCGGTTTATTCTGGTTGATTGTTCATGCCAATTTTCTTATTCTACACGGCCCCGACGATGTGATTGACCCAGCCGTTAGAAGTACAACACTACGTCAGTTTGGGATTCATCTAATGACAACCCACGTTTGGGCTTTTGAAGTAATAGGTATTTTGTTGCTCATGGCCCTGATTGGCGCTACCTATTTGGCCGTTAAGCGAGAAAAATAGAAAAATTAAAACAGGATTTTTTGAACTTAAAGAAGCTAGACTTTACGTGATAAGACCATCATTTTTACAAGCTGGAGACCGAGTAGGGGTAGTGGCAATGGCCAGTAAAGTGTCGTACCCATCCTTGGAAGAGGGGTTGCGAATTTTGCGAGAAGACTGGGAGCTTGAGGTAGTTGAAGGTCACACCCTCTATTCTCATTACAACCAGTTTGCAGGAACCGACGAGGAGCGGCGCCAAGACTTACAACACATGCTTGATGACCCGAGCGTTAGGGCTATTTTCTCGGCGAGAGGTGGTTATGGTAGTTCAAAAATTATTGATACCCTCCGTTTTCAAAAGTTTAAAAAATCGCCCAAATGGCTGGTAGGTTTTAGCGATATTACGGCCGTACACTGCCACTTGCATCGCCTTGGTTTTGAGAGTTTGCATGCTACTATGCCCAAGCTATTTGGCCAAGAAGGTGCTGAAAATGCGCTTGAATCGCTGCGTAAAGCGCTTTGGGGAGAGCAACTTGCGTATGATGTGCCTGCTCATCCGTACAACAGAAATGGCAAAGCAGCGGCAACAGTAGTGGGTGGTAATTTATGCCTTTTAGCGCATTTGTTAGGGTCACGTTCTGAGATAGATACACGCGGTAAAATTTTATTTATCGAAGATGTAGAAGAATACTATTACAACCTCGACCGCATGATGGTTCAATTGAAACGAGCGCGTAAGCTAGACCAACTGGCGGGCATCGTCGTGGGGCAATTTACCGACCTCAAAGACAACGAATCTGCTTCTTTTGGTAAAAATCACTTCGAAATTATCAGTGACTACGTGCAAGAATTTGATTATCCCGTTGCCTTTGATTTTCCCGTCGGGCACGTCGCTGATAACCGTGCCATGGTAGTCGGACGACATGCGCTGCTGGAAGTGACGTCCGAAAATACTCGCTTGTGTTTTGACTCCTAAGTATATTTTTCTGTAACTTGCCCTATCTCTGCCTTTTGACAGAGGAAGTTATGGCCTAAACTCCCAGGTAAGTGTACAGATTATTCCTCTTCTTTTTAGGAATTCAGTTGGTAAGCCGATGCTTGTTTGCGCAGGATTATCGGGTGGAACATATTGGGGTAGAAAAAGGGCTATCACAAGGTTCGCCGTATCACATGCTCAAAGACTCACGGGGGTTTATGTGGTTTGGTACGCAAGATGGTTTGAATCGTTACGATGGACATTCGTTTAAGGTATATAAACCAGACCCCAACAACCCTTATACGCTTCATGGGGTAAATATTGCGGGCATCGTTGAAGATCGCCGTGGCAATATTTGGCTAGGTACCGAGGAAGGGTTGAATTGTTATGAACGTTCGACAGAGCACTTTACCCTCATTGTTGACAAAAAACACGCGGGTATCAAAAAACGAACCGCTCCGTTTTATGCCGATCAAGACGAGCTTTGGTATATCAGAGAAGGTGAGGGGATGTTGGCGTATCACTTCAAAACCAAAACCCATCGGGTGATTGCGCCAGAGGTATTTATTTCTCAGGATTTTGACTACATTGATTGGACCACGCGAACGTCTGCGGGAGATGTTTGGATGGTGGGTGACAAAGGGGTAGTGAGGTATAATATCAAAGAAAAAAAATACCATTATTATTTTAGCCAATCTCCCAAAAACGAACTCGGAACTCCACTTAATATCATTTGTTTGTACGTGGACGCCAAAAATACGGTTTGGCTGGGGTCGTTAAACGGCGTCATTCGTATTGACAATACCTATACAACTTTTCAATTCTTTGATAAATCGGCAGAAGGACAGCCGATTGGGGCAGTGTATAGCATTGCTGAGGGCATCAATAAAAAATTGTGGATAGGAACCCAACGAAATGGTTTTTGGATTTTGAATCCCGCCAAATTGACCCTGCAACCTTTGTCGTTGCCCTTGGTCACACCCCGAAAATTAGACAATTACGAGATTACCCGTATTTACGTTGACAATAGAGGAATTATTTGGGCGAACGTTGACCCAGATGGGCTTTTAAAAGTAATTCCGAATGCTTCTGTTTTGCGAAAAATAACCGATAGCCCCGATTCGCCAGATGAAAGGCGTTTGGATAATTTTTCGGTTCGGTGTTTTGCCCAAAGTCCCGATGGGAACGTGTGGGTGGGCACCGAAGGTAGTTTAAACGTATATCAACCCAAGAACCGCACCATCATCAAGCGATACCTGACGAAGGCTGCTATGCCAACCATTCCTTCGTTAAATTTTATAAAATCGTTGCTTCGCGACAGCCATAATCGGATGTGGTTAGGCACGTACGGTGGCATTATGTATTTTGATCCAAAGGCAGAAAAATTTACGCTTTTTCAGTTTGACAAAAACCCTTCTCGAAACAACTATACACGAAACATTACTGAACTTTCTGACAGTTTATTTTTACTTGGAACTCCGCAAGGCCCGTGGATTTTTAATGTCCAAAAGGCAACTTTTTCACGTCCTCCCATGCTGAAAAATCGAAATGTGTTTTCGGTGTTTCAATCCAAAGATAGTACCATTTGGGTGTCGTCTTATTTTGATGGATTGTACGGATATCGTTACCGAAACAACCAATGGAAGCAGGTATATTATGGAATGAAGTATTTCAATATCAATGTGATACGTGAAGATACAATTCGTGGAAAGCTTTGGGTTGGTACGGAGAAAGGGCTGCTCGAACTAAATCCAAAAAATAGGGTTTATCGCTTTTATAACGACCGAAATGGCCTAGCCAATTCGTATATTTATGGGATAATTATCGACAAAAAAAGAGACTTGTGGCTCAGTACAAATCACGGTATTTCGCACTTTGATCAGCAAACAAACCAGTTCCGAAATTTTGATGTAGCTGATGGCATTCAGGGATACGAGTATAACGGGAATGCGTTTTTGGAGACCAGTGAAGGAGAGATATTTTTTGGTGGGGTAAAAGGTTTTAACAGTTTTTATCCTGAACGAATGCGGAAATTATCCTTTAAGCCTAGTGTTCATTTGTACAATTTTAGTGTAAATGAAGCAGCCTATCCATTGGAAAAACAAATCAACGAAACCGATGTCGTTTCATTACCCTATTCCCAAAATACCTTTTCGTTGGAATTTGCGGCCATTGATTTTTACAGCAATGGCCGAAATGAATACAAATATAGGCTGGAGGGGCAAGACGATGATTGGGTGCGCAGTGGTAGTAAAAATTATGTGCGGTATGCTAACCTCGCACCAGGTCGATACGTTTTTCGGGTGATGGCCTCCAACCGTGATGGGCTGTGGAGTGATGATGAAAAGAAGCTTTTTATTCGGATACAACCTCCGTTTTGGCAAACGTGGTGGTTCTATTTTGTTTGTACAGGTTTGTTTGGTTATGTGGCTTTTGTGGCAGGGAAAAACAGACTTGTTCGTTTGAAAGAAAAAGAACAAGAAAGACTACGAATTGCTTTGGATGCGCAGGAACAAGAACGTAAGCAAATAGCCCAAGACCTGCACGATGAGGTGGGAGCAAGACTTGCAACACTCAAGCTTTATGCGTCCACGATGACAAAATATTTGTCTAAAAAGCCTGAAAGTCAGGAGATAAAAAGTAAAACATTGGAGATAATCAATGACTCGATTGTGGACATTCGACGGATGCTGCGCGAGCTAAGTCCGAGGGTGCTGGAACAATACGGTTATGCAGCGGCTATTGAAGAGTTGGTGCGCAAAATCAGCCAATCGGGCGTGGTAGGTGTAGAAATGGATGCCTCTCGGCTGCCCGAACGTTTACCTACCGAAATCGAAACGGGCTTGTACCGAATCACCCAAGAGTTAATGAACAACAGCCTAAAACACGCTGATTGTAAGAAGATTACCATTCGTGCGCATCAAGATGAAGATATCATTCATTTTGATTATTTTGACGATGGCAAAGGATTTGATTATGCCAAGGCAAAGCAAGGGCTTGGCATTGGGAATATCGAATCGAGGGTGGCCGTTTTGCGGGGACAAATTGTCTGGACGCCAAAAGTAGGGGAGGGAAATGCCGTTTTTATTCAAATCCCCATGACCTCAAAACGCCCCGAATTATCGCTTCTGGACGTAAAACAAGTCATTGAATCACTTCGGAAATGGTTGGTGTCTTTCAGAGAAATCAATTGAATATGAGGCATTTAATTGATTTATAGTTACTTATCTGGTCTTATATTTCTTATATGGTTGTTAAAATAGCCTAATCAAACAACCCCGCAATTTCCGCTTTGTATTTTTCCTGAATTATACGGCGCTTGGGTTTGAGGGTGGGGGTTAGTTCTCCATTTTCAACCGAAAGAGGGCTTGATAATAGGTGGTATTTTTTGATGCGTTCGTATGGAGCTAATTCCCGATTTTCGTTTTCAATTTCCGCGCGAAGTTTGGCTACAACTTTCTCATTCTTGATGATTTCTTCGTCGCTGGTATAAGTGATGTTTTCGACCCGACAAAATTCTTTGATGGCTTCAAACGACGGGACAATCAAGGCCGCGGCGTATTTTTGACCATCACCCATTACTACCGCTTGTTCAACAAAAAATGATTCTTTGAGTTTGGCTTCGACGGCTTGAGGTGCCACGTATTTTCCTGCGGAAGTTTTGAAAATCTCTTTTTTACGGTCGGTGATTTTTAAAAAACGCCCATCTATCCATTCGCCAATGTCGCCCGTGTGAAACCAGCCATTCGCGTCAATTACTTCGGCTGTGAGTTCTGGTTTTAGGTAATAACCTTTCATGACATTGGGCCCTTTGACCAAAATTTCTCCATCGTCGGCCAATTTTACTTCTACCCCGTCAATCACTAGTCCTACTGTTCCGATGCGAACTTCGGGCTGAGGAAAAAGCCGATTAAACGAAATAACAGGCGAGGTTTCAGTCAGAC
The DNA here is from genome assembly GCF_014195535.1 of Runella defluvii. Lineage (GTDB taxonomy): Bacteria > Bacteroidota > Bacteroidia > Cytophagales > Spirosomataceae > Runella > Runella defluvii. The sequence goes on along the minus strand of NZ_JACIBY010000019.1, from coordinate 33,235 downwards.
CATATCCTTCGCAAACGGGAATACCTGCGGCCCAAAACACTCGTGCAATGCGTGGCGGCGTGGCGGCTGCCCCTGCTACAATCATTTCCAATTTTCCTCCTAACCCTTCTTGCCATTTGCTAAAAACCAGTTTACGGGCTAATTTTAGTTGAGCATTGTACAAAAATCCCATGGAGTTATTTGGGGCATACTTCAAACCTAAATCAAGCGCCCAAAGAAATATATTTCGCTGAATGCGAGGTTGTTCGTAGCCTTTGGCGATAATTTTATCATACACTTTTTCCAACAAACGAGGCACCGTAGAAAGTACCGTTGGGCGCACCTCTTTGAGATTTTCGGCAATGGTGGCTACGTTTTCGGCGTAGTAAATTGAAATTCCCGAGCGCAAATACACGTATTGTACCATGCGCTCAAAGACGTGATTGAGGGGTAAAAAACTCAACGCACGCGCCTCAGTACCAAACGCAATCAATTTACAACCTTCAATGACGTTGCTGATGAGGTTTTGGTGGCTGAGCATTACCCCTTTAGGGTTGCCCGTTGTACCTGAGGTATAAATAATACTCAAAAGGTCGTCGGGTTGAATGCTAGCTTTGCGTCTATTCAGTTCGCTACGGTGGGCTTCGTTGGCTTGGGCTTGTACGTCTAGCCAATTTTTAGCACTCTTTACGGAATCAAAGGTGTACATTTCTTCGATGCTAGGCGCAGTAGCAACAATGTCAAGGAGTTTTCGGAAAAGACTTGCATCGCCTACAAATACAAATTTTACCTCTGATTCATGAAAAATAAATTGAAAATCGTCGAGCGTGAGGGTAGGATAAATGGGTACCGAAATAGCTCCTATCTGTTGGATGGCAAAATCTAAAATATTCCACTCGGGGCGACCATCAGAAACGATGGCAATTCGATCGCCGACATTAACCCCTAAGCCGATGAGCCCCAAACTCATTTCGTCAATCTGGTGAAGAATATCGGTGGCCGAAAACGTCAGCCATTCGCCTTTACGTTTACAGGCTAGGACGTTGGCTTTGTTTTGAGGTCGAACGGCGTACTCAAGAATGTCGAATATACGAGTAGTAGAAGATAGCATAGCGGTAACATCGGGTTTAGCTGAGTAAAATAAAAAAGAAGCAATCAATGTTGCAAAAAGAAACAGCTTATATTTGGAAATGCAACCCTTACCAAACCTTTAAATAGATGTCAAAAAATACCATTTCTGAGGATCAAGGCGATATAAACAGCTCACAACAACGCCAATTGTTTTACGAAAAGCTCGACGAACAAACGCACTTTTGGCTAGAAGAAGATGCCAAATATTTTTTACACCAAGCGCTTTCTACCCCCGTAATGAACGTTTTGTCCCGAACGGAAGGGGCGTATATTTATGATTTGAGCGGAAAAAAATACTTAGACATGCACGGTAATGGCGTCCACAATGCGGGTTTTAATAACCCCAAGGTAGTGGAAGCACTTCAACATCAGATGCAGGAAGCGTTGGCTTTTACGCCGCGCCGTTATACCAATATTCCAGCCATACAGTTGGCCAAAAAACTAACAGAAATTACACCCGCAGGGCTCGATAAAGTTCTTTTTTGTCCAGGCGGCTCTGAGGCCATCGAAATGGCCGTGATGTTGGCAAAACAAATTACGGGAAAATGGAAAACAATTTCGTTTTGGGATGCTTACCACGGAACAGGGTATCAGGCGGCAAGTGTAAGCGGACAAGCACACTTTACGAAAGGAAATGGCCCGATGGTGCCAGGAGCGCTGCACGTTGAGTTTCCCAATTATTACCGAAATCCGTGGAATTGGACCGATCAAGATGCCATCGACGAAGAATATTTACGCCAAATCAAACTCCTCATTCGGAACGAGCCTGACATTGCTGCCATCGTGGCCGAACCAATTTCTTCAACTCCCGTTGTTCCTTCTAAAAATTACTGGCAAGAAGTACGTAACCTGTGCGATAGTGAGGGTATTTTCTTGGTTTTTGACGAAATTATCGAAGGCTTTGGGCGTACGGGTAAAATGTTTGCCAGCGAGCATTTTGTGACGCCCGACGTGTTGGTGTTGGGTAAATCATTGGGAGGTGGAATGTTGCCATTTGCGGGAATCGTCACCAAATCGGCCTACAATACCTTGCAACATCTTTCGATTGGACATTTTACCCACGAAAAAAATCCGTTGTGTGCCGCAGCGGGTTTGGCCGAAATCGAGTACATCGAAGAGCATAATCTAGTGAATAATGCCGCCGAAAAAGGGGAGTATTTAATGGCGTCATTTCGAGCAATGCAAGAAAAATACCCGATTATCGGGAATGTCGCGGGGAGAGGTTTTCACATTGGTATTGACTTAGTAAAAGACCCCAAAACCAAAGAGCGAGCCTACGAAGCCGCCGAACGCATCATGTACCGCTGCATGGAACGAGGTTTGGCTTTCAAAACCATCGAAGGCAATGTAATCACCCTTCGTCCTTCGCTCATTCTGACCCAAGACCAGTGCGATTTTATCCTTGAAACCATCGAGGCGGCTATTCAGCTTGAGTAAGCATGGGCTGCAATACTTCCCAAACATTCTGAGCCACGATTTTCGCCCCAGCTTCGTTGGGGTGAATACCATCTTTTTGGTTAAGGTTAACTTCTCCCCCTACTTTTTCGAGTAAGAAAGGAATCAATCCAACGTTGTTCTTTTTGGCCAATTCGGGATAAATCACTTTAAATTCTTCCCCATATTTTTTACCCATGCTCGGAGGTACTTGCATTCCCGCCAAAATAATTTTTGCTTCTGGATATTTTGCCTTCACTTTATCAATCATCGCTTGGAGGTTTTTACGCGTTTCAGTCACAGCAATACCGCGCAGACCATCGTTTCCTCCTAATTCTAAAATAAAAATATCGACTTTGTTTTTTAACACCCAATCCAACCGACTGTTTCCGCCCGAAGTGGTTTCTCCGCTTAAACCCGCATTCACAATTTTATAGGGTAATTTCAAAGAATCAATGCGGTTTTGGAGAACGGAAGGGTACGCTTGTGCAGGTTCGAGTCCATAACCAGCCGTGAGGCTATTGCCAAAAATTAGGATATTTTTTACTTCCTTTTGGGAAACAGCAACCGCCGCCGTGTCGGTAGTTTTTGATTGCTCAGTGCTCGTTTTCTCGCTCGTGTTGCAGGCCAGAAGTACTAAGGCAGAAAAATAAAGTGATAAACGCGAAACTATTTTAAGCATATTGTATTTTGATTAGGAAACCATCGAAACATAAACCCACGCAACGCCGCATAAGTTTCTGACAAAGAAAGTATTCCTATTGTACGAAGCAGTGGCGTTGTGTGAAACCTAATAATATGGCAAATATACTGCAACTTGAACACGTAGCGAAGGTATATCGCAGTGGAAACCGTGAACTCAAGGTACTTGATGATATTAATTTTTCGGTAGAGGCGGGGGCTACCCTCTCCATCGTAGGCCCGTCGGGGAGTGGAAAAACCACGTTGTTGGGGCTGTGTGCGGGGCTCGATCGTGCTACTTCGGGAAGTGTCGAACTAAACGGAATTCGCCTTAACAACCTCAATGAAGACCAACTCGCCGATGTTCGAAATCGGTACGTCGGCTTTATTTTTCAAAATTTTCAACTCTTGCCGACCCTAACTGCCCTCGAAAATGTCATGGTTCCCCTCGAACTTCGAGGAGAGAAAAACATCAAAAGTCGGGCGATGGATTTGTTGGATAAAGTTGGGTTGGCCGAACGGGGACATCACTATCCTACCCAACTCAGCGGTGGCGAACAACAGCGGGTGTCGTTGGCAAGGGCGTTTTCTAACCAACCTCAAATTTTGTTTGCCGACGAACCTACGGGTAACCTCGACGCCGAAACAAGTGAAAAGGTCGAAAAACTACTGTTTGACCTTAACAAAGAAGCAGGCACGACGTTGATTCTGGTGACGCACAACTTGGAATTAGCCGCAAAAACGCAGCGTATTATCCGAATCAAAGGAGGAAAAGTAAATGGTTAATAAGAAAAAGCATGAACAATAACATAAGTTGGCTTTTAAAAATGGCTTGGCGCGATAGTCGGCGAAATTATTCGAGATTGTTGCTGTTTGTTTCGTCCATCGTTTTGGGCATTGCGGCATTGGTAGCCATTTATTCTTTGGGGTATAATTTGCGGGAAAATATTGACAGTCAGGCAGCTGAATTATTGGGTGCAGATTTGGAATTATCCGATAATCAGCCACCCAATGATAAAATGCAGGCCCTGATGGACTCACTAAAAGGGCAAAAGTCGAAGGAAATGAGTTTTGCTTCGATGATTTATTTTCCCAAAAACAGTGGAACACGTTTGGCGCAAATTCGGGCTTTGGAAGGTAATTTTCCGTACTATGGTACCCTTGAAACGGAGCCACTCACTGCCGAAAAAGACTTTCGTACCCAACAAGCCGCTTTGGTTGACCAAACCTTAATGTTGCAATACCAAGCCCAAGTAGGAGATTCTATCAAAGTGGGTGAAATGACCTTTAAAATTGCAGGAATTCTCAAAAAAGCCCCAGGTCAAACGGGTATTGCGGCTACTGTCGCACCGTCGGTGTATATTCCGATGGCGTTTTTGGAACAAACTAAATTGGCGCAAAAAGGGAGTCGGATTGTTTATCGATACTATTACAAATTTGCCCCAAAAACTAATATCGAGGCTTTAGTGAAGAAAATTGAACCTAAACTCGAAACCGAAAACTATAATTTCCGAACCGTAGAAAGTCAAAAAGAAGATACAGGTCGCTCGTTTCGCGATTTAACTCGATTTTTGAGTTTGGTGGGATTCATTGCGTTGCTGTTGGGGTGTGTGGGTGTCGCAAGTGCGATACACATTTATATCCGTGAAAAAATCAATTCCATTGCCATTCTTCGTTGTTTGGGAGTAAAAGCGTCGCAGGCATTTTTGATTTACCTCATTCAAATTTCGGGGATTGGCCTGTTGGGTTCTCTATTGGGGGCAGCGCTGGGAGCAGGGATTCAGCAATTTTTACCCCTCGTTCTCAAAGATTTTTTACCCTTCGAACTAGCCACTTCACTTTCGTTTACGGCCATCGGCCAAGGGGTGCTATTAGGCGTAATTATTTCCAATTTGTTTGCGCTTTTGTCGCTGATTTCAATTCGTAAAATTTCGCCTCTTAATGTATTACGGGCATCGTACGAGCAATCGGGTTTGGGAAAAGACCCACTCAAATGGCTGGTGTATGCGTTGATTTTGGCATTTGTGTTTGGCTTTACGTGGCTGCAAATGAAGCGTTGGACGGATGCGGTGGCATTTACAGCGGGTGTTACTTTTGCGTTTTTACTTTTACTTGGAATGGCTACGCTTTTGATGTGGTTAGTTCGCCGATTTTTTCCTTCTTCATGGAGCTACTTGAGTCGGCAGGGATTGGCTAATTTGTACCGTCCCAATAACCAAACCGCCATTTTAATGGTATCGATTGGCCTTGGTACCATGTTTATTTGTACCCTTTTGTTTGTCCAAAACTTGTTACTTGACCGAATCAAGCTATCAACTGACGGCGATCAGCCCAATATGGTACTTTTTGATATTCAAACGCCTCAAAAACAGGCTGTAATGGAGGTGGTAAAAAGTCAGAAATTGCCAATTTTACAAAACGTTTCGATTGTTACGATGCGGTTGGAACAACTCAACGGGCAAACTTCTACCGAAGCGCTGAAAGATACAACCAACAAGCGTTGGCGAGGGCTGTTTAGTCGGGAATACCGCGTAACATTCCGTGATTCGCTCATTTCGACTGAGAAAGTGGTGAAAGGAAAGTGGATAAGTGAAGTAAAAGATGTGAGTCAACCTGTACCTATTTCGTTGGAAGATGGTTACGCCGAACGCAATACCATCAACATCGGTGATACGCTTTTGTTCAATGTGCAAGGAATGATGCTCACTACCGTTGTGGCAAGTTTGCGTGATGTGGACTGGGCAGGTGTACAAACCAATTTTCTGGTACTTTTCCCTAAAGGCGTGTTGGAAGAAGCCCCTCAATTTCACGTTTTACTCACCCACGTACCCAATACGACGGTGTCGGCGCAGTTTCAGCAAACCATGGTGCGCCAGTTTCCTAACGTGTCGATGGTTGATTTAGGCTTGATATTGACGGTTTTAGACGATATTTCAACAAAAATTGGTTTTGTGATTCGTTTTATGGCAGGATTCAGTATCCTAACTGGGCTGATTGTGCTGATTGCTTCGGTGCTGATTTCAAAATACCAACGGATTCAGGAAAGTATTTTGTTGAGAACGCTAGGCGCAAGTCGCCGCCAAATATTGATAATCACGGCGTTAGAATATCTTTTTTTAGGGACATTAGCCGCCTTTACGGGAATTTTACTGGCAGTAGCAGGCAGTTGGGCACTGGCGACGTTGAGTTTTGAAATGACCTTTAATCCAGTTCTTTGGCCTGTTGGCGTGGTGTTTTTGACGGTTACTTTATTGACAGTTTTTATTGGCCTTGCCAACAGTTGGGGCATTCTGTCTCGTTCTCCTTTGGAAGTGCTAAGGCAAGATGTGTAGATTCAAACGTTTCGTTTCTCCGAAACCCAAATTGCTTCGGAGAAGCCAAAACGTTTGTAGAAATAAAAATGAGGCAAATAAATGCCCGCTTCGGAGAAGCGGAACCATTATTTTATTTTAACAACGCTCGAATTTCTCCTTCCACTTTACCAGACGATGGGCGGGAGGCGGTGGCGGTAATAATTTTACCCTCTTTGTCAATGAGGAAGTATGCAGGAACACCGCTCATTTGATATGCTTTATAAAGTTTAGAAACCTCCGCATCGTCTGAAATATTGATATGTGTACCTTTAAATGCGGGGTCTTTTTCTAAAAAATTCTTCCAATTTGTACTCTTGCTATCAATAGAGACGTATAGAAACACCACGTCATTGTTCTCCGAAAACTGTTGTTGAATTTCCTTTGCTTTTGGTAATTCTTCTACACAAGGTCCGCACCAAGTCGCCCAAATATCTGCATAGACAATTTTACCCTTTAAATCGCTCAAAGAGACCTTCCTCCCATCAGGAGTAACTCCTGTAAAATTGGGGGCGGGAGCACCCTTTGAAATAGTAATCCATTTTTGGTACTTTTTGTCAAGGGGTAACTGATAAAGGGAATGAGGATATTCCTTTTTAAATGAATCATAAATTGACATCGTACCGCTAGTTAATCCTTGATTGAGTGCATCGTTGACATTGACCGCTAGCAAGTACTCTGTCATTGCTTTGGAGTAATTACCATTTTTAATCATTTTCTCAAGCATTTCGGGAAACTCTGCATAGGGTATTTTTTTTCCATCAGGAGTTTTTTGAGCCAGCAATGCAAAACATAGATTGTAGTAATATTCTTTCAAAACCCAGCCATAGTAGGAGTACTTGGCGTTGAGGAAATCATCATCTAGTGGAATTTCTCCGTACACTTTTTCTAAAAATTCAGGGATGAGTATTCGCCCTTCTGTTGTGTTATAGCGGGCCGAAATATAGTTGTGTTTAAAACTTAAAGGGATAATTAGATTGCTGATTTTCAGTAATTTAGAGACTTTTTCGGGCAAAGGATGTTTTTGAACGAAGCTTTGATGGAACTCATCTAAAGCACTTTTCATCTTATTCAACGAATGGGTAAATTCCTCGGGTGGAAATTCATTGATTTGTTTACCCCCAATCCTAAAGTGCTTATTGAAAACATTACTTGATTCCTCCAAGTAATTATTGGCCTCAGCTCCTTTTCCCGAAAATTGGGTCGAAGTCGCCTTATCATTGGTTTCCACAATTACCTTTAGGTTGTCGTCGGGAGAAAGAAAACAAGTGAATTGGAATTTTTCAATGGTTAATTCGGCAAATGTTGGTTGATCGAGGTGAAAGTTTAGGGAGCCATTTCCTAGCGCATTGAGTGATGTTTTGGCGATGGTGTCACCTCCCGAAATCAAATTGGAGATCATCACGTAAGCTGCCGCATTGGGCTTTTGAGGTGTTTGGAGATGAATAGATACATTCGGCAGCTGCGCGTGAGTAAAGAAAGTAAAAATGAAAAAAAAGAAAGTGGAGAAGATTTTCATGGGAGTAAAGGGTTGGTTTTAGTAGAAACGAAAAGGTTAATACTAAATTGTTATCTTGATGAAATAGAAGGACTTATAGGCGTTTTGTTGCTCCGCAACCTTCGTAAAATTAAACCACTTTTCCAGGGTTCAAGATACCTTTGGGGTCTAGTGCTTGTTTGAGGGTACGCATAAGTGCTATTTCTTCGGGTGTGCGGCTGAGGTGAAGCCACGGTTTTTTTTCAAGCCCAATTCCGTGTTCGGCCGTAATCGAACCACCAATTTTTTGAAGGGGTAAAAATACGATTTCTTCCACGCGGTGGCGAGTTTCGGGGCTGTTTTCTCCGCAGCTTACAAACAAGTGAAGATTCCCATCGCCCATGTGACCAAAACTGTAAAAATGAACTTGTGGCCACACCGCTTTAAGGTCGTGGATGACGGTGTGAATGTACGATTCCATGTCAGTGATGGGCAAACTCACATCAAACAAAAAGACAGGTTGATGAACTTGAAACACAAAGTCCACTTTTTCGCGTATTCCCCAAAACCAATCCAGTTCTTGTTGAGATTGTGCCAACGTGGCGTCTTCGATAAGGCCAGTTTCGAGCGATTGTTCTAGTAAATTTTGAAAATGAACTTCGTCAGCTTCTTGATGTTGGCCTAATGCTTCCAGCAACACGTAATAAGGGTAGTTTTGAGGAAGAGGAGGGGTAAAACTAGAGGGAGGTGAGGTCATCAAACGGTAATAGTCTTGCCAGATGATTTCGAAAGTGGTGAGTTTATTGGCCAATTCACGCTTGGCGGTTTGCAGAAATGCGATTGCTTTGTCGAAGCTGGAAAGGCCAATAAGCGCCGTATTTTTACTTTTGGGGGCATCTTCTAGTTTTAAAACAGCTTTGGTGACGATGCCTAACGTCCCCTCTGAACCAATAAAGAGGTGTTTTAGGTCGTAGCCTGCGTTGTTTTTGAGCATTTTATTCATGGAAGAAATAACCGTACCGTCGGCCAAAACTACTTCCAAGCCCAAGACAAGCTGACGCATAACTCCGTAACGAATGGCTTGTAAGCCTCCTGCATTCGTTGAGATAGTACCGCCAATCATACAACTTCCTTTGGCTCCTAAGTCCAGCGGAAACAATAAACCTGCCTCCGCAACGGCCTTTTGTAAATCGTGTAAAATCACGCCCGCTTGTACCGTCACTGTTTTGTTTTGAAGGTCAATTTTCTCAATGACATTCATTCGTTCGAGACTCAGTGCAACGTCGTTGTGGGTAGTGGTCACGCCGCCGACCACGTTTGTTAAACCTCCGTGCGGCACTACGGTTTGGCCGTGTTCATAACAAAGTCGCAGGACTGTAGCCACATCGTCGGTGGTATTGGGACGCGCTAATGCTTTGCACGAAAGGTTGTCGGTCGATAACCAACGGCTGGCAGGGCGTTCGGCGGCTTCGATTTGGGTTAAAATGGCGTCTTTTCCAACTGCTTGAATAAGGAGGTCAACAATTGAAGTCATGAGGAAAGGTTGGTTTTGTGAATTTTTAAAGTAGAAACCACAAATGTTTTTACTTACTATGGGTATAAAAAAGAGGGTACATTGACAACGTTCCCGATAACGATTGCGTGAAAAAATACAAATTATTCTTTGTATGATTTTATAAATGTTAGTAGTGTTGTTATCCTTAACTTATATAACATGTTAGATCCTGTACTCATTTTGCTCGTAGGCGTTGTGATTGTTGTCGGAGGAATTATCGGTTTTAAATTGCATCCCTTTTTGGCCCTTTTGTCGGCAGCGCTGGTGGTGGCATTGCTCACATCTGAGGCGGCGATTGAACAATTTTATTTGGCTAAGGGAATGTCTGCCGCTGAGGCGTTGAAACAAGCGCATAAAAGCGTAGGTGAACGTATTGCCACCGAATTTGGAAATACCTGCGCTAAAATAGGTATTTTGATTGCGATGGCAGCTATCATCGGAAAGTCGATGCTAGACAGCGGAGCCGCCGAAAAAATCATTCGTGCTATGCTAAAAGTGACAGGCGTTAAAAATGCGCCCATTGGATTTATTCTGAGCAGTTTCTTTTTGACGATTCCCGTTTTTGTTGATACAGTTATCTTTTTAATGATGCCTTTGGCCAAAGCGATGGGAATGCGTTTAGGCAAAAACTATCTTTTGCTGGCGTTGTCGGTCATTGCGGGTGCCGTGATGGCCAACTCTTACGTTCCTCCTTCGCCTGGGCCGTTATTTCTCATTGGGGCGTTAAACGTTCCCATTGGTTTAATGATGGTTTGCGGCACTTTGTTAGGGCTTTGTACCATTACAGTAGGTTACCTTATTGCGCTGTACCTCAATAAAAAATACGATATTCCCTTGCGTGATGCGCCCGATGCCCGTTTGGAAGACATTGCTGCTATTGCCAACAAAGAAGACAAAGAACTCCCCGCTTTGGGATGGGCGCTGCTTCCTGCGGTGTTTCCATTGGTAACGATTTGTGTGCGCTCGGCGGTGGAGGCATTTAAAATTCCCCATGAAAATTTATCGCCTTTTAGTCAGGGATTTATGGATGTACTGATGTTTTGTGGAGATAAAAATATAGCGATTTTTATGGGTGCTTGTTTTGCACTTTACGTATTGGCAGGCCAGAAAAAAACAACCAAGGACAAACTGACGGCATTTACCCAAACGGCTTTGATGAGTGGTGGAGGCATTATTTTGATTACGGCCGCTGGCGGTGCTTTTGGCGGGATGTTGCAGCAAACAGGTATTAGTCAGCGCATTGCCGACATGACCAAAGATTATCAAATGGCGCTCATTCCGTTGGCATTTTTAATTACGGCAGTAGTGCGCACCGCCCAAGGCTCGGCGACGGTGGCGTTGATTACAGCTTCGGGGATATTGGCAGGAATGGCTCAAAATGCTAACCTTGGTTTTCACCCCGTTTATCTGTGTTTAGCCATTGGTAGTGGGGCAAAACTGATTCCTTGGATGAACGACGCAGGTTTTTGGATTATGTGTAAAACCTCAAATTTAACCGAGCAAGAAGCCCTCAAAACCATTGCTCCCATGCAAAGTTTGATGGGATTGGCGGGGGTACTTTTGACAATGATAGCGGCTTGGTTGTGGCCGATGGTGTAGCAGCCCCCCACCCGCGCGGCGTCGCAGTGGCGAACCACCCGTCCCAATGGGGGAGTTTTAATATATACATCAGAAAATGAAAAATATTATAATAGATACTCAAACTTCCCCAATGGGGGCTAGGGGGCTTGTTATCAAAACCTCGCCCAACGACAATGTCGCTATCGTAGCAACTCCATCGGGGTTGAAACGAGGGAGTATTGTGCTAGGCACAACGGTTTTAGTCGAGAATATTCCGATGGGACATAAAGTGGCGCTTCAAACCCTTGAAACGGGCGATGAAGTACGACGTTATGGACAAGTGATTGGCTATGCCACCCGAACCATCGAAAAAGGAAGTTGGGTAAATGAGGGAAATATCAGCCTACCCGAACCTCCCAAATTGGAAGATATTAAGTATGTAACGCCTCCCGCCCCCAATGGCGGAGTTAGTTCACTTTCTCTCCCTGTTGGGCTAAAGGAGGCTTCTTTCATGGGCTACCGAAATGCTGACGGTAGTGTAGGTACAAAAAACGTACTGGCAATCACCACGAGTGTACAATGCGTGGCAGGTATCACCAATTTTATTGAAAATAAAATACGAAAAGAATTGCTGCCTTTGTACCCTAATGTCGATGATGTGGTGGCGTTTAATCACAGTTATGGATGTGGCATTGCGATTGATGCCCCTGGGGCAATTGTGCCGATTCGAACCATCAAAAACATTGCGCAAAATCCCAATTTTGGCGGCGAAGTGATGATTATTGGCCTTGGTTGTGAGAAACTTAGACCAGAAAGGTTACTCCCCGATAATGATAACCAATCTTCCATTCTCTACCTCCAAGATGAACGTTTTGAGGGTTTTTATGAAATGGTGGATGGAATCATGGAAATGGCAGAAACGCACCTTCAAAAACTCAACCAACGCCAACGTACGCAATGTTCAGTAGCCGATTTGGTGGTGGGGATGCAATGCGGCGGAAGCGACGCTTTTTCGGGCTTGACGGGCAACCCTGTGTCAGGTTTTGCCGCCGATTTGATTGTGAAAGCGGGTGGGACGGTGTTTTTCTCGGAAGTAACCGAAGTCCGCGATGCCATACATTTGTTGGTGCCACGGGCAATGGATGCAACCGTTGCCCAAAAACTCAAAGACGAAATGGCTTGGTACGACAATTACCTCTACCAAGGTCAAGCCGACCGAAGCGCCAATACAACCCCAGGAAACAAAGGTGGAGGACTAAGTAACATTGTCGAAAAAGCATTGGGTTCGGTCGCAAAGTCGGGGACAAGCCCGATTGTGGATGTGGTTTCCCCAGGAGAAAAAGTAAGCAAGAAAGGACTAAATTTTGTCGCAACGCCTGCCTCTGATTTCGCTTGCGGCACGCTGCAATTGGCCGCAGGAATGAACATGCACGTCTTCATCACGGGGCGCGGCACTCCTTATGGGCTAAACATGGTACCTGTGATAAAAGTGAGCTCTAACTCAAAACTCGCCAACCGTTGGCACGATTTGATTGATTTCGACGCGGGCCCCGTTGCTTTTGGCGAAAAAACAATTGAAGAAATGGGTTGGGAGTTGTTCCACTTGATTTTGGAAGTTGCCAGTGGAACCAAAAAAGTAGCAACCGATAAATTGGGCCTTTACAACGACTTAGTACTCTTTAACCCTGGGCCTTTGACTTAGTGTTGGGTTTCCTGTTTCCTGTTTTGGGTTTACGGTTTGCCTTATAATCTCTTATATTTCTTATATGGTTACAAAATAAGCCCCCGCTATTCTAAATAAAATTCAAAAAAATAAAAATATTTTTCAATTCGTGTAAGGAAGTATTCGTGCGAACTTGTCTTTAGAGAAAGTACACCATAGCACGATGAAGCAGGTCAACAATAATTATATTGAAACCAAGGGTACTCCTATTACCACACCATTATCTTCTTCCGACGATAAAAAAGTCGTGGAGTTTGATGACGAATTGTTTATCCGAAAAACCTTTGAAACCAATGCGCGGGAAGGAATGGCCTTGCTCTACAAACGCTATTACCAACCCCTTTGTACCCACGCGGTGAAGTATGTTGGTTCGCGAGAAACGGCCGAAGACCTTGTCTCCGAAATCTTTTTTCAGCTGTATGCCAACAAAACGTTTAGCGACATCACTTCCTCTTATCGGTTTTACCTATTTCGGGCCGTTCGTAATAAAGCGTATAACCACCTCCGTTGGGATTTGAGCCGTAAGGCGGACCTGCTCGAAGCCGCCCAAAAACCGATGCTTGATGAATACCAGCCCGACCATATCAGTCAGTTTGAAGAACTGTACCATGATGTGGAAGAAGCCGTCAATAAATTACCCATTGAGCGGCGTAAAATTTATTTGATGCGAAAATTTGAAGGGAAAAAGTACCAAGAAATTGCGGATGAGCTGAATCTTTCAGTAAAAACAGTGGATGTACAACTTCATCGAGCCAATCAGTACATTCGAGCACTACTTAAAGGAAAGTGGTTACTTTCTGAAGTTTTAGTCGTGTTAAGCCTCGTTTTTTAACCAAAACTATCACGTTTGTGAGGTTTTTACTACTTACGTCAATGAACATAGAAATTACAAAAGAAATTATATTTAACTATTTGTCGGGACGCGCGTCGGCCTTACAAAAACGAATGATAGATGATTGGGTTAAAAAACCTGAAAACGAAGAACTGTTTTACAAATGGTTGGTCGAATATGAGTGTCAAAATCCGCAGTATAGCACCGATATAGCTGCTGGTTTAGACCGTTTTAATCAATTGGCCAATCAAGTTGATGAAAACCCAGATTGGTCGATTTTATCCGAATCGGAAGAAAAAGAATTTACGCATTTTTCATGGCGATGGTGGGCCATTGCAGCTTCAATAATCAGTGTTTTAGTAACTGGATGGGTCTATCAAGATACGTTTTTGTATAAAACTCATCGCACCGAATTTGGTGAAACCCAAACAATTACCCTTAGCGATGGTACCCAAGTAACACTCAATGCCAACTCATCGTTGGAAGTTCCTCGATTCGGGTTTGGTAAAAAAACACGCCAAGTTAGGTTGACGGGAGAAGCTAATTTTACGGTTACGCATACCGTTGATAACCAACGATTTGTAGTAAAAACCGAAAAAGGCGTGGAGGTGGTTGTTTTGGGGACAGAATTTTCGGTTTATGCCCGCCGTAAAGAAGCCAAAGTGGTGTTGAATAAAGGCAAAGTTCAGTTGCGCTACCAAGAAGGAAAAACGCAGAAAGAGCTAATGATGAAGCCAGGAGAATTGGTGACGTTTGACCAAAGTAATCACCTCAAAAAAGAAATTACCGAGCAACCTGAAAAATACACGGCATGGAAAGAACACCGCTTTGTGTTTGACGATACAACCTTGGAAGAGTTTGTCCGAATTATGGCGGATAATTATGGTTTAAAAGTAATTATCGCCGACGATTCCTTGGCTCAACGGACGCTAGTGGGATCGTTTCGAGCCAATAATGCCGACGAATTGCTTGAAATTGTTTCCGAAATATTTAACCTCCAAATCACCAAAGTGGGTGATACTGTACTTCTTACTGATAAATAATAGACCCAAACCTGTGTTATAATGAAGACAAACCTACAAAAATCAAGTTGGGTAGGTAGTTTACTACTTGCCTTATTGCTCTTTGGGCGGCCAAGTTGGTCGCAGCAGGTGTATGCCAAAGCGTATAAACTTGCGCCAAGACCCGAACAAAAAACGGCGCCTGAAACTCAAAAATTAAAAGGAGTTTTGAGCCAACTTAAAAGCTATTATCGCGTTGATATTCTTTTTGAAGGCGGGCTTGTGGATGGCCTTGTAGTGCCTACCGACCTTGTTGATTACAAAGCCTCGTTGGAATCGAATTTAGAAAAAGTCCTGAAAGTTTCGGGACTGAACTACAAGAAGGTAAAAGAAGGGGCTTACGTGATTTTGGAAACGAAAAAAAACAAAAAAACGGCGGAAGCTGACGCCCGATTTCAAGAAAGCATCATTGCCCCTCAACTCACCGAGAAGCCCTTGACGGCGGAGGTTTCGGTGGTGAGAGCCGTAGAAAAAATGGAAATAGTAGCCGAACTCATCAAAGGAAAAGTGTCCGACGAAAAGGGCGTAGGTTTGCCAGGCGTAAGTGTCTTAATCAAAGGTACGCAACGCGGCACTACCACCAACGTTGAGGGAGCCTATCAATTGGAAGTGCCCAACAACGCGGCGGTGCTGGTTTTTAGCTACGTCGGATACGAAAGCAAGGAAGTCATCGTAGGTGCTCAAACGGCCATCAACATTTCGCTAGTTCCCGAAAGTAAGTCGTTGGGTGAGGTGGTTGTAACGGCCTTGGGGATAAAAAAACAAGCAAAAAGCGTAGGTTATGCGACCGCAACGGTAGGAACAGACGAAATGACGGTCAACCGCACGGCCAATTTTATGAATGCGTTGCAGGGTAAAATGGCGGGGGTAAATATCACATCGTTGGGGTCTGGGCCCGCAGGTACGAGCAAAATTCGTATTCGCGGCCAATCGTCGTTTGGGGGCAATAATTCACCTTTGATTGTGGTCAATGGCGTGCCCATCGATAATACCAACAACGGCGCGCGCGGTGATGTTTCTGAAAAAGGAAGCAACCGTACCTCCGACGGTGGTGACGGTTTGAGTAGCATCAACCCCGACGACATTGAGTCGATGACGGTTTTGAAGGGGGCGGCGGCTTCGGCCTTGTACGGCTCTCGTGCCAAAGACGGCGTCATTATGATTACGACCAAAAATCGTGGTTCGGGCTCGGGCGTTTCTTTGACATATAATTCCAATTTTACGTCCGAAACCCCCTTGGATTACACCGATTACCAGTACGAATACGGTCAGGGCGAAAACGGCCAGCGTCCAACGGCGGCCTTTCCTACGTCGGGGCAGTGGAGTTTTGGAGAAAAATTTCAGCCTGGAATGACGCAAGTTTTATTCGACAACATTACCGTTCCGTATGAGCCACAGCGGAATCAAATCTCACAGTTTTACCAAAAAGGATACACTTGGACTAACACCATGACGCTATCTTCGGGAGGTGAAAATGGAGGATTTAGTCTTTCGGTATCTAACCTTGACAACCGCACCATTCTCCGAAATTCGGGCTATCACCGTCGAACCATCAACCTTGGTTTTACCCAAACATTTGCCAAAAAACTGACGGTTTCGGGAAACGTAAACTATTCAAACGAATACCGTAAAAATCCCCCCAACATTGCCGAACAAGATTACAGTCCCGTAATTATTTTCAACATGGCCAATTCGATGCCGCTCGATTTATTGGAAAAAAATGCG
The DNA here is from genome assembly GCF_014195535.1 of Runella defluvii. Taxonomy (GTDB): domain Bacteria; phylum Bacteroidota; class Bacteroidia; order Cytophagales; family Spirosomataceae; genus Runella; species Runella defluvii. Next base: position 16,727 of record NZ_JACIBY010000019.1, on the reverse strand, counting down.
GAAGATGCCAACGGAAACGAAGTGGTTTGGTCGCGATTTACGAACCGTACTAACCCTTATTTTGCCCTCAAACGCTTTGATAATATTCATAATGACCGTGTTTTTGGCAACCTAACCGCCCGCTACAATTTTACGGACTGGTTGTTTTTGCAAGGTCGGGTAGGGCAAGATTACTATTCGAGAGAGCAAGATTATAACTTGCCCACAGGTACGCAGCGACAGCCCGCCGCCCCCGCAGGTTTTGTAAATGGGCAATTCGTACAAGATGCGCGCAGTGTACGCGAGCTCAATGCCGATTTTCTGTTGGGAGCCAATCGTACGTTTGGAGTCATTGGGATGAACGTAAACGTGGGGGGCAACCAAATGTACCGCCGAATCAGCCGCCACAATGTGTTTGTGCAAGATTTTTATACCAGAAACCTATATACCGTTGGAAACGGTCGCTTGCGTGATGCCACGTACGATTTTTCTGAGCGCCAAGTGAACTCTCTCTATGCGTCGGCTGAGGTGTCGTACAAAGATTATTTGTTTTTGAACGGAACCGTGCGCAACGATTGGTTTTCAACGTTATCGCCAGCCAACAGAAGCATTTTGTACCCATCGGTTACCGCAAGTTTTGTCTTTTCTCAAGCCTTTGCGACGAAGTTGCCCACTTGGATTAATTTCGGAAAAATCAGGGCTGCCTACGCTGAAGTGGGTAGCGATACCGACGTGTCACCTTATGCCAACAACCTTTTTTACAGCATCAATGCGCAGCAATTTCCCTCTCCAACGGGAGTGGCTCAGCCTTTGGCAACTATTAGCGGAAGCACCGTGCCCAACCCAGACTTACGCCCCATGCGTGTGTCAGAGAAGGAATTTGGGTTGGAGTTGAAGTTGTTTAACAATTTCTTGGGACTTGATTTTACCTATTACGACAAACTGTCTTCTGACCAAATTTTGCGGGCGCAGACCTCCAATGCAGGTGGGTACTTAACGCAACTTATCAACGTAGGCCAGAGCCAAAACCGAGGTGTCGAAATGTTGGTGACTCTCAACCCCATTCGGCGTGAAGACCTCACTTGGAGCCTGATTCTGAACGCGGCTTACAACAAAACCAAAGTGCTGGATTTGGGAAGCGGTGTGAGCGATAACATGATTACCGTCGGAACGGGAGAATTTACGGGAGAGTTGCGCCAAGTGGTGGGGCAACCGATGGGGCAATTGTTCGGATTTGGTTACCTCCGCGATGCCCAAGGCCGCCAAGTATTTGACGCGGGCAATGGCCGTCCACTTCGTACTGCTACCCAAATTCCGTTTGGAAGTGCCCTACCACTTTGGGTGGGTGGAATCACCAATAGTTTCAACTTCAAAGGGGTAGAGTTATCGTTTTTGATTGACTTCAAATTGGGTCATAAAATGATTTCTGGCACCAACCACAACGCGTGGCGTCATGGTTTGCACAAGGCCACGTTGGTTGGTCGGGCCGAGAATTTTGTGATTGGAGACGGCGTAAATCCGAATGGAGAAGTAAACAAAACCAAGTCGGTTGTTCAGGCTTATTACGAAACGGTACGCTCGCAAAACATTGCCGAAGAGTTTGTTTATAACGCAGGTCTTTGGCAGCTACGCCAGATTTCGTTGGGGTATGATTTGAGCAAGTTGTTGCCCGCCAACCGCCGTTTTGTCAAAGGAATCCGCCTCAATGCTGTCGCCAACAACGTAGCAGTCATCAAAAAATGGGTGCCAAACATTCACCCAGAGCAGTTTGGATTTCCGTCGGATAACCTCGTGGGCCTCGAAGCGACGGGCCTACCGATTACCAGAAACATTGGCTTTAACTTGAATGTGAAGTTTTAAGCCCCCAAACCCCCGATGGGGGCTAAATACAAAGCTTTCGGGGAAACAATAAAAGGATACAAACAATGAAAAATATAATCAGAAAATTGGCTTTTTCGCTCCCTTTTTGGACGACAATCGTTGTTGGAGTGGGGGGCTTGGTTGGCTGCGATAAAGGGTTTGATGAAATGAACGTAAACCCCATTGCCCTTACGGCCGTTGACCCTGGCTATCAACTCAATACGGCCATTGTCAATACGGCACCTGCCTACGGGAACTTGAGTTACGAAACCACCATCGTCAAACAGATGATAACGCCCTTTAGCGGGCAAGGGTCGGCGGCTAATTTTAACCAAGACAATCGGGGGGTAGCGTCGGGCAACTGGAATACCTATTACCAAACCAACATCAAAGAACTGACAGACGCCCTTGCTAAAACCAAAGATATTCCCGCACGCTCGAACCTCTACAACTTGATTCGGATTTGGCAGGCATATTCGTTCATGATTTTGACCGATACCTACGGCGATATTCCTTACACCCAAGCAGGACGAAACTATTTGGAAGGCATCTCAACGCCAATTTACGATACCCAAGAGTCGGTATATATGGCGATTTTAAGCGAATTAGACGGCGCTTCGGCGGCTTTGGATGCCTCTAAAGCCAAAGCAACTACCGATTTGTTGTACGATGGTGACGTCACCAAATGGAAGCGCTTGGGGTACTCACTTTTGTTGAGAGCGGCCATGCGTTTATCAAAAGTAAACCCTGCAAAAGCGGCAGAATACGTGGCCAAGGCCGTGACGGGCGGGGTAATGCAATCCAACGCTGACAATGCGATTATTCGTCACAATGCGAGTTTTACTAACCCCATTGGCTCACAACTCAACGGAGGGCAGTCGGCGTTCTTTTACCTTTCCGAAGATTTTGTGGAGTATTTGAATAAAAACAACGACCCGCGTTTAGCTTCAATTGCTGTGCGTTACGTGGGCGCAACGAGCGGTGCTCAGCAGGTGGAGTCGCGGGCCAATCGTACGTCTGCGGTTCAGATTGGGGCGCCTCAAGGCTACGACAACACAACAATAAGCACCGCAGTCACCGCTAAAAAACTGGCAAGTTTGTGGGATTATAGTCAATTAGATCGTACGCGTATGGGCGGCTTAACGGCGCCTAGCTTTTTGGTGACGTATGCCCAAACCCAATTGTTGTTGGCAGAGGCAGTGTATCGGAAATGGACAACGGGCGATGCCGCTACACTGTATGCCAACGGGATAAAGGCCAACATGCAGCAATATGCCAACTACGGCACAAGTTCGGCCATTGCCGACGCGGCGATAGATACGTACGTAAAGGCGAATCCGTTAGCAGTAGGAAAAGAGTTGGAACAAATCAATACACAATATTGGGTAGCCACGTTTCTGAACGGCCCCGAATCGTGGGCAAACTTCCGAAGAAGCGATTTTCCTGTGTTAACACCGAATACGTATCCAGGAAAAGACCTTAAAACCGAGCCATTTATTCGTCGTTTGACTTATACTGATGCTGAGTTGAACGTCAATAAAGTGAACGTCCAAAAGGCCATCGACCGCCAAGGGCCTAACTTGTTGGATACCCGCATCTGGTGGGATAAAAAATAAAAAGCCTTGCCAAGTCTGGAAAAAGAGATAACAAGACTTGGCAAGTCTCACTACTTGGTAAAACGACTTGCCAAGTCTCACTACCGATAAAAGTAAAGACTTGGCAAGTCGTTTGGCAAGCCTTGAAAAATTAAAAAACCTAAACCTAAAACCCTGAATGTCTGACCCCTTATTTATCTTGTCGGTGGGCGTGTTGATTGTGGTGGGTGGAATCATTGGCGCTAAGCTGCATCCATTTTTGGCTCTGTTGTTAGGAGCCTTGGCCGTTGCGATGCTGACACCACCCGAAGTCATTGAGCAATACGCATTGTCCAAAGGAACGGCTCCCGCTGCGGCCTTGGCGATGGCCAAAAAGAGCGTAGGTGAGCGCATTGCCACCGAGTTTGGAAATACCTGCGCCAAAATAGGCATTCTGATAGCGATGGCCGCTATTATTGGAAAATGTATGCTTGAAAGCGGAGCGGCCGAGCGCATCATTCGGTCGATTCTTCGTCTAACGGGCATCGAAAAAGCCCCGATTGCCTTTCTACTAAGCAGTTTTTTCCTCGGAATCCCCGTTTTTTTTGATACCGTTTTGTTTTTGATGGTGCCTCTTGCCAAAGCCATGACCCTCCGCATTGGTAAAAATTACCTTTTGTTGGTGTTGTGTATCATGGCGGGGGCGGCAATGGCCAACTCGCTGGTGCCCCCTGCGCCTGGTCCGTTGTTCCTGATTGGCGAAATGCACATTCCGATGGGTTTGATGATGGTGACGGGTGTCATTGTGGGGCTTTTTACCATTACCTCGGGCTACTTTTTTGCCCTTTGGGCCAATAAAAAATGGCCAATTGAACTCCGCGATTCGTTGGATGCGAAACTGGAAGACATGAAGTCGATTGCGGCTAAAGAAACCAAACAACTCCCTTCGTTGGGTATTTCGTTGTTGCCCGTAGCTGTTCCTTTGTTTTTTATTTGCCTCGATACGGCTTTTAGCGCGTTTTTTAAAGCAAGTGAAGTCCCTACTACTTTGGTGGCTATTGTGAAATTTTTTGGCGACAAAAACATTGCCATTCTCACGGGAGGGTTCATTGCGTTGTGGGTGTTGGCAAGTCAGAAAAAGGACGCTAAAAAAGACGGATTAACGCCTTTTGTGCAGTCGGCTTTGATGAGTGGCGGCGGTATTATTTTGATTACAGCGGCGGGTGGTGTGTTTGGGGGAATGTTGCAGCAAACGGGCATCAGTAGCCGCATTGCTGATATGACCAAAGAATACCAAATGGCACTTATTCCAATGGCATTTTTTATTGCGGCCGTGGTTCGAACCGCCCAAGGCTCGGCTACGGTAGCCTTGATTACAGCCTCGGGTATTTTGTCAGGAATGGCCAGCAACGCCAACCTGTCGTTTCACCCTGTTTATTTAGGGTTAGCGATTGGATGTGGGTCAAAATTAGTGCCTTGGATGAATGATGCTGGTTTTTGGATTATCTGTAAATTGAGCAATCTTACAGAAAAAGAAGCCCTCAAAACCATTTCGCCGTTGCTGGTAGTGATGGGGTTGACGGGTTTGATTGTCATTATGATTGGAGCGGCTTTGTTTCCATTGGTATAAAAAATAACCGTTTAAAATAAGATGAAACGTAGTAATTTTCTCAAAGCAGTTGCCGTAGGTTCGGTAAGTGCTTCGGTAACAGGGGGCGAAAAGACCCATGCGGCGTCGCTTGTTACGCCTCCCAAAAAAGTATTGATGAAAGCAGGCTGCCAATCGGGCGGGACGAGCGTTGAAAATCTCGAATTTAAGGCCCGTCATGGTATCTTTAATATCGACGGTGGTGCCCCAAAAGTAATTCCAGGTAAAGGCTGGGATTTGGAAGATTCGTTGGCCAAAAAAGAAGCCTGCGAAAAGTACGGAATCAGTTTGGACGCGTACCATTACCCCTTGAGTTCGGCGGGAATTGACAAAGTGATTTACCCCAATATTATGTTGGGAAAAAGCCCTGAGCGCGACCGTGAGATTGAGTATTTACAACAAATGATTCAAGTGGCGGGCAAATCGGGCATCAAAGTACTGAACTACAATACGACCATATTGCCCGTACTGCGGACGGGAAAATACACCGATCCCAAGCGCGGAAATGCCGAATACAGTGTTTGGAATTACGAAGAAGCATTGAAAAGGAATGACCCCAAAACGGTAGCAGGAGATGTATCAATCGACCAAATTTTTGAGCGAATTACGTATTTGCTCGACCGATTACTTCCCGTGGCCAAAGAGTACAAAGTCAAACTCGCCAACCACATTGCCGACCCACCAGTGCCAGCGGCTTACCGTGGTGTGATGCGTTGGAACAGCCCCGATGTGTTTAAAGGGATTCAGCGTTTTGCCAAATTGTACGACAACGAATACCATGGCTTTAACTTTTGCATTGGCTCCATTGCGGAGGGATTAAAAGACCCCAAAAACGAAATTTATCCCATCATCAAATGGGTAGGAGAGCGCAATCAGATTTTTAACGTTCACCTAAGAAACATCAAAGGCAGTTTCAATAATTTCCAAGAAGTCTATCCCGACAACGGTGAAATGGATTTTGTCAAAGTCATCAGAGCATTACGGGATGTAGGTTATTCGGGGATGGTTATGCCCGACCACGTACCGCACCACCATGCAGCTAACAGTACTCAAGAAGCCTTTGCGTTTTGTTACGGTTACATCAAAGGTTTGTTGCAAGTAGTTGCCAGCGAAACCGCCTAGTATCATTGATAAAAAAAAGACCCCAAAGACGTAAGATTGGGCACAAGAAGCGCTTTTAAAAAGTAATTCGTTTTAATCAATCGTACGTCTTTACCAATTTATTCAACTTTTTATGTCAATCAGCCTTCCCTCCCAAGGACCACGAATTAAAGAATTTAACATTACACCCATCGCGGTGGTGGACCCGCCTTTGCTCAATGCGGCGGGACTTCACGCGCCTTATGCGTTGCGTACGGTGGTAGAACTTATCACCGACGACAACATCGTAGGAATCAGTGAAATTCCTGGCAATATCGACATCGATAAGGCACTGGAGCGTAGCAAACGCCTAATCATTGGCCAAGACCCGTTTCAACTCAATAAAATCAAGGACATTCTGCAAGCCGAATTTGGCACAGAAAAACCCGCCGACCGTGGGTTTACTCCTTGGGACCAACGTACGGTTGTGCACGTGTTTAGCTCCATTGAAGTAGCGTGTTTGGACATTATTGGTAAAATCATCAACCGCCCCGTCGTCGATTTGTTAGGCGGGCGTCGGCGCGATGCAGTACCGTTTTCTGCCTATTTGTTTTATAAATACGAAGGAGCAGGGGGTGAACTTGAGTTTGGCACCGACCCCAATGCCACGGGTTGGGCGGCGGCTCGTCAGGCGAGTGCGCTCAATCCCGAAGAGATTGTTACCCAAGCACATGCCATGTGCAAAGAGTTTGGTTTTAAGTCGATTAAGCTCAAAGGAGGCGTATTTGACCCGCGCCAAGAAGTAGATGCTATTTTGGCCTTGCACAACGCTTTTGGCCCCGATGTGCCTTTGCGTTTAGACCCAAATGCCCTTTGGACGGTAGAAACTTCTATTCAATACGGGAAAGAAATGGAGGGCGTACTTGAGTATTTGGAAGACCCCTGCCGAGGTCAGCAAAACATGGCGACGGTTCGGAAAGCGCTCAAAACACCGTTGGCAACCAATATGTGTACGACTTCGTTTGGTGATATTCCCAAGGCGATTGAGTTAGGGTCGGAGGACATTATTTTGAGCGATCACCATTTTTGGGGGGGCTTGCAAGAATCGATGAAACTTACCAGCGTTTGCGAAACCTTTGGGCGTGATTTGTCGATGCACTCCAACTCGCATTTGGGGATTTCATTGGCGGCGATGGTGCATTTAGGGGCGGCTATTCCTAACCTACGTTATGCCCTTGATACGCATTATCCATGGCAGTCGGACGAAATTGTGGTAGGTGGTCGCTTGAAGTTTGAAGAAGGCGCCGTTGCCGTTCCCGAAGGCCCAGGCTTGGGCGTGGAGTTGGACAAAGTGGCCTTGGCAAAATTGCACGAAAACTACCTAAAATGCGGCCTGACCAAACGCGACGACGAAATCGAAATGCAAAAAGTAGTACCAGGCTGGAAATTTATGGCAACACGTTGGTAAATCACTCATCACTAAAAAAACATGGAACTTTCAAAAATAAAATCATCGCTCGAAGACGGGCTTCTTTCGTTTCCAATTACTGATTTTGACGAAAATGGAGAATTTAACGCCGAAACTTATGCCGACCGTCTCGAATGGTTTGTGAGTCATGATGTTTCGTCGGTGTTTGTAGCAGGGGGAACGGGGGAGTTTTTCTCGCTTTCGGCGGCAGAATATGAGCAGATTGTCAACCTTTCGGCGAAGGTTGTAGCCGAACGCGTACCCGTCATTTCGAGCGTGGGGCGTAGCATTCCCGAAGCCATTGCCTTTGCAAAAATGGCCGAAAAAGCGGGCATCAATGCGTTGTTGCTCTTCCCGCCTTACCTGACCGAATGCCCGCAAGACGGGGTGTTTGAATACGCCAAAACGATTATTCAAAATACCACGTTGCCCGTCATTTATTACAACCGTGGCAACGGTGTTTTATCAACGCAATACATTCAAAAACTAGCAGATGCCTGTCCCAATTTTATAGGATTAAAGGACGGTACGGGCAACATGCAAGACCTGAACGACACCATCAAAACCGTTGGAAAGCGGTTGTCATACATCGGAGGTGTGCCTACGGCTGAGATTATTGCCGAAGCCTATTTGTCGATTGGAGTCAATACGTATTCGTCGGCGGCGTTTAATTTTGTGCCCGAATTGGCAAATAAATTTTACCATAGCCTCCGCGCGGGCGATACCGAAGCCGTCGCTGCAATCACCAAGAGTTTTTACATTCCGTTGGTACGCTTGCGGAGCAAGAAAAACGGCTATGCGGTCAGTTTGATTAAAGCAGGGGCAAAAATAATTGGTAAAAGCGCAGGCGATGTTCGTCCGCCGTTATCGATGCCTACTGAGGCTGACTATGCTGAGCTTGAAAAAATTATAAAAGCTAATAGTTAAAATGGAAAGAGGCGGTTAGTGATAATCGCCTCTTTTTCATTGTGTTTGCTCTTTTCCTTTCAACGTATATTTTTCGGGCCTTGACTTCGTTCTGAAAATGATGCTTCTGGCTTCTAGGTCAAGTTTAACGGTTTCGCCGTACCATTGCACGCCACCCACAAAATCATCTTTTATCTTTTCGTACAATTTTTCCATGAGTTCGGTGTGAGTAAGCTCATCTTTCTCCAAAATTTGCAGCAAGTTTTTTCGGATGAAGTTGTATTTTTCTAATGATATTTTCTTGTTGACCTTCCCTTCTTTTGGATGAAGCGTCTGAATGGTTTCTTCTTTCATGGGTTCTGGAAATTAGTTTATGGGGAATTACATCACCTTCCCGAAAGTTCTAAAACTTTCGGGAAGGTTTGAAATCATACCGCAAAGGGTTTTTCAAAATGTTACAAGTGAAAAAGTGGACAGTAATTTGCATTTTTCACATTTAAAGTCATAAAAATCAAGAAGTTGTCTGATAAGCAATGAGTTCATTGTCAGTAATGTAAGGGGTTTTGTAATCCCCAATTATCTGTCCTGTTTTGCAAAAATTACTCATCAGAATTTCAAACTCATCACAAAGCTTGTTTCTGTCAAAAGTAGAGTTAATTGATATAGAAAGTTTCTGTTTATACATGGTGATTGTCTAATATATAAAGTCCTCGTTGTGGCAGTTTTACAGTAGGTGGGTTCAGTTCTTAAAGATAACAGCAACCTCCCGAAAGTTCTAAAACTTTCGGGAGGTTTTAAAATGAAACTTTCGGGAGGGTTTCAAAAATCAATCCCAAAACAATAGATAGGAAGCAGGTATTTTTTGCTTTACCTACCTAAAGGTAAAATGTACTTTAAACCCCAGAAAAACCAATGAAGAAATTCAGTTTTTTGCTTCTTGTGCTAGTGATAGGCATCTATGCTAGTCATGTTTCGGTAGCTAATCCCTCAAAAAAAGTGTTAAAGGCACTGATTATTGATGGTCAAAATAACCACGAACAATGGCCTAAAATCACCTACATGATGAAGCGTTACTTGGAGGAAACGGGTAAATTTACCGTGGACGTACAGCGTACCTATTATACGTGGAACGGAGGCGATTTGGAAGCAAAGTACCCAATCAAAGGTCTTCCTGCGACGCAATCGTTGCCCAAACCTAAGATGGATTCAGCCTATCACCCCGATTTTTTCAAGTACGATGTCGTTATCTGTAATTTTGGTTGGAACGCGGCCCCTTGGTCGGACGGTACGCAAGCAGATTTTGAAAAATACATTAATAATGGAGGTGGGCTAGTGGTGGTTCATGCCGCCGATAATTCGTTTCCGATGTGGCCTGCTTACAACCGCATGATTGGTTTGGGTGGTTGGGGCGATCGCACCGAAAAAGATGGCCCGTTTGTGTATTATGACAAAGAGGGGAAATTGGTGCGGGATACAAGCCCAGGACGGGCGGGCTCGCACGGGGCGCAAAAGGAGTTTTTGATTACGGTGCGCAATTCAAAACACCCAATTACGAAGGGAATGCCGCTGAATTGGATGCACTCCAAAGACGAAATGTACGACCGCTTGCGTGGGCCTGCCGAAAATATGGAGGTACTGGCCACGGCTTTTTCTCCGAAAGACAATCGCGGTACCGACCGCCACGAACCCATGCTGATGACCATTAAACAAGGGAAGGGTCGTATTTTTCACACGCCGCTTGGGCACGTTGATTATTCGGTAGAGTGCGTGGGCTTTATTATTTCTCTTCAGCGCGGAGCACAGTGGGCGGCAACGGGCAAAGTTGATATCCCGATTCCTGCCGATTTTCCTACGGAAACAGCGGTGAGTCAGCGTAAGTTTGTGGAGTAATACGCGCTGATAAAAGCGTTGAGTAGAGAAAAAGCCCTACTCAACGCTTAAAAATTCAAAATTTGGCAAGCGATATTGCCTGATTTTGTCAATATTCTGCCGTTTTTTGTATAGTACCTTCCCAAGAAAGAAATATACTTTTGTGAGAAATTAACCTAGCTCTCTGCAAAATATATGACTAACCCCATTCGACGCGTCGTAACAGGCCATACCGAAGACGGTACGGTTTTTTTTGTGGTGAACGGGATGGCGTTGGAGGAATGTATGATTCATTAAGAAGCACTAAAAACTTCCTTGAGGTTGAGTTGTAAATCAGGAAAAATGACGCTTGTTAACACCTCATCATCCACGTAAATCGTAGCTGGACTGTACACCTCCGCTTCCGTCAAGTGAAACTGGAAAGCGTTCTCGTGTTCGGGGTCAATAATAAGGTATTCTCGTACGCCATTTTCCTCGTAAAGGTCTTTTTTGAGCTTCATTTCTTTGGAAGAATTTCCTGGCGAAAGTATCTCAATCACCAAATCTGGGGCACCGTTGCAGCCTCTATCGTCAAGTTTATCTAAATCACAAATAATACAAATATCAGGTTGGACAACGCTGTACAAATTTTTATCTCCTTTGGCAGCCTTACGTTTGTCATAAAGTCGAACGTCGAAAGGAGCAGCATAAAATTTACAACGGTGATTTTTAAAATGGTTGTAAAAAATGCCATTAATCTCTCTTGAAAGATCTTGATGCCTACGACTTGGCCCCGACATCGGGAAAATTTTGCCTTTGATTAACTCAACTGTCTGCTCAAACTTCCACGAAAGATAGTCGGCATAGGTGTATTTGTCGTTGGAAAGGTCTAATTGTGAAAGGCTTGTAATTTCACTCATAACTTTAAATTTTTACAAAAATAAATGAAACGATTTGAAAACAAAGTGGCGCTCGTTACAGGAGCTGCTTCGGGAATTGGCCGTGTTTCGCCTGAAGCATGTCACCAAGCCATCCACTTTCAACGTATGTATCCTAATTAGTAGATTTTGACCCATTTAGGCTTATACGTACAACTTGAAAAACCCAAAGTTGTATGCAAACCTCTACGTTAAAACTTGGCTTGGTAAGTGCCTGTTTAGCACTTGCTTTTTGCTCTTTCATGGTTTCTGTTCCTCCAAATGAATTGCTGAAAAAGGTGTACGAAAATCAATCGGATACCTTGACCAAAGTAAAGCTGCCGCCTGGGGTTGACCCCGAAAGCGAAGATTGGAAAGGGATTGATTTAGAACCCAAAGCCCCCGTTCGACCGCTCGGTGTGGCTGAGGAGCAAAGTCGGTTTTTACTGCCGCCAGGTTACCGCATTGAGCCTGTTTTGACCGAACCCGCCATCCAACAACCAGGTGCCATTGCCTTTGATGGCAACGGACGTATGTATGTCTTGGAACTACGTTCGTACATGCTCGACGCCGATTCAAAAAATGAGCTAGAGCCTACCAGTCGTATTTCGCGTTGGGAAGACAAAAACAACGACGGCGTGTATGAGTCAGGAACGACTTTTTTGGATAATTTAATCTTCCCCCGTTTTGTACTGCCCTACGGCAAAGACTGCATCCTCACCATGGAGTCTGACGCCGATAATGTGTATAAATATACCGATACCAACGGCGATGGAAAGGCCGATAAAAAAGAACTGTTTACCACCAAATACGGTCGGTCTGGGAATGTGGAGCACCAGCAGGCGTTTATGTATTATGGCATGGACAACTGGCTATACAGTACCGTCAACGCTTTTCGGGTGCGGGAAACGCCCAATGGGGTGATTCGTGAAAAAACGGGCTTTAACCGTGCCCAATGGGGCGTTACGCACGACGACGACGGAAAATTGTGGTTTCAGGGTGGGGCAAGTGGCTTACCTTCGTACTTTCAGTTTCCGATTCATTACGGCAATTTTGACGTTCCCAACGAATTTGCTAAAGGATTTGATGTACCGTGGGGGGCGCCCGTCAAACTGGCTGATATGCAGGGTGGAATGGACGAAGTGCGTCAGCCTGATGGTTCGTTAAATCGAGTGACGGGTGCGGCAGGAAATGACGTATATCGCGGCGATCGTTTGCCCGAAAATATCAAAGGACAGTATTTTTACGGGGAGCCCGTGGCGCGAATTGTTCGTCAAATCAACCCCGTCGTCACGGAAGGATTGACAACGCTGCACAATGCTTTCCAAGACCAAAAATCGGAGTTTTTACGCTCTACCGACCCGCTTTTTCGCCCCGTTGACATGGCCACTGCCCCCGACGGAACGATGTATATTGTGGATATGTACCACGGCATTATTCAGGAAGGGCAATGGACCCAAAAAGGAACGTACCTCCGTACCAAAATTGAGCAATATCAACTGGACAAAGTGGTGGGACTGGGTCGAATTTGGCGCGTTACCTACGACGGAAAAGAACGTGATAAAGCAGCACCAAAAATGCTCAACGAAAATTCGGCGGCTTTGGTCAAACATTTGGAGCACCCCAACGGCTGGCGTCGCGATGCCGCTCAACAGCTAATCGTACTCAAAAAAGACCTTTCTGTTGTGCCCGCTTTGACTTCTATGGCGCTGACTAGCAAGAGTGTCGTCGCCCGCTTTCACGCGTTGTGGTCGTTGGAGGGATTGGGAGCGTTGAAAGTAAATTTGGTGCAAAAGTTGATGCAAGACCTCAATCCGCGCGTCCGTATTCAGGCCATTCGTGCCAGTGAAACCCTTTATAAAGCAGGCGAAAAAAGTCTAGAAACGACTTATGCAAATCTACTCAACGACCCCGACGCCAACGTGGTGATTCAAACCATGATGACGGCCAAGTTTTTGAAGTTGCCAAACATGGAAAGCGGTATCAAAGCCGCCACGGAAAAGAACAATGCAGCGGGCGTAAAACTGGTAGGTTCGCAAATCATTGAACCCCCTAAATCCAGAAACATGGGGCCGTTTGGTGGGGGAGCGCTGAACAAAGAACAACAGGCTTCTTTGGATAGAGGATTGCTGATTTACAGTGAGTTGTGCTCTCAATGTCATGGTAACAATGGCCAAGGAACGCCCGCAGGCGGTGGTAAGTTGATTGCTCCCGCGTTGGCAGGGTCGGCCCGTATTCAGTCGCATCCCGAGTATGCTGTTCGGGTAGTTTTGCACGGAATGGAAGGGGCGATTGACGGAAAAACCTACGCGGGCGGAATGATGACTTCGATGAAAGAACATTCGGACGAATGGGTCGCTGATGTCATTTCGTACATCAGAAATGGGTTGTCGAACGACGCATCGTTGGTGACGCCGCAGCAAGTGGCGAGCATTCGGGCTAAAACGGCCGATCAAAAAGGGATGTATCCGTACGAAAAATTAATAAAAACCGTGCCGCACGAACTGCAACCACAAGAAAGTTGGAAAATAACGGCGAGCCACACCACTTCGACCCGTATTGGGGGAAATGTCTCTCCTCAAAGTGCTTTTACGTACGAAGGTTGGACCACGGGTGGTCGTCAGTCCAAAGGAATGTGGTACCAAATTGAGTTTCCAAAAGAAGTGAACCTAACTGAACTGCAATTTGTGGCACCTGCCGGTATCAAAAAAGGCTGGCAGCGCAACCCCAAAGCTCCCCAAACTCCACCTCCGATGGTTCAGTCTTACCCAAGGGCTTATACCGTTGAGACGTCGTCTGATGGGGCAACTTGGAAGGAGTCCTTGGTCCAGTTGAAGGGAAAAGAAGGGGAAAACGTAGTTTCTTTGGGCAATGTTAAAACCAAGTTTGTACGCCTAAAACTCAACGAAGACTTGGCCCAAGACAGCGATGAGGTTCCGTGGTCGATGCGACAACTGAAGGTTTTTGGTCAAAATTAAAAAGTACTATATTTCGTACACACCATGTCTAACAAATTGAATCGTAGGGATTTTATAAAGGCTTCCACCATGATGGGAGGGGGGATTTTACTGAGTTTTCGGGGAAATGATTCGGTGGCAGCGACGTTGCCTGCGGAGGTGAGTTTCAACAGTTACCTTTCCATTTCTCCCGATAACTTCATCACTATTTTTGCCCCAAATCCAGAAGTAGGCCAAAACATCAAAACGGCTTTTCCGATGATTGTGGCCGAAGAACTGGACGCCGATTGGAAGAACGTGAAAATCGTTCAAGCCCATTTGGATACCAAAAAATTCAACCGCCAAGCCACAGCGGGGAGCGGCGCCATGCAGCATTCGTGGGATCGGCTTCGCAAAGCAGGTGCTACCGCCCGTTGGATGCTCATGGAAGCCGCCGCCAAACGTTGGAACGTAGCTCACCATACGTTGACGACGGACAATGGCTGGGTGTGGCACAAAGAATCTGGCCGCAAACTTAATTACGGCGAATTGGCCACCGAAGCCGCCGCCTTACCCGTACCGACAGAAGTAAAGTTTAAGGAGAAAAAAGACTATAAACTGGTCGGTAAACCCATTCACAACGTCGATAACGCAGACATCATTACGGGAAAACCAATCTATGGCTTGGACATTTATCGGGAAGGGATGTTGTTGGCGATGATTGAACGCCCTCCGTTTGGTACAAAAATAAAATCGGTCGAAACCGCAGCGGCCAAAGCCATGCCTGGTGTTGTGGAAGTGATTGTGTTTAAGAACAAAGTAGCGGTATTGGGTAAGTCCACGTGGCAAGTAATGAACGCCCGCAAGGCACTCAAAGTAACTTATGAACCCGAAGAAGCGGTTGAAAGCACGGCTGACCACGACCGCATTATGAAACAATTGCTGGAAAAATCAGACGTAAAACCGTCGCGCAAAGAGGGTGATGTAGAGGCTGTATTGAAAACAGCCCCCCAAATTATTACCCGCGAATACCAAGCGCCTTTTTTGTCTCACGCTTGCATGGAACCCATGAATTTCTTTGCGCACGTGAAACAAGACGGCGTTGAACTGATTGGCCCTGCCCAATTGCCCGAAGATACCCGAAAAAATGTGGCAAAACTATTGGGCGTTGATATCGAGAAAGTTACCTTAGAAATGACGCGTATGGGCGGTGGTTTTGGCCGCCGACAGCGCTCGGATTATTCGATGGAAGCCGCCGAATTGTCGAGTTTGGTCAAAGCACCCGTCAAGCTCATGTGGACGCGCGAAGACGACATGCGAGGTGGGCAATACCGACCCGCAATGCGCTACCGTTTTGAGGCGGCATTAGACGCAAAAGGCAATTGGATAGGCTACCGAATGCGGGGTGTGGGCGTCAACTCAGGTAACAGCACGCGTCCTGACCATTTCCCTGCGGGCGCAGTGCCAAATTTTCAGGTGGACTCCATCGACCACAAATCCCCCGTGACGACGAGTCCGTGGCGGGCACCTTCCGAGAATTTTTTGGGGTTTGCCGAGCAGTCGTTTTTTGACGAAATCGCCACCGCCGCCCACCGCGACCCCATCGAATACCGTTTGGAATACCTCGAAAAAGCCCAAAAAGAACCCGTTGGGGCGGTCAAGTACGACATTGAGCGGATGAAAGGAGTGATAAAACTGGTAGCCGAAAAAGCGAATTGGGGCAAAAAGAAAAACGTTTATCAAGGTTTTAGTGCCTATTTTTCGCACGGCTCGTACATTGCACAAGTAGCTGAAATAGAGAAGGTAAAGGGTCGTATAGTGCTGCGAAAAATGATTGCAGCGGTGGACTGTGGGGTAGTGGTCAACCTCAGCGGCGCGTACCAGCAAGTGCAAGGTGGCATCATCGACGGCTTGGGGCACGCCTTATATGGCGAAGTAACGCTCAAAGACGGTATCCCCAACCAACAAAACTTTAATACCTACCGCTTGATACGCATCAACGAAATCCCCGCCGTGGAGGTGCATTTTATGGACAGCGCCATCAACCCCACGGGTTTGGGTGAACCCGCCCTACCGCCTGCCGCTGCTGCCTTTGCCAATGCCTTTTTCAAAGCCACAGGTAAACGCCTTTACAACCAACCTTTTATGAAAGAAGAGGCGATGAAAGGAGTGAAGTTTGGTCAAAGCAGTTAATATCTATCATCATAGATTTGTCATTCTGATCCGAACGCTTTCGGGTCGGAATCTGGGACCTTCTCTGCCGGAGTTGCGGGGCCCGCAGCGGCTGAGGCTGCCCGAGCGATATCGTGCCCGTGCGGTGTTTTTTAACAACTTCATGGGGCTTGGCGGTGCAGACACCACCAAGTGTAAAAAAATCATCGTGTTCCATGACAGTGTGTATTAGAATAAATGAAAATAAGTACTGATTCATAAATAGTTTGCATTATTTTGTAAATTTGTCCTAATGGGACGAGTAAACAGACCGATTCTAAGTGAATCACAGCAAATAGA
>NZ_JACIBY010000018.1 GCF_014195535.1 Runella defluvii | reverse complement strand
CCGACGAGTACGGCGAAGTTGACGGCAGTGACGACAGGAGGCACATGGGCACCAATAGTTAGCCCAGCGAACCCAAGCGCAGCGACGATAGATGCCAGTGGCAACATCAGTGGTTTGAATGCAGCAGGTACGTATAAGTTTGTGTATTCCATCACCTCAGGTGGTCAAACATGTACCGACACAGCACAAGTGATTGTACTTGCCAAGCCAGTGATTGCCGATGGCAGTGCTACAATTTGTGCAGGTGAGTCAGTTGATTTGACAACGAAGATTACCAATTACAATACGTACTTGAGTCCAGTGTGGACAGTTGGTACAGCGGGCGGCACAGTAGTAACGACGCCAAGTTCAGTGAAGCCAACGGGAACAACGACCTATGTATTGGTCGCTCAAAATGCCGCTGGTTGTAAAGACACGGCGAATGTTGTTGTGACGGTGAATCCAAAACCAAGCGCAGGCAAAGACACGACGTTGGCTTGTGTGAATGCAGCAAACAATACCTTGGCGACGAGCTATACCTTAGTTCCAAGTCCATCGGGAGGCAGTTGGTCACAACTAGGCACGACCCCAACTACGGCGACGATTACGGGTAACAATGTGACAGGCATGAATGTAGCAGGCACGTACCAGTTTATTTACACGACAACGGCAGGTTGTAAAGACACGGTAGCGGTAACGGTAGCACCCTGTGCAGGTTGTGTGAAGCCAAATGCAGGTGCCGATGCGGCGAATGTTTGTCAACCAACGAAAACAGCGAAGTTGACGGCATTAACAGCAGGTGGCACATGGGCACCAATAGTTAGCCCAGCTAACCCAAGTGCGGCGACGATAGATGCGAGTGGCAACATCAGTGGTTTGAACGCAGCGGGCACGTACAAGTTTGTCTATTCGGTAACAAGTGGCGGTCAAACGTGTACAGACACGGCGCAAGTAGTAGTATTGGCTAAACCAACGATTGCCGACGGTTCTGCGACGATTTGTGCAGGCGAGTCAGTTGATTTGACAACGAAGATTACGAATTACAATACGTACTTGAGTCCAGTGTGGACAGTAGGTACAGCGGGTGGCACAGCAGTAGCAACGCCAAGTTCAGTGAAGCCAACGGGCACAACGACCTACGTATTGGTTGCTCAAAACGCGGCAGGCTGTAAAGACACGGCGAATGTGGTAGTAACGGTGAATCCAAAACCAAATGCGGGTAAAGACACGACCTTGGTTTGTTCAAATGGCAATGTTCCATCAAGCGTTCAACTATCAGCGACGCCAACGGGAGGAACGTGGTCGGCTTTGACGGGTAATCCAACGGGCGCGACGGTGAACAGTGCTGGTTTGGTAAGTATCACTAACGCCACCGCTCAAGGCAAGTCGTTTGACTTTATTTACTCGGTAAATGGTTGTCAAGATACGGTGAAAGTGATTGTGCCAGTTTGTCAACAACCTTGTATCAAATCGTCGATTAGTTCAGCGGCCCCTGTATGTTCAAACGACGCGCAAACGTACAGTTTTACCTTCACGGTGGCGAACAAATTGGGTATTGTGAAAGTAAACAAAGGCACGTTGAGTGGCACGAACCCATACACGGTATCAGGCATTCCATCGGGTCAGAATGTGATTATTACCGATAGTCTGAGCTCGATTTGCAAGTCAGACACCATCATTGCGGGCGTGAATTGTAACTGTAACCCAGCTTTACCGCAGTTGTTGACGCCAAGTTTGACGGCTTGTATCGGCGATACGTTCCCAACGTTGAAAGCGACGGTGGTGGGACTGGCAACGGTAGAATGGTTCAGCCAACAAACGGGCGGAACAGTATTGTCAACGGGCTTAAATTACAAACCAAGTGGCACAGTAACGGCGAATACGGTGTTCTATGCGCAAGCACGCAGTACCGACCCAACGTGTCCAACGGCAGTGAGCACAAGCCGTGTACCAGCGACGATCAATGCCCAAAGTTGTATTGATACAATTGATTTGGCGTTGAAGAAGTCGATTAATACAAAAATCGCACGGGTTGGTGATGTGTTGACGTACACGATTAAAGTATGGAACGAATGGACCAAGAACGCGACGGGCGTAGAAGTGACGGACAGCATCGCGACTACGGTGCAGTTTGTAAGCGGCAGCTTTGTAGCGAGTCGTGGTACTGCGACTATTAGCGGGAATGTGATTAAGTGGAACATCGGTAACATTGCGGCGGGAGGTGACACGGTGACGTTACGCTACCAAGTGAAGGCAACGCAGGCGGGTATCCATTTGAACACGGCTGAAATCAGCAAGACCAACGAGAAAGACAGAGACAGCACACCAGGCAATGGCAAAGGTGGTGAAGACGACATCGACCAACAGTGCTTCACAGTACCGTTTGACTTATGTCCAAACCAAAAACTGGAAGTGAGCCTGCCAGCTTATTTAACGAACGTACAGTGGTTCAAAAACGGCGGCACAACGTCGGTAGCGACGGGGAATGTGGTATTGTTCTCAGAAGTGGGAGTCTATACCTTCACGGCGACTAACCAGACGTGCCCAGCCAACGGCTGTTGCCCAGTCATCATCGAAGCGGGGACGAATTGCTGTCCTGTGTATATATGCGTGCCGTTTACGGTGAAGAAGAAGCGAAAATAAAAATAGAGTAAATAATAAAGGCGGCCCGCAGGCCGCCTTTATTATTTAACGTTGACAGTAGTAGTATCAATTCCAATAGAGTCGGCGTCGCTGGTGACATCAAATGCCCTGACAAGCTGTTTTTTCTTGTTCCAAGGAGCGGTTGTACGGCTTGCCATATCAATGGCAATGCCTACAAAAATGGCAATAAAAACGATGCTAACAATGATAAATATTTTTCGATTTCGGTTCATTAATTTAAAAGTTGGGTGGAGTATCATAACTAATAAACTTTCCTGTTTCAGCAGAAACTTCGTTCCATTGAAGGTTTTCAAATGCAATGGTAATCACGCCACCTTTTACCATAGAATCTATATCAGTGTTTGCCAGGTAATCTGAAAAGTAACTTGCGTCAGGGTTATGCCCAATAATCATCAAGTGTGTACAGTTTTCAGGAACACGATTGACGGTGTTGATGTAAGATCTTGGGCCTCCGTCGTACAAGTCGCGGGTGCTTTGAATTTTATCTTTACTGTAGCCTAATTGTTCGCCCAAAAGTTGGGCAGTTTGAAACGCACGGGGAGCCGAACTGCTGATGAGCAAGTCGGGGACAAGCCCTTTAGTATGTAAAAAACGGCCCATGCGAGTAGCTTCAGATTTACCATACGCAGAAAGTTCACGTTCAAAATCCTTAAAGAAAGAAATAGAGTCCTCTGCGGTTGCGTGCCGAACAATATATAAGTAGCGTGTCATTGATGAAATGTTTTTGGCAAAAATAGGCTATCTTTGCTGGCTCGCCAAGTGTCGCCCGCATGAAATTTTTTAATTATCTCGCTGCATTCCTGCTATTTAGCATTGCATTTGTTTTTTATCGCTTCGTATTTCAGAATGCAGTCAATGTTCCTTATTTTGATGATTATGCCTATTTGGAATATATCATCAAGTTTACGGACGCCCCTACATTTCAGGCATTTCTTCAAGCATTGGAGTTCAAGCACAATGGCCATGGGGTGATTACGGCAAAGCTTGCTTTTTGGATTGATTACTTGTTGACGGGGCAAGTCAACTACCGAACGTTGATTTTGGCGGGTAGTGTATTGGTGGCTATTTTGTTTGGTTATTTCTGGAAAGTGCTGTCTGCCAATAAATTGCCTTTTTATCTTGTATTTCCAGTTGGGCTGTTTCTTTTTACGCCTGCGTATCACGAGAATATTTTTTGGGCAGCCGCACTTTGGCAATATACCGCTTCTTTTGTGGTGGGTATTATCACCTACTATTTACTTGCTGTCCCTAAGTGGGGTACTTTGGCAGGAGCAATTGTAGGAGGTTATTTGCTAACCTATACCAATGGAAACGGACTATTTGGTATGTATGTTGGGCTGTTGATTCCTTTACTTCAGTATCGTTACCGTGCTGCGTTGGTGTGGTTGCTGGCTTGTATTCTCACGACGGTTGCTTTTTATTGGTATTATCCTTTTGGCTTTGGGTCATTAAATCAGGACAAAAGTTTCAAAAATTCACTCCTTACTTTACTTTCATTTTTTGGCGCTGGGGCGTCGTACCTGCGTGGGCGTTTGCCCGAAGTTGCCGTGCTGGGAGGAGCTATCACTTTGGCGTTGCTCACATTGGCATCTTGGGTAGGAGGGACGTTTGTGATTTCGGTCTTTCGGCAGAGGAGTAAAGAGTTGTCCACCTTTTCTCGCCCAAAAATTCTGACCGTTTTTACCCAACAACCCGAAAATTTATCCTTGTTGGCATTGTTGGCGTGGTTGCTCATTACGGGCTTGGGGGTAGCAACTGCCCGTGCTGGCCAAGCTTTAGAAACCCCCGCGCGTTACATGATTTATTCGGTTATGGCAATGGTGGCCTTGTATTCGACGCTGCTCATTTTGGTTCCCCAAAAAGTGCGCAAGTTTGTGGCTATTGGAATGACGCTTTTTGGTGGGCTTTTTTTCTTGGGAACCTACCTGTTTGCCGCGCCTGAAGTGGTTAACTTCCGAAATTCGCTGGTGGCAGATGCGCTGTCGTTGCGGGCACATGGTCGGGTGAGCGGGAAACTAGAAACGATGACCAATAGCGTGACCAAAAAATATTTTGATGAGTCGATTCAACGAAAAATGTACGTTTTACCCCTTGATACTTCGTTGACAATTCCAACCACGAGAGCAGACACAACTAAATTGAGCGTAGTTCCTTTTACACATCAGGTAGATACGCTGCCTGCTTATGGTGGAATTTTGATTCAAAAAATAGCAAACTCGTCGATAGCTATCGACCAGAGTCAAGCGAAAAATGCACTGTTTGTTTTGCTTACAAATGACTCTACTTCCTATATTTCGGCGGCTCGTTTGACACCTAGTCGTGATCGGAAAGCGTTCCTAAAAACACGTAATTATTTCAAAGAAGGGTTTGAAGCGTGGGTTTTTCAAGATAATGTTCTTCCAGGGACCTATCAGCTAGGGTTGTTATACCATGAAAATGGCCAAAACCGAATTGTCTATACTTCCGAAAAAGTAGTGGTGAAAAATTACGGGAAATAAGCCGTAACTTTGCGGACTTTTTATTCGAATGCCTATAATATGTCAAAAATAGAACAAGAAATCGCCAAACGGCGTACGTTTGCGATTATTAGTCACCCAGATGCGGGAAAAACGACGCTCACTGAAAAGTTGCTACTTTTTGGGGGGGCAATTCAAACGGCAGGGGCTGTTAAATCCAATAAAATTAAAAAAACGGCTACTTCCGATTTTATGGAAATCGAGAAACAACGTGGTATCTCGGTGGCTACGTCGGTAATGACGTTTGAATATAATGACCTGCTTATCAATATCCTCGATACGCCAGGTCACAAAGACTTTGCCGAAGATACCTACCGCACGCTTACGGCGGTGGACTCAGTAATTTTGGTGATTGACTGTGTAAAAGGGGTGGAGGAACAAACCGAACGCCTCATGGAAGTGTGTCGGATGCGAGATACCCCAGTGATCATATTCATCAATAAAATGGACCGTGAAGGGCAAAATCCGTTTGATTTATTGGATGAATTGGAACAAAAACTCAATCTAAAAGTGCGTCCATTGACGTGGCCTGTCAACGGTGGAGCGACTTTCAAAGGGGTGTATCACTTGTTGGAGAAACAAATGTATTTCTTCAAAGTCAACAAAACAAAGGTGGAAGATGACGTGGCCTTATTGGAATTAGATTCGTCGGAACTTGACCAAAAAGTAGGTGAGCGTGATGCCAATCAACTGCGGGAAGACGTGGAGCTTATCGAAGGCGTGTATGACACCTTTAACCGAGATACGTATTTGTCGGGCAAAGTAGCTCCCGTGTTTTTTGGCAGTGCGGTCAACAACTTTGGGGTACGTGAGCTTTTGGAGGCATTTTGTCAAATTTCTCCCCTTCCTGCGGCTCGTCCAACGAATGTGCGTTCGGTTGATCCACTCGAAAAGAAATTTACGGGCTTTGTGTTTAAAATTCACGCCAACATTGACCCGCGTCACCGCGACCGTATTGCGTTTTTAAGGGTATGTTCAGGGATTTTTGAGCGAGGTAAATTTTACCATCATACGCGCCTAGACAAATCGGTGCGTTTTTCCAATCCGTACAGTTTTATGGCTTCAGCCAAAGAAGTTGTGGACGAAGGATTTCCTGGCGATGTAATTGGTTTGTACGATACAGGGACGTTTAAGATTGGAGATACGCTGACGGAAGGAGAAGACCTACAATACGCAGGAATTCCAAGTTTTTCACCCGAGATTTTCAAAGAGTTGATCAACCTTGATCCTATGAAGTCGAAACAACTGGAAAAAGGGATTCAGCAGTTGACCGACGAAGGGGTAGCGCAGTTGTTTACGGTACAGCCTGGAAATCGGAAAGTCGTAGGTACAGTGGGAGAGCTTCAGTTTGAAGTAATTCAGTACCGTCTCGAACACGAGTACGGCGCCAAATGCCGTTGGATACCGATGAACACCTCGCGGGCCTGTTGGATTACCAGCGAAGACCCTAAGAAAATACAAGAATATATCCGTTTGAAAGGAACCCAAATTGGGTACGACAAAGACGACAACCCAGTGTTTTTAGCTGATTCGGAATGGATGGTTCGGATGAATCGAGACAACAATCCCGACATTCAGTTCCATACCACATCGGAATTTAAAGTAACGGCAGGTTAATCAAGAGCGGGGCAAATCCCCGCTTTTTTTATGTGATTCAATAGACGAAGCACAATGAAAAATAAAAAAGCTGTTCGAAATCCTCGAACAGCTTTCCGACTATATCCACACCATTATTAGTTGTGCAAATATAGATAGAAAACAATTTATTCCAAAAAAAATCCTGTCTTTTTTTTGGGTACTATTTTTAGATTTATTGTTCGGGGAACAAGATATTTTTTAACTCATTGGGAGTGAAGTTGTTCAGGTCAGAACGAACTATATCGGCTTTGGTCAGAACTTCAGCTTGCCCTATTCCGACTGTTTTCATCCCTGCACGTAGTCCTGCTTCAATCCCCGCAACGGCATCTTCAAACACTACGCACTCGCTAGGCGAGATTCCTAGCTCTTCGGCTCCTTTTAAAAAAACTTCGGGATCAGGCTTGCCTTTGGAGATTTTTGTACCATCAATAATGGCATCAAAAGCAGATAAAATACCAATATGTTCCAAAATAGGTTTGGCATTTTTACTCACCGATCCAAGGGCAATTTTTATACCATCGGCCCGTGTTTGTGCCAAAAATTCAATGATTCCAGGAAGGATATCGGCAGGGGTCATTTGGTTAACAAGTTCTACGTACCACTGATTTTTGAGGGTGGCGTAGGCTTCTTTGGTCACATCGTCGAGCGAGACACCGCCGTGAGCAAGAATGCGGTCGAGCGATTCGGTACGGCTGATTCCTTTGAGGCTTTCATTAAACTCTTCTGAAATATCAAACCCCAATTTTTCGTTGGCCAACCGCCGCCAAGCTTGGTAGTGAAAATGGGCGGTATCTACAATGACCCCGTCGAGGTCGAAAAGAAATGCTTGCATCGTGCAACATAGGTTTTGTGAGGTACAAAAATACGTGAGAAAAGAATTTGAGAAGTGAGTTATAGGTTTTTCGTTAAAAAAAAGCAATTTGCAACGGTATGTCGAGTACAAGACGAACAGCACCATAAACCCCACAAATACCTTTTAAAATGTTTTTCTACTTTTGTGAGAACCCTTGGAAAAAGGTCGTTTTCTGTCTTTGTCTGCTGTGCGGCAGTTCGCTGCATTTATGGGCACAATTATCTGTTTCTTTCCCGTTTGATGGTGCTATTTTTCAACGAAATGCGTCCAACTTGGCAACGATTCACGTAGGAGGGAGTTATACGGGGGCTGTCGATCGCATAGAGGCTCGACTCGTTGCCGTTAGTGGCGGTCAAAACATTGATTGGACAGCCATTCATATCAATCCTTCTGGTGGAATTTTTTCGGGAAGTTTGTTTAGTGTGTTGGGCGGCTGGTACACCCTCGAAGTGCGCTCGATTTTATTTAATAATGTGGTTCAAACGACCACATTGTCAAGAGTGGGGGTAGGAGAGGTATTTGTAGTTGCGGGGCAGTCCAATGCCCAAGGGGTCGATAATCATGGGGCAAAAGCTTCTTCAGATGGGCAAGGTCGTGTAAAATATGTCAATTGGACATTGCCGTGCCCCAGCGGAACTTGCCAGAATGTGGATCCACCTTTTCCCGTGATTTCGACGTTGAACAACGCAGGGGCAACAATTGCCCCCAACGGAATTTCATCTTGGGCTTGGGGAGAACTCGGGGATGCCATCATAGCGCGATATAACGTACCTGTTATGTTTTTTAATGCTGCTGCTAATGGTTCTTCGGTAGGGAATTGGAGCCGAAGTGCGGATGGATTGCCATCTGTTAATGTTCACGTGGGGATTTTGTACGCGGGAAACCCCAACTTTCCGTATAATTATTTGCGAAAAGCCTTAAATTATTATGGATCAATGTTTGGAGTGCGAGCAGTGCTGTGGCACCAAGGTGAGTCAGATACACACAAGAACAACAATGCCGACCCCAACGACAATACTTCTGCCAATGAATACCGCGATAGCCTAAAGTATGTCATTAATCGCTCGCGGAATCATTCGGGTAAAATTATGCTCCCTTGGGTAGTGTCAAGGGCTTCTTATTTTAGTGTAGCGGATGCCAACATCATTTCAGGCCAAAATCTTACAATAAGCCCTGCGGATAAAATTTTTGCAGGCCCTGAAACTGATAATCTACAGACGCCTCGCCCTGATGGTGCCCACCTTGAAAATTTGACCAATGGTCAACAAGCCGTCTCTGAGCTGGCATCGCGGTGGAATAGTGCGTTGGATAATTCGTTTTTTACCAACGCAACTCCCTACAGTGCTACAGCGCTGCCCTCGCTGACTCTCAGTTGTTTGAATAACACGTATTCGATTACTGCTCCAAGTGGTTATCAGTATTTTTGGGTCAATGGAAATGGGGCTATTTCGACTTCTTTTTCATCCAGTCAGACGGTGAACGTTGGAAGCGGAAACTATCGGGTGTATTTGAAAGATGCTTCTGGGAATATTATTTTGAGCCAAATGGTCACCGTTCCAGCGTTACCTCCCCAGCCCCCGACCATTACTTCAACGGCATCTACGGTATCTTCGGGTCAAGAAGTGACGTTGTTTGCTCAGGGATGTGCAGGAAGCGTGTCATGGTCAGCAGGTTTGATAGGCAATAGCATTGTTCAGCATCCATCGCAAACCACAACTTATTCTGCTACCTGTAGCATTGGAAGTTGCGCTTCGATTTCGAGTTCATACCAAGTAACTGTCTGCGCACAGAATGTGACCGTAACTACTACCTTTAATGCAGGAACAGTAGGGGATGTGAAAGCTTCCAACGCTATTACGGGCGTGAACACGGTAAAAGCGGGTGCTACTATGACGTATGATGCCAAAAAGTCTATTACGCTACAACCAGGCTTTGTCGCCGAAAAAAATAGCAACTTTAAAGCGGTTGTTGGGCAAGGGTGTGCCAATTAGAAAGTTTGTGTAATTTTTTCATTACCAATGTATTATCTTGTTTTTTATGAGCGTATTCTTGATTGTTGTCGGTAGTTTATTACTGCTTGTCTTTCTTATCTATAAATACCTCGAACGTAAAATTCGGTATCATCGTCCTGACCATTTTCCTAAAAAAGGACAAGTTTCATTGGCAGAGGCTGCGGGTAAAAAAGTGGTGGTGTGCGTGGGCGATAGCATCACGCACGGGAATGTCAGCGTCAACTACGTGGATATGCTCGAACGCTGGTTGGGAGAGCCGTATTTTTTCTACAATGCGGGTGTTAATTCCGACCTTTCGTACACGGTTTTAGCGCGTTTAGATGAAATCATCGCGACAAAGCCTGATTACGTAACCCTACTAATTGGTACCAATGACGTCAATGCTACCGTGAGTAAAGCGGCTTTGAACAGTTATTATCAGTTCAAAAAAATAGCCAAAAATGTAACGCCCGATTATGAGGGATACCAACGTAACTATACCGAAATTGTGCGGCGCTTAACGACCGAAACCAACGCCCAAATTGCCCTAATCTCCTTGCCAATCATGGGCGAAGACCTTCAAAACGAAGCTAATGCCAAAGCCGACCGTTACAGTGCATTTATCAAACAAGTTGCCGAACGCGAAAACCTGACGTATTTGCCCGTTCGCGAACGAATGAAGGAGTTTCTGCAACAACACCCCAAAAAACTCAAATATACCTACGACGATACCCTAAAATTGGTCTATATGAGCGTGGTCAAACACGAAATTTTGGGGCAAGATTGGGATAAAATCTGCTTGTCGCACGGTATGGATTTGAGCCAAGATAACTTGCATTTTAATACCCGAGGCGCGGCAATGATTGCTTCTTTGGTCGAAAGTTGGTTAAAAAAATCGGAATGATTATGCAAAAACAAGTATGTATCATTGGAGCGGGTTCCTCAGGGATGGTGGCGGCGAAAGCCCTCAAAGACCTTGGAATTAGCTATGATTGTTTCGAAAAAGGCTCGAACATAGGGGGTAATTGGCGTTATAACAATGACAACCAAATGTCGTCGGCGTATCGGTCGTTGCACATCAATACCAACCGCGAAATCATGGCGTATAGCGATTATCCGCTCACGCGCGATTTGCCCATGTTTCCGCATCATTCGCAGATTATTAAGTACTTTGAAGAATATGTGGACCATTTCGGCCTGCGAAATTCAATTACTTTCAATACAGGAATTACCGAAGTTGTGCCTACATCCAATGGTTTGTATAAAGTGACAACCGACCGTGGTGAGGTAAAAGAATATACCCACGTCATTGTCGCCAACGGCCACCATTGGAACCCTCGTTTTCCCGATCCACCTTTTGCTGGAACCTTTACGGGCGAAGTCTTGCACGTGCATCACTACCGCGTGCCTGAACAAATCATGTACAAAAATATACTGATTGTAGGCATTGGTAACTCCGCCGTGGACATTGCTTGTGAGGCAGCTAAACTTCATTCGGGTCGGGTGACGATTTCAACGCGAAGCGGGGCGTACATTTTGCCCAACTGGATTTTGAGCAAACCGTTTGATAGTTTGGCCAACCCCCTAACGGCCAAATTGCCGTTATCAGTGCAGCGGTATTTGCTCAAAGTATCCCTTTTGCTTGCCCGTGGCCGCCAAGAGGCGTACGGCGTGCCGCTTCCGAAGCGCCCACCCTTGCAAGAACACCCGACGGTGTCGCAGGAACTTCTCAACCTGAGTGGCCGAGGCTTGATTGATTATAAGCCCAATATCAAGGAGTTTCGCGGGAAAGAAGTGGTTTTTGAAGACGGTACTTCCGAAACCTATGACTTGATTATCTATGCAACGGGCTACAAAGCGACGTTTCCGTTTTTGAAAGACAAAGCGTTTGAGGTGAGTGCGAATAATGAATTTCGGTTGTACAAAAAAGTGGTACATCCCGATTGGCCTAACCTATTTTTTGTAGGATTGATTCAGCCATTGGGCGCCATTATGCCGTTGGCCGAAATTCAAGCCAAATGGGTCGCTAAATTGATAAAAGGAACTTGCCGTTTGCCTGATGTTGCTTCCATGACAAAAGACATCGAACGCGACACCCAGCAGATGCGGCATCGGTACAACGCTTCGCCTCGGCATACGTTTCAGGTCGATTTTTATTTGTACAAAGAAACCATTGAACGAGAACTAAGGCGAAACGGAAGTTAACCAATAACGGCCGATTCACATACGTAGGTAGGAATGATACCCGTACTGCGAATGCGGATTTCGGCGTCTTCGGCGGGAATGTTTCCTGTCAGTACCAACACCGTATCAAGCCCAAATTTATTCCCTCCCGAAATGTCGGTGCGGAGCGTGTCGCCAATCATCACGATGTCCTTTTTACCGAGCGCAGGATTTTGCTCCATTACCCGCTCGTAGGCAAACATAAACATTTGAGCGTCGGGTTTTCCAAAACGAATAAACTGCTTGCCAACGATACTTTCCAGCATATCGGCTACGCCACCGATGGCAATCGCGACTTGGGTTTTGGACGTAGGATACGTAGCGTCGGTATTGGCCACAATCACGGGGATATTGCGTCGGCGGAGTAAATTAGTGGCTTTGTTGAGGTCGGTGTTCCAATCAAAACCTTCATCGTCGAGCATCACAAGGGCGTTAATATCGCCAATTGCGTCTAGGTTTAATTCGCTGATGGATAAGGCTTTGCGTTCCGTAGATTCGATGTAATGGGCAGAGTCCTCTGTGCCCAAATACGCTACCGTTCCCTGATTTACTTTTAATTCCAAATACTCTCTTGCCAACATTCCCGACGAAATGATGTTGTCGGGCGTGATGTCCATCAGCCCCATTCGCCAATACGATTCGGCGAGCTGTTGGGGGCTACGCGAAGCATCGTTGGTCAAAATGTAAAACTGCTTTTGGTTCTCTCTCAAATACGCAAACGTATCGGGAATTCCAGGAATAAGCCCGTGGGAGTTTTTGAGTACTCCAAACGCATCGAAGAAAAAAACTTGGTAGCGGGCGGCAACATCGGCAAAAGAGTCAATCGTAAGCATGGGTAGGTGAGAAAGCTGCAAGGTTTTTAAAACCTTACAGCTTTAGGATTAAAAGTTTAAAGTCCTAATCGTTTTAAAATAGGGTCAACCGAGAATGTATCAATCGACGGGAAATAAGTTTCGTACGCTTCCCGCTGCAATTTTGTGGCGTAGGTACGATGGAAAAAATACCGACCGTATTTGATGACGTAGTTGAGGATAAAAAAGCGATACGCTTCGGGGAGAAAACGAACTTCGCGTTCGGTCAGCGGATAAACCTTGTGGTATTCTTCCAAAAACCACCCAAAACGCTCTTCGGCCAAGGGTTCAATCAGGTACGAAAAGACCGTTCGGTCACCAGCGTCGGAGCATACCCTACTGAAAAAGTAAAAGTCCATGACCCGATAGCTAATGCGGAACCAATCGTAATCCCAGCGCGAAAAAAGTTCTAGTTTGTCTGTCACCGAAAAATTTCCAATGTTCCAATCCAAAAACACAGGCATCGTTTCGACCGCGTTGGCAACCATCTCTTTGCGGTGTTTGAGGAAAAGATTGCACTGACGGCGCAAAGTCTCGATGTGCATTCGATGCTCATAACGTCCTGTTTCGGTGTTGAGCATACTGAGCAAATCTTGGACATCGGAACGTAACGTTTTCGACGACTTGGGCATGACAGTACTCACGCTGGCGCAAGCTTTATGGAATTTCGCGATTTGCGATCCCAGCGTGCGGATATGATGTTCTTCCAAACGGCGGGGCATTTTTTCGGCCACTCGAATGGGGTTGTAAAAAACCACCCATACATCAAGTCCTTCTTCTTGGAACCGATACACAAATACCTGATTGCTTTTGACTAACGACTTTGCCAATACGTTTTCAAACGGATACAGCAGGTTATTGGCCAAGGTGTGAATCAAGCGGTGGTCTTCTTTAAAATGCTCAAACTTCCCAAAGTACGAAAGTTTGGCAATAACGTTGCCTCCACCTTCAAGGGTCACGCGGAAGACGTGGTTGGTGGAAACGCGGGCGCTAATGTCTTCAATTAATTCAATGGGCCTGGTCGAATCGAAATCGTTCCAAGCAGATCTGATTATGGACGGGTAATCTACAAAACGCATGGCGTTGCTTTATATTCAGGTAATAATCTGTGATGCTAATTCCTTCAATTCTAATCCTCCAAACGTACCCGAACTCATCATGAGTAAGTTTTTATTTTTCCATGACAACGAGGTCAGAAAAGCTTGCAAAGCGTCTTTGTCGGTAAATACTTCGAGCGATGGGCGCTGGAAAGCGGCTTTCACCTCTTCAGGTTCGATGGGCTCAAGGCGCTTGTGGGCGAGTGTATGGGGGTTGTAATAAACGACTGCTACATCGGCAGCGTCGAGTTTGTGGGCATATTGTCCCAAAAAGTTTTTATTCAAACTACTAAACGTATGCAATTCTACGCAGGCAACCAGTTCGCGCGCTGGGAATTGCGATTTGGCGGCTTTGGTGGTGGCTTCTACTTTAGAAGGAGCGTGGGCAAAGTCTTTGAACGCGGCTGAATGAGCGTTTTTAGCCAAGGTTTCCATGCGATTGGCCGCTCCTTTAAACGTCTGGATGGCGCGGTAGAATTGCTCTTGTGTGAGTCCTACTTCTTCGCATACGGCCAAAGCCCCGCTGATATTTTTCATGTTGTGTTCCCCAAAAATCAACAAAGGAACATCTCCGTAGGCTTGCGTTGTCAAAAACGTTTGGCCATTGACAATCTTGTGCGGATGAACATTGTAAGGAACTGGCCGCACGTCCACGCGCTCATTTTTACCAATAACATCGAGCATATCGTCGGTTTCGTCAAAGACCAATACCCCAGATTTTGACAACGAATCGGCCAATTGTTCAAATTGTTGTACGTAGCCTTCCCACGTAGGGAATACGTTGTAATGATCCCACGCAATACCGCTAATGAGCGCAATGTGAGGATGATAATGCAAAAACTTAGGGGCAAGGTCGGTAGGGGAAGCGGGGTATTCATCTCCTTCAACGACGATTAGAGGCGCTGACTTGGTAAGTTTGACCATCGTTTCAAACCCCTCCAATTGCGCACCAACCAAGTAATCGAACTGACGGTTGTTGACGCGCAACGCGTGGAGTATGATCGACGTGATGGTTGTTTTGCCGTGACTACCCGCAATCACAACGCGTTGTTTGTTCTGACTTTGTTGGTAAATATATTCTGGATAAGAATAAATAGGTATTCCTAATTCTTGGGCACGGGCGAGTTCGGGATTATCTTTTCGGGCGTGCATTCCCAGAATGACAGCGTCAAGTCCTTGGTGAATTTTTTCGGGAAACCAGCCAATTTCGGCAGGAAGCAAACCTAATTTTTGGAGTCTTGAAGACGCTGGGTCATAGATTTCGTCGTCCGAACCCGTAATTTGATAACCCTGACGGTGGAGGGCAATGGCTAAATTGTGCATTACGCTACCACCGATGGCGATAAAGTGAACTTTTTGACTCATTTTGAAGGGCGAATAATTAAGTTTGCAAAAATAACTGTAAACTGTAAACTTCAAACGTTAATCTGTAAAGTGCCCCTATTACTTAGCATAGATACTTCGACCCGCGGCTGTTCGGTGGCGCTCCACCAAGACGGCCAATTGCTATCCAACTACGACCTTCTAGCCGAAAAGTCGTCTTCTGGAATGCTTACGACTTTGATTTACAATGCCGTTGAACACGCTGGATTTCAGCTTGTTGATGTCGATGCCTTTGCCGTAGCAAAAGGTCCAGGCTCTTATACGGGGCTGCGAATAGCGGTCTCGACGGCCAAAGGGTTGTGTTTTGCGTTAGATAAACCTTTGATAAGTGTCAATACCCTAGAGGCCATGACGTTACAGTTAAAGTCGTTTTTCCCTGCCAATTACTTGTTTTGCCCGATGCTAGATGCTCGCCGCATGGAAGTATATTGCGCGGTGCTGGACGCCGAACTTCATTTTGTAGAAGCGACCCAGGCCAAAATTATGGATGAACAATCTTTTACTGAATTACTTACGGAGCGTTCGGTGGTTTTCTTCGGCGATGGTGCCGAAAAATGCCAGCGGATATTGGGGCAAAATCCGAATGCTCATTTTCCTACAGCCGCTATTTTTCCTTCGGCCAAAACGGTGGGAGAACTGGCTTGGAAGCGCTTTCAAAAGCAGCAATTTGAAGAGGTGGCTGCTTTTGAACCTTTTTATCTGAAAGATTTTATGGCCACTACGCCCAAACCCAAATCATACTAATTGACCTGCAAAGTCGTTAGACAACAAAACGTCTCGTCTATCTTTTTGTTCATGAAAAAATCAATAGCCAATCGTTCATTTTTTGCAGCAGCAACCTTTGCCGCTTTTCAAATTTTTACCCATTGTTCCAAAAAAGAAGACCCCATGCCGAAGGGGATTGATGCGGTGTTTGTTGGAAGCAGTGACAATAAATTATACGCACTTAACTCCAAAACGGGCGCTAAATTGTGGGACTTTGCCACCAAAGGCACGGTGCACTCTTCGCCAACTTTGGCCATTGGAATGGCAATTGTCGGTAGTTCGGACCAAAATATTTACGCGGTTGACTTAAAAACGGGCGCAAAAGTATGGGAGTTTGCGCTGGATATGGGTATTTCATCCGCACCCACAGTTTCGGGAAATACGGTCTATGTAGGAATGGGGGGAACATCAAACTTTACCTCAAAACTATACGCCCTTGATGTCGTAACAGGAGCAAAGCAATGGGAGTTTGTCGCTGATGGAATTAGCATCTCGTCACCGACGGTCGTGAATGGTAAAGTATATGTAGGTGGTTTCAATAATTTGTATGCCCTTGATGCTAAAAAAGGAACAAAACTGTGGGAGTTTGGCACAGGAGCGGGCGTAGATTCATCGCCGTCGGTGGTAGATGGAGTGGTGTATGTTGGTAGCAATGATTACAACGTTTATGCACTTGATGCTGAAACGGGGGCCAAAAAGTGGAATTTTTCGACGGGAGGAGAAGTGAGTTCGTCGCCTACGGTATCGGGCGGGAGTCTGTATATTGGTAGTTTTGACCGAAAATTATACGCAGTAAATAGCCAAACAGGGGCAAAATTGTGGGAGTTTAGAACCGACGGGCCTGTTTTATCTTCACCTTCGGTGAGCAATGGCGTGGTATTTGTGGCGAGCAACGACCACAAAATGTACGCAGTAGATGCCAAAACAGGCGCTAAAAAGTGGGAGACATGGTCCACCAACCGCATCCAAGCCTCACCCGTCGTGACGGATAGTTTGGCTTACGTAGGAGGAATCGACGGGCGCTTTTTTGCCGTTGACGTCCAGTCGGGTGCTAAAAAATGGGAATTTCAAACGGGAGGAGCGGTATATTCATCAGCGGCTGTATTGAGTAGTTCGTCCAAAACCTATTTTTCGGGTGTAAGCGGCCTTCAGCAATAAAAATGACAGTGAAGAGGGTTGCTCACAACCCGACTGATTGCGTAATTGTCTCAATCGTGCATTGGAGGAAATCCAAACGTGAGGAGAGTTGCTCACAACCCGACCGATTGCGCACTAGTTCATTGGAGCAAATCCAAAAGAAAAACAGAAAGCTTGAACTTTTTTAACAAGCATTTCTGTTAGCCTAAAACCAACTCGAAGGGGTCGCCTTGGTTTTGACAGCGAGTTGAAGCAATACGTATAAGCACGTCGGGACGTGTGCGCGAGTCCTGTTAAAAACACGCATAAACAATAGCTGGCAATTATAGCTACGCTATGGCTGCTTAATCCGGAGTGATTAATCATTAGCCATCGTTCCTCCAACTTCCGTCTTGCTGGTTGGGTCAAGGGGCGTCGAACCGCGAGACTGGCCGCGCTAACGTTGCTAACACGCGGTAAGACACCAGCAAATAAGGCATTGGCTCAGGTCTGTTTTGAACCTTACCGAAGCTCGAAAATCAAATCAAAACTAAGCGTGTAGAAGGCGTACGGTTTCCTTGTTCTGGACGCGGGTTCGACTCCCGCCGACTCCACAAAAACCCTCAAATTGACGAAATTTGAGGGTTTTTTGTTTAAAAGTGCCACCTCAAGTTCGCCCTTGAGGCGCTGATTAAATTAGCCTCGTAAAACAGCGTAGGCTTCAATCTGCTTTTGATTGATTTTATTGCGGTATTGATCGCCAATCGGAATCTCTTGCCCTGCCCGTAGAACTACTTCATTTCTTCCCACTTTAGCAATGGCATTGCGATGTACCAAAAAAGAACGATGTACGCGCAAAAATATATCAGGCTTAAGTTTCTCTTCCAATTTGGTAATTGTCCCTGCGGGCATAAAGACCTGTTCGGGGGTGACAATCTGAACAAAATTTCCTTCGGCTTTGATGTAGAGTACGTCCTTATAATGAATTTGTACGTATGCCTTATTTTCCCAAATATAAAAGTACGGTTCGATGGCCTCGGGGGCTTCGGTCAGTCGTTGGCGGGCTTTTTCGATGCTTTTAAAGAACCGAGGTGGCTCAATAGGTTTTACCAAAAAATCGAGCGGGGAGACTTCGTAACAATCTAAAGCATAGCTCTGATGAGCTGTGACAAAAATAACCAAAGGAGGATTGTTTAAATTTTTGATAAATTCTAACCCAGAAATGGGAGTCATCTCTATGTCGCAGATAATCAGTTGAATAGAGTCGTTAGCGATGTGGGTGTAAGCTTCTAAGACGGATTCACAAACTGCAATAAGGTTAAGAAGTGGGTTCATCTTGACCAAACGAGTGAGTATCTCTCGCCAGCTGGGAGAGTCGTCAATAATCAGAGTGTTAATTTTCATAAGAATGGGTTACTGGTTTTTCACAATTGAGATAGGCGGTTTCATCAGCAAAACCGAAGGGTTTGTCATCTTTCGATTTTTTGATTTTTTTCCTTCCAAACAGGCATATAAGTTTGCTGACAGATTGTAAAGGCTAGCCAGAGCAAATGTACCATTTTAATTTTTTCTCCTAATCTAATCTGTTTGTTTTTAGATGTAGTGTATAAGTATTTTTTATGGGTGTAACACCGAAGCCCCTCAAAACTCAGGTGGAGGATACCGAAAATCGAATAGAGTAGGTGATAATAAAGTTGTTTTTTTATGGAAAAGGTAATTTCTGTAAACCCAATCAAGTTAGAGGACTTTCAAAAGTTGTGGACTAAGTTTCAAAAGTCGCCAAAATCATTGGTTTTTAGTGACTATAAAAATCTTATTTATATGTCACAAAAATTATTAAAATCAGGAGAGATTACTGAAGATTTTGCAAAGGAAGTATCAAGTACAGTACAAGTTTATATGAATTAATTATTGCAAGGTAGGAAAACCTAATATTACTTAAAGGGTATTGACTGCGAGGATGTTTGCTGAAAAACATGGGAGCAATATGGATCTCAATACCTTAGGTGAATCACTAATTGAAGATTGTACAAGTAATGTAAACAACGCAAAGCCAAAATGCGATAATGGAGGCACTTTTTTTATAATTTTTTATTTTATGGATTTTGACGAATATATAGGTACAATAATGCTTTGTGCTAATGCAATAACACCAGAGAATTGGCTAGATTGTGACGGTAGAATAATGTCTATTCAAGGCAACGGATCGATTTTTACTTTGTTAAGAAACCGTTACGGTGGAGACGGAACTACAAATTTTGCCCTACCGAAAATACCTAATCTAGGAGATGCTAGATATATTATTTGTGTGAAGGGAAATTATCCTATGCGTTAGTAGTCAGTAAGGAGGTATTTATTATTAATAATACTTTTACAATTTAAAAACAAACAATCATGGCAAGAAAAGGTCAAGTTGCACTTTTTGTAGGAAAATTTATTCCCAAAGACTGGGCGCTTTGTAATGGCAAAAATGGTACTCCTAATATACCTGATACGGTTTATGATAAATACGGTAATACTATTCGATACCTCGTCGCTACTCAAGATCATGAGGATTATTACATAGGTTTCATTTATCCAACTGTAATAGATTATGCTCCCATAGGATGGGAGCTATGTGATGGTAAAATAATGAATATTCAGGATAATCTTTATTTGTATAGTTTATTGAGTGAGACTTACAATGGCGATTCTAGAAATACTTTTTATTTGCCTAAAATTGGAAAATTTAAAAGTGATAATAAAACTTATAGTGGTGATAACTTTATCCACTATATGATTTGTGTAGATGGAATTTATCCACGTCTCGGATAGTTTATTTGATTATTTTGTTTAAATAGTACTATGAATAAAATCATTGTAACTTGTTGGTCCAGATTGGTGTAATAGATGTCGAAGAAGCATCAGACGCAATATCAGCTTTACAACGCTTGCGCGAAAGTAAGTATAATCTTGTTATTTCAGACGAGAATATGGAGCCAATGACAGGTTTACAATTACTCAAAGAGATACGAAACGACAGTGAACTCCAAGGTACTCTCTTCATTATGGTAACAGCTGAAAGCTCAACTGGAAATGTCATTGCTGCAAAGGAGGTAGGAGTTGGTAATTATTTAGTGAAACCTTTTAATGCTGAGACGCTTAAAAAGAAAATAGAAAGCCTGTGTGGTTCAATGTAAGATTGCTCTTGGGGCTTAGTTTATCCTTCACAAAGCTTTTTTTGTAAAACAGCGAAAAATAATTTCATTTGTTGATTGTTTTAAAAACAACCAACAAATGAAATTGAAATAATTTTTTTAATTTTTTAAAATAAATATATGAGTTTTATTAATTATTCAAAAAAGACAATTGAAGTAAAGATTGTTTATTTCGGTTGTAAGTTTTCTGGGAAAGGAACGAACTTGGATTTTGTATTTAATAAAATAAGTCCAAATAACAGAGGGAAGATAGTTTCTGAATTTGTAGGAGATGACAAAATTGTTTCTTGTGATTTTATATACGAAGAAGTAGGGGCAATTCGTGGATTTAAATTGTCATACCACCTTTGCACAGCGTCTAGCGATATGCCTAATTCGGAGAATATAAAGAAAGCCCTTGAAAATGCAGATGCCGTCGTTTTTATAGCAGATTCGCAGAAGTCGAAGATAGAAGCTAATAAGAAATCGATGGAAATATTACAAAGTAATTTCCCCGAATCCGACGGTATTCAACGCCCATTATTGATTCAGTTTAATAAAGTAGATGTGCCTGACAAAGTCAGTGCGGATGAAATACGGTCAACACTGAATCTCAATAACGTCCAAGGATTTGAGGCGATTGCTACTAATGGTACAGGGGTGTTTGAAACATTTAAGGCCGCTGCTAAAAGGGTCTTTGTAGAATTAAGAAATAAATAATTTAAACAAACGTGAGACATTACTTATGAAATTCAATTTGGTACTTACTTAATAAAAAGTGCTAAGTTTGAAAATTATCAAATAAGTAAACAATCACCTAAATAAATTAATGCAAAGTCAAAGTGAGCCAATAGTGACAGTAATTTTTAACCAACTACAAAAACTAGTAGAAGGTCAGAGAGTAACTTTTGAAATTATAAATGGACCCAAAGGGCCACAAGCTACGAGTGTGCAGGTGCTGTAATTACATTCATTTGATAGTTTTTTCAATTATGTATTGAAGAGGCTTACGCACAAGGGAAATCTTTTGTAAAAGCCAATTTAGCCTCCATGAACCTCACAGGGATTAACCTCAGTGGAGCTGATTTCACAGGTGCCTATCTCAGCAAAGCTCAATTAGTCAATGCGAATTTGAGCAACGCAAACTTTACCAATGCTGTCTTGATACAAGCCAATCTACGCGGCACTAATATGACAAATGCGATTATGACGAATGCGAATACGCTCGGTGTGAATCGGTCGTAGTTGATGGGCTAGTTTTCTATTCATTTTTGGGACTATTCTACCTCTACTTTTAACCAGCTAAAAGGAAGGGGTAGAGTAGTCGCATTTAGATTTATGTCACAAAAAGTGCCTTTTGTCGAACAAATTGTGCTCCTTTGTACTTTTATGAGTAAATGTTTTTGCCCAAAATAAGGCACACTTTTACTTTAAAAAGTGTTAGGTGAGTATGATGTCAGACAAACTAAAAACAACAGGGGCTTCTTCCCTTTTTGATCACAGCTTACATCCACTTTCTGCGTGGCAAAGCACCCGTGAGTTAGGCTTTGCGGCAGCGCTGTGGCGGCTTCCACACCAGAAAGACAAGCACCTCATTGTTAATTTTGGGTCAGAGCTCCCTCGTACGCGAATGATGCTTGATGAGCTGCCCGCGGGCTTTGCCATGAGCCCGTTTCTAAACATCGAAGGAGATAATTCGCTCTTTATTGAAGCCGATTTGTATTTTCGTTTTGATGAAAATGGAGAGGCGACGTTGGAGCAAGAAAGTGCCTATTTGTCTGCTCCCAACCGTGAAAAATGGTATAATCATTACCGAAATCGACCAGCGAATGCTTCTTCGTTGGTGATAGCTTCTGATAGCCCACGTCAACCCGAATTGCCAAACTTTGCGTACTTGGAGGCGGTTCAAAAAGCAATAAAGGCGATTGAGGCAGGAGCATTCAAAAAAGTTGTTTTTTCGCGAGTAAAGCAGGTTGAATTGGCAACTGATTTTACATTCTCAGAAGTCTTTGAACGCCTGTGCGAAAAATACCCTACGGCATTCGTGTCAATGGTGTATTTGCCGCAGCTTGACCAAGTTTGGTTGGGCGCCACGCCCGAAACCTTGGTGAGTGTCGATAAAGAAGGTATTTTTCGGACAGTATCGTTGGCGGGTACGCAGTCGGCTTTTGATGCTTCTGGCGCGCCGATTTCCGTCAAAAAAGCGGCTTGGACCCAAAAAGAGATTGAAGAACAAGCCTTGGTAGGGCGTTACATTATTTCGTGTTTCAAAAAAATTCGGGTTCGTGAGTACCTCGAAGAAGGCCCAAAAACGGTCGTTGCTGGAAATCTGATGCACCTTCGAAGCGACTATTTGGTGGATACTAAGACGATAAATTTCCCTGAACTAGGAACGGTGATGCTGGAATTGCTCCACCCGACATCGGCGGTGTGTGGGATGCCCAAGATGGAAGCATTGGCGTTTATTCAACAACACGAGGGCTACAACCGTGAGTTTTACAGCGGGTATTTGGGGCCAGTAAACGTTGGAAACGAAACCCATCTTTTTGTGAATTTGCGTTGTATGAAAATTCAAAACAACGTAGCGACGCTCTACGCTGGAGGAGGAATCACGGAAGATTCGGAACCCGAAAAAGAATGGCAAGAAACCGAAATGAAATGCCAAACGATGCTTTCGGTGTTGGGCTAAAAACAATCCCTGCTTCTTTGGGGTTTTATCAGTAATTTTGTCGCGTTAAACGGGTGAGGCTTATCGCTCACTGCAAAATGTACTCTTGCTTATGACAATCATCAACGACACCGTATCGCTTCAAGACGCGATTAAGTCGTATCAATACGCTAACTCGTTGACCGAGTATTCTCGCCGTAAAACCATCACGGTCAATATTGGGGGTGTTCCTATGGGTTCTGACTACCCAATTCGGGTTCAGTCCATGACTACCGTCGATACCATGAACACCGAAGGGTCGATTGAGCAGGTAATTCGG
This sequence comes from Runella defluvii, assembly GCF_014195535.1. Taxonomy (GTDB): domain Bacteria; phylum Bacteroidota; class Bacteroidia; order Cytophagales; family Spirosomataceae; genus Runella; species Runella defluvii. Next base: position 111,700 of record NZ_JACIBY010000018.1, on the reverse strand, counting down.
ATGGTGGAGTCGGGTTGCGAGTACGTACGCATCACGGCGCCAAGCGTGAAAGAAGCCCAAAACTTAGAAAATATTCGCAAAGGATTGCGCGCGCGCGGTTACGAAGTGCCACTCGTTGCCGATATTCACTTTACGCCCAATGCGGCTGAGTTAGCAGCTCGTATTGTGGAAAAGGTGCGCATCAATCCAGGGAACTATGCCGATAAAAAACGCTTTGAAATCATCGACTATACCGAAGATGAATACCAGCGTGAATTGGAACGTATTCGTGAAAAATTTATACCATTAATAAATATTTGTAAGGAGTACGGAACGGCCATGCGGATTGGTACGAACCATGGTTCGTTGTCTGACCGTATCATGAGCCGTTACGGTGATTCACCGTTGGGAATGGTGGAGTCGGCGTTGGAGTTTTTGCGGATTTGCGAGGAATTTAACTACGACCAAGTGGTGCTTTCGATGAAGTCGAGTAATCCTTTGGTGATGGTAGAGGCGTACCGTTTGCTCGTCCACCGACTTGATGCCGAAGGGTTAAAGCCGTATCCGTTACATTTGGGCGTGACAGAAGCAGGGGAGGGTGAAGATGGTCGTATCAAGTCGGCCGTTGGCATCGGAACTCTGTTGGAAGATGGGCTAGGGGATACCGTTCGCGTTTCTTTGACTGAAGACCCCGAATTTGAAGCACCCGTAGCAAAATCGCTCATTGACCGATATACGCAACGGGCGAAAGTAAGTAAGCCTATCGCTCCGTTGGCAATTTCACCGATTAATCCTTTTCAATACAGCCGTCGCAAAACGCAGGAAGTCTATAATTTCGGGGGCGGAAACGTGCCACGGGTGATTGCTGATTTTTCACAAATTGCGGTTGAACAATACGAAGACTTGCGCAGCATTGGGCATTTCTTTTTGCCCGTTCCCGACAAATGGAAAATGAACGACATTGGCGCTGATTTTATCTACTCAGGTGCGCGTCCTGTGCCGTTTATGTTGCCCATGGGATTGAAAGAAATCATGGATTACGAAACGTGGAAAACCCAGTCGGACCGTGAACATAAGTTTCCACTGTTTACGCTTAATGAGTTTATTGTTGCCGAAGAGCAAAGTTCCATCTTGAATTTTGTAAAGGTGGATACAAGTGCGCCATTGTCAGCCGAAACGCTTGGGAATATTCCAGTGGTTTTGGTACTAGAAAGTCAAAATGCGCACGCTATGCCCGAAATGCGTCGTTTTATGATTGATTTAATGGATAAGAACGTAACTATTCCCGTCATTATTCAACGTACTTATTCAGGAAATAATTTCGACGAACTTTCGCTTTTTGCCGCGACCGATTGTGGAGGTTTACTCGTGGATGGGATGGGCGACGGTATTATGCTAAGTGCGGTTCAGACCGATTTAGGATTGGCAAAACAACAAAATAGCATTGGTTTTGGCATTCTTCAAGCGGCTCGTACGCGAATGTCAAAAACGGAATACATTTCGTGCCCGTCGTGTGGACGAACGTTGTTTGATTTGCAAGAAACCACCGCCATGATTCGCAAACGGACCGATCACCTCAAAGGAGTGAAGATTGGTATCATGGGTTGCATTGTAAATGGTCCAGGCGAAATGGCCGATGCTGATTACGGATACGTGGGGATTGGTAAAGATAAAATAGCCTTGTATCGTGGCCAGCAGGTTGTCAAAAAGTCGGTGACTGCGGCAGCGGCAGTCGATGAATTGATTAATTTAATCAAAGAAGACGCCAAATGGTTTGAACCCGAAGCGTTGGAGTTAACTTAACACAGTACAGAAATGAAAAAAATTGTTGAATTTTTGCAGTTGGGAGAAGTATTCGGATACTTTCTGCGGGTGTTTCAAAAACCAGACCCTTCGCGGCCTAGTACGGCTTCCCTCCGCGTGATGCACGGCATCAACCGTATTTCTATCGTCATGTTTTTGTTGTGCCTTGGCGTGATGTTGTATCGCTTCTTTACAAGATAGGTTAGGAATGAACATTGAGACCTTACAAGCGTATTGTTTGTCGAAAGCTGGTGTGACAGAGGAGTTTCCGTTTGGAGATGAAACACTGGTTTATAAAGTAGTGGGAAAAATTTTCGCACTCAGTTCGCTTGATTCAACTCCTTTGAGTATCAATCTTAAATGTGATCCCGAACGCGCCCTTCAGCTTCGTGAAGAGTATGATTGTGTGCGCCCAGGTTTTCACATGAATAAAAAACACTGGAATACCGTGGTTGTGGATGGCTCGGTCAAAGATGCCCTCATACGCGATTGGATTGATCATTCATACGAACTTGTAGTGGCGTCGTTACCCAAAAAAACGCGTGAACAATTGAGCTAAAATGAACATTGCAGAGACAAGACAACAACTTCTAAAAGATATTCAGCAGATTCGTCAAACCGTTTCGCTGGAGTTTAAAACGCTTTCAGAGGCGCAACTGCTGTGGAAACCAGCCCCCGAGCGTTGGGGAGTTTTGGAATGTTTGGTACATCTCAATGCGGCCAGTCAATACTATACAAACCAATTGAAACTTAAATTTTCACAAACGCCAATCCGCTCTTCTGCAACGGACTTTGAGATGAGTTTCAACGGTAAAATGATGCTTGGTTTTGTGGACCCTGCTTCGCAGCGAAAAATCCCTTCACCTGGAATGTTCAAACCAAAACCGTATCATTTGGATGCGCCAAAAGTGTTGGAAAGGTATTTTATGATTCTTCAGGATTTAGAAAATAGCCTTGAAAGCTCCGAAGGTGTCGATTGGAACCAAAAAATTATTTCTCCTTTTACGGCTTTGCTCAAATTTCGTCTGGGTGATGTTTTTCTGTTTGTGGTAGCACACCACCAACGTCACCTCAACCAAGCGATGCGTGTAAAACAAGAACCCTCCTTCCCGCGTTAATTTCAGAAATGTGCCTTTTTGAGCGAATTAGGGCGTTTTTGAGGAAAAAGGTTTAAAATTAAGTAAATTTATAATGTTGTATAACTTCCTGTATTTGAGGTGGTTATGTGAATTTTGTTTTGTTTTGGCTAAGAAATTGCATTATTTTTATTAGTTTTTTGATTATTTCTGTTGTGTTTCAGGGTAGAATTACTAAATTTCGGCCAAAACACGCTGTTTTAGGCGTTTAGGACACTTTATAAAACCAAAAACCGTACATTATTATGGCAAGATTTGATGAAGTCAAGAATCTCGTGTTAAGCCTTGAAGCTGACTTTGATAAATTCTACAGCAAGGGTAACCAAGCAGCTGGAACACGCGTCCGTAAAGGAATGCAGGAGTTGAAGAATTTAGCCCAAACAATACGTTCGGAAGTACAGAGTAGCAAAAATGACAAAGAGTAGTTTTTTAATCTAACTCCTAAAAGCGGGCTTGGCATACCAAGCCCGCTTTTTTAGTTTAGCTACCAAAAGTTTGTGCAATTTTCATCGCTACAGCCATATCGCCTTTAATTTTGAACTTACCCATCATGTAACCCATCATCGGATTAAGGTCACCATTAATGAGATCCAAGGCGTTTTTAGTAGTGATTTCCATGGCACAGTCGGTTTCTAAGTCTTCGTTTGAGACAATGTTCGGAACTTGCTTCGTGTCAACAAACACAACACCCTCGTCGGTGACGAACTTGAAGCTCGCATCAAGGCCACTGTCAGTGCCAACCAGTGTTTTTACTTTCTCGGTAAGAGTTTGTAAGCTCATAAAATTGGTTTTTAGTAAAAAAAAACAGAATTTGGAAAGCAAAATTAGTAGTCTGCGGTATATTATCGACAGAATGTGTTATAAATCCAATTCTATGAAGCCCTTTGCCCTTATTTTTGCTTTGTTTTTGAGTAGTTTGAGCATTTTTGCTCAGAAAAAAATTATTAAGACCGATCAAGCTCCTGTTCCAATCGCGCCCTACAGTCAAGCAGTAGAAGCCAATGGGCTAATTTTTGTTGCAGGACAAATAGGATTGAACCCACAATCTCGCCAGCTGGTCTCAGGAGGCTTCGAAGCCGAGGCGACACAGGTCATGGACAATATCAAAGCGATACTATCGGCGGCGGGTCTGACGATGGATGATATTGTCAATACAACTATTTATTTAAAAGACGTCTCCTATTTTCAAAAAATAAATGACATCTATGGGAAATATTTTAGTGGAAATTTCCCAGCCCGCACCACGGTTGGAGTAAACAACCTCCCAGGAGGAGCAAGTGTCGAAATAGCGGTTGTTGCCCTCAGAGGCCAAAAACGTAAATAAATGCGCTAAAATGAATGTTTTTTGCAAGACCTAAAAATTTAATAAAATTTTAATTGCAAAAACTACACGGATAGTTTATATTTGTCTATTATTTTATTTTTTAACCTACTTTTTGAGAACCATGAGAGAGTTGACCAAAGCCGAAGAACAAGTAATGCAAATCCTATGGGATTTGGGCAAAGGCGTAGTATGGAATGTCCTGGAGCGTTTTCCGACGCCAAAACCAGCGTACAATACCATCTCTACCTTTATCCGAATTTTGGAACAAAAGGGTTTCATTGCGCACCGCCCGATTAGTGGTAAGACGTACGAGTATTTTCCCATTATTTCAAAGGAAGATTACCGTGCCTATGAAGCTAATAAGTTGATGTCCAATTACTTCAGTGGCTCAGTGAAAGACTTAGTGTCGTATTTTGTTCAAGACAAAGACCTAAGTGTTCAGGATGCCGATGAAATTATTAAGTTGCTTCAGGAAGGCGGTAAGTAATCGCATTTCAAGGGCGTAAGCCTTCTTCTGTTGGCGGCAATCGCGTCGCTTCAAGCTCGTAACTTCCCGAAAGGTAAAACTTTCGGGAAGTTCAAAACACCATACTATTTCTAACTTAACCTAAGCCATGTTATTCTTTTCTTATCTCCTCAAAGTCAGCTTTGGGCTAGTGTTGTTCTACGCCTTATATTGGGGTTTGCTGCGTAAGCATACCTATTTCACCGCAAACCGTATCTACTTGTTACTGGTCATGGGGCTCTCTTGTCTCGCGCCTTGGGTGGTGCTTCCCGAAGCGGCGCATGAGCAAGTACCGATGCAGGTAATGGCGCTAGGAGCCGTGAGCGGAGGTGTTATTCAGGTTGAAAAACCGCCACTATTCACCCTCGAACAGGGCATTTTAATGGCCTATTTAGTCGGTGTTTTGTTTATGTTAGGCCGATTGATTTGGCGACTTTCTCAAATTTTTAAGATGGTTCGTGCAGGTGAGCACCAACCTTTTGGAGACTGTGTACTTGTGACCGTCGATGATTCGTCGATGAGCTCTTTCTCTTTCTTTAATTACTTAGTATTAAACCAAAAGGATGCCAGCGTTTATGGGCAAGTCGTTGTAAGCCATGAACTTGTGCATATCCAACAGCGCCATAGTTGGGATTTGCTATGGGTCGAAGTGGTTCAAGCGCTCTTATGGTTTAACCCAATTTTGATTTTTTATAAGCGCTCGCTGAAAGAAATCCATGAATTTATAGCCGATGAAAACGCGACCAACGGTGACCGTTTAAGCTATGCCTATACGTTGGCTGGCTACGCACTGGGGGTATCGCCACAGACATTAACAAATAATTTTTTTGATGTAAAACAATTGAAAAGCAGAATTGCCATGTTGACAAAAAAACGTAGTTCTAAATGGGTATTGGGCCGTTATTTAATGGTTGTCCCCGTTGTGATTGGTCTGGTGGTATTGGTGGCGGCCCGTAGCGCTACTCCAGTACAAACGTTGGTAAACCCAGGTGAGGAGTTTGTGGTAAGAGGAAAAGTAGTAACGTCTGACGGTAAAGGACTACCTGGGGTCAGTATCGTTGTGGTGAACTTACAACGAGGAACAATCACCGACGCGCAGGGAAATTATGCGATAAATGTTGCCCGTGGAAAACAATTGGCTTTTTCTTTTATTGGATTCAAAATGCAGGTACTTGATGCTTTGCAAGGAGAACAGAATGTAGTTATGATTCCCGAAATAGCAGAGTTGAAAGGTGTTACGGTCGTTGGTGAACCCATTCCATCACAAAGCGGTGGCGGGCGTCAGGTGCAGGGTGGACAAACTGCCCCAACGATGTCGAAAGAAGGGACTATTTTCACCAAGGCAGAACAAAACCCTGAGTTCCCAGGTGGCGTAAGAGGCCTGAGTGATTTTTTATCTACTAACCTCAAATATCCCGCAGCAGCTCGCCGTGCGCATGTAGAAGGAAAAGTATTTATAGAATTTACGATTGATGAAAACGGAGTGGTGAAAGACCCTCATGTCGTAAAAGGGATTGGTTTTGGGTGCGATGAAGAAGCAATGCGTATCATGGGTATCATGCCCAACTGGACGCCTGCCAAGCAAAACGGTAAACCTGTAGCCCTCTCATACCAATTGCCAATTGGGTTTGAGTTTGGAAAAGTGGCTGCAAATTCCACACTTACGGATGGCCCCGTAAAAATTATTTTTAATGGAAAGGGAAGCCCTTTGAAGGAACAACCACTTTACATACTGGATGGTAAAGAAATAAATTATGAAGAACTTGAAAAGAAGCTAAATCCCAGTGAAATTGACAATATTTCGGTATTGAAAAACGAGTCGGCAACGACGACGTATGGTGACAAAGGGAAGAATGGAGTGATTATTATTACCACAAAAAAGAAAAACTAAGGATCCTACTTTTGGTAAATAACAACTTCCCGAAAATATAAACTTTCGGGAAGTTAACCAAAGATGAGAAAGCGAAGGTAGCAGCCTTCGCTTTTTTGTTGTTAATTTGCGGTTGCTGAAAGCGAAAGTCGCTTACGGCGTGACAGACACACAAAAAATGATTGAAACTCGTGCTTATGCCCGTGCTGGGCTTCTAGGAAACCCTTCCGATGGATATTTTGGGAAAACAATTTCAATTTCGGTGCGCAATTTTGGCGCTTCTATTACGCTGTACGAATCGCCTGAGCTACAGATTGAACCCCAAGTACAAGATACTCACATTTACAAAAACATCTTCCACCTGCGCGATACGATCAGTACGCTTGGCTACCACGGAGGTGTTCCGTTGGTGAAAGCGTCCATTAAGAAGTTTGTTGAGTATTGCGACAAAGAGGGGATTAAACTTTCCAATAAAAACTTTACCGTTCGCTACCGTACGACCATCCCGCGCCAAGTGGGTTTGGCGGGTTCTAGCGCCATTGTGGTAGCTACGCTTCGGGCGTTGATGCAGTTTTATAAAGTCGAAATCCCGCAGCCGATGTTGCCGACCTTGGCCCTCAAATCGGAAGTGGAAGAATTGGGCATTACGGCAGGTTTACAAGACCGCGTCATTCAGTGCTACGAAGGCTGTGTGTATATGGATTTTTCGAGAGACCTCATCGAAAAACAAGGGTACGGCTACTACGAACCCCTTGACCCCCGAATGTTGCCCAAATTGTACATTGCTTATAAAACTGACCTTAGTAAAGTATCGGGAAAAGTGCTGAATACCATCCGTGAGCGTTGGGAGCAAGGCGACCCGCACGTGGTTGGAACGTTGCAAAACATTGCGGGAGTGGCTGAACAAGGCTGTGACGTCATCAAAAACCAAGATTTTAAACGTTTGGGGGAATTGATTAACCAAAATTTTGACTACCGCGCCCAAATCATGACCATCACCGACCGCAACCAAGCGCTTATCGACACCGCTCGCGCTTGCGGGGCTTCGGCGTCTTTTACGGGTTCGGGTGGCTCAATAATTGGAATTTACCGCGACGAAGAAATGCTCAATCGTCTTTTTATCGAACTTAAGAAACAAAACGCGCGCGTTATCAAACCTTTTATAGTTTAAATGGTTTCAAGGTCATGAGACCTGCACAAACGCGAATTTTTGACGATACTTTGTTGACCCCTTTTCGCCAACTGGGCGACCCCGCAGCCGACGCATTGGTAGCGGCGGTAGTCCAGCAAACAGGCCGAGAGGGGTTAACTGTTTTTATGCGTTTTTTGGGCGACTTAAAAAATGCTTCGCTCGCCGAGCAGCTTCCCGAAGTTGTTCATTTTTTTGAACAGCAGGGTCATTTACCTCCTTGGACAGATCCCCAAAAAATGGCGCAAGGCATGGCTTTTTTTTGGAAGCACGAAACCGAGATAGCGTTATTGTTGGGCTGCTATTCACTCCCGTATTGCTACGCCGCTGCCAATGGTGCCCAAGTACTTTGGCTGACCGAACGAATCAAAAAAGACACCTACAAACGGCTAGAAGAGACGGGCGAATTTGTGTTTGAAATCATGCAGGAGCGAGATTGGCGCAATGGCCGTAACGTGATAAAGGTACTTAAAATAAGGCTGATGCACGCCGTTGTTCGGTATTTTACCAGCCACCATGCCCAGTGGGATTCGGCTTGGGGGCTTCCCATTAACCAAGAAGACATGGCAGGGACAAACCTCGCCTTTTCGTATATTGTTGTCCGAGGGTTGCGAAAAATGAACGTAAAGACGCAAACAAATGACGAAGAATCGTATTTGCACTTTTGGGATATAATTGGACACCTACTTGGAGTCAATGAGCGCCTTTTGCCCGTCGATTTGCGCGAGGCATACCACCTGGATAGGGCCATTTATCGCCGTCAATTTAAGCCATCTACAGCGGGGAAAGGGCTGACCCAAGCCCTTACGAAAGTACTTCAAAATCAGGTTCCTACAAAACAGTTACAGAACTTTCCAATAGCCCAGATGCGTTTCCTTTTAGGGAAGGAAGTGGCTGATTTATTGGGAGTTCCAGAAGTGCCGTTGGAAGATATTGTTGTCCGTACAACGACTCACGTACCATTTTTACAATTTTTATTCCGAAATAATACTCCAGATTCCGACGTACTCAAAACCTACCTGCGAAAATAGTAACCGACATAAACTGATAATATTTATGTCGGTTATGTTGCAAAAAATAGTTTGATTGACGTATTATTGTACTTTCTATCCTAACCGCTAAATTATGAGAAAAACTCTACTACCTATTTTGGGTATATTATTGTCGTGTCATATCACTTTTGCCCAAAATTCTGCGGAAACCTATTACGAAGAAGGGCTTACGAAGCAGACCAAAGGCGACGTATCGGGCGCCATGTTAGCCTATACCTCTGCCATTCAGACCAATCCAGATCACGCGCCGAGCTACTACCAACGGGGTTTGCTGAAGGTTTCGCTCAAAGATTATCGTGGTGCCATGCGTGATTATGATGAAGCCATTGGCATTACATCCAAAGATGCCAAAGCCTTTTTATACCGAGGTATGTGCCGAGTCATTCAGGAAGATTTGGGAGGAGCATTGCGCGACTTCAATTCTGCGATTGAACTCAATCCTAACGAAGCCAAAGCATTGCTTCAACGCGGCCAAATCTGGTTTAAAATGGAAGACCAACGTCGTGCCATGCAAGACTTTGACAAAGGACTGGTATTGGAGCCCAATAACGCCCAAGCGTGGTACAGTCGCGGGCAGTGCAAAATTGGCGTAAAAGACTACAAGGGAAGTATTACCGATTTTACCAAAGCCATTGATTTGGGTTACAACGCGGCCTATGCAGGTCGGGGTAATGCGCGTACCAACATGAACGACTTGAATGGCGCGATTACTGACTTGACAAAAGCTATTCAAGTGAATGCCAATGACTCGGAGTCGTTTTATTATCGCGGATTAGCGCGTAGCAAAATGGGTAAGTTTGCGGAAGCACTGACCGATTTTAACGAATCGGTGCGAATCAACCCACAAAATTATATGGCCTACTATGGGAGAGGGGTTTGCAAAGTAAAACTTGGGCAACCCAAAGATGCCGTGGCTGACTACAACTTAGCCATCGAAATCAACGGTGCATCGGCCAATACGTTGCCTTATTATAACACCTTGATTACGGAAAATACCATCAAATTGTTGGATGTCATTGTCACAAAATACACCCAACCTAAAGATTTGTCACCAGGCCGTCCAGAGGTATATTTGTCAAGAGGAATTGCCAAAAATACAATCGGTGAAGGAAAATCTGCGGTTGCTGACTTAGACAAGGCCATCGAGATTGAGCCTACCAACGCCGATAGTTATTTTATTCGGGCGGTGGTGAAATCTTCGTTGGGTGATCAAAAAGGCGCATTGGTGGATTGCAGCAGTGCGATTAAACTAGCACCACGCCACGCCGAAGCCTTTTTCTTGAGAGGAGTTATTAAATTTTCATTGCTCGACAAAAACGAAGCCTGCTACGACTTTAGTAAGTCGGGAGAATACGGTTTTGTGGAAGCATATAACGTGATTAGCCAGCTTTGCTCTAAGTAGGATAGCTTTGCCACGTTCTTATGAGAAAAGACCATAACAAGTTCATGCTATGTTTACTTCTCTCTCAGAACTGGCCAAAATGATAGATCATTCGTTGTTGCAACCGCACCTGACCGATGCCGAATTGGAAGCAGGTTGTGCGTTGGCATTGCAATACGATGTCGCCACAGTTTGTATCAAACCCTACTACGTAACACGCGCCGCCGAACTCCTAAAAGGAAGTAACGTTGGCGTCTGTACAGTGGTAGGGTTTCCTCATGGTGGCAATACCATCGCGCTGAAAGTAGCCGAAACCCGACAGGCTTGTAAAGACGGTGCCACCGAAATCGACATGGTGGTAAACGTAGGAAAAGTGCTGAGCGAAGATTGGCGCTATGTCAAAAAAGAAATCTACGCGATTCTGAAAGAATGCCACAAACACGGGGCTATTTTGAAGGTTATCTTCGAAAACGATTTTCTTCCCAAAGACAAATATAAAGTTAAGCTGTGTAAAATCTGCAGTACCCTGGGCGTGGAGTTTGTGAAAACTTCGACGGGATACGGCTATACCAAGCAAGCCGACGGTAGTTACAATTACAAAGGCGCAACAGAAGCGGATATCCGTTTGATGCGCAAAAACTGCACGCCTGAAGTGCAAGTAAAGGCCGCAGGAGGGATAAGAACACTGGACGAACTGCTTAAAATGAAAGCGCTCGGCGCTACCCGTATTGGTGCCACCGCCACCGTTGTGATGCTTGAAGAAGCTAAAAAACGACTGGGACTGGCAGCCTCAGAAATACAGTCGCCCGTGGTTGATGGGTATTGATATTGATAAAAAAAGCAGTTAATTTTGATTAAATTGTCAAGGTGAACAGCTATGTTAAAGAAAATCAGTGTTTTGTTGGTTTGTTTGTGGGGTATCGCTTTTCAAGAAGTAGAAGCTTTCTCGCCCGATTCGCTGTGGCGCACGATACGCCACCGTGCGTTTGCCGACTATGATGAAGAACTCGTGTTTCATGACCGTAAAAAACGTTTTGCCACGTTAAAACACTTTAGTAAAAACGGAACTTTACTGGTTGAAACCAACTTCAAAGACTACGCAGAGGGCATTCGCCAAGGGTTTTCGAAGGGGTATTATCCGAGCGGAAACCTCTATTGGCTCGCAGATTACCGCGACAATAAACTTCACGGAGAGCTGCGGGTATATTATGAAGACGGAGGTTTAAAGCGCCGAGAGACGTACCGTGCGGGGTTTCAAAAGAGAAAACACTGCTACGACAGGGATGGCAATGAAATCCCGTACTACGAACTGGCGGAAAAAGCAAGTTTCCCTGGCGGAGATCGGGCGTTGCAAGCGTATTTGCAAACCAAACTAAACGAGCTTGTTGCTAGTAATACTTCGCAAATCTATAATTTCGAGATTTACATAGAAGAAGATGGGAAAGCGGTGTTACACAAGTTTACCAATAGCCATCTGATGACAATCAATAAGTTGAAAGACATTCTCACAGATATGCCTAAATGGAAACCTGCCCGCTACGATAAAAACCCGCAAGGGGAAATTGTGCCTATCTCGCTTATTTTTCAAAACGGCAGGGTGCATCTAGCGGCATTACATTAATCTGAATCAAAGTGTTTGTTTTTAAGTCTGTCTTGAAAATCTACAAGTTATGGGCAAGAAAGTCAGTCTATTGTTGGTGATTTTGTGGGGAATAACGCTTCAAGCAATTCAGGCATCTTTCCCTGATTCGTTGCAGCGTGCCGTTATTCGTCGGGAATTTGTTGACCACGACGAAGAACTGACATTTCACGACCGCAAAAAACGCTTCGCTACCCTCAAAACGTATAATAAAGAAGGAGTTCTCCTGACTGAAACCAACTTTAAAGACTACCAAGCGGGCATTCGCCAAGGGTTTTCAAAGGGGTATTATCCAACGGGGCAATTGTACTGGATTGCCGACTATCGCAACAATGACCTTTGGGGCGAAATGCGCGTTTACCACGAAAACGGCGAGCTCAAGCGCCGCGAAACGCATTGGGCGGGTTTGCGGAAGGAAAAACATTGTTACAATGAAAATGGCGAAGAAATAGATTTTTACCCGTTTTCTGAAGTTGCTACTTTTCCAGGCGGAGACTACGCGTTTCAGGCGTATTTGCGGTCGAAGCTCAAAGATATACACGTAGGTTCGGAAATGTCGATGTTTACCTTTGAGTTGCTAGTTCAGGCCGACAGCGTGGCGGTTTTGCATCAGTTTAGCAAAAGCGAAAAGGTGACGTTGACCCGAATTGCGGAGATTATCAAAGACATGCCCAAATGGCTACCTGCACACTTCGACAAAGTACCCCACGATGATATTGTGATTGTCAATCTGGTTTTTAAACGAGGTATGGTTTATCTCTCCAACTTAGCCCTCGATTTTGCGGGTGCGTACCGTAAGCAGGTACAACCTTTCGCTACGCCCGTAATGCCGCCTTTGCAAACATTACGAAGAAGATAAGTGCTCACGCAGGCCGCCTGAGCGGTTAATTGTTATCTGTTAATCGTTAATTGAGTTGGATAACAGTGAATTACGTCAAAGCGAATCCCCTAAAATTTGTACTCTACTGCTTAAAAGGCAACGAGGCTGTCCAAAAAGGACAGCCTCGTCAATTTTCTATTACTCAGCTCCGCGCTCTGCCATCACTTCGGCGAGGGGGCGAAAACCCGCAGGAACTTGTTGTGCTTCGTCTTCGGGTGAATAAGGATACACTTCCAAAATAGGCGTTAGGTTCACGTCCGTGATTTCGTAGGGAATCAACATCGTCGCCAAACTCTTTTCAATGCGTTCGATGGCTTGCTTGGGGCTATCGGCATTGACGAGCATGTAACTGATGATTTTTTTCTCTTTGGCAGCGCCTTTGCTATCGTCGATAGAGACGTAAAAAGTTTTGCACTTAAACCATTTTTCTCCCCCTTCATCCTCAAAATGAAATACATCAGAGAGTTTCATTTTGGTAAGGCTACTTACTTGAAAATCAGGTGTGTTGTCAGCTACGATGCGATAAATTCGCGCTTCGGCATCGGTGTATGAAACCGCGTCCACAAGGTACGCTTCCGAGATAGTCTTGAGCGCACCGTTTTCTTGTTCTTGTTGGTATTTGATTTTTCCTAAGTACCAGCTTGGCATATGTTGTAATTTAGAGTATTGTGAATGACGAGTGAACGAGTTACGAATGACGAAATTAGGAATGGGGAGCACCTCGTTTCTACTTCGTACTTCGTCATTCTTTCAATCGTCATTCCGATAACGGGTTTCAAAGATAACAGAAATTCTACTTCAGGTCTTTTAAAATCTCGTCGATGGCGCGGTCGAGTTGGGGGTCTTTGTCGGTGAGGCGGTCGGTAAATGTTTGCTTGATGTAAATGTCAGGCGCGACACCTTCTTGCTCAATGTTTTTGCCATCAAGCGTATAACATCCCCACGAAGGCAAACGATAAAACGAGCCATCGACGAGCCCTTTGCCCGACGTAAAAATAATCCAGCGGTAGGTTTCGGTGCCAATGACTTTACCCAACTTGAGGGCTTTGAAACCCGTGGCGGTCATTTCGGCATCCGAGAGCGATTGTTCGTTGATAAGCAATACAATTGGCTTCGCCGCTACCCCAAAATTGGGTTGAGGGGTGGGTTTTCCTTCGCGGTATTTCCACTGCAAATAAGGCTTTTGCGACAAGAAATTAAGCACCAAATCGTGGACGTTTCCGCCTGTGTTGTAGCGCAAATCCAGAATTAAAGCATCTTTTTTGTACCAATCGCGGGTCATGTCGTGGACAAAACGCTCGTATTCGCCCATGCCCATGTCTTTCATGTGTACGTAGGCAATCCGTTTTTTACTTTTTTCGTCCACGTAATTTTGGTTCCAATCCATCCATTCATCGTAGAAATTTCCTGATAATGAACCTCTTGGATGCACTCTCACCGAGTAGCTAGAATCGACGTTACTGCGGCGGAACGTCAGCGTAATTTCGGTATCAGACGAAGGTTTGGTAAAATACACGTCGCGGTTTTGGAGCGAGTCTATCGCCTCACCGTTGACGTGCGTGAGGATGTCACCTTTGCCAATTTTTTTTCCGTGTTTGTCGGCGGCGCTACGTTTTAGAATGCGGTCAACGACAAACGGGCGCTGGTTGTCGAAAAGAATCCCCGTTTCCATCGTGCGAGATTTGTAGAAAACTTCTTCTTCTTTTCCGTTGCTATAAAGCCCTAAGTGAGAGGCGTTTAGCTCGCCAAGCATATCGTTGAACAATGTCCGAAAATCGTCACGTTGGTTGAGATAAGGCAAGTACTTGGCGTAGCGGTCGCGTAGGGCTTTCCAGTCGGCACCGTGGAAGGTTTCATTGTAAAAATTTTCTTCTACACTCGCCCACGCTTCATAATACATTTGACGAAACTCCTCTTCCAAATTGCGACGGAAGGTAAAGTCAATCGTAATATCTTCTGCTTTACCCGATTCTGGGGTGAATTTTTTGAGTTTACCGTTGATGAGTAAATACGATTTATCGCCTACCTGTACCCAATCGTACCCGCGAACGCCGTCTTCCACTTTCTCGGTTTTGGGGGCTTTGAAAGGCTCGTACGTCGTGCGCCAAAGCTTATTTTCGCCCTCGCTGTGATCAGAAACGTAAATGACGTAGGTTTTATCGTCTTTTTGAAAAACAGCGGGAGAGCCTTGTTGACCAAACGACGGCCCTACTTGCTCCATGCGCTCCCAAATGTCAGCCAAATCAATCTCGATGGGTTTGATTTCTTTCTTGGTTTCTTTTTTAGGCTCGGCAGGCGTAGCTTTCTTTTTCTTGCTCGATTTTTCGGGCGTTTTGGCCGCCGTAGCGGTCGAATCTTTTTTGGTTACTTTAAACAAATCCTCCCATTTGTCGCTGCGGAACGGGTCTTCGATTTTGGTGAGTGCCAAGCGGTAAACTTTTACATTGCGCGGGCCAAACGGATAGCCTGGGTTAATACGGTCGGACTCAAAATAAATGTACTTGCTATCGGGCGACCACACAGGCGCCGACTCCGAAATACCCGTGTTGGTGAGGTTAATAGTCTCGTTTTTGGTGAGGTGATGCAGGAAAATATCTCTTTCAAAATCGCGGTAAGCCGTAAACATCACGTATTCGCCATTGGGCGAGAAGTAGGCGTTGTCGTTGTAAAAACCCCAAAGCTCATCTTTGACAATCGTCTTATTTTCAAAGGTTTTGAGGTCGAGTAGGCGAACTTCGTTGCGTCCGCTCAAATACACGCCCGAGCTGCGGTCCTTGTTAAAAACTAGCTGACGGTTGTTTTGGGTATCAGTGGTAAGTTGTTTGAGTGTTCCTTTGCCGTCGGCTTTGAGGGTAAACCAGTTTTGGTAGCCACCTACGGTTTGTCCTACCAACAACGTCAAAGTATCGGCCAACCATTTTACTTCCTGAACGCGTTCGTTAGGAGTGGTTTTGAGTTGTTTAATGTACTTTCCTTCAATGTCCGATACAAACAATTCTCCCCGCGAAATGAAGGCCAGTTTTTTGTTGTCAGGAGCGACATCAAAGGCCGAGATTGACCCACTTACTTTAAAATCTTGCCACTTGGTGAGCGTAAAGTTTCTGACTAGGTTGATTTTGAGCGGAGCAGCGGCTTTAGTCGCAACGTCATACACCCAAGGTTGGTAGTCTTTTTCAAAAATAACCTTGCTGCCATCGGCACTTACCTGAGGCCGTTTGATGGATTCTTTGAACGAAGTGAGGGCGGTTTTTTGTCCGTTTACGAAAGTGTATAAATTGTACTCTCCGTTGGCTTCGTCCGACACAAAATAAATGGCCCCTTTTTTGTCAATCGTCGCCCACATGTCCTTGCCACGGTAGTCGGTGTAGCGTTTATAGGTGTTGGTTTTTAGGTTGTACGACTGAATATCAGGGTTGAAGTCGCCTTTGTAGCGCTTGCGCATGGCTTGGTCATCACTTTCCCAGGTGTCGTTGAAAAACAACTCGCCCGTCGGGCTTTCGGCGACGTTGTGCGTGCGGTTGAAATAATGTTTAAAAACGCGTTTGGGCGTTCCTCCGATTACCGAAATGGTGTAGGTCGTGCCGCTGTTTTGTACTCCCGATTCAAAATAAATTGTTTGTGAATCCCACGACCAAGCTTCTACCAAATCGTAGGTGCTGTGGTGGGTAAGTTGCCGAATGGTACCACCTTCGAGGGGCATCACAAACACATCGGCATTCCCATTTTCAGTACCCGTAAATGCCAACCATTTCCCATCGGGTGAAATACGTGGGCGAGATTCGTTGCCTTGCATGGCTGTGAGGCGGGAGGTAATGCCCGAGGTAAGGTCGGTTTTCCACAGGTCAGATTCGTAGGCAAAAATGGCCGTTTTAGCGTCGGGGCTCAGGGTAGGGTGGGTGGCAAAATGCACGCTCGATTGGGCAATGGCTGCACTGGTAGCGAAAAGGCTGGCCCAGAATAGGGGTTTAAACATGGCTACGTAAGGGTTGATGAAACTAAATGGATTGAAAAGCCAAAAATAGTGAATCTGGCGCGAATACAACAGGGCTTGAAAAGAAAGGAATGCGCTATTTATGGATTATAAAAATGTTTTGTACGAATATGAAAAGTTTGAGGGTTGGGATAGAAAATTAAATCGTAATGATACTTGAAATAGGCAATTTATAGTGCCATCTTTAAAGGCTGTTAATGCCTGCATTACTTCATCCGTCCTAACCAAACTAACTCACATGTACTTCAAACGTCTGCTTAGACCGCTTGCCGTTTCTACCATTGCTTTTTGTTCGGCAGCCACGTACGCCCAGAAAATCGACGAGGTGTACAACCAAAAAATTAAAGAATACACCACAGATTCCCGCTTTTTGCCATCGTCGGTGCTCAATCTAACCGATGACCCGAAGGTACCATCGCCGCGTAAACACTTTGGCGAGATTGTGGGCGCACCTGGGATTTTGCACAACACCACGACCATCTATGGCTATTTTCAAAAACTGTCGCAAAGTTCGCCTTACCTGACCATGCAACAGGTAGGAACAAGCGAAGAAGGTCGCCCGATTCACTTGGTGGCCATCGGAAACGAAGACGCCATGAAACGCGTGGCCCACTACCAAAAACAACTTTCGCTGCTGGCCGACCCGCGCAAATTACCCGCGTCGGAGCTGGAAAAGGTGTTGGGCGATACCAAATTGGTGTATTACATCAACTGCGGACTTCACTCGCCCGAGATGGGTTCTCCCGAAATGGTGATGGAGTTGGCGTATCGTTTAATCACCGCCCAAACGCCTGATAGTAAAGCCGTTCGAGATAATATCATTGTGTTGATTAACCCCGTATCAGAACCCGATGGCTGGGACAAACAAGTGGATTGGTACAATCGCTACACCAAAGATCGTAAAAACTATGAGGATGGTTTCCCTCGCGTGCCGTATTGGGGAAAATATACCTATCACGACAACAACCGCGATGGTTTACAGTCGTCGCAGGCGTTGACCAAAGCCATGTACAAAATTTACTACGATTGGCACCCAACGGTGATGCTCGATTTGCACGAGTCGGTGCCGTTGCTTTATATTTCTACGGGAACAGGGCCGTACAACGATGCCATCGACCCCATCACCATTGGTGAGTGGCAAACCATGGCCAACCACGAAATGACAGCGTTAGCCTCTCAGGGATTACCAGGGGTGTTTACGTGGGCTTTTTATGACGGATGGAACCCTGGCTACGCGTTTTTTATTGCCAACAATCACAACTCAATCGGACGTTTTTATGAGACATTTGGCAACGCGGGTGCCACGACGTATGTGCGCGATTTGTCGAACCAAAAATACTCAGGCGACCCCGTAACGAGCAAAGAATGGTATCGGCCCAATCCCGCTACCGAAAAAGTGAATTGGTCGTACCGAAACAACATCAATTACATGCAAGCAGGCGTGTTGGCGGGCTTGACCTATGCCGCCAATAACCGACGGTTGTTGTTGACCAATTTTTACCAAAAAGGAGTAAATGCTATCCAAAAAGGAAAAACCGAATCGCCACGTGCGTTTTCCATTCCCCAAAAACAAAATGATCCCACCATGGCGGCCTACTTGGTCAATCAGTTGCGTGGGCAAGGAATTGAGGTTCACAAAGCCTCTTCAGGGGACTATGTGGTGTTGTTGGAACAGCCATACCGCAATTTGGCGGTTTCGTTGTTGACCAAACAAAACTATCCTAAAGACACCAAGTACCCTTCGTATGACGACATTGCGTGGACGCTCGGGTACCTGAATGGTGTTGACGTCAAAGCCCTTGACAACGTCACGTATGCTGCCAACGACCTTACCCTCGTGAATCAAGAAGTGAAATATACGGGTAAAGTGGAAGGAGAGGGTACAGACTATGTCCTCAATTACAAAGCGCAAAACACGGTGTTGTCGGCCTTGTATTGGCTAAAAGCGCAGAATAAATCGAGCAAGGCGATGGTGTTGGATGCCAAAACTACCCTGAGCGGGGTAAAGGATACCTTGGCCGCGGGGTCGGTGGTGTTGCAGGGAATTACGCCTGAGCAGGCTAAGAATATTACAACGCAGTTTGGGCTTGACCTGACCGCGACCAAAGCGGCGGCTAACGTGAAACAACACGAAGTGACCCTCCCACGGACGGCCATTTACCACAGTTGGTTCAATACCCAAGACGAAGGTTGGGTGCGTTTTACCTTTGACCAACGTGGAATTCCCTACACTTCCATCGAAAAAGATGATTTGAAGGCGGGCGACTTACGCAGTAAATACGACGTGATTGTGATTCCAAAAATGCGTGGTACGGGCAGTGATTTTATTCACGAAATTGATAAAAAATTTGGGCCATTGCCTTATACCAAAACCCCAGAATTTCCTTCGCACGGGTTTCCTGATTCCACTCCTGACATGACAGGTGGGCCTGGCTTTGATGGGATGAACCAGCTCAGAATGTTTGTGGAAGCAGGTGGAGTATTGGTGACTTTGGACAACACTTCTGCGATGATTGCGGAAACAGGAATTACCCGCGATTTGGATAAAGTAGAAACGCCAGGTCTCTACCATCCAGGCTCTATTGTAAACGTTAAGGTACGCAAATCAGATAGCCCAATTGTGTACGGATTCCCTGAAGTATTCCCGATTTTCAAAGGTATTTCACCGTTGTTGCAGACCAAAAAGTACAATCGCGACATGATGGTGCTTCAATATGGCACTAAATCATTGAAAGAAGATGAAGAATACAACGGCCCAATCATGGGATTGCCTGACAGCAAAACGGCTAAAGAGACTACGCCTGCCAAACCTAAGAAAGAAGAACCGTATGTGCTTTCGGGAATGGTAAGAAACGAGCAGACCATCGTGGGTCACGGCGGAATTTTCAACGTTCCCGTGGGGGCAGGTCGTTTGGTGGCGTTTACGTTTAATCCGTTGCATCGTTATATCAACCTCCACGATGCACCGATGATTTGGAATACCCTCATCAACTGGAATCACTTGTAAAAGACCGCTTTTTGCTAACGGAGTGACACCCTTTGTCACCTCTCTCTCGAACGCTTTCGGGAGAGGGGTCTAAAACCATTTACACAAAGCCTAATCCCTATGAAATCACTATATCGTTTCTTGTTGTCGGGAGCGTGTGCGAGTGCCCTCGCGCTGACGGCACAGGCTCAGCAAATCGACGAGCCTTACAACCAAAAAATCAAAGAATTTACGACCGACCCGCGCTTTCTGCCCTCGTCGGTGCTGGATTTGGTCAACGACCCTAAAATCCCGTCGCCGTTGAAGCAATTTGGGCAAATCGTCGGAGCTCCAGGCGTGCTGCACCGAACGGCGGATATTTACGGCTATTTTCAAAAATTAGCGCACACGTCGCCCAACATCGTCAACGAACAGATTGGTACGACCGAAGAAAATCGTCCCATTCAAATGTCCGTTATTGCCAATGCGGCCACTATCAAGCGCCTCGACCATTATAAAAAACAACTATCACTCCTTTCTGACCCGCGCAAAGTAAATGCGGCCGACGTGCAAAAAATCTTGGGCGATAGTAAAGTGGTGTATTTCCTGAACGGAGGAATGCACGCCTCCGAAACGGGCTCGCCCGAAATGCTGATGGAATTGGCCTATCGGTTGGTAACGGGACAGTCTGACGAAATCAAGACCATTCGCGACAACCTGATTGTGATAATTAACCCCGTGTCTGAGCCCGACGGCTGGGACAAAATGGTGGACTGGTACAACCGTTACACCAAAAAACGCAAAGATTTTGACGACGGAATGCCTGCCTCACCACCGTATTGGGGAAAGTACGTCTATCACGACAACAACCGCGACGGCTTACAGGTCTCGCAGGCCATCACAAAAAGTATTTTTAAAGCCTACTTCGACTGGCATCCTACGGTGATGCTCGACTTGCACGAGTCGGTGCCGTTGTTGTACATTTCAACAGGAACGGGTCCATACAGCGAAGCCGTGGATCCCGTAGCGATTGGCGAATGGCAAATCATGGCCGACCACGACATGACGACGTTGGCCGCGCAAGGGCTTCCTGGGGTGTTCAACTGGGCCTTCTACGATGGCTGGTATCCTGGCTACGGCATTTGGGTGGCCAACAACCACAACTCCGTGGGGCGTTTTTACGAAACCTACGGAAATGCGGGCGCGAATACCTTCATGCGTGACTTGGCCAATGCCAAATTTGCGGGCGACAACGTGACAAGTCGTGAGTGGTACCGCCCGTATCCTGCGACCGAAAAAGTATATTGGTCGTTCCGAAACAACATCAATTATATGCAAGCGGGGGTATTGGCGTCGTTGGGATACGCGGCTGCCAATGGTAAGTTATTGTTGAAGAATTTTTACCAAAAAAGTTTGAATAACTTGTCCAAAGCAGCCAAAGACGGCCCGAAGGCATTTGTGATTGGTAAGCAACAACGCGACCCCGCGATGGCGGCGTATTTGGTCAATCAGTTACGTACCCAAGGAATTGAAGTTCACAAGGCCGAAACGGGTAAAAATCAGGGAGATTATGTAGTGTTGTTGAACCAACCGTACCGCAACTATGCGTACTCGTTGTTGACCAAACAAAACTATCCGAAAGAAGCTAAATTCCCCCCGTACGACGCGATTGCGTGGACGTTGCAGTACCTCAATGGCGTAAATGTAACCCAGCAAGATACCCTCAAATACGAAGTATCGGACTTGAAATTGCTCGTGGCCGATGTGAAGTACGATGGAAAAATCGAGGGAGAAGGAACGTACTATGTGGTGAATTACAAAGCGCAAAATACGGTATTGCCTGCTGCCTATTGGGCAAAATTGCAAAACGCCAAAACCATCGTATTGGATGCGAAAATCACCTTGGAAGGCCGCAAAGACACGTTGGCACAGGGAGCCGTGGTGTTTTCGGGCTTAACGTCTGACCAAGCAAAGCAATTGGCCGAGAAGTTTAGCGTGGATTTGATTTCGACCAAAACCCTGCCGTCAGTGAAGCAGCACGAAGTGAGCCTCCCGCGCGTGGCGATTTACCATACTTGGTACCAAACCCAAGACGAAGGCTGGTCGCGCTTTACATTTGAGCAACGCGGCATTCCTTACACCTCGATTCATAAAGACCATTTGAAAAAAGGCAACTTACGGTCGCAGTTTGACGTGATTTTGGTGCCTCGCGTGGGCGGTACGGGAGCCAACTTCTTGCACGAAGTAGATGCCAAATTTGGCCCCATGCCTTACACCAAAACCGCCGAGTTTCCGTCGCACGGCACGCCAAGCAGCACCGATGACATGACGGGTGGCCCTGGTTTTGAGGGAGTAGCTGAGTTGAAAAAGTTTGTCGATGAAGGTGGGGTATTGATTACCCTCGATAACTCGTCGAGCATCATGTCGGATTTGGGCATTGTGCGCGAATTGAAACGGTACGAATCACCCACCTTGTTTCACCCGGGTTCGATTATTCAGGTGAAAAACCGTCAGCCATCGCACCCAATCATGTACGGTTACCCCGACACTTTCCCTATTTTCAAAGGACAAGGGGCCTTGTTGCAAACCGAAAAGCGCGACCGCGACATGATGTTGATGCAATACGGCACCAAGCCACTCAAGGAAGAAGAAGAATACAAGGGGCTGATTATGGGAATGCCCGATAAAAAAGAAGTAAAAGACCCTAAACCCGCCACGCCCAAACCTGAACCACCGTATGTGCTGTCGGGGATGGTGCGGAATGAGCAAACCATCATCGGCCACGGTGCTATTTTCAACGTACCCGTAGGCAAAGGCCAAGTGGTAGCGTTTACGTTTGACCCACTTCATCGTTACCTCAACCACCACGACGCGCCACTTTTGTGGAATGCGATTTTAAACTGGAACGCGTTGCGGTAATTCTACTGAGTTCAGAGCTATAAGGTTTCAAAAACCTTATAGCTCTGAAATTTGCCCCTTATTTGTTACAAACTAGGTTTGTGAGCTAAACATCGAAGCTGTCACAACCCGCCAAAGTAAACGGTTTCAATTGCTGAATCTGCCTTATTTCGCTATTTCGCAAGTGGAGAAGTATATTGAGTGGGCGGTGAACGGGAAAACAATGGCCATTCGCCTATAAAGCGCCCGCGCTTTGGAATGTAAATTTGGAGTGGGATGTATTGCAATAAGAATTGTTCTCCTTCCGAAATATGTTTAACTTTCGGGAGGATTTAAAAAGAAGTGAAAATGAAGAGTTTAGATAGAATTACCTCTAATCCTGAACAATGTGGTGGGAAGCCTTGTGTGCGAGGTATGCGTATTCGCGTAACCGATGTATTGTCTTTGTTGGCAAATCATTTGACGTTTGAGCAAATTTTAGAAGAACTGCCCGATTTGGAAGAAGAGGATATACAAGCTTGCGTTGAGTATGCCATCAAGAAAATAGATTATCCAGTACTCAGAGCAGCATGAAAATTATTGTTGATGCTCAATTGTCGCCGAGTTTAGCATTATGGCTTACCCAAACGTTTGATATAGAGGCATACTCTGTTAAATTTTTGGGACTACGTGATGCCAAGGATCGAGATATTTTTGAAGCAGCACGTAAACTTAACGCTATTGTTTTGACAAAAGATGATGATTTTGTAAATCTGGTAACAGAAAAAGGAAGCCCCCCAAAAATTATTTGGGTAACTTGTGGAAATACCTCTAACCAACGTATGAAAGAGATTTTGACACAATATCTTTCAAATGCGCTTAATCTCTTAAAAACCGCCGATTTAGTAGAAATTAGCGATTAGAACGTAGAAAAAGAAGTTGGTTGCAAAAAGCAGGCTGATGTTCGTCCTTCCGAAATTTTTGAAATTTTGTCAAACCACACTTGGTATATAATCCTAAAAGTCAAACAGCAAAACCAACCAGAAGAAACGACGTTGGATGGGTATTTTCGGGTGAAATAGGTAGGGATGGAATGTAAAAAACTTAATAGCTTCTTAGGTGAAAAATATACTGGTTTTCAGGAGGTTATTTCGATTTTTCTTTATACCTTGTCTTACGGCCCTAGCTAAATTGAAAAATAAGCCTCTTCCTTACGTATGACCAGACTCATTACGCCCGTTTCGGAAGCTAAACCGAGAAACGTATAGCCTATACGGAAGCTATCAATGGCAAAAATCAATATAAAACTTTGACGACTGCTCAAACAAAAGCATTGTCGGAGTGGCGGGGAATAGGAAAAACCAATTACTGTGTTTGAAAAAACTATTCTCAACAATGAAAGCTCTAATTAGTACTTCTTCTCCATTATGCCGTTACTCAATGGCAGCGAAAACTACATGCTGTTTTTTCTACCTCTTTTGTGGGGTTTTTGTACAGTTTTCTAACGCTCAAACGGTGGACGGTTTACGAGTTGGACTGAAAGGAGGTGCGGTTTATTCGGGCATTGGTGCCTTACAAACGACTATATTGAGCGAGCCGTTTTTTACAAATTATACCCTGAATAATAACCGAAAATGGGGATTTACGGCAGGATTTGGTATCAATTGGGAATTGAAAAATACCATTGCCTCGCTTAATTTCGACGTTTTATATTCCCAGCAAGGTAGTGAATTAGCCTTCAACAACTTGGAGAAAGACTTCAACTACACCCTGCAATTCAACTACCGTTACCTGAACTTTCCGCTGATGTTGAAGCTATACCCGTTTGAAAAAGTACACGATGGGCTGCATGGATTTAACGTGGGAGTTGGCCCCCAATTAGGGCTAAATTTAACTCCCGAAAAAATAAATTATACTTCGGGCGGGACAGGGAAATTGCCCGCTTTTGGTAGCGACCTCGAACAACAACAGCAGCTTCGGAATGTCCTGAAAGGAAAAAATAATTTGGGGCTTAATTTTCAGCTTGGGTATGAGTTTGTAGGGCTGGGACTCAACCTTGAAGCACGTTATCATTATGGCCTGACGGACATAGTTCATACCGAAGCCAACGCGTATAATTTTATCGAAAATAAAAATACCAACAATACAATTCAATTTACGTTGGGCTGGGAGTTTATGAGTAGCTACCCCAAAAAACGCGTTCTTCTCATCAAGAAACCAAGAAGCTAGTAGCGTCGATTCTGTCAAAATCGTAACCATTACTCCTATGAACCCAGCTTCTATTAAAGCCTTTTTTGTCGTTGTCTTTTGGTGGGGAGCATTCACAACGTTTTCCCAAAACCAGCTGACGCCTGCGCCAGGCGGCGTAGCAGGGGCTATTCGATGGTGGATGGCCGACAGCAACCACGCTGAGCGACTCAATTACCACCCTGCTCGGCGGCTTACTCCTTCCAATGGCCTTTTTCTCCCATTAGGCAATGAAAGATTGCCAAGTGCCACCTTCTTTACAGTATATCAGACCAAAGAACGGCAAAAAGACCAGCTGATTTGGAGCATTGAGAAAAATAAGAAAACAAGCCTCGTCTTGACAACCGAGCGCGTGGCCGATTTGGAAGCTATTCGATACATGAATTTTACGGATTTAGCGCCTGCTATGCCTAAAATCAATATTTATGGGCAATTAAAATCCGTCGATAGTAGTGAAGTAGCTGAGCAGACATGGAACATAGGCAATCTACCTACTTCCCCTGAGTTGCCCGTCAGCGTTTTCAATGGTCTCGTGCCTGAATTGATTGCCTTTAACCGAGTCCTTGACCGAGAAGAACGATTAAAAGTAGCGTCTTATCTGGCACTAAAATATGGAATTACGCTCACTGAATCGAGCGGGAAGTACGTGAATAGTTTAGGTAAAACCCTTTGGAATGGGGAAGAGTCTCCCATTTTTCACCACAACATAGCGGGTATTGGTCGTGACGACGCCTCGGGCTGGTCGCAGAGAATCGCTAGTAGTAGTCATTCCCCCCATTTGCTCACCATTTCGGCGGCGTCCTCCCTCAACAATCACCAGTATTTGCTGTGGGGAGACAATGATCAAGCCTTGGTTTTTGCCCCCAAAACGATGGGAATGCCAACGTTTTTGAAACGAAAGGGGCTGGTGTCTTCTTTTGGCAAGAACGTGTGGGAGACGGAAGTTGTATGGGATACCAAACAGGTGTTTGCTGCCATTCCCCCAAATCCTGTGTTTTGGCTGGCGGTAGATACCACGGGAACGGGGGAGTTTGCACCTTTGGCAACTTGTTTCTTTAAAATGAAAAACCTTGATAAGCAGGGTTTGGCTTATTTTAATACGATTTGGTCAATGAATAAGGCGCAAAAAAATCACTTTTCATTTGTCGTAGCGCAAGACCTGCTCGTCACCACTAAAGTAACAACGCCGAGCTGCTCACAGTCTGATTTGGGGCAGTTTGAGGTTCGGATTTTGGGTGGACAGCCGCCTTATTCCCTCACAATTTTTAATAAATCAACTGGATTTGCGGCCCAGCGTCAGCAGCCAGAAAAGCTTTCGACTGCACAATTCGGCGGTCTTTCTGCAGGGCATTATATCCTTAACGTAACGGATGCGTTGCAGCAAATGTACGTTGATTCATTCTGGGTCAACCCCACCGAAGCACCGTTACCGCTGGGTTTGTCTGATACCTATTCTTTGGTGGAAGGAGCTGCGCCTGTTCGAGTTAACGCGGCTGAAAATATGCCTGCGGGGATAACGTACCGCTGGCGAAGTCCTGATAAGACAGAGTCGCAATTGCCTGAAATTGAGCTAAATCAGCAAGGCGTTTATACACTTATTACGACTCAAAATGGCTGTAGTTCAACCCGAGAAATCCAAGTGAATGGCCTCCAACTCAGCGTATTTCATTCGGAAATAGTGTATCCTAATCCTTCCAACGGAAAGTTTTCCATCAAAGTAAGGTTGCATCAACCTGCTCCCGTTCACGTGTCTATTTTCTCGGCAGAAGGAAAGCAAGTACTTACGGATGAAGCTTTCGGGGCTGACCACTACCTGTTTAGCGAACAGCTAACCACGCACGGCCTTTATCTAATTGTGTTGCAGTCGGGCAGGTCAGTGACAACCCACAAACTATTTATCGTTCGATAAAATGAAAAGTGTCAACAAATTAACCTGCCTTTTGAAAACCCTAAGACCGATTCGGTGGGTATCTATTTTTGTCAAAGGAGGGGTGGCCGTTGCCTCGCTTGTTGTTCTGTTTGCGTTTTATGGTTCAAAAATTAAAACGACCAACGCCTTTACAACCGAAGTATTTCCCACTCCTAAAACGCTTTCGGTGGCAAGTGTGTCTGTTTCAAAGCCAGTAAGATATGGATTTGATGCGGATATTGCTTATGGTAGCATTGGGACGACGGGCAAAAAATCAATTGATAGTCCTTTCGATAATGTATTCCATGTCCAACTTCCTGAATTGCCTGGTACTGACTTTCAAGCGTTTTTAGAGTATCAACTGTACGGTGTAAGCACCCACGAGTCTGTTGCCCGAAGCATCAACGAATCGCAGGCGATTGGAGCGCATTTTGTTCAGCTCAATAAGGCGTGGAGTAGTCAGCAAGAGGCCATCCCTTTGGCGCTTTTGCATTCTGGCGACAACGTCATTCGTTTTTCGTTGCCTTTGGAGGCGAATTATCAGTACGAAGTTAAGCAAGTACGCATCGTTTTTAAGCAGCAATCGAAAGGAGAGGAAGCGATTGTGCTCAACCAACCCGATAGCGTTTTTTATGGACAAAATGCCTATATCAAAGGAATGATCCGCCTTCCTCAACCGCAAAAAGGGAGCTTGAAAGAACCCGTTTTGTTGACCTGCGGTGACCAACGCATCCCTGTATATAGTGGTGAATTTGAAGCGTTGCTTGACAATCCTGGTAAGACATCGTTTAGGGCGTCGTTGAAAGCCACCTTTTCCAATGGTGAAATTGTTACCAAGGATGTCTGCTTTGTGCGCGCTGAAAAAGCGGATCAAGTTTACACGTCAGAGGTGAGGCAAGGAGAAAGTTTAGGACATTTTGACCGTGAAAAAGGGCTAGATTTAACCTTGGTTACGACCGCGATTTCAGGGGCTTCCATTGAGATTCCAGCCTATGCTTTATCCCAAAGCAAACTAATTTCAATCACGGCCCTACGCGCCATCGACTTGCCTGCGTTGAACGAAGACATGGTCAACGTAACAGCGGGGGCGGCAGGGTATCGTTTCTTGCCGCATGGAAGTCAATTTAGTAAGGCTGCTCAGTTGAGTATTCCTTATGATAGCACGCTCATTCCTGAAGGCTATACGGCCAGCGACATTCGCACTTATTATTTTGATGAACAACTCCGCAAGTGGCTCGTTCTACCGTTCGACTCGGTGGCTACGCCCTCAAACGTAGTTTTGTCTCATACCCTGCATTTTACGGACATGATTAACGGGATTATAAAAGTGCCCGAATCCCCTGAAACGCAAGGCTATGCGCCTACGACTATCAAAGATTTTAAACCTGCCGATCCTTCGGCGGGGATTGTAATGATAGCACCTCCCACGGCAAATACCATGGGTAGTGCGTCATTGGATTTTGGTCTAAAACTTCCTGCGGGGCGGCAAGGAATGCAGCCAGAATTAAGCATTCGCTACAACAATGGTGGGGGCAATGGCTGGTTGGGGCTAGGCTGGGACTTGTCTGTTCCCGCCATAAACCTAGATACTCGTTGGGGAGTGCCGAGGTATGATGCACAATGGGAAACCGAAACGTATCAGTTGGAAGGGGGACAATTGGCTCCCACGGCGCACCGAGCTACGTTAGAAAAACGCGTTACTGAAAAAGAATTCTTTCCACGGGTGGAGGGAGGATTTGATAGAATCGTCCGACATGGTTCGCATCCGTCGAATTATTGGTGGGAAGTTACAAATAAAAACGGCGTCAAAAATTTTTACGGCGGTTTGCCCGAGAAAGGCGTAGTGGACGCGGCCGTTCTCAAAGATACGCTAGGAAACATCGCCCATTGGGCATTGGTACAAACGCGCGATTTGGACGATAACCGAGTGCAATATACGTACGCTAACGTAAAAAATCCAGGGGTTGTAGGCGGTAGGCTAGGACAACAACTGTATATTGATAAAATCAATTATACGAATAAAGCTTCTACCGAAGGCCCTTACACGGTGACGTTTACGAGAGACCGACAATTGACGGAGCCACAGCGAAAAGATGTCAGTATGGATGCCCGTTATGGTTTTAAAATGGTCACGGCCGATTTGCTCCGAAAAGTTACCATAACATTTACAAATCAGCTTGTTCGTACCTACGATTTGAAATACAAAGAAGGAGCTTTTTACAAAATATTGTTGGAAAGCGTGACCGAACTAGATGATGCAGGAAAGGAATTTTATACGCATCGTTTCGACTATTTCGACGATGTTCTTGCGTCCTCAGGTTACGCTCCGTTGGGCGAATTGACAAAGTGGAACGTAGAGAAGGATGGCGCGAAAGGTGGCATCATCAATCCCATTCCAGGGTTTAATGACCAGAGTTCGGTGTTGAGTACTGAAAAATCTAACAGCTTTGGGGCGGGGCTGGCTCTCACCGTGGGGTTTATAGGCGACGGCTGGACCAAGCAGTTTACGGTGGGAGGAAGTTTTGAGTTTGACTACACGGGCAATGAAGGGGTGGTAAGCATGACCGACATTAATGGGGATGGCCTTCCCGACAAAATCATCAAATTAGGGAATCGGCTATTTTATCGGGCCAATCTAAAAAATGCCAACGCTTTTGGAAACCTGAAGCCCATTAGTGGCGTCAATGATTTTAGTGCCAGCAATGCACTTTCGTTTTCACTGGGCTTACAGATTGTTCCGCCTTTGGGCTTTTTTGGGTATAATTATACCAATACTACCACCACGACCACCACCTATCTGTCTGATTTTAACGGGGATGGTTTGATAGACATTGCTTCTAACGGGCAGGTTTTTTTCAATCACCTTGACCCGCAGGGAGAACCCATTTTTGAACGAACGAGTACGCGTACGCCTAATCCGCTTTTTCTCGGTGGAACGGTGGATAAAACTTTTTTTGCCCCCGATACAGCCCTGCAACACCGCCAAGAAAAAGAGTTTCCACTCCAAGACATCGTACGTTTTTGGACGGCACCTTTCGACGGAGCGGTTCGTATTTCAGGCCCCGTTCAATTGCTAAAAGCAGCGGACAGTCTTCGATCAAAAAAAGAAGATGGCGTTAGGGTGAGCATTCAGGTGCGAGAGGGAGTCGTGTGGAGCGAAGCCATTGGCGCGGGAAACTTTACCCCCAAAATACCGACAGGGGTGAGTAATGTAAAGGTAAAAAAAGGCGATCGAGTTTATTTTAGGGTGCAATCGGTTTATAATGGTGAAAACGATGAAGTGGCGTGGGATCCCATCGTTGATTACGTGAGCGCGGTTTCACCCGTGTTGGATGTCAACAAAAAAGATACGCGGCACTACCAAGCCTCCGAAGACTTTATCCTCAGTGCCATTCAGCCGTTGGGGATTCCTGCTTCGGGAACTTTAAAAATTTCGGGTGATTTTTTCAAATCAATTACCTCAGATACGGTCATTGTACGAATCGTTCGGAAGGATTCGCTGGGAGGGATTTCTATTCCATTTCAGCGAGTTTTTGCAGGAAATACCAGCGCCAGTGGCCCGCTGAAAGATACCGCGCTAAATGTAACGGTCAAAGATTTGTTACGGTTTGAGATAGATGCCGATTCGTACATTGACCGAACGGCTGTGCGTTGGTCGCCCAACTATGAATTAACGTTTGTGGATGCTTCGACGCGTCAGCCTGTGACACAAAAGGGCGGGATAGTGCCAGAAAATAACAAGTACACTACTTGGTTTTCGCCTACCCCCGTTGTCGAAAAAAATACCTTGGATACCGTTCGTGTGTACCCATTGGTCCCCCTCAAAGCTGATAGTAGTGGGACTGTTGTGTTCACCATCAAAAGCCCTAATTCGGTCATAGCCAAGCGAATTTTGCAAGTCAAAAATGGAAAAATTGTGGGCGCTGTTGATACGCTATCGCTCATTTTGACCCCTCAAACTCCCATTTTTGTGGAGTACCACGTACCCAACGTGGGTTTTGCCAAAGCCATGTCCCTAATTGGCTATGGGAGCAAAATAGATACGCTAGTTAGTGACTCTACAGGAAAACACCGCAAAGTACTGTATAAGGTGCGGCCAGCGGGAATATATACCAATTCGGACGATGAATTAAGCCCACTTTTTCGCGGTTGGGGGCAGTTTTCATTTGCGGGCGACAAAGGCAACGGTCCTTTGGATGAGTCAAAATTGAATTTCAACGAGCTGAAAAATGTTGATTACAAAAAAATACTCGCCGACACTGCCAGCTACCGAAAAGATCCCAATTCCCTTAAAAGTGTGCAGAGCCCTACCAATTCGGATTTTGCTCCGCTGTACGGTAATGCGACAAAAAACGCGTGGATAGGCCGTGATAGTTCGGTATTTGTGTCAAAAACAACCATGAGCAGTTCCCGTTTGTGGAAGCACGATGTGGCCGTCGATAGTCTGATGTTGGGCGCTGGGGCGTCGTTGACGGCGGTTTCCAAAATCGAACGAAGTGATGTCAATAGCCTTTCGGGGGGATTTGTGGTTTCGGGTAGCTATTCCAATGCCTCAACGACCAATTTACTCGACATGATGGACATGAACGGGGACGATTACCCTGATGTTTTGCACGTCAATGATGTTCAATTCACCCTACCAAACGGAGGGCTGGAATCGAAGGGACGACCCAATGCGCTGTCGCCTACCAATACCACCGCCAATTCGTTTGGACTTAGTTTGGGAGGGAAGTTTCCCAAAGCGTCGGCTTCCAACAAACGTAGCGGAAGCAGTGCCAAAAACAATAAAACAGCCTCCAATGCCCGAAGTGAGCAGAAATCTGCGAATGCTTCCATTGGCCTTTCGGGAAGTATTGGTTATAACGAACAATCAGGAACGGCGGCTTGGATCGATATGAATGGCGATGGTTTGCCCGATAAAGTATATAAAAATGGCGAGGTAGCCCTAAATCTTGGGTATTCATTTTCGACTCCCGAGCGTTGGAATTTTGAAAATATCGAAGAAGGTAAATCAACTAGCTTCGGGGCGGGCATTGGGGTAAATCTCTTTTCGGGAACCATTGAAGCGGGTATTGGAATGTCGCGCAGTGACGATAATACCCAACTGACCTTCCAAGACATCAATGGCGATGGCTTACCCGACCGAATTACCTCGACTAATCCACTGACGGTTCAATTGAACACGGGTAGCCGTTTGGGACCCCCGCTACTTTGGAAAGGAGCGGCAAGTCTCAATAAAACCGTTTCCGTTGGAGAATCTATTAACGCTGCCCTGACCATTGCCATCAACATCATCATTATAAAAATTTGTATCAACCCTTCTTTTAACGTTGGGCACGGCGTTTCGGGGCAAATGGATCAGTTGCTGGACGTCAATGGCGATGGTTATCTTGATGTCGTACATTCCGAAAACGAAGGAGATTTGTCGGTGCGTAGTTCTACCATTGGGCGTACCAATATGTTACGGCGCGTTCAACGGCCTTTAGGTTCTTATTTTTCAATGAATTATGAACGCTTGGGTAATACCTACGAAATGTCGTCCCAAAACGTATGGGCGTTGAGTAGCTTGGAAGTGTACGACGGTGTAGCGGGCGACGGGATAGACACCTTGCGTAGCCGATTTCGTTATGCCAACGGGCGCTATAATCGTCGCGAAAGAGAATTTTATGGTTTTGCAAATGTTGTTACCGAAGAGCTAAATACGGCTAACAATAATGCCGTGTACCGCACTTCGGAAGAAGTTTTTTTGAACCAAAACTATTACCTAAAAGGGTTACTCAAAAACGAAATCTTGCGCGATGCTGCGGGCAATAAATTCAGTGAAAGTAGTAATACCTACGAGTTAAGAGCCGTGCGTGATAGCGTATTTTTTCCTGCCCTGATTCGAAACGACAGGTGGATATACGAAGGGAAAGCGGTGGCTGGTGCGAGTACGTACATGCAGTACGATTATGATGCTTTTGGGAACATTAGTAAGCTCATTGACGCGGGCAATGGCACGCCCCAAGACGTGCTCACTGCCAAGGTTTCGTACCATAACAACGACGTTGCTTACCTCAAGAACATTCCTGCGGAGGTAATTGTGACAACGGCTGAAGGAACCAAAAGAAAACGTACGACCGCCATAGATAGCAAAGGACATCTCACTCAAGTGCGGGCGTTTTTGGCTGATGGAACTTCGGCCAATTATGACCTTGAATACGACGAGTACGGTAATTTGAGTAAACTTTTACGCCCCGCCAATTACCGAGGGCAACGGCTGTTTTATCAATATGCCTACGACAACGTGACGCACAGCTACCCCGTAAAAACCACTGATGCTTATGGCTACAGCAGCACAGCGGAGTACGAATACCGTTTTGGAAATAGAATTCAAAGTACGAGTATTCAAAACCAACCAATTCGATTCGGAATCGACAACCGAGGACGTATCAGTACCATTACTGGGCCTTATGAATTGGCCGCAGGCAAAGCATATACTTTGGCCTTTGAATACCATCCCGAGGCCAGCACCCCGTACGCCCTTACCCGTCACTACGACCCTGAATACGACAGCTCCATTGATATTGTGACTTTTATGGATGGTTTGGGGAGAGAAATTGAAACCAAAAAATTGGGCGCGCTCTTCAAAGGTAAAAACCTCGCCGATGAATTAAAAATGATTGTATCGGGGGGGGATATATACGATGCTTTCGGACGGGTTGTCAAAAAGTATTACCCTACGACGGAGGCGCTGGGGGCTGAAAATACCAAGATATCAACGACGATTGGGAACCTACTCGAATCAGTCAGTTATGATATCACCGACCGAGTGGTGCGGCGAGAATTGGCCGATGGCACGGTTGAAACCATGAGCTACTCGGCGGTTAATAATCAGCTCATTACCGAAAGCAAGGATGGGCTGGGCAATAGAATTGAAAAATTGGATGATGTAAGAGGCCGTCAAGTCCAAGTGAGGCAATACGGTGGCCCCGATGGGACGATTTTTACCAATTATTTCTACAATGCCCTGAGTGAATTGTTGCGGGTAGAAGACCACCTCAAAAATAACATTGTTAATACCTACGATAACCTAGGACGTCGCATTAGTACCTTGCATCCTGATGCGGGTTTGAGCGAATTTAGCTACGATTTGGCAGGGAACTTGGTACAAAAAACAAGCGCCCAACTTCGAAAAACAATTCCCAAAGGAGGGGCTATCAAGTACGGTTATGATTACGAACGCATTGTCGATATCGATTATCCCATTTATTACCAAAACAAAGTAAGTTACAGCTACGGCGCTCCCAACTCGGGCAATCGGGCGGGGCGACTGACGCTGGTAAAAGATGCAAGTGGTGGGCGAGAGCTTTTCTATGGAAAATTAGGCGAAGTCACCAAAGAAATTCGGACGGTGTTGGTCAATGAAGTTTTTTATACTACTTACGTCAGTGAGCAAGAATACGACACTTGGAATCGTCTCAAAAAAATGACTTACCCCGATGGTGAAGTGGTTAATTATCACTACAATCGGGCAGGCGGGCTAGCGAGTATCGATGGTCAAAAGGCGGGGAATGCGTATGCGTACGTCAGCAAAATAGGCTACGACGAATACGAAACCAACGTATATATGAAGTACGGCAATGGCACCGAAATGAATTATACTTTTGATGAGCAGCGTCGCCGCCTTAAAGGCTTGCAAACCACGGCGGCAAGTGGTCGTTCGATGCTGAACAATAGCTACACCTACGATGCTGTCAGTAATATCACAGGGATTATTAACAACAGCTTGCCGCAACAAGGAAAACTCGGAGGCAAAGCCAGTCAAAAATACAGCTACGACAATTTGTATCGACTCGTCGCTGCCACGGGACAGTACGAAGGCAGCAAAGACACGGCGTCCTATACGTTGGGAATGTCCTACGACAACTTGTCGAACATTCTCAGCAAAAAATTAACAAAACGCGATACTTCTGGGAATTACCAATATAACTACCAATACGGCGGCACTGCTCCCCACCAACCCACTCAGATTGGCAACAAAAAAAGCCGTTACGACCTCAACGGAAACCTCACGGTTTTTGGCGGTGCGGAGTATTTTTGGGACGAAGACAATCGCTTAATGGCCATCCTCGACAACGGCCTACTCAGTGAATACACTTACGATGCGGCGGGTGATAGGGTGATAAAAAGCAGTGGAGGAGTTCAAGGAACTTGGCTCAACGGCGCTGCGGCGGGTACCATCAACCACCGTGACAATTATACGGTTTATGTAAGTCCGTATTTGGTATGTAGAAGGACGGGCTTTACCAAGCACATTTACGTCGAAACTGAGCGGATTGTTTCCAAAATTGGTACGGGAAGTTTTACCAATATTTCTTTTCCACAATCGGCACTGACGGCAGGGGGAGTCAATTACATTCAGCGAGCCGCGCAGTTGAAACAAGACCGAGTCAATTATTACGCTACTTTGGGCGTTAGTCCTGGCCCGCCTACCCAAAAGCTGTTTTATGCCGAACCCCAAAACAGTGGCATTGCGCCACCCGTGGTGGTGGATAGTACTGCAGGGAACATTCCTGCTGGGTGGCCTGGCAATACCACCAAACCCACCAACGGCCCACCCATTTATGTCAGCCCGATTCCGAGTAATGACTCCGTAAAGGCAGGGTATGGGTTTAGAGGAACGGGACACCTTGCAGAGCTCAATCAATATTTTTACCACGGAGACCATTTGGGAAGTACTTCCTACGTAAGCAATGTGCTAGGAGAAGCCGTCCAACACGTGGAGTATTCGGCCTTTGGAGAGACATTTTTTGAAGAGCGTAACAGTTCTGAGGCAACTCCCTATTTGTACAATGCCAAAGAGCGAGATGCCGAAACGGGATTGTATTATTATGGAGCGAGGTATTATAACCCGGCGACGAGCCAGTGGATGAGTGTTGATCCCAAAGCGTCTAGTTATCCGAATTTATCGCCTTACAGTTTTGTAGTAAATAATCCGCTTACCTACATTGATCCAGACGGAAGACAAGTTACACTTAACAAACATATTGACCCAGAAACGAACACAATTACCTATAGAATCCATATAAAAGGAGTACTTATTGATCATGAAAAGAGATTGTCAAAAAAAGCATTAAAGCAGTATGCATCTACAATATCAGAGGGTATTAAGGAACATTTTACTGGCGTGAGCGTGGATGAACCAATTGTAGCGGGTCAAACGATTAAATGGGAAGTCACCACGGATATTCGGGCTAGAAAATTTTTTGTAGGAAAAAAAGACCATGTATTTCGAATTACCGATAATGTTCCAGACCCGGAAAATAGCGGGGAAAACATCGGTTATGCTGAACATGGTCAAAATTTCATGTATATTTCAAGAAACATATTAGCTAGCTCAAAATCTCTTCGTAAGGTTGCTGCGCATGAACTTGGTCACTCTTTAGGCCTATTACATTCACCATTTGAAAAGATGAATTTAATGTACGAGAGGGATACTGGACCATTGGGTCAGAAATTTTTAAATAGGGGACAGTTACGGGATATTTTTGATAAGAAAAATAAAATTAACCAAGGGAAGCAGCGGTTTGAAGGAAATTAAGATATGCTTCACGACGATATAATATAGTCTTTTAAGCCAAGTATTTGTGCCGTTTTTTCTACCTGTGAAAACACCTTTGCCATGACTTATATGTCCATTAAACGATTTGTTTTTTTGTCATTTCTTTTTCTGAGCATTCAGCAAGTCCATGCCCAAAAGGACAGTCTCTTGCTCAAAATCTATTTTTCGGAGGGCAAATTTGGGCTGAGTCCTGCGGCTAAAACGTTGCTTAAAGACTTTGCCGCGCAGCACAAAAACCAGTCCCACATCAACATCGCGGGGCGCGGCGACCGCCACGGCTCCGATGCCCTCAACGACAGCCTGTCGCTCAAACGCGCATTGGCAGTAAAGAATTTTTTAATGGCCAGCGGCTTCGCTCGCGAAAACATCCATGCCATCATCGGCTTTGGTCGCCGCAATCCTGTTGACCGAACGCAGCCGTATGTTGATGCCGAAAATCGCGTCGTATGGATTACGGTTTATGCGAAAGAAGACACCACAAAAAAAATAAAAACGGTGATTGTATATCGTGACTCGCTTCCGCCCAAACCCGCCGTTAAAACGGTTTCAATTAGAGATACCCTCATTCAACTGCTTCCGCCCTTTCCTTCGGCCTATTTGGTGGGCAACCGAAAACCGCTAAAGGGCGATACGCTGCACATTGATACGACGATGTGGCAGGTAAAAACGACCTTGTTCATCACCCGTAAAATTTATGTTGCCAATGACACTACCCGCATTTTTTACACCAAAGGGGTGAAAGAAATCCCTGAAAAAACCAAGGGAGCGGCTATTGCTCGAGCTTTTTTAGACAGCTTGCAAAACAGTGGAGTCGGCGACGCGATTATCATTCGACGGCTGAGTTTTGAGTTTGGTTACCACCTCATGCCCACCACCAATCTGCCAGCATTGGAAGCGGTGGCGGCTGCGCTTAAAACCCATCCTGATCTTAAATTGGAAATTCGTGGGCACGTTTGTTGTGGCGATTTGGGGCAAGATGTATATGATAAACAAACAAGTCAGTATGATCTTTCTATCAATCGTGCCAAAGAAGTATATGAGTTTTTGGTTGCAAATGGTTCGGATAAAACCCGATTATCGTATGCTGGCTACGGCATGAAGCAACCGATGGTGTATCCAGAAAACGGTAAGAACGACCAGTACCGAAATCGTCGAATTGAGTTTGTGATTTTGAACAAATAAATAGACGCAGTTTGTGTTGTGCTCGAAAGCAAAGCCTTCGAGCACAACACAAATCATTACTCATTCATTCTTCAAAACATTCG
The DNA here is from genome assembly GCF_014195535.1 of Runella defluvii. Classification (GTDB taxonomy): domain Bacteria; phylum Bacteroidota; class Bacteroidia; order Cytophagales; family Spirosomataceae; genus Runella; species Runella defluvii. Next base: position 74,084 of record NZ_JACIBY010000018.1, on the reverse strand, counting down.
CGGGATTGGTGCGGGCGGCTTTTAGGGTTTGAGAGCCGATAAGCACAACTGCCAACGCCAAAACGGACCAAAAACCGACCGTTAGTTCCCAAAAATGGATGGGCTGGTGGTAGGTAAATTGGGTAAGTACCAATTTATCAAACAACAAATACGTGCTAGGGAGGGCAATGGCTGCCGAAAGTACCAACAACCCCAAAAAACCTTTGCTAAGAAAATAAACCAACGAGGGCTCGTTGGCGCCCAGCACTTTACGAATGCTGATTTCTTTGAGTTTGGTTTCGGTTGTAAACACGACCATCCCGAACAAGCCTAACGAAGCAATGCAAACGGCTAAAAAGGCTAAAAATCCAATGACTTTCACGATAACCGAAAATTGGCGGTAGGCTTCTTCGATTTGGTCGTCGTAAAAACGGGCATCCAACGGGTGAACCTTGTCAATGCGTTTCCACACAGCTTCAATCTGCGCCATGGTGGCGGGCAAGTCTTTGGAGTTGATTTTGAGGTTAAGGTTGCCTTCGTTGGGGGAATAAAAAAACACAAAAGGCTCAATGCGGTGTTCGACCGTTCGGTAATGGAAGTCCTTGACCACCGCGATAATGGTAAACTTTTTCCCGTCGAGGGTTTTGATTTGTTCTCCGATGGCCTTGGTCGGATGGCCACCACCGATGTTGAATCGTTTTATGACTTGCTCATTGACAATCACTTCCGAACTCTCTTCGCTTTTGGCCCGTGGTGTAAAATGTTGTCCCGCAAGCAGTTGATGTCCGTGTAAGGGCAAATAGCGTTCGTCCACGTAGTTTTGGGCAATATTGGAAGAATCGTCTGGCTGTTGGTACTTAATCATGGTGCCATATACGCTTCCTAAGCTGGTGACAAGTCGAGAGGTGGAAATGTCGGTTAAGCTTGGGATTTCGGCCAATTCTTTCCGAAGAATTTCACTTTTGTTGCCTTTTAGGTTGATATTCAGGATGTTTTCGGTAGAAAATCCGAGGTTAAAAACGATAAAATGTTTGTATTGATTATAACCAAGAATCGTGGTAGTGATGAAAATCAGGGAAAACGTATATTGAACAACGATAAGCGCTTTGCGGAGATTAACGCGGCGGAAAAGGGGAACCGAAGAAGCGTCTTTTAACACCTGAATGGCTTTGATACGGGCAAAAAATAACGCAGGTAAGAAACCCGCAGCAATGCCAACCAAGGCTGATAAACCGACAAAATACAAGATGATTTTGGGTGAAAGTTCCAATGAAACGAGTTCGGTAAGTTGAGGGGCTAGACCCAAAAACTGGGCTCGTAGCACCAGAAAAAGTACAAATGCCAACAACAGCGCCATCAGAGAAATAAGCACCGATTCGGTAATAAATTGAAGCAAAACGTGTTCCTTAAACGCACCAACGATTTTGCGAACACCTACCTCCCGCGCTCGGCGAAGCGACCGTGCGATAGAGAGATTGGTGTAATTGAAACAGGCCGACAAAATCACTACCAGCACCAAACCTGCCAGTATCCAAATGGTGATTTGGTTCATGGTAGGGCCACTGGCATTTTCCAAGCGATTGCCAATCGTGATGCCGTTTAATGATTGGGGGTTCAACTGAATTTGCTGATTTTTAAGTTGTTTGTTTTCCGACAAACAAAGCTTATCGAGGTTTGCTTGCAGGGTTTTAAGTGAGCTGTTTTCGGGCAATAATACGTAGGTATAATTTGAAAAAACGTTGCCCCAATTCATAAAACCACCGTCAAAATCGGGTTTTTGGAGTTCGATACTGGCGAAAGACACCAAGGCGTCAAAACGTAAGTGAGACAGCTTGGGAATATCTTTCATGACGCCCGTAATGGTGTATTCGGTGGTGTCAAATCGAATGCTTTTGCCCAGCACGTCGGTGTCACCAAACAGTTTTTGGGCGGTTTTTTCGGGCAAAACAATCGTGTAGGGATTTTTTAACGCGGTGGCAGGATTGCCCGAAAGCAGCGGAAACGTAAAGACTTTAAAAAAGGACGCATCCGCCCACAACCCACCCAGCGGAAGCGTGGTTTCGTTTACTTTGGCATCCCCGCCGAAACCCCGCCGCAATAGCGTTACTTGCTCCACGTTGGGGAAGGTTTCTTGTATTTTTTTACCCGCCAACACCGACCCCGAGGCGAGTTCAATAGAAGGTTGTCCTGTGGGTTGGAGTGAGGTGTTGATGCGGTAAATACGGTTCTTTTTTTCGTGAAAATCATCGTAAGAAAGCAAATCACTCAAAAAAGAAATCATCAATAATCCCACCGACATGCTGATCGAAAGTCCGATAATGTTGATGGCTGAAAAGAGTTTGTTGCGAACCAAACTGCGTCGTGATGTTTTAAAATAGCTGTTAAACATGATGGTATAAGTAAAAAATGAATAAAAATTAGGCACACGTAGGGTGTACAATCGGATAAACTTCAGGACGTCTATCCAATAAATAAAGCGGGCGTAGCGAAGGCCACGGCGTTGAAGGTTACGCTCAAAAAATTCGTAGAGGTCGCCTTGCAAATCTTCGGCGAGCTCGGGGCGGCAATACCATTCCAAGAGCCGTTGTGCATTGCGGGGAGGAGTGGGGGCGGTACTCATACCGCTCCCCCAAGGTTGAGCTCAGGGATGATTCGCCAGAGTCCTTCGCGGATTTCACGGGCGTTGACCAGTGCCATTTTTCCCGCTTGGGTTACTTCGTAATAGCGTTTGCGTTTGCCGCCGCGGGCACTCGTGGCTTCGCCCAAAAAACTTTTGGCTAAGCCCTTTTCTTCCAGTCGATTAAGGACAGCGTGAACCACCCCTAATTTCGCGGCTCTGCCTGTATGTTTCTCCAATTCGTCGCAAATGGCTACACTGTAAGCTTCGCTGGCTAAGGCGGCAATCGTAAGTAACACCAACTCTTCAAACTCGCCCAAATTTGTTCCCTTCATACATCAATTTTATTTATTCTGTAAATGTATGTAAAATAGGTTTAATAAATACACTATTTGTATGTAAAATATTTTTTCGTACAGAAATATGCTCAACTTTAGACGTTAAAAAGCGTAACTTTGCAGTATAAATAAAGAGAGCAATGACATTCAAAGAAAAATACATTAATCCGTTTACCGATTTTGGGTTTAAGAAGCTCTTTGGGACTGAGCCTAATAAAGACTTATTAATCAACTTTTTAAATGATGTCATTCTGCCTCAACAGAAGAAAGTAGCTGATTTGAGCTATCGTAAAAACGAGTATATAGGGCATACTGAAATGGATCGAAAGGCTGTTTTTGATTTGTATTGCATAAGCCCAAGTGGGGAACGATTTATTGTGGAAATGCAGAAAGCCAAGCAAAATTATTTTAAGGATAGAAGTGTATTTTATTCCACATTTCCCATTCAAGAACAAGCGCAAGCAGGAGATTGGAATTATAGACTTTCAGCAGTTTATACCGTAGGAATTTTAGATTTTGCCTTTAATGAAGATTCTAAGAGTAATTTAACCAAAGAAGTACGGCATGAGGTACAATTGAAAAACCAGAAGGGGGATGTATTTTATGATAAATTGACTTTTGTTTATCTTGAAATGCCGCATTTTAATAAATCAGAAGACGAGTTAGAGACAACTTATGATAAATGGCTCTTTGTATTAAAACATTTGCCGAACTTGACAGAAAGGCCGCAAAAATTACAAGAACGGATATTTCAACGCCTATTTGAAGCAGCTGAAATAGCTAAATTTAGCCATGAAGAGAAAGAACAATATGAGGAAAGTTTAAAATCGTATAGAGATCTTAAAAATGTTATTGACACTGCCTTTGACGAAGGCGAAGCTAAAGGCAAGGAAGAACGAGCTACTGAAATAGCTTCTAATATGTTGAAAAAGGGGCTTCCCATTGATTTAATAGGCGAAATAACAGAGCTGCCATCGGATGTAATTATGAGATTGAAAGAAAATCTGGGTTTAGACGAATGATTGAGTGCAAGCCGACTCAAATCTGCCATGCAGAATTATTAGTAAGCAAATGCGCAAGGGCCTAAAAACTCCACGTGTTTTTCGCGGCATTGTACGGCTCGATGGAAAATTTGATACCGTTGCTTATGCCAAACGTATTTGACTGGCCGATGACATAATACGCTCCCAAGCGAATCCGTTCGCGTCCCAATTTGAAGATACGATTCAACCCAAAATACAATTCCGAATACTGAAATTTACGTTCGGGAACGTACAAAAAGCCACCTCCCGCCATTTCGCGGATTTTGGTTTTGTTGAGCAGCGGGATTTTGCTCGTCAAGAAGCCGTTGAATTGATGTACGTAATGCGTCTCCAAATGCCAATCGAACACGGGAAACGTCCGAGGAATGAGCTGATAGGTGTACATGGCAGGCGAGAAAAAATAGCGGTCGCCACCCCGCATGTACGAATAATCCATCACTGCCAAGCTCGTGGTATCCAAGAACTTACCCGCGCTGATACGGTACTCCGACGTGCCGATGATACCTACGTTAAAAGTTTGCCGTATGGAGGCCGACAGCTTGGTGTAAACGTTGGTGTTTTTGCCTGAAACAGGCCAAGCGCGGTCGATGTTCAGGCTAAACGTAGGGTAGTTGGACCCCAGAATTACTTTTTCGTTGGGCTCTCGCAAGTAAAGTTGGCGCGGCGTATAGTCGATACCGAAAACGGTTCGGTAGATGTGCGTGGTCGGGAAGGGTTGGGGGGCATTATTGCTAAAAATGCGGTCGCCGAGTGAGCTAAACTGGAAATTCGACAAATCGCTGCGGGTCTCGTAATAGGCTTGAGCGCTGAAATAAAAGCCGTTGAAAAGCTCCGTTCGGTGCATAAGATTGATGTACTGGTTTCGGTAAAAATTGCTTCGGCGGGCAATGTCGCTAATCGTTGCCGCGCCGTTGATGACGTTGAAACCTGAGCCCATCGCCAGACTGATGTTGGAGACTTTGAGGGGATTATAAAAATAGCTAACACTCACAAAACCAATTACATCCTTGTTCTTAAACCCATAGCCCAAGTTGCTATTGACCCACAATTGTTTTCGGTTTTCTTGGCGTTTGTAAAATCCTGCTCCGTAGCGCACCCGCCAGCCACCAATGGCCAACGGATCCACCAAACCCAACACAGGGTCGAAGTGCCAAGTGGTCTTTTTTTCGCGGTTGATGTGACCCATGCCCAAATACACGACCTTGGGAAACGTAATCCGGTTGAAAATTTTATCAATCGAATCCAAGTACGCTTTTGAGTTTACCAGCGCTTCGAGTCGTTCTTTTTCTTTGATAAATTTCTGTTCGTCGCGGGTCAACGGTTGCGGGCGAATTTGTTCCCAAAAAGTGGTGTCGCGTTTGTAGGCTTCGGCGGTGGTGACGCCCACTTCGTCCCCAAAAAAGCGCTTTGGCAAGGCCAAATCAAAGGCGTAGTCGGACTGCAAAACCTCGGTTTTACCCGCCTTTTTGGTGTTTCCTTCTTTGACTTTCCAATGGTACGTAACCCGCGTCGGAATCCAGCGATTTTGTACTTTCTCAAACTGCTGTTTTACCCCAAATTCATCGTAGCGCAGCAACCCCCGCTTGGTGATTTGAAGGTCAACATTGCGCAAAACCCATTCATCTTCAATGACTTCGATGGTGCCTTCATAGAGCGCGTTGCCCAGTTCGCGAGGAATGACTTTAATTTGGTATATTTTGTAGGGGCCGTCGATGTAGTACTTCAACAGCTGAAAACGATAACTCAAAAACGTCAGGTCGCTCAGGGGGGAGGTGATTTCGTTATCGCCGATTTTGGCGATTTTTTGGTGGTTTTGGTAAAAGTTAAACTCCCCGTCGGTCACCGACTTAAAAAACAACGTACTTTGGTCGCCCAGCCGCTTGACCGCTTCGCGCTCTTCTTTTTGTTGTCCTGCCCGACTTTGGTGCCGAACTAGTTGACATTCAAAGAGGTTTAATTTAGGGATGCTGTCGGTAATGACAGGTTTTTTGAGCGCATCTTCGACTTTGGCGGGGGTATCCTCTTCTTTTTTGGGAGCAACTTTTTTAGTTTCCAGTCGCTCGACGCTCTTGATGTACACCTTGGCGCGGTAGTTTTGGTACTGAGCAAGGAGCGAATCTTTGCGCTGGAGCACCTGCTTGATGACCTCGTAGGAGTAATCCCGCTTTTTGACCTTGACTACCACTTCGTCGAGTTGCTTTTGGTCTATTTTTAGATACACATTTTTGACAAGGTCTTTGGCCGCCACCACTTCAAACACCTCCGTTTGGTAGCCCATCGACGACACCGAAATGCGGTTGAGCCCTTCCAATAATTTGAGTTGATAACGCCCTTCTTTGTCGGTGATGGTACCCGTATTGGCATTTACGACGCGAACCGTAACCCCAGGAAGTGGCTCGTTGGATTCGGAATGAACAAACCCCCGAAGTTGGTAAAACTCTTGTGAAAAGGCAGTAGTGGTAACAAATAGAAGACCCAATAGATGTAAAATAGTTCTCAAAACGATGGCTGGTTAGGTAATGGCTGCTAATTCCCTAACGCACAAATCGGCGTTTATGCTATACTGAGGTTGAAAAATTCGTCGTTTGGGTGTGAGTGGGTGGGGTGGGTGGGGAGAGAAGGTAGCGTTGAGTTTGGCATCTACTTATGAAGGAGAGTCTGATATCGTTCAATCTCGAAGCTTTTTGGACGTGCCTAGGCTCTAATTTATGCAGGGTAAATTATTAGTTAAATTTGTTGTACATAGATTAGGGGTTTTGAATTCCTTCATGTATGTTTGGTGAAGAAAAAATAAACGCAACTCATTACGGATAAATAAAAGTTTGCTGAAAATAAAAAAAGTGCCCTGAACAAGAATGAATTTAATAAAACTAATCTCGAAAGGCTACTTTCCAGCAGAATTGCCACCACCCTTTAACACGGAGTTATTAGGAGTAGAGGCTTTAAATATGTTCAATTATTTCCAAGCATTGAACAATAGCGTAAAAAAAGATTTTAAGGAAACAATAAATTTGGCCTACTCCGTTCCAAAATTTGGATTATCAAGGCGCTTAATGGGAATACCAAATCCAATTCATCAAATTGACCTTTCAAAAATTGTTTGTGATAACTGGATAGAAATTCAGGCACTTTATGGCCGTTCCTCCATTTCTTCGAGTAAACAAATTGAAGATGAAACAGGTAAAAGAGCAACGAAGATGATTGATTCGTTTGGTGAGTTTAAAGAAAAGTGTTTAGAACAGTCTTTTGATAAATTATTTGAACTCAAAGTCGATATTTCTAAATATTTTTCGACGATTTATACCCATTCAATTCCTTGGGCTATACATTCAAAAACAGTTGCCAAACAAAATAAAAATGATTTTACTCTTTTAGGAAACTTGTTAGATAAGGCAATCAGAAATGCACAAAGTGGACAAACCATTGGAATACCGATTGGGCCAGATACTTCCAGAATCATTTCTGAAATTTTAGGGTGTACTTTTGACAAGTTGCTGACTGACAAATTTAAGTTGGTCGGGTTTAGATACGTTGACGATTGCTATTTCTATTTTGATTCTCAATCTAATGCTGAACACTTGTTCAAACATTTTCAAACGATATTAACAGAATACGGCTTGGATATCAATGAAGAGAAAACTTCTATCAAGAAGCAGCCATTCCCCTACGAATCTAAATGGGTAATTGAATTGTCTAATTATCAGATTAGAAAAAATCTGAAAGGACAGATAACTGATTTGAAAAACTACGTCAGTTTTGCTTTGGAATTGGTAACAAACCATCCCAAAGACTCAGTTTTGAAATTTGCGATTAAAAAACTATTCTATGATAGAATTTACAAAAGTAATTGGAACTTGTTTGAATCCTTGATATTCAGAATGGGTATTTCTGAGCCAGTTATTCTTCCTGAAATCTTAAAATTATTATTAACCTATGAAAATTGGGTGAATAAAAGTAAGTTAAAAAAGTTCTTATATTCTATAATTTCAGAGCATATTTACAAAGGTCATAATTTTGAAGTTTCATGGGCATTATGGATTGCGAAAACGTTTTCAATAAAAATTAGTAAACCGTTGGCGCAGCAAATATTTGATTCGCGGGATTCAATTTCAATCTTAATTTGCTTTGACATGATGCAAAGGAAATTAATAACCGATAAAATAAATTTAGATTCAATTGAAAGCGAAGTTAATGAAAGTAGTTTTATTAATGAGTGGTGGCTGTTAACTTATGAAGGAATAGTTAAAAAGTGGATAGAGCCTAATCCAGCTGACCTTCTTGCCAAAAACAAGTATTTCTCTGAATTGAAAAAGAAAAAAATTGAATTTTACGACACTAATCGCCAAATATCCAAAATTGAATTTAGGAAACCAAAACCTCAAGCAAAGCCAATAGAAATAGATAAACTAGAATACGGACACTCAGAAGCTTCTGGTTCGAGTACTGAAAAGAAAATAGTAGTGGTTGAATATTGATAAATAAAAAGTAGCGAACAATGCATAGCCGCCTATGCTCCCCAAGCCCAACCCTCAAATCCAACGCATGTTAGCAAACCAACCGTTCTACGAAAGAAAAAGAAGAACCGTAAACCTATTTAAACCCCAAAAAATGAAAGTAAAACAGTTAATTCGATTTGATTGGGCAATGAAGCGGCTTTTGAGAAACAAAGCCAATTTTGATATTCTTGAAGGTTTTTTATCAGAACTCCTTAAAGAAGATATTAAAATCAAGCAAATATTAGATAGTGAAAGCAATAAAGTAACCGATGATGATAAACATAATCGGGTAGATATTCTTGTAGAAAATTCAAAAGATGAATTGGTGATTATTGAGATACAAAATAGCAAAGAATATGATTATTTCCACCGTATGCTTTTTGGAGCATCAAAAGTGATAACTGAGCATATTAAAGAAGGAGATGCTTACGCAAATGTAAAAAAAGTGATTTCGATAACCATTGCCTATTTTGATTTAGGGCAAGGCAAAGATTATGTATATCACGGTACAAACGTATTTAAAGGCATTCACAAAGGCGATATTTTGACTCTTTCGGACAAACAAATGACCTTGTATAATAAAAAGGAAGTACATCAGATATATCCCGAATATTGGGTAATAAAAGTGGGTATGTTTGGAAATCGGATAAAAGATAAATTGGATGAGTGGATATATTTTTTAAAAAATTCAGAAGTTAAAGATAGCTTTTCAGCGAAAGGGTTAAAAGAAGCAGGAGAAAGACTTGATGAAATGAAACTTTCAGAGAAAGAAAGGAAAGAATATAACGCTTATTTAAAAAGACTTCGGGATATTGCCAGCGAACAACACACAAAAATGGCAGATGCGCAGGATTTGATTTTGGCAGAAAAAAAAGGAGAAGAAAATAAAGAAATTGAAGCAATCATCGGGTTTTATGAAATAGGTGTTTCTGCTGAAAATATAGCCAAAGCATTGAAAATAAGCATTAACAGAGTAGCAGAAATCATAGAGAAACATAAAGGCAATGGTTGATACTTGAGGGGGTGGGTAAATCTCCTTGTACTCTACGAGAGCCTACTTCAAATTAATTCGCTATCGCCAAAAACACTAAATAAAAAGCTACCATATTTGGATTGGCTGGTTATTACTTTGCACTACATTCTTAAAAGTGGTAGAAATTTTCGGCAAGAGGTAAAAAGATAAGCGCTTAATGTTAGAGATTGGACAATCAACAATAGAGGTTTCACCCTAAAATAAAAACGAATGAAATTAAATGCTTTTGTTAGTGTATTGATAAGTGCCCTTGTCGTAGTAGCAATGAGTAACGTACATGCTCAGACCAAATCAGATACAACAAGCATCGAAACTATTGTGAATGATGAAGTAAGCGCTTGGAACAAAGGCGACGCAATCAATTATTCAAAACACTTTGCTGAAGACGGTACTTTTACAAATATTTTGGGAATGTTCTTTACAGGGCATCAAGCCTTTGTCGCGCGACATGACGATATTTTCAAAGGTAAATTTAAGGATACCAGGCTTGAGATGAAAATCGTAGCACTAAAATTCGTTCGACCCGATGTTGCCCTTGTCGAGTGTCTTACTTGGACATCAGGTTTTTTAAATGGCCCTTTACCAGGTACGGTGTTGGACGATAAGGGGCGTCTTTGTACACGATTATTACAGGTAATGGCAAAAACGGATGGCGAATGGAAAATTATAACGTATCACAATGTTGAGGTCAAAAAATAACCCGTTATCTGCCATTTACCCTAATTCTGTGACATGATTTGTTGAAAATTACCCTAATTCTGTGACATGTTTAGAAGAAGCCGTGGAAAACTGATACCTATTGAAGTGAAATCTGGGGCGGATGGTCGTTTAAAATCAGTGGAAGGAAAGCCCTATACCGTGAACTACCTTCCCGAAAGTTTCAGAACTTTCGGGAAGGTAAGCGCCTATCATAACGATTATAAATTTTGCAGCTATACCCAATCCGAAAAGCTGTATCTTTGTTAGCCAATCATAAGAAAATGAGCGAGATAAGAGAACGATATGTCAATCCTTTTACCGACTTCGGTTTTAAGAAGTTGTTTGGTGAAGAACCAAACAAAGACTTGCTGTTGGATTTTCTGAATGAGTTGTTGAGAGAAGAGGAAGGGGAAATCAAGGCAATTACTTACCTCAAGAATGAACATTTAGGGGCGGGAGATACAGATAGAAAAGCGATTTTTGATTTATACTGTGAGAATGAACGCGGCGAGAAATTTATTGTAGAATTGCAAAAATCTAAGCAGAATTTCTTCAAAGACAGGACGCTGTATTACTCGACGTTTCCAATTCAGGAACAAGCCAGACGAGCCGATTGGAACTACGAGTTGAAGGCTGTTTATACGGTAGCGATATTGGATTTTGTGTTTGAAGAAGACAAAACGGAGCGTAAAAAGTACCGCTACAATGTAAAATTGACGGATGTAGATACCTGTAAAGTGTTCTATGATAAGTTGACGTTCATCTATCTGGAAATGCCGAAATTTGGCAAGTCGGTAGAAGAATTGGAAACACGTTTTGACAAGTGGCTCTATGTCCTCAAAAACCTCAATAAATTAGACAGAATCCCCGACCGACTGCGGGAACAGATATTTGAACGTTTGTTTGAGGTGGCAGAAGTAGCCAAATTTACCCGAGAAGAATTGCAGTCTTACGAAGACAGTTTGAAGTATTATCGTGATTTGAAAAATTCGTTGGATACCGCTTTCGAAGAAGGGAAAATGGAAGGCAAAATTGAGGGTAAAATTGAAGGAAAAATTGAGGGAGAAGTATCAAAAGCGATTGAAGTGATAAAAAAAGGGTATTCAGAAGGGCTTTCGGTAGAGGTACTTTCAAAATTGACAGGAATGTCGGTAAGCGAAGTGCGTCGAGTGCTCAATGCGCTTTAATTTACCCAAAAATTGAGTTTATTTAAAAAATCCCCGCATGAACTACCTTCCCGAAAGTTTCAGAACTTTCGGGAAGGGGCAAAAAAACGCGGTGACCTACAGAGAGGCCACCGCGCGGAGCATATAAGAGAATAGGCTATTTATGCTAAATCAAAACGGTCGAGGTTCATTACCTTCGTCCAAGCGGCTACAAAATCGTGCGCAAATTTCTCGTGCGCATCTTCACAAGCATACACTTCAGCGATGGCACGAAGCTCCGAGTTTGAACCAAAAATAAGGTCAACCCGCGTCGCTGTCCATTTTGGCTCGCCCGTAGCGCGGTCGCTGCCTACAAATACGTTTTGCGCATCCGACGTAGCTCTCCAAGTCGTTCCGAAATCAATCAGGTTAACGAAGAAATCGTTGGTAAGTGTCTCAGGACGGCCAGTGAATACGCCATGCTTCGATTTGCCAGTATTGGCATTGAGTACGCGCAAACCACCCACCAAGGCCGTCATTTCTGGCGCTGTCAAAGTCAATAATTGCGCTTTGTCAACGAGCATTTCTTCGGCTGAAATCGTGTAGCTACCTTTTGAGAAGTTACGGAAACCGTCAGCGATTGGCTCCAATACGTCAAACGATTCAACGTCGGTTTGCTCTTGTGAGGCATCACCACGACCTGCCGTAAATGGCACTGTGATGTCAAGCCCTGCGTTTTTCGCTGCTTTCTCAATAGCTGCGCTTCCACCCAACACGATGAGGTCGGCGATAGAAACTTGCTTGCTCGATTGAGTGCTGTTGAACGACGCTTGGATACCTTCCAATACTTCCAATACTTTCGCCAATTGCGCAGGGTCGTTGGCAGCCCAATCTTTCTGCGGAGCCAAACGAACGCGGGCACCGTTGGCACCACCACGCTTGTCCGAACCACGGAAGGTCGAAGCCGAAGCCCAAGCCGTCGAAACAAGTTCAGAAACTGACAAACCTGACGCTAAAATTGCTGCCTTGAGTGAAGCAATGTCTTGTTCATCAATTAGTTCGTGCGAAACAGTAGGAATTGGGTCTTGCCAAATCAACTCTTCGGCAGGCACTTCTGGACCAAGGTAGCGAGCACGTGGCCCCATGTCGCGGTGCGTCAATTTGAACCATGCGCGAGCAAACGCATCGGCAAACTCGTCAGGGTTTTCGTAGAAGCGACGAGAGATTTTTTCGTAGGCAGGGTCAAGTCGCAACGCCAAGTCGGTCGTAAACATGATAGGAGCGTGGCGTTTCGATGGGTCGTGGGCGTCAGGTACGCTATCAGCACCCATGCCGTGCTTAGGCTTCCACTGGTGAGCACCTGCGGGGCTTTTTGTCAATTCCCACTCGTATCCAAAAAGATTCCAGAAGTAATTGTTGCTCCACTTGGTTGGCGTTGAAGTCCATGCGCCTTCCAAACCGCTGGTGATGGTATGTCCTGCATTTCCTGTACCGTATGAGTTGAGCCATCCCATGCTCTGCGCCGTAATATCAGCACCTGCTGGTTCAGCTCCTACGTACTGGCCTGGGTCAGCGGCACCGTGGGCTTTTCCGAAGGTGTGACCACCCGCAATCAACGCAACGGTTTCTTCGTCGTTCATGGCCATCCGTCCAAACGTTACGCGAATATCGTGCGCCGCAGCAAGTGGGTCGGGGTTTCCATCTGGGCCTTCTGGGTTGACGTAAATCAAGCCCATTTGTACGGCTGCCAACGGATTTTCCAAGTTGCGCTCACCTGAGTAGCGGCTATGAGGGTTGTTGCTTAACGCCAACCACTCTTTTTCTGCTCCCCAATATACGTCCTCTTCAGGTTCCCAAATGTCTTCACGACCACCACCGAAACCGAACGTTTTGAAGCCCATTGATTCGAGGGCGCAGTTACCTGCCAAAATCATCAAATCGGCCCATGAGAGCTTTTTGCCATACTTTTTCTTAATAGGCCAAAGCAACAAACGCGCTTTGTCGAGGTTACCGTTGTCAGGCCAGCTGTTGAGTGGGGCAAAACGTTGGTTTCCTGTGCCACCTCCACCACGGCCATCGGCTGTGCGGTACGTACCTGCACTGTGCCACGCCATACGGATAAAGAAAGGACCATAGTGACCATAATCGGCTGGCCACCAATCTTGTGAGGTGGTCATCAATTCAAAAAGGTCGTTTTTAACCGCCTGTAAATCGAGTGATTTGAACTCTTCGGAGTAGTTAAAGCCTTTGTCCATTGGGTTCGACAACGTAGAATGTTGACGAAGAATGTTCAATTTCAACATGTTAGGCCACCAATCGCGGTTAGAGGTGCCTCTGCCGCCTGCGCCTTTGGTTAATACTGCCCCAGAAAATGGGCATTTACCTTCGCCGTTGCCATTGTGATGTACTGAATCCATCTGAGTGAGGTTGTGGTTTGAAGTGGTTTGTTGTTTCTGATTTTTTACCAAAAGTAGAGCGAATTGCACTATCTATCAAACTGATATTATCTATATTTGTATAAATATTGTCTATAATGAACTTACAACAGTTAGAATACATCATCGCCGTTGATACCTATCGCCATTTTGTAACGGCTGCCGAAAAATGCTTTGTTACTCAGGCGACCTTGAGTATGATGATTAAAAAATTGGAAGATGAGCTTGGGGTCAAAGTTTTTGACCGAAGCCGACAACCCGTTGTCCCCACCGAAATTGGAAAAAAACTGATTGAACAGGCCAAAGTCATCTTGAAAGAAACGGCTCGTATTCGGGAAATTGTCGAATCGGATACGCAACACATGCAAGGAACGCTGAAAATAGGCATTATCCCGACGCTTTCTCCGTACTTGATTCCGCTTTTTCTGCCTTCTTTCTTGCAGAAATATCCAGAGATAAAATTACAAATTCACGAGCTAACAACCAATGAAATTATCCGACAATTGAAACAAAATCAGTTGGATGCGGGGTTGTTGGCCATTCCTTTACAAGATACAGACATTACGGTTCAGCACTTGTTTTACGAGGAGTTTGTGGTATATACAGCCAAAACAGATCAGTTGTTGACCAAGAAGTATTTGTTGCCCAAAGACATTGATCTCAAACGACTGTGGTTGCTGGACGAAGGGCATTGTTTGCGCAATCAAGTGATTAATTTGTGTGAGTTGAAAGTGCAAGAGCGTCATTTTCGCCAGGTGGATTTGTCTTCGGCGAGTATCGAGACGATTAAAAAGATTGTTGAAATCAACGAAGGCATTACCGTTTTGCCTGCATTGGCGGTTAATGATTTGAGCGAACAAGAAAAAAATAACATCCGCCATTTTCAATTGCCTGCGCCAGTACGCGAGATAGGCATTGCGAGTTTTCGGTATTTTGTCAAAGAAAAGTTGATTGAAGCCCTCAAAACCGAAATTTTAGCCCATATTCCAGAAGAAATGAAGACCAGCAGCCAGAAACAAGTCATAGAGACGGGGTTGGTGTAGGTTGGTTTTGGGTTACCACATAGAAAACATAGAATTTTTCACAATGGAAAACATAGCTAATGTTGCCTATGTGTAAATCCTATGTTTTCTATGTGTTTAAAATAAATGCAGCGATCGAGCCTCAAACTGAAAACCCACAAATCGCTAAATAACGGGGATTTATCAACAAAACTCCCTGAAACGCCCCTCCAATCGTCCAGTTTTCTCATTTTCTTATTACTTTGTGGAGTGAATTGGGCGTTCTGCCCGTATTGACCACAAACAAACTAACTATCCAAATGAGAAAACTGTTACCGCTTCTACTCCTGGCGCTTGTATGTCATGTTGGGTGGGCGCAAATCCCGTCTCCCAAAGAGCATTTTGGCTTCAACATTGGCGACGATTACATGCTTGCCACCTACACCCAAACCGAGTCTTATTTTAAAAAATTGGCCACTTCTGACCGTGTTAAATTAGTAAACATTGGAAAAACAGAAGAAGGCCGCGATCAACCGATGTTGATTGTGACGTCGCCCGAAAACCATAAAAAACTGGCGCGTTTTCAAGAGATTTCGACTAAAATGGCTCGTGCTGAGGGGCTTACGGATGCCCAAGCGCGTGAGCTTGCCAATGAAGGTAAGGCCATTGTTTGGATTGACGGAGGGATTCACTCCAACGAAACGGTCGCTTGGATGCAGCTCATCGAAACGGCTTATCAGTTGGTTTCGCGTAAAGATGCAGAAGTGACTCGTATTCTTGACAATGTGGTTATTTTGATGACCCACATCAACCCCGACGGACAAGAATTGGTTGCTAATTGGTATATGCGTAACTCGACACCTGAGAAACGTTCGTTGGGACAATTGCCTCGCCTATATCAAAAATACGCAGGCCACGACAACAACCGCGATTTCTTCATGTTGCAGTTGAAAGAAACCCAAAACGTTGGTCGCCAATTGTTTGTTGACTGGATTCCGCAAATTATGTACAACCACCACCAACGTGGGCCTGCGGGGTCGGTGTTGGCGGGGCCTCCGTACCGCGATCCGTTCAACTACGTATTTCACCCGTTGATGATTACGGGAATTGATGCCTTAGGCGCGGCGATGATTAATCGCTTGATTGCCGAAGAAAAACCTGGTTTTACGCGTTTGGGTGGGTCGGTTTTCTCGACTTGGTACAACGGAGGCTTGCGTACAACGACGCACTTCCACAACCAAATTGGTTTGTTGACCGAAATCATCGGTGGCCCTACGCCCGAAACAGTGCCGTTGGTGCCTAACCGTTTGATTCCGAACGGAAATACGCCTTTCCCAGTAACGCCTCAAAAATGGTACTTCAAGCAGTCAATTGATTACTCGGTATCGTGTAATTATGCTGTGTTGGATTATGCCGCTCGTCACCACGACGAATTGTTGTATAATATATATGTAATGGGTAAAAACTCGATTGAGCGTGGTAGCAAAGATTATTGGACACTTTCTCCCAAAAAATCGGAAGCCATTGTAGAGGCCCAGAAAAACGACAAGACCGAAAAACCTGCCGCACCAGAAGCACCCGATCCATTCGGAATGCGTGGTGGAATCCCTGCCAAATACTACGACCAAGTGTTGAAAGACCCCAAAACGCGTGACGCGCGTGGTTACATTATTCCAGTAGTGCAAGCGGATGTGGCAACGGCGACTAAGTTTGTGAATGCCTTGATTCGCACAGGGATTCAAGTACACAAAGCAACTGCCGATTTTACGGTAGAAGGCAAAACGTACCCAGCAGGTTCGTTTGTGGTAAAAACCGCCCAGTCGTTCCGTCCGCACGTGTTGGATATGTTTGAACCGCAAGACCACCCGAACGACTTCCCTTATCCAGGTGGCCCTCCAACGCGTCCTTACGATGCCGCAGGTTGGACGTTGGCTTACCAAATGGGGGTGAAATTTGACCGTATCTTAAACGGTTTTGATGGGCCATTCCAAGCCATTCCTTACGGAGAGCTTCAGTCAGTAACGGGCAAAGTGGATGCCGCTGCCCCAGCAGGTTATACGTTGAGCAGCCAAGCCAACAACGTTTACATTGCGGTAAATGATTTATTGAGTGCAGGTATCCCAGTATTCCGTTTGCCACAAGGGGCAGGAAGCGCGGAAGCAGGTGCTTTTTATGTTCCAGCTTCGGCGAAAGTGAAACCATTGTTGGAAAAAGCAGCCAAAGAATTGGGTGTTGATGCCGTGGGAGTAGCTAAGAAACCTACGGGAACGTTGGTAAAAGTAGCTCCTTCGCGGATTGCTTTGTGGGATACTTACGGTGGTTCGATGCCTTCGGGTTGGGTACGTTTGTTGATGGAACAATACCGTTTTCCAATGCAAGTGATTTATTCTCAAGAAATAGACGCGGGCGAGTTGCGTAAAAAATTCGACGTCATTGTGTTTGTAACGCGCGCTATTCCTGCGCCACCAAGTGCAGGTCGTGAGAACGATCCTTTTGCGGCCTTTGCAGGAAGTGATCCAAAAGCGGAAGACATTCCAGCCGAATACCGTGCGTCATTGGGACGTATTACGGCCGATAAGTCGATTCCACAATTGAAGAAGTTTATGGAAGAAGGTGGGAAAATTGTGACCATCGGTACTAGTGCCAACTTGGCGTATCACTTAGGAGTACCCGTGCGTAATGCCCTTACCGAAATGACAAATGCAGGGGTAGAGCGCCCGTTGCCTGCCGAAAAATACTACATTCCAGGAAGTTTGTTGCGCGTAACGCTCGATTCGACGCAGGCCGCTACCTGGGGAATGGCCAACCAAGCCGACGTGTATTTTGACTCAAGCCCTGTGTTTAAACTAGCCCCTGCGGCGGTTGCCAAAGGCGAAGTAAAACCGTTGATTTGGTTTAGTGCCGACAAGCCACTCCGCTCAGGATGGGCGTGGGGACAAAGCTACCTGCGCGATGGCGTAGCTGCTTTTGAAGCACCAATTGGCTCAGGAAAACTCACCGTTTTTGGGCCAGAAATTACGTTCCGTGCGCAGTCACAAGGAACGTTTAAGTTGCTGTTTAACCAACTTTATACGACGAACTAAGTGCTAAAGCACAAGTTAACCGTTATTTGTTATTCGTTTAAAATCAACGAATTATATTAAAACAAATACCCTAAAACTTTTGCACTGCTACTTAATGTTTAGCTAGCTTCGTGCAAAACGCCAAGTTGCTTCGGTAGCTTGGCGTTTTTTGTGAAAAAATGACAGGAAATGTCCGAAAAGTAAAATTTTTCAACGGTAGAAACGTTGGCGAATGTACTTTTTTTTCTATCTTGCTTGCAAGTCTGAAATGCTTAAACCTCAACGTTAACGATTATGAAAAAAAGAACATCCATCTTCTTACATCACCGCTGTCAATAGCACTTTAAAGCGGTTTTTTCTCCTTTTTTCTATCCTTTCAGTACGTTTTCCGAACGTATAGTTTGGCTATTTCTGTCTATTTAATAATTAACACTCAACGCTTTATGTCTTACAGTAACTCGCAAAAGAATTTGCCACGGGCAATTAGCTTACTTCCTCCCGTTGAATTTGCTACCCAAGGGCTTGATCATGAAGAAAGTGGGGCAAAAACCTACGTTTTGCCAATTCACGGGCAAGGGGTATTCCTGTTTTCAGTCATTGAACCGTCTAACTTGGAGGGAGAAACTGTATCCATTTCCTTCTGGGATACTTTTTACAAAGATGGCCTTCGTTTTACCCTCGGAGTCGGTACTTTGGAACTGTCACGTATTTCGGAAGGGACGCCTTTAGCAACCGTCAATACGGGCTTGGTTCAGAACAAAAATGCGTTTTACTGGATAAGTCTTGATGCGCACCAACGCGCCATTAAGTTTGGGGTAGGGGAAGCGCGGTTAGAAACGATGTCGTTTCAATACGTTTTAGAAGGAAAAACGACCGACGAAAACCATGAATTGGTGCGCTTTTTGGAAAAACTTACCACGATAAAAACCCCTTCAGTTGATTCTTTCAAACCTATAAAATTGCTGCGCGACCCCATTGTGCAATCGTCGCCTTTGAGGGTGAAAAATACGGAAGAATTGACCATGGGCGATATTGCCAACAATTCGTTTTTGCCTAAATCAAACCTTTCGACCATTGCCCAAAAACTGTACGATAACGTGGCTGGAAAACGCTTTGTGCTTGATGATGAGTCGTTCCCGCAGTTTTCGCAAGCCATTGAGTACAGTATTGCCAATCCCAACGGTTGGTGCAATGCCACACTTATCAAAAAAAGCGGCGAGTTTGGTGAGAAGAATCTGAATAAAACCTATTTGCGCATTACCCTGGGAGTCAACAGTGGCGAGTCGCCTGGCGTACCTTACGTGATGGAAATTTGGCCTCCAGGGCATTATTCCCCCATTCATAACCACGCGGGAGCCAATGCTATTATTCGGGTGTTGCACGGGGCGATTTCGGTCAAACTTTTTCCATTTTTAGGAACCGACGATGAAGAAAGTGTCGCGGGTTTTGCGGTGGCTACGTTTTCCAAAGACGATATTACGTGGATTAGCCCCGAAATGAACCAAATCCACCAGCTCAAAAACCTTGATGGCAACGTCGAAACCTGTATTACGATTCAGTGCTACATGTACGATGCGGAGGACCAAACGCACTACGATTATTTCGACTACCTTGGCACAAAGGGGAATACCGAACATTACGAGCCCGATTCGGACGCGGATTTTGTTTGGTTCAAAGCCCAGATGAAAAGTGAATGGGAAGCCCATTTGAAGCAACAAGAAGAACAATTTCTCAAAAGCAATTTATAACCAAAACCCGTCTCAACCGTATGAATTCTCAACGATTTACGAACACCTTGGCCATGGCAGCCGTGGGTGGCTTGATGATGCTCGCCTGTAAAAGTGGCTCAGAGCAAACTACTTCTTCGGCTTCCGAAGCACTCGTTATCACGAGTTCAGCTGCGGGAAATTTCCCGAGCTATTGCCCCATTTTTCCCGTTCCAGCGGGCACCAAAGACACCTTTTCGCTCAGTCAGGCGTATCCTGACACGTTTGATGTGAACGCAGCGGAACCTTGGATGGAGGTGGATTTTCGTACCGATTATCAAAAATACATGAAAACCGTCCTCGCGTATGCGATGGAAGGCAATTTGGAGGTGGACTTTAACGTACAAAAAAATGCCGTTCGTCAGTGGTACAGCGCGCCTTGGATGCACGACGATGGCAAGCGGCCTGCCGAAAAAGGCCAAAACTCGGGTCGGGAGTGTTTGCACGGACTCACGCGCGAAATCACCATTCCTGTCGGAACGCTGGCGGCGGCTCAAACCGTGCCTTATCAGACTTACGCCATTGCATTTTATAACCAACCAGGAGGCTACACGATGGGTAAAGTGTGGAGAAATCCAGACAAACCAGCGGTAAAACAAAGTACATTCCCCGAAGGAACGGTGGCGTTCAAATTGCTTTTTACTGAAGCAGATACCACGCAAGTGCCTTATTTGGCGAATTCTAAAAAGTGGACAGCCAATATTTTTTATCCGTACAATGCCTACGCCGAGCGTGTCAATAAAGATGTACGTTTGTTGCAGCTCGATATCGCCATCAAAGACGAGCGCGCTACCGAAACTTCGGGCTGGGTGTATGGAACTTTCATTTATGACGCATCACAGTCGGGCTCGTCGTGGGTGGATCGCATGGTGCCCGTGGGACTTATGTGGGGTGATGATTCGGGCGATTCGACGATGTTGAATATTTCCAACAAATACAACCCTTCACTCAAGCAATCGGTCATCAACCAGAGCTTGTTGACGGTACCACCTGCGGGTTCTAACAAGGCGTACGTGACGCACCTTGGGATGGGCGGGCGCATGAACGGCCCCGTGGACAACCCGATTTCATCGTGCATTTCGTGCCACGCGCGGGCAGCTATCAGCGACGAAGGTGTACCTGCGAGCATTGCCAATTTTGGGGCTAAAAAATACACATATCAAGATTTTCAGACGTATTTTAGCACCATTCCATGCGGGGTAACGACGATTACTCAGAAAGATTCAAAAGGTACTGAAACAACCTTTACAACGGGCGATTATTCGTTTCAGTTGGTCAATGGTATCCGTAATTTTATGGCCCTTTTACCGCCACCTGCGGCTAAGCAAGGGATGCTTCGAGCGGCGAAACGCAAACCGATTCCAATGGTAAGCCGCGATGGTAGCGTCGATTTGGATTAGGTATTGGTAGTGTAAAATAGCCCTCTCCAAAGACCTTGGAGGGGGCTATTTTTTGAATTCAAGTCTAAACGTTGTCCCCTCGTTGGGTTTGCTCGTGACCACAATGTTGCCGCCATTGGCTTCCACCAATTCCTTCACAAGTACCAAACCGAGTCCTGTTCCTTTTTCACGGGCGGTTCCAACCTGAGAAGTTTGTTTACTTAATTGGAATAAACTTTTTACTTTCTCTGGTGACATTCCGATGCCTGAATCTTTTACTTCAATAAAGATGCTATTTTTTGTTGTATTGTAGTTTAGTTGGACATCACCATTAGGATGGCTGAATTTTAGTGAGTTATGAAGTAGATTTCGTATGATAATAATAAAGTGATTTTTATCAATAGAAATTTGATTTTCTAAAGATGTCAAATTATGTATATTAATATTTTTAGTTTTAAATGATTGAGCTAAAACTCTTGCCTCATCTTCAATGATAGAGTGAATGGAAATAAGTTCTTTCTTTGGAAAAAAACCACCGAGTTGCGAGACTGACCAGTGCAAAACATTTTCTAGCATGTCATACACCGTACCAAGCTGAAACGTAAGGCTTTGCGCTGATTCTTTAAATTCTTCTTGGCTCAATTCGCCCCAATTGACTAGCATCAAATAGTTTTTTAGTCCAATAATGGGTGAGCGTAAGTCATGAGAAAGAATGGCAAAAAGTTTGTCCTTGGTGGAATTGATGCTTTGAAGTTCTTTTTTTCTGGATTGTTCTTTGCGGTAAAAGTGGTAAATAGAGCCACTTAGCACTAATATTAACAAAGCAACGGCGGCTGCTAAATAGGTAAAAAGCTGTTGTTTCTCCACTTCCTTTTGTTTAATGGCCACATCACGTTCAGCTTCGGCTTGAATAACTTTTTTACCTGCATCGTCCGTAAGCCGCTCGATAACTTGCTGATTTTCGATGGCGTGAAATTTTTTATGACATTCGAGAGCAAGTGCGTACTGTTTTTTCTTTTCATATATTTCTGATAAAAGCTCAAAAGCCATCCCTTTTGCTGGCAAATTAAACCCAATCGTATCGCGAAGCGATGCCACTTCATTGGCATACTTGATGGCTAAGTTGGGGCGGTCATTTTTGAAATAGATGGAGGCGACAATTAGTTTTTCGTCTAAATCAAGGTTAGTTGCCGAGATTTTGTCCACTAAAGCCATTGTTTTGGCGTGATACAGGGCTTGTTCTTCTTTTTTATCGGGATGATTTTTTAGGGCATCTACCAAACTATTATAGGCAGTAATTTTGGTAAAAGGGTCGGCGTTGGTTCGTTCCATTAGTTTCACAAGCCGTCGATTTACAGCGACTTGTTCATTCCACCTTTTGTCGTTTTCGAGGTTTTGTGAAAGAGAAATGAAAGGGCCATCTACGGGATCAGGGGCTTTTTCAAGGTATTTAATCGCCGTGTACATAATTTTATACATTTCGGCGCGATTGTTCTGGTGGTGATGGATGATTCCCATGGCGTAATAGACCCAGCCAATAAATAGGTTATTTTGGGCGTTTTCGGCCTCTATCAACGCTTTTTGCAACCACTTAAAGGCTGTTGACTCATCAACTTTGCCGTACAGATAGGTAAGTGCAGTGTAATGAACGGCTTTGAAGCGATTTACTTTGTCGTTGTGCTTTTTTGCCAATTGGTAGCCTTCGTGGTAAAGTGGTAGCAACTCATCTGCTCTATCGGTATATTTTGTAGGCTTTTGGGAAAACAAAATACGCAATTTCGCGGTGTCTGAGTTTGCTTGTTTGAAGGCGGCGGCGAGTTCATCAAAGCTCGGAGAGGTTTGGGAGAAAACGCACAAGTTGAAACAGAAAAAGACAAAAAATAGAAGTCCAGTTTTTTTCATGAACGCTTTGGTGGATAGTAATTAACAAATATAACACAAGACAAGCACTTCTTTAAAAGACATTCGGTATTTCATTTAGTGGGCAAAAGATAGTAGTTGTTATTTGGGCTTGTTTTGCTTGTTAATTGTACTGATAGACAGGGGTTTTTGGTATTTATTTGAAGTGTTTTTCTCCATAAATCACGGTAGATAAATAACAGATATAATTCTATAAAGTAGAATATCAAGTTGTGAAAAATAAGGGTTAACCCTTATATCTTTTGGTTTTTTTTTGCTATTTATTTGTAGCTTCAAATTTAATGCAAAACAATTATGAAGCTCGTTTACCCAATCTTCTTAACTCATCAAGTTTTTAGACCTGCTTTGGGCGTGGTCTTTACCCCTCCTTGGTCATATGCACAACTGAATAACTCACCAATGACACCTATTCAGGAAGAAATTTAATCTTACTATTTACTACGTATGAAAAATTTTATTTACGCGCTATTCCTAGCGGCGTGCTGCTACGCTATTGACCTTAAAGCTCAAAGTGATGGGGCAAAAAAACTCACTAAATCATTTACTTTTTCAGGTTCGGTACACGCTATTGTAAATGGTGTGTATGAATTGAATGGGGTAAATAAACTTGGTCAGCCTCGCTATACGCATACCTCAGGCGATTATGAGGTGAACTACGACGGTAAAGGAACGTGGTGGCTCAATACCGATAAAAACCTGTCGGGAGGGCCTAAATACTACCGTGCTCCAGGCAATGAGCAAGGTCCGCCGAGCACAGGTTGGGTGGACAATGAAGGCCATTCGACGCAGGTGAATTTTGCGGCAAGCCCTCAAAATGTGGCCTACGAAGCCGCCCTCCTTGCCGAAAAAAATGCCCGCAAGGCAGTTGTAACGTATGCTCCAAGAGAAGGTTCTGACGACGTTGACCCCAATCAGGTCATCAAGGTAGCACACGTTCCTGCCACGCAGGTTTTAAACAGGGATATGCCCGCTGCCGCAAAGCAGTTGAAAGCGGCCAGAGCAGCAAATACCACGTTTTACATTTATAACCTACGCATAGGCTGGTATCGGATCAATGACGACGGTGGTGGCTGTAACTTTTCAGGGGAAAATCCTGACCCACGCTACAAAGTAAGCACTAGCAATGGTTTGTCGTTTTCGCAGACTGTTAATGTCGGTGATGACAAACCCTGCGGATGGCAACGGATGGTTAGTGATGGCCGATACATGCAATCAGGCAACTTTTCAACGACCTCGGCAGCTTCCCCTTTTAAGTTTGACATGAACATAAATGCTTGGGAAGAAGACGGCTGTGGTGGCGATAATGACTACAACGACGATTGCTTCACCAATGATGATGATCACCCAGCTTCTACTTCCACTACGGTGACGATTGACCCCTCTAAAATGAATTTGGGGTATAATTATTTGGATATTGAATGGTCAGGCAGTGGTGCACGGTACGGTTTGAGTTTGGAATGGGAGTTGTTAGCCACCCCCAAAATTGTGACACTTTATTCGGATGCGAACCTTTCGGGACGGACGCAGCACATTGGCGAGGGCGATTTTAACTTCGCTTCACTGGCTACTGGCGTTGGTAACGACAACGTTAGCTCTATGGAGATTGCTCCAGGTTACAAGGCGCTTCTCTATAACAATAGCGATTTTGCAGGCTACCCGATTGACTTTAGAGGTACTGTCAACTTTGTAGAAGGCCCCAACGACCGTGCTTCTTCTATCCGAATTGTACCTGATGATAATTTGCCAGGCAATAACAAAACGCTACTCATTTACTACAATGGTTCGGGGAAATCCCTAGAATTTCAGTTGCAACGCTTTGCTACCAAAGTGAATGCCGATCAGATGGTTTTCATCAAAGGGGTAGGCGGAGACAACAAAGATTATACTTCCTACAACCAAGACAACTTGAGGTACCAAGAAGGAGAGGATGTGAATCAGTATGATGGCTATGATGCCTTCAATCCGTTTCCTACTACCTTTTACTCCCGTGCAAAAGTGTTTAAAAATGACAACTACGGGGGCGGTATGTATCGCTATTTCTTTGGGGTAGATATGGACTACGATGGTAGCGTATCGGCTGGGTATGAAGATGAAGATTCCTACACGGCTGCTGCCAACGTGATGCGCGTGCTTCGACGCTATAATTTGAAAGGCTACAATCGTATTGTAATTTCAGGCCATAGCCGTGGGTCTGCCGTAGGTATTTCCTCCTTTTTGTACGGAATAAAAAAAGCCTTAGAAAGTGACCCTAAATTTTCTGAATTTAATGGCGTACTCAACACGGTGTTAGGCAGCGCGGCTACCATCAACGTAGTTGCGCTAGACCCAGTAGCAGGAGCTGATACCCCTGGTTTGCGAAATAATTACCACATGGGTGATACTTGGAGAGCCAGAGAAATTTATCAGTGGTTAAAGGGACGTTTTTCTAATATCAATTTTTCTGAACTTTATGCCAATGGTGGTCGAATGTTGGAAGCGGATGAATTATTGGGGGTAGGTAGTCTTTTGCCAGGTCAAACTTTTGACCCATCTCCCAACTACTTGCACGTTGAACCAAGCAATGGAGTCCAACGTTACTGGCTCGGTTATCGCCACAGCTCAATGGTCAATAAAGAAGAAAAATGGTCAGAACTCTATGATGCAGCAGGAATTCCTCGCCCTTGGTTGCATACCGCAGATATGCTCAATGCGGCTTTTTATGACCAGTCGTTGTTCCGTAATCATACGCATTGGTACACTATTTTTCGCAACAGCGACCAATTAGCGTGGTTGAAGGCCTTAGAATTATATGGTTGTACCGATTCGCCTAGTGCTCAAGCGGGCATAAACCCGCTTGCGGTTCCAGACGCTGATTTAGAGTTTAAGCATTATCATGGTACACGTCACAAAACCTTTGATAACTCGGACCAGTCGCCCGTCAACATGGATGATTTTGTGGGCAACAATAACATTAAGTTTCATTGTTCTGACGAGTCGCAGCTTCCAACCGCAGAGGAAACCCATACGTCTAGCAACTCCCACACCGATAGCGACGGATGGACTCACTACTGTAGTTGTAATGGTAAACGTTTGTTATCGTTGAAATTAGGTGGTACGGGGGCTAGCGTTCCAGACAACGCCGTGTCGTTGAAAGAGTCGTCAAGTAACTATTTTGTCAACAAAGGGCAAGGGTTTATTACGAATCCGAACGGTGCCGTCATTATGTCACGTAGCTGGAATGTAAACCCAACTTCACAGCCCAACGGTAACGTAGGCGTGCGGTATTACTTCCGACAACGCGATTATGATAACATAAACACGCACTTAACTATTTTGAAAAACCTGCCTGCGTTGACGGGACTTAACCGATTGTTTTTTTACCACGCAACAAGCGGGGCAGCTCATGCACGGGTAGCGGACATTCCAACGGCTAGTATTGTGAAAAATGGTTCGCCAGCTTCTACCAGCAGTTGGGTGCTTGGAAATACCTTACGCGGCGATTATTACGCTGAGTACCAAGCTACCTCCTTATTGGGAGGAAGTGGAGGTGGAGAAAAATGTGCCACTCCAGCCATGGTGACAATCACCGAAAATTCGGGTACTGCCAACGACGGTACCATTTGTGAAGGCACTAGCGCAATCTTAACAGCCACTGGAGGAACGGCGTATTCGTGGAGTACAGGCCAAAATTCAGCAGCTATCAATGTAGCCGCAGGAGGTACATATACCGTGACGGTGTCAAATGATCAGGGTTGTTCGGCTGAAGCGTCGGCCACGATTACCGTTACTCCTGCTTCAGTGGGTGGTACAATCACGGGCGCACAGTCAGTTTGTACAGGTACAAATTCAACAACGCTAACGTTGTCAAATCAGGTGGGAACGATCCAAAAATGGCAGTCGTCGTTGACTTCTGATTTTGCTAGTCCTACAGACATTACCAATACAACGACTAGCCTAACCGCAACCAACTTAACCCAAACGACCTATTATCGGGCGGTAGTACAAAGCGGAATGTGTAATGCCGCATTTTCTGCCACTGGTACCATCACGGTCAACCCTGTTACGGTAGGAGGTAGTGTTTCAGGTTCGGCTACGGTTTGTACGGGTACGAATTCGACCACATTGACGTTGGCAAATAAAGTAGGTGACGTTCAAAAATGGCAGTCGTCGTTGACTTCTGATTTTGCGAATCCTACGGACATTAGCAATACAACGACCAGCTTAACGGCGAGCAACTTAACGCAAACGACTTATTATCGGGCAGTGGTAAAAAGCGGGGTATGTGAAGCCGCGTTTTCTTCGACGGCAACCGTGACAGTTGACCCTGCCAACGTGGGTGGTAGCCTTGCGGGCTCGGCTACGGTTTGTTCGGGGACAAATTCGACGGCATTGACGTTGTCAAACCAAGTGGGAACTATTCAAAAATGGCAGTCATCGTTGACTTCTGATTTTGCTACTCCTGTTGATATTACGAACACAACTACCAGTCTCACTGCGACTAACTTAACGCAAACGACTTATTATCGGGTAGTGGTAAAAAGTGGCGTATGTGACGCCGCTAATTCTGCCACAGCGACCGTGACGGTGAATCCTGTTTCGGTGGGTGGTAGTATTGCAGGCGCAGCAGTTTGCTCAGGAACAAACTCGACGACATTGAGTTTGACAGACAAAGTGGGTGATGTTCAAAAATGGCAGTCGTCGTTGACTTCTGATTTTGCCACACCTGTTGACATTGCCAATACAACGACGAGCTTAACCGTAACAAACTTAACGCAAACGACGTATTATCGTGCAGTGGTAAAAAGTGGAGTATGTGATGCGGTTAACTCAGCGACAGCTACCGTAGCGGTAAGTCCTGTGACGGTGGGTGGTAGCCTTGCAGGTTCGGCCACGGTATGTTCAGGGACAAACTCGACTACATTGACGTTGTCAGGTAAAGTAGGTGATGTTCAAAAATGGCAGTCGTCATTGACTTCCGATTTTGCTAACCCTACGGACATTGCCAATACAACGACCAGCTTAACGGCGAGCAACTTAACCCAAACAACCTATTATCGGGCAATCGTGAAGAGTGGCGTATGTGAAGCGGTGAACTCAGCGACGGCTACGGTAACGGTAAGTCCTGTGACGGTAGGTGGAAGCATTGGTGGTTCGGCTACGGTTTGTTCTGGAACAAACTCGACGACATTGACCTTATTAGACAAAGTAGGCGACGTTCAGAAATGGCAATCTTCATTGACGGCTGATTTTGCTACTCCTACTGATATTGTGAATACAACAACAAGCTTCGTCGCGACAAACCTAACGCAAACGATGTATTATCGTGCCGTGGTAAAAAGTGGCGTATGTGATGCCGTTAATTCGGCGACAGCAACAGTAACGGTGAATCCTGTTACGGTAGGTGGTAGCATTGGTGGTTCGGCTACGGTTTGTACAGGGACGAACTCGACCACATTGACGTTGTCAGGTAAAGTAGGTGATGTTCAAAAATGGCAGTCGTCATTGACTTCCGATTTTGCTAACCCTACTGACATTGCCAATACAATGACCAGCTTAACGGCGAGCAACTTAACGCAAACGACCCATTATCGGGCAATCGTGAAAAGTGGCGTATGTGAAGCCGCGTTTTCTTCAACCGCAACCGTGACGGTTGACCCTGTCAACGTGGGCGGTAGCATTGCAGGTTCAACTACAGTTTGTGCGGTGACAAATTCAACAGCATTGACATTGTCAGGTAAAGTAGGCGATGTTCAAAAATGGCAGTCGTCATTGACTTCTGACTTTGCGAATCCTGTTGATATTGCCAACACGACAACCAGTTTCACGGCTACGAATCTAACTCAAATGACCTATTATCGGGCCATGGTAAAAAGTGGCGTATGCGAAGCCGTGTTTTCTTCGGTGGCAACGGTAACAGTGGATCCCGTTTCGGTAGGAGGTAGCATTGCAGGTTCTACGGCTGTTTGTACGGGTACCAACAGCACGGTATTGACGTTGTCAGGCCAAGTGGGAACAATTCAAAAATGGCAATCGTCTTCAAATGCCGACTTTAACGGTGTGATTGATATTGCGAACACAACGAATCAGTTGATCGCTACTAATTTAACCCAAACGACGTATTACCGTGCAGTAACGAAAAGCGGTGTATGTTCGCAGGCAAATTCGACCACGGCGGCAGTTCTGATTCATGTCAAACCAACGGTTACATTATCAACCCTCCAACAAACCTTAAACGAAGGTAATAACCGTGAACTTTGTGATACAGATGCAAATCCTGTTAATAGTTTACAGTTTAGCGTTACGGGGGCGTGTGTTGCTGGTTTGCCTGTTTGGCGCAGTCAAGTTGGAAATGGCGCATGGAGCGACTGGTCAGCCAATGCCCCAGTTTCCCAGTTGTCCAATAACCAACCCCACCGTTACCAAGCTGCTTGCGACGTTAGTTGTCTAATGACGTACACCAGTCCAATTGAAGTGAAAATCAACTACCGCGCTTCTACTCCACAGAATGTGTCGTTGGTGGCTGATGGGACAACGGTGAACGTTGGAGAAACCAAAGAAGTTTGTAACATCGAAGGCAATGCCCTCATGTTCAAGGCGACTTGTGCTGAAGGAGAAATGCTTCTTTATTCGGTGGACGGTGGAGATTACAGCAGTATTCTTCCTGTACAACAAGTGGATGGTCAGTACCACAATTACCGCGTACGTTGCCGCAAATCAGACGGAACCGCGTCGTGTGTTGAGAGCGAGTCGGGCGTAATGCGCTTGCGAATTACAAACTTATCACAAGTTCCTGTGGCAAGTTTGAACGTCACCAATGGCTGTGGTACGGCAGTAGCTTTCAGTGGAACAACAAACTGTGGCAATTTGACGACAGTCTGGTACAACGCCACTACCGATGCCGTGCTATCAACTTTACCAAGTCAAACACCAAGTGAAACGACGTCGTATTATGCGCGTTGCCAAGCTGCAGGTGGCTGTTTGAGTGAAAAAAGTAACGTAGTGACGTTTACAATTGTACCTGTCAATGTAGCGCCTGTGGTCAACGTGAGTTCGGAGCTTGTATGTACGGGAACAGAGGTGACAGTTTCGACAACCTGCCCAGTGGGTACAACCGCTTTGTGGAATACGGGCGTGACGGAGAGTAGTTTTAAAGTGTCATTTATCAATATAACCAAACAAGGTTATTCGGTACGCTGTGTGTCGCCAAATGGTTGCCAAAGCGCGGTGAGCTCGGTCAAAGAGGTAAGCTGGAAGTCGTTTGAGTTGACCTTGATAAACATCGGTGAAAGTAAATCAGCGGTAAAAGCCAACGAACGTTCAGCTTGGGCAAACCAATTTATTACCAGAGACGGCGGCCCTGAGTTGGAGCAAAGCACGCAGCAAAATCCGACCTTGTATTACGTAGAAAATGCCAACAAAATGGCACCTCGTTATTGGACGATTAACGTAGAGACGTGCGGGTTAGGATCAAACGGGTCGATGACGTTTGACATGTTGGCGACACCTGAGACGGGCTTAATCCGCTCTTTCAACACCCACGAAAACAATGCGCCTTACTTCATGTACGCCAACCGCGAAGGCTGGACGGAATTGTACGGTCAGAATCACCCTGCGTATGGTTTTTACCAAGACAATGGTGCAGGTGCTAACGTATATGATGCAGGGTTACCGAAAGGCTTGTACAAATTGGGTATTCGTTATTGGGATATGAAAGGCTGGGGTAGTATCTATCCATCGACGCGTAAACCCCAAGGCAACGTCTTGGCCTACCAAGAATATTGGTTCAGAATCCAGTCGAAAGACGGAATTGGTGTGGGCGCAGCGCGTGCAGCGGATAACGGGGAGCAGTCAGCAGTTAGCAAAGAGCAAGGGGATTTTGCAATTGTCATGCCCAACCCCGTCACCAGTATCCTTCGCTTGAAAGTGCAAGAGAGCAAAGGGCAAGTAGTGCAGACTACATTGACTGATGCCTCAGGACGGGCAATTTTACGCCGTCAATTTGTACCTGAAACCAACACGCACCAAGAAGAGTTTGGGGTGAGTGAATTGCCGACGGGTATGTATTTCTTGCAAGTAGTAACGCCTGACAAACAAGCGACGTTGAAAGTAGTGAAAGTGCATTAAGCTAACACTAATTTTAACCCAAAATAGAAACGGGGGTAAGAGAGAACAAGGGTTCGCTTTTATCCCCGTTTGGTATTTTAAAAGAGAAAAATAGTCCTAAAAGTGTTTTTTTTAGGACTATACAAAAAGTGGACTAGATTTTTATGGATAATTAGTGCTCACTTATCGTGTGTGTGCTATTTTTGAAATTCCATAACCCAAAATAGTATGTTATATAGAATCTTGCTTGTGATTGCACTTTATTGGATTGCTGGAGGAGGTGTGATGAAATTGCATGGCCAAGAAGTTTTTTCTGCAAGCGAGAAGCGTGTACGCTATTTGATTGACTTTTCGTTTCAATTTGGTGCCGATGCCCAAGTAAGCCGCTATAAGTCAGAATTGGATAGCATCCAAAAAGTGGCAAAAGACGAACGAGACGAACGGTCTTTGGCTTATCTTGATTTCCTTAAATTGCGTTTAAGTGAAGAAATTGCCCCAACCAAGGAAGAAAAAAATGGCTATACCAAGAAACTAGAAAAAATTACCCAAACTACGCCTTACGATGATTTGAAAGCTTACTCGTTTTTTTGGCGGGGATGGGTGGCTTTTAACAAGAAAGATTACACCACGGGACTTCCACTGTTGTTTAAAGCTCGAAAGCTGTTAGAAGAAACCTATTTTGGTAAATTTCCGCACAGCATTTACTACTACATTGGTTTTTTTGCCATTTACTATTTCTTTGAAGACTACAAAATGGCGGCGTTACATTGCCAAATTGCACTTAAAGAACCCCCTAATGCGGTGTTTTCGCCCATGGGTATTTACAATAACTTGGGGCTTTGTTACCTTAAAATGAAGCAATACGAGAAAGCCGAAAAGGCATTTAGAGAGGGTGTTGTGGCGGCCAAAGTCGAAAAAAACAGCAATTACGAAGTACTGATTCGGGGGAACTTGGGCAATTTGCTGCGCATGATGGGCAAGTACAAAGAGGCGCTTCCGTACCTGTACGAAGAAGCCAAAGTAAACGAAAAAGCCATACCAGAAAATGCAGCCATCAGTCGCTTATACATTGCCAATGCCCTCCTTATGCTTGATTCGGTGGATAAAGCCAAGCCATACATTGCTCCTGCTGCGGTAGTTATGCCGTACTGGACGTATCCTACTTATGATTTGATTCGATTTGAAACGCTGGCTTTGTACCATGCCAAGATGAAAAACTTTAGCTTGGCCAATACGTTTAAAGATTCCTTGTTGGCTCTCAAAGACACGCTGAAGGTGAAGCTGGATTATAAAAAAGTGGTGGTGTTGGAAAGTAGTTTGCAAGCCGAAAAATACATCAACGAGCGGAGGGCTTTACAAGTAGAAGTAACCAACGAACGTATGCTTCGCAATGTGATTATTTTTGGGCTTATTGTGGTGTTTTTGGGCGTGGTGTATTGGCTCAACGAACGTCAAAAACAAGAAAAACGCCTTCAAACGGAAAAACGCCAGCGAGCAGAAGAAATGCTTGACCACGCCAATCGGCAACTGGAGCAATATTTGGTCAATATTAAGGAAAAAAATGAGCTCATTGAAACGATTTCGACGCAGTTAGAAAGAAATAATCAACGTCCAGAAATGAATTTTGAGGTGGAGAAAACCCTTGAAAACCTTCAACAAAGTGTACTACTTACCGAAGACGATTGGCAAAACTTCAAGGCACTTTATGAACAAGTGTTTCCTTATTTCTTTCTTGATTTAAATAAAAAATATCCTGATTTAACGGCGGCAGAAGTACGGTTGTGTGCCTTAGATAAGCTCAACCTTACTGATAAAGTAAAGGGAACCATGCTGGGCATTTCGGCTGATTCTGTCAAAAAAACGCGTTATCGACTTCGAAAAAAATACCCTTCAATGATGGAGGAAATTGCCTAAAAGGCGGTTTGGGTAGTAAGTATATTGTTGTAAAATAGGTGGTTATAAATTGTCCACCTGTTTGTCCACCCGTGAAAATGGTATATGCTGAGTGAGGGTAGCTACTTTGTAGTAATTACCTTAACTCATTCTCTCCATTAGTACCATTTTCTTTTCTAAAAATGAACATTAAAGTACTTGTCCTGCTGATTTGCTTCGGTGGCATCATGGTTTGCTCGTATGGGCAGGCACCGCAAAGTTCGGCTGCTCAGCAGCCTGCTTTTCCCGCAGCCAATAACTATGTGAATGCCAACATTACTTCTAAAATTATTCCCTCAGAAGGTAATACCTGGGGCTACGACATTTACGTAGAGGGGAAGCGTTTTATTCACCAACTTTCCAAGCCTGGCTTGCCAGGGAATAGTGGCTTTGCAACCAAAGCGCAGGCTCAAAAAGTGGCGGATATTATCATTCAAAAATTAAAAAAAGGCCAGATGCCACCCAGCGTAAGCGTGGAAGAAATGAAACAAGTAAAAGCCCTTTAATCCCTGTATTTTTATGAAACAATTGTATAAAAACACCTATTTGCTCTATGCTTTTTTGGGAGGGTTGTTGGTGACCTTTATAGGACAGGCCCAAACCCCCAACAGTTGGACACAAAAGGCTGACTTAGGCCTTAGTACCCCCAACGGCCCTATGCAAAGATTTGGCGGTGTGAGTTTCAGTATCGATAGCAAGGGCTATTTTGGGACAGGAACGTACCAGTCGTATGAAAAAGATTTTTGGGAATATGACCCTGCCACCGATACTTGGACTCAAAAAGCCGACTTTGGTGGGTCGGCACGACAGAATGCGGCGGGTTTTAGTGTCAATGGGAAGGGGTATATAGGAACGGGTTATGATGGAAGTTTTAAAAAAGATTTCTGGGAGTATAACCCGAGTACCAATGCTTGGACACAAAAAGCCGATTTTGGCGGGGTGCAACGTGCCGAGGCCGTAGGGTTTAGTATTAACGGTAAAGGCTACCTTGGTACAGGCGATAGTGGAAGTGCCCGAAAAGATTTTTGGGAATATGACCCTAATACTGATCGGTGGACGCAAAAAGCAGATTATGCAGAGGAACGATACCAAGCCGTTGGATTCAGTATGGGTGGCAAGGGTTACATCGGTACAGGCCGCATAGGTTTTACTTATAAAAATGATTTTTGGGAGTATAACCCTACAACTAATACTTGGACAAAAAAAGCGGACTTTGCTGGGGGAGGAAGACGAAACGCCGTGGGGTTGAGTATAAATGGCAAAGGCTACATCGGAACGGGGAGTGATGGTAGCTATAAAAATGATTTTTGGGAGTATAATCTCTCGTCTGATACGTGGGTACAAAAGGCCAATTTTGGGGGTATTCCACGGTTTCTAGCGTCAGGTTTCAGCATTGGTGACAAGGGCTACCTGGGAATGGGTACTGGAAATACAAATATAAAAGATTTCTGGGAATTTAATCCTGTAAGCAATAGTTGGGCTTCTAAAGCCCCATTTGGAGGAACAGCACTGCTAGATGGAGTGGGTTTTAGCGTAGGAAACAAAGGTTATATCACCCTGGGAGATGATGGGAGGTTGATGAAATTTTTGTGGGAGTACGACCCTGCTGACGACACTTGGAGACAAAAAGCTGATTTTGCGGGAGAGTGGCGCCAGGGTGCAGTAGGGTTTGGTATTAATGACAAGGGGTATGTTGGTACGGGTTCTAGTGTAACACAAAAAAAAGATTTTTGGGAATATAACCCAAGTACGAACAGCTGGACGCAAAAAGCAGATTTCGGTGGGTCAGCACGCAGCTACGCCGTAGGGTTTAGCATCAATGGAAAGGGGTATATTGGTACGGGTAATGATGGAAATTATACAAAAGATTTCTGGGAATATAATCCTGCCAACAATAGCTGGGTACAAAAAGCGGATTTTGGTGGGCTTGCCCGTTTGCAAGCCGTAGGGTTTAACATTGGTAATAAGGGGTATATCGGAACAGGAGGAACAGGGACAATCCAGAAGGATTTCTGGGAATATGACCCTAGTACAAATCGTTGGACACAAAAAGCAGATTTGGGTGGAGACGCTCGTTTGAATGCTGTAGGGTTTGGCATTGGGAGTAGGGGGTATATTGGGACGGGGACTATCGGTAATATTAGCGATGATTTCTGGGAGTTTGACCCCGTAAGTAATAGCTGGAGCCAAAAAACGAATGTTGGTGGAGGACCCCGAACAGTAGCAGTCGGGTTCAGTATTGGCGGGAAGGGGTACATCGGAACGGGACTCTTTAATAACTCACGTAGAAAGGATTTTTGGGAATATACCCCACCTTGTTATCTAGCGGCCAGTATTAGTCCAAATACTCCTTTAACAGTCTGCTCGGGGGGGACGCTCACGCTCAATGGAAGCAGTACAGGGGGATATGCTCCTACTTACTCGTGGAGTGCAGGAGGAGGGGCTTTTACTTCAACGCAGCAAAATCCCACTTTTACTATTCCTACCGTCACCTCTTCGACAAACTATACCATTACCCTTACGGTATCAGAGAATGGCTGCACGGCTACGGCTACGGTTGGTGTGAGAGTAGATCCTGTTTCTGTCGGGGGAACTGTTAATTCAAACCAAACGATTTGTTCGGGAACTGCTCCTGCCAATTTGAGCCTGAGTGGTCAGGTAGGTAATGTGGTTAGATGGGATAGATCAACGAATTCATCCTTCAGTAGCTGGAATACCATTTCTTCAACAAGTACGACGTTGACGGGAGCCATGATTGGTTCTCTTACAGCGGATACGTATTTCAGGGCCATAGTGAAAAGCGGAGGATGTATCGAAGCGACTTCCTCGGTAGTAAAAATCACGGTTAGTCCTGTCAGTGTAGGGGGAAGCATTGGTGGTTCGGCAACGGTTTGTGCGGGAACCAATCGCACTGACCTCGCCTTGTCAGGACAGGTAGGGGCAATACAAAAATGGCAATCGTCATTACGTGCAGATTTTAGTGAAACGACGGATATAGCCAACACGACGACCGAATTGGCGGCAACTAACTTAACACAAACTACCTATTTTCGAGCATTTGTAAAAAGTGGGGTATGTTCCGAAGCGACTTCAACGGTAGCAATGGTGACAGTAAATCCTCTGCCGACGGCGACCATTACGGGTGGAACGACGGTTTGTAAAAATGCTAGTTCACCCAAAATCACGTTCACGGGAGCGGCGGGAACAGCGCCATACACATTCACGTACAAAATCAACAACGGTTCCGAGCAAACGATCACGACCACAAACGGTAACAGCATAAGCTTAGACGTGCCGACGAATGAATCGGGAACATTTGAATATAGTTTAGTGAGCGTCAAAGATGGCTCATCGACAACTTGTAGCCAAGCCCAAAGTGGCAGTACAACGGTGACGGTCAATCCTTTGCCGACGGCGACCATTACGGGCGGTACGACGGTTTGTAAAAATGCTAGTTCACCCAAAATCACGTTCACGGGAGCGGCGGGGACAGCGCCTTACACATTTACGTACAAAATCAACAACGGTTCTGAGCAAACGATCACGACCACAAACGGTAACAGCATAAGCTTAGACGTGCCGACGAGCGAAGCGGGTACGTTTGAATATAGTTTGGTGAGCGTCAAAGATGGTTCACCAACGACTTGTAGCCAAGCCCAAACGGGTAGTACAACGGTGACGGTGAATCCTCTGCCGACGGCGACCATTACGGGTGGAACGACGGTTTGTAAAAACGCTAGTTCACCCAAAATCACGTTCATGGGAGCAGCGGGGACAGCACCATACACATTCACCTACAAAATCAACAATGGTTCCGAGCAAACTATCACGACCACAAACGGTAACAGCGTAAGCCTAGACGCGCCGACGAGCGAAGCGGGAACGTTCGAGTACAGTTTGGTGAGTGTCAAAGATGGTTCATCAACGACTTGTAGCCAAGCCCAAAGTGGCAGTACAACGGTAACAGTGAATCCTTTGCCGACGGCGACCATTACGGGTGGAACGGTGGTTTGTAAAAATGCTACTTCACCCAAAATCACGTTCACGGGAGCGGCGGGGGCAGCACCATACACATTCACGTACAAAATCAACAACGGTTCCGAGCAAACGATCACGACCACAAACGGTAACAGCGTTAGCCTAGATGCACCGACGAGCGAAGCGGGAACGTTTGAATATAGTTTGGTGAGTGTCAAAGATGGTTCATTAACAACTTGTAGCCAAGCTCAAACGGGTAGCACAACGGTGACGGTGAATCCTTTGCCGACGGCGACCATTACGGGTGGAACGATGGTTTGTAAAAATGCTAGTTCACCCAAAATCACGTTCACGGGAGCGGCGGGGACAGCGCCTTACACATTCACGTACAAAATCAACAACGGTTCCGAGCAAACAATAACGACCACAAACGTTAACAGCGTCAGCCTAGATGCACCGACGAGCGAAGCGGGAACGTTCGAGTACAGTTTGGTGAGCGTCAAAGATGGTTCATCGACAACTTGTAGCCAAGCTCAAACGGGTAGTACAACGGTGACAGTAAATCCTTTGCCGACTGCTACTATTACGGGTGGAACGACGGTTTGTAAAAATGCTACTCCACCCAAAATCACGTTCACGGGAGCAGCAGGGGCAGCACCATACACATTCACGTACAAAATCAACAACGGTTCCGAGCAAACTATCACGACCACAAACGGTAACAGCGTCAGCCTCGATGTACCGACGAGCGAAGCGGGAACTTTCGAGTACAGTTTGGTGAGTGTCAAAGATGGTTCATCAACGACTTGTAGCCAAGCCCAAAGTGGCAGCACGACGATGACGGTAAATCCTTTGCCGACGGCGACCATTACGGGTGGAACGGTGGTTTGTAAAAACGCTACTTCACCCAAAATCACGTTCACGGGAGCGATGGGGACAGCGCCATACACATTCACGTACAAAATCAACAACGGTTCTGAGCAAACGATCACGACCACAAACGGTAACAGCGTCAGCCTAGATGCACCGACGAGCGAAGCGGGAACGTTTGAATATAGTTTGGTGAGCGTCAAAGATGGTTCATCAACGACTTGTAGCCAAGTCCAAACGGGTAGCACAACGGTGACAGTCAATCCTTTGCCGACGGCTACTATTACGGGTGGAACGACGGTTTGTAAAAATGCTACTCCACCCAAAATCACGTTCACGGGAGCAGCAGGGGCAGCACCATACACATTCACGTACAAAATCAACAACGGTTCCGAGCAGACTTTCACGAGCACAAACGGTAACAGCGTCAGCCTAGATGCACCGACGAGCGAAGTGGGTACGTTCGAGTACAGTTTGGTGAGCGTCAAAGATGGTTCATCAACGATGTGTAGCCAAGCCCAAAGTGGCAGCACAACGGTGACGGTGAATCCTTTGCCGACGGCGACCATTACGGGTGGAACGGTGGTTTGTAAAAATGCTAGTTCACCCAAAATCACGTTCACGGGAGCAGCGGGGACAGCGCCTTACACATTCACCTACAAAATCAATAACGGTTCCGAGCAGACGATCACGACCACAAACGGTAACAGCGTAAGCTTAGACGTGCCGACGAATGAAGCGGGAACGTTTGAATATAGTTTGGTGAGCGTCAAAGATGGTTCATCAACAACTTGTAGCCAAGCTCAAACGGGTAGTACCACGGTGACGGTTCAAGACAAACCGACGATTACGCTCAGCACGTTGCAACAAACGCTCAACGAAGGTAATTCTCAAACCTTCTGCGATACGGATGCGAATCCAGTTAACGGTTTACAGTTTACGGTTTCGGGTTTGTGCGTGGTGGGCAATCCCGTTTGGCGAGTGCAAGTAGGCAGTGGTGCGTGGAGCGGATGGGCTTCCAATCCACCAGTTACCCAATTGTCCAATAACCAACCCCACCGCTACCAAGCGGCTTGTGATGCGAGTTGCCCTGTGACGTACACAAATGCGATTGAATTGACGATAAATTACCGCGCTTCCACGCCACAAAATGTGTCGATGGTGGCCGACGGAGTAAGTGTAAATGCGGGGGAAAGCAAAGATGTATGTAACATCGAAGGCAACGTGATAACGTTTAATGCGACCTGTGGAGCGGGAGAAATGCTACTTTATTCGGTGGATGGCGGCGAGTACAGTAGTGTTGTTCCAATGCAATTGGTGGACGGTCAGTACCACAATTACCGCGTGCGTTGCCGCAAATCTGACGGAACCACCTCGTGTGTAGAATCAGAATCGGGAGTGATGCGTTTGCGGATAACGATTGTACCAGTTTCTCCTGTTGCCAGCCTGAATGTTACCAGTGGTTGTGGTAACCCCGTGGCGTTTAATGGTACTGCGAATTGTGGTGCAGCCACTACGATTTGGTACAACGCCACAACGAATGTAGCTTTACCAACATTTCCAACTCAAACCCCTACCGAAACGAGTTCGTACTATGCGCGATGCCAAGCGGGTGGAGGGTGTTTAAGCGAAAAGAGTAACGTGGTGACTTACACTGCGATACAAGTAGGGGTGGCTCCAGTGGTAACCGCCAGTGCAGAAGTAGTGTGTACAGGAGTAGAGGTGACTTTATCAACAAGTTGTCCAACTGGCACAACGCCGAATTGGAATACTGGGACGAGTGAGAATAGCTTTAAAGTGTCGTTTTTGAACGTGACGAAGCAGAGTTATTGGGTACGTTGTATGCATCCTAATGGCTGTCAAAGCGTGGAAAGTGGGAAAAAAGAGATTTATTGGAAAGCCTTTGAGCTGACGTTGATAAACATTGGTGAGTCAAAATCAGCCATAAAAACCAACGACCGCTCGGTGTGGAGCAGTCAATTCATCACCCGTGATGGCGGCCCCGAGCTAGATCAAAGTACGCAAGTGAACCCAACGCTCTATTATGTTGAAAATGCAAATAAACTAGCTCCTCGTTACTGGACCGTTAATGTGGATGCTTGCGCCTTGGGTACGGATGGGTCATTAACTTTTGACATGTTAGCGACGCCCGAGACGGGCGTGATTCGCTCATTCAATACGCACGAAAACAACGCTCCCTACTTTATGTATGCCAACCGTGAAGGCTGGACGGAATTGTACGCACAAAACCATCCAG
This sequence comes from Runella defluvii, assembly GCF_014195535.1. GTDB lineage: Bacteria > Bacteroidota > Bacteroidia > Cytophagales > Spirosomataceae > Runella > Runella defluvii. The sequence continues at coordinate 34,052 of NZ_JACIBY010000018.1, read as the reverse complement.
CCTACGGTTTTTACCAAGACAACGGAAGCGGAGGCAACCTTTATGATGGAGGGTTACCGAAGGGTTTATACAAGCTAGGTATTCGATATTGGGATATGAAAGGCTGGGGGAGTATCTATCCTTCGACGCGGAAGCCGCAAGGCAACGTGCTGGCGTATCAAGAGTATTGGTTTCGAATCCAGTCGAAAGACGGGGTAGGCGTGGGCGCAGCGAGAACAGCGGAGAGTGGGGGGCAAGAAGGGGCAAGTGGCAACAAGCAAAGGGCAACAAGCAAAGGGCAAGGGTCGGATAACGGACAACAGCTAACTGATAGCGGCGCCTTCGCCACGGTTCTCCCCAATCCCGTCACCAACGTGCTTCGCTTGAAAGTGCAAGAGAGCAAGGGGCAAGTAGTCCAAACTTCGTTGATGGATGCTTCTGGTCGTAGGATATTAGAACGTCGGTTTACCCCCGAAACCAACACGCACCAAGAAGAGTTTGGCGTTAGCGAATTGCCGACGGGAATTTATTTTTTACAAGTACAGACACACACTAAACAAGCGGTCTTAAGAGTGTTAAAAACAGAGGAATAATTTTTTACTACTAGTTGAATATGTTGTTTATTAAGTTTCTTTATAATTTACCCGCAGATTTACGCTGAATCTAAAACAGCAGATACCCGCAGATTTTGGGTGATTAATTCGGCTAATGAGCTTATCTGCGCCAATCCGCGTTGAATTTTAATCTGCGTTTGTCTGCGGGATAAAAAATATCATATTACTTTTCAAACAAGGTAATTGAACTCACTTTTTATAGTTAGCAGTAGCCCAAACCAAAAGTGAGTTCTTTTCTTTGGGTAAATTGAGTTTTTGGATAATATTTGCACGGTGATGCTCTACTGTTTTTTCGGCAATAAATAGCAGTTCAGCAATTTGCTTGGAGGTTTTGTGCTCGGCAATGAGAGCCAGTACTTTGCGCTCGGCAAAGCTGAGATTTTCCAAACCGTCTTTTGAGTGGGTCTTATCTTGAACTAGCTCCGATTGGAGATTAGGACTTATGTATAATTTGCCTTGGTTTACCTTTTTCAAGCAATCATCTAACTCATTTTGGGCAAATTCTTTTAGTAAATACCCATACACCCCATATTGATTTGCTTTCTCAAAAATTGACTTTTCTCGGTGCATGGTCAACAAAATAACTCGGGTTGGCAAGCGAACCGAAGCAACTTGCTGTAGCACTTCAAGTCCGCTTAGTCCAGGCATATTAATATCAAGAATGGCGATATCGGGTAAGTGTAACTTTATTAAATTGAGTGCTGTAATGCCGTTAGAACAGCAATCGACTACACGATAGCCTAGGGATTCGACAAATACTTTGGTACCCATTAAGGAAAAGGGATGGTCGTCAGCGATTAATATAGAAGGCATTTTTTGAACGTTTTTTAGCTTTTTTGGGGAATAACAATTGATATTACCGTCCCTTTAGAGGTGGATTGGAGCTGGGTAGTTCCGCCAACGACTCGGGCACGTTCGATGATATTATGAAGTCCGAAAGCTTTGCCACTATTCAGCGTTTTTTCAACATCAAATCCTTGTCCATTGTCTCTTATCTCAAGTAATACCTGTTTTTCGGTAGCTTGTAATGTAATTTTAGCTGCATGGGCATTGGCGTATTTAATCACATTACTCAACGCCTCTTGAATGATACGGTACAATTGAAGCTCATCAGAGGAAGTTAAGGTGCTTTGGTAATCAATGTCAGTCATCACCATAAAATCATTTTGGTTCTCAAAACGCTCTACGAGGGTTTTGATGTTGAGTACTAACCCAATTTGATCAAACAACACGGGGTGTAAGTTTCGGCTAATGCTGCGAACATCGTTAATAATGGTATCTATTTTACCACTGACTGTTGCAATATCCCCCTGAAGAATATTTTTTAGAGTGAGAAGTTCGTGACTGATACTATCGTGAAGGTCGCTAGCAATTCGTTGACGTTCTTCTTCTGTATTTTGTAATAGTTGTTTGGTAAAGTTCATACTGTTCTCTTTTTCTTGGTTTAGGCGTTTTTGGCGTTGCCACAGATAAAACGAAAATACGGCCAACACCAACCCCAGCAACGAGGCAATGAGAAAACCGATTAGCGCGTTTTTCTTAGCGAGTGTTTGAAGCTGAAGCGCTTTTTCTCTGGTAAGTGCAAGCAGTTGGGAGCTCTGCAGCTTTTTATCTTGCCAGGCAAGTTTGAGTTCTTGTTCGCGTTCTTGTTTTTTTGCTTTCTCTTGTAGATAAGCTAATCTTTGTAAATCTCGGTCTTTCTCACTCAAAATAAGGGTTTGGTTTGTGATTTGGATAGCTTGTTGCTGCTGAGTTGTGAGAAGCTTTTCCTTCTCAAGCTCCTTGGCTATGAGTTGTTGTTCGTACTTAAGTTGAGCTTCCTTTTTGTCAAAATCATATTGAGCTTCTTTTCGAATGACTTCATTTTTAATGTTTTCACTAAGAATACTGTCTTTAATGGTTATAAATTTTCTATATGCGTTATAAGCTTGCTTAAAATCTCCCATGTCACGATACAAAATACTTAGGCTGGCCCACCGTGCCGAAATATTCCTTCTGTCACCTGCTTTTTCATAAAGTTGCAGGCTTTGAATATTGTATTCCAACGATTTTTGGTACCGTTGTGAAGGCGCTATGCCGCGTTTCAGTAAAACGGAATCAGGAACAGTGTAGTAATAATTACCAATATCGTGTAAAGAAGCGGCAATATGACGGCTATTTTGAAGTTCTTGACTCAGCTTGTGGGCTTCCTGTAAGTACATCCAGCTTTTTTCAAAGTCTTTTTGTTTGAGATAAGCAGGTCCCAGTTTTGAATAAATAATAAACAATTTCGGTTTGTCGTCAATTTTCTTTGCTACTGATAGTGCTTTTAAATAGTAGGATAGGCTTTTATCAAAGTTATTGAGTACAAAATAAGCTACCCCTACGTTGAGATAACTTTCGGCAATCAGGGGCTCTCGTCCCAAACTTTCAGCCACTGCTACCGCTTTTTGCTTATAAAGCAATACTTTATCCGAATCACCGATTCGATTAAATATATCCCCGAGCAACGAATATATTTCGTATAATCGACTCGAATAGATAGATTCATCTAGCAATTGTAAAGCCTTTAAAAACAAGTCCAGCGCCCTTTGATAATTCCCTGTATCAAACTGGGGTCTCCCTCTTTTAATAAGCACAAGCGCAATACCCAAATTATCTTTCAGTTCTCGATACAGCGCTTCCGATTGCTTGAGGGCTTCTTCTGCTTTTGCCGAGTCGTTTATTTGTTGATAACTGGTTGAAAGGGCCAAATAAGCATTGGCAGCTCCTCTTTTTTGTTTTTGATCCAGAAAAAAATCAAGCCCTTTTTGTACGTACTGCAACGCAAGGGTTGATTTTTGTTGGATAGCATATACGCTACCCATGGACACATAAATAGAGCCCAGATTAAAATGTTTTTTGTTTTCTGACTCAAAATACTGCTTAGATAGAGCGTACAACTGTAATGCCTCCTCGGGTTTACCATTGTCTTGTAACGACTGGCCTTTTTGGAGTTGGGCAGTCGCCGTAAAAAAAGGGTGATGTATGGATTGCGCTAATTCCAACGCTTCATCAGCATATTTCAGCCCTGTTTTTGAATCAAATGGGACATACGAGCGATGAATGTCCAGCAGCAATTTTATTTTAACAGTATCTTTTTTCAAGTAAACGTTATTCAACCTCAATAAACTGTCTAGCTTCTTTTTGTTTTGAGCTTGAAGAAGAAAAGGGCTGCACATTAACAAAACATACAAAAAGAGTTTTCTCATAGACGGGATTGATTGGGTCACAAAACTAGTCAACCATTTTTTTTATACAATTTTGCTGCTTTAAAATAGGGGTTTCCCCCTATGGAATAAGCCTTTTTCTTGGTATATTTTTGTGGCTTCAATCAAGGTATAATCAGTCATTGAATTATGAAGCCACAACCCATAATAAATCACCTAATAATCGCAATAGAAGTTTTCAACCATTCTTACAATTGGCAATAATGAGAACTACTCTATTTGTTATTATGGTATTTGTTTTTTCGATAGGCCATTCCATCGGGCAATCTATTGACTTAGGAAATATAAAGTCGGCTCCAAAACTGAAAGTAAGTGGAGGCTTAAACCTGAATACGCTCTACAACTCGTATTTACCTGTACCCTCTCAAAAGTTGAGCTATTTTGTAAACGGAACATTAAATTTCAATGTTTTGGGCTTAATTTCGGTACCGTTGAGTATCAATTATTCAAACCGAAAATTTAATTATAGCCAGCCTTTTTCATTCAACCAGATTTCGATAGCTCCCCGATACAAATGGGCAACTGCCTATCTGGGTACATCCGCGCTTACTTTTTCTCCATATACATTAAACGGCCATCAGTTCAGAGGAGTTGGTTTTGAGCTTTCTCCCAACAAGTGGAAAATCAGTACGATGGTGGGTCAGTTGATAAGAAGCACCAACGACTCTACGTACAATCGAATGGGATATGGACTAAAAGTGGTATATAATCCTGGTAATTTTCGAATAGGGACGTCCTTGTTACACGCAGCCGACAACCCGACATCCGTTACCCCTGAAAGACTGGCTACCAATCGAATTCGTCCCCAAAAAAACATTGTTTTGGGGATTGAAGGAGGTATCAATTTCCCAAAAATCGGACAAATAGACTTAGAATTCAGCAATAGTTTTATTTCTGAAAACTCCTCACTTGCAAGTGATAGCACTCGTACGGGTTTTGGAGGACTGTTTTTCAAAACAATGGCACCCATTCAGTCGAAAACGGCCTTTAAAACAAAATTTTCAAGACCGTTTTGGGGAGGAAAGACCATTTTGGGAGTGGGTTACGAGCGTGTTGATCCTGGCTATCGAACGTTTGGGGGGTACTTCTTTACCAATGACTTCGAAAATTACACCCTCAATTTAGTACAGCGCTTGTTCGACAACAAACTAGTGTTTTCAGGTAACGTAGGCCGCCAACGTGATTTGTTGGTAACCAAAGCCAACGGGCAAACACGTTTTGTGGCATCGACTAATTTGCTTTTTGTACCGAACCAAAAGCTGAATATCAACTTCAGTTTTTCAAATTTTAGAGGTTTTGTATTTGTACGGGATTTCATAAAAGAAGCAAAACGAGAATCAAGTTTTATTCCGATTGACACCCTTAATTACACGCAAATAAATCGGAATGCAACGCTGATGCTCTCGTATATCATTAAGCAATCTGAAACAACGACGCAGCAGTTTTCAGTCATGGGGACAGTTTTAGATGCGGCCAACAAACAAGGTGATTTTATACGCACTGGCCAAACAAGTCAGGTATATACCGCTCAGTCAAGTTATGTGTTGGGCTTTCCGAAGAAAAAAATCAATTTTTCGGCAGGCTATAATTTCAATCAAAACAAACTGGGAGGACAAAATATCGTAGCTCATGGGCCAACGGCTTCTGTGCAGCAACAGTTGGCTGACGACAAGGTGTCTTTATCGGTAGTTTCGACCATGCTAATGACCAAGGCCGCTGAACAATCCTCAAGCTCCATTTTTTCGGCTACTGCCATGGCTTCTTACCGAATCACAAAAAACTCAAATTTAAACGGGAACCTGTTGTTGATGAACAATAATGCAGGCACAAACTCGCCAGCTGCTACAGGCTTGCCTGCTACTATTTACACAGCTACCATAGGTTATTCTTATAAATTCTAACAATAAAACTCAAGAATGAAAACCTTCATCCGAAGTAGTTATTTTATCTTCCTATTTAATATACTTATCAAAACCCTTGCTTCGGCACAGGCTCCTAACTATCCTATTGATGGCACTGCTACGGTTTCATTACCAGCATCGGCAATGCTGGAAGATTACCTCAACCCCATCGTCAACCCTATCAACGTAGAAGTAATCCTGAAAGATTTAAAAATTCCGACTCGTTCGGTCTATTTACAGTTAGAAATGAATGCTCCAGGCTTCGGTGCCTACTCTTTGACTGCCTCAGCGAGTACTTCGTTCGAAATAAACTCTGGGATAGTCTTCCGAATCCCGAAAACAATCATTGCTGCCTGTTTCTCCCCAGATAATTTGCAAGGGGTACCCCAGTCGGTATATCAACAACCCTTACCATCGGGAATCTATACATTTACGTTTTACTTACGAGATGTTTTTTCGGGAGCATTGTTGTCAAAACCTATTCAGACAGCCCCGACTTGGATAGAAGTAAGCGATCCTCCACTGCCCATGTACCCTTTAAATTACTCAGGGGCTACGGTAAGCCAAGTACAGAACGTTGTTTTTCAGTGGCTTCCACGGCATACGCCCAATAATAACATTGAGTATGAGTTTACACTTACCGAGCTGCCAATTGCCAATAGGGGAAATATACAAAATGTGTTTCTGTCGCAGCCACCTTTATGCAAAATTACCACTACTCTACCTACTTTACTGTACGATGCCAAGTATCCTCCTTTACGTCAAGGAGCCGTATATGCTTGGCGCGTACAAGTAAGACCTAAGTTTGGAGCCATTAGTAAGGCCAGTAACTTCCTAAATGATGGGTACAGCGAAATATTTTCTTTTTTTTACGAAAAACCTACCGAACAACTCAATCCTCCCACCGATTTGCGTATAGTACGGTCTCCTGATTATAATAAAATCTATTTCGACTGGAAAGGTGAAGACAACCACCAGAAGTATGTTGTAACTTCCTTACTATTTGATAAAAACAACGAAGAAGGAGCAAAAAAAGACCCTTTAACCTTCGATACCTTTGAGGTAGAGAAAGGAATGGATGGCGTCACTAAATACACAAAGTTTACAGGCCGTGATGACTCTCGATCTTCAGGAATAAATACGCATTCTATATACAACCAAAGAGAGTTTAGAGTTTTAGTTAGGGCAGTAGATGTATTTGGTAGAATGTCAGAACCAGCCATCTATGACATGGAAGCGATTGAATACACTCAGTTTGATGAGCAGCAAAGAAAGCCTCTATCCCTGAATGGAAACGTGGAAGCTGTTATAAGAGCGTATGAACCATTACAACTGGAGCCCCAAAAAATTACTTTAACTGGGGAAAAAAGCAGGTACAAGTTGAAAAATGCCTTGGTGTGTTTATATGGTTCAACCAAGGAATCAACGGCCAAAAATATTCAAGAATTCAAAAATCGTTGGCTAACGAACAGTTCTTATACCTATGACGACCGTGTAGAGCGACTAGATTGTAGAAAAACATCATCTGATGGTAAGTATTCACTCTCATCAAATAGTATTAATGTTAGGTCTCTAAACTCATATAAGTACAAATACCTGACGATTGAGGGGCCAACAATTGACTATAGCGGTTTCATTACGACTATTGAGATTCAGGATGAAGGAGGAGCCTCTGAGCGCACCCTGGGTACGCAAACGCTACTTACAAATACCGTTCGCCTGAACCCCATCTTTAAACTCCCTGATGGACGACCTATTAACAATGAGGTATTTGAGGAAATTAATGTCTATCGCCTAAAGACGGTCTATGAAGCGAATAAAGAGCTTTTGCAGTACGAGGCAGGTCAAAATGTTTCGAAAGAAATCCGTTATAACAAAAATCAGTATGTAAAAGTAGGGGATATCCAAAAGCCTAACCTCAACCTATTTACGAATGAAACCACCCTTGATAACTTTGTAATTGGAGCAAAAGAATACGGGAAAGATGAAAAACATTTCCCCATGAACAAAATAAATGGTTATACATCAGTTCGTATAGGTACGAAAGATTGGTATGGAATCCCTACAATAAATGCCAATTTCGTATATACACCACCGTTATTGAAAATTAAAGGAAAAGTAGCTGCTCGTGGTAAGTCGGGTGGGCAAAGTATTCCAGCGCCCAACTGGGAGGTTGGTCTCTTAGTTCTCAAAAACTCAAAGGATATTCGGGATATCGATGCCAAAGGAAAAGTAACCACTCCCAACGAATACGAAAAATTCCATTGGGAGGAGGTGACAACAGATGAAGCAGGCAATTACGAATTTACGCTTCCAGAGGAGATTACCTTCAATCAGGAGATTGATGATATCATCATTTACAACCGAATTTCTGGGGTGTATTCTTTTTATCAGGGAAAACGTATCGATAAACCAGCTGCTAACATCGTTGTGGATATTGATTTACAGTCAACGGGGACGGCCATTGCTTCGATTGTCAAAGACCAACACGGAGAACCCATCGTAGGAGCAAAACTTACGCATAGCAGCGGAGCAATTGCTACCTCCAACCAAAATGGGGAGTTCATTTTGAACGTACAATTCAGTCCGTCAGTCGAGGCTGACCAGTCGGTCAAACTCTTGGCAGATGGTTATTTGACCGACGACATTGACCTCTCAACCTTCTCCAAATCAACTAGTACCGAAGCGGTTTCCGATTTTGGACGTTCATTTTGGAACACCCAAATTCAGCAATTACGGAGCCTCACACGCCAAAACTTTGAAGAATTGGGTAATGAAGATGCTTTTGAAAGCAATTTTGAAGACTATAACACCCGACTTCAAGCGTTTTATAAGCAAGATTCGGTGGGTGCTACAAGTATCGATCACGTAGTGCATATTCGTACCTATGTACTGGATGATAAAAACGAAAAGCAGTACACGGCAAGCAGTTTGGTCTTCGACAAAAAAAACGTTGATATACCAGAGGAGGGTATCGTAAAGCTACTTCATACCAAGGGGACAACTTTGGAGGGAAAAATAACCAACAAAGATAAAACAGCCGAAGTACTCTATTTAGAAAAAGAATTTTCGGTTGATTTTGATACACCCACCAATAAAACTGATACCGTAAAAGTAGAAGTTGAGCTGACAGAAGCCATTTTGGTAGCTGGGGTAGTCACTGGTTTTCGCGAAGATTCATCAAAGATAGGAGTAGAAGCTGGCGTTACTATTGCGGCAGAGGATATCGATGAGGTAGAAACCGACGAAGAAGGGCGCTTTGAAATATGGTTGGAAAAAGACGCTGAAGAGGTAGAAATCACCCTCACAAAAAAAGGATTTAATACTATTACGTGGGCTTTTACAACAAAGACAAAAACGAAAGAAGAAAAAATAAGGGATTTTGTTAACAACGCAAGTGATGATTTTGAATACACGACAGTTGAGGCATTAAAAGAGTTACAGCTAAGTATTTACAGGCGCGATGCAACCATACCAGATTTCAAGACGCTGCAAGGTTTTGCCATTGATGTTGCGTCAATAAAGCGGATTGATGCGGATACTTATCTCATGACCGGAAGCATAGACTTATCGGAGGAAGAAGGTATCTATGAGCTTGACGAGGGCGAAGAATTGACCTTCGAGGAGGTAGAGGTAGAAGCAGACGATTACGATGGAGAAAATGCGGTTTTGGTTGACGACGATACCGACCTCCTACAAGAAACCCTCAACCTGAAGCTATTTAACTATGCAAAAGTAGAATCAAACAACGAAAACGAAGGTAATACCAACTTTATAAAACTTGTAAAATTAAAGTTGGAAGGCAGAGAGTCGTTGGGAAAAATTGGGGGTGTGGGGCTTAAATTCAAGCCAGAGAAAATATTGAAAAAAACAGCAGATCCCATTTTTCAAGAATTCGATTTGGTGCCAAACGTAGCTGAAAAACAAGGAGATGTAGCGTTCAACAACGACATTACCGACAAAAACAAGCAAAAGCTTCTGGATGCGAATGCTAAACAAGAAGCCAAGAAAAAAGAGGGAAAATACGACGTAGTAGCAGAAGGAGCTGAAAAAGAAGAAAAACCCGAATTAAAGAAATACCAAGAAAAAGAAAAGGACGCCCCAATTATCCCTGTGTTTGTATCAGGGGGTAAAAAATTGGCCAATTTTAACGAAGAATTGGAATTCAAACTCGAATTCCCTGAAGATGTAGAAGGAATAGAGCGACGTGACGAAAAAGACGACGATGGAAATCCAACGGGGAAAAAAGAGAAAATAAGCTTAGGCTTGGGTCTGGGCTTTAGCGTACTCCTCGACGAAGAGAAAGAAGCAAGCCTTACCAAAGATGGGGTGGTTTTTGCGGGGAATTTAGCTTTCCCAATGATGAAAAAAATTGGTATAGAAGGCTACATGCCCATCGTAGAAAAGCTACTATTAGCTCCCAAAGGCGACCTGCCAATGCGTGAGATTCGTTTCGCCAAAAGGGAGCCCGAAGATGGCAAAGGAACCCCCTATTATGTTCGGTTGGGAGTAGCGGGCTCGTGGCGATTTGAAATAGATAAAATCCAAGTGTTTGATGATTTCTCCAATGCGGGCTTTGGTGGTAAACTTTATACCGATAAAAAGAACCACTTGATTGTTCATTCGATGGCGGTTCGCAAAGCCAACGGTTCTACGTATCCATTTCTGGACATGGAATTTCCAGAAGAGGGGTTCAAAATCAAAAACCTTATTCTGAAAAGCCCCGAAGATCAGCATATCCTGTTAGGGTATAATTTTGACGACGAAGCCTACGAAGTGGAAGCGGGTGTACGGATGGAAGTAACAAAAAATACGAACAAGATGATTAAAGACTTGTTCCCGCTTGAAGTTGAAAAGCTAGTGTATAATACCGCAGGGAAATTTTATGTGGCGGTAAAAGTAGGTAGAACAGTAAATGCAGGCCCTGTCAAGGTAAATATTCGGAAAGTAATCTTCAATAAAGGAGGGGCAGTACCTTGGAGCGAAATGCTTCAAACCTTGCAAAGGAGTAATGAAGAAACCGCTGAATTGAACAAAACCACCAAATACAACAATGCCTATTACCGCACATTAAATGAAAAACGAGTATTGAATCGCGATTCCAATGTCGGTGGGTATGAAGTAATGCAGGAAGAAGATGATATTGAACTTCAAGAAGGAGAAGTAGATTGGGCGTTTGGAATTGCGGGAGGGGTACAAGTCGAAAGCTTAAAGGGGATAAAAGCAAAGGGAGATGCGTCGTTTGTTGTTGGCGAACTGGACGGCCAATTCACCATTCAATTTAACAATATTGATATTGTAATGGAGTCCACGGCCTTCAAAGCATTCATGTCATTAAACTTATCAACGAGCGGCGATCGGGTTGGTTTTGAAGGAAAAGGCGAAATGGATACCATGAAGCGTCGTTGGGGAGCTTCACTAAAATTATATAAACTTCCCGACGGAATTGAGTTTGGGGCCTCCATTGTCGCTAGTACTTATGGGTTAGTTTCGGGGCCCCTGATGTGGACTTCAGTAGGAGGCGGAATTGATATTAATACCGCAACCAACAAATACTCGGTGTTCTTTTTAGGGTCGGCTACTACAACGGGGACTTCTCCCGAAGTAAGTGAACTCCGCGCCATTAGGCTAGAAGTGCTCTTCGAAACAGATGCCTGCGGAGCAATGCCTGTGGTAAAAGGAAGTGCTGATTGGTACCTCAAAAAAAATAAATACTGCACTGCTACCGTCTTACTTGATTTCTGCCGTACCATCATTTTAGCGAACATTGACTGCGTCAAAGAGATTATAGAAGGGTCAGAGGCAAATATACAGGGGACCATTTACCTCACTTCAGAATCGGTATTCATTGGCGCCAATGTAAAAACAGTTGTTTTAGGAATGAATGCAAATGCTGTTTTTGCGCTTGGTATCAACAATAATTTCATTGGAGCAAGTGTGCCAAGGGATGTTGCTAAGTTCAAAGACTATATCAACAGCAACTATTTGGTCAATGGGAAGACAACCTTAAACGGCATTTACCTTGACGCAACGCTCGGCCTGTACAAAGAATGGTCGGGTGCATATACCGTCTTTGCTTGGTCGATTAAGACATCCATATCCAATAGAACCTACCTTTTTGTTTCCTTCTCTGAGCTGGCTTTTAAGATTGGAAATGACTTTAATTTTGAATTAAACACCTATGGACGGGTGGGTGTTGAGGGTTTCTGCCTTGAAGCATGGGGGGACTTAAAGCTACGTTTACTACTTGAAGGAGGAAGAGATAATACCGAAGGGTGGAATTTTAGAGGAAGGGCCGCCGTTACGTTTAGCCTATACAATAACAAATCCTTGGGATGTAACGATTATGATGTTGAATGGTGCAAAGTAGTAATTCCTTGTGGCATTGATTGGAAAATCTGTCTTGATAAATCTCTAGAGGTACGTTACCAAGAAAAAGGAGCAGGTTCTGGCTGGAAGTTCGATCTTTAAAAAACACCAATTTAATAGAAAGGATATTTAATAATACGATACAATGAGTTTTTGTAATCTTAAAACAGTAGTCTGTACTTTCGTTATGTTACTATTCGGATGTTTCCGACTGGCAGCACAAGAAGTCTCCACGAAAGGAGCGATTCAGGTGTATCCTTCCGAAAGGGGGAACCTACTATCCATTTTACCAAAAGACAAAGAAACAGCCTCCTCCGAAGAGTTGTTGAAATCAACAGCTTACTTTAAAATCAACCGCGCTGAGTTATTGCTTACCAATAAGTTTAAGTCTTATCAAAATGTAGGACAAACCAAACGTAGTAAAACCGTAGCTGAGTTGCGGGCCGCTGTGACGTCACAAGGAATAAATGGTATTCAAAAAATCAAAAACCTCGCTTCGGAAGCATCAGTTCAGCACTACTTAGCTACTGAGTATCATTTCGATTCCCTCCTGGTACTAGGCTTTTTTTCGCATAAATACTTGGAAGCATTCGGTATCGCATTCAATGATACAAAGGTCGAAGAAGGCGTCGTCTATTCCTATCAGGCCATTAGAGTAGATAAATCGGGGAAGGAAGAACTTTGGGCAGAAACAAAAATTGTCAGCAAAGTACCAAATCCCCAATTAAACGGGATTAAAATAGTACAAGACACCATCATTTCGAATGATAGCACTGTGGTTTTTAAGTTTCATGCCGATTTTCCAATTGCTGGATTATCTAAATCGGAGACTTTTCCAGCGTACGCACCAATCAACACAAGATTATCGGCAAAAGAACAAAAAAAGAGGGTGAAAGAGCAGAATACCGCTTTCGTCAATTACTTGAATTCATTTCCTATCGAACCCTCAAAAGTTGCGTTTTCTGTTTACTATCAAGAAAATCAAGCGGGCTGGAAATTGTTGTCAAAGTATCAAGCGATGCCCGATACTGCGGGCGTGTTTCGCTTGGGAGCCTTTGTAAAAACAACTCCAGAAGCCTACGTCGAAGTACGTATTATACCCGAGACCTTTGGCGGGGTAACCTCCGATCCTGATTCATCTGAAGTTGTTGGAGCGTATGCCATTTCCCAATCTTCGGTACCGCTCATTTATGCTGTTTCGGGACAGGATTCTACCGATTGTATTAAAATCAAATGGCAAAAACTTCCCTCAAAACCCTATTATTATGGGGTGTTGATTGAAAGAGCAGAGGGTAATAATGAACCCGAACGCTTGTCTATCGCAAGTAATGATACAGACTCGTTTATTGATTATAAAATTAAAGGTGGTTCGATTTATACGTATCAGGTAAAAGCCCTCTTTAACCCCAAACAAAACGTTGCGCAGCGAGTACCTGCCACAACTGTTTTATCAGGCACTACTTTTTCGGCTCCGCTTCCACCTTACAATTTGCGGATTGATACCGCATCCAAAAAAATTCCCACCTTGAAGTGGGATGCCGTCGAAAGTAATTCAAGGTTTGGCTTTGTCGTATATCGAGGAACAAAACCTGACCAATTGAGCCATTTGGGCAACGTGGTTAAGGGAACTGAATTCACGGATTCAACGGGGGTTTTTTCGGCTAGGGTAAAAATGTATTATGCCGTTGTGGCGCAAAATCTCTCACAGGATACCAGCGACTTCTCTAATGTGGTCGCATTTAAGGCCATCATGCCACTTGACATTGCCCCGCCTATGTACCTTAACTACAAATTGGCCAATGGCGATCTATTTCTGGATTGGCCCGAGATGCGCGCGAAAGATAAACTTATCAGTGGCTACCGATTGGAACGAAGAAGCGATTTGGATACTGTGTTTAAAGCAATTGGCCCCAAAACCATTGCTACCAACTTTTTTACCGATACTACATTTAAGCAGGGATATTACCATGAGTACCGAATCGCTTCCGTAGCAGATGACGGACAAATTGGCAATTTCAGCATGGCGTTTGAGGTAGATTTCCCCAAAGAACTTCATGAGGGAGTTTCTACATTTTCCCTGCGAAATACCACGAAAGGTGTCTTGATACAATGGCCATCGGCGGCGCTCTCAACCACCAAAGAATATGTGATTTATCGAAACGACCCTCCCAAAGCACAACTTCGGAAGTTGGCCACTGTGCCCGCTGGAAACTTTGAATACAATGACAAAACCGTCAACGATTCAGGTGCGTATTTGTACGCCATGACTATTGTTGCTCAAGATGGCCGTGAAAGTCAGAAAAGTAAACGAAAATCATTAAAACGCTCCAAACCCACCAAACTTTAGTCCCATACTGATGAAAAAGATAATTCGACTTCTTTTGCTTTTGGTAATAGCGCACCTGCATTTGGCTTGTTTTAAGGAGATGGCGCTTTCGACAACGGCTGATTTTACCATTAAATTCATTGATGACAATAAAGCAGCTCCGACGCGGGTTCTTATTGAGAATACATCCGTAAATGCCGACACATATAAATGGACATTTGAGGGAGCTTCCATTGCTTCTTCCAATCTACAAACACCCCCCGAATTGCTCTTTCGCAAAGAGGGTAAGTATAAAATTACCCTTGAAGTAAGTAATATCGACAGCAAAACGTCGCGCAAGGAAACAACCATCGAAATTGGGAAACCCTTGAGTGCCAAGTTTGGCTTTAGTTTTGACCTCAATAATCTGGCCCCAGCTACGGTAAAATTTAAAAACTCATCAGTCGGCGCTACACGTTACGAATGGTCGTTTGAGAAAGGGGATAAACCTACCTCTACCGAAGAGAACCCCACCGTTATTTTTGCCGAAAAAGGGCAATACAAAGTATCTTTAAAAGCATTCAGTGGTCAAAAATTTGTGCAGTTTGATTCTACCATTTTGGTGGGCGAAAGCTTACAGCCAACTTTTGAGTACGAAACGACGGATTTTAACTTCAACCAAGAAGCGCCCCTTACCATCAAGGTTATTAACAAATCAAAAGGGGCTCTCCAACAAAAATGGAGCGTCAATGATGCCAATGCTAGAATAACGGCCGAAAATGATTCCATAACGACCATCCTACTGCCCGACGCAAAAACCTACAAGGTGACATTGACGGCATCCAACGGAAAAACAAGCAAGACATCTGAAAAAGAGATAGTTGCGAACACCCCCACCAATTTGCTGTACTTTAAAGACATCCCATTTGGGGTGTATGAGGCTTCTACATATTCCAGCTATTTTGTGTCGCGCCGCAAACAGTCCATTGCGGCGGAGGCGTTAGATACGCTCTCTTTTGGTAAAGAGTTAGACATTGTGTTTTTCGCCCAAGATGAAACCCTCGGATACGGGCGGTTTTTATCACCTGACAAAACAGCTAGTCTATTGATGCCTACCATTCCCAAGGCTCAGCGTACTACGTTTATCAATTTGTTGGAGGCTTGTGCTGCTTGTACCCAGATGACCGATGCAAAATTTGACGCCATCAAAACCTCAAAAGACTTTAGCCAATTTGTATTTAAGTTCAGCGACGGCGTCATCGAAGGCTTTGATAAACAAACTACCCCGCGTTATGTGCCCTTCAGAACGGCCGATGGGAGATTGGGTATCATCAAAATTAAAAGTTTTCACACCACTAGCAGCGATAGCTATATCACTACCGACATAAAGGTGTACAGGAAACCCTAAAAATACAATAGACGAACATGTGTAAACGAAGAGAAGATATGAAAAAGTTATATGATTTATGGTTAGGTGTACTGGTAGCCTTTTTACTCCTACCTCTTGGGGAAATCAATGCTCAGGCACTTCCTGGGTGGTGGGGGTGGACGGGAGGTAAGATTCCAATAAGTTCAACTAATGTACGACCAAATACGCCTGTTTACTTAACTCAATCGGGTTGTAATAATAAAGTGAGATGGTTCAATTCTAACGATGAACTTATAGGAGTTGGACAGAGTATTATTGTTTCACAACCAACAGTGGGAGAATATAGCTATTATTTCGAGTGTGATGATATGGTTAGTACCAGTAAAGAAGCTCGTACTTATACATTTACTGTATCTAATGGCCAGAAATCACCTACCCCCAGTGTTACTTTAAATGTTTCAGAGCAGGGGCCAGATCCAACTACCGGAGAAAATTTATTTTTACGTGAGGTTATAGTGACTGGCTGTACAGGGCAGGTAAAATGGGTGTTAGGGGATGTGGTAATGGCTGAAGGTTCAAAATTGGGTGGAATTTATACTGAATATTTTGATCCATTTTCTTTTCAGGAACGTGTTTATTATAAGGTATATTGTACAGAAGCTGGAAAAACAGTAAGTGACGCTGGAGAAATATCTTTTGGCAATGACGATCAAGAAAGTAACTATGGAGGCTATGCTTCCCCAGAATATACTATTTACACAACTCAATTTGATAATAAATTGACACCCAACGTTCCCACGCGTTTGGGAGTTAATTTATGCTATGGTACACTTAGTTGGGAGAAAAATGGGGTAGCTTTTTCTACCGAACGATCACCTTTAGTGACTCCTCAGTGCGGTGACGTGTATAAAGTAAAATGTACGTATAAAAGATGGATATGTTCAGGCTCAGACTCCCCATATAATTCTTATTGTTGCAACCCTAACTCGGGAGGACCTTGTCCAGACATAACAAAAGCGACAGAAATTCCAATTCTTGGAACTACTTTGATTTCAATTTCAGCACACCCACAATCACAGGAAGCCTTGGCAGGTGCGAATATAACCCTCTATGTAACAGCATCAAATAGCGGAGGTTATCAATGGAGGAAAAATGGAATCAACATAGATGGCGCAATAAACAGTTATTATACAATAGTAAACAGTAAAGTAGTAGATGCTGGTGATTATGACGTAATTGTAAAGGGAGCTAATGCCTGTTCGGCGGATAAAATAAGTAATAAAGCCACCATTACGGTAGTTGGTGGTGCTACCCTTACCATGAGTAGCACGGCTGTGACTTGTAATGGTGGTAACAATGGGACTGCAACGGTAAATGCCACAGGAGGCACGCCGCCTTATAATTACTCCTGGTCAAATGGTGGAAATACAGCTACTATAACAGGACTCACAGCAGGCAACTATGCCGTCACGGTTATGGATGCGAGTGGCGTTGTGAAGTCGAGTAGTGTAGTAGTGACCGAACCTCCAGCTTTGGTAGTAAACCCAAGCAATACGCCCGTAAAATGTAACGGTGGTAACGACGGAACAGCTACCGTAAATGTAAGCGGCGGAACAGGTTCGTACACTTATTCGTGGAGCGGAGGAGTGACAAGTACCACCAATACTGCCACGGGTTTAGTCGCAGGAACGTACACCGTTACAGTCAAAGATGCTAATAATTGTGAGAAAAGCGTCGCCATTACCATCACAGAACCATCGGCTATCGTAATGACACCGAGTAGCACGCCTGTTAAATGTAAAAACGGCAACGACGGAACAGCGACTGTAACCGTAACTGGTGGTACAGGCCCCTATACCTATACATGGAGTGGGGGCGTAACGAGCACCACCAATACTGCCACAGGGCTAGCCGCAGGTAGTTATACCGTTACTGTCAAAGATGCCAACAACTGCCAGAAGAGTACTACAATCACGATTAATGAACCCGCTACGTTATTGACTGTAAGCATTGCTAACTCAACCAATATTAGTTGTTTTGGGGCTAATAATGGAACAGCTACTGGCCAAATATCAGGGGGAAATACTCCTTATACCTATTTGTGGAGCAACGGTACTACCAACCTAACGGCGACAAATTTGGGCGCTGGAGTCAATACGCTGCAAGTAACCGATGCTAATGGCTGTACCAAAAGTGCTTCAGTTACGATTGTGGAGCCTGCGGCTATTGTACTAACTCCAAGTAGCACTGCGGTAAAGTGTTTTGGTGGAAACGATGGAACAGCGACCGTAACAGCAAGTGGGGGAACGGGGTCATACACTTACTCATGGAGCGGAGGAATAACGAGTACGACAAATACGGCCACAGGGCTGACCGCAGGGACATACACTGTCACCGTCAAAGATGCCAATAATTGCCAAAAAAATATCAACATAACTGTTACTGAACCCTCAGCACTTGTTTTAACACCTAGCAGTACGGCCGCCACTTGTAACGGAGGAACTGACGGAACGGCTAGTGTCACTGTCAATGGCGGAACGGGGCCATATACCTATACATGGAGTGGTGGCAGTATAAGTACCACCAATACAGCCACTGGCTTAACAGCAGGGACTTATACCGTACTCGTCAAAGATGCTAATAACTGTCAAAAGAGTATCACTATCACAGTAGCAGAACCTGCGCCTTTGGCACTTACCTCAAGCAGTACTCCTGTAAAATGTAAAGGAAGTAATGATGGAACTGCAACTGTAACTGCCAGCGGAGGTACAGGTTCGTACACTTACTCATGGAGTAATGGAATAACAAGCACTTCCAACACAGTAACAGGCTTGACCTCAGGTAGTTACACAGTTACAGTGAAAGATGCTAATAATTGCCAAAAAAGTATCACGATTGTTGTCAGTGAACCATCAACTTTACTAACTGTTAGTATTGCCAATTCAACCAATATTAGTTGTTATGGAGCTAACAACGGAACGGCTACTGGTCAAGTGACGGGAGGAGTTAGTCCGTACTCGTATTTATGGAGTAATGGCAGTACTGACCTTTTAGCAACAAACCTAGGGCCAGGAAATCATACACTTCAAGTAACCGATGCTAATGGATGTATCAAAACGGCTGAGATTGAATTTTTAGAACCACCAGCTATTTTTATTACGCCAAGCACTACGGCTGTTACATGTTTTGGAGGAAGTAATGGAACGGCAAGTGTAACCGTGAACGGTGGCACAGGAACCTATACCTACTTATGGAGTAATGGCAGTACAACCAGTTCCGTAGCAGGTTTATCAGCAGGTGTATATACAGTCATGGTTAAAGATTCTAAAAATTGTCAAAAGACCATTGATATTACTATTACTGAACCAGACGAACTGTTATTATCATCAGGTAGTACAAATATAAGTTGCAACGGAGCCAATGATGGAGTTGCAAGCGTTACGGTAAATGGAGGAACTGCTCCCTACACTTACGCGTGGAGTGGTGGAATTACGAATACTACTAGCATGGTATCAGGCTTGGCGGCAGGCACCTACACCGTCACGGTCAAAGATGCCAATAATTGCACGAAGAGTATAGCCATTACCATTACAGAACCTGCGGGCGTCATACTTACTACCAGCAGCACCCCTGCCAAGTGTAAAAACGGCAACGACGGTACGGCTACCGTAACTGTAAGCGGCGGAACTGCTCCTTATACCTATTCGTGGAGTGGTGGCATTACCAGCACCACAAATACCGCCACGGGACTAACCGCAGGCACCTACACCGTCACCGTCAAAGACGCCAACAACTGTTCAAAAAGCATTGCCATCACTGTTGGAGAGCCTAGCACCTTGCTCACTGTCACCATTCCTGCCCCAACCAACATCAGTTGCAACGGTGCCAACGATGGTATCGCTACGGGAAATGTGTCGGGTGGAAGTGCCCCTTACACTTACCTGTGGAGCAATGGAAACACCAACCTAACGGCCAATAACCTACCCGCAGGAAGCAACACCCTGCAAGTCACCGACGCCAACGGCTGTATCAAAACTGCCTCGGCCACCATTTCCGAACCTGCCGCCATCGCACTTGTACCAAGTAGCACACCTGTCAAATGCAAAAGTGGAAACGACGGGGTGGCCAGCGTCACTGCCAGTGGAGGCGCGGGGGGGTACACCTATTCGTGGAGCAGCGGTATCACTAGCACCACCAACACCGCCACAGGTTTAGTGGCAGGCACCTACACCGTCACGGTCAAAGATGCCAATAATTGTACCAAGAGTATAGCCATTACCGTTACCGAACCCGACGCGCTGAGTTTGGTATCAAACAGCACGGCCACCAAATGTAACGGAGGCAACGACGGAACCGCCAGCGTAACCGTCAGCGGTGGTGTTGCTCCCTACACTTACGCGTGGAGTGGTGGAATTACGAATACTACTAGCATGGTATCAGGCTTGGCGGCAGGCACCTACACCGTCACGGTCAAAGATGCCAATAATTGCACGAAGAGTATAGCCATTACCATTACAGAACCTGCGGGCGTCATACTTACTACCAGCAGCACCCCTGCCAAGTGTAAAAGCGGCAACGACGGTACGGCTACCGTAAACGCCAGCGGCGGAACCGCCCCTTACACCTATTCGTGGAGTGGTGGCATTACCAGCACCACAAATACCGCCACGGGACTAACCGCAGGCACCTACACCGTCACCGTCAAAGACGCCAACAACTGTTCAAAAAGCGTTGCCATCACTGTTGGAGAGCCTAGCACTTTATTGACCGTCACCATTCCTGCCCCAACCAACATCAGTTGTAACGGTGCCAACGATGGTATCGCTACGGGAAATGTGTCGGGTGGAAGTGCCCCTTACACTTACCTGTGGAGCAATGGAAACACCAACCTAACGGCCAATAACCTACCCGCAGGAAGCAACACTCTGCAAGTCACCGACGCCAACGGCTGTATCAAAACCCAGTCAGTGAGTATTTCTGAACCTGCTGCCATCGTACTTGTACCAAATAGCACCCCTGTCAAATGCAAAAGTGGAAACGACGGGGTGGCCAGCGTCACTGCCAGTGGAGGTGCGGGGGGGTACACCTATTCGTGGAGCAGCGGTATCACTAGCACCACAAACACCGCCACAGGTTTAGTGGCAGGCACCTACACCGTCACGGTCAAAGATGCCAATAATTGTACCAAGAGTATAGCCATTACCGTTACCGAACCCGACGCGCTGAGTTTGGTATCAAACAGTACGGCCACCAACTGTAACGGAGGCAACGACGGAACCGTCAGCGTAACCGTCAGCGGTGGGGTTGCTCCCTACACTTACTCGTGGAGTGGAGGAATCACCAGTACCACTAACACCGCCACAGGGCTGACCGCAGGCACCTACACCGTCACGGTCAAAGATGCCAATAATTGCACCAAGAGTATAGCCATTACCATTACAGAACCTGCGGGCGTCATACTTACTACCAGCAGCACCCCTGCCAAGTGTAAAAACGGCAACGACGGTACGGCTACCGTAACTGTAAGCGGCGGAACTGCTCCTTACACCTATTCGTGGAGTGGTGGCATTACCAGCACCACAAATACCGCCACGGGACTATCCGCAGGCACCTACACCGTCACCGTCAAAGACGCCAACAACTGTTCAAAAAGCATTGCCATCACTGTTGGAGAGCCTAGCACCTTGCTCACCGTCACCATTCCTGCCCCAACCAACATCAGTTGCAACGGTGCCAACGATGGTATCGCTACGGGAAATGTGTCGGGTGGAAGTGCCCCTTACACTTACCTGTGGAGCAATGGAAACACCAACCTAACGGCCAATAACCTACCCGCAGGAAGCAACACCCTGCAAGTCACCGACGCCAACGGCTGTATCAAAACCCAATCAGTGAGTATTTCTGAACCTGCTGCCATCGTACTTGTACCAAGTAGCAACCCTGTCAAATGCAAAAGTGGAAACGACGGAGTAGCCAGCGTCACTGCCAGTGGAGGCGCGGGGGGGTACACCTATTCGTGGAGCAGCGGTATCACTAGCACCGCAAACACCGCCACAGGTTTAGTGGCAGGCACCTACACCGTCACGGTCAAAGATGCCAATAATTGTACCAAGAGTATAGTCATTACCGTTACCGAACCCGACGCGCTGAGTTTGGTATCGAGCAGTACGGCCATCCAATGCAACGGCGGCAACGACGGAACCGTCAGCGTAACCGTCAGCGGTGGTGTTGCTCCCTACACTTACTCGTGGAGTGGAGGAATCACCAGTACCACTAACACCGCCACAGGGCTGACCGCAGGTACCTACACCGTCACGGTCAAAGATGCCAATAATTGCACCAAGAGTATTGCCATTACCATTACAGAACCTGCGGCGATTGTACTCACCCCAAGCAGTAGCCCCGTCAAATGTAAAGGCGGCAACGACGGTACGGCCACCGTCAGTTTGACTGGAGGAACTGCACCTTATATATTTTCATGGAGTGGCGGTATTACTAGTACCTCCAACTTCGCCACGGGGCTGGCCGCAGGCACCTACACGGTCACGGTCAAAGATGCCAAAAACTGCCAAAAAAGCACTAGTATCACCGTCACCGAGCCAGCAACTAGCCTCACCTTAACCTCAACCGCTACTGCTGTTAAATGCAACGCTGGTAATGATGGTACAGCCACTGTCAATGTAAGCGGTGGTACAGCCCCCTACAGCTATACTTGGAGTGGTGGTATAACGAGCACTACTAATACTGCGACAGGCTTGGTCGCTGGAAACTACACGGTGACCGTCAGAGATGCGAACAACTGTCTAAAAAGCGTCGTAATTTCTGTTGGTGCACCAACTCCCATTGTACTTTCGCCAAGCAGCACCCCAGCCAAATGCAAAGGTGGCAACGACGGAACCGCAAGTATCAGTGTTAGTGGAGGAATCGCTCCCTACTCCTATTCGTGGAGCGGCGGCATTACCAGTACGACAAACACCGCTACTGGTTTAGTGGCTGGTACTTATACCGTCATCGTTAAAGATGCTAACAATTGTCAAAAGAATATCACTGTCACTGTGACCGAGCCCAATGAGTTAGTCTTGACTCCTAGCACTACAGCTGTTAAATGCAACGACGGCAACGATGGAACCGCAAGCGTAACCGTCAGCGGTGGTGTTGCCCCCTACACCTACTCGTGGAGTGCTGGCATCACTAGCACCACTAATACCGCCACGGGGTTAGTAGCAGGTACCTATACAGTCACGGTCAAAGACGCCAACAACTGTACAAAGAGTGTAGCCATAGTAGTCACTAATCCAGCGCCTATCGCTTTCCTTCCTAGTAGTGTCTCTGTTAAATGTAAAGGAGGTACGGACGGCGCGGCAGGAGTTACCGTTAGCGGAGGTACTGCCCCTTACACCTATTCATGGAGTGGGGGAGTCACTAGCACCACTAACACCGCCACTGGCTTGGCCGCAGGCACCTACACGGTCACGGTCAAAGATGCCAACAACTGTCAAAAAAGTAGTAGTATCACCGTCACCGAGCCAGCAACTAGCCTCACCTTAACCTCAACCGCTACTGCTGTTAAATGCAACGCTGGTAATGATGGTACAGCCACTGTCAATGTAAGCGGTGGTACAGCCCCCTACAGCTATACTTGGAGTGGTGGTATAACGAGCACTACTAATACTGCGACAGGCTTGGTCGCTGGAAACTACACGGTGACCGTCAGAGATGCGAACAACTGTCTAAAAAGCGTCGTGATTTCTGTTGGTGCACCAACTCCTATTGTACTTTCCCCAAGCAGCACCCCAGCCAAATGCAAAGGTGGCAACGACGGAACAGCAAGTATCAGTGTCAGTGGCGGAATCGCTCCCTACTCCTATTCGTGGAGCGGAGGCATTACCAGTACGATAAACACCGCCACTGGTTTAGTAGCTGGTAGCTATACAGTTACCGTCAAAGATGCTAACAATTGTCAAAAGAATATCACTGTCACTGTGACCGAGCCCAATGAGTTAGTCTTGACTCCTAGCACTACAGCAGTTAAATGTAACGGCAGTAACGATGGAACCGCCAGCGTAACCGTCAACGGTGGTGTTGCCCCCTACACCTACTCGTGGAGTGCTGGCATCACTAGCACCACTAATACCGCCACGGGGTTAGTAGCAGGTACCTATACAGTCACGGTCAAAGACGCCAACAACTGTCAAAAAACTATCGCCATCACCGTCTCCGAACCAACTGTATTGATGCTGGCTTCGAGTGGTACATCAGTTAAATGTAAAGCAGGGACGGATGGCACGGCCACAGTGAGTGCCAGTGGTGGCACCGCACCCTACACCTACGCATGGAGCAACGGCAGCACCAGCGCCACGGCCACGGGCTTAGCCGCAGGTACTTACACGGTGACGGTCAAAGATGCCAATAACTGCCAAAAGAGTAGTAGTGTTACCATCAGTGAACCCGAGGCCTTGGTGTTAGTACCGAGCAGTGTTGCCGTAAAATGCAGCGGCGACGGTACGGCAATGGTCTCTGTGAGCGGTGGTGTAAGTCCTTACACTTATTCGTGGGACAAAGGAGTAACCAGCACCACCAATGTAGCCTCAGGCTTGCCAGCGGGCACCTACACGGTGACAGTAAAAGATGCCAACAACTGTGAGAAAAGTGTTAAAATTACCATTGACCAACCAGCAAGTATTACCTTAACATCAAGCACAGTGGCGGTTAAGTGTAAAGGAGGAAAGGACGGATCAGCCAGTGTAACAGTAAATGGAGGAGAAGCTCCTTATACCTACTCATGGAGTAATGGTAGCACCAGCGCCACGGCCACAGGCTTGGCGGCAGGTACCTATAGGGTCTTAGTCAAAGATGTAAATGGCTGCGAAAAAAGCATCGATATCAGCGTTACTGAACCCGAGGCACTTACATTAGCGTCAACGAGTATTTCGGTAAAGTGCAAAGGGGGGAGAGACGGAGTGGCTAGCGTCAGCGTAAGTGGCGGAACGGCACCTTACACCTATGCGTGGAGTAACGGCATTACCAGTACCACCAACACCGCCACGGGCTTGACCGCAGGTACCTACACCGTGACAGTCAAAGATGCTAACAACTGTCAACAGAGCACTCTAGTGAGTGTGACTGAACCAACGGCTTTGAGCGCTATTACCAGTAGTGAAAATGTTAAATGCAAAGGCGGTAACGACGGAACAGCCAGCGTCAGCGTCAGCGGGGGGACCGCTCCCTATAGCTATGCGTGGAGTGGGGGTATTACCAGCACCACCCAAACCGTAACGGGTTTAGCTGCAGGTACCTACACAGTCACAATCAAAGATGCCAATGGTTGCCAACAGTTAACCACCGTGAGTGTAGGCGAACCTGCTTTGGCTCTCTCGTTGAGCTCGGCCAGTACCGCGGTTAAATGTAATGGCGGCAACGATGGAGCAGTCAGTGTCAATGTGAGCGGTGGCACGGTACCTTATACCTATGCGTGGAGTGGGGGTATTACCAGCACCACCCAGTCCGCGACGGGTTTAGTCGCAGGCACTTATACGGTCACGGTCAAAGATGCCAATGGTTGCCAAAAGAGCATAACTATCACCGTCAGCGAACCTACGGGTATGGTGCTAACTGCTACGAGCGAACCTGCCAAGTGTTTTGGAGCAAAGGACGGGATTGCCAGCGTGAGTGTTAGTGGCGGTACGGCACCGTACACCTACGCTTGGAGTGGAAGCATTACCAGTACAACGAACATCGCTACGGGCTTGGCCGCAGGAGCGTACACGGTCATCGTCAAAGATGCTAACAATTGCCAAAAAACGCTAACCATCACGGTGAACCAGCCAGTGGCGTTGGTGTTGACCTCGGCCACTACTACCGTCAAATGCAACGGCGGCAACGACGGTACGGCCACCGTGAGTGTGAGTGGTGGCACCACGCCGTACAGCTACGTATGGAGCAATGGCATTACCAGCACGACCAACACCGCCACGGGCTTGGCCGCAGGTACTTACACGGTGACAGTCAAAGATGCCAATAACTGTCAACAAAGCACTAACATTACGGTTGTTCAGCCCGCAGGAATGGTCCTAACTCCGACGGTTGTAGCCGTCAAATGCAAAGGCGGCACCGATGGTGCGGCGAGCATTGAGGTAACAGGTGGCACAGCCCCCTATACTTATGCTTGGAATGGAGGTATCACAAGTACGTCCAACTCGGCCACGGATTTAGCCGCAGGTACATACACGGTAACGGTGAAAGATGCCAACAACTGCCAACAGACTATCTCTATCACCATTTCCGAGCCAGCGGCGTTGGTGCTAACTCCAAGCAGTACTGCGGCCAATTGTGCCGGTAGTACCGACGGTACGGCCAGCGTAGCCGTGAGCGGCGGAACAGCCCCTTACAGTTACACCTGGAGCGGAGGTATTACGAGTACAACTAATACGGCTAAAGGCTTGGCAGCAGGGACTTACACTGTGACGGTCAAGGATGCCAATAACTGCCAACAGACAGTTTCTATCACCATCACCGAACCTGACGCAGCTACACGTATGGTACTCACAACCGATGTGCGTCAAATCCGATGCTTTGGTGGCACAGGAAGTGCCACGGTGGCAGTGACGGGTGGAATAAGCCCCTATACTTACGTGTGGAGCAACGGAGCTACTACCCCCGAACTCACCAACGCCACAGCAGGGGAGTACACCGTAATTGTGAAAGATGCTAAAGGATGCACTACGGCGAAAATAGTAACTATAGTGAGCCCAACGGAGATGGTATTGACCCCTACCATTGTAGATGTGAAATGTACCTCTGAAGCTACAGGTAGAATTCTTATTAGTGTAGCTGGAGGAACAGCTCCTTATACCTACTTGTGGAGCAATGGGGCTAAAACTTCGGCAGTTACGGGATTACGGGCAGGAGTATATAGGGTAACAGTTTCTGACGCTACCAACTGTTCAAAAACGATGGAGGTTACTATTACAGAACCCCAAGAGAAACTACAACAATTAATTTTCCAAAGTAATGTTACTTGCAAAGGCGGCGCCAACGGTCAGTTAACCTCTTTTTCTTTTGGAGGAACAGCCCCTTATACTTATTTATGGAGCAACGGGTCAACTAACCAAACAATTGAAAATTTAGTAGCAGGTACTTATTCTGTCAAATTAACCGACGCTAATAACTGTGTAGTAGATTCTCAAGCTGTGGTCAAAGAGCCCCAAAGTTCAATAAGCATTGTATCAAAAATTGTAAGTCCACCCTGTAAAGGGGATGTTGGCCTTATCGAACTAAAGGCAACTGGTGCTAACGGAGGAACTGATCCGCTACAGTTTTATTATCTATGGTCTGACGGTTTCATGGGAAGCACTAGAGTTGGTAAGGCAGGTATTTATACCGTTGAAGTAATCGACTTGTTGGGGTGCTCAAAGGTCGAGTCTTTTAAAATCGAAGAACCACTTCAAAGCTTAACGCTTACGACTGATATTACTGCCGAAAAATGTTTTGATTCTAAAAATGGTACAGCTGTAGTTACGGCTATCGGTGGAGTTGCTCCGTATCAATATCTTTGGAGTACGGGAGATACTACATTTCAGATTTCAAACTTCCAAAAAGGGGGAATATCAGTAAGAGTAACTGATAAAAATGGATGTACCAGAGAAACGTATCAATTTGTAAATGGTCCCGAGCCCCTACAAGTAAGCACTGATGTAACCGATGTACTTTGCTATGACGGCAAAGATGGAAAAATCAGAGTGAATATCAGTGGTGGCACGTCGCCAATGGAAGTTTCTGTGAGAGGAAATGATATTACAACGGGAATAAATCTAGGCTTGACCAACGAAGTATCATCGCTGAAAGCAGGTACCTACCAAATCACGGGTAAGGATAAAAATGGATGTGTGTCGCCAGCCCAAGAAGTAACTATAAACCAACCATTAACGCCACTGACAGTTTCTTTGGTAGAAGCCACCTCACCAAGAGGATTTGGCTTGGCAGATGGTAAACTACAATTAGTCGTAAAAGGGGGAACTTCTCCATCAGGTTATTACACAAACACCTGGCAGGTGAACGGCACTCCATTTGACAATGTTACGACAACGACTTCAGGAACTGATTTTACCATTCAATCATCATCAGCTGTTGGCGGAAGTTATACGGTGACAGTAACTGATAATAATTACGAATTGGCAACGGATAAGAAAGGTTGTAGGGTTGACTACACGTATTTCTTGAAACAACCTGATAAGTTAATGGCTACCTCAATTGTGTATAAAAAGCCTTCATGTGCGGGTAAAATTGATGGTGAAATCGGAGCATTTATCAAAGGAGGTGTACCCATATCAGAATCAGGGACTTTCTCAGAACGGTATAAGCTTCAATGGTTTAGAAAAATCAATGAAGAACTTGTTGACTTAAATACAAATGAAGATTTTATTAAAAATGCAGAAAGTGGCATTTATGTAGTGAAGGTTACGGATAAAAATGATATTTCGGCAACTTTCGAACTAGAACTCACCCCTACACCAAGTATCTACGCCATTTTCCGTACGATAGGGCCACAGTGTAAAAATCAAAAGACAGGGGGAATTGAGTTGGTCAACATTGAAGGTGGAGTAGCCCCCTACACAATTACTTGGAATAAGGGCTTGTCAGGACCTAATTTGAGTAACCTTGAGGCGGGTAACTATTATGCTATCATTAAAGATAAAAATGGTTGTTACGGCGAAGCAGCAGTTGTCTTAAAAGAGGAATTTGATTTCTCAATTAATTTGGTGGCTAAAAAAGACCTAGTTTGTAAGGGCAATTGCGAAGGCGAACTAGAGGTGAAAATTACTGGTACAGGTGCTTTAAATCCATACTCATTTAGCTGGCAAAATGGATCGACTACTCAAAAAATCACAAAACGATGCGCTGGTATTTATACTGCGACCGTGGCTAATTCGAGAGGATGTAGAGTATCAAAATCATTTGAAATTAAAGAGCCAGAAAACGCATATACCATTGAGGTTTCTAATGACTTACTGTTTTGTGCTAGTTCGGAGGTTGAAGTTAATGCTACACAGACCGGTGCAAAAGCGTACAGTTGGACACTTCCCGATGGTAAGCTACTTTCAACCCCTGTAGCATCAATTGGCCAGTCGGGTCAGTACAAGGTCGAAGTGACCAACGCACTTGGTTGCAAGGCTAGTGATGTATTTAATGTAACGATTGTTGATGTAAAAACGACCGCTACTTTCGCAATGTCTTTCATTGGCTTAGTTGGTGAACGAATTTATGCCGTCAATCTGACACCGTCAATACCTGTAAGATGGCGTGTATCTTCAGAGCTAAAAATTGATTATGAAGGTACCGATCAGCTAGTTTTTAGTGCTCAAAAACCAGGAGAATATAAAATAGAAATGATTGCTCCTGAAGATGGCTGTGAAGCTGTCGTAAGCAAAACAATTACGATTTTCACTCCCCCAAACGGTAGAATTGCTCCAAATGGCCTGTCAGATGAGTCAAGTACAACTAAGGATCAAGAAGAAGCATTTATTGTTTACCCCAATCCTGTCACCAACGTGCTTCGCTTGAAAGTGCAAGAGAGCAAGGGGGAAGTAGTCCAAACTTCGTTGATGGATGCTTCGGGTCGAGAGGTAGTACGCCGCCAATTTATGCCAGAGACGAATACCCATCAAGAAGAGTTTGGCGTCAGCGAATTACCAGCTGGAATCTATTTCTTGAAGATAACAACCTCTGAGAAACAAGTGGTGCTGAAGGTAGTGAAGCGGTAGTTTTGAGACAAAATTAAAGTGTTGGCCCTCTTCAAAATAGTTGGAGAGGGCTTTTTTGTGAGGTAGCCAATTGGTAGATAAAAATAATTGTGAGTTCTTATTGGTACGTTGATAAGGCAGTGCATTTAGATTTTTTAGTATATAAATGGTATGTTAACAATATGGTTAATAATATGCAAAACAAAGAGTTAATACAGAATAAATTATTGAAAAAATACTATTTTTTTGAAAAAAAATAATGATGGAATTTTGTGGCTAAATTCTATACTTTTCATCACTACTTCAAACCTATCCTATCATGAGTAAATTACTACACCTAAGACAGCATTGGCGAATGATAATGTTGTCGGTAGTCGTACTGATTGGCATTTCGCAAAGACTTATTGCTCAAAATATCTTCTCGGGCGAGCCAGTGCAAGTAGTAGGTAAATTTAATGGATATTCAACCATTCCGTACAATTCAGACTATCGAACGATGTCATTTCGTCTGGTTTCGACCTCAGTGGGTACCCCAATAGATGGCCGAGGACAGTGGGTGACGACCATCAATGCCCAAGCGTCAGGAGGAAACATTCTGCCCGTAAATATGACGGGTGGATCTAGTGAAGGCTTTCTTTTTATATCGGGATCATCAAGTAATCGTTTTCAAAATAAATGGGGCTTTTCGGGCGTTGGACAAGGCGCTTTAAATGTAATTAATAACTTTTCAGCCTATAATTCGGGACAAGATATGGGGCTGAATATGAGTGCCACGGGGTATTATACATTTGTTTTTAATGATGTAGGTTATACCAATACCAACGCCAAATTTTACGTTGGACTTACGTCGGCAGCCCCTGTTTCCATTAATTCGGTGTCGGCAACTCCCGCCAATGACGGAACAGGCACAGTTCTCATCTCAACTTCTGGCCCAGTGTCGCCCGAAGAAAAGGTTTTTGTCCGTTACGTACTAGCGGGTTCCAATGATTTTTCGGGGAGTACCAGCACTTCCATGGTAGAGGCAACAGGTACTGGAACGAGTTATTCTGCTATTATTCCCGCTCAGCCCAACAATACTGTTGTAAAGTACTATGTTTTTACCTCCACTCGTACGCTGAGTCAGTTGTCGTCTGATTCAGAGATGAATAAAACCCTATCAACACTACGATACAACGATAATTCGGGAGCAAACTATACTTTTACAACGTGTGTTTCACCTGCTCCAACGGCAGTAACTCCTCAATCGTTTTGCTCTTCCATCAACCCAACCGTGGCAAGCCTTGCTGCAACGGGTTCGTCGATAAAATGGTACGATGCTGCTTCCAATGGTAATCAATTGGCTACGACTACTGCTTTGTCTTCGACCAATTATTATGTTTCACAAACAATCAATGGATGCGAGAGTAGTCGTAGCCAAGTTATGGTAACTATTACGAGTAGTGTCACTCCCGCTGTGTTGATAAATGCTTCATCTACAGCGATTTGTTCGGGTGGAGTGGTGACTTTTACCCCAGTCCCAACCAATGGAGGAACGACCCCTACTTATCAGTGGAAGAAAAACGAGGCAGATGTGGCTATTGGAAGCTCGTTTGCTCCCAATAACTTGGTGAATGGGGATAAAATAAAAGTGGTAATGACCAGTAATGATGCTTGTGCAAGTCCAACCACTGCTACCAGCAATGAAATTACAATTTCTGTTGAAGCAACGCCTGCTACCCCAACCGCGACAGTTACGCAGCCGACCTGTACCACAACTACGGGGAGTATAACCATCACTGCCCCTGCCAGCGGAGTTCAGTATAGTTTTGACAATGGTGCAATCTACGGAGCGACCAATGTTCTAACGGGAGTATCACCCAATACTTATTATTTAAAAGTGAAAAGTTCGGGGGCAGGTTGTGAATCGGCATCGGCGTCGGTGGTGATTAATTCTCAACCAAGTTCTCCCAGTGTTTCGAATGTATCGACGACATTGCCAGTCAATTGTAGTGGAGGGTCAATCACCGTTACTGCTTCAGGTGCTTCTGAATACTCCATCAATGGGGGTACAAGCTATCAAGCAAGTAATACATTTTCGGGTTTAGGATGTGGGGCCTATGCTATCAAAGTGCGCAATGCAAGCGGTTGTGAAGCTAGCTACACAAACAACCCAGTGGCTTTCTCTGCCCCCGCCACTGCCACGTTTTTAATGCAGGGTTTTAATTACGATTTTCCCAAGGCGGGAGCAGGCTTTACATGGGCTGACACTCTCCGTCTAAAAGCAGCTTGCCTTAAAAAAGCGGGATTTACGCACCTTTGGTTTCCTGGACACTACGGGAAAGGTGCCTATAGTTCTGGCTATGACCCCCGCGACTTGTACATGGGTGAAACTACGGGGATGGGAACGCCCGCTCAAATTCGGGCTATGATTACGGAGCTAAACAACCAGGGAATCGACCCGATGGGCGATTTTATTTATAACCACCGTGATGGTGGCTCGGCGGAAAAAAACCCTGCGGTAGAGGAATACATTCAATACAAAGCAGGGGGAGCTAAAAAACCTTACCCTTCGGATCGTTATCATGTCGTGATTCCTTTGGGAGGTAGTTCGGGGAACGGTGCAGGCGACTATTATATCAATATCAACTCCCGTTCGGGAACTTATAGTGGCTCTAAGTACATGTTTTATGCGACAACGGCGACCAAAGGAGGAAGCCGATGGAGCCCTTTACTTTCTCCCGATGGAAGTGCAACTGAGCAAGGAGGGGCTTTCACCGTTGATTTAGGTCGTAATTACGAAACAACGATTGATAATAACGGTGATTCAGATGAATTTAAGGTGACAATTACCAATGCAGATTTTAATGCCGCAGGGGATCAGTTGATTATTTATATGGTAAATACCAATGGGTATGCCGACCAACGTATTTGGAAGGTTTGGAATGGTACGGCAGACTTAGTGGGAAAAAGTGGTGGTACGGGAGCAGCCAATGTCGCTAATGTCTATAACGATGTGGTGGAATACCATACATATACCGACTTTTCAAACATGCCAAGCGGGCTGGGAAATATGAACTGGGATTATTTTCGTCCCAATTATAATCCTGTAATGACAGGAACAACAGGAAATTGGAACGTTGATTGTCTATGCCCTGATTGGAGCCAAAACAGCATGGATTATTTTTATGATTATGATCATTTACAAACCAAAACGGCAAATGCTCTCATTGATTGGACCAAATGGAATTTTACAAATTTGGGAATAAAATCCATTCGTATGGACGCCGTTAAGCACTTAGATGCGTCGTTTTTTGGCAATATGCTCAACCAACTTAATGCCTCTGGACAGGTCCCAAGTATGGTAATTGGGGAGTATTATGATGCAAGTCCGTCGGTGTTACAAGGGTGGATTCGGGATGTGTATAATACGGGCTTTAACTCTAGTTTACCAGCTTCAACCCAGCCACGGGTATTTGATTTTACGTTGCGAGAAACGCTACGAAATTTTACCAACAATCGCTTAAGTGCAGGAGACGTTCGACAAATATTTACGGCTGGACTAGTAGGAGGAAATTATTTGAGTGCCAACAATGTCGTTACTTTTTTGAACAACCACGATTTTCGTAATAATTACGGTGCCAGCGACGGTGGAGCTTTAATTTGGTACGATCCCATGTTGGCCTACGCGTATTTACTGACCAATAATCAAATCGGAGTTCCTACGGTGTATTACGATGATTACTACGGGTACCCAGCGGCCTCATCAGCCCATTATCATAGCTATATGCCTACGACATTAACTCCCATGAAGTGTGAAATAGATGCGTTGATGGAGGTACATAAAAAGTATATTTTCGGTTCACCAAGCCTAACGCGCTTGAATGCAAGTGGAAGCGGTTACGCAAGTAATTATTCATCAGCTTCGGCCGATAAAGCTTTGATATATCAATTACAAGGCCCAAGTAGTACTAATAAGGATATTATTGTGGCAATTAATTTTAGTGACTCCTATCTTAAAGTGGATCATGCTATCAATACGAGGGGAGGAAGCATTGCAACAGGGGCACGTTTTACTGATATGCTTAGGCGCTCGGCATTCCCTTATGCTCAAGTCAATGCCAGTGGACAAATCTACATCGAACTTCCACCTAGAAGTTATTCAGTTTGGGTGCAAGGGTCAGATGTTCCTATTACGCCAAAACCTACGGCAACAGCAAGTACGGGCGTTTGTGTAGGAGGGACGCTAAATTTGGCAGGAGGAGTTGAAAGCAATAGCACATTGACGGATGTTTCGTATAGTTGGACAGGCCCTGATGGATTTACATCAACGGCACAAAACCCACAGCTGTCGAGTGTAACCGCTGCGAAAGCAGGGGTTTATACGTTGACGGTGAGGTACAATTGTGCTTTTTGTCAAAGTACTTCAACGACAATCAATGTATCAATTAATCCACAACCAACAGTCAGCACACCATCAACAAGTGTGTGCCTTGGAAGTACCATCACGTTGAGTCCAACGAGCGGCGGTACATGGACAAGCAGCGATGAT
>NZ_JACIBY010000017.1 GCF_014195535.1 Runella defluvii | reverse complement strand
GAAATTGAAGAAGGGAATATTTCTCGGTTTTTTTCGTATATTTTTGGTTCATTTGAAACGTTAGCGCAGAATAAAAACCTGCATTTTAATGTCCATCAAAACTACCGCAGCCTAGCCGCGAAATTCGATGCCGACAAGTTGGAAAAAATTACGACCAATTTACTATCCAATGCCTTTAAATTCACACCAACCAACGGAAGGGTAGAGGTGAACATAGAATATACGCCTAAAGATACTACGATAGACGTGGTATTGACGGTTTCTGATAACGGTATTGGGATTGATAGCCAGCGGCTACCGCGTATTTTTGACCGCTTTTACCAAGTCGATGATACCTCGCACCGCAATTATGAAGGAACAGGAATCGGGTTGGCTTTGGTTAAAGAATTGGTCGAGATTCTAAAAGGGAAGATTTCGGTGGAAAGTGAGGTAAACAAAGGCACTACTTTTCGGGTAGCATTTACTTTGGCGGCTTCACAACAAAAAAATGGTTCGACGGAGCCGATTTTTGAAACCACGCATACCGAAATGGCCATTTCGATGTTGTTGCCTGAGGAGGGAGTGCATGACCAAAATCTTGCCCCAACGGATGAGCAGCCTGTGTTACTGATTGTGGAAGATAACCCTGATTTGCGACTTTATTTGCGCAAAATTTTTGAGACGCAGTACCAAGTCATGGAGGCTAACGACGGCCAACAAGGCGTGGAAATGGCTTTGCAAATAGTCCCCGACATGGTGATAACGGATTTGATGATGCCGCGCCTCGATGGATTTGGAGTGTGTGAACGCCTAAAAACCGACGTACGGACGAGCCATATTCCCGTGGTACTACTCACGGCCAAAGCCACCTTGACCGACCGCTTGGAGGGGCTAGGTTTAGGGGCTGACGAGTATTTACAAAAGCCATTTAATAAAGAAGAATTGTTGATTCGGGTCAAAAACTTACTTCAGCAGCGTAACCTGCTCAGGGAGAAATTTAGCCTGCGTTCGGCGGCATTACCGAGCGCACCTGCGGTGGGGAACGAGGTGTCGCAGCAGTTGGACAACCAGTTTATTGAGCGGATACGGTCGGTTATCGAGGCGCATTTGAGCGAAAGTAACTTCGACGTCGAAGGACTTTGTAAAGAATTGAAAATAAGTCGTACCAATTTACACCGTAAACTGAAAGCTTTGACGGGCACTTCCGCGACGGAATTTATCCGCAAAATACGACTGCAACGGGCTGCCCAGTTGGCGCAAAAAGAAACCATGACGGTTTCAGAAATCGCCTACCAAGTAGGGTTTGAAAGCTTGTCCTACTTCTCCAAATCGTTCCAAGAAGAGTTTGGAATGCTTCCTTCAGAATATGGACGCCTTGTTGAATAGGGTTGGTTTTATATCAATAAGTTTTATCCTAAGGGCCATTGCAAGGCATAGTGTATGATTTTGTGCAAGACCAAGAGGAGTTTGGAGTAAGGGAATTACTAGCGGTAATGTACTTCTTGCAGGTGACAACCGCCGACCAACAAGCGACCTTGAAAGTGCTAAAAATGAATTAAAATGTAGTAGCTTTAATACCGTAGTGCTTAGAGGGCCTCCAATTTTTGGAGGCTCTCTTTTTGTAAAAACGGCCGAAAAATGGCTTTTTGTAACTGCTTGATAATCAGCGAGTGGAACATTAGAGCAAAAGAAATGGAACATTAGAGCAAAAGAAAATTTGGTAAATGGAACATTAGAGCAAAAGATGGAACATTAGAGTTAAGATGATTCGGGGTGGGGAGCGTATGTTTGTGAGCATACAAACGCGGTCTAACACACAACACTTTTACCCTTTTCTCAACCATGACAAAACTCTCCATTATCGTCATTTTAGGTACCTTATTGCTGTTTTAAAAATACCCAGACAGCGGCTTTATTCTTTCGTTTTGAGCTCTTCTGAAAAGGAGGGCTAGATGATACCCTTATCTCATTCACTCTGAACACACTTGAATTTTTCTACTTATGAAAACGTGTTTACATCCATTTACCCAACTACGGCTTACTTTGGTTACCATACTCAGCTTTTTTATCCACGCGGCAAAGGCTCAGTACGTATTTCTCAACAGGTTCAACGCCCGAATGAAGAAATTCAGTTTCGATACTACTTCCCCAATACATTGGTACCCATCACTAATGGTTGGCTGTATTTTTATACTGTTAAGTTCCCTCTCGCTGCAAGCACAGACCGACTGGAACCAAGTTATCAAAACGGCCTCCTCAACACGTGCGGTAAAGTCTTCCGCAGGTAGAGAAAGCGGTGATGAGTTCGGTCGTGCAGTAGCTGTGGATGGTAATTATGCTGTTGTCGGGGTACCATATAACAATGAAGGCCCTGCAAACAATGTGCTTAGTTTTGTTGGCTCAGTGATTGTATTTGAAAACATCGCAGGTACTTGGGTCCAAATTAAAAAACTTATGGCTTCGGACAGAGCGGCAATGGATAATTTTGGCTATTCGGTAGCGATATCAGGCACGACAGTCGTGGTCGGGGCCTATCGAGAAGATGAAGATGCTGCAGGGACAAATACCTTGAGTGCAGCGGGCTCTGCCTATGTATTCAGTAAAGATGAAGGTGGTGTCAATAACTGGGGGCAGGTTAAAAAGCTGGTCGCTTTGGATAGAGCAGCAGATGATAATTTTGGCTATTCGGTAGCGATATCAGGCACGACGGTTGTAGTCGGAGCGTATTTAGAAGATGAAGATGCCGCAGGAGCAAATACCTTGAGCGCTACGGGTTCTGCTTATATTTTCGGCAAAGATCAGGGTGGCAGCAATAACTGGGGGCAGGTCAAAAAACTCGTCGCTTTGGATAGAGCAGCAGATGATAATTTTGGCTATTCGGTAGCGATATCAGGCACGACAGTCGTAGTCGGAGCGTATTTAGAAGATGAAGATGCCGCAGGAGGAGCTACTTTAAATTTTGCGGGTTCTGCCTATGTGTTTAGTCAAGATGAGGGTGGTGTCAATAACTGGGGGCAGGCCAAAAAACTCGTCGCTTCAGAGAGAGCAGCATTTGATTTCTTTGGCTATTCGGTAGCGATATCAGGCACGACGGTGGTGGTTGGTGCGTATTTAGAAGATCAAGATGCGGCAGAAGCAAATACCTTGAGCAACGCGGGTTCTGCCTATGTATTCAGCAAAGACCAGGGTGGCGTCGGTAACTGGGGACAGGTCAAAAAATTGGTCGCTTTGGATAGAGCAGCAAATGATAATTTTGGTAGATCGGTAGCAATATCAGGCACGATGGTTGTGGTGGGGGCTTATCAAGAAGATCAAGATGGTGCAGGAGCAAATACCTTGAGCAACGCGGGTTCTGCCTATGTTTTTAGCCAAGATTTAGGTGGCGTCGATAACTGGGGTCAGGTCAAAAAACTCGTCGCTTCGGATAGAGCAGCAGATGATTTCTTTGGTTTTTCGGTAGCGATATCAGGCTCGACGGTAGTGGTGGGGGCTTATCAAGAAGATGAAGATGTTACAGGGGCAAATACATTTAATAGTGCGGGTTCTGCCTATGTCTTTGGTCAAGACCAGGGCGGTGGCAATAATTGGGGGCAATTGCAGAAAATCGTATTCGAAGATGTGGCTGTCAACCAGAATTACGGCTACGAGGTAGCAATAGATGGAAATTATGCCGTAGTAGGGGCGCCCAATGATCCTACTGATGCCACAGGAGGAGCAGGTTTAGTGAGTGCGGGGGCAGTCTATATTTTACAAAAAAATGGGGGTGTATGGCAACAGGTTAAAAAACTTGTCGCTTTGGATAGGGCAGTAGATGATAATTTTGGCTATTCGGTAGGGATATCAGGCACGACGGTCGTGGTCGGGGCGTATCGAGAAAGTGAAGATGCCACAGGGGCAAATCCATTGCTTTATTCGGGGTCAGCCTATGTTTTTAGCAAAGATCAGGGTGGTACTGATAACTGGGGGCAGGTCAAAAAACTTGTCGCTTCGGATAGAGCAACAATTGGTCAGTTTGGCTCTTCGGTGGGGATATCAGGCACGACAGTGGTCGTCGGGGCGGATCGAGAAACAAAAGATGCTGTAGGGGCAAATTCATTTCTTAATGCGGGTGCTGCCTATGTCTTCAGCAAAGATCAAGGGGGGGGGGATAATTGGGGACAGGTTAAAAAACTTGTCGCTTTGGATAGGGCAGCAAATGATAATTTTGGCAATTCGGTTGCGATATCAGGCACTACGATTGTGGTCGGGGCGGTCCGAGAAAATGAAGATGCTACAGGGGCAAATACCTTGAGTGCTGCGGGTTCTGTCTATGTTTTTAGCAAAGATTTGGGCGGTGCTGACAACTGGGGGCAGGCCAAAAAAATTGTCGCTTCCGATAGAGCGGTAAATGATTTGTTTGGCTATTCGGTAGCGATAGCTGGCACGACAATCGTGGTGGGGGCCTATCAGGAAGATGAAGATATCACGGGGGCAAATACCTTGAATAATGCAGGGGCTGTCTATGTTTTTAGTAAAGATCAAGGTGGCGCTGATAATTGGGGTCAGGTCAAAAAGCTTGTGGCTTTGGATAGAGCGGCAAATGATTATTTTAGCCAATCGGTGGGAATATCAGGCACGACGGTTGTAGTCGGTGCGCATTCAGAAGATGAAGATGCCGCAGGGGCAAACCCATTAAGTAATGCAGGTGCCGCTTATGTTTTTAGCAAAGATCAAGGTGGCACCGACAACTGGGGACAGGTCAAAAAACTTGTCGCTTCGGATAGAGCAGCACTGGGTGCGTTTGGCTTTTCGACAGCAATATCAGGTACGACGCTTGTAGTTGGGGCGATTGGTGAAGCTAAGGATGCCACTGGGGCAAATCCATTTGGGGGGGCGGGTGCGGCCTATTTCTTTGAGGGAACTACCACTCCACCCGACTATACCATCACCACGACGGGCAACGTGCTAACCATCACCGATATGTCGGGCAATGGTGAAACACTGGAGATTTCAGAAAATGGCAGTAATATTCGTTTTAACGTGACGGGCCGTACGTATTCGATTAACGGTGGTTCACCAGTTGCGTTTAACACCACCCCTGCTGACGTACCACTTTCGGTCATTAGCAGCATTATTGTCAACACCGCTAATGGAAACGACATCATTAATATGAGAGCATTTACGGCGAACTTACCCTCGTTAACCATCAATGGCGGCACGGGAGACGATAAGGTTAAGTTTAATGGTGACATCACCTTTGCGGCGAATGCGAACCTTGATTTGGATTTACAAAACGATGATGCCGTTCCAGGGGTAGATGAGGTGGATATTTCTGCTTCTATAAAACTGATAGGTACGGGAGCGGCTACGATCAAAGTAAGCAAAAACGTTTTCATCAGAGGAAATTTAGAAACGGTAGATGGGAACCTATTGGTGGAAGCCAACCAACAATCGACGCCCACGTCGGGTAATTTTAATGGAGTGGTTGTTTTTGTTCTGGTTCAATCGACAGGTAGTGGTTCGGTTACGGTGAAGGGTAAAGGAGGAGATGCCGCTACTGGGGACCAATATGGGGTGCGTGTTAAGCAAATCAAGGGAAATACAGTAAATGTAATAGGTGATGGTGGAGCTTCAACAGGATTAGCTAATTCTGGTGTTTATATTAATGATGGGTTGATTACTTCGACGGGCGGGAATGTGAGTGTCACCGGTACGGGAGGAGGTTTAGGAGCAAGTTCGCTTAACTATGGAGTTTATCTGTTTAGTAATGGTCAAATTACGGCGGGTGGTACGGGAACTGTCACAGTAGTAGGCAACGGCGGAGTTACAACGGGGGGAACTAATGTTGGGGTTTATGTTTTTGATAGTAGTTCGCAAATTACTTCTGGGGGGGGCGATATGACTGTCACGGGCAAAGAAGGAGGAGGGGTCGGTAGTCCTGGGATAAGGGCGGTTGGAGCTATTAGTACCGCTACCAATGGGGGTAACCTTAGCCTTATTGCCAACAGCCTTGATATTATTGGAGGTGGTTCTGTAAGCACCAATTCGACCTCTACACTCAGGCTACAGCCTTTTACTGCGGGGACGCAAATAAACGTCGGTTCGTCTTCTAACCCTATTGGCGGGCCATTAAGCTTGTCCGATGTGGAGCTCGATCGTATGACTACAGGTAGGCTCATCATTGGTGACGCTACTGCGGGGGCTATCAGCGTCTCGGCAGCCATTACCCGTCCTACAGCCACCAACGTGCAACTGATTAGCGGGAGTGATATAAACGTGAGCGGCGGTGGTTTCAATACGGGGGGCGGCAGCTTATTGCTTAACCCAGGCAGTGCATCAGCGGCTATCAAACCAACTTTCAACGGTACGGACGTGACGGCGAGTACGCTGACGTTGGGGGGCGATTTAAACATTGCCATCAACGGTACGACGGCAGGAGACGGTACGGGCAGTACCTACAGTCAACTCAAGGTAGTGGGCTCGGTAGATTTGCAGGGTGTCAACTTGGTGCTAAGTGGTGCGCCTATGCTGGTGGGAGGAGAGACGTTTGTCATCGTGGATAACGACGGTACAGATGCTATTA
The DNA here is from genome assembly GCF_014195535.1 of Runella defluvii. Classification (GTDB taxonomy): domain Bacteria; phylum Bacteroidota; class Bacteroidia; order Cytophagales; family Spirosomataceae; genus Runella; species Runella defluvii. The sequence continues at coordinate 134,827 of NZ_JACIBY010000017.1, read as the reverse complement.
GTGGTACATTTAATAATCTTGCCCAAGGCGCAACGCTTAGTAATTTTCTGGGAAGTGGTCAAAATGCGACGATTAGCTATACGGGAGGAATTAATAATAATGATGTGGTGATTAGTGTGATTAACAATGTCTTATGCTACGCAGATGCCGATGGCGACGGCTTCGGCGATCCCAACAATAGTAGGGCTTTTGGTGGAAGTTGTGGCGCAGGGTATGTTTCTAATAATACAGATTGTAATGATAACTCTGCTCTTGAAAAACCTGGTCAAGTATGGTACAAAGACAGCGACAACGACGGCTATGCCGAAACAGGCGCTGCGACCATTACACAATGCTTGCGCCCCGCAGGCTACAAATTAGCCACCGAATTGCAGGCAACCAGTGGCGATTGTAATGATGCCAACGCTGCTATTAACCCAGGTGCGACGGAAATCTGTGATGGCATTGATAACAATTGTAATGGTTTGACGGATGAAAATGCCTTAACCTCTTCTCCAGGCGCTGTCAACATCACGTGGACAGGGGCCATAGATACGGATTGGGCCAAACCCTGTAACTGGAATCCTGCGTGGGTGCCAGATGCTACTTCGTCTGTCATCATCCCCAATGTGAGTAATGCTCCCAGCATTGCAGCAGGTACTGTAGCGCTGGCTTACTCTGTCAACGTACAATCAGGGGCTTCCCTCACTATTGCAGCTACAGCAACGTTGACCATCAATGGGTTTTTATCCACAACCAATACTTCCAGCTTGTTAAATCAAGGCACAGTGACTAATTCGGGTAAGTTAATCATTGGGTCAACACCTACAGTGAGGCAATTTGGCTTGTGGAACTTGGGTACTTTTACCAATAACAACAGTGGTGAAATTAGTATTGACAATTGCACTAGCGACGGTATAAGTAACAATCAAGGTTCATTTTTCAACGCGGGAAAAATTGACATTGGAGCAACCGCCAGCGTAGGGAGCTATGGAATAGAAAATCAACAACTAGCTGTCTTCAACAATACGGGAGGAGAAATTAAGATTAGACGCTCAAATACGGCGGGGATATTGAATGGATTGGGATGTACGTTTACCAATGCGGCGGTTATTGACATTGGTGCTACTGCCAGTGCGGGCGTTTATGGAATAATAAACCAATCAACGTTCAATAACAATGCTGGCGGAGCTATCCGAATTGATAACGTAACCAGTGATGGGTTTTATAATTTTAGTGGTACGTTTACCAATAGGGCTAAAATAATGGTCGTCGCAACAGGGATAACGTATGCCCTTGAAAATGCGGGCACAGTGGAGAATGTTTCTTGTGGTATGTTTATTGCGAATTCGGGTACTTTTCAAAATAAAAGTTTTGGAACTATCACAAATGGAGGGCTGATACAAGTAGCGGCTACGCTTGAAAACCCAGGTACTTTTACCAATAACGGTACGTTGAAATACGGTTCATTGACGGGTACAGTGACCAGCGACCAAAATAGCTCCATTATTGTCAATAATTCTACTCCAATTTTTACTTATGGAGGTGTATATAATGGAGCAGGAGCAAGCACCGTCAACGGTATTTACAAAGAACAAGAAGCTACAAATCCAGCGGGTGTATTTACGGCACCTAACACTTTTATGCCCGATGCGTCTTTGCCTTTGGGGACTCAAACACTCTACGCTAAAATAACACCAAGCGGCGCGTCTTGCAGTTATGTGGTGCCGTTTAGCTATAACAATTGTTCAGCATCGGCGAGCATTAGTTATGCAGGTACGCCATTTTGTAAAACATTAACCACAGGAGCAGTCACATTAACGGGTACGAGCGGTGGCACGTATAGCTCAACGTCAGGTTTGAGTATCGATGCCAATACAGGGACGATTAATCCAAGCACTTCAACGGCAGGAACTTACACGGTGACCTATACAATTCCCGCGTCGGGCGGTTGCTCGGCGGTTACGGCGACGACGAATGTGGTCATTACTGAGGTTCCTAGTGCAACCATTAGCTACGGCGGCACACCTTATTGCAAAAGTGTGACATCTGCGGTGATCACCTTGGCAGGTAGCGGTGGAACGTTTAGTTCAACGTCAGGTTTGAGTATCGATGCCACTACGGGCACGATTAATCCAAGCACTTCAACGGCAGGGACATACACGGTGACGTACACAATTCCCGCGTCGGGTGGTTGTTCGGCGGTTACGGCGACGGCGAATGTGGTGATTACTGACGTTCCTAGTGCGATAATAAGCTACGGCGGAACGCCTTACTGCAAAAGTGTGACATCTGCGGCAGTGACCTTAACGGGCAGCGGCGGAACGTTCAGTTCAACGTCAGGTTTGAGTATCGATTCCAATACGGGCACGATTAATCCAAGCACTTCGACCGCAGGAACCTACACGGTAACGTACACAATTCCCGCGTCTGGCGGCTGCTCGGAGGTTACGGCGACGGCGAGTGTGACGATTACAACAAGCCCAAGTGCAATAATAAGTTATGGCGGAACGCCTTATTGCAAAAGTCTGACATCGGGGGCAGTGACCTTAACGGGTAGCGGTGGAACATTCAGTTCGACGTCAGGTTTGAGTATTGATGCTAATACGGGAACAATTAATCCAAGTACTTCAACGGCAGGAACTTACACGGTGACCTATACAATCCCCGCGTCGGGCGGTTGCTCGGTGGTTACGGCGACAGCGAGTGTGGTCATTACCGATGCTCCAAGTGCCACAATAAGCTACGGTGGAACACCTTACTGCAAAAGTGTGACATCCGCGGCAGTGACCTTAACGGGCAGCGGCGGAACATTCAGTTCAACGTCAGGTTTGAGTATCGACGCGAATACGGGCACGATTAATCCAAGCACTTCGACCGCAGGGACCTACACGGTAACGTACACAATTCCCGCGTCTGGCGGCTGCTCGGAGGTTACGGCGACGGCGAGTGTGACGATTACAACAAGCCCAAGTGCAATAATAAGTTATGGCGGAACGCCTTATTGCAAAAGTCTGACATCGGGGGCAGTGACCTTAACGGGTAGCGGTGGAACATTCAGTTCGACGTCAGGTTTGAGTATTGATGCTAATACGGGAACAATTAATCCAAGTACTTCAACGGCAGGAACTTACACGGTGACCTATACAATCCCCGCGTCGGGCGGTTGCTCGGTGGTTACGGCGACAGCGAGTGTGGTCATTACCGATGCTCCAAGTGCCACAATAAGCTACGGTGGAACACCTTACTGCAAAAGTGTGACATCCGCGGCAGTGACCTTAACGGGCAGCGGCGGAACATTCAGTTCAACGTCAGGTTTGAGTATCGACGCGAATACGGGCACGATTAATCCAAGCACTTCGACCGCAGGGACCTACACGGTAACGTACACAATTCCCGCGTCGGGCGGCTGTTCGGCGGTAAGTGCGACGACGAATGTGGTCATTACCGATGCTCCAAGTGCCACTATCAGCTACGGCGGAACGCCTTATTGCAAAAGTCTGACATCGGCGGCAGTGACCTTAACGGGCAGCGGCGGAATGTTTAGTTCGACGTCAGGTTTGAGTATCGATGCTAATACGGGAACAATTAATCCAAGCACTTCAACGGCAGGGACATACACGGTGACGTACACAATTCCTGCGTCGGGCGGTTGCTCGGCGGTTACGGCGACTGCGAGTGTGACGATTACAACAAGCCCAAGTGCAACCATCAGCTACGGTGGAACACCTTACTGCAAAAGTGTGACATCTGCGGCAGTGACCTTAACGGGCAGCGGCGGAATGTTTAGTTCGACGTCAGGTTTGAGTATCGATGCTACTACAGGGACAATTAATCCAAGCACTTCAACGGCAGGAACCTACACGGTAACGTACACAATTCCCGAGTCTGGCGGTTGCTCGGCGGTAAGTGCGACGACGAATGTGGTCATTACCGATGCTCCAAGTGCAACAATCAGCTACGGTGGAACACCTTACTGCAAAAGTGTGACATCTGCGGTAGTGACCTTAACGGGCAGCGGCGGAATGTTTAGTTCGACGTCAGGTTTGAGTATTGATGCTAATACGGGAATAATTAATCCAAGTACTTCAACGGCAGGGACCTACACGGTAACGTACACAATTCCCGCGTCGGGCGGCTGTTCGGAGGTGAATGCGACGACGAATGTGGTCATTACCGATGCTCCAAGTGCAACCATCAGCTACGGCGGAACGCCCTACTGCAAAAGTGTGACATCTGCGGTGGTGACATTAACGGGTAGCGGCGGTGGGACGTTTAGTTCTACGTCAGGTTTGAGTATTGATGCCACTACGGGAACGATTAATCCAAGCACTTCGACAGCAGGGACATACACGGTGACCTATACAATAGCTGCGTTGGGCGGCTGCTCAGCGGTGAATGCGACGACGAATGTGGTCATTACCGATGCTCCAAGTGCAACAATAAGCTACGGTGGAACGCCCTACTGCAAAAGTGTGACATCGGCGGTAGTGACATTAATGGGTAGTGGCGGTGGAACGTTTAGTTCAACGTCAGGTTTGAGTATCGATGCCACTACGGGAACAATTAATCCAAGCACTTCGACAGCAGGGACATACACGGTGACCTATACAATAGCTGCGTCGGGCGGCTGCTCAGCGGTTACGGCGACGACGAATGTGACGATTACAACAAGCCCGAGTGCAACAATAAGCTACGGTGGAACGCCCTACTGCAAAAGTGTGACATCGGCGGTAGTGACATTAATGGGTAGTGGCGGTGGAACGTTTAGTTCAACGTCAGGTTTGAGTATCGATGCTAATACGGGAACAATTAATCCAAGTACTTCAACGGCAGGAACTTACACGGTGACCTATACAATTCCCGCGTCGGGCGGTTGCTCGGCGGTGAATGCGACGACGAATGTGGTCATTACCGAAGCTCCAAGTGCAACCATCAGCTACGGCGGAACGCCTTATTGCAAAAGTCTGACATCTGCGGTAGTGACATTAACGGGCAGCGGCGGAACGTTCAGTTCAACGTCAGGTTTGAGTATTGACGCCAATACGGGAACAATTAATCCAAGCACTTCGACCGCAGGAACCTACACGGTGACGTACACAATTCCCGCGTCGGGCGGCTGCGCGGCGGTGAATGCGACGACGAATGTGGTCATTACCGATGCTCCGAGTGCCACCATCAGCTACGGCGGAACGCCTTACTGCAAAAGTGTGACATCTGCGGTAGTGACCTTAACGGGCAGCGGCGGAACGTTCAGTTCTACATCAGGTTTGAGTATCGATGCCACTACGGGAACGATTAATCCAAGCACTTCGACCGCAGGGACATACACGGTGACCTATACAATAGCTGCGTCGGGCGGCTGCTCAGCGGTTACGGCGACAGCGAGTGTGACGATTACAACAAGCCCAAGTGCAATAATAAGTTATGGCGGCACACCTTACTGCAAAAGTGTGACATCTGCGGCAGTGACCTTAACGGGCAGCGGTGGAACGTTTAGTTCAACGTCAGGTTTGAGTATCGACGCCAATACAGGGACGATTAATCCAAGCACTTCAACGGCAGGAACCTACACGGTGACGTACACAATTCCCGCGTCTGGCGGCTGCTCAGCGGTTACGGCGACGACGAATGTGGTCATTACTGAGGTTCCAAGTGCCACCATCAGCTACGGCGGAACGCCCTACTGCAAAAGTGTGACATCCGCGGTAGTGACCTTAACGGGCAGCGGCGGAACGTTCAGTTTAACGTCAGGTTTGAGTATCGACGCGAATACGGGAACGATTAATCCAAGTACTTCGACCGCAGGAACTTACACGGTGACGTACACGATTCCCGCGTCTGGCGGCTGTTCGGTGGTTACGGCGACGACGAATGTGGTCATTACCGATGCTCCAAGTGCCACCATCAGCTACGGTGGAACGCCTTACTGCAAAAGTGTGACATCCGCGGTGGTGACATTAACGGGTAGCGGCGGAACATTCAGTTCAACGTTGGGTTTGAGTATCGATGCCACTACGGGAACGATCAATCCAAGCACTTCGACCGCAGGGACCTACACGGTGACGTACACAATTCCCGCGTCGGGCGGCTGCTCGGCGGTTACGGCGACGACGAATGTGACGATCACAACAAGCCCGAGTGCAACCATCAGCTATGGTGGAACGCCCTACTGCAAAAGTGTGACATCCGCGGCAGTGACCTTAACGGGCAGCGGCGGGACGTTTAGTTCTACATCAGGTTTGAGTATTGATGCCAATACGGGAACGATTAATCCAAGCACTTCGACCGCAGGAACCTACACGGTGACGTACACAATTCCCGCGTCGGGTGGTTGTTCGGAGGTTACAGCGACTGCGAGTGTGACGATCACAACAAGCCCTAGTGCCACTATCAGCTACGGTGGAACGCCCTACTGCAAAAGTGTGACATCTGCGGTGGTGACCTTAACGGGTAGCGGCGGAACATTTAGTTCAACGTCAGGTTTGAGTATTGATGCCAATACAGGGACAATTAATCCAAGCACTTCAACCGCAGGGACATACACGGTGACGTACACAATTCCTGCGTCTGGCGGCTGCTCGGCGGTTACGGCGACTGCGAGTGTGACGATCACAACAAGCCCAAGTGCAATAATAAGTTATGGCGGAACACCTTATTGCAAAAGTGTGACATCCGCGGCAGTGACCTTAACGGGCAGCGGCGGAACATTCAGTTCAACTTCAGGTTTGAGTATCGATTCCAATATAGGGACGATTAATCCAAGCACTTCGACCGCAGGAACCTACACGGTAACGTACACAATTCCCGCGTCGGGCGGTTGCTCGGCGGTTACGGCGACTGCGAGTGTGACGATCACAACAAGCCCGAGTGCCACCATCAGCTACGGTGGAACGCCTTACTGCAAAAGTGTGACATCGGCGATAGTGACCTTAACGGGCAGCGGCGGAACATTCAGTTCAACGTCAGGTTTGAGTATCGATGCCACTACGGGAACGATTAATCCAAGCACTTCGACCGCAGGAACTTACACGGTGACGTACACGATTCCCGCGTCGGGCGGCTGTTCGGTGGTTACGGCGACGACGAATGTGGTCATTACCGATGCTCCAAGTGCCACCATCAGCTACGGCGGAACGCCTTACTGCAAAAGTGTGACATCCGCGGCAGTGACCTTAACGGGCAGCGGTGGGACATTCAGTTCAACGTCAGTTTTGAGTATTGATGCCAATACAGGGACAATTAATCCAAGCACTTCAACGGCAGGGACATACACGGTGACGTACACAATTCCTGCGTCGGGCGGCTGCTCGGCGGTGAATGCGACGACGAATGTGGTCATTACCGATGCTCCAAGTGCAACCATCAGCTACGGCGGAACGCCCTACTGCAAAAGTGTGACATCTGCGACAGTGACCTTAACGGGCAGCGGCGGGACGTTTAGTTCTACATCAGGTTTGAGTATCGATGCCAATACAGGGACAATTAATCCAAGCACTTCAACGGCAGGGACTTACACGGTGACGTACACGATTCCCGCGTCGGGCGGCTGCTCGGCGGTGAATGCGACGACGAATGTGGTCATTACCGATGCTCCGAGTGCCACCATCAGCTACGGCGGAACGCCTTACTGCAAAAGTGTGACATCTGCGGCAGTGACCTTAACGGGCAGCGGCGGGACGTTTAGTTCAACGTCAGGTTTGAGTATCGACGCCACTACGGGCACGATTAATCCAAGCACTTCGACCGCAGGAACCTACACGGTAACGTACACAATTCCCGCGTCGGGTGGTTGTTCGGAGGTTACAGCGACTGCGAATGTGACGATCACAACAAGCCCTAGTGCCACTATCAGCTACGGTGGAACGCCTTACTGCAAAAGTGCGACATCGGCGGTAGTGACCTTAACGGGCAGCGGCGGGACGTTTAGTTCTACATCAGGTTTGAGTATCGATGCCAATACAGGGACAATTAATCCAAGTACTTCGACCGCAGGAACCTACACGGTAACGTACACAATTCCCGCGTCGGGCGGCTGTTCAGCGGTTACGGCGACAGCGAGTGTGACGATTACAACAAGCCCGAGTGCCACCATCAGCTACGGCGGAACGCCCTACTGCAAAAGTGTGACATCGGCGGTAGTGACCTTAACGGGCAGCGGTGGAACGTTTAGTTCGACGTCAGGTTTGAGTATCGATGCCACTACGGGAACGATTAATCCAAGCACTTCAACCGCAGGAACCTACACGGTGACGTACACGATTCCCGCGTCTGGCGGCTGTTCGGTGGTTACGGCGACGACGAATGTGGTCATTACCGATGCTCCAAGTGCCACCATCAGCTACGGCGGAACGCCTTACTGCAAAAGTGTGACATCTGCGGTGGTGACCTTAACGGGTAGCGGCGGAACATTTAGTTCAACGTCAGGTTTGAGTATTGATGCCAATACAGGGACAATTAATCCAAGCACTTCAACGGCAGGGACATACACGGTAATGTACACAATTCCTGCGTCGGGCGGCTGCTCGGCGGTTACGGCGACTGCGAGTGTGACTATTACAACAAGCCCAAGTGCAATAATAAGTTATGGCGGAACACCTTATTGCAAAAGTGTGACATCCGCGGCAGTGACTTTAACGGGCAGCGGCGGAACATTCAGTTCAACTTCAGGTTTGAGTATCGATTCCAATACAGGGACGATTAATCCAAGCACTTCGACCGCAGGAACCTACACGGTAACGTACACAATTCCCGCGTCGGGCGGTTGCTCGGCGGTTACGGCGACTGCGAGTGTGACGATCACAACAAGCCCGAGTGCAACCATCAGCTACGGTGGAACACCTTACTGCAAAAGTGTGACATCTGCGGTGGTGACCTTAACGGGTAGCGGTGGAACATTCAGTTCTACGTCAGGTTTGAGTATCGATGCCAATACAGGGACAATTAATCCAAGCACTTCAACGGCAGGGACTTACACGGTAACGTACACAATTCCCGCGTCGGGCGGTTGCTCGGCGGTTACAGCGACGGCAGTCGTAGCTGTTCAAAGTAAACCAACGATTACACTTTTAGCTTTACAACAAACCTTGAACGAGGGCAACAATCCCGTTCTTTGTGATACGGATGCGAATCCTGTGAACGGTTTACAGTTTAACGTTACGGGTTTGTGTGTAGTGGGTACTCCCGTTTGGCGTGTACAAGTAGGCAGTGGTGCATGGAGCGGATGGTCAACCAATCCACCAGTTTCCCAGCCTTCCAATAACCAACCCCACCGCTACCAAGCTGCTTGCGACGCCAATTGTGCTTCGACTTATTCGGGCGTGATAGAATTGACGATTAATAATCGTGCCTCTGTTCCGCAGAATGTGTCGCTATTGGTGGACGGCGTGATGGTTGCCGTAGGGGAAACCAAAGAAGTGTGTAGCCTAGTGACTACTACGCTAACTTTTAATGCGAACTGTGCAGCTGGTGAAGTGATACTTTATTCCGTTGATGGTGGTGAGTACAGCGCGGGCGTACCTGTAGGCTTGGTGGATAACCAATTCCACAACTACCGCGTACGTTGTCGTAAATCAGACGGAACGCCTTTGTGTGTGGAATCAGAATCTGGCGTAATGCGGTTAAAACTGGTCACCATTCCATCGGCACCGACGGTATCATTGTCACCGACGAGCAGTTGTAACCCATCGGCGAGTTTCAGTGGCCAATCAACGTGTGGCAGTTTGCGCACATTTTGGTACAATGCGACGACGAACGTGGCTTTGCCAAGTCTTCCTTCAACCGTACCAAGTCAAACGACGTCGTATTACGCTCGTTGTCAAACGGAAAATGGTTGCGTGAGTGAAAAGAGTAACGTAGTGACGTTTACGTTAACCCCAACGCAGGTAGCTCCCGTGATTACGGCAAGCCAAGAGATAGTTTGCACAGGTACAACGGTGAGAATATCAGCCAACTGCCCCGCAGGAAGTCAGACGTTTTGGAACACGGGTGTTACAGCGCCAAGTTTTGAGGTAGCGTTTAGCAACGTAACGAAGCAAACGTATTGGGCGAAATGCCTCTTTGAAGGTGGTTGCCAAAGCTCAGAAAGTGTTCGTAAAGATATTTATTGGAATGCGTTTGTGGTGACGTTGATTAACATTGGTGAATCTAAGTCAGCAGTGAAACCTGCGAATGATAAGTCGTTGTGGACAAGCCAATTCATCACCCGCGACGGTGGCCCCGAATTGGATCAAAGTACGCAAGTGAATCCGACGTTGTATTACGTAGAAAACGTCAACAAAATGGCTCCACGCTACTGGACTATCAACGTAGAAGCGTGCGGATTAAGTACTGACGGCTCATTGACCTTTGACATGTTGGCAACACCCGAAATGGGCGTAATTCGTTCGTTCAACACGCACGAAAACAACGCGCCGTATTTCATGTATGCCAACCGTGAAGGCTGGACGGAGCTTTATGCCCAAAACCACCCTGCCTACGGATTCTATCAAGACAACGGTGCGGGTGGAAATTCATACGATGCAGGTTTGCCCAAAGGGTTGTACAAATTGAGTATTCGTTATTGGGACATGAAGGGTTGGGGCAGTATTTACCCCGCAACGCGTCAACCGCAAGGCAACGTGTTGGCCTACCAAGAATACTGGTTCCGTATCCAGTCACGAGATGGGGTAGGGGTAGGAGCAGCACGTGCAGCGGATAGTGAAGGGGCAAATGGCAAAGGGCAAGGGGCAAATGGGCAAGGGTCGGATAACGGAAAACAGATAACGGATAACGGGCTTTTCGCCACCGTTCTCCCCAACCCCGTCACCAATATCCTCCGCTTGAAAGTCCAAGAGAGCAAAGGGCAAGTGGTGCAAACTACGTTGCTGGATGTTGCAGGTCGTCAGGTGTTGCATCGGACTTTTAGCCCTGAAACAAATGCGCATTATGAAGAAATGAACGTTGAAATGCTTCCTGAAGGTTTGTATTTATTACGAGTCATTACAAATGACAAACAGGAGGTTTTGAAAGTCATTAAGAAATAATACGTGTAAATTAAATGAGCAAAGTTGATTGAGGCTTTCCAAGTTTTAGGTACTTATATCTAAAACTTGGAAAGTTTATTTTGTAGTATTATTGGGGGCTTTAATTTATTTCCAATCAGAAGGACTTTGTTGGAAACGTTCTTGGAATACTTTTGAGAAATAAGAAAGACTTTCAAAGCCAACTTTATAAGCAATTTCAGAAACAGAGCCATCTCCGTTTTTTAACATTTGAGCGGCTTTATCAAGTCGATAATTTCTTACGTATTCAATAATGGTTTGATTTGTAAGTGCCTTTAGTTTTCGACGAAGTTGAGTACTTGAAATAGATAAAATTTTAGCTAAATTATCCATTTCAAAGGTTGAGTTGCTGATATTATTATCTAATACATGATTGATTTTTTCTAAAAATTCTTTGTCATGAGTTTGGGGTTGAATTGCTGGCTCAACTTCCGTTGTCAAGAGTTTTGGCGCGTTGTATTTTTGGTGAATGTTTTCACGGATTTTTATCAAATTACGAACCCGAATTTGCAATTCATCGGTATTGAATGGCTTAGAAAGATAATCGTCGGCGCCTAACTCAAGACCTACTAAACGGTCTTCCATGGCGGCTTTTGCAGTCAGCATCACGACTGGAATGTGGCTTGTTCGCATGTCGGTTTTGAGCTGTTTGCAAAATTCAAACCCATCCAAATGGGGCATCATCAGGTCGCAAATGGCCAAATCTGGAATAGTCTCCAATGCTTTTTCTAATCCATCTTTCCCATCTTTGGCCTCAATAATAAAGAAAGTTGATTCAAACTGACTCCGAATGTACGCGCGCAAATCTGCGTTATCTTCTACAATAAGTAACACGGGATACTCTTCTTCATTCGCCGCTTTATTTTCTAAAACATTGTCAGAAACTTTAGCAGTATTGTTGAAATGTAAAGTGTTTGGTCCGTTTTCGGGTTTTTTATCTAAAAATTCAGTAGGTAGGCTAATAGTAAAGGTAGTTCCACGTCCTAGTTCACTTGCTACGCTGATTGTTCCACCCAATACTTCTACCAGCTCTTTTACCAACGCTAAACCCACACCTGTTCCTTCATAATGACGTTGTGTACTGTCGTCAATTTGGTAAAAACGTTCAAATATTTTGGGTAAACGTTCTTTGTCTATCCCAATGCCATAATCTTTTACTTCTATCAATAATGAAGTGTCAGTATAATCAGCTCGTATCTGAACACGTCCATTTTCTGGCGTAAATTTAAAAGCGTTAGAAAGTAAATTGGTCGTAATTTTTTCAATTTTGTCCGCATCAAAATAAGCAAATTGATGTTCTCGACTTTGTTGGTATTGGAATAAAATATTTTTGTCTTGTCCTAGAGATTCAAACGAAGAAAATATGTACTGTAAAAATTGGGACAAATCGCCTTCTTGCAATTGAACCTCCATTTTTCCCGCTTCTAATTTGCTTAAATCCAACAACTGACTAATCAATGACAGTAATCGTTCGGCATTTCGCTGCATCATTTGGAAAATAGTACGCCCAGGAAACTCCTTTTGTAAATCTTGCAGGGGAGATAAAAGCAACGTCAATGGCGTACGAAACTCGTGGGATATGTTGGTGAAAAATCGGGTTTTTAGGGTGTCTAATTCCGCCAAACGTTCCGCTTCTTTTTGCTCAAACAGCAATTGGCGGGCCAATTCTTCCCTTCGAGTTTGCAAGCGATAATAGATAAAATACCCCACCAACAACGTCACAAGTAATAACAAAGAAACAAACGCAACCCAAAATCGCGAGTTTTGGGTTTGTTGATTAGCGAGTTCGGCTTGCAGTTTTAGTTTTTCTGAGTCAAACCGCACCGAAGCTTCAATCGCTGACTTGCTTAGGTCTTCTTTTTTGATTTTACTTTGTGCATCCTGAAACAAAAATTCGTGCTTTAGTGCACTTTTATAATCGCCAAGCAGGGTGTCGGCAATCATCCTACTCCGATAAATATCGCTGAGCGTGGGGTACCATGCGGTCTTGTCGGTGTTGAGCTCGGCTATTTTTATGGCTTGATTATAATAGTGAGCCACTTCTTCTGGACTTCGTTTATGGCCAGCCACTTGGCATAAATTACTGTACAATTTGGAAATGTCTCCATAACCGTCGGGTTTGAAACGGAGCCGATACCACAACTCTTTTTTAAAGTAAGGCTCGGCTTCTTTGGGGTTTGGAAAGTGGACTAAAATGATTTCACCAATATTACCGTTTAAAGCGCCAATTCGCAGGCTGTCTTTACGAGTACGCACCTGTGCAATACCTAATTGATTGTAGCGGATGGCCTCTTTGTACTGTTTTTTTTCTACCAAACACAACGCAATGTTGCGGTACAACTGAATGCGGTGAAAATCAACGGGGTCGTTCTGAATGTAAGTCTCGCCTTCTTTTAAGTACTTTAAGGCGGTTTCTGGGTCCGAAGCTCGCTTTAAATAATACAAGGCCAAATACGTAAAACGGTATCCTGCAAAAGTAAAATGCTCGTAGCCGATTTTCCGAAAGGCCAAATCAGCGGCTAATAAATGGTTGATACATTTGCTGGTAGAGTCGTGGGTCAAGTACAATGTCACGCCCATGCTATGTTCCACCTCAGCCATAAGAGCTGTTTTTAGTGCGCTTTCAGGTAATTTTTTTAACTTTTTTGATACATTCTGAAAACGAGCATAAGCGGCTTCGAGGTTCTTTTGCTTACCTCCCAATAAGTAATAGGTTTTTAGAAAATCGGCATAAATAGCCAACAACTGATCGTTGGACTGAAGACCATGCTTTTTTATAATATCAATTTGGGCAAAGGCAGTGGTACTGTCGATGTTGTACCAAACTAAATGTTGTAGTAACAAAAGGCTGTCCATGCGCGCCTGTCCCTGGAAAGACAAGTAAGTGTCGATTTTGTTTTGGGCTTGGGACGTTTGTATCCCTCCTGCCACTATTCCCCAAAGACAAAACACCAATGATTTGAGAATGAGTCTATATACCAATTTGTGTGCCTCGGAGCGTTTTCGCTTCATAGAATACATGGAGTCGTAAAGACAGAAAGTTGGAATGGGTTAGAGGACAAAAATAGACAAAAAAGCGGTATTGCTGCGCGTTTCACCCGTGGTTGTGTGAATTTCACCCATTGATTTTGCCACTTCACCTGCTGTTGGGTTTTGGAAGTGTTGGTTTTCGGAGAATTTTGAACCGAAAACCAACAACAAAAAAGCCATGAAAACAATGTTTTTCTTCCTCCTATTTTTGGGATATTATTCTTTTGCCCAATCTACCCAAACCGTCCGTGGTAAGATTACGGATGCGGCTTCTAAAGCGCCCGTAGTAGGGGCTACGGTGGTGGTAGTGGGCAGTAATCCGCTCAACGGAACCACCACCGACGCGGATGGAAATTTTCGTTTGCTAAAAGTGAATGTCGGTAGGGCATCGCTGCGGGTGACGTACCTAGGCTACGAAGACATTTTTGCCAAAGACGTGATTGTGAATGCGGGTAAAGAGGTGGTATTGGACTTGTCGATGACCGAAAGCTTCAAAAACCTCAACGAAGTGACCGTCAAGTACAAACGAAGCGAGGACAATAAAGTGGCCAACAACGAAATGTCAACCGTAAGTGCGCGACCGTTTGCTCCTTCCGAAACCCTCAAATACGCAGGAAGCTTGGGCGACCCGTCGCGGATGGCGGCCAATTTTGCGGGTGTCAGTGGTGCCAACGATGCTAGAAATGACATCGTGGTTCGTGGAAATTCGCCTGCCTCTTTGCTGTGGCGTTTGGATGGTGTCAACATCCCCAATCCCAACCACTTTAGCTCGTTGGGTACGTCGGGTGGGCCTGTCTCAATGCTGAATACCAACCTGTTGGCTAAATCTGATTTTATGTCGGGGGCGTTTCCTGCCGAATATGCCAATGCCCTTGGGTCGGTTTTTGATTTGCGCTTACGAAAAGGCAACGACGAAAAGCATGAGTTTCTGACCCAAGTAGGTTTCAACGGGGTTGAGGTGGGTGCCGAAGGGCCTTACAGCAAAAAATCGAAGGCGTCGTATTTGCTTAATTATCGCTATTCGTTGTTTGGTATTATGTCTAATTTGGGTTTTGATATTGCAGGAACGCCTTATTATCAGGATTTTACTTTTAAAACGGACGTTCCAGTAGGTAAAAAAGGGCAATTGTCGTTTTGGACGCTGGCGGGAAAAAGTAACATTACATTTTTGGGAAAAGACGTGGACACGGAGAAAGGAGATGCGTACGGTGACGAAAATACCAACACCCGCGTCCGTTTTGAAACGGGCATTGCGGCGCTGTCGTACGAGCACCGTTTTACGGACAAAACCTTTGGAAAAGTGACGCTCTCGGCATCGAGAAGTTACCAAAATTTCAAAGGAGATACCGTAATTTATAAACAAGAAACAAAGGTAATATCGGAAGAGATTTTGGCACAACAGGCTGAGTTTACCAACGAAAAACTATCCCTCAATGCCAGCGTTAATCATAAAATCAGTGCCAAAGACAAACTTTCGGCAGGGGTAATTGTGGACTTGAGTCGCTTTAAATTGCTGAATTCTAACCTGTATCCCAACGCCGTTATGCTCCGTAATACCGACGGCGAAACCATGCTTACCCAGGCGTATGTGCAGTGGAAACACCGTTTTAGCCAAAACTTGACCCTCAATGCGGGGCTGACGGGCTTGCATTATCAACTCAACAATTCGGCGGCGTTGGAGCCACGCGTTGGGTTGGCTTACCAAGCAACCGACCGCAGTACGTTCAACCTCGCCTATGGATTGCACAGTAATTTACAGCCGTTGTTGCTGTATTTTTACCAAACCCAAAATACCAATGGAAGCTACTCATTGACAAACAAAGACTTAGGGTTTACCAAAAGCCATCATTTTGTTTTGGGATATGAGCGAAGTCTCGGCGAAAATCTACGCTTGAAGTTGGAAGCCTATTATCAGTCGTTGTTTAACGTTCCGATTCAGCCGAGTTTGGGCTATTATTCGGTGCTCATTGAAGGGGTTGATTTTGCACCAACCAACGTAGGTAACCTCGTAAACAAAGGGACAGGGCGGAACTATGGCCTTGAAATGACCCTCGAAAAGTACTTTTCCAATAATTACTATTTTTTGGTAACGGGTTCGTTGTTTGATTCAAAATACAAAGGTAGCGACGGTGTCGAACGCAATACGCCTTTCAACAACCGCTACGTGCTGAATGTGCTGGCGGGCAAAGACATTCCGCTGGGCAATCGGGGCGTGTTGAGCATCAATTGGAAACTTACGTCGGCAGGTGGGAAATACATTCGCCCCATCAATTTGGAGGCATCGGCCGAAGCGAATACCACTATTTATGACGAATCTCGGGCATTTACACAGCAACAAAGTGGCTACTTTCGCACCGACCTCAAGATTGGTTATAAACTCAACCGTCGTCGCAGTACACACGAGTTAGCTATTGATTTACAAAATATTACGAATCACCAGAATATTTTTCAACAAGCTTACAACCCACGCGTAAATAAAATCGGGACGGCCTACCAACAAGGATTTTTGCCCATTCCGTTTTATCGTCTAACCTTTTAATTTGTTAAATTTCCAAAGCATGAATTCATCAACCATTATTTCAGTCATAGGCGCTACGGGGCGTTTGGCCATTCCCGTAGTGAAGGCACTTTTGGCGTACGGCTATCAAGTACGGGCAGTGGTGCGTAATCTTGAAAAAGCCAAACAATCGCTCCCAAAAGAAGTGACATTTGCCGTAGCCGACGTACAAAATGTACCAAGTTTGACCCGCGCGTTGAAAGGCAGTACGTACGTTTACATCAATCTAAGTGCCGAGGAAAATGGCGCGAAAAGTTCGTTCTTCTTGGAGCGAGAAGGGGTCAAAAACATCGTGGAAGCCTGCCAAGCGGTAGGTGTTCAGCAAATTTTGAAAATTGGCGCGTTAGGTGCTCACCCGTCGATTCGTCAGCCTAAGGAGTTTTACCAAAATCAAACCCGCCGCGAAGGGCATCGTTTCATTGAAGAATCGGGTATTGCGTTTACGATTTTTCACCCAACGTGGTTTTTGGACAGCATCGAATGGGCCATCAAAAAAGACACCTTGCAGTGGGTGGGAAAACCCGTAGAGTTTTACTGGACCAATTCCACGGATTATGCCCAATGGGTTGCCAAAGCGGTAGGAAACCCAACGGCTTATTACCAACACTACGTAGTACAAGGACGCGAAAAAATGGACTACGAAGCCGTTTATCAACGGCTAAAAGCCCAAAAACCTTCCCTTAAACTGCAAGTTTTGCCTCTTTGGATGGTTAAAATGATTGGTTTTTTCTCGCCTACCATGAAAAGCCTGGCCGACTTATTTGCCTTTTATGAAGGGACCACCGAAGATTTTCACGGTCAAGCACTTTGGAAAGAACTTGGTGAGCCGAGCACGTCATTGGAGGTGTTTTTTGAAGAACCAACAGGTGTAAATATTCTCTATCTTTGATAAAAAATGAGGAAATTTCGCATGGAACCTCCCTATATCAACGACCGCAAAGCACGGCTAATTGGTATTCCACTTTTAAGTATTTTGCTTCCAATCGTGATGCACAAAGAAGTCTTTACGAGTGGAAACACCAAAGATATTTTTTATTGGGTAAGCTCGTGTTTTATGAACACGTTGTTGATTTGGGAGGGAAACCGTGCCATTTTTATTTACCTGAGGAAGAAGTTTCCGCATTATCGCCAAACTGCTCGTCGGTTGATTAGGCAAACCATCGTGGGTTTGACATATACCTTGGTAGTAAGTGCTTTTATTGATTACTTTTTTTGTTCCCAAATCTCCAATTTCGACCGTATCAATGAGGTGTTGATTGGCTTTAAAATCAGCCTCATTCCGACCATTATCGTGACGTTGATGTACGAAAGCGCGTTCTTTTTTCAGTCGTGGAAATCGCACGTGCAAAAGACCGAAGCCTTGGCTCGCGAAAATGTGCAGTCGCAATTAGATGCGCTCAAAAACCAATTAGACCCCCATTTTTTGTTCAATAGCCTGAATACGTTGGCTTCGCTCATCGACGATGAAAATAGCCCCGCCCAAAACTACCTCGATAAGCTGTCGGACGTGTATCGGTACGTGTTGGTGAGTCGGGAAAAAAATACCGTGACGTTGGAGGAGGAAATGCAGTTTTTGGACGCGTACATTTACCTCAATAAAATTCGTTTTCGGGAGAATTTGCAGGTTGAGACTGAACTTTTGACCGATACAAATCAGTTGCACGTAGCGCCGTTGAGTATTCAAATGTTGATTGAGAATGCGATTAAACACAACGTAGTTTCCAAAGAAAAGCCGTTGAAAATCAGGATTGTACAAGAAGATGGGTTTTTGACGGTGGAGAACAACCTACAAGAAAAAATGACCTTTGAGAAATCGACCAAAGTGGGTCTTCAAAACATCATCAATCGGTATCGATTGCTCACCGAACAGCAAGTTGAAGTCCTGCGAAATGAGTGGTCATTTAAAGTAAAACTGCCTTTGTTAGAAGCCTAAATTCATGAAAGCCATCCTGATTGAAGACGAATATCCCGCCGCCGAACGCCTTGAGAAGCTGATAAAAAAAATTGATGAAGAAATCGAAATTGTGGCGGTTTTGGATAGTATAGAAAGCTCAAAGCGTTGGTTTTCAACGCATCCTGCACCCGATTTAATCTTCTCGGACATCCAGCTTTCCGACGGACTCAGTTTTGCTATTTTTGAATCAATGGCGATTCCTAGCCCCATTATTTTTACGACTTCCTACGATGAATATGCCATCAAAGCCTTCAAAGTCAAGAGTATAGACTATTTGTTGAAGCCCATCAAACCGCAAGAATTGGAAGCGGCGATTACGAAGTTTAAAGAAAGCCAACGGGGTTTTTCGGCCAATGACTACACCCTAAAAATCCAATCGCTGCTAGATTCAATGCCTGCCGTGGGGCGAAAGCACAAGACTCGCTTTTTGGTGCCTTACAACGACCAACTGTTGCCCATTCCTCAAGAGGAAATCGCTTATTTTTATACCACCAATGAAATGGTGTGCTTAGTCCGAAGCGACAACCGACAGTTTTTGGTCGATTATACCCTTGAAGAATTAGAACGGTTGCTCAATCCTACCTTATTTTTTCGCCTGAATCGGCAGTACATTGCTTCGTTGGCAGCCGTGCAGAAGATTCATACCTATTTTAACGGTAAGCTCAAACTCGAACTCCAGCCCGAGCCCTCGCACGACATCCTGGTAAGCCGCGAAAAAGCCCCGCACTTTAAAGCGTGGATGGAGGGGTAGATGAATAATTATGAAAGGGCATCAGTGTGCGTCGTTGAATCCGTCGTTGATGCCAATCGCAAAGGCTGTAATACTTGAAACGGCCACAGTTATAATGATGGCGGTAAGTAGGCTACGAAGGAATAAACCCATTTTGGAGTAGCCAAAGGTGGAAAAATACTGGTAGTAAAACCATACTGAGTAAATCAACATAAAAAGAGCCACCCCGTCAAAAAAATAGGCATAAGGGATACTATTTTTGAAGAGAGCTGCGAGGAGGGTAAAAACGATAGCGATACACAATTCGCCGCTGACTTTGTAGATGTTAAGAACCAAATGCTCGGTAAAATTTTGTTGACTTTTTCTGAAAAAAAGTAGGCTAAATACGGCCAAAACAGGGATTCTAGCGAGGGTAAATAGCTTGGGATATGCCTGCATTAGTTCTCCAAATTTTGTTAATAACCGCTGGTCGTCTGAGAAGTAATTGGTTGTATCTATTAAATTGATTTTAGACATAGTACCTACCAAGTGCCCAATCGTAATGATTAAAATGATGAAGGTAAAATAGTTGAAGTGCTTTACCCTTTTGCCTTGCACATACGCTCTAATGCTGTGCCCAGGGCGAAGAAAGAGCTCTTTGAGGGTGTAGAAAAAACCTTTATCAAGGTGAAAGACTCCATGAACAAGGTCGTGTAAGACGAAATGTTCAAGCGAAAAACGGTGGGTTTTTGCATTCTGTCCGCAATTTGGGCAAAAATTACTTTCTAACGTTTGGTGGCAATTTAAGCAATGGTGACTCATGTGCTTGAAATTCTATGGTTTAGGTTTTGGGGCCGCTAGGCAAACGTCAAATCTACTAAATTGGCAATAGAATCCCAAGACTAGGTTCTTCATCTGGGGATTCTATTGAACTATCCTAATGTTTACCCCAACTTCCGTTTCTTGATTTCGTCGTCAATGGATTTTTTTTCTGACAAAACGACCACATTGCCAATGATAAAAATGAAGACAAAAGGAAGTAGAGGCTTATAATAAAAAGTACTTTGGCCACCTGTAGCTGCGTCTTTCCCAATGTGATAACCAAACATTATAAAGGCGAGAAGCATGGCTACGACTCCCGTAGCTAGGATAATATTATGGGTATTTTTGATTATTTTTTTTTGCTTGAGCAGTTGTTCGTCGGTAAGTGCGGCTAGTTTTTCTGGTTTCATTGTAGTGGTTTTTTGGGGAGAGATTTTAAGTTTTATTAGCGAGGTGGGTAAAAAGAAACGAGGCGTTGCTGGTCGTCGAGAACGGCAAAAGTGGCAGTGTAACCTGCTTTGATTCTTCCAAAACGCTCACCAACACCCACCACTTGTGCAGGGTAAGTGGAGGCCATCCGAAAAACTTCTTCTTTGGGAAGCCCCACCGTTTGGACACAAAAACGAACGGCATCGAGCAGCGTGATGGCCGAACCCGCCAATTTGCCATCGTCGTTGAGCAGGCGATGACCGTCGTAGTTAGCGGTAAAGTCTTCAAAAACGAAGCGTTGAGGCTCAATTTTTGCCAAAGTAGCGTCCGAAATCAAAAAAAGGCGGTCGCCCATGAGCTGCTTGGCGATACGAATGGTGGCGGCGTCGCAGTGGTGACCGTCGGCAATGATGCTGGCGTGTACCGTTGGCGTGTCCCAAATCGCCGAAACTACGCCAGGTTCGCGGCTTTCAAAGGGGCGCATAGCATTGTAAAGGTGCGTCGCCATCGAAATTCCCGAGGAAAAAAAAGCCTTGGCTTGTTGGTAGGTCGCGTTGGTATGCCCCATCGAGAGTTGGATGTGGCTGTTTTGGAGGCGAGCAAGAAGCTGAGGCGGCCATACTTCGGGCGCAATCGTCATCAGGGTAAGCATGCCTTGGCTTTGCTCAATGATCTCTTCTAGTTCTGTTTCGGTGGGAATCCGTACTTGCGCGGCGCTATGTGCCCCTCTTTTTTCAGGATTGATAAACGGCCCTTCAATATGTAGCCCCAACACCCCCGTTTTTCCCGACGCAATATAGGCTTTGGTCACTTCAATGGCCTTTAAAATTCGTTCCCTTGACGTAGAATACAAGGTGGGAATAATGGCCGCTGTTCCGTCTTGCTGGTGGGTATTGACCATGTCATCCAGCGATTCGGTCGATAAATCCCGTACCAAAAAGCCTTTTTGTCCGCCGTATAATTGAATGTCAATAAAGCCTGCAGTCAGGTCATGGCCTTGGAGGTCGTAAACGGGTAAGTCGTTTGGAATCAAATCGGTAGGTACTACGCGGTCGATGCGGTTTCCGTCAACGACCACGGCATGGTGGGTAAGGACAGTTTCGCCCGTGTAAATGGTGCAATTGGTCAGAACGTACATGGAATCGGGTTTAATTTGCGAACTTGCCGAAAGATGTGGAACTTTCGGCAAGATTTCTACGGAATAATGAATAAAATTTGGCTTTCCTCGCCGCACATGAGCGGCCACGAACAAAAGTACGTACAAGAAGCATTTGAAACCAATTGGGTAGCACCACTGGGGCCTAATGTCGATGGGTTTGAACAAGACCTGAGCCGTTATGTAGGCGTAGGCCATGCGGCGGCGTTGTCGTCGGGGACGGCGGCGTTGCATTTAGCGTTGGTGATGCTGGGAGTTGGGCAGGGAGATGTCGTTATTTGTCAGTCGTTTACCTTTGCTGCGTCTGCCAATCCTATTGTGTATCAAGGAGCTACTCCCGTATTTGTGGATTCAGAATGGGAAACGTGGAATATCTGTCCTGAGGCGTTAGAAGAAGCAATCAAGGGCGAACGAGCCAAAGGAAAAAATGTAAAAGCAGTGATTGTGGTGCATTTGTACGGTATGCCCGCCAAAATCGACGAAATCATAGACGTGTGTGCACATTACGAAGTGCCCCTTATCGAAGATGCCGCTGAGGGATTGGGGGCGAGTTGGCAGGGTCGTAAACTGGGGAGTTTTGGAAAACTGAATATTTTGTCTTTTAATGGAAATAAAATCATCACCACCTCGGGTGGTGGGGCGTTGCTTTCTGATGATGAAAAATTGATACAACAGTCTCGTTTTTTGGCTACTCAAGCCCGCGACAATGCACCTCATTATCAACATTCACAGATTGGTTATAATTACCGAATGAGCAACATTTGTGCGGGAATTGGCCGTGGCCAAATGCAGGTTATCGACGAGCGCGTAAGCCAGCGGCGGGCAAATTTTGCATGGTACCAACAAGCCTTTGAAGGGGATGACCGTATTGCGTTTCAGCCTGAAAGAGAAGGGAGCTATGCGAATCGCTGGTTGAGCTGTATTCGGGTGGATGTGACAAAAACGAGCGGCGTGACGCGCGAAGTCCTACGAATGGCTTTGGCGGCAGAGAGCATTGAAGCGCGGCCTTTGTGGAAACCCATGCACCTCCAACCCGTGTTTGAAGATACGCCTTACTACGGTGGACAGATAGCACAAACCCTTTTCGACGACGGTTTATGCCTTCCGTCGGGGTCAAATTTGACAGAAGAAGACCTTCAACGAGTAGTAGAGGCCATGAAACGCACCTTAGGCTAGGCGGTTATTTCGTTGTAGGACTTCCTTGATTTTTTCGGTACTTTCACCCGTAATAACACGAATCGTCTCTAAGGCAATTCCGTTGTCAAAAGCATTCAATATCGTCTTTTCGATACCTTTCTCGATACCCTTTTCAATGCCTTTCTCGATACCTTTCTCAATACCTTCTGCCATGATTCTATCGTAGGTGCTCATAAAAGTCGTTTTTATATCTTCAGGTAAATTTTCTTTTAACTGTTCTACCGTCAGTTCGGTCACACTAAACAAATATACAAACAAACTCATAACAAAGCCAGTTCCTTGGGAGGAACTTAAAGACTCCATGATTCTTGGTAATCGTTTAAGCAGTGTTGGCCAGTCATGAGAGTAGCGTAATAACCCAAGAGTTGCACTCAGTACTCCGTCTCTCAATTGCTCCAGACGCTCGTCTTGCATTTGAATTAAGCTGACAAATTCTATCCCAAACGAAGGAATATACCGCTGGAAAATTGGAGGGTAATTGGGGAAAAAGTCCTCCATTTGTTTTAAACGCCAGCGCTGCTTTCCATGATAGAACAAGAGGGGGACTATGGGGCGGAGGGGTTGTTTATTTTTTAACTGCTGCCAGTATCCTTCTGCCAAATAACGCATAAGCTGAAAACCCACGCGAGGATCTTTGTATGATTTATGTTCAATCAAGAGGGATATTTGTAGTGAATCGTCGCTATTTTTTAGGTTGACTTCAACGACCACATCTGAAAATATTTCCTCCATAGGTGGAGATAAATACGAATTGTTTTGGTGCTGAAGCGATTCTAAATTTAATAAAGATACTACATCACTAGGAAGCATTTCTTCCAAAAAAGCACGCGCAAGCTGACGGTCAGAGAAAAGTTCTTTGACAAGCTTGTCGTGTGGAGAGGTAATAGAGGCTTTGTTTTTCATTCCTTACAAAAACTCCATAGGGTTCCAGGCAATGCGGGTATCGTCGTGCCATGTATTCATTTCTGCAACATCTTCGGCCGACAATTCAAAGTCAAAAACGTCTATATTGGCCGCGATACGGTGTTTTGAAACCGATTTTGGAATCGTGATGGCTCCTTGCTGAAGTGTCCAACGGATAAGCACCTGAAACGTACTTTTGTTGTATTTTTCAGCGATGCTGATGAGTCGCGGGTCATCGGATTTTAGCCCTCGAACCAAAGGCGCATACCCTTCAATTTGAATACCTCGTTGGCGACAGTAGTTCAATTCTTCGGGCAAGTGACAATACGGACTTAGCTCAATTTGATTAACGGCTGGAACGATAGATGTGTGCGGCCAAAGCTCTTCAAAATGAGGGGCATAATAATTGGAAACCCCAATGGCACGGGCCTTGCCCTCGGTATAAATTTTTTCAAGGGCTTTCCACGTTTGGATTCGATGTTCGCGTACGGGCCAGTGAATCAGGTACAAATCAACGTAATCGGTGTTGAGCTTACGGAGGCTTTCTTCAAATGCTTTGAGGGTATTGTCATAACCTTGGTCGTCGTTCCAAACTTTGGTGGTCAAGAAAATATCTTCGCGCGCTAAACCGCTGTCGCGGATGGCTTGTCCTACTTCCATTTCGTTGTGATAGGCTGCGGCCGTATCAATGAGCCGATACCCAAGCTCTAACGCCCACAAAACCGCTTGCCGAATATCGTGGCCAGGTTGAGGGTCATACACGCCGAGTCCTAATTGGGGCATTTGAATGCCGTTATTTAAAGTAATAGATGGGAGCATAGGTAAACCAGGTTTAGATGATAGTGCCGCAATTTGGGAAAAATTCTCAACTTTGTTTGCGCTTTTCGATGGCACTGCGCAAGCGGGCGGCACTTTCGTAATCTTCTTTGGCAATTACTTTTGACAACAATTCTTCCAGTTCTTCCAACGTATATTCGGCATACGATTTTTTCTCACGGCCTTTTTCATCCAACAAATACCCTGCTTCTTCCAAGACCTGATCACTTACGTACAACGGACAGTGCATCCGTACTGCTAAGGCAATGGCGTCTGAAGGACGGCTTTCGATTTCTAGTAGCTCCTTTGGGCCTTGTAGTAGCAGTTTGGCATAAAAAATATCGTGTTGAATTTGGTAAATACAGACCTCCTTGGCTTTAGCACCTAACTGTTGGATGATGGTTTGGCATAAATCGTGGGTAAGGGGGCGCGAAGGTTGAAGTCCCTCTAAATGTATGGCGATGGCTTGCGCTTCATTTGTCCCAACAATAATTGGAATACGTCGTTTAGAAATGGGCTCTTCCAAAATTAAAACATAATGACCACGTTGCGACTCACTTTCGGCCATGGCTATCACAAAAACTTCGTATTTATTCATTCGTGCGGGGTGTGAGGTTAGTTTTAATAAACTGACAGAGCGTCCCGATGTCGTCGAAGGGAGAAATGACCCATTGCTCAAACGAAAGGCGGTACAAATCTCGGCTTTCGACTTCCAACGAAAAGCCGCCTGCGAGGTCAAAGTAGTTGCCGTTACGGTGAAGTATCGGAATCTCCATTTGCTGGAGGGCGTATTGGACAAAATCAGCTTCGTTGTAATTCATATTAGTGAGGAGGGTTGTTCTTGTGGGGAGGGTTGCTCACAACCCGACCGTTAATTGTGAGAAGGGCTGCTCACAACCCGACTATTTAATCCTTTTTAGAAAACATTCTCCAAAACAATTTTTACCCCTAAACCCACACACAAAGCGGCTGAAACCAGTGTTAACCCACGCAAGAGGTGGCGATTTTGGAACAATTTACTCGAAAAAGGCAGACTAAAAGCCCCCGCCGCTACCATCATGCCTGCGACAGAACCGAGGCCAAACAACAACAAGTACAGAAAAGCATGACTTGGTTCTTTGATTTGAGTTAGTACTGAAATCAACAGCCCGCCACTTCCTGCCAAGCCGTGCATAAGCCCCACACCGTAGGCCAATCCATAAGCAGGTTCGTGGAGGTGAGGGTGATGGAGTTCGGATTTTAATTTTATAATTCGGTGAATGCCTAACACGATGAGCATCAGACCTACCCCTGCTTCAAAGTATTGGAAAATGGCTTCGGAAAGTACAAATTTGCCAAGCATATACACCAATGCCACCAGTAGTATCGTGGACGTATGACCAAGACCCCAAAACGCCCCGTCTTTGAGCGCGGCTGAGGTGGAGTCTCTGCGGGTGACAATGCTACTGACCGCCACCAGGTGGTCGGCTTCAAAACAATGAGAAAACCCGACGATAACGGCGAAAAACAAAGGGGCGAGTTCCATGTAAGTGACTGGTTAAGGATTGGTGATTTGATACAAAAGCACGCGGTGATTGCCCGTATCGGCTACCACCAAACAACGCTCTACGGCACAAAGCGAAAATGGCCAGTACAATTGCTTGTCGGTGCCAAAGCGGGTATTGCTATTTTCGCTGCCAGTTCTAAAATTATCGTGGCCAATGAGGTTGTCGGCCAAGGCGTTGTTTTCGGTAGGAATGCGGTCAAACCAAAGCAAACGGCTATTTCCCGTATCGGCAACAAATAACCCATTTTGGTGAAAAAAGGCGTCGTAGGTCCAGCTCATGGAGTTTTGTTGGGGAAACAAACTGAATTGATTCATTCCATTTGCGTCAAAATCGGGCTGGCCGATGATGACGTCAGCGGGCTGGGTAAAGGCGTCTTGCCAACGGTGCCAAATGAGGTTTCGGTAATATTGCGTATCGGCAATCGACAGTACTCCTTCGGCATTTACTCGGACGGAATAGGGCCAAATTGGTTCGTGGTTTTCGTAGTCGCGTTCTGTAAAATCTGGTTTTCCAATGACGGCGTCGGCGGCAGTGAAATTTTGGGTGGGAAATGCCTCATAAAACAAAACCCGACGATTGCCCGTATCGCAAATCCATAGCCGTTGGCCGTCCGAAAAAACACCGTATGGCCAATACAGCGACTGAGCCGAAGGCGTAGCTCCAACGCCTCGAAGGTTCGGTAAGTTGCTTTCAAAGTCGGGTTGCCCGATAACTACATCGGCGTCCTGCCCATTTTGAGTAGGGAAGCTATTCCAAATGAGTACTCGGTGATTCCACGCGTCGGCAACGACCAATCGTTGCCCGTCTGACCAAATCCCCGAAGGGTACTGCAACGAGCCTGCATGGACTTTACTACCCGCGTTTCGTCCCGTATGCGACGTTTCGAGTTGGCCTAACACAAGGTCGGGGACTGCAAATTCTGTCTCTGGCAATTGGTTCCAACAAAATAGCCGATTTTGACCCGTATCTGCCACCAACAGACGGTTTCCAACGGCCCACACACCGCGTGGCGCTAATAAAGGATTCCCTTCATCTCCCCGAAAAATGGTTACTTTTTCGACCATCGGCGCTTTCCCTGCCAACGATGCCGCATAAGTAGTGCGAGCACTGGAAGTGGAAAGTGGGGAAAGTGGGGCGTCGGTGATGTCTATGTTTAAGTTCATTTTCGTTAGAAACCTTATCGTTAGAAACCTTATAGGTTTTAAAAACCTATAAGGTTTGGAATGAGGGTTGGAGAAAGGTTTAAAGGTTAACAAATGCGGGGAAGTTGTTCTCCCACCAACATATTTACCACCCGTTTTCCCCCAATTCGGCTGTGAAGCACTACTTGTTTGGGGTGTTCGGTGGTTACTTCACCAATGATGGCAGCATCTTGGCCATATTCCAACGTCCGAAGTTTTTGCACAATTTCTTCGGCTTTTTCAGCAGGAACAAAAGCCATAAAAACCCCTTCATTAGCCACGTAAAGTGGGTCAAGGCCAAGCAATTCACAAGCGCCGCGTACCTCTTCGAGGACGGGTATCGGCTGCTGAAAAAGATTGACGCCCAAGCGAGAATCGCGGGCTACTTCGTTAAGGACAGATGCTACGCCACCGCGCGTCGGGTCTTTAAGCAAGTGAATATCCGCGCCAAATTCGTCCAATAATGCTTTCACAGTATGGTTCAACGGGGCGGAATCGCTGGTAAGGGTTGTTTCAAACTCCAATCCTTCCCGCACCGACATGATGGCGATGCCGTGCGTGGCAATCGACCCGCTTACGATGATTTTATCACCTGCCCGTACATTTTTAGTAGAAATGTGGGCTTGCGGGTGGATGTTACCCAAGCCAGAGGTATTGATGAAAATTTTATCTCCTTTGCCCCGTTCTACCACTTTGGTGTCGCCCGTCACGATGCTTACGCCTGCCTTTTCGGCAGCTCGACGAATGGAGACCAGTAGTTCCCAAAACTCTTTCATCGTAAGCCCTTCTTCTAAGATGAAGCTCAACGAAAGGTATTTGGGCACCGCGCCGCACATGGCCAAATCGTTGACTGTTCCGTTAACGGCCAGTTCGCCGATGTTTCCTCCAGGAAAAAAAATGGGCGAGATGACGTAGCTATCGGTAGAAAATGCCGTTCTCCCCGACCACTCAAACATGGCACCGTCGTGGTGTTCGTCGAGCAACGGGTTTTTGAGCAAATCAAATACGCCTGATTCGAGTAATTGGTTGGTCAGTATCCCGCCGCTACCGTGACCGAGCGTAATGACGTCGAAGTCAAGTTGGGGCATGGGGCAATCAAGTGTTATCATTTATTTGTAAACGTGATGAGTCAAAAATTATACGACATCGGCTTCGGCAAAGTGGTAATAGGCAGCGCAGGCTCCTTCCGACGATACCATGGGGGCACCCAGCGGCGTGATGGGCGTGCACCCTTTGCCAAATTGCGAGCATTCAAACGGTTTTTTGATACCTTTCAGGACTTGTCCTGCAATACAATCGGCGCATTCGGAGGCTTTGGCAATGGAAATAGAAAACTTTCGATTGGCATCAAATTCCGCCAACGATGCGTTGACTTCCCAACCACTGAGTGGGATGTTTCCGATGCCGCGCCATTCGCGGTCTGAGACCTCAAACACTTGTTCGATGACTTTTCTTGCTTCGGGGTTGCCGTTGGCTTTCACCACGCGACTGTATTGGTTTTCGAGTTTGGCCTCGCCATTTTCGAGTTGTTTGACCGTCATCAAGATTCCTTGCAACAAATCCACAGGTTCAAACCCCGTGACTACCATTGGAATATGGTATTTTTGAACAATGGGTTCGTATTCCTCCAATCCCATAATGGTACAAACGTGCCCTGCCGCCAAAAAGCCCTGAATCTGAGCCTCACCGTCGTTGATAACGGCCTCCATAGCGGGAGGAACAAGTACATGAGAAGCTAAAATGGAATAATTGGTCAGCCCTAACCGACGCGCATGGAGCACCGAAAGCGCATTGGCAGGAGCGGTAGTTTCAAACCCTACGGCAAAGAAAACGACCTGGCGGTGAGGGTGTTCTTGGGCAATTTTGACTGCTTCCAAGGGTGAGTATAAAATCCGAACATCGGCACCGTTGGCTTTGGCTTCCAACAAACTACGGCTCGACCCTGGCACGCGAATCATGTCACCAAAAGAACATAAAATGACTCCTTTTTCTTCGGCCAAGTAAACGGCCTTGTCGATGAGGTTTAGCGGAGTCACGCACACGGGGCAGCCTGGGCCGTGTACCATGGTGATTTGTTTGGGCAGCAAGTTTAAAAGGCCATTTTTGACCAAACTGTGCGTTTGACCGCCGCAAATTTCCATAATTGTCCACGGGCGGGTGGCTACTTTGTGCAGTTCTTCGAGGTAGTGTTCGACTACTTCGGGGTCGCGAAATTCTGATAAGTATTTCATGGGAACTAGAGGGGGTTAGGGCGGTCTAATTGGGAAGATTCTACCAGCTCATCAATTTCTCCGATTTCCTCCAAATACGCGAAGGTTTTTCGGGCCTCTTCTTCATCGACGATGCTGATGGCCACTCCCACGTGTACCAACACATAATCGCCTTCTTTGGCATCGGGCACCATTTCCAAACTGGCTTCTTTGGTGATGCCACCAAAGAGCACTTTGGCCATGCGTACTGTTCCGTCGTACTGGAATTCTATGGATTTTATTTTACCAGGAATTGCTAAACACATAAAAGTAAGGTTGAGAGGGGTTGATAATTAAGGGGTTAACACAGCCTGTCCAAACGAAACACATTCGTCGTTGGGTGAAAATTGTTGATGGAAAAACAGCTCGTGGGTATCTCCCAAGACCGCAATGCAAAGGTCCACCAACAGCGCATTTTGGAAAACACCACCGCTGAAAGCCACTTTTTGGACGCCTGTTTCTTGGGTAAATTTTTCTATAATTTTGACGAGCGTTACATGAAATTTCGCCGCGATTTCATCTACTGGAACGCCCGTGAGGACATCTTCGGCTATTGCTTCTAGCAGTTCTTTGGAAGGAATAAACCGATAATTGAGATTTTTCAATGAATAGTATTGCGTGACTAAAAGTCTATGTTTTAAAAAATAGCGTTCGGCCAATTCCTCCAATTGGAGGGCGGCTTCTCCTTCGTAGCTTGTTTTGTCAATGCCGATTAATAGACTAGCGACGGCGTCAAATAGTCTTCCAACGGAGGACGTTTTTAGGGTATTTTTGGCTAAAAGTTTGGCGTAAAAGCTACGTTCTTTCTCCGAAAACTTGTTGTTGATTAGTTCTTCTTTTTCAGGAAAAAGCAATGAAAAAGCCGACAATCGAGGTTCTACTGCCATTTTATCCCCCGCCAACGAGTCGAAATACTCAAAATACGCTATTCGCTCGATGTTTTCTCCCAAGGGACGAGAAGGATTAGGAAAATACAAAAAAAACTCGCCGCCCCAGCTGTGCCCGTCGGAGCCTAATCCCGTGCCATCCCAAACAATTCCTGCGATGGGTTCAGGAGAAGAGGGGAGTCGGTGCTCTGCCAAAACAGCGGCAAAGTGCGCAACGTGATGTTGAATTTTTTGAAGGGTTGACTTCGTCGCTTTTGCCCATTCGTGCGCTAGTTGGGTAGAAAAATAACCTTGGTGGGCATCGGCTGAAAAACGGTTAGGTTCTACATCAAATACCTTTACAAGGTGCTGGAGCGTATGTTTAAAATGCGTTTGGGTTTCCCAGTCTTCCAAATCACCAAGGTACTGACTTGTATGCAGGTTGTCTGCGGCAAGGAGCGTAAATGTACTTTTTTGAGAAGCGCCAAACGAAAGTTGGATAGACGTAGTTGAGGTAAGACCAGTGGCGTTTACGCTTCCCGTTAGCCCTCGACTGCGACGGAGTACAATTTGTTTGGCATAAAAAGGTGAAAACCGTAAGACGGAGTCGTCTTGGGGAAGTACAATTTCTCGGTTGTGCGTTAAGATAAAATCGGCGACTTGACTGAGTTCGGTCAAGGCGTCAGCGTCTTTGAAAATAATGGGACTTCCACTTCGATTTCCACTCGTTGCTACCAATGGTTTTCCAAAATCGTGCGCCAGTAATTCCAACAAAGGAGCATAGGGTAACATAACCCCCAAGTGCGCAAGGCCAGGATTGACTGACGGAGCAATGGAAGTGGTTTTATGTGGACGAACCAACACAATCGGCGCAACTGAACTCAACAAAGCATCGGATTCTTGGTCACCGACGGTTGCTTCTCGTTGTAAAACGTCTAACGTTGGATAAAGGACGGCAAAGGGTTTAGTGGGTCGGTGTTTTCGTTCGCGAAGGGTTGCCACTGCGCTTTCATGGGTGGCATCACAAAGCAAAAGATACCCCCCAATTCCTTTCACCGCAACAATTTTTCCCGCTTTCAAGGCCCGATGGGCGCGGTCTAAAATCCAATGGGTATCGTGTAAAAAAGAGGAAGAATACGCAGTAGCTTGTCGGCACGTGTACCAGCCCAATTGAATGCCGCAGGTGGGACAAGAATTGGTTTGGGAGTAAAAACGACGATGATTAGGGTCGTTGTATTCGTCCAAACAAGCGGGACACATTTCAAAGACCTGCATCGTCGTTTGGGCGCGGTCGTAGGGAACTGCTCGCTGAATGGAATAGCGCGGACCGCATTGGGTGCAGGTGATGAATGGATACCGAAAACGACGGTTTTGTGGGTCATGTAGTTCCGCTCGGCAGGAAGAACACATCGCAAAATCGGGGGTAAGTTTGAGTCCATTGGTAAGTTTCCCAGCCTGACTTTCAATGATTTTAAACGTTTGAAAGGAACAAAAAGGGAGCGACTCTAACTCATATTTTTCTACCAAAGCTTGGGGCGGGGTATTGGCCAAAAGGGTTTCTAAAAAACGGTTTGCCGTAGTTAGGTCGGTCGTTAAAACCACTTTTACGCCTTCGGGACCGTTGCTTACTGTCCCTGTCAGCCCCCATTCATGGGCTAGTTGATAAACAAATGGCCGAAACCCAACCCCTTGCACAATGCCCGTGAGCCGAATACCATACGTTTGTTCTTCAAAAGAAACTGACTTTTGAGAAACAACTTGCTGGATTGTATTTTCGGCAGTTTCCACCCACATAACTGTTTTACATTACTTTTTCGGAGGTTTTTTCTTTTTTTGCATGCACCCGTTCGACCAACCAATCGCACCATGCTTCCATCCCGTCGCCTTTCAAACTCGAAATGCTAAGTACTTCGATGTCAGGATTTACGTCGCGAGCGTCTTTGGTGACCGCTTCCACCGAAAACGGAACGTAAGGCAACAAGTCAGACTTGGAAACGATGAGCAGTTCGCTCGTCAAAAACATCCGAGGGTATTTTTTGGGCTTGTCGTCGCCTTCGGTGCAGGCCAAGACCGTTACGCGGTAGTCTTCGCCCAAATCAAAAGCCGCTGGACAAACCAAATTGCCCACGTTTTCAATAAATAGCACATCGGTACCCGTGAGGTCGATGTGGTCGAGGGCTTGGAAAATCATCTGCGCCTCAATGTGGCACATGCCGCCCGTTACAATTTGCAGGGCGTTGATACCCACATCGCGCATACGGATGGCATCGCGCTCGGTTTCGGGGTCACCCACCAAAACGGCCATGTTTAACTTGCCTTTAAGCCGCTTGCCCGTTTCTTGCATGAGGGTGGTTTTACCACTGCCAGGCGACGAACAAACGTTGATGACCAAGATGTTCGGCAGTCGGTCGCGGATGGCTTTGGCCACAAAATCGTTTACTTTTAGTAGGTTAAGCGTCGTGTTTTCGCACTGTACCGACCCGACGGAAGCTTGGTTTGATTTAGGTTTTTGCATAGCAATTAGTCAAATTCTACTTTACTGATGAGTAATTCTTCTCCTTGTATCACGTTTCGACTTGGCCGCCCGCAATGACTACACACGAAGC
This sequence comes from Runella defluvii, assembly GCF_014195535.1. Lineage (GTDB taxonomy): Bacteria > Bacteroidota > Bacteroidia > Cytophagales > Spirosomataceae > Runella > Runella defluvii. The sequence goes on along the minus strand of NZ_JACIBY010000017.1, from coordinate 101,784 downwards.
GGTATTGTTCAACTTCTGATGTTTGTCCACAGAGGTCGCAATGAATTAAAATGGACAAAACCTCGACGTGTAAGCTGGTTTTATTGTACTTGGGCTGGTCTTCCAAAACAGCCTGAAACGCATTCTGCATCAAAATAGGCTGGACATTAGACAAAAGTCCCGCTTTTAAATAAATCCCGCGAATGCGCTGCATGTCGTTGGGAAATTCTTCTTCCAACGTTCTGAAAATGTTCCGTACCAATGATATTTCGTGCATTTATCAAGCGGTTTTGTATGACCCTTCCAAGTTTTCAAAACTTGGAAGGACTTATTTTTTCGACTTCAAAAGTCAGGGTTAAAGCCATTCCTAGCGTTGATTTAGGTAAAAGCGTGGGGGTATTAAGATTTTATAGTCCAACCAATGTTCTTAATTTCTCCAATTTTTCTTGGTGCTGCGCTACTTCTATCAACAACGACGCATCGCTAGTCAACTTGGGTAGTTCGGCAATGTAGCTTTCCATTTCTCCCAACAGCGCTTTTTCGCTTGCTTCGTTTTCGTGGTGAACAAACCAGCCTATTTCTAAAAAATTGAGCAAGGTCAAAGCCCGTTCGTGCGGGTAGTCTGCCGCCGTCCGTACGTCCAACGCCTCCCGATAAAACGACAGCGCTTTAGCGTGGTTGTCGCTTTGGGCAGCTTCGGGGTATTTGGTGAGGGCATTGGCGTAACTGTTGCAGATGCGCGCGTATTCGTACGGATTGGTTTCGCGGGTAAAATAGCGGAGTGCTTCTTTGAAAGAACTTACCGAAACAGCCGCCCAAATCCCTTTTTTCTTGACTTCGTCAGGAATTTCTGAATAAATCACGCCCAAATGGTGATGAATTTCGGCAAACACCTCAGGCGCATTGTCGCGGGTAAATAGTTTGAGTGCTTCTTGGTAGGCTTCCATGGCAGGTTTCAAAAATTGTGGATTGCCATTTTGAGCCCATGTGTATAACAGTGTCCCTTTTCGGTAGTGCGCATTGGCTACCAGTTCAGGAATATCTTCTTGGCGCAATAACGCAATGGCTCGATTGATGTAACCCAACGATTCGGCAAAACTATCGGTCAAATTAGCAATTTGAGAAGCATCTGTGAGTAACAAAGCTGCTTGTGCCCCGTTTTGTCGTTGTTCATAATAGGAGACAAGAGTGGCCAACGTATTTTTGATTTGTTGGAGCAGCTCCGTATCGTAAGGCACCTGTATTTTCTTTATCCAAATCGCACAAAGAACCGCCAATAATTCAAACTGTGCATCTTCGGAAATGGCCGTATCTCGGCATTGATTTACTAGCCACTCGGCTTCACTCAGTTCGTCCGCGTCTAACAAGAGCGAGGCATAATGTTTGCCCGTAAACGCCCGCCATTCATCATCGGGGGCCGCTTCGAGGGCTTTTTGGTAGTATTTCTTTATGGTAACGTAATGCACAAAGTGCGTCAATTCGCCATAGTGAGCCATGACGGCGGTGTTGTGCCAATACCGATACATTTCAAAGGACGGCAGCTTTGTGAACGGCTCCTCCGTGATTCTCACCTGCACCCCGTGTTGGAGGCATTTGAGGGTGTCGATGTCCCGCAGAAGAAACGGGTTGAATTCGGCCAATTCGTACGCTTTCTCATAATTTCCGAGTTTGGTATAAACCACTGCCAACAAATTTTGCGCGCTAAACTCCAGGGGATAAGGGAGAAGAAAGGGCGGAGCTTCGTTGGCCCAATCAATCGGAATAAAAATTTCATGGTCACGTATTACCAAAAATCGGTTCGTGATTTCTTCCCCAATCGAAGGCATTTCTTTGACACTGACGACTTCGTTGAGGCGAAATTCGCTGTCAATAATGGCCTGTAAAGCAGGGAGTTGGTCAATTGAGGCAAATATCGAAAACATGTAAAGCGTTAGATTTAAGGGTTCCTCGGGCGTCGCGCTGCATGCCGCGCCGAAACAATTGAGCGTATAATTTAGCTTTTTCTTCGGTATCGTAATGGTCGAGCCTTCGGCATAAAAACTGAAATGGGTTCTGAACATACACATAGACCATGGTCAGATGCCAACGTCCTTTTCGGGTTTCGATTCGGTAACGTACTTCGGTCGAATGAAGCCAACGGTCGTTGATAAGTACCTCTAAATCTCTGTACAAACCTCGGATGTTGAGGGTAAAACCTGCGCGAGAATCGGGAAATGGGTTCACAGTCGTACGTTGATAATGCCCACTTGGGTAACGTCGTAAGCTAGTTCACGGTCGTGCTCGTCGAGCTCAAAATCAAGCAACAAGCCACGGAGGTAAAAAGCTTTGTCTCCAAGTAAGTTTTTGTCTTTGAGCGTTTGCCAATTCGTTTTATGGAGTTTTTCAAAAAACTGTTTGGATTTTCCTGCCAACAATAAGGTTTGCCGCTCGGGATAATACACCCAATTGACCTGCGCTTCGTTTTCCAACACCGACTGCACCAACGCCACAGGGAGAATCAAATGCCCATTTTTAAGCTGTAGTGTCATACGTAGCTAATTCCAATTCGTTCAAAATCAACGCAACAACGCGGTCGCCTGCTTCACGAACGGGCTGACTCAAACCAATGTCAAGCCGAAGGTTGTCCACGGCAATCAAATACACCTGAATGTCGTCGGGGTAGGCTTCGCGTAAGATTTTTTTGGCGTACGAAAGTGCTTGATCCCATTTTAAGCTGTGCAAAAACACCATCGGGTCATCCTGAATGTGTGCGTTGATTTCGGAGGCAGGCAGTCGATACAATGTTCCTGGGGTTTCTCCCGAATTGACCACGGCATCCACCACGATGATTCGTTCATGACCTTGTAAGTGAAAGAGCACCTCAAAAGCTGAAGTGCCCATGTCAAATAAACTTACCTGTTCATTTTCAGCGAATTGGTTTTTGAGTTGTTCAATTACAAAGCAGCCGACTCCGTCGTCGCTTCGGCACGGGTTCCCAAACCCCATTATCGCTGTTTTTTTCATGTGATATGCAAAAGAAGTTCATCACAAAGGAATCAACGATGCAGCTCCAAGAACACAATGTTATTTTTCTCTTTGTGAACTTTGTGCGATTCTTTGAGTCCTTTGTGGTTAAAAAATAATTTACAACTTAAACTTCGCTAGTTCCTGACCACTTTTGCCATCGTGGGCGTGAACGGTACATACCAAGCAAGAGTCAAACGAACGAGCCACCAAACCTACTTCCACGGGGTCATGCGGGTCTTCGATTTCGGTGCCTTCCAAGGCGGCCTCAATGGGCCCAGGGTTGCCCGTTTCGTCGTTAGGGCCTACGTTCCAAGTGGTTGGAGCCATCACTTGATAGTTTTTGATGACGCCGTTTTCAATTTCAATCCAGTGTGCCAATGCCCCACGCGCTGCTTCCGTAGCTCCCCAACCTTTGCCGTCGCGTTCAGTGGGTTTGATGTAAAAGTCGCCGTTGAGGTCCACTTGACGGAGCCATTCGTCAATCATTAAGTACAAACGAGGCGCTTCGTGCAAGCGTGCCAACGTGCGGGTAAACACACTTGGCCCCATTTTCTCCATAATATCCATGAAGAGCGGATCTTGGAATTGGTGTGCTTTGTTGGCAGGATTGGCATTCATAATCACGCGCGACAAAGGCCCAGCTTCGGCCGCAAAATTCATGTAACGCGGTGCTTTCGACCAGCTGTATTTATCGTTAAAGTTGGTTTCGGCCAAGTTTTGCGACGGCAGCGGCGTTGGCAATGGTTCGTCCCAAGGGTGGGCGGCGGGTACATCGGCGTACCATGCGTGCTTGACGTGCTCTTGCACTTGCAAATGGTCTAATTCATAGTACTTTTTGCCGTCCCAAAAACCACCAGGACTAATCACGGCGTTATTACGGGTTTCAATTTTGGGCTGGTTCCACAAATCTTTGTGAATATAGGTACCAAACGCCACAAATTTACCTACCCCTTGTCCAAATTTATGGAGCCCAAACTCAATCCCTGCCCGAATGTACAAGCCCAAGTCGGAGTTGCGTTGCGATTCGTTTTCTTCGACCCACTCCATCAAATCGTCCCACGTTTTGATTTGCATGTAACGCTCAATCGAACAGCCCAAAAAGATGCTTTCGAGCCAATCTTTGCGGAATTGGTTCATGATAGCGTGGGCCCGCGTGATGTCTTTGAGGGTAGGGGCGCTCATCACCCCGCCAGGTACCATGTAGCTAGAGTGCGGCCATTGACCGCCAAAAAGTGCATACACTTGCACAGGTAGCGCGCTCGTGGTGACTCCCTTTTGGAAGGAAGTACCCACATACGCTGCCCAGCGTTTTACAACTTCGGCGTAAAGGGGTTTGTTCGCAAATTTTTTATTGGCCAAGTCGGTGGCAAAAATGGCGTAAAACCAACGCGGAATACTTTGGATGGTTTCGGTGGCTTGTCCCAAGGCACGAAGCAAGAGGGCATTCGGCGGCAAGGTGGTGCCCCAAGCGGTGTCTAAAGCCGATGAAGCACAGTACAAGTGCGAACCACCGCAAATTCCACAAATACGAGGGGTAACAATCAAGCCCGATTGGGGGTCTTTGCCCGCCATAATTTGCTCAAAACCACGGAACATCGCCGCTTGCGTGTGGGCGCGGGTCACTACGCCATCTTCCATATATACTTTTACGTCGAGGTCGCCTTCTACCCGACCTACGGGGGATATATTTAGTTCTTTGGTGATTGCCATTGGAGTGTGTTCAAATTGAAGTGATAAAATGCGATTGGGGGAAACTATTTAGAACCTTGGCTGTGGGCTTTTTCGATACCAAGCCCGACTTCCACGGCGTGCATTGTTTTTTCAAAACCAGCGCGCATGTAGTAACCAAGTTTGGAGTTGCCCGCAGGTACGTCTTGGGGCAAAAAGCCCAAATACTTGAGGGTTTTGAAGACACTTCCTTTGGCCAAATCGTGGTGCGGGAAGCCTGGTTCAGTACAACCTAAGCAGGGGTGATTGGCGCGGGTTTTACTCGATTGACGGTTCCACAATATTTTGTTACAACTCGCCCGGGTCATGGGCCCACGGCAGCCCACTTCGTAGAACAAGCAACCGTTGCCTCGTTTTCCAAAACCTCCATCCACTTTATTGGCAAAATTGACAACGTTGGTACAGCCCGTTTGGACAAAATCGGTAAAGAACGTTTTGGGACGGTGGTAGTCGTCTAATAAAACATCCCCGATACGACCCGTAGCAATGGCCACCAAAATTTGCGTAATCCAGTCGGGGTGAGCAGGACAGCCAGGGATGTTGATGACGGGCAAACCACCTTTTGATTTGTAATTAGCCCCCAAAAAGCCACCTTTTTCTTTGCGCAAAAACTGTACGCCCGTCGATTCGCTGGGGTTGGGTTCCACGGCGGGAATTCCGCCCCAGGTGGCGCAGTCGCCAATGGCAACCACAAAACCCGCTACCTCCGATAACTCCTTTACCCAGTCCTTCATGGGGCGGTCGCAGAAGTAGTTCATCGTGCCTGTATTTTTAGGGCCTTTGATGATACTTCCTTCATATACCAAAATGTCGCATTGCACTTTTCCCTTGATGATGTCGTCGAGTAGCTCGGTCACTTGGTGACCAATCTCAAGCCCAATGGAAGGGTGCCAGAGAATATTGACGCCGAAATCGGTGACGAGGTCAACCACCGTAGGCTCTTCGGCATTTAAGAATGACATGGTATTGCCACTGCACGCGCCTCCTTGCAGCCATAGTACATTTGCCATAAGAAAAAATAGCTTAAGGGTTTTGGTTTGCTAAAATTGTACTAAAAAGTGAACAAATATAACCACTTCCGACTTTTTAGAAAATATTTTCTAATTAAATTTAGAAATTTTTTTCTAATTTAGAATAAACCTAAATATCGGTAGGTACATGTGCTTCACAAAGTAGCAGATGTACTACTGCAAAGACATGACATTGGTCAGGATTTGAAGATTAATTTTGGGAAAGGACGGGGGAGATGAGCTCAAAGGTATCTAAGCCTTTTTGAGTAAAGTAAGGTTTTAAATGGTTCCACACGGCTGTCCGATAGCGCCCTTCCGTGACGGGTTTACGGCGTAGGGTTTGTTGAGGAATCCAAAAAACCAGCGTCATCCAAATCGACTCCGAAATGAGGTAGTACGTTCCTTGCGACGATTCGGGAAGGAGCTCGCCTCGACTGACGTGGAAGTCGATACGGTTTTTGATTTGCAAAATCATTTTGTTCATAAACATCTCCCATTCGGCTTGAATGTCGGGCAGGGGATGTTCGGCAGAAAACAAATCGGTAATGTAAAAACGGTAGGTTTTGAAAAATTCAAAATAGCCTGCCATCTGCCCGTCGAAATCGGCAAAAGAAGGTGTGAGAAGGTACGTACTGAGAAGTTGCCGAAATTCATCAAATAGTTTTTCGTAAACAGAAGAGACAATGGCCTCTTTGTTGCGAAAATGGTAGGCCAAATTACCGACGCTAATACCCGTTTCATCGGCTATTTGTTGAAGCCTGACACTTGCCACCCCATGCTCATTGAAGAGCTTTATGGAAGCTAGTACGATTTTTTCTTTGGTATTGTGCATGATAACTCGTGCGATGATGCTCAGTTCTGTGCTACAAATATATCATTTATACTGATTGCCTGCGTACCGCGCTGGTCTTTTGCCGCCAGTCGGCGCATCAAAGACGCAAACAAGGATGCCTTACGCGGGCACGAATACGAAGTGATTTGTCGGCGGATAAACCGCATAGGGTTGGTGGTATGGGCAAAGACCAAATTAACCTGCCATTCGCCTTTGTGCCGCGCGAGTTCCTCGATGACGGCCGTGTCGGCGAGCCATTCGTCTTTATGAAAAAAAGTAAAATCAGGGAGCGTACCGCGCTTATCGGTCACGTGCAGGTCGTTGAGCCTGCCCAATAAATGGGAGTACGTAACTTCGTCGATGCGAAAATAGGATTTCATCTTTGGCGCGTTGGTGAGTCAAAGATAGAAAAATCTTAGGAAGAGATACAAAACTGATGCCATCCATCACCGACGGTGTAGTTGATTTGTAAGTTGTAATTGGTACAAATTTCCTTGATAATGGCCAAGCCAAGCCCTACCGAGTCGGGGCCTGTGCCTTCTTTTTTAAAGCGTTCAAACAAGCGTTCGGGAGGGCTTATCAGTGCGTGTCCCGTATTACTGAGGCAGATTTGCTGGGGCGTCGAGTGTAACCGAATCTGTCCTTGAGCGTGGTTGTGTTTGATGGCATTGTTGACCAAATTATTAACCAAAGTTTCGGCCAAAGCGGGCGGTAATTCTACCACAAAAGGAGTGTCGTTTTCGAGCTGGACTTCCAACTGTTTGTAGTGTATCATTTCTTCCATGTCGCCCAACTTGTTGACCAGCAATTCGGTCAAATTGATGGTGTGGTTCGTCGTAAACTGGTGATTTTCAATTTTTGCCAAAAGCAACAGCCCTTGATTGAGCCGAGCCATGCGTCGCGAGGCTTGGTAAATATCTTCAATCAAGTGGGTTTGGGTTTCGGAAAGTTTGGCGTGTTGAATCAACTGTTCGACTTTGGCATTGATGAGCGCCAACGGCGTTTGGATTTCGTGCGAGGCATTTTCGGTAAACTCCTTGAGGCTTCGGTAGTCGTGTTGCATTTTTTCGCCCATTTTTCGGAATACCTCGTTCAATTCTTCAAATTCGTCAATTTCGGGCTTGTCCAACTGCAAAGGTTTTTCGTGGGTGAGGTCAAAGTTTTTCATCCGTGAAAGGGTTTCGTAAAACGGATGCCAGATTCGCCCCGAAGATTTTCCCTGAAACCAAAAAGTCCCTATCAACAACAGCACCAGGCAAACCACCATGGTTGCGGTGATGATTTCAATCAGTCGGAAGGTTTGAATGAGCGATTTACGAATGGTGACTTCACGCACCACACCACCGATGGTGGCATAAAACGTAAGTTGCCGAAATGGCGTAAGTTCGTCTTCGTAACGGCTGCGCATCAGGGTGTCCGTAAAAAACTCCGCAGCTTGGATGGGGCCAGTGACGGGCGAGACTTCGATTTTATTTTCAACAAAATAGCCACTCGACCAGTTGTCGTGGATTTTGAGGTATTGCTCAAAGTCACGTTTTTCGACCTTCAAGCGGTTTTCTACTTCATCATAAATAAGGATTTTAATGACTTGGTAGAAGGCCAGTCCCGCAAACAAATAAATGGCCGTTGAGAATGTTAGATAAATGCGGTTGGTTTTGGTTAATAGTTTCACGAAAGCCCAAATTTATAGCCAATTCCATAAACCGAACGCACGTAGTCGGTACAGCCTTTTTCGAGCAATTTTCGCCGAAGATTTTTGATGTGTGAGTAAACGATGTCCAATGAGTCAACGGAGTCGATGTTGTCCCCCCACAAATGTTCGGCAATGGATGCTTTGGTGAGCACCACGTCCACGTTCGACAAGAAATATAGCAATAAATCGTATTCTTTGCGCGAAAGTACGGCCAATTGCCCTTTTACATAGACTTTTCGGGAAGCAGGTTGGACCAAAATTTCGTGAAACTCAATTTCGGTATGCCCACTAAAGTTGCGGCGCCGAATCAGCGATTTGACGCGGGCGTTGAGTTCAGACAAATGAAAAGGCTTGGTCAGGTAGTCGTCCGACCCAATTTCTAGCCCCTTGATTTTATCTTCTAGGGCATTGCGGGCCGAAATAATAATGACGCCCGTGGTTGTAAGCATTTTTTTGAGCGATTGAATCAGTTGAAACCCATTGCCGTCGGGCAAGTTCAAATCTACAATAACACAATCGTAGTCGTATAAATAAATCCGCTGGTCGGCCTCCAAAAAGGTGCCTGCGGTTTCGCACACAAATCCTTCTTTGATCATGTATTCGCTGATGCTTTCAGCCAATCCTTTTTCGTCTTCAACAACCAGTACTTTCATAGACGTATTTGATTCAACAAAACAAAGGTAGAAGTCAATTCTGGAAACATTTAGACAAGGTACTTTTTTGTCGAGGTTGAGCGCATTAAAAAAAGTAACCTTGCTGAGGCTACTTTTTTTAATGCGTTTAACCCGTTTTTTGCCCTAGACTCCCATTTTTCCTAAATGTTTCCAGAATTGGGCTATTGTTTTGTGAGCTATTACTGATAACCGCACTTCCACTACGTTGGTTTCTATGAAAAAAGGTATTAGCTACATTCGGCCGTTGAGCCAGGTTTTTGGGTTGGTATTGCTGGTGAGCCAAGGGTTTTCTGGGCAAGCACAAACACTTTCGCTGTCGCAAGCCATGGAGCAAGGTGTTCAAAATTACCCTTTTTTGAAAGCAAAGCAGGCCGAAGCCAAAAGTATTGAACGACGAGTGCAATTGGCAAAAACGGAGTACTTGCCTTCCATCGTGGTGCAAGACCAATATACTTTTTCGACCAACAACAGTATCCACGGTTCGTTTTTTCCAAACGAAGGTACGACCATTTCTACTTCTGGGGGGATTCGCCCAGAGCCTGTCTATCAACCCACCACGGGGAGTTTTGTGAGTGCTGTTATTGACTGGCGAGTTGTCAATTTTGGCAGGGTAAAAGCCAACGTGGAGGTCGCTCAGGCAGATTGGAAGCGGGCGCAAGCGGACTACGAAAATGAGCTTTTTCAACACCAAATTCGGGTGATTGATGCGTATTTGTTACTTCTCATTCAGCAAAAACTGGTTGAGGTACAGCGCACTAACCTCGACCGCGCCCTGACCTTCAAGCGGGTGGTCGATGCAGGCGTACAGTCGGGGATGCGCGCGGCGGTCGATAGTTCCTTGGCCACGGCAGAGGCAGTTCGGGCGCGGTTGTCGTTGCTAGAAAGCCAGCAGCGGGCACAAGTTCAGCGATTGCGCCTTTCGGAACTAGTGGGTGAGGTTCAAAAAAATCTTCAGGTGGACAGCCTTGGGTTTTATCGTACACTTCCCCAAACTACGTTTCTTTCGGATTCACTTTCACCCAAAAATCCTGTTTTAAAACTTTTCCAAACCCAACTTAGCCTTTCGGTGGCGCGCAGCAATGCCATCAAACGTTCGGGACTACCGTTCATTTCGCTGGTAGGGGCTGCTTGGGCGCGGGGGTCGGGGGTGTCAAATGCCGCTGATGTGAGCGATGTCGCCGATTTTAGCTTTAGCCGTGGGTTGGGCTATCAAGTTTCCAACTATTTGGTGGGCGTTGCCGCACGGTGGAGCATAACAAACATGCTGAGGGTGAGGCAAGAATATAAAAGTGAACAGTGGCAGATAGACCGTTTTAGGTATTTGTACAACGAGCAATCGCTGCGCATCAATCGCCAAAACCAGGAGGCTGATACGCAACTGACAATGGGGCTGGAATTGGCCAAACAAGCGCCTATTCAACTCAAAGCCGCCCAGCAAGCCTACAACCAAGCCAAGGCTCGTTACCAAAGTGGACTAACGGATTTGCCGACGTTGTTTCAAAGCTTTGTGACGCTCAACCGCGCCGAAATCGACGGCTACGTAGCAACCAGCAATGCGTGGCGCTTTTTACTGTTGAAAGCCGCCGCCGAAGGCGATTTGTCCCTGTTTATGAATCAAGTTAAGTAAATCAAACGCACCATAGAAGTATGTATCAACTCATTCGTTCTGCCTTGCGGAAACCCATTTCAGTGGTAGTGGGCGTGTTTGGCATCCTGTTTTTTTCGGTGATGTCATTGTTCACTATTCCTGTTGATATTTTTCCCAATTTGGATTTGCCGACCATTTATGTGGTGCAGCAATACGGCGGTATGGCTCCCGATCAAATGGATGGTTTTATGGCTACGCGTTACCAAGACCACTTTTTGTACGTATCGGGGATTCGGGATGTGGAAGTAAAAACCATTCAAGGGCTATCGTTGATTCGCCTTCAATTTTATCCAGGCACAGACATGGCCCAAGCCGCCGCCGAGGTGGCCAACAACGTGTCGCGGGCCAAAGCGTATATGCCAGAGGGGACGGTGCCGCCGCAAGTGGTTCGTTTTGATGCGAGTTCGGTGCCCGTGGGTCAGTTGGTTTTTGAAAGTAAAACCCGTTCGCTCAACGAAATCCAAGATTTTGCCTCGTCGCGGGTGCGCCCCATGTTTTCGCGGATTCCTGGGGTGTCGAGTCCGCCGCCTTTGGGAGGAAACCAGCGCACAATTATCATCAAAGTAAATCCGCAATTGGTACGAAGTTATCAATTGACGCCCGACGAAATCATCAAGGCGATTGTGACCAATAACCAAATTTCGCCCGCAGGGAATATTCGGATGGGAGAAAAAACGCTGATGACGCCCGTTAATTCTTTGGTAAAAAAGCCCGAAGATTTTTTGGACATCCCGATTCGCGTAGGAGCGGGGCCAACGGTTTTTGTGCGTGACGTTGGCACGGTGGAAGACGGCGCAGACGTGACCGTTAGCTATGCCCTTGTTAATGGCCGCCGCGCAGTGTATATTCCTGTCGTAAAAAAATCTGATGCTTCGACGCTTGACGTGGTGAACAACATCAAAAAAGCGCTCCCCGAACTTCAGAACTCTATCCCCGAAGACGTCAAGATTTCGTACGAGTTTGATCAGTCGGTGTATGTAACAAACGCCCTCAAAAGCCTCGTAACGGAAGGGATTTTGGGCGCAGTGCTGACGGGGTTGATGGTATTGTTATTTCTGCGCGATTGGCGGAGTGTGATTATCGTCGTCGTGACCATTCCAATTTCGGTATTGTCGGCCGTGATTTTATTGAATTTGGCAGGACAAACCATCAACATCATGACCTTGTCGGGATTGGCGTTGGCCGTTGGGATTTTGGTGGACCAAGCCACGGTGTCGATTGAAAATATTCACCAGCACCTCGAAATGGGCAAACCCAAAGCAGTGGCTATTTGGGAAGCCTGTAAAGAAATTATTTTTCCCGAATTTCTCATTTTGATGGCGATATTAGCCGTGTTTGCGCCTGCTTTTGTCATGAGTGGCGTGCCTCGGTCGATGTTCTTACCGTTGTCGTTGTCGGTGGGATTTGCCATGATTGCGTCCTTTATTTTGTCGCAGACGTTTGTGCCTGTGCTTGCCAATTGGCTGCTCAAAAGCCACCCTTCGCACGAACCTGCCACCTTGGCCTTGGATGCCCAAGAAACCCAAACGGTGATTTATGAAGGCACACATCCCGATCCCAAAGCTACAGGATTTGAGAAGTTTAAACAGCGTTATTCTACCTTGCTCAATCGCGCTTTAGGAGGTCGTAAGTGGGTTGTAGGGGGCTATTTGGTGGGAAGCGTGGGCGTGATTGTGTTGTGCTTTTTGTGGATTGGAACCGATATTTTACCCCATGCCAACAGCCATCAGTTTCAGTTGCGGCTGAGCGTGCAAGATGGAACGCGGGTTGAGCGCACGGAGTTGGCTACGCTCAAAGTGTTGGACATTATAAAATCAACGGTTGGGGAAGAAAACGTTGCTATTTCGTCGGCCTACGTCGGAACAGTTCCTTCAAGTTACGGAACTTCCAACATTTTTGTGTTCAACAGCGGGCCGCACGAAGCCGTCATGCAAGTATCGCTCAATGAAGCACACCACGTCAATATGGACGAACTGAAAGAAGAGTTGCGCGAGAAAATTCGTAAAGAATTACCTGCGGCTAAGGTGTCATTTGAGCCCATTGAGTTGGTTGATAAAATCATGAGTCAAGGTTCGGCAACGCCCATTGAGGTGACGGTGGCGGCCAAAGATTTAAAAGAAGCAGGGCGTTTTGCGGGAAAAATTCAGGACGAGATGAAGCGAATTCCTTTTTTACGCGACGTGAAAATTGCGCAACCGCTGGCGTACCCTATTTTGAAAGTCACCCTCGATCGCGAGCGTGCGGGGCAATTGGGCGTGACTTCTACCCAAATTGCCCGTTCGATGGTGGCAGCGACTTCGTCCAGCCGTTTTACCGATAAAAACCTCTGGCTCGATGACTCGAAAGGGTTGGCGTATCAGGTGCAGGTGCAAATACCTGAATATAAAATGACCAGCCCCGAAGACATCGGGAACATTCCGTTGCGTAGCGGAGCCATGCACCCTTTATTGTCGGACGTGGCTACTTTTTCGGAGGAGACGGTCCCAGGTCAATACGACCGCGCAGGGCCTAACCGCTTAGTGACAATCACGGCCAATTTGCACAACAAAGACTTAGGCTCGGCACAAAAAGCCGTTCTGAAAGCCATCAAAGATGCGGGCGACCCACCGCGCGGCGTGCAGGTGGACATGCGTGGCCAAACCAAATTGCTGGGCGACACCCTCACCAGTCTTCAAACGGGTTTGCTGGTCGCGATTGTGATTATTTTCTTGCTTTTGGCGGCCAATTACCAGTCGTTCAAACTGTCACTCGTGATTTTATCGGCCATTCCTGCCGTGGTAGCGGGGTCGTTGCTGATGTTGTTGGCTTGCGGAGCAACGCTCAATCTCCAGTCGTACATGGGCTTAATTATGTCGGTAGGAGTATCCGTCGCCAATGCCATCTTGATGGTGACCAATGCCGAAAACCTTCGCTTGACCCTTGGCGACAGCCGTAAAGCGGTGATGTTGGCCGCCAACAGCCGTATTCGTCCCATTTTGATGACCAGTATTGCGATGATTGCGGGGATGCTTCCGATGGCGTCGGGCTTTGGAGAAGGGGGCGACCAAATTGCTCCTTTGGGACAAGCCGTTATTGGCGGGCTGATAGCCTCCACGCTCGCGGCTTTGCTCATTTTGCCTTGCGTATTTACGCAATTTCAGCACACCGCCACTACCCAGTCGGTATCGCTTGACCCTGAAGATCCTGAAAGCAACTATTACAAATCCTCGTTGACCCCAACTATATGAAATCGTATTGGACCCTCTTAGCGCCATTGGTGGCGGGGGCAGCTATTACTGCCTGTTCTACCGAAGCCAGTGAAGAAAAAAAGAAAAGCACCGCGCCTGAAACCCAGCAAGTAGAAGTGGTGGAGGTACAGGAAATGCGTCCTGAGAAAAACATTGTGCTACCAGGTGAACTGAAACCCTGGAACCGAGTGAGCTTGTATGCCAAAGTGAAAGGTTTTGTACGGGCGGTGCAAGTAGATCGCGGGTCGTGGGTGCGCAAAGGACAAGTTTTGGCGCAGTTGGATGCGCCCGAAGTGCTGTCGGAAGTGAGCCAAGCGCAAGCACACGTACAGGCACAAGAAGCCGTTTTGATTGAACAAACAGCGCGTTTTCGCGCGAGCAAACAAACCTACCAACGGCTTTTGCAAACCAACAAAGTAGAAGGTGCCGTCTCGCCGCATGAACTCGAACAAGCCCAAGCAAAAATGCTGGCCGACAGCGCGATGGTAAGCGTGGCCAAGGGAAATGTCCAAGCGAGTCGTTCGACGTACCAAACCAAGACCGAATTGCGTCAATACTTAACCATTACCGCGCCATTTGATGGCATTATTACGGAGCGGAACATCAGCGCAGGGGCGTTGGTAGGGGCGGGCGACAGCAACGGCAAACCGCTGTTTGTGCTGGAAGATAGCCGAACGTTGCGTCTGACGGTAGCTATTCCCGAAAGCTATGCCAATCAGCTTCCTGACAAGAGTTCGGTGTCGTTTACGGTCAATGCCATTCCTGAACAAACTTTCAATGCGCGTTTGGCGCGAAGTGCGCAAAGTTTGGTGGAAGCCAATCGCTCAATGATGGCCGAGTTTGATTTTAACAACCAACGCAATTTGTTGAAATCTGGCATGTATGCCGAAGTGAAATTGCCCGTGGAGCGGACGATGTCCACACTATTTGTGCCTAAAACGTCGGTGGTAAGTTCGACCGAAAAAACGTTTGTGATTCGGGTAAATGACAACAAAGCCGAATGGGTGCCCGTGGAAAAAGGCAATGTGCTCGATAGTTTGGTTGAAGTATTTGGAGGGATTCATTCCAAAGAAACCATTGTGCGCAAAGCGTCCGAAGAAATCCGTAATGGACAATCTATTAAAATAAGCAAAAAATAATGCGTTATCCCGCCCTTCTGTTCACACTTTTGTTAGTAGTTTCCCAAAGTTGCGCGCCAACGCACTACCGCCTGATTTATCGCGAAGAGAACGATACCCAAGTTCATCCTGAGCTTCGGGCGGTGCAGCTGCGTTGGCAATCGCAACGAGTAGTTGTGAAAACTTTGTCGGGCAAAAAGCAGCAAATAAATGCCAATAAAGTATGGGGATACGAAGAAAAAAATGGGAAACGATACCGATTATACCTTGATCAGTTTTATGAAGTGGTTCAATCTGACGGTATGACGATTTATTGTCGGCATAATTTTGGAGAAGGTAGTACAGATGAGTATTTCTTCAGCACTACTCCCAACGAAGAACTGCTGTATTTGAGCGCACGTAACTTAAAAAAGGCTTTTGCGACCGACGAATGTATGCTGGATTTACTCCAACAACTGCCCACTAAAAGTTGGTTAAAAACCAATAGTAAAGGGTCGTTGCAGCTTTTAGATGCCTATAATTATTGCCAAACTCCCCATTCGACCGTCACTTACAAGGTACGTTAGGCTAAGGCAAACTTCTTGCCTGGCAAGCTTCGGAGGTATCCTTGCAGTTCTAAATTTAGCAAAAGTGGGGATAACTTTCCCAGATGAATTTGGCTTTCCCACGCGAGTTCGTCAATCTGCATTTCTCCCTTTTGGCGCAGAAGCGACACGATGGTGCTTTCGGCTTGGGTAAAATGCTCGGGAAGAGGGGGAGGAGTGGTGGAGGCAGTACCATCGGGAAGCCAACTGAGGGCATCCATCAAATCGTCCACGCCTGTAAAAATCTGTGCCTTGTGCGTGCGAATGAGCTGATTGCAACCCGTAGAATACGAATTGGAGAGGTTGCCTGGAACGGCAAACACGTCGCGGTTGTAATTGTTGGCGTATTCGGCCGTGATGAGTGCGCCTCCTTTTTCGGCCGCTTCTACGACAATAATGGCATCAGATAAGCCTGCAATAATGCGGTTTCGGGCAGGGAAACGCATAAAATCAGGCTTGGTGCCTAACGGATATTCCGTCAAAATCCCCCCATTTACCTGCATTTCTTGGGCGGTTTTGGCGTGAGTTGAAGGGTAAATAAGGTCAATCCCCGTTGCCATGGCTCCGAGGGTAGGCACGCGGAGTTTGACACAAGCGCGGTGCGTCGCGATGTCGATGCCGTAGGCCAAGCCACTCACAATCGTCACTCCTTTGTTGGCCAATCCTTCCACAATCTGCTCGCAGGTATTTTTGCCGTAATCGGTTGCTTTGCGGGTTCCGACCACCCCCACAAACCGACCTTCGTTGAGGTTGAAATTCCCCTTTCCGTACAGTAACACAGGGGCGTCGTAGAGCGATTTGAAACGCGTTGGAAATTCGGGGTCAGTATAAAAAAGTAACTTCCCATCGACGGATGCTAGTTTTTTGAGCTCATTTTCTGCTTCTCGAATGCCTTCTTTTTGGAGTATTATTCGCGCCGTTGCTTCCCCAATTCCATTGACCCTCGTTAGGCTTTTGAGGTTGGCTTGAAAGATTTTTTGGGCACTTCCGAAGTGGGCAATCAATTGCCGAATGAGAACACTGCCAAGGCCGTTGGTCAAATGAAGCGCAAGCTGGTAGATTTTTTCGTCTGACATGAAAGAAGGGAGTTATACCTGTTTTTCATTGGACGAGGGGGACTTTGTTGGGTTAGTTTTTGTGCGGGTATATTTAACGAAATGGCTGAAATGTTTTATGAAATGGCTTATTTTCTTTTTGAAGTGGCTTATTTGTTGAATAAAAAAAGCGGATTAAATACACTGTAAGCTAAGTTTCTTTTACTATTACCCGCAGATTAATGACAATATAAAGCCCTTTTTCAGCGACAATCAGCGCTTATAATTCTGCGGCTTTCTGCGGGTAAAAAATAAAGCTATTTACTTAACACTGTATTAAAAGTAACCCGCTTCACTATTTAATTCCCACCACCTAAATGCGCACAGTTGACCAACTTATGAATGCCATCGTAAGCGACGGGTACTTTTTCGTATTCGTACGCGATTCGAAGCGGGCGAGTGTGGTTGTTGTCGCCCATTGCTACGTCCACATCGTCCATCGTAAACTGAGAAGGGTGCTCGTAGCCGCAGGCAATGGAAATCTCTAGCACTTCTTTGGTGAGGGTTTTGGCATAATTGTAAAAACGCTCGCTTTTCAACGTAGGGTCAACCCCTGCTTGCAACCATTTGTTTTGGGTGGCGATACCCGTTGGGCAGCGGTTGTTGTGGCAGACTTGGGCTTGGATACAACCGATAGAAATCATGGCTTCGCGGGCAATATTGATGACATCGACGCCCATCGAAAAGGCCATAATGGCTTGCGCAGGTAAGCCAAGTTTGCCCGAACCAATGAACGTAACGCGGTGGGTAAGGTTGTGCTTTTTGAAAATTTTATACACACTCGAAAACGCATACACCCACGGCAGCGAAACGTGGTCGGCAAACGACGGTGGTGCCGCTCCCGTTCCTCCTTCTCCACCATCAATGGCAATAAAATCGGGGCCTTTGCCCGTTTTTACCATCAATTCGGCCAGTTCTTCCCACATTTCTAGCTTCCCAACGGCGGCTTTGATGCCCACAGGAAGTCCTGTCGCGTCGGCCATGCTTTCGATGAAGTCAATCATTTCGGGAATGTTGGAAAATGCACTGTGCGCTGCGGGCGAAATCACATCTTTTCCCAGCGGAATATGGCGGATATCGGCGATTTCTTGGGTGATTTTTGACGCAGGCAATACGCCCCCTTTCCCAGGTTTTGCTCCTTGCGAAAGTTTCAACTCCAACATCCGAATAGACGGATTATTTTTGGTCAAATCCACCAGTTTTTGCATCACAAAATTCCCATCGTCGTCGCGGATGCCAAAGTAAGCTGTTCCTATATTTAGCACCACATCGCCGCCTTTGTTATGGTAAGGTGAAAAACCGCCTTCGCCCGTGTTGTGGTAGCAGCCAAACTTGGCCGCTCCTTTGTTCAACGACTCAATCGCGCGCGCTGATAAAGACCCAAAACTCATGCCCGAAATATTAATCACCTGCTTAGGGCGATAGGGCTTTCGGCGATTGTGTGGTAAGCCAATCACCTTGGCCGAAGGCAAAACGTACGGATTTTCGCGGTAAGGGTGGTCTTTGGGGAGGCGTTTGGTGAGCAAAGCGGGCTTGATAAAAATGTACCCTGCTCCGTTCACGTCTTGGTCTGTTCCAAAACCCTGAAAATTGTTTTCGCGTTTGGACGAAGCATAAATCCACGACCGCTGCCGACGGTTGAAGGGAAGTTCTTCGCGGTTGTTGGCCACGATGTACTGCCGAAATTCAGGCCCAATGGTTTCAATCCAATACCGTAGGTGGCCCACCACGGGGAAATTGTGTTTGATGGTATGTTTTTTCTGGTTAATGTCCCGAATGGCAACAATTGCGAGAAAAACAATAGGCCAACACCACCAAGGAATTTGTCCCAAAAAATCAAAAATTGTATTCATGGATATGGAGTTATTAGGGTTGATGATTTGATTCTACTTTAATGCTTCGTAGGCTATTTTACCGATTTCTGCGATGATTGTTTCGGCCCTGTTGAGGTCGGTACCACGTACAAATACGGATATTACAAATGGTTTTTTGGTGAAAATAATCCCTGCATCGCCCCGAATATAAGTAAGCGTTCCCGTTTTATGGGCAATGCCTACTTGCCGAGGAATGAGTGATGGCAAGGTGCTAGTGTCATGATTGTCAAGCAAAAATGCCACCATCAAATCACAAAGGGCAGGCGTGGCAACCTTACGTTGGTAAATAAGGCTGAGTAAACGGTTGATTTCGTCCGCATTTACGTAATTTTCGATGCCTTTGGCCACGGCGGCGGTATCCATCATCACGCGATTGAGTTGGAGATTGGGAAAACCAAGCGTTTTCATTCGTTCGTTTACGGCTTCGCGCCCTACTTTCCGAATCAAGATGTTGGTTGCCGTGTTGTCGCTTGCCACCATCATCTGGTGGGCAAGTTGCTCGTAGGTAAAAGCTTTGCCTTCACGTTCTTGAAAAATAGTCCCTGCTCCGCCTACTTTGTCGGCGTTTTGAAGGGTATAATAGTCGGTAAGTTCAAAGCGCTGGGCTTTGACTTGCTCCATGATTTCGACCAAAATGGGGATTTTAATAATACTGGCAGAGGGCACCCGTTCGTCGTCTCTAAGGCTTGCATAACGTTTTCCTTCAAGTGATTCGACGCGGTAATTGACCTTTACCGAAGAGGGTAACTTCGCAAGGTAGTCGGCGAGGTGCTGCTCAAGGGCGGGGTGTTGAGCATGAACCGAAGTGAGGCTGGCCAAGAGCACAAAAAAAATAAGTTGTCGCATTAGAATATCTGATTCTGGCGACAACTTACACAGTCCTCCTATAAAAATCAAGCCTTAGGCTGTTTCTTGTAACGAGGAAACTTCCTTGAGCGAAAAATGATTTTCCAGGTCTTTGCCAATAAACAGTCGGAATTCGGTTTTGAATTTGCGGTAATTGTCGTGGTAAAAATCCATCTTTTCCCGCAGATAGACCTGCGTCGCCCAAATGTCGTCGTTGTATTGAACCGTTTCGTTTTTCAGGGCGATGGCCATGACGTTTTCTTGGGCATGAATCTCGCTTTTGAGGGTATTGTTGATGCGTTTAAAATGCTCCATTTCGCGCGAAATACGCTGGAGCGTTTCGGCAAAATCTGTCGCTAAGTCAGTGGGTAAAATGACCTTCATTTCGTCGAGCAAATGCGCAAAAATGGTCACTTCTTCGTTGACAAAATCAATTTCTTTTCCCCAAAGCCGATGTTCAAAATGAAATCGTTGGAGGTCGAATTTAGGATTCTTGGCCATGGTAGTTTTTGTCTTTTAATTTTCTCAAAATCACCCATTTTTATTGATATTTTCCATGAGAAAAGTCATACATCTGGTTGAGAAAAGTCACGGTGAGGCTTTTAAGAAAAATAAACCGAAGCTTTGTCCACCTAGCAGACAAAAAATCGTTGTAGTTTTACGTTAACTCACAAACGATAACCTCTTCTTTATAACCATGTTTCGACCCTTTTTTTTCTTTTTCTGCGCAAGTTGGCTGTCGTTTAGTGCGGTAGCCCAAAATATGAGCAACGTAGCTCGGGATATGATGAATACCGAAGGACTAAAGGTGCCACTCAACGCCAACGTGGGGCTTTTTGGCATCAAAGGGCCGCGCGGGGAGGTGTTCGGAAATCCGTACCTCGATTCTACTTGGAAAGAAGGAAGCATTAAGTTATTTCAAAAAATTGGGCCTCCTGGCCGCGAAGGAGATAGCATTGCCAACGTACCAATTCGCCTCGATTTGTATGCCAACGAAGTCGAAATCAAAACGCCTGCCAACGAAATTCGGGCGGTGAGTGGGAGCATGGTGCGCTTTTTTACGATTGAAGGGGCCGAACGCCGCGTGTTTATGAATGCGCGACAATTTCGGGCGGAAGAGCCCGTGCAAGGATTTATGGAATTGATTGCGGCAGGACGAATCTCGTTGGTAGAATATACCAAACTAAACATCATTAAGCCCACCTTCAACGAAGCACTTGGTACGGGAAGTCGGGATACCAAAATTTCAAAAAGCCCGCAGTATTTCGCCGTTCGAGGCAACACGTTGTTTCAGATTGGCACATCAAAAAAGAAACTATTGGAAGCTTTGGGCGACCGCGCCGACGACGTTGAAAAATTCATCAAAACCAATGACCTAAGCATGAAATCGCGGGCAGATATGGCTAAAATTTTTGCCTATTACAACAACCTGTAACGCCCAATGACGGGGTAGTGGTCGGAGTAAGGAATGTCTCTTCGGGTCTGGAAGTCGATGACTTCCAGCTTTTTTTTGTCAAAAAATTGGTTGTCGATTCGGATAAAACGCGGTGTATTGCGGTACGAGAACCCAAATCCGTGGCCTTTTTCTTCAAAGGCATTGGCGAGCATAGACCGAACTTCGCCATAGACATAGCCGTACGGAATCTCGTTGAAATCACCACATACCAACACAGGGTGGGGACTTTTTCGTATCCATTCTAGCAACACGTCAGCTTCTTCGGAATGGTGAACAAAGCCCATTTTGAGGCGTTGAGTTACTTTTTTAGCTTCTTTTTTGCCTTGTTTATAGTCTTTTTCGAGGTAGGCTTCTTTCAGTCCACCAAAGCGAACAATCATCGAACGCAAGTGCAGGTTAATGACCCGAATGGTGTCTTTACGAACCACAATGTCGGCAAAAAGCAAGCCATTTTGGTCATGAAATTCAACCTCTCCACGGTCGATGATGGGGTATTTTGACAAAATCGCCAGCCCCATGCAGTGCTGTTCGCGGGGAGCTATGTCGGGGTGCAAAACGGTATAATACGGATAGCCTGCTTTTTTGAGTTGTTTTAACGTATTCAAATGGGGGCGCGTATCGGAGTTGTAAAACTCCTGATAACACTGGATGTCGGTGTCCAGCCCTTTGACCCACTCCAGCATGGCTTGGTTGTTTTCGGGGTGGATGTTTTGAATAAAATTGTAGGCGTCAAACGACATGACGTTGTACGACAAAACCGTCAATTCTTGTTTCTCAGGTGCGGTAGGCGCGCCCCAAGAAAATTGAAAAGTGCGGCTCCAAAAGGGAAAACTCAGCAACAGTGCGGCGCCTGAAAGGGCTATTTTGGAAGATTTGCGAAGGGCAAAGTAACAAAAAATGAGTAGGTGGAGTAGAAGCACTACTGGCAAACTCATCATTAAAAAGCCCGCAATCCAATGCCCTGTAAACGTAAAAAAAGCAAGCCCATATACCAATAGCGTATAAATAAAGAATACTTGGTGAAGTCGCCAAAAGAAAGAAGTTGTGGATTTCATTGCGTAGTTTTAGGGCTGTTTTTCGCTTTTGAGTACAAAGTAAACACTTCCTATGAGAAAAATTATTGCATTTGGGGCACTAATACTGTTAATAAACGCCTGTAATTTCAATTCAAAGTCAGAAGAGGAACGACTTGCGCAGAGTTATTGTGGTGGTTGTCACGAGATGCCTTCTCCTAGTTTGTTGGACAAAAAAACGTGGGAAAAGGGGGTTCTGCCCCAAATGGCGCTTCGGTTGGGAGTAGAACCTGCCCCAACAATGAGCGTGTATGGAGAGTTGTCAACCGACGAAATTATTGCATTTACGCAAGCGAATATTTACCCAGAAACCCCTATTCTTTCCAAAGAAGAGTGGGAGAAAATTGTAAAATATTACCTTACCAATGCCCCCGATAAACTTCCCGATTCGTCGAAAAACTGCCCCATTTCAAGTGATTTGACCTTGTTTGCTCCCAAAACGGATGTTCCAGACGTAGAAAAACTACCGATGGTGTCGATGCTAAAATTTGATGACAAAACCCAGAAGTTGTACGTCGGTACGCGCACGGGAAAGATTCATATTTTGGATGGGCAATTTAAGCGAACTGACTCCATCACCGTGGGGTCGGCGCCATCGGATGTGCACTTCAATACCGATGGAAGCCTCAATGCGCTGGCGATGGGCATCATGGATCCCAACGACAAGATGACGGGGACAATGGTTCAGTACAAAAAGGCGGCTGATGGAAAAAAATGGGATTCAAAAACCTTGATTTCTAACCTTCGTCGGCCAGTGAGTCAGTACGTTACCGACGTGGATGGCGATGGCCTCAACGATATGATGGTGTGTGAGTTTGGGTTTCATTTGGGACAATTTTCGTGGTACAAACAACTGCCTAATCATACCTATCAAGCGTTTCAATTGGACGCGTTGGCAGGGGCGCGGGTGGTTCAGCCTTACGATTTTAACCGCGACGGTAAGCTCGATTATTTTGTGTTGTTGGCGCAAGGTGATGAACAAATGGTGGTCTATTACAACCGTGGTGGTGGACGTTTTGAAAAACAAATACTGCATCGTTTTCCCCCCGTATATGGCTCTAGCTACGCCGAATTGGCCGATTTTAACGGTGATGGAAACATTGATATTCTTTATGCCAACGGCGACAATGCCGATTATTCCATGATTTTGAAACCCTATCACGGGATTCGTATCTTCTTAAACGACGGTCATTTACACTTCAAAGAAGCGTACTTTTTTGGCTTAAACGGTGCCGCAAAGGCCCTTGCTGAAGATTTCGACAAAGACGGGGATGTGGACATTGCCGCGATTTCGTATTTTCCCGCCAAACCCCAAGAAGGATTTGTGTTTTTGGAAAACCAAGGTAACCTCAAATTTAAAGCCAAAACCTTTGCCCAGCCCCGCCAAGACAAGTGGATGCTGATGGAAAAAGCCGATTACGACCGCGACGGCGACACCGACCTCTTGCTCGGCTACCTCGAACGCCCCCCTTATCATAACCCTGTCAATCAGTCGTTAAGGGGACTTTGGGTGTTGGAGAATAAAAAACAATAATGACATTTATCATTACTTATTTAGCATAAAAGTGCTGAAAATGTGACGGTTATCCTGTGCTTCGTTAGGGATTGGTTTGTACATTTGGGAGGATTATTTATTCCTCTTTTTTGACCAAAATGTCATCAACCATTCACTTTCTCTTATGAGCACTTCATTCAACCTTCTCCAGTACGGCATTAAAAACAAAGAGACGATTCGCAATGCGTCGCCCGCTCAGTTGTACCAAATGGCCATTTTGTACGAAAAAGTGGCGGCTATTTCGGATAAAGGCGCGTTGATGCTTGATTCGGGCGAAAAAACGGGCCGCAGCCCCAAAGACAAACGCATCATTGAACGCCCCGAAAGTGTCAATGATATTTGGTGGGGAAATGTGAACATCAAGATGGATGAGCATACGTTCAACATCAATATTCAGCGGGCTATCGACTACTTTAATACCCGCACGCGGATGTATGTCGTGGACGGGTTTGCGGGCTGGGATGCCAAGTATCGTATCAAAGTACGGGTGATTTGTACGCGCCCGTATCATGCCTTGTTTATGAACAACATGCTGATTCGACCAACGCAAGAGGAACTAGCGACCTTCGGCGAGCCCGATTACGTGATTTACAACGCGGGTGAGTTTCCAGCCAATCCCTATACTACCCACATGAATTCGCGGACGAGCATTGATTTGTGTTTTGAACGGAAGCAGTTTGTGATTTTGGGAACAGAATATGCGGGGGAAATGAAGAAAGGGGTGTTCACGATTATGAACTATATCATGCCCAAAATCGGCGTGTTATCCATGCATTGCTCGGCCAACGAAGGCGCTGACGGCGATGTTTCTTTGTTTTTTGGCTTGAGTGGAACGGGAAAAACAACCCTTTCAGCTGACCCACATCGCCAATTGATTGGCGACGACGAGCACTGTTGGTCGGCCGATGGGGTGTTTAATATTGAAGGAGGGTGCTATGCCAAAGCCGTCAATTTAAGTGCTGAAAAAGAGCCCGAAATTTTTCAAGCCATTAAGTTTGGCACGGTGTTAGAAAACGTCGTTTATGACCCCACAACGCACGAAGTTGATTACGATGATACCTCTATTACCGAAAATACCCGCGCTTCGTACCCCATTGAGTTTATTCCAAACGCTAAAATACCGTGCGTAGGTGGTCATCCCAAAAACATCATTTTCTTGACCTGCGATGCCTACGGAGTACTTCCGCCTGTTTCTAAACTGACACCTGCGCAGGCCATGTACCATTTTATTAGTGGCTATACGGCCAAAGTAGCGGGCACTGAAATGGGCGTCACAGAGCCAACAGCGACGTTCTCGGCTTGTTTTGGAGCGGCGTTTATGGTGTGGCACCCGAGCAAATACGCAGAATTGCTGGCCCAAAAAATCCAAGAAAATGATACCCATGTTTGGTTAGTCAACACAGGCTGGACGGGTGGAGCCTATGGCGTGGGTTCACGAATAAAATTGCGCTATACCCGTGCCATTTTGGACGCGATTCACAACGGCGAATTGGCCAAGGCACCTACGGTCGTCGATGCTATTTTTGGGCTTGAAATTCCAACATCATGCGCTGCAGTTCCGAGTGAATTATTGATTCCACAAAATACGTGGGCAAGCCATGAAGACTATGTAGCAACGGCGAAAAAATTGGCATCACTTTTTACCAAAAACTTTGAAACCTATAAAGACGGTTGCTCAGAAGAAATCATTCACGCAGGACCATTGGAGAATGTCGAGGGGAGAGTGCAGAGTGTCGAATAGAATTAAGCGTCGGGACGCTCTTGTGCGTTCTTGTGCGTCGGGATGCTCACATCCCGACGAGTGCATACCGTGAAGAGGGATGCTCACATCCCGACGAGTGCGTACTGTGGAGAGGGATGCTCACATCCCGACGAGTGCGTACTGTGAAGAGGGATGCTCACATCCCGACGAGTGCGTACTGTGGAGAGGGATGCTTACATCCCGAGTAACCCGCGTCACAAACCCCTGAATTAGAGACTTACAGTCGGGAACGTTTGCGTAAATTTTATGGGATTTTAGGTAGGATTTTTGTGCATTTAGAAAGTAAATAGGAAAAAAGGTTGTCTTCTTTAATGACATACTAAACAAAGTTTCCGCTCATGCAACGCAGAGAATTTATACAAAAGTCAATTCTAGCCAGTGCCGCAACGGCCATGTCGGCAAGTAGTTATGCCAAAATCATTGGTGCCAATGACCGCGTACGGGTTGGGGTAGTTGGTTTTTCAGACCGTCACCGTTCGTCACATGTCGGGCCATTCAAGGAACTTGCAAAGCAAATGAACTTTGAAATGACGGCTATTTCCGACATTTGGAATCGCCGCCGCGACGAAGGAAAAGCCTACTTGGACAAACAATTAGGGGGCAACGTAAAGGCGTTTCGTAACAACGAAGAAATGTATGACGCCAAAGTGGTGGACGCCGTTTTTATGAGTACGGCCGATTTTCAACACGCCATTCATACCATTGAGGCTGTGCAAGCAGGTTGCGACGTTTATGCCGAAAAACCGCTTTCGGAAACCATGGAAGACAACCGTGCGGTATTGAAAGCCGTAAAAGCATCGGGCAAAATTGTACAAATTGGTTCGCAACGTCGTAGCGGTGAAAACTACTGGGCAGCGGCCGATTTTATCAAGTCGGGCAAGTTTGGGCCAATCGTGATGGTAGAATTGATGTGGAACGTCAATCAGCCTGGTCGCTGGCGCCGTCCTGAATTGACCAAAGATTTGAAAGAGTCGGATGTAGATTGGATGCGTTATCAGCTCAATCGCCCTAAAACAGCTTTTGACCCACGTAAATACTTGGAGTACCGTTTGTTCTGGCCGTATTCTTCGGGGATTCCAGGCCAATGGATGAGTCACCAAATTGATACTGTACACTGGTTTAGCGGCTTGCCACACCCACGTTCGGCCGTAGCCAACGGCGGGATTTACCAGTGGAAAGACGGCCGAACGAACCCAGATACGTTGACGGTAGTGTTTGATTACGGCCCATTGGATGATCCAAAAACAGGTTTCCAAGTGCAATTCACAAGCCGTTTTTCTAACGCTGCGGGCGAAACCAAGGAATTGTACTACTCAAACGGTGGTATGATTAACCTTGATACCAACGAAATCAGTCCAACGGGTGGTTTGCGTGAGCGCGAAGCGAAAGCAATGGGATTGCAAGCCAACTTGTTGCCAACGATGAAATTAGAGGGAGCGAAAGTAGAAACCAGTGCCAATACAGGTAACGACCCGCTGACGTTTAACCACATCAAAAACTGGATGGAATGTGTGCGTAGCCGTAAGCAGCCTAATGCCCCAATTGAAGCAGGGTACCAGCACTC
Organism: Runella defluvii; assembly: GCF_014195535.1. Taxonomy (GTDB): domain Bacteria; phylum Bacteroidota; class Bacteroidia; order Cytophagales; family Spirosomataceae; genus Runella; species Runella defluvii. The sequence goes on along the minus strand of NZ_JACIBY010000017.1, from coordinate 75,061 downwards.
AATCGCGACCATTATGGCCAATGCAGCCTACCGCACAGGTCAGCGTGTCACGTTTGATGCAAAATCACAAGAAGTATTGGCGGGAGGTAAGCCGTTTAAATACTAATTATTTTTTGCAGGCACCCATGGTATAATTGAGAATGCCATACGCTTCGGCAAAGCAAGCGTTGCTGTATGTTTTACCATTGCAACCACAAACGGGCGCATAGCTGAGATAGCAATTAAAGGAGTCAACGGGCTTCTCCACACATTCTGGAGGGAGTTCTTTTTTACAACTGGTCATTGCCAATAAAAAAGTGAAAATAAATAGTAACCGCATAGCCGTATATTTTTCTATGAAGACTCACTTTTGGTAAAAATGGTTGGAGATATTACAAAAAAAGTCGCTGATAATCAGTGACTTTTTTTGTGTAAATAGTTGATTGCTTGTGTTTTATTCTGCCACAATGAGGCGAATGCCGTCGAGTTCTTGAATAACAACCGATTTGCCTTTGTGAATGCGCTCGTGCGATTTCGAGAGGGCAATCCATTCGGTACCTCGGTAAAAAACCTTCCCTTCCCCGTCGGCAGGGATGTCGATGACGACCATTGCTTTATCGCCCACGTACTCGGAATATTCCATTGATTTATCGGAGGACTTTTTTGTAAGCGCTTGAAGTGGTTTTCTAAACGCAAACAGTGACAAAACGGACACGACCGAAAAACAGAACAATTGCGCATTAATCATGGGCAACACGCCTATCCACGTTAACAAAGCAGTTACGAATGCCCCCACACCAATAAAAGCAAATACGAAAGATACTGAAAGTAGTTCTGCTATGAGCATCACTACTCCGACGATAATCCAGATTTGGGTGGATGAGATTTCCATTTCGGGTAAAAATTAATGGTTAATTATTTTTTTTCCTGTTGCTTAACGACGCTCATCGCCGTGGCAATCATCGAAGACATGTCTCCGAAGTTGGCAGGGAGAATCATCGTGTTGGTACTCTTAGCTAAGTTTCCGAACTGCTGTACCATTTGTTCGGCTACTTTCAATTGAACGGCATCCATACCCCCTTCTTCTTTGATGGCTGCTGCAACTAATCTAATGCTTTCAGCGGTAGCATCTGCAACTGCTTTAATGGCTGATGCTTGACCTTCTGATTCATTAATTTGGCGTAATTTTAAGGCTTCTGATTCTAGAACTATTTTTTGTTTTTGTCCTTCTGCCTGGTTAATAGCCGCCATCTTTTCTCCGTCCGATTGCAAAATCAACGCACGACGTTCACGTTCGGCCTGCATTTGTTTTTCCATCGCATGGAGAACGCTTTGGGGAGGGGTAATATTTTTAATTTCGTAACGGAGCATTTTTACACCCCAACCAATCGCCGCTTCGTCGATGGCTTGCACCACGGCGTGGTTAACGGTCGTACGTTCTTCAAACGTTTTATCAAGGTCAATTTTCCCAATTTCCGAACGCATGGTAGTTTGGGCTAACTGAGTCACGGCAAATACATAATCGTTAATTCCGTAGGAAGCACGCTGCGGATCGACTACCTGTAAAAACAAAACGCCGTCCACGCGTACCTGAACGTTGTCGCGGGTGATACAAATTTGTTCTGGTATATCAATCGCTTTTTCTTTTAGGCTATGTTTATAGGCGATACGGTCAAAAAAAGGTACGACCCAGTTGATACCAGGCTGAAGGACACCATAAAATTTGCCAAGGCGTTCGATGACAAACGCAGTTTGTTGTGGAACGACCTTTACGGTCATCCAAACAAGTAAAAAAGCGAGTACAGCAATTATTCCAAACGTAATCATAGTAGTAGTTAAGGTTAAATTGTTGAAACGAAAATAAGCGACATTGGGCGAGGATTCAAGTCTTTCGGGATGAAGGACGAAAAATCAGACAGGAACGGCAAAATAAAAGGTGCTTAGAAATTTCTAAGCACCTTTTATTTTGCCTCTTGCAATTTGCTCCTTGCCTTTTATTTTTAATTACTTTTCCCAATTCGCATTGACCATTCTCCAGATTCCTAATGGGTTTCCGTCTTTGAGCTCGTCGGGGAGAAGGTGTTGTGGAAAGTTTTGGTATGCCAACGGACGCACAAAACGCTTGATGGCGTGCGCGCCTACGGAGCCAAAACGCCCGTCGGTGCTGGCGGGGAAAGGCCCACCGTGCTGCATCGCTGCGCAAACTTCTACCCCCGTCGGAACGCCATTGAGAAGCACCCGACCGCATAAAAGGCTCACGGCCGCAATCAAGTCGGCAGCGTTGGCGAGGTCGGCGTCAGTTCCAATGACGGTGCAAGTAAGCTGTCCTTCCAAATGTTCGATAATGTCGTTCATTTCGGCCGTGTCCTTGCACTTGATAATCAATGAAAATGGCCCAAACACTTCTTGGTGAAGGGTCGTGTTTTGTAAAAAATCATCGCCATTGACGGAAGCCACCGACGGGATACCGTCTAAATCTTGGTAAGTTCCTTCGGTTTCGGCGTCTATTGTCACGGCTTCGTGGCCAATGACTTCACTGCGTTTGGTACGGAAGGCTTTCGCAATCCCCGCGTGTAACATAGGCACAGGAGCGATTTGACGGATTTCGTTGGCAAGGGTTTTGCTAAACGTATCGAGTCCTTCGCCTTCTACTCCAATAATCAAGCCTGGTTTGGTACAAAACTGCCCCATGCCTCCCGTGATAGAACCTGCGTACATTTTAGCGTACTTGGTCGCTTCTTTCTCAAGCGCATCGGGTAAAAGGAAAACAGGGTTAGTACTGCCCATTTCGGCAAAAACAGGAATAGGTACGGGGCGTTGGTTGGCCAAATCGAACAAGGCTTTTCCTCCCACGTATGAGCCAGTGAAACCTACTGCTGCCGTTTTGGGGTGCAATACAAGCGCTTTGCCTACTTCAAAACCTGCTCCTTGTAGGTGCTCAAAAAGTCCTTGTGGCATCCCCGTTTTTTCAATCGCTTTGCGAACCGCACCCGCAACCATCTCCGAAGTTTCGGGGTGAGCAGGGTGGGCTTTTAGAACTACGGGACAACCTGCACCCCAAGCCGCTGCGGGGTCAACACCCGCTGTTGAATAAGCAAATGGAAAATTACTTGCCCCAAATACGACAACTGGCCCGATGGGAACGAGCATATTGCGGATGTCGGGTTTGGGTAAAGGCTGGCGGTCAGGGATGGCTGTGTCGATGGTGGCGTCCACCCACGAACCCTCCGCAACCACATCGGCAATGTTCCGAAGCTGGTTGCAGGTACGTCCGCGCTCGCCCGTAAGGCGAACCGACGGCAGGTGCGTTTCGCGCATGGCTACTTCAATAACAGCCTCTCCGAGGGCTTCTATTTCGTCGGCAACGGCCCGAATAAACGTGGCTTTTTCTTTACCGCTTTTGTGGCGGTATTCCAAAAAAGCCGCGTAGGCGCGCTGCATCGCTTCGTTAATTTCTGAAATTGTGGCGTCTTGGTACATGGTATTCAAAAAATAATAAATGTTACGGTGGTTTGATTTATGTTTCGATTACTTTGGTTTTTAAACCTGCCCATTGGTTGTTGGCAGTCTGTCCTAGTAAATACAGGTCAATTTCAGTTTGTCCTACTCTAAAAGCCTGGAAATTTTTTAAATGGGTTTCCAATAAACTTTTAAGTTGTAAAAATTGTGCTACCGTTTGGCGCTCTTCTTCTTCGTACCATTCTTCTATTGTGGTGACGGGAGTCCAAAAATTTTCGACAGCCATCTCCTCCACAAAGGTATCTAATGGGATGGAAAGATATACCAATAAGTTGTTGATTGTCAACGGAGATGGTTGCGCCTGTGCAATATCAATCCATTCCAAAGGTTCATCCGATTCGCTAGGATACAACAAATTAGGCAATAAATTAGTGACTTCTGCCTGCCATTGCGTCTCAACATCGGAAACAACAGGAGGGATATTCTCAAGATTCTCTTTTTGGATGTTTTCCATTTTAAAATTATCTCTAAATTTGAGCCAAACTTAAAACTTTTTCAAGACAATGTTAGAGCAATTAATGAGTCTTATTCAAGACAATTCTCAGGACGCCATCGTTAATAACCCTGCCATCCCTAATCAGAACAACAATGCTGCCATGCAAACAGTGTTCCAATCGGTCGTGGGAGGCTTGCAAAACGAAGCTCAAGGCGGAAATTTGAGCGGCTTGATGGGCCTTTTGTCTGGCCAAGGCGGACAAGGTGGAAGCCTAATGAACAATCCAATTGTGGCTGGAATTGCTCAAAACGCGATTGGTAGCTTGATGGAGAAATTTGGCTTATCGAACAGCGCAGCAGGAAATATCATCGCACAAGTTCTTCCAGGAGTGCTTAGCTCAATGATTTCAAAAACAAGTAATCCTAACGATAACAGCATGGACTTTGGTGGTATCATGGGGTCGTTGTTGGGCGGACAAGCTCCTCAGCAACAGCAACAAGGTGGTTTTGATTTTAACCAAATTGGCTATGCCCTTGCTGACGGTAAACTTGACATGAATGATGTGATGCGCATTGGCGGTAGCCTTTTGGGTGGAAACTCAGGTAATGCTGGTGGTGCAGGCGGTGGCCTTGGTGGCTTGTTAGGTGGTCTTTTTGGAAAATAAACCACAGAAGCTCAGATGCCACGGTATTGCCTCGCCCTTGATTTAAAGGATGACCCCGCACTCATCGCTGAATACGAAAAGTACCACGAAAAAATCCAACCTGCTATTACTGAGAGTATCGTCTCGTCGGGAATAACGGACATGGAGATTTATCGGGTCGGAAATCGACTTTTTATGATAATGGAAACCACCGAGGATTTTTCATTTGAAGCAAAAGGGGCAGCCGATGCCGCAAATCCTGCGGTACAAGCGTGGGAAGCATTGATGTGGAACTATCAGCAAGCGTTGCCCATGGCCAAAGAAGGCGAAAAATGGGTGCTGATGAAACATATATTTAAGTTGGAAACCAACGACTAATTAAAAAGCCCTCGTGTAACGAGGGCTTTTTTGTTTACAGTGCGGGGTCAATTTTACTGACGACGATAATAGGTTCTTGGTTTGGTTTCTGTAATTCGTACGCTACCAATAATCCCTGCGATGTGGATAGAAGCACAGGATATGAGGCATTATCAAAGTCAGTTGTGAGGTAGGTCGTTTTTTCTGCTCCGTTTTTATGAATAAAACGAAGGGCAATTTTGGAAAAATAACGGTCATTTTTCTCCATCGACTCGTCCCAGACAACGGCTAAGCTTCCTTGATAGGCCGCTGATTGTGGGTGCTTGGCGCGGACGCTTAACTCCGAAGAATACAATTTTTCTTGCCCAAGTTTGGCTATCCGAATGCCCGCTTCATGGTTGGCAGAGGTACCACTAAACCATGACACAAATAAGTCTTTCCCTACTTGTGTCATACTGGGGCCTGTGTGCGGACAAGCATTAATTTTCCACAAGTCGGAGTGAACTAGTTTTGGAATAGAAAATGTATGACCACCATCGTTGGAGACACAATGGCTCATGTCTCTGGTGCCATCGGCATTTAGGTCGCGGTAAGTGAGATGAATGTGCCCCGAATGATCAACAAATACGACTGTTCGGCAGCATTGACAGGCGTTTGAATCGACCACCACTTCTTCCGAAAACCCGCCGTTGGGAAGAGTTTGCACAAATTTTACACTTCTTCCTTCGTACTTTCCCAGTTTATCATCCAACCATACAAATCCTAATTCTCCGTTGGGTAAACGTGCCACATCACTAAACGAATGCCCTTTTCCTGGTGTGGTATCGCGGTGAAGTGCTTTTGGGGACGACCACGTTTGCCCATTATCGTTGGAAGTAATATACATCAAATCAGAAGCCCGAGCAGCTTCCTTGGTCGGTTTTTTTAGCTCAAAAGTGGCGTAAATGGTTCCGTCTGACTTGAAGGCGATACGAGGCATCCCTTCGGCGTGAACCGAGCAGTTACTTGGCGCACCGATGGCTACTTTGTCTCCAAACGTTTTTCCATTATCGTTTGACACCGAAAAAAAGAACTGATTTTTTTCGCCTTCTTTTTCTACCCAACTTAATACAGGTCGGCCACGCTGGTCGGTAGTAAAACGAGGGGTAGCACCCGTTTTACTAGGGTCAGAAAGCGGAATCGTTTTGGAAATAATTCGTTCTAAGCCGCTGATTATTACAAGAAGCAATGCAAGGTATTTCATAGGGGATAAATGGTTGTTTATAAGATTTCTTATTTTTTCCCAGCAACGTTGTAATGTACCCCAAGTACAAAGGTTCGAGGAGCAGCAGGGGTAAACGTAGTACGGTCAGTTGAGGCATTACCACGGGTAGCATTGGTGGCGTAGAGGGCGTCGGTGAGGTTCATAATGTTGGTAAACAACTCGATGCCTTTCCACTGATAACCTGCGCGGAAATTAACCAAATCATAGCCGTTGTAAGCGATGGTATTTACTTGATTTTGGTACCATTTACTTACGTGCTGCCATTCAACAGAGGTGCGGAAATTTCTAAACCATTTTGGATAATAGCTAATTTCGCCGTTCCATACCCATCGAGGAGCCGAAGGCATATCTTTGCCATTTACGTCTTTAAGAGCATCTGAGGCTTTTTGACTAAGAATAAACTCCACAAAACGGTGAATCGAATAAGTGCCGCCAATACGGGCAAAAATTTGTTTAGAGGGTTTGTAAGTAATGCCTAGTTCTATTCCTTTATGCAACGTCTTACCTGCCGCCTGATAATCTGTTGAGTTGTCTGGCTGGCGAATATTGAGGAGCTCATTGCTGCCGTTCATTTGGTACAAAGACGCATCAATGTATATTTTGTTTTTCAACAAAGACACCCATCCCCCCACTTCAGCGTTGGTGAACGTGGCTGGAATCAAGTTATAATAGAACAAGTCGCCATTGGCAGCAGGAGTAGGGCGTTTACGAAAAATAGCGGTCAGCCCTGAGGGGGCAAAACCTTTAGAGAAATTGGCATAAACCCCTTTTCCTTGGCCCAAATCGTACGTCAATCCTAATTTTGGCGTAGTTTGTTTGTATGATTTACTCCCTCCAACCGCTTGGCTGGTAGTTTTGTCGATGTCTAAGTTGTTGACAAAGTCAAACGACATATTATCGTACCGTAAACCTGCCGAAAGTCGAAGGTTTTTAATTGGCTCAAAATCGTATTGAACGTAAAATGCTGTATTTAAAATGTCAGCATTGTAGTTGGCAATTTGAATATCAGGTCGTTCTTTAATAATGGTGTATTTTTCAACCGATTTTTTGTCGGCACGAAGTTGAGCCGCTAAGTCGATTTGGTACGACCAGTACTTATTGGGAGAGAAATCAAGGGTTCCACCTGCAATCAGTTTTGAGTTCAGAAAATTGAATTTTTGGGTGTGTTGAGCAATCACCCCAAGGCTTTGAAAATCATTGGAGTTAATTTCACCCCGCGCTGTAGTCGCTCCCGACGTCCAACGAATACCGTAACTTGGATTTTGCCCGTGTTTGTTGTCACGTCCAAAGACGGTTAAGAACGATTGTGAGCCATCTTTCCACTCGTGCTCCAAGGTCAATCGTGTACGGAGTGAGTAAGATTTACGGTACGTAAAATCAGTTGTACTGATGTACTGGCGATTATAAAAAGCGACGCTATCGACACTCCCGCTGGTTTGTGAGTTGTACTTGGCATACGAAACGGTATAAATCAAGCGAGTTTTTGGCGTAAAATGATACTCCAAACGAGCGTATTGTGCGTTTTTAGTATAATCTGAACTGGTCATCCACGCTTCTTTTTGCTCAGCAACCAAGCCTCCTACGTAAATCCCAAATTTTCCTAAGGTAGCGCCCGCCCCGTACTGAACGCGGCGGTAGCCCCATTGGTCGGCTTGGAGGCCGATGCGAGCGGTAGGCACGGCGGTGGGTCGTTGTGAGATGAAATTGACCGCTCCACCGACCGCTTCTGGGCCGTAAATGGAAGACACGGGGCCTTTCACTACCTCAATCGAACTCACGGTAAACTGATTCATTTCGAGCAACGAATTGTGATTGAACACGCCCATTGGGCGGATTGGTACACCATCCTCCAAGTATAGGTAGTAAGCATTGGTTGTCATCGGCTGGCGAATCGACATCGAATGTTGCTCGTTGTTGAGGTTGACCATCATCACCCCAGGCGTTTTGTTGATGACCTCATAAATCGCTGTTGGTTTTGCTTCTTCAATCATTTTGGGCGATAGCTTCGAAATCGCGATGGGTGTTTGGGTACGAAGTGCCGCCTCGCGATTCCCCGTCACGACAACCGTTTGGAGGTTTTCGATGGCGGGTTCTAACGCAATGCTCAATGACTTCTCCGACGTAACTTCAATTTCTTGAGAAACAAACCCAATCGTTGAAATACGAATTTTAGCACCTTTGGCAATAGTTTGAAAGACAAATGACCCGTTGTTGTCGCTGGCAGTGCCTGTGTTGGTATTGATGATGTGAACGGAGGCTCCAATAATGGGTTCTTTGGTAGCCGCATCAAAAATCTTACCTTTTAGCGATTGAGCATGAAGTAGTTGCGAAATCGCTCCGCAGAAAACGAGGAGCGTGATATATAAATTTTTCATTGTTGTTTCAGGAATTTTTGAGCGTCTTCAATGCTTTTGAGCATGTCATCGCTTACTTGTTCAATCTTGATTTTTTCGTGAGTCAGTGCTTTGATGGCTTCTTCGGGAGCGAGTTTTTTGAGCGAATCGCCCTTGTAGCGGTGCATCCAATCCATCATCCCGTCGTCTGCTTTTTTAAGCTGACTGCTAAGTAGAAGCGCATTTTTAAGTAAGGAATGAGAAAGCGAATCTGTAGGAGTGCTTTGGGTAATGCTATCCAACTGCGCAATGCGCTTGCTAATGGCTGATTTGAGCGAAATGAGTTCTCCCATTTTGGGCATCACTGCATCGTGAATCATCATGACTTCTTTCTCAAGTTTTTCGGCTTGGTCTTTTTGTGGATTGCTGCAAGCAGACGTAATGCACCATCCGCACAAAAGTATGTGCTTGATTTTCATTTGGTTTGACTAATGCTACTAGTGTAAAACTAATTTCCGTTGCTCCTTGGAGGGAGCAAAAAGTACACTTAATACGTACCCGAAACCACTAGGCAATAGGAGGAAGAATCAGCTTGTTTAGAAAGCCTTGTTGAGGAGAGCACTGGTACAAAAACAGCTGCTCTTTGTGAATGAAAGCAAAGGAAAGGGTTGGAATCGTCAAAGGAGTGTCATCAAAAACTTCTTGAAGGAGTTTTTTGACGGTATCGCTCTGTTTTTGCGTTTCTTGGCGGGCGTTATCTTCGGCTACTTTCTGGAGTTGTTTGGCCAAATAGCATTTTCCGTCGCAGTGCAATTGGGGTTTAAAGCGGTTTTCGCAAAGGTGATGAACGATGTATTCTTTGCGTAACTCAAAATCAAGATACACAAACGGCACTACCAGCGTTTTGAAGCTGACAAGCAGGAGCAAAAAGAATGCTATGTGCCGTTTGGGATTCATTTGATTGTCCAAAATTTTTGCAAAGGTACGGGATTTATCTAAACAGAAGCATCTTAAAATCTGTAAGCGCGTTGACTGAATGTTCTGCATGGGCTTTGAACGAAAACCCATCACCAGGCGACAGAAAGTGAGCTACTCCTTCCAAATTGAAATTGGCATTGCCTTCCAATACATAAATGAAAGCATCGGTAGGAGAGGTGTGTTCATCGAGACGTTGTCCCTGTTGAAGGCTAATGAGCACCACTCTAAAGTGCTCATTAGCCTCAATTTTTTTGGTTTTAATGCCGCTGTACGGCAATAGTTCGGGGATATTGTGGGTGGTCATGGTAAATTTTATTTAGGAACAACAACACCATCTATTACGTGAACATAGCCATTAGAAGCGCGTATTGAAGCTAGAATTTTGGCATCACCGATATACACATCTTTTCCTTTGAGGTGGAAAGTGGCGTTGGTTCCATCGACCATACCCATGCTTTGCCCTTCTTGGAAAAAATCGGCAGCCAGTGCAGACGTCATGACATGATGCTCCAAAACGACCTTGAGTTTGTCTTTGTTTTCTGGTTTCAATAAGTCTTCGATGGTTCCTGCGGGAAGTTTGTCAAAGGCGGCATTGGTGGGTGCAAACACCGTAAAAGGCCCTGCGTTGGAAAGCGCATCAACAAGCCCTGCGGCTTGAACTGCTTTGACGAGCGTGGTATGGTCGGGCGACCCTACGGCTACCTTTACGACGTCTTTTTGTGAATCATTGTCTTCTACGCCCGACTGCCCAGCAGCGAGCGCACTTTCGGCAGTAGCAGCAGTTGATTGATCTTTCGACTCTTGGGATGATTGACAAGCCGCAAATATGGCTAGGAATGTAAGAGAAAGGAGTTGATGTTTCATTGTTGTAAGAGGTTTGTTTAAAAGGATTGATTTGTATGGTCAGACGACAGCCAGATTAGCGTCAGAATTTTCGGTCTGACTATCGTCGGACCTAGTTAAAGGTCTTTTCTTTGAAAAATTCGGCAGGCAATAGTAATTGGAAGTACTACCCAACTCATAAGAATAAACATGGCTACCAGTAACCCGTAATTGGTGCTAAAAAAATCTTGAAAAACAGCACCCGTAAAGCCCATCAAGGCCGAAATGTCCATTTTCATCAGTACCATGATTCGTGCTAAATCGGTAGGATTGAGAGCAGTCAGTACAAGCATGGCTTTTTCGAGTGGATAGTCGTTGAAGGAGAATAAAATACTGAGAACCAGTCCGTCATATACCAAAGAAAAATAAAACCATATCACCAGTGCGAGGCCAATGCCTTTGGCTTTGTCGCGGGTGATGACGGAAGCTAGAAATGCTAGAGAGACAAAAGAAAGTGTGAGGAGAAACCCACTCATTATCAATATAAGGCTGCTTTCACCACCACCGAAAGCAAGGGTAGGAAGACCGACACCGACTAAAAAAGCTAAACTCAAAGAAGTAGCAACGCCCATGTATTCACTTAAAAAAATGGCTTTTCGACTCAGTGGTTGTGCCGACATCAGCTCAATAAATTCGTATGAATTATAAAAATGAATGGTCGAAAAAATGATACTAACCAACGGCACGACCATTAAAATGATGTTTAGTAAACTCAAAAGCCCTTTGTTGGGGTCGGACTCGAAGCTAAAAAAGCTCATGCTTATGGCCAATAGCAGTAGGGTATAACCCATCACGAAACGGTTTCGGATGATGTCGTATAGGACGTATTTGGTGATTTTATTCATGACATTTGGGGGATTTTTGACATTAGTTGGGCAATCACGCGACCAAGTTTACTCTCGCCCGTTTCAAGTTTGAGTTCGGCGATAGTTTTATAAAATTGTACGCTTCCATCTTGCAGATACAGTACATCGGTGGCGAGTTCGTCTAAGTCTGACATCACATGAGAAGTAATCAAAATGAGTTTCCCTTTTTGGGATTCTTTCTGAATTTTATCCTTCAAGACTTCACTTGATAGCGGGTCTAAACCAGCCGTAGGTTCGTCCAAAATCAATACAGAAGGATTAAATAGAAATGCCAAAGCCGCACTTACTTTTTGTTTGGTTCCCCCTGACAATGTTCCTAATGGTTTTTCAAATAATGCTTTTAACTGAAAAGCTGCTACCAAATCCTCGTCTAACTGCATAGTGGCATCATTGCGTATATCAATCATCATTTCAAACAACTGCTTGATTTTCAGGTTGGCTGGATAATGACCAATTTGGGGCATATAGCCAATCTGTGAGCGATAAGTATGTTGTTTTGTAATGGCCTGATTCGTAAATAACACCCTTCCTCGGTCAGGAACAACCATTCCGAGCAGTGTTTTGATAAAGGTGGTTTTACCCGAACCATTGGGCCCTATGACCGCTACTACCCGCCCTGCCTCAAGCTGCACGCTGATTTCACGGAGGACGTTGAGTTTACCAAAGGATTTTGAAATTGCTTCTGCGCGAATCATGGGTTTATAATTTTAGGGGTTTCAGCAATGGTTTTTCATCTTTCATTCCTTCAGGAGTAAGGGTTGGTATAATTTTTTCGATGCGATCGAGAAGTGAAACGGTAAAACTCCTGAGCAACATCATGGCCTGAGGAATACGCTCTATAACAGTGGCGTAGAGGCTTACTGGGCGAAAAGGCACATCGCCAATGCCGTCGCGGTTGAGGTCGTAGCCTTCGTATTTATCCCAATAGTTGTGCGAAACACGGTTTAAAACAACTTCTCCGTTGGTGGCTACATCAAAAGTATTTCCGCGAAAGTTGTTGTAAGTAAGTGAGTTATCGTCGCAGTTGGCCTGGACGCGGAGAGCATAACCGTTTTCGATAAACTGATTTTTAGTAAATACCGATCTACTACACCCTTCCATATATACGCCGACGGTATTGGTTTTGAACATATTTTGTTCGATGTGGCTATCTGAAATGTCTTTAAGCAAAAGTCCGTAGGCTGCCCCTCCCCAATTTTGCTCAAAAACGTTGTGTTTCATAGTCACAAATTTGGTGTACATCACGGCTACTCCTGCGCCGTTTTTGTGAAAATGATTGTAGAAATAACCGTTGTTATGCGAAAACATAAAATGCAATCCATAACGAATATTGCCTTGACTATCATTGTGTTGGATGGTAGAATTGGTCACAAACTCAAAATAAATACCGTCGCGGTGCCCTTGGGTGTGATTGCGTTGGATAAGTATGCTATCACATTTCCACGCGTGGATACCGTTGCCAGTATTTTGTTCTTCTTTGGGGTTGCCTTCGATGTCATTCCCTTGTACCAAACAATGGTCGGAGGCCGATAAATAAATGCCGAAATAACAGTTCCGAATGCGATTGTTTATAATTTGAACGTTGCTCGCTTCTAGTACTTTGATGGCTGCCCAGTCAATCATACTGGTCATTCCCACGTTCCTAAATTCGATGCCTTTGATGATAACGTCACTCGATGTTACGGTGAAAATTTCATTTTTAAACTGAATGTCTAAAACAGGATAATGTTGTCCAATCAGGGTTAAGGGCTTGTCAATGATGATGTTTCCAGTTCGGTATAATCCTTTCTTAATCAGAAGTGTATCGTACGCATTGGCTTGAATAATGACTTGTTTGAGCGAGTTTTTTGGGCTGATTTCCCACGTTTTAGCCTGTATAGGCAAAGAAAAGACGAAAAAAATGGCCCACAGATGTAACGGATTGAACAGATTAAAAGGGATTAAATCTGTGATTATCTGTTTCATCCGTCCAATCCGTGTTCTATAATTAGCGAAATTGTTCATCTTAAAAATTGTCAAAAACCTCTTTCCACGTAAGTAATTTTGCTTCTGAAAATTTTGCTTTTAATGCTTCGGCAGCGGCTTTGTTGGAGAAAGCGGCTACATCGCCTCGCATCGGACTACTCAAATCGTGGCTACTGACAAAAATGGCCGTGCGTGCATCAATTAACTCCCCTGGATTATTGTAATCATTGACAACGATAAACGACAGAGAGGTTTCTGGTAATTTGTTGGTTTTCAGGTATTTTGATAGGCAACTCAGGTCGTCGAACTTGAATACTTTTCCTTTGTCAGTCACAATTTCAGCCGCAAATTTTTTGTCCATAATCGTCATTTTACAAAACACACAGGCTTCTTGTCCGTAGCGAATAGGCTCGGGCTGTTGAGCACAGCTTTGGAGAGTTACAAATGTTCCCAACAAAAGCACTATCAAAGTGGGTGAAACGCTGCTTTTAGGCGTTAAACTGGATTTTGGCTGACAAAAATAGGTTTCGCAGGCGACCAAAAGAATGACGATGACGCCCACAATTACAAATACCCAGCCTCCTGCATCAGGAATGGAATATGCTCCAAAGTTGAGAAGTTCTTTGTAGCCTATCAATGGGGGCTGGTACGACATACCTGGTACTTTAATAGCCGCATCGGGACTTAAATTATGACCGTATTCGTAGCCCCAGCTCCAAAAATCGTATAGGGCAGCAACTCCCGCTACAATGAGCAGTACCAAATAACTGATGAGCATTTTACGGCTTTTCAAAAAAGCAGTTAACACTCCGAAAGCAATGTAAAAAGCAACGATATAAGAAAGAAACTTAAATTCAGGAAACATTTCTTCCTTGATGTGCGCCATGCCAATGTAGTGATTGAGGCCGTTGATAATTTCGACTTGCCCCGAAAGTTTGTTGAGCCAGATTTGCATCGAAAGTCCTTCGGGGTACTGTGGTGCCCACAGGTCGATGCGCCAAAGTGGGAGAAAATAGGTAGCAATGAGCGACAATGACGCCACATACAAACTACCAATGGTAAACGGACGGAGGGGTTTCATAAAAATAGTTTTTGAAAACCGACAGAGGGGAGCAAACGAGGTGCTTGCCCCCTTGTCAGTAGTGGAAACCTTATTTCATTGCTACTTTAGGTGTATTCAGTTTGGGTTTTGCACTTGCTGTTTTCTTTTCAGCTTCGGCGGTTGGCGTTTTGCCCGTTCCCCACGTCAACGGAACGTTACTACCCGCTGAAGATACCCGTACGTAGCCTTGCATTTCTTGGTGAAGTGCCGAACAAAAATCAGTACAGTACATTGGAGTTACGCCGACCTTCGTAGGCTTCCAACGAAGCGTCGAAGTTTCGCCAGGCATGATGAGAATTTCGGCATTTTGAGCGCCACGTACCGCAAATCCGTGCGGAACGTCCCAGTCTTGTTCAAGGTTGGTGACGTGGAAGAATACTTCATCGCCCATTTTCACCCCTTCAATATTGTCAGGGGTAAAGTGTGAACGAATCGACGTCATATAGACGTGGACCTCATTGCCTTTGCGTACTACTTTGGTTTCTTTCTCGCCTTTAGCAACGTAAGGGTGATTGTTTTCTTCTAGTTTGAATATTTTCTTGGTATTTTTCTCTACCAACGATGCTGGAATAGCTTCGGCATAGTGGGGTTCTCCTATGGTTGGGAAATCAAGTAAGAGCTTCATTTTATCGCCCGATATGTCGTACAACTGTGCCGATTGAGTCAATTCTGGACCTGTTGGTAAATAGCGGTCTTTGGTGATTTTGTTGTACGCAATTACGTATTTGCCGTGAGGCTTGGCTGTAGGGCCGCCTGGGATACACAAGTGACCTACCGAATAGTAAGTAGGAACGCGGTCAAGAACTTCCAATTTTTCGATGTTCCATTTGACCAATTCTGAGGATACAAAAAACGAAGTAATGGCATTTCCTTGTCCGTCAAATTCAGTGTGGAGCGGGCCTAAGCCTGGTTTTTTCACTTCTCCATGCAATACCGCATCATATTTCAACACAGGAATGCCGTCAAAATCTCCATCAAAGGTTTTGGAAGCAATCGCTTTTTGCATTTTGTCAAACGAAAACACAGGAATAACCGCCGCCAATTTGCCCGAACCCACAATGTAACTTCCTGTGGGGTCAACGTCGCAGCCGTGGGGTGATTTGGGACAAGGCATAAAGTACAACATCCCTGGGCACTCTTTGGGGTCGAGGGTCATCACCTCCGTCAAGATGGTTGAGTTGGCCGAATGTGTTTTTTCATCGTACACATTGTGGGCATACTTGGCGGCTTCTTTTTTGCCTTTGCCTTGGGCTAAATACTCCTCTGCCTTTTTCCAATTGACGGCCAAAATAAAGTCTTTGTCTTTTTGAGAAGCATTTACTTCTAACAAAGAAGCCGCTTGTTCGGTGTTGTAGCATGAGAAAAAGAACCATCCATCCGACTTACCTTTTCCAGCCCGTGCTAAGTCAAAACTTACCCCAGGGGTTTTCAATTGAAACTTAACTCCCATGTGGCCAGTGGTTTTGTCGATGCTTACAAAACTGATATACCCTTTGAAGTTTTGTTTAAAACTACTGATGGGAACATCGGCGTTGGCATCGGGTGGTACCGAAAAACGGGTTCCTGCCACGGCATATTCAGTGTTGGCAGTGATAAATGGCGAAGAGTGGTTTCCACCAGAATTAGGCAATTCGATAATTTCATCGGTGCGGAACGTCGAAAGGCTGACGCGGGCAATACGTGGGGTGTTGTTGCCATTGATGAACGCCCAGCGCCCATCGTGCTCGCCGTTGGTAGTCGAGAGCGCTACGTGGTGAGAGTCATCCCAAGGTACAAACCCGTGCGAGGTGTTGAGCATTGGTTTGGTTTCTTCGCTGTAGCCCCAGCCGTTTTCGGCAAATTGAGAAAAGACGGGAATAATCCTAAACACCCTTCCAGAAGGCAAGCCCACGACCGAAAGTTGGCCATTGAACCCTCCCGAAACAATGTTGTAAAACTCGTCATGTTTTCCTGGGGCAACATATACTTTTTGGGCAGCGTCGCCTGCGATTTCCGAACCGCCGTTTTTACCAGCGTTGTCGGGTTTGCAGGCAAAAAAGCCCCCAGCAAGCACCGCGACCGCGATGCCTTTGATGATATTGGTTTTCATTGAAATATGGTTTAAAGTGATTTGTGTTTATTCTTCCCCTAGGTCAGACGATAGTTAGAATAGGGTTGATGGCCTTTTTGTCGGTCTGACTATCGTCTGACCTAGCCGTTATTTTTCACCGTCGTTTTTACGCATAAATTCTAACACGCTGCGGGCTTCTTCGGCAGTAATGTTCTGATTCGGCATTCGAACTAGGCATTGTTCCAACAGTTTTTGAGCTTCGGCATCTTCGGCGAGCATCATGTCCACGTTAGTAATCATGTTGATAACCCAAGTGGGTTTACGTTTTGTAGTAACGCCTTTCCACCCTGGCCCAACCAGTTTTTCGTCGGTGAGTTTGTGGCACGACATACATTTTAGGTCGTAAATGTCATTTCCTTTTTTGACCAAAGCGGGGTCGAGTGGAGTGGTAAGAGCTACCTCTTTTACTTCCGTTCCGTGGGATTCGGGCTGTTCCAAAATCTCTTTTGGATCTGTTTCTGGAGATTCGGCTCGTTGCTCGGCTCCTTTTCCAGAACACCCGTACCAAAGAAAGGGGGTGAGTGCGAGCAAATAGATGAGTACACGTTTCATTAGGGAATTTGTTTTTGGTTAACAACTGTGCAAACGTACAGCCGTTGAGAACCAAAAACTTATGGTTTGAATCATAACACTTCCCTAATCTTTGGCAGGATTGTTAAATAGATAAGGCATAAAAAAAGCCCCTGTTTGGGGCTTTAAATGGTAACAAATATACCTACCAAGGTCGCATAATTTTGTGATTAGCAATTCTTAACTCTCCTATATCTGCGAGTTGAATCACTTTTTTGATGACCGTTTCTACCCTGAGTCCTGTCATGTCGGCGATGGCTTGTCGGGTGATGGGGACTTCAAAGCAATCTCCAGAGCGGTGCGATTTCTGTTTGAAAAAATCAATAATGGTTAAAATTCGCTGTTCGGGGCTTTGCGTATTCATGGCGTTGAGCAGCTTGGTTTTGTGGCAGAGTCGTTTGGCCAATACCTTCATAAGCTCAAAGTGAACATCTGGGTTTTCGCGTAGCAAACGCAGGTATTCGACCTTTTTTAAGACCCACACCTTTGCATTGGAAATCGCTCGGGCATCGGCAGGATAGGGAAAGTCTCCAATTAAGGGCGGCTCGCCGAAACTTTCTCCTTGTGAAAAAACACCTTGGATATAATCATTATTTTCACCTCCATTCAGCATCTTGATAGTTCCTTCCTCTACCTGAAAGTAAAAATGTGCAGGCCAACCTTCGTAAAAGATATATTCACCTTTAACAAAGCGGTTGAGCGATGCTCCGTATTGTTGTAATAATGCCGACGGAATTCCTGCCATTTGTCTATCGTTTTTGAAAACAACAAACAAATTGAGTAGTATTTCTGAGTAATTTTATGATAAATGTCAGGCTTACTCCAACGCCGTCATTACAATTTGGCCGCATTTTTTGTCATTTTTTCCAAAAAACGGATTTCCCTTTTCGTCGTTGATTTCTGATAGCCAAAACCCGCCGATGCCGTTGGCGGCCTTGGGGCAGGTGTAATAGTACAATGGTTTGTCGTTGGTTTTGAACGATTTGATAAGTCGGAATAAGTTCTTGCTTAGGTCACCAAAGTGGTCGCGTTGGTGGGCCACCGACTCGGTTTCAGCCACGTGTTCGGTATCAAACCCAAGGTCTTGATATACTTTTAGGTAAAATGCTTTTTGGATGGGAGCAGCGGTGGAAAGGTCGATGTTCTCGAGCAAATTGAGTAACAACTTGGCCGAGCGCGACGATTCTTTTCCATTGTCTGTCAACAGCCCTTGTTTGATTCCCCAGTAGTAACTCAGGGCTTTGGCGAGGGTTGATTTGATGACGGGATTGTCAGTTCGTAAGTCAACTTTTTCCCAATCGGTATTGGCAAATTCGGCGAGTTCAGGAGCGGGTGCCGCGTCTGACTCCGAAAAGCGGGGGTCTTTTGCGAACGATTCGTCGTTGAGGGTTTGGAGAAAAGCAATGATTTTTTGTTTCTCCTCTGCCGTCAACGCAATTCCTTTTTGCCCATTTTTTACCAAAAGCGGGTCCACCGTCGCACTTTTTTCGATGCCCGAACTGTAATGTTCAAGCACTTGTTCGAGGGTGCCCAATCGCCCGTCGTGCATGTAAGGAGCCGTAAAGGCTAAATTCCGTAAACTCGGTACTTTAAACTTAAAACGGTCTTCGTCGTGAAGCGTAATGTCGTAGCGCCCTTCGTCGGTGTTGACGGCCGTAGGAAGGCCATTGTTTCGATACTTAAAATCCGAAAATAGCACCCCCGAATGACAAGGGGCGCACTTTTGTTCTACCAGCGCAAGCCCTTCTTGCTCGGTTTCGGTCAGCGCACCGCCTTCGTTTCGCATCCATTTATCGTAGCGTGAATTGGCCGAAACCATCGTCAACATAAATTGAGATAAGGCTTTGAGGAAACGTTCGGTGTTGATTTCGTCGGTACCAAAGGCTTTTTCAAACAGGGCGGGGTAGGTTTTTGAATACCTGAGTTTTTCCAACACATTGGGTAACGACTCGTCCATTTCGGCGGGGTTTTGCAAGGGAGAAATGGCGAATAAATCCAAATGATGTACGCCGCCGTCCCAGCCAAAGTCGGTTGACCACGCCAAGTTGAACAACGGCATCGAATTTCGTTTGGTCAATAAATCGTTGATGCCGTGGCTCAATGGATGTCCATGTTGGGTAAAACCTGCCGATTGTTGGTGGCAACTGCCGCAACTGACGGTGTTGTCTTTGGAGAGTAAAGCGTCGTAAAAAAGCGTTTTTCCCAACGCAACTCCCGCTGGCGTGAGCGGGTTTTCCTGAAACTTATAGACGGGTTCGGGAAAGTGGCTCGGTTTGGTAAAAAGCTCGTCCTGGCGGTTGCGGCAAAACGACAACAACAAAAAGCCAAAGGCAGAGAAAACAAGGGTAATACGCGTATTCATCTTATTTTTGAATGCCTTCGTACGAAAACATGGAAGCATAATTGTCCGCAATTTTGGCCGAATAAGGCCCCGCCATCACCGTCGAATTCACCGCAAAGCTTACGTTCGTAGTACCCGTAAATAGCTTAGAAACGTCGGTAGTAATGCCAAGCGCCACGTTTTTATCGGCTTTGATTTTTACTTTTTCTTTGCCAAAATTCAACGATGCTACTTTGATATTGTTCAACGTTTTCTTGTCGCCCATTCCACCAAAAAGACCAATATGGTACAAGAAAATAGGCTCTTTGCGGTTGCCCGTGAGTGGAATTTGGGGTGAAGTTCCTTCCATTTTAACAAAAATATAGCCCGAATTCCACGCCCAGTACATGTCTTTGCCATCGCCGCCCACGTCTAAGCAACCTTTGCGTTTGCTTACTTCGGAAGCACTGCGAAGACTGTCAACGCCAATCACAAAGCTCAGCCCAACGTAGTCACCTTTTGGGACGTTGTTGAGGGTAATTTTCTGTGATTCTGGATGTTGTTGGCGAATCAAAAAGTAACTTTCGTCTTGGGGAACCACGTATTCGCTGCCGTCTTTGCGAAGCAAGCGAAGGTTGCTAACATAGTATTGCAAAAAGGTGATGTTGAACGACTCACCCAAGGCATTGGTGTATTGTTTGTCTTTCAGAACGACCTCTTCCGTACCCACTTTATTGTGAAATTGGAGGGTAAGCGAGCCTGTTTTTTGGGCAAAGAGTGGCGAACACATTAGAAGTCCTACCACGAAAAGAAGATTTTTCATTGTGCAAAAGTCGTTTGATTGGTCTGTTTGTGAATGTTAGTTTTTTTACGATTTCGACGCCACCAGAGCAAAAAGCCCGTCACTGACAAAACGCCAGGGGTAAGCCCAAGGATGACGTACAAGATTTTGACAAAAATTCCTCCAAAATTCCCGACGTGGAGGGGATGAAAAGTTGCTTCGATTTTTTCCCAAGTCGATAAGTCGGCATAACGGGTTATTCCCACAAATTGCCCCGTATAAGCATCAAAAACAATGGCATTTCGACTCGAAAACAGCCTGTTTTCATCCTTATAATACCCCCTTACGTTGAACTTACGATGGGGTTGGGTGGGCAAATAAACGTAGTTGGGCGTAAAATTTGGCGCTTTTTCAAGGGCTTGTTGGTACAAGCTTTGGAGCGATACGTTGGCCAATGTATTGGCGGGAGTCGGTACGATTTCGTTGTCCCACGTTTTCTTCTCAAAGGCAAAAAGATTCATCCAAAAGCCCGTGAAGAAGACAATGACATTGAGCGCCAGCGACCAAACCCCCACGATGCGGTGTAGATCAGAGGAAATGGTTCGCCAGTTTTTACGGTTGATTTTCACCTTAAAGGCCAGCACTTTCCAAATAAACTTACGGTACACCACCAAGCCCGTAAGAATAGAAACGAGCATGGTTAGGCCAAAAATGGCGGTAAGTGCCGCGCCAGGCATCCCGAGGTGAAACGAAAAATGGAATTGAAAAATCCATTCAATCCAGCCCACTTCGAGGTCGTCGCTGCGGCCTTTGCGAAGAATTTGACCCGTGTATTGGTTGAGATTGATGGCACCCAAATCGTACGAAATCAGGCGAGTATCGTTCATGTACAGCCGAAAATGGTACGATTGCTCGGGAGTGGCTTCGGGGTTAAGCCAAGCGATTCCGTCGAGGTTGGGGTATTCGGCCGTGATGATTCGGTACAAACTATCGATCGGCAAAGGCGCACCCGTAGGTTTGACGGTCAGGGAGTGGCGGTAAATAATGGGGTCAAGTTCTTCCATAAATACCAAAATAGACCCGCTCAGTCCTAGCAAAAGTAGAAATACTCCCGTAATGAGGCCAAACCAACTATGGAGGCGAAAAAGAACGCGACTCACGTTTTTTATCATGGCAATTGAAAGGTTAGATTGCCCCAGTAACTTTGGTAATTGGCCTCAGGGTTATTTTTGACTTCCACCATGTGAACGGTACTAATCATCCAATAGCCCGCTTTGTCAAGGGGGATTTTCAACGAACCATCGGCGTTGGTGGTAAGCTTACGGTGGGTCGTTTTTTGGGTGGCTGTTTTGTGCCAAGCCACCACCATTTTGTTGCTAAGTGGTTGATTTTTAAACAAAACCTTGACTGTTATTGCTTCCCCAGCCTTCATTTGATAAGGGTTGTTGAGGGGAATAATTTCCAGCGGCATTTGGGTGTTTTTCTTAAATGTATCGCTGTATTTGTTCCCCACTTGAATCAACGTTTTGGCACAACGACGGTACAACTCCTTGGAAGGTTGGGTAAGCTGCCCCTGCTTTTTGCGCAATTCATAGATGTTTTCAATGCCATCTTCCTTCAAATAATCGTTGAATTTGTCGGCTTCGAGGGCAATGAAGGAGTTTTTAGACTCCATGGTCAATAAGTGAGTGCCTTCGGAATTGAATTTTAACGGAATTGGCAACGAATCGCTTTTGAGGGCAATGGAAGTTAAATCTTGCCTATTTTGCTCTGTTAAATGAGTCAGTTTTAACAACCGTTTTTTACGATTTGCCCAAATGTCTCCCATAAAATCTTCGCCTACAAATAGCTGCAAATCAAAAAGTTCGCCAATTTTTAATTTGAACTTACTTGGCATGAGCCAAAACTCATGGGCAAACAAACTGGAAGCGACAAAAAGTAAGAGCAAGGAAAACAGTTTTTTCATTTTGGTATAGTTTGTTAGTGATGGCACTTTTCCATGACCTCGTGGAAACGGTCGTGTAAGGCAAATATCGCCTTTTTAAGTTCATCTTCCGATTTCTTTTTCTTGACCATTTTAGCCAAAGCAACCGATTCTTTCTCAAGCGCTTCTACGCTTTCTTTGACGCCAGGTTTTTGGTATTTGGCAGGAACAACCGATTTTTTTAGGATGCTCGCTTTGGCCGCTAATTGTTCGGCGTTGGCGTAAAGTGGCTTCAAATTGCCTTCTTCGGCAGGGTGGAAGGTCTGGGCCATGACAGCATGATAGTCGTCGAGTTCTGGCCAACTTTCCTGTTTTTTCTTCTCTAAGGCCAATTCTTCTTTTTTGCTTTTCTCGCCATCAATCAACGGTTTCAGACCCATGTCATACATTTGCATCAACATTTCTTTGACGATGGGTTCGGTTTTGGTGGCGTTGCCATCAGGATAGATAGGCTTGGGGTCGTATTCGAGGTCAAGCAGAGCGGCTTTGGTGTACTTGTCGCCCATGAGCTCGTTAATCATCCCCAGCGCCATGTCCATACCTGCCGTTACGCCTGCCGAAGTCCAATACTTGCCGTCTCGCACGAAGCGTTCGGGTTGGTATTTGGCACCGTACATACCCATGATTTCACTGGCTCGGTACCAGTTGGATGAAACGTTTTTGCCTTCGAGCAGCCCCGTTGCCCCCAAAATCCACGCCCCAGTACAGACGCTAGCCGTATAAACAGACTTCTGGTCTATCTTCCGAATCCAATCTAGTACTTCTTGGTCTTGGGTTTGGAAAAATGTCTCTTTGGCACCCCCTGGAATAATGAGAATGTCTAATTGCTCCACCTCGGCGATTGACTTATCTACCTTCACTTCGAGCCCACGTTGATTTTTGACGAAGCCTTTGTTTTTGGCTACAAAAAAAATGTTGACGCTCATCAGCTCCGACAGCACCTGATACGGCCCTATGGCATCGAGGGTATTGTAGCCGTCATACACATAGACCCCAATGGTTTTGATGGGGACTTTAGGCTTGGTCATAATGATTTGCATGAGTTCATCGTGACGTTTGGCAGTTGAATCGGCTTCGGAGGTTTGAGCAATTGCACTGATGCAAGCAGCATACATCAGTATAAGAATAATTGTTAAGTGTTTCATTGTGACAGATTTGTTGAAATGTAATAGAGCCGTGCACAAGGTCAGACGACAGTCAGACCCCAAAAATGCGCGACTCGGTCTGACTATCGTCTGACCTATAATTTACCAGTTAATGTTATTCCCCACATTCTTGGTGTACCCATCATGTAGGAGCCATATCCGAAAGCCATATAGCGTACGTCACTGAGGTTGCGTGCCCAAATAGCCACATCAAAATGATTGCTGGTTACACCTGCTCTGGCGTTTATCATACTGTAAGCATCCTGATGATAAGCATTCACAAAATCCAATTGATACTCTCCGATGTATCTCAATTCTCCTCTGACGAAAGCTTTGAGGTTTTGGGCGGATTTTGATAAAGGCAAACCATACTGAACCGCCAGCATAGATTGCAAAGCGGGATTATTAATCGCTTTGTTGCCCTTGTAGTTGATGACAGTATTGGATGCCGCATCAAAAAGTTCTAATTTTTTATACTCACTATGCGACGTGCTGGCCGTCCAATCAATCTGTAGGTTTTTGACAGGAAGTGCCGAAGCCTCCAATTCCAATCCATAATTATCCATGTCACCTACATTGAGCGTAGCGTAGTTTATGCCGTCTTGTGAGGTCGAAACTTGCTGGTCTTTTTGTTGAAAATAGAAAGCCGTAAGGTTGATTTTAAGTCGGTTGTTTAGGAAGGTATTTTTAACGCCCACCTCATAATTATCTGATTTTTCAGGATTGTAAGTAGGGTTTGCTGCATTTCCAAAATTGAAACCTCCGACCCTGAATCCTTTGGCATAAGAACCATAAATTATCGAATTTTCTGTCAACTTTTGACTTAAAATCACTTTAGGAGTAAAGGCATTGAACGTTTTCTTGGCAGTACTGTCTGTTGTTAGAGGCATTACAACTCCTCCTGTTTCAAACGCTGAATTTTGGGTAAGCTCGCGGTGTTCAATGTCATACCTTGCTCCGACAGTTATATCAAATTTGGGCGTAATGGCATACGTAGCTTGTCCAAAAAAAGCCACGCCGTACGCATTTCTTTTTCCGTTACCAATAGAAGCATAAGGTGCATTCGGGTCAAACAAGGCGTAATCTTTGTCGAAGTAAGTCGTACTACTATTCTTGCTTTTTTCGCCAAACAAAAAGGAACCCACCGTCCATTTTAATGCACTGGTATTGGCGGGAGAAGAAAAGCGCAATTCTTGCGTCCATTGGTTTTGCTTCGACCAAGTCGTAAAGCTAATAAGCTCCGCAGGGCTAAAATCAAAATCAAATCGTCCTGGAAGCCAAATGTGGTAATCTACAAAAGACGTAATGGAGGTAAAATTGAAGTTGTTGCCAAAATATTTTACGGCGGCAGAAGTGTTGAAATTAGTTCTTCGCTCGGTGTTATCCCAATTCCCGTAAACAGTATAAGGATTGGCTCTGGCGATACTATCTGTCGCCGACCAAGGATAGGCGCCTTTGTCTTTGTCGTTTTCGTATCTTGTATTCAAGTCGATAGTCCATTTGTCTGATACAATGTACTTTAGGTTTACATTGCCGATGTAAGCGTTGTGCTTGTCAAAATCTTTCGTATTCAAAGTCGGATTGTCATAAATCGCTCCGCGACCGTTTGATTGGAAACCTGCATTGATAAATAGCTTATCTTTTATCAAAGGTGTATTGAAACCCGCGCTATAACGCTGTTGTCCATAATTTCCCAGGTCTATTTCGGCAAACCCGCTGGTCTTGTTGTTGGGTCTTTTGGTAATCACATTGAGTACACCACCAAAGGCATTTCGGCCGTAGAGCGTGCCTTGAGGTCCCCTCAAAATTTCAACTCGTTCGATATTACTGAAATTGAGCGGTGCCGAGAAGTAGTCAAATTGATAAACGCCATCGACATACGTAGCCACCGCTTGGTCATTTGAAAAACCCATCGAGCCCCTGATGTTCAAAAAGCTAGAACCTGTACTATTGCCATGCTCTACCGTGAAGGTACTTGGTGCTAATGCAGTCAGGTCATTGATTGTCCAGACTCTATATTCTTCTAATTGTTTGGCATTTAAGGAGGTAACGGCCAAAGGCGTTTTTTGTAAATTTGCCTCGACCTTGTCGGCTGTAATGACTACCTCGCCCAGTGTTTGCGTATTATCCAATAAAGTTACCTCTAAGGCGATGGTTGTGTTGGTTATTTCTACTTGCTGAATTTTAGTAGCGTACCCAACGGCACTAAACTGTACTTGATATTTTCCTGCTTTTAAGTTGAGGGAGAAAGTGCCATCCTTATCGGCAGTACTTCCTTGACTGCTATTTAACAACAGGATACTAGCACCACTAAGACCTACTCCTGCTTGGTTTTTGACGGTTCCTTTGAGGTTTTGAGCCAATAGATGACTCGCCATGAAAAGACTTAAAAATAATAAGGTGTATTTGTTCATCTTAAAAAGATTGTTTGAGACTTTATGTTGTGATTCAGCTGAAATGGTGAAGGAGGACTATCGCGGTGAAAACAACTCTTACAAGTGCGGCAATTCGCTACGTTGTTTGCTGGTCAACATAGGGAATGTGTCAGGAAAAAATGGATAAAAAAGGCATCCAATCGCTCAGAAAGAGGGATTGGTAAAGAGTATCCGCAACAAGAAGAAATTACCCAATAGGGGGCTTAATGGGCACTTGGTCGTGCTCAGGAAGAAGAAAGTGCGAAGTGGCACTTTGGGGCACATTGATACCAATAAAATGAGGAGGAAACTCAACCGTAAAGGTGAGTTCTTCAAAGGTATCTTCTACGATTTTTTTGAGAAAAGAAGCGTGTTTTTGGGCTTCTTTGGAGGCGTTATTTTCGGCTACTTTGTGGAGTTGTTTGGCTAAATAACATTTTCCGTCGCAATGAAGCTCAGGCTTGAAGCGGTTTTCGCAAAGTTGCTGAACGATGTAGTCTTTGCGCAGCTCAAAATCCAAATAAACAAATGGCACTAGCAAGGTTTTGATGCTGACCAAAACCAATAAAAATAGCGCTATGTACCGTTTAAAAATCATAGAATCAGTAAAATGACGGCGCAAAAGTAAGGAAAAAAAGCAAGCCGTATGCGTATCGCTGAAAAACGTTGTTTTACGGGAGCTATAACGCATACGGCTGAATGCCAATCGCATCGATGAACTCTGTTTGATGCTAAACGATACCGTGCTTTGTAAATAAGTGCTTGTAAATTAGGCTTTTACTTCGGTTACATCCAGCATAAAATTATGGAGGTCGGTGTTTTTTACAAACGGATTGAGCAACTCACTGCCTGGGCCAAACATCGATAATTCTACAAACTCTGCCGTGTGGTCTGTTCCTGCCCATCCTACGGAAGAAAAAGGCGTTTGGATTTGGGCTAATTTTTGGAAAGGTAACTTGCGGGCGTTGTAAATGCCGCCTTCTCCCAACAAATAATAATTACTCAAAATCGTTAATGCTTCCTCGGGTTTGATAACAATTCCTTGGGCTGCCTCAATGCGCTCGATGATTTGGGCGGGCGTAAAATCTTTGGTAATACCGTTCAAAATCCACTCGTTAGACTGTTTGTATGTCGCTATTTTATCAAAATTAGCGTTGGCTTTTGACCCCGACAGCAGGGCAGGAGCAGCATTGCCGTGGTCGGTCGTAAAGATAACGAGGGTGTTTTTGTCTTTTTCGGCAAAATCAATGGCTACTTTTAAGGCGTCGTCAAACTGAATTTGCTCGCCAATGAGCGCGCTTACATCGTTGGCGTGGGCGGCCCAGTCCACTTTCCCCGACTCGATTTGTAAAACAAAACCGTTCGGATTTTTTTGCATAATCTCAATTGCTTTTTGGGTCATTTCGGCCAACGTCGGCGTCGTAGCTTTGAGCGTTTCGCTCTGCGCGCGGTCAACGGCGTAGGGAAGCCCATCGTCGTGAAATACCCCTAAAATGGGTTTTTCAGCGGTCAAAGCAGCCATTTCAGTGCGGTTAAGCGCCACTTGATAACCTGCCGTTCTGAAATCCTGCAACAAATCGCGTTTGTCGCTGCGGCCTTCTTTGGAAAAAGTATTGGTACCACCGCCCATCAAAACGTCAAACTTTAGGTCCAAATACTGAACCGCAATGGGTTCCATGCTTCGGCTATCGGAGTTGACACAAAATCCAGCGGGAGTAGCGTGGGTAATCGGCACCGTAGTGACGCACCCGACGGCTTTGCGGGCGTCTTTAAATTTGTGCAAAATGGGTTTGTACTTTTCGCCGTTGGGGCCAATGTTGAGAACGCCATTTTTAACCCGAACTCCCCCTCCCCACGACGAGCTTGCCGCTGCCGAATCGGTGACGAGCGAACTGGCCGAAGCTGTATCCATAAAAGACCGTTTGATGCGGTTTTCGTGCATCAATTGAATCCAAAGGCTATGGCGGCCTTGTTGGCGTTGCAGCATGAGGTCGGCCATGTTGAGCGTGCCCGTACTCATGCCATCGCTCACCATAAAGATGATATTTTTTACTTTGCCCCGTTTTTTCTTGATGGTATCCGCAGGGGTAAATGGGTTGAAAAGTTGGGTTCCGATAGCGGCCAATGAGCCATTCTTGAAAAAATCTCTTCTTCGCATGGTTGGTGTATTGTTGATTGATTATACCAAAGGTAATACGTCGAAAGAATTCAATAGAACTATGCTAGGTTAAGAAATAGCAAAATTACTTGCTTTCCTCCAGCAACGTCTTCATGTCGCGTATCATCAGCTGCACTTCTTTTTCTTCAGTTCCGTCGTACATGCCGCGAATGTGTTTGTTTTTATCAATCAGCACAAAAGCCCCACTGTGGATATAGCCGCCAGGCGCTTGGTCGTCGGCTTGGGCTGTTACCAGATAATGCTTTTCTCCAATTTCATAGATTTTTTCGCGATTGCCCGTCACAAATAACCACGTTCGACCTTTTAAACCCAAATCATCGGCGTAGGTTTTCAAGACCTGCACGCTATCGTGGTCGGGGTCAATGGTGTGGGAGAGAATGCCGACGCGCGGGTCGTCTTTGAAAGCCTCATAGACTTTAAGCATATTTTTCTTCATCACGGGGCAAATCCTGGGGCAAGTCACAAAGAAAAAATCAGCCACGTAGATTTTGTCTTTGAAGTTTTTGGAGGTAATGGTATCGCCGTATTGACTCCTAAACGCAAACTCAGGAATGGTCGGATAGACTTTCTCTTCAATGGTTTTACCATCGACTACTTTTTGAACAATCTCAGGTTCGCCCAAGATGGGCAGCGGTTTGGAGTTGAAGTTACAACTGAGGCAAGTCCATAACAGCATCGCTGTTATGGACTTGGTGATTAGTTTCGAGGACATAATAGACATCATTAAAAACCATAATTAAGGGTAATGCCCAACGTGCGAGGGGAAGCCATCCGAACGCTGCGGCCAAAGCTGGTATCGCCCGAACCATAAATCAGATAGCGAGTGTTAGCCAAGTTTTGCACCCAGAAAGCCGCATTTAATTTGCCTACTTGGAGGTTTATTCGGGTATTGATGAGGCTGTAAGTGGGTTGTTTTAGGGTATTCTGCAAGTCGGTATAAAATTGCCCTACCGAACGGTATTCGCCGCGTAAACTCAATTTAGCCGTTTTGGCTAATGGGATACCGTATTGAGCCGCCAAATAAAAGGTATGATTTGGGGCGTTGGCTAATTTTTTACCCGTCACGTCAATTTTGGTTTCGGCCATTGTGGCAAAATCCACCCGTGTCAGTTTGAAATCTTGGTATTTGCCGCTGTTGAGGCCAAGGCTTGCGTCCAACTCAAGGTTCTTAACTGGAATCATGGTGGCATCAAACTCAAGTCCTCGGGTTTGGACATCGCCTAAGTTCTCGCGGGCGTAAGTGAAAGGAGCGACCAAATTGTAAAACTGCAAGTCTTTCCAATTGATTAAGAAGGCCGTAAGCCCTACTCGTAGTTTGTTTTCCATGCCCGTGGCCTTCAAGCCCGCTTCGAAGTTATCCGAAAACTCAGGTTGGAACGTTTGAGAGATGCCTTTGGGCAAACGTTGTGAATTGACACCACCCGCTCTAAAGCCACGCGTATAGCTTACGTAAATACTTGATTTTGAGTTGATAATGTAGTTGATGGCGACCTTTGGTGAAACGGCAGTATATTTGCCCGTGACGGTTGAGTCGGGCCGAACGAATGTCAGCACATTATTCGTGAAAACTGCATCGCCGAAACCGTTAAAGATAGCTTTGCGGTTTTCGTTGTCGTAACGCAACCCTGCGGTGAGTTCGAGCGATGGCGTGATTTTGTAACCTATTTGTCCAAATACCGCCAAACCGTTGTTGACTGTTTTGTTGCGGAAAGCCGCGTACATCCCTGGCGCTAGTTCGTAGGCTAAATTGGTGGTGGGTTCGTAGCCCGTTTGGTTAAAATAGAAAACTCCTGCCGAATAGCTCAGTTTGGAGTCAACTGCGTTGGAGTTGATTCGGAACTCTTGGGTAAATACCTTTTGTGGAGGTAACATTTCGCCAATTTCTTTTTCTCTGAACGTGTGATAATAGCCAGGAAAATCAACGTCTTTGTAAGCCATGCCAATGGCTTGGGTAGCCGAAACCGACGTGAGCGTATAGCCCGAACCGTAGTATTTTAGGTTCAAAGACGTATTGACGATGTTGCGTTGGTGAGTGCCGATACGCGTCAGGTAAATCTTATCAGGGTTGGCAAACGCTAATTTTTCATTGCCCACACTCAGCATAAAACCCGTGGCGTCCGACTTATCCATTTGTGCTTTTACGTTGAGGGTCGCACTGAATTTACTGCTCGGAAACCAGCGCAAATAGGCGTTGCCGTAGAGGCTTTCTTCATCGCCTACCCGTGCGCCCTGAATGTTTTTGTCGGTTTTTCCGAGTCCAGTCGTATCATTTTTTAAGAATCCATTGCGTTTGCTATATACTCCATTGATACCAAAGAACAATTTGTCTTTCACAATCGGGGTTTTAAAACCTGCATTGTAGCGTTGTAACCCCAAGTTGCCGAGGCTTAGTTCAGCAAAACCATTGGTGCGGTTGGTAGGTTTTTTGGTGATGATATTGACCACACCTCCCATGGCATTGCGACCGAAAAGCGTTCCTTGTGGCCCACGAAGTACCTCAACGCGTTCGATGTCAGCCATTTGAAAGCCCCCGCCGATGATATCTAAGGCGTTTACGTCGTCAATGTAAGTAGCTACAGCAGGGTTTTCGCTGAACACCTGCACGCCTCTGATGGACTGGATTTGTTGAAACGCCACGCCCAATTCGGAGTAGAGATAATTGGGGACAATCGCGGTCAGGTTGGCCAACTCCCATATACGAGCGTCTTCTACTTTCTTAGCCGACAGCGATGAAACTGCAATGGGAATAGTTAACAGATTTTGCTCGGTTTTATCGGCCGTTACAACGACTTCTCCCAAATCTTGTGTACTTGGGTTAAGGCTGAAATTTAGTTCGGTATTTTTATCGGTCATCGTTACCTGCTGAATTTGAGTAGCGTAGCCTACAGCACTGACGGATACTTCATATTTCCTACGGGTTAGGGTGAGTTGGTAGCTGCCGTTTTTGTCGGCTACGGTGCCTTTGGGGCTATTGAGCAGTGTTATTGTAGCAAAGGCAACGTTTTCACCTGTGGTACTTTTGACAGTTCCTTTGAGGGTTTGAGCGATAGCATAACTACCTAAAATGCAAAACAGAAGGACTTGTATGGTTACTTTTATTGGGTACATGTGTTGGATTTTTATTTGTAAATAATTGAAAATTAGGGAGTTGTATTATTTTTGTGTCGAGATGGCCACTACGGCAAAAAAGAAAATAAAAACAAGTACAATCCAAATCAGTCCAAATTTGAATAGACTGAAAACCCAAGATTTTAAACAATGCCTCGCCTCAAAGAAGCGAGGCTGTTAGTATTAGTTCATCTTGATTAATAAACTCCCGCTAGGCATGTAGAACAAGACCTATCAGGAGGACTATTGCCGTGAAAATAACTCCTACTAATGCGGCAATAATGCTGTAAGCCACCAACTGAACCACCCGATTGAGTTGCTTTGGCGGAATGTTTGAAAATTTACTATTGTCGTTCATAATCAAAAAGTTAAGAGAGATATGAGTACGAGGGATGGGATAAAAATGATACCAAGTGCCACGTAAAATCGGCTTTGAGGGGAAAATTCAAAGGGTGAATGGTTTGCTCGTGTTACGCCAGTACCGCGCAACAATTCGCCAAGTTGATCGTCGGTCAACATAGAAAAATGTGTCAAGAATGAAAACTTGGAAAATAAGTGCTTACTTCCACTCAGGAGGAGAGGGAAGGCAATCACAACTGCAAAAAAGGGCTTAACCGATGGGAGGTTTGATAGGTACTTGGGTGTGCTTTGGAAGAAGGAAGTGCGCACAAGCACTCACAATGACCGTAATAAAGGTAGTTTGGTAAGGAATATTGAAGGAAATAGACAATTCTTCAAACGAATCTTCCACCATTTTTTTGAGGTGAGAAGCGTGTTTTTGGGTTTCTTTGGTGGCGTTGTCTTCGGCAATTTTTTGCAGTCGTTTGGCTAAGTAACACTTCCCGTCGCAGTGAAGCTGAGGCTTGAAACGGTTTTCGCAAAGGTTCTTGATAATGTATTCTTTACGTAGTTCAAAATCCAAATACACCACAGGCACAAGTAAGGTCTTGATGCTTACAAGGGCAAATAACAAAAGTGCTATGTGTTGTTTTTTGAACATATTGATAACGGCCGACACAAAGGTAGATAAATCGTGTCAAATGATGATAAAACTAGACATGAATGCTTGAAAATGAGCTTACTATAAGCGATTCAAGACAAGAATCATACTTAGCAAAAGCAACAGCAAAAGCAACATGGTACTCCACTGTTTCCAGCGAGGTGCTTTGCTGCGACTTATCTTCGGTTTAACTTGCTTTTTAGCCATAACCACATCTTTTTTTCTTTTTCCCAAAAAAATGAAAACTGACCTAACAGCCCCCCGTACAGCAACAACAAAGTTTGGTACGTTGGGAAAATAAAGAGCAAATAGGTAATGGCTTTGAGCCAAAATGGGGTGTTCGCATCGTAGCCAAGTAGCCAAAAAAGCCCCTTCCGAAGCCATACGACCGAAGTGCCTGCCAACGTAAACGTCATCAAAACGGCGATAACTTGCAAGGTATTCTCAAGCCCCCATTTGTGTTGAAGGCGCGTTGTCCAAGTGGTTTTTGTGGTAGTTTGCATGGGTTGCGTTTGTAAACTGCGAGGATGGAACCCACCCTCGCAGAAGTTGATTTTTACTTTTTCTTGTTTAAAGAAGTAATCCAAGTAGCTATTTTGAGTGCTTCGCTACGAGGTACGTTAGGGAGGGCTGCCATTGGAGGATACCCAGGCCAATTGGAAGGTTTGGGTTTATAAATCAACTCTACAATTTGGTCTTTTGTATAGTTGCGTTTGGCCACTTCTTTGTAAGCAGGACCTACCACTTTTTTGTCGGCATTGTGGCAGGCCAAGCAGGTATTTTTCTGCAAAAGTTTCTCCACGTCAGCGGGAATTTTGGTTTGGGCATTGGCTATTCCATAGCTCAACAAACCTAAGATTAACACGTACTTTTTCATTGGTATAATTGATTAAAATGAAACTACTATTTATTCAGCGTCAAAACCCACTCTGCCACTTGTTTGATTTTGTCGTCGCCCAGATGCGCTTGGGCAGGCATAGCGGGGCCTTCTCGTTTTTTGCCAGGCTGACGAATCCAACCCATCAACCCGTCGAGGTTGCCTTTGTAAATCCCTGCGGCTTCTACCATGCTTGGCCCAACGAGCTTGTCGTTTACCTGATGACAAGCCACGCAGTTCATCTGAAAAATGGCTTCTCCAGGGTGGGTAGCGGCGGCGGTTTCGGTGGTTTTGGGCTTGAGCGCCTCCGCTTGGGCTTCTTTGACCAGTTTTTCGTATTCAGCCGTTTTTTTGGCTACCAACTTACGGTGTGGGTCAATGACGTTGGAACGGTACAATTGCCGCCCCGAGCCCATGAAAAGTACAACCACACCCATCGTCAGGGCAATTTTGGTGAAATGACGCCCAAACTGAGCCGCTGGACCCGTGATTTCTTTCCACAACCAAACCATCGCCACAATGGCAATGGACGCTCCCGTGAAAATAACCAGCAAGACATTCCAGCCCAAGCCTTGACTGGGAAGGGTAACGAGGACAATCGGACCCACCAAAAACTGCACAACCGACCCATAAAACGTGACGGTGTAGAGGTTTTTGCGGACATTGTAGCGGCTTAACATGGGGAATTTTTCTTCAAAATCGAAGTCTTTTCGACCAAAATACCAAACCAACAACAACCCCGACGCGGCCATGCAGGCATTCAGAAAATGGAGGTAACGGGGAAAAACGTTGGGCAACACCAACGCCGACAAAAACCCTTCTACTACCGACCATTTGTCGGGGAACATCATCAAATTGACGTTGGTCAAAAAAATGAGGGGGACAAACAAGAAAATGGCCACGGCCGTTGCCAAAATGCTGATGTGCAAAAACTTGTTGTTGTCGAGCTTGTGCCACAAAAACTTGTGAGCGTAGAGCAACAAAAAGGCAATCGTCACCAGCGGAATTATCAAAATCCACATCAAACCCGTGAGGGCATTGGCCGTGTAGAAGTACGTGGTATAGACCGTATTGATGGCCAATAACGGCGCGATTCCCATTACAACGGCCATGGATTTATTGACCGTAATGGTTTGGGCCACTTCGTAGGCAAGTTTATCGTAATCGGGCTTGCGAAGACCGAGCAATTGATACACCAACGTCAGAATAGAACCACCAACCATGAAGTTGATAAATAAAATATGTACCAAAAACATAGATACCAACACCACAACCAACACCCACTCGGGCACGGGCAAGGGAAGCGGAATGTCCTTTTGGACAATGGTTTGGGTTTGCAAAAGAATGTTCAAAAACATGATGAATATCGTTAGAATGGAAGGTTGATTAACGGACAGCAGCTACGGGTTGCGAAGGCTTGGGTTTGTTAAAACCAAGGCCATCTTGCGCCCCCGAAACGGGCTGCGGGTTGGTTTGTAGCTCTTTGATGTAGGCGCAAAGGGCGTCCAACTCGCGGTCGTTGCCTGGGAAAGGCGGCATAAAATACCGCGCAGAGTGCATGTTTTTGATGTACCCTTTCAACTGCGCCGTTTCCCAAGGTTTGGTGCCAAACATATCCGTAAATTTTCCCGTCATAGGGTTCACAGCGCCATTGGTGGTGTGGCAACGGCTACAAGTCAGGATAAATACATCTCGACCTGCCTCTAACATATTGTCATCGGTCACTTCTTTGCTTGCCACAAAATTGGCGTGTTTCAGTACGCCGTCGCGCTGTAGAAGGGGATAGTCTTCGACCCGTAAGCCATTGGAATACATGTATTCGCCGATGACGTAAGGCTTGCGGATAAACTCGCGCAGGCGTTCAAAGTGACCCATCAAGCCCACAACGAGCAAAATACTCACTCCAGCCAACCAAGCAGGAGCAGTTTGTGGACGAAAATACGACCAATTGGCCATGCCAATCACCAATCCGATGGCGACGATGACAATGACCACGATTTGGCTGTACCAATTCTGAAACTCAAGCGTTCCCATCGCCACGGGCAAGTTGCCGACCAAGCTTTTGGGAATCATGTAGTAGTACAACATGGCTCCTGCGGCCGCCAACGGCCCCCAAATCAATACCCATTTGCTGATGGAACGGAGGGCTACTTTACGAAATTCGAGGTCTTTGCGGGTGTAAATCAGCGTTAAAAACATCGCAATCATACCGCCCATCGTCATGGCGAGGGGTGTGCGGAAAAACAATTGAGGCAAATACACGGGATTTAAGAAACCGTACAAAAAGGTGCGGTCGTTGTTCCAGTTGCCCGTATCCATCATAAACGACAAAATGGACACGATAATCGCCATCGTAATCCACGAGAAAAAACTCAGAAATAGCC
This sequence comes from Runella defluvii, assembly GCF_014195535.1. Lineage (GTDB taxonomy): Bacteria > Bacteroidota > Bacteroidia > Cytophagales > Spirosomataceae > Runella > Runella defluvii. The sequence continues at coordinate 39,865 of NZ_JACIBY010000017.1, read as the reverse complement.
CGTATTTGACGTGTTTGAATTTTTGTAACAGGTTGGCTTTTAGTTTTTTCCACGTTAAGAAATAAAACAATATAAGCACGACTTCGGTCACAAAAACGAGCCATTCGACAAACCATGCGCCAAAGAAAACGCGGATGAGACTGGCAATGGAGGCGGGGTTGACCAACGAGGCCGAAAACCAAATACCAACGCCCGTCATGGCACCAATGGTGGTCGTGATGAGAAAGGCAACAAACAAAATTCGGTACGCGAGTGCGTCCCACTTTTCGGCTAGCTCGGGGTTGGTTTTTAGAAGCCTAAACCCTTTGATTTCGAGCATAGCCACAACGGGCATAAGTCCAACCGCCAAGGCATGATTGATGACGGCATGGAGGACGGCAATAATGGCAATCAAAGCCCGATTGCCAATAAAATCGAGGTGAAAGATTGGAAAATCCACGAGAATAAAGTGTTTAATGAAACCATAGAGATACGGGGCTTCTGCCCTGCTGAAATGCGGCAGAGCGAAACAATGAAGCGCTACCCCGAACGACGGAGCAGCGTATCAAATGGACATTAAACGGTACGTGGAGGGTGCGGAATTTTTTGGTGAAACAACAGCCCTTTTCCTGCCAAATAGGCAAAATCGGCGTTGGAAGCAACGTCCGTTGGAAGGCAGGGGGGGACTTCGATGGCAACTTCTTCTACAAAAAGATTAAAAACGTAGAGGTTCAGCGAAGCCTGTTTTTTCTTGGTGGGTTCTTGTCCAAAATCCAACAACGACAAGAGCTGTTGTTTGGCGAGTTCGTGGGATTGGCTAACTGTTTGTTCCGATTGGGCGTAAGATTCCTGAAACGTAAGCGGATTGTCAATGGAAAACACGAGCAAAGCGGTGAGAACACTTTGCATGAACATGACCCCCACAATGGCGACAAGCAACCACCCCCGCAGACGAAGAATCTGACGACGGGTTAATTTGGAAATATCTATTCGCAAACGGAACAGCATGGGGGATTGCGGAAAGGTTGTAACAAAAGTACAAATTACCAGCCTACATAACCTTCGGGAACGATATTTTTTAAGCGTAAATACACAATGACTTGTCCACGGTGGTGAATGATGTGGTTTTCAACGGCATAAATCAGGCGCCACATCGGGATTTCGCCGTTGGTGAAGCCCGTTTTTTCGTACAGTTTCGCCTCAGGAAGTTCTCGAACGGTTTTTCGGATAAACGCATACATGGCTTTTACTTCGCTGACCACCTGCTCTTTGTTCATGACTTTAGGCAACTTTCGCTCTTTGAGTGGGTTCACCACGCCCGTACGCCCCGCAAGTTGGTTGATTGAAAAAATGACACAGTGACGCCACTGTTCGGCAAAGGTCATTACAGAATCCGTGGCCTTAAATTGATAAAATTCAGCAGGCATTTGGTCGCAAATTTTAAGGCTGTACTTTTCCGACATGTCAAACGCGTCGATGAGTTCTTGGCGAAGTTCGGCCGTACGGTTTTGAGCATTTGCTACTACCGACGCGCACAAAAGGACTAAAAATAGGTAACGTTTCATACTAAAATAAAAGGGTTAAATGCGTTGAAAGGGTATTTCTGAGTTTTAAATCTCCGCCCGAAAGGCGCTGATAAAGAGGGGATTGGTAGGTGATTCCTCCCGAAATTCGTTTAAAATAGACTTCAAGTCCCGCGTTTGCCGTGCTTAGCGTTCCACCCGTGAACGTGTTCTTTTGGCCGTTTTTGGTATCGTACCCAAAATGCTCTACATACACGCCCGCGTTGGGCATAACGGTAAGGGAGGAAAGCGACAACGTCCGAAATACCGAAACCGAACCACTGAGGCGGTTGGCAAACCGATAATGAGTGGGGTTGGTTGTGTTGATTTTGTAGGAAACGTCCACGTTGGAACCCCATTTTTGGTAACGCAGGTTATAAATAGCGTTCAACACAAAGTCAACACTACCCGTTCCGAGTTGAAAGTTGGCATTGGCTACTTCGGTGCCATCTTCCACGTACCGAAACTTGCCCGTTGGGGCTTTAATGCCGCCTCCTATGAGCAGTGTTTGGTCAATTTTGTGCGTGGTTGAATCCCAAAAGGTATTCACAATATTGTAATGGAAAAGAGCCGATACGTCGCCCAATCCGCTGATTTTCTGGGGCGTTTCGGTGCGATAAAGCGTTTGGGTATTCCAGTTGTACGGGACGAATACCATGAGCTGCGTGCGTTTCAAGGGATAAAAACGCGCCCAAAGTTCGGCCGTTTGGAAGTTTTCTCGGGCGCGAAAAAACGTGCTATTGAGGTGCGATTCGTAATTTTTAACGCGGTAACGAACCCCTGCAAAACGTAAATGTGACTGTGGCAAAATGCCAAAAAATGAGCCACCATTGCCACAGCCACAAATATCGCAAGCGTGACTTGGGGAAGTAGCTAGTAAGTAGTAAAGTAAAAGCTTTAGGGTAGTTGCTTTGATGTAGTTCGTTGATTTTGAACGGTTAACAGTTAACAAATAACGGTTAACTTGTGCTTCAGCACTTAGCAGTAAAAATGCGTAAAATGACTTTTTCATGGTGCTGCAAATCGGGGGTTGGTCAAAAACTCTTGGTCGGTGAGTGTTTTGAGAAAAGCGATGATTTTTTGTTGTTCATCGGCGGTCATCGGGATGCCCAAACGGCCGTTTTGTTTCAACAGCGGGTCGAGGCTGCCCGTTTCTTTGACTCCTTCGGCATAAAATTTGAGTACGGCCTCAAGGTTAAAAAAACGCGCATCGTGCATGTACGGGTAGGTCACTTCGATGTTGCGGAGGGTCGGTACTTTGAATTTGTTTTTGTCGGCGTCGTTTTCGGTAATGCGGTAACGGCCCAAATCGCCCGTGTATTCGGGAAGCAGGCCATTGCTACGGAAACTATGGTCGGTAAAAAGCGCGCCGCTGTGGCATTTGGCGCAACCCTTGTCCTTAAATAGTTGCAAGCCAGCCGTTTCGTCGGCGGTAAGTTGGGCTTTCCCTGCCAAAAACTGGTCGTATTTGGAATTGGCCGAAACCAAGGTCAACATAAACTGAGACAATGCCTTCAAAAAGCGTTCAGTCGTAATTTCTTCGGTGCCGTAGGCTTTTTTGAAGAGTTTGGGATACTCTTTCGACGTCCGTAATTTTTGGAGAACGTTGCCGATTTTGTCATCCATTTCGAGCGGATTTTCAATGGGGGCAATCGAAAATAAATCCAAATCGAATACTCCGCCATCCCAAAAGAACGAATCTTGCCAAGCTAAGTTAATCAGCGGAGGGGCGTTGCGGGTGCCTTCTTGGTTGTCGATGCCGTGGCTAAACCCGTGACCGTGGTGGGTAAAAGCGTGACTTTGGTTATGACATTCGCCGCAAGAAATGCTGCCATCGCGCGACAGGATACCGTCAAAAAACAACTGTTTTCCCAACGCAACGCCGTCGCTGGTGATGGGGTTTTTACTCAGGTCGTAAGTCGGTTGCGGAAAAGTAGCGGGCACCGAAAAAAGGGGTTCGGGGCTTGCTTCCCCTCCCAAAAGGGAACAAGAAGCAAGCCAACCCATAAAACTCAACGATACGGCCAAAAGCCGCCAGCGTGTGCTGTTCATTCGATTACATTTTGTCGTTGTGAATATGCTCTACCTTGAACATTTTAGCGTACCCGTCGGCAAAAGGTTTAGACGCCGCAGGGTTCATCATCACGCTTGTTTTGGCAATACTCGTTCCTTGGCTGAACGTTTGCAGCACGTCCGTCACTACGTGTACAGTAGGAGCAATGTTTTTGCGAACCTGCGCAGTGGTTGTGCCAAACGAAGTCGTTACGGTGCGGAGGTTGTTGGCCGTCACCGACGTGCGCCCGCCAAAGCCTCCAATGTGGAATTGAAACAACTTCGTAGCTGTCGTAGCCGCCGAAGAAATTCCTTCCATTTTGAAGAAAATATAACCAGAGTTCCACGACCAGTACATGTTGTCGGTGCCGTACGAAGCAGGGTCAAGCACGCCCGTGCGTTGCGCTACGTCCGAGATGCTTTTTAGGCTATCGACGCCAATCATGTAGCTCATCGACGTGTAATCTCCCGCAGGCACATCAGGCAAAGTCACTGTCAAGGTTTTGGTATCGGCTTGGCGAATCAAAAAGTATTGATTGGGGAATTTAACTTCAGTTCCGTCGGCTTTTTTGAGCGAAAAGTTGCTGACAAAATAGTTGAGGGTTGATACGGTAAAGTCTTCGCCCAACGAATTTTTATAAGACTTGCTGCCTAAAACCAGTTTTTCACCCCCTACGTAGTTGTCAAACTCGATGCTGAGGGAATTTTTATCATTAGGTCCGATTTCTTCTTCTTTGGTACATGAAACAAAAATAAAAGACACGGTCAACGCCATAAGCGCTGAAAATAAGAAAGACTTTTTCATTGGAAAGTATGTGTTAAAGCGCAACGGGACTGCCCGAGCGGTTAATGGAAAATAATAAGTCGCTTAGAGACGTTTGAACGTCTTAGGAAAGGAAGAATTACGACAGTGCCGCAGGGGGGCGGAGCAATGTAGTGGTAAATTCAGAAGTGATAGGGGGTAAGTAGTGCGTATTGAGCACACGTTCAGCATTTGTCATCTGAACGGGTAAAAACACAAACGTAAGCTCATCAAACACCTCTTGGGTGATTTTTTTGAAGGTATCTTGTTGTTTTTGGGCTTCTTCGCGGGCGTGGCCTTCGGCTACTTTGGTGAGCTGTTTGGCGAGGTAACATTTCCCGTCGCAATGCAGCTCAGGTTTGAAGCGATTTTCGCAGAGGTTTTTGATAATGAACTCTTTACGCAGCTCAAAATCCAGATACACAAACGGCACCAACAGCATTTTGATGCTGAGGAGAGCGAATAAAAAGTAGGCGATTATCCTCTTACCGTTCATGGATTGTTATTGAAAACGCCACAAAGGTAAAGACAAGATTATGTAAGTTGTATGACAAAAGTCACATTAAAATTAAAAACGCGAACGAAATACTGATGGAAGAAGATCCGAAAATTGGGTCAAAAAGGAAGGTAATTTTAGAGGGGTTTGAAGTTTTTGTTTTTAGTAAAATTCTCATCATCAAGTGTTTTCAGGAACGACAAAAGGTCACTTTTCTCTTGATTACTCAAGGTGAAATTACGTAGGTTATTGTCAAGTGAAGGAGAGTTTTTGATACCTGAGCTGTAGTGTTCCAATACCTCCTCAAGTGTTTTAAAACGACCATCGTGCATATAAGGCGCCGTAAATGACAGATTGCGTAAAGTCGGTGTTTTGTACTTTCCTAAGTCTTCGGTTTTGAACGTAATACGAAACCTTCCCTGAGCCGCGCGTTCGTGCGCTATGTCCGTAAACTCACTATCAAGCCCGTTGTTGTGAAAGACGTTGTCGGTAAACAAATGTTGGGTGCGTTGATGGCAAGTCGCACATTTGGCATCAAAAATGTTCATTCCGCGTTGTTCTACCTCCGTAAGCTGAACGTTTTTTTGCACAAATCGGTCGTATTGGGCATCACCCGAATTAAGCGTTCGCATGTATTGAGCCAATGCTTTCAACACTTTGGGAGTAGTAATGCCTGTCGCTTTTTCGTCGGGGAAAGCCGCCTCAAAGAGTTGGATATAGTTTTCTTTTGCCCCAAGTTCGGAGGGTAATTCCAAAATATTTTGCGCCATTTCGTCCAAATGCGTGATAGGGCCAATAGATAGCGATTCCAAATTGGTAGCTCCACCGTCCCAAAACAAACCATTGGTCGCCCAAGCCAAGTTGGTGAGTCCAGGCGTATTGCGGGATAATGCAGCGCCCGATTGTCCCTTTGTGGTAAGTGCAACTCCGTCGGTAAATGCTTTTTCTTGCAAATGACAAGTGGCACAACTTATTTGATTATTTCCCGATAGGCTCGTTTCAAAAAATAGTTTACGCCCTAAACGCACGCCTTCTACCGTTTGTCGATTGTAAGGCACATCGGGTAACACGGGAAAATGAGTAGGTGTTTTCATCAATTCGCTCACGCCATCGTTGGCGGTAGGGTCAATATCTTCCGTTGGTTGACAAGCTCCCATACCCAATGTCAAGCCCAGCAAAAGTGAGGGCGCGATTTTTAGATAGTTGATGCGAAAGGTGTTGATTGCGAATGACATTTTGATAAAAATTAGGGATAAAAAGAAAAAAGCTGGTGGCTTTTTGGGGCCACCAGCGTAAGAATATTGCTTAGTTAGCAGCTGCTTTTACGAAAGCAGTTTTAGAGTTGTCAGCCAACTTCACCATGTCGTCTAATGAACCAGCATTCAAGAACTTATCATATTTTGTCAAGTTCGGGTCAGCTGCCCATCCCGCAGGCTTTGTTCCTTTGAAAGCTGCCACGTTTAGGTTACTAAACAAGTTGGCAAGCTCAGAAGACAGGGCCAAGTTAGATACTTGGCCTGCTTTAGAAATAACAGGCGTAGAGAGTGTGAACTCAACGGTGCGGTAGCTATCGTTTCCGCCAGTTTCGGCCACAAAACGTACACTTCCTGAGAGCGCATCTGCGCCTTTGGCCAAGAAAATCCCTTTGGTACGAAGGAAAATATAGCTAGTTTGCCACGCCCAAGACGCTACTTGTGCCATTTGGTTGATGTCCAATTCGCCCGCACTTAATGCAAAGTTGTTGTTGTAAGTTGGGTCAACACCAATGGCAAAACGCACTTTGGTGTATTCGCCAGCAGGCACATTTCCTACCAATACTTCGGTACGTTTTTTAGGGGCAGAGAAGTTGCGCGTAGTACTTGCGGCAGTGGTTCCGTAGTAAAACAAGGTATCACGGTCTTCGACTAAATAGTAGCTGTTCGGAATTTTAGCCGATTCGCCGTTGGCTTTTACAAACTCAACGTTGCTCAACCAATAACGAACTTCGTCGAAACGAAACGTATTTCCTGCCACATCCGTAAAATTTTTGCGGATTTCAAAAGGCTGACCGTTGAACGTATGTTTAATGTCAAGCTTTACAACGCCTTTTGTTGCATCAAAGTCTTGGTTGACAAAAACTGTTTTTTCAACGATTTTCTCAACTTCTTTGGTACAACTTGCCAAAGTGAATGCCAATGCCGCCGAGGCAGCAACTACGAGTGATGAAACTTTTTTCATGTTAATGTTTTAAAAAAATAAATGTAAATTTTGGTGAAATGATTTGTTAGGGCTTTAGGCCCGATTGGATTAGCAGACGGTGGCTTCGGGTGGGTCTAAAAAATCATAAACACCTAGAAAATTGTAGTGAAGGAAAAGGGTTTGAAGAGGAATAGGGAATAGCCAATGCCAAATGGGGCTAGGAAGCCATTCAGTATGATTTTCTTGAACATAAAGAACTGCCTCGGCCAGTTTGACCAGTATAGGAATTTGCTTCTCGCGCTCGTCGGCTTGGTGGAGGCGCTTGCATAAATAGCAATGGCCTTGGCAATCGTTTTCAGGCGTATTTCGCTCCTCGCACAATGTCGCTGCGATGAAATCTTGGTTGATTTGGAACGTCACGACAATCCACAACCGATAGAATGGTTGTAGCAAAACTGCCAAAATGAGCCCTATGGAAACAAATTTCTTCAAACGATGGACGAGGAATTAAGGGTTTTTGACGTTTTCCAATGAAATAGCTTGTTCGATATTGGCCATGATTTCGACCGAGTAGGGGTCAAACATCACCACCGAATTTTTGGCAATCCGCAACTGGTTTTTACCATTAAAGACTTTCAGTAAATCGGTTTTGAACAAAATCTCAGGTGTTTTTGTGGCCGAAACAAGGGCAGTTGACGAACCCAGCGCAAAGGTTTTTTTGCGGATGTTGTTGATGCTTCCGCTGTAACCGCCAATGTGGTACATAAAATCTTCGCCGTCTTGGTGATTGCCTTTGAGCAACGACGACGTACCTTCAAACATAAAGAAGATATAACCCGTGTTCCAGCTCCAATACATCCCTTGGTTGATTCCCGAAAGTAGCCCCTTCGTTGGGTTGGATAGACCTGCGGCGCTGCGCGTACTATCGACGCCAATGGTAAACGTAACTTCAGAATAGGTTCCAAAAGGTACATTGTTGATTTTAATGGTTTGGGACTCTTCCGACCCTTCACTCACCAAAAAATAGCTTTCTTCTTGCGGCACTACGTACTCTTTGCCTTCGGAAGTTTTAAGTTTAATGTTGCTGATAAAATAGTTGCAGGTATAGACCTGAAAATCCTCGTTGGTTACGGGATTAATGTAGGGCGAGTTGCGTTTGAGGTCTTGATTGCCAACTACATTGTCGAATTTGATGGCCAAAGTGCCCGTCGTTTTTGTTTCTTCGGGTTGAACGGGCGCTTCCGTTGTCGTCTGACAAGAAAAAAGCGCGACAAGACAGAATGCGATGCTTACGATGATGATTTTTTTCATTGCTTAAAACATAAAAGTGATGTGAGTCGTGAGGCGGGCGCTGGCGCGAATTTCACCAACGGCCAAATTTTGTGCGATGGGTTGTTGGTAGGTTGCTCCTACGGTAAAGCGTTGTAGGAAAACATCCATTCCAAGGTTAGCAGTGCTGATATAGCCGCCAGTTCGTTCAACTCGTTCTCGGCGGTTGAAGTCTTTTTCGGCGATTTCAGTATAGAGTCCCGCATGAGGCATGAGGGTAAGGTTTTTTAGTTCTTTGTTATAAAATAAAAGGGTATTGGCCGTGACACGGTTTCCAAAGCGATAACGGTTGGGGTTGAGGCCGTTGTGCCGATAGGTAAGGTCGGTATTCCAGCCCCACGGGCCAAAACGCATGGAATAAAGGGCCGTGACAAACCAGTCGGTACTGCCCGTGCCAGGCTGAAAATTGGGGTTGGCGACGTCGGTTAGGCCCGCAATATCGTATTCGTAACGCCCAGTAGGGAGTTTTACCCCACCGCCTACCAAAAGACTATGTTGAATATTTCCGTGGTAAGTACTATCCCAAAATGTGTTAAAAAGGTTGTAATTGGCTACGACAGAAGCGTCGCCTAAGGTATTCAAACGACGGTTTACACCCGTTTTTACTTCGGCTTGATGGTTGAAGAAATAAGGCACAAAAGCCATGAGTTGAATGCGCTTCAAAGGATAAAAACGCCCCCATAGCTCCACACTCTGAAACTGCTCACGCGTTTGGAGCATTGGATTACTCAAATGGGAATCAAAGGAAGCCGTTCGGTAGCGCAGTCCAACAAATGAACGGCCTACTTGGGGCATGATACCAAAATAGGAGCCTGCATTGGCACAGCCACACACCTCACAGGCCGAAGCCGACAAGGCGGTGAAAATCAAAAAACTAGTAACGAAAAGACGAATGGTGGAAACGCTCATTGTTCAGAAAATTTGGGGTCTAACAAAAGATTGCGGTCGGTGAGGGTGTGCAGAAAGGCAATGATTTTCATTTTTTCTTCGTGAGATAATTTCAGCCCTGCCTTTCCGTCGGTTTTCAGCACTTCATCTACAATTCCGTTGTCAGTCATGCGTTCGGCATAGTGGTCGAGCACATCTTCCAGTATCCAAAAGCGCCCGTCGTGCATGTAAGGTCGGGTCACGCCTACATTGCGTAAGCTGGGTACTTTAAATTTGAAGCGGTCTTTTTCTTGCTTTGTGACGCGGTATCGGCCTTCGTCGAAGAAGCGTTTTGTTTCAATTTTGCCATTGACAACTACCTGACGAGTCACATCCAGTGCCAACCCATTGTTGCGGTAACTTTGGTCAGTAAAGAGCTCTCCAGCGTGGCAACTTTGGCATTTTTGCTTAAATAGTTCAAAACCAGCGCCTTCGTCGGTCGTAAATGTTGCGCCTTCGTTCCGCATCACTTTGTCGTACTTTGAGTTGCTCGAAGTAAGGGTAAGTACAAACTGAGAAAGGGCATTCAAAAACCGCTCTTGGTTGATTTCTTTGCTGCCGTAGGCTTTCTCAAAGAGAGGCGGATATTTTTCGATTTTTCGTAATTTTTCGAGGACATTATCCATCGTTTCACCCATTTCAACGGGGCTTTCGATGGCCGTAATTGGTACTAAGTCAAGGCTTTGAATGCTTCCATCCCAAAAAAACTCCTTCCGCCATGCCATGTTCTGAACAGACGGCGCATTGCGTTCCCCCAACTGATTATCAATCCCGTGGCTTACGTCGTGCTGGTGGTGGGTAAAGGCATATTCCTGACGGTGGCATTCGCCACAAGAAATGGTGCCATCGCGCGAAAGCCGGCCATCATAAAACAACGTACGTCCCAAAAGAAAGCCAGCTTCGGTCACGGGCGATTTATCTTCCTCGTAAACAGGTGCAGGGAAGTTGGTAGGTACGTTAAATAGCTTCTTGTCTGTTGGGTTTGTTGGGGCTGGCTCTTCTTTTGTTGCAGTAGAATGACAAGCGGCACAGAACAACAACAGGGTATAAATTACTTTTTTCATCCTCCTCATTCGTAAACAGTTACTCAAAAATTTAATGGCCATTGTGGACATGGTCAACCGTGAACATATTCACAGAATTATCGGCCGCCGCAACGCCAGCTCCTGGGCTATGGACAGAATTTGTAGTGACAAAACTGATGGCGTTTTTTCCCTCAAAGAGCTTGAGGACATCGGCAAACAAATGAATGGTGGCCGTATGTTTTTTGCGTACTTCCGCTGTTGTAGGGAGCGGTAGTGTTATGGTTCGTAAATTATTAACCGTACGCCCCGTGTAGCCTCCGTACCCACCGATATGAACTTCTACTTTTTTTTCACCGCTGGTTCGGAGTGGAGCCACTGGCGAAAGTCCTTCAAATTTGAGAAAAATATAACCCGAGTTCCACGACCAGTACATGGCGTCGTCGCCATAAGAGGCAACATCCAAAACACCCTTCCGCTGTGAAATATCCGCCGTAGAACGTAAACTATCGACGCCAATGGTGAAACTCAGGGCTGTGTAATCGGCCGCAGGAACATCTTTGAGCGAAACCAACAACGTTTTTGGGTCTTCTTCGCGGGTCAGAAAATACTGTTCAGAGAATTTGACCTCTGTACCGTCGGTCTTTTTGAGTTTGATGTTACTCACAAAATAATTCAGCTTCGTGACGGTAAACTCTTCGCCAAGCGCGTTTTTGTAGGTTTTATTTTTTAACTCCAATTCTTGAGAACCGACTCGGTTATCAAATTCGAGTAAAAGATCATTGGTATCATTGGGATCGATTTCATGATGATTATGACAAGAAAGCAATGCACTTGTCAAACCCAGTGATACCAGACATGCGAAAACGTACGTCTTTTTCATTGGACAAATGGTTGGAAAATAAGAAAGTAAAAGGAGTATGGGATACGGCAGAGTAAGACAGGCGCAATTCACCCATCTGTATCAGTACAGCATCGAGAAAAAGGGATTAAGCCGTAAAGGCGGGAGGCTGTAGCAGCACTAAACTGAAGTCCGAAATGTAAAAATTGGGCTTAAAAACGCAGACAGAAAAAGTAATGCGTTTTGGAGAAAAAGGGCTTGTTTGTTGTCCTGTGGAGTCTTCAAAAACTTCCTCAAGCACTTTTTTAATGTTTTCTCCTTGTTTTTGAGCTTCGTTAGCTGCGTTGTCTTCTGCTACTTTATGAAGTTGTTTGGCGAGGTAACACTTGCCATCGCAATGAAGCTGCGGTTTGAAGCGGTTTTCGCAAAGGTTTTTGATAATGAACTCTTTACGCAGCTCAAAGTCAAGATACACAAACGGACTAGCCAGCATTTTAAAGCTGATAAGTGTCAATAAAAAGTACGCTATGACTCTTTTGCCGTTCATGGGTGGAATAACTAATCGAACGCAAAGATAGGGGGAAATCTATTTCGCCCGTAAAATGAATTAAAATTTATGTGATAAAAGTCACACAGGGTTTGGAAAAATTTCGATGAATATCCCAATCAAAGTCGTAATTTGGTAGCCCATTAAATCCCACTTTTCTATGAAGTATAAAAAACGAGCCAACATAGGGCTGATGTTGCTGCTGTGCATGACAAGTTTGGTCGTTTGCGCCCACGGGGTGGACGATAAAACCAAGTCGTTTTTGTTGGCCAACGAAGGCGTTGCTTTTGTCCCTTTCCTTTACATCGGAGCCAAACACATGCTGACAGGCTACGATCACATTCTCTTCCTACTCGGGGTCATTTTTTTCCTTTATCGTCCCAAAGACATCTTGATTTACGTCAGCCTTTTTACCGTTGGGCACAGCCTTACCCTTTTGCTGGGGGTTTTAGCCAAAATTTCAATCAATGCCTATTTGATTGATGCCATCATTGCTTTTTCTATTGTCTATAAAGGGTTTGACAATCTGGGAGGATTTAAAGCCCTATTTGGCGTTCAGCCCGACACCAAAATCGCGGTGTTGGTTTTTGGATTGTTTCACGGATTTGGGTTGGCAACCAAACTTCAAGAGTTTGAAATGGGCAAAGAAGGGCTATTTGCCAACTTGATTGGCTTTAACTTAGGGGTAGAAATTGGTCAGTTTTTGGCGCTCATTTTTGTTCTTCTGCTTCTGCGTATTTGGAGAAACTACGCGAGCTTTCAGCGTTTTTCTACGCTAACAAACACCCTTTTAATGGCCGCAGGTTTTGTGTTGCTGGCGTATCAACTTACTGGTTATTTTTTACAATAAACGATTTTCAAACATCATCGCTATGAATCCACCTCGCTTAGAAGCACCACAAATTGGTAAAGCAGTCCTCGCCGCCCTTGTGTTAGGGGCAATTGTATTTACTGGAGCAGTACTGCCCGCCGAATACGGCAAAGACCCGTTGGGAACGGGAAAGTTGCTAGGGCTCAGTAGTCTTTATCAACCTGAGGGGCATCATCACCACGTTCATACGGTAGAAAGTGCGCCTACGTACCCAATATTGACAATGGCGGATGCGGGCTCTGACCCATCTATTCCGATGCCGAAAGAAGCCAATAACCCTGCCCCCGAAAAACAATACAACGAACGCGAAGACAGCGTGACTGTACGGGTATTGGCAGGTAAAGGCATTGAGTTTAAGATGAATGTGTTAAAATATGGAAAGGTAAAATACGAATGGGTGACCGACCATGGCGTATTGTTTTCGGATTTTCACGGGGAAGTAAAAGAGGAGCATCCTGACCCTAAAAAGGACGAGTTTTTTGAGAGCTACACCGAAGCATATTCCAACAATATTATTGGTACTTTTTGTGCACCCTACGAAGGCCGACACGGTTGGTATTTTAAGAATAAGAGTGCCAAAGACATCGTGGTCACCATTCGGTTGAAAGGACAGTACACGCTTTAAAAAGCGAATGAGTTGGTTTTTTTAGGCGAACAAATCATCAAGTACAAGTTGGTGTTGTACTAGGCCCAAGGCGTATTGGTTGGGTTTTACGCCAAACGTAGTTACCATGGCTAAAAACAAGGTTTTGCGGGTATTAGATTCGGTTTTGAAGGTATTCATTTTATTTCTCAATTTAGCTGCATATTCTTTGGTGATTTCGTATTCTTGGTTGCTAAATTTCATCTCGCAAATGGTGATAATACCGTCTTTTCGGTCAATCAACAGGTCGATTTGAGTACCATTGTCACTGGTTTGGCTTCGCCAAGACGACTCTTCGGTGTAAATTCCCGAAATGCCCAGCGCCTTTTTGATTGAGTCGATGTGACTTAGGCAAACCGACTCAAACGCATAGCCACTCCACGCGCGGTAGGTCGAACTGTCTAGGAGGTTGAGCCAACTGTTGGAGCCAGTTGCTTTTGAGTTTTTGATGAATTTGTGGTAAAATAATGAATAAGGGTCGGTAAGCTGGTAGAGGCTGTTTTTTGATTTTTTCTGAAAAGGCGTATATTTTTTGATAAAACCACTTATTTCCAGCTCGTCAAGAAGTTTAGTAAAAGTCCCTCCGTTGGCAATTTTGGTTTTACTGACTAATTCCTCCCGCGTCAAACCTTGGGCTTTGCTGCTGAGGGCTTCCACAATCGCTGTATGCCTTTCGGCTTTTTGAAAGAGTGAATGGTACAATTGATGATACTCTTCGCGGAGTAGCCCGTTTTCACTAAAGCAAACATTATCAATTACTTGGGCAGCACTTTGTCCTGTATCAATTTCATTTAAGTAGTAGGGAATTCCGCCCATAACGGCGTAAATCTGTACGATTTGGTAACGTTCGAGAACAACGTTTTTAGCCGCTAAAAACGCTTCAGTTTCTTTGAGCGTAAACGGTTTTAACGAAATGCGTTTGGTGACACGGTTATGTAAGCCTCCTTTGTTTTTGATTAATTCGTTGAGCATCCACGAAGCAGCTGAGCCACAAACTATGAGTTTTAAAGGGGCGTGAGAGGCTCCAAAACTGTTCCAGAAATACTCTAAGGCGGCAATAAAATTACTTTTGGGAGTGTCTAGCCAAGGTAATTCGTCCAAAAAAACCACTTTTTGTGGAGCAGCTGATTGCTCAATTAAATGTCGTAGAGCCTCAAAGGCTTCAAACCAGTTATTGGGGGCATGAGAAAGGGGAACCTTGGTGTATTGGTTGTAGGCGGTATAAAAGTTGGCCAATTGATACGTCATGCCAACATTGGCCGTACCCGTCAAGTAAAAAACAAATTTTTGGTCAAAAAACTGTTTCACCAAAAACGTCTTACCAACGCGTCGGCGCCCATAGACCGCTACAAACTCAGAATGAGGGCTTTCGCTCACTTTCTTTAAGATAGTTTGTTCAACTTCTCGACCAATAAGTGTTTTCATAGTAGTTATACGGAGCTATAAGTAGGCAAAATTAATAGGATTTAGCTCAGTATAACTCTATAATCAGCTAAATCGTGTACAAAACACCTACATATAGCTGATTATAGCTAAAAAGCCTTTCCAAAACCTGGGTCGGCAAAGCGGTAGTCTTTTACAAATTGTTCGTCGGAGAGGGTTTTTAAGAAGGCAATGATTTTGGCCTTTTCGTCGTCGGTCATCGCAATGCCGAGTTGGCCGTTGGCTTGCAGCGTTGGGTCTAAGGTAGCGGTTTTTTGGACGTTGGTGGTGTAGTGGTTTAGTACTTGTTCGAGAGTACTAAAACGGCCGTCGTGCATGTAAGGGGAGGTGTAGCCGACATTGCGTAGGCTAGGAACTTTAAATTTAAAGAGGTCGTCGGGGTTTTGAGTGATGCGGAACCGCCCTTGGTCGCTGCTGCGGCTGTTGTCGAGGCCATTGTTACGAAACGATTGGTCGGTAAACAATTCACCCGCGTGGCAAGTCGCGCATTTTTGTTTAAACAAGGCCAATCCTTCTTTTTCGGTCGCCGTGAGGGCGTTGGTTGTACCGCGCAGGTAAAGGTCGTAACGGGAATTGTTGGACACCAAAAAGACCATAAATTGTGACAAGGCTTTGGTAAACCGCTCGGTGGTAATTTCGGTGCTGCCAAAGGCTTTTTTGAACAGTTCGGGGTAGTTGGGGTTTTTACTATCGCGGAGTTTTTGGAGGACATTCGGTAGCTTTTCGTCCATTTCAACGGGGTTTTCAATGGGGGCAATCGGAAACAAATCCAACTGATGCACGCCTCCGTCCCAGAAAAACTCTTTAGCCCACGCCATGTTTTGAATGGGCGGGGCGTTTCTCATGCCAATTTTATCGTCAATGCCGTGGCTCAAATCGTGCCCGTGGTGGGTAAAAGCCACGGCTTGTTGGTGACAGGTTCCGCAGGCAATCGTGCCATTTCTTGATAAAAGTCCATCGTAAAACAACGAGCGACCTAGCTGAAACCCGTCGTAGGTAAGCGGGTTGGCCTTGAGGTCATACACCAGCGGTGGGAAGTAACTCGGCTGAGTCAGTTCCAGCGTCTCGGTCGTGGGCGTAGTGGGGTCGGGCGTGGGTGACGACGATTGCCGACACGCCGCCCATCCAAACAAAGCCATAGCACCGACAACGAGAAACGACTTGTTCATGCGTGGTTAATCTTTTACACTGCCGATGCTAAACATGCTGGCGTAGTTGTTGGCAACTGTACTGGAATAATCGGCAAACATCACCGTGGGGTACTGGGCGAGGCTTACTTTTTGCGTACCGTTAAAAATTTTAGAAATATCGCTCACTACCTCAATCACGGGTTGTTGGTTGGGGCCAACGGTTGCGGCTACGCTTCCCAACGGCAGCGTTACGGTACGTAGGTTGTTGAATGTTTTGGCATTATAACCTCCAAATCCTCCAATGTGGTAGCGGTATTTGCGGTTTCCTGCGGCATCGGCGACCACTTGAGGTGAAGTTCCTTCCATTTTGAGGAAAATATAGCCCGAGTTCCACGACCAATACATCCCGTCGCCATCGTGGGTAGCGTCGCCAGGGTCAAGCACGCCCGTGCGGCGGCTGATGTCCATGGTGTTGCGAAGGCTATCGACCCCAATCATAAAGCGAAGTTCGGTATAGTCGCCCGCTGGAACGCCTCGCAGGGTTACTTTTTTGGAGGCAGGATTAGACTCTTTGATAAGAAAATAACTCGAATCTTGCGGAACAGTATAGAGCGTTCCGTCCGATTTTTTGAGGGAAATGTTGCTGATAAAATAATTGTAGGTAGTTACGCCGAACGTTTCGCCCACGGCATTTTGGTACGACTCTTTGCCCAACACCACGTCTTGCGTGCCTACTTTATTGGCAAAAGACAGGGTAAGCGTATTTTTTTCGTTGGGGTCTGGGTCGGTTTTGCAAGACTGTAGCGCAGTTGCGAAAATCAAAAGCCCGAAGAATAGCTTTTTCATTGTGCCAGGAGTTTACGTTTACGTAAAGATAGTTTTCTTTTAGTAGTAACGCGTTATCGGGCGAAAATGATGCGAGAAAAATAAAATTGTTGTGGGGAAGGTGTTACGCATCCATTTTAAAACACATAGGCCACATAGAATTTTCACATAGAAAACAAATCTAAAGGTCGATGTTGTGGCTTTCTTTGTTTACTATGTGTTTATTCTAATTCTGCTCTATGTGTTTTAAAAGTATCAAAGTAAAGTACTTAGCGGCTCTTACGTTTGGCTAAATGGGCTTCAAGGTCGGTCAATGACAAGGCATTGAAGGTCATGTCTTTGGTCAAACCACCCTTCCGTCCCACGGCCACGCCGTAGTGCATGTCATAATACCCATTTTTTTCGTGGGCATCGGGGTTGATGGAAAGCATTACACCTTTTTCCATGCAGTACCGAATCCAGCGCCAATCCAAATCCAACCGCCACGGACTCGCATTGATTTCGATAACGACTCCGTTTTGGGCGCAAGCGTCGATAATCAATTTGTAGTCAATGGGATAGCCTGCCCGTGCCAACAACAAACGCCCTGTTGGGTGTCCCAAAATAGTGGTATAAGGGTTTTCGATGGCCCGAAGTAGGCGCGTTGTGGCTTTTTCGAGGTTCATGTTGAGATTGCTGTGAACAGATGCTACCACAAAATCGAACGTTTTCAAAATACTTTCGGGGTAGTCGAGCGAGCCATCGCCCAAAATATCGGATTCGATGCCTTTCAAAATTTTAAAAGGAGTCGAAAATTCTTGGGCAAAAGTTTGGTTGAGGCGGTCGATTTCGGCGTGTTGTTGTTCTACGCGTTCTTCGTTGAGTCCTTGGGCATAGGTCGCAGTTTGGGAGTGGTCGGCAATGCCAAGGTATTCAAAACCAAGTTCTTGACTAAAACGCGCCATTTGTTCGAGGCTATGTTTTCCGTCCGAATAGGTACTGTGGTTGTGCAAAATTCCGCGCAAGTGCGACCATTCTACCAAGTCTTCGTTGGCGTGGGTGCTGCGCCAGTCAAATTCTCCCAAGCCTTCGCGCATTTCGGGAACGATGTATGGAAGCCCTGCACTTTGGTAGATTTCTTCGGCCGACACAAACGCTTGGGCGGTGTTGGCCAACGATAATAATGTATGTCCCGACGGGGTTTTGGCAAAAAGGTGAGCGGGGGCGCTGTCCGAAATAAAACGCTCGTTCTCAAAGCGTTCGGGTTGAACAAATTGGATTTCAACGTTTACTTCTAGCGTCTTTTTTACTTCCACTTCTTCGCCTTGGGGCGGAAGGTCGGTGGCTTGGCTGCGGTCTTGGATTTTGCCACGCCATACAAACGGCGACGATTCTTTGGGATTTTGTACCAACCAGCCCACCGAACCGATGATTCGGGCCGCAGCTACGGGCGATTCGGTACCTACTACTAGCTGAATTGTTTCCACAATTTCGCACTTACGAGCTACTTCACCCGTAATGGCCACTTGGGTAAAATGAGGCTGCAATTCTTCCAAAATAAGGGTGGCAAGAGCTTCTCCTTTGTCCATGCGAAGTTTCCCCGCCTGACTCCGTAAGAAGGCCATCGAGTCCAAAATCTTTTGTTGCGTACCTTCCCCAAAGCCTTTTAATTTGGCAATTTGACCACTTTCGCAAGCTGCTTGCAAGCCTTCGAGGGTTTCGATGCCCAAGTCACGCCAAATGGTACCAATTTTCTTGGGGCCAATGCCTTTGATTTTGAACATTTCCAAGACGCCGACGGGAGTTTGGGCCAACAATTCGTCGAGTTCGGCCAAGTGACCCGTGGCAATAAGCTGCACGAGTTTCCCCGCCATGTTTTTACTAACTCCCTGAATTTTTGTGAGTTCATCGGCCGAAAGACTGGCAAGCTCGGCGTCTTTGAAGCGGTCGAGGTTAAAGGCGGCAGAACCAAATGCCCGCGTTTTGAACGCATCGGCATTGTGAAGTTCCATTAATTTGACGGTAAGTTCAAGTACTTCAACAATTTCTTCGTTTGACATGGCAGGGTTTGTTCTTTGATTTGTTATCCGTGTAATTGTTATCTGTTAACCGTTATCTGCATTTCGCTGCTCGCTAATATACGACAAAATGTCTTCAAAATCGGAGGCATGAAACCACCGAAAATCGCCTTGGTGCTTAAACCACGTCAGTTGGCGTTTGGCGTAGCGTCGGGTATTGCGTTTGAGCAATCGTACCATTTCGGCGTAGTCGTAGGCTTCGTCAAAATAATCGTAAATCTCTTTATAGCCAACGGTTTGCAGGGCATTGTGCTCACGAAAAGCGATGACTGAGCGGGCTTCTTCGACCAAGCCAGCGGCGAGCATTTGGTCCATGCGGGCGTCGATGCGGTGATACAATTCGTCGCGGTCGCGTTCTAAGGCAATCTGGATGATTCGGAAAGGGCGTTGAACCACCTGTTTTTCCCGAAACGACGAATAAGGTTTCCCCGTCAGCAAACACACTTCCAGCGCCCGAACCACCCGTTGGGTATTTTGAAGGTCGTTGGTAGCGCAGTAAACGGGGTCAAGTTGTTGGAGTTCCGCTTGCAGCACGGCCAAGCCTTCGGTTTCGAGGCGGGACATGAGTTGGGTGCGCAGTTCGGGAGGCGTTTCTGGCAAATTATCCAGTCCTTCACACACTGCTTTGATGTACAAACCCGACCCGCCCGTGAGGAGCACCACGTCTTTGGTTTGAAACAATTGTTCCAAAAGTGCCAGCGCATCGCGTTCAAACGAACCCGCGCTGTACAAGGTTTCAATGGAGTGAGAGTCGATAAAATGATGCGGAATACCCTTCAATTCTTCCAGTGAAGGTTTGGCAGTACCAATGGAAAGTTCGCGGTAAAATTGCCGAGAATCGGCCGAAATGACTTCTGTTTCGAGCGTTTGGGCTAGTCGAACGCATAAGTCAGTCTTTCCCACTGCCGTGGGGCCAGCAATGACGATAAGAAGTTTTTGCAAGAATTAATTAGGCTTAAAGGTCATTTCCAACGTTTCTCCAAACACGTTTGTATAGGAAACTTGGAGAGTATTTTCGGTGAGTTTGACGATTTTATAGTTCGTCTCGTTGTTTAGCACAAGCTCGGTTTCGGCGGTGTTAAAGGCCCACGTTCCTTTTTCAAAGACTTGGTCGTCTTGCGTACGGCACTTGGTTGCGCCTTCGTTCCACTCATAGTTTTTGTCGGTACGAAACACCATGTTGTTGTCACGCACACAGGCAACAGTCTGATTGAAGACATCATTTCCGTTGATTTTAGAAACTGTCAACACCCAGGCTTTTGAGGATTTGCCTGCCAAAAGCTCCGTTTTGGTAATGTTAGGGTCGGGAGTTGGATCACCGCCGCCAGTGCTAGTAACGTTGCATTGACTGAGTCCCAACACGGTCATCGCTAAAAATATCCACAAACGAACAAGTTTCATAGCCAAAAAAGTTAAGAATGGTCAAAGTTAATGCTTTTATTTTTGGGAATAATAAGACACAGGTCGGTTTATGGATTTTGTCATGCAAAAATATTGCCGAAGTTTGCCGAGAAATGTGTGAAAGCACAATAGTATAAAAGCTGATTGAAATGATTTTAAGAAAAATGAGTACGAAAAAACGAATTGTGTCTTTTTGACATAAATCAAAAAGTAAACCTATCATTTATCAAGAACCCGTTCTTACAATCTGACTTTTTATGACGCTAGGACTAGAAACCCTTGACTACGTAATTTTCCTCATTTATTTCGTCATTGTATCCAGCTACGGCTATTGGGTATATAAACACAAAGGCAAGCAAACCGCTGATTCCAAGGACTTTTTCTTGGCGGAAGGTTCGCTTACGTGGTGGGCGATTGGGGCTTCAATTATTGCTTCCAACATTTCGGCGGAGCAGTTTATCGGAATGAGCGGACAGGCTTTCCAGCTTGGGATTGCGATTTCTGTCTATGAGTTGTTGGGGGGAGTAGCGCTCATAATTGTGGCGGTTTATTTCTTGCCTATGTATCTCAACAACAAAATTTACACCATGCCGCAGTTTTTGTCGAAGCGCTACAATGAGCGCTTGGCTACCATTATGGCGGTATTTTGGTTGTTCCTTTACATTTTTGTGAACCTCACGTCTATTATTTATTTGGGGGCATTGAGCTTGGAAAAAATGACGGGCTTTTCATTCATGCCTTGCGCAATTTTCTTGACCACTTTCGCCGTGATTATCACCTTGGGAGGGATGAAAGTGATTGGTTACACCGACGTGATTCAGGTCGTTTGTTTGATTTTTGGTGGATTGGCTACGACCTACTTGGCGTTAGATTTGCTTTCTGTCAAGGTGGGAACGGGCGCGGGTATTATGGAAGGGCTTGGCCTCATTCGTGAAAAAGCAGATAGCCACTTGCACATGATTTTTACCCCAGGCCAATACCAAGTTCACGACGGGCGTGGTGGATTTATCGATGCCTACAACCAGCTTCCAGGTATTATGATGTTTATCATTGGTGGTCAATGGGTAAACAACCTTAATTATTTTGGCTGCAATCAATACATGACGCAGCGCGCCCTCGGGGCCGACCTCAATACGGCACGTAGCGGCGTGTTATTTGCGGCTTTTTTGAAAATGATGATGCCTTTCATCGTGGTATTGCCAGGACTTGCAGCGTATGTATTATTCCAAGAAAATGCCGATACGTCGATTGTAAACGGAATTACCCAAAACGGTATCGTTAAGCCCGATAATGCATACCCTGTGTTGCTCAATTTATTGCCAGTAGGCTTGAAAGGACTCGCTTTTGCAGCTTTGACGGCGGCGATTGTGGCAAGTTTGGCGGGGAAAGCAAACAGTATTTCAACCATTTACGTGTTAGACATTCACCAGAAGTTTTTCAACAAAAACTTAACTGAAAAACAAACCGTATGGACGGGGCGAGTGGCAATTGTGATTGCCTTTATCATTGCCTTGATTGTCAGTCCGTTGTTGGCTAATTTCGGTCAAGCTTTTGAATACATTCAGGTTTATACGGGCTATATTTCACCAGGTATTTTGAGTATTTTCTTGCTCGGATTTTTCTGGAAAAAAGCCACTGCCAATGGCGCTTTGGCCGCAGCGGTGTTGAGTATTGCGTTGTCGGCGGTTATTGAAAATCTTTATCCAGCCTTCCCGTTCCTCAACCGTATGGGGGTTGTATTCTGGATTTGTTCGGCGGTTCACGTAGCGATTAGCCTTGCCCAATCGAAAGGCCAAAACCAAGAAAATGCGTTTGAAGTACGCACCGAATGGTTCCGCGTAACGCCATCGTTCCGCATGGGTGCCATTGCCGTTATTGTGACTTTTAGCTTGATTTACTGGATTTTCTGGTAAGCCATTTTGGTTAGCTGTAATGGCCAACGCCGTTGAGGTGAGTGGCCATTACAGCACCATTTTGCTGTTCCCACAGGCGACGATAAGTGCCGACTGGGCTTTGCAATAGCGTTTGATGGGTGCCTTCTTCTACCAACGTCCCTTCGTGTAATACCACAATTTTATCGGCATTTTTGATGGTGCTCATGCGGTGAGCAATCAAAATAACCGTGATTCCTTCTTGACGCAAGAGCTGAATGGTACGCTGAACATACTGTTCTGAAACCGAATCCAAGGCAGAGGTCGCTTCGTCCAAAATCAGGATATGCGGGTTTCGGTATAGCGCACGGGCGATGGCCAACCGTTGCCGCTGCCCACCCGACAAATTGGCCCCGCGTTCGCCTAATGTCGTCTGAAAACCATTGGGAAGCCGCTCAATAAAATCAGTGATTCCTAAGAGATTACAGTAAAAAATGAGCTTTTTCATGTCGGGCTCAAATTCGCCAACGGCAATATTTTCGACAACTGTACCTGCAAACAAATCAATTTGTTGGGGCACGACGCTTACCATTTGGCGCAAACTGTTGTTGTCGAGGTGCTTGATGTCATAATTCCCAATGTAAATATTGCCAGCTTGCAGTGGATACAAGTTTTGTAGAAGCGACAACAGCGTCGATTTGCCACTGCCACTTTCACCCACGACGGCCGTAATTTTCCCTTTGGGAATAAGTAGGTTTAATTTCTCAAAAATCGTTGTTCTCGAACCATACCGAAAAGTCACTTCTTTAAAACGAATGTCGCCGAGCATGTCAATCGTCAACGGAACTTTATTTTCGGTGGTTTCTCGTTCCAAATCCATGATTTCAAACAGTCGGTCGGCGGCGATGAGGGCTTCTTGGAGCGTTTTGTTCATCCCAATAAGCCCTGCGGCGGGACCCGTAAAATAACCAACGAGGGCATAAAATGAGAGCAATTCACCAGGCGTAAGTTGGCGGTCGAGCACAAGTCCCGACCCGACCCACAAGAGCAAAATGGTAAAAATGTTGGTAATCAACGCCGCCGCATTGCCAAGGTAGAGCGTGCGGGTAGAAGTATGATATACCGAGCGGAGCAACGTCACAAATCGGTTTTCGGTCTTTAGATTGGCGTATTCTTCCAGCCCAAAACGCTTGATAGTGGCCACGTTGTTGAGCGATTCGACAAGCTGTGCTTCCAAATCGGCACTGTTTTCCATGAGTTTTCGCTGGGTAGTTCGGTTGATTCGGTTGGCAATCCAGTACGTAAGAGCGTACAATGGAATGATACCCGCCATCATCAATGCCAATTTGGCGTCGTAAGTAAACATTAACCCAAAGGAAAAAAAGACGATGAAAATATCGACAATCAGATTGAGAGCAACATCATTGATAAAGGCTCGGATTTTGACGGCATCGTTGACGCGTGAAATGATTTCGCCCACCCGCATTGTATCAAAAAACGTTTGAGGAAGTTTTAGCAGGTGTTTATAATAGCCCAAAATCAACTGGGCGTCAATCTGTTGGCCTGTTTTTAGGGCGAAAATTGTTTTGGTTGAACCAATAAAAAGTTGGAGCACCATGAGTAAAAGCATTCCGATGCTCATCAAGTTGAGCAAGTTGCGGTTGCCTTCAACGAGCACGTTATCCACGATTTTTTGGACGTAAATCGACGTGCCTAACCCTAAAATGGTATAAATAATGGCGCCAAAAAGCGCTTCAATCATCACGGTTCGGTGCGGGCGAATCAGTTGCCAAAAGCGAGTCGTGATGGTCACCGATTCGTTGCCTTGTTGAAACTGCTCGTTGGGCAACAAAAGAACCAAGACGCCCGTCCACATCGACACAAATTCGTTCAGTGGTTTTTTGACCATTTTCCCCACCGCAGGATCCATGTAGGTGACTTTTTTGTCGGTCACTTCGTAAATGACCACGTAATGCAATCCCCGTTCTTCCTCACGACCAGCGTCGCTGTCAGAAACTAACGGAACGCTCACGTGGGCAATCGACGGCTTGGGGATTTTGGAGAGGCTTTCGGGCGTACCTTTGACTCCTTTGGCCTGAAAACCAAGGCGGTTAGCGGCTTCAATCATACCCACTACATTGGTGCCACGGGTATCGGTATGGGCAAACTGACGGATGCGCGCAATCGGCATTCGTAATTTATAATACGCTGCCGCTGAGGCAAGGCAAGCCGCGCCGCAGTCGGTGGTATCGTGCTGTTTTATTTCAATCCCTTTTCGCATTCGGATTTAGCCAATCTTCCATTTTATCAAAGACCAATTGCGCGAGTGTACGTTGTACAATCACAAAGCGGGCTTGGAGCGTCATTCCCTTTTGGAGGCGAGCTTCGTAGCCATTTTGTAATTTTAAGGAGGGAGTATCGAGACGGCATTTTACTTTGAAAACGGGTTGGTTGTTGATCATAGTAAAATCGCGTGCAATGTCAATCACGCTACCACGGGCAAGACCCCATTCGCGGTAGTTGAGGGCGTCCAACTGAAGAAGCACGGTCTGCTTGAGCTTTAAAAGTCCCATGTCAGATGGTTTGACGTAACATTCAACCAGCAGGCTTGAGTCGGGAGAGATGATGCCCAACGTTTCGCCCGACTGAACGACGCTACCTTCGTACTTGCCCGCCCATTGTTGAACAGTGCCTGCCACCGCCGCTTTAATGGTATATAACTGGCGCTCTTTGGCCAGCTGACCTTCTTCGGATTTAAGTTGGGCCGATAGTAGTTTGGCGGTGTTCAGCTCGGCTTCCCATTGGCTTACTTGGCGTTCAATCAAAAGACGGTATTCTTCGTAAAGTTGGTCATATTCAGCCTGTTTTGCATCTAAATCGCGGGTGGCAAGCACTTTTTCGCTGTGTAAATATTTATCGGCTTTGAGTTCTTTTTCTACTTTGTTGCGCCGCACTTCGTTTTCCTTCAATTGGGCTTGAAGCTGATTGTACTGCTGGGCATACAGCGATGTTTTAAACATTCGATTGCCCAAGGCGTCCGTTAGGTCGTACTTCGGACTGGTGAGGAAGTGTAAGTCATTGATAAGTTGTTGTTGCTCAGATTGTTGAAAGTGACTGAGTCGTAGTTTTTCTTCAAGGGCGTCGGGTGCAAGGGTCAGCAAGACATCACCGACTTTCACCAATTGATTTTCTCGAACATGGGCTGTCAATACGCGACCACTGACGAGCGAGCGCACTTCCGTCTTTTCGGCTACCGACCGAATGGTACCGCTGGATGTAAACGAAACGTCGATTTTAATAAAAAACGCGGCAACACCGAGGACTATAACTGCGCCAAGTACAAGGGCATACAGCACCATCGACCTTGCTTTTACTTTGGGTAAATACAAGTGCGTTGTGTTGTCAATAAAGCTATCGGGTAGGAGCTGGGCCATGGGTATAAAAGAGGAATTCCTCTTCAGCAAACCAAGGGTAAGTCAAAGAGGAATTCGCTTAGAAGTTAAATATTAGCAGCCGCAACCACCGAGGAGATTGCCCACTTTGCCAAGAAGAGAGCCTTTTACACCACCAACGATGCCAGTTACAGTAGCTGTAACACCTACTGCTACGCCAATGGCCACACCAACTGTTGCGCCAGGGTTTACGCATGTAGGAACAGGGATGCAAGTTTGTCCGTCCGTGTTTACCATTTCGAAATTGTTCATTTCAGATACACCGTACGAGTTTAAGTCTAACGTTTTCATTTTGAATTGAATTTATGGGTTGTTATTTGATTTAAACACCAACGCCCTTGCGAATTCGGCCGATATTCAGAGGAAGATTGGTAAGGCAAATATGGTTGCCTTTGGGTGTCAATTCAAATTTCGCAGGTTTTACTTTAGTCGTTTAGCGACTATTTTACGAATACGCCCAATAAGTACATACCATTCTTTTGGGTTATTTGTAGAAAATATAGAAAAATGTTGGAGGTACTTGTTGTATTATACCAAGAAAATAAAGAATGCTAAATAATGTTCAATTAGACAAATTATATACCAATGAAAACTTTTTTACGTACCAAAATTTTTTTTAAGCATGTAAATCTTTTTAATTGACACAACCGTATATAACCAAGGAAATCTCTATCCTAATCCAAAAATGATATCGTTAAAAAACCATCCAACGGTACCTCACATGAAACTTGTGGGTACAAAAATTCGTAAAGTTCGCGAATTACGTGATTTTACACAGGAATTCATGGCCTCTCAATTAGGTAAATCACAGACGGCTTACAGCAAACTGGAACGAGGCGAAGTCGATGTATCGTTTTCGAACCTCACTCGTATTGCTGAGATTCTGGAAATTGACGTTATGCAATTATTGACCTTCGACGGGAGTTCGTTTATCGCCAATAAAGAGACGGCATCTACTACTGCCAAAGAAGTAAGTAATGTGATGGTGCAATTGGGGATATCGGATCGCGAGCGCGAACTGTACGAACGTAAGATTCAATCAATGCAAGACGAAATCTTGTTTTTGAGAAGCTTAGTTCGAGACAAAAATTGTTGAAAAAAATGGGTCCTTTAGCGCTTTTTGCAAAATAGCTGGTGGAGTTCCCACACTTGCGGAGTCAGAAGTTGACTTTCATCGTTTTTGATTACAAAATCAGCTAGTTGAAGTCGCTCATCATCAGATATTTGCCTCGAAATAATATCCCTGATTTCGGCTTCGGAACGTTGGGCGTCTCGCTGCAAAACCCGAGCGACGCGAAGCGCAACAGGGGCTTCAACAACGATGATTTTGTCGAGTGAATTGCGTTGGCCTGCGCGGGCCATAATGGCAGCTTCTTTGACCAAATAGGGTGCTTTTTTATGCCTTTTTACCCAAGCTTCGGTATCTTCTCCTACCCTTGGATGCACAATGGCATTGAGTTGCTGAAGCAGGGCGGGTTTTGAAAAAACTTCTTGCGCTACCCACCTGCGGTTGTAACTTCCGTCGGCTAGGTAGGCGTCTTTCCCCAACAGCGCTTCTACCGTTTTTTTGAGCTTTTCGTCGTTATTGAGGAGCCACTTGGCACGTTCATCGGCCGAGTAAAAAGGCGCACCAAGTGCTTTAAAAATACGGCATACCATACTTTTTCCCGAACCTATTCCTCCTGTTATTCCGATTTGTAAAGCCATGATGAATGCCGAAGTACAAATGACGACAATTTTGCAATTATTTCTTTTTCTTCCCTTTGTTGGCTTTTTTTGTTGTGGCCTTTTTGACGGGTTCTTGCTCTTTGGGTTGGGGTGCGGGAGGAGGCGTTCCCAAAAATTCGGCAACTTCAAAGCTGACAAAAACGCGCTCCGCGCTGGTTTTTAGCAGGGGCGATTGTGGATAGCGAATGGGAAGTTCTTCGTCGTAATTCCCCCTGATTTTTTGGGCAGGAACTTTCACAATCAACGTATCTGCAATATCGTTCACCAACGACGCAGGTCCCTCGAACGTCACCTTATTGGGGCGAAGGTTGATGAGACTTGACACGACAAATTTGGGAAACAGATTGAGCCCCAAGCTATCTACTTTAAGGATAGATGTTTTGACGACGCGTTCTTCAAAATCAATTCGATTTTTGTCGAGTTCTACGTGTGTAATGTCCACATCCTTTACTTGCTCATTCATAGCAGCAGCTAATGCGCTGGTATTGATTGAGTTGGTAGCCAAGGGGTTTTCGATGACGTACGTAACAGGCGGAACGGTAAAGGCGATTGATTTACGCAGAAGTGTCCAGCCACTGCCTTTAATGATGGCGTTAGCACTTTGGGGAAGTGGGTGAATGGGAATATACAACGAGTCGTTGTAAGAAATTTTAACAGGATACGGAACCCGCAGCGTATAGCCGTCTTTGTTGAGTTCGTTGAAAAGCCAAATAATCGTAGCCGCAACCAGACTAAGAATCAGGGTGCGGCTACGAGCAGGCTTTGAAGAGACAGGTAATTGTGCCACGATTAAGCAGTTGTTCCAGCTTTGCGCGAAATAGAAGATTTCTCGAATTTCATTTTAGTGCCTTTGCCGTCCACGTCAAGGGTAACGGTTGTTTCATATACTGAAATAACCGTTGCGTGCAAACCACCAATGGTAACTACTTCGTCGCCTTTTTTAAGCTCTTCCAAAAATTTCTTTTGATCTTTTTGCTTTTTTTGTTGCGGACGAATCATGAAGAAATAAAATACTCCAATGATACCTGCCCACATCACAAGCTGATAAATCATGCTAGTTTGGCCAGATGCGGCTTGTAAAAAAATACTGTTCATTCTCGTAGGTGATATGTTAGAAGTTAAGTCTAAGAAGTTTTTCGTCTTACTTGGCGGCCGTTGAGTCCGCCGTTGGGGCGGGAGTTACGTCTGCTTTAAACTGAATATCGTTGGTAGCAGGATTGGTATTGGCAAAAATAGTCACCGTTTTAAACTGAGGACCTTGCTTCCCTTTGCTATTAAAACGT
Organism: Runella defluvii; assembly: GCF_014195535.1. GTDB lineage: Bacteria > Bacteroidota > Bacteroidia > Cytophagales > Spirosomataceae > Runella > Runella defluvii. The sequence continues at coordinate 11,426 of NZ_JACIBY010000017.1, read as the reverse complement.
ACCAAGATTGTTCCTTCTTCGTCGGGGCCGATGGGGTCGCGGGGCCATTCGGGAATGGTACAACCACAAGAAGCACTCACGTTGTTGATAATCAAAGGAAAATCGCCTGTGTTTTTAAACTTGAATTTACGCTCTACTTGCTGTCCTTCGGCAATGGTACCAAAATCAACGTTTTTAATATCGTCGGCAAATTCAATTTTCGGGAGTTTATCGTCGAGGCTACTTGAGGCCGATTGGTCTTGGGTACTGCCGCAGCTCCATAAACCCCAAAGCGTCAAAACAATAAAAAGTGAACGTCTCATGGATTTGTGAATAATGGGATAAATTTAAGACGCTTGTCCTTTGATTTGTGCCATCAAACGATCGACATCTTCGAGTAGGCGTTCTGCTTTTTCGCGGGTGTCTGCCACTACTTTTTGACCTTCTGCTTTGGCCAAACTTTCGGGTAAGTCTTTGCCTTCGAGCAAGTCAGTAATAAGTCCTTGAAGCTGCTCACGGTATTTTGAAAGACGGAACGAAAGTTTGTCGCGGGTTACTTGTCCTTCAGCAGGTGCGTATAAGATTCCGATGGTTGCTCCAGTAGCTACTCCCGCTAAGAAAGCAATTAATGTTTTTGTTGAATTATTCATGGTAGTTGTACTTACTTGTTGTCTAAAAGTCCTCTTCCGCTCTTACGGATTTTACCTTCTTTGATGAGGTTTTTTGAGAGGGTATCTAAAATTCCATTGACAAATTTACCACTTTTTGGCGTACTATAATCTTTTGCAATCTCAATGGCCTCGTTGATGGATACTTTCACTGGAATGCCAGGGAAGGTAATCATTTCGGACACGCTCATTTTCAGAATCAAGTAATCCATGGCCGAAAGACGTTCTAAGTCCCAATTTTTGAGTGGTTCGGCGATAATCGCTTCAAACTCATCATTACGGTTAACGGTTTCGTCAAACAATTCTTGCATAAAAGAGCGGTCTTCTTCCCAGTCGTCGGTTAGGGGGACAATCTGCACACCACCTTCTGTCGCCGACTTGAGGGTTTTATTGGTCATTTTACGGGCCAAATCACCGTTTTCACCCCAATAAAGGTCTCTCAATTCAAAGAAATTGATGACGTCTTCGTTTTTGAGAATCACCTCTTTCAACGCATACAGTACCAATTGTTGATCTTCTTCGGGTGTGTGAGTTTTTTGGGCGCAATAAGCACGGTAGGTTTCGTCTTGACGAAAAACTTCACGGAACATCTTACGAATCAGCCCCGTTACTTCTTCTCCCCATGAAATACCGTGACGGATGAATTCGCTTTCGAGTTTTTTACTTTCCGACAACGCAATCACCACTTGGTTGGTATCAAACCCTGATAATTTTGCAATCGGATTGCTATCTGGGTCATCGTATTGACGCTCACGCTCGCTTTGTGAAAGAAAACTTAACTCAACAAATAGCTGTAACAGAAGTAAATAGGCCGAATAAATGGCCTCAACTTCGGGCGTAAGTTGGCGAGAAAGGCGTTGTTTGTCTTTTTTGTACAAATCCTCGTAATACTTGAGGGCATTCCGCGCCGTTACAACAGCCGTTGCGGGCGTGTCGTCGTCGTCAGGGATGGTGCCTTTGCGGTAATTTTCTTCGAGTAAGAGCGTGGTTATTTTTCGCATTCCCTCTAGTTTGACGGGGTCTTGAGGGGTCATGGAGTTGAGATCAGGCTTAAACGACTCCGTGATGAAATCTATGGCCAATTGGTAGTCTGCCTCGCGGGCAGCCTGAAGAGCATAGAGGCTTTGCAAAACCTTAATGCGTAGATGTCTTCGACTTAACATTCAGTCCTGAGAGTTTGTGCAAATAAGCAGCAAGGAAAAGAACTTGCTTGTGTTTCCAGCCGCAAAGGTACTTAAAAATCTGTTGCTTTCTGCCAAACTTGGCGAAGAAAATAGAAAGTAAGTAGTACAATTCCTAGTTGAAGGGCATAGTCGAGTATATAGATAGGCTGTGCGAAAACCTCCGAAATAGTGTGATAATAAGGGCTTTTTAGCCGCCACCACAGCGAAGGGTGAATCACACACAGGCAGTTAAAAAGTAGGAATAAACCTACTTCCTTGCGATTAGAGAAGTTGAGCCACTGAAAAACGTAGGGTAAAAGGAACAGAAAGATGTAATTGCTGTAGGCACTCTGTTGCGCAATCATCATCGTACCGTAAATCACAATATAGACCGCCGAGAAAGCACGGGGAAACGGCTGGTGCCTGAGTCGGTAGGCTAGGATTGTGCCAAGTCCCGTGGTGAGCAAAAGTCCTACCCAATTCCAGCGTTTGGCTCCTGCTCCCAGCACATCAAAAGTAAGGGGATTCGCCACCGACAGCCAGTTGGGGGCGCGTAGGGTGGCGGCTTCGTTCATGGGTTGTTCGAGCCAAAGCCACTCGGTGGTATGGTACAGAACGGCCAACGAAACAGCCCCTGCCACTGCCGCTGCTGAAATCCAACGAATGGGCTTGGGAACGAGAAATAACAACGCAGGCCCTACCAAAATAAAGACGGCTTTGGTAAATAAAAACCCAACGACCAGCCCAACGCCCAACCATTCGACACGTTGGGTGCGTTGCCAAACGAGGTAAGCACCAATAAACATGAGCCACATCCAGACGTCTTCTTGTCCTCCCAAAACGCATAAAACCAATGAGCCTGGCAATAAAAGGTACAAAAGGCTTCGGAAAAGCCGTTCGGAAGGTGAAATGGTATCGGCGTAAAAACGGTTGGTTGTCCAAAGTGCGCCGCCTTCCATGAGAATCATTACCAAAATAATGGCTTTTTTGTCTAGCCAAAACCACAAACCAAGGGCATTGACGTAGGGAAAGAAGGGCGAATACATGCAATAAAAATCGCGGTAAACGAGCTTTAGCTGAACGGCTTCGCGGGCTTGTCCAAAAAAACCATCGAGGTCAGAGAAGGGGGTTTGATTGAACACCACAAAAATAAGAACAAAGGGAACCAGACGTGTCAACACCCATGCGAGCAGTAGTACAAGTCGGTCGTCGTAGTTTTGTAGGTGCTTTTCTATTTTTGCACGAAACGCAATAAGCCCACCCGCAAGTCCTGCGCATAACAATGAAATGATGGTTTTTCCGACAATGACAAACATGTTAGGCGAGTTGGGGAGACGATACGTTTTTACGATACACTTGCCACAAATACCAACCAAAACAAGCAACATTGAGCACTTGAAGGGTGTATTCGAGGATAAAAAGTGGTTGAGAAAAGACCGTTAAGTCGTCGTAAGTTGGACTATTGATGTGGGTAAAAATAAAGGGTTGTACCACAAGCAACAAGTTTAAAAATAGCAAAACGACAACATCGCGTTGTTTCTTCCAGTCCACCAGCTCCATCATCAACGGAAGTAAGTACGCAAAAGCGTAGTATCCCACCGATGTAGGTTGAAAAATACTCATGGCCAAGTAAGTTGCCAAATAGGCGAGGGGCAGGGTATCTTCGAGGGCAAGGTTTCTAAAACGATATACCGCCAATACCGATACCGATAGCGTAATGACCATGCCTGCCCAGCTAAAAACGGTGAGGGTAGGGAGGCTTCCAAATAGATACGTTAGCCACGGCCGGGAGATGGTGAATAGATTGGGAGTGAGCAAGTTGGTGGTGCCCATTTGTACGGGCATCAAAAAATCAAGCTGCATAACGGCATAGAGAACCGCCAAGGATGGGACGCCTACGGCAATCATGCCGAGAAGAAAACCCCAACGTTTTTTGAGCAAAAACCACAGAGGGAAAAACCAAAAAACAAACGTAGCTTTGATGACAATCAGTCCCGTCGAAAAGCGCACGCCTAGCCCGAAGCCGTCGTTGTGACTCCGCAAGTAGGACAACATCATCCACGCGGCAACTCCCCACATCCAAATATCTTCTTGGCCGCCCAGCAGTACCATAATCATCGGCCCTGAAAGCAACATATAAAGCAAGGTGGACTTCAAGGCATCGGGCTGAGAGCGGCGTTGGTAGGCAAGGTAAGTTAGCCAAATGATGAGCGCTTCGATAAGTACCATTAACAGCACGATGGCTTTGGAACTATACCAAAGGAAAAGAGGCAAGGTGATGATGTAGGCAAAAACGGGCGCGTGAAACGAAATAAAATCGCGGTAAACCAGCTTCCACTGATAAGCTTGGGTGGCTTTTCCCCAAAAAAAAGGCACATCGCCACGCGGCGATTGGTCAAGAAATACGTAAATGATGACAAACGGAAGAAGACGAAAAGCCAAAATACCAATCAGAATGGCCCGATTCTCTTGGCGTTTTTGTTGGATTTTTTGCCAAAAAGTGTCGTTTTTAGCTCCTAACCAAATAACGACTGAGGATACTACGACGAGTACTAATTTGACATAAAATACCGTGAGAGTTGACATCATATATACTGCTGAATCGTGTCAAGGAGTTGTCTAATGTGAATATTATCGCCATGAAGGGTAAAATCGGCCTGTGAATAAAAACCAAGGCGTGATTCGTATTTTTCACGTAGGTTGTTGAGCAACTGACCATCGTTTTTCTGGTACAACGGACGGTCGTCGGTCGAGTGGCGTAAAATCCGTTCGACGATTTGTTCGGGGCTTACATCCAAAAATACACTGAGGCCGTTGGCTTTGATGTAGTCCATGTTGTCATGAAAACAGGGCATTCCACCGCCTGTTGCAATCACTAATTTGGAATCGGGCCGAATCGCGCGCAAAATGCGGGCTTCGGCTTCTCGAAAATAGGCTTCGCCTTTTTGGGCAAAAATATCGGGAATAGGCATTCCTTCTTCCTTGACAATGAGTACATCCGTATCCACAAAACGATAACGCACGTGGCGGGCAAGTTGCTTGCCGAGCGTCGTTTTGCCCGAAGAGGGGAGGCCTATTAAAAAAATATTTTTCATTTATCAGATTTCGGAACTTCCGCTCAACTTCCCGAAAGTTCAAAACTTTCGGGAAGTTGAGCGGAAGTTAGAGACTACCATTATAATTTGCCCAACACTTCCTCTTTCTCAGGCGTGGTATTGTAGTGCCATTTGCCTTTGACGGTACCATTATTCATAAGCCAAATACCTGGATTTGAACGCGAAATGGTTTTTAAAACGGTACCATCGGCCGAGTAATAAGGGATATCAAGGGCGTAAGCTTTCCGAATCTCTTGAATTTCGGCGTCGCTATTTGAAGTTAAAATCAAGGATTCAACCCCCGTACCTTTCAAAGAATTAATCAACGAACGGATTTCTGCCAAACTTGCTACGTTCAAGTCGGGGCCGTTTTTGATGATGATAATGAGCTTTTTACCCGTGAACGTTTCTTGCGTAAAATCACCTTCGTTGTTCCAAACCTTGTAGTCGGTAATCTTAGGTTTGGCGCTTTCGTTGATAAGCACCATTTCTTTGTACTTATACGTGGTGTCAGTCGGGAATTTCTCAAACTCTTCGGTTTTGCCATCTTTCTCCATGATGTATTTATAACGGAGAGGTTCCGAAGGTTGCATTAATTGAGGGATGTTGTTGCCAATTTTATAAGGCAAAAAGTCAACAGGAGGGAGGTAACGAATGGCATAAATGGCCAAAGCAATGGAGAAAATAGCCGAAAAGGCCACCAACGAACCTGTAGGAAGGCTGCGGAATACCTTGCTTTGCCAGATAAGGAATATAATCAAAACCAATAAGACAATGTCTTTGGTAAAGGAAGTCCAAGGCTTGAGTTTTAAGAAATCACCGAAGCAACCGCAGTCGGTCACTTTGTTAAAATAAGCCGAATAGAACGTTAAGAAAGTAAAGAAAACGATGAGCGCAAGCAGTATCCAATTGACTTGCTTCAAACGCCAAGAGGCAAGAAGTGCTACGCCAAGGATAACTTCGGCAGCGCACATCAGCACCGACAAATAAAGCGCAAGCGGAACCAAGGCCATCCAAAAATCGTGCATGAATGACATGTCAGTGGCAAATACCTCGAAGTATTCTTCCAGCTTGATTTGAGTACCAACGGGGTCGTTGAGTTTAACTAGACCCGAAAAAATAAAGATTCCTCCAACTAAAAAGCGGACAATGTGGGCTAAAATTTTCATTCGTTATCGTTAGATTCGTTTGGGTTGCTTTGTACTAAAAAATGGAAGTTTGCTATTCAGTATTGACTACAAATTTCAAAAATTAAGCCAAAAGTAACTGTTAATGAAAGGTTAATGTGCTTGTCCAAGTTTAATAAGACAAAAAACCGAATAGTTGATAATGTCTTGATAACCAGACTTTACACCTTCCGAAATAATCGTTTTTCCTTCGTTATCTTCAATTTGTTTGATGCGAAATAGCTTCATCAAAATAATATCAGTCATGCTACTGACCCGCATGTCACGCCATGCTTCGCCGTAGTCATGGTTCTTGTTGAACAACAATTCATGTACTTCGTTCATTTGGGTATCGTACAATTCGGTGAGCTGCGCGGCCGTAAAATCCATTCCTTTGTTGTCACCTAATTGTATCTGAATCAGGGCCATCACACAGTAGTTGATGATACCGATAAATTCAGGTACTTCGCCTTCATCCACTTTAGAAAAACCGTTTTCTTGAAGGGTGCGGATGCGTTGGGCTTTGATAAAAATTTGATCCGTAATGGAAGGAAGACGCAGAATTCGCCACGAGGGGCCGTAATCTTGGTTCTTTTTGGTAAAAATGTCTTTGCAGCGAGTGATAACACTCCGATATTCGCGCTCAGTTTGTTGCATAAAACAATTAACAGTTAATAAGGCACAGTGTGCGCCGCGAAATTATGAAAAAAACGCTGAATATCGCTGGAAAGTTGCTCGACTTGTCAACTCCGCAGGTGATGGGGATTCTCAACGTTACCCCAGATTCCTTTTTCTCAGGGAGTCGGGTGTTGCAAATAGAAGATGCCTATAAAAAAGCCGATAAAATGCTTTCGGAAGGGGCTTCGATGCTCGACATTGGTGGGCACTCAACCCGCCCAGGAGCCGATGCCGTCAGTGAAGAAGAAGAGCTTAACCGCGTGCTGCCCGTGGTCGAAATGCTGCGTAAGCGTTTCCCTGAGGCCATTATATCCATAGATACCTTTCGGGCGTCGGTGGCGCGAAAGTCCATTGAAGCAGGCGCGCATATTATCAACGACATTGCGGGTGGAAACCTCGACCCATTGATGTTTGAAGCCGTCGCCGAGCTGAACGTACCGTATATTCTTATGCACAGTCGTGGCACACCTCAAACGATGAAAGAACTCAACCAATACGACGATTTGGTGACGGATGTACTTCGGGAATTGCAAACTAAAATTTACCAACTTCGTCAGTTGGGCGTGAAAGACATTGTGGCGGATATGGGTTTTGGGTTTGCCAAAAATGCAGATCAAAACTACGTCTTGCTGCGGGAACTGCGGGCGTTTGAGGCGTTGGAAGTGCCGTTGTTGGTGGGTGTGTCTAGGAAATCAATGATTTGGCGAAAACTCGACATCACGCCTGACCAATCGCTCAATGGCACCACTGCCCTCAATACGGTAGCCATTCTGAACGGCGCAAATATCCTCCGCGTTCATGACGTGAAAGAAGCCATCGAAGTAGTTAAGTTAGTTCGATTGCTTCTTTCAAAGAATTGACGTGGGTTATTTCTTTTTAAACAAAGCTGCGTCCAACGAATATTTCCCCGCACCTGTGAGTAACAACGCCAACGAAGGGACTAAGTACAAAAGGGCGTGTTCTTTGTCGCCAAATGGGTCGCTGCCGTGAATGACAAAAGCAATGACCAAGAAAAGTCCGATTTCGATCACGGCTGCTAGTCGCGTAAACAACCCGAAAATGAGCAGCAACGGAATGAAGACTTCGCCCAAAACGGTCATAAAATGAGAGAACCGTACCCCCACGTGTAACGGGTCAGGGAAGTCGTTGGCGCCGTCGAGGAAGCTAAGTAGTTTGTCGTACCCGTGGGGAATGAGCATAATAAATACAAAAATGCGGAGTACAAGCAGCCCTAAATCAGTGTAAGTTTGTTGAGAGGATGGTTTAAAAAATGCTAACATGGTTGAAATTTGGTTGACTAAAAACGATACTTAAATTTTCTTTAACTTTCGCAAAATTCAACTTTTTATGGGACTTTCTACGCTTTTGTTTTTTGTGATTACCCTACTTTTAGGCGGGGCGGTGGGGTATGGCTTGTTTTACGTGGCCAATCGAAAAAATGCCCAATTGGGTCAGTCCACCCAATCGTCCACCATTTTGCTGGAGCGGATCGAAAAGGTGTTTAAAGTCGTCATGGCTGAAGGATACTTTACGGAAATATTTGATTATAAGGACGATAAAAAGTTTTTGTATTTGTTCAAAAATTCCAAAAAAGCCTTGGTGATTGCCAAAGCTAAGGTGCTGGTTGGTTTCGATTTTGCCAAAATGCGCTTTCGTCTTGATGAAACTACCAACCAAATGGTCATAGAGTATTTCCCTGAACCTGAGGTACTTTCCATTGATACCGATTATAAGTTTTATGACATCGAAAATGGCATCTGGAACCGCTTTAGCCACGAAGATTATACCAATTTGTTGGTGGATGCCAAACAAGCTATGAACGAAAAGGCACTGGAGGGAGATTTACCACGCATTGCCAATAATCAAATTCAGTTTATGATGTACCAATTGGCCGCGTCTATGAATTGGAAGATAAATATGCAACTCCCCGAAGCCAATCAAAAACGGCTAGAGGAGTTTAGCAATTATGACGAAGTAAACGCCGAACCTAAGCTTTTGCCCAAAGACGAAGATTGACGTGCCGCAGGTTTCTCAAAACCTGCTTGTTCGTGTAGCGGGTTGCTCACAACCCGCCTTTTTCGTGCTGAGGGTTTCTCAAAACCTGCTTTTTGTGTGCTGAGGGTTTCTCAAAACCCGCCGTAATCGTGCTTACAACCCACTATCATTCTTTGGGTTGTGAGCAACCCTTTTCGCGGTTGTGAGCAACCGCGAGCACGTTATCGCGAGCAATCACACCACTGCGAGTACACCACACAACTGATTTAGTGCAAAATCGTAAACACAAGTTCTTGCATAATGGCTTGTTCGTCTTTGGAACCTGACTCAATCCCCTTCGAAGCATTGTCGGCTTGGCGCAAGGCTTTGATGGCTTTGGCCACGTGTCCCAACGAATACTGCCGCGCCGCCGATAGGTAATCTTTCACAAAAAAAGGACTCACCCCCAACACGGAAGCAAGGTGTCCTTCCGATTTGTCTTGCGTTCCGTGAACGACGAGCACTTTGCTAAAAAAGTTATACAAAATAATAAGTACCTGTGGTAACGGATTTTCTTTTGTGTTGGCAGCGAGGTAATTAGCTATTTTGTTAGACTTAATCACGTCGCGTTGAATCAGCGCTTTTTGCAATTCAAACACATTGTATTCTTTGCTAATTCCCACGTATTTTTCCACCACAGCCGCCGTTATTTCTTCGCTGGCGGTGAGGTTGAGCAAGATTTTGTCGATTTCGCTGGTGATGCGTTTGAGGTCATTCCCAATATTTTCGACCAACATCTGAATCGCTTTGATGCTGATTTTTGCTCCTAAACTTCGTACGTGCTCACCTACCCAATCGGGAAGTTTGTTGTCGTACATCTTTTTGCACTGGACTAAAACGCCATGTTTTTCAAAAGTTTTGGGCAAGGCTTTTCGCATGTCAAAATTCCCCTGAAAACACAAAGCCAATACCGTGGATGACAACGGACGAGTGGCGTAGTCGTCCAAAAGAGCCGATTTGTCTTTGGTATCAAGGCCGTTGGATTGTTGGGCTTCTTTGACCAACACCAGTTGCCGCTCCGACATAAAGGGAAAGCGACGCGCGTAGTTGAGAATCGTACCAACATCGGCATCTTTCCCAAAAAGTACAAACTGATTAAATCCTTTTTCTGATTCGGGAACAACGGCTTTTTCAAGGGCATCGGCCAGTAAATCAATGTAATAAGGTTCGTCGCCGTGAATAAAATACAGCGGTTGAATTTTCTTTTGGCGTATTTCTTTGAGCGCTTGTTCGGGGGAAAGAACCATGTCTTGTCGTTGTTATAAAATGTCGATGGCAGAATGTCGAGGGGAGAGTGCAGAGTGTCGAGTGACAACATTCAACACTCTGCACTTTGCATTCGACACTCCCTAGTATCCTTTTTGTAAGTTTATTTGATTGTGTGGCGGTTGTCCTTCGGTAAAGCGTCGGAAATTATCGGCAAAAATAACAACTTTTCCTTCCTGTTCGTTGGCCTGTCCGCCGCCCGTGTGCTGGGTTAAAATCACGTTTGATATGCTCCAAAACGGGTGGCTACTTGGCAAAGGCTCTACTTCTGTCACGTCAAGTACCGCTCCCGCAAGACGCCGTTCTTGTAAGGCTTTTATCAACGCTGGTTCATCGACGGTAGAACCACGGCCAATGTTGGCAAATACAGCATTCGGAGGCATTGCGTTAATCATATCTGCCGTAAAAAAGCCTTTGGCCGCTCCTGGTAAGCAATTGATTACTAGGTCGATTTGGGGAAGAATGGCTAGGAGTGCTTCGGGAGTGTGAATGGTGGCATCGGGGTGTGAGCGCGCGACCATTTGAAGGCGACAGTCAAATCCCGAGAGCATTTTTTTGACGGTTTGGCCAATGCTCCCTGCGCCTAAAATCACCACTCGTTTGCCTGTGAGTAATCCCAAACGGTAGCGAATGGGCGAGCCAACCCAGCGTTTTTCGGTTTTTAACAAGGTAAGCTCTTCTAACCCTCGATAGAAAGCGAGAATGCCTGCGACGATGGTTTCGGCACAGGGCACGGAGAAGTAGTCGGCAAGGTTACAAATCGTCACGTTGGGAAGGTGTAGGTGCTTGTACCCATCAAATCCCGCCGATTCGAGTTGCCAAAATTTTAATTGAGCAGGGGCTTCCGTAAACCACGCCGCAGGTGGGTTGCCCAAAATGACATCGGCCCGACGAAACGCGTCACGGTGTTCATCCTCAGGGAGTTCTACTTTAAATAGCAACTGATGCCCCGCAGGAAACGCTTGGCGCAAGGTGTGGCGGAGCGCTTCGTTGAAGGGCGTATTTACAAAAATTTGCATTAGATTTGTGAGCTAAGTATCCTCTTTCTCGACAACCTGCTGGTTGCTCGCCCCAAAATTAACTCATTAATGCTATGCTAAATAAATGGTTGGATAAATTAAATCGCCACGACTATCCTTTTATCGACTTGTTTTACTACCTTATCGTGATTGTGGTATTCTTTCTGTTGGTCATTATTTCAAATCTGTTTTTTGATTAATAGGAGGTGCTGAGGGTTTCTCACTTGTGTTGAGGGTTTTTCATTTGTGTTGAGGGTTTCTCACAACCTACCTTAACCCCATAAGTGTACGTAATTTATTTTTAATATTGTAAATGCGCAAGAAGACACATTTTTTTGGGGATGCCCGTTTGTTAGTA
>NZ_JACIBY010000016.1 GCF_014195535.1 Runella defluvii | reverse complement strand
ACGTCTAGCTCTTGCAATTTTTCGGCCTCTAGTTTTTCCGTCAACAACGCCTTTTCTGTTATAACTTTCTCTTTTTCAGTAACATCAATAATTTTTCCCAATACCAACGATAAAGCGACGATTTCGATAAAATTGGTAAAATAAATGAGCGGGTACGTCCACGAAAAATTAATAACTCCCAGTGCTTGAAGGTTCAGAAATAGAAAAGGCACCAACGTAATAAAGCATGGAATGAGTAAGTATCGGTTGAAAACCACCTGTTTGATAATCGCATACAAGGTCGTTGAAATCAAGAGGGCTTCCGTAAAAAGGAACAGGTAATTGTTGAATTCGAGCAAATGCGTGCGTGGCCACCACAACACAGCCAATACCTGCCCCACACTCAGAAATACCACGCCCAGAAACACCCACTTCAGCTTAGGAAAGTGCAACGGAACTTGGAGCAATGAGTACATAAAGAGCGTATAAGTGGCGGGCATAAGCTGGTAAAAGCCCGAATTGAGGACTTTGGCCAACCACGGAATATCGCTAAAATAGGCCCCAATCAAGCCTATTGAACCCAAGACCGACAACGTAACTATGACCGTATGAAAGGCATACCAACGAAAAGAAGTGTTGCGGATGTACAACGCTAAAATGATATTGTAAAGCACCCTCAGCAACTGAATCCCAATCTCCATCCAAATCGGAGCCAGGCTCGTTGACACCTGATCGATATACACTTGGTGGGTCATCAACGTGAGTTGTCCCACAACACTCTCGTCCGCCTGCAAGCGAACATAATACGTAATCTTCTGATTTTTAGGCAGTAGCCCAAGCTTAAAAACGGGCAATTGCCCTTGATATTTTTTCTGGGCGTGCGGCGTAAGCATTCCACCGTATTGGATTTGGACACTTCCGTCGGGTTGTGGCGCGTACCAATCTACGTGGTCTTTGAGCCCGTCGCTCCAGACCATGTACCAATTGTTTTGGTTTAAACGGCTCTGATTATCTATTTGAACCTTAAACCAAAACACATCTTTAGAAAAAGCATACTGAAACGCTGGTGCGTTAACAGGCATAAATTTCTGCTTTTGCACTTCCGCAAAACCCATTCTCTGGGTAGCGTCGCGAAACACTTCCGCAAATTGGCTCAGGGGAAGTGAAGACACGCTGTCGTTAATTGTAATTGCTTTTTGCGCAAACAATTGTTGATAACCTATAAATATAAATCAGACAACAATTAGTTTAAAGTTCATAACAGTCAAAATAGAGCAAATAGCGCATTCAGGTAAAATAGAAACACAAATAACGACAAAATTTATTTTTAACCTAAAATTGTTTTTTTGCCTTTTTGTTTTTTTTCTTCTAAAAAGGTATATTTTTTGCTTTTGTTTTCACAAGAAAGGGTTGCCTGAATGTATCACACACTCAAACAACCCTATATCTTAGTCCGTCAAATTTGACTTATTACTGCACTTTCACCACCTTCAGCGTCGCCTGCTGGTCAGCGTTCGTCACCTTCAAGAAATACATTCCCGTCGGCAATTCACTCACCCCAAACTCTTCTTGGTGCGTGTTGGTTTCGGGCACAAATTGACGGCGCAAAACTTCCCGACCTGTTGCATCCGTTAACGCAGCTTGCACTGTTTGCCCCTTGCTATCTTGCACTTTCAAACGAAGAATGCTGGTGACAGGATTGGGGAGAACGGTCGCGAAGGCGCCGTTATCAGTTATCTGTTTTCCGTTATCCGACCCTTGCCATTTGCTTTTTGCATCTTCGCTATCCGCTGCGCGTGCTGCTCCCACGCCTACTCCATCTTTCGACTGGATTCTGAACCAATATTCTTGATACGCCAGCACATTGCCTTGCGGTTGACGCGTTGCGGGATAGATGCTGCCCCAGCCCTTTTGATCCCAGTAACGAATGCCTAACTTGTACAAACCTTTGGGCAACCCTGCATCATATACGTTACCACCCACACCGTTGTCTTGGTAAAAGCCGTAGGCTGGATGGTTTTGTCCGTACAGCTCCGTCCAGCCTTCACGGTTGGCGTACATGAAGTACGGTGCGTTGTTCTCGTGCGTGTTGAACGAACGTATCACGCCCATTTCGGGTGTTGCCAACATGTCGAATGTCAATGAACCATCGGTGCTTAATCCGCAGGCTTCTACGTTGATGGTCCAGTAGCGAGGTGCTAGTTTGTTGACGTTTTCTACGTAAAACAAGGTCGGATTCACTTGCGTGCTTTGATCTAATTCGGGGCCACCGTCGCGGGTGATGAATTGACTACTCCACAATAATTTGTCATTGGCTGGTTTTACCGCCGACTTACTTTCGCCGATGTTGATTAACGTCACCACAAACGCATTCCAATAAATATCCTTGCGAATACTTTCCGAACTCTGACAACCGCCTTCAAAGAGGCATTTCGCCCAATACGTTTGCTTCGTCACGTTGTTGAAAGCGACCTCAAAACTTGGCGCAGTTACACCCGTGTTCCAAAACGTCTGACTTCCTGCGGGGCAATTGGCTGAAATCGTAACCGTTGTACCTGTACACACAATCTCTTGGCTTGCCGTAATTACGGGAGCTACTTGCGTTGGCGTTAACGTAAACGTCACTACGTTGCTCTTCTCGCTCACACAACCATTTTCCGTCTGACAACGAGCATAGTATGACGTCGTTTGGCTTGGTACGGTTGAAGGCAGGCTTGGAAGTGCCACGTTCGTGGTGGCATTGTACCAAACCGTGCGCAAGCTTCCGCAGGTTGACTGTCCACTGAAACTCGCCGATGGGTTACAACTGCTTGTCGATGACAATGATACCGTCGGAGCTGCTGGAATTACGACCAATTTTAAGCGCATCACCCCCGATTCAGATTCCACACAAGAAGGCGTTCCGTCTGATTTGCGGCAGCGTACACGGTAATTGTGGAACTGGTTATCTACCAAGCCTACAGGTACGCCCGCGCTGTATTCGCCACCGTCAACGGAATAAAGTATCACTTCACCAGCAGCACAATTGGCATTAAATGTAAGGCTAGTAGTAGCTAGGCTACACACTTCCTTCGTCTCGCCTACGGCAACTGTCACGCCATCCACCAACAACGACACATTTTGCGGAACAGAGGCACGGTTATTAATTGTCAATTCAATGACTCCCGAATAGGTCGAAGCACAATTGGCGTCGCAAGCCGCTTGGTAGCGGTGGGGTTGGTTATTGGACGGTTGGGAAACTGGGGCTATCGCCGACCAGTTGCTCCATGCACCACTACCTACTTGTACTCGCCAAACAGGTGACCCCGAAACACACGAACTCAAAACCCCAAACTGTAAACCGTTCACTGGATTCGCATCGGTATCGCAAAGAACTGGGTTATTGCCTTCGTTTAGGGTTTGTTGGAGCATCGCCAGCGTAATTGTAGGTTTTCGGTGAATTTGAATCAACGCCGAAGAAGAATAAGCCTCACTGCATACGCCACTTTTCACCACTGCTCTGAAATAGGTGTCTGCCGCTAAGCTGCCAATTGTTGCACTCGGCAATGTCGTTGCAATCGAAGCTATATCAATTGGAGTGCTGAAATTAGCATCAGACGACTTTTGCCATTTCACCACATTTCCCGTTTGACCTGATAAACTCAAATCTGACGGAGCTGTTCCCGAACATATCGTTTGAGCTGAACTTACCACGCCACCCACACTTACAGGGTTGACTGTAATCTTTACTGTACTTGAAATCGCCTCACTGCATACGCCACTTTTCACCACTGCTCTGAAATAGGTGTCTGCCGCTAAGCTGCCAATTGTTGCACTCGGCAATGTCGTTGCAGTCCAAGCTATATCAAGTGGAGTGCTGAAATTAGCATCAGACGACTTTTGCCATTTCACCACATTTCCCGTTTGACCTGCTAAACTCAAATCTGACGGAGCTGTTCCCGAACATATCGTTTGAGCTGAACTTACCACGCCACCCACACTTACTGGGTTGACTGTAATCTTTACTGTACTTGAAATCGCCTCACTGCATACGCCACTTTTCACCACTGCTCTGAAATAGGTGTCTGCCGCTAAGCTGCCAATTGTTGCACTCGGCAATGTCGTTGCAGTCCAAGCTATATCAAGTGGAGTGCTGAAATTAGCATCAGACGACTTTTGCCATTTCACCACATTTCCCGTTTGACCTGCTAAACTCAAATCTGACGGAGCTGTTCCCGAACATATCGTTTGAGCTGAACTTACCACGCCACCCACACTTACTGGGTTGACTGTAATCTTTACTGTACTTGAAATCGCCTCACTGCATACGCCACTTTTCACTACCGCCCTAAAATAGGTATCTGCCGCTAAGCTGCCAATTGTTGCACTCGGTAATGTCGTTGCAGTCCAAGCTATATCAAGTGGAGTGCTGAAATTAGCATCAGACGACTTTTGCCATTTCACCACATTTCCCGTTTGGCCTGATAAGCTCAAATCCGATGGTGACGTCCCCGAACATATCGTTTGGGCCGAACTCACTGTGCCACCCACACTTACAGGGTTGACCGTTACCGACCCTGTAATAGTGCTGGATTCACAGCTGGTAGTCGCATTTTTTACCGTGAGGACAAAAGAAATCGAACTCTCCGAAGTTGGACTGCTCAGCGTGACCGTAATGGGATTCGACAAATTGCCATCACTAACCGCGACAATACCCGTTCCAGAAATCGAATACTTATTTGGCGACCCCGTTTCATTACCATAAGGTATCGTAAAACTCGTAGCCCCCGCACAAATGACTGGAATTGCACTCAACGCAAGCGCTGGCTTAGCAGGGTCTTGAAGGCTAGCCGTGGCAGCCTGGCTAACACATGAGCCATACGTAGCTATAATATCGGTATAATTACCTGTCCCCAAAGACGTTAACGTAATCACTCCGTTACTATTTGAGGTAAAGTTAGTCGCCGAAACCGCCGTATTATCCTTTTTGTAAGCAACCGAATAAGGGGTGTTGCTCATAAATCCACCCAATGTAATACTACCGTTTGAGCCACCACAAGTAGTGGGATTGGAGGTTCCCACCGTGGGTAAAATTGCCGTAGGAACTGATTGATACTCGTACGCACCTAAATCTATTACACCTACTTTGCGCGGATTGCCATCTAAATCAATCGTAACAGTGTTATCAGTATTGCTTCCTGCATTAATGGCAGGTGAACAGGCTTGCAGGCGCAAATCTCCCGATGTACCAAGCCCTACCGCAGGCTGACTGACAAACAGCGGGTCTTCCGTACCTTGGAAGCCTCCGACCACCAAGCCTTTGACCAAGGTATTTGTGTAAGTAGCAGTACTACTCTCATCCTTGTATATTTCACTGCTATTACCCCATAAAATACAGTTCTTAAAACTCGGATAAGAGTTCGTCGTACAACTTACCACTCCCCCTCCATTATTGTTTGCTCTATTACCCGAGAAACTACAATTTACAACGCTTGGAGAAGCCTCAATGTTATTCATTGCCCCACCAAATCTAGCCTGATTTCCTATAAAAACACAATTGATTAAATTAGTAGAGGATTTTAAGTTATATATTCCACCTCCAAAATTTGCTTCGTTTTCAAAGAAAGTACAATTAATGATGGTCGGTGAGCCCGCTTCATAGTTACATATTCCGCCACCATAAGCATTTACTATACTAAATTGGCCATTGGCATTACCTCCAGTGATGGTAAAGCCATCAAGCACTGCCGTACTGCTCAATCCATTACCAAGATTTAAAACAACATTATAACTATTATTTTCAATATCATCATCCCCTTGATGCTCACCACTCAATACAGTGGGATTTGTTCTCCAATTACGGTCATTTAAAGTTGTTTCTCCCCCTGCAAAACCTCCGTAAATGGCTACCCCGCTTTTCATTTTAAAAGAAGTAGCCCGTATATTACTAGGGTTTAAAGTACCATTAGCTGCTCTTATTGGTTTGTAGGTACCAGCTGCTACCCATACTTGCTGTACCCCATCAGCATTAATCATCGCTTGCAAATCCGACGAAGCAGTAGCCCACGACAGGCCGTCGCCCATACCATCTACTTTTACATAGCGGACGGTTTGAGCATGACTTCCAAAAGTCAGCATTAGTCCTAAAACAAAAAAAAAGAGTGCAAGGGCCTTGCAGTAGAATCGGTTCATGGTACAGAATAGAAAAGCGTTAATGGTAAGAATGAGTTAAGGTCATCATCATAAAATAGTACTCCCTTTCTCACAAGTGCTATTTTAGCTGGTGGACAATTTGGTGGACAATTCACAATAATCTATTTTTCAGCATGTTAAAAACACAAACTCGGCTACTAAGAGGTACTCTAATAAGCAAAGAAGACGCAAAGCCAATCCCTTTACGTCCTCCAGTGTCTTACTTTCCCCTCTTAATCATTGCCTCAAACAGCCACTTCTTCCATCAATGAAGGGTATTTTTTACGTAGCCAATAACGCGTTTTTTTTACCGAATCGGCCGAAATCCCCAGCATGGTTCCTTTTACTGTATCGGCCAAATTAAGCTTATCTAAGGCCGCTAAACGTACTTCCGCTGCCGTCAAATCAGGATATTTTTTGTTTAGTTCTAGAAAGAAATGCGGAAATACCTGTTCAAAAATGACACATTATGAATATTTCTTGTATTTATCAATTGCCAAAAAGGCAGCAAACCATTTTTTTGGCATTTTTCCATCTAATTATCAAACAAATAACTAAAAACTAATTTTTCAAAATCTTAGTCAATCATTTCATTTATTACCAAAACGCTAATTTTCGAAACCGTTATTAATGGTTTAAATAATAGAATAGGGATAAAAGAGAAGCCTTTTCTCCCTTATCCCTATCATTATTTGAGCCGAAACTAGCTCGATTTTAATGTACCTTTACAACTCTCAATGTTTCCTGCTTATTCTCGAATCGTACTTGCATAAAATAGACTCCCGCAGGTAATTCGCTCACGCCAAACTCTTCCTGGTGCGTATTGGTTTCGGGCACAAATTGGCGACGCAACACACTCCGCCCCGATACATCCGTCAAAACCGTTTGCACCACTTGCCCCTTGCTATCTTGCACTTTCAAACGAAGAATGCTGGTGACAGGGTTGGGGAGAACGGTGGCGAAGGCGCCGTTATCCGTTAGCTGTTTTCCGTTATCCGAACCTTGACCTTTCCCATTTGCCTCTTCGCTCTCCGCTGACCTCGCTGCACCTACGCCTACCCCATCTTTCGATTGGATACGGAACCAGTATTCTTGGTACGCCAGCACATTGCCTTGCGGTTGGCGCGTTGCAGGATAGATGCTGCCCCAGCCCTTTTGATCCCAGTAACGAATGCCTAGCTTGTACAATCCTTTTGGTAAACCACTGTCATAGACGTTACCACCCGCACCGTTGTCTTGGTAAAAACCGTACGCGGGGTGGTTTTGAGCGTATAGCTCCGTCCAGCCTTCACGGTTGGCATACATAAAATACGGCGCGTTATTCTCGTGCGTGTTGAAAGAACGAATCACGCCCATTTCGGGTGTTGCCAACATGTCAAAGGTCAATGAACCATCGGTGCTTAATCCGCAAGCTTCTACGTTGATAGTCCAGTAGCGTGGAGCCATTTTGTTGGCATTTTCTACGTAAAATAACGTCGGATTTACTTGCGTGCTTTGCTCCAATTCTGGACCACCGTCGCGGGTGATGAATTGGCTTGTCCACAATGACTTATCGTTCGCTGGTTTCACTGCCGATTTTGATTCACCGATGTTTATCAACGTCACCACAAACGCATTCCAATAAATATCCTTGCGAATACTTTCCGAACTCTGACAACCGCCGTCGAAGAGACACTTTGCCCAATACGTTTGTTTGGTTACGTTGCTAAACGCTACCTCAAAACTTGGCGCAGTGACGCCTGTGTTCCAGAATGTCTGACTTCCTGCGGGGCAGTTGGCCGAAATCGTCACCGTCGTGCCTGTGCAAACAATCTCTTGACTTGCCGTAATCACGGGCGCTACTTGCGTTGGCGTTAACGTAAACGTTACGACATTACTCTTCTCGCTCACACAACCATTTTGCGTCTGACAACGAGCATAGTACGACGTCGTTTGGCTTGGTACGGTTGAAGGAAGGCTTGGCAATGCCACATTCGTCGTCGCATTGTACCAAACCGTGCGCAAACTGCCGCAAGTTGATTGGCCACTGAAACTGGCTGTCGCGTCACAACTGCTTGTTGATGACAATGATACCGTCGGTGCCGATGGAATGGTAACCAGTTTTAAGCGCATCACCCCAGACTCTGACTCCACACACGATGGCGTGCCGTCTGATTTGCGGCAGCGTACACGGTAATTGTGGTACTGATTATCCACCAAGCCTACAGGTACGCCCGCGCTGTATTCGCCACCGTCAACGGAATAAAGTATCACTTCACCCGTGGCACAATTGGCGTTAAATGTAAGAGGCATATTCACCAAACTACACACTTCCTTCGTCTCGCCCACGGCAACTGTTACGCCATCCACCAACAGCGACACATTTTGCGGAACGGATGCGCGGTTATTAATTGTCAATTCTATCACGCCCGAATAGGTCGAAGCGCAATTGGCGTCGCAAGCTGATTGGTAGCGGTGGGGTTGGTTATTGGAGGACTGGGAAACTGGGGCTGTCGCCGACCAGTTGCTCCATGCACCACTACCAACTTGAACACGCCAAACGGGTGAACCTGAAACACATGAACTCAAAACGTTAAACTGTAAACCATTCACAGGATTCGCATCGGTATCGCACAAAACTGGGTTGTTGCCTTCGTTTAGGGTTTGTTGTAAAGTACTGAGTGAAATCGTTGGCGGAACGACTACTGTTACCATCATATCCACAAATCCGCTCAATTGAGGTGCTAATTCGCAACGAACTTTGTAGCTCGTACTTGCCGTAAGCGCTGGCGTCACCAGCGGTGAGCCTACAAACAACTGGGTGGTGCCTGCCGCGTTGTACCACGTTACTTGACCTACTTTGCACGACGCCGTCAACGACGCCGTCGCATTTTTGCAAATGGTCACGTTGGCAGTATTCGCTGGAAGTTCCACCGAAGCAATGACGGTCAATACCGCATCGTTGCCATCGCCGCCCACGTAACTGATGCGGGCGTTTAACTGACCTCCCAAAAATGGTGCTATCGTTGAGCCTTCGGGCAAGCCGTTGAACGTACCTTGAATGGCATCACTTCCGTCGTTGTTGACAAGCACAAACGTTTGTCCCAACACGGGCACGTGGCTACCGCTGAGTACTAAATCAAGTCCCGATAGGTTGACCGACCCTGCTACGTTGAGCTGACGATAATCGGTATCTGCCGTAGTGCCGTTAATGGCAATGGCCAAATCATTGCCCGACGCAAACGATACGGTTCCGACGTTGACATCCGTTCCAGCAACTGTTGGGTTGATTCCTCCCGCTGCGTTGATGACAAGGTTGCCTCCGTTGGTTGCCAAGGCCGAAGCGTTCAAATTAACCGCCCCTGCCGTCGTGAGGTTGACGTTGGTGGCTGCGGCGCGGCTGATGGCTGAACTTACGGTAATGGCACCGCTGTTGGCATCACCGATTTGGAGTGTACCCGCCGTGATGCGGTCAAGTTCCTCATCGGAAAGACTCAATGGGCCGCCTAGCGAATTTGTCGCTGCTCCCAAGTCGATATTGACGCCATTGGTGTAAGGACGAAGTATCAAACTGCTGGCCGAGTTGGTACTGATGGTCGCCGTGTTTTTGATGTCAATACTGTTGGTAATCAGCGAAATGGTACTGCTTGCTAATAAATTCGCCCCCGCATTCGCTACAATCCCTTTGCTCGCTTTTACCGTTGCAGTTCCTGTGCCAGAAAGTGACACAGTTGCATTGTCGCCCATCGTCACTTCGTCCATGCCAGCATTGACATCGTCATTTTGCAAGTCTAAATCCAAGTTGGCATTGGCCGTAAAGGTAAGGTTACCGTTCAAATTTATGGCGTCGTCGCCCGTGCCACCGTTGATGGTCAAGGTGGGCAATTGGGTTGTAAATGCACCAACGTTGATGATGTCGTTGCCGCCAGCCGTGTTGACAGTAATACTATTTTTACCCGAAAGGACTACCTCCGCAGGCGTCGTAAAGGCCGTAGTGATACCACCGTCAATGTTATACGTTTTACCCGTGACGTTAAAGCGGATTTTACCGCTGTTTTCACTTACCTCTAATGTCTCTCCCGTACCTGTAACATCCGTAATAATCACATTGCCCCCTGTGGTAGTGATCGTGTAGTCGGCAGGCAAGCAGGCGAGTGTATAATTATCCCCTGTGATGGTCCAGCCTTTGTTATTGATTAAATTGTCTCTAGCTGACTTCGCCGCGCAGTAGTTCAGCCCTACGGCTCCCATGCTTCTGCCCGTTACATTTTGGGCATTGAAAGCCGTCAGCGTGGCATCGTAGTTGGCTACACTCAAGCCGGTGTTATCCAAGAAATTCACCAAGTTCACATTAGCATTGAGGGTGAAAGACGCCAAACTTTGATTAAAGCTGCTACATCCAGAAAACATAGAAAGCATATCCGTCACGTTTGCCGTGTTAAAGCTGTTGGGGAACGCTTGGTTGTAGGAACTACAACCTCTAAACATAAAATTCATATATGCCACGTTTGCAGTATTAAAGCTGCTGGGTAGCATTTGATTGTAAGAACTACAATTAGAAAACATCCCATACATATCCGTCACGTTTGCCGTAGTAAAGCTGATGGGTAGCGCTTGGTTGTAAGAACTACAACCATTAAACATTTGAACCATCCTCGTCACGTTTGCCGTATTAAAAGTGCTCGGTAGCGCTTGGTTGTAGGCACTACAACCAGAAAACATCCCCCACATATCCGTCACGTTTGCCGTGTTAAAGCCTTCGGGCAACGCTTGATTAAAGCTGCTACAATTGGCAAACATAAAACTCATATTCATTACCCCAGCCAAATTGGGTACGTCAGGCGCCGTAAGAGTCATGTTGGAGCAGCCAGAGAAGGCCAACCGCATACTCGTCCACGCTACCTCGCCCCATTGTTTAATTTCAGTGAGGCGTTGGCAGTCAGTGCCATTGTTGATATTGATGCGTTCAAAATTGGTAGGATAAATACTCACATCTATGATGGCATTCGCAGGTAAACTACCGATATTGAGCGAAGTACCCGTAAGCGTACCACTGCCACTCGTACCTGCGGGCACAGTTGTCCAAGTGTAGCTCACTTGCTGTCCCGATGCAGTTTGTACCCCAATGCTCAAACCCGTACTGCTACTACCCGTTTTGCTCAAATCCCAACGCGTGATGAAGGGACGACCAGCGGGGGCTTCTACCGTCAATGACACGGGAACAACCGCACTCACACAGCCCGTACTGCTCTTACGCACGCTGAGATTGAAATTATACGTGGCTGCTCCGCTGGCGGGTATGGTTACACTGATGGGGCTGCTCGCTGGCATACTCTGATTGTTCACCGCACTAAAATTCGGCATGGCCACTGGTGTACCCGTCACCAAACTGAATTGGTCGGGACTTCCCGTGGTGGACGTGTAGGGAATACTAAAACTCGTAGAGGTGATGCTTACAGCACTGATCGTGCCCAGTGTAATAGTAGGTTTGGCATTGACCGTTCCACTCACCGCTATCGTTTTGTCGGTTGCATTCGTACTCGTTAGGCGTACATTGTCGCTGGGTGTACCCGTGGCCGTCGCCGAAAGCCGTACATAAATGGTAGTACTGGCTACCGTTCCACTGTTTTGAACAAGCGTCACCGAAGAACCAAACCCACTACCGCTGGCAGTACTTACTTCAAAGCCCGAGGGGGCAGCGATGCTGATATCAGCTGTGAGACCACTGCCACTTACCGTAAAGCTCTGAGCCACCGAGGCCGTACCCTCACAAGCAGTGAAGGGCAGAAGCGTACCAACCGTGGTAATGTTGGTACATGCCTTATCCCCTGTAATAGTCCAGCCTTTGTTGGTTATCAGATTGGTACGAGCCGCTTGGGCAGCGCAGTATTTGAGTGGTGAGGCATCGCCCAGGTCTTTGTTGGTGTAGCCGCCGTCATTCCAGCCCGTAAGCGTCGCATCATAATTAGTCACCGAAAGCCCAGAGTTTGTGAGCATACCCGTCATGTTGGTAACCGCCCCGAGGTTCAACGATCCTAAGTTTTGATTAAAAGCTCTACAATCATAAAACATTAAGCTCATATCCGTCACAAGCGACGTAGTAAAACTACTTGGTAAAGCGTGGTTGTAAATACTACAGCCTTGAAACATTAATTCCATATTTGTCACCCGCTCCGTATTAAAACTATTAGGTAAGGGTTCGTTATACGAACTACAGTCGTAAAACATAGACTTCATATTCGTCACAAGAGACGTATTAAAGACATTCGGCAAGGCTTTATTATACGAAGTACAGCCATAAAACATTTCACTCATGTCGGTGACACGCTGCGTATTAAAACTGTTCGGTAAGGGTTGGTTATAGGCACTACAGCTCCTAAACATACCGCTCATATCCACCACCATAGAGGTATTAAACGTGCTTGGTAAGGCTTGATTGTACGAACTACAAAAAGCAAACATATAGCTCATATTCGTAGCCGCAGACGTATTAAAACCTTCTGGTAAGGCCTGATTAAACGAACTGCAGCCGTAAAACATAGAACTCATGTCGGTGACTGCTCCCAGATTTGGCACATCCGTAGCGTTGAGTACCATATTTGCGCAGCCCCGAAAAGCACTATTCATACTTGTCCAAGCAATACTTCCCCATTGGTCGATGGATACTAATTTACGATTATCACCTCCGCTATTAAAATAAATCCTTGGAAAATCGCCTCGGATAGCTACCGAATATGTACCTGCCGTACCGTAGTTGTGGGTTACACTGCCCGTCAAACCAAATTCATCAAACGTACCATCGTTGTTCCAGTCCACGTCGTAGTTGTAGCCCGTACCCGTGGTCGGAATTGTGATGGAAGTACTGTTGGATGTACCTGTATTTTCGGTTTTCCAAGTGGTGATAAAAGGTGTTCCTCCGTAGCCTTGAACGGCAAAATCGTAAGTCCCCTCTCCTAAATCATTGTTCAAAATCCTTACCGTAGCAGTCCGTAAACCTACTGCTGAGGGATTGAACGTGACGACAAATGTAGTAGATTGCCCCGCGCTGATCGTAGCAGGCAACGTAATCGCACTTACCGTAAAATCGCTAGCATGAGTTCCTGTTACGCTGATTGCCCCTGCGTTTAGTTGGAGGTTACCAGTAGCACCAGTTACGTTTTGAATCGTAAAGGTATGACTAACCGACCCTGATGCTACATCTATTATGCCAAAGTCAGTATCGTCAACCCCCGATGGCGTTAAATCACCATCTGCGATATTTTGTCCAAGTCCAGTTACATTAATTTCGGGGGAAACCCCCACCGCCGTCACGTCAAAGGTATAAGGAGAGGCGTCAGGATCATTGCTCTGAATGCTGATTGTCGCGGTTCTTCGTCCATTGCCACTGGCATCTATAATTACGGGAAAAGTAGCAGAACTGCCAGGTGCGATGGTAAGGGGTAATGACACATTTCCGATGCCAAAATCCGCAGCTCCTGACTTCGTAATGCCACCTGCTGGAATGACCAAATCAGCTGTTCCCGTATTCTCGATTGTGAATGTACGCACGACTGGTTCTGTTAAAGAAATATCAATGTTACCAAAATCAGTACCATCTTCGGTTCTAGGTGAGGTATCGCCATTGTCAATAGTGAATCCATTGCCTTTGATATTGATATTAGAAACGGCAGGTGCTGCCACCGTAATCACTACATCGTTGTTATCCGTTCCTCCCGTATAACTAATCGTCGCATTGAGGCCACTTCCTCGGAAATTAGGAATCGTTGCTCCCTGCGCTAGACCATTAAAAGTACCTACGATGGCATCTGTCCCGTCGTTGTTGACAATGGTGAATGTATTTCCAGCAACGGGAACGTAACTACCCGAAAGTACCAAGTTGAGCCCTCTTAAATCAATCGTCCCCTGTATATTCAACTGGTCATATCCTGTATTGACCGTTGTGCCACCGATGGCGATAGTAAGGTTATTGCCAGAAGTAAACGAAATGGTATTCCCACTCAAGTCCACGGTTGTGGACTTAGGATTTATCCCGCCAGCTGCATTAATAGCAATATTACCCGTGCCCGCCCCAAATGACTGATTCAGGTTGAGTGCTTGTCCAGTAGTGAAATAAACATTGCCAGCAGCGTGGGTAATGGCTTCATTCACATTAATAGCGCCCGTATTGGCATCGCCAAAGTAAAAAGCTCCTCCTGTAATATTATCAAATTCAAAATCAGAGATAAGGATTGGACTTGAGGCTACTTCTCTGGTAGAAACAAAATTAATTTCAGTCCCATTAGTTAATGGCAAAAACGTAATTTTATTAGAAGGGTGGCCTGTTATTAAAGCCTGATTATCCAAAGCTGAAACAAAACTATTGGCAGTCACTGTTATATCCCCACCGTTGGTAGCTGTCCTGATTTCACCATTTGAGGCGTTTATGTCCGTATTATCTACTATAACCCCTTGAGAAAAGTTACCACCCCCTTCTTTCCCTGTAACAATTATGTTGCCTCCACTACTCGTAATTGCACAACCTATTCCAACACCATAGTTATCTGTTCCAGTACCAGGGCCACCTTCTCCATAAATCGTTAACGTCCCCATTCCCCCAGGGGAAACTGAGCTATGGATAAGAAAGACTCCTAAACATCTAGTGGAATTCCCCAAACCTCCCCCGTACCCATTGAAGGTTATATTTCCCCCTGCCGTAGTTACTGTTCCGCTTGATATATATACTCCACTCGCCCCTGCTTCGGTATAGTTTAGGCTCCCTCGCCCTGTTAGGGTAACATTGCCTAGACCGCCTGCTGCAATCACCCCACGAACAAATATACCGTGACAAAGTGTATTGGTGGATGCGATACCATCTCCAATGCCATTTATCACAATATTGCCACCCGTCGATCTCACTTCACTGTTTTCGAATGCATATACTCCAGCACTAATATTACCACTCGTCGACCCACCAGTACCTTCTAGTGTTACGGTATTGGTTCCGCCTAGTATTTTTGCTCCGCTATAAAAAAAAATACCACTGGTGCCATTCCCTGTATCCCCCCCTTTCCCTTTTACGGTGAGCAAACCACTGCCTGTCACCTGAAACAACGCATTTAGACCGTTTAATCGTACCCCTACAAAATTGCCGCTAGTAGGAGTACCTTGCTGGTTAGCTTCTACAAGGAGATTACCGTTGGCGGTCGTTAGCCCTCCGCCTGTGTTTACAAAAACATTCTGACTTACTTTTATGGTAGCGCTACCCGTTCCAGCTAAAATCACATTCGCATTGGTGCCAATGTTCACCACATCCCTACCAGGGGAAGTGTCATCATTTTGTAAGTCTAAATCCAGGTTTGCATTTGCCGCAAAAGTTATGTTACCATTCATATTCACAATGTCATCGCCAACACCACCATTGATTGTCAAACTGGGTAATGAGGAGGTAAACGCTCCGACAGTGATAATGTCATTGCCCGCATTTGTATTGACGACAATGCCTGTATTACTAGAAATGGGTATATCAGCAGGCGTCGTGAATGGCGTAACAGCGCCACCGTCAATGCGGTATGTTCTCCCTGAGACAAAAAACCGTACATTTGAGTTACTCTCACTTACCTCCATGGTTTCGCCATTGCCACTGACATCAGTGATAGTTACCGTATTATTGGCGGTAGAAATTGTATAATCGGCCGACGACGAAGGGGTTGTTCCTATTCCTTCAATAGCAAACGTATAAGGATTTTCGTCTTCATCATCATTGGCAATGGTCAGAAGTGCAGTCCGTACCCCGTTTCCCGAAGGATTAAATGTTATTTGAAACGTTGTGGATTGAGAACGTGCTACGGATGACGACGGTGCCGCAGTTAGCGTAAAATCGGACGCATGGGTACCCGTAATCGCTACTTTTGTTGGCGTCCCCGTAAGATTAAGGGAAGCAAGGTCATTGTTTTCAATGGTAAAAGTGCGAACTATCGAGCCTCCTGTTACAAATTCTGCCCCAAAATGGGTATGATTATTGGTAATAGGCGTTGAGCTACCGTTCGCAATTGGATTACCATTTCCGAAAACATCCATCTCAGGCTGCATGCCAGTCCCGAAGAGATTAATCCTAAAAGGATTTTCGTCTGGGTCATTGCTGGTGATAGTAACTGTCGCTGATCTTCTATCTGCAACGGATGGATTAAAGGTAATTCTTAAGGTAGTAGTGGCATTGGGGGCAAGTGTAGTGCTGGGCGAATTGCTGACTGTAAAATCACTCGCCGCTGTTCCAATGATGTCAATCGATGAAATAGTAAGCGTACCAGTCCCCCTGTTTTCAATGGTAAACTCGTTATTCGGCATACCATTACTTAAAGCAACTAAGCCAAAAGATGTTCCATAAGTAGTACTTGCACTAGTATTATTGGGAATGCTAATCATATTAAATTTGACATCAATATCGGGGGTTTGGGCTAATGAACTCAAACTGGCTATGATACTAACCCAAAATGTAAGTGTAAATAAGTTTTTCATTGGTAGAATAGTTAAAATGAGTTCAACATCAATCGGTAGTAGAAAAAGGAGGTAGGAACATTTCGTCAAATGCTCCCTAAACCTCCTTCCCTTTCTACCATGAAAGATTATGAGTAGGGTATTGAAAAACGATTGGTTATTGCATCATCATTAGGTCGTCGAGGCTCACCACGATGTCGTCGCCCACTTGCTTGATGCTGTATTTCATCGGATAGTAGCCCGCCTTTGCAAACTTGGTCGGTAGCGGCATTGATTTGGTCAAGTTCGGCTTGCTGCTCAAAAACTCGTGACTTACCATTGGTTCAATAAATGTCATTTTGCCATCGTACGAACCATAGATAAGCGTTTCGGTAAACTTGCCCTTTCCTGATAATTCTGGAGACGCAGGGTCGGCCCAGTGAACCCCCATTTCAGGAACACCCGCAGGGAGGCGGATGTAGTTGGTAGGAATGTAGCCCGCCGCAGGGAGGTTGTCAAATTTGGCAGGAGCTACTGGATACGCAGGAATTGCCTTCCGCTCTGCAAGCGCCTGAATGTAAAAGTGCATGTCAAAGTGGGCTACGTCGTAGGTGCCTGGCGGCTCGTGTCCCGTGTGCAGGTAGTCGAGCATGATGTGGTCAAAAGGCACTTGCCCCACCGCTTCGTTGGGCAGACTCAACACCAGCGCAATTCCTCCGTGCGGTAGGTTGTCGAGCGCGCCTTTGGTCATGGTGAAGCCCAAAGAAGAAGGCTTGTTGTCGGTCGTGAATTTAATCCAAGAATACGCCTTACCGTTTCCGATGTTTTGCGACGCCCCCGTGTAAGTAGGTGCTACGTTTTCGTCTTTGGTACATCCGAGCATCATCGCTGCCGCGAATAATAATACAAGTAGTTTTTTCATGATTGAGATGAGTTAAAGTGATACCCAAAATTCAGGATTTGTGAGACACAGGTGTTATCTCAAAATGGACTTTCTTTAACTCATTTTGAACAAAAAAAAAAGCCCCTCAGAGGAGCTTTCAATTTTTATTAACTCATTTTTGACTTTCTTTAACTCATTTTTGACAAAATGCCGTTTATGGCCACTCGGAAGGGCTTTTTTCGTATTTTTCAAAAAATACTTTTGAGAAATACGACAGGCTTTCAAAGCCCACTTTGTAGGCAACTTCCGACACGGTTGCGGTCTGATTGGCGAGCATTTCGGCGGCTCTTTCGAGTCTAAAATTCCGCAAATATTCAATCACCCCCTGCCCCGTACTGGCTTTCAACTTGCGGCGAAGCTGCACCGACGAAACGTTCATCGTCTCCGCAAAACGCTCCACATCAAAGCCACTTTCTCCCAAATGTTGCATGAGTACTTCGTGGCAGCGTTGCATAAATTGCTCATCACTGATGCGATTTTTAAGCGCTATTTCTTCCTCCATTTGGCTTTGCTGAGCCCGTTCGAACGCCTTGTTTTTCGTATATTTTTGAAGTAAAATCTGACGTTGTCTAATCAAATTCCGAACCCTCACCTGCAACTCTTCCCGATCAAAAGGCTTCGACAAATAATCGTCAGCGCCAAGTTCCAAGCCTTCCAAGCGGTCGGTTAGGGTCGCTTTGGCCGTCAACATCACAATCGGAATATGGTTCGTGAGTTCATTTTGTTTCATGGCTTTACACAATCCAAAACCGTCGAGCCGAGGCATCATCAAATCACAAATGACAACGTCGGGCAGTTCTTCAATGGCTTTTTCCAACCCTTCTTGTCCGTCGCTTGCTTCTAATAAATAGTAATGGGGGGCAAAAATTTCCCGTATGTACGCCCGCAGTTCGGGGTTATCTTCCACAATCAACAACACCTCTTTGCCTTCATTGGTGGGGGTTTCCATCGGCAATTCTTCTACCAAAAGCGCTTGTTCTTTTGGCATATTTATGGGTACAACCGCCTGATCATTGGCCGCTGCACGCTCTTCCAACATCGGCAACATCACCGTAAAAATAGAGCCTTCGCCTACTTTACTTTCTACATGGATGCTTCCTTTCATCACTTGTACCAACTCTTTCACCAACGCCAGCCCAATGCCCGTTCCTTCGTACGTACGGTTATCGCCGCTGTCAGCTTGGTAAAAACGGTCGAATATGCGTGGCAAACGCTGTGAGTCAATCCCAATACCAAAGTCTTGCACCTTCAGGAGAAGTTGCGTTTTTTGGAAATCAACCCGTACCTGTACTCGTCCACTTGGGGGCGTAAACTTAAACGCGTTCGAGAGGAGGTTGGTCACGATCTTTTCAATTTTATCTTGGTCAAAATCAGCTATATAACTCAACTGATTTTGCTCGTACTGAAAAAGAATTTTCTTGTTTTGCGCGAGCGATTCAAAGGAGGCAAACAAATAATTTAGAAACTGGGCTAAGTCACTTCTTTGCAACTGCATGTCCATTTTCCCCGCCTCCAGTTTGCTCAAATCCAACAATTGATTGATCAGCGCCAACAATCGTTCGGCATTTTGTTGCATTACTCGAAAAATATCCCGTTCTGGAAATTCTCGCCGCAGGTCTTTGAGGGGCGACAAAATCAGCGTCAAAGGCGTCCGAAATTCGTGAGAAATATTGGCGAAGAAGCTGGTTTTGAGGTTATCTAGTTCTTTCAAACGGCTGTTTTGCTCGATGCTGAAATGCAGTTTTTGCTCCGCAGAACGAAAAATTCCCCCGAGGAAAATGACAAAAACGAAAATCTCTCCCAAAAACAACAAATACGCAATCGAATACACGGGTTCGTATTCAATCCAGCCCAACAGTCGAATGTACAACAAGGCGTAGCTAATCATCCCCAATATAAAAGGAATGGCGTAGTATTTTTCAATGGCGATTTTTTTGACAATGGAATAGAGGTACAAACCAGAAAAATACGTTGCCGAAATGATGATGCTATACACCCCCAACTTGAGCCAATACCACTGATAATCAACAAAAACAATGATACTCTCGAAGATGGTCAGCCCAATAATGCTCATGGCAATGAGGGTGTGAATTTTCGAAAACTTCCCCTTGATTTGGGTAAAATACACAAAAATCCCGCCGCCCAGAGTCACGGAGTTATAGAACAAAAAATCAATTTTTTTAGCAACGTCGGGGTCGTCCGTAAACCAAGGGCCAGCGATATTGAGATACCCCCAAAAAGCAAACGTCTTGATGACCGTATGCAGCGAATATAGCCTAAATGCAAAATTGTTGATGATGAACAAACTAAGCGTAAGTACCAAAAACAAACGAAAAATAACCAAACCGTTGAAGAAGCTTTGGCTGGCATATCCCTCTAGTTTTGATTTATAGTATGTTTTTTCTGAATGCAACCGCAAAGTCATGTAGTGGCCGCGTTTGCTGGTTACTTTGACGTAGATGTTTTTGCGTTGGTTGGGGCTAAGGTCAACGGTAAAGGTCGGGTCTTGGTCGATGAGTTTTTTCTCTTTCTCAACCGTCAAAATCTTCTGTTGTTTATGCGAAAATTTTTGTCCCGTCGTGTCCGAAATATAAACATCCAACTGCTCCACCAAAGGGTTTGTCCATACCAAAATCCAGTCTTTATTGGTAGAATTGGTATTTTTTAGGGAAAATCGCACCCAATAAATATCATCAGAATAGGGAAAAATAATGTGGTCTTTGGGCGACTTTTTGAAGTTCATCGCAGTCACTTGCTCCAACGTCAGTTTGCCCGTCGAATCCTTTAAAATTTCAATGGAAGAAGTAATGTTTTTCGGAATCTTTTGGTCTTCCGACAAAACAATTTCTTGAGAAATTCCCTGCTTAGGAAAGCCATAAACTGCAATTACAAAGAAGAAAAGTAGTTTTATGTAGTTTTTCATTATCATCTCACCTCATTTGAGAAAAGAGTCAAATATACCTAAATCTACCCAAAACCAATCTTATAGCAAATAAAAATAGCCCTAAATATGCCTTATTACAATAGATGATTTAGGTTGTAGATACGAACCCAAAACCACCTATTGTAAAACTTTCACCTACTTTTTCAACGCTACAACCGAGTAAAACGCGGGTTTTGGCTGGTTATTACGGTCAAAAAGCAACGGGTAATTAGTACGTCCACGCACAGGCCAGCCGTTGAGCCAGCTGTTCGCGTCGTTAACACCCCACAATGTCACGCGGGTAACTTTGTCTTTATGCTTCAAAAACAATTTGAATAAAGCTTCATAATCCGCCGCCAACTGCTTCTGAACGTCGTCGGGCAAGCCTGCCGTGTAAGGATTTAAGCTGGGATTGCTGGCCATGCGCTGGTTCACATCGGCTCCCTGAAAGTTGCGGGGAAGCACCTCAATGTCCAGCTCAGTGAACATCACTTTTAGTCCCAGCGCGGCGTATTGCAGAATACTTTCTTCAATGTCCTTGAACGGTACTTTGCCCACGTGCCAGTGTCCCTGAATCCCCACGCCATCGATGCGCGCGCCCGACGCTTGTACTTTCTTGATAAGCTCGATGCAGCCCGCGCGTTTGGCAGGTTGTTCGTTGTTGTAATCGTTGTAGTACAATTCCACATTCGGCGCGGCCTGCTGCGTGAGGCGGAAAGCTTCGGCAATGTAGCCTTCACCCAGATAATCTAGGAAAACAGTTTTGCGCAACGTTCCGTCTTCGTTCAAGGCTTCGTTCACCACATCCCACGAAAAGATATTGTCTTTGTAACGACCTGCCACGGTTTTGATGTGGTCGTTAAAAAACGTTTGAATGGAGTCTTTGCTGTGAACACCACGAATGAACGACGGCAACTGACTGTGCCAAACCAAGGTATGACCGTTGATTTTGATGTTGTGTTTTTTACCAAAAGCAACCAGTTTATCGGGCACGACAAAATCATAGGTATCCCATTTAGGATGGATTAACGCCGATTTCATCACGTTTTCGGGCGTTGCCATGTTAAACTGACTCACAATCAATTGGGTCATCGCAGGGTCACGCTCCTCAATCTGGCCATTGTTCAAGGCCGTTCCGATGCCAAAATCGTTTTTAAAGGTATCTTTCAACGACGGAATGGATTGGGCAAAACCAGTGGTCGCTCCCGCCATCAGAATGGCCGTACTTACAGCCTTCACGCTTTTTTTTGAAAACATTTGATTATTGGGTTAATGAATAAATAACTACTGCTTGGCGAGCTTCATCTCACCGCGCTCACTTTTTACAACCAGCTCTTTTTCAGAAACCAACTCGCCTGTGTAGCTCATTTTGCGGTCGTTGAATGAGATGGAATAAGAAATTTTTTTGCCTTCTACTTTGCCTTCTTCAATTTTGGCTTCGCCAAACTGGGTTTTCCACGTGCCAGTCAATTTGTCACCTTCTACTTTGAAGGTATAATTGACCTCAAATGTGCCGTTAGGCGTTTCGCGGCTGCCTTTCCAGTTGCCGTCAATGGGGTTTTGCGCCATGGCTACAAAGCTGGCGATTGATAAAATCAGAGAAAAGAATAGGGTTTTCATTGGATTAATTGGGGGTTTTTGAGTGAAACATTTATTGAAAAAAAGGTTATACATTTGCTTATCAGCTCTACAGAGCACAATTAATGCGCCCTGAAATTCCATTTAGAATTATCACTTTCGAAGTCAAATTCGGCAAGCATCGGTGTGCTATCTCCTGATGATACCAATGCCAGTTTTTTGCCCGAATTTGGCACTACCTTGGGCATTATTCGATAGGTACCATCCGTTAGCTGGTCTATTCGCCATAATTGTTCTGGACTACCTGTAAAGACGGGGACAGTTATTACCTGAGCATCTGCGGTTGCGGATAATGCTCGTTCGGTACCTGCTAATACAATTTTGTAATAGGGACCGCCTAAATAACCAGTAGAGTCAGGTGCATCGGTAATGGTCCATTTTTGGTGAGGGCGATGCATGTAATCACCTATGCGTACATTAATATTACCTGTTGGCCAATTTTTAATCACATCAGCTAATTCCTGCGCAGGCACTGGTTTAATAGGCTCGGTATTGGCTTGGCTAAAGCCTCGCTGGGCAACAGCCATTCTGCTAAAATCTACGGCGAGTTCTAAACCATAGCCTCTTCTAACCGATTCTATTTCAAAGGTTCCCTCTTTAAATTTTTCACCAGCGATCGGCCAGCCATCTTTCCATACTATGGGAAGGATACCCAATACACTGCGACCGCCCTGATCTAAATCTGCCTCATAATGAATTGACATTTTTTCAACACCTTTTTCAAGAATTATTCGTCCAAAATGCCCGGGGCCTATAAGTCGCCCACGCGTAGCCACCACCATTTTTCCACCACCTTCCATCATGCTTCTACCTACATTATCAACGTACGGCCCGGTTACTTTTTTGGAACGGCCTACGACAACATTATACGTTGAGTTGGCACCATCGCAACAGCTCCCGTGGGTAGCAAGTAAATAATACCAGCCATCGCGATATATCAAATCAGCAGCCTCACAAACTATGGCTACATCTACAGGTTTATTTCCATCTTTGAGTTTCCCTGTTTTTGGATCTAGCTCAATAATGCGAGTGAATCCATAGTAAGTACCGTAGGCTAACCAGAGGCGGCCTGTGGTAGGGTCTAACATGATTCCAGGATCTATGGCGTCGTTTTCTTCGTAACCATCAGAGGTAGCCACTATTACGGGTTCAGAATACTTAAAGTCGGGCGATTTTGGATCAAGTGTCTTATTCCACATTGTATAGATAATACCTTTGTGCGAAGGGCTACCACCAGTTGCTCCATAAACCACCAGATAGCGATTGCCAATTTTGATCGCATCGGGAGCAGCACCCCCACCTGGCCTGACACCGCCTCCAAACCACGTCCAGCCATCTTCTGATATTAACCCTCCGCCACCTGTTCCAAAGGTGTAGAATTTTCCGTCACATTCTACAATCGTTGAAGGGTCATGGATGAAAGGTTTGCCTACCTGAGCTAATACAGTAGTTGAAAGTAGTACTGATAAAAAAAGAATAAGTTTACATTTCATTTCTGTGTTAATATTTTGATTAGATGTTAATCTTTGCTGATACTGATATTTTTGACAGGTTGGTCCTTTTCGTCAATAAAACGAAGGCAAAAATTAGCCATCCCCGGGCCGTTAATTACTGCCCCGCGAATAATATTTCTCCCCTTTTTTAAGGTTAATATGGGTGAAGCCACGTTGTCAACTATCATATCTCTGTCACCAGAAAGCATCAGTATTTCTTGACCATTGAGCCAAAACATTCCTCCCGAATTACATCCAGCAGTCATTCTTACATTTTGTATTTCCTCTGAACAGTCAATGACGGTAACCAACCAAAAAAGTAAGCCATACTTCGGTTTGTTGATGTCATAGGAAAAATTGAACAAATTAAAATTAAAGGTTTTACTGTCCAGAGCATACCAGTTGAGCGCCTGATTACCAACGTTTACCATTTCACCAGCCTTTGGTATCATTAAATAATCTTCCGAAAAATTATTGTTCTTGAACTCACTGCGTAAGTAATTGTCGGTGAAAATATTATTTCTTGCTATGTCTTTCTTGATTGGTTCTAACACCAACCACCTATGAATAAAACCATTGGTATAGGGAGCTATTTTAGTGTTGGTAGCCAATTTAAAGTGCCTTGTTAATGTATGTGTGGTGTCGCCTTTTATAGGTATTGGGGGCAGCGGTGCTCTTTGCTGAGCAGGGGGCTGCGCTATGGCTTGGTGTATAAAAGTTTGTCCACTAAGCAGAATGCTCAATGCCAAAAGTGGAGAGAATAATTTTTGTATGCTTTTCATCGTTTGGTTTCTTTTCAACAAGTTGTTTTTCACCTGTAATTATATTTTCAAAATTCCCCCACTGTTCATGTTTTCGGACTAACTACTTTACCTATCTGGCTTCGGCTTCACCCAGATACCAACAATCAAAAGTTGTTTTCTGCGCGAAGCCGAAGGGAACTCCTACTCTACATTCCAAACCATCGTTTATTTAAACAACAACTGAGAAAATCCGAACAGGTCATGCCGCCAAACGGGCCACGTATGTCCGCCTGCGTATTCGCTGTACTGGTACTTGATGCCCATGTCGTCGAACTTCTTCATCATAATCTGGCAATTGGCGTGGGCAATATCTTCTTTCCCGCCCTGCGAAATCCAGAATTGTTTGATGTTGGCGTTGATTTTGTCTTTATTGGCCTGCATAAATTCATACTGAGGATCAGAGAGTTTGGTGTTATTAGCCCACCAGCCCGAACTGAAAACCCCGAGGTAGCCGAACATATCGGAGTTGCGAACACCAGCGTGTAATGTTTGCAAACCACCCATCGAAAGCCCCGCCAACGCACGGTTTTTAGCGTCGGTCAGGGTACGGAAATTGGCTTCCACAAACGGGATGACGGCATTTTTGAGCTCGTTTTCAAACTGGTTTAACTGCTGCATCCCAAAACCTGCCACGCCGCCGCCGTTGCCGTAGAAATTCCCGTCCACCATTACAATCAGCATGGGTTTGGCTTTATTTTCGGCAATCAGGTTGTCGAGAATAACGTCCGTACGGCCCTGCGTTGCCCAACCGCGCTGGTCTTCGCCACCGCCGTGGAGGAGGTACATCACGGGGTATTTTTCAGAAGATTTGTCGTAACCCGGAGGCGCATACACGTACATTTCGCGCCACGCGTTGGAGGCTTTCGAGAAGTATTTTTTGATACGAATGTCGCCGTGCGGAACGTCTTTAAGGGTATAAAATCCGCTGCCTTCGTACGGGATTTCGATGCCGCTAGCCATGCGCCCCATGCCGTAGAACGATTCGCTGGCAGGGTCGGCAAGGGCTACCCCGTCGATGATGAGCGAGTAGTAATGAAAGCCACGGCTGATGACATCGGTTGTCACATTCCAGAAGCCTGCCGTATCTTTCACCATGTCGTATTTTTTACCCAAGTCTATCTGAACTTTCTGTGCCTGAGGAGCTTTAACTTTGAAAACTACGCGATTATCAGGCAGAATCTGCGGGTATTTGCCGTTGCGGATGTTGGTTGCCGCAGGGGTTCCCAGCACCGAATACGAAGGAAACGACGCCGTATCGACGGGTTTAAACAGGAATTGCGAGAACATAAACAACCCGTTTTTCCACACCTTAAAGTCGTGTCCACCCGCTTCGAGGTAATAGATGTGCGGTACGCTGTTTTGGTATAAATAATCGTGGGTGCGTTTGCTGAACGTGATGAGTCCGTCGGCATCGCCGCACGAAATCCAGAGTAGCTTCAGCTTTTGCTTGGCGTCTTCGGGATTGGGTACTAACTCCTGCGGAACTTTGGTGTTGGGCGCCGAAGAAAATCCGCCCACCCAAGCGAATTTGTCCAGATTACCCAACCCAAAATTCAGCGATTGCCCACCTCCCATCGACAAGCCCGCAATGGCGCGGTGTTCGCGGTCGGTGAGTGTCGGGTATTTTTTCTCCACAAACGGAATCAGGTCGTTGAGCAGGTCTTTTTCAAAGGTCGCGAAGGCCTCCACCTTGTCTTTGTCAAAGATATTTCCCACGGCGCGGTCGTCTTTCATGGCGCGGCCGTTGGGCATCACCACAATCATGGGTGCGAGTTTTCCGTCAGCGTACAAATTGTCCAGAATCACCTGCGGATTGCCTCCTTTGAGCCACTCTTTTTCGTCGCCACCAATGCCGTGCAGCAGGTACAACACGGGGTATTTGGTCTTTTTGTTAAAATTGGGTGGCGTGTAAATGAGTGCTTTACGGGTGCTGCCAACCGTTTTGGATTCGTACTTCACCGTGTCCAGTTTACCCGTGGCAATGCCCGTTCGGACCTGATCAAAACTTTTGGGCATTTCTTTGTCGGTAGGTTGAGCGTGCAAACCGCCCACAAGGCCGAAAAGTGTAAAACTAAAATACAATAAATGCTTCATAATGAACACTTTGTTAGATAAGCAATTTCATTTCTTTCTTTCTCTTGCAGAAGACCGCTGAAAAATACAAACGCAGATTTTCGCTGAAAAAAGCTTACTAAAACGATGAATCTGCGCCAATCTGCGGGTAAAACTCTATACCATTCTACTTCATTCAAAATACTTACAGTCACCCCAATAGCGACAGGCCCACGCAATCCACGTGCTCCAGTTGGGGCCTGTACTATGTCCGCCTGCGTGTTGCCGAAACGCGATTTCTCCGTCAATCAGCGGAGTGCCGATGCGGGGAAATTCGGAGGTTCCAAGGTCTTTTTTACCAAATAGTTTGTAAACAGGTCCCGCATGGACACCCGCCAGAAACATGCCTTTGGCATCCACCCACTGCCCTTCTACCTGCGGCGAACCCGAGCTGATAAAAACGGGACGGGGAGCCGACAACGCCACCAGCGAATGGCCATCGACGGGCATATCCTGCGGCGTGAGCGGCCCTGCGTACTTCAAAAAATTACCGCAAAACCAATGGTATTCGCCCGAACCTGCCAGATTTTCGACCTGCTCGCCAAAGATTCGGCGTAGAATCTTGGCACCGCCAGCCCCTGATGACCCGATGAAAGCCAGCGAGAAACGAGGCTCAAAGGCCATAGCAACGGCGGTGGCTTTTCCATAGCGCGAAAGCCCTTCGATGGCAATGCGCTTGGTATCAACGTTCTTGTCCGTTTCAAAATAGTCAACGGCACGGCTGGCACCCCACGCCCATGCCCGCAATGCACCCCAATCGTCTGGCTTTCGGAATTGCCCCTTGTTGCACAGGCCGATGATGCCTTCGGTCAACCCTGCGCCATTGTCGGCCTGAATGCTGGAGGGCACAAGGATGGCATAGCCCCAACCTCGGGAAATCAGTTGTTCTTTCCACGTCGGTTCGCCCGCCGACCCTAACCCAATGGGCTGAACGGGTGCATAATTTCCAAACGGTGAACGGATAAAGCCAAATTCCATGACCACAGGCACGGGACCCGACGCAGTTTTAGGGGTTGCGAGTACCAGTTCCATGTTGACACTGATGGATGGGTACGCCGAATTGTCCACCACGCCCCGCAGCGTTTTTTCTTTAATGGGTTGATTCCCAACAACCGTGTCTTTGACCGAAACCACCTGCCAGTTTACGTTCGGAATGACAGCGGGTAATCGACCATAAACTTCCCGTTCAAAATCTTCCACTAATTCAGGCCGCTTGGTAGCCACCCAGTCTTTGGCCGACTTTACTTTTTTCCCGTTTTTGAGTACCAACGGATCGGGTAATGTATAGGGCGGCACCTTCGCTTCGTCCCGATTGGCGGCATTGGGTGCCGAAGGGTTGCCCGATGGCCCCGAACGAAGCGATTGGATGCCTAGCTGGTTCAGCATTTGCCGATGGTCGGCCGCTGTTTTTCGCTGCATCCGTGCCATCAGGCTATCCTGTTCGGGCGTGCGGCGTGGTTGCTGCGCAAGGGCAGCTGTCAGGGCAAGTAAACCATGCAGACACAGCAGAACCGTTTTTCTCATCTGATTTTTGGTGTTATTTCTTGAACAACATCGGGGCCAATTGGTACAAACTCCGACGCCACGTCTGGAACTCGTGGGCAGTGCCTTCTGAAACGTACGACACCGCGTTGAAGCCCGCCGCTTTCAGTTCTTCCGTCGCTTTTTTGACGCCGTCGGGGCGTTCTTTGCTGCCGCAACTCAGGAACACCAGCTTTACTTTCGATTTGTCGGTGATGTCGGTTGGGGCATAAACGCCGCCGCTGAGCAGTCCGTAGTACGCAAACACGTCAGGATTATTGAGCGTAATCATTTTGGTTTCCATGCCCCCCATCGACAAGCCCGCCATGGCGCGGTTGTCTTTGTTGGCCAGCGTACGGAAATTGGCGTCGATGTACGGAATCAACTCGTTGATTAACACCGTCTGGAACGGCTCAATCTTGAATTCACGGATTTTGCCAAACTTCACCTCGTTGGTCATACCGTAAGTATTGACGATGATAAATGGCTTGATTTTTCCTTCGGCAATCAGGTTATCCATGATTAAATTGGCGCGTCCCTGATTCATCCATGCCGTTTCGTCTTCGCCCCAGCCGTGCTGCAAATACAACACAGGGTATTTGTCTTTCCCTTTTTCGTAGCCTGCGGGTGTATAGACAAACGCCCGACGCGAAGTGCCCGTGCTTGGCGACGGGAAAAGTACTTGCTGCACATGGCCGTGCGGTACGTTTTTGAGGGCATAAAAATCCTGATCTTTGGCAGGAATCTCAATGCCGCTTTCCCAGCGCACCGAGCCGTAATAATTGAGCGTGCCCGGGTCGTTGAATTTCCCCCCGTCAATTTTGACGTTGTAGTAGTGAAAGCCTTCGTCCATCGGGCCATCGGTGGTGCCCATCCACGTGCCGTCTTCAGCTTTGGCGAGTTTTGTGCCACCTTTGCCCCCCAGCCCCAAACTTACCCGCACGCTGTCGGCGGCAGGCGCTACGATTTTGAAGCGGGCGTAACCCTGAGAATTAACCATCGGGTATTCCTGACCCGGCTGGTTGAGGCTGGACGGTTTGAAGTCCTCGGCGACTTGGGCCTGACAAAGTCCGATGGACAGTGCCGAAGCCATAAAAGTTGATAAAATGCGGTTTTTCATCATCATAAGGGTTTATATTATTTGAAAATCTGCTGTAATGAATTGGCTAAAAACAACTTACAGTTCATCCACGTATGCCCGCCCGAAACAATGAGCGGTTCGACCTTGATTTTCTTTTCCTGAAACATAGCGATGTTTTGTTTCACACTTTCGTAAAGAAAATCCTCCGTTCCTACGCTGATGGTGAACAGTTTAAGCTGCTTATTGACTTTATCGGCGTCGGGCGTCCAGTCGGTGAAGTTCTTTTTGAACTCGTCGGTAGCAGTGTAGGGCGCGTACGAGCAGATGTAGGCAAACGTGTCGGTGTTAGTAAACCCAATGTTCAGCGTTTGCCCGCCACCTACCGAAAACCCAGCTACGGCGCGGCCTTTGCTGTCGGTTTGGGTGGGGTAATTGGCCTGCACAAACGGAATGATGTCGTTCACCACGTCTTTGGTAAAATCGGCCATCGGAGCGGGGCGAACGTTGCCGTAGGGCATCACAATAATCATCGGTTTGGCCTTGCCCTGCGCGATGAGGTTATCGGCAATGAAGTTGGCCCTGCCTACTTTGGTCCACGTTTCTTCGGTATCCGACCCGCCGTGAATCAGGTACAAAACAGGGTATTTTGTCTTGCCGCTGGCGTCAAAATTGGGTGGGGTGTAAACCAACAATTGGCGGGTTGTATTCAGCGTTTTTGAGGAATACGTATGGTACGTCACTTTACCATGCGGGATGTTTTGGAGGCTGTGAACCAACGGTTTATCACCTTTTACTTCTACGATGCTCCGCTTAAATCGCTCATTGGCAAAAATCTGCGTGTTGTTGGGGTCAGCGACGCCTACTCCATCCACGGTAAAATTATACGGGTAAATATCGGGCGTGACGGGAGGCACCGTCACCCGCCAGATACCCGAGGTGTCTTTGGTGAGTAAAACGGGTTCTTTCAAAAATTCACCCGACAGTTTTACCTCACGCGCCGTTCTGGAAAAATAGGTAAACGTGATGCTGTTGTCGGCATGGACGTTGGGCGAACTGATGGCGGGCGGACGCTGCTGGGCCAATGCGCTCATGGAAATGAACCCGAGAATAAGGGAGAAAAATGCGGCTTTGCTCATGGTTTTTGGGGCTTTATTTGAACAAAACAGGCAACGTCTCATTGAGGTACTTCTTCACGTTCATCCACGTGTGGCCGCCGTCGATGACGTAGCTTTTGTAATTTATCTTCTTGGCTTTCAGGTAGTCTTCAAACTCGACGGTGCCTT
Source organism: Runella defluvii (assembly GCF_014195535.1). Taxonomy (GTDB): domain Bacteria; phylum Bacteroidota; class Bacteroidia; order Cytophagales; family Spirosomataceae; genus Runella; species Runella defluvii. The sequence goes on along the minus strand of NZ_JACIBY010000016.1, from coordinate 111,824 downwards.
TGTACAGAAAATCATCGGTTCCGATGCCCGACCAAAGCAGTTTAAAATCTTTGTTGGTTTTGGCAGGATTGGAGGTAATGTTGGTAAAGCTTTTATCCATTTCGGCGGGCGCAATGTAGGACGCATAGCTGCACACGTAGGCAAACTTATCGACGTTGTTGAAGGCCGTGCGCAGCGTTTGTCCACCCCCGCGCGAGAAGCCGCCAATGGCGCGGTTGTCGCGGTTGTTGATCGTTCGGTAGTTCTTTTCGATGTACGGAATGACGTGGGACACAAGGTCGGTTTCAAACAACTTCATGCGGCGCAGGGCATCGTCGCCGTCGCGGCTCATCACATCGGCAGGTTTGTCTTTGCCCGTTTGCTCGGCAATTTTCGCCAGCGGATTCCCGTAAGGCATCACCACAATCATAGGCTTAGCCGTCCCCGCCGCAATCATGTTGTCGAGCATCAGGTTCACTTTCCCCACTTTCCAGAAGGTTTCTTCGGTATCAGTCGTGCCGCTGATGAGGTAATAGACAGGGTATTTTTTGGCGGTTTCTTTGGTATAACCCGCTGGTGTATAGACAACAACCGTTCCCGTTGAACCTTCGACCGACGGATAATATTCGTAGGTAATGGAGCCGTGCGGGACGTTTTTCAACGCGTAAATGGCAGGTTCGTCCGACGGGATTTCGACCAGACTGGCCTTGAATCGCTCGTTAGGAAAGAAGGCGACGTTGGCAGGATCCATCACCGTCACGCCATCGACTTTAAAACTATACGGGTAAATATCGGGTTTGACGGGGCCAACGGTGACCGACCAAACACCTTCCGCGTTTTTAGTCAACGGCACATCGGCTTGCCCAAACTGACTCCCGCCCAACAATACCGTTTTGGCATTTGGCGCTAAATACGAAAACGTGACGGTTTTGTCGGAATTGACTTTGGGCGAAATCACAAACGGGCCGCGTGGGGGCTGGGCCAATCCTGCAAAGGGAACGAGAATCAGCAACAGCAAGCTGATTTTTTTCAAGAATGTAACGATTTTCATTGGTTTACTGATTGGTTAAGGGTGTATTGGGGTACTATTTAAAAAGCTTAGGCGCAATGACACTCAGGTAGTGTTTTACATTCATCCACGTATGCCCGCCGTCGGTGATGAGGCTTTCGTACTTAATCTTCTTCTGGTCAAGTACCTGCATATATTCCTGATTGACAGCATATAATCCGTCTTCTTTACCTACACCGATCCAAAATAATTTCAGGTTCTTATTGGCCTGTGCGGCATTCTTAAAAAACACCTCATTGTTGCGGTCAAACTCATTTTTGAGCATACCCGGGGCAAACCCACAGACATAGGCAAATTGGTCGGTGTTGTTCAGGCCAAAGTACAGCGTGGTGCCTCCGCCACCTGAAAAACCTGCAATAGCGCGGTTGTTTTTGTCGTTGAGGGTGCGGTAATTTTTCTCAATAAACGGCATCAGATTGCCGAAAAAGTCCTTTTTGAACTCCTGCAAATTGTCCCAGTTTCGCAAACTTCCCGACGACTTGCTGATGACAGGATAAGCCCGTCCGTAGGGCATTACAATAATCATGGATTTGGCCTTGCCCTGCGCAATCAGGTTGTCAAGAATGACATTGGCGCGGCCTACTTTTGTCCACGTTTCTTCGGTATCGGTGGTACCGTGCAATAAATAAAGCACTGGATAAGAAGCCTTTGGGTTTGCTTCGTAGCCAGCAGGCGTATAAACCACCACGGGCCGCGTTCCTAACTCAGCCGACTGGTAATATCGGTACGACACCGTGCCGTGAGGGACATTTTGCAGGGTATGTACCAAAGGCGTGTTTCCCGTAATTTCGACCACACTATTCTGAAAACCTTCATTGGGAAAAAGCGCTGAATTGGTGGGATCGGCCACCGAAATCCCATCGACATTGAACGCGTAGGGATACATATCGGGCTTCACGGGCGCAGTGGTAACGCTCCAAACCCCTTTGTCATCCTTGGTCATGGCCAAAGGCGATTTTTCAAACTGCGCACTGAGTTTCACTTCTTTGGCCGCAGGCGCATAAAACCGAAACGTCACCGAATTGTCAGCATGGACTTCGGGCGAAACAATGACGGGTCTTGACGTTGGCTGGGCAGTACAAAGCTGCCATATACCAAGTAAAACAAGGGTTAAGAAGGTGGTTTTGGGGTACATAGTAATGTTTGGTATTGAGTTAATTAGCCGTAATTACGTCCAGTTCGGCATACCCTGAGGCTGTTTTTTCCTGTGTGTTTTTCAACGCCCGAAACCTGATGTACCGCGCCGAAACGGCAGCAAAGGGTTTGATTTGCCAAAAAGGGCTGTTTTTAATGTTGGAAAATTCGCCCTCACTGACGGTTTTCCAGTCCGTATTGTCCTGCGAAACGTCAAATTGATAATGGGTAATGATGCTTCCTTCCTCCCACCAGTTTTGGGCAGGTAAATAGCGGAAACCTTCAAGACGTTCTACCTTTCCCAAGTCGATGACCAATTCTGCTGGCATCGGTTGGTTTCTTTTTTGATGCCACGACGTACTCGGATTGCCATCGAGCAGCTTGTTGGCATTTGCATCTTCGGTACTCAGAATTTTCCAGTTTTTGCGGGAAATGTCAAACTTCTCTTCACTCGCAATGCTGGCCTGATTGGTAAACGGATTAAACGTAATGGCCTTGATGTCTGCTTTGCCCTCATCCGTTTTGACAGGGGACGTGTATTTGGCCGACGAAGAGGTCGGCGTGCTGCCATCGGTTGTATAATAAATCACCGACTCTTTATCTCCCGACACAAACTGAACCAGCCCTTCTTTATCCCGAAGGATGGTGGGGGGAGTCAGAACGATGGGGGCTTTATACACTTCAATGTTTGAAATAAGCGGACAGCCTTTGGCGTCTAACACATTGAGCCGCAGCTTGGTAGCCTCGACGGTCGGAAATCTCAGAATACGCTTATAGCCAATGGTGGTTTCTTTGGCGATTGGTACCCATTTCCCGTCCACAAATGCGTCCACACTAAACGATTTTACCCGTTGCCCCAATCGGATGGGTTCCTGCACCAGAAAGCGGTTGAAAGTGGTGGGTTTTCTAAAATCCAGCGTAATTGAGCCTGAGGTTGCGTTGTCGTCGGTAGCCCAATAAGAATCAACATCGCCGTCAATCACCTTATTGGCTCCATAGCGAGCGTTTTTGCCGCGTACCTGCTCCGAAGAAGCGACCGCGTTTTTAGCCAGATTTTGGGCAAAGGTTTCTTTGATTGTTTTGGTCAATTCCTGAATTGCTTTTTCGTCTTTTTCGTGAATCAAGCCGTTGGGCATAATCGGAAAATTGAGCAGAAGCGTACCGTTCCGCCCAATCGAGTGATAATAAATATCCAGCAACTGAGGCAACGTTTTTACTTTTCTGTCTTCGCGTTCGTGGTAAAACCATTCTGGTCGAATGGAGGTATTCACTTCTCCGGGTACCCACGCATTGCCATTTTCAACGCCGTGACGCAGCATTTGCTCGGGTACATCGCCCGTGGCATTTAACAAACTCCAGTTGGTTTCGCCCACGTAACCCGATTCGGTACCTACCCAGCGCAAATCAGCGCGGTCGCCGCCGTCGTTCCAAATCACCATGTTGGGTTGCAACTTGCGAACAAGCTGGTAGGTTGTTGGCCAGTCGTAATACGTTTTTGCGTCAATTTTACGGGTTTCGTTGGCGCCTCCATAGTAGCCCGAACCCCCGTTTGCTCCGTCGAACCATACCTCGAAAACTTCGCCGTAGTTGGTGAGTAATTCCGTAAGCTGATTTCTGAAATAAGTGATGTATTCGGGTTTGCCATAATCGGGGTGGTTTCGGTCCCAGGGCGACAAATACACCCCGAATTTTAGCCCGAATTCTTTACAGGCATCGGCCATTTCGCGCACCATATCCCCTTTACCGTTTTTCCACGGCGAATTTTTGACGGAATATTCGGTGTATTTCGACGGCCACAGGCAAAAACCGCTATGGTGTTTTGCGGTAATAATAATTCCCTTCATGCCTGCTTCCTTGCAGATTCTGGCCCATTGTCGGCAATCCAGTTTTTCGGGATTAAATATCTTCGGGTCTTCGTTCCCAAATCCCCACGCCATATCCGTGTAGGTATTCACGGAAAAATGCACAAAGGCATAGTATTCCATTTTTTGCCACCGCAACTGATTTTGCGAAGGAAGCGGGCCAACGGGTTTGGGTTCATTCTGCGTATAACCTGTGTAGCATGAAAGCCCCAAAAAGAATAGTATAAAAAGTCTATTTTTCATCGTTTACGCCGTATTTAATTCACTATTTAGCCCATTCTTTACCTTCGGGCGTTCTTCTCCATTCAAAATATTTATCGAGTACTTTCATGGCATCTTCGCTCGGAACAGACCCCATAAACGCCTTTTGCTGGAAATACATGACCGCAGGTTTTTTAGTAGAAAATGCCTCCCATTGCGGCACATTTCCACCATTCGGATTGCCGTTTTTGGCAAAATTTGTCCAGTAGGTCATGATGGTTTCAGACAATGCTTCGTCCGTTGACGTACGGTTCTGGTCAGCGGGATTGAGGTTACCAAACACAAAGGCAACGTCCTGCGCGTGGGGTGAGCCGTAGCCAAACTTGGCCGAACCTGCGGGGTACTCAGGGTGCTGGTCTAAATAATAGTAATAAACCTTGTCCTTGGATTTTTGGGACTGGAGGTTTGCCCACGCCCACGTTTGCCAGCCAAAGGCCGCATCACGCGCCAAATCCCGCGCCGTTTTGGGAACGCTGTTTTCGTCCACGGGATAGGCTTTGATTAGTTTTTCGGCAAAAGGCCCGTAGCGTTTGGTGGTGCTTTCGATGTAGTCTTTTGGCGTTTTTGGCGGCATAAAACTCGCGCCTTCGTCGGAGTTGTAGCCAATCAGCACAGGCGTATGGTTAAACTTGCCCTTTTGGTATAAAACATGTTGGTCGTCGGGAATAACGTAGCCATCGACGATAGGCCAGCCTCCGGGGTTGCCAAAACCTGACGGGAGCTTGTCGGCGGGCAAGGCGCGAAGTTCGGCCAATGACGTAGCCCCTGCTTTTTGCATAAATTCAAGGCCCTGTTTTTCGGCCAACGCCAACAGCTTCATGTTTTCGCCCGGATAGGTGGTGAGTCGGTGGGGGCCAAACGAGCCACCGCTTTGCGAAATTGCGCCGTGAAAAAGCCCTTTCGCCAATGGCGATGCGCACAACATACTCACGGCAATTCCTCCCGCCGATTCCCCAAAAATGGTCACTTTATCGGGGTTTCCTCCAAAGGCTTTGATGTTTTTCTGCACCCATTGCAGGCCCGCAATCATGTCGAGCAAGCCATAGTTTCCCGACGTTTTTTGGGGTGTTTCGGCACTCAGTTCGGGATGCGCCAAAAAGCCCATTTGATTGACCCGATAGGCGATACTAACGAGGATTACGCCTTTTTTTGCCAGTTTTTCGCCGTTCGTTACGGGTTCGGAGGTAGCCCCAAAGCTAAATCCGCCGCCGTAAATCCAGACCATCACAGGCAGGTTTTCATTGGCCGATTTGGCAGGCGACCAGATATTCAGGTACAAACAATCTTCGCTCTTGCCCGAAGGAGGATTCCCTCCCTGATAGGGAGCGGGAGCAAATTGGGTCGCTTGTTTAACGCCTTCCCACTTGGCGGCGGGTTGCGGTGCTTTCCAGCGAAGGGCTCCCACAGGCGGGGCGGCAAACGGAATGCCTTTATAAACCGACAAGCCGTTTTCGGTGCTGCCTTGGAGCAAACCCTCTTGTACTTTTACGGGAGCGGGCGGCGCAATGCTGCTTTCGTCGATGTCGATTTTTTTGCCTTGTGAGGCCAACAGGGCCGCCGCGTAGCGCTTCCCAAAAATGCGGATGCCTTCGCTGCTGAAATGGAGTTTATCGGGAACAGCGGGCAGCCCTTTGGACGAAACCACAATGGCTTGGGGAATCACTTGCGGCAAGGTAGCGATGATGGGGTTCATGCTGGCACATTTGCCACCCTGATCGGCATTGACCAGCTCGCCCGCCAGCAAAGGCAATGAGTTGGCGGGTAAGTTCAGGTCGGTCAGCAAATCATCGTAGATTTTTTTGACCTTCATCGGCCAACCTTTATCGCCCGTGTTGGATTCACCCTGATGCAGCAAAATACCTTTGATAACCCCCGCTTTTTGCGCCAAACGCGCCATTTCTACCAATCGTTCGTACGGATTCCCGCCGTATTGATTGGCCATATTAATCATCCACGGCCTTTCTTTGGCCGAGGTGTCGAGGTACATTTTATAGTCTTTTTTGTCAAAAATCTCAATTTTACTCCCCGCCACGGCCACGTGCACAAAGCCTACTTTGACGTTTTGCGGCAGATTCGCCACCAACGTCCGACCGAAATAATCGGCGGGCGAAAGGCGGGTATTGCAGCGGCAAAGCGGTGGTTTGGCCGTGTACCAGTTACCTTTTGTGCGTCCCAGTTCAGGACAGTCCACGGCGGCCAGCAACCGAAGTCGGCTGTCAACGGTCGTATCCTGCGGCTCAATGCGGGCAGGCCCTTCCATGTTCGACTGCCCGATGCAGAGGTATATGTGGAAGTTGGGGTCCTGAGCGTGGGCGCTATATCCTAAAAGCAAAAGCGTCAGCGCTAAAAACAGGGTTGATTGAAATTTTTTCATGATTTTGGTTAAGGGGTTTTTCCTTGTTATTGCTGCACAATCAGTACGCCGCCATTCGTCGGAATCGTCAGGTTAACTTCCTGATTCTTCGGCAGTTTTGAGGTACTGACTTTGCCGTTCAGTTGTTCGTCGTCCGTATATTGCCGCAAGTCTGCCCCCGCCGCAATCATGGGCAGTTTTATGGTTAGTTTCAGGGTTTCTTTTTGCGCGTTTATACCTGTTACATACCAGTTATTGCCATGACGACGGGCCAGTACCACATACTTCCCAGGGTAACCGTCAATATAGCGAACCTCGTCCCAAGTGGTTGGGACCGTTTTCATAAAATTAATGGCCCAATCTGGTGCGTCTGTTAAATTGTTGGGAGCCAACGCAAAGTGCTGCACGGCACTCTGAAACAATACCGCCGTTGCCAGTGCATAGACATCCGACGTTACCCGCTTTGAGCCTCGGTTGGGTGTATTATTGGCGTTGTAAAATTTGTTCAGGGCACTCCCGCCAAAATCCATGCTGCCAACGGTGTTTCGGATAAAGGGGTGCAGTGTGGCGTTAAACGCCTCATAATCACAGCTCCGCTGCGAAAAGGCGAGGTTTTCGCTGGCCAGAACGGCCTCACTTGCCGCATAGTTTGGATACATCCGTTCCCAGCCACGCGGCAGGGTACAGCCGTGAAAAATGCACAGGATACCGTAGTCGTTGGCGTCGTAGAGGATGTCTTCATAGACCTTCATGGTTTCCTGTTTATCGCCGCCGAAAAAGTCCACTTTAATACCTTTCACGCCAATACTTTTCATCCACGCCATTTCTTTCCGACGGGCAATGGTGTTGTCCATAATCCCTCTCGGGCCTTGCGGGGCGTCGTTCCAATAGCCGTTGGAGTTGTACCATAAATACAAGCTAACCCCTTTACTCGCGCCGTATTTTGCTAATTCTGCTATTTTCTCCCGTCCAATCTGCGTGTCCCAGAGGGCATCCACGAGAATGGTTTCGTAACCCATCGCCGCACTGAAATCAATGTATCGTTTCTGTTCGTCATAGACTGTTTTTCCGTCCATGCCGATGATCCAGCTCCATGAGCCTTTGGTATATTTATAGGACTGCGAAGCCGCATAACGGGGTTCTACTACGTCGAATGGTACGGTTGTTTCGATAATCGGTGCTAATGTTTCACCTACGGTAATGGTGCGCCACGGCGTTTCGCCGGGTAGCGGGAGCCCCGGCGCGGAAGTTCCGTTGCCGTTGTTTTCGTCGGGCATTGGAAACCCGATGGTGTATAACCCATCTGAATGACCAATCAGTCGGCTGCCACAGTATCGGCTGTCCACGCCTGTTTCAGAAATTAACACCCAGCCGTTGGTATTGACCTTGAATAAACACGGGAAGGTGTATCCGTTGCCTCTGCCGTTTTTCCCCAACGTATCATCGACCGTATAAGGGATTTCGTAGCTTGGCATGGTTCGGGCAAAACCGACCATGGCTTTGCTTTGTGCCGACAAAAACGTGGTGGTTCCTTTCGGAAAGACAAAGCCTGATGCTTCTTCGTTGACAACACAGCTACGGGATTGTTTTTGGGGATACACCTTGTAGCGAAACGCCACATCATTGTTGCTCACCCTGAACGTCACCTGAAAAGCATCTACGTTGTTTTTTGAGAATACAAATCCGCCTTCATTGGCCACATAATGTACCTTTCGTTGCTTTATATTGGGCAATTCATAGGTATTGTCAATTTTCTGAACACTCGTTTTAGCCTCTACCAGTGCCAAATTCTCCGAAAAATCACCCACGTTGGTTTTCAGTCCGAGCGGCGATTTTGTCAGGAACGTCTTGCCATTTAAAGAAATACTATACGAGGGCTTTCCGTTGTCTAAGGCAAGATTAACCACCAGTTTGCCGTCAGGACTGCTGATGGTTTGGGCATTAACAGCCAGAGAACTCAATATCAGCCAATAAAAAAGGTACTTCATTTGCGCTAATGTTTTTATTAATTCTTTCACCCTAAAAATGCTTATTTGGGTTTCTCGCCAGAACAAAAGTTTCTTACCACATAGGCACTTAGAAAACATAGATTTTTTTACCTTTTGTGCCCTATGTGACTATGTGGTTTATATATCCGCCGTATGCTATGGTTCTTTTGCATACAGCGTGTTTTTATTACTTCTCTGAAATCTTGTCATCTATTCGGAAATAATCAAAGTCGGCAAAACCGCCCGTGGTTTGGGTGGCGTAGTTGAACAACCCAAAACGGTAGCCCATAAAATGCGGGATGGTGTAAGGCATTTTCAACGGCTCACCGATTTTTGTCCAAACCTTGCCGTCGAGGCTGTAAAAGAAATGGGCGATGTCGGCGCGTTTGTTGAAATTACATTCCGCCTTGACGTACAGCGTATTTTGGGTAAGCGGGATGTTCTCAATCTCAACGGGTTTGCCCGTATTGGCACTAACCATGACGATTGATTTTCGCCCTTTGCCCACCTTTACCCCAACCAAACCAAAATTCTTTTGTAACAAACCTAGCCCCGCGAAGTCGCCTTCTTTCATGTTCGAGGCATCCAACAAGGTCGAACCCGTCGATTCGGGGCCGATGGTGCGCTGGGTGAGGGTGTTGCGGGCGAGAACAAACGATGTATCGATTCGTCCCGTTTTTAAGCGTAAAAATCCTTTTCGTTCGGATACTGACCAGAGCGAATTATCGGGGTTGTGATTCCATTGCCACACCAACGGCAAAGCCGCGTCGCCTTTTTTGCGGGCAAATTCGTCCGAGGCTACAATGCTGGGAATGAGCGGCTTGTTGGCAGGCAAATCCAGCGTTTCGGGAACTTTGCCGTTAACGCCCAGCACAGGCCAGCCGTTCTCCCACGTCACAGGCACCAAATACGGAATGCGGCCAACCCCGCCGTAATCGCGGAACAGGTACGAGAACCAGCGACCGTCGGGCGTATCAATCAATCCGCCCTGCGCCACGCCCAAATCCTGCAACGCCACGCGGCCTTCCCACGGTCCCGTGAGCTTGTCGGCGCGGTGGATAATTACCGTCCGCATGCCGCCTCTTGGCCAGCAAATATTGAACAAATAGTATTTTCCGTTGACCTTAAACAACTGCGAGCCTTCTGCTCCGAGCATGATGTTATTCCCCGCTGGTGCGCTGCCGTTTTCGATGATGGTTTGGTCGAGTCCTCCTTTTTTGATGCCCGACACGTCGCTTGTCAGTTCAATGATTTTGATTTTTCCGTTGCCATAAATCATATACACCCTGCCGTCGTCGTCGAAATACAAACTGTGGTCGTGGAGGCTTGGCGCGAACGAAACCGATTTCCAAGGGCCTTTTTCGATGTTTTTGGTGGAATAAACGTGGGTTTTACCCGTTGTCTGGGCAAATGTCGTGACGTAAAACAGTCCGTTGTGGTACTTAATGCAGCTCGCCCACGAACCCCGCCCGTAAGTACCTTTGCCGTCGGTGAGGTTGAGGGCAGGCACATTGGCCAGCGTGTCATAGACGTAGCCAAAGAGTTGCCAATTCACCAAATCCATCGATTTCATCAGGGGCACGCCGGGGCTCATGTGCATGGTAGTGCTGCTCATGTAGTACGTTTTCCCGACGCGAATCATCGACAAATCGGGCACGTCGGCATAAATGATGGGATTGCGGGCGGTTTGTGCCGTGGCCGTACTTGAAATCACTAATCCCAGAAGGGTAATATAAAGAGTAAAAAAGAAACGTTTTGTCATATTCCTGATTTGATTTTTGCATTATTCAAGCGGCCCGATAAGCTCAACAAAGTTGCCGTCGGGGTCCTGAACAAGTACAAAATGAGCGTTCTTATTTAGTGGCGTGGGCGTAGTCCCCAAAAAGGCAACATTTTGTTTAGTTAATCGCTCAATGATTGGTTTTAAGGACTTTACATTGATTGTAATGTACTGCATACCCGTATCATCCTGAATGACTTTGGGCATGGGATGAGCCGCTTTTTTGCCGAAACTCATGAGTTTCCATTCGTTGGCTTCGGGACTGTTTTCTAGTTTAAGGACGGTTACGTTTGTCGAAACACCGTTTGTAAGTCCAGAACGTTTGCCAAATTCTTCATTGATAGTAAAGCTTCCAGTTTTTACCATGCCAATGCCGTTGACGTAAAAATCGAGCGCTCGGTCAATATCGGCGACCACAACACCTACACCAATAAGTTTGCTGGAAAAATTAGATTGAGCACCTGCTGAAAGGCTGAAGAGCCAGCCTGCAACAAGCAGGAGAATAGACCGTGTTACTTTGACACAATTTCGTTTGTACGTCATTTTTGTTATCGTTAATTGCTAAAAGATAGATATTTATTTCACCAATCTTATCTGAAAAAACCGTGGCGTCGGCCTGCCATTTTCGGAGGAAATTTTTAGCTTAACAAGTTCTTTATCATCGGTTTTTACTGTAATCACTTTGTCTTTTACGGCGAGTAATTCCGCAGCCCGATCATTGATAAAAATGCCCACATCCTCCGTTTTCAGATTTCCCGAAAAATGAATCTCAAGCGTTTTACCCGCCAGCTCTTTGTTTTGCAACTGATACGAGATGTACGAGCGGGTATTTCGCCAGAAACGGCCGTCGTCGTCGTAGCCCGAGTCGCTTTTTTCGCCCTTGTACGCATGATCTACCTCGGGTTGTTGTTCGCCGCAATTCACCTTATCAACTGTTCGGGCTTCCAGTGCCAATGCCTCGGCTTCCTGCTGACGTCGGGTTGCTTTCTGAGCATCAAAATCGGCCTGCGTAAAGGTCTGGAAATACATTTGGTAACGCGCATCGTGGATTTCGTAGAACGGTTGCAGCGTCAGCGAGTCGAGCGTAAAAGTCAGATTACCAGCTGGTTTTATCGTTGAAAGATAGGAGTCCGTATCGCCAATCAACGCGTACGCTTTGTCGATGGGGTACAGTTTTCCTTTAGTTTCGTGACCCATGCGGCTGTCGTCGGCAAACAGCCCGACCAAATCGGTTTTAGCGGTTTGCGCCGCCAACACAATCGGCCCGTGCACAAACGCCGCCCAGTTGGAATTGTCGGGTAGGTATTCCAGTTTGGTTGAGGTCGAAAAACGCACCGTCACTTTATCGCCCGATTTCCATTTTTTCTCAATGCCCATGTACTGTGCGGGCTGGGCGCTGACAGGATACTTTTTTCCATTGACCAAAATCTCAACATTTTCCGCCCATTTCGGGGAACGGATTTGCAAAGCAAACGTCTGTGATTTAGCCAGTTTTAGTACCAGTTCTGTCTGGTTTTTGTACGGAAACTCCGTGCTTTGGGTAAGTTGAATATTTTTCTCCTTCCAGTCTAAGGTGGAAGGGATAAACAGGTTGACAAACAGGTCATTGGCCAAATGACTGTAAATCAGTTCACCGTATTTGGTATGGTTTTCGATGCCCGAACCAACGCAGCACCACATGCTGGTTTCAGGTTGCGAATACACCCGATAATGGTTGGGGCGAATGGGCGTAAAATACACAAAACCACCCTTTTGCGGATGCTGACTCGACAGGATGTGGTTGTACAAAACCCGTTCGTAAAAGTCGAGATACGTCGGGTCGTTTTTGTCCAGAAACAGCGCTTTGCTCAACCGCAGCATGTTAAACGAGTTGCAGGTTTCAGGGCCCTGATTCGATTTAAGCATCGAACTGAAATCATTCGTCGGGTTAAAATGCTCACGCACGCTGTTTCCGCCGAAAGCCACGCTACGGGTTTGGGCTACATTTTGCCAGAAAAAACGCGCCGCTTCCGACCAGTCGGCATTGCCTGTTAACTGCGCAATTTTTTCAAACCCAATCACCTTCGGAATCTGCGTATTGGCATGTAAACCAGTCAGTTTGTCCTGTTTTTGCAGTAACGGATTCAGAATAGCGCGGTGAGAAATACGCTGGGCGGTGGTCAAATACTTTTGGTTTTTGGTCAACAGGTACAGGTCGGCAAACACCTCGTTCATGCCCCCGTGCTCGGTACGAAGGATTTGCTGGATTTGGTCGTCCGAAAGCGGCTGAATGAGTTCGACAAACCAATCCCCCAAACCGACCAATACCTGTTTGGCTTGCTGATTACCCGTAAATTCGTAGGCATCCCGCAAGCCTGCAAACAACTTATGAATGTTGTAGAGCGGCACCCACGTGTTGTTCAGCCCAAAGCTGCTGCCGTCGATGTCGCCTTTGTGAATCCGCTCCCAAAAGACCTTTCCCTGCGGAATACCGCCCACGTAGCCGTTGCTGTTTTTAGCCTGACACTGAGCCAGTTGGTCCACCATATAGTCGAGCCGTTTTTTCAGTTCGGCATTGCCCGTCGAGGCGTACATCATAGCCAGTGCCGACAGGTAATGTCCGCCGATGTGGCCGTCCAGTCCCGAGCTTTCCCAGTTTCCATAGCGTTCGGCTTTCAAGGGTAACCCCGCGTCGATAAGGTAGGGCGCCAGCAGCTTATCAGGGTTCAGCGACAGGATGTACCGCATGTCCACGTCCTGCGCGTTCTTGAAAGCACCATTCGTCACCTTCACCTCCTGAAGGGTAAACGGTTGCATCTGCCCCAACGCCGAAAAGCTGAGCAGGAAGGCGGTTATGGTATGTATTAGTAAGGTTCGCAAGGCATTATTTTTTAATCCTTGGAAAGGTTCAAAACCTTTCCAAGGTTAGACGTTTTTTATTTCAATACAGGATCATTGCCACTGTATTTCATTTCATCCTTGGAAAGGTTCAAAACCTTTCCAAGGGTACATTATTTCAATACAGGATCATTGCCGCTGTATTTCAAATACTTAAATGTTGCTGTATTATCGCTTTTTTCACCATTTGAAGTAGCATACATAGCATACACATTGCCAATAAATCCACCTGATACTTTGGTAGATAAGTGCTTCCCATCTAAGTTTTCGGCAACGATTTTGTACGTTTTACCGTTTTCAGAAATCTCAAAATCAACTTTATCGGCTTTTGACGTTATTTTTAAACTCAATTTGCCATTTCCTACGGGTAACGTATTGATCAATTCTACGTCTTTTTTGCGATGCACACTTTTGTATAATTCCACTTGTGTTTTACCATCTTTGATAGATTTTGCCAAAAAGTAAAAATGGCTTTCGTCCTGATAAATCACCAAACCCGCCTTTTCTTTTTCAGTTTTTGGCGTAAAATTCAACTCTGTTTCAGCTACTGAATACATGTGTTGCTGGCGTTTGGCCACAAAAGATGGATTGCCCAACTCTGAGATTGTTTCAGGCTTGAGTTTAAGCGTTAGACCATTTTTAGACGTTTTAAATGAACTACTATCAACCGTTCGCAAGTGCATGAGCGAAAGGTCGAGTCCTTTGTCGAAGGTCATGGTATAAGCAAAATTGCCGTTTTGCGGCAAAGCCCCTTTCTGTTTTACTTCTTTGATGTTGGTAGCATACTTGTATTCAATGGCTTTTTCGCCGTGTTCAATCATTGGCCAATCGTTTACCCACGTGAGCGGAGCAATGAACATTTCGCGACCTGTGTTGTAAAAATCACCTTCGTAAGGGCGAACAGCCAAGAAAATCGAGTACCAATTGCCGTCGGGGCCTTCAATAAACTGCGCGTGCCCTGCCGACGTAATCGGGTTGGGGCGGTCGGCGGGTAAGCCTCTTTGGGTCAAGACTGGGTTGCCTTCAAACGGTACATACGGTCCCCAAATATCTTTGCTACGCAAGGCCACTTGTGAGTGATTAACCGAAGTTCCTCCCTCGGCACAATACAGTATATACCAATCGTTGCGTTTCAAAATGTGTGGACCTTCAATCCAAACTGGTTTTTTGCTAATGTCCACCCCACCGTTTATCAATTGCTTTTTTTCTCCGATCGTTTTTAAGTTTTTGTAATCAAACTCATACATCTGAACGGTGCGATGACCCGGATAAAGTGGTTTATTATCAGGAGCATCGCTGTTATAAACCACATAAGCTTTATCGGTGGCTTCGTCAAAATAAATGGATGGGTCGATACCCCTGACTTGTGGAAGTTTTACAGGGTTGCTGTACGGTCCCGCTGGGTTGGTAGCGGTCACGACAAAGTTCCCGTCATGGTCAATATCCGTACAAGTAACATAATAGACGCCTTTGTAATACGTAATGGCAGGAGCAAAAAGCCCACGGCTCATGCGCTCGCCCATGAAATCCATTTGCGATGGACGGCTGATGACGTTGCCGATTTGTTTCCAGTTTTTCAGGTCGCGGCTGTGCATGATGGGCAGACCCGGAAAGTACGAAAACGTAGAATGCACGCTGTAATAATCAGCCCCGACTTTAACGATGCTCGGGTCAGGATAAAAACCCGTCAAAATCGGGTTGGTTAAGGTAACTTTCTGGGCCTGCGCAAGTGGACTCAATGCCATTAAGCAAGCAAGATAAAAGGCGGTAAGTGCAGTTTTCAACATGGTTATGATTTAAGTATTCTGTTCGTTAGTTTATTGGGCAACAAAGACATACGACTTCCCAGCCTGCGTTGGCACATCGTATAGCACCGTTTCTTTCAACGAAAGAGGTGCCACGCTGGCTTTGGCAGAAATGACCGCAGGGGCCGTTTTTTGGGTCACATAAAACGCATTTGGGTTCTCGCCTGTCGCTGGTTTTAAGCCGCCGCCACTAGTAAGTTTGAGGGCATTGGGCGTGCGCACCCGCAGGTTGCCTCCCAAAGTGGACTTTACGGTCAGTTTGGTTAGTTTGCCGTCTTTCCACTGCATGTCTGTCACCTCAAAACCGCCGATGGCGCGCAAGCCGCCCACGTTGCCAGCAGGCCACACATCGGGCAGCGCAGGCAGCAGGTGTACGGCTCCGTCAGCACTTTGCATCAGCATTTCGGTAATGCCCGACGTACAGCCAAAATTGCCGTCAATCTGGAACGGTGGGTGTGCGTCAAACAGGTTGTTGTATGTTCCACCGCCTTCCTTAATGACACCAAGGGGCGTTAACTGATTCTGAATCAACGCATAGGCGTGATTGCCGTCCTGCAACTTGGCCCACCAGTTTACTTTCCAGCCCATGCTCCAGCCCGTCGAAACGTCGCCACGGTGGATGAGGGTAGTCCGCGACGCATTGAATAATTCGGGCGTGCGGTACGGGGAAATCTGGTTAGAAGGGAACAGGCCGTATAGGTGCGACACGTGGCGGTGGTGGTCGTTGGGGTCGTCCACGTCATCGAGCCATTCCTGCAATTGACCGTATTGCCCCACGTGCATGGGAGCCAGTTTATTCCGTAATTGTTTGAGTGTATCAGCAAATGCAACGTCTTTTTTCAGAATTTCCGTTGCCCGAATCACCGTACTGAAGGCATCGAACACAATCTGGTTGTCCATCGTCGTGCCCGCGTCCAGCGACGAACCGTCGTGGGCTTGCGGGGCGTTTTCGGGGGAGCTCCCAGGGTTGATCACCAGCCATTTGTATTTAGGGTGTTCAATCAGAAAATCGGCGTAGAAAAGAGCCGCTCCTTTCAGAATGGGGTAAATTTTTGTCAGATACGCTTTGTCGCCGCTGTACAGATAATGCTCCCACAAGTGTTGGGCTGTCCAGCCACCGCCGCCGAGCCACATACCCCAGAAAGCCCCGTCGATGGCCCCCGTTGCCCGCCAGATGTCGGTATTGTGGTGCGCCATCCAGCCACGGGTGTGGTACATCTCCCGCGCCGTTTCCTGACCTGTTTCCGACAGCTCCGTTACCATTTTCAAGAACGGTTCGTGCAGCTCCGACAGGTTGGTTTTTTCGGCAGGCCAATAGTTCATCTGGGCATTGATGTTGATGGTGTATTTGCTGTCCCACGGCGGACGCATACGGTGGTTCCAGATGCCCTGTAAGTTGGCAGGTTGCCCCGACTCCCCTTTATTGCTCGGCTGCGAAGACGAAATCAACAGATAACGACCGTATTGGTAATAGAGCGTAACCAACTGAGGGTCATTGACCGAGCGGAAGTTTTTAAGCCGTTCATCGGTTGGGAGTCTGGCAGCGTCGGTAATGCCAAGGTCCAGTTTCACCCGATTAAAATAGCGTTGGTAAGCGGCAATGTGTTGAGTCAGTAAAGCCGCATACGGCTTAGGAAATGCCTTGTTCAGGTAGTCGTAAACGCGGGCTTTTTCATCCCCCGAAACGTCTTTATAATTGACGAAATTGGTCGCAATCGAAATATAAATCGTAGCCGACGTTGCTTCTTTTACGGTCAGGCTGGTATCGTTGGCGGCGACCGTACCACCGTTGGTTTTTATTTTCGCAATACCCATGTATTTCACCATGCCTTTCACTCCTTCGTGGTCGGAGGTAGTGCCCGCAATGGTAAGTTCGTTGGCATTGGCGCTGATGACTGGTTTTAACTGAGGGGTAGTATAGGAAGCGCGGAACGACAGCGCACTCGGTTTGCTCGCCGTAAGCTGCACGACCAACACGCGCTCAGGCAACGACGCAAAGATTTCGCGGGTATAGGTTACGCCGTTGGCGGTATAGCTCGTTTTGGCAACTGCCCGCTCAATGTCGAGGTCACGGTAGTAATCGGTGTAGTTATCGTGGCCGTCAAAGGTCAGTTGCAAACTACCGACGGGCTGGAACATCTGCCCGTGCGATTTTTTGGTGATAATGGTTTTATTAGCCAGTTTCTCGGCGTCTTTTTGTTTCCCGTCAAAAATCAGCTGGCGGATTTGGGGCAACGACGCCCACGCGTCGAGGTTATCGTTGCGGTTGGGGCTACCCGACCAAACGGTGTGTTCATTCAGCTGAATCGTTTCTTTGCCAACATTGCCATAGACCATTCCACCCAACCGCCCGTTCCCAATCGGCAGGGCATTTTCCCAGACGGTTCCCGCAGGTTTGTTGTACCAGAGTCTGAGGTTTTTGGATGGTTGGGCAAAACCCAATGATGATAAAACCAATAAGAAAAATAACAGTAACTGTTTCATTGATAATACGTTTACAACACAAAAGGAATGTGTAAATATGACACATTTATAGTTACAAAAAAGATAGTGCTGTTCCCACTACCGATTTTATTTATTCAGAAAGAGATAACTGATTTAGCAAAGATAAAAAGTTATATTTATTTCATAAAATATACAAATACAATAATTGAAAGATTAAAAAAAGATGTAAGTGACAAATGCCACTTACATCTCTAACGCTCTCTTTATCTATCTATAAACACAACGGCTATTGCTCTAATAGCCAGGATTTTGCGGAAATTTAGGACCTTCCACCGTGCGGTCTATTTGCGACTGAGGGATTGGCCGTAAAACATGAAAATCTTTTATATACGGCCCCGCCTCACTATTCCAAGCTTTTATACGTCTTACCAAGGTTTTGGTCCGAACCAAATCGTGGTATCTCATCCATTCACCAAAAAACTCTCTGCTTCTTTCATCCAAGATAAAGTCAATTGTGACATCATCGGCCGTAATCGTCATGGCAGTTGCTGCCGCAGCATTTTGCGCCGCAGTATTGGTTTTTCGATAAGCCGCTCGTTGGCGAATGACGTTGAGAAGTTCAGCCGCTTTGGCTTTGTTACCCGACATCAAATACGCTTCAGCACCAATCAGATATACTTCAGAAAATCGAGTAATAACAACTGGACGAGTAGAAGGGTCATTGAAATTAGTGCCACGGCTCGGATCCATGTGTTTCTTAATAGCAGGATATAAATTGGCATTCCACGTGCTTGGCGGCGCGATGATTCCCTTAAAGGGTCTTGTTCCGTTAAATTGCGGAGCACCTACCACTTCATAATCTGTAATCCACACGGCGGTATCAATGCCAACTTGCATGGTATAGCCAATACCGCGTTTGTTATTGGCGGCTGTCGCTGTATTTGTTACCGCAGTATTAGAAATATACGTCGTGTAGAATGTATTGGCAAATCTTGAGTCAACATCTCTTTTTACAAACGCCTGATCAAGAAAATAATTTTTACCTGTGCTTTCGCCTGAGGTTTGCTTCACACTGTTCGGGCGAATACGGGCGTATGGGCGACCATAGTACGAATCACGAATCATCCCTGAAGTGCCTGAGTTCACCAATACCCCCGACGCATTTATAAAAGAATTGAGTCCGCTGTTGTTCGGATAGTTCCAGTTGGTAAACCAAGGCGTAAGGTTTTGCGCATCACCACCACTGGCTCCACCTCCTACGGTATAATAACCAAACTTAGCATCATTTGAGTGATCGCTAACAAACATGGTTTCTTTCCCATAGTCGTTGGCAGGAACAAAAGCATCGCCAAAATCCTGCCAAAGGTCTAAACCATAGGTTCCTTTCGCCGCAATAAGATCGTTTGAAATTTTAGCTGCCTCCGCAAAATCTGCCTGCGAATTTGTCAGCCAACCACGGGTCAGATAAGCTTTTGCCAAGAAAAATAAAGCCACAGGCTTGGTCGCTGCCTTTCCTAAGAATGGAGCAGTTGGTTTATCGGGCAAAGCAGCAGCGGCCTCCGTTAAGTCTTGAATAATCAACTTATATACCTCGGCTGCGGGGTCTCTTTTGGCACTTTGTGAGGGAACCGTAATAAACTCCGTACTCAATGGAACATCTCCCCATGTTTGCACCAAATAAAAATACCAGAAAGCTCTCAAAAACTTGGCCTGGGCTAAATATTGTTTTTTTGTTGCTTCTGGCAGGTCAATACTCTGTCCATATTTCAATACACCGTTGATGGTATTGATTGCCACAAAAGACGTCCCCCAAGCCGAGCCGAAATTGGAACTATTGAGACCATTGTAGGTATGTATCGGGCCTCCGCCGCTGCTGGCTCCCTGAATAAATTCGTCGGTACCAGCTTGCATTTCGGAAGAAAACCCTTCGGTTCCCCATTGGTTTCGGATCAAATTATATACGCCAGCAATCCCGCCCAATACCCCAGCAGAACTATTAAAGTAAGCGGGGACAATTTGTGATTGCGGATGCTCTTCCAATATTTTCCCGCAACTCAAGCAGAATAGCAAAGTAAAAGCAAGGATTAAACTATGTATTTTTTTCATCTTGAATTAAAATTTAAGATTTACACCCATCGTATATTGACGCACTGGAGGATTGTTTAGGTTGACCGTTACGAAACGGTTGAAATTGCCTCCTTGAATGGTATTACCATAACCGTTTCCTTCAGGATCAACCGCCAATTTGGCTTTCACCAGTGGCGAGTAAATGATGAAAGGGTTCGTAGCGTTTAGGTAAATGCGGGCAGAAGAAATCCCCAATTTGGTTAGGGTTTTTCCACTGACAGTATAACCTAAGTTGATACTTCTCATTTTGATGAAAGAACCGTCTTGATACGAAGTAGTAGAAGTAAAGTTACGCACACCACCACCTGCATCTGGTCGAGGGAACGCATTGGTTGGGTTTTCTGGGGTCCAGTAATCCATCACCAATTGGTTGGAACGTCCTTGATTTAAGAAGCCAAAACCAGAACCACCACCCGACGTACCCGACAAATAAGGCACTACTACTTTCATTCCCATGCGGGCGAAAGTAACGATAGATAAGTCAAAGCCTTTGTAGTTGAATCTGTTGGTTAGACCACCTTCCCATTTTGGTTGAAAATTACCGATAATCTTGCGGTCATTGGCATCAATCACCCCATTGTTATCAACATCTTCCACTCTGATTTCACCAGGAATCTGCACTGGCGACGTTTGTTTTTTCAACGTGCCATTATCCAAATCCGCTTGTTGCCAGATACCAATCTTATTGTAGTCATAAATAACGGTCAACGGTTGTCCAACAAACCAGAAGTTTCCTTTGTTATCCAACTCGGTCGGGGTGGTAAGCTGCGTGATTTTTTCACGGTTAAAGAAATAGGTCACATCGGTACTCCAATTAAAACCATCCTTATTTCTGAAAATATCAAACGTTAACGAAGACTCAAACCCTTTTCCTTCGGTTCTTCCTAAGTTTTTCAGGGTAGAATTGGCCCCATTACTTTCTGGAAGGTTGACCGAAAGCAAAATGTCTTTCGTTTTCTGGAAATACACATCAAATGTTCCCGTAATACGGTTGTTAAACAAACCAATTTCTAAACCAACATCTGTCTGAGCCGTCGATTGCCAACCCAAATTAGCCGCTGGAAGGCTCGTAACAGTGTAGGCAAGTACCTGCCCCCCAGTCGTTGTTCCAAAGTTGTAATAACCCGTCGAAAGTGCCCCTAACGTCGCATAAGCACCTACGTTACGGTTACCCGAAATCCCCCAACCACCTCTCAATTTTAGGTTAGAGAAAACGGCTAAATCCTTCATAAATGGCTCATCGATGACATTCCAACTCAAACCAATGGCGGGATAATTGAAGTATTGATTAGCGGGAGACAAGGTAGATGAACCATCTCTACGGAACGTTGCCGTCAAGGTGTATTTATCATTGAACGTATAGTTCAAGCGGGCCATGTAGGAAAGCAGCCCCGTTTCTGAAAAGGAATTGCCGAAGTCGGTAGGTGCAACGGGCGTTCCAGAAGCCAGCGCAAAATTGGCTGTTTTAATGTAATCAGCGGGAACTCCCCTTACCGTAAATCGGCTACCAAGCGAGTGATTTTTTGTATATTCATAGAGCCCCGTAAAGCCTATTCGATGTTTTCCAATGGTTTTATCATAATACAGCAAGTGCTGCATATTGACGTCCCAATACTCCGTATTTCTAATTTCGGCGCTTGATACACTTTGATCCACTCCTGTATTGACAAATGTATTTGGCGGACCGTAGCCATTAAAACCAGTCTGGCTATAGTTCAATCCAACGTTGAACCGATACTTGAGGCCATCCAAAATGTTGACTTCGGCGTACAAACTATTGAATGTTCTGATAGCACGCTCTCTCGAAAGAATATCGTTGCCGCGAGAAATGAGGGTAAGCGGGCTTACTGCCTGCGCCTCAATGGTTCCGCGTTTAGGGTTCAAAAGTACGGTTCCATCCTCATTGTAGGGTTTGATCAGTGGCGATAGACGCACCAACTCCGTCGGAACGCCTCCCCCTGCAGGATCATTTCGGTAAGTAAGGGTATTGAGGGTATTTAAACCTATTTTTACTCGCTTGCCAATTTTTTGATCTATGGTAGCACGGATATTCATACGCTGAAAATTTTGATTCGGCATAATACCCGTTTCATTGAAATAACCAAGCCCCAAACCGTATTGGGTATTTTCTACACCACCCTGCAAGCCAAGCTGGTGACTTGTGTTAAAGCCCTGTTTGTACAATAAATCTTGCCAATTGGTAGAAACGCCTGCGGCAAGGTTTGCTTTTTCTTCTTCCGTGAGTGGATAGGCCGTTGTACCTGCGCCTTGGGTGTTCAGTGCCGCCGATTGCTCTTTGAATTTGGCGTACTGCTCGCCGTTCATGACGTTGTATTTGCCCATGATGTTTGTCACCCCGTGGTAACCATCATACGTCAACACTGGCTTGCCCGTTTTTCCTCTTTTTGTCGTAATCAAGATAACACCACCAGCTCCTCTTGAACCATAAATGGCCGTTGCCGATGCGTCTTTCAAGATTTCAAGATTAGCAATATCATCAGGGTTAATGTCATTCAATCCCCCAAACGGAATTCCATCTACTACTACCAGCGGGCCATCAAGCCCGTCACCGTTACCTGTTGTAAGGGAGCGGTTTCCGCGAATACGGATGGTTGCTTGACTACCAGGTGTAGAACCGTTGCTCACAATAGAAACCCCTGCGGCACGGCCTTTAAGTTGGTTCAAAAGGTTGGGGGCAGGTACTTCTTTCAAGGTTGCCTCGTTCACTGACACCACCGAACCCGTAATGTCTCTTTTGCGCTGCGTACCGTAGCCTACTACCACCACTTCGTTGAGGGTCTTGTTGTCTGCCTCTAAACGAATATTAATGATTTTTTGCGCACCTACTGCTACCTCTTTGCTAACATAGCCGACGTACGAAAAAACCAACACAACGCCGTTGGCATCAGTAAGTGACAGTTTGTAGTCGCCGTTGGCATCGGTGCTGGTTCCTTTCACCGTCCCTTTGACCTGAATACTTACGCCTGGTAATCCTTGACCGTCGTCTCCTGTGACACGGCCTGTGATGTCAATGAGCTTGATGTCGGAGACACTCGCTGCTTCCGCAGATTTTTCTTGGGCGGGTGTGGGCGGTGCAGGCAGCCGTTTGATTAAAATTTGTTGCCCCACTACTTCGTAAGTAAGGTTTAGCGGGGTCAAAATGTGCTCCAATACGCCAAAAAGTTCTTCATTGTTGGCTTGATACGTGATTTTACGCTTTGATTGTACAACTTCTCGACTAAACAGAAATTGCACTTTTGCTAGTTTCTCAATGCGTTTGATAATCACTTCAGCATCTTGATTCTGGGCCGAAAAACTAATGCGGCGGTTCAAAAACTCTTGCGCTTTGCTATCGTGGGCAAAACTTATTTTGAAAAATAAGAGCACAAGCAAGAACTGCAGACCTGAAATTTTCATAATCCTAATCCAAACGTTGTGTTTAAATAAATGGGAATCCATACATTTGTTCGTTTTGTTGTTTTTTGGTAGAAATGACAAAAACAATTGCTCGCCGTAACGGCTAAATGTGTCTGGTAAACACATTTCAGAGTAGTACTAGCGATAGTGTTGGAGCACTATCGCTTTTCTTTTTGGGGAAAGGAAAGTGATAGAATCTAACTCATACTTTTTAATAGATAGGTTAAAGAAAGAATGAACAACAACTAATTACAGCCTTGGCTGTGAATAATCACTTTATCATCAACGACTTCATAGGTTGCTTCAATGGTAAGACAGATCAATCGGATTTTTTCAAGAAATGGTACATCATTAAGTTGGCCCGTAAACGTGCAAGATTGTAGTTTTTCGTGGTCGTACTGAATCGGGAGGTGATATGCTTCTTGCAATTGGCCAAAAATTTCCGAAACGGGCGCAAACTCATACGTAAACTGTTGATTGACGATGGCAGTGGGGTTCTCGGCTACATTGTCGCTCGTTTTTTGAATTACTTCGTTTGTTTTGGTAACAATACTGAGTTGCTGATGTTCGGTCAGAAAAGTCGGTTTGTTGGGGGCTGCCACCGACGTAACCGCCACTTTCCCCGATTTTACTTTTACCAACGCCACGGTTTCTCCTTCAAAAGAACGCACTTGAAAACTTGTCCCCAACACTTTGGTAGTGAGACTATTGGTATAAACAAAAAATGGTTTTTGGGCATCTTTGGCTACTTCAAAAAAGCCTTCGCCTTGCAAAAACACTTCTCGTTTGATTTTACTTATTTCTTTCCGAAAACGCACACTGCTCCCCTGCGACAAGACGACCGACGAATTATCGGGCAACAGCACCACCATTGGCTGCTGACCCGTATTACTTACCCGTGTCCATTTTCCTTCCTCCAATGCCTTTTCTTCATTTCTGGACGTTAAGGTGGCATCTTGGGGCTTAGGTAAAAATTGGTACCACGTGGCAAGACCAATCACAATCGCCGCCGCTACCCAGCGCACCCATGTCCAACCCAGGAGCGGTTTGATATTATTGGCAGAATCATCGGGAATTGAGGCCAAAATTTGGTCTGTTTTTAGGGCTACTTCATCGTCCGTGAGATTATCCTCTTTACCTTCAATCAATAAGAAAGCCGCAACGGCCTGCTCGTACAAATCTCTTTTTTCGGGATACACTTGAAGCCATTCTTCCCAAAACCAACGGTCTTCCCGACGTCGCTCCTTCATCCATCGCTGGAAAGCTTCATCTTCGAGCAGTTCGGTAACAGAATGGGGATTGGAAAATGGTTTCATTTGGTACTTTTCTACTATTTTTAATGATAGTATGAAGATACCCAAACGAGATACCCTAACGAAGGTTAATTTTTTTTAGAGGAAAAGACAAATGAACCAATAAAGGGGAGCAACCAACCAACGGCTACGCAATTTGGTCAGTGCTTTTTGTAGAAAATTAGAAACCGATTGACGGTTGACATTCATCGTTTCGGCAATTTCTGCCACCGATAAGTTTTCGTAGTACTTTAAATAGAGCGCTTCGCGTTCGCGGGCAGGGAGCGTATCTAGTTGTCGTTTGAGTTCATTGATTTGGAACAAAGCCACTTCTTCCTGAATGAGAAGCGTTTCAACATCTATTTCTTTCGGCAAAGCCGTGTCCCAATCGGGTTCTTGGTGGGTAAAATGTTTTTCAATCCGTAAAAACTGAATGATATGGCTCCGCAACGATTTCAGTAGATAATGTTTGACCGAACAAGTGTCATTGATTTGAAGCCGATTTTGCCACAGTTGCAAAAACAAATCCTGAATGCAATCCTCCACCGCCGCTTCATCAATCATAAACTTTAGACCATAACGCCGCAACGTACGATAATAACGCTCGACAATCATGCCAAGCGCCTGCTTATCGCCTTCTCGATATGATTTCCATAGAACATGGTCTTGAACTGAAGAAGCCATAGTGAAATCGAGCTAATATAATCAAACAAAGATTTTTTGTGAATAGTCTAACAAAAGTAATAAAGTTTTATTATCTTATGGTATTATTTACAATAAGTTGTGATTTATTTTTTTGCGGCTAAAAAAAATTACCAATATATTATAGTAAAAATTACCATAACCCCACTTATGCTTCCAATTAACCTTTAACGGACACTACCAATGAATTCCAGTAATCAGCAACTTTCGGTCATTGAAAAAATCGGTTACAGTCTCGGAGATTTGGCTGCCAACCTCATTTTTCAGACGTTAATGACCTTTTTGGCGTATTTCTACACCGACGTTTACAAAATCCCCGCGGGTACGGCCAGTATCATCATTTTTGTGGGAGGTTTGTTGGGAGCCTTCTTTAATGTCTTAATGGGCCTCATTGCCGACCGCACCAACACGCGCTGGGGAAAATTTCGTCCGTGGATTATCTGGACTTCCTTACCTTTTGGAGTCATTTCTTTGCTGGCTTTCTCTACGCCCAATTTTGGTGACACGGGCAAAGTTATCTACGCCCTCACCACCTATCTGTTGCTCGTGATTGTGTATTCGGCCAACAACTTGCCGTATTCGGCACTCAGTGGCGTCATTACGGGCGACATGAAAGAGCGAAACAGCCTTTCCTCCTATCGTTTTGTGGCCGTGATGGTTGCCCAATTTATCATCCAATCGTTACTTCTTCCTTTGGCATTGTCGTTGGGCCACGGAAACAAAGCCGTTGGATTTGAAAAAGTGATGCTCTTTTTTGCCATTGTAGGCGTGATTTGTTTTTGGATTACTTTTTTAACCACCAAAGAGCGTATAGTACCGCCCGTTGAAGAGAAAAACTCCGTTAAACAAGATTTGACTGACCTTATTAAGAACAAGCCTTGGGTTATTATGCTGTTGGTGACCATTCTCATTTTTGTCACCTTAGCCCTCAAAGGCGGTATGTACATTTATTATTTCAACTACTACCTCGACCACGCTGCCGAAGCAGCTTACCTCGATTCCATTGGTTTTAACGACTTTATTCGGGGCTTAAACGCCACCATTACGGGTTTAGGCTTAGGAAAGTTTGAGTGGCCCGAAGATGCCCCCACTTCGGCCAACAGCGTTTTTAATGCGGGTGGAATTATTTTTATGATTGTCGGAATCATGTTCTCTAAACCGCTGGCCGACCGTTTTGGCAAACGAAACATCTTCGGAATCTTCTTGGCGCTGTCGGCCCTGTGTTTATTGATGTTTAATTTTTATTCCAAAGACAGTATTGGCCTCGTTTTTTTCACTCAAATTCTCCACGGCTTTACCTACGGCGTAACGATTCCGTTGCTTTGGGCCATGATTGCTGACGTCGCCGATTATTCGGAGTGGAAAAACAACCGCCGCGCTACGGCCATTATCTTTTCTGCCATGATTTTTGGTCTGAAAGCAGGGCTAAGCATTGGTGGGTCGCTCGGGGCAGGAATTTTATCAAATTATGGGTATGTGGCCGAACAAACCGAACAAACGGCAGGGGCTGTCAACGGCATCAAAATGGCCGTAAGTATTTACCCAGGCTTGATTTTTCTCGTAAGCGTCGCTTTGTTGTTTTGGTACGAAATCAACAAAACGATGGAAGTACAAATTGAAGCTGACTTGAAGGAAAAACGTCAGCGGTAGGTGTTGGGCTTCTTCCTTCGTCGAAGTGATAAACGTTTCTTACATCCGACCAAAGTTGATTACAGCAATTAATAAAAAATAAAACAATGCCAGAAGATAGCATCGAGCACATTGATTTTGAGAAACTTAACGAACGAGCAATTTCTCAACCGTTGGTTTCACATTTGTTTACAGCCGACCCATCGGCGCACGTTTTTGACGGAAAAATTTATATTTATCCTTCCCACGACATTGACGCAGGCATTCCGTTTAATGACAACGGCGACCATTTTGGCATGGAAGACTACCACGTTTTTTCGATGGAATCCGTGAATAGTGAAGTGGTCGACCACGGGGTGGCGCTGCACGTAAACGATGTTCCGTGGGCCGAACGGCAGTTGTGGGCGCCCGATGCCGCGCACAAAGACGGCAACTATTACCTTTATTTTCCTGCCAAAAACCACGAAGGAATTTTTCAAATCGGGGTAGCCGTTTCAGCATCGCCAACTGGGCCGTTTGTGGCTGAAAAATCGCCGATTAAAGGCAGTTACAGCATTGACCCTGCGGTATTTGAAGACTCCGATGGAAGCTATTATTTGTACTTTGGGGGAATTTGGGGAGGTCAATTACAAAAGTACCGCGACAACGTCTATGACGCTGAAAATCAAGAACCATTAGCCCACGAAACGGCACTTTGTCCAAAAATTGCCAAGTTAACCGACAATCTGTTGGAGCTGGCCGAAAGCCCGCTAGACGTACAGATTTTGGATGAAGCAGGAAATTTGTTGTTGGCTGGCGACAATGAGCGTCGTTTTTTTGAAGCTCCTTGGCTGCACCGCTACAATGGCAAGTACTATTTCTCGTATTCGACGGGCGATACGCACTACATTTGCTATGCCACGGGTGATTCGCCCTACGGGCCTTTTACGTACCAAGGCCAAATTCTTCAACCTGTAGTAGGCTGGACAACCCACCACTCAATCTGTGAAGTAGCAGGGAAATGGTATCTTTTTTACCATGATTCGAGCCTCTCAGAAGGGGTTACGCACCTCCGAAGCATCAAAATGACGGAGATTTTTTACGATGCCGCAGGAAAAATTCAACCGATTGTGCCATACACTCGGTCAGACGATAGTCAGACCGAAGGGCAATTGTAATAGCACACTCGGTCAGACGATAATCACTATCGTCTGACCTGTAGCCGTTTTCGGTCTGACTGTCGTCTGACCGTAGCCCTTGGTCAGGCAATCGTCAGACCAAGGGCTATACTTCAAACGTAAACCCTTTTTCTAGGAGTTTATTATACACACTTTCGTCGAACCGATACAAGGTCGCAGCACGGTGCGATACGTCTTGTTGGCGTTCTTGGGTATCCACCAATAGGTTCATTTTCAGAAACTTCTTTCTAAAATTCGATTTGTCGAGTTTTTGTCCTAGAATCGCTTCGTAGAGTTCGAGCAATTGTAAAAGCGTGAATTTTGCAGGAAGCAAATTGAATCCGATGGGTTCGTGCTGGATTTTATGTTTCAAAAAACTGAGGCAATCTTCAAAAATTTTGTTGTGGTCAAAAGGCATAGTTGGTACTTCTTGGATGTTAAACCAAGACACATCGGCTTCGGTAGGCCCTGGATGCAGCTCAAATTTTTCGATGTTGACCAAGGCATAATAGGCAATCGTGATGACCCTCCGAGGAGAAAATCGACGAACTTCCCCAAAGGTTTTGAACTGCTCTAAATAGATATTCTCCACGGAAGTCTGCGACGATAAGATTCTCCCCGCAGCTTCGTCGATACTTTCATTGTATTTTATCCAACTTCCTGGCAAAGCCCATTGACCCAAAGTCGGACCGATTCCGTGTTTGACCAAAAGAATGGAAAGTTGGGCATCCTTAAATCCAAAAATAAGGCAATCAATAGACAGGGCGTCTATAATCTCGTCGGTGAAATTCAAGAGGAATGACGGTTTGATGAAACAACTTCATTAATGAGAGTAAAGATAGTACGGCTAATTGATAACATTCCCTTAATTTCCCTTGTTTTATTTTTGGCACAAATAAAAACGCGCTCAATAGGACACTTTTACTTTTCAAACGTATTAAATCCACAACCGTAATTTCTTGTCTAACTTAACCATTTATATGAAAAACAGATTTATTTCCTTTTTTGCGTTCCTGTTATTGATTGTTTCTGCCGTTCAGGCCCAAGAATTAAAATTCCGCTCCGACAGCACTTTTCGCATTGTTCAGTTTACCGATTTGCACTACAAAGCAGGAGCGGAACCATCCAAAAAATCCATTTCGATGATGCGCACCACGCTCGACGAACAAAAACCTGATTTGGTGGTCTTTACGGGCGATGTGGTGGTCAGCGCTCCTACCAAACAAGGTTGGGACGAAGTGCTGGAAGTGGTGATTTCGCGTAAAATTCCGTACATCGTCACGTTGGGAAATCACGATGACGAAAGCGAAATGAAGCGGGCTGAAGTAGCTGCATACGTAACCACAAAACCTTATCTTTTGAATAAAATTCCGTCGATTCCAGGGGTAGATGGTTACTTAAATGCCGCGATTACCGTGAAGGGAAAATCGGGCGCCAACGCGGCGATTCTCTACGCGATGGATTCGCACGCTTATTCAAAAATAAAACATCGGGTCGATGGCTACGGCTGGTTTAATCATAATCAAGTTGATTGGTTTCAGAAAACCAGTGCCAAGTTCAAAGAAACCCAGAAAGATACCTTACCCGCTTTGGCTTTTTTTCATATTCCGTTGCCTGAGTACCGAATGGCGTTTGATAACATCAAAAATCGCCGCCGTGGCGTCCGTTACGAAAACGAGTGTCCGCCAAGTATCAATTCGGGGATGTTTGCCGCGATGGTAGAATCAGGAGACGTATTAGGGACGTTTGTAGGGCACGACCACGTAAACGACTATTTGGTAGAATATTACGGAATCGCGTTGACGTACGGATGTTTTTCGGGAAGTGAAAATACCTATTTGCGTACCAAAAATGGCGCTCGCATCATTGAATTAAAAGAAGGTAAAAAGCAGTTTTCGACCTTTATTCGGGAGTTTGACGGAGCCATTTTGTACCCCGTCACGTTTCCATTTGCGACCAAAAAATAGAGAAAACTGAAAGACGAATATTGAATGGGATGTTGGAGCCAAAACTGCTCCCAACATCCCATTCTTATTATTTAGCCTTGCGTGAAAACCCTACTACTTGATAAAGCTTCCCGTCGGCTTTGGTAAAAACGTACATTTCGTTGTCTAACCCAACGCCAATGTGTGGATCGGGTTTGGCGGGAGAATGCAATTGAAAAAAGTCGGCAGGTTGGTTGTCAATTACCAACTCAATCTCTTGAATATGAGCACTCCTACCTTGAACAAACTGCGCATTTTCTGCCAAAAACACCCGCCCGTTGTTAATGTCCGTAAACACGTATTTCCCTTGTAAATCAGGATTGGCTTTGCCTTGATACACAAACCCTCCCCCAATGGCTTTCCCTTCGTCGTGGTCGTACTGCATAATGGGATAGGTATATTTTTGCGGAGGTTCGTTGGCAGGCAGTGGAAACACTTTATCCATTCGTCCGCGCGGATTAATCACGAACGTTCCTTCGCGGTCGGGCCAGCCGTAATCTGCCCCTGCTTTTCCAAGGTTCAACTCTTCGATGTTGGTTTGTCCGATGTCAGTAATGAGCATTTTTCCATCAGGACTCCACGTGATACGGTTGGGATTGCGAAACCCTCGGCAAAATACTTCTTTGACGGTCGAGGGCGAAGTGGCATTGGCATAAGGATTACTTTCAGGAATGCCATAACGACCATTTCGGCTATTTTTCCCGAGAGGGTCGATGCGCAACACCGAACTCCACGCTCCGTTGGTGCTATTACAAATGTGAGGAAAACCATTTTCGGAAGCGCCGCCGTCACCAATGCCGATGTACATCAACCCGTATTCTTTATCCCCTGCTTTGGCAAGTGGGTTAAAAGTAATTTCCTGCATTCCGTGAATGGGCGAAACCATGTTTATACGAAACAACTCACGCCCTTTTACCGCAAAAGGAATCGTGCCCGAATTGGCGATTTTCCATTCCGTAACCACCCATTGCAGAGTGACTTTGATGGAATCAGCATAACGAAAATCGGCCAAAGCACTGTTTGCTTTTTCGGTGTGCGTGGTGTATAACAAGCCATTTTTGGAAAAATCAGGGTGAAAAGCAAAGCTCCCCAAGCCCGTAGCTAACCCAGGAGACGAAATAAATTGAGGCCGTTCTTTACGAATATCTAAGGCCACATTCCACTGATTATTAATCAGTTCGTATAAAATCCCTTGTAAGTCCGAAACAAAAACGCGGTCTTTCTGGCCTTTCAGCACAAGCATTTTATTGATACGTGCCAATGGCGCTTTGGGGCCTGTTACAGGAGCGGTTGAGAGGTACCGAAGTTGCATTTGCCAACCTTCCTTTTTAATCTTTTCGGGCAATGGGTCCAACACCGCCCCCACTGCTTCTTTGTCGCGGGCTAATTCCTTTTGATTTTTGTGAATAAAAGCCAAAATAGCCTCAATTTCAGCACCTTTGAGTTGCGTGAAGGGAGGCATGACTTGCTTGTAATCTTCAAAAAGTTTGGTTAGGCGAGCATCCCCGCTGGCAAGTACCTCGGGGGCATTGTGGATGACTTTTTTCAGCCAATCGGCGGGTAATTCGGTCGTGGCTCGTTCCAAACTTGGCCCTATTCCTTTTTGAAGGAAATTATGACAAGTGGAGCAATTGGCCTGAAAAAGCTGCTGCCCTTTGGCCAGTGTTTTGGCATCAGTAGTGTAGGATGTTTGGGCAAAAACATTCCATTGACTCAAGGAAATGGCAAAAAATAGCCAATAAAAACTCTTTTTAAAAAAGGGTGTGAGGGGTTTTTGAAACATATTGTGAACAGATTTCCTTAAAAAGGAAGCAAAAGCAGGTGCATACTCAACTAGATTGAAAACGCTCACTTCGCTTATTTCTTTCCATGAAAAACCAAAACTCAATTTTTTGACTTTTAGGGATATTACTAGCAATAATGAAGCGTTTTTGGTACTTTTCTAGCCAAATCCAACCATTTAACGCTTCAATAAGACATGAAACTCAATTCCTTTGTCAGCTACTGCTGCCTTTTGTTAGCCCTCGTATGTTCAGGTTGCTACCGTTCATTCACAATTTCGGGGAAATTAGACAATAAACGTTGGTACGGTATGGGACAAGGGAGCGTTGTCAACGAAGAAAAAATAAAGAATTGCTCACTTCCAAGGTTTGGATTTGGAGCCACAACCGACATTCCGTTTGACTTGACTCGCGCACCTAAACCAACGGGATGCCCCAAAAATTGTCACGCAAAGCAACATTTAGATTTTTTCGTTATTCCTTTGGCAGAAGGCAAATACGACCTGGGTAATCCAGATCCGTGCTTGCCTTCTCTCGACACCAAAGCGAGGCTATTTCATTTCCAAACCAACCCCGACGGAGCTCATATCCTCAAGGGAGAAAGTGTCAGTGTGGTAGATGATTTTATTGCGGTGGGCAAAAGTTGGATACACATTACAAAATACGACTCGGAAACAGGGGCGTTAAAAGGAAAGTTTGAACTTCATCTTGTCAATAAGCAAGGCAAACAACTCCATTTTAAGAAAGGACGTTTCAAGTTTAAGTTGTAACGTTTTTCTTTTCGTCTTCAAAAAGACGCATGGCGAGAAGTACTTGATTGCAAACGCTGGTTGGCGGTAAAAACTTACCCCTTTCTACTTATAGGGATATGAAACCTATTCTGTGTGTACTTGCTCTGTTTTGCTGGCTAACAAGTTATGGCCAAAAAGAAAAACCCTTGGGTTCGGCTGTTCAAATCGTCATAAATCCTAGTGTTACGTACCAAACCATCGAGCATTTTGGCGCCTCCGATGCGTGGTCGTGTCAGTTTGTGGGACAGTGGCCCAATGCCAAACGCAATGCCATCGCCGATTTGCTATTTAGCCGTGAATTGTCACCAAACGGACAGCCAAAAGGCATTGGGCTTTCGCTTTGGCGCTTCAACCTTGGGGCTGGAACGACCGAACAAGGCGCCAACAGCGGAATTAAAGACGAATGGCGGCGGGCGGAGTCTTTTTTACGGCCCGACGGTACTTATGATTGGGACAAACAGGCGGGGCAACGCTGGTTTTTAGAAGCAGCCAAACAACGAGGCGTGCCCTATTTTTTAGCTTTCCCCAACAGTCCTCCCGTTTCATTTACAACCAATGGCAAAGGCTTCGCTACCAATAAAAACCCCAACCTTAGCCCCGAACGATACAACGATTTTGCCGATTTTATGGCCCAAAGCTTAAAAGGAATTCAAGCAAAAACGGGCGTAAGTTTCAACTACATCAGTCCTGTCAACGAACCACAGTGGGATTGGAGCGATGGAGGCCAAGAAGGAACACCCTTTTATAACCAGCAAATAGCGGGTATTTGTCGTGCCTTAAACAAAGCCTTGGTAAATGCTAAATTATCAACCCAAATCAACGTAGCGGAAGCAGGTCAATTGGAGTTTTTGTATTCTGAGCACGGTCGGGCGGGCAAAGGCACTCAAATTCAAGCATTTTTTGACAAAAACTCTCCCGATTATCTTGGCGATTTGTCCCAACTGACGCGGGCTATTTCGGGGCATAGTTACTTTACGTCTTCGCCCTATGACAAGGCGGTCAACGTTCGTAAACAAGTACTTACCGAACTGAACAAGCAGCAGAAGGTACGCTACTGGATGTCGGAATATTGCATTTTGGGAGACAACGGCGGCGAAATCAATGGCTCAGGAAAAGACCTTGGCATCAGTCCTGCGGTGTACGTAGCAACATTGATTCACAACGACCTGACCCATGCCAACGCGACGGCCTGGCACT
Source organism: Runella defluvii (assembly GCF_014195535.1). Lineage (GTDB taxonomy): Bacteria > Bacteroidota > Bacteroidia > Cytophagales > Spirosomataceae > Runella > Runella defluvii. Next base: position 78,193 of record NZ_JACIBY010000016.1, on the reverse strand, counting down.
GGTGGCTGGCCATTTCGCCCTACAATTACAAAGATGGCTTGATTTACATCGAAAAAAACAAAACTGACGGCCATTTTCAGCCCTCCAAAATGCTGTGGGCGTTGGGTAATTACAGCCGATTTATCCGTCCAGGAGCGGTTCGCGTGGCTGTGACGTTAAGCCAAACCAACCAAGCGTTGTACGCATCGTCTTACAAAAATACCGATGGGCGATTGGTAACGGTACTTGTCAATGCAAGTGATAATCCAGTCGCTATACAACCTAACGTAACTTCCAAAAAACGAAGCCGTTGGGAGGCATTTACGACTTCCGAAAGCGAAGACTTAAGCCCAACACCTCTTTCTTCAAACTCATTGATAATCAAAGAAAAAAGCATTGTTACGCTGGTAGAAAAGTAGTCGATTTGCTAATTATTGGGGTGCTACGGTTGTTTTTAGCTGACTGTAAGGAGTCAAATGAACTCTCGTTTGGGCACAAAGCGGGGTCTTGGTTTGCCAAGGAACGTTGAAGAAAACATAATTCAAGCCATGAACCAAATGAAGGGTAAATTGGGCGCTTTTTCCGTCTTTAGACCACGATAGCCCTTGTTTTTTAGACACTTCTACTTGTCGCTCTTTGGATATTTTTCCGTCTTTTTCGGTCGCGATAATGACGTCGAATGAGTCTGCTTTTATCATGGGTTCAGAAAAATACACCACAAAATTCGCAACCGTATCTGCAAGATTTTTGTCGGATAAATTAGAGCTTTGGATGACTGGTTTTTGGACATGATTTTGAAGTTTCCCAAGACGTTTGATGAAATTAGGATACAAATCTTGAAGGGTTTGTCCTGCTTTTCGCTTTTGATACATTACCTCTAACTCTTTGTTAAACAAATTACTAGCATAAAACCCTCGCGTCTCGTTTTGCATAGCCCAGTCGAGGCTGACTTTCTTAGCAACGCTCGGAAAATAGTGCTGAACGTACAAATTATACACTGCCCATGTCATGTATTCATTGAACGTAGCCAGGCTATCTTTTTCATACCCGCTGCCTGTATCCCAACGTTGGTTTGAAAAGTGGGTTTTGACCAACGATTGGTGCAATTCGGTCATTGGATTGACAAACGCGTGGTCTAGCTCAGTAAACAACATGTGAGTACCCGAAGCAATTTCTTCCTGACTCGCCGTTTGGAGGGTTTTGCCCGTCAGAATAAACGATGGAAGGGTAATAAAATCGGTGCCAACACCTTCGACGACTCGGTGGCAGTTCATCCGTCCGACCAACGGCGACATGACAATCGCGTACGAGCTGAGTGTGGATTGTTTTCCCAATTCTTTTTCTAAAAATTGAAGCATTTCGGGATACCGCTGCGAAACCAAATAAGCCGAAGCAAGCCCTTCGTAATAAGGAATATGGTTGGTATAAAATTGACGAAAACGAGTGGTTTGTACAAAATCTTCAATCAGCGCCAAATTTTCTTCAAAAGGATTAAATCCCGAATTGGCCGAAAAGGCGATTTTGCGAACAAGATGGTTGGATTCATCGAAAGTAAAAGCGTACGAATCAGTGCGAAAACTGAGGTAGCTTTGCCATTGTTGGCGCGAATAATTGACTTTTGACAACAAAGGATGATGACGATAGGCATCGAAATACGTGCGCACTTCTTGGTAATAGGCCGATTGCTGCGATACCTCCCAAGGATCTGTTTTTCCATAATCGGTCAGGGCCAAAATAATGTTTGCCAACTCGTACGTTTCCGACAGCCGAACAGGAGAAGCGGCTTGTCCCAAAAGCGTTAAATAGCTCCAAAAGAGCATGACAAGGGTAGCTGATACGTTTTTCATCAGTGTAAATGGAATTTTTGATAGAAAAGGGAAACTATTTTTTTTGAATGCTCAGAGGTTCAACGCCCTCTTGATGGTGTCTTTTTTGCCACGCGACACGGGTACTTGCGAACCATCGGCGAGTTGCAAAAAATCGCCGTATTCTTTTTTCCAACTTTTAATGAAGGATTTATTGACCAAATGCGACTGATGGCAGCGCAAAAAACCATGACTGCTCAGAAGGTCGTCGTATTCGTAAATGGGTTTGCTAACGACCAACGTGGTGCCTTCATTCAAAAAAAACGTGGTGTAATTGTTGGACGATTCGCAACGAATGATTTCACTGGTTTTGACAAAACGGGTTTCTTGCAAGGTCGAAAGTGCAATTTGTAGCTCTTCTTTTTGGGCTTGAGAGGTGAGCCATTTCATCAAATACCCGATTTGTTGGTTCTGAATTTTTAACTCACGTTGTTTAATCGCTCGTTCAACGGCGACCTGTAATTCACTAATCGCGACGGGTTTGAGTAGGTAATCCACCGCCGAAAAACGCATCGCTTTGATGGCATATTGGTCGTAAGCAGTCACAAAAATTACCTCAAAATCGTATTCGGTAAGGCTACGAAGCAGTTCAAAACCATCCTGTTGGGGCATTTGAATATCCAGAAAAAGAAGATCAGGTTGGTATTTATAAAGGGCTTTTTTGCCCTCTTCGGCATTTTTGGCTACTGCACATACCTCAATTTGTGGGCAGTACGTCGCCAGAAGCGACTTTAAATTGCTCAAGTTGTGAGGCTCGTCGTCGATGAGTACTGCTTTCATACAAACCAGTGGTTAAAAGTGAGGGTCACTTGCGTGCCCAAATCGGCGGGAGTTTCGATTGTGAGCGAAATGGGTTGTGCATGGTTGAGTTGATTCAGCAGGGCGATTCGCTCTTTGGTGAGTTTTAACCCAAAACCCGTTGTTGGTATTTTTGTGTCAAAACCTTGCCCGTTATCCCTAATTATTAAGCACAACGCCTCTCCTTTTTGTTGAAATAGAACGCTTATGACCCCTTTTCCCTGCAAAACCGAAATCCCGTGTTTGATGGCATTTTCGACCAAGGGTTGCCAAAGTAAGGAAGGTAAGCTGGTTGCATATACATCCAGTTGTGTATCGACTTCCATAGAATAGCGAAACCCAAACCGTAGCTGTTCCAATTTTAAGTAGGTTTCCATGGTTTGTAGTTCTTGAAAAAGTGAGGTTTCTTCTTGGCTACTTTGGGTCAGCGTTTCGCGCAGTAGTTGGGCAAAATCCGCCAAATAATCATTAGCCCCCTTTAAATTTTGGTGGTTGATAAGTCCTTGAATGGAGCTGAGGGCATTGAAAATAAAATGAGGATTGAGTTGTGCATATAATGCCTTGAGTTCCAACTGGAGTTTTTGTTTGTGGGCCATCTCTTGTTGAGTCCGTCGCCGCTGACGAATCAACAAATAGATAAAAACGCCCAATCCAACCACCACCATGCCGATGCCTGCAATGACGGTTTTAAACCACCATGTTTGGTACCAATGAGGAGCTACTTCAAAAGCGTATTCAGTAACGTGTTGGGGTTGAACGGCGTAGCGAATCTGAATTTTATACCGCCCTGACGAAAAATCTTTGAGCCAGATAAAACTGTTGTCGTATTCGTTGTCGCGCCACGGCCGAACAATTCTGTCGTTGTGCATGAGCTGGTATTGGACTTGATTTTTGGTATAAATCTCCGCATTTAGGGTAAAAATCAAATGAGCATTGTTGGCAGGTAACTGAAGATTATCTAACGAGTAATTCACTATATGTTTTGAAGTAGGGCGAGCCCATGGATATTGGAGTTTTTGCAGAAAAACATCCAGATTCTCGGACGTAAAAATACCCGTTGCCGCAGGCCGTATCGTCTCCCACGCCACGATGCTAGTGGCTGCTATTTTCTTTGCCCCCTTCTTGCGAACATCCACGATTAGGGCATTGCCCAACGATGTCTTATAGCCACCCAAATAGGCCATTTGTGGAAGCGCAGAGCTTTTTATCAATGCCTCGTCCGTCAACTGAGCGATATTTTGCCACGAAACAAGTAACTGTTGACTGGGGTATTCCATGACGCGAAACTCGAACTCTTGGACGTTGTTTTTATTGACGCCATGCAAGAAAAAATGAGCCTTTGAATCGTCAAACGTCGTACGAGCGACGACATTGGAAGCACGAATTTTTCGGAACGAAGAATCTTTTTCTAGGGACAGAAAATGCGGACTATTTTCCTGAGTTACCCAAAACGAATTGTTGGTTTTAGGAATCGTTAGTATCAATGCCACCGTTTCTGGTTTGTCCAACGCTCCCTGCGGAAAGCTTTGTGAATACTCTCCCCAATTGATTTGGGCAATAAGACTCGGAGAAACAAGAAGAAAAATAAACCAAAATAAGCGCATTGTTTTCATAGCAAGACCTTTGATAGGTCAAATATCTGTCGATTTTTCAACAAACAATGGCTCAATGTGAATTTGGCACGATTGACTGTGAATAAGGAGCTAGAAGTCAATCCACAAGGCAAAAAAAAGCCCTCGACAAGTTAGTCGAGGGCCTTGTTATACGCTAAGAGCACTACAATTTCACTACTTTCAACAATGCACTTTTTTCAGGCGTGGTCACCTTCATGAAATACATACCCGTTGGCAATTCGCTGACGCCAAACTCTTCTTGATGCGTGTTGGTATCGGGTTCAAACCTCCGACCTAACACCTGACGGCCCGCAGCATCCAACAACGTAGTTTGTACCACTTGCCCCTTGCTGTTTTGCACGTTCAGGCGAAGAACATTGGTGACGGGGTTGGGCATGACCGAAGCAAAAGACCCGTTATCGGTTATCTGTTGTTCGTTATTCGACCCTTGCCCTTTGCCGTTTGCCTCTTGCCATTTACCTATTGCCTCTTGCCCTTTGCCATTTGCCCCTTGCCCACCGCTCTCCGCTGTTCTCGCTGCTCCTACTCCTACCCCATCTTTCGACTGGATTCTAAACCAGTACTCTTGGTAGGCAAGAACATTGCCTTGAGGTTTACGAGTCGATGGATAAATACTACCCCAACCTTTTTGATCCCAGTAGCGAACACCCAATTTATATAAACCTTTGGGCAACCCTGCATCGTACACGTTACCTCCTGCGCCATTGCTTTCGTAGAAACCGTAGGCTGGGTGGTTTTGCGCGTATAATTCTGTCCAACCCTCGCGGTTAGCGTACATAAAGTACGGAGCATTGTTCTCATGCGTATTGAAGGAGCGTGGAAGGCCCGTCTCAGGGGTAGCCAGCATATCAAACGTTAACGAACCATCTGTTCCCAAGGCACAAGCATCTACATTGATTGTCCAATAACGGGGAGCTATCTTGTTAACATTTTCTGTAAAAAATAGCGTCGGATTTTGTTGGGTGCTTTGTTCCAACTCAGGGCCACCATCTCGTGTGATAAACTGGTTAACCCAAGCAGCACGGTCGTTGGTTTTCACCGATGATTTTGATTCCCCGATATTAATTAACGTCACAACATAAGCTTTCCAATAAACATCTTTGGTCGCACTCACACCACTTTGGCAACCATTCGATGCTACACATCGAACAGAATAACTTTGTTTGGTTATATTGGCAAACGCTACTTTAAAGCTCGGCTCTGTAACACCCGTATTCCAAAGTGCACTGGTTCCTGCAGGGCAGTTAGTTGATATCGTCACTTCTGTTCCTGTACATGCTACATCCGAGCTCACCATGACTACTGGCGGAGTATTGACAGGCGATACCGTATAAGTTACTACATTACTTTTCCCGCTCAAACAACCACCTTCAGCTTGGCAGCGAACATAGTAGGATGCTGTTTCACTTGGCGTTTGGGAAGGAAGGTTAGGTAATGCTGTATTCGTCGTTGCATTGTACCAGATAGAGGTCATTGCTCCGCAGTTTGTAGTACCTGTAAATGCTACTGAGTTCCCACAACCACTCGTCACATTCAAACTAACTACAGGGGTCATTGAATTCATAATTAACCGTAGTCTCATTACTCCCGACTCCGTTTCTACGCACGAACTTGTTCCATCTGATTTGCGGCAACGTACACGGTAATTGTGGTATTGGCCATCCACCAATTGGGTTGGTACAGTTGTACCATACTCACCCCCATCGACTGAGTAAATTAAAACCTCCCCTGCGGCGCATGTGGCATTAAATGTCAGTTCATTTCCTTCTACATTACAGATATCTTTTGTCTCACCAACAGCAACGGTCACACCATCCGCCGCCATAGATACGGCCTGTGGTACCGACGAACGGTAATTAATCTGCAACTCAATTGCACCAGTATAAGTCGTTGGGCAATTAGCATCACATGCTGCTTGGTAGCGGTGGGGTTGGTTATTGGATGATTGGGAAACTGGTACTGTCGCCGACCAAGCACTCCATGCGCCACTACCTACTTGAACACGCCAAACAGGCGACCCCGAACCACAAGTACCCGAAACGTTAAACTGTAAACTATTCACAGGATTCGCATCTATGTCACAGAGTATTTGGCTATTGCCTTCGTTTAAGGTTTGTTGAAGTACTGAGAGCGTTAATACTGGCTTAGTCTGAACAGTAATAGTGCCCGATTCATTAGCCGTTGCGCAAGCATTCCCCGTGGTAGTGATAGAATAGCTAAATGGGTTACCTGCAATTGTCGTAGGCGCACCCGAAATTGTAAGAATCCCTCCGTTGATTGCACTCGTAACACCTGTTGGCAGTCCTGTCACTGTAGCGCCTGTTGCACCTCCACTCAAGACATACGTTATCGGAACAATGGCAGAATTGATACAAGCAATCTGCGTTTCTGTCGTTGGAGAAGAAGTTAATACGATGCTATGGGCCGCATTTACTGTCAATGTACCCGTTTTGGTCGTAGGTGTACAAACACTACCAGTAGTTGTAATAGTGTAGCCAAATGGGCTACCAGTAGCCGTAGTAGGCGAACCACTAATTGTAAGTACTCCCGCATTGACAGTGCTTGTCACACCTGACGGCAAGCCGACAACTGTCGCCCCCGTAGCTCCCCCCCCGAGTGTATATACGATTGAGGTAATGGCCGTATTGACGCATAGCGTCTGAGCCTCCGTCGCGCTAGGAGAGGTAAGGGTAATTGTTTGAGCGTTTCCAACCGTAATCGTCCCCGACTCAGTAGCTACCGTACACGTATTGCCTGTGGTAGTAATATTATAGTTTAATGGACTGCCTACTGCCGTGGTAGGTGAGCCACTTATCGTCAATACACCCGCATTTACTAAATATGTGACGCCGCTAGGTAAACCAGTGACCGTGGCGTTTGTCGCGCCACCTCCCAACGAATACGTAATGGGAGTAATAGCTGTATTAACACAAACTGCTTGGGTTTTTGTTGAAGCGACTGATGTTAACGTTATGCTGTGCACTAAGTTAACTGTGATAGTTCCCGACTCTGTGGCTGCTGTACAGGAACTACCTGAAGTGGTGATGTTATAATTAAATGGGCTACCTGCTGCCGTGGTAGGCGAGCCACTTATGGTCAATACACCCGCATTTACTGAATATGTGACGCCGCTAGGTAAACCAGTGACCGTGGCATTTGTCGCGCCACCTCCCAACGAATATGTAATGGAAGTAATAGCCGTATTGGTACAGACTGTTTGGGTTTCTGTTGAAGCTACTGACGTGAGCGTTATGCTATGCGTTGTGTTCACTGCAATAGTCCCCGACTCAGTAGCTACCGTACACGCATTGCCCGTGGTAGTAATATTATAATTAAATGGACTGCCTACTACCGTGGTAGGTGAGCCACTTATAGTCAATACACCCGCATTTACTGAATATGTGACGCCGTTAGGTAAACCAGTTACGGTGGCATTTGTCGCACCACCTCCCAACGAATACGTAATGGGAGTAATAGCTGTATTGGTACATACCGTTTGGGTTTCTGTTGAAGCGACTGACGTGAGCGTTATGCTGTGCGTTGGAGTAATCGTAAACGTTACTGGTGTTCGACATTCTGACAACAATGGACTCGCCGCATAAAAAGTTGTGACGCCCGCGCTCGCTGTGTTGGCAATTCCAGAACCCGACACACCTACTGGATTAAAAACATTTCCTGTTGCCAATGGCGCTCCCCCTGAGGCGTTTAAGTACCATTGCGTAGGCCCTGTTGAAAATACAGCAGGAGTGGACTGTAATATAAATAGTCCTGGATCTAAATTGTAATATGAGGCAACTACTAAAACGTAGGTGGTTCCAGCAGTGAGGGTATGCGTAAATTGTGACCGATAATTTCCTCCAGAATAGTCGATATCATCATCTCCACGTAAAAAATTGGTAGCGGGTGCTGCTGGATTAAAGGAGCTTTCGTATAATGAAAGATACGTATCACTATTATAAACCCCAGCATAGGTAACCTCAAAAGTAACAGCCTCAGTATTGGGTGCTACAAAAGTGATTGTTTTATAGTGAGACTGCGACCCAGGCTCAGCAGTATATACGGTGGTATTGTCATTCCTTCCTCTTACATAGGTATCAGTTATAGAAAGAAGTCCACTAACAGAATTAACCAATACAGCAGGAGAAACCAGTCCCTCCCCTGATGGAACAGCGGTATTTTGACAAACACTGTAAGCTGGTACCGTTGCTGCCACAGTAGGAGTCACTATCACATTTACATCTTGGGTAATAACATTGCCTGGGCAGGTAGCTGGGTTTAATGTAAAACGGTATTTGACGGTTACAGGCAAAGAAGAGGTATTGACCAAAGTTTCACTTACAGCTGCAGAGTTCCCCGACCCTGCGGTATTACTAATACCAGATACGGCATCACGCGTCCAGCTAAAAGTTGTTCCACTTGTAGGTGTAGTTGCTGTATAATTAAAAGGCTGATTAGAACAAACAGTAAGTGCAACGGGGGAGTTTAGTGATGCTCCAGAGATTGGAGTAAAATCTTCAGTTACAATTCGGTCGTTGGTCGATACCCCCGTAGAAGCCAAGGCACCTAAGCCACGGCGTGCAAATGCTCTTCCGATCGCACAGCGGTAACGCCCGCCAAACAATAGCCCATCGGCAGCCAAAATAGCATCACGCGCTTGTACAAAACTAGGACTACAAGGCTGTAAACGCAACCCTTCATTTACCAATTTAAGCGCAGCAATATTCCCTTTCATATCCATTACATTGGATGGCGTCGAGTAAATATTGTTCACTATTTGAGCATCTTGGAGGATAATCTCCCACGTCATATCCCAAAGCATGGTGGCCCAAATCGAACCAATACCGTGAGGCAAAGAAAATGTGGCGGTATTACCCACGCCTGCGTAGGTCACAGCACTGTTGACTGTATTGGTATTTTGGTTAAAATAAGCATATCGATAAGGGCGAATACCTCCTCCGTTTGTAGCTTGTTTAATAGCGTAGGTACCAACACCCCGAGGAATGTTTCCGCTTGCTTCAGTCGGTGTTAGTGATGCCCAGTCGGTCGTCAGCATCAACATTAAATAATCGCTCCAACCTTCTCCTCCTTGCTCTGCATTTCGAAGGCAGGACGAATTATTGGGTCCTCCTGTAAGACGAGTTGACCAACCGTGCCCATACTCGTGAGCAATGATTCCGTTATCAAAATCGCCATCTGGCTGATAACTTCCCGAATTAGTCCACAGGTACATCTGCATTCGGCCATTAAGTCCATCGATTGGCGTAAAGAAATTGGCATTATTGGTTCCACCTCCATCTTGCGCATCGGCAAAAACATAATCATTTCCGTTCCCACCTCGCCCTTGGTTGGTATTTTGAAAGTTACCACTAGGTTCGTCAAAACCATATTTCCACAGAACATCGTGAATAAGGTTATTCCAATAAAATAAATTGGTGATAGCGGCATCTCTGTTAGCGGCTGCTGTACTTAGTCCTTGTGTATAAGGATAGTTAAAATCTAATGTAGATGATGTGGGGCTATATCCAGTACCGTTATTATTGTTAGCATCCTCTTGCGCCCAAACGTTATTCCCTCTGGTTGTTGTATAACTTGTAGTTCCATCAAAATGCCACCCATTGGTTGCGCCAGGGCCAGTTCCTAAGGGCACAAACTTGTCGTATGGAGAAGCTACAAGGCTACGGCTTCCAAAAGTAGGAGCCTCTAATGGGTAATCAAAAACATTATAGGTATTATCAGGTGCCAGTGTTGCTTTGGGAGTAAGAACAGCATTAGTTCCTACAGAGGATCCGTGTTCTAAAGAACAATCGTGAGGAGCACCCGACCGATGTACCATCCCAAAACTACAGTGAATCACTTCATCTACTTTACGTATGGTTTCGCCCGTGTGCGCATCAATGTGCATGCTCCAACCATTTTGCTGGTCTTTGGTCAAAAACTGCACATTCCACGTTAACGCTACCTTTACATGTGGCTTTCCATCTTCAAGTACTTCGTAAGGAAACCAGTATTTTTTTACGACAATGTTCTCATCTGAAATACTTGCAGCTTGATAGACTATTTTCCCTGACGTACCATCAGCAAGTGGCGTATTACTAATTTCTCTGATTTGGATTGGGGTATTTATGGGTAAATTGGCCTCTAGGGCAGCCTTTTGCAACGCTTGTATCGGAGATACTGAAATTGGAGCTTGGTTAACCAATGCTTCTATGTTAGGAACAAAACTGCCCGTCGTGTGTTGGACTTGTCCATCCTTAACAACCAAACTCAACAAACTATTATAAACCTCAACCGATTCAAAGGTTTGGTTAAAATAGATATGATACCAACCAGTCGTAGGCGATAAATAGGCACTCGACACGGTCATTCTGTCAATATCTTGCTTTAATAGCTTGTGTTTTGTAGCATTTTCAGTGAGATACTGAGTAGCCGTTTGTATTTCATTTTGAGCTTGTGTAGCCCAAGACATACAAGTAAAAAGGGCTAAAAAAAACAGTTTAGGCAAGAAAGCTTGCATTTTTTGGAAGGAAATATGCTTCATACAAGACTGGTTAAGTTGTTTATGTATAGTTTTTCATGAAACCAAGAACAATAACAACATTTTAGTCTAAGAAAACAAAATCAAATACCATTACTACAAAATTATTTATCATTTTGGTACCTTATTCTACTTTTTCAATAAAATACTACTTAAATTGGTTACTTAGCCATTAATCCACAAGGCAAAAAAAAGCCCTCGACAAGTTAGTCGAGGGCCTTGTTATACGCTAAGTGCACTACAATTTCACTACTTTCAACAATGCACTTTTTTCAGGCGTGGTCACCTTCATGAAATACATACCCGTTGGCAATTCGCTGACGCCAAACTCTTCTTGATGCGTGTTGGTTTCAGGCACAAATTGGCGGCGTAAAACTTCCCGACCTGTTGCATCCGTCAACGTAGTTTGCACCACTTGCCCCTTTCTGTTTTGCACCTTCAGGCGAAGAACATTGGTGACAGGGTTGGGCATGACCGAAGCAAAAGACCCGTTATCGGTTAGCTGTTGTTCGTTATCCGACCCCTGCCCTTTGCCATTTGCCTCTTGCCATTTACCTATTGCCTCTTGCCCTTTGCCATTTGCCCCTTGCCCACTGCTCTCCGCTGTTCTCGCTGCTCCTACTCCTACCCCATCTTTCGACTGGATTCTAAACCAGTATTCGTGGTAGGCAAGCACGTTGCCTTGCGGTTTGCGCGTTGCGGGGTAAAGGCCAAGCCCTTTTTGATCCCAGTAGCGAACGCTCAATTTATACAGTCCTTTAGGCAAACCTGCATCATAGACATTGCCTCCTGCCCCATTATCTAGGTAAAAACCGAAAGCAGGGTGGTTGGGGGAATACAATTCCGTCCAGCCCTCGCGGTTGGCATACATAAAAAATGGTGCTGTATTTTCGTGGGTGTTATACGACTGAATCACGCCTGTTTCGGGTGTCGTTGACAGGTCAAAAGTCAAAGAACCTTCCGTACCTAATGCACAAGCATCGGCGTTGACTGTCCAATAACGTGGCGCCGTTTTGTTAGGATTTTCGACAAAATATAAAGTTGGGTTTTGCTGCGCACTTGCTACCAAGTCGGGGCCACCGTCGCGGGTTAAAAACTGCAATTCCCACTCGCTGCGGTTGTTTGTTGACTTTGTTGCCGACTTGCTTTGACCTACGTTGATTAAGGTTACCACAAATGCATCCCAATATACATTTTTGTGAATACTCTCTAAACTTTGGCAACCGCCCTCAAAAAGGCACTTCGCCCAGTAGGTTTGTTTGGTGATGTTGTTGAACGACACCTCAAAGCTTGGCGTGGTTACGCCTGTGTTCCAAAATGTGGTGCTTCCTGCGGGGCAGTTGGCCGACACTTTCACCGTCGTTCCTGTACATACAATCTCCTGACTCGCACTAATCACGGGGACTATGTGCGTGGGAATGAGCGTAAACGTCACGACGTTGCTCTTTTCGCTCACGCAACCATTATCCGTCTGACAACGGGCGTAGTAAGACGTCGTTGCAGTAGGAACGGTGCTTGGTAAACTCGGCAATGCCACATTGGTGGTGGCATTGTACCAAATCGTTCTTAAACTTCCACAGGTCGATTGACCGCTAAAACTTGCAGCAGGATTACAGCTCCGTTCTGGCGACAAGCTGACCGTAGGAGCCGAAGGGATGGCTACTAATTTTAGACGCATAACACCCGATTCGCTCTCTATACAGGAAGGTGTTCCGTCGGATTTTCGGCAACGCACGCGGTAATTGTGAAACTGATTGTCAACCAGGGCTACGGGAATACCCGCACTATATTCCCCCCCATCCACCGAATGAAGCACTATTTCTCCCACGGCACAGGTTGCATTAAATGTCAACGGAGTTCCACTCGACAGGCTACATACTTCTTTGATTTCACCCACCGCCACATTGACGCCATCTACTGACAAAGACACATTTTGGGGAACAGAAGCGCGGTAATTGACCGTCAGTTTTGCACTACCACTTTGCGATTGACTGCATCCGTTTCCGTCCGAGACCGATTCTAATGTGTATGTAAAGACTCCTGCCACCTGCGTAGAAGGAGCGAGTGTGGCTACGGCACTCGTGCTCTCAAGATACAACACACTTCCACCATTGATGCGATAACCAAAACGATAAGGTGCGCTACCATTGCTGGCGGTAAAGGTCAGTACGGGCGCCGAACTTTGTTGGCAAACTTCACTCCCACCCGCTAAGGTAGCCGTAGGAGGGATTTTGGCCGTAATGACCTTAGATGACATAGCCGAAGCTGTACACCCCAATGAGGTAATCGAAAAGTTACTGTACGTACCCGCCAATAATCCTCCTAGTGAAAAAGCGCCGCCCGCCACTTTCACAGGTTGGGGACTTGTGGTTGCTCCCGCACTTGACGTAAAGTTTAACGTATAATCACCATTGGCCAAATTGGTCGTAAAAGCAATGCTTCCCACTGGACTTGTGCAGGTCGTTGGATTGGTTACCGCCCCTGCCGTTAGGGTGGACGTACAGCCTTCGACCGTCAAAGTAAAACTTGTTTCAGTATATTCTTCGCAGTTGTCGTATATTTTCACCGTAATGGTGTGTACGCCCAGAGGAGCGGCATTACTCACTGAAAGCACCGCAGTAGTAGGGTCAATGGAGATGTCTCCCGTAAAAGTACCTTTGTCTTCAATCGTTAGCCCTCCGTAGCTGCCATTGTCGGCAGGGCCAGTAGCGGGGTTAATCGTTGTTGCACCTGCGACACTGACTGTGCTGTTAGCGTAACTCAGGGTTGGAAGCGAATTTGCCGTCACATTCACAATCAAATTGGCCGTTGCGGTTCCTCCATTCCCATCTTTTACGGTCAAAACCACCGTATTTTCTCCACTATTGGTATAACACCCCGCCGACACCATCGCACTCATAACGCCATTGGTATTGGTAATATTCGACACCGAAATACCCGTTGGAACGGTCGTAGCCGTTACGGTCAAGCTTCCTTTTGCCGTCTCTGTATCATCTACGTTGGCAATCGTCGATACCGTTTCCGCACTACCTTGTTGGCGGCTGATTACTGTCCCTTTAATGGTCGGATTGGTGTTGGTAACGGTCAAGGTAAACGTCGTTGTATTGGTTACTTCACAGTTATCCATAATTCTTACCGTAATGGTATGCGTTCCCAAAGGAGCAGCATTGCTGATGGATATTTCTCCTGTATTTGAATCAACGTCGATATCGCCCGTATAGCCATCTACATCCGTGATTGTAATAGCACCAAACTCCCCATTGTCCGAAGGGCCTGATGCAGGATTAACAGTCAGTCCACCCATCATATTGACCGTTTGATTACCATAAGTAATGGTGGGAAGCGAATTTGCAGTCACATTCACGATCAAATTGGCCGTTGCGGTTCCTCCATTTTCATCTGTCACCTTTAATTCGACCGTATTATTCCCAATTGCCGCAAAACAACTTGCCCGCACATTGGCATTGATCGTCCCATTCACATTGGTAATCCCTGAAATACTTATCCCAGAAGGAAGCGGTGTTGTTGCGGTCACGCTGAGGCTTCCCGCTGCTGTTTCAACGTCATTAACAGTTGCAATGGTCGCATTGAGTCCCGTCAAAGTCCCCTGTTGGCGGCTAATTGTTGCCCCTAAAATGGTGGGTTTGGTATTGGTAACGGTCAATTCAAACGTAGCGGTTTCTTCAAATTCGCAGGCTTCAGAAATTTTCATCGTGATTTGGTGCGTACCTACGGGAGCTGCATTCGTAATGGTAATCACGCCCGTAACTGGGTCCACAGCAATATCGCCCGTGAACGTCCCTTGGTTATCAACTCCTACCGTAAAATCATTTGAGTTGTCAGACGGGCCAGCGGTTGGATTAATCGTGAGGCTTCCTCCGCCATTGACCGATGCCGTGGCGGCGTAGGCTAATACGGGCATGGTGTTGGCGGTGACATTGATGGTCAACACATCGGTAGCCGATGCACCTTCGGGGTCTTTGACGGTAAGCGTTACGCTATACGACCCCGCAGACACATAACAGCCCACACTCACGAGTGCCGTGACCGTTCCATCCGAATTCTCAATGTTGGTCAGGGTTATATTAGCAGGTAGGTTAGAAGCCGTTATTTCCAAATTGTCCGATTCGCCATCGAGTGCCGTGGCAATCTCTTTTTCAATTCCCCCACTTCCTCCAGGTACCGAAATGGTTTTGGCCGTAATGGTAGGCGGCGTATTAACTTTTGATGCTTTTACAGGAGACGCAACCACGCTTCCTAATCCCAAAATGAAGGGCACTATCCATCCAAAAATGGTGCTTTTGTATATAAAGTTTTTCATGTGTTTTAATTTGCCAGTAAAGATAAATGACTATCTCAAAACAGGCTTAACATATATTCAGCATTTATTAACACATATTCAGCATTTGGCTTTAAAGGGGCTAAAAATGTTTTTTTTTCTTCATAAAGCCCCTAAAATGGCCCTCTAATTTACTCTTCCTGCGTCGAAAACTCACTGGGAAGTTTTCCGTATTTTTCTTTAAACATTTTGGTAAAATAAGACAGATTCGTAAACCCTACTTCATAGACTATTTCCGAAATTGTTGCCTCATTTTGAGATAATAAATCTGCTGCCCGCTGCAAACGAAAATCTCGAATGTATTCGTTGATGGTCTGGTTGGTGAGCGCCTTCAATTTTCTGAGCAACTGACTTTGACTCATTCCCATTTCTTTGGCACAAAGCTCGGCCGTAAACTCGGAATCGCTCATCCGTTGTTCTACAAGCGCGTAGAGTTTACGTAAAAAACCTCGTTCCTTTGAGGCTTCTTCGGTTTCCGTTACAGGCTTCTCTGTGCCAACCGCCGCGCTAAAATACGTTCTCAGGCGGGCTTGTTTTTCCAATAACGTTTGAACCCGCACCCGCACTTCTTCCGATTGAAAGGGCTTCAACAAGTAATCGTCGGCGCCTAATTCCCAGCTTTCAATTCTACTTTCGGGATTGGCCTTGGCCGATAGCATAATGATGGGAATATGGCTCGTTTTTTCGTCTGATTTAAGTCGTTTACAAAATTCAAAGCCGTCCATTTCGGGCATCATCAAATCGCTGATAATGATGTCTGGGGTCATTTCAAGGGCTTTTTCGATGCCAATTTTTCCGTTTTCAGCCTCCACAACCCAATAATCTTTCGCAAAAATCGACCGAATGTACTGACGAATATCGGCGTTGTCATCCACCACCAACAGCCGCAAATCTACGTCATGCTTGAGGCTTGTTTTTTCTATTTTATTTTCAACACTAGGCCACTCCAACGGCGATGGTGGATACTCTCCCTCGATAGAAACATCATCCCTATACGTAACGGGAAGTTCAATCCTAAACGTAGAGCCTTCTCCTTCTTTACTTTGCACTTGTATGGTTCCGTTGAGGGCATTGACCAACTCTTTTACCAACGCCAGCCCAACGCCCGTCCCTTCGTATTTGGCGTGATTTGGGCGCTCCACTTGGTAAAAGCGATTAAAAATTTGCGCTAATTTATCATTGGGAATCCCCACACCTTCGTCTTTCACACTAACAATCAAGCGATTATTCGACACCGCATAATCCACACTTACTTCTACTTTTTTCCCAGCATCGGTAAATTTAAAGGCATTGGAAAGCAGGTTTGTGACAATTTTCTCCAGTTTATCTTGGTCCACTTCCCCCACAACCTCCTCCTGACTTTGGTGAAATGTAAATCTAATTTTCTTGCTTTCGGCCAACGACTGGTAAGCACTGAAGAGCGTTTTTAGGTACGTATCTAACCGTAGTGGCCTGAGCGTAACCTGTAGCTGTCCCGCTTCAAGTTTGCTCAAATCGAGCAGTTGATTGATAAGCACAAGAAGGCGCTGAGCATTGCGACTCACAATTTCATACACCTGATTTTGAGGGCTTTGACGCCGCAAGTCTTCCATATATCCACCAATGAGGGTCAATGGGGTACGAAGTTCATGCGAGATATTGACAAAAAAATTGGTTTTAAGCTCATCAAGTTCTTGGAGCTGATTGGTTTGGATTTTTTTGAAGTACAACTCTTTTTTAATGGTAAGCTGTTCTTCTTCGTACGTCCGAATAATTCGTCCAAGATAAAGCCCAAAAAACAACAATTCTAGGACAAAAAATAACAATGCTACCTCAAAAAGTCCCGCCCATTGTAATCCCCCCAATAAACGCGTCAGAACGAGCGAATAGCTCGCCACGCCGAGTAAAAGTGGCACTCCGTACGACCAATTGATTCGGAAACGGCGATAACACGCCACGGCAATAATGCCCAACAACACATACTGGGTGCCCAGGTTTAAAAACACCGCTCCTTTTAGCCAATACCACTGATAATCAAGTAAAATCAACAAAGCAAACAGCACCGTTAAGCCCAAAACAACGCGAAGAAGATAGACCACGTACGACGGAAACGAACGAATATCGACCACCGAGCGAATGGCAAACGTGTAGCCAATGGGAGACAGAAATATGACAACGTTGTTGGCAATGGTGGCCCAGTAAGGCTGGGTTGTCAGCCACCCACCAAGCACGCCTATCATGCCCCAAAAAGAAAACGTACGAATAAAAATAAAAGCCGAATAACGCTTAAACGACAGGTCTTTAATGACAAACAAGGCCAAAATAAAGGTGTAAATAAGCCGAATTAACAGGCTTCCATCGAGTATGCTCCAGCGTTGAATGGAACTGTATTTGGTGCGTTCGAGGGCATCGGTGGGCAAAAGCACAAGGCGTGAAAAAATACCCCGTTTATTAACTACTTTGAGGTAAAGTGTCTGGGTTTGATGCGGTGCAAAAGAAAGCGTGAGCGAAGGCGTATTTTCAAAGATATAACTGTGATGTTTTTCTCGAAAACTTCCTTTTTCAAAACGGGCAAACCTGCCATTCGGGGTTGCTTGAACGTAAAAATCAATGCGTTCAGTCAACGGGTTTTCCCATCGTACAACCCACTTTTGCGGTTCAGCCGTCGCATTTTTCAACTTACATTTTATCCAAAAAGTATGATTAGAAAAAGGAATTAAAATATGCTTACTCTTATTTTGGACAAATAAACGTTCTTGGATTTGTTCAAACGACCAGCTCGACAACTTATCTTCTACAATCCCGACACGAGAACTGGCATCTATTTCGTCTTTTTTGGGGTCAAGAAACACTTCTTGGGCATTTGCCCACACCCCAATCAAGAATAAATAACAAAAAAATAAGCCTTTCATTCCGTAATTTTAACCTCTGACCCCAGTTGTATTTGCTCAAAAATCCCCTAAAAATACAACAAAAAAGGGCAAGAACGATGCCGTCTTGCCCTTTTCAAAAATACAGAAATTGTACTTACTTTATTTTCACTACTTTAAGTACCTGTTGTTTTAACTCAGAACGCACATGGAGGAAATAAGCGCCATTGGGCAAATCGCTTATTTCGTATTCTTCCAAATGGCTTGGGGTTTCCGCTACAAACGTCCGACGCAATACCCGCCGCCCCGTAGCGTCCAAAAGTTCCGCTTGTACCTCTTGCCCTTTGCTGTCTTGTACTTGCAAGCGAAGAATGCTGGTGACGGGGTTCGGGAGAACCGTGGCGAAAGCGCCGTTATCCGTTAGCTGTTTTCCGTTATCCGCCCCTTCGCCCCTTGCCCCTTGCCCTTTGTTTTCTCCTTGCTCTTTGTCATTTACCCCTTCGCTGACTCCTGACTGCTGACCGCTATCCGCTGTCCTCGCTGCTCCTACACCTACCCCATCTCGCGATTGGATTCTGAACCAATACTCTTGATAAGCCAACACGTTGCCTTGCGGCTTGCGCGTTGAGGGATAAACACTACCCCAGCCCTTTTGATCCCAGTAGCGAATACCTAACTTATACAAACCTTTTGGTAATCCTGCGTCATATACATTACCGCCCAAGCCGTTGTCTTGGTAAAAACCGTACGCGGGATGATTCTGAGCGTACAATTCTGTCCAACCTTCGCGGTTGGCATACATAAAGTAGGGGGCATTGTTTTCGTGGGTGTTGAACGACTGTGGTACGCCCGTCTCGGGCGTCGCCAGTAGGTCAAACGTCAACGAACCATTCGTCCCCAATGCACACGCATCCACGTTAATCGTCCAATAACGAGGGGCCGTCTTGTTCGCATTTTCCACGTAATACAACGTCGGATTCGTCTGTGTGCTTTGCTCCAAATCAGCACCACCGTCTCGCGTGATGAATTGACTCCTCCATAGACTTGGGTCGTTGGTCTTCACCGCTGATTTGCTTTGACCAATGTTTATCAAACTCACCACAAACGCATTCCAATAAATATCCTTGCGAATACTTTCCGAGCTCTGACAACCGCCTTCAAAGAGGCATTTCGCCCAATACGTTTGCTTCGTCACGTTGTTGAAAGCGACCTCAAAACTTGGCGCAGTGACACCCGTGTTCCAGAACGTGGTACTGCCTGCGGGGCAGTTGGCTGATATTCTCACCGTTGTACCTGTGCAAACAATTTCTTGGGAAACAGTAATCGCGGGAGCCACACCAACGGAGAGCACCGTGTAGGTAACCACATTACTCTTCTCACTCAAACAACCTCCACCCGCTTGGCAACGTGCATAATACGAACTAGTCTCCGTCGGCGTTTGGCTTGGCAAGGTAGGTAAAGCCACATTCGTACTCGCATTGTACCATATTGTTGTCAGCGCTCCGCAATTGGCCGTGCCGCTAAACGCCACGGGGCTACCGCAACCACTCGTTACGTTCAGGCTCGCTAAGGGAGCCGCCAACGAACCCGTAATTCGCAACCTCATCACCCCCGATTCCGTCTCCACGCACGAAGACGTTCCGTCCGACTTGCGACAACGTACACGATAATTATGGTACTGTCCATCCACTAACTGCGCTGGAACAACACTGCTGTAATCGCCCCCATCTACTGAATAAAGCAGCATTTCTCCCGAAGCACAAGTCACATTAAATGTTATCGTATTTCCTTCGATATTGCACACTTCTTTGGTTTCACCTGCATTTACCACTGCTCCGTCGGCAATCATTGATACGTTCTGAGGAATCGAAGCACGGTAATTGATTGTCAATTCAATCGGTGACGTATAAGTCACGGGACAACTCCCATCGCAAGCTGCTTGGTAGCGGTGGGGTTGGTTATTGGAGAATTGGGAAACTGGTGGACTGGGTGACCAGTTACTCCATGCGCTGTTGCCAACTTGGCTACGCCAAACGGGACTGCCCACTACGCAAGAACCCGTAACCGTAAACTGTAAACCATTTTCAGAATTGGCATCCGTATCACAGAAAGTTTGTGAATTACCTTCGTTCAAGGTTTGTTGCAGTGTAGTCAGCGTAATCGTGGGTTTGCCTTGCACCATCACCGTTGCGTTGCCGCTTTGGGTTTGACTACAAGCCGTTGACGAACTTTCTGAGACACTCACCAAACTATACACAAACGCTCCCACTGTTCCCGTCGGCGCTGCCACCGTCACGCTGTTGCCACTCGTGGTTGTCACCGTTTGTGTTGAACCATCGTTGATTTTATAAGTAAACGTGTAGGGTGCTGTCGCATTTGCTCCCGTGAACGTTATCATAGGTGAAGCACTGTTTTGACATACCGTCGTTGTGCCTGAAATCGTGGCCGTTGGTAAAGGATTTACCGTTACCGTCACGCTACCCGTTTGCGTCTGACTACAAGCCGTTGAAGAGCTTTCCGAGACACTTATCAAACTATACACAAACGTGCCTGCCGTGCCCGTCGGCGCTGCTACCGTCGTGCTGTTGCCACTCGTGGTTGTCACCGTTTTGGCTGGGCCATCGTTGATTTTGTAAGTAAACGTGTAAGGTGCCGTTGCATTCGCGCCCGTGAAAGTGATGCTAGGTGATGGATTGTTTCTACACACCGTCGTCGTGCCTGAAATCGTAGCTGTGGGAAGAGGGTTTACCGTCACCGTTGCGCTGCCCGTTTGCGTTTGACTACAAGCCGTTGACGAACTTTCTGAGACACTCACCAAACTATACACAAACGCTCCCACTGTACCCGTCGGAACTGCCACCGTCACGCTGTTTCCACTCGTGGTTGTCACCGTTTGGGGCGCTCCATCGTTGATTTTGTAGGTGAAGGTGTATGGCGCCGTTGCATTTGCTCCCGTGAAGGTGATATTGGGCGAAGAACTATTTCTACACACCGTCGTCGTGCCTGAAATCGTGGCCGTTGGCAAAGGATTTACCGTTACCGTCACGCTACCCGTTTGCGTCTGACTACAAGCCGTTGATGAACCTTCCGAGACACTTACCAAACTATACACAAACGCCCCCGCTGTTCCCGTCGGCACTGCCACTGTCACGCTGTTGCCACTTGTGGTCGTTACCGTTTGGGGTGCTCCGTCGTTGATTTTGTAGGTAAACGTATAGGGTGCCGCTGCATTTGCTCCCGTGAAGGTGATGCTCGGCGATGGACTGTTTTGACATACCGTCGTTGTGCCTGAAATCGTGGCCGTTGGTAAAGGATTTACCGTTACCGTCGCGCTGCCCGTTTGGGTTTGACTACAAGCCGTTGACGAACTTTCCGATACACTTACCAAACTATACACAAACGCTCCCACTGTGCCCGTCGGCGCTGCCACCGTCACGCTGTTTCCACTCGTAGTTGTCACCGTTTGGGGCGTTCCATCGTTGATTTTATAAGTAAACGTGTAGGGTGCCGTCGCATTTGTGCCTGTGAAGGTGATGCTAGGCGATGGATTGTTTCTACACACCGTCGTCGTGCCCGAAATCGTAGCTGTGGGAAGAGGGTTTACCGTCACCGTTGCGCTGCCCGTTTGCGTTTGACTACAAGCCGTTGACGAACTTTCCGATACACTCACCAAACTATACACAAACGACCCCGTCGTTCCCGTCGGCGCTGCTACCGTCACGCTGTTGCCACTCGTGGTTGTCACCGTTTGGGCTGGGCCATCGTTGATTTTGTAAGTAAACGTGTAAGGTGCAGTTGCATTCGCGCCCGTGAAAGTGATGCTAGGTGATGGATTGTTTCTACACACCATCGTTGTCCCCGAAATCGTAGCTGTGGGAAGAGGGTTTACCGTCACCGTTGCGCTGCCCGTTTGGGTTTGGCTACAAGCCGTTGATGAACTTTCTGAGACACTTATCAAACTATAAACAAACGTGCCCGCTGTCCCCGTTGGCGCTGCTACCGTCACGCTGTTGCCACCCGTAGTTGTCACCGTTTGGGGTGCTCCGTCGTTGATTTTATAGGTAAACGTGTAAGGTGCAGTTGCATTCGCGCCCGTGAAAGTGATGCTAGGTGATGGATTGTTTCTACACACCGTCGTTGTCCCCGAAATCGTAGCTGTGGGAAGAGGGTTTACCGTCCAACTAGCCAACGTTACGTAATCCGTAACGCAGCCCGAACTACAGTTGGCACCACGGCCTTTAATCTCTACCGAACTGTTGGCCGTAGCCCCTACCAAACTTCCCGAACTATAGGCCACGGGACTGCCGCCGTCAATAATCACCACATAGTCGTCCGAACAACCTACCCCCTCGCTGCCCGCGTTGAAAGTGGCACTGACCGACGTGCCGAAACATACCGCTGATACATTTGGCGTTTTGACGTTCAAACTCGGACCCACGGGTTGGGGATTGACCACCACACTCCCCATAATGCCGTTCGAAACGCAGTTGGTCGTGGTGTTTTTGACCGTGAGGGTAAAAGGAATCAAACTCCCCACAGCCGCAGTGCTTAAGTTAACCGTGATGGGACTACTCAAATTCCCGTTGGTGATGGGGGTTATCCCCGTTCCCGAAATCGAATAGTTGTTGGGCGATTGCGTGGGGTTGGTATAAGGTACCGCAAACGACATCGTCCCCGCACAAATGGCCGGAATCGTACTTAGGATAAGGCTTGGTTTTGTGGGATCAGTCAGAGTGGGCATAGTGGTGGCGGTGGCGGCATTATTCACACAAGTACCATAGGTAGCCACAATATCGGTATAGCTCCCTGCTCCTAAGCCCGTCAGAGTAAGGACACCGCTGCCGTTGGAGGTAAAGTTGGTCGCGGCCACTGCGGTGGTATTTTTTTTGTAAGTAACTGAATACGGGGCACTATTCAGAAGTCCGCTCAAGGTAATACTGCCCTCAGTGCCCCCACAGGTGGTAGGGTTGCTACTACCGGTTACAGAAGGGGTAATAGCCGCAGGCCGCAAATCAGATTGGTACTCGTAGGCTCCCAAATCGATGATTGTACCGAAAATACGGGTATTACCGTCTAAATCAGTAGAAGACGAATTATCCGCATTATTGCCAGCATTGATAACGGGCGAGCAAGGCTGCAGGCGCAAATCGCCGGCGGTGCCAAGTCCTGCGGAGGGTTGATTGACAAAAAGCGGGTTTTCGGTGCCTTGAAAGCCCCCTTTTTTCAAACCTCTGACGAGGGTACTGGTGTAGGTAGGGTTGCTCCCACTAGTATTATACACTTCACTGCTGTTGCCCCACAGGATACAGTTCTTAAGGCTTGGTGAGGAGTTGAAGAAATTATACATCCCGCCGCCGTCAAAGCTGGCCTGATTGCCCGAGAAGCTGCAATTCACTAAGCTCGGTGAGGAGGAGGCGGTGTTACACATCCCGCCGCCGTTAACGCTGGCCTGATTGCCCGAGAAGCTACAATTCACCAGGCTCGGTGAGGAGGAGGAGTTACACATCCCGCCGCCGTTAACGCCGGCCTGATTGCCCGAGAAACTACAATTCACTAAGCTTGGTGAGGAGTTGTCGTTAAACATCCCGCCGCCGCGTCCAGCCTGATTACCCGAGAAGCTGCAATTCACAAGGCTCGGTGAGGAGGAGTTGTTGTTATACATCCCGCCGCCGGCAGCGCTGGTCTGATTGCCCGAGAAGCTACAATTCACTAAGCTCGGTGAGGAGGAGTCGTTATACATCCCGCCGCCACTATTGTAAGGATAACTCCTATTCGCATTTCCCTCTTTAATGGTAAAGCCATCCAAAAGGGCATTAGTGGTTGTTAAGCCATTATCATCATTAAAAACAACATGGTAGCTATTTTCACCGTTGCCTGTGGTGGCGTCATCCCCGTTCAAATCTCCACTCAAGATACTTTTATTGTTCGCCATCACCGTGAAAGTACGTTGTAAAAGGTCAGTTTCGTCACCCTTAAAACCGCCGTAAATCTTCACCCCTGCTTTCATCTGGAAAGTCTTCATTCTAGGGTCGGCGGGGCTGGCGTTTCCCGAAACATCAGTGGCAGGCTTATAGGTACCTTTGGCGACCCACACCTGTTGGGTACCCGAAGCATTGATCATGGCCTGTAAATCCCCCGAGGCGTTGGCCCACGAAGAGCCATCTCCCGTACCGTTTGGTTTCACATAGCGAATCGTTTGGGCTTGGCTAAGACAAGCTAGAAATAGTAGCGCTAACAGATTTTGAAAGGCTCGTTTGGGAATCGTAGTGAATAAAGTAGAATGAATCATACAGCGTTGGGTTTGCAGTTGGTGTTGTAATTCGTAGAGTTGTTTTTCCAAGTTTTTCAATTGTTTTTGGTAACCATACCAACACCCCGCCACCAACACTCCAAAAAGAAGTACTAGCAGTAATAACACAAACTTAGGTTGGCGATATAGTTTAGGAATTGGCATAGTTAAAACTACCTAATGCGCTCCCTAAACGCCAAATTTCAAGCGTTGCAAAAACGTTGCAATTTACAACTCCTTTATTTTTAGAGAGTTAATAGCAAATAAAAAGTACCCCCCAAAAAAAACAATAAACAGCTTTTAATCCCCCAAAAATAACGAGTCTTCGTGAAGTGAATTTTCTACGGTTTTATTCCCCAAAAAAGCGGGTCAAAGACAAGGCTTCCCCTGCTCCGACCCGCTCTTTTTCTTTGTTGGCAACTCCACTCCTACTCCACCTTCACCACCTTCAAAGTAGCCTGTTGTTCAGCCGTCGTCACCTTCAAGAAATACATCCCCGTCGGCAACTCACTCACCCCAAACTCTTCTTGGTGGGTATTGGTTTCGGGCACAAATTTACGACCCATCACTTGGCGACCAGAAGCATCCGTCAACGCAGCTTGCACTGTTTGCCCTTTGCTATCTTGCACCTTCAGACGCAGAATGCTGGTGACGGGGTTGGGGAGAACGGTGGCAAAGGCGCCGTTCTCCGTTAGCTGTTTTCCGTTATCCGAACCTTGCCCTTCGCCCCTTGCTCCTTGCCCTTTGCCTTTTGCATCTTCACTATCCGCTGTCCTCGCTGCTCCTACACCTACCCCATCTCGCGATTGAATGCGGAACCAGTATTCTTGGTACGCCAGCACGTTGCCTTGCGGCTTGCGCGTTGAGGGATAAATGCTGCCCCAGCCCTTTTGGTCCCAATAACGAATGCCTAATTTGTATAAACCTTTTGGTAACCCCGAATCATATACGTTACCACCCGCCCCATTGTCTTGGTAAAAACCGTAGGCAGGGTGGTTTTGAGCATACAATTCCGTCCAGCCTTCACGGTTGGCGTACATGAAATACGGTGCGTTGTTCTCGTGCGTGTTGAACGAACGTATCACGCCCATTTCTGGCGTCGCCAACATATCAAAGGTCAATGAACCGTCAGTGCTTAATCCGCACGCTTCTACGTTGATGGTCCAGTAGCGAGGGGCCATTTTGTTGGCGTTTTCGACGTAAAATAACGTCGGATTCACTTGCGTGCTTTGATCCAATTCTGGACCACCGTCGCGGGTGATGAATTGGCTTGTCCACAATGACTTGTCATTCGTTGGCTTCACCGCCGACTTGCTTTCACCGATGTTGATTAACGTCACCACAAACGCATTCCAATAAATATCCTTGCGGACACTTTCTGAACTCTGGCAACCACCTTCAAAAAGGCATTTTGCCCAGTAGGTTTGTTTGGTTACGTTGCTAAACGCTACCTCAAAACTTGGCGCAGTGACCCCCGTGTTCCAGAACGTTTGGCTACCTGCGGGGCAATTGGCCGAAATAGTGACCGTTGTACCCGTACACACAATCTCTTGGCTTGCCGTAATCACGGGAGCAACTTGGGTTGGCGTTAACGTAAACGTTACGACATTACTCTTCTCGCTCACGCAACCATTTTCCGTTTGACAACGCGCATAGTACGACGTCGTTTCTGTAGGAACAGTGGCGGGTAAGCTTGGCAAAGCCACGTTCGTCGTCGCATTGTACCAAACTGTTCGCAAACTTCCGCAAGTTGATTGGCCACTGAAACTCGCCGATGGGTTACAACTGCTTGTTGATGACAATGATACCGTCGGCGCTGCTGGTATGACCACCAATTTTAACCGCATTACCCCCGACTCAGATTCCACACACGATGGCGTTCCGTCTGATTGCCGACAACGTACGCGGTAATTGTGATACTGGTTATCCACCAAGCCTACGGGTACGCCTACACTGTATTCTCCACCATCCACTGAGTAAAGAATTACTTCACCCGTGGCGCAATTGGCATTAAATGTAAGAGGCATATTCACCAAACTACACACTTCCTTCGTCTCACCCACAGAAACTGTTACGCCATCCACGAGCAATGACACATTTTGCGGAACAGAGGCACGGTTATTAATTGTCAATTCAATGACTCCCGAATAAGTCGAAGCGCAATTGGCGTCGCAAGCCGCTTGGTAGCGGTGGGGTTGGTTATTGGACGGTTGGGAAACTGGGGCTGTCGCTGACCAGTTGCTCCATGCACCACTGCCCACTTGTACGCGCCAAACGGGTGAACCCGAAACGCACGAAATCAAGACGTTAAACTGTAAACTGTTAACTGAATTCGCATCGGTATCGCAAAGAACGGGATTATTGCCTTCGTTTAGGGTTTGTTGAAGCGTCGTTAGCGTGATCGTTGGTTTGTTTTGAACGGCCACACTACCTGTAACATTTGGCGAAACACAGCCGCCAGCGTTGCTCACAACAAGGCTATACGAAATTGAATTACCCGCCGCTGGCCCACTCAAATTCACCACAATCGGCGTTGAAGGTAGTGTTCCGTTGCTAACCGATGTAATTCCTACTCCCGTAATCGAATAAGTTAGTGGGCTACCCGTCGTGGCCGTGTAAGGTATTGTGAAGGAAGTCGCTCCTGCACAAATAGGCGCGCTTGCTGCCGTTGTAATACTTACATTGCTAGGGGGCACAGTAATCACTACATCCCCACTCGCCAACGATGTACAACCTGCATCATTGGTCACCGTAAAAGTGTATATTCCTGAAACTAAGCCTGAAACCGTCGTCGTCCCTCCTGTTCCTGTACTAGTGACAGAACCAGGGTTACGCGTCAATGTCCAAGTACCACTCGATGGTAAACCGCTCAATTCGACGCTTCCCGTAGCCAATGCACAGGTCGGTTGCGTAATCGTGCCAATTGTTGGGGGAGTTGGGTTTTGCGTGAACGTCACACTCACATCGTCCGTTGAGGCACTGCATTGACCATTGCTAATTGTCCAGCGCAATACATAACTACTTCCCGCAATGCCTGTGAAACTTGAAATAGCACTATTCGCATCGCCAAATGCTCCACCCGTGCCACTTACCACACTCCAAACACCCGTCCCCACCGTCGGTGCATTGCCTGCTAAAGTCACCTGCGTTGTTCCACAGGCTGGAGTTTGGTCAGGACCCGCATTGGATACGGTCGGGTTTTGGTTGAATGTAATCGTTACATCATCGCTAGAAGTGCAACTTCCATTCGTAATCGTCCAACGTAATGTATAACTGCTACCTGCTGTCCCGTTAAAAGTTGACGTCGGGCTCGAAGCATTCCCAAATGTCCCTCCTGTACCATTCACCACACTCCATAAACCCGTCCCCACCGTCGGTGCATTGCCTGCTAAAGTCACCTGCGTTGTTCCACAGGCTGGAGTTTGGTCAGGACCCGCATTGGATACGGTCGGGTTTTGGTTGAATGTAATCGTTACATCATCGCTAGAAGTGCAACTTCCATTCGTAATCGTCCAACGCAATGTGTAAACGCTACCTGCAGTCCCGTTAAAAGTTGACGTCGGGCTCGAAGCATTACCAAATGTCCCTCCTGTACCACTTACCACAGTCCAGACACCCGTTCCGACCGTCGGCGTGTTACCTGCTAGAGTCACATGCGTTGTACCGCAAGATGGAGTTTGGTCAGGACCTGCATTGGATACCGTTGGGTTTTGGTTGAATGTAATCGTTACATCATCGCTCGAAGTACAACTTCCATTCGTGAGTGTCCAGCGAAGTGTATAACTATTTCCTGCAGTCCCGTTAAAAGTTGACGTCGGGCTCGAAGCATCGCCAAACGTCCCGCCCGTACCACTTACCACACTCCAAACACCCGTCCCTACCGTTGGTGTATTACCTGCCAAAGTCACCTGCGTTGTACCGCAAGATGGAGTTTGGTCAGGACCAGCATTGGATACCGTCGGGTTTTGGTTGAAACTAATCGTTACATCATCCGTGGAAGTACAACTTCCATTTGTAATCGTCCAACGCAATGTATAGCTGCTACCTGCTGTCCCGTTAAAAGTTGACATCGGACTCGAAGCATCGCCAAATGTCCCTCCTGTACCACTTACCACACTCCAAATACCCGTCCCGACCGTCGGCGTGTTCCCTGCTAAAGTTACCTGCGTTGTACCACAAGCTGGAGTTTGGTCAGGACCTGCATTGGATACCGTCGGGTTTTGGTTGAATGTAATCGTTACATCATCGGCAGAAGTACAACTTCCATTCGTGGTCGTCCAACGAAGCGTATAACTATTACCTACTGTCCCGTTAAAAGTTGACGTCGGGCTATTCGCATTACCAAATGTCCCTCCCGTACCACTTACCACACTCCAGACACCCGTCCCTACCGTTGGTGTATTACCTGCCAAAGTCACCTGCGTTGTTCCACAGGCTGGAGTTTGGTCAGGACCAGCATTGGATACCGTCGGGTTTTGGTTGAAACTAATCGTTACATCATCCGTGGAAGTACAACTTCCATTTGTAATCGTCCAACGCAATGTATAGCTGCTACCTGCTGTCCCGTTAAAAGTTGACATCGGACTCGAAGCATCGCCAAATGTCCCTCCTGTACCACTTACCACACTCCAAATACCCGTCCCGACCGTCGGCGTGTTACCTGCTAAAGTTACCTGCGTTGTACCACAAGCTGGAGTTTGGTCAGGACCTGCATTGGAAGTCGTTGGGGTTTGCGTGAACGCCACACTCACATCGTCCGTTGAGGCGCTGCATTGCCCATTACTTATCGTCCAGCGAAGTACATAACTATTGCCCGCTACGCCTGTAAAACTTGATGTAGCACTATTCGCATCCCCAAAAGTTCCACCCGTGCCACTTACCACACTCCATACACCCGTTCCCACCGTTGGTGCATTACCTGCTAAAGTTACCTGCGTTGTACCGCAAGCTGGAGCTTGGTCAGGACCCGCATTGGATACCGTCGGGTTTTGGCTAAAACTAATCGTTACATCATCGCTAGAAGTACAACTTCCATTCGTGATCGTCCAACGCAATGTGTAAACGCTACCTGCTGTCCCGTTAAAAGTTGACGTCGGGCTCGAAGTATTACCAAATGTCCCTCCTGTGCCACTTACCACACTCCAAATACCCGTACCGATCGTCGGCGTGTTACCCGCTAAAGTTACCTGCGTTGTACCACAAGCTGGGGTTTGGTCAGGACCCGCATTGGATACGGTCGGGTTTTGGTTGAATGTAATCGTTACATCATCGGTAGAAGTACAACTTCCATTCGTAATCGTCCAACGCAATGTATAAGCGCTACCTGCTGTCCCGTTAAAAGTTGACGTCGGGCTCGAAGCATCGCCAAACGTCCCGCCCGTACCACTTACCACACTCCAAACACCCGTCCCCACCGTCGGTGCATTACCTGCTAAAGTCACCTGCGTTGTACCACAAGCTGGAGTTTGGTCAGGACCCGCATTGGATACCGTCGGGTTTTGGTTGAAACTAATCGTTACATCATCGCTGGAAGTACAACTTCCATTCGTAATCGTCCAACGCAATGTATAAGCGCTACCTGCTGTCCCGTTAAAAGTTGACGTCGGGCTATTCGCATTACCAAATATCCCTCCCGTACCACTAACCACACTCCAAACACCCGTCCCTACCATCGGTTCATTACCTGCTAAAGTCACCTGCGTTGTTCCACAGGCTGGGGTTTGGTCAGGACCCGCATTGGAAGTCGTCGGGTTTTGGTTGAAACTAATCGTTACATCATCGCTGGAAGTACAACTTCCATTCGTGGTCGTCCAACGCAATGTGTAAGTACTTCCTGCGGTCCCGTTAAAAGTTGACATTGAGCTCGAAGCATCGCCAAACGTTCCTCCTGTCCCACTTAACACACTCCAAACACCCGTCCCTACCATCGGTTCATTACCTGCTAAAGTCACCTGCGTTGTTCCACAGGCTGGGGTTTGGTCAGGACCCGCATTGGAAGTCGTCGGGTTTTGGTTGAAACTAATCGTTACATCATCGCTGGAAGTACAACTTCCATTCGTGGTCGTCCAACGCAATGTGTAAGTACTTCCTGCGGTCCCGTTAAAAGTTGACATTGAGCTCGAAGCATCGCCAAACGTTCCTCCTGTCCCACTTAACACACTCCAAACACCCGTTCCGACCGTTGGCGTGTTACCTGCTAAAGTCACCTGCGTTGTACCACAGGCTGGAGTTTGGTCAGGACCCGCATTGGATACCGTCGGGTTTTGGTTGAAACTAATCGTTACATCATCGGTAGAAGTACAACTTCCATTCGTGGTCGTCCAACGCAATGTGTAAGTACTTCCTGCGGTCCCGTTAAACGTTGACGTCGGACTCGAAGCATCGCCAAACGTTCCTCCTGTCCCACTTACCACTGTCCAGACACCCGTTCCGACCGTTGGCGTGTTACCCGCTAAAGTCACCTGCGTTGTACCACACGCTGGAATTTGGTCAAGACCCGCATTCGCCGTCGTCGGGTTTTGGTTGAAACTAATCGTTACATCATCGGTAGAAGTACAACTTCCATTTGTAATCGTCCAGCGCAATGTATAACTATTACCTGCTGTCCCGTTAAAAGTTGACGTCGGGCTCGAAACAGTACCAAACGTTCCACCCGTGCCACTTACCACACTCCAAATACCCGTACCGATCGTCGGTGCATTACCTGCTAAAGTCACCTGCGTTGTTCCACAGGCTGGAGTTTGGTCAGGACCCGCATTCGCCGTCGTCGGGTTTTGGTTGAAACTAATCGTTACATCATCGCTGGAAGTACAACTTCCATTCGTGGTCGTCCAACGCAATGTGTAAGTACTTCCTGAGGTCCCGTTAAAAGTTGACATTGAGCTCGAAGCATCGCCAAACGTTCCTCCTGTCCCACTTAACACACTCCAAACACCCGTTCCGACCGTTGGCGTGTTACCTGCTAAAGTCACCTGCGTTGTACCACAGGCTGGAGTTTGGTCAGGACCCGCATTGGATACCGTCGGGTTTTGGTTGAAACTAATCGTTACATCATCGGTAGAAGTACAACTTCCATTCGTGGTCGTCCAACGCAATGTGTAAGTACTTCCTGCGGTCCCGTTAAACGTTGACGTCGGACTCGAAGCATCGCCAAACGTTCCTCCTGTCCCACTTACCACTGTCCAGACACCCGTTCCGACCGTTGGCGTGTTACCCGCTAAAGTCACCTGCGTTGTACCACACGCTGGAATTTGGTCAAGACCCGCATTCGCCGTCGTCGGGTTTTGGTTGAAACTAATCGTTACATCATCGGTAGAAGTACAACTTCCATTTGTAATCGTCCAGCGCAATGTATAACTATTACCTGCTATCCCGTTAAAAGTTGATGTCGGACTCGAAGCATCGCCAAAGGTTCCTCCCGTACCACTTACCACTGTCCAGACACCCGTTCCGACCGTTGGCGTGTTACCCGCTAAAGTTACCTGGGTTGTACCGCAGGCTGGAGTTTGGTCAGGACCTGCATTAGATACCGTCGGGTTTTGGTTGAAAGTAATAATCACATCATCAGTAGAAGTACAACTTCCATTCGTAATCGTCCAACGCAATGTGTAAGTGCTTCCTGCCGTCCCGCTAAACGTTGACGTCGGGCTCGAAACAGTACCAAAGGCCCCTCCTGTACCGCTTACCACACTCCAGGAACCCGTACCTACTGTCGGCGTATTGCCCGACAAAGTAACCTGCGTTAAACCGCAAGTAGTCGCTCCCGTTTGGTCGGGGCCAGCGTTAGAGGTTGTCGGGTTTTGGTTGAAAGTAATAATCACATCATCGGTAGAAGTACAACTTCCATTCGTAATCGTCCAACGCAATGTGTAAGTACTTCCTGCCGTTCCGCTAAACATTGATGTCGGGCTATTCGCATTACCAAATGTCCCTCCCGTGCCACTTACCACACTCCAGACACCCGTCCCTACCGTTGGCGTGTTACCTGCTAAAGTCACCTGCGTTGTTCCACAAGCTGGAGTTTGGTCAAGACCCGCATTAGATACCGTCGGGTTTTGGTTGAATGTAATCGTTACATCATCGCTCGAAGTACAACTTCCATTCGTGGTCGTCCAACGCAATGTATAAGCAATACCTGCGGTCCCGTTAAAAGTTGATGTCGGGCTCGAAGTATTTCCAAACGTTCCACCCGTGCCACTTACCACACTCCAAACACCCGTACCGATCGTCGGTGCATTACCTGCTAGAGTCACCTGCGTTGTACCGCAGGCTGGAGTTTGGTCAGGACCCGCATTGGATACCGTTGGGCATACTTGCTCCACCGTTATCACTACATCATTGTTATTAGTTCCGCCCGTATAACTAATCGTCGCATTCAACCCTGAATTTAAAAAGTTTGACAACGTTGCGCCTTGAGCAAAATTAGTAAAGGTGCCACTAATAGCTTCCGTACCATCGTTGTCCACAATTACAAACGTCTCTCCTCCCACCAGCGTAGTCGTACCACTCAACACCAAGTTAACCCCCAACAAATTCACCCCACCCACCACATTGAGCTGGGAATATGTACTACCTGTTCCATCTCCGACCGTCATACCGTTGATAGCAATATTTAAGTCGCCCCCCAACGATAGTGTACTCGCCGTTGCATCCGTGCCGTTGAACGTAGGTTTTACAGCTGCTGTTGACGTACCTGGGTCGAGCAATAAAGTACCTCCACTCGTATTAAACCCACCGCCACTGATGAGAACATCTCCCCCACTGACAAGCTGTACATTGGTACTCGCAGGGCGAGAGATTTCCCCAGAAACAGTAAGATTTCCACTGTTGGCATTACCAATGATGAGCGTACCTGTGGTAATGTTGTCTAGTTCGGTATCGCTAAGCCCCAACGGCCCACCGATGCTGTTCGTAGATGTGCCGAGGTTGATGGCTACGTTGTTGGTATATGGCCGTAAAGTAGTGCTGCCTGCGACTTGAGTGCTGATGGTACTCGCTAAATCCATGCTATTGGCAATGAGGGCGATGTTACCGCCGTTGGTGGCGGTAGTAATACCTAATGAACTAGCTTGGCTAATACCCAAACTACCTGCTCCTCCCCCTTCGATACCTGTTACACTGACATTACCTCCCCCAGAAGTGATTTTGGTATTGGCATCTTTCATGTAAACGCCATTATTATTGTTTCCAGTAGTAGCTCCTCCCGTACCTTGCACAGTTACTAAGCCACTCCCCCCTGCCGTAATGGTGCCTCCTAACTCCTGCCAAATGCCGTGATTGTTATTCCCTGAACCAGTACCTCCGCCAATGCCAGTTACGCTCACATTTCCCCCCGAAGAAGTAATCAATGTATTGACCGTTCCTGCGACGTAAACCCCTGCATTAAAGTTACCACTGCCAGCGCCACCCGTACCACTTACCGTTACAGTGCCACTGCCACCCGCAGTGATGGTTCCATTTGTGATTACCACTACACCACTACAGGTTGAACTTGCCCCCGTACTTCCTCCCGAACCCACTACCGATACATTCCCACCCAAAGAACTAATGCGGGCATTAGTTCCCGTGACATACACGCCAATATTACCATTGGCAGATCCAGCACCTACCGAACCCTCTATCGTAGCAGTACCACTGGTACCACCACTAATCAATCCGCCATTTTGTACAACTATTCCAAATTGATTAATGGCTGAGTCGTCGCCACTTTTGCCTTTAACGCTGAGTGAACCTGTACCATTGACCCTTACGGTAGCGCCATTGACCGATACGCCGACAAAGTTGCCTGTACTGGCTGTAGTCTGCTGATTAGCTTCCAAAGTCAGGTTCCCGTCGGTGGTTTCGAGAGAAGCGGTGCCATTGCTAAAGACAATGTTACGACTGACTTTTAGGACAGCGGCACCAGTGCCCGTGAGTAATAGATTAGCATTGTTCGTAAAAGAAACCTGATCCGTGCCAGGATTGGCATCATCGTTTTGCAAATCCACATCCAAGTTAGCATTAGCCACAAAGTTGATGTCACCATTAAAGTTCACCTGATCGTCTCCCGTGCCGCCATTGATGCTTAGGCTAGGAAGGGGGTTGGAGGCAAAGCCTCCCACATTGATGATGTCATTGCCTGTGCTAGTGTTTACTACAATGCTGGTAATTCCCGCAAGTGCCACATCCGCAGGAGTAGTAAATGGGGTAATTGCCCCACCGTTTATTGAATACGTACGGCCTGTTACGTTAAAACGAATATTGCTACCGCTTTCGGAGATATTCAGCGCTTCGCCATTGCCCGATACATCGTTGATGGTAAGCACGTTACTTGCAATAGAAATGGCGTAGTCGGCCGACTGGACGGTCAACGTAAAGGTAGCATCGGTAAAGCTGCTACAATTGTCCGTGGCACGAACGGTGACCGTATAAACGCCTGCTGGTACATTGTTGGGTACTGTCACTCCCCCCGTTACGTTGTCCACCGTCAAGGTAGCAGGTGAAGTAGCTGGCGAAACGCTTTGTAACACAATGGTCGAAATACTTCCATTGTCAGAAGCGCCAGTAGCAGGATTGACCGTGGTAGCGGTACCCGTATTGACAGAAGCATTGCCATACGTCAATGTTGGGGCGGAATTGGCAGCGACGTTAATTGCCACCGTAGCCAAAACACTCTGACTTTGATTATTTGTAATTTTAACGGTAAAGCTACCATTAGTAGCCGTACAGGAAGCACTCACATTCGCCGTTACATTTCCATCGGCTGCCACAACGACGTTATTGAGCGTGACTCCATTCAACGTAGCCGACGAGCCAAAGTTTGTTCCATCGCTACTGACAGCCGTCGTAAGGGTATTGGGCGCTTGTGTAGTCCCCGACGTAGCACTCCCCATTGACGTACCTGTGGTAGTTACTCCTTGGGCGATGCTTACGGTCGTCGTATTTAAGGTAGGTTGGTTATTTTCGGGATACAATTTAATCTCCCCAATTTGTGTGCTTATTGTGGCCCCAGCGTTCTTAATGGTTGGAAAAACCAACATAAACGAGGTATAGGGAGTCGTATTTGTAAAGCTCACCAACTGCGAATTGGCGTTGTCTAACGTACTCGTATTCCTTCCAGAAGGCAATGCAAGAGCGCCCGAAGCAATAAGAGTAAACTGAGTAGCATCAAAGGGGCCATTTCCTGAAATCGCCGAGTTAGTACCATAAAGGGAGTAACTTGAGGGGTCGCGGTCAGGTGTGTCGTTGGCAGTATAAATTCTAAAAGAATTGATAACTCGCCCTGATTGACTGCAACTTGCGGGGGTAAAAATATACCCTGCGTTGGTTGTTACCCGAATGAGCGATTTGGCAAATGTCCCGTCAAAAACATTACCAGGTGGCTCCGTTGATGGCCACGTATTTGAACCGCTACTATTGACAGTACCCACTTGAAACTGATTTCCGTTCAACTGCCCTCCCCAATACGGCATGGCATTGGTCATGGTTGTCGTTCCAGCAAGGGTCAAAGTGGCGGCATTGGAAGGAATCATGGCACAAGCAGCCGTACTTACCACCACGTCATAACTACCCTCATTGGCCGACGAAAAAGAAGAGATTGTAAGCGTACTATTCGTTTCTCCGTCGATAGTTACTCCACCTTTTCGCCATTGGTAGCTTACCCCAGCTGAGTTATCAACTGCCACAGACAGGGTCGCCGTTGTCCCTCCACAAATCACCTGACTGGTCGGGTGGGTGGTAATGGTTGGACAAAATACAACCACCGTATAAGCTTGGTCGGAGACACAACCAAGATTGTCAGCAACTTGAATCGTAAAATTGTAAGTACCATTAACGGTCGGAGTACCCGATAAACTTCCTGTAGGCGACAGGATTAGTCCCGTAGGTAAACTACCCGAGATTAAGTTAAAAAAGTAAGGCGCAGTTCCACCACTTCCGCTTAATGTTAAATTATAAGGAGCACCCGAACCAACGGTGGGTATGGTGCTTGGAGAAACTGCTACTGTCCCTGAGCAGATTTGTGCTTCCAGTGCTCCGATGTCACTTCCATCGCCTCCTGGGGCAGAACTGACCCCAGGCTGATCGACGGGGCGAGTAAGGTTTCGTTGGTCAACACTGACCGCCGCGCTTCCTTTGTCGATTGCTGGACTACCCGATAAGAGCCTATGTGACGGTACCGTCCCTCCTCCAAAATACCCCAAAGCACTTACGACCGTCGTAAATACGCTGCTTGAAGCAATACTTTGGTCTTGCGAACCACCCGTAGGCGCCCCCGAACCACTCCCAAAAAGATTGTAGCCATTTGTGGTAAAAGCCGCACTATTATTGTCAAAATCAGCGTAGCTACTTTGTTGTGCGTTATTGGCCGCCACAATGGCGTTTTTTAACGTAACGGTCCCTGATTCGTTGTAGATACCTCCACCACGGCTACTCCCTGCTCCTCCATTGCTTGGGCCGTTGGACGAAGTTCCTCCAGCCCCTCCCGTCACAGTGTTATTTACAATGGTAACGTTTAAAAGGGTGGTAGTCCCGCCATTTTGAAAAATAGCTCCCCCAGCACCACCGCCACCGCCACCTGCACCGTTGCGAGAAACCGAAGAACTTCCTGCCCCACCACTGCCTCCCAAGAAACCCGCGGCACCGCCACTTGTCCCACCTCCTGCCGCTTGGCCACCACCGCCGCCACCACCGAAACGTCCACCAGCAGCACCATTGTAACCGTTTCCACCACCGCCGCCACCGCCGCCGAAGTTGCCCGCCGTGGGGAGTGAAGGATTGAGGGCAGAACCTCCTACACCACCATTTCCACCACCTGAACCACCGCTTCCAACGCAACATCCGCTTGTCCCTCCCCCACCTGCTCCACCAACTGCTTGGTTTCCAGAAAAGGTTGTATTGGTACTATTAACCGTTCCTCCGTTGTTTAAAATTCCTCCTCCAAGGCCACCGCCGCCACCGCCACTCCCTGCGCCACCGTTGCCCGCTTGCCCCGTAGCAATGTTATTCACCACAGCACAGCGGTTGAGGGTTAGCACACCCGTACCCGCGTTGAAAACTCCCGCTCCTCCTCCTGTAAGTGGCCGAGCTCCTGTTGTCGTATTTCCACTGAGCACACATTCCGTGAGCGTAAGGGTAGCGGCGTTATAGATACCCCCTCCTTCCACTCCACTACCGTTGCTAATCGTCAATTTGTTGAAGGATACGACGCCGCTATTCACCGTAAAAATACGAAAAGCAACCCCACTGCTACGATTAATGGTCATTCCACTGGTTCCTCCATTGATGGTCAAGGGGAGTGTAATGTCTGGCAAGGCGGTCGCGATATTAATCGTACCCGTTACGCTAAAATTAATTGTATTAGAACAGCCCCCTGAAGCCATAATTTCTTGCATTGCGGCGCGAAGAGTACAAGTCCCTCCTGCCGTAGCGCAAGTATTATCCCCAGGATTGGTATCGGCGCCATCTCCTGTATCATTGACGGTGAAAGTACGGGCACTTGAGCACCCATTAATAGTTAGCGTATATGCTTGGCTTCCTGAACAGCCAAGGCCATAAATGGCAGTAACGGTAAAGTTGAAAGTACCTCCCTCCGTTGGCGAACCGCTCCATGTTCCATCACTTTGTAAAGTAAGCCCCGCTGGTACGCTACCCGATGTGACGGAGTAAGTATAAGGGGCTGTCCCGCCCGTTGCAGTAATACTTTGGGAATAATTGACACCTACCGTTCCACTAGGTAATGAAGATGGGCTAAGGGCGACGGTATTACACGATGGAATTGCTTCGTATGCTCCAATGTCGCTATTATCCCCCCCGCTTGACGCTGCAATGGTAGAAATATCGTAGGCACGAACTTGACCGCGCTGGTCGGTGGTAAGCCCTGCTATCGCCGCACCTTTGTCAAGTGCTGGGCTATTGGCTAACAAAGCGTGGGTTTGGGTCGGTCCACCGTTGTCGGCCAATACAGCAAGATAGACATTCGCAATCCCCACTTGATTATTATTTGTTCCGTTGGTCAATCCTCCTACACCTCCTGCGCCAATTAGATTGTAGGAGCTAGAAGCGCTCACCGAACCTGCAATATTTTCATTGCTCGTATTGGTAGCAACATTTCCTGCAATGATTGAGTTTTTGAGCACATGGGCTGAACCCGACAAATTCATTGCCCCACCATCAGTAGCCGTATTGTTCGTTACGGTGCAATTGGTTAGATTTAAGGTACCCAATCCAACCAAAAAACCGCCCCCTGTACTACTTGCAGTATTCCCACTAACGGTACAATTAACGAGGGTGGTGGTGGTTCCGTACATGGCAAAAGCTGCCCCCGCTCCCGTTGAAGTATTACTGTTGATGGTACAACCCGTCATGGTGAGTACCCCATCGTTCTGAACTCCTCCCCCTTGTGGTGCGGAACTGCTTTTCACGGTACAATTGGTCATTGTCAAGGTACCATAATTTTGGATGGCTCCTGCTTGGTTTGCATCGTAACCGTTGGTAACGGTCAAGGCCGAAATAGCAACCACTTTTCCAGTATTGATGGTAAATGGACGGTATAAGTTTGCACCAGTTACCGACAATACATTTGCCCCAGGCCCCGTAATGCTCAGGTCATGGTCGATAGCTGGAAGTGCGCTCGTCAGGTTTATTGTACCTGTGGCAGTAATGCTAATAGTAATAGAACTATTGCAACTTGTCAGTGCATTGGCCTCCTGAATAGCTGCCCGTAAAGTACACACTCCACCCGATGTGGCACAAACACCATCCCCAGGAACTGCATCGACTCCATCACTTAGCGTATTTACTACCAACGGACCCGAACAAGCAAGCTCATAAGCGCCAATATCAACACTGGTACCAAACTTTCTTACGAACCCACCTCCGCGTTGGTCAGTAGTCAAATCGGCATTGCTATTTGAAACATCTTTTGCGAGTACACTGACTCCTGCATTTAAAGCGGGGCTCTCCAGCAATAATGCGTGCGTCTTGGTTAGTCCACCATCATTGGTCAAAGGCAATAATCCAGGTGAAGCATTAACAATATCGGTTGGACCAGTGCCCGTCATGCCACTTGAGTTACTAAATAAATTATACCCAGACGAATTAATCGTCCCTGAAATGTCAGCACCAGTTGCGGCCGTATTTCCTGCAACTATCGTGTTTCCTAAGCTAACAATTCCACTACTACTATTTATTCCCCCGCCTGTGGTGGCGGTGTTATTCGATATAGTGGCATTCCTGAGCGTAATCGTCCCCGTTGTATTCCAAATACCTCCACCGCTACTAGCTGTATTACCCGAAATAGTACTATTGACAATTCTCAACGTTCCTGCATTCCACGCTCCCCCTCCGTTTGTGGCACTGTAACCCGAAATAGCCGAACCAACCAAGTTTAACGTCGCCCCACTCACGTTCGCAACCCCACCGCCATTGGCCGAAGTAGCGCTGCCAGCAATCTCTGTATTTTTTACCGAAAGCGTGCCTTGGTTATTAAAAATCCCCCCTCCATCAGAAGCGGCACTGTTGCCTGTCAGAATGTTATTACTGAACGTTAGTGAACCTGTTCCCGTTTTGTAAAATGCTCCCCCGCGGTTCAAATTTGACGCATTGAGTGCTTGATTATCCGTAAACGTTGAACCAGTGATTTCTGTCGTAGAAGTACTCCCAACATTTACATAAATAGCCCCTCCTAGTGCATCAGTCGTAGCAGTAGCCTGTGTTCTATTATTGGTAAAAGAATTATCGCCGATTTCCAAAGTACCTCCGGCACTATCCAACCAATGAAGAGCACCGCCGCCGCCGAGTGTACCACCACCTGACTGATTGTTGTTAAAGGTTGTTTGATACACCGATAGGTATTCAGCTGTACCAGATTGAAAAATAGCCCCACCAAAGCCACCTGAAGTATTATTTTGGAGTGTTGATTGGTAAATGGTAATAGCATGTGGCGACGCAATTGTACCAATGGCACCACCATTTACGGTTGAACTACAGTTTTGTAATACCCCACTTAAAAATTCAAGTCTTGTATTCGCCCCCAGTTGAATGCATCCTCCCGCTGTTGTTGTACTCCCATTTTCCACTGTCAACCCGTTAAGCTTCAGATTCCCATTGGTAGTAGAAACGTTAAAAACGCGCGAGGCGTTGTTGCCACTGATAGTTGCTGTCACCCCCGAACCTTCTTGGATGGTAATAGCACTGGTGATGGAAAGCTCTGTTCCTCCCAAGGTATAGGTTCCTGTTGCATTCAACACAATCACATCCGCTCCCGAGCCTGCTGCACAGTCGGAATTGGTGGCGGCGTCGTTGTTGGCATTGGCAATTGCTTCCCGAAGTGAACATTGACCATTGACGCTCACTTGGTCTGACAATGTCGTTACAGTAATTGTACTGAGAGGTTTAAGCGCCCTGGCGTTCGGGGACGTCATGGTTGTTTGGTGCGCGCGTGTGCCTGCTTCAAGTGGGTTGGCGGCCAACAAAACTGGCTGGCTCATTCTTGCTTTTTTGGTATATTGAAACGCTGACGGCGACTGTTGAAAAACCGAACTTGAAGCATCCGATTTCGGGTTACCAAAGAAAGAGTTTTGTCCCAAAACGGGCTGTACACACCAAAGGAAAACTAGGAGGTAAAAGAGCTTTTTCATGAGTAGAGTGAGTTGGATAAGACAGAAGCAAATGTGTGGTTTTCAGCCTAGCAAGTGTTAGCACAAACGGCGCATTCTTTAGCACATTTGACGCAGGACACAAAAAAAGCCTCAAAATGAGGCTTTTTAAGGGCTTTTTTATTAAACGCTTACAGGATTGGGATGTTAACTTACCGACGCAACGATGCAGTCGATGTTGGCTTTAGCGATGTACGGAAAGTCAGAACGCCCCGTTCCTTGGCCTTGGGTTTGGGTATTAATAGCGTCATAAATACCTTGCGAAATATCGCCCGAGGCAATTGGCCCCGTGTTGATGTTAGGCGCAGTACCGTCGGTAAATTCTACCAAGGCTTGGGCAAAACAAATTTTAGGCAGATTGTTGTCCAACATAAAACCTACCAAAATAATGATGTGGTCATCTTGTTTTGAACGTACACAATCTAGTTTGCACGACACCATTAATCCCAAATTTAGGGAAGTAATCGGAACGTTTGTTTGCGAAGACTCTTGGTTCCAAGTTCGGTAAGATTGCGTATTGTATGTATATTGTAGTACCTCATTGTTTTGCCCTGTGTAACCTTGCCAAGGCATCCAAGGCCCCTGTAGAACCAAATCGGTTGAATTATAGGTATCTAAGGCGCTTTCGAAAGTGGTATTATTGAATTGCATTGTTTTAAAATTAAGGGGGTGAGAGATGAATTGGACACATTAATCTACCGTTCCTGCATTCACAGAGCAGGTTAGACGGTTGATGATGTGGATAATAACAGGAAGGAAGTAGAACACCCCGCCGTTGTCGGTGTATTTGTAAATTTGCCCACAAGCAAAATTAAAAATCTTACAACCGACACTAAACACGTCATTAAACACATCGGCTACCTCCGTCGAAACCCCATCAGTTACCACGTCCAAAAGGTCTCCCGTCAGCGACACAATGTCTTCGATGGCATCAACGGCATTGCTGGTTATGTTAAAAGCCCCTCCTTCTGACCAATTGAAATTTTGAATGTCGGTTAAGTTTCCATTGTTGTCAAAAACCGCATAAAATTCGGCGTGGTCGTCGGTAGCGGCGGAGTTTTCGTGGTCTAAATGAACATAATAGCAGGTAGAATTAATATCTCTCCACGAAAACGTCGGCATATAAATCCGATACACCGA
The DNA here is from genome assembly GCF_014195535.1 of Runella defluvii. Classification (GTDB taxonomy): domain Bacteria; phylum Bacteroidota; class Bacteroidia; order Cytophagales; family Spirosomataceae; genus Runella; species Runella defluvii. The sequence goes on along the minus strand of NZ_JACIBY010000016.1, from coordinate 36,131 downwards.
GTCTTCGATGTTGTAAGCAATGGCCGCCCCCGCTAGTTTATCGTCTTCGTACGAATCAGGAAATAACTTACTAAAAGCGGCTTCGTTGATTTGTGGCATGGGTGGGTTAAAATTCCAGAAGCCAGGCTGCGCATCGTACATCAGAAAGCTCTGGATTTGCTTTTTCCAATCCCCACCGTCTCCACGAGGATATGCTTCCAAATCTGTAATAGTTGAATTGTTAGGTATAAGTAGGGAGTTCCCTTGGTAGTTTAATTCGTCAAACACAATCACCCAACCGTTACCGTCGGTCTGCACCGACTGAATATCGTTTTTGAGGTCGTCTTTTTCATTCGCTTTGTAGTATTGCGTCCCCAAATCGGCTTGGCCTTGCTGGCCATTGTAGGCTTTACCATTACCTGAGTAACTGGTACCTGAAAAAAATGATACGCTACACATGATGTTTGTTGTTTAAAGAGTTTTTGATTTAACGTGAGAAATAAAAGAAGCCGTTGCAAAAGTGCGTAACTGAAACACGCCACCGTTAGCACAAACGGCGCATTCTTTAACACATTCGGCGCAGGGCATAAAAAAAGCCCTCAATTCGCATTGAAGGCTCGTTTTTAGTTAAAGTATAATTTAAGTAGTTGGGCAAAAATTTTAGTGTATTAGTAGTTTATATCGCTTCGGCGAAGCGCAACCTTTGTAGTAGTAGTAGAGATCCATAAAACCCTTTTGCTTCGGACGGGGCCGCCCGAGCGGAAGCATAACAAAGCAACAAGTTATGCTTCTCCGAAGCAAAAAATTAAAAATCACCTGCTGTTACTACAAATGTTGCGCCTCTACCGAGGCTACTTTAAATTACTCTAGAACTTTTTCTTTATTACTTAAAAATACTCCGACGGCAGCGTACCAAATTTTTCCTGAAAGCTTTTGGAGAAATACGAAAGGTGCTCAAATCCAACTTGATAGGCAATATCCGAAACCGTACCTGCTTTGGCACGGAGCAAATCGGCGGCGCGTTGCAATCGAAACGCTCGAATAAGCTCATTGCTAGAACAATCGCACAGCGCATTTAATTTTCGATTCAGTTGCGATTTACTCATGTTCATCGCCGTCGAAAATTCAATCACACCAAACGCACTGTCTGAAAGATTTGCCTCCAACACCGCCTTTACTTTTTGCAAAAATAACTCGTCCACCGTGCTTGTTTTTACTTCGGTGGGTTTTAGCTTGGTCGGTTTTGCTTCGAGGGTTTTACTGCTGAAATAGTGACGTAGTTTTTCCTGTTTTTGGAGCAAGTTTTTCACCCGACTCTGGAGTTCGGTTTTGTGAAAGGGTTTGGTCAAATACTCATCGGCTCCCAATTCAAAACCTTCGATGCGGTCTTCGAGTGTGGCCTTGGCCGTCAGCATCACCACAGGAATGTGGCTGCTACGTTCGTCTGACTTGAGGTGGCGACAAAACTCAAATCCATCCATGCGAGGCATCATCAAGTCACAAATAACGATATTGGGCGAGGTCTGAATCGCTAAATCAAGCCCTTCTCGCCCGTCGGCGGCCTCTACTATTTGGTACTCTTTTTCAAAAATACTGCGTACATACGCCCGAATATCGGCATTGTCATCAATAATGAGTAACAGTTCTCCCTCTTCCTCGACAGCCAACTGATTGCGTTTTTTATCGACCGACGACTCTTCCACCAATGGCAACAAACTGCTGTAATTCAACGCATTTGCTTGTAATCTTTGCTGATTTTCGCTCGGCGGTTCGGTTAAATAGTCTTTCCAAGTTGTTTCATCAATGGGCAATCGTACCCGAAACGTTGTTCCTACATTTTCTGTACTTTCAACCACAATCGTTCCTTTCAGTACATCAACCAACTCCTTGACCAAGGCCAGCCCGATGCCCGTTCCTTCATAACCTCGTTTTCGGTCAGCTTCGACTTGGTAAAAACGGTTAAAAATCTTATCGAGCTGCGCGGGTTTTATCCCAATTCCCGTATCCGAAACGGCAATCATAACCTCCCTACTCCCAGTGAGGGAAATGTACTGTATATCGACCGTCACTTTCCCGCCAGCTTCCGTAAATTTCAACGCATTAGAAAGCAAATTGGTCACGATTTTTTCGACTTTGTCTTCATCCACACAGCCATGTACTTCATCCTGATTTTGAGACACGTCCAAACGCACCCGACGACTTTCGGCCAAAGAAACAAACGAACCCGTCAACGTTCGGAAATAACGCACCAATTCAGTCGAAGTCATTTCGGGTTTCATTTGTCCCGCTTCTAACTTACTGATGTCCAACAATTGATTAATCAAAGTCAACAAGCGACTAGCGTTCCGCTGAATGACGGGAAAGCGAACATCTGCCTCGTATTCCTGAATAATTTGCTCCATTGGCCCCAAAATCAAGGTCAACGGCGTACGAAACTCGTGTGAAATATTGGCAAAAAAGTTGGTTTTAATCGCGTCTAATTCCGCCAAACGTTCGGCTTCTTTGTTCTTATAAAGGAGTTGTTCTTGCAAACGAACTCGGTTCAATTGCGCCAAATACAAGCGATACACAATCCATGAAACGAGACTCAAATAACACAAATAGGCCCACCAAGTGCGATAGAGAGGAGGATTGACGGTAATTTTCAATTCCACAGGCGTACTCCATTGGCTGCCATCGGCCGAGCCAGTGAGCTGAAACGTATAGCTTCCAGAAGGCAATTGCGAATACGTCACCGAATGGGTTGTCCCTGCTTCGATACGCTTTTTGTCAATGCCCAACAGTTGGTAACGAAAACGATTTTTGGGAGCATTTTCTAAATCAATCAACGAAAAACTGAGCGTCACTTGGTTCTGATCATGCGCCAATTGAATAGACGAAGTTTGTTCTATGCTTTGGGCTAAAATCTCGGTTTCGTCGCCTGGCATCACTTCTTGATTGTTGATTTTCAACTGATTGATTTTCGGCAGTTGGCTCGCTTTCGTCCGTTGTAAAGCCGCTGGCGAAAACACCGTCAAGCCGTTCACTCCCCCAAAAGCCAATTCGCCATGTTTTGTTTTAAAACAAGAAGCTACTGCAAACTCATCGGCTTGAAGCCCATCTTTGGAGGTAAAATTGGCACTCACAAACGTTCTTGGATTAAACTGTACCAAGCCATGATAGGTACTCAACCACAGGTTTTTGTTGTCATCGGGCAGCATTCCAACGATATAATCATCGGGCAAACCGTCATTGACGGTAAAGTGCTCAAAAGTGCCTTTTGTTTTATTCATTCGATTGAGGCCGCCACCGAGCGTTCCCACCCACAAGTAGGTAATAGGCTCGTGAGGGTCGTCCACCATCATTGATACTTGGTTTTCAGAAAGGGTGGTAGCGTATTTTGGGTGGTGCTTAAAAAGCCGAAATTGGTAGCCGCCTTTGGCATGAGGAACGGCTTGAAGCAGCCCGTTTTGCGTACCCAACCACCACGTTCCTTGTCCATCACAGTAAGCAAAAACTACCTTTACGTTGGCAGGAACAATTTTTTCGTAAGAATAATAGCCCAATCGTTTTTGAAGCGTATCAAATTTGACAATATAAGAACCTAGGCCCGTAATGAGTAAATTCCCTTGTCTATCTTTGTACAGTCTCCCCAAATTTTCTCCCACTCCCTGAACCTCCAGCGGGTATTTTTCAACCTCGTTTAGTCCTTTTTCGAGGCGTTTGAGAACCATTTTTGAAAAATCTGTCGCATCGTTTTGTAACTGCCAGTAGCCCCCCCTGCCATCTTCAATCATGGCGTGGGTATCTATATACATTGGTTTTGGAGGCAGATTTTGCGCATCTGTGGATGTGATAAGATGAAACGCTTTAAAATTATTAATTACCCAACGGTCATACGTATCCTGAAACCCAACCCAAATGCTTCGCCCCTTAAAATAATGTTTAAATCGCTGAGAATCATTCGCTTCTTTTAAAAGTCCGTATCCTCCTGTGTTAACCCAACAACTACCACTCTGATCCGATTTTAATCCCGAAAATAACACAAAATTATCTGATTGATAAGTAGGGGTTGTTGTAGTAATGTCAGAAGATAGCTGGGTATAATGTGCCTTAAATAGTCGCGTGTTTTCCAAAATAAAGACGTTTCCCAAATCGTCAATCCGTATTTGTAGAGGTAACCCTTGCGGGTTATTCTTAGAATAAAGCACGTCTATTTTGTTGTCTTTATACGCCAACACCTGCGTGGGCTGCGTAAGGATAAGCGTGCCATCGGGCGCTTCGTACATATTTAAGAAACGCCCAGTACCCGCAGGTTCAATTTTGATGGGAATGTATTGGTGGTTGAGGTAGTCGATACGACCAAAACCCGCTTGGGTTCCCACCACTAGCTGTTTGTTTTTGAGAAGTTTAATAAAATTCACCCGCATCGTAGAGACGAGGTTCGTCTTCAGTGTGGTTACTGTAATGCGGTCGGTAAAATCTTCTTTGGTAGGAAAATTACCTTTTTTTAAATCATCGGGGAGCGTGATTTTATAAATTCCGCCCGTTAATGTACCCACCCACAAATCTCCTCGACTGTCTTCAGCAATACAATAAATATGTTGCCTGACCGCAGGAAATTTATTCTTTTTATCGGTCAAAAAACAATGATAAAATCGTTGCGTTTTGACATCAAACAAATTCAATTCACCGCTTTCGGTACCAATCCACAGGCGGTGGTGGTGATCTTCGTAGAGAGCCGTAGTTTGGTTAGAAGTAATGGCATAAGAAGGGCTAGTATGGGTAGTAAAAACTTTGAAACTATAGCCATCGTAGCGGTTTAGACCCGCTTTTGTCGCCATCCAAACGTATCCTTCTTGGTCTTGAAGTAAGTCAAAAACAGTACCATGAGAAAGTCCATCGGCTGTTGTAATAGAACGCCATTGACTTTGTTGAGCAAAAAGTAGGGTCGAGTAAAAATAAAAAATCCAAAAAAAACGCATTTCCAAAGGATATTTATCCTCAAATTAAGCGTTTTTTTTGGACAAAACAGTCCCGCAGTTACTAAAGGTATATAATTCCTGCGGGACTATTTATTAAATTACAACTTTATCACCTTCAAAACATCCCGTTTTTCGGACGTCGTTACCTGCAAGAAATACATTCCCTTCGGCAACTCACTTACCCCAAACTCCTCTTGGTGCGTGTTGGTTTCGGGCACAAATTGACGATGTAAAATTGCCCGTCCTGAGACATCAGTCAATGTAGTTTGAACCACTTGCCCTTTGCTCTCTTGCACCTTTAAACGAAGTACATTTGAAACTGGGTTAGGCAGAACGGTAGCGAAGGCGCTGTTATCGGTTATCGGTTGTCCGTTATCCGAAACAACTTGCCCTTCACCTCTTGACCCTTGCTCCCCACTCTCCGCTGTCCTCGCTGCTCCCACACCAATGCCGTCTTTCGACTGGATTCTAAACCAGTATTCTTGGTAGGCCAACACGTTCCCTTGGGGTTTACGCGTCGATGGATAGATACTGCCCCAGCCTTTCATATCCCAATAACGAATACCTAACTTATACAAGCCCTTGGGAAACCCTTCGTCATAGACGTTGCCACCTGAGCCATTGTCCGCATAAAAACCGTACAACGGATGATTTTGCGCGTATAACTCCGTCCAGCCTGAACGGTTGGCAAACATAAAATACGGCGCACTGTTCTCGTGGGTGTTGTACGAACGAACGATGCCTGTTTCGGGCGTCGCCAACAAATCGTAGGTCAGTGAGCCACTCTCGCCCAATACACACGCATCCACGTGAATTGTCCAATAACGGGGAGCCGTCTTGTTCAAGTTCTCTGAAAAATACACCGTCGGATTAGCCTGCGTACTCTGGTCTAGGCTCGGCCCCGCATCTGGGGTCACAAATTGACCCGACCACGCACTGCGGCTGTTGGTCTTTGTCCCAGACTTCGATTCGCCGATGTTGATGAGCGTCAACTCAAACGCCTTCCACATTACTTCTTTGCTCGCACTTACACTACTCTGACATCCATTCGCATACACACAACGTACCGAATAACTCTGCTTGGTCACATTCGCAAATGATACCTTAAAGCTATTCTCCGTAACTCCCGTGTTCCACAAAGCACTCGACCCCGCAGGACAACTCGTCGATACCGTCACTTCTACTCCCGTACATACCACGTCGGCGCTTACTACTACCACTGGCACTTCACTCACCGAAGCCACCGTGTAAGTCACCACATTACTCTTTTCACTCATACAACCACCAATCGCCTGACAACGAACATAATAGGAGGTCGTTTCACTCGGTGTTTGGCTTGGTAAACCCGCTAATGCTTCGTTTGTTACCGCATTGTACCAAATTGTACTCATTGAACCGCAATTTGATGTACCTATAAAACTTGTTGCCAAACCACATCCGCTGGTCACATTTAAACTCGCCAATGGTACCATCGACATACTCGTTAAGCGAAAACGAAGCACATTCGACTCCGTTTCTATACAAGAAAGTACATTGTCCGATTTGCGACAACGTACGCGGTAATTGTGGTACTGACCATCCACCATCTGCGTCGGAACCACACTCGTGTAATCACCACCATCAACCGAATAAACCAATACCTCTCCCACACCGCAACTAGCATTAAACGTAATCGCATTTCCTTCCACGTTACATATATCTTTCGTTTCACCAGCATTCACCACCACGCCATCGACTAACAACGATACATTTTGTGGAACAGATGCGCGGTAGTTGATGGTCACTTCAATCGGATTCGTATAAGTTACTGCACAACTCGCATCGCACGCCGCTTGGTAGCGATGAGGTTGGTTGTTGGATGGCTGGGTAACTGGTGCTGTCGCTGACCAGTCACTCCATGCCCCACTACCCACTTGTACCCGCCAAACGGGATTTCCTACTACACACGACCCCGTAACAGCAAACTGCAATCCATTCACTGGATTCGCATCCGTATCGCAGAACGTCTGGCTGTTGCCTTCATTCAAGGTTTGTTGGAGCGTTGTTAACGTGATTACTGGTTTAGTCTGAACCCTAACCACCGCACTGCCACTCTGAGTTTGTGAACAGTTCGCATCGCTCACACTTACCAACGTATAATTATATACGCCTTCTACGCTGCTCGATTGACTCACCGTCGTTGTCGAACTGCCGCCTGTTGTCGTCACGGTTTGTACTGTTCCTCCGTTCAACTGATAACTGAACGTGTAAGGAGCTGTCCCGTTGCTTCCTGTAAACGTTAGTATCGATGATGCACCGCCCTTACAAGCGGTCGTCGTGCCACTTACAGTCGCCAAGGGCAACGGGTAAGACGCCACTTGTGCAGTGCCCGTCATGCCTAAGGTACAATTCGTCGCCGCATTCGTTGCTACCACCATATACGTTCCAAGTGACGTTTGTAAACCAAATGACAACGCCGAACCTGTTCCTGGCAATGAACTCCCCACCACGGCGTCTCCCAACTTGAGTTGGTAATTAATACCTGTCGCTGAGCTACTTAAACCAACCAATACCCCTGTTCCCCCTTGACAGTAGCTGCCGCCCCCTGTCACAGAAAATGCAGTAGGTAATGCGTTGATACTTACCGTCGCCGACCCACTCATCGTGGCCACACAACCACCCGTCGTTGTCGTGGCTTCAACCGTGTAAATGCCCGCATCCGTCTGATTACCAAACGAAAGTGCACTTCCCGTACCTGCTACCACACTGCCAACGTTGCTGCCGTCTTTCTTCAATTGATAATTGACCCCCGTTTGTGAATTTGATAAACCAACCGCTACACCTGTGCCGCCTGCACAATAGGAGCCTCCACCTGTCACGTTGTACGCCGTCGGTAAACTAATCACCGTTACCGTCATACTGCCCGTCATGGTCGCCGTGCAACCGCCCGTGGCTGTGGTGGCTTCTACTGTATAGGTACCTGCGCCCGTTTGATTTCCAAACGGTAACGCACTTCCCGTGCCTGCTACCACACTGCCGACGTTGCTGCCGTCTTTCTTCAATTGATAATTAACTCCCGTTTGCGAATTTGATAAACCAACCGCTACACCTGTGCCGCCTGCACAATAACTTCCGCCGCCTGTCACGTTGTACGCCGTTGGTAAGCTAATCACCGTTACCGTCACACTGCCCGTCATGGTCGCCGTGCAACCACCCGTGGCTGTGGTGGCTTCTACCGTATAGGTACCTGCGCCCGTTTGACTCCCAAACGGTAACGCACTACCCGTGCCCGCTACCGCACTGCCGACGTTGCTGCCGTCTTTCTTCAATTGGTAATTGACTCCCGTTTGCGAATTTGATAAACCAACCGCTACACCTGTGCCGCCTGCACAATAACTTCCGCCGCCTGTCACAGAATAAGCCGTCGGTAAGCTAATCACCGTCACCGTCACACTGCCCGTCATGGTCGCCGTACAACCGCCCGTGGCTATGGTGGCTTCTACCGTATAAGTGCCCGCTCCCGTTTGACTCCCAAACGGTAACGCACTGCCCGTGCCCGCTACCGCACCGCCGACGTTGCTGCCGTCTTTCTTCAGTTGATAATTAACTCCCGTTTGCGAATTTGATAAACCAACCGCTACACCTGTGCCACCTGCACAATAGGAGCCTCCGCCTGTCACGTTGTACACCGTTGGTAAGCTAATCACCGTCACCGTCACACTGCCCGTCATGGTCGCCACACAACTACCCGTGGCCTTCGTGGCTTCTACCGTATAGGTACCTGCGCCCGTTTGATTCCCAAACGGTAACGCACTTCCCGTGCCCGCTACCGCACTGCCGACGTTGCTGCCGTCTTTCTTCAATTGATAATTAACTCCCGTTTGCGAATTTGATAAACCAACCGCTACACCTGTGCCACCTGCACAATAGGAGCCTCCGCCTGTCACGTTGTACGCCGTCGGTAAGCTAATCACCGTCACCGTCACACTGCCCGTCATGGTCGCTGTGCAACCGCCTGTCGTAGTCGTGGCTTCTACCGTATAGGTACCTGCGCCCGTTTGATTTCCAAACGGTAACGCACTGCCCGTGCCCGCTACCGCACTGCCGACGTTGCTGCCGTCTTTCTTCAATTGATAATTGACTCCCGTTTCTGAATTTGATAAACCAACCGCTACACCTGTGCCACCTGCACAATAACTTCCGCCGCCTGATACGGTAAACGCCGTTGGATTCACGCATGGACATGCACTTTGGGCTAATGCAAAAGTAGCGTCAACACATTCGTTATCTTCGTTTGCTCCCCAGCCCGCTGTAGGGGGCAAACTTGCGATAGAAGGTGCCTCAAAAACAATATCTGTTAGTTGGGTTGCTCCTAATGCGCCTTTGCCTACATACCAACTTGCTCCCGCCTGAAAAATATGAGCCGTTCCGTTGGTGTAACTTGGGCGACCGTTGTAGTCAGTTCCTCGGGTGTAGTTACCATTGTAGGCAGCGCAGTCTGTTGTAATGCACACTGCCGCTGGAATATCATTATCCGTAATGGCGATATTCTGCGTGGTCGTAGTGCCCAATGAAATCCCAGAAGAGGGGCTGCTGATAGTCAGCGTAGCCGTTTCAGTGCCTTCTGCTAAGGCATCGTCTATTACCGTGAAAGTAACCGAGCCTGAGTTTGAGCCAGCTGGTATAGTGATGGTCGTAAGACTAAGGGTGTAATCACCCGTGGTGATGCCCGTACCCGATACGCCTAGGGTTACGGTTTGATCAGCTGGTACCACCACAGAGGCCGTGGCCGTAACAGTTATCATAGTAGCGGCCCCCTCCGACGCATTGTTTGTACTTACCGAAAGATTGACGGCAGGTAAAACAGTTACATCGACTCGATTAGAGGTTGTGTTGATTGGTGTATTGGGATTATTGGGGTCTTCGTAAGTTGCAGTGACAGTGTTACTAATTGCCTGCCCAGACGCCGCCTGATTCACTTTTCGTTGAAATGACAATGTTCTGGAAGTACCTGAGGCAATCTTGCCTGTCCAATCATGCCTATATTTAGTCACATCCGTTGAAGCGGTAGTCCCTGTTTGCTCTCCACCCAAAAGATTTGTAGCAGGGTTTCCACTAAAATATTGAGTTGTCCCTGTACTTGAGGCCAAAACCGACCCTACAATGTGGCTAGTATATATATCTCCTGCGCTTTCTACTGCCCAATTATTGGGAGCTTGACTACCGTCTTCAGTCACTACCACTTTATCCGCGTCCAAAGTAATATTGCCAACTCCAGCAGAGGGATCAGAAATATTTTTGAACTGTATTTGGTATTCAATGATATTTCCAAAAGCAGGTTTCTTTGATGTTGTTGACAGCGTGCCATCAGAACCTTGAACGGCGGGTCCTGTTCCCTGTAAAATCCGCGACTGTTTCAATTGTTGGAGGAAACCCGTATATACACGATCAATCGTCTTATTTTGCACTGCGTCATCTGCCGAACCATTACCATTGGCATCAATGAATGCGGTGATTGTTACGGGAAACCCACACTCAACGCTAGAATTAGTTGACAGAGGTGTTCCAGGGGGCAAATCAATTTCGACACCATAAGTAGCCGTTGCATTTGCGGCTAATCCACTAATTTGGATGGGGTTAGTTCCGTCAATTGGGTTACCAGCCACAAAACCAATGCCGGATAAAAATACAAAGGTTGTACCATTGTAGGTGTAAGTAGCAGAGGCGCTACTGTAAGAAAGAGTTACAATTGTATTAGTAGGCAAATCTGACAGTGTGGTAGGAGCAGACGGCCTTAATGATATATTGACTGACGACGTACTTGTATTTTTTACCGTATTCGTAAAGCCAACAGATTGTGGATCAATGGAACTCGCTGGTGATGTACCCGGTGGAACAAAGGAAGATTTATTGGAAAAATCATCATTATTATCTGTGGGGCCAGTAGCCTCAGGAGAACCTAATGGGCCATTGGCTACCATATTATTAGGAGACGGAGTAACTGTCATACTCCCCATATTATTTACACTAAATGATAAACCTGAGTTTGTTCCTGCCCCATCAGTATCTGCGTAAGTCCAGTTTGCTCCGCCATTAAGCGAAAAACGATATACATAACTATACGACCCCGCAACGCTGGGAGCAGTGAAAGTAGCTTGATATTCGTCATCGTTTCCGACCTGCATGCTAAAGGATGCATTGGTATATACCCAGCCAGAGGTACTTCTTGGATCGGTATTTGATGGCCCATAACCAACTTGTGCAGTAACTTGGGAAGAAGCACCTGCTACTGAAGTTACTCCCGTTTCAAAAATTCGTCCATAAATGACTGGTGTTGTCGCTCCACTACTAACTGTAATAGAAGTGGGAAATTGTAAATTACAATAGTCTGGTTTATTTAGGTTTGTAATCGTAATATCCTGTGTAAGAGCACTTCCTAATGTAATTCCTGAGGATGGACTACTAAGTGTCAATACTGCGGTTTCGGTAGATTCTTCTACGTCATCATTTACTACTTTGAAGGTGGCCGTACCCGCTGTACCGCCATCGGGGATGGTAATGGTAACGTTGTTGGTGGTTGTATTGTTGAGGGTATAATCGCCCGTAGTGATATTGGTACCCGATACGGTGAGGGTCACAGTTTGTGCGCCCGACACCGCCGCAGAGGCCGTGGCCGTGACGGTGATTGAGGTCGCGTCTGCCTCTGTGCCAGTGTTAGAACTGACTGAGAGATTGACAGCGGGGTTGGAAGGGGTACTAGCAAATTCGACGGTAACTTTCACGTCACTAAAGCCAACAATACGCACTTTATTATTTTCTGCAAAAGCACCGCGCAGACGACCTGTAGTACCTGCATCATAGGCTGTCCACGAAAGGCCACTGTCGCTTGAGACCAGAACATAGGCACTAAATGGCGTAACACTTTGGTTTTGCACCGCCACAAATTTTCCGTTGGTATAGACGAGCGCGCCAAAACCCGAATTCCCAAGCGGATTTGCACTATTGCTGTAACCATCAATAGTGGTCACATTGCCCATGTAAAAAGTTGAATTGGTAATATCACTGGTAGTAGTGGAGAAAAACATCCTAGACGTTGCCGCAGCGGAGTTGAGCCGCCCGATAAGCAGATAACTCGTACCATTGTACGCAATGTCGTGAAAATGGCCAGTAATGCTGATGCTGGGGCTAGAGTTGGTCCATGAACTACCGTCTGTGGAGTAGGCTACACGCGCTGTTCCTGTTGTTGCTGTAGAACCTCCAACCGCAATAAACATCCCGTTGAGGTAGCGAACAGAATAGTAGTTACTGCCTGTGCTGGCATCTTTGGAAATTTGAGACCAATTGGTGCCATTGGTAGACCGTAAGATACTTCCCTGGTTACCAACCGCTACATAGGCTCCGTTACCATAGGCAATACTGTTTAGGTTATCCGTACCATCGGTGTAGCCTGTACTCCCCACCGTCCATGTGGTACCGTTTACAGAGGTAGCAACCGTACCGCCTTGTCCAACGGCTACATATTTGCTGCCATCATGAATAACAGCGGTAAGCAAAGTTCTGACAGTATTTTGAAACGCTGCTGTTTGAGAAAAAGACGAGAAGTTGGTGGAGCTGAAGACAACACCCTCGCTGCTACTCCCCTGCCCCACCAGGGCATATCCCGTACCATTGCCAGCTACGCCATAAAAGCCCCCACTGGAATACACATAATTTATCCCATCTGCAGAATAAAGGGGCCCTGTACCAGTACACATGAAAAATTTATCATTTAGGTATACAGCCTCATTAACGGTGGCACTGACACTCTTAGATTGCAAGGTGAACGTAGTCGCATTGGTTGAAGTAAGTACTACGCCACTGGGTGAAGGCGCAGGTACCGTACCGTTACTATTATAATACTGATGTGTGCCGATAAGGTAGTATGTCGTGCCATCACTTACGGCCTGTGTGAACTGAGTGGCCCCCCCTGCAAAGGTTGAGGTACTGCCGTTGGGAAGATTGATTGTGTTGGAGGTGATATTAGTCCATGAAGAGCCATTTGTGGAAGTAAATACTGTACTCCCTACCCCAAAAATAAAAAAACGGTCTTTGACAAAATCTACCCCGTTAGTACCAGATTCAGACGGATTGATAGACTGCGAAGTCCACGACCCCGAAGCCCCCGTGGTAGAGCGATAGATGGACATTCCACCTGTACCAGCAATTCCATACGCCAACACATATGCCCCGCTACCATACGCAATACTGTTGAAATTTTGGTTGCTGTTGAGTACTTCCAGTACCTTTGTCCAAGTAACACCATCGGGGGAAGAAAGAACCACGTTGTTCTGGACATTAACGGTTCCAGTGGTTTGCAACCCCACGACATAGAATGCCCCGTTCAAAAACTGAATATCGATAAAGTCCATTGTTGTGCCGCTAGTTTGTGAGGTCCAAGAGGCACCATTATCCGAAGATGTAATGATTTTACCAGCATTACCCGCAAATACAAATACACCATTGCCATAGGCTCCACCTCCAGAAAAATACATGTCGGTTGGAATACTTGGACTTACAATTTTACTCCAATTAGTCCCATCAGTAGATGTGTACAAACTACCAAAGAGTGTCGTAGAATTCACTCCTGCGATGTAAGTTCCATTACCATAAGCAATACCGTTTACCGACTGTCCATTCGGGTAGCCCTGCTGAGTTGTAATAATGGGTGCTTGCGCCTGAGTTTTGAATAGCCCAATAACCAATAAGCATACAAGAAACGGAACGGGAATAGCGTGTTTCCATAACGACAAGGTAAGTCGCCTAAAAAAGGCACTCAGTGCATGAAAAGGTTGGCTGAAAGAGAAATACTTCATAAAAAGTTGAGAATAAGTGGTTAAAAAATAAGTGGAATGATAAAATAAAAAATTAGAATGCTTGAATTAATATAATAATTAAAGGATAAGACATACTACCGAAAAAATCAAAAAAGACTATTTTTCATTTTAAACAACTAATAATTATTCACGACAAAGGCTATCCCTAAGATTAGGGATAGCCTTTACTTTTTTTTACTCATTACTTACTCCACCTTCACTACTTTCAGGGTAGCTTGGTGTTTAGCCGTACTTACCTGCAAGAAATACATTCCCTTCGGCAGCTCACTCACCCCAAACTCCTCTTGGTGTGTGTTGGTTTCGGGCACAAATTGGCGATGTAGAATTGCCCGTCCTGAAGCATCAGTTAATGTAGTTTGCACTACTAGCCCTTTGCTCTCTTGCACTTTCAAACGAAGTACATTTGTAACTGGGTTAGGCAGAACGGTGGCGAAGGCGCTGTTATCGGTTATCAGTTGTCCGTTATCCGAAACAACTTGCCCTTCGCCCTTTGCCACTTGCTCCCCTCTCTCCGTCCTCGCAGCTCCCACACCAATTCCGTCTTTCGACTGGATTCTAAACCAGTATTCTTGGTAAGCCAAGACATTGCCTTGGGGTTTACGCGTCGATGGATAGATACTGCCCCAGCCTTTCATATCCCAATAACGTATCCCTAACTTATACAAGCCCTTCGGAAATCCTTCGTCATAGACGTTTCCACCTGCCCCGTTCGATTCATAAAAACCATATAGCGGATGATTTTGCGCGTACAACTCCGTCCAGCCTGAACGGTTGGCATACATAAAATACGGCGCACTGTTCTCGTGGGTGTTGTACGAACGTACAATGCCTGTTTCGGGAACGGCTAATAAATCATACGTCAATGAGCCACTCTCGCCCAATGAACACGCATCCACGTGAATTGTCCAATAACGGGGAGCCGTCTTGTTCAAATTCTCTGAAAAATACATCGTCGGATTCTCTTGCGTACTTTGATCTAAACTTGGACCACCGTCTGGCGTCACAAATTGATTGGCCCAAGCGCTACGGCTATTCGTCTTTATGCCCGACTTTGACTCTCCAATGTTAATGAGCGTCAACTCAAACGCCTTCCACATTACTTCCTTTGTAACACTTACACTACTCTGACAACCATTCGCATACACACAACGTACCGAATAACTCTGCTTGGTCACATTCGCAAACGATACCTTGAAGCTATTCTCCGTAACTCCAGTGTTCCACAAAGCACTCGACCCCGCAGGACAACTCGTCGATACCGTCACTTCTACTCCCGTACATACCACGTCGGCACTTACTACTACTACTGGCACCTCGCTCACCGAAGCCACCGTGTAAGTCACCACATTACTCTTTTCACTCATGCAACCACCAATCGCCTGACAACGAACATAATAGGAGGTCGTTTCACTCGGTGTTTGGCTTGGTAAACCTGCTAATGCTTCGTTTGTTACCGCATTGTACCAAATTGTACTCATTGAACCGCAATTTGATGTACCTATAAAACTTGTTGCCAAACCACATCCGCTAGTCACATTTAAACTCGCCATTGGCACCATCGACATACTCGTTAAGCGAAAACGAAGCACATTCGACTCCGTTTCTATACAAGAATGTACATTGTCCGATTTGCGACAACGTACGCGGTAATTGTGGTACTGACCATCCACCATCTGCGTCGGAACCACACTCGTGTAATCCCCACCATCAACCGAATAAACCAATACCTCTCCCACACCGCAACTAGCATTAAACGTAATCGCATTTCCTTCCACGTTACATATATCCTTCGTTTCACCAGCATTCACCACCACGCCATCGACTAACAACGATACATTTTGTGGAACAGATGCGCGGTAGTTGATGGTCACTTCAATCGGGCTCGTATAAGTTACTGCACAACTCGCATCGCACGCAGCTTGGTAGCGATGAGGTTGGTTATTCGAGGATTGGGTAACTGGTGCTGTCGCTGACCAATCGCTCCATGCCCCACTTCCCACTTGCACTCGCCAAACGGGATTTCCTACTACACACGACCCCGTAACAGCAAACTGCAATCCATTCACTGGATTCGCATCCGTATCGCAGAACGTCTGGCTGTTGCCTTCATTCAAGGTTTGTTGGAGCGTTGTTAACGTGATTACTGGTTTAGTCTGAACCCTAACCACCGCACTGCCACTCTGAGTTTGTGAACAGTTCGCATCGCTCACACTTACCAACGTATAATTATATACGCCTTCTGCGCTACTCGATTGACTCACCGTCGCTGTCGAGCTGCCGCCTGTTGTCGTCACGGTTTGTACTGTTCCTCCGTTCAACTGATAACTGAACGTGTAAGGGGATGTCCCGTTACTTCCTGTAAACGTTAGTATCGATGATGCCCCGCCCTTACAAGCGGTCGTCGTGCCACTTAGGGTCGCCAAAGGCAACGTATAATAGGCTACCACTGCGCTACTCGTCATATTGCTCGTACAAGAAGTGGCCGTTTTTGTCGCTATTACCGTATATGTACCCGTACTTACTTGACTACCGAACGAAATGGTGCTTCCTGTTCCTGTTACAGCACTTCCAATGACTTCATTGTCTTTCTTTAATTGGTAGGTAACCCCCGATTCTGAACCGCTCAAACCTACTAATACTCCCACTCCACCTTGACAGAAATTACCTCCCCCTGTTACGCTGAAAGCTGCGGGGGCTGATTTTACAATAACCATCTGATTGCTAATCATCATCGATTCGCAACCACCCGTTGCAGTAGTAGCTCCGACTGTATAAACTCCTGCTACCGTTTGATTCCCAAACGAAATCGCGCTACCCGTCCCTGCTACAACACTGCCTACATTGCTACCATCTTTCTTCAATTGGTAATTGACCCCTGTCTGTGAACCAGTCAAACTGATAGGCACCCCTGCGTCGCCTGGGCAAATTGGACCGCCACCTATCACGCTGTAAGCCGTTGGTAAACTAATCACTGTTACGTCCACACTCCCTGTCATCGCTTGCGTACACGTGGTCGTACTTGGCGTAGGCGCGGCAGCACCTCCTATACGCACTGGCGTCGGACTACCGCCTACCTTCGAGGCTTCCACCGTGTAAGTGCCTCCTCCCGTCTGCACCCCAAACGAAAGCGAACTACCTGTACCTGCTACCAAACTGCCGACATTATTACCGCCTTTCTTCAATTGGTAACTTACGCCAGATTCCGAACCACTCAAGCCAACCAATACCCCTGTTCCACCCGAACAGTAGCTGCCCCCACCTGTCACAGTAAAGGTCACGGGTAGAGTCACTACACTCACCGCCACGTTACCGCTCATACTGGCAACACAACCGCCCGTAGCTGTGGTGGCTTCTACCGTATAGATGCCTGCTCCCGTTTGATTCCCAAACGGTAACGCACTACCTGTCCCTGCAACGACACTGCCTACATTGCTACCATCTTTCTTCAATTGATAGTTTACCCCCGTTTGCGAACTCGCCAAACCTACTACCGAACCTCCATTTCCTGCACAGTAAGGACCACCGCCTGTCACGTTGTACGCCGTCGGTAAACTAATCACCGTTACGGCCACACTCCCTGTCATCGCTTGCGTACACGTGGTAGCTGTTGGTGGAGCCCCTGCTCCCACACCAATGCGCGCTGGGCTTGCCCCTGCTTTCGAGGCTTCCACTGTGTAAGTTCCAGAGGCTATCTGCAAACCAAACGAAAGCGCACTGCCTGTACCTGGTACGACACTTCCTACATTTGTTCCGCCTTTCTTTAGTTGGTAACTTACGCCAGACTCCGAACCACTCAGGCCAACTACTACACCTGTTCCGCCCGAACAGAAGCTGCCACCACCTGTAACTGTAAAAGTTGTCGGCAAGGTTATCACACTCACAACTGCATTGCCTCCCATGGTCGAAGTACAACCTCCTGTTGCTGTGGTCGCTACTACAGTATAGGTACCTGCTTCTGTTTGGTTACCAAAAGAAATAACATTGCCCGTTCCTTCTACCGCACTTCCTACATTGTTTCCGCCTTTCTTGAGTTGATAATTTACGCCCGTTTGTGAACTCGCTAACCCCACTTCAGAACCTGCACTTCCTGCACAATATGGACCGCCGCCTGTGACGTTAAACGAACTTGGAAGGCTAATAACTGACACTGTCGCACTTCCTGTCATGGTAACAGAACAACCACCCACTACACGGGTAGCCACCACAGTGTAAGTTCCTGCATCAGAGACATTTTCAAACGCAAGCCCAGCACCCGTTCCTGCTTTGGAAGGGCCAACGTTGTTACTACCATTTTTCAATTGATAATTAATTCCCGTTTCTGAATTACTCAAAGAAACCGTAAAGTTACCCGTTCCACCAGCGCAATAACTTCCACCGCCTGATACGGTAAACGCCGTTGGATTCACGCATGGGCAAGCCGCCAAGTCGATTGTAATGTCAATGTCTTCACAAATATTGCTTCCCCAACCCACAGTAGGGGGTACTTGAGCTGTAGAAAGTGCTTCGTACACAATATCGGTACGATTGCCCACTTCACCAGAAACTAAAAACCAGCTTTGGTCTGCTTGAAAAATGGAGTAACCGCCTCTAGTATAGGTAGGACGACCATTATAATCACTTCCTTTGGTATAATTTCCACTTACCCCCGTACACTCCGTTGTAATACACAAAGCCGCTGGAACCGCATTTACCGTCATCGTAAGCTCATTACTAGTGGCTGTCGAAGGTGAGGCACAGCCATCGCTACTGGTGATCACCACCTTAATTTTATCTCCGTTTGCCAAAGTAGCGTCTGAGTAGGTCGCACTATTGGTTCCTACATTTGTATTATTCTTCTTCCACTGGTAGGAGGGAGTTGTACCGCCATTGGTAGGGGTAGCTGTAAACGTAACGCTTGTCCCTGCATTAATCGTTGTACCAGGATTAGCAGCAATACTTGCGGCTGGCGCAACCGTCTGAGCCACTAATGAGCCACAACCGCCCGATAAAGAAATGCTACCACAGTTTTCATCTTCAGTCCCCTCTGTTTGCCAGTTTGAACATGGGAGATTTGTTATTGATCCAGTTGTATTGAATGCGACAGGAAGGCCATAATACGATATTTCCCATCTTGCCTCTGTGTTATTCCAATAAATCGCTTTAGAGGGTATTGGCGTACTAACCCAAGTATACGTTCCATTTGTTTGTCCATTTGGAACATATGCTCCTGCCGAAATACACTTTACAGAGGTTACTGTAATATTCTTGGGAGTAAACGTACAAGTCGCAGCCGCTCTAGCCGAGGAATTGGATGATTGTTGAGTTGTAGTCTGAGCTTGTGCCATGCCTAATAAGCAGCAAAATACCAGATACCAAAATACACGCAAGTAAAATTTGGACATAGTTAAAAAATGAGAATAAAACAATTTTTTAAGAAAAAAATATATACCATTTTAAAGCAATATATCCAACAAATATATGTCTATTAACAACAGATATGCAAGAAGAAAAAGTTACAATCCATGAACTACCTTTTTTTGTACACCAAACCCATCTAACCGTACACTAAATATCTAACCAGTATTGAAAAGAACGAGTGCCTCAGCCTTCTAAAACCCAATAACACGAAAAGGCACCGAAATCTCTATCGGTGCCTTTTCGTGAATAAATACCTCTAAAATTGTCTGAAGCTAATCTTGTTTAAAGCTTAATAATCTTTAAAGTGCTTTGGGTACGTTCTGATTTTACCTGCAAGAAATACATTCCCTTCGGCAGCTCACTTACCCCAAAATCCTCTTGGTGCGTGTTGGTTTCGGGCACAAATTGACGATGTAAAATTGCCCGTCCTGAGGCATCAGTCAACGAAGTTTGCACTACTAGCCCTTTGCTCTCTTGCAGTTTCAAGCGAAGTACATTTGAAACTGGGTTAGGCAGAACGGTAGCGATGGCGCTATTATCGGTTATCAGTTGTCCGTTATCCGAAACAACTTGCCCTTCGCCCTTTGCCACTTGCTCCCCACTCTCAGCTGCACGCGCCGCACCTACTCCTACTCCGTCTTTCGACTGGATTCTAAACCAGTATTCTTGATAGGCCAACACGTTGCCCTGAGGTTTCCGCGTCGATGGATAGATACTGCCCCAGCCTTTCATATCCCAATAACGAATACCCAATTTGTACAAACCTTTCGGTAACCCAGAATCATATACGTTTCCCCCCACTCCGTTGTCTTGGTAAAAACCGTAGGCTGGATGGTTTTGCGCGTACAATTCCGTCCAGCCGTCACGGTTGGCATACATAAAGTAGGGTGCGTTGTTTTCGTGGGTATTAAATGAGCGAAGTACGCCCATTTCGGGCGTCGCCAACATGTCGAAGGTCAACGAGCCATTCGTCCCCAAGGCGCAAGCATCCACGTTGATTGTCCAGTAACGTGGAGCTAGTTTGTTGGCATTTTCTACGTAATACAAGGTCGGATTTTGCTGCGTGCTTTGCTCCAATTCAGGGCCACCGTCTCGGGTGATAAATTGGCTACTCCACGCCGCGCGGTCGTTAGACTTTATGGCTGATTTGCTTTCGCCAATGTTAATCAGCGTTAATTCAAAGGCTTTCCAACTCACTTCTTTTGCCGCACTTATTCCGCTCTGGCAACCGTTTTCATACTTGCAAAAAGCCGTGAAACGCTGACGAGTTACGTTTGAGTAACCAATCGTAAAACTAGGCCCTTCCACCCCCGTATTCCAAACTGCTTTAGCACCCGCAGGACAGGTCGTTGAGACCGTCACTTCCACGCCCGTACAAACTACTTCGGCACTTACACTCACCACAGGCGTTACATTCACGGGTATCACGGTATAAGTCACTGTATTGCTTTTTTCACTCAAACAACCACCACCCGCTTGGCAACGAGCGTAATACGAGGTCGTTTCGTTGGGCGTTTGACTTGGAAAGGCAAGTAGCGCCGCGTTAGTTGACGCATTGTACCAGACTATCGCCAAACTACCGCAACTGGCCGTACCGCTAAACGCCACGGGCGTTCCACACCCATTTGTCACGTTTAAACTTGCCACGGGAGCCTGGCCAACACTGTTTATTCGAATTCTCATTACTCCTGACTCCGTTTCGATGCACGAAAGCGTACCATCTGATTTACGGCAGCGGACGCGGTAATTGTGGAATTGACCATCCACTAATTGCAAAGGAACAATGCTGCTGTAATCTCCTCCGTCCACTGAGTAAATCACAACCTCACCCGACGCACAAGTCGCACTAAACGTCAAGGCATTGCCTTCCACATTACATATATCTTTGCTTTCGCCTTCAATTACCGTAATTCCATCCGCTATCAAAGACACTTGCTGGGGCGTTGAGGCACGGTAATTAATCTTTACTTCAATCGCACTCGTGTACGTACTAGGGCAACTGGCATCGCAGGCCGCTTGGTAGCGGTGAAGTTGGTTATTGGAAGGTTGAGAAACTGGTGGATTGGTTGACCAGTCGCTCCATGCTCCATTTCCCACTTGCACTCGCCAGACGGGAGCGCCTACGACGCACCCCGTTGTAACCGTAAACTGTAGGTTATTCACTGGATTCGCATCTATATCGCAGAGCGTCTGGCTGTTGCCTTCGTTCAAGGTTTGTTGGAGCGTTGCTAACGTAATTGTTGGTTTGCTTTGTATTTTTATTTCCACACTACCACCTTGGGCTTGGCTACAACTCGTTGATGAGCTTTCCGACACACTTACTAAACTATACTTAAACACTCCAAACACATCGGTTGGAATAGCTACTGCTACACTATTTCCGCTAACGGTTTTCACCGTTTGGGCTGCGCCATCATTGATTTTATAGGTAAACGTGTAAGGAGCCGTTGCATTTGCACCCGTGAAAGTCACGGAGGGCGATGCTCCATTTTGACACACCGTCGTCGTTCCCGAAATGGTGGCTGTCGGTAACGGATTCACCGTCACTGTTGCGCTGCCACTTTGGATTTGACTACAAGTTGTCGATGAACTTTCCGATACACTCACTAAACTATACACAAACTCGCCCGCCGTGCCCGTCGAGACTGACACCGTCGCACTGTTGCCACTCGTTGTTTTCACCGTTTGCGGAGTGCCATCGTTGATTTTGTAAGTAAACGTATAAGGTGCCGTCGCATTTGAACCCGTAAATGTAACGTTAGGCGACTGACTATTTTGGCATAGCGCCGTTGTGCCAGTTATTGTGGCAGTTGGCAACGGATTGACCGTTACCGTCGCACTGCCGCTTTGAGTTTGGTTACAAGTTGTCGATGAACTTTCCGATACATTAACCAAACTATATACAAACACACCCGCCGTACCCGTCGGGACTGACACCGTCACACTGTTGCCACTCGTTGTTTTCACCGTTTGGGGAGATCCATCGTTGATTTTGTAGGTAAACGTGTAAGGAGCCGTCGCATTTGAGCCCGTAAATGTAACGCTTGGCGACTGTACGTTTTGGCATACCGTCGTCGTGCCCGAAATCGTCGCTGTCGGTAACGGATTCACCGTCACTGTTGCGCTGCCACTTTGGGTTTGGCTACACGCCGTCGATGAACTTTCCGATACGCTCACTAAACTATACACGAACTCGCCCGCCGTACTCGTCGGGACTGATACCGTCGCACTGTTGCCACTCGTTGTTTTCACCGTTTGGGGAGTACCGTCGTTGATTTTGTAAGTAAACGTATAAGGTGCCGTCGCATTTGAACCCGTAAATGTAACGTTAGGCGACTGACTATTTTGGCATAGCGCCGTTGTGCCAGTTATTGTGGCAGTTGGCAACGGATTCACCGTTACCGTCGCACTGCCGCTTTGGGTTTGGTTACAAGTTGTCGATGAACTTTCCGATACATTGACCAAACTATATACAAACACACCCGCCGTACCCGTAGGGACTGACACCGTCACACTGTTGCCACTCGTTGTTTTTACCGTTTGGGGGGATCCATCGTTGATTTTGTAGGTAAACGTGTAAGGAGCCGTCGCATTTGAGCCCGTAAATGTAACGCTTGGCGACTGTACGTTTTGGCATACCGTCGTCGTGCCCGAAATGGTGGCTGTCGGCAACGCATTTACCGTCACTGTCGCACTACCACTTTGCGTTTGGCTACACGCCGTCGATGAACTTTCCAATACACTCACTAAACTATACACAAACTCGCCCGCCGTACCCGTCGGGACTGACACCGTCACACTGTTCCCACTCGTTGTTTTCACCGTTTGGGGAGTGCCGTCGTTGATTTTGTAAGTAAACGTGTAAGGTGCCGTCGCATTTGAACCCGTAAATGTAACGTTAGGCGACTGACTATTTTGGCATAGCGCCGTTGTGCCAGTTATCGTCGCCGTCGGCAATGGATTTACCGTTACCGTAGCACTGCCGCTTTGGGTTTGGCTACACGCCGTCGTCGTTGCATCTTTAACACTTATCAACGTATAAACAAACTCGCCTACTGCATCAGTCGGTACGTCTAGGCTTACGCTACTTCCATTCTGCGTCGTTACGGTTTGTTCGGCACCCGTGTTCAATTTGTAGGTAAATGTGTAAGGCGCTGCTCCTTTGTCCCCCGTAAAAGTGATTTTGGGCGAAGTACTATTTCGGCATACCGTCGTCATTCCCGATATCGTTGCTGTCGGCAACGCATTTACCGTCACTGTCGCGCTGCCACTTTGGGTTTGACTACACGCCGTCGATGAACTTTCCAATACACTCACTAAACTATACACAAACTCGCCCGCCGTACCCGTCGGGACTGACACCGTCACACTGTTGCCACTCGTTGTTTTCACCGTTTGGGGAGTGCCGTCGTTGATTTTGTAAGTAAACGTGTAAGGTGCCGTCGCATTTGAACCCGTAAATGTAACGTTAGGCGACTGACTATTTTGGCATAACGCCGTTGTGCCAGTTATCGTCACAGTCGGCAATGGATTTACCGTCACCGTCGCACTGCCGCTTTGGGTTTGGCTACACGCCGTCGTCGTTGCATCTTTAACACTTATCAACGTATAAACAAACTCGCCTACTGCATCAGTCGGTACGTCTAGGCTTACGCTACTTCCATTCTGCGTCGTTACGGTTTGTTCGGAACCCGTGTTCAATTTGTAGGTAAATGTATAAGGCGCTGTTCCTTTGTCCCCCGTAAAAGTGATTTTGGGTGAAGTACTATTTCGGCATACCGTCGTCATTCCCGATATCGTTGCTGTCGGCAACGCATTTACCGTCACTGTCGCACTGCCACTTTGCGTTTGACTACACGCCGTCGATGAACCATCTTTGACACTTAACAAAATGTACTCAAATGTGCCCGATTCATTCGTCGGTACATCTAGGCTGACGCTGCTACCGTTTGTGGTCGTTATCGACTGCTCAGAACCGTTGTTGATTTTGTACGTGAGTGTGTATGGCGCTGTCCCCACCGCTCCTGTAAAGGTGATTTTGGGTGAACTAGCATTTTTACAAACCGCCGTCCCGCCCGAAATCGTGGCCGTTGGTAAAGGGTTCACTGTCACCGTACTATTATCTACGATAAACACAGTACAGTTATCTTTCGCTATACCGATGGGGATTAAGTTAACATCGGCAACAGCATTAGGAAGTGTCAGCTGTTGATTGTTTCCATTCAAAAGTAGGGTTTGGTCCTCCTCAAGTCCTGTAATTATATAGGTCAGCGTAGCACCGCTGGTTCCTTTGACTGTGAAAATAGCGTCCTTGCCTGAACAAATGGGACTGTTGTTACCGACGATCGTTACGGTTGGCAACGGAGGATCCGTCAATTCCTTTGAGGTAGTAAGAGGAATAGTACAGCCCAGTGCCGTAAGCATAAAATTACTGTAGGTACCTGCTGTAAGTCCGCTCAACGTAAAATTGTTTCCTGCGACATTCACACTTTTGGGACTTGTGGTTGTCGAGGTCGTTGTGAAACTCAGTGCATAATTAGTGCCATTTGGCAAATTAGTCGTAGTGAAAGCAATACTTCCTTGATTTCCGCCGCACGTAGTAGGATTTGTGATACTTCCTGCTACAAGTGTAATGTTACAAACTAAGTAGTTAAAAGGTACAACAAAGTTACACCCTCCGTTGGTAATTTTGGCATAAAGCGTTCGTGTGCCCGTCGGAAACGACGTCAAGGGAGTAAAATTATTGGGTAAACTAAAGGTACCAGCCGATTGAGTCGCCGCTTCATCCGAATAAATGTTGATAGAGCCATTGTAAGAACCTCCGAAGCTAAAAATGGGCGTGGTGGGGTAGCTGTTCACAATGACTGACGAAGCGGAGGTGTTGGTCACTGACCCCGAAAGTGTTCCATAACGAAGCACTCCGTTGTTAGTAAATGTTCCTTGATTATCTAGTTCATTTACCACATACACCAATCCAGTATTGGTCAATGTTTTATTAGCTAGATTTCCTAATTTACCCCTCATTACCCTCAATTCCCCGCACGGTTTATTAGCGAAAGTTGCGTCATTTTGTACACCATCTACTCCTACATTACCATTGGCTCCAATCACTAGGTTACCCTCATTAGTAAAATTACCAGAAGAGCCATTCATTAACCCAGCCCTACTACTTTGATCAAGAAAAATCTTCCCCCCTGCGTTGTCATTAAACGTCGCACTGTTTAAGATAGCATAGAATCCAACTAACGCATTGGCTCCAATTGTTATGCTCCCCTCGTTTGTAAACGTACCCTTGCCGTTTGATAATCCACTATTCAAAGTTCGGTCAATAGCAATTGTCCCCCCTGACTGATTGAGGAAACTACTTTGATTACTTATGCCAATTCCGCCCGATGTGCTACTATTGGACCCGACCACAACCTTCCCAGCATTGGTAAAACTCCCAAAATTTTCCAACCCAATGCCCCCACTAGTAAATCGATCAATATAAATTTCTCCCCCTGTATTATTCACAACAGCATCAGCACTATTTGAGAAAGCACGGATACCCGTTAAGTCATTGGCACCTATAACTAGCTTTCCAGCATTGGTAAAAGTACCTTTCTTGTGAGAAAAAGCAAACCTAGCGACTCCATCAATATAAATTTCTCCACCTGACTGGTTTGTCATACTACCATCATTATCAATCCCAGTTGAGTTAGTTAAATTATCAGCATCAATAACTATTTTTCCAGCATTGGTAAAATTCGAAAAGCTATCTGTGTTAAGCCCAGTAGTTGAAAACTTATAAAGATAAATTTCTCCCCCATTTTTATTCTCAACTGCATTTGTATTTAATAAACCGTACGTCCCCACTGTTTTATTGCTTCCAATAAATACCTTACCTTCATTGACAAACAGCGCACCGTAGGCATCAAAGCCCGCACTGGTAGTTCCATCAATGTAAATTTCACCCCCTGACTTATTGGTAAATTTCCCAGGAAAGGCATCAGCGTCTTGTGTATAGATACCATACGAAACACTACTGCTCGATGGGTCTATTCGAATAACTCCGCTATTTTCGACTATACCTAAATTTACAAATGAAGCGGAAGGAGACGGAGAAGGCCTACCTCCATCAATGGCAAGGCTTGCTCCACTTTCAATTGTTAATCGAGCCCCAAGTTCCACTTGCACACTATTGGCTACCGCTGCTGTTCCCACCTTAATGATGGGAGAGTTTACTTCTGACGTATAACCAATAACCACATCTTTGTCCGCAGTTGGAACACCACTCGGCGTCCAGTTTGCCGCTACATTCCAATCACGGCTGACACTGGCATTCCAAGTCACCATCACTCTTTGACTACGCAATAGCATGGGCATGAAGCATAGGAAGGGCACCAAAAAACGGAAAGTAAAAGTTTTCATAAAATTCGATGGACGTATATGTGTTAAGTACTTATACAAAATAGACATACTGCCCTCAAAAAAGCTATTTTAGGGGGTGGACAATGGGGGTGGACAACTTGTAATCTACTGACTATCAGTACGCTAAAAAGGCCCTCTTTTTATATTAGCTTCTATAATAGCCTCCTCAAAATACTAAGCAGGGGCATTAAAATTACGCATTTGCCTATACGTCTTTCACAAATAATACGTTTAGACAGCCGAAGCAGTGGAGATATCTTTGATTAAAGTGGGGTATTTTTTACGAATTCGATAGCGTGATTTCTTCACCGAATCGGCGGAAATGCCCAACATATTCCCTTTCACTTTATCCGTCAAATTAAGTTTTTCCAGCGCAGTGAGTCGAATTTCAGCTGCTGTCAACTCAGGGTACTCTTTCTTTAACTCGTCAAAAAAGCCAGGAAATGCTTGCTCAAAAACTGACTTGAAAGAAACCCAATCGTTATCAGTAAGTAACATACTTTGTTGAAGTGACTTTAACGTTATTTCAGCCTCGTTTATCTCGACATCAAGCACTACGTCTTTCTTTATCTGCGTATATATCTTTTCAATTAATTCATTTTTTTCTCTTAAATTGTTTACATATTTGTCCAACAACTCATTCGCTTGTTTAAGTTTTCTTTGAATTTTATTATTTTCAACCTCTGCAATCTTTTTATCTTGAATTCGATGGTCATTAAACCATAAAATAATCAATATAAAACACAAAATCAACCCAATAATAATAACATTTCTCAAACGTCTTTCATAATTAGAATTCACCTCTATCTCTTTTTTTTCATTTAAAAATCTCTCAGCTTCCAGTTGGCTTTCAAATGCTTTTATCTTAGTAATATCCTTTTCTATTTTTATTGAATCATTCACAGCTAAAAGTGAATCTTTGTAACTTGAAGCAAGTTCATATTTTTTTATTTTGTCGTAATATAGGCTTAATGTCATATAAACCAGCCGATTATACCCCTTCCTCCAATATTCGTCTTTGGTTCTATACGTTGGTAAGTATTTTTTTGCTTCTTCAAGCGAATCAAGCTTTATCAAGCAGCAAGCGACGTACAATCGGGATTGTGCTGAATTCAAAGGAATTGACTCTTTAGTCATCTCTACGTCAAGTTTAAGCAAAGGAAGTGCTTCTGCATATTTCTTTTTAAACCAGTAGTTAATTCCTAAATTTCCAATAGCAACACTTTCCAGCACAGTATCGTTGGTTTTCTTAGCCAGTTCAATAGATTTTTTAAATTCAGTCTCCGCTTTATCGTATTGGTTCATTTTGAGGTAACACAACCCCATATTATCGTGATAATCAGCAGGAAGATATAAAGTTTTGTACGGGCTCTTTAGTGCCAATTGACAATATCTCATGGCTTTGTTATAATCTTGATAGTAATAATAGAATGAAAAAAAACCTTCATAGTAAAAACTTGCATGTCGAAACGAATAATAATTCATATCTTCTAAAATCTGTTTAGCTCTGTATATAAATTGAATGCTTTTTTTTGTTTCATTTGAATAAAAAAAGTACATTCCAATTGTATAGTAATACATCGCTCTTAGTTCTTTATTACTAGAAGATAGTACATAGTTTTCTCCCCTTTCAAAAACTCGTTCTTTTTTTGTTGAGTCGGAAGTTAATAAGTAGGTAAAAGTATGTCTTGCTGTTTCAGAATACGCTAATAATTGCTTATCACCTAGCTCCCTTGCAATTTTACTTAGGCTATCCATTCGTTTAAAATCTTCCTGTACTTTTTGCCAATCATAATACATATTGAAAAAATAATTAAGACGATTTTCAACGGGCTGATTGACAATCTCCCTCACATACAACGGTATGTGTTTCTTCCCCCGTGCAGGAAATGAAGTACCTACTATTCCAATCCATAGTAATAGACTCAGGGCTTTAGAGGGAAATAAATACCATTTAAGCGAGTTCAACATAGACGTTTTTGATTCAGTACAAATCAAAAACCTCTTTGTCAAATATGCTATTTTAAAGGGTGGACAAAAGGGGTGGACAATTTACAATTTACTCACAAACAAGATGTTACAAACAAAACCAGCAATTTCAATCCCCTATTCTTGGTTTTCAAAAGTAAAATATACCCCCACTTTAATCAGTAAAGCTTTTCTATAAAGGGGTGTTTTCAATCAATGTAGGATATTTTTTTCGTAGGCGATACCGGGTCTTTTTGACAGAATCTGCCGAAATCCCCAACATATTTCCTTTCACCCTATCCGTTAAATTGAGTTTTTCGAGCGCGGTGAGTCGCACTTCAGCCGCTGTTAAATCGGGATATTTTTTGCTTAAATTTTCAAAAAAATACGGAAAAACTTGCTCAAATAGCGACTTAAATTCAGTCCAATCTTTCTCCGTCAGTAAGATACTTTTCTGAAGATTATTCAAGGTCGTTTCAGCCACATCTGGCTCCAGTTTCGGTTCCTCTTCTTCCTTCATTTGGGCAGAAATTTGCTCAATCAACACATTTTTTTCTTTGATATACACCAAGTACTGTTCTAATTGCTGATTCGCATGACGCAACATTTCTTCCGCCCGCTGGCGCTTTTCCATTTGAAGGCGTTTTTCTTGCTTTCCTCGCTCATTGAGCCAATAAACAATTCCCAAAAACAACAGGAATAGGAAACCAATAATCACGTTTCTAACTATACGTTCATTTTTCACATCCGATTGCAAAGTCCTGCGCTCATTGATGTATTTTTCGGCTTGCAAGCTACTTTCCAACACCACCACTTTTTTGTAATCTAGCTTAATTTTTAACGAGTCTTTCAACGTCAATAAGGAATCTTTAAAACGGCTGGCTAGGCTAAAATTGCCCATTTTGGTATAATACAAAGCCGTAGTCTCATAGTGAATCAAATCATACGTTGGATAAGTCCAAATTGGCATTGGCATCGTAGGCGGCCTCAAAAATGTCCTAGCTTTCTCAAGTGAGTCGAGCATGATTAGCGCATTAGCGATATAAAATCGGCTGATAACCGCATTCTCAGGGATGGCCTTTTCGTTGACCCTCGCCTCTTCGTATAAATACGGAAGCGCTTCTTTGTACTTGCCTTGCAGTCGAAGTAAATTCCCCAAATTGCCTCTTAGCAATACTTCAAAGTTATAATGTTTCTGTACTTTTGCTGCGTCAATACCCTGCTTAAATGCCTTTTCTGCTTCGTCATATTGCTTCATTTTAAGGTAACAAAGCCCCAAGTTATTGTATATCCCCATAGGCGAAAACACCGCATTAGGGGGTTCTTTGAGCGCAATTTGGCACTGTAGAGCGGCCATTTTATAGTCCTCAAAAAAGTAATACATAGAAAAAAAGCCAATGTAATAATAAATGCTTGGAGGGTACTTGCCATAGTAGGTTTCTTCCAACAATTTTCGAGCTTTGAACAGCAGTGGCAACCCCGTCGTATAGTCTTTATTATCGAATGCTTCCGAACCTCTCCAAAAGAAATAATATGCCTTTAAATCGTCATAGGGAGTTATTTTTGTGATTTTCTCCAATTGCGCGGCATACCTCTTTATTTCTTTTTCTTGGGTTGCTTCTTCTTTTTTCATCCGTAATTGAATAACCTCAAGATAGGCCAGCGAGCGCTCATCACTTTCGTTGGCGGCAACTTTTTGCACGCTGTCCAACTGCGATTGGTAGCGTTTTGACAAATCGTTGCCGACAAATTGGTACGATAAATCAATCAAAAAACGTACTCGCTTCTGTTTCACTGAAAAAGCCTGCTGTGCGTTCAGTTGCAGCGTACTCGACATGATTACCCAACTTATTACAACCACAAGTCGGGACATCCTCAACAATTTTTGATTTAGTTTTGAGTCAGTCACACGTATCAAAATAAATTATATTCCAAAAATAACATTTACCTTGGAATAGTTCTTCTATTTATCAAGGAGCTTTTCTCATCAACCCCTTATTTCTCTCCTATTTCTTCCTGATAATCAAAGCCATAACCGAATACTAATTATCCCAAAACCTCCCTTTTACCTCATAAGTGCTAAAACACAAGTTATCCGTTCAAAATCGACGAATTATATCAAAACAAATACCCTAAAACTTTTGCACTCCTACTTAAAATAACAAAACAGGGGATAATGGAGATTTTTAACGCTCCCCTACCCCCTGCTCAGATTTAGCAATAATGCCAAGTACCCTTAGTGTATCTTTACAACTTTTAAAGTTGCTTGGTTTTCAGCCGTCGATACTTTCAAGAAGTACATCCCCGTCGGCAATTCGCTAACGCCAAACTCTTCTTGATGGGTATTCGTCTCTGGCATAAATTGACGGTGTACTACCTCCCGACCAGAAGCATCCATCAACGAAGTTTGGACTACTTGCCCCTTGCTCTCATGCACTTTCAAGCGAAGGACGTTAGTGACGGGATTGGGGAGAACCGTGGCGAAGGCGCCGTTATCGGTTAGCTGTTGTCCGTTATCCGACCCTTGCCCTTTGCTTGTTGCCCTT
This sequence comes from Runella defluvii, assembly GCF_014195535.1. Classification (GTDB taxonomy): domain Bacteria; phylum Bacteroidota; class Bacteroidia; order Cytophagales; family Spirosomataceae; genus Runella; species Runella defluvii. The sequence goes on along the minus strand of NZ_JACIBY010000016.1, from coordinate 5,015 downwards.
TGCTTGTTGCCACTTGCCCCTTCCTGCCCCCAACTCTCCGCTGTTCTCGCTGCGCCCACACCTACCCCATCTTTCGACTGGATTCGGAACCAGTATTCTTGATACGCCAGCACGTTGCCTTGCGGCTTCCGCGTCGAAGGATAAATGCTTCCCCAACCCTTCTGGTCCCAGTAACGTACGCTTAGTTTGTAAAGCCCCTTTGGTAAGCCTTCGTCATAGACGTTTCCACCCGCGCCATTATCTTGATAGAAGCCGTAAGCAGGATGATTTTGGGCGTACAATTCCGTCCAGCCCTCACGGTTGGCGTACATAAAGTAGGGGGCGTTATTTTCGTGCGTATTGAACGAACGAATGACACCCGTCTCGGGGGTGGCCAACATATCAAACGTTAACGAGCCATTTGTCCCCAGCGCGCACGCATCCACGTTAATCGTCCAATAACGAGGGGCTACTTTGTTGGCATTTTCTACGTAATATAACGTCGGGTTTTGCTGCGTACTTTGTTCCAATTCAGGGCCACCGTCAGCTGTAACAAACTGGCTTGCCCACGCCGCGCGGTCGTTGGTTTTTACCACTGATTTGCTTTGGCCAATGTTGATAAATGTCAATTCAAATGCTTTCCAAGCTACCGATTTTGGTAAACTTACAGCTGTTTGGCAACTATTTTCGTAAATACAACGAACGGTGTAAGTCTGACGGGTTACGTTGGCAAATGAGACTTTAAACGAAGGTGTTACCACTCCCGTATTCCAAAGTGGTGTAGCTCCTGCTGGACAATTTGTCGAAACAGTCACTTCCGTTCCCGTACACACTAGTTCCGCGCTTGTTGTAACGATTGGAGCAGTACTTACAGCTATAACTGTGTAAGTCACAACGTTGCTCTTTTCACTCAAACATCCCCCGTCAGCTTGACAACGTACATAATACGACGTCGTTGCTTCAGGCGTTGTTGTGGGCAAATTAGACAAGGCTATGTTTGTAGTCGCATTGTACCAAATAGAAGTAGTCCCTCCGCAGTTGGCCGTGCCAACCCATGCCACGGGGCTACCACAACCACTGGTAACATTCAGGCTGGCTACAGGAGGAGCTGGTACAATCGTTATCCGCAAACGCATCACTCCTGATTCTGATTCTACACACGAGGTAGTTCCGTCAGATTTACGGCAACGTACGCGGTAATTGTGGTACTGACCGTCCACCAATTGCGTTGGAACGACACTGCTGTAATCACCGCCATCTACTGAGTAAAGTAGCACTTCTCCCGATGCACAAGTCGCGTTGAACGTCAAAGTGTTTCCTTCTGCATTACAAACCTCCTTGGTCTCGCCTGGGTTTACCGTTACTCCATCAGCCAACAATGACACATTTTGAGGAACCGAAGCACGGTAATTTACTATTACCTCAATTGGATTGGTAAAAGTAGAATTACAATTGGCATCGCAAGCAGCTTGGTATCGGTGAATCTGGTTATTGGACGATTGGGAAATTGGCGGATTGGTTAACCAACTGCTCCAGGCACCATTTCCAACTTGAACCCGCCAAACGGGTGCTCCTGTTACACACGAACCCGAAACATTAAACTGTAAACCATTAACTGGATTGGCATCCGTGTCACAAAGTTCTAACTTATCTCCTTCTTTGAGTACAGTACCGTTAAGATTGAGGGTCACGGTTGGTTTTCCCTGTACAATGACTGTCAGCACTGCGTTTTGAACTTGGCTACATCCATTGGCATCCATCACACTAACCAGCGTATATTCGTAACTACCAGCATTTACCGTTGGATGTTGAATCGTAGCAACACTTCCAGACGACACTATATTTTGTTGGTTTTCATTGTTAATCTTGTAAACAAACGTGTATGGCGAGCTTCCATTAGCTCCCACAAATCGAAGTTCAACGGGAGTGGCATTCGAGCAACTGGTTGTTGTACCAGTTAGCATAGCAGTAGGAAGCGAATTGACTAAGACATTCATCGTGGTTGGGACTGCACATTGAGCAACAGCTGGCGTAAACGTATAGCTGGTCAATCCTACATTTGCCGTACTTATGGCAGCATTCCACGTTCCCGTTATTCCATTTTCTGATGTCGTAGGTAAAACTACAGGAGTAACTCCTTGACAATAAGGGCCTATTTGTGTAAATGTCGGAGTTACTGAAGAGCTTACTTGAACCATCATAGATGCTGTCGTAGCACATTGCCCCACTGTAGGAGTAAATGTATAAGTAGTTGTACCGACAGCCGCTGTACTAATTGCGCTATTCCACGTTCCCGTTATTCCATTTAATGAGGTTAACGGAAGAAGCCCTGGTGCAGCCATTGGGCAGTACGGCCCTAGTTGATTAAACGTTGGAACCACAGGTGTCTTCACCGTCACGCTGCTCGTTGTCGAACTGCACCCTGTCGCCGTTTCAGTGAACGTAAACGTCACACTACCCGCAGCTACACCCGTTACTACGCCTGCATTCGTTACCATCGCTTTGCTATCATCGCTGCTTGTCCATGTCCCGCCGCTTGCTGGGCTTAAAGTAATGGTGCTACCGACGCACACACTTGTCGATGACGCACTGACCGTTGGCAATACCTTCACCGTCACACTGCTCGTTGTCGAACTGCACCCTGTCGCCGTTTCCGTGAACGTAAACGTCACACTACCCGCAGAAACTCCTGTTACTACACCCGCATTCGTTACCGTCGCTTTGCTATCGTCGCTGCTTGTCCATGTACCGCCGCTCGTTGGACTCAACGTGATGGTACTTCCAACACACACACTTGTTGATGGTGTGCTGACTGTTGGTTTGGCATTGACCGTTACACTGTTCGTCGTCGCACTGCAACCCGTGGCGGTTTCGGTAAATGTAAACGTCACACTACCCGCAGAGACTCCCGTTACTACACCCGCATTCGTCACCGTCGCTTTGCTATCATCGCTGCTTGTCCATGTACCGCCGCTCGTTGGACTCAACGTGATGGTACTTCCAACACACACACTTGTTGATGGTGTGCTGACTGTTGGTTTGGCATTGACCGTTACACTGTTCGTCGTCGCACTGCAACCCGTGGCGGTTTCGGTAAATGTAAACGTTACACTACCCGCAGCTACACCCGTTACGACACCCGCATTCGTTACCGTCGCTTTGCTATCATCGCTGCTTGTCCATGTACCGCCGCTCGTTGGACTCAACGTGATGGTACTTCCAAGGCACACACTTGTTGATGGTGTGCTGACTGTTGGTTTGGCATTGACCGTTACGCTGCTCGTTGTCGCACTGCACCCTGTCGCTGTTTCCGTGAACGTAAACGTTACACTACCCGCGGACACTCCCGTTGCTACACCCGCATTCGTTACCGTCGCTTTGCTATCATCGCTGCTTGTCCATGTACCGCCGCTCGTTGGACTCAAAGTGATGGTACTTCCAATGCACACACTTGTTGATGGCGCACTGACTGTTGGTTTGGCATTGACCGTTACACTATTCGTCGTCGCACTGCACCCTGTCGCTGTTTCCGTGAACGTAAACGTCACACTGCCCGCCGAGACTCCCGTTACTACACCCGCATTCGTTACCGTCGCTTTGCTATCGTCGCTGCTTGTCCATGTACCACCGCTCGTTGGGCTTAAAGTAATGGTGCTACCGACGCACACACTTGTCGATGACGCACTGACCGTTGGCAAGGGCTTCACCGTTACGCTGCTCGTTGTCGAACTGCAACCCGTGGCGGTTTCGGTAAATGTAAACGTCACACTACCCGCGGACACTCCCGTTACTACACCTGCATTCGTCACCGTCGCTTTGCTATCATCGCTGCTTGTCCATGTACCGCCGCTCGTTGGACTCAATGTGATGGTACTTCCAATGCACACACTTGTTGATGGTGTGCTGACTGTTGGTTTGGCATTGACCGTTAGACTGTTCGTCGTCGCACTGCAACCCGTCACCGTTTCCGTGAACGTAAACGTCACACTACCCGCAGCTACACCCGTTACTACACCCGCATTTGTTACCGTTGCTTTGCTATCATTACTACTTGTCCATGTACCGCCGCTTGTTGGACTTAAAGTAATGGTGCTTCCAACGCACACACTTGTCGATGACGCACTGACCGTTGGCAAGGGCTTCACCGTCACGCTGCTCGTTGTCGAACTGCACCCTGTCGCCGTTTCCGTGAACATAAATGTCACACTGCCCGCAGAGACTCCCGTTACTACACCCGCATTCGTCACCGTCGCTTTACTATTGTTGCTGCTTGTCCATGTACCACCGCTCGTTGGACTTAAAGTAATGGTGCTACCGACGCACACACTTGTCGATGACGCACTGACCGTTGGCAATGCCTTCACCGTCACGCTGCTCGTTGTCGAACTGCACCCTGTCGCCGTTTCCGTGAACGTAAACGTTACACTACCCGCGGACACTCCCGTTACTACACCCGCATTCGTCACCGTCGCTTTGCTATCGTCGCTGCTTGTCCATGTACCGCCGCTTGTTGGACTCAACGTGATGGTACTTCCAATGCACACACTTGTTGATGGTGTGCTGACTGTTGGTTTGGCATTGACCGTCACGCTGCTCGTTGTCGCACTGCAACCTGTCGCTGTTTCCGTGAACGTAAACGTCACACTGCCCGCGGAAACTCCCGTTACTACACCCGCATTCGTTACCGTCGCTTTGCTGTCGTCGCTGCTTGTCCATGTACCGCCGCTTGTTGGACTCAACGTGATGGTACTTCCAAGGCACACACTTGTTGATGGTGTGCTGACTGTTGGTTTGGCATTGACCGTTACACTGTTCGTTGTCGCACTGCACCCTGTCGCTGTTTCCGTGAACGTAAACGTCACACTACCCGCAGCTACACCCGTTACTACGCCTGCATTCGTTATCGTCGCTTTGCTATCGTCGCTGCTTGTCCATGTACCGCCGCTTGTTGGACTCAACGTGATGGTACTTCCAACACACACACTTGTTGATGGTGTGCTGACTGTTGGTTTGGCATTGACCGTTACACTGTTCGT
>NZ_JACIBY010000015.1 GCF_014195535.1 Runella defluvii | reverse complement strand
AAAATGGAATCGATATGAAAAATAGTCCCATTAACCGAGTTCCCATTCTCTAAAATAAGGGACGGTTTTCTGTCCAGTTTTTATCGGTCAGCACAATCACGTACGTTAAAATTATTGACGAAACTGTTTATTTATTGAGCATTTACGATAAAAGTGAACAAACTGTCATTTCAGAAAAAGAAATCATTATTCGACTTAACTCAATCAACAAACCCAAATGACTAGGTTTTTTCTCCCCCTATTGTGCTGCCTACTCGGAGCACTTTCACCGCTTATTGCCCAGCCCCCCGCCGCAAATTACCACGCCAATTCTCGTTTTGAGCAAATGGGAACCGCCTTGCCAACCCCAAACACCTACCGCACCGCATCGGGAGCGCCAGGAAAGGAATATTGGCAAAACCGCGTTGATTATGACATCAAAGCCGAAATCGATGATGAAAAACAACGTCTTACGGGCTCAGAAGTAGTAACGTATTTCAACAACTCACCCGATGAGCTACGCTATTTGTGGATTCAGCTTGACCAGAATCTTTTTGCCAAAAACTCAATGGCCAATCAGACGCGGACGAGTTCTATCAACGAAAAGGGAATGCCTGCTACGTCTATGACTCGTTCGATGATTGACAAGGATTACGGTCATAAAATTACGGCCGTAAAAGACCCTAAGACGGGGCAAGCTCTCCGTTATCGCATCAACGAAACCATGATGCGTATCGACCTTAACGCTCCTATTCGCTCAGGACAATCAATCAGTTTTCAAATTGACTGGAACTTCAACATCACCGATTTCCGCTTTGCCCAAGGTGCTCGCGGTGGCGCTGAGTTTTTTGCCAAAGATGGCAACTTCATTTACGAAATCGCTCAGTGGTTCCCGCGTGCTTGCGTGTATGACGACGTAAACGGCTGGCAAAACAAGCAGTTTTTGGGTCAAGGCGAGTTTACCTTGCCATTCGGAAATTATAAAGTAGCGATTACTGTCCCTAATGACCACATCGTAGGTGCGAGTGGTGAGCTTCAAAACGCTTCGCAAATTCTTTCATCGGAGCAATTGAAGCGCTTAGAAAAAGCGCGCGCCACGTTCGATAAGCCCGTTTTGGTTGTCAGCCAAGACGAAGCAACTAAAAACGAAGCCAACAAACCCAATGGTAAAAAGACTTGGGTATTCAAAGCTGACAATGTCCGTGACTTTGCTTTTGCAAGTAGCCGTAAGTTTATCTGGGATGCCATGAACGTAGAACTCAACGGTAAAAAAGTACTTGCCATGTCGTTTTATCCCAAAGAAGCCAATCCGCTTTGGGGACAATATTCAACGATGTTGGTAGCGCACACAGTAAAAACCTACTCAAAATTCACGTTCGACTATCCATATCCAGTTGCGCAGTCGGTACACGGCCCAGTGGGGGGAATGGAATACCCCATGATTTCGTTCAATGGAGCTCGCCCCGATGCTGACGGAACGTATTCTGAAGGAATCAAAAACTTTTTGATTCAGGTGGTTATCCACGAAGTAGGGCACAACTGGTTCCCTATGATTGTGAACTCTGACGAGCGTCAATGGTCGTGGATGGACGAAGGCTTAAACTCGTTTATGGAGTATTTAACTACCAAAGAATGGGATCGTAATCTCGGTGGCGACGTAGCTGAGCCTCAAAATATCACCGAATACATGCGTACCGAGCAAAGCAAGCAGGTACCTATCATGTCGAGCTCAGACAACATCATGGGCTTTGGCCCAAATGCCTACACCAAACCTGCGACGGGCTTAAACATTTTGCGCGAAACCGTCATGGGACGCGAATTGTTTGATTATGCCTTCAAAGAATACGCCAACCGTTGGAAGTTTAAGCACCCAACTCCTGCCGATTTCTTCCGTACGATGGAAGATGCGTCAGGCGTGGATTTGGATTGGTTTTGGAAAGGCTGGTTCTATGGTACCGAACCCGTTGACCAAGATTTGGTGGAAGTAGAATGGTTTGCCCTAGACACACAAAACCCTGAAATCACGAAGGCAGAACAGCGAGCAACCGCCAACAGTAAACGCGAAACCGTTGCTCGTCAGCGCGATAAAGACTTCATCAAAGAATCGGTGGTAGAGAAAAATCCTGATATGAAGGATTTCTACAATTCGTACGACCCGTACGCAGTGACGGAAGCCGACAAGAAAAAATACGAAACCTACTTGGCAAGCTTAACACCAGACGAGCGCAAATTGGTAGAGTCAGGGATGAATTTCTATACGTTGAAAGTGAAGAACAAAGGTGGTTTGCCAATGCCTGTGATTGTGAAGATGCAATTTGAAGATGGTACGGATTCTGTAGCACGCTTCCCAGCGGAAATCTGGCGTTTGAACGACCAACAAGTATCGAAAGTTATTACCACGAAAAAGAAAGTGGTACAATGGACATTAGACCCATTCCGTGAGATTGCGGACATCGACGAAGAGAGCAATAGCTTCCCACGTCAGCCGACGCAACCAACGCGTTTCCAACTATTCAAAGGGGGTGGTTTCCAACGTGGAGGCTCTAACCCAATGCGTGAAGCTCAGCAGGCCCAGCCGCCAAAGGCAGGTCAGCAGGGTGGCGCTAAAAACGAGTAATTTTTTACCCATCAATCATACATAAACGAATGTCACAAAGAGTAAACCTCTCCACTGGAGCCCCTTGGGAAGCTATTATTGGCTATTCCCGCGCAGTACGTATCGGCAACATTATTGAAGTCACGGGTACAGTTGCTGCCGACGAAAATGGCCCCGTAGCCGTCGGAGACGCCTATGGCCAAACCAAATTTATCATTGAAAAAATCGAGAAAGTGCTCGTTCAAGCAGGAGCTTCACTCAAAGATGTCGTAAGAACGCGTCTTTTTGTGACAGATATTGCGCAATGGGAAACGTACGGAAGGGCACACGGAGAGTTTTTTGGAGAGATTCGTCCTTGTACGACAATGGTTGAAATCAGCAAACTCATTGCTCCCGAATACCTTATTGAAATCGAAGTAACGGCTATTTTACAAGAAGCCTAAGGGTCAACCTCCCGAAAGTTTTGAACTTTCGGGATGTTTTTTTTACTAGATATATTGATTTCCAAGCGCTTTGGCATCGGCTACAAAATCCCGCACGCGCTGTTCTTCGTCGATTTTACAAATCATAAGTACCCCGTCGTTTTCAGCGACAATGTACCCTTCCAATCCCTGCACCACCACTAGCTTATCTTTAGGCGTTTTAATGATGCAATTTTTGGTATCGTAAAGCATCAGTTTACCGTCTGCCGCGTTTCGTTCTTCATCTTTGGTCGAAATATCGTACATCGACTTCCAAGTTCCCAAATCGGACCAGCCCAAATCGCTCAAAACAACAAATACATTTTCTGCTTTTTCCATGATACCAAAGTCAATGGAAATATTTTTGCAAAGCATGTACGCCTTTTCAATGAAACCTTTTTCAGTGTCGGTATAATAATCGCTTTTCCCTTCGGCAAATACCTCTGCGACCTCGGGCAAGTGCGCTTCAAATGCCTTGATAATCGAACGCACGCCCCAAATAAAAATCCCTGCATTCCACACAAAATCACCACTTTCCAAAAACTTAACGGCGATTTCTAGTTGCGGTTTTTCGGTAAATGTCTTCACTTTTTTCACCAACCCCTCCGAAGGCAAATACTGAATGTAGCCATAGCCTGTGTCGGGGCGCGTAGGTTGAATACCCAGCGTAATCAGTACCTCACTTTGGGATGCCACGTCGAGGGCTAATCTGACTTTTTCTTTGAATACTTCTTCTTTCAGGATAATGTGATCAGCAGGAGCGACAACCACCGTTGCTTGCGGGTCTTTGGCCGCGATTTTGTAACACGCATACGCAATGCACGGCGCGGTGTTGCGGCGGTTGGGTTCAAGCAGGATTTGGTCATCACTCAAAAACGGCAACTGTGTTTTGACCAATTGATAATATTCAGTACTCGTAACGATGTAGATATTTTCATCGGGACAAACGCCCTCAAAGCGGCTTGCTGTTTGCTGAAGTAATGTTTTTCCCGTTCCTAGTACATCATGAAACTGTTTTGGGTTGTTGTTGCGGCTAAAAGGCCAGAAACGTGTTCCGACTCCTCCTGCCATGATGATGACGTATGTATGTTGATTCATTAATCTAAAGTCAAAATAAGATGAATAGGTGTAATTGAAGTCGTTAGCGCGTTACTTCCCCGCATTCTTCCAATAATTTTCTATACGCAAAGCTACGTTTTCTCGGATGCTCTGCCAAAAAAGATTCATATCGGCGCTGTGCCAAACCTTGGTGCGTAACAAAAACCGCCCCTTGACGTAAGGCTTGTGTATCCACAAAAGCCCTTGGTGGACTTGGGCATCGGCCAACTGAGGATGGAGTATAAACCGTAACCCAACGCCTCCTTTATTTAGACTTTTAGGGGCATACGTTTCGTCTAGTCGCCAAGTAAGAGGATTGGTACAAACAGCCGTCGAAAAATGGTACGTTTGGTATTTTTCGGGGAAATAGTCGCGTAAATACGTATGCCAAGACGCAAAACCACCTACTTCTTCGGCAGAGCGCGCAGGTTTAATAAATTCAAACTCGTTGGGCTGCGCAGGTGGCCCTGCAATGTCACCTACGAGATACGCAAAAACGAGCTTTTGTTGGAGTGGTTTTCCGTCAAAAAACTCTTTGAGCAGGCGTTTTGCGTGCAACGTGCCTTGACTGTGCGAAGCAATGACAATAGGGCGTCCATCTTGGTATTGTGCCAAATAATATTCAAACGCTTTTTTGACATCCGCGTAGGCCAAATCAAGTGCTTGCTGTCTATCTTCTTGGTTTGGGGTAACAAAAGAGTAATAATGCGCTTGCCGATAACGCGGCGCATAGACCCGACACGAACCATTAAAAATCGAAGCTTGGTTCAGGATTGTGGACTCATCCACCTTCTTATTCAGGGCCGCATCGTTGATATCCGCATTCCATTCAAAAGCTCCCTCTGCAGGTTTTTGCGTATAAATAGTGGGGTGAATAAAGAAGACATCCGCTTTTGCCTCAGCTTGTCCGTCTGCTAATCCTTGCGATTTTAGGGGCAAATTGTCGGCGGCATCTTTTTGGGTAGGCAGTGCTGCCCAGCTCGTTGTAAGCGAATAATCAGGCGCTTTAGGAACCGTTCCAACACTGTACGAATTTCGCAAAATAACCTGTGCTTCTACGGCGGGATATATACCAATTATTCCCGCAATTGTCCAAAATAAGCGTTTTTTCAAAAAGTCCATTTTGTATTTTTCAAATAATTATGCGTGCATAACACTTTTATGATATGAATATACAAAGTATAAATTGTAAATTATCTTTAAAAGAGCGAATATTACGCAGTAAAATTATCACAAGAGCAATCTAAAACCAATTAAAAACCTATGAGTAAATCACTACGTAATGCCGTGTTTTATTTAACGGCATGGTTAGTCAGTGCAGGTACGTTGCTGGCACAAACCAAATTATCGGGAAATATCACCGATGCAAATACGCGTGAAGGCTTAGTGGGAGTAAGTATTCAGGTAAAAGGAAAAGTAATTGGTACCATCACCGACTCCAAAGGCAATTTTTCTCTTACAACAAGCACTCCTACACCTTTTGCTTTGGTCGTGTCCTCAGTAGGATACGAAAGCCAAGAAATAGAAGTTACTGGCAACCGCTCCGACATCAAAGTTTCGCTCAAAGAGCAAGTAATGCTAGGCCAAGAAGTGGTGGTCTCGGCATCGCGGGTGGAAGAAAGCGTAATGCAATCTCCTGTGACAGTTGAAAAAATGGACATTCGGGGCATTCGAGATAATGCTTCGCCGTCATTTTATGATGGGTTAGCCACCATGAAAGGCGTTGACATGGCGACGCAAAGTTTGCTCTTTAAATCTATTAACATGCGTGGATTTGGCTCTACAGGAAACCCACGTACAGTTCAGATGATTGACGGGATGGATAACTCTGCACCTGGTCTTAACTTCCCAATCGACAACATCGTGGGGATGCCAGAGCTTGATGTAGAAAGCGTAGAAATCCTTCCAGGAGCAGCTTCGGCACTTTACGGCCCTAACGCTCTCAATGGTTTAATTTTGATGAATAGCAAAAGCCCGTTTTTGTACCAAGGTTTGAGCGCAGCCGTAAAAACAGGAGTAATGTCGGCAAGCAATCGTACACAAGCGTCTTCTCCGTTTGGTGACGTTTCTATCCGTTATGCCAAAGCATTCAATAACAAAGTAGCTTTTAAGGTTAACCTTAGCTACATCCAAGCCAAAGACTGGCAATCAACCAACTACGACAATTTAAACCTAGGAGGGAATGCTGACCCACTCAGAGGTGCTGGTACAAAAACAGACTACGACGGAACCAACACGTACGGCGACGAAGTGCAAGCCAACATGCAAACCGTTGCCAACTCGCTTATTGCCGCCAAATTGTTACCTTCTACCGCGTTAGCGTTAATTCCCAATGCGAACGTGAGTCGTACGGGTCTTTTGGAAAATACCCTAGTAGATAACAACGTAAAAAGCTTCAAGTTTAATGGTGCACTTCACTACCGTATCTCTGAAAAAGTAGAAGCCGTTGGTCAAGTAAATTATGGTTTTGGAACGACGCTTTACACAGGGACTGGTAAATACTCGCTTCGTAATTTTAACTTGACGCAAGCTAAACTAGAGCTCCGTGGGGACAATTTTACCTTGAAAGGCTACACTACGCAAGAGCGTTCTGGAGATTCTTACACAGCTGGTTTGGCTGCGGTAGCTATGCTTAACGGAGTAAAACCTCATGCCAACTGGTTTGGTGAATACGTAGGCGCCTTTGCTACGGCACGTGGGGCAGGGATGGCCGAAGAACAAGCTCACATTTTGGCACGCCAAACGGCCGATAAAGGATTGCCTGCCGCTGGAACTGCTGAATACAATACGCTTTTGGACAAATACAGAAATATGTCAATCGTTCAAGGTGGGGGAGGTTTCTTGGAAAAAACCAATATGTATCACCTTGAAGGCGTTTACAATTTCAAAAATCAACTCAAATTTATTGATTTGTTAGTAGGGGCCAACTACCGCATGTATCAACTCCGCTCTCAAGGAACACTTTTCGCTGATTTGAAAGATGGCCGTGATGGAACCATCCCTATCAACGAATATGGTGCTTTTGTACAAGCTGGTAAAAAACTTTTTGGTGACCACCTCAAGTTAAGTGCCTCGCTTCGTTACGATAAAAACCAAAACTTTGAAGGCCAGTTCTCGCCTCGCTTGTCGGCCGTAACAACTTTTGGGGATCAAAACATTCGCCTTTCTTACCAAACAGGTTTCCGTATTCCAACTACTCAAAACCAGTACATCGACCTACAAACACCTGGAGGAACCCTCATCGGAGGCTTGCCAGAGTTTGACAAACGCTATAACCTAAGTTCTGGTGTACTTCGTGAAACGCTGGTTGATTTCTCAATAAACCCAACCAAATACGTTACCCAAGCCATTATTGACCAAGCCAAAGCCTATGCTACCGCAGCGGTTACAGCTCAACTTGCCGCGATTCAAGCGGGTGTAACAGCAGCGGTTCAGGCACAAGTAACGGCGCTTGTCCAAGCGCAAGTAAATGCTCAGGTAACTGCTGGTCAAATCCCTGCTGCTAATGCAGCGGCGGCAGTACAAGCAGGAGTAGCTGCTCAAATGGCAACTGATGCAGTGAAGCAGTCGATTGCAACGAATGTTCAAAACGAAGTGGTAAAACAAGTAACTGCCGTAACTACGCAAGTAGCTCCTGCTTTTGCTCTAGCAACTTTACCTAAATATCAAGCAAAGGCGCTTCGTCCAGAGCGTGTAAAATCGTTTGAAATTGGTTACAAGGGTCTCATTAATAAAAAATTAATGGTAGATGCTTCGTATTATTATAGCGTTTACCAAAACTTTATTGGGGGAGTAACAGTCGTAGTACCAACTGCGGCGGCGGCTCCTGGCTTACCAATTGCCTCGGGGCTAGCTAGTGGCAGCACCCGTGCAGGTTTCTCTCGCCCAGCCAACAGCGACAAAGACATCGTTGTAACTGGCTTTTCGATCGCACTTAACTACTCGCTTTCAAAAGGCTATTTTATGGGAGGAAACTTTGCCAATAACGTGTTGAAAGACTTCACTGCCACTCCTGAGCTTCCTTACTCTGGATTCAATACGCCTCAAAACCGCTTCAACGTCAATTTCGGCAAGCGTGCGGGTAGTGGTGAGAAATTTGGATTTAACATTGCCCTCAAGCATCAACAAGGATTCGTCTGGCAATCAAGCTTTGTCGTTCCTACAACCACAGGAGTACCTTTGTTCTCTAATACGGACGTTCCTTCTTTTACTAACTTAGATGCTCAAGTAAGCTACAAACTAGCTAGCTTCAAATCTCTTTTGAAAGTGGGTGGTACCAACATCGGAGGGAAGCCATACATCCAAGCCTATGGTAGCCCTTCTATCGGCTCGATGTACTACGTTTCATTGACTTTCGACGAGCTACTTAACAAGTAATATTCTCTCTAACAAACAAAAGCGGCTTCGGGGTAACTCGAAGCCGCTTTTGTTTTATACCAACAAATTTCTATTTCCCAGTCAGTTTATTCACCAGCCAGCCCGTCATCCGTTCGTTTTGTTCGGGGTAGGTCCAGTGTCCTGTTTCAAGGGCTAAAAACAACTCTTTGGAAGCCGAAATAACGTTGTAGGACGCGTACATCGACGTTGGCGGGCAGGTTTCGTCGTTGAATCCCCACGAGTAATACCCTGGCACTTTGACTCTCCGCGCAAAATTTACGACGTCATAGTAACCAATCGTCGCGATTTTGTCGGGTTTATTACCAAACGCAATCGTGTTTTTATCAAAATAATGCGGCCACCCTCCCGCACGTCCTTTCAAGTATCCCGTCACATCCGACAAGGCAGGATAAAATGCCCCTAACCACTTGACACGGTTATCTAACCCCGCCGTCACAATCGACAACGCCCCGCCTTGGCTTCCACCCGTCACAGCCAAATTTGAACCGTCGTATTGGGGTAAGCTCGTCAAGAAATCATTCGCACGCACGCAGCCTAAATAGACCCGCTTGTAATAAAAACGGTCGCGGTCGTCCATGTTATACGCCCAGTAACCATTAAAAGCCCCAGCCCCTAAATCGGTATAAACTGAAGGCTCCATCGTCACTGGAATGCCGTGAATACCTATTTGTAGCGTAATGATTCCTTTTTCGGCATTGGCAATATCTCCGCCGTACGGGCGCACACCCGCACCTGGCACGTGAAGCAAGGCGGGATATTTTCCTTCTTTTTTGGGAACGCACAAAATCCCATAAAGGCGCGCACCCATTCGGAAGTTTTGAATATTTACGTGATACACATTTACTTTTTCCGTGCAGCGTTCGGGCAAAAGCGTCATTTTTGCATCCAAAGGAATTTTGGCCAAATCTGCTTTTGCGTTAGTCCAAAATGTATCAAAATCCGAGGGATTATCTACCGTCGGCTGAATACTCAGTGGGTCAAAGCCAGCCGTTGCCAGCCCTTTGTATTCTTTCCCTTCTATTTCCGCAAATGCGATACAGCGCAGAAAACCAGCCATTTTCATCGTACCAGCCTCTACCGTCAGCGAGCCTGTTGGAAGTGAAAGGGTTTCTTTTTTTGTCGGCTCCATTTTTTCGGGGCCAACTTCGTAGCGAATACGGGCATTTTTTACCAAATTTCCATTTTGGAGGACAGAAATAGTAAACTTCACGTTTTCACCCGTTTTGTACGTCCAGTCGAAGTGATCGGGAGCCACCACCACTTTATAAAATCGTTCGGCGGGTTGGCCTAACGCCACCCAGCTCATCAGAAGGTAAAAGGATACAAAAATGGTCTTTTTCATGCGGAAAAAACTAAGTTTACAAATAAATTGAGATATAAAAGAACGTTTTTATAAAAGAAAATCTACCTCTTTTTCTATGCACATTTTGTACTTTTGTTCCCTACAAGACCTAATCTAGCGTTTCTCTTGACCTCTGACCCACTCAAAGTCGTCGTTTTACCCGATGCTGGCCCTGAAAACCCCTTTCAGTACGAGCTAGTTCGTTATTTTCGAGAAGAAGGGTTTGACGTGGTTATTGGAGGAAAATATACTATTGGAAGTACACTAAGGGCTATTTTCGCGCATCGCCCCCCAGTAATTTACTACGATTGGGTACATAGTTTTATTCTTGGTAAATCTCGCTGGTGGACGTACTTCAAATCGTCCGTTTTTGTCGCCGAAATTTTGGCAGCACGCTACCTATTCAACGTTCGTTTTGTACATACACTGCACAACCTACAAAACCACGCTGGGCTGTGGCTTCGTTGGGAACGCCGTATTTATGGGTTCTTTCTCAGGAAATGCCACCAAATCAGGGTTTATTCGGAAGAAACTCGCCAAGCTGCCATGGAGCGTTTTTCGCTCCAACCCGAACGCGTAAAGGTAATTCAGGATTTGCCGTATCATTTTTATTATCCCAATATCCTTTCTAAAAACGAATGTCGAAAACGTCTGAATCTTAACGACGACGATTTTGTATATTTGTTTTTTGGCGAAATCAAACCTTACAAAGGTGTTAGCAACTTAATCGACGCTTTTGCTGAAATTGCTCGCCCCAATGACCGTTTGTTGATTGCGGGCAAAAGTTACGACGCCACTTTTTTTGAACCTATTGAGAAGGCCGCCCAAGCCAACTCCTCCATACATCTCCACCACCGTTTCATTCAAGACGACGAAGTCCAAGTATTTTTCAACGCCGCCGACGTGGTTGTGTTACCCTTTATTCGCATCGACCATTCTGGCTCAATCGACTTGGCACTCTCGTTTCGTAAACCCATCGTTACGCTAAAAACCGACGCTACCGCGCGGATGTTGGCGCACCAATCCACACTTCTGTTTGAAACATCCTCCCAACTCCCCCATTGTTTGCAAATCGCCCGCGAGTTACCCCTCCAAGCGATTGGCGACCAAAACTTTGCCATTGCTGATTCAACCAATTACCGCGACCTGACCTTACTTGTTACCCTATGAAAGAAAAATTAAAAACCCTGCTTCGGCAAAACCTCATTTATCAGCTCAATCAGCTACGATTGCAGTGGCGGAGTATTCCCTATCGGCTTGGGGATGAGGTGGAATGCCCTATTTGTCAGAGCCATTATCGGGCTTTTATGCCTTTTCGGTATCGGACAAATGCCTATTGCCCCAATTGTAAGTCGCTTGAGCGGCATCGTTACATTTTTTTAGCCCTCCGCGACCGTCTTGGTTTTTTCTCAGCTCCCCGAAAAAAAGTGCTGCATTTTGCACCAGACATCTGCCTGATTCCCAGCATCAAAGCATCTCCGTACATCGACTACGTCACGGCTGACTACATGACGTCTTTTACGAGTAGTATTACCGTAAAGCCCGACCATGTAATGTCGATTGATGACATTAAATTTGACAATGATACGTTCAACGTAGTAATTGCGATTGGAATTTTAGTAATGGTCCCCGACGACACCAAAGCCATGCGTGAAGTACTGCGCGTACTTAAACCCGATGGTTATGCCGTTTTTCACGACCCCATCAACAAGGATTTTCCAACCTCATTTTCGGATGCTCGATTGACCAAAGAAGAAAAACAAAAGCTGTATCACGGCCACGACCAACGGTGGTATTATGGCGCTGATTATGCCGATCGCTTGCGCGCCCAAGGGTTTAGTGTGGAGGACGATACTTTTATCCAAACCATTGATTACAAACGCTATGGCATTTCGCCCACAGAACGGGTATATATAGCTCGAAAAAACGCATGAAGATTGTATTTTGTACCAATGCTTTTGAAAATGTAACGAACGGCCCCGTCCGATTTGCGAATAGTATTCTCGAAATCAACGAGCGTTTTCCTGAACATGAGCTACGGATTTTGACCGAAGATGTATCTGACGAGCGGCTGGCGTCGCTTCGTTATGTTCACAAAGTTCCCGTCCAAATTCCGCGTTTGTTAAAGCCGCTTGGGCAAATTTTACGATGGTTTATCTATTATCGCCACGTCAAAGCGTTGGAGAAGTCATTTGATTTTGACGTGTTGGTTTATATCAATTCCTTCAATGGAACTTGGGCGAGCTTGGTTTCTGACAAACCCACCGTGGGTATGATCAACGACGAAAAAAACATGCTCGCCCACTGGGGAAACTTTGCATGGAAATCGCTGTGGTTCAAACGGTTTATGTTTCAGCAATTTGAGCGTTTATCGGCCAAAAAACATAAACTCGTGATTGCCAATTCGGAGTTTTTACAAGAACGTATCCGCCAAACGTACCAATTGCCCGCGCCGAAAGTAACGAAGCTCTATAAAACCATTCCGCTCGATGGTATTGAGTTCAACCCCCAACGCGCTTTTGGGAGTACAATCAAGGTACTGTTCGTGAAAGCCGATTACTTGGTAGGACAATTGCCTTTGGTGGCGGCGGCACTCAAAAAGCTCCCACAGTATTCTTTTTTGTTGACCGTTATTGGCCCCGAACCTTGGTTTGCCAGCCACGTCCGTTCGTTTTTTGAGACTATTTCCAACGTCCAACTCGACTATCAGGGCCCACAGCCTCAGGCGCGCGTCTATGAAGCCCTGCGTAGCCACGATATTTTTTGCGTGCCGTCCTACACCGAAGCATTTGGCGTTGCCAACATCGAAGCTCTTGCCCACGGAATTTCGGTCGTAAGTTCGCGCGTTGGAGGCATTCCTGAGGTGGTTGACAACGGCAATAACGGTTGGCTAATCGAATCGGGCAATGTAGAAAGTTTGACAACCGCCTTGGTTGAATGTATTGAAAACCCACAATTGCGGCTAAAAAAAGCCGAAAACGGGCGAAAATTCATCCAAAAGTTTTCCAAAGACGAAATGTTACGCAACTTTGTGCAAATGCTTGAGTCGGTAGTCAACGTACACTAATTGACGCCGAACGATATACTATGCAATGGCGAAGGATTTTTCGAAACAGGGCGCTCTTGGATTGGCACTTGGTGATGTATTTTCTCAATACCTTCTTGGTCATTTACGGGTATGGATTGAGGGGAGGAGCATTTCAAGCGGCCAAATTGATTCGTACGGGTTTAGTAATCGTTTCTTTGCTTGGTATTTTGTTTGCCCAAGGCCAGATAAAATACATCTTTAATCAGCAAAAAAACTGGGCACTTTATGGGTTTATTGGCCTCAATGTAATCGTTTTACCCTTTAGTGTCGATGTCTTTTGGAGTTTTGAGCGGCTGTCTGCTTGGATTCCATTCTTGATTTATACCAACTACTTTGTCGTCTATCTTTTTAAACATTATTCCAAAGAGGAGGCGAAAATCAAGCTGTTACAAGTCTTTAGTTTGGCGTATTTTTATCCCGTCGCAATGATGCTCGTCACTGGTGTCGCTTTCCAAGCTACCAATGTCTATGGGCAATACGTCGGGGTGTATAAGGCCAACGTTATCGGTTGGGCTTGCACGCTTTTTATTGTGTCGAGTTTTGATCTTTACGCCAACAGCCCCATGAAAAAATGGGTGCAATACCTCTTTTTTTTCATTGCATTTCTAACGCTGTGGGGCATTGTACTGACGGGTTCACGAAGCAGTTACGCGGGTTTGGCCTTGTCTTCAGCGGTGCTGATAGCTCGTAACCGAAAAATCTCCATTTATCTCAAAGCGGCCGCTCTGACTTGTATATTGGCCTTTGCATACTACATTGTGATGAGCCCCGACTCAGTCGTCAACTTGCGTTCAAAATACGCAGGAATACGCCGCCAACGCGGAGAAATTCGTTTTCAGTTGGCCCAAAAAGCTTTTGAAGTATTTACCAATGACCCGGGCGTTTTATTGACAGGTTTTGGATTTGATAATTTCAAAGCAGGACTGGAAGTATATGCCGACGTCCACACGGATCTAGCTTCGCACAATTCGTACCTCGAAATCTTATTTTCAGGCGGACTCCTTTCCTTTCTTTTTTTCTTGATTTTTTACGCCATCAACGCCTTTTGGGTCTATGTACGCTACGATAGTCCGTACTTTGTTTTTCTGCCATCGTTGATGATTATCCCTTACTTTGAGTCCAACCTCAACGCGGGACAGTTTTTGTTTTTTCCGTGGATGACCGTCTTATTTTATTACATTCACGTTCGTTCATTGCAGATTCCTGTGCACGAGATGAGCCTCCATAACACACAAAAAAGGGAAGCCTAGGCTTCCCTTTTTTGTATTTCTGCAAAGCAGTTGACTATTTTTTCTCTTCTTCGCTTCCGCCAAAAAGTCCTTTGATAAACCCTGTTGCTTTGTCGAGTGCTTCACCCGCTTCTTCTTTGAGGTCTTCAAATTTTTCTTGCGCTTCGGCAGCCAACTCTTCCGCTTTGGCTTTGGCTTCGGCGAGTGCTTCTTCAGCTTCAGCTTTCATTTCTTCCGCTTTTGCTGTCGCTTGCGCTTTCAAGGCTTCTACGTCAACACTTTGTATTTTCTCCGTGATTTCTTCTTTCAATTCTTGAAATGTTTCTTGTGCCTCAGAAGCTAATTCTTGCGCTTTGGCTTTGGCTTGTTCGGCTGCATTTTTCAATTGATCTTCCATGATTACTCGTATTATGTGGTTTAAAATAAGTGATTGTAAGTTGCTACAAATTTAAGAGAAACCAAGCGGGTTGGTTCGCCGCTCATCACATTAATTTTCAGCGAAACACCGTTCACAAATTGGATTTTTGCGAGTTGATTTCTTCATTCAGACGCGGGTACTTGGCATCAGTAACACCCCTAACTCTTTGAAATTGAGTTAGGAATTTTTATTTTTGTACAAAATTTATTTGAAAGCTGTATTTAACTCTAAAAATAGCATAATTAAGTGGATATTTTCGAGAAACTACGTAGTAACTGGGGACCTATCGGGGCGGCCGCAAAAGCCCTTAATAGCCACCACTATTTTTCATTTCCAAAGCTAGAAGGGGAAATCGGTCCACATATGAAATTTCGTGGAATGGACGTCCTCAACTGGAGTTTGAATAACTACCTCGGTTTGGCCAACCATCCAGAAGTTCGTAAGGCCGATGCCGAAGGCGCAGAAAAATGGGGATTGGCGTATCCAATGGGCGCCCGTATGATGTCGGGCAACTCTGATTTACACGAGATTTTCGAAAAAGAATTGGCGGAGTTTGTTGGCAAAAAAGAAGCTTTCTTGCTCAACTATGGCTACCAAGGAGTGATGTCGGTCATTGAGTGTGTTTGCGACCACCGCGACGTTATCGTCTATGATGCCGAAGCGCACGCTTGCTTGATTGACGGTATCCGTTTGCACAAAGCCAAAATGGGGCAGTACTACAAGTTTAACCACAACGACATGGAAAGCTTGGAGAAAAACCTCATTCGCGCCACCAAATTGGCCGAAGAAAAAGGCGGTGGCGTTCTTGTCATTACCGAAGGCGTTTTCGGAATGTCAGGGAAAGTAGGTAGCCTCGACAAAGTCGTTGAATTGAAGAAAAAATATAATTTCCGTCTTTTGGTGGACGACGCGCACGGTTTTGGAACCATGGGTGCCAACGGAGGCGGAGTAGCCGAGCTTTTTGGCGTAGCCAAAGAAGTTGATTTGTACTTCTCGACTTTTGCCAAATCAATGGCCGCCATCGGTGGCTTCATCGCGGCTGATGATCCAGACATCATCATGTACCTCAAATACAACATGCGCTCACAAACTTACGCCAAAGCCCTGCCAATGCCTTACGTGGAAGCAGGTCGTAAGCGTTTGGAGCTCATCAAAGCGCATCCTGAACTTCGCGAAAAACTCTGGACGATTGTCAATGCCCTTCAAAATGGTCTCCGCGACCTTGGGTTTAACATTGGCGAAACAACCTCTCCTGTGACGCCCGTGTTTATGCAGGGTCTTCAAGGCGGTCTTCCCGAAGTGACCAACATGGTGCGCGATTTGCGCGAAAACATGGGTATTTTCTGCTCTATCGTCGTTTATCCTGTAATTCCAAAAGGACAAATCATCTTGCGTTTGATTCCGACGGCGGCACACACGCTTGAAGACGTAGAGCGCACTTTAAAAGCTTTTGACAACATGCGCTCCAAACTCGACGCAGGCGTCTATCGCGCTGGCCTCGAAGTGGTTGCCTAAATAATTTTGGTTTTGTATTCCAAAGCGAGTGCTTCTTAGGAGGTTACTCGCTTTTTTTATGGCAACAATGGGGAGTTTTGACATCAACCTTCTTTTACTACAAACACCCTTCTCCTATGAAATCACTTTCCGTTTTTGTCTTGTTGCTCATTGGTAGCTTATTGGTAGAAGCCAAACCGCTTCGGCTAGGCATCGCTGGATTTACCCACGACCACGTCCATCAGATTCTGAGTCGCCCCGACAAAGGCGATGTTGAAATCGTGGGAGTAGCCGAGCCTAATCGCGATTTGGCCATGCGCTATTTGAAACGTTATAAATTGTCAGAAAAACTGTGGTATCCATCGCTCGAAGCCATGATTGCCGCTACGCAACCCGAAGCTGTTTGTGCTTTTAATAGCATTTATGAACACAAACAAGTGGTCGAAATCTGCGCACCCAAAGGCATTCATGTGATGGTTGAAAAACCGTTGGCCGTGAATCGTGAACACGCTGAAGCCATGGTTAAGCTCGCCCAAAAGCATAAAATTCAGCTATTGACCAACTTTGAAACAACTTGGTACGCCAGCCACCAAGAAGCCTATCGGATGATTAAAGAACAAAATGCGTTGGGCGAAATTCGGAAGGTGGTGGTTCACGACGGGCACAAAGGCCCCCGAGAAATTGGTTGTTCCGAAGACTTTTTATCGTGGCTCACTGACCCCGTGATGAATGGGGGAGGAGCTATCATTGATTTTGGGTGCTACGGTGCCAACCTAATGACGTGGCTCATGCAAGGCGAACGCCCGCTGTCGGTCACGGCCATTACCCAACAAATCAAGCCTGCTGTTTACCCAAAAGTCGATGACGAGGCCACCATTATTCTTACCTATCCGCACGCTCAAGCCGTCATTCAGGCTTCGTGGAACTGGCCTTTTGACCGCAAAGACATCGAAATTTATGGACAAAAAGGGTACGTCGTCTGTGACAAAACCCTCCAAATGCGCGTTCGGCAAGGAGACGGCGCGCAACGCGACGCCCCCGAAAAATTGCAAACACTTACCCCACTTTCGGCACCTTACAACGACCCGTTTTCTTACTTTGGGGCCGTCATCAAAGGCGAAATCACTCCCAAGAAAGATTTATCTTCGCTCGAAATCAACCAAGTGGTAGTTGAGATTTTGGATGCTGCGGTACAATCTGCTAAGACAGGAAAGAGTATTATTTTGAAATAACACAGGGGTTGTGAGCAACCCCTACACACTACGGCACAACGACTAATTTGCCCATCGCTCGGCGTTCGAGCATGTCGTACAACGCTTGCGGAGCTTCTTCGAGCGAGTATGTTTTCTGAATATGGGGTTTGAGTTCGCCCGTTTGGTACCATTGAAACAACTCCGTAATGTTCTGAAAATTGGCTTTGGGCTCTCGTTCGGCAAAAGCTCCCCAAAACACGCCAACAATAGCGCAACCTTTCAGCAGTGCCAGATTGAGCGGAATCGACGGTATTTGTCCTGCGGCAAAACCTACCACCAAATACCGTCCTTTCCAGTTCATCGCGCGCAGTGCAGGTTCGGCATATTTATCCCCTACAGGGTCGTAAATCACGTCCACACCACCGCCCGTTATTTCTTTTAGGCGTTCGCGCAGGTCTTCTTTTGAGTAATTAATCAGGGCATCAGCACCGTACGATTTGCACAGTTCCAACTTTTCATCGCTCGACGCCGCTGCAATTACCTTTGCCCCCATGATTTTACCCAAATTGACCGCTGCCAACCCCACACCACCAGCCGCACCAAGTACGAGCAGCGTTTCACCTGCTTTCAGTTCCGCACGGTTTTTTAGGGCATGATACGACGTTCCGTACGTGTACATCAGCGAAGAAGCCACTTTATAATCCATTTTAGGCGGCATCCGAAACACTCGGTTGGCTTTAACGGCCAGTTCCTCCGCAAATCCGCCCCAGCCTGGCATGGCAAATACATCATCGCCAGCTTTGAGGTGCGTTACGCCTTCGCCTACTTCTTTGACCACTCCTGCCACTTCACCACCAGGCGAAAAAGGAAACGCTGGTTTGAACTGGTATTTTCCTTGAATAATAAGGGTATCGGGAAAATTAACCCCGCAGGCTTTGACCGTAATAATCACCTCATCTGCCTTGGGAGTCAGTGGTGCTATGTCTTCAACGAGGAGGCTATCGGGGGTTCCGTACTGTTTGCAGAGAAGGGCTTTCATAAGGAAAGAAGGTTTGTTTTCCTCTAAAAGCAAAAAAAATTACTGCCTTACTTTTTTGACGGTTATCGGAACGCACATCGTCCTTTGAATGTCCAAACGCGCAGGTGTTCGCCCTAGGCTTTTACATCCAGAATCAAGGCGGCGGGTTTCGGCATAATACATACCAGAGTTAGTCGGAATATACTGTAATATTCCTTTTGCCAACAATGTCCCACCCGTTGGTTTATCATACCAATCGACGGTTTCATTGTCCTTTGGGAACGCAATTAGGGGAGGAATAGGCTGCCCTTCGCAGGTACTTTGACTAACTACCAAGGGAGCGTCGGGTAAAATGGGGTCGCAAATGGGGAGCGGAATTACTTCTTGGCGGGCGAGCTCGGTGGCGTCGTTTGGCCGAATTGTCACCACTACTTTATAGTCAAAACTTGGGTCAATGTCCACGATGGTATCATTTTGAATACGGCCTTTGTTCGAATTGATTTCAGCGTCTATCAAGCTGAAAACAATTCGATAACGGCTTTCTCCCTCGCACACTTTAGGGCATATTATTTCAGTTACTTTGAAACTAACTTTGCCTTGAGAAAAGGTGTGAGTGACGGATACAATCATCAAAAGGAAGCCCAGCAAAGGGCTTCTTCGACATAATAAATTCACTTATGAGTAGGGTATAATAGAATACAAATTTAATGGCTTCTATTATACCCTCCAAAAAAATAAAATTAAAATTAACTGATTAACAGCGAATTACAAATTTGGTTTGTTTTTATATCCCAATAGAAATATACCAATTCTAACGCAAAATTTGCACTTCAACCGCACTTGAAGCGCCTTTTTGGTGATAAACGGTGTGCGTTGCTTTGATAAAATCTGAGTCGTTTGCAACGTAAATATTAGGCACAAATTTTTGAGGATTTCGGTCAAAAAGTGGAAAAGCGGTGCTCTGAATTTGAATCTGAATACGGTGTCCTTTCTTAAAAGTATGCAGTACATCCTGCAAACGAAAGTTCACATCGGTCACTTTATTGGGCACCAAAGCTTCGGGTTTTTCAAACGAATTTCGGAAGCGCGCACGCATGATTTCGCTACGGACCATCTGGTAATAATTGCTTAAAATGACGTTCTTATTAGGCATAAAAGCATGATTAGGTTCGTCGCCAGGATAGACATCAATGAGCTTTACAAAAAAGTCGGCATCCGAGCCTGTTGTGCTAATCTTGAGTTTGGCCATTATTTCCCCTCCCAGGGTTACATCTTCGGTAAGTGGCTCGGTCTGAAACGTCAGCACATCCGTACGACGCGCCGCAAAACGCTGGTCTTCCGACATGTAATTAAACGGCGTGAAGCCCATGGTTTCGGTATTGTCTTCGATGTACGGCACTGGCTTGAGCGGGTCGCTGACGTAGGCTGTCTTTGATGCGGCTTGGGAAGGCGCTTCAAACGACAATTTACCATTGGCGTGGAAATACAAGGTTTTCTTTTCGGCAGCAGCGGCAGGCCAACGTTCAAATTTCTCCCATTGTTTCTTGCCAGTATTAAACAAGTACGCATCGGGCAAACCCGTTTTTCCGTCGCCCGCACCTTTCAAGAAGTGCTTAAAAAACGTACTCTCAATTTCTCGTTGATAAAACGTAGCAACACTATCCCCAAAATACACATTGCTGTGCAGTGTATGGCCCGTTTCGGCCGACCAACGACCGTGGCCAAAAGGCCCCATCACCAGCGTGTTGTAAGTCGAGGGATTGTTTTTTTCTAGGGTTTTATACACCGTCAGTGGCCCGTACAAATCTTCGGCATCAAACCAGCCACCCACCGTCATTACGGCGTGTTTCACATTTTTTAAATGCGGAATAATGCTGCGTTTCTGCCAAAACTCGTCGTAGTTGGGGTGGTCTTTGTGTTCTTGCCAAAAGAAGTTGTCTTTGTAATACGTGTCAAAATGTTTGAGGGAACCCAAATCAAGGTTAAACTGATAGCCGTCTTTGGTTTTTTCCTGAATCATCTGTGGCATCCACCAATGGGAGGTAGTTGGTTTTTCGTGCTGAATCCCAAACACAGGAAACGTCAAGAAATAGCCTTGCGTAAAAGCACCATTGTGGTGAAAATCATCAAAATAAAAGTCTGAAACGGGTGCTTGGGGTGACGAAGCCTTGAGGGCTGGGTGTTGGCTCAACGCACCCGCCACCGTATAAAACCCTGGATAACTGATTCCCCATTGACCAACGCGACCGTTGTTGTTGGCAACGTTTTTCACCAACCATTCTATCGTATCGTACGTATCCGACGATTCGTCCACCTGCGTGGGCTGGGTTTTGTTAGGAATTTGCGGCGTCATGTTTGTCCACTTTCCTTCGCTCATATAGCGTCCGCGAACGTCTTGATAAACAAAGATGTACTTGTCTTTCATCAAGAATTTATTGGGGCCTAGCTGGCCAGGGAATTTGCCTTCGCCGTACGGTGCTACGCTGTAACACGTCCGTTGCATCAAAAACGGGTAGGTGTTGGAAGCAGACGCGTCTTTGGGCGCATAAACGATGGTGTGCAGTTTCACCCCATCACGCACAGGAATGTCGTATTCGGTTTTGGTGTAATTTTCTTTCACCCAATCAACTTGGGCATAAACGGTGTGCTGCAAGGCCACAACGCACAAAAGAATCCACTTTTTCATGGTTTGAGGGTTTGTTTGATGAGTAAATAATCTCCTATTGAATTGGTTAAACGTTTTTCAAAACCTAACGAAGCATGACTTTGCAAAAACGCCTGAAAACCCGCATCTTTTGCAAAATACGCTTGCATGTCTTGGGTCATCAAAATGAAATTGATGTTTTTAGCTTTTACAAAGTCCGTAAAATTACCCGAAGTGTATTCTTCCACGTGAATCCAATCAGATTCCTCTTTCAGGAAAACCCGATACCAATCGCGTTCAAGAACGCGTAAGCGCGCTGTAGGCTGAATGGCTTTGATAAAACGAACATTGTCAGCAATGGGAGTAGGGAGAGGTTGAGAATACGAGAAATACCGAATTCCCACAAATACAAGCAAGACACCCAAAGCCACCGTTCCTTGTAAAGATTGGCTAAACATTGAAAAATTGCGCAACGAAATCGGTTTTACAACTTGGGCTAACAACCAGAAAATGAGAATCAAATGAAATACTAAGTAATGCGTACGCGGGTAAATCAGCACGGTAGCAATGAGCGATGGCAGCAACAACACCAGCACGGCCACAAACCCCCAAAAATCGACTGAGGTTTTCTGAAAGTTTTGAAAAGTGCGACGATAATCCACACAACCCGCAAATATCAAGACAATCAGACCTACGAAAGCCGTTCGCCAGCGCGAATACCACCCCCGAAAAAGGGTTTGGTAAAACGTATCCACCGCATTTTTTACGTTGGCCGTTAGGCTGTGTGTGATATTCGTAAAAACGTGTTTAAACGCCCACTTAGGCTGTTTTTTGACCGCATCGGCAAAGGTTTGTACATCATCTCCCAATACTTTATGAAATAGCTTTAGTTGCGATTCAATTGTACTCGGCTCAGGCTGATGATTCCATGCACTGTAATTTACCACAAAATGCTGCTGAAACGCTACTGTGCTACGGCTGTCGTCTGCTCCAAACAAGGGATTACCAAAAAGCAAGTGTAACACCAAAGTAGCTACCACAAAACTTCCCAAAGGCACCCATCGAATTGTATCTTTGGGCGCTTCTTTCCACAACCAGCCCAACGCAATGACCGTCGCACAAAGAAACGACACGTAAAATTCGGGGCGAATATACGAGCAAACCAAACCTGTGAATGCCACCACCAAAAAGCGCACGTACTGAGGCCATGCGTTGAAATGAACCAGCGCAAGTGCGCCCAAAATGAGGCAAAAGGGAGCAATAGAAATTTTAGGATTAAGCGGAAGGTTTTGGTTGGAAAATAAAAACAGCACCGCCAACCATGCGCTCATTGCCACGGATACCTTCAGAGAGCGAAACCACAAAAAGGCGACAAAGCCCGCCAAAACGCTCAAAATAGCCCAATTGGCATAGTACAAATCGAGACTATCGGGAATGAACAAATGCCAGAAAGCATACCAAGCAGCATATAACGGGCCCCATTGGACTCCTCCAATAAATGGCACCGAAAATGTCAGACCTGAGCCCAAATAGGTCGTTTCATCACCAAATTCAACATCCTTCCAGGCGGTTATGTCATGAACCAGTACCCACCCTGCAAGCAACACAATAAATACTCCAAGCCAATGTAAACGCATATAGAAAAAAATTGTCGAAGCGCTGCTGCCTCGACAATGTATTTTTTTTAGTCAATAAATTAAATCGCTTTGGTCGTGTCCGCGGGAGCCGCTTGTAGTTCAGGCTGCGGCGTGGGTAGTACCTGTCGAGGAACGTTTGGGGCAGGAATTAACTCCACCGAAATGACAAAATACTCCGTATCTCCATTCCAAGGAAGCTTAAAAAACTTCTCTTCGTAATGAAGCGATACCCGCTGCCCTGTCCGTTGTGACTCGTTTAGGGCGTTTACCACCGCTTCGTTGTCTCCATCGACTGAAAAATCCCAAGTGGTAGAATTAAATGTCCCCGTTCCATCCGACATTCCTCCTACCATCAACTGACCTTCGTAAGTTTTAAAAACGTATCCTTTGCGGCTCAACTTCACCAATGAGCCTACGCGCGTACCGTCGCTGTAATAACCAAATGTAACATAATAGAAAATTCCTCCTAAAATCAGGAAGAAAATCACAAGAAAGAGCCACTTACGCATAATCTTGTAAAAATTAGAGTGTTAAACAGATTAAAGGGCGAACTTCGTAAAAGTCGTTGGATTTTGCAAGAAGCACCTGTTTATGACCAAAAATTACTACTTTTGACCCCATCATACGACAGTAAAAAAATAAAATAAAGTGGCTCTAATAAAATCAATCTCGGGTATTCGTGGTACGATTGGAGGTAAGACGGGAGATTCGCTTACGCCTATTGATGTTGTGAAGTTTTCAGCAGCTTTTGGAACTTGGCTCAAACGCTCTCGGCCTAACAATTTACGCATTGTGATTGGTCGCGATGCACGCCTTTCGGGCGAAATGGTTTCTAAGCTTGTAGCCTCTACCCTTCAAGGCATTGGGTTTGAAGTAATCGACTTAGGGCTTTCAACCACCCCCACGGTAGAAATTGCCGTACCGCTCGAAAATGCCGCAGGAGGTATCATCCTTACAGCAAGCCACAATCCGATTCAATGGAATGCCCTCAAACTCCTCAACAGTGTAGGTGAATTTATTTCGGGGCAAGACGGGGCCGATGTACTCGCTTTGGCCGAAAGTGAAGATTTTGACTTTGCCGAAGTCCGTAAATTAG
This sequence comes from Runella defluvii, assembly GCF_014195535.1. Classification (GTDB taxonomy): domain Bacteria; phylum Bacteroidota; class Bacteroidia; order Cytophagales; family Spirosomataceae; genus Runella; species Runella defluvii. Next base: position 118,733 of record NZ_JACIBY010000015.1, on the reverse strand, counting down.
GAAGCTACCGAACAGATAACACTTATTTTCAGAAACACATTGAGTTGATTCTTGACTTGCCATTGGTCGATAAAGAGGCCATTGCCGCGCAAGATTTCAAAATCGCGGTCGATGCCGTAAACTCAACGGGCGGAATTGCCGTACCGATGTTGTTGGAAGCTTTGGGCGTAAAAAAGGAAAACATCAAACTCATCAACTGTGAGCCTACGGGAAATTTTGCCCACAATCCTGAGCCTCTTCCCGAAAATTTAATCGAAATCAGCAGCGAACTCAAACGCGGCCACTATGACCTTGGTATCGTTGTGGACCCCGACGTAGATCGTTTGGCTTTGATTTGCGAAGATGGTTCTCCTTTTGGCGAAGAATATACCCTTGTTGCCGTGGCCGATTATGTGTTGAAACATACCCTCGGAAATACGGTTTCTAACTTATCATCGACGGGTGCCCTCCGCGACATTACCCTCAAAGCAGGAGCGCAGTATTTTGCCGCGGCGGTAGGGGAAGTAAATGTGGTAGAAATGATGAAAGCGCAAAATGCCGTCATCGGTGGCGAAGGCAACGGAGGTATTATTTATCCTGCCTTACACAGCGGCCGCGATGCCCTTGTTGGGATTGCGTTGTTCCTAACCCACTTGGCTAACTTCGGAAAATCCATTTCTATTCTTAGAAGTACCTACCCCAATTATTTTATTTCTAAAAATAAAATCGAGCTTACACCTGACATCAACGTGGACAAGGTGCTTGAAAAAATTAGTCAGAAATACGCCAAAAACCCCGTTAATACCATCGATGGTGTAAAGATTGAATTTGACAAAGAGTGGGTTCACTTGCGTAAATCTAACACCGAGCCCATCATTCGGATTTATTCTGAATCAGAAACGGAATCTACGGCCAACCATCTTGCCAAAAAAATCATCAATGACATTAAGGAAGTCATTTCCAATCATTTATAAATCGACAATGTTATGAGTCGCGTTGCGTTCATTGCTCCTACTGCCTGTGTGATGGGCCAAGTAACCCTCGGCGAAGAGGTATCGGTTTGGTACGGCGCGGTGATTCGTGCCGATGTGGAAAAAATCAGCATCGGCGCCCGTAGCAACATCCAAGACACGGCCGTTCTTCACGCTGATTTTGGGTCTCCAACCATCATTGGTGAAGATGTCACTGTGGGGCATGGAGCGATAGTACACGGCGCAATTGTCGGCGATGGCTCGTTGATTGGAATGCGCGCAACGATTCTAAACAACGCCAAAATTGGAAAATTTTGCATCATCGGAGCCCATGCCCTTGTGACGGAGGGCATGGAAATCCCTGATTTTTCGATGGTTGTGGGTACGCCAGGGAAAATCATCAAGCAACTTCCCGAAACCTATGCCAAAAAACTTCTTGAAAGTGCCGCTCACTACGTCGAAATGGCATATAAACACGCAGAAGGCGCATTTCCGCTCGTACAATAAACACTCATACTGTATTTAATACCCTCTTTGCCAAACGTTTATTCCGTTTGGCATTGTTTTTGATATACACTTCTTCGTTATACGCCTTACCTATTAAAGACGAATAAGTATGAAAAACAGTCTATTTTTTAGGTCGCTCAGAAGAAAATTACCGACAGCGGTTGCCGCGTTGGTTGCTCTGACGATATATAGTTGTCGCGACGCATCTCAAGAACCCGTCGAACCTACTGCCAATTCAAAAGGAACCGAAACCTACAGTGCTGACGTAGCCACCAAATGGGCCGAAATGGACCTAGTTCTTACGCAAAACAGCACTGGATTTACGCCACCTGTGGCCGCTCGCGCCTTGGGGTATGCAGGAGTAGCCATGTACGAAGCCGTTGTGCCTGGTATCAAAGACAATCGTTCATTGGTCAAGCAATTAAATGGTTTAACAGACTTACCCGTCCCCGAAGCTAATCAAGAATACAACTGGGCAGCCAGCGCCAATGCAGCTCAAATTTATATGGCCAAAAACCTTTGGCCTACTGCCAACGACGCCACCAAAAAGAAAATTGATTCGCTCGGCACAGTGCTTCGTAATGAGCTTATTGCGGGCAGCAGTCAAGCCATTGTAGAGCGTTCGGAGTCGTTTGGATACGCCATCGGAAAGGCCATTTTTGACTGGTCAAAAAGCGACGGTGGACACGAAGGGTTTACCCGTAATTTCCCCGCTACCTACAAAGTTCCTGTTTTTCCAGGGTCGTGGCAGCCAACCGAAAACGGACGCACCATCCCGATGCTACCGTATTGGGGTCAAAACCGTACATTCATCGCGGCCAATGGGCTCTTAACACCTCCTGCACCTTTGACGATTTCGACGCAGGTAAATTCGCCTTATTTCCAGCAATACTACGACGTTTACAAGAAAAACATCAGCCTCACCCAAACTGAAAAAGAAATCTCAATATGGTGGGCCGATGATCCAAGCGAGACATTTACGCCTCCTGGTCACTCATATAACATCGCAAAAATTGCCATTAAAACCAGTAATGTTAAACTAGACAAAGCCGCCGAAGCATTGGCCCGCACGGGTATTGCAGTAGCCGACGCTTTTATCATTTGCTGGAAATGTAAGTACATGTTCAACAACGAACGCCCTTATACTTTTGTGCGCCGTGCTATCGATCCTAGTTGGGTGCCGTTCTGGCCCGCCCCACCGTTTCCTGGCTATGCCTCAGGCCACGCCACACAGTCATCGGCTTCGGCAGTAGCGCTTGAAGGTGTTTTTGGAACGTCGTTTGCCTTTGTGGATGACTCCCACGTGAAACGCGTAAAAGACACCAAGCGAAACGTTGATTTCAAAGCCCGTAGCTTTAAATCACTCCAAGAAGCCGCTTCTGAATCCGCCTATTCGCGCTTTCTCGGCGGTATTCATACCTTCCAAGATAACGACACTGGCCTGAAAGAAGGCAAGAAAGTAGGGCAAAATATCAATGCCTTGGCTTGGAAGAAATAACAACCCGATACTAAGCAGTCAGTTCGCTCACCACGAAGGCAAATGTCCTTTTGGTGAGCGAAAGTTTTTTTAAGGGAATGGTTTTTTCTATTTTTGTCACCATTGGAACTATCTGCTTTCATTTTAAAGTAAATTTTTGGAAATCAACTCTTTACAAATTTAACTATGAAAGAGACTTGTTTACGATTAACTTTTAAAAACTTTAAAACAATTTTACAGTGAAAAACGGACTACTTATTTGGAATGCAGTTTTGACTTTGGCCGTCGTTTTTTTGGGATACCAACACTTCCAACATCACTCTTCGGGGGGAGATAGCAGCAGCACTCCTGATGCCGCAAAAGGCAAAAAAATCGTTTATGTGCAAGCTGATTCGCTTCTCAAAAACTATGATTATTACAAGGACTTTCAAAAAGAGTTTGAAAGTAAAGGCTTTCAGTTGGAAAACGACTTAGCTAACAAAGGACGCACGTTCCAAAATAAAGTGGCTTTCTTCCAACAACGTGCCCAACAAGGTGCTCTTTCGCAAGACCAAGCACAAGCAGCGCAAGCGCAGTTAGGCAAAGAAGAGCAAGACATTACGAAATACCGCGATGAGCAACTTCGTAAGTTGGAAGAAGAACGTTTGAAGAAAACAGAAGAGTTTTATACCAACATCTTCGATTATATCAAAAAATACAACAAGGAAAGTGGCTACGAGTTTGTATTGGGCTACAGCAAAGGTGGCGGTATTTTGTTTGCCGATGCCAGCCTTGACGTAACCAAGAAAATCGTAGAAGGACTTAACAAAGAATACAAAGAAAAAGACGCAGCTAAAGCTAAAAAATAAGCACGTCTTAGGCGTTAAAAGCGGCAGCATTTCTCCATCGAAGTGCTGCCGCTTTTTGTTTACACAACAATTTTTGAGGGACAACCGCGTTACTTTCCAAACAACTTACCAATCTTCGTTCACCCCTTCGTAGCGCTTCTTTATGACCCTTCACGTTTACTTTTTTCTTAACCAACCCGTCTTAACACAGAATGAAAAAAGTATTCGTACTCCTGACTTTGGTAGGGCTTGCAAGCTGTCAGCGTGAAATTACATCAACGACCCCTGCGGCTGATTGTTTAGTGACTGCTTCCGCCACCAGCGGCGACATTATTGAGGGTGAATACATTATTACGCTCAAAGAGGTTTCCAGCACATCCAGCACTACTGCCCGAATAGCCCTCGTTTCTGACCAACTGCGGCAGAAATACAACCTTTCCTCAAAAGCGATTCGTACTACCTTCAAAGGACACCGCGAAGGCTTTTTTGCCAGCCTCACCCCAACAGAACTTCATTCCCTCCAAACTGACCCCAGCATTGAACTCATTGAACCCGACCGAAAAGTTGGTTTATGTTCGTGTTTAGAAGTAGTAAGTTCGACCTCAGTTACTTGGAACGTCAGAAAAACAGGGTATGGCAACGGAGAAAACTTCCAAGACAAAACGGTCTGGGTCATTGATACGGGGGTTGACCTCGACCATCCTGACCTCAACATCGACACCCAACGCAGTCAATCGTTCATCAGTGGCATCACTACTGCCGAAGACAACAACGGGCACGGCACCCACGTAGCGGGTATCATTGGGGCAAAAAACAACACTTTGGGGGTAATGGGCGTTGCGTCAGGCGCCAAAATAGTGGCACTCAAAGTACTAGATCAGTTGGGCGAAGGGCGACTGTCGAGCGTGATTTCGGCGCTTTCTTACATCCGCCAAAATGGCAAAGCGGGCGATGTCGTCAATATGAGTTTGGGATTAGAAGGTATTTCAACTACCCTCGACCGCGAGGTGCAAACTGCCGCAAATTTGGGAATTTTGTTTTCCATTGCCGCAGGAAACGACGCCAAGCTTGCCAGTGGTTTCTCACCCGCGAGACTTAATCACAGCAATATTTTCACGGTGTCAGCGGTAGATAGTACGGGACGTTTTGCGAGCTTTTCCAATTATGGCAACGACGCGGTGGATGTCGCCGCTTACGGGGTTCGTATCCTTTCCACCTATTCCAATGGCCGTTATGCCATTCTCTCTGGCACTTCCATGGCGGCACCACACGTGGCAGGTTTACTTTTAATTAAGGGGATAAATATTCCAACCTCAGGAACCGCTTCCAATGACCCCGACGGAGTACCTGACCCCATTGCCAGGGCAAGCAAAACTCAGGTAGCGACCGCAGTGGTAAACAATTAATCTTCCAAGACGTTGGCGACAAAAGTGGCCTTGAGCAGCAGTAAGCCTAAGAAGAAGGTAATCGCCCAATTGAGGTAAATGCGGTAATAATCTTTGACTTCTTGGTAACGTCGATTTTTGACATTGACCCGTTCCAATCGGTCAATTTGGCGAAACACTTGTGCAAGCGTGGTATTGTCGGTAGCTCGATAGAAATGGCCATTGGTGGTGGAAGAAATGGTTTTGAGCATGGCCTCGTCGGCTACCGAATGCACCAGCTTTGTTCCTACAGAATCGCGTACTGCCCTGCTAATAAATGGTTTACCAACGGCAATGGTATAAACCCGTATGCCAAAGGCTTTGGCAAGTTGCGCGGCGGTAGTTGGGTCAAGATTCCCTGCGGTATTTTCTCCGTCACTCAATAAAATAACCACTTTTGACTTCGCCAGGCTTTCCCGCAATCGGTTGATACAAACCGCCAAAGCACTCCCCACGGCCGTTCCAGCCACCGTAATCATGCGGTGATCTACTTCCTCCAAAAACCCATAAATCAGTTCGTAATCATTGGTAAGGGGACAAAGCGTAAAGGCTTCTCCCGCAAACACCACCAACCCCACTCGGTCTTGTAAACGACCGCCAATAAACGATTTGGCAACGCTTTTGGCCGATGCCAAGCGGTTGGGGGGCAAGTCTTTTTCTAACATCGAATCCGAAATATCCAAAGCCAACATGATGTCTATCACTTCGGCATCTCGTTCGGTCAAGGTGTTGATGAGTTGTGGGCGCGCAAGTGCTATCAGCAAACAACTTAGGGCAAGAAAACCCGTCAAAGGAAATAAATACCGCAGCGCCACCGACCAGCTTCTAGGCGCATCTTTATCGACAAATGTGATTCCTAGCCGCTGAACCGCCCCGGCATGAAACACATTTCGTAGCCAAAATGCCACGGGAATGGCCAAAATACCGTACAAATAGTACGGATGTGTCCACGAAAATGCGCGTAGTTTTGCCAACGTAAACCACTCCAAAGAAAGCCAGTCCCACATAATACATCCAAAGGGTTAGTCTTTCACTTCCTCGTAATCCACGTATTCTCCACCTTCAAAACGCGACGTTCCTGAATTGGAAGGTTTTTTCTCTACCCTAATCTCTCCCTCTCGGCGTTGTTGGGCCGCTGGGGTATTTTTACGTTGTTCTTTGACCAACTGACGCCCCACCAACAGCCAAAACAAAAAGCGGCGGAACGCAGGGACAAAAGCCACCAACATAATGAAGATGAGTATGATATTAAAAAGTATTTTCATTGTTCTAGTTTTTTATTTATCCACAACAAAAACGCAGGAAGAAGGATTAAATTGGACAACATTCCCATTAACAAGGTAATAGAAACCAAAATTCCCAGCGCCACTGTGCCTTTAAACGTCGAAGCTGTAAAAATAGCAAATCCTACGAAGAGTATAATAGCCGTGTAAAACATACTGATTCCCGTAAACTGAATTGTTTGAGAAACGGCCTCAGCAACGGTTCGGCCTTTGTTACGAAATTCGTCTTTGTATTTGGTCAAAAAATAAATCGTTCCATCGGACGAAAGCCCAAAAGCAATGCTAAAAATAAGCGTTGTTGAGGGTTTAAGGTGAATTCCTGCAAAACCCATAATGCCCGCCGTAATCACCAACGGAACCAAGCTAGGAATGATGGCAATCAAAATCATTCGCCAATTTCCAAACAAAACCACCATCAGTACCGAAATCAACCCAATGGCCAATAGCGTACTTTCGATGAGGTTTTGGAGCAAATAATCATTGCCTTTGGTAAACACGACACTGTTGCCCGTAATTTTTGCTTCGTATCGGTCTTCTTTGTCAACCCACGTCCCTGTCTCGGGGTTGATGTTAAAAATGCTGTCAATGCTGGGTTGAAGCAGGTCGTACAAGGCATCAATGCGTTTGGTACCAATATCGGCTACCTGAAAACTCACCCGCGTATAACGGCGCGTCGTATCAATAAAACTTCCAAAATTAGCTTCCGTCCCTTTGGCCGCCCCCGTGTATTCAGCCAGCTTGTTCAACTCCAACGCCCCTGGAAGCACAAAATACTTGGGGTCTCCGCCACGATAGGCTTGATAAATAAACTTGATGGCTTCGACCAACGACAGCGGCTTGGTAAACTCAGGGTGCGTCGCAAATTCTTTTTGCATCTGCCGTATTTTGGTCAACGTCTGCGGCGCAAATACCCTCCCAGGCCGCCCCGTGTCAATGCTTACTTCAAAAGGCATGACTCCGTGAAAATGGCGTTCAAAAAATTGTAAATCAGTCAAAATAGGGTCATTCTTGGGTAAGTCATCCACAATGAAGCCGATGGCGGTGATTCGACTTAGCCCATACGCCGACACTAACACCAAAACCCCCACTGTCAAGTAAATGAACCGACGGCGGTGTTTTACCAAATCATTGACTTGTTGAAGAAAACGGCTGATAAATTTTCCTTCCAAACGCGCAAGGTGCTTGGCGTTGGGAGCAGGAAGATAGCTGTACAAAATGGTGATTAATACCAAACAAATCACGTACATTGTCATCACGCTCAAAGACGCTATCAATCCAAATTCCACCAACAACTTACTACCCGTCAAATAGAATACTCCAAACCCAATGGAGGTGGTCATGTTGGCCCAAAAGGTGGTTTCTCCAATTTTCTCCGCCGCCGTTGCCAAAGCTTGCGGCTTGTCTTTGGTTTTGCCAAACTCTTCGTGGTATTTGTTGGTCAAAAAAATGGAATTAGGCACCCCAATCACCACCATGAGCGAAGGAATCAGCCCTGTCAACAGCGAAATTTCGTACCCAAACAACACCATGTAGCCTACGCTACACACAACCCCCATCAGCACCACTCCCAAAGAAATCAGCATCACCCACCACGACCGAAAGAAAAACATCAAAATCAAGCCCGTTACCAGCACAGCTAAAATGGTAAACATGACGACTTCACGGCTTACTTTGGCCGAAAATTCGGTACGGATGTAAGGCAACCCCGACAAATGCACTTTTAAGGAGTGCTTTTGCTCAAAGGCAGCCGTTGCTTTTAAAATCGCCTCCAACAATTCTCCTCGACTTTCATCATTGAGTTTGTGCTGGTCGAGGGTTACGGCCATCAAATGCGCCTTGCCGTCTTCGCTGACAATAAAGCCTTGGTAAAAAGGTAGTCGGTTGATTTTGAGCCGTATCGAGTCAACTTCCGACTGTAAACGGGGTTTTTGAACGACAATAGGGACAAAATCAAAGCGTTTCAGGCTATCGTTGCGCACAATTTCCCTCAAACTGGCGTTAGAAACTACCTCCTTCACCCCTTCAATTTTTTTGATTGCTTGATTGAGTTCGTACCAATCGCTAAATACTTCCCGCTGAAACATTTGGTCGGTTGCTACGCCCATCACAAGCACATTTCCATCTTCACCGTACCTTGCTTTGAATGCCTCGTAAAGCTGAAAATTTGTATCTGAAGCGGGTAAAATTTTGGCCAATTCGTAAGAAAGTCGAACTTTGGAGGCTTGAAACCCCATAAAACCTGTCAGCAGCACCACCAAACCCAGTAGTACCGTACGATTCTTTAGAATAAATTGGGAGGTGGCTTGCCAAAACACGTCAATAGGGGGTTAAAGTAAACGTCGAACAACCACAAATGTAAAGAATATCAACGGATGGCCGAAACACTTCATCTTCCGCAAACAACCGACCGCGCTCTTATTTATGAGCACCTTTATCCACAAATCGAAGCCCTTGTGGAAGGAGAAACCGACCTCATTGCCAACCTTGCCAATATTACGGCAGCCCTCAAAGAAGCATTTCAATTTTTTTGGGTAGGTTTTTATCTCTCTAAAAACGGGCAACTGGTACTTGGCCCTTTCCAAGGCCCCATTGCTTGCACCCGCATCCAGTATCATCGGGGCGTGTGTGGTGCTTGTTATACCCGCCGCGAAACCATCATTGTACCCAACGTAGAAGAGTTTCCTGGGCACATTGCGTGCAGTTCGGCCTCAAAATCTGAAATTGTTTTACCCGTTTTTGATGCCAACGGCGAAGTAGCAATGGTGCTTGATGTTGACAGCGACCAGCTCAATGATTTTTCAGAAGTGGACGCCGAAGGCTTGGAGAAAATCACCGCGCTGATTGGCCACCTTATGGCCGCTGCTGTGGTTTAAGCTCTTTGATTTCAAACTGAAGCGAAAGCTCGTTCATGCACTTAAAATGTCCTTTGGGGCAACGTTTATTGCCAATTTTAGAACACGGACGACAATCTAGTTGGCGGTTTTCCAGAATGACAAAGTTGGTTTGGTAAGGATACATCCCAAACTCGGGCACGGTATTTCCCCAAATCGAATACACTTTTTTCTTGAAAGCCGCCGCCACGTGCATCAGGCCCGTATCGTGACTAAAAACCAATTTCGATTGCTGCACCAGCGACGCCGACTGGTTGAAATTGCATTTGCCGCACGCATTATACACCCGTTCTTTTCCCAAGGCCCGCTCAATCGCTTCTCCATTTTCGGCATCTTCTTTTCCCCCCAATAACACAATCGGATAATTAATTTTTTGACAAAGCTCAATCATCCGTTCCAACGGTAGTTTTTTGGTTTCGTGTTGCCCGCCGATGGCATAGGCGACGTAGCCATGTTGGTGCGTGAGGGGCAGCCAATCGGGTTCAATGATGTCTTTGTAAGGAATAAAATAATCGAGCCCTCGGTCATCGTTGACAACCCCCAACTTTCGGACGGCATCAAGGTACCGATCTACGATGTGGACATTGGGCATGGCCTTCACCTTGAGGTTGACAAACAGCCATTTTTCCCAGTTTAACTTATTAAAACTATACGATTCGACTCCCAACGCCGTTTTTAATTGGAGGGTACGGAGGTTATTGTGCAAGTCGATGACCACATCAAACTTCTCTTGCCGTAGCTTCCCGATAAGCCCCCAAAGGCTTTCTTCTAACACGTGAATTTTGTCAATGTAGGGATTGTCGGCAATCAAAAACCGATACGAAGCCTTGGTCACGTAATGGAGTTCAATATCAGGACGTTGCGTTTTGAGGCATCGTACCACGGGCGTCGTCAGCACAATGTCACCAATGGAAGAAAACCGAATCACCAAAACTTTTAATGGCATGAACGTATAGGGTTCGTAGAAACTTGACTTTTACTACAAAACTAACTAATTTTACTAAAAAACAGCCTTCCGAATTATGTTAGATAAACTTTTTGACATCAAAAACGACCGCCGTTTGAGCGTCTATTTGTACCGTACAGGCTTTGGTTTGTGGCTTCTTTACATATTGTTGGGAGCAAGTTTTCTCCACGAATTTGTGGCGTACCGCATCCACTGCGCCGTTATGTGTGGGTTTTTCATGATTTTTGGCCTCTCCGCGTCCATGTATTACGACTACTACCACCACCACGAGGAATTTGAACAAAAGAAGAAGTGGCTCATTATCAGCTACCTCATCTTGTTTGGCCTGCTTTATTTCTTTGTTTTCAAAGACAAGGCTTTTTCGCTAAATCTGTTTTAAACATTATTTCATCACGTTGGTGATTTCATTGAGTTTTTCGAGCTTATCCTGAAAATCTCCTTTGAGTTTGTTTCTAATTTGTTGCAAGTTATCCAACGTTGCTTGCAGCGAATCGGGCAAAATCTCTTCTAACACCTCTCGAAAACGCTTGGCGAAGGTCGGCGACTTCCCGTTGGTCGAAATCGCAATCTTTAAATCCCCTTTTTTCACGACCGAACTCAAATAAAAATCACACAACTCGGGTGTATCGGCCACGTTGACCAAAATTTTACGGGCTTTGCAGTCTTGTTGTACTTGGTGATTGACCGCTTTGTCGTTGGTACCAACAATTACAATATCGCGACCTTCTAGAAAATGTGGTTCGTAACGGTCATAAATCAATTCAACGCTAGGGTGCGAAGCCGCCAATTCGTTAATTTCTTCGCGGATTTCGGGCGCAATGAGCGTTACTTGCGTTTGGGGAGAATTGGCCAACACGGCCGTTAGTTTTTCCAACCCCACGTACCCACCACCTACGATGAGTACGTGAAGTTGTTCAAGTTTCAAGAAAACAGGAAAAAGCGTATTCACGAGTTTGTTGTTTTAGGTTGCTCTTCTGCAACAACCTTTCCCTTTGATATTGTTCATTCGTTATTTAACTCTTGTCCAATTATCGGTACGTCCGATGAGCGACACGCCAATAAACCCTCTTACGTCGAGCTGATTAGCGCTCACCAATTTCATTTTACAACTGTACTCTTTTCCGTTTTCAGGGTCATAGATTTTACCACCCTCCCACACGTTGTTGCCATCGTAAGCAAAGTTGTTCAAATTAACCATGCCCAAGATAGGGCGCGATTTTTTTTGTGCGTCTGGGTTATTTTTATCCAATTTGGGTTTGCCTGTAGCTTCATCGTTGGGTTCTTTGAGCCAAATAATTTTACCAAAATACTTGTCACCTTGTTTATAGATTTGGACGTGTCCTTTTTTAGAGCCCGTCAACCACGTCCCTAAACAAGCATCTGGATTTCCTTGCGCGAAGAGTTGAAGCGACAAAAATGTCATGAAAAGCACTACTTTTACTTGTTTCATTTCGAGTTTGGATTTTAGTTTGAATAACGAACGCAAGTTCTTCTGTTTTTATTACAGATACAACCACCGACTCAAAATATTGTTATACAAAGTTTTTGTAGTATTTTTTTATTTATGACTTCTGACATAAGCGCTATTTTTACCCAACTTGGGGGAGAATTTATTACGCCAGTTTCTGAATTGGCCGAAAAACTATCGTCGGTCAAAGCTTTTATTTTTGACTGGGATGGCGTCTTTAACGACGGCACCAAAAACGAACAAGGCAGCAGCAATTTCAGCGAAGTTGACTCCATGGGAACCAACCTCTTGCGTTTTGGCTGGTGGCTTTCGCAAGCATCTATGCCTTACACGGCGGTCATTTCGGGGGAGCGAAATTTGTTGTCGTTTCAGCTTGTGCAGCGAGAACATTACCATGCCTGTTATTTTCGGATAAAACATAAAATCGAAGCACTCGAACATTTTATGAGCAGCCGAGGTCTGAAAGCCAGCGAAGTAGCTTTCTTTTTTGACGACGCCCTCGACTTGTCCATCGCCGAGCAGTGTGGCGTGCGAATTTTAATACGCCACAAAGGCAACCCACTTTTTCAGCAGTACGTCATCAAAAACAAGCTTGTTGATTATATCACAGCCCAAGACGGCGGAAACTTTGCCGTGCGCGAAGGTTGTGAGTTGATGCTTGGCTTGCAGGGAGTCCACGACCAAACCATCGACGAGCGGTTGCGGTTTTATCCTCATTACAACAATTACCTCACCGAGCGACAAGCCATTCAAAGTCAGTTTTTCACCCTTGTCAACGGCCAATTTGAACCACAGTCCGTCTAACTTTCACAACGTTTTACCTAACTTTGTCAAAGTTTAGCACTCCGATAACGCGTAGCATGGATTTACAAAACAATAGACTCAAAACAGGAGATGGCGGGGTGATTGTCACCAGCGTCGAAGACTTGCTCAATTGGTCGCGGCTTTCGTCGCTTTGGCCGATGGGATTTGGATTGGCCTGTTGCGCCATCGAAATGATGGCCTCGTACGCGTCCAACTACGACTTGGAACGTTTCGGAATTTTTCCGCGGCCTTCGCCTCGCCAGTCGGACGTGATGATTGTGGCAGGCACCGTAACGTTCAAAATGGCCGACCGCATCCGACGCCTTTATGAGCAAATGCCAGAGCCTCGCTACGTGATTTCGATGGGAAGCTGCTCCAACTGCGGCGGGCCTTATTGGGAGCATGGCTACCACGTCGTGAAAGGAGTAGATAGAATCATCCCCGTGGATGTATATGTACCTGGCTGCCCACCGCGCCCCGAGGCATTGATTGGTGGGTTTTTGAAACTACAGGAAAAAATTAGCAACGAACACCCGCTTGCACCTACGCTTTTGCTCGAAATAGAAAAAGAAAACGTGTAGCCTAATTGAGCCTTACCCTCATGATATTTTCAGAAATAACGCAGGTACTGACCGAACAGTTTGGGATAGATTCGTTTTCTGTCGTCAACCAAAAAGCCAACCAACCCATTGTGCAAATTCAGGCAAACCAGTTGTTCGAACTGTGTCAGTTTTTGGCCAACGACGAACGCCTGTTTTTTGATTATTTGGCTTGTGTTACGGGCATCGACAATGGCCCAGCCGCCAACACGATGGAAGTGATTTATCATTTGACGTCGATTCCGTATGAGCATAATTTAGCCATCAAAGTCACCGTTGAGCGCCCTGCTGATGGCACACCGCCCAAGGTACCTTCGGTATCCTCCATTTGGCGAACGGCCGATTGGCACGAGCGGGAAACGTACGATTTGGTAGGAATTTTCTTTGAGAACCATCCCGACTTGCGGCGCATCTTACTTCCCAACGATTGGCATGGACACCCGCTTCGGAAGGACTACCAAGCGCAAGAATTCTATCATGGCATAAAAGTAATTTATTGATTATCAGGGCTTAAAAAAAACTTCTTGACATATTCAAAAAAAATACTATCCTTCGCAACATTTTCCAGCCCAAAAACGTTGGATTTTCACAATTCGACTGGATAATTAACCTATTTTAGAACCAATAAAAGGAAGAGAGTATGTATTGGACATTGGAACTAGCCTCCTATTTAGAAGACGCGCCTTGGCCCGCTACAAAAGATGAATTAATTGACTTTGCTATTCGCACAGGAGCACCGTTAGAAGTAGTCGAAAACCTTCAAGAACTTGAAGACGATGGCCAACCCTACGAAAGTATCGAGGAGATTTGGCCAGATTACCCTACCAAAGACGACTTCTTCTTCAACGAAGACGAATACTGATCAATTTCTCTGTAGTCTTCAGTTAAAGAGCGACTTTGCTGACCCTCTCTTTTGCCTTGTTTTGATAAGGCCGAAGAGAGGGTTTCCCTTTTTTCTATACCATTTATCAAAAAATTATGAAACAATCAATCAATCCTCGTTTTACGACCCTACTGTGCTTCATTCTTGTCCTTGCTTTGATTCGCATCATCAACGTAGCACAGCCCTCCGCCGTCGCCAACTTCACGCCCATTGGGGCCATGGGGCTATTTGCAGGCGCTTATTTTTCGCAGCGCGGAAAAGCCTTGTTTTTCCCTCTTCTGACCCTTTTTATCAGCGATATGGTCATCAATAACGTGATTTATGGCGGCCAATATGGTTTTATTTACGACGGCTGGTACTGGGTATATGGCATTTTCGCATTGGTTGTCCTCCTTGGCAACGTACTTTTAAAAAAGGTAAGCCTCAAAAACATTGTCGTAGCCAGCATTGCGGCAGCCGTCACTCATTGGGTTTTATCTGATTTTACGGTCTGGTTAAGCGGCGGAACTGACATTCGCACGCAGCTTCCTCTCAGTCGCGACTGGGCAGGGCTACAACAAGCATTGGCACAAGGTTTTCCTTTCATGCGCAATTTCCTAGCAGGTACGCTTGCCTACGGTGCGATTTTCTTTGGTGGCTTTGAATTACTCAAAGTTCGTTTTCCACAGTTATCGGTGGTTAAATGAAACACAAAACCCTCATGAACTGGTCGGGAGGCAAAGATTCTGCTTTGTCTCTTTATCACGTTTTGCAACACCCCACCATGGACGTAACGCAGCTACTGACGACCGTCAATGAGGCGTATGGGCGGGTGTCGATGCACGGTGTGCGCGAAGAACTTCTTGACCAACAAGCACAAGCCCTAGGGCTACCGCTCGTCAAGCTTCGACTGCCCGAAACCGTTTCGATGGAAGAATACCACCACCGCATGGCTGAGACATTGACGCCTTTGGTAGCATCGGGCATAACGCATTCGGTCTTTGGTGATATTTTTTTAGAAGACCTTCGGCAACACCGCGAAGAGCGACTGCGGCCCCTGGGACTGACGGGCGTTTTTCCCTTGTGGAAACGGGCTTCTCTCGAATTATTAAACGAATTTTGGACAAACGGTTTTCAAACTATCGTCGTGAGTGTCAATGGCGATGTGCTCGACAAATCGTTTTGCGGACGGGTATTGGATGCCGATTTTGTCAAAGATTTACCTTCACACATCGACCCTTGCGGCGAAAATGGGGAGTTTCACACCTTTGTTTTTGACGCTCCCTATTTTTCAGAACCAATCCGTTTTCAAATCGGAGAAACGGTCGAAAAAACGTACCATTATACCACCGCCGAAGGCACTGCCATCACGACTACTTATTTTTTTACCGATTTAGTTCCTCCAATGCCTATTCAGTAACCAAGAAAAAAACCTTATTTTTGTCTTCTGAAAGGTCTTATTTCACAAACAGACGAAGATTGTGCCAATAAAAAAGCCCACTACAGGAAAACTTTTGATTGCAGAACCCTTCTTAGACGACTCCAATTTTGAGCGAAGTGTTGTGTTTATGTGCGAGCACAACGAGCAAGGTACGTTTGGGCTAGTCCTTAATCAAACCACCAATTTGAGCTTAAACGACGTTTTGCGCGAGCCCGTTGTCAACAACCTTCCGTTGTACTTGGGTGGGCCTGTCGAGCAAAACACCTTGCATTTTTTACACCAACTCCCGTTTATTGAAGACGCCATTCCAGTAGGCGAAAACTGTTTCTGGAGTGGTGATTTTGAACAAATTGTAAGCCTTCTCAACGTTGGCAAAATAACCGAGCAAGATATACGTTTTTTCATTGGGTATTCAGGCTGGTCGGGAGGGCAACTGGAGGAAGAAATCAACCAAAATGCGTGGATTGTGGCCGATGCCGATCCATCATTTTTATTTACCACTCCTTCCGAACAGCTGTGGAGAGCAGTTTTGAGACGAATGGGAGGCGAGTATAGGGTCAAATCACATTTTCCAACCGACCCTAGCTTGAATTAGATGACTATTTAATTAACTATCACAATGAATTTGAGACACAAATTATTACTTTTTTTCGCGTTTTTAACCTTCGGTTCTTCCGCCCAAACGCTCTATCTTAAACCACATTTTGGGGTAAAGGCAGGCTTGAACATTGCGCGAAGTACCTATTCTCCAAACTTTATTTACAGCCTCAAACGCCAATCACACCCTAATTTGGGCGTGTTTTTTCGTTATCGTACGCCCGATAGAAAATGGGTGTTCCAGCCCGAAGTACAGCTTTCTGTACGCGGAGGAACGTTCAAGGGTGAATTTCAGGTAGTTCGGAATAACTTCAACTACGGAAGTTTTGTACCAACGGTAGGCTATACCATCACCGAAGGTCTTACGTTGGAAGTAGCTCCCGAAATCAGCTACTTGCTTCACAACCCAAACACAATTGTTCCCCTTCGTAAAAATGAGTTTAGCTTAGGCTCTGGACTTCGCTTTGATTTTATGGACATGGCCGAAGACTTTAGCCTCAACCTTCGCTACGTACACGGTTTTACCAATATTTCGAGCACTTCTACCGAGTCGCTCTACAACCGCACGTTGCAGGTATCGGTCATCTATAACTTCTACAAGAAAAAGTAAGGGTTCTCAACACCTCTCAAAATAAAAATTTGGTTTTTTAAAACACGATTGTACTTTTGTGACATGAATCCAAACGTAAAAAATACAAGCTGGTGGTGGCGTTCTTCTTTTCCGAGATGAACAGATAGCACTATGCTCACTTTTTTACCCAAAAAAGCCCGCTGTTCATCAAACAGCGGGCTTTTTATTTTTATGCACCTCAATCTCAAATGATACATGACAACCACCGACACTACCTTCAAAATCAGTACCCAAAGCAGAAAATTGCTAGGTGACATGCTTACGCCCGTGGGCGTTTATCTCAAACTTCGCGATAAGTTTCCTTATACCGTAATGCTCGAAAGTGCCGAGTACCACGGCATGGAACACGGCTTTAGCGTCATCGCTTGCGACCCCGTTGCTTCTTTTGTCATCGACGAAGACGTTGTCACTCAAACCTTTCCTGATGGCAGTGAAGAAACGTTCCGCTTGCCTTATCGCAAACAGGCCATGCAGACGTTGCATGATTTTATTCACCGCTTCGACGCCCCTAAAAACGAGCACCCTTTCATCAACGGAGGCTTGTTTGGACATATTACGTACGATTCGGTTGAGTATTTTGAAGACATTGAGATTCAAGAAAAAACCCCTGACAATGCCATTCCGCAGATGGTGTATCGGGTGTACCGGTTTGTGATTGCCTTCAACCACTTCAAAGACGAAGTATATCTTTTTGAACACGATTATGGCGTAACGCGCGACGACGCGAATCATAGCAAGTCGATGGGTATGGACTTAGACTCGCTCGAAATGATTGTAAAAGCGCCTAAAATGGCTACTTTCCGCTTTAAAGCCCAAGAAAGTGAGCAGAGCAACGTAACCGACCCCGAAATGGAGGGTATCATCCAACAATGCATCAACCACTGCTTACGCGGCGACGTTTTTCAGATTGTTCCGTCGCGAAGATTCAGCAAAAAATTTGAAGGTGACGAGTTCAACGTTTACCGTGCTTTGCGTTCGGTTAACCCTTCACCCTACTTGTTTTTCTTCGACTTTGGCGGCTACAAAGTATTTGGTTCGTCGCCCGAGAAACAAATTTTTATCAAAAACGGCCACGCCGAAATCCACCCCATTGCAGGTACTTTCCGCCGCACTGGCGACGACGAAAAAGACGCCGAACTAGCCCGCCAACTCGCCGCTGACCCCAAAGAAACGGCCGAACACGTGATGCTCGTTGACCTTGCCCGTAATGATTTGAGCCGTAGCTGCGACGTGGTAAAAGTAGAAACCTACAAAGAAGCTCAGTTTTTCTCGCACGTTATCCACCTTGTTTCAAAAGTAACGGGCAAGATGAGTGAAGGGGTAAATCCGCTTCAACTTGTGGCAGATACATTCCCCGCAGGAACGCTTTCGGGAGCACCCAAACACAACGCCATGACCATCATCAATCGCCTCGAACGTACCAATCGTAGCATTTATGGCGGCGCACTTGGGCATATTAGTTTCAACGGCGACTTCAACCACTGCATTACGATTCGTACATTTTTGAGTAAAAACAATACGTTGTTTTACCAAGCTGGCATGGGAGTTGTAGCCAAGTCAAATATTGCCTCTGAAATGCAAGAAGTGAACAACAAGCTAGCCGCCTTGAGAAAGGCAATTGAGTTTGCTAATGAATTGTAAGAAAGCTTAATGTAACTTTTTTACAAAGTTTAACTATCTTTGTTTCATTTCTTACGTATATATTTTGTAGAATCAAAATAACAACGAGAATGTGTAACTGTTTACGATTTATGAGGGGTTTATTGGTTTTGTTGGCGGTACTTTGCACTCAACTTTCGTTTGGGCAGGGCTTTGTTGACCTAACGTCGGAATCAGAAACCACCAAATGGCTTCCCGACGGGTCGTTGTCACATACTTTTACGAACTTAGGTACACCTGCCGTAACCGTAACAGCCAACATTCAAGGGTCAACCAACCGTTTTAACAATAACACCCCACGCACTGACTCGCGGGGGCTGTGGTTGAGTATGAACCTCGGAAGCCGTACGCAGGTCGTTACGATTTCGTTCACTTTTAGCGACCCTGTCACAAATTTATCGTTTGCTTTATTGGGAATTGACCGCGAGTTGAGCTTTAGTAATTACCAAGATCGCGTGGCTATCGAAGCTTACGATGACAAAAATGCAGGCATTTTACCCACAATTACTTATAACCCCAATACTGCCTTTTTGTCTAACGGGACAGCCCCACACATTAAAGTATTGTCTGGTTTCAATACCGACCCCTTAGATACTACCCGCGCAACGGTCAATTTTCGTAATAGCGGCGTAAAACGCTTTACGCTCACTTACGGCAGTGGAAGTGACGCTAGAAATGGTTCGCTTAGTACCCAAAGTATCTTCTTGTCGAGTCTATCGTGGTCAAATATTGTCCCTGTTCAATTGATGTATTTTCGGGGAAAAGCAGAAGCTGAACGGGTACGACTTTCGTGGGCAACGGCGCTCGAAATCAACAGTAGCCATTTTAACGTGGAGCGGAGTACCGATTTAAAAGAATTTGCTACGATTGGGAAACTTACCTCCGCAGGCGACTCTCGTCAAGTTATAAATTACAGCTTTTTGGATGAAGCACCACTCCCTGGCGTCAATTATTACCGACTCAAACAGGTGGACAAAGACGGCACGTCGGATTATTCAAAAATTATAGCTGTTAGCCCTCAAACCGAGGCAACGCAGTTTGTTATTTATCCAAACCCATCGGACGGGAGCAGTGTCCGCCTACAGTTTGATAATCTTGAGCTTGACCGTTTGCGACTGATAACGATGTTGGGACAAGAAATTCCGTTTGAAATTCAGGCAACTTCTAACAATAGCCTTACGATTCGCCCCCATAAAATCCTGGAGAATGGGCTTTATTTTATGACATACCAAACGCCTGACCGAGGCCGCGTTTCTCAAAAACTATGGGTTACTCGCTAGCTAGCTAGCTAACCTCTCGAAAGTTTAAAACTTTCGAGAGGTTTTTGTTTTGAACTTTCGAGAGGTTGTGTTCCCCCTTTTACATAAACTCCCGCTGAATTTCATCCTTGACAAACTTGAGCGCCAATGCCGTTGGGTTTCGGTTTTCTTGAACGATTTTTTCAAAAATCTTTTTCGATAAATCAATCGGCGCGGCGTCTGGTTTTACTTCTGCGGCGGCTTGGTTAATGAGCGTGATTACTTCTTGTTGCGCCGAACGCACGTGCTCCCACGCATCATTACTCATATAAACCTGTTGCGATAGATTATGGTTAAATTCTTCCCGAACTTCGTGCAAAAGAATTTGTTGAAATTCAATGGCTTGCGTAGCTACTCCGTTGGTGCGAATGAGTAGGTTATTGGGCGTAATTCGCTCCAAAAACAAACACATTCGTTCGTATGCTTGCAAACGAATCGGCAACGCAATTTCTACGTTTTTACGCTGTAACTCTACTTCTTTTTCGGTCAATTGTTTTTTCAAAAATGCCGTTACAGTTAGGTACATGGCATACAGTACCAATGCCGATGGAAGAATAATTTTCAATAAGTCGGTGACGATTTCCATTGATTTGTTGTTTGATTACCTACACAAGGTTTATTCCCGCAAAGAACGCAAAGTATCATCAAAATAGTGCGTCGGGTAGCGACAAACGTACAAAACAACATGGCAAACGCTCAACCTATTCGGATTTCAGAGACGGCAAAACGCGAAATTATTGACACCCTTACGGCCAATAAAATACCTGACAGCTACGGTCTGCGCGTTGGAATGAAAGGTGGCGGGTGCGTTGGGCAATTTTTGCTAGGATTTGATACGCCTACCGAACACGACCAAGTGTATGACATTGACGCCATCAAAGTAATCATCGACAAACGCCACTTAATGTATGTCATAGGCACGGAAGTCGATTTTGAAGAAACTGACAATGGGGCAGGCTTTACGGTCGTAAAATAATTAGCTGACAGCGAGATAGTTATTAATACTTCTTGATAAAAGTAACTTTTGGCACGATTTTAGGGAGGGTTGTGAATAAACTCAAACCCTATATTTAACGTTCGTGCAGCAAGTTAAACGACATATTTTTGCTTTTCTGGCCTTTGCTTCTTTTCTGTTGGCATTGCTATCGTTTTTTGTCTTTGAAAGAGGCGCATTAGGAGCATCAGAGGAAAAATATTTTTCGGCTGTCAAAGAACGCGTAAAACAAGAACTGGATCTCTCCCACAAAGAACTAGGAGAAATCATGACGATTGCCTCCCAAAACAGTTCTCGTCAATTCTCCGCCTTTCGTCGTCCAACCAAATACCCCTATTATATCTTTCAAAACGGGCAACTGGTTTTTTGGTCCGATTATCGTTTTATTCCCGAATACGAATCAATTCGTAAAATTGCCCAAACCCAGCTAGTTACCTTTGAACAAGGGAAGTTTCTGGTAAGTCGGCGACAGCTAGTTCAGAATGACACCCGCCTTGATGTCGTTTCGGTGATTAATTTATACAGCCACTATAAAAACAAAAACAACTACTTTCAGTCGGGCTACAACACTGAGCTATTTTCGATTGACCCTCAGCAGATTTCGACGCGCTTGGGGCCTATTTACAGCAACGTCCTCGACAACAACACCCATTTCCTGTTTTCAATTACTCCCCCCAAATTTGAGACCTACAACCAAACGACTCCTGTCAACAGCATTATTTGGGGTGCATTGTGTATTTTCTTTTTGGGGATTTACGTCATCCGTTGGATACTCCGATGGAGCCGCGAGCGTCATTATGAGCGCGCTTTTGTTTTGCTCGCCCTGTATTTAATGCTCTTACGCCTTGGAATGCTGTATTTTGGGGTTCCGTTTGTGTTTTACGAGAACGATATTTTTAACCCTAAATTTTACGCTTCATCGCCCATTGCTCCATCTTTGGGCGACTTGCTACTCAACTCCATCGTTGTTTTTGTCTTGGTGTTGTATTTGGCAGATTTTTATTTTCGTTCCAAAATTTACTCAAGTTTACTTCGTGTTTCGGGCGTTCCCAAAGTATTATTGTCTGGGCTATTTGTCATTCTTAGCTTTGGGGTCTTTTACGGATGTTTTTCTGAACTACAAAACATCTACGAAAAATCGCAGTTTACCCTCGACATCACCTTGAGCATTTCATTCTCGGTTCTCAAGATTGTCTGCATTATTATATTTATCTGTATTTCAAGTATTTATTTCCTTGGAACACATTTATTTGTCAGTTTGTTTATTCGCTTCAACCCCAAAAATCGCGTTCAAGGAACGCTCATTTTTTTGCTGAGTTGTGGCGTATTTGTACTGCTTTTGTGGATTTTTGGCGGCCAGCTTACTTGGGTTTTGTGGATTCACGCCATTTATTTTATTGTACTTTATTTCTCACGGTTTCCTCGTATTCTCTATTCGTTTCGGTATCGAACCACCATTTATTATTTCACGGGAGCATTCTTCTGGGCATTGGTAACGACCTACGTTGTTTATACCGAAGAAGACCGCAAAGACATCACGAACAAGAAGGAATTTGGCCAAAAAATCATCGCTGAAAACGACCCTTTTGGCGAGTTTTTGCTCGACCGCGCCAAAGATGCCATCAGTAAAGATGTCGATATTCAGGAAACATTTATCAGTGATACCATTCTCTCCCGCGAGCGGATTCAGCAAAAAGTAAAAAGTATTCACTTAGATAAATATTTCGACAAATACGACATTGAGGTACTTTCGTTCAAAGCCGATGGTCAGCCGCTTGATAATACGTTTGATGCCCTCAACTTCGATGATTACACACACCCGTATCGGCAAGTGAAGTACCAGACCAATTACCCTTCCTTGTTTTTTATCAATGACCTTGTCAATAACTTCAAAAAACAATACCTCAGCCTGATTGACATTCGGCAAGATTCGCTCTTGCTAGGGTGGGTCGTGCTCAATCTAAACCCCCGCGAAGACCAGCCCAAGAATGTGTATCCAGAGTTGTTGATGGACAAAAAGTTTGTCCCAACTCCCGAAACACGGCAATATAGTTACGCTATTTATGACGCCCAAAAGGAGCTTATGTACAGCTCGGGCAGCTACAATTACGACCGTAAAATGCCCCTTACGGTGCTAGATGATTCCACACTTTTTGATACGGGACTCCTTTTGTACGATTACAAACACGTAGGAAGCCGAGACAAAAACAAACGCTATGTGGTGGTATCGTCAAAGTCGTATCCATTTAAAAGCCTGACTTCCAACTTTTCGTTTTTGTACTTGGTTTTAGTGCTGTACGTCATCTGTATTATTGCCGTTTATGCGCTCAAATATGGATTCCGACGGCTGAAAATCAGTTATACGACCAAAATCCAAATCTTACTAAATGTAGCCTTTTTCTTACCGCTTATTTTGATTGTTTTGATTACGTTGAGTGTCATTAGTACCAATTATTTCAACAACCAAGAAAGCTCGTACCTTTCCAGCACCAAAAACATTGCTACCAACTTTGTCCCTTACCTTGAGGAACAGCTAGATGGCATTCGTAGCAAGGACTCGATGGAAGAAGAGCTGGGAAAAATTGCCCGCGATGCCAACGTTGACATCAATTTTTTCTCGAACGACGGTACGTTGTACATGACCACCAAACCGCTCATTTACGAAAGTAAGCTGCTCTCTAAATGGATTAACCCTGACGCCTATATTCACCTGATACAAGACCGCGAAAATGAGGTTTTGCTGGACGAATCGTTGGGAAAAAAACAATACCGTACCGCTTACGTAACCCTACGAGCAAGTAGCAATAGTAAACCTCTTGGGGTACTTAGTATTCCGCATTTTGATTCAAAACCCGAGTTAGACCGCCAAATTATTGAGGTTATCTCGACGATTTTGAGCGTTTTCGCCATTATGTTTTTGGTGTTTTTGGTGCTGTCCTACTGGGCATCTAACCTTTTGACAATACCGCTCCGAATCATGACGCAGAAGTTTCGTCGCATCAATTTACACCAGCTCAATGAGCCCGTAGATTGGAAATCAGACGATGAAATCGGGACGTTGGTGAAGTCGTACAACGATATGCTCAAAAAACTCAGCGAAAGCAAAGAAGAGTTGGCCAAAAACGAAAAACAATCGGCTTGGCGGGAAATGGCCAAGCAAGTTGCGCACGAAATCAAGAACCCACTGACGCCGATGAAGCTGACGATTCAGCAACTTCAGCGAACGATGCTACGTGATTTGCCGCCAAATATGCCCCAAAGCGAGCGGATTCGGCGGACGTTTGAATCGCTCATCGACCAAATCGACAACATCAGTGACATTGCGACGTCGTTCTCGGATTTTGCTAAAATGCCGTTGCCCAAGAACGAGCTGTTTGAAATTTCTTCGGTTCTCAACAAAGCCGCCGATTTGTATTCTGACGACCCAAAAATCACCCTGCAACGAGATATTCGGGTACAGCGGGTCAATGTCATGGGCGACCGACAGCTCATTGGGCGTATCATCACCAACCTCATCATCAACGGCATTCAGTCCGTGCCCGAAGGCCGCCGTCCTGAGATTTCGCTACGACTCCGTACCGATGAAGGCAACGTTTATATTGAAGTACAGGACAACGGGAACGGGATTCCCGAACCCATTCGTCCGAAGGTATTTTTACCCAACTTTAGCACCAAACAAGGCGGCTCTGGCCTCGGTTTGGCCATTGCCAAACGAGGCGTAGAACACGCTGGAGGGACTATTTGGTTTGAAACGGAAGATGGAGTCGGCACCTCCTTTTTCTTATCGCTTCCGCTTACCCACAGCCCGCTGCTGTCGGAAGTAAAATAACCTTTTATTTTTTTCGGGTATCAAGGCCATAGCCTTTCAAAATACCTCTTGCCAAGGCGGTTTTGTGTACTTCGTCGGCTCCGTCGTAGATACGTGCCGCTCGCTCGTGGGCGTACCAGTACGATAACAGTACGTCGCTGGTCATACCTAGCCCGCCGTGAGTCTGAATGGCGCGGTCAATTACCCGAAGCATCATGTTGGCCGTAAAGAACTTAATCATCGAAATCTCGTCCCGCACGGCCGCTGCTCCGCGCTCGTCAATGTGCTTGGCTGTACGCAACACGAGCAAACGTGCAGCGTCGATTTCGGCCCTACTTTCGGCAATAAATCCTTGGATAAACTGCTTTTCTCCTAAAAAAACGCCCTCTTCCATTTCCCGACTAGCAGCATAGCGGCACATCAAATCAAAACTTCGCTCGGCAATCCCGATAAAACGCATACAGTGGTGAATCCGACCAGGGCCGAGGCGCTCTTGCGCCAATAAAAACCCTGCCCCTTCGGCACCAATTAGGTTTGACTGAGGCACTCGAACGTTTTCGTAGAGCATCTCGGCGTGGCTCGCCCAGCTATCGCCCGCGTGGCCCATGATGGGGATATTGCGTACCAGTTTTACCCCAGGAGTATCCATCGGAACGATGATTTGGCTGGCCCGTTTGTGCGGAGCAGCATCGGGATTGGTTACGGCCATCACCACGGCAAAAGCCGCGCCGTCGGCACTACTGGTAAACCATTTGTGGCCATTAATCACGTAATCATCCCCGTCTTTGACCGCCGTCGTACCCATACGCGTAGGATTTGACCCTGCAAATTCGGGCTCCGTCATGCTAAAACAACTACGGATATCGCCATCCATCAATGGTTTTAAGTACTGCTCTTTCAAATGCGTGGGGGCATATTTGTGCATTAGTTCGGTATTCCCAATGTCGGGCGCTTGGGTGTTGAACACAAAATGCCCAAAAGGTGAACTGGCCAGCACTTCGCTGATTTGACCAAATTCGCAGAGCGTGAGGTTTAGCCCGCCGTCTTCTTCGGGCAAGTGCAATCCCCACAAACCTGCTTTTTTGACCAACTGCCGTTTTTGCTGAAGAATCGGCTCAACGTGCGAAAAGTCATGGGCAAGGTATTCGGGGGTTTCGAGTGGGTATAACTCACTCTCAATGAAGGCTTTGATTTTCGGAAGGAGCTCTTTAATGCGCTCGGTAACAAAAAGTGATTCCATAAAGTATAGATTTAAGCAAATATAAAGTATTTAGACTACTAACTTTGTCAAAGTCCCAAACTTTGACAAAGTTCATGATTACACTCCAAAACGCTTTTGTTCGTCGCTACGACACCGTTGTTTTATCCGACCTTTCGCTCACCATTCAAACGGGTGAACAGTGGGCCATCATTGGAGAAAATGGAAGTGGAAAATCCACATTATTAGAGGTTTTGGCGGGAAAATGGCCGATTTGGCGCGGAAAATTGACCCACGATTACGGCGATGTGTTACTCTCAAAAGTAGCCGAACTGGTTCCGTCTGATTACTCTTTCAATCGCATCATCAGATCCGCTGCGCAGTATTACCAGCAGCGTTTTCATAGCCACGAAGCGGAAGTGGCACCCACCGTTCGTGAAGTGCTGACCAATCAACTCAAGCCCGTCGGAACCGTTGACAACCATTCGGTAATACTCCCGCCTAACACCATTAGCGAAGCCGATTTACTTTCTACTTGCCAGTTGCTTTCCATCGACCACCTGCTCGACCGCCACTTTGTGACCTTGTCCAACGGCGAAACTCGGCGGATGCTTTTGGCGCGGTCGCTGCTCAAAAAACCGCAATTATTGCTTTTGGATAACCCTTTTTCGGGCTTGGACGTCCACTCGCGCGAAGTACTCAGAAACGCCCTTGCGCACCTCAAAGAAGCAGGGGTGACCATTGTGTTGGTTACGTCTTCGGTCGAAATTCCCCAAAGCGTCACCCACGTGGTTCGATTGAAAGAAGGGAGAATTATTTCGGAAGAAGAATCACTTTCTGAAACCGACAAAGCTACGTTTCAGCCCCGCGAAGTAGTCCCGATTTCTCCAACGTATAATTTTTCGTTGGCGGTCAACTTGCGCAACATCACCATTACTTACAGTGGTAAAAAAGTGCTCGACAACGTCAATTGGCAAATCAAAAAAGGGGAGAAGTGGGCGCTTGTTGGCCCCAATGGGTCGGGAAAATCGACGTTGTTGAGTATTTTAACCGCCGACAATCCTCAACGTTTTGCTAATGATTATGACTTGTTTGACCTCAAACGAGGTGGGCCGTCGATGTGGGACGTCAAAAACAAAATTGGACACGTTTCTCCCGAATTACATTTGTATTTTCCCCAAGAAACCACCGTTTTTAAAACCATTGCTTCGGGCTTTTTTGACGCTACGGGGGTGTATTTCCGAAAACTAACGGAAGACCAACTACAACAAACCCACGCCGTTGCCGAATGGCTCAACGTGGGTTCGTTACTTGATAAATTATTTAAA
The DNA here is from genome assembly GCF_014195535.1 of Runella defluvii. Classification (GTDB taxonomy): domain Bacteria; phylum Bacteroidota; class Bacteroidia; order Cytophagales; family Spirosomataceae; genus Runella; species Runella defluvii. Next base: position 91,720 of record NZ_JACIBY010000015.1, on the reverse strand, counting down.
AACCTTTCCAAAGGCCAGCAACGCCTCGTTTTATTGGCCAGAGCATTGGTGAAGCATCCACCACTGCTGATTTTAGACGAACCCTGCCAAGGGCTAGATTTTGCCGCCGTAGAGCATTTTAAGGAGGTTGTAAACGCCGTCTGTGATTCGCAAGAGCAAACGCTCATTTACGTTTCTCATTATCCTTACGAAATCCCGAGCTGCGTTACCCAAACCCTCCGCCTCTCCGAAGGCGTTGTCTGTTAAGGCCTAATTGCCGTCTTTGGGTCTTGCTTTTTTGGCATCAATCACTTCGGTAAACGTGCTAACCGCCGCCGCGCCAAAGAAGCCCAACGCTTTGCGTCCCGTTGGATTGGTATTTTTTATATTGCTATAAATATTGGACGGAGCCGTTGCAAACAGTCCTTGGTTGTTCGACTCAGCCCGTACTTGGTTTAAGAAATAGTACCCTTCCAACGGAATGCTGTACAGCTCTACTTTGACGGTGTCTTTTTCTTTGTAAAACTCAGGCGAAATAGCCCGACGAATGGGCAAAATAAAGCGCAAACCATCGCTGTTGGCGCCTGGGCTAAACGCGGCATCGTACGCGATGGTGATTTCGGTCGTTTTGTTGAAATACTTACCGTTTTTGTAGCTCTTTATCCAGTAGCAGTCTCCCGCCCCAGTTGGGTCACGGGCAAAAAACTCCGCCGTATAGCCTTCTTGGGGTGCATCATCGGCGGGAGCAATCGGTAATTTGTCAAAGAAATAGGTCACTGAGTCAATTTTAGGAACCCGATTGAGCTTGCTCACGGCGGTATATTCTTCGGTTCCCATTTTGATGCGCAACGTGTAAGTTCGTCCTACCCGCCCGATGGTATCGCTGGCAGCCACTGGCTTCCAAACGTAGTTTCCATCTTTTTTAAGGTCAACAAAAGAAAATACCCCGCCTTTATCGTCGGTAACGGTCACGGTCGCGTTGAGGACTGGTTTTGCGGGGCTGTTATCAAAATACCCCGCCGATTCGGTCAGGCGAATGGTTTGGCTGGTTTGTTGGTTCGTTACCCAACCATCGACTACTAGCTGTGGGGCACCTGATTTTACGTCCAAATCCACCACATCTTCGCAGCTCGTGAGGGTTGCTACGGTCAAAAATGCGAGGGTAGTATAGGTCAAAAAAGTATGAAGCGTATTCTTTTTCATAGCGATTAAAATTTAAAGTTGTACGTAATGGCAGGAACCACCGAGCCAATCACCGCGTAGCGAACGGCTTCGGTTTTGAGGTTATTATCCTCATTTTGACGCACATACATCGAAAACGGATTACGACGATTATAGACGTTATAAACACTGAGTACCCACTCGCCTTGGCCTTTGCCAAAGAGTTTTTTCTTCGATTTAAGCGTCGCACCTAAATCGAGACGATGGTAAGCGGGGATGCGGGCAGCGTTGCGGCTGTTGTCCACATTTTGCGGCAACGTCCAGCCTCCCCATTCAAAGCGGTTGGTAGGGAAAGTCGCAGGAGTCCCCGTATTGAAAGCAAAATTGGCCGAGAAGCTCAAACGGTCGTTGAGTTGATACAATACCACCGTCGAAAGGTTATGGGTTTTGTCAAAACGCGCAGGAAACCAATTGTCATTGTTAATGCCTTCTATTTTACGTTCCGTACGCGCAAGGGTATAACTCACCCAGCCCGTCAGCTTGCCACGATTTTTTTTCACATACACCTCGGCTCCGTACGCCCGACCGTTACCAAAAAGCAGGTCACCTTCGAGGTACGTATTGAGCAACAAATCGGAGTTGGCTACGTAATCAATTTGGTTTTGAAGCTTCTTGTAATACACCTCCAACGAAGCCTCGTACATGTTTTCTTGAAAGTTTTGAAACCAACCCAATGCCACTTGGTCGGCTAGTTGTGGCTTAATAATTTTTGAACTCAACGTCCACACATCCAACGGCGAACTCGCCGCCGTGTTTGACAATAGATGCAAGTACTGAGCTGTTCGGTTATAGCTTGCCTTGATGGAAGTAGAAGGACTTACCTCTATTTTAGTCGAAAAACGTGGCTCCCAATTGCCATACGTATTTATCACGCCCGATTCGTATTTTTTCTCCGAAACGGGGAGTTTTCGATCCCCTTTTACAACTTCTAAAAACTCGTAAGCCGTCCCTGGGCCTAAATTTCGGAAATACGAATACCGAATTCCGTACTGAAACGACAGCCATTCGTTGAGTTTTTGGTCATTTCCGATGTACAAAGACGACTCGTCAGCATAACGTGGGTCTAAGCTAATGTTTCGTTCTTCGCCGCTCGAAATCGCCGTCGCTGTGCCTGGTTTGGTGCTGTAATTGATGTACTGTCCGCCGAAAGTAACGGTGTTGTTAGGCGTAAGATAGTACGTAAAATCGGGCTTCATACTCCACGTCTTAATGCTCGAATTCCACTTAAATTTATCCCCGCTTTTGTTCTTATTGTTACGATCCGATTCTAAACCATAGTCATAATTTGAGTAGAATGCGGTGGCATTCATAAACAATTTGTTGTTAAAAACGTGGTTCCAGCGAACCGTTGCCGTTTGGTTTCCCCACTCAAAACCAAAGTCCGCCCCAAAAACGTCGCGCCCGAAGTAGCCCGACGCAAAGACTGTATTTTTGTCATCAATGCGGTAATTGGCTTTGGCCGTAAGGTCATAGAAATAAAAACGTGAGTTTTTTAAATCTCCGTTCAAGAACGGCTTCGCCAATACGTCGATGTACGAACGACGCCCTGCCACAATGAACGACCCTTTGCTTTTAGCAAACGGCTGTTCGTAGCTCAAACGGGAGAAAATCGTCCCAATTCCGCCGTTGATTTCGCGTTTTTTGGCATTTCCTTCTTTCAAACGCACGTCTAAAATCGACGAAATACGGCCGCCGTACTGCGCAGGAATCCCACCTTTAACGAGTTTTACGTCTTTGACCGCATCGGGGTTAAAAACCGAGAAAAACCCAAACAAGTGCGAGGCGTTGAAGACAGGTGCTTCGTCGAGCAGGACTAAGTTTTGGTCAATATTTCCTCCCCTGACGTTGAACCCGCTGGCTCCTTCGCCCACGCTCGTCACTCCAGGGAGCAATTGAATGCTTCGCACCAAATCCACTTCCCCGAGCAAGGCTGGCATTTGGCGAATGGTTTTCATTTCCACCTTGTTGACCGACATCTCAATGTTCTTGACATTCTCGTCTTCTTTCGTGGTTTTGACAATGACTTCTTGCAGCTTCACACTTTCGTCCTTGAGTTCGATACTGAGCTTTAAATCGTCAGTAAGCGTCACTTTTTTCTCTACTTTTTCGTAGCCAATGTAATTGAAAACCAGCGTGTAAGAGACACCCGTTGGCAGGTTCAAGGCATAATAGCCGTAGTCGTTGGTCACGGTTCCGTTCCCTATTTCCCGAACATACACCGATACCCCAATCAGACTTTCGCCATTGGAGGCATCTTTGATGTACCCGCTAATCGTTCGTTTTTCTTGGCTGTACGCCCACGTGGCCATCCCAAGCCACAGCAAAATACTAAAGATATGTTTCATAGCTGACAATAAGTGGCAAGCCACCGTTACTTGTTAATGGATAAAAGAAGAAGTTTACATTTGTACTTTTTCGTTATAAAAACGAGGTAAACCTACGTTTTTGTTTAAAAAAATAAGACTAAATTGGGACAAAGTGCCAAAAAAGTGGCGTGAACGGGAAGAATACTCCCACCAACAAGAAAGGCGCTGTGGGTACAGCGCCTTTCTTGTTGGGTATGTCTAATAGCTTATTTTATCAATCTACCACCACTTCATCCATTGAAATCGTGGTCGGACGACCTGCTTCTGGATGACCTGCGGGGGCATTTCCTGCATTTTTAGCCCGAACCCGAATGTAACGCGCCCGCGCAGTTTTAAAGTCGGCCACAACGGGTAAAATTTGCCATCCACCTTCTAGTTGGTACGTCACAGGTTGCGCCAAGGCTTCTTTGAAACTTTCGCCGTCGCGCGAGAGGCCAATTTCTACCGAAGTTGGCGGGAAGATATTGTACAAAATCAGTTTCAAGAAATTGGCCGACACTTTGGTCACGGGTTTTACCTCGCCCAAATCAATCGTAATTTCCAAATCTTTGCCCGAAATCTGTACCCATTCCGCACTATTTTGAGGGCTTTGAGCTACTTGCCCGTCAGTCAATTTCTTTTTATCAGGGTCAGCCCAATCGTCAGGAGCATTGGCGTATTTGTAGGGTTTTCCTTTGGCGCGATGCACGAAGAATTTTTCCTCAAAAGTAGCGCCAGCGGTCGTAATGGCCTTGATGGTCGTGATTTTGTCCAACGTAATCGGCATGGTGTATTCCGTCGAGCTGGTCGTAGGCTGCTTGCCGTCGGTAGTGTAGTAGGTTTTACTATCTGAGTCTAATTTATCCAAACGCACCTGCAACTGCCCTTGGTTGTTGAACTGCGTCACCGCCCGAATGTCCAAAATACGTTTTGAATAATTGACTTTGAGGTAATCCAACCGTTTTAAATGTTCTTTCAAACGCATCGCAAAATCCTCAAAGTTTTTGACGCCCGAAGGCATCCAAGCCGATTCCGCAATGGCCGTAGCCCGAGGAAACGTCATGTATTCTACTTGTTCGGGTGTTGGCACATATTCTGTCCAAAGGTTTCCTTGTACGCCCAAAATGTATTTTTTAGACGCCTCGTCAAAGCCGTCGGCGGGGTCGTAGCCATATACTTTTTCGATGGGCAAATACCCACCAATCGCCAACGGTTCTTTGGCAGGATTACCTTGGTAATAATCGAGGTAATAGTAGGTCGTCGGCGTCATGATGACATTGTGCTTCTGTTTAGCCGCTTCGATGCCTCCTGACGTACCTCTCCAGCTCATAACAGTCGCGTTGGGAGCAACGCCACCTTCCAAAATCTCATCCCAACCAATAATGCTTTTCCCTTTGGAGTTGACAAACTTCTCAATGCGCTTTATGAAGTAACTTTGCAGCTCGTGTTCGTCTTTCAAGCCTTGTTTTTTAATCAATTCTTGGCAAAACGTACTCTTCTTCCACGCGTCTTTCGGGCATTCGTCACCGCCAATGTGTACGTATTTACTGGGGAAAAGCGCCATTACTTCCGTCAACACATCCTGCAAAAAGGTAAAGGTTTTTTCTGTGGGGCAAAACACGTCGTACATCACGCCCCATTTGGTGCCCACTTGGTAGTTTTTTGAAGGCTCACAGCCTAACTCTGGATAAGCCGCCAACGCCGCCGTTGCGTGCCCTGGCAGTTCGATTTCGGGGATAATCGTGACGTATTTCGACTGAGCGTACTTCACGATGTCTTTGATTTCGGCTTGGGTATAAAACCCACCATACTCTTTTCCGTCGTATTTCTGAGGGTAATTTTCTGAGTAGTGCCCCACAAGCGTTTCCTTGCGTTTTGAGCCCACTTGTGTGAGTTTGGGGTACTTCTTTATCTCAATGCGCCAGCCTTGGTCATCGGTCAAATGCCAGTGCAATACGTTCATTTTGTGCAGGGCTAGTAGGTCGATGTATTTTTTGACAAACGAAGCAGGCATAAAATGACGCGCTACGTCGAGCATCAATCCTCGGTGGACAAAGCGGGGTTTGTCTTGAATTTGGCAAACAGGCATTGTCCACGCGACATTTTCGACGGGCATAGGGCTAAAAACCGCCGTGGGTAACAGTTGAAGGATAGTTTGTAAACCGTAAAAAGCCCCTTGTGGCGTCGCCGATTCCAGAATCACGCGTTCTTTCCCTACCACCAATTTGTACCCTTCGTTTCCTAAGCCCAAGGCTTTGTTCAGACGAATAAAAATGGTGTTGGTCGCCGTCGGGGGAGCGGCGGGCGCAACCACCAAATTCAATTTAGAGGCTGTTTTAAGCGCACTGGCCAACGATTGCGCAATGGGTTTCAGTAAGGCATCTTTGGCAGTGACAATGATTTTGGTCTGCCCATTCACCACAAACTGCCCGTCGCCGCCGTTGAACTGCGCAGGAAAAGGCACCAAGTTGTAGCTATTGTCTTGGGCATAAAGAGAGGTACAACAAATGAAAGCGAGGGAGAAAACAAAAAGTAATTTCTTCATACGTAAATAATCGTCGTTTGGGGAACAAAGGAACTAAAAAACGGCAGCAATCGAAAAATTAGTGTGTAAGCGGCCAAAAACAAAAACGCCCCAACCGAAGTCGGGGCGTTTTCTTCTATAAACTCACGGGGAAACCTGTTAGTTTGCTAATTCACGTTTGCTACGACGCGAGCTGCTACGCTCACGTGATTCAGTCACGGTTTCGAGTTCTTCTTTCGAACCAATGATGTTTTTCTGGTAGCGACGTACACCCGTTCCTGCTGGAATAAGGTGACCTACAATTACGTTTTCTTTCAAGCCATCGAGCGTATCGCGTTTTCCGCGTACCGCCGCTTCGCTCAACACTTTGGTCGTCTCTTGGAAAGACGCGGCTGAGATAAAGCTTTCGGTACCCAACGACGCCTGCGTAATACCCATCAAGGTTGGTTGTGCAACGGCTGCTTTGGCATCGCGTGCCACTACCAAACGCTGATCCCGACGCTTGAGGGTAGAGTTTTCGTCACGCAAACGGCGCGCCGAAATCAACATCCCTGGCTTCACGTTTTCAGAATCACCCGAATCCTCTACCACTTTCATGTCAAGTACACGGTCGTTTTCTTCGCGGAACGTCCACTTATCTACGGGTTGCATTTCCAAGAAGTTGGTATCTCCAGCTTCCATGATTTCAACTTTCTGCATCATTTGGCGTACAATACACTCAATGTGCTTATCGTTGATTTTCACCCCTTGGAGACGGTAAACTTCCTGAATTTCGTTTACCAAGTATTCTTGTACCGCCGTTGGGCCTTTGATCGACAAGATGTCGCTTGGCGTAATGGCACCATCAGAAAGTGGTTCACCCGCTTTCACGTAGTCACCATCTTGCACCAAGATGTGTTTCGACAAAGGCACAAGGTATTTCTTACGTGTACCGTCTTTCGACTCGATATTGATTTCGCGGTTACCACGTTTTACAATTCCGTAGATAACCACCCCGTCGATTTCAGAAACTACCGCTGGGTTTGATGGGTTACGTGCTTCAAACAATTCCGTTACCCGTGGCAAACCACCCGTAATGTCACGCGTTTTACCGAGTGTACGTGGCAATTTCGCCAAAGGCTGACCTGCTTTTACATTTGAACCATCTTTGATTACCAAACGCGCACCTACAGGCAAGTTGTAAATCTTCTCATCGGCGTCGGTCAAGAGTGGGCTCTTACCTTTTACCAAGATACCTGGGTTTTTGGTACGGTCACGTGTTTCGATGATTACCATTTCTTGGAAGCCCGATTGTTCGTCGATTTCTTCGCGGAAAGTGATACCTTCTTCGATTGATTCGTATTGAGCAGAACCGTTAAATTCTGACAAGATTACGGCGTTGTAAGGATCCCAGTTACAAAGTTCGTGGCCTTTGGTAACGCGCTCACCTTCTTTCACAAGCAATGTCGCTCCGTAAGGAACGTTATTACCAATCAATACCTGTCCGTTTGACTCGCTGACGATGCGAATTTCACCCGAACGACCCATTACAATCGTTACTGGATTTCCTTCCGCATCCGTTGACTCTACGGTACGCATATCTTCAAACTCAATCTTACCTTCAAATTTCGCTCTGATGTTGGCTTCTACGGCGATGTTTTGCGCAGTACCCCCAACGTGGAACGTACGAAGTGTCAGCTGCGTACCTGGCTCACCGATTGACTGTGAGGCAATAACCCCCACCGACTCACCGATTTCGGCCATGCGCCCCGACGCCAAGTTACGTCCGTAGCATTTTGAACAAACCCCACTGCGGGTTTCGCAAGTCAATACTGAGCGGATTTCTACGGTTTCGATGCTCGTTTCGTCGATACGAGCCGCGATTTCTTCGGTGATTTCTTGGCCTGATGACAAAATTAACTCACCCGAAAGTGGGTCAAGTACATCGTGTACAGAAACCCGTCCCAAGATACGTTCAGACAATGGCTCAACGATGTCCTCGTTGTCTTTCAATGCCGAAATCTCGATACCGCGCAATGTACCACAGTCAACCTCGTTCACAACCACGTCCTGAGCTACATCGTGCAAACGACGTGTCAAGTAACCCGCATCGGCTGTTTTCAAGGCCGTATCGGCCAAACCTTTACGCGCACCGTGGGTAGAGATAAAGTACTCAAGTACGTCGAGACCTTCCTTAAAGTTTGAAAGGATTGGGTTTTCGATGATTTCTCCAACGCCCCCAGCAAGGTTTTTCTGAGGTTTCGCCATCAAACCACGCATACCTCCCAACTGACGTACCTGCTCGCGAGAACCACGGGCTCCCGAGTGCATCATCATATAAACGGAGTTAAAGCCTTGTTGGTCGTTCTCCAATTGGGTCAAAAGCGTATTGGCCAATTTCGTGTTGGTACGTGTCCAAACGTCGATGATTTGGTTATAACGCTCGTTTTCGGTGATAAGACCCATCATGAAGTTGTCCATCACACCTTGAACTTCTTCTTTTGCACCTTCGATGAGTTGCCATTTCACATCTGGGATTTTAATATCTCCCAAACCGATTGACAAACCACCTTTGAAGGCTGTTTGGAAACCAAGTTGCTTGATGTCGTCCAAGAATTGCGCACAACGTGCATTACCCGCAATCTTGAAGACGTGCCCAATGATTTGTTGAAGTTTCTTTTTCGTCAACAATTCATTGATATATCCTACGGATTCAGGAACGCACTGGTTGAACAATAGACGTCCTGCAACCGTTTCAATCAATTTTTTCTCAAGCGAACCATCCTCGTTACGAACTGTCACACGGCACTTGATGTGCGCATGTTTAGACACTTTTCCTTCGTTGAGGGCGATGATTACTTCTTCAGCACCGTAGAATGTCATTCCTTCTCCAGCGATAGGCACTTCAGGGGTCGATTTACGTCCTTTTGTTACGTAATAAAGACCCAATACCATGTCTTGTGAAGGTACGGTAATTGGCGCTCCGTTGGCAGGGTTCAAGATGTTGTGCGACGACAACATCAACAACGATGCTTCCAAAATAGCCTCTTGACCTAGTGGTACGTGTACCGCCATCTGGTCACCGTCAAAGTCGGCGTTGAAGGCCGTACATACCAATGGGTGCAACTGAATCGCTTTTCCTTCAATCAACTTAGGTTGGAAGGCTTGGATACCCAAACGGTGAAGGGTAGGAGCACGGTTAAGCAATACAGGGTGGCCTTTCAATACGTTTTCCAAGATGTCCCAAACAACGGGGTCTTTGCGGTCAACGATTTTCTTTGCCGATTTTACCGTCTTAACAATACCACGCTCAATCAGCTTGCGAATAATAAACGGCTTAAACAACTCTGCCGCCATGTCTTTGGGAAGACCACACTCGTGAAGTTTGAGCTCTGGACCTACCACAATTACCGAACGACCTGAGTAGTCAACCCGCTTACCAAGCAAGTTCTGACGGAAACGACCTTGCTTTCCTTTCAACATATCTGAAAGTGATTTCAAGGCACGGTTACCTTCCGAACGTACCGCGTTTACTTTACGGCTGTTGTCGAATAGCGAGTCAACCGCTTCTTGCAACATCCGTTTTTCGTTACGCAAGATTACTTCTGGCGCTTTGATTTCAATCAGACGCTTCAAACGGTTGTTACGAATGATTACACGACGGTAGAGGTCGTTAAGGTCAGACGTAGCAAAACGTCCACCATCCAAAGGTACAAGCGGACGAAGTTCTGGTGGAATCACTGGCACCATCCGAATCACCATCCATTCGGGACGGTTTTCGATGCGGGTGTTTGCGTCACGAAGTGCTTCCACGACTTTCAAACGCTTCAACGCTTCTGCTTTACGCTGTTGCGAAGTATCGTTTGCGGCATTGTGGCGCAATTCGTACGAAAGTTCGTCTAATTGCGTACGTGACAACAACAACTCTAGCCCTTCAGCCCCCATCTTAGCGATGAATTTGTTCGGGTCTGTATCTGGAAGAAGTTGATTCTCACGTGGAAGACGATCCATAATATCCAAGTATTCATCTTCAGTCAAGAAGTCCATTTTATTGACTCCATCTTCTGCTTTCACACCTGGTTGAACTACTACGTAACGTTCGTAGTAGATGATTTGGTCCAATTTCTTGGTTGACAAGCCTAACAAATAACCAATTTTGTTAGGTAAGCTACGGAAGTACCAAATGTGAGCAACAGGCACCACCAATTCGATGTGTCCCATACGTTCACGACGTACTTTTTTCTCCGTTACTTCCACCCCACAACGGTCACAGATAATGCCCTTATAACGAATACGCTTATATTTACCACAGTGGCATTCCCAGTCTTTTACGGGTCCGAAGATACGCTCGCAGAAAAGTCCACCCATCTCAGGCTTATAGGTCCGATAGTTGATGGTTTCGGGTTGCGTTACTTCACCGTATGAGCTTTCCAGAATAGACTCTGGCGAAGCCAAACTGATGGTAATCCGCGAAAAGTCACTATTGATTTTCTTGTTTTTCTTGAATGACATTTTCGATATGATTTGTGTGAAATTTTTGTTTAGGGTTTAGAGTTTACTATCTCAAGTTTAGCGTTGTATTACCAACCATAAATCCAAAACAGTAAACCCCAAACATTGATTAGTCCATCGTAATTTCGAGGGCAAGACCGCGTAATTCGTGAATCAATACGTTGAATGATTCTGGAATATTTGGCTTCGGAAGGTTTTCACCTTTTACGATTGCCTCGTACGCTTTTGCCCGTCCAATTACGTCATCGGACTTCACTGTCAAAATCTCTTGAAGGATGTGAGAAGCTCCAAACGCCTCAAGCGCCCAAACCTCCATCTCTCCGAAACGCTGTCCACCAAACTGTGCCTTACCACCCAATGGTTGCTGCGTAATAAGTGAGTATGGCCCGATCGAACGAGCGTGCATTTTGTCATCCACCAAGTGACCTAGTTTAAGCATGTACATGATACCTACTGTAACTGCTTGGTCAAATTTATCACCCGATTGCCCATCATAAAGTGGTGTACGTCCAAATTCAGGAATACCTGCTTCATTCAATTCAGACACTACTTGATCTTCGGTAGCACCATCAAAGATTGGCGTTGCGTATTTGCGGCCTAATTTACGACCTGCCCATGCCAAGATGGTTTCGTAAATCTGACCGATGTTCATACGCGAAGGTACCCCTAGAGGGTTCAATACGATGTCCATTGGTGTTCCGTCGGCCAAGAAAGGCATGTCTTCATCGCGAACGATTTTAGCCACAACCCCTTTGTTACCGTGGCGACCCGCCATTTTATCACCCACTTTGAGTTTACGTTTCTTAGCGATATATACTTTCGCCAATTTCACGATACCCGCAGGTAATTCGTCTCCAACTTCCAACGTAAAGCGGTCACGTTTGAAACGTCCCGAAATCTCGTTGCGGCGTTTTTGATAGTTTTTCACCATCTCAAACAACAGCTTGTTGGTCGTTGGGTCGTCCGTCCAGCCTTCGATGATTAAGTCACCCAAAAGGTTTACTTCTTCTGGAACAACGTAGCCACCTTCGTCACGGTACGGGTTTTTATCTGGGAAGATATTGTTGATGATGTTTACGCGGCTAAATTTCACGCCTTTACTCATGATTTCTTCGCCAAACTTGTGCTTCACTCCCGCACCCGTTTTACCATCAAGCAATTCTGCCATTTTGTCGATAAGAACTTCACGGAGTTTGCTCAAGTCGCGTCCGTAGCTCTTCATCAACACTTTCAACTCATCTTTTTGTTTTACGCGCTCATCGCGGCCTGGACGAGAGAAAAGTTTGGTATCTACGACTACCCCTTTCATCGACGGAGGTGCTTTGCGTGAAGCATCCTTCACATCGCCTGCTTTATCTCCAAAGATGGCACGGAGGAGTTTTTCTTCTGGTGTTGGATCAGATTCTCCTTTTGGCGTAATCTTTCCAATCAAAATATCTCCTTCTTTTACTTCCGTTCCTACGCGAACGATACCGTTTTCGTCGAGGTTTTTAACAGCTTCCTCACTTACGTTCGGAATTTCCGCTGTCAATTCTTCCTCACCGCGTTTTGTATCACGTACTTCAAGGTCGTACTCTTCGATGTGAATCGAAGTAAAAATATCTTCGCGTACTACACGCTCAGAAATTACAATCGCATCCTCAAAGTTATACCCTTGCCAAGGCATGAAGGCCACGAGGAGGTTACGTCCAAGTGCCAATTCACCCCCTTCAGTCGCGTATCCTTCGCTCAAGATTTGACCTTTCTCTACCGGTTGGCCTTTCAAAACCATCGGTTTAAGGTTGATACAAGTATCTTGGTTAGTACGACGGAACTTAATCAAGTCATACGTTACGATGTCGCTATCGAAGCTTACCAAACGCTGCTCGTACGAACGTTCGTAACGAATAACAATTTTGGTTGCATCCACAAACTCAACTACCCCGTTGCCTTCGGCTACCACCAAAGCACGTGAGTCGCGAGCTACGCGGCCTTCCAAACCTGTCCCTACAATTGGCGCCTGTGGGCGGAGCAATGGCACCGCCTGACGTTGCATGTTTGAACCCATCAAGGCACGGTTGGCGTCATCGTGCTCCAAGAATGGAATCATCGAAGCCGCTACCGATACAATCTGGTTTGCTGCAATATCCATCAAAGACACCTGCGCAGGCTCTACCATTGGGAAGTCACCTTCAAAACGTGTCTTGATTTTATCAACCAAGAAGGTTCCGTTATCATCCACCGACGCGTTGGCTTGGGCAATGTATTTAGAATCTTCTTCTTCTGCGGTCAAATACACAAGTTCATTCGACAACTTACCATCATTAATAACGCGGTAAGGTGTTTCGATGAAGCCCATGCTGTTGGTTTTTGCATAAACGCAAAGCGAAGAAATCAAACCGATGTTTGGTCCTTCAGGAGTTTCAATCGTACAAAGACGTCCGTAGTGCGTATAGTGAACGTCACGAACCTCGAAACCTGCCCGCTCGCGGCTCAAACCACCTGGCCCTAGTGCTGACATACGACGCTTGTGCGTGATTTCAGCCAGTGGGTTTGTTTGGTCCATGAACTGCGAAAGCTGGTTGGTTCCAAAGAACGAGTTGATGACCGACGACAACGTACGTGCATTAATCAAGTCGATTGGTTTGAAGTCTTCGTTATCGCGAACGTTCATACGTTCTTTGATGGTACGAGACATACGTGCCAAACCAACACCAAATTGTGCCCATAATTGCTCACCTACCGTACGAACACGGCGGTTTGACAAGTGGTCGATATCATCGACTACGGCTTTGGCATTGATAAGACCAATTAGGTATTTTACAATGGAAACGATGTCTTGCGTCGTCAATACTTTCGTTGACATCGCAATATCCAATTGCAATTTTTTATTGACACGGTAGCGGCCTACATCCCCCAAGTCATAACGCTTATCTGAGAAGAACAAGCTCTGAATTACTTCACGAGCGGTTTGTTCGTCAGGCGCTTCGGCGTTACGCAATTGGCGATAGATTTGCTCAACAGCCTCTTTTTCTGAGTTAGAGCTGTCTTTTTGCAACGTGTTATAAATGATATTATAATCGGCCATGTTCATGTCCTCACGGTGCATAATAATTGATTTCTGCCCCGAATCAAGGATCACGTCTAAGTCACCAGCCGTGATAAGAGAGTCACGCTCAAGCAACACTTCGTTACGGCTGATTGATACTACTTCACCAGTATCTTCATCCACGAAGTCTTCTGTCCATGTACGTAGTACCCGCGCAGCTAGGCGGCGGCCTACGGCTTTTTTCAAGCTGGCAGAAGTAGCAGGGATTTCTTCTGAAAGTTCAAACAAATCAAGGATTTCTTTGTCAGAACCGAAGCCAATCGCCCGTAGGAGGGTAGTAACTGGAAACTTTTTCTTACGGTCGATGTACGCATACATCACGTTATTAACGTCCGTAGAAAATTCAATCCAAGACCCTTTAAAAGGAATAATCCGTGCCGAGTACAATTTAGTACCGTTGGTGTGCTTGCTCATTGAGAAAAACACCCCTGGCGAACGGTGTAGCTGAGAAACGATAACGCGTTCCGCTCCATTAATTACAAAAGAGCCTTTTTCAGTCATGTACGGGATAGCTCCCAAGAACACTTCTTGCTCAATTGTTTCAAAATCTTCGTTATCGGCGTCATTACATTTCAGGCGTAGTTTTGCCTTCAATGGCACCGAATACGTAAGTCCACGTGAAATACACTCATTTACAGAGTATTTAGGTGGATCTAGTGCATAATCAACGAATTCAAGGACAAAGTTTTCACGTGAATCAGAGATTGGGAAGTTCTCTTGGAATACTTTGTACAACCCTTCTTTGTGACGTTCTTCGGCGGCGGTATCTAAATTAACGAATTCGCGATACGAGCGAAGCTGTACGTCGAGGAAGTCCGGATAATCAATAACGGGTTTAATCCGGGCAAAACTTCTACGTGGAGTTTGTTTGGTTACCAAGGCTTTACAAGTTTTTGGTGGATAAGAACCAGGCGACGTTCTAAGGATACTGAACGCGAGGACTCAAATAGTTAGTTTGCAAAAAACTTAGCTTGCCTCGTAGATTTTAGAATTTCGCCCCTGTGCATCGCCCCTACGAGTAGCGAAGTGTTTCAGGCAGAAACTCATTAAAGAAGAAACGCTATTGTAGTTAGATGTCAGATTAACTGCATTATTTCTGATTTTCGACTAACTGCTGCTGTTTTCAATAGCTAAAACAGCGGTACTTACTTAAACAGGAAAAGACCTGACACAAGGTCAGGCCTATTTCCGTTTATTTTGGGAGCGCTAAGCGCAGAAATTACTTGATTTCTACTTCAGCACCAGCTTCTTCCAATTGCTTTTTCAAAGCTTCTGCTTCGTCTTTAGCAATACCTTCTTTCAATGGTTTTGGAGCGCCGTCAACCAATTCTTTAGCTTCTTTCAAGCCAAGACCTGTCAAGTCTTTTACAAGTTTAACAACTTGCAATTTAGCAGCACCGCCTGATTTCAAGATTACATCAAAAGCTGTTTTTTCTTCTACAACTGGAGCTGCATCACCACCGCCACCTGCTGCTACCATTACTGGAGCTGCTGCTGCTGGTTCGATACCGTACTCATCTTTCAAGATTGCAGCAAGTTCATTTACTTCCTTTACTGTAAGATTAACAAGCTGTTCTGCGAATGCTTTCAAATCTGCCATTTTATTGTAATGTTAAAATTTGTTACGAGTTTTTTTGAATTTGAAAATTTAGTAATTTGAAGATTTGAAAAGGTCCATTGACTACTTCTCAAATGTTCAAATGTAGTACTTGAATTACCCTTCGCGTTCTGAAAGGGTTTTGAGGATACCAGCCAATTTGCCGCCTCCGCTTTGCAATGCCGATACGACATTTTTCGCAGGAGATTGCAACAAGCCAACGATTTCCCCGATTAATTCTTGTCTTGATTTCAGGGTCAAGAGCGTGTCTAATTGATTTTCGCCGATGAACAGGCTATACTCAACCGAAGCACCTTTAAGCTTCAATTTGTCGTTGCCTGACTCTTTACGAAATTCTTTGATCAATTTAGCTGCTACTTTGCCTGACTCTTGGTGAAACATGATGCCAGAGAAACCAGTCAAAACGCTTTCGTTAAATGACGTGTAATCTGTATCTAGTGTTTCAAGTGCCTTTGCAATCAGCGTGTTTTTAACAACACGATACTCTACTCCTTGGTTAAAACACTTACGGCGTAAGTTATTTGTTTCTCCAACTGTCATGCCTGCGGCATCAACAATATAGAAGTAAGGAATCGCCTTGAACTTGTCGCTGAGTTCCTCTATGATAACGGCTTTTTCTTCGCGTGTCATAATTATATTCCTGCAATCGTGCTTTTATCGATGATGACACCTGGACTCATTGTGCTTGAGAGGTGTACGCTTTTTACGTAAGTACCTTTAGCCGAAGAAGGTTTAAGCCTCATTAAAGTCGCAATCAACTCTTGAGCATTTTGGGCAATTTTATCAGGACCAAAAGATACGCGGCCGATACTAGCATGGATAATACCAAACTTGTCAACCTTGAAATCAATTTTACCTGCCTTTACCTCTTTTACTGCTTTACCAACTTCCAACGTTACCGTACCTGACTTAGGGTTAGGCATCAAGCCACGAGGACCTAAGATTTTACCCAAACGACCAATTTTGGCCATTACAGTTGGCATTGTAATGATTACGTCCACATCAGTCCATCCTTTTTCGATTTTCTGAATAAACTCATCCAACCCAACGAAGTCAGCACCAGCTTCTTTTGCTTCGGCTTCTTTATCAGGCGAACAAAGTACCAATACACGTACTTCACGACCTGTACCGTGTGGTAAAGCCACCACGCCACGAACCATTTGGTCTGCTTTGCGGGGGTCAACACCCAAACGCACATCAATATCTACCGAAGCATCAAACTTCGTGTAGGTGATGTCTTTCAGAATTTCTGCAGCTTTCTCGAACGAATACTCGATTTTAGCATCGTATTTCGCTAAAGCTTCTTTTCTTTTTTTAGTCAACTTTGCCATTGTTCAAAATGTCTTTACGTCCGCTTCGTGATTAGTTATCCCAAGGGGCTTTACCTGATACTGTAATCCCCATACTACGTGCTGTACCTGCAATCATTTTCATTGCGGATTCGATCGTAAAGCAATTCAAATCTGGCATCTTTGTTTCAGCAATCGTTTTTACTTGATCCCAGCTAACTGAACCCACTTTCTTACGGTTAGGTTGAGCTGAACCAAGTTTAATTTTTGCAGCCTCCAAAAGCAAAATAGGTGCTGGTGGAGTTTTGATAACAAATTCAAATGATTTGTCTTTGTAGTACGTAATTACAACGGGTAAGATGACACCCATTTTGTCCTGCGTACGACCGTTAAATTGCTTGCAGAACTCCATGATGTTCAAACCCTTAGAACCAAGTGCTGGTCCAATTGGGGGGGAAGGATTGGCTTGGCCACCTTTCACTTGCAGTTTGACGTAACCTGCTACTTCTTTCGCCATCGTTTTAAAACGTTTAAATTGGCGTTACCGGTTCGGACGTACGGCTGATAGACAACATGGAAGCTTTTTGTCTCGTACTCCCGGCAACATTCTGAAAAATCAGCTTTCTTTTTCGACTTGTGCGTAACCCAACTCCACGGGCGTACTACGCCCGAATATTTTCACAACGACATTGAGCTTCTTCTTGTCGTCAAAAATTTCTTCTACTGTTCCAATAAAGCCACTGAAAGGCCCATCGGTAATTTTAACACTCTCGCCTTTTAAGAAACTTACTTTTGGCGCTTCAACTTCTTCTACCGCATCTTCGACCTTACCTAAAATCCGATTGATTTCCGACTGACGCAACGGCACTGGTATTTTTGAGTTACCACTGGTGTTTCCCAAAAAGCCCAATACACCTGGCATTGTCGTAATAAGGTGATGTGTTTCTCCTTTTGCTAAATCGGCCGAAATGATGATATACCCAGGGAAAAAGTTCTTCTCGCGGATGCGTTTCTTACCGTTACGCATTTCGACAATTTTTTCCGTCGGAATTAAAATTTCGGGGATAGCTTCTTGAAGGCCCTGTCTGACGATTTCATTTTCAAGATAAGATTTAATCTTCTTTTCTTGACCAGACACAGCCCGGATAACGTACCAATTCAGATTACTCATACCTGCTCAACGTTTGGATAACCGGGGCAAAGCCCTAGAATGACTGATAAATGAAATTGAGAGCGTTCTCAAATAGGAAGTCCATGAGACCTACCACTGCCGCAAAAATAAGCGAGCCGAGGAGTACAAGTGTTGTACTAGATTGAAGGTCATTAAGCTTGGGCCAAGTGACATTGTGCCGAACCTCGTCCCATGAGGCTTTTACAAATTCTACAATTGAGTTCATTTTGCGCAAAAGTTGCACGGGCACCAGGACTCGAACCCAGACCGAAGGTTTTGGAGACCTTAGTTCTACCTTTAAACTATGCCCGTGTATATAATACTTCTTGAAATCGGACTGCAAAAGTATGAAACAAATTTTTCAATTGCAACCTTTTACAAAAAAAATCATTTACGTGATAAAATTTGTTTCACTAAAACCAAACTTAGAAGCGTCAAAACACCACCCATTGCAAACGGTGCGCCTGGAAAAATAATAGGGGCAGCCGAAGTAGTAAAGTATGCAAACAAACTCGTCATCATGACTGGCCCTACAACGGCCGTTAAGCTCATCAAACTCGTAAGCGCTCCCCTGAGCTCTCCTTGCTCATTGGCAGGCACCTCATTTGACATAATGGCTTGAAGTGCAGGTGTTGCAATTCCTCCTAAGGCAGCTAAAATAGTAATGGCAAACAGCATCCAACCTTGGTTGGCAAAGGCGTACATAAAAAAGCTGATACCATAGGCGCTTAACCCCCAATAAATGGATTTTGTATTGCCCAAACGGGGGATAATCGTGCGGGTTAATCCACCTTGTACAAGGGCAGCCATTACTCCTACAAATGCCAGTGAATACCCCACCCATTTTTCATCCCAGCCAAATCTTTCCATGGTAAAGTAAGTCCAGGTACTCTGCGTGGCATAGCCTGCGATATATATCAACACCAGTGGAATAACCAAACCAAAAATAATGGGGTACTTTTTTAAATGACGCAATGAACCCACGGGATTGGCTCGCTTCCAATCAAAAGGACGGCGGTTTTCGGGAAGCAGTGACTCTGGTAATACAAAATACCCGTATAGCCAGTTTAAAAGTGCCAAGCCTGCCGATACAAAAAAGGGAACGCGGGCGCCATACTGGCCAAGAAGCCCTCCAAGCATGGGGCCAATGATAAACCCTAAGCCAAAAGCTGCACCAATCAATCCAAAATTTTGAGCTCTTTTTTCAGGTGGGCTTACATCCGCAATGTACGCGCCTGCTGTGGTAAAACTTGCCCCCAAAACGCCAGCAATGAGGCGTCCTACAAACAACCATCCTATACTCGGGGCAAAACCTAAGAAGATATAATCTATTCCAAATCCGAAAAGAGAGGCTAATAACACAGGCCGACGCCCGTATTGATCGCTTAGACCGCCCAAAATTGGGGAAAATATAAACTGCATCACCGAATATGCAAATGTGAGCCAGCCCCCGTATAAAGAGGCTTGGGATAAATCACCATGAATGAGCTCGGTAATCAATTTAGGAAATACAGGAATAATTATCCCAATACCTGTTACATCAATCAGTAACGTTATAAAGATAAATAAAAGGGCAGAGTTGCGTTTTTCAGCCATATAAAGGGGACAACAAAGGTACAAAAGTAGCAAAAAATCAGGAGATTGGCACTTGCGCCGACGCATGAGTTCCTTTTCCGTTGGATTCAATCTGCCACGTGCCTCTGAGCGACGAAATTCTTTCTTGAATATTTCCTAAGCCTTTTCCTTGGTGATTATAATCTTGCATTCCTACGCCATCGTCCTCAATGTCAAGGTGTAAGTGATTGTCTTGTTCATAAAGACGCACCACCGCTTCTTTCGCTCTTGAATGCTTGATAATGTTATTAATCAACTCCAGTGAAATGCTGTATAGCTCAAATTCAACTTGTTTATCGTATTTTTTATCGAGGTTTATCTCGGTTTTAAATCGCGTTCTATTGTTTCGGTTAAGCTTTTCTGTCAGTTTCTCCACGCTTATTGCTAACCCATCTGCTTCTAAATTTTCGGGCACGAGGTTATGACTCAAAAACCGCACCCGCTGCTGTGCTTCATTGGTCATTTCGACCAACGACTCATACACCTGTTTTTCTTGCTCCGTCAAACTCTCTGAGTTAATCGACGACAGTGTCCAACGAATTGCCGAGAGCGTGCCCCCCAGCGAGTCATGCAAATCAGCCGCAACCCGTTTTCGTTCGAGCGTTTGTCCTTTAATTTGAGCTTTCGAAATTTCTTCGTTTTGAGTTCGTAATGTATGAATTAGCTCTTTTTGCGATTGTTCTCGCTCTTCGCGCGTTCGGCGATAATCATCCGCCAATGCCCACATAAAAAACACCATTTCAAACATACTTCCAATGTGCATGGCGTTGATAACAAACAGATTGGGCGTCAAGTAAGCCAAAGTCCACAGCAAGACAACTATTACCCCAATAAAATAAGAAAGCGTCCCGAAAAGGTAATAAATCGCCGAGGGATTGCCTCGCCGATAACTCACAATGCAGGAAATAGAAACCAAACAGAAAAAAACAATGATGATAGCGCACGAATAAACGTTGGGGCTAATAAGTCTTTCAAAAAAGAAAATCCAAATGCTTAGCACCACCGATGCAATCGCATCTATTCGCATCAGCTTGTAAAGGGTAGGGGCTAATACGCGCAAGTGAAGCGCATGGGCATAAAACAACACCCCTAAAAAGTTGCTAATAACGACCGCAATCACAATACTATAGCCTTTCATCCAAACGTGGTTTGGCCACAATAGCTGGTCGATGATACCGTATCCTCCTACAATGGCCACCAATAAGTATCCCATTAAGAAGAGGAGATAAAGCAAGAAATTTCGCTCTTTGGTTACCAGTAGAAATACCAATTGCACAACAATCATGCAAATTACAAACCCTAAATGCCCGCTCCAAAACCAGAGTTCATCAAGGTAGGTTTCGTAAAAATAATATGTTTCGGCAACTCTGAACTGGATTTTTTTTGCGTCGCCTGTACGTAACTTAATATAGACAGAATACAACACATGAGGTACAAGCTCTAAAGGAATGGCACACTGATGCACATTAATATTTCGCTGATAGCCCGGGATAGCTTCTTTTAAAGTCTGGTGATTAACTTCTCCCGTTTGCTCATTAAAAACAAACACATCAAGCTCTTCCACCATAGGATAATCATTTGAAATTACCCAATGAATCTGTCTATCTGTTTGTTTTTTTACCTTAAAGCGTAGCCAAACATCTTGATCGTTAAAACCTAAATCAGCAGAAATGCCTAGGGGGCGCTTGAAGAAAAATGAGGAATCTTTTCGTAGCTGTTGAACTGTCAGTTTTTGAGAAGTATCGGCAAGATACTCAAGCGCAGGATGCTTCCATAGCTCTGTATCTACCATTTTATCAGTAAGATATAATACAGGAACTTGTGCACGAACGGTAATCGTACACATCCACCCCAATAGTATCCCAACAACAACTAGCCTTAATGGTATCATTTGACCCGAGAAAACGAACGCCAATGTACTCAGTTAATCACAAAATAAAAAGGGAAGCCCTTGCGAGCTTCCCTTTTTTATAGTTGGTGTATCCCTTTTGGATTAAAGGATTTCAGTTACCTGACCAGCACCTACCGTACGTCCACCTTCACGAATCGCGAAACGAAGACCTTTTTCCATTGCAATTGAGTTGATAAGCTCAACAGTGATTGTCAAGTTATCACCAGGCATAACCATCTCAACGCCAGCTGGCAAAGTGATGATACCTGTTACGTCAGTTGTACGGAAATAGAACTGCGGACGGTAGTTGTTAAAGAATGGTGTGTGACGACCACCTTCTTCTTTTGACAAGATATAAACCTCAGCTTTGAATTTGTCGTGAGGCTTAACCGAACCTGGCTTACAAATAACCATACCACGACGGATATCTGATTTTTCAATACCACGGAGGAGCAAACCTACGTTGTCACCAGCTTCACCACGATCAAGGATTTTACGGAACATTTCAACCCCAGTCACAGTTGACTTAAGGTTTTCAGCTCCCATACCCAAGATTTCTACAGGCTCACCAGAGTTGATGATACCACGCTCGATACGGCCTGTTGCTACAGTACCACGACCAGTAATCGTGAACACGTCTTCAACTGGCATCAAGAATGGCTTATCTGTATCACGAGCAGGAGTTGGAATAAAGCTATCCACTGCTTCCATCAATGCGTCGATAGTAGCAACCCATTTCGCATCACCGTTCAAACCACCAAGAGCTGAACCTTGAATAACTGGAATGTTATCGCCGTCGAATTCGTAGAATGACAACAATTCACGGATTTCCATTTCAACAAGTTCCAACAACTCTGGATCGTCAACCATGTCAACTTTGTTCATGAAAACGACCAACTGAGGTACACCTACCTGACGAGCAAGAAGGATGTGCTCACGAGTTTGTGGCATTGGACCGTCAGTAGCAGCTACTACAAGGATGGCA
This sequence comes from Runella defluvii, assembly GCF_014195535.1. Taxonomy (GTDB): domain Bacteria; phylum Bacteroidota; class Bacteroidia; order Cytophagales; family Spirosomataceae; genus Runella; species Runella defluvii. The sequence goes on along the minus strand of NZ_JACIBY010000015.1, from coordinate 69,504 downwards.
CCGTCCATTTGGGCAGCACCAGTTACCATGTTTTTCACGTAGTCAGCGTGACCTGGGCAGTCAACGTGAGCATAGTGACGGTTTACTGTTTGATATTCTACGTGCGCAGTGTTGATAGTGATACCGCGCTCTTTTTCTTCTGGAGCGGAGTCAATCGACGAGAAATCTTTCTTTTCTGCCAAACCTTTTTCTGAAAGAACTTTGGTGATAGCAGCAGTCAAAGTAGTTTTACCGTGGTCAACGTGACCGATTGTACCTACGTTTACGTGAGGTTTACTCCGGTCGAATTGTTCTTTTGCCATTGTTTTATTAACTAAAATTTGGTTTTGTATTAATTATGGATTTACAGAGAAAACTTGAGTGTCCAGAGTTTTACGGTAAATGACGACCATAGCTATCACTACTACCGCGAAAAGAACTCCTAATTGTTAACTATTTTTTCTGCCAGAGCCGTTACGGGGATTTGAACCCCGGGCCTCTTCCTTACCAAGGAAGTGCTCTACCCCTGAGCTATAACGGCTTTTCAACAAAAAAGTTAATCGCTATTCGTTAACAGTTATTTGTAGTTAAAACTTCCAATTAACAATTAACAAGTAACAATTAACTTGCTATGGAGCGACAAAATCCTATGAGGTAAATGTTTGCAACTTTTCAAGTTACGACTCCATTTTGAGCGGGAGACGGGGCTCGAACCCGCCACCTGAAGCTTGGAAGGCTACCGCTCTACCAAATGAGCTACTCCCGCTGATATTCTTATGTAAAAAGGTGGGGGCGGATGGATTCGAACCACCGAAGACGTACGTCAGCAGATTTACAGTCTGCCCCATTTGGCCACTCTGGTACACCCCCTTCTTATTTTCAAAAAACTTCCAAAAGACTTTGTTGTCGTTTTTGGAGTCGCAAATGTATGCTGTTTTTAATTCAGTTCAAACTTTTAGGCAAAAAAAAACAAACTTTTTTTCAAGAAAAATAATTACGGTGCTTCTAAATTGCCTTCAAAAGCACCGTAATTGCCTAATTGCTAGCACTATAAACGAACACCAAAACTAATCATTCGTACGGCAGGTCCTTTGCTAGTTTGAAACAGTTCACCTAGGTCATACTGCATAAAAAGGTCAGGAAAATGGCGAATGCCTAACTCAGCGCCGAAACCATATCGAAAGTTATTAAGGTAGTAGTTGGAGTGAATTCGCTCCGAGCGTCCTTTTCTAGTCTCTTGGGTTTTGGTGTAGCTGTCGAGCCGATAGCCCGCATACATTCCAACGCTCAAATAAGAAATAGGCCCTCGGTGAATCGCCAGCGTTGGCATCAAAGATAGGTTGACGTAAGCCGCCGTGAGTTTGGACTTATGCAGGTCTTTTGAGGCCGTAGGAAAGCTAATGGAATTGGCATCTTTACGGACGGTATTGTTTCCGTCAAACATCAGATTGTACCACGCCACATCTACCCCCAAATCAAGCCCCAATGAGGCATCTTTTCCTCGGCTGATGGCCGCACCTCTTACCCAACTCAAGCTTACAAATCGCGAACCCCAAGGTAATAAGTCATAATCTTCCTTATTGTAAGCAAGCGGCGTATTTTGAGCGTAGGTGTTCAGTCCGACGAGTACATCAAAACCATTTCGAGGGCTTTTGTAACGCCGAGTAACGCTTCTCGTGATTTTGCCATCATCGTGACTAGACGACGGCTCATTGTCTTTTTCGTACTTTTCTTCCTTCTTTTCTGTCGAAGAACTAGAAGATGAGTCATTGATGGAAATTTTAATCTCACCATCCTTACGACTCACCACTAACACCGTATCTTTTAGATACTTACGGCCGTTTTGTTCATTGATATAAATGTACGTCTCCTTACCACTAGAATCCAGCGTAGCTCCCAAATCGCGAATGATTTTATTGAGGTCGTACTGTTTTAGGTTACGAATCTCCGACTTGTCTTTGGCTTGAACAATGAGTCGGGTATTGTTCCCAAACTGAACAATGAGCGTATCTCCCTGAACGGTGTACTTTTCGGCGTAGGCAGCAATGCTAGTCACTACGGTTAAAACGATGGCTGTTATTACATTTTTCATGGCTATATTAATTATTGAAGTTGTCATTACGGTCTGATATTGTTACTGGGTTATTTACCTATTGCTTTGGCAACGACCTTGTTTGGATGAAAACCGACCTCATCCCAATCGACTTTTTCTCCGTTTTTGGCGTTTTTAAGCTGTTGCCATACTTTCGCCATTCTTGTCGATTTACGAGGTTTGTCTAATACATCATTATCGGTTATTGAAGAATTCGTTGCTGCAACGTTGGTTTGTGGGTCATTGGCGGCAACGAGTGTTTTTTCCAATTCAGGAAGTTGAAGTACGACCGTTTTTTCGGTTGGCTTGGCCGTTATGGCGCTTGCCAATGCTACAGTTTTGGAAGGTTCTTCTAACTTCATTTGTTTTACAGGCTCACTAGCAGGCGTTGTTTCAACCACTTGCGCTACTTGTGTTTCTTGCACCAACGGCTGAACTACTTCTTTTGTCTTCAAATTACTCTTAGACGAGGTGGGTGCCGTTGCCGACGAAAAAGTAGGAACTTGGCTTTCTGAACGACTTCCCGCTTTGGCCTTTTTGTCGAGACTGGCCAATTCATTGGTGGACGGTGCAATAACCGCTTTTTGCTCACCATTTTGAGGAGGATTAGGAGCAACTATTTTGGGGGAAGGTGTCTTTGACAATGCCACCGTATCTGACTCACTCGGTTGCTGGCTCATCAGCCACCAGCCGCCGCCTGCCATAAGCAATAAGCTCACGCCAGCCGCTGCCAGCCAAGGGCCTTGCTGCCACCAGCCTATTCGACGCTCTTTAGTTTGTAACCTTTGTTGAAACTTTTGAAAAGCTTCATCGCGAGGGGTTATTTCAGCGTCGCGAAGTTTGCGCGAGAACAACTCATCAACTGGATGCTTTTTCATATTTTTAGTGTTTTAAGCTTTCCATTTTAAACCTTCTACTTCAGAAACCATTTGTTGCAACAAAGCCCTTGCACGGTGCAATTGGGACTTTGAGGTACTTTCATTTATCCCTAACTGTTCGGCAATCTCGGCGTGAGAATACCCTTCGATGGCATACAAGTTGAAAACCGTCCGATAACCCGTAGGCAACTTTGCCAAGACCGCCATCAAGTCTTCCACTTCTAGGTTGTTTTCAATCCCTTCAAAGTGAACCTGTTGGTGTACTTCGGGGGCGTCAATGTCGATTTCGATGTGGCGCCGCGTTCTCAAACGCATCAAAGCTTCGTTGGTAATAAGGCGACGCATCCACCCCTCAAAACTCCCTTCTCCTTTGTATTGGTCAATTCGTTCAAAAACCTTCATAAATCCCTCTATCATTACATCCTCAGCTTCCATCTGATCGGTCAGGTAACGTACACAAACTGCCAACATTCGAGCGGAGTACTTCTCGTAGAAATACCGCTGCGCCTTGGGATCGCCTTTTTGTAAGGCTTTGACCAATTGGCCCTCGTTTGTGAATAGTTGTAATATTTTCACCATGTTTAGGCTGTTTCAATGGGTAGATGCAAAAAACAAATAGAAAGGTTGCATGGGGTTTGAAAATTTTTTTTGGGTTACAACCGTTATTACCTCAACAGCGTCATAGTCCTAGTTTTTACCAAAAAAATCTACTGCTATGACAAGAGCCTTAAGCCCTGAAACAAACATGAAATCGTCTTCATTTTTCCAAAGTGTCATGGTCATTGCGGCCACGCTTTTTTTACTTTGGGCAGCCTTGGGTTGCACCTCTTCGAGTAATTCTGACGAAGTGACTCCCATTGGCATTCCATCGAAGTTTTCTAACCAAACCAACGAATTTGCTTTTGAGTTTTTCAAAACATTAAACAATGAAGCCGCTCAAAAAAGCAAAAACGTTTTTGTGTCTCCCTTGAGCTTGCACACAGCCCTTGGGATGCTCCTCAACGGCGCCAACGGAAAAACGGCCGACGAAATCCAGCAAACGCTTAAACTCAGCGGAATATCAACGACTGAGGCCAACCAAATTTACCAAAAACTGATGGAAGCATTGCCACAGGCCGACTCCAAAGTGACGCTCGGCTTGGCCAATTCGGTGTGGTATCGAAATACTTTTCAGCCCGAAACGGATTTCCTAACTACCATGAAATCGTGGTTCAAGGCCGACGTTACTTCTTACACGGGGAGTGATGCTTCTCCGCTCAACCAATGGGCCAGCGACAAGACGAACGGAAAGATAAAAAAAGTACTGGACAACATCGACCCACAAATGGTGATGTTTTTGATGAATGCCCTCTATTTTAAGGGTGATTGGAAAACCAGTTTCTCCGAAAAACTAACATCGGATTATCCGTTCCAACTGACCGATACCCAAACCAAGAACGTGAAAATGATGTTTTTGGAAGACAATGTCAGGGTAGGTACTCGTGCTACTTACTTTGCGTATGAACTTCCTTACGGCAATGGCCAATATACCATGACGGTGATTGTTCCTAAAGATGGCAATCAAGTCGCTAATTTGATTGCCAATTTTTCGGCTAACGAGTGGTCACAGTTACAAGAATCAATGAAAGAGATTCCAAAAGCTAAAATTGGATTACCCAAGTTTACTTTAGAGTACGAAGTAAAGCTAAACAGTGTTCTTCAAACCATGGGAATGCCGACGGCTTTTATCCCTGGTGTCGCTGATTTGACCAAAATTAGTTCTAAGGGTGGCTTAAACGTCGGATTTGTGAAACAAAACACTTTTGTAGCCGTCGATGAAAAAGGCACGGAAGCTGCCGCTGTCACGACCATTGGCATAGAACTGACCTCCGTAGGGCCTAATAATTACTACCACGCCGACCGACCGTTTATGTTTGTCATCAGTGAAAAAACGTCTAATACCGTTTTGTTTATGGGCAAAATGCTGGATCCGTCGTAGCCCTGGCCAGACGATAGTCAGACCAGCAATTGAAGTCGTTTCAGTCTGACTACCGTCTGACTGCTTTCACGATAGTCAGACCAGATACGCAGGAATCGCACAGTCTGACTATCGTCTGACTGTGTGCTTCGGAACAAACAATACCGCATCTGCGACAACGATACCATCCGCATTTTGGTTGGTTATTTCGACAAAGTTGCCGTTTCCTTTGACCAACGAAAAACTCCCTACTCGAATCCAGTCACTCACTTGTTCGCGGGTCGAAATGACCCGTTCTTGCTCTTGGTTCCCTGCTTTTACTTTTAGCGTTGTTTTACTTGCTTTCGACTGATTTTGGGCATCGCCTGGGTTGCCTCCGCCCCCCGTTGGATTGGGGTTGTATATATAGAGTTCGTATTCTCCGTTTTGGGGGATTTCGGGCGTAAACCGAACTGATTTTACTGTTTTCCCAAGGGAGTTGTCAGTTAACTGCGTAGCAGCGTACTTACTTCCCGTTTTCAGGGTTTGCCAATCACCAACAACTTGAATATTTTTAGGAGTAACGTCGTTGTCCAATAAAATTTCGGGCTGGCTACCATCCACGAGTGGATTGATTTTTAGCGTTCTTTGAAGTGTTTCAATGTCTATTTCTTGAACAGCTTTTTTACTGTTGATGGCCTGAACTGCCGCCACCGCCGCCGCTTGCCCAAGTGCCATAAATACAGGTTCCATCCGAATAGAGCCATAAGCAATGTGCGTCGCTGACAAGCATACGGGGACAAACAAATTTTGACATTCCGCCTTGCGAGGAATCAACGACCGATAGCTAATCGGGTAGGGGGGAAAACCGCCCACTTGCACATCTCCCTCGTTACGAACCTCCATTTTTCCCGTAGTAGGGTTTTTGAAAAGTATCCGCTGGCAGTTGTGCGAATCCATGGTGTAGGCCGCCATTCCGATACCATCTTTTACAATTTCTCGGCCTTCACAATTATGCTGCGTCATCACGTATTCTCCCACCATTCGGCGCGCTTCACGGACGTAGATTTGGTGCGAAAAGTGGTTATTGTCAAGGTACTCATCTTTGGGGTATCCCCATTCGAGCATTTGTTGGCGCAAATGTTGGGGCATTCTAGGGTCGTGACCTACGAAATACAAAAAGCCCTTGGTATAGTCTTCGTGCTCTTTGATGATTTTTTTTCGGGTTTGGAAATCCGCTTCGGCAAACGAATGATTCATACCAATCATATCCGTTGAAAGACCTCCTTTGTTGTTAATATCCGTCTTTGAATTGGGCATATCAGCAATGTGCAATACCCCCCAGTTGATGTGCGCAGGTTTCTCGACGGCCACTTGACGCAACAACAATTCATACATCGTTGAATCATAGCGCGCTGGCTTGGTAATCGGAATTCGATTGGCAGGGTCTTTTGTCAAACACAACCGAAAATTATAGGCTTGCAATAGCTTATCACCCGAACCTGTTGGGGCTAGCGCTGCCGTGGAAATTCCCCAAAGCAATCCGCTTGAAGGATCACTGGGAGTTTTGTACGGGTCAATACCTTCGGGGAATTGGTGCTTGTCGTGCATTTGTACCCCATTCCAAGTTTCGTTGTATTGGCTATTGGCTTCACGTCCAACGATGTAACTAACTCCAGCTTGGGCCATCAAATCGCCTTCATAGGTACAGTCGATAAACATTTTAGCTTTTACGAGACGTACTTTTTCCCCTTTTGATTCGGAAGCAGTTACTTCAATGGCCTGAATTTTTTCTCCTTGTTTTTGAACTCTTACCAAACGATGTTCGAGCCAAACGGATACGTTAGCTTTTTTGATGTAGTCATTAAATAATTGCTCAGCAACGTGTGGCTCAAACGTCCATTGTTCAAATTTGCCGTAATGCTGGCCAATGCGACGGTAAAAATCGCGGGCCACGCCCGTAATTGCGTACTTATTTCCGATATCGGTTTGTCCCAGTCCACCCGAACTAAGGCCGCCAAAATGCCGACTAGGCTCAATCAAAAGGACTTTTTTTCCTGATTTGGCCGCAGTATAAGCAGCAATGACGCCCGCCGATGTTCCGCCATATACACAGACATCTACCTCTTGCGCATGGCTTTGATACGCATACTGAATAAGAACGCTAAGTAAAACCAATAGGTGTTTTTTCATTCGTTTGTTGGATTTATGGGCAAAAGATAGTGAACTTTGAAACTAGAAAATTACTTATCTATTTTAAAACTATAAAAAGGAGTTTTATGAAACGATTACTTGCCGCTTTTTGTGTTTTGACGGCCTTGGGGGCAAACGCCCAACGAGCAGAGTGGGGGTTAAAGGCGGGATTACAGATTTCGCAGCTCAGAGGAGATGATTTTCTTGGGCGTCGGGCGACGTCAAGCTCGGCCACACCCGAAACCATAACCACCCAAGGAAGTAGCAAGGCAGGCTACGTAATAGGTGCGTATGTGCGCAGCACAGAAAATGTTTTTTTACAGGCCGAAGCTTTACTTTCTGTTAAGGGAGGGGAACTAGAATCGACAGGAAGCACGAATAAAACGTCCATTCAATATGGGCAGTTAGACATTCCGCTTTCGTTAGGCTACAAACACAAACGTTTGGAATTTACGGGCGGGCCGCTCATTTCGTTGCAATTGTTTGACGACAGCAACCTCAAGAATTTCTTGTCGCAATATTCTTCAACACCCCTTACTTTTTCGCCCTATCGTACCTATGCGTTTGGCTACCATGCAGGGGTCGCGCTCAATCTGAACAAGCTTTCCATTGGCGTACGTTATTTGGCCAGCATTCAAGGCGTAAGCGATATGTACATTGCGTATGCGGTGCCTGGCGAAGCACAATTACGAGATAGTCGTTTTCAACAACGTTTTAGCGGCCTTCAACTCACGGCTTCTTACCGACTGACCAGATAAGACGGAAGTTCTTCTACTTTCAACCAACGCCCCACTATTTTTTTGTCTCGGTCGAGCAGATAAATAGTGGGGTATTCTATGACCCCTAGTTTATGAAACTCAATCGAGCGAGCTGAATCCCTGACGTTGACAAAGTCTTCGGTTTGGAATTGATTGATAAACGCCTTCCATTGCGCCTCGTTGGGGTCGAGCGTAATGGCTACTACATTCATTTTATTGGCGTATTGTTTGGCCATTGTCACCAACGCTGGCGTAGCCTCTCGGCAATGTGTGCACCCTGGGTCAAAAAAGAAAAGAAGGGTGTAATCGCTGTGGATATCTTCCCAATGAAACGCCTTTCCGTCCACCGTCGAGAGAGGTATTTTAGGAAATGTGTTTCCAATAGCAACATTGGCCTTTATGGTTTTTAGTTCTTTTAATCGCTGCAAAGTACTCGCATCCCACAATTTTGTATCGTTTTCCACATAGTTATCCACAATTTGCTCAAAAAGCTGGTCAAAATCTGGATTAGATGTTAATTCAACCCTTTGGGCAAGCCCTCCAATGATGTATTTGCGAAGTTCGGTCGTTCCTTTGGTTTTCTGAATAAGCCCCTCTACTAACTTGCGGCGATGCTCTTTTTCAAATTGAGGCAGCGCTTTCAAAAAGCGTTCAAAGCGCGCGGGAACGGTGGAGGTATAAACCATTCGTTCGTCGGAAAGAAAAGCGTTATCAAAGAAATGCTCCCACGCGTAGTTTCGCAAATACAGAGAATCTTTGGCCGATAATTTCTGAACGGGCAAAATGGGCAAGTTAGGTTCTTGGTAACTTTTCAAAAAACGCGTGCTCAAGTAGGTAGGGTGTTTTTGATAAAGTGAGTCAACAAACTTCTTCACTTGTTGATTGAGTTCTTGAAAACGATTTTTCCAGCGCGGGTCTGAGTCCTCTTTTATCCCCATCCGCTGACGCTCCGCCAATGCCGCTTGGTAGCGCCGCCGTAGTTCTCGTTGGTAATCAAAAAACAGGGTATTTTCGGGGGAGTTTTTGAAACGAATACTAGCAATCAGGTCTTTGTAATCGGCTTCAAAGGAAAACTGTTGCGAACCCGTCACAAAAATATCAAGCCCTTTTCCTAACCCTACAATCCGACAAACGCCTTCGGGAATGGCATCGGTCTGCCAAACTACACGGCCGTCGGCGCCCAAAATAGCGGTATCTACGGGCATTTGTTGCCCTGCAAAATACTGCGCCAAAATCAGCCGCATGGGTTTTATATTGGCAATTTTAGCTTCAATTCGTAGTTTTTTTTGAGCAAAAGAAGGTTTCCAACTTGCCAGAATGACAATACAAGCACAAAGAATCCAGCGTTTATTCGGCATATTTTTGAGTTTTGAAAAATAAACGCAAATGTTGTGCCACAAAAAAGCGGGGAACAACAGGTTATTGAAAACCCGCTATTCCCCGCTTGAGTTTGACTAGACCTTCCAAGTTTTTGAAACTTGGAAGGTCTGGCAAGTTTCAAAAACTTGGAAGGTCTAAGATCTGAAAAATATTAGTCGTTTTTAGCGCCGCCTTGCTGACCTGCTTTGGGAGGTTGCGCCTGCTGAGCTTCACGCATTGGGTTAGTACCACCACCACGTTGAAAACCTCCGCCTTTAAACATCTGGAAACGCGTTGGTTGTGCTGGCTGACGTGGGAAACTGTTGCTCTCTTCGTCGATGTCGGCAATCTCACGGTATGGATCTAACGTCCACTGCACCACTTTTTTCTTCGTCGTTACGACTTTAGATACTTGTTGGTCGTTCAAACGCCAGATTTCCGCTGGGAAGCGCGCTACTGAGTCGGTGCCGTCTTCAAACTGCATCTTCACAATTACGGGCATTGGCAAACCTCCTTTGTTCTTCACTTTCAACGTATAGAAGTTCATCCCTGACTCTACCAATTTACGCTCGTCGGGCGTTAAGCTTGCCAAGTAGGTTTCGTATTTTTTCTTATCAGCGTCCGTCACTTTGTAAGGGTCATACGAGTTGTAGAAATCCTTCATGTCAGGATTTTTCTCTACCACCGATTCTTTGATAAAATCTTTATCGCGCTGACGAGCCACGGTATTACGCTTGTCGTCTGCTTCTTTCTTAGCGCTTGATTTAGTAATTTCAGGATTTTGCGTGTCTAGGGCAAACCATTCAACTTCCACTAAGTCTTGGTCAACAGGCTCAACGCCGTAGAACCAGCCTTTCCAGAACCAATCCAAATCCACACCTGAGGCATCTTCCATCGTACGGAAGAAATCGGCAGGAGTTGGGTTTTTAAACGCCCAACGACGTGCGTATTCTTTGAACGCATAATCAAACAATTCGCGTCCCATGACGGTTTCACGCAAGATATTTAAGCCCGTCGCAGGTTTAGCGTAGGCGTTAGGGCCGTATTGCATAATGTTGTCCGAGCTCGTCATGATTGGTACCAAATTTTCGGTTCCTTGCTTCATGTAATCAGTAATGTACTGAGGCTCACCGCGACGCGTTGGATAGTCTTTGTCCCACTCTTTTTCGGTCAAGTACTGCACGAATGTATTCAAACCTTCGTCCATCCATCCCCACTGACGCTCATCAGAGTTCACAATCATTGGGAAAAAATTGTGGCCTACTTCGTGGATAATTACCCCAATCATCCCATACTTAACACCTTCCGAATACGTACCATCGGGTTCGGGACGGCCACCGTTGAACGAAATCATCGGGTACTCCATCCCGCCACCGCTCGCGTGGCACGAGTACGCTACTGGATAAGGGTAGTCAATTGTGTATTTTGAGTACGACTTAATCGTATGCGCTACCACCATCGTCGAGTATTTACCCCACAATGGGTTTCCTTCTTTTGAATAGAGCGACATACACATTACTTTCTTGCCCGCTTGGTCAATTTGCATCGCATCCCAAATGAATTTGCGGCTCGTAGAAAACGCAAAGTCACGAACGTTATCGGCCTTGAAAACCCACGTTTTCTTGCCTGTTGGCTTTCCCTTTTCTGCTTTTTCAGCTTCTTCTTGGCTCACAATCAACACAGGGCGAGTAGCTGTTTTAGCTTGTTCCAACCGCTTTTGTTGCTCAGAAGTCAACACTTGAGCCGCGTTTTGCAATTCTCCCGTAGCTCCTACGATGTGGTCATTAGGCACCGTCAAGGCCACTTTATAGTTTCCAAATGTCAAGGTAAATTCACCTTGACCCAAAAACTGCTTGTGTTGCCATCCGTTTACGTCGTCATAGACGCACATACGCGGAAACCAGTGCGCGATGAAGTAGTTAGAGTTTCCATCTTTTGGAAAAAACTCATAGCCCGCACGGCCGTAGTATTCGTTGATAAAGTAATTCCAATCAACCGAAAACGCGTACGATTGCCCTGTTTTGATGCTCGCAGGCAACTCAACGCGCATCATGGTGTTGTTGATGGTATATGCCAACGGCTTACCCGTTTTTGCATCCTTCACAGCCGTGATTTTGAAATCATATTCTTTGTCACCAGTAATGCTCGTCCGTACTGAACTTGGGGCGTTTAAACCACGCACAGCGTTTGACGACATTTGTGGCTGAATGCTATTGTGCTGCGAAAGGGCATTGATTGAGCCTTTGGCAAACAAATTTTGGTCAAGTTGCAACCACACAAATTTTAACTCATCGGGTGAGTAGTTGTGGTACGTAATGGTTTCGGTTCCCGTGATTTTGCGTTGTTCATCGTCCAATTCCGCTTTGATGTCGTAATCGGCGCGTTGTTGCCAAAAGTCTTTTCCAGGCGCTCCCGAAGCCGTACGGGTCGTATTTGGAGTAGGGAGTTGAGCGCCTAATTGCTCAAAACGCGAATTGGCATGGTAGTTGGCAGCAGGGGGCTGGGCAAATAGTAAGCCCGTACTGAGCATAAGCCAGTAAAAAATAAACTGTTTTCTCATTGGTACTTGGTTGTTAGTTGAATAGTAAAAATAAGGTAAATCAATCAAAATTAGGTCAAGGCATAGACGCGTACGGCCTTTTTTGCGACATTATTCCACTGGAAGCCCCATCAGCGTACGAAATAGCTCATTGTTAAGAATCAACGACAAAGCCATTCCCGCCACAATCCCCGAAATCAGGTGATTCCACGTGAGTCGTTTCAACTTAATGATTTCGATAAACAAAGAGGCAATCCCCAATGCAATGGCCACAATGACCAATTGCCCCAACTCCAAGCCCACGTTGAACGAAAACAAGGGCATAATAATGCTTTCTTGCTCTCCCAATAAGCTTCGTAAATAGTTGGAAAATCCCATGCCGTGAATTAAGCCAAAACAAGCCGCGAAGATGTACCGCAATTTGGGGGATTTTGGTTCGCCCGTGCTGGTATCTGAAAAATTAGCAACGGCTGTGGCAAAAATTGTGATCGGAATCAGCAATTCAATGACGTCAGAACGGTACGTAATCAGCTTTAATGTTGCCAATGCCAACGTTACCGAGTGGCCTAGCGTAAATGCCGTAATAAGTACCAATACTTTTTTCCAATCGCGAAAAGCGTAAATAGCGCACAAAGCCACTACAAACAAAATGTGGTCATAACCGTTGGGGTCGGTGATGTGGTCAAACCCCAATCCAAGGTAAATTTGGAAATCAGACATGAAGAAAATGGTTGGTTAGGTGTTGATAAAGAAACTGAATGAAAGGCTAATCGGACTACGGCGCTAGTACATAAACTCCGTCCACATTTCGACCATATCCTTCATAATCAAGGCCATAGCCAAGCACAAAACGGTTTTCGATTTCAAAAGCGGCGTACTTGACGCTCAGCGGCGTTTTGAGGGCTTTGGGTTTAAAGAGCATGGTAGCTACCTGAATTGACTCGGGTCGCTGGGCCGAAAGCTGAAAAAGAAGCTTGTTCATCGTAAGTCCCGTATCGACAATATCTTCGACGATTATCACGTGGCGGTCGCGAATGGGTTCTTTCAGTCCAAGAACCTCCGTTACTTCGCCCGTCGATTGCGTTTTGGAATAGGAAGACACGCGCACGAACGTTATTTCGCACGGAATCGTCACGCTTTTCATTAGCTCGGCCGCAAACATAAATGCTCCATTGAGGACGACCACAAAAAGAGGGTTCTTGTCTCGGTAATCTTCGTTAATTTCGCGCCCCAGTTGCGCAATTCGCTCTTCGAGTGGTTGTTTTTCGATAAATGGAACAAACTTTTTGTCTTTGACCGTCAGCATGATGAAAAAATATTAAAAAAAACTTAAAAAATGAAGCTACGAATAAACTGTAACGAGAAGTTGTACGTTAATATCCACAGCAAAGATAATAGACCATGGAAAAGAACATCTTAAAATATTGGATATTCAGCATCGTTGGCTGGGTACTTTTAGGTACGACTACCGCCAATGCCCAACTTTATGCCTCCTCCGACTTTGATGGCAAGTACGATATGTTGCTCTCCAATCCAGGCGTACAAATCGAAGCCACTGAGGCGATTAACAAACTTTATAACTTCAAATTTGCCGAAGCCGACGCCGAATTTCGTTGGCTGCGCTACCGCTATCCGTACCATCCCATGCCTTATTTTTTGATGGGGTTGGCCGAGTGGTGGAAAATTGTGCCTAATACCGAAGACACTCGCTACGATGACCGCTGCTTGGCGTTGATGGATACTTGCATTACGTTGGCGGAAAAACTGTATGATGCGCGCGAAAACAAAATCGAACCTTCGTTTTTCTTGGCCGCGGCCTATGCCTTCAAAGGACGGATTCACTCGGAACGGAAACACTGGTCACGGGCGACTTTCGCGGGGAAGAATGCCTTGAAATACATGGAAAAATGTGAAGGAAAAAGCGATCTAAGTCCAGAATTACTGTTTGGCGATGGGTTGTTCAATTACTTTGCCCAATGGATTCCAGACAACTATCCGTTGCTCAAACCTATCCTTTGGCTCTTCCCGAAAGGCAACAAACAGCTTGGTATTCAGCAACTTGAAAAAGTAGGAAACAACGCTTTTTACACCCGAACCGAGGCACGGTATTTCTTACTACAGATTTACAGCTACGAAAATCAGTACGCCAAAGCGTATGATTTAGCAAAGTACTCGTGGGAAACGTATCCTGACAACCCCTATTTTGAACGTTATTACCTCCGCTCGGCTTTTGTACGAGGAAATACAGCCGAAGCGGAAAAATCCGCCAACAGCATTTTGTCCAAAATCGACAAAGGAATGGCAGGCTACGAAGCTGTAAGCGGGCGAAATGCGGCTTACGTTTTGGCGTATTACTACAACAACTATCACCGCGATATTCCAAAAGCCAAAGAGTATTACTTGCAGGCTGTCAATTATTCAATTCAAGCCAAAGCGTTTACGTCGGGCTATTATTTGTCGTCGTTGATTGCCTTGGGAAAAATGTCGGAAACTGAAAAAGACTACGAAGCGGCAAGAGAGTATTACAAAACGGTGATTGACCGAGGGGAGAAAAAATCGAGCCAAGTCAAAGAAGCCAAAGACGCCATTAGCCAACTCAACAAATCACGAAGGGAAGAACGAAGAAAGCGGAGGGATTAACCTCCGCTTTTTTTATTATTTCTACAATATAACTAGACCCTCACGGCGGTAGCCTAAAAACTGCGGTGCATCGGCAGGCAAATCAGTCACCAAATAATCAATATCTGATAATTCACATACTTGAAGTTTTTGGGTACTGCCTAGTTTTTCACTAATGGTCACCACCGCGCTTCGTTTAGACGCTTTGATCATGGCTTTTTTCACCTGAACTGCCTCTAAATCTGTATCCGTAATACATTCGGTATCAATGGCATTGGTACCCATGATGCACAAATCAGCCTTGATTTCATTGAGACGGCTAATGACTTCGCCTCCCACGCTAATCTGCGAATTTTTGACCAGCGTTCCCCCCAAAAATATCACGTCAATCGTCGGGTGGTCGCACAACTGAAGGGCAGTTGTCAGGCTTATGGTAAAAAAAGTAGCTTTTAAATCGACAGGCAATAACCTCGCCAACTCCCTAACGGTCGTTCCGCCACCTAGAATAACAAACATTCCGTCTTCGATGAGGGTAGCGGCTTTTTGCGCAATGACCGTTTTTTCCGATAAAGCATAAGTCGTACTCGGTGCATAATCGTAATGGTACGATTTTGACAAGGCTCCACCGTGAACCTTCACCAGTTCACCCGCCTCCGCCAGTTCATTAAGGTCACGGCGGATGGTATCCTCCGAAACGTTCAACATCAATCCCAAATCGGCAGACAATATCCGATTGTGAAGATTGATTTGTTTCATAATGAATGCCTGTCGTTCTCGCTTTAGCATTTGGGTTTGAATTGGGTGCATAATGGTTCAAAAAAATATAAAATCAAATCCGCAAAAAGTTGCAATAAAATTAGAGACATTTTTTGATTCAGCTCAAATTTTCGCCAAAATCTTAATTTTTTTTCATTTTATTCTACTGATACAAATAATTTTAACCAAACAAATGACGGAGTTTGCTGTTTTTATTGTTTATTTATTGCGGTTTTATGCCGATTTTAAAAATAAACTTTTAATTAATAACTTATGCTTCACAACAATTACGGCCAAATTATTCAGAACCGTTTTCGTTCTGAACTCATGCGGACGATTGTGGCAATTTTAGCGATTTGTTTTTCGCTAAATGGCTGGGCCCAATCGTACGCCGTCAAAGGGAAAGTAACCGACAACAACGGTCAGCCTATCCCTGGTGCTACGGTACAAGTAGCAGGAACTTCGCTCGGAACAACTGCCAATGTAGAAGGAGATTTTTCGCTTAATCTAAGTGGTAATGTTAAAATTACGTTCAGCGCGGTAGGCTACAGCACAGTTACACGGGAGGTTTCTTCGAGCCAGTCGATTGTCAATGTTTCGCTTCGAGAAGACCAAATGAACCTCGACGAAGTCGTCGTGACGGGTTCTACCATTCGGGCCGAACGCCGACAACTTGGAAACGCAATTACGACGATTAAGGCGGATAACCTCGAAAAAACAGGCTCCCCCAACCTCGTGAGCGCCCTGCAAGGAAAAATCCCAGGTGCTCAAATCACCCAAAACTCAGGTGACCCCGCAGGAGGAATTACGGTACGTTTGCGCGGGGTAAAATCCATCCAAGGAAGCTCTGACCCGCTGTATGTCATTGACGGTGTAATCATTAACAACGAAACGTCACCTGCTTCTCAGTTGGCCCTTTCGCTCGGCAACCAAGCGCCAAGTACTGCGCTCGGAACCAACCGTTTGGCCGATATTAACCCCAGTGACATTGAGTCTTTAAACGTTATCAACGGTGCCGCTGCCGCCGCTCAATACGGTTCAAGGGCTGCCAACGGGGTGGTTATTATCACGACCAAACGCGGAAAATCAGGCGCGCCAAAAATCAACTTTACGACCAGTTTTTCTTCCAACGAACTTCGCAAAGGTGTTTTCATTTCTACCTTGGGGAAACAATTTGGTTTCAAAGACTTGCGTCTTCACACCATCGGGGTAATTAGTGCTGCTCAAAGCGCCGCCAACCCTACCATGACGACCACGGGCATCGTTCGCGACGGAGCCACTTCTTTG
Source organism: Runella defluvii (assembly GCF_014195535.1). Lineage (GTDB taxonomy): Bacteria > Bacteroidota > Bacteroidia > Cytophagales > Spirosomataceae > Runella > Runella defluvii. Next base: position 53,108 of record NZ_JACIBY010000015.1, on the reverse strand, counting down.
CTGGCCTCTAACCTGGTGGACGTGACTCGCTACAATTATTTTGACCAAATCTTCCGTACAGGTTTTGGCAACGACAATACGCTTTCGATTTCGGGTGGAACTGACCGTACGCAGTATTTTGTGTCGGCTTCTTACATGAAAAACGAAGGGATTGTCAAGGGCGTCGATTTTCGTCGGGCGAGTTTGCGGGCGCGCGTTGACCAACGTCTTAACAATTGGGCAAAACTATCGGCGGGCTTGAATTATTCAAATAGCTTTTCCAACGAAAAAGCCAACGGAAACGTGTTTTACAGCCCGATAAACTCGGTAACAATCACCAACAACATCTACGACATCACCCAGCGCGACGCCGCAGGTAACTTGTTGGCGGTTGAGCCTACCCGCGTCAATCCACTCACAACCGTGGAAACCATGAAGTTTACGCAAGCTGTAAGCCGCACCATCGCTGATGCGCAATTAAACCTTACGCCTGTCAAAGGTCTTGGCATCGACTGGGTTGTTGGGGTGGATACGTACGGGCAGTTGGGTAAAAACTACATTCCGCCGTATCCTTACCAAGCCGTGGCGGGTCTTCCTGCGGAGCGTTATCCTGATGGTTTTGCGGCCAACGCCAACAACAACGTCACGCAGTTTAACAGCGACATCAATGCTACCTACGAAACCGAACTTAGCAGTTCGCTCAAATTAAATGCCGCCGCTGGTTTCAATTACCAATTCTACCAGTCAGATTTTACCCGTGCCAGTGGTTTGAACACCGCACCTTTTATCGAAACCGTAAGCGGTACGGCAAGTACGACCGTTACGGCAGGTTACGGCCTCGACCGTTACAATTTGAGTGGATTTTTTGTACAAGCGACCTTGGGTTACAAAAATCTAGCCTTCGTTACGGCTGCCGTTCGCCGCGACCGTTCGTCGAAGTTTTCTCCGAGCGAAACCAACCAAACGTATCCTAAGTTGAGCGGTAGCTTTGTGGTTTCAGACCTTGATAGTTGGAAAAATAGCAGTTTGGCCAACGTTTGGGACGGTTTTAAAGTACGTGCGTCGTACGGACAAGCGGGTAACTTGACGGGAATTGGAAGTTACAGCCGTTTCTGGCAGTTTAGCCCAGTGCCTTTCCTTGGCAAAAACACCATCATTCCTGGCGCTACCTTGGCCAACCCTCGCGTACGTCCTGAACGCATGGACGAAATCGAAGTGGGTGCCGACCTTTCTTTCTTAAAAAGCCGACTCAATTTGGGAATTTCGGTCTATAACCAGCAAATCAAAGACTTGGTTGTCAACCGCGAATTGGCCCCTTCTACGGGTGGAACGGGAATCGTGAACAACGTAGGAACGATGGAAAACAAAGGTTTTGAGATTAGCTTAAACGCCTTAGCAGTGAAGAAAAAAGACTTCTCGGCCGATTTCACTGTTCTTTACAACCAAAACCGCAACAAAGTATTGGACATCGACCAAGGGAATCCATTGATTTCAACGCTCACCATTGGCAACTCAGCGGGTGCTCCTGTTTTCTTGATTGAAGGCCAGCCTGCCAGCGTTTTTTATGGTTTTCCTTATGCTCGTAATACCGACGGAAGCTTGTTGTTAACCAAACAAAACCTTCCTCAACGCGAAATGGGTGCTCAAAACACGACAGACCCAACGCAATACACCGTAGGAGATCGTGTAGATGGCCAGCCGAGTGGTGCTTTTATCCGTAAAGTTATTGGCAATCCTAATCCAAAATGGACAGGTTCGTTCAGTGGTAATTTGACGTACAAAAAACTTGGTTTACGTTTCTTGTTGGATGCCGTGCAAGGTTTCCAAGTGTTCAATGCTGACAAGCGTACCCGCAACAACGTAGGAATTGGCGACATCGCCGAAGCCGAAATGTTGGGTACACTGCCGCGTGGCTATGTGTTCTCGTTGGTCAACATCGAAGAATACCGCGTCGATGAAGGAGGCTTTACCAAATTGCGCGAATTGGCCCTTACGTATCAGCTTCCTAAATTCAGGGGAATCAACAATTGGAGTGTATCGCTCGTGGGTCGTAACTTGATTTCGTGGGATAAATACAACGGTTTTGACCCTGAAACAAACGCAGGTAACAACAGCGACATTTTGCGCGGGGTGGACTTCGGAAACGTCCCTATTCCACGCACGTACCAGCTCCAGTTGAATTTATCTTTCTAACGTGAAACCTGTAATGCAATGAAAAAGACGATATTATATACACTTTTGGCGGGAACGATGCTGACGGCCACTTCCTGCGACCAAGAATACCTCAACCCAAGCGCCGCCAGCGAAACCCAAGTAACGACCGACATCAACGGGCTCATTACGCTCTGCAACGGTCTCCAATACCGCTACTCAAGCACCCGTGCGGGGGTTCTTTACACGGCCATTACGGCTAGTGGGCTTACAACCAAAGAACTTACGGTATTGAATGCGGGTAACGGCGACGAAGAACAACTTCGGATTGGCAGCGGCAGCATAACCCCTAACAACGGTATTTTGCGTAACCTTTGGGCACAAAACCAGTTGGTAAAAGCCAATGCTGACCTTATCTTAAAAAGCGTAGCTACGGTCGCTGGCGATGCAGGCACCAAAAGTGGCATTACGGCCTATGCTTCTATTTTTAGGGCCTTGGCATTAGGGACTATCGCTCAATTTTGGGAAAAACTCCCCGTTACCACAGGCGATAATGCCGTGTTTGTCACGCGGGATGAAGCGTTAAAAGAAGCCATTCGTACGCTCGAAACCGCCGCTACTACGCTTACTGCTACCCCCGTTTCTTCTACTTTCACTACGCGGATTGTAGCAGGGATTGATTTAGCCAATACCATTCAAGCGTTGATTGCACGTTATAGCCTTATGGTAGGCGACAATGCCAAAGCCTTGGCCGCAGCTAACAAAGTGGATTTGAGCAAAAAATCATCGTTCAACTTTGACGATGCCACTCAGAACCCCTTATTCTTCAACACCTTCGGAAACCGCAACGTGACTGAGCCTGTCAACGCTACGCTTGGTTTACCCGAAGCACTTCGCCCCATTGCCGCCGACAAGCGCTTGGCGTTCTATTTGTCAAACCCTGCGGGCGTAGCAAGCGGAGGTATTAACTTAGGCCGTGCTAGTTTCTTTACCGCCAACAATGCCGCGATTCCTGTGTATTTACCTGGGGAAATTCAGTTGATTAGAGCGGAAGCAAGTGCCCGTACCAACGATTTGGTAGGTGCAACGACCGCTTTGAACGCCGTTTTAACCAAAACAACCGATGCGTGGGGCATAGGAGCAGGACTTCCTGCTTACTCGGGTGCCAACACCGCCGATGCGCTACTGACCGAAATCTACCGTCAGCGTTGCATAGAGTTGTTTTTGTCAGGATTAAAATTGGAAGATAGCCGTCGTTTTAATCGTTTGGCTCCCGTGGCGGGCAATGCCGCTTCGCAAGTAGAGCGTACCCGTACGTTTTATCCGTATCCGTTGATTGAGAAAGATAATAACCGCACCAACACGCCTACCGACCCTGCTATTTAGTGGGAGAGTGGTCGGGTTGTGAGCACACCTCTGCATAGAAAAGCCCTGATGATGAGTCAGGGCTTTTCTATGCTATTTCGAGTAACTACTCAATTACTGCAACATCAAATAGGCTTTGATAAATTCGTCCAAGTCGCCGTCCATTACTCCCTGAACGTCAGAGGTTTCTACGCCTGTTCGCACGTCTTTCACCAATTTATAAGGGTGCATGACGTAGTTACGAATTTGAGAACCCCACTCAATTTTCTTTTTAGAAGCTTCCACTTCGGCGCGGGCTGCGTTGCGTTTTTCAACCTCAATTTGGTACAATTTCGATTTCAACAAACGCATGGCCAAATCGCGGTTGAGGTGCTGACTCCGTTCTTGTTGGCACTCAATCATCAAGCCCGAAGGTTTGTGGCGAAGCCGAACGGCTGTTTCCACTTTGTTGACGTTCTGTCCACCAGCTCCTCCCGAACGATACGTATCCCATTCAATATCGGCAGGATTTACCTCAATTTCGATGCTATCGTCAATCAACGGATACGCATACACCGAAGCAAACGAAGTATGGCGGCGGGCGTTGGAGTCAAACGGCGAAATACGTACCAAACGGTGTACGCCGTTTTCTGATTGCAAATAACCATAGGCTTGTGGCCCATCTATCTGAATCGACGCCGATTTAATCCCTGCTCCGTCTCCCTCTTGGTAGTCGATTTGGGTTACTTTGTAGCCGTGTTTTTCGGCCCATCGCACATACATTCGATACAGCATATCTGCCCAATCTTGGCTTTCGGTACCACCTGCACCTGAGTTAATTTCGAGGACGGCGTTGAGCTGATCTTCTTCGTTGGAGAGCATTTTTTTGAGCTCGACCTCTTCCAACACCTTCAATAAGGCTTGGTATTCGGCTTCAACTTCCGTTTCGGTGGCTTCGCCTAGTTCAAAAAACTCTTGAAGTGTTTCCAAATCGCCAAGGCGTTCTTCTACCGATTCGTAGCCTTCGGTCCATCCTTTCAAGCCCCGAACCTCCTTCATGGTTTGTTCGGCCTTGGTATTGTCGTTCCAAAATTCAGGTTGGTTCTGAATTTGTTGTAATTCGGTTAATCGTTCTTTCTTAGTATCGTAGTCAAAGATACCCCCTCAAAGCCGAAACGCGGGCTTTCAAGTCTTTCAACTGTTCTGTGGTCATCGAATTATTTATTTCAAAAGTTAAATGGATTGCAAAAGTACAAATAAAAAGCGGTCGGTTGGTGATTAACCAACTGACCGCTTTTAGGAATCTGGTTTATTATTTTTTCACGATGACCCCGTCCGCTACAAACGTCAACTCGCGCTTGGCTTCGGTGATTTTCGCGATTTCTTCCTTACTTTTTCCTGCATCTTCGGCATAGTGCTGCAATTCAGCCACCGAAGTAGTCTTCATTTTGGCTTCGCCGTCAATCACGACAGTTTTACCCGCAATGTCTTTAGGCACAAAAAAACCATAGTCTTTGAACGACACGCGCATGGTTTGTCCGTCGGCGGTTTTTACTTTCATCCAGCAGCCTTTTGCTTGGCACACCGATTCTACCGTACCAGTTACTTTGGCCGTCATTTTTTCTTTGCTTCCCATTTTTTTAGGAAGTTCAGTAGCCGCTACGGCTCCTTTATCGCTGATTTTTTCGCCAAAATAGCTATCACTTTGCGCAAACGCTCCCAAAGCAAATGCAGCAAACAAGGTTGTTAAGAGTACTTTTTTCATGGTAATTCTAGTCAATAAAATAATTGATGAAATGACAAATTTTCTTCAAAACTATACAATTTTTGGTGATGTTCGTTAAAACAGCCCTTCAAAAAAATCCATATCTTTCTCTGCCTTAGGAATTTTGTAGCCTTTCAAAAATTCTTTCAGAACCAACTGACTTCCAAACGCTTTTACGTCATTTTTAATACTGGCAGCCTCACTTTTAAATTCTTTAATGTCCTGCTCAAGCGATAGACGGAGTCGGTGGATATTGCTCACAATATAGTCAGGTTTACCGCTCATTTGAGCAACCTGCGAAACCATATTTTCTAGCTCATAACTCAGTTCTTCGGCCTGTTCGCGCAAGAGTTTATTGTAATTTTTCAGGTGGCTTTCGGCCATATTTTCAATGTGCTTTTGGTCGATTCTGTCAAACTCCAACTGCAAACGCAACAATCCCAATAAATCATTTTTTTCGTAGGCTTCCGTCACGCGCTGCATGATTTGAGTCTTGCGCTCACGTTCTTCTTCATCCGGCTCACGATCAGGGTGAAAAGCTTTGACCAAATCCATGTAAATTGTCCGCACCGATTTGGTAATGTTACGGGCTTCCAACTCTTTCTTTTCTTCTTTCTCTTGCTGCTTTTTACTCTTCGGGCGTTTTGCTTTTCGTTCTTCAGCTTGGCGCTGCTCTTGCTCAAACTCGTCTTGTTTTTCAGCGATTTTTTTGTTCATCAGCTCCTGAAGCTTTTCAGGATTGGTTATATCAACGTCTTCATCGATTTCGATGCCAAACATTGAAAAAATCCCCTTTAGCTGTTCGGCCGCTAATTCGTTGACTTGTTCGTTTTCTTCTTCGTACGATGTCTCGTTGTATTTATTGTAAATCGGAATCAACTCCTCCATGCCTCCGTATTCAATCACATCGTGCGCAAGTTCGCAAATGAGGTACGTGAGTTTTTTCTGTTCCCTTTTTTTGAAATAACCAGAGTCATGCGCGCGGTCAAAACACTTCACCAATTCCGCTTTCTGGACATAATATTCTTTCCGAACGGGGGTCAGTGCGCTATGAAGACGTTGATTGACTTCATCCACACCAGCACGATACTCGGCAATCTCTTGTTCCAGCTTTTCTATCTTTTTGATGAGACGGTTAAACTCCTTCTGAACTTTTGATTGTTCGGCTTTCTCTTTGGTGATTTGGATAATCTTTGCCATCAGTCAAGGGAATAATGGGATAAATTTTTAACGACTCAAACTGTTGGGGTGTTGTTTACGAAGCACCAACGAAATCAATAAAATAGGCATCACGACGAGCATCAACGTAAACCGAAACTCATCAAAAATAAAACTTGAAGGCTCAAGTTTATCTATGTCGGCCAGTTTTTGCTGAAAACTTTCATTGCCCCATACTTTTATCGCTTCCGCTTTGTTGACCAACAATGATTGGCGCAAAATACCTTGGTAGTGAGTCAATGCTTTAGGAGAAAAGTAAAAATACAAGCTCGATAAATAACCACACACCAAGGCCCCCGTGATCCACACTACGTAACCAATCGAGATTCCTTCCCACATGTGTAGGTAGCCTTGCCCGACCTTCTTACGGTAGTACCAAGTGGCAGCCGCAATGATAATGGCAAAAAAACCGACGTCGAGCGCTCGGCTTGTGCTTGAGAATTTTTCTAGGCTCTGCACGAGCAAAAAGAACAAAAAGCAAACCACACCAGCAATCACTCCGAAGAATAACGGGAGCTTGAGCAATGGCTTATTGAAGAAGTTAATCACACTTTGCATAGGTTATCCACAAAGTTATCCACATTTTTCCACCATTCCTTGGTTGATAACATAGACGGCTTTGCCTTTAAATTGAGTACCAAAAAACGGTGAATTCTTTGATTTAGAACGAGTTTCCTTAAAAATCCATTCCAAATCGGGGTTAAAAATGGTAAAATTGGCCACGTTGGCTTCCGAAATCGTTACTGAAGGTAAACGTAGAATAGCACGGGGCTGATGCGTGAGTTTTCCTACCAGTTGATCCAGCGGTAATTGGGTGTTATGAGTGTTGAGTACTGCAAAAGCCGTTTCTAACCCGATAATTCCAAATTCGGCCAAATCAAACTCCAAATTTTTAGACTCTTCGTCCTGAGGGTTATGATCCGACACCACGGCGTCGATGGTACCATCGGCCAATCCTTCCCAAATTGCTTCGATGTCAGATTGTGCTCTAAAAGGTGGGTTGACCTTATAATTCGTATCAAAATTCAGCAAAGCCGAATCGTCAAACGCAATTTGATGCGCTGCCACGTCGCAAGACACGGGATACCCCTTGGCTTTCGCCGCCCGAATCAGTTCCACCGTCGTTGCCGTCGAAATCGTCGAGAAGTGTAGGAGGGGAGTTTCACTTTTAATGCCCATGTATTCGAGCATTTTTAGGTCGCGCATCACCATAAGTTCTTCCGCAATGGTAGGAATCCCCCTCATTCCGAGCAACGTACTCACTTCGCCTTCGTTCATTTGCCCAAACACGGTCAAATCGTAATCTTCGGGGCGATTCATCAATACTCGGTCAACCTGCTGCAAATATTGTAACGATTTCAACAGAATGTGCGTATTGTAAATAGGATGAGAACCATCCGAAAAAGCCACCGCCCCCGCGTGCGAAAGGTCAATCATTTCGGTGAAATCTTTGCCTTCACAACTTTTTGTAACCGCGCCAATCGGGTGTACATTCACCACTTGCCCCAAAGCCCTGTGTTTGACGTAAACGAGGGTATCTTTGGAGTCGAGGGCGGGTTTGGCGTTGGGTAACACGGCAATGTCAGTAAAGCCACCAACAGCCGCCGCTGCACAAGCCGAGCGCAAGTCTTCTTTTTGCTCATACCCTGGGTCATACGCATGAACGCGCATATCCACCCAACCAGGTGAAATATGCCAATTTTTGCCTTCAAGTACTTGGGCATTAGCCGCCTCAATGTGGTCAGCAATCTGGGATATTTGGCCATTTTCTACCAAAATATCTTTTAGTTGCCCATTATAAGGCGAGTGAGTATCAGTAATTTTTACAGAACGAATCAGTAACATTTTTTTATCAACTTTCTTGGCTCCCCCTTGGGATTAGGGCTAAAAAAAAGCCCCTTTCGGAGCTTGTTCTTATTCGCCAATCAATTCTTTATAGGCTTCTACAGAGAGTAAGTCATCGGTTGAGCCAGTTATTTTAACACGAATCATCCAACCTTCACCGTAAGGATCAGAGTTGACCAAATCTGGATCAGCTTCCAAAGCTGCATTAAATTCAAGAATTTCTCCTGAAACGGGCAAATAAAGATCAGAAACGGTTTTTACGGCTTCTACTGTTCCAAATAATTCACCTTCGCTGATGGTTTCGCCGACGGTGTTAATGTCAACATAAACAATATCACCCAATTCTCTTTGGGCAAAATCAGTAATACCTACAACGGCAGTACCGTCGCTTTCAAGGCGAATCCACTCGTGGTCTTTGGTGTACTTAAGCTCTGCTGGAAATGTCATGGTTTGTTGAGGCTTTTCGTTTTGGCTGCAAGATAATACGAAAACCTAACTTTTGCGAAAGCCCCCCCTTACTTTACCAGTTTTTCTAACTCCGTCCAGCGAATGTTTTTTTGTTCAGGTTGAACGCATTAAAAATAAAAAGTGACTATTTATTGCTCCAGAGGAGCTAAATCTTCGTAGAAAGAAATAATTAGCCACCCCGATGGGGCTGCTTTAGGGAGGGGTTTGTTTACTTTTTCTACAAAGGTTTTGCCTCTCCGAGGCTATTTTTTTAATGCGTTTAATCTGATGCCAGAAACTGATACAAGAGAATAGCCTACTCCTTGTCTTTGGTAGTATGGGTACTAAATTCCCTTTTCCATGAAACGGTTATACATCCTCCTATTCGGGCTGCTTTCCTGTACGGCCCTTGCCCAAACACCTTTGCGCCGCTCCGAAAGTTATTTCGGCTTGCATTTTGATTTTCATGCCACCTTGCAAGACACACTCATCGGTAAAACCCTCACCGATAAGATGATAGACTCCCTTTTAACAAAAGTAAAGCCCGATTTTATTCAAGTAGATTGCAAGGGGCACTCAGGGGTGACGAGCTACCCGACCAAGGTGGGAAACGCGCCCAAACGGGTCGAAAAAGACATCTTAAAACTCTTTCGAGAAGTTACCCTGCGCCGAGGCGTGGCATTGTACGTTCATTATTCAGGTGTATGGGACGACGAAGCCGTCAAACACCATCCCAATTGGTCGCGGATTGATTCAGAAGGCAAACCAGACCGCCAAAAAGCCTCGCTCTGGAGCGCTTACGCCGATAGTTTGCTCATTCCACAGTTAAAAGAAATCTGCGATTATGGCGTCAACGGAGTATGGGTCGATGGCGACTGCTGGGCAACCAACCCCGATTATTGCCAAGCTGCTATCGACGAGTTTCGGTTTATCACAGGCATCCAAGACATTCCCCGCAAAAAAACCGACCCGCATTACGACAAGTGGCTGGAATTTCACCGCGATGCCTTCCGTCGGTACGTCCGCAAATACACCGATGCGCTCCACGCTTACAATCCTCGTTTTCAGGTAGCAAGCAATTGGTCTTTTTCGGCCATGATGCCCGAAAAAGTGGACATCAACGTCGATTTTTTGTCGGGCGATACCGAACCCCTCAACGGTGCCAACCAATCGGCTTTCCAAGCGCGTTGCCTAGCGCCTCAGGGCAAACCCTGGGACTTGATGTCGTGGAGTTTTGGGTACGGATGGGAAGACCAAGTAAAATCACCCAAAAACGCCATTCAACTTTCGCAAGAAGCCGCCCAAGTGATTTCGATGGGAGGCGGTTTTCAAGCCTATTGGACTCAAGAGCGAGACGGAAGTCTGCCTACTTTTTCGTACCAAACTATGAGCGATTTGGCAAAGTTTTGCCGCCAACGGCAGCCTTTTACCCAGCAAAGCAAGCCCATCCCGCAGGTGGCCTTGCTTTACTCCAACGTGGGGTACAAAAGTCAGCTAACGACTGTTTATAACACTGGAGATGGCAAACAACAACCCATGATTGGCACCCTCAATGCACTACTATACAGCCAATTACCCACCGAAATTTTACAAGAACATCACCTCCGTGGCCGTACGCAAGCCTATCCGCTTATCGTCATTCCTGAATGGAAAAAAATCGACGAAACCCTCAAAGAGGAGTTAATTGAGTACGTGCGCCAAGGTGGAAATTTGATCGTTATTGGCAGTGAAACCGTCAAATTGTTTGAAGCCCCACTGGGCGTTCGTCTTGGGGCTTCCACCCAAACCATTTCTAATTGGGGATTTGGCCAACTTCTGACGGGCACCAAAGCGGCGTTTCGACCTTTTGAGCCACTTTCAGGTACTCAGACGTTTGGACAGTGGTTTTCGGGAGGCGACCTCCGTTTTGGAGAAGGCCCTGTTGCATCCATTGCTTCATTTGGCAAGGGAAAAATCGCGGGCGTTTATTTTAATTTTGGAGAACAACATTTTAAGCGCGAAACCTACGTCGGAAGAGACTTTTTAGGTACATTGGCCAAACAATTGTTTCAACCCCAAGTGACCGTGAGTGGCTCAAAGTACGTAAACGTAGCCCTCAACCAAAAACAAGGAACCACTTACGTAAACCTCATCAATATGGCAGGCAACCACGCCAACAAAGCCATTCATGCTAGTGACGAAATTCCACCGTTATTGAACTTAAAAATAGCCGTAAAAGCGCCCTTGCGCCCCAAACAAGTAACGCTTCAACCCGAAAATAAGCCGATTCCGTTTGCGTATAAAAACGGAGAAATTACCTTTACCATAAGCAAATTAGACATTCACTCCATCGTCGCCATCAAACCATGATTTTGTTACAAGCTTCTTCCGATTGGGCCGCTTTTATTGGACGTTTTCACCCTGTATTGGTACACTTACCCATTGGATTTTTACTCCTAGCGGGGCTGCTCGAACTGGGGCGCTTGACCAATAAGGTAGAAGTAAAAGACTCGACGATTTCATTTATTTTGTTTTGGTCAGCCATTGGAGCTACGGCATCTTGCATTGCGGGCTATTTGTTGTCGTTGGGCGGAGGCTATGAAACCGAACTGCTCGAAGAACACAAATGGCAAGGGATTTGGGTGGCCGTTGCTTCGTGGGTTGCGTGGGTTTCTAAGACCGATTTGTTGTTTCAAAAATTCAAATTTGGCGGTCTTTTGTACCTTCCTGCCTTGGCAATAGGCGGTCTTTTTACAATGGTCGCAGGGCATCATGGCGGTTCTCTGACGCACGGGGAAGGCTATCTCACCCAAGAAACGCCCGAACCTTTTCGGGCGTGGGCGGGCATGGAACCCAAAACTGAAAAAGGGGGCGATGAAATTAAGCCCATCGCCGACGTCAACAATGCCTTGGTCTATCAAGACATTGTCAACCCTATTCTAAAAGCAAGGTGTGTTCAGTGCCATAACGCAAAAAAATCCAAGGGCGATTTGCGAATGGATGAAATAGAATTATTGAAAAAAGGGGGAGAAAATGGCCCAGCTTTTATTGCAGGGAAATCCGACGAAAGTGAACTCATTAAGCGCTGTTTGCTCCCACTAGAAGACGAAAACCACATGCCCCCCAAAGGAAAAACCCAACTTTCGGAAGGGCAAGTGGCTATTTTATCTTGGTGGATTGACCAAGGTGCACCCGTTGACAAAAAAGTGGCAGAACTCAAAACAACCGACGCCGTTAAACCCGCGTTGGCAGCCCTCAGCAAACCGCAGTCTGCCGAAGGTAGTGCGTCTTCTTCTAGCCAAAAAGATGAATTAGCGTCTCTTAACGTGTCCGCTCCCAATGCCAACGACATCGAAGCCCTCAAAAAAGTAGGCGTTTTGGTTACGCCCATTGCTACAGGCAGCCATTTGTTAGACATCAACGCCGTCAACGCCAGCGGTCTAACAGATAGCCAACTTGCGCTTTTGGAACCTCTTAGCGAACAAATCGTTTGGTTAAAATTAAACAATACCCGCATCACCGACCAAGCCACAAGCACCCTCAGCCAACTCAAAAATTTGCAAAAATTACACCTTGAAAATACCGCTATTTCAGACGCTTTACTTCAAAAAATCAAAGACTTATCTCGTCTAACGTACCTCAATTTGGTCGGCACAAAAATCACCGACCAAGGACTTAAAGAACTCGCAGCTGCTAAAAAATTGACCAGCCTTCACCTTTGGAAAACCAGCGTAACTGAAGCAGGTGTGAGCGCTTTGAAACAAGCCAATGCTGCGTTAGAAATCACCACAGGCATTACCGAGCAACAAATTGCTGAGTTTGTCAAAGTGGGTCAAAGCGCCCCCAAACCCGAGGAGGTCAAGAAAAAATAGTTATTCGTTTAAAATTGCCACGACACGCGCGGGGGCGGCCGATGCCCCCACAATTTTGAGCGGAAAAACGCATACTTTAAAGCCCGTTGGCGGCAATGTGCCCAAGTTGACCAATTGCTCAATGTGGCAATACTCCTTTTCACGTCCCACAAGGTGAGCTTGCCAAAACAAATCACGATTGCCCGATTCTTTTGCTTTCTGAATCATATAACGCATGGGTAAATCCCAACCCCATTGGTCAATACCCATTACTTTGATTCCTTGGTCAATAAGCCATTCGGTCGCCTCTTTGCTCATGCCCGTTCCTACATCCGCAAATTGCTTCGTTCCGTTGAATTTATCGCGCCCTGTTCGGATGAGTACAATCATTCCTGCTTGTAAGCGAACGCCCATTTTTTGCAAATTTTCTTGTATATCCTGTAATGTAATGACCTCAAAATCTGCTTTGTGAGTCATATCAATAACCACTCCGTCGCCGTAGCACCATTCCAATGGTATTTCATCAATGGTTTTGGCAGGCTGCCCCGCCACGGTTGGGTAATAATGCCAAGGCGCATCAAGATGCGTAGTTGCATGAACTCCCATATGTTTAATAGTGTCATCTGCCCAGCCTACAAAATCCTTGGGGAACAGTCGGAAAGGCAAACCCAGAAAGCGAATGAGCCACCGAGCGGCTTTATGAGGTTTATGTTTAATTTTTACCCGCATAAACCAAGGGTCTTCGGCATTAAAGCGAATTGGTTTGGAAAGGTCTATAATTCGTGGCATATCAGTGAGAAACGTGTTTTTTTGGGGTTCGATATTAAGCATATTTAAGGTTTTTTTTAAAGATTAGTCGTTTTTATTTCTTTGCAATTTCCTATAAAAAAGCCTTAATTTGGGTTGAGTTTTCATTCTTTGCTTTACCTCTTACATTTTTATTGATGAACCCCCAAGATTCGTTCAGAATCGTCGTCTTAGGTGGCGGCGAAAGTGGCGTTGGCGCGGCCTTATTGGCTCAAGCCAAAGGTTTTGACGTATTTTTATCGGATAAGGGCTCCCTTACCGAGGAATATCGGGGTATTTTGGCTGCGAACAATATACCATTTGAAGAAGGTAAACATACCGAAACTATTATTCTTTCGGCAAAAGAAGTGATAAAAAGTCCAGGTATTCCTGACAAAGTGCTATTGATTAAAAAATTATATGAACAAGGCACACCCGTTATTTCTGAAATTGAGTTTGCATCACGTTATACAAAAGCGAAAAAAATTGCGATTACGGGCAGCAATGGTAAAACCACCACGACTTTATTGATTTATCACCTTCTTAAATCAGCAGGCATCAATGTTGGATTAGCAGGAAATATCGGTGAGAGTTTCGCCAAACAAGTCATCGACGATACCTTCGACTGGTTTGTGCTCGAACTTAGCAGCTTTCAGTTGGACAACATGTACGAGTTCAAAGCCGATGTCGCGGTTTTACTCAACATTACGCCCGATCACCTCGACCGCTACGAATATACTTTCCAAAAGTACGTCGATTCAAAATTTCGTTTGTTACAAAATCTCGAAGCAAGCGACGATTTCATTTATTTCATTGACAACGAACCTATTGCCCTCGAACTTGGCAAGAAATCATTCAATGTCAACCACTTACCTATTTCTTTCTTGAAAAAAGAAAAGAATGGCGGTTTTTTTCAAGAAGGAATTTTGCATCTCACTCGCAATACACGTACTTTTGATATAAACGCAAACGAGTTGCCCATCAAAGGACCTCACAATGCTATAAACGCGATGGCCGCAACCTTGGCGTCTATGGCGGTAGGATTGACCGATGAGCAAATCAAGAATGGATTGCTGACATTCCAAAATGCGGCCCACCGCTTGGAACCCGTAGCCGAAATCAACGGAATCAGTTTCGTTAATGATTCGAAGGCCACCAACGTCGATTCCGTTTTTTATGCGTTAAATAGCTTTGATACCCCTATAATTTGGATAGCTGGCGGACTTGACAAAGGCAACGATTATACCCAAATCGAACCTTTGGTACGCCAAAAAGTAAAAGCCCTTATCTGTCTGGGCAAAGATAACAGCAAACTTCTCTCGTTTTTCGCTTCTATCGTCCCCGTAGTCATTGAGACACAGGACGTTAAAGAAGCGGTGCAGTATGCCTTGTCGTTTGGTCAACCAAATGACGTCGCCCTTCTATCTCCAGCATGCGCTAGTTTTGATTTGTTTAACAACTACGAAGACCGTGGTGAACAGTTCAAAGCGACTGTACGAAGTTTTATTTCCTAACTCACATTTAGAAAGATGAACAAGAACGAGATGAACACGGGGACGATTCGCCCTTCTACATTAGAGCATTGGGACAATATCAAAAATTGGTTGAGTAGAAACCTCAAAGGCGACGTCGTCATTTGGGTCATTGTCGCCATTTTGTCGCTTGTGAGCTTATTGATTGTTTACAGCGCTACGGGTACACTCGCTTACCAACGTGGGGGTGGGTATCCAGAAACATTTTTGTTTAAACACATTTTTTATACCAGCATGGGGTTGTTCGTGATGTGGTGGGTTCACCGCGTCAATTACACCTACTTTTCTCGCCTTTCGCGAGCGGCACTTCTCATTTCCATTCCTTTGTTGATTTTGGTAAAAGTAGCAGGGGTTACCATCAACGGCGCGACGCGTTGGTTGGCCATTCCTGGAACAGGTTTTACTGTCCAGCCAGCCGATTTTGCCCGTTTAGCCCTTATTGCGAACCTCGCTGCGATGCTCGCCAAACGCCAGCGCGTGGAATACAGTTGGCAAGTTTTTGGTAAAATGATTTTGTGGGTAGGGATTATTTGTTTTTTCATTGCCCTTACCAGTACCTCCACTGCCGTTTTGCTTGGGCTATCTTGTTTTTTAATGTTCTATATCGGACGAGTTCCTGGTAAATATCTGATGGCCATGATTGTTGCCATCGGCATCACTGGTGGACTCGGACTTGTTGCTGGTCAACGGCTTGAAACAGCGATTGGGCGTATTGAGCGTTTCCTCGACAATGACGAATACCAAGCAAAACAAGGGTTTATTGCCATCGCCAACGGGGGAACTTTTGGCCAAGGGCTTGGCAACAGTCACCAGCGCAATTACCTTACCCAAGCTTATTCTGACTTTATTTATGCCATTATCATCGAAGAATATGGGCTTGTCGGCGGGGTTTTTATCATGTTCCTCTACGCCATTTTACTCGTGAGGGGCGTCCAAAATATTGGAGGTACTAATCGAGCCTTCGGCGGGCTATTGTCTGCAGGGCTCACATTAAGTATTGGTTTACAAGCATTTACTAATATGGCTGTTGCCGTGGGAGCCTTCCCAGTCACTGGCCAACCACTACCTCTTCTCAGTATGGGAGGAACATCTGTATTCTTTACCTGTATCTCGGTCGGAATCATCCTCAGTGTAAGCAGAGGAGAAACAGACGAAAGTGCTATTTAAGAAAACCTATGAAGAAAGTAATCATAAGCGGAGGAGGTACTGGAGGGCATATTTACCCTGCCATCGCCATTGCCAATTCCCTAAAAGCCATTGATCCTACCATACAGATTTTGTTTGTGGGAGCATTGGGAAAGATGGAAATGGAAAAAGTGCCCAAAGCAGGTTATGAAATCATTGGCCTGCCTATTTCGGGCATAAAGCGCGAGCTTTCGGCCGATAATCTTTCGTTTCCTTTCAAACTAACGCGTAGTTTGTTGAAAGCCAGAAGCATTATCAAAAGCTTTCAGCCCGACATTGCCATTGGCGTGGGAGGGTTTGCCAGTGGGCCATTGTTAATGGTTGCTTCCTTGATGGGCATTCCGACGCTTATTCAGGAGCAGAATTCGTACGCAGGAGTTACCAATAAACTCTTGGCAAAACGTGCCAAAGCCATTTGTGTAGCGTACCCCAACATGGAGGCTTTCTTTCCAAAAAATAAGCTCAAACTAACAGGCAATCCCGTTAGGAACGACATAGTGAATAGTACCAATAAACGCGAATTAGCCTATGAGCGTTTTGGGTTGCAACCTAACCACAAGACATTACTCGTCATTGGGGGAAGTTTGGGAGCAAAAACCATCAATGAAAGCATCGAAGCTGGCTTGAAAATGATCATAGATTCGGGCTACCAAGTGCTTTGGCAAACAGGAAAGCCTTATGCAGAACGCGCAAAAGCGGCAGTAGAGGCCCTAAAAACGCCCTATGCTCAGGCTTTTGATTTTATCTATGAAATGGACTTGGCCTATGCCCTTGCCGACGTAGTGGTATCTAGGGCTGGGGCCTTGTCGGTATCAGAATTATGTTTGGTTGAGAAACCAGCTATTTTGGTTCCTTTCCCTTACGCATCCGAGGACCATCAAACCAAAAATGCGATGAGCTTGGTCGAACAAAACGCGGCACTTTTGGTGAAGGACAAAGACGCCAAAGACGAACTTGTTCAAACCACGTTGCGGTTGTTACAGGATGTCGATAAACAGCAAGAATTAAGCAAACATATCAAGAAACTAGCAAAACCTAACGCGGCAAAAGAAATTGCAGAAACCGTACTAAGTCTGATTTAAAATGAATATTCAACCTTTCAAATATATCTACTTTCTTGGCATCGGTGGCATTGGTATGAGTGCATTGGCGCGTTGGTTCAACATCAACGGCTTTGCAGTAGCTGGTTATGACCGCACTGCGACTGCCCTTACCAACACCTTGGAAGAAGAAGGAATTTCGGTTCATTTCGACGACGATATTGCGCGCATTCCTGCGGATTTTTTGAAGGACACCGCTCAAACATTGGTTGTATTTACCCCTGCTATACCAGCCGATCATTCGGAGTATAATTATCTTAAACAGCACGGGTTTATCCTTCAAAAGCGTTCTCAGGTTTTGGGTTTAATCGCGGGTGGAATGTTTACGATTGGGGTAGCGGGAACCCACGGTAAAACGACGACCTCTTCAATGACAGCGCATATTTTGCGGCATTCGGGCATCAATTGTGCCGCTTTTTTGGGTGGAATCACGCAAAATTATGGTACCAATATGTTGCTAAATGAACCAACAGGCGAATTAAAAAACGTACCATGTGTTGTCGAAGCCGACGAATTTGATCGGTCGTTTTTGACCCTTTTTCCCGAAATTGCGATAGTTACTTCCACTGATGCCGACCATTTGGATATTTACGGCACTCACGACTCGGTACTCGCTTCTTTTTCGGCTTATGTAAGTCAGATAAAGCCCCAAGGGCGCTTGTTTATGCGCAAAGGGCTACAATTAGCCGAAAAGACTCAAGCCAAGGTTTTTGAGTATTCTATCGACGAAGGCGACTACCACGCCGAAAACGTGCGTATCGAAAATGCTTGTTTCCTCTTTGATGCTGTACATCCAAACGGAATCATCAAAGACCTAACGCTCAAAGTTCCTGGTTTTCACAATGTTGAAAATGCCATTGCTGCCATCGCCGTAGGTTTGGAAATAGGTCTTTCGGACGACCAAATTCGTGCAGCCATCGCATCGTTTGGAGGTGTAAAACGACGTTTTGAATATTACCTCAAAACCGACACCAAAGTCTTAATTGATGATTATGCCCATCACCCAGCAGAGGTAAAAGCATTTTTGTCATCAGCCAAGGCGCTTTACCCCGATCGGCACGTAACGGCTATTTTTCAACCGCATTTGTTCAGCCGTACGCGTGATTTTGCCGACGAGTTTGCCGAAAGTTTATCGTTGGCAGACCGTGTTATCTTATTGGATATTTATCCCGCTCGTGAGCTACCAATCGAAGGCGTAAGCTCCGATTTAATATTCCAAAAGATAACATGTGACAAAGTACAATGTTTGAAGTCGGAGTTAATAGATGTACTTAAACAACAAACATGTGATGTTGTAACAACCATTGGAGCAGGGGATATTGATCGGTACATTTTACCCATCAAAGACGTGTTGCAAACAACTTAACGACCATGAAACGCTGGATTTGGATCATTTTAGGGGTATTAGTCGTTGGTGCAATGTTTTTTTACGTTGAGTATCAACAAAATAATAAACGATGTAAAAGCGTCGTGGTGAGGCTCGATAACAAAGCAGAGTATCCATTTTTTAGCGAACAAGACATCAAAGACCTACTCACTGTGAAAGGAGTTGATGTGGTTGAAGGGATGAATTTTTCGGATATTAACTTTAAAGGGCTCGAAAAAAGAGTCCTAAAAAACCGTTTGATAAAAAAATGTGACGTTTTTCGAGATTTATCAGGAAATTTGGTCGTAGCAATCGAACAGCAACGCCCCATCGGTCGAATAATGGGTAGCTTTAACGAAGCAACTCAACCAATAACGGCCGAATCAGGGGGGTACTTAACGGAATCTGGGGATATTATTCCTCTTTCTGGACGATTTGCCGCTCGTACGGTTATTCTTTCAGGAGATTTTTTTAAAAATACCAAAGCCATCAAATCTCCCAAAGGAGAACAGCTGATAGATTTTTTAAAACAGCTACAGCAAAATTCTTTTTGGAAGTCTCAAGTAACCGAAGTCATTGTGGCAGAAGACGGAGAACTAACATTGACCCCACAAGTGGGCCAACACCAAATTGATTTTGGTTTTCCAGAGGACGCAGACGTCAAATTTGAGAAGTTAAAGGTCTTTTACAAGACCATCCTCCCCATCAGTGGTTGGGAAAAATACCATCGAGTAAGTGTCAAATTTAAAAATCAGATAGTGTGTGAATAACCCTTTTCTGTTCATCACTACCCTATCAATAGTACATATATAAGTTTTTATTAAAGCCTTAGCACATCATGTCAGAACACGAAATTTATTTAGGAATAGACATTGGTAGCACCAAAGTAGCTGCGGTTTTAGCAAAACCAAAAAAGCTAAGCAACCATACGATGCTTCAGGTGATAGGGATGGGGTCAGCCCGCAATGAAGGTGTTCACCGTGGGAACATCAATAACCCTATTAAAACCAAAGAAGCCATTCGTCAAGCGCTTGAAATGGCAGCAAAAAAAGCGGATCGCATTGATTTGTTATCTCATAACCTATTCGCATCTGTCAATGTAAGTGGGACACACTTAGCAACAACCTCAGAAACAGGCTCTGTGGCCTGCCATGCCGTTGGTGTGCAAGGAAGAGATGTAAAATCATTGTTTGAAACCATGCAGCAAACGTTTGATTCTGATACGAATCAAATCATTCACTTGCTCCCTCTCAAATTTTCGGTTGGAGAACAGCACGAAATTATTGACCCTGTTGGGCATACTGGGCTTAAATTAAGCGGTGATTTTAAAATCATTACCGCAAAAAAATCGGCGTTGCACCAAATCAAAGATTCGTTACAAAAAGCGAACCTTTCGGTCAATGAAGAAGATGGTTTTTCGGCTTCTCCACTGGCTTCTGGCTTGGCTATTCTTTCCGAAGACCACAAAAGCCTAGGGGTTGTACTTGTTGATATTGGCGGCGGAACCACCGACATCGCCATTTATCACGATGGGTTATTATGTCATACTGTAGTGCTACCTTTTGGGGGTAATCATATCACGAACGATATTCGTGAGGGTTGCCATCTTACCCACGAAAGCGCTGAAGAAGCCAAAATATTCCTTGGTGAAACCAACCCAAAAAATTGCTCGCTAAATACCTTGTTGGTGATTCCAACTGCCGAAGGCATTCCACCCATTGAAATTGTGGCGCGCAACGTCGTCTTGATTGCCCGGGCACGATTGCGTGAAATCGCGGCTTTGGTACTGGCTGAAATCAAAAAAGCAGGATATGAGCACAAATTACGTGCTGGTATCATATTGACGGGAGGAACGTCAAAAATTAAGGGGATTGAGAGCATTTTTCGGGAAATCACAGGAATGTACGTTCAGATTGGCTCGCCAAAAAACCTCGAACGAAGCAATAGCGCACTCGATTCGCTTATCACTGATCCATCTTACACTACAGCCCTGGGCTTGGCCTGGTCTAGTGTAAAACCACTCGATAAACGAATCGAAAAAACAACGGTTACTCCTGAGCCAGAGCAAAAAAAACCAAGCAGCAGTTGGTCTATCCCTGGTTTTCGTAAAAGCACGTCTCAGGAATCAACCATCAAAGAAATAAGTACCTTTATTTGGAAAGGTCTTACCCAAGATGACATCAAAGGACACGACGATTATTAATAAAGGCCAAAATATCCCTACCTAGTTTGTTTATTTTTAAGAAAATATGGTTTTTGCACGAAAAAACGTTTTTGAGCACGACTACGAGTTTGTTATGGAAGAGTCAACCCACTTAGACGATGCCCCTATCATCAAAGTAATTGGTGTAGGGGGGGGAGGTAGCAATGCCGTCAACCACATGTATAAAAAAGGCATCAAAGATGTGGTGTTTGTGGTATGTAATACCGACAAGCAGGCGTTGATGCGTAGTCCTATCAATAACAAAATTCAATTAGGAGCCGATAGTCTCAAAGGCTTAGGAGCAGGAACTGATTCTGCTACTGGCCGCAGCGCTGCAGAAGAGAGTATTGAATATATTCGTCAATTGATGCAACCTCCTACCCAGATGGTTTTTATTACCGCTGGTATGGGGGGAGGAACAGGAACGGGTGCTGCTCCTGTCATTGCAAAGGTGGCCAAGGAAATGGGGATGCTAACCGTTGCGGTTGTGACAGCTCCCTATAGCCACGAAGGCCGTATTAAGAAAAATCAAGCCATTGATGGTATCAATGCTCTCAAAGAGCATTGCGACACTGTGCTGGTGATTCTTAACGACGAATTGGCCAAGCTATACGGAAAATTACCGATTCTCCGTGCATACGAGCACGCTGATAACGTTCTTTCAAACGCCGTAAAAAGTATCGCAGAAATTATCACCGTCCACGGAAGTGTCAACTCCGATTTTATGGACGTCAAAAAAGTACTTCAAGGTGCTGGTACATCTGTGATGAGTTCGGCGGTTTCATCGGGTGAGCATCGGGCTGAATTGGCGATTGAAGCGGCGCTTAACTCTCCGCTTCTCAACAACCGTGACATTCGTGGAGCCAAACGTATCCTTGTGACGCTTGCTTCAAGTACGCAAGAAGAACACATGGCCACGCTCGATGAGCAAATGATTATTACTGACTACATCGAAGGACTCATCGGAGACGAAGCAGATATGTGTAAAGTGGGTATTATTTTTGATGATGCCCTTGGTGATCAGTTGTTGGTGACAGTCATTGCGGCGGGTTTTGAAGACTCCCACTTGCCGTTTAATTATGACACCAGTGTAAAGCAGCGAAAAGAGCCCGTTCAACTACCATCGGTTTCGGACACCCTCCAAAGAAACAACACGTTACCACCTGCTCCAGAGCGGAAGACAGAGTATAATCCTAGACAATCGACTGCTACCACTAGCAATTCGCCCATCTCCGTTTCTCCGCAAAAACCAGAGGTAACTGAGGCAAAGATTGAGGTAACAAAGCCTGTACAAGAACCGCCAAAAGTAGAAGTGCCGCAGCCTCCAAAACCTGTTTTTGAGGAGCCTGTGAAACCACCACAACCTCCAGTAGTTGAAAAAACGCCCGAGGAGCCCCAAGAAGACCCCGAGATTTTACGCCGTCTTGTACACGATATTTCGTATGGAAAATATTCGGAGAAAGAACTCGACAAACCTGCTTTCTTGCGTCAAAACGTTGTTTTATTCCAGAAACCTAATTCACCTGACGAAGTGTTCATTCAGATTGTTTTAGACAAGCACAAAAGATAAGATGACAGGAATTGATTCGATTCAAAAAGAGTTATACTCCCTAGGCAGCCCCGAAAAGGCTGCCTTTCTTTCGCGCTTTTTTAAAACAGGAAAAGGCCAATATGGAGAAGGAGATTTGTTTTTAGGCATTACCATGCCCGAAATACGGTCTGTAGTCGCCAAATATGCCTACCTATCTATTTTAGAATGGCAAGCGCTACTTAGTAGCCCTTACCATGAAATCAGAATGGCGTCTTTGATTGGATTAATGAAGCATTTTCAGAAATCAAAAAAGGATCCCGCTGCTCAGAAGCAAATTTTTGATTTTTACCTTTCGCATCTTGATTACATCAACAATTGGGATTTGGTAGATGTCACCTGCCGCGATATTGTTGGTGCTTATTTATTGAAACAAGACCGCAACATTCTCTATGACTTGGCGCAACGCCCTCATCTTTGGGCGCAACGCGTGGCAATGGTCTCCACTTGGTACTTTATCAAACACAATCAATTTAGTGACACCTTACGTATCGCAGAACTTCTATTGACTCATTCTCACGACCTTATCCACAAAGCAGTGGGCTGGATGTTGCGCGAGGTAGGAAAACGCGACGAACTTGTCTTGGAAGAGTTTTTAGACACCCATACCAAACAAATGCCTCGAACCGCATTACGGTACGCCATTGAACGTTTTCCTGAGTCAAAACGTAAGTATTATCTATCACTTTGACACATAGATTGATTTCTTACGTATCTTTGGCGCGGCCTTTAAAAGGCTCAAAACGCTATTGAGTTTGATTATCAGCGTCTTATCTAAACTCAAAGTACACAAATCAAAACTCGAATCTAACTCATGTCTTGGTTTACTAGAAAAGAAAGGGGCATTCAGACGCCCACCGAAATGAAACGCGAAGCTCCTGATGGGCTTTGGTATCAGTGCCCTAGCTGCAAGCATGTTATGCACACTCGCGAACATAAAGTCAATGCTTATACGTGCGTAAAATGTAATTATCACGAAAAAATTGGTTCGGAAGCCTATTTCTCTGTTCTTTTTGACAATGCAGAATACACCGAACTTGATGCTAATATGCTATCGGGAGATCCTCTCAATTTTGAAGATACAAAGAAGTATCCCGATCGTATCCGTGACACCGTAAAGAAAACAGGATTAAAAGATGCCGTCCGTACCGCTTATGGTAAAATGGATGAGCTCGACATTGTGGTAAGTTGCATGGATTTCAACTTTATTGGTGGTTCTATGGGGTCAGTAGTAGGGGAGAAGATAGCCAGAGGGATTGACCACGCATTGCAAAACAAAATGCCGTTTTTGATGATTTCTCGCTCTGGTGGCGCACGAATGATGGAAGCAGGCTATTCGTTAATGCAAATGGCTAAAACTTCGGCCAAGCTTGCGCTCTTGTCGGAGGCACAAATTCCGTATATATCTTTACTTACAGATCCCACCACTGGTGGTGTTACGGCATCCTATGCCATGTTAGGTGATTTTAATATTGCCGAACCTGGCGCGCTTATTGGGTTTGCGGGGCCACGCGTTATTCGCGAAACCATTGGTAAGGACTTACCCAAAGGTTTTCAAAGTGCAGAATTTGTCTTAGAACACGGCTTCCTAGATTTTATCGTCGATCGCAAAGACTTAAAAGATAAGCTTGCGAGTTTACTACGAATGCTTCAATAAATTCCCACTTTCTGGAAAGCTTCATACTTTCCAGAAAGTTTTTTTATCCCCTATGCGTCTTGTATCCCACCCTGTCTTATGTAATTACTATGTGACGTATCGCTGTAACGCCGCTTGTAGTTTTTGTGACATTTGGGAACGCCCTTCGCCATACATAACCCTCGAAGAAGCCAAAGCCAATCTCGCTGCCCTAAAACAGTTAGGGGTGAAAGTCGTTGATTTCACAGGGGGAGAACCATTATTACATCGTCAGCTTGATGAGCTGTTAAAAGAATGTAAACGACTGGGTCTTTTGACTACCATTACGACCAACTGTTTGCTTTACCCCAAATATGCCAATCGCCTTCGGGGGTTGGTTGACATGCTTCATTTTTCCCTTGATTCTCCCGAACCAGAAGAGCATGATTTGTCCAGAGGGGTAAAATGTTTCGACAAAGTCATGGAGTCTATCCAAATAGCAAAGTCGTTGGGAGAGCGTCCAGACATACTTTTTACCGTTTTTGAGTCGAATATTCACCAGATAAAAAAGGTTTGGCAAGAAATATGCAAACCTCACGGCCTTGTACTTATCCTAAATCCCGTCTTTGAGTACAATAAAGTGGGCTCACAGCTCTCTCCAGCGGCATTACAGCAGCTTAGGCAGTGGGGAAAAAAAAGCAATGTCTATCTCAATGATGCCTTCATTCAGTTACGTCTTGATGGCGGAAACCACACAGATTCCCCCATTTGCCTTGCAGGTAGTACCACCATCGTCATTTCACCAGAAAACAAACTCGTGCTCCCCTGTTATCATTTAGGGCTGAAAGAATTTGCGATTGAGAATAATTTATATGAGCTATACCTCTCAGACGAAGTTCAAAATCTAGTCGCACTAGAAGGCCGTCTTCCTGCTTGCGAGGGTTGTGCTATCAATTGTTACATGCAACCATCTTTTGCCGTGACCATCAATAAATATTGGTGGAAAGCGCTTCCGAGCACCCTCAAATACAACAGAATCAAAGGGACGTGGAAACAACTCTTTTGATACTTCCCTTATTCTTCCTTAATTTTGCCTCATATTATTAGAAGCTAACTCATTAATTTAGAGGAAGTAAGGCTACTTTTACTCTACATTTTTAGTGTTTTAGCCCCCCGCTTTAGCTATTCATTTTTGCCCAAATGTCTAGGAAAACCAGCCATTGTAGCAACAAAATACTCTGGTTTTCAGCAATTTACAGGCAAAATCTGGTTATTATCGGGCATATTTTAGTAGAACTACGACCAATACTCAATCCTCCCAATGATTCAATTTTTCAACGAAGACGTGGATTTTAAAATTCCTAATCCGCGTAAAACAAAGACGTGGCTCAAAGACATCATTGAGTCCGAAGGGTTTGAACTGAACCAATTAAATTACATTTTTTGTTCTGACGAATACTTGCTCAGCGTAAATCAGCAATATCTTAATCATGATTTTTATACAGATATTATCACTTTTGATAATTCAGAAGAAATAGAAGGGATTGTCGAAGGCGATATTTTTATCAGCATCGACAGAGTAAAAGAGAATGCCGAAGAATTATCAAAAACTTTCAAAGAAGAATTGTTACGGGTACTTGCTCACGGTATTCTTCATTTAGTAGGGTATGACGACCACGAAGATGAAGACGAATTAGTAATGAGACAAAAGGAAGATACATACATTGCGACCTTCCCGAAGTCTTAAATCTGACTCTTTACAAAAATGTTTCATGTGAAACATTTTTAAATTTTCCACAAAACAGTACATTTTCACGACATTTGATTAATTAAACAAAAACTTTATGTTTCCAGAATACGACGTGATTGTAGTAGGAGCGGGGCACGCAGGTTGTGAGGCAGCGGCGGCGGCGGCAAACATGGGCTCCCACGTTTTACTCATCACAATGAATATGCACACGATTGCCCAGATGTCGTGCAACCCAGCAATGGGCGGCGTAGCGAAAGGGCAAATTGTACGAGAAATTGATGCACTTGGAGGACAGTCAGGAATAATTAGCGATAAAACAATGATTCAATTCCGAATGTTGAATCGCTCAAAAGGTCCCGCAATGTGGTCGCCAAGATGCCAAAGTGACCGTATGCGTTTTGCGGAAGAATGGCGAATGACATTAGAACAAACCCCAAACGTGGACATCTGGCAAGACACAGCGAAAGAAATTATTGTAAAAGATAACAGGGCTGTTGGGGTAAAAACTTCGCTCGGTGTGGAAATTACCGCCAAGGCAGTGGTGCTAACCAACGGCACATTCTTAAACGGATTAATCCATATTGGCGAAAAACAATTTGGAGGAGGTAGGGTGGGGGAGAAGGCTGCCACTGGAATAACCGAACAACTTATCCAATTGGGATTCGAGTCAGGGAGAATGAAAACAGGTACGCCACCCCGCATAGACGGTCGTTCACTGGACTACACAAAGATGGAAGAACAGCCAGGTGATGAAATCCCAAGCAAGTTTTCATATACCGATACCCCACCACTTACCCATCAAAGGAGTTGCTGGATTACCTATACCAATGAAAAAGTGCATGGCGTTTTAAGAACGGGATTCGACAAATCACCCATGTTTACGGGACGGATTAAAGGTCTTGGGCCACGTTATTGTCCATCAGTAGAAGATAAAATCAATCGTTTTGCAGACAAAGACAGCCACCAAATTTTTGTAGAACCCGAAGGCTGGTCAACCGTAGAAATGTATATCAACGGTTTTTCGACATCACTTCCTGAGGATATTCAATACAAAGCAATTCGACTTATACCAGGTTTTGAAAATGCAAAAATGTTCCGACCAGGGTACGCCATTGAGTATGATTATTTCCCCCCAACTCAACTAAAGCTCACCCTAGAAACTCATTTGATTGGTAATTTATTCTTTGCAGGTCAAATCAACGGAACGACAGGGTACGAAGAAGCAGCATGTCAAGGACTCATTGCAGGAATTAATGCGCACCAAAATGCGCACGAGTTAGATGCTTTTATTTTAAAAAGATCCGAAGCATACATTGGTGTATTGATTGATGACCTCGTCAACAAAGGGACGGAAGAACCTTACCGAATGTTTACCTCAAGAGCAGAGTACCGTACTTTACTCCGCCAAGACAATGCCGATATTCGACTCACGGCATTAGGGCATAAAATAGGGTTGGCCAGCGAAGCACGTTTAGTTCGTGTGCAAGAAAAAATTGCCAATACCGAGGTAATTTTAGAAGAACTTCAAAAAGTAAAAGTAACGCCCAATGAAGTAAATCCGATTTTAGCAGAGATAGGTACGTCTCCAATTCGAGAAAAACAGCCCCTGTATCAATTGCTAAAACGGCCTGATGTAGAAATCGAAGACATCAAAAAACTCAGTGAAAGCTTTGCCACATTTTTAAATGGCTTTAATGAAGAGTCGGCAGAACAGGCCATGATAAAAGTGAAATACGAAAGCTACATTGAAAAGGAAAGATTAATGGTCGAAAAAATGAACAAATTGGAAGACCTCGAAATCATCCCCAATTTCGATTATGACAAAGTCCCTGCACTTTCTTTTGAAGGCCGACAAAAGTTAAAAACCATTCGACCGCACACCTTGGGGCAAGCCTCCAGAATCAGCGGAGTTAGTCCTTCAGATGTTTCGGTTTTATTAATCCACATAGGACGCTAATTTTTTTATTGATTACCAAAAGAAAAGGGGAGCTTTGAAAGTTCCCTTTTCTTTTGGTAGAAAGTCATCAAACAATAAACTCATTTTAAAAGATGTTAATTTGCAAGGGCTAACAAAAGCCCTTTTTATTTTTGTTAAAAATTTCGCCCAACACATGAGTTCCTTCAACATAAAACAGTTAGTAATTACGCTTCGCATTTACAGTCTGCTGACGGCTGCTTTTTACTTCTTACTACTAGGTTGCTCTCAACCCATTTCTCCAACGGGTGGAAAACGAGATACCATTCCGCCAAAGTTGATAAAGAGTATTCCTGAAAATAAGCAAACCAACTACAAAGGGAAAACCATTGAACTTGAATTTGACGAGTACATTGTAGCCGAAAACCTACAGCAAAAATTGTTGGTTACACCCGACCCAGGCGAGTATGAATACAAAGCAAAACCAACGAGTGTTCGCCTTGTCTTTAAAAAATCACTGGATTCAGCCAAGACATATTCGTTTTCATTTGGAGACGCAATCAAAGATTTTAGCGAAAAAAATCCTGCCAAAAATTTACGACTCGTATTTAGCACAGGGATTGGAATCGACTCTGCCCTCGTAAGGGGAGAGGTGAAAGACATGCTTACCAACAAGCCCATGTTTGATGTCTTGGTTGGGCTGTACCCACATTCGGATACGCTCAATATCGAAAAAATGAAGCCCATGTATTTTACACGGTCGGATAGTTCGGGGAGGTTTAGTATCGAAAATATTCAGTCCAACCTTTATCGTCTTGTGGCTTTCGATGACAAAAACCGTTCATTTACCTACAATTTGAAGACAGAGAGAATCGCTTATTTAAGGGATAGCCTCGTCATTAAAGATTCTACGCAATTCTCAGGCGCTTCCCTCAAACTGTTTTTAGCCAATACTACCCCCGCAAAAGTGAAGGGAACCATCCCTCGGACCTATTATTATTCTATCAATTATGACAAGGGGTTTGTCGATTATAAGGTCAAATTTGATAATCCAAATGACTCCATTCCCTACCTTCAAAACGGTCCAAGCGAGTTGAAATTCTTCAATACCAAAAGTAGGAAAGACACATTAGTGGCAAAAATTATGATTCGGGACTCGGTAGGAATTATGTTTGAACACGTTCAAAAAATCAAATTTCGAGAAGCTCGCAATGCAGGGAAAAATAGTGATAGCAATAAAGAACCGTTTGATATGAAAGTCAGTCACCAAGACAATGACCCAATCGAACCTCGGTTATTTACTTTAAAGCTCACATTCAATAAACCCTTAGCAGAGGCTAGGTTGAACCAAATTCAGTTGGTGAGCGATAGTCTTAAAACCGAACAACTACTGCCTGGTGATTATACATGGGAAAATAATAAAACCATCCTCACCCTTGCCCACCAAATTTCAGCCCGTAAGTTGTTGAAAGTTGTCCTTCCCAAAAGCACTTTTTTTAGCGTAGAAAATGACACCATTCCAGAGCGGATATTTAAACTTCCCATCATGGAAGAAGAAGAGTATGGAATGTTAGAAGGAGAAATTAAGGGAGCTAAGCAACCTTTTATTGTAGAGTTATTGGACGAGAAGTTCGAGGTAGTCAAAACATCCACAAAACCATCCTTTCAATTCAGTTACTTGAAACCAGCCCTCTATAATATTCGGGTCATTGTAGATGAAAATCAGAATGGGAAGTGGGATGCAGGCGATTTTAAAACCCGAAAATTGGCCGAACCCATTCTTTTTTATCCTGATGTCATCAAAGTCAAGAAAAATTTTGTCTTGAGTGGTATAGATATAGACTTATCCACAAAATAATTCACAATTCACATACGATGTGGAAAAGCTAATGCGCCTCTTGGCGCATTTTTTGTACGTACTCAAAATAAGCGTAGGTAGGTTTTACTCTGTGAAACGTCATTTTCACAAAAAAGAACATTTGGCGGAAAAAATGTTAACAACATTGTGGATAACTGTTTTCATTCTCACAATTTAGTGGATAACCCGGGGATAAGGGTGTCGATAACCTTTTTGAATTGTGGAGAATTATTTGTCCACATCCACTGTGTGGGAATCTACACAAGTTTTGCACATCATTTCAAGGTGTTTTTCACACTGATTTTTGTGGACAAATAGTCATCCACATCGTTGATAAGACTATCCACAATCCACGCCAAAATGTGAACAATTGTTTATTTGCTTGAAAAACAGTAATTTCAGTTGTGGAAAAAAATAAAAACAAGTGGATAACCTTATATTTTATTCACAAAAGCGTTTTAGAATAAAGTGGAAAACTTGTGAATAGTTTTGTTTTCCACTTATCCCCGGCCTTAATTAACTTTAATAGTTTTAAAAATTAATATTTATTGTTTTTATAATGGGAAAAGAAAAAGTGTGTATAACCCCAAATCGGGTGTGGATACTACTCGTGGGGCTAGGCTTGTGGTTAATGACCAGTGTGGCTTATGCGCAAAGCGACGCTGACTTAGCGGATGCCTATTTTCAAAAAGGAGAGTGTGATAAAGTCGTTGCGCTTTATCAAAAAATATTACGCAAAGACTTCAACAAGATTTATCTGAGAAGGTATGTGAGCTGTTCAATTAAATTGAAGGATTTTGAAGAAGCGGAAAAGTTTTTCAAACGCCAGCAAAAATCGGACGCTCGGTTTGGCTATTTATATACGCTCTATTGGGGAAGAATGCTCGAACAAACGGGACAAATGCCCCAAGCAATGCAGAAATATGATGAAAGCCTAGCACAAGTGCCTTCTAAGGACATCAATGCGTATAAAGAACTCTCTGATGAGTTTCGGGAAATAGACAACACAGAAGCGGCGATAGGGGCCTTACTGAAAGGGCGTGCTGCGGCGGGCAACGAAACTATTTTCAAAATGGAGCTGGCGTCATTGTATGCACAAACAGGAAAGACCGAACAAATGATTGAAGAATTGTTGAGTTTGGGACTGGCCATTCAAAACAAAGAAGTTATTCAAAACTATTTGCAAGATTTTCTCAAAGAAGAAAAAGACCAAGCAAAATTTGAGAAAGTG
The DNA here is from genome assembly GCF_014195535.1 of Runella defluvii. GTDB lineage: Bacteria > Bacteroidota > Bacteroidia > Cytophagales > Spirosomataceae > Runella > Runella defluvii. Next base: position 22,400 of record NZ_JACIBY010000015.1, on the reverse strand, counting down.
TTGTATGAAAAAATTCAGCGACACCCCAATGAAACTTTCTATGCTGAAATGCTGATTTGGTTTTTTACCCAGAAAAAACAATTCGGAAAAGCATTCATCCAGGAAAGAGCGCTAGATAGAAGACTCAAATACAACGGAACAAAAGTATTTGACTTAGGCAACTTGGCGTTGCAAAACAAAGACTACAACGCAGCCATTCAATCATTCGATTATCTGATCAAAGAATATCCGCAAGGGCAGTTGTATCCGTATGCCCGCCGTATGGTGATTGTGGCTAGAGAAGAACAAGTGAAGAATACCTTTCCGATTGAAAAGCCAAGTGTGCGTAAACTGATTGATGATTATCGAAAATTATTATCAGAGTTGGGACAAAACAACCGCACTTTAGAAGCAATGCGCAGTATGGCCAATTTGTACGCGTTTTACATGGATGACAAAGACTCGGCTATTGTGGTACTTCAAGACGCCGTTAAAATTGGACGTGCTGAAAGTGATTTTATCGACAAATGTAAATTAGACTTGGGAGATATTTATTTGTTGAAAAATGAACCTTGGGAATCCACATTGCTGTACTCCCAAGTGGAAAAGTCACAAAAAGAAACCCCTCTAGGGTATGAGGCCAAACTTAGAAATGCACGACAATTCTATTATACGGGCGATTTTGAATTGTCGAAAGCCTTACTGGACATCCTGAAAATGGCCACATCGCGAGAGATTGCCAACGATGCAGGCTCGTTGAGTCTATTAATTCAAGATAATACGGGGTTAGATACCTCAGAAGACGCGATGAAGGAATATGCGTCGATTGACCTGCTTTTGTATCAGAATCAACCAGAGCTTGCGCTAGGGCGCTTAGACGAGATGTTGAAAAAATACAAAGACCATACATTGGCCGATGAAATCTTGTGGCTTAAAGCGAAAACCTACGCCAAAATGGGGGATAATGTAAAAGCAGTGGAAAACTTGCAGGTAATTGTGGATAAGTATGCAATGGACATTCTTGGCGATGATGCACTTTACATGATGGCCGATTTGTACCAAAATCGACTCAAGGACAAAGACAAATCAATGGAGTTGTATCAAAAATTGCTTGAAAAGTATCCAGCGAGTATTTACGCGGCTGATGCGCGAAAACGATTTAGACAACTGCGGGGAGACAACCTTTAGGAATCAACAGTTATCCACAATAATGTGTACAAACGTGAATAAGTTAGGGAAAATAAATAGTTTGTTGATGGTGGGTTTATGGCTGAGTTTGTCGGCTTGTTATACCTCAAAAATATATGTAGTTCGCCACGCCGAGCGGCTTGACCAAAGTGCCGATACGCCGTTGTCTAGCGCGGGCTTACAACGGGCGCAAGCTTTAGCAGATAGCTTAAAAAACAAAAACATTGACCGAATCTTTGGAACAAAATACCAACGAAACCGACAGACAGCCCAAGTACTTTGTGATGTTACAGGAAAAGGATACGAGGTGTACGAACCCCATCCGACCGAAGTGATTGTAAAAACAGTGGAAAAAATAGGCAAGCAAAATGTAGTAATTGTGGGCCACAGCGACACGGTGTTAGAAATCGTCAAGGGATTTGGCGTAACACCAACAAAAGCTAAAATAGAATCGTCGGATTATGATAATTTGTTTGTGATTACGGTAAAAAAAGGAGTAGGAGGTAGCCGTAAAACATTGGAAGAAAAAACATACGGGGCACAGACGTTGCCATAACGTCCCCCAATCCGTCCACAGTAGAAAAACAAAAAAGTGCAACAGATTGATGACCAACTTGTTGCACTTTTACTTTGTAGCGGGAACAGGACTCGAACCTGTGACCTCCGGGTTATGAGCCCGACGAGCTACCAACTGCTCTATCCCGCGATATAATGGGACTGCAAAGGTAAGAGCTATTTTCAAAAAAACAACTATCTTTGCAAAAAAATATTTTTTTTATCGACACCTAGCCCCTCTACATGTGCCAGAGGGGCTAGGTGTATTAATACGAAAACAATGACAATTGAAGATAAAGAGGTGTATAACAATCCCAATCATCGGGCGGGGTTTATTAGTATTGTTGGAAAACCTAACGTAGGAAAATCGACGCTAATGAACGTTTTGGTCGGAGAAAAGCTTTCTATTATTACGTCAAAAGCGCAAACGACCCGCCACCGCATCATGGGGATTTTGAATGGAGTTCACGAAGAAACCGAATTTCAATTGGTTTATTCGGATACCCCAGGCATCATAAAACCCCAATACAAACTACACGAATCAATGATGGAGTTTGTAAAAGGCTCGTTGGAAGATGCTGACATCGTTTTGTTTGTCACTGATATTTTTGAAAAACACGACGAAAGTGAAGTACTAGAACAACTTTCAAGAACGGAAGGCGCCCTAATTTTAGTCATCAATAAGATTGACTTAGCCACCGAAGAGCAAGTTCAAGAAAAAATAGCCTATTGGAAAGAAAAGCTATTTACGGCGGCCATCGTGACGGTATCGGCTTTGCAGCAAGAGGGGATAGACAAGCTCTTCACGGCCATTATGGAGTATTTGCCGATACACCCACCGTATTTCCCAAAAGATGAGCTTACCGACAAGCCAGAGCGCTTTTTTGCCTCGGAAATCATTCGAGAAAAAGTTTTTTTGAACTACAAAAAAGAAGTTCCCTACAGTACGGAGGTATTGATTGAGGAGTTTAAGGAGAAAAAGGAAATCATCGTCATTCGGGCGGTAATTTTGGTGGAACGTGCTAGTCAAAAAGGAATTATCATCGGCGACAAAGGCGCGATGTTGAAAAAGATAGGAACCCAAGCGCGGGAAGATATGGAACAGTTTTTTGGTAAAAAGGTGTTCTTAGAACAATACGTAAAAGTAGAACCCGACTGGCGAAACAAAATTCAACGCTTGAAACAGTTTGGATACGATAACTAAGGGAAAAGGGCTGTAGGCACATCTCAAGCGAATGTGCGAAAGGGGGTATAGTTTGACCCGAGCCTTGATTACCAACATTTTACACTTTTTTCAATGTCAAATATAGTAGCAATAGTAGGACGCCCAAACGTGGGCAAATCAACGCTGTTTAACAGGTTGATTCAACAACGGCAAGCCATCATGGATGACCAGAGTGGGGTGACCCGCGACCGTCATTACGGCAATTCATTTTGGACAGAACAGTATTTTACAGTTATCGACACTGGTGGATACGTAGTAGGTTCGGAAGATGTCTTTGAAGGTGCCATTCGTGAACAAGTTGAAATCGCAATGGACGAAGCCGACGTGATTTTGTTTATGGTCGATAGCATGACAGGGCTCACGGACCTAGACAAAGAGTTTGCGAATGTGGTACGTAAGTCGAAAAAACCAGTGTATCTGGTTGTTAATAAGGCCGAAACCCGTGACCGTGAAATGGCCGCTGCCGAATTTTACGAACTGGGTCTGGGCGAGCCTTACGCTATTTCGTCGCAAACAGGTTTTGGAACGGGCGATTTGCTCGACCAAGTGGTAAAAAATTTCAAAAACGCAGGGATTGAGGATCCTGATGCAGGCATTCCTAAAATCTCAATCCTTGGTCGCCCCAATGTAGGAAAATCGTCGTTCTTGAACGTTTTAACGGGCAAGGAGCGAAGCATTGTGACCGACATTGCTGGAACCACCCGCGATGCCATCAACACGCGTTATAAAGCCTATGGTAAAGATTTTATCTTGATTGACACGGCAGGTATTCGTCGCAAATCACGGGTGAAAGAGGCCATTGAGTTTTATTCAACGCTGCGTTCGGTGAAAGCCATGGAGGATTCGGACGTTGTGCTTGTGATGTTAGATGCTTCGCGTGGTTTAGAAGCCCAAGATCTTCATATTATTGGAATGGCACACAAAGCCAAAAAAGGAATTGTGGTGATGGTCAATAAGTGGGATTTGGTTGAGAAAGACTCAAAAACAGTGGACAAACTCCGTAAAGAGATGATTGAACGATTGGCGCCTATGGACTATATGCCCATCATTTTTGCGTCAGTTCATGAAAAGCAGCGGATTTTCCAGGTGATGGAAAAGGTGATGGAGGTGTATGAAAACAAAACGAAGAAAATCACGACTTCTAAATTGAATGAAGTAATGCAAGCGGAGATTGAGCGTTATCCGCCACCAGCACACCGTGGTAAGCACATCAAAATCAAGTACATGATTCAATTGCCTACGCCGTCGCCAACCTTTGTTTTCTTCACAAACCACCCTAAATACATCAAAGAATCGTATATCCGATATTTGGAGAATAGAATGCGAGAAAACTTTGATTTTGAGGGAGTTCCGATTACAATATTCTTCCGCGATAAATAGGGTTTCGTCAATAGTCCATGGTCGATAGTCAACAGTTTGTAGGTATAAATGCAATACCATCGACTGTGGACTATCGACCGTTGACTATCAACCAGCCATTACTTCACAATTTTTAGCTCTTTTACCAAATCAGAACCGCCTAGTTTTTCGATGCACCAAAGCACGTAGCGGATGTCAACGTTGATACAACGTTTGAATTTTTGGTCGAAGACAATATCACCCGACATCGCTTCCCAGTTGCCGTCAAAAGCCAAACCAATCAATTCGCCTTTGGCATTGAGCACGGGGCTACCCGAGTTACCACCCGTAATGTCATTGTTAGTAATAAAACCGACACTGACTTCGCCGTCGCTATCCGTGTATTGACCAAAATCTTTGGCTTTGTACAGGTCAAGAAACTTCTGTGGTAAATCAAATTCGTCGTCTTTTGGTTTGTACTTTTCAATAACCCCCGAAATCGTCGTGCGGTATTTGTAGTGAACGCCGTCGCGTGGGTCATAGTCTTGCACATTTCCGTAGCTCACACGCAAGGTGCTATTGGCATCAGGGTATTGAACCAAAGCTGGATTCATTTCGCCAAGCCCTTTGATATAGGTACGGGCCAATCGTTTGTCAACTTCTTGAAAATCAGTGCTATACTTTGCGTATTTTGCAACGTAGTTTCTTTGAAAATCAGAAAAATACTTAAATGCCCAGTCGTTGGTCAATTTCTCATAATTAGGGTTTTCCAAGAACTGCGTAAATCGGCCTTTGTCAGTAAAAATGCTTGTAAGGTAAAGGTCTTGGGCAAATTTTTTGAACGACTCCTCAGGTGTTCCTGCCGAAAATTTCGATAAAATCTCCCCAACGATGGCAGGATGTTGGTCTTTCGGAATATCGTTGTAGAAAGCAAGGAGTGTTTGGGCGACAATTTTCTGGTCAGAAGGTAAATTGAACGACTTGAAAAAAGTCTCCCCTGCCGTTTTTAAGCGCTCAGAAGCTGCTTTTGTGGTGGCAGCGTCTTTAAATCCATTGGCACTCATCACTGCTGGAAGGGCGATATTGACCAAATGAGCCCCAAAAATTCCCTGAGAAAGATACACGGAGTGAGTCGAGTAAGGTTCGTAAGCCGCGTAGGCTTTTTGCCATTCTTCAAAAATGCTTTCGTACTCGGCTTTCCCTTTGGCCCATTCTTTAAATTGGTTTTCGAGGGCTACTTTTTGGTCATACACTTTGAGGTGAACGAGTTGTTCGGTTTGACCAATAAAATATTTCCAATAGTTGGCAATGCTGGCATATTCAGATGCAAGAGCAAGTTTAACTGCCACGTCTTTATCCATTTCTTCTTTCCACGCTTCCAAACGTACCCCACGGTTTTTTACAATGCCTGGGTTTACTTTTTCAATCGCCAATTTGATTCCCATAGAAGTCTCGTAGCGGTTGGTACGTCCTGGAAACCCAAATACCATTGAAAAATCGCCTGGTTTGATGCCTTTTAGGGAAATAGGTAAGAATTTTTTTGGACGGTACGGAACGTTGTCTTTGGAGTAATCGGCTCCCTTGTTGTCTTTGTTGGCATAAATACGAAATACCGAGAAATCACCCGTGTGGCGAGGCCAAACCCAGTTATCGGTATCACCTCCGTATTTTCCGATGCTTTGCGGGGGAGTTCCTACCAAACGAATGTCGGAGAATTTTTCAAAAACAAACAAATAATAGGCGTTCCCTTTGGCAAACTCCCGTACGGAAGCGTTGTAATTGGTGCCTTCGGTGGCTTTTTGAGAAAGCTCATTGCCCAATTGGTTGACTTTGGCAGCGCGGGCTTTTTCGTTAAGACCTGCCAATTGAGGGAGAACTTTGTCTGTCACATCCTCCATTCGTACCAATATGTCGATGTAAAGGTCTTTGATGGGGCGTTCTTCGTTGGAAGATTTTGCCCAAAAACCATTGTCGAGAATGTTGTCCTCTGGAGTGGAGTTTGTTGCGATGGCATCGTAGCCGCAGTGGTGGTTGGTAAACAAAAGACCTTGGTCGGAAACGATTTCGCCCGTACAAAAACCGCCGCCCATGCGAACGATGGCGTCTTTTAAGCTGGCATTGTTGACGTTATAAATCTCTTTTGCGGAGAGTTTAAAGCCTTGTTTTTTCATTTGGGCTTCATTTTTTCCAATCAAAAGCGGAAGCCACATCCCTTCGTCGGAGGGATTCCCAGCCCATGCCAGCGAGCTTGCCAACAAGGCGCACAGGGTTGTTTTAAGTTTATTCATGGTTTGCTAAAAACAGAAATGTAATAAAAAGTAACTATTGGTTGAACGTAGATTTTTCTGATTTTGGAAAGGGGAATGCTACTTCTAAAGCAGAATTCCCAGCAAAATGCCACCAAAAACAATCATGTAAGGCGGCGTTTTGGTGAAGTAAAGTAAACAAATTGTGAGCAGAATACTAAAAATACCTGTAGAAGTGGTAGCAGTCGCCATAAACATCCGAATGACGGCCGCGATGGTTAGGCCAACACTGGCGGCATTGAGTCCTTCGAGCGAAGCTCTGACGCCTCGGTATTTTTTTAATTCGTTCCAAAAACGATACACAAAGAAAATTAAAAACGTACCTGGGAGAAAAATACCAAAACTTGCGGCCGTACTGCCAATGAGTTGCCCAAAAACGCCATCGTCACGCATGGAAAGCGCGCCAATGTAAGACGCTATCGAAAAAACAGGGCCAGGGACAATCTGAGCCAAGGCCATACCTGTTAAAAACTCTTGCTGTGAGAGCCATTGTTTAAACTCCACAAACTCCGTGTAAAGCATGGGATTAAGTACTTGCCCGCCGCCAAATACCAAACTGCCATTTCGGTAAAAGTTTTCAAACAAGCGAATCGGGAGCCAGTTGGTAATTTTCCCAAGAAGGGCTGCTGCAATGAGTACGCCAAGCCAAAGAAAGAAGTTGGCCCACTCGATGCGAATAGGCGTTTTGTCCAATTTTTGGAGTCGTTGGTATTGAAAAGATGTAATGACACCACCTAAAATCACGACAATGGGTGTCATGTAGGGTGAGGGAAAAATGTACGATACGACCGCCGATATTCCTAAAATAATCCAATGTGACTGATTATGAATGACTTTGGAGCCAATCGAATAGCCGCCGTACGCTAGAAAACCAATGGCCATTGGCTCTACAAAACGCATGAACGACAATGAAATGTGGTGTTGCTGGAGGTAAGAAATCCCCAATGCTGCCAACGTCATGACAAGTACGGCAGGCAACGACCAAATCAGTACGGTAAGATAGGCAAGGGTAGGACCTCCGATTTTAAAGCCCAAAGCCGTGATGGTTTGAGTAGAAGTAGGACCAGGAAGTACTTGGCAAAGTGCCTGTAATTCAAGAAGTTCGGCTTCAGTAATGTAGCGTCTTTTTTGAACAAAACGTTCCAAAAACATCACCAAATGCACTTGTGGACCTCCAAAACACGTCAATGCAAGAACGAGAACATCTTTGAGAAAGATGAGGTAGCGAATTTGCCTAACGTGTGAGTGTAAAACTGATTCCGACAAGTGATTAAGTGGGCTTAGTCTCCTCACTACCTTCCGAAAAAGCAGTGAGGAGGTGGGTTATTAGGCTTTTTTCAATCCAAGCTCAATGAGGCGTTCGTTTAGGAATTCGCCTGCAGTCATGTCAACGTACAATTTGGGGTGTTCGGCCGTAACGCAACTGCTCAAACACGTCAAGTTCATTTCGGCCCGTGGGTGCATAAAAAACGGAATCGAGTACCGCGACGTATTCATCTTTTCACGTGGAGGATTGACTACGCGGTGAATCGTTGACTTGAGTTTATGGTTGGTGAGGCGGTCGAGCATATCGCCAACGTTGATGATGATTTGGTCGGGAGAAGGGGTAGCGGCAATCCAAGCCCCATCGCGACGGAGTACTTCTAATCCTTCGGCACTAGCACCCATCAACAACGTAATCAGGTTGATGTCGCCGTGGGCAGCCGCCCGAACGGCTCCTTCGGGTACGGTCTCGGGGTCGAGTGGAAAATAATGCAAGGCGCGCAGAATACTATCTCCATTACGCACTTTGTCTTCAAAATAATCTTCGTCCAAATCGAGATACAGGGCAATGGCGCGAAGAAGGGTTTTACCCGTATTTTCAAATGTGTTGAAAACCAGTGTTGTGTATTCTTCAAAGTTAGGTACTTCTCCGGGGAAAACATTGGAAGGCATTTCGCCTTCGGGAGTAGGCTGTCCTACGTGGTAAAACTCCTTTAAATCAGCTACTTTAAACCCTTTCGCTTTTTCACGCCCTTTACTGACGTAGCCACGTTGACCGTTGAGTTGAAGAAATTCGTATTTGTATTTGACTTCGTCTGGTTGTTTAAAAAAAGCCTGAACTGTTTCATAAAGTTTCACCCGAATGTCTTCCGTCAGGCCGTGGTTAGAAATGGCTACAAAGCCAATAGTATTAAAAGCAGATCCTAAATCTTGGACAAATTTGGCTTTGCGCTCAGGATTGCCCGAGGTAAAATCGGATAAGTCTAAAGACGGGATTTCGTCTAAAAGAGCAATTTCTGACATGATAGTTGATGATTTGGAATAAAAGAAAATATCCGCTACTGGTCAAATAGCGGATATCCCAACAATTTGGGATTCATTTCTACAAAGTTTGAAAAAACAATCGGTTTATTCAAACATCAAATAAATTGTAACGGAGTGGGAAGTCAAACGACGGATTCCGTTACTTACGGTATTGAGGTCGTTGCTACGGAATAGGTTAAGAATCCCGTGCGAAAATCGAATTTCGGGAGAAAATTTTGTGTAGGCCAAGAATTGCTCAAGCCCAAAACCGTAGTCCACGGTCAAATCCGAACCACGGGTGTTTAAAAAATCCGAACCTTGGCGAAGACGCTTCCGAACGTTGGTTTCAAAACCAAACGTCATACCCCCAAGCATGTACATGCGGGTGTTCATACGACGTTGGGATTTGTATTTGAATAAGACAGGAATTTCAATCCAAGTGGCTTCACGCAGCTCGTTTCGCGTACTTCCTTTTGCATATTCGTATTGAACACGGCGGTCGTAGAGCGATACAGAGGGCGTCGTACGAATGTCCCAACTGTCATTGAGGTAGCCATTTACCACAAATCCCATGCGAAAACCTGCGGTAGCAGGTGCCGTAATGCGATTGAGGGTATCTTGGGTTAAAAACGTATTGCTATGCACGATTCCAAAACGGGTGACGGGCAGGGCAAACAAAAAGCCGTAATGTACGGGCTTATCGTCGTAGTGTTCTAAATGTTTACGGTAATAGCTTGACGTTTGGGCATTTGCCGAAAACAAGATTGCTTGCCCAAGGAGCAACGCGCCAACAATTACTTTTTGCCAACGTAAATAGAGCAAATTCCGAAAGTGAGTGGTATGCATTTCGTGTTTTTAAAACCTGCCTGTTCGTAAACTTTCAAAAAGTCGTTTCCATCAGGAAACGCCTGTACCGATTCGGGCAAATAGGTGTAGGCCGAGGCATCTTTGGAAACCATTCGTCCGATAACTGGTAAAATGTAACGAAAGTAAAAGTTGTATAATTGTTTGAAAGGGAAAGTTTTCGGTTTTGAAAACTCCAAAACAACGCAAGTTCCGCCTGGTTTGGTCACGCGGCACATTTCGGTAAGGCCCGCTAATAGGTTTTCAAAGTTACGGACTCCGAAAGAAGCAATGACTGCATCGAACGAATTGGTTTCAAGCATGAGGTTGGTCGAGTCGCCACTGCGAAGTTCAATCACGTTTTCCTTGCCCATTTTTTTGATTTTCTCACGACCTACCGCCAACATCCCCTCCGAAATATCGACGCCAATGATTTTGGTGGGATTGAGCTTGAGGGCCTCAATGGCAAAGTCGCCCGTGCCCGTAGCAATGTCCAAAATCGTTTGAGGTTTTTCGGGCTGAAGAAGTTTGATGGCACGTTTGCGCCAGTAAAAATCAATTCCTGCGCTCAGGAAGTGATTTAAAAAATCATACTTTGCCGATACGTTGTCAAACATTTCAGCAATTTGCTCACGCTTAGAGGCGTCTTTATCTTTATAAGGAACTACAGCCATATTAATATCAATAAAAAGTTCACAAAGGTACGAACGACATTTGTGAAACGCTTTGTAGGACTAAAGAGTTTTGTGTAAAATTGTTCACCGTATCGAAATACTTACCCAGAATGATAGAAAAAATCGAAGAAATTCGGGATTATTTGTACAAATACCTCGAAGCCCGCCTAGATTTATTTAAAACTGAAGCCCAAGAGCAGATTGAAAACATTGTTATTCAAATCATCTATTTGGTGGTTTTGTTGTTGCTAGTTTCGCTAACGGGCATTTTTGTTTTTATAATGTTGGCCGTTTTACTCAACGAATGGCTCGATAGTCGCTATTGGGGCTTTGCCATTGTGTTTGGCCTCCTTTTGATAAAAACAATTGTTTGGATTCGGGCAGGAGGCTGGGTCAACAACATTGTCCGTCGGCTTTTATACCATATCTTTAAGAAGAACTAAGCTAAATATCGGGGTGTCAGCATCCCTCGGCACACTCAAATAACAGTTAACTTGTAATCAAGTACTTATTTTGATAACCCGAGCAGGGTTTCCGCGTACAATGGCGTTGTCAGGAATGTTTTTGGTAATGACACTTCCCGCTGCAATCATGCAGTTTTTGCCAATGGTTAAGTTAGGAGCGACGACCGTACCAGCGCCAATCAGCGTCGATTCACCCACCCGAACGTTGCCACACAAGGTAGCTTTGGGGGCAATGTGGACAAAGTCTCCAATACTACAGTCGTGGTCGATGGAGGCAGCGGTGTTGACAATCACGTGCTTACCAATGTAAGCGTCGGCTTGAATTACCGTATTATGAAAAATAACAGTCCCTTCGTCCCATACCACCGATTCGTCAATGATAGCCGTAGGATGAGCCACTTTCCCAAAACGATGTTGGATGGTTGAAGCTACTTTTTTTCGTATGGCATTGTAGCCTATAGAAATAATGAGGGGAAGAGACGGCGATTGTTGGGCACGATACGTTCCAACGACAGGAATTCCCCAAAGTTCGTTTTTCGATAAATCATCATCAAAAATGGCGTTGATTGCTACATTTTGGGCCCGCAAACAACTGATGATTACCTTGGCGTGACCACTTGCACCGTATAAAAGCATAGTCGTTGGAGTTAGTTGTTTCCCATAAATTTTTTCATTGTCGTTGTTTGGGAAGCATTTATTCCTTCCGATTTAACTACTTTCATGGCCGTTAGCCATAAAATCTTCAAGTCGAGAAAGAAGGAAAGATTTTCTACGTACCAAACATCGTACTCAAATTTTTGCTGCCACGAAATCGCATTACGCCCATTGACTTGTGCCCAGCCCGTAATCCCAGGTTTGACCTCATGTCGGCGCTGTTGACGGAGATTGTACAATGGTAAGTATTCCACCAGCAACGGACGAGGCCCCACCAGCGACATATCGCCCTTCAATACATTGATAAGCTGAGGTAATTCATCTAGCGACGTTTTTCGTACCCATTTCCCTACCGCTGTCAGGCGCTCGTGGTCGGGTAAAAGTTGACCCTGTTTATTTTTGCGGTCGTTCATGGTTTTGAACTTCCAAATCCTAAAAATTTGCCCACGAAGCCCAGGCCGCAGTTGAAAAAAGAACGGTTTCCCGTCGTTATAAAAATACAACAACCCACTTACTAACAGCGTAATAGGCAAAGTAAGGAGCAGTAAAACACCAGCGATGGTTTTATCAATCAGCGGTTTGAAAAATTGTGGGTACATGCGGCAAAGTTACGGATTCGGTAGCGGCTACCAAACGCCGATAAAGCATAAGTTTTGCGTGCCATACGTCTTCTGGAACAAACCGTTTGCGTATGCGGAGCTGGGCCGCCTGCCCATGTTGTTGGACGAGCGGTGGGTTTTGTAGGTAAGCAATCATTTTCGCTGCAAGGTCTTGGGCAGAGCGGGGCGCGCAAAACGTGCCTGTGCGATTATCGTCAACGGCATCTTTCAAACCCGTGACGTTGCTTACCACAGCGGGTTTGCTCATGGCAGCGGCTTCTAGGACAACATTCCCGAGTCCTTCGCGGTGACTGGGCAATACCAAAAAATCAATCAGTGCATACACGGAAGCAATGTCTGATTGGTGATTGAGGTGTATAATCGAAGCATCGTGTTCCAATTGTGAAAGCAGCCGATGGGAAATAGGCTGTCGGTCGTCACAGTCACCCACCATCAAAAGTTTAGCCGCAGGAACGACCTGTTTTACCCATTGCCAAGCATCGTACAATTCTTGAATACCTTTGTCGGGGGTGAGTCTTCCTACAAATCCGACGATGGGCTGAGCTGGGTTAAGATTCCACTTTTTTCGTAAATTTTCTACTTTTTGGACGTCGATACAAGCAGGGTTAAATTTCTGTTTGGCATCTACGCCGTTGCAACTGCCGTGGTGCATAACCGAAATTTTCTGTGCAGAAATCAACCGTTTTTGGATGGCACTTTGTCGCAGGGAAGGACTGACCGCGATGACGTGGGTAGCTAACGCACACGTCATTTTTTCTATTCCCCAGTAGAATAGTTTCCAAGGCCAGCGAGCCGTTTCGAGTGGAAGCCCGTGCATTTCATACACGCGAACAGGCACACGGGCGAACGTCGCAGCCATCATGCTCAGAAAGGCGGCCTTGGGGGTATTGCCGTGAACTAGGGTAGGGCGATGCTTACGGAAGTAAGCGTAAAGCATTCTTACATTTGAGAGCGACTGGAGAATGTCTTTGTTGCGAGTAAAAGGAATCGCAAAAGTGGTAAGACGGTTCTTTTGACCAAATTCCTTCAAAAGTCCACCGTGTTCTGACGAAAGGACGTGCAGATTGTACTGGTTTGTATCCCAAAACGACGATTGGTTTTCTAAAAAACAAAGCGAAATGGGTACGGTAAATGTGTGTATTACCTTCATAATGAGTCACTTTTTAAAACCTTGGTGACATTAAAATAGGTAATTAGTGCAAGAGCTTTCGCAAAAAATCCAGAAAAATTTTAACAAAAAATACAGATATACCTAAAAATAATTCAATAAACTGCCCTCTTTTTAGATAATGTTTTACCAAAACGATTAGCCAACTCAAACGAGTTTTAAAATTTTGGTAGAAATTATTTTTAAAGGTATATTCTAGCAAAGGAGTTGAAAGATTTGAGTATGTGCTCGAAGCAGCTGCTCTCAGGAGAAGTTCTTGGTCTTCATTTCTGGAAAAATCGTGATACGTCCATTTTTTAAACCATGCGGTACGTCCACACCAAGTGGGATGCGCGATTGAAATGGTTTTGAGCCAAGGCTTAGAAACTATACCCGAATGTGAAGTAGAAAATATACGCTTTCCAATTACTTCGCCAGTCGGGCCAACTAAGTGAATTGCCGTACCTACAAGGTCAATTTGGGGAGCATTTTCCAAAAAATGAATTTGTTGTTCTAGCCGTTCGGGCAAAGAAAAATCATCGGCGTCCATTCGTGCAATGTAGGGCGTATCGGCGAGTTCCACGCCTTGATTAAGTCGTTCGACGATGCCTTTGTGCAGTCCATCACTGATGACTGTAGTCCGAAAATCTTGAAATGAATGTGCAATTTCCAAGGTAGCATCGGTTGAGCCATCGTCGAGGAGGAGGAGTTTCCAATGTGGGTAGGTCTGGTGTAGAATTGATTTTACTGCCCTTGCGAGCGTAAGTTCGCCGTTAAAAACGGGTAAAATGACGGTTACTTGGGCCACAGACATAAAAAACTGCTTATAGAAGATTGGGCAAGTACACCTCAAACCATTGTGGCCTTTGTGAAGCAATGTAAAGTATCTCCTTGTCAGAATGGTGTAACAGTAAACTGGGTTGGTTTATGTAGGAATTGTCTGCAACAATTAATTCATCAAGCAAATAGTGGTACTGATTGAGGAAAATGAGATTTCCAATAAAGTTTTTTTCAACTTCTTGGGGAGTGACATAATGACCTCCAGTTTTTACACGTTCGACAACGCGTTTTTGAGATAAACTGAGGTTTTCAACCATTAAAAAGAACATAGTAACTCGGTAGCCTTCATTTTTGAATTTTTTGATGGTATCCCAAGGTACATCACTGCTAAAATGACCTTCATACGCAAAATCTTTATGCTTATGAATAGCTTCGCTCACAAGGCTTTCGAACTCAGTAATTGTTCTTTTGAATGCTTCTTCTCGTGCGTATTTGGGGGATTTGATTTGAGATGGAAAGATGTTTTTTAATGCTTCAACGAAAAACTTATCTCCGTCAAAAACAGATAATGATTTCCATTGAGTGGGGAGTAAGTAGTGCGAAAGAGTCGATTTTCCAGCACCATTGGCGCCTGTAATAACAAAAAGGTTTTTCATTATACCCCAAATAGGTATTTTTGACGTATCTCACTTGCCTCAATAGAAGAGAGACGTCGTACAAAAGAGTAGCTACGAAATTCTTTATCAAATTCGACTACTTCAATGATTCCATTTGCATATTCCATAAAAGCTTGGTTGGAATTTAACTCACCTCTACTTTCAATCATAAAAGGAAACCCTGCTTGATGCTTTTGTAATCGTAATAATTGAATCGTCTGTTTAATTGTATTATCAAATGAATAGGTTACTTGTGTCATTAGGCCAATAAGTATGATTAGTTAGTAAGTTAATAATGAGTAAACTTAAATCCAAGAATTTTGCTGAATTACACATTCGACAAGAGATATTTCTCGCCGTTTTTCTAAAAAAGCAATAAAAATGCGTCGAACCAAATCTACGTTTCGACTTAGTTCTCCTAGTTCAGGATACATCTTCGCGTAGGCTTTGGGCGAATGAAACTTGTACTTTCTGAAAAAACCGTTTCCCATCACCTCAAAATAATAGGTAGTTCCGTCCAGTAACATGGTCAATTTGGGAGGTTTGTTAGAAATCACTTGTACTTCGCCATCTTGTATTTCAACCCGAGTTGTTTGTTTAAAAGAACGATAGACATTGTATAACGAATCCGTAATAATGGATTGGTCGCGGCTTGATAAAACAGCGTTGGCAATCAGTTCATTAAAGAAAGTGGTTTCTTTTAAACTTACTTTGAAATCAACGGTAGAACGTAGAAATCCTTCTTTGGTGTGAAAAAGAGTACGTTTTTCGAGGGATAGTTTTTTTCGTTTTTGGGTAATGAGGTACAATTCTTCGGCTTCCCCAACCGCCAGTGAAAGGTTTACCCAGAGCCTTACTTGGTAGGAGTTTCGCGGCAATCTAGGCTTGTTTAAACGCAATTGCTTGGTAAGCCCTTCGAAATAAGGCGAAAACTCCTGCCCAATGACTTGGTTTGACAGTAAAAGAAGTAAAAAAATAACCCGACGTAGATTTTTCATAATCTTTAGAATGAGAAAGTTACGTCTGAATCACTCCTACATTGAATGGCTTTTGAATGGGCGCGTGGTTGGCCGCTTCGATACCTGCTGAAATGATGCGGCGCGTGTCTAAGGGATGGACAATACCGTCGGTCCACAAGTGTGCAGCCGCATAGTACGGCGAAAGCTGCTCGTTGTAGCGGTTGGTGATGTCGGATAAAAGCTCTTTTTCAACTTCGGGGTCAATCGTCTGCCCCTTTGCTTTAAGTGTAGCCACTTGGATTTGGAGTAACGTTTTGGCCGCCGAAGCCCCACTCATAACGGCCAATTGGGCCGTTGGCCAGGCATAAATCAGGCGTGGGTCGTACGCTTTACCGCACATAGCATAATTGCCCGCGCCGTAAGAGTTTCCGATAATAAACGTGAACTTGGGCACCACCGAGTTGGCTACGGTATTGACCATCTTAGCGCCGTCTTTAATAATCCCGCCTTGTTCCGAACGACTGCCTACCATGAACCCCGTCACATCGTGCAGAAACACCAGCGGAATTTTCTTTTGGTTGCAGTTCATGATAAAACGGGCAGCTTTGTCGGCTGAGTCGGAGTAAATCACGCCGCCCATTTGCATTTCGTTACCGCTTCCTTTTTTCGCTTTGACCATTTTTCGCTGATTGGCCACAATTCCTACCGACCAGCCGTCAATTCGAGCATAACCGCAGAGCAAGGTTTGACCGTACAATTGTTTATATTCTTCAAACTCAGAATTATCCACAATTCGCTCAATGATTTCGCGCATATCGTAGGGTTTGTTGCGGTCGGCGGGGAGCAAATCAAAAATTTCTTCAGGACTTTTTTGGGGTGGAGCGGGTACAATGCGGTCAAACCCAGCTTCAGGCGAATGCCCCAGTCGGTCAAAAATTCGTTTGATAGCGTCCAAACATGAAGGGTCGTCAGGATATTTATTGTCGGTAACGCCCGAAATTTCACAGTGCGTGGAGGCACCACCCAAGGTTTCGGCATCTACGTCTTCACCGATGGAGGCTTTTACCAAATAAGGCCCCGCCAAAAAGATAGAACCCGTTCCTTCTACA
The DNA here is from genome assembly GCF_014195535.1 of Runella defluvii. Taxonomy (GTDB): domain Bacteria; phylum Bacteroidota; class Bacteroidia; order Cytophagales; family Spirosomataceae; genus Runella; species Runella defluvii. Next base: position 5,617 of record NZ_JACIBY010000015.1, on the reverse strand, counting down.
ATCAGCGCTTCATCCGACATAATAGGCAAGTAAGCCCCACCCGCAACGCAGCTTCCCATAATGGCCGCTACTTGCAGCAATCCCATGGAAGACATCACGGCATTGTTACGAAAAATTCGTCCAAAGTGCTCTTTATCAGCAAATACATCTGCCTGAAGGGGCAAGTAAATCCCTGCACTATCGACGAGGTAAATAATAGGAAGTTGGTTCTCAATGGCGATTTCTTGGGCACGTAAGTTCTTTTTGGCCGTAATCGGAAACCAAGCCCCCGCCTTTACCGTGGCATCGTTGGCCACAATCACGCATTGCCGCCCCGATACTTTCCCGATACCAATCACCACACCGCCCGATGGGCAACCGCCTTCATCGGGATACATACCGTCACCCACAAATGCACCCACTTCCACAAAATCGTTGGGAGCATCCACCAAATAGTCGATGCGCTCGCGGGCGGTCAGTTTTCCCTTGGCTTTGTGTTTTTCGATGTTTTTAAGTCCACCGCCTAATTTTACTTTTTCGTAACGACGGTTCAATTCGTCTAAAAGCTGTTGATGAAATTCACGGTTAGTCATATTGACCTGATTTAGGGAATGAATGATGTCACAAAATGCACCTTTTTAGGGAAGTTTCCCCAATAAATTTAGTAAAAGGTGCGCTGAATTGTAAGAAGCCACCTGTTTAAAATTTTCGATGCTGTCGCGTGCTTTGCTATCGGCTTTATCGCTCATGCTTCTGATAACCAAACAAGGCACTTTTTGTTGCCAGCAAATTTGCGCCACGGCTGCTCCTTCCATTTCGGTGGCATCCGCCCCAAACTTTCGGCGTAGTTCGTTGGCCTTGTTTTCAGAAGTAACGAGCAAATCGCCCGTGACAATGGTTCCTGTCAAAATTTTTGGTGAACGATGAGTCGTGCCCAATGATTGAAAATCGGTGTGCTTGGCTGCTTCTTGAGCAGTTGTTAATAAAAGAGAGTCAGCCAAAAAATACAAAGGATTGAGTTGTTTCGTCATCGGGTTGCGGGTACTTCGGGTGAATGTACTGTCGTTGGTCGCTTGGCCATAATCGTATTGGAGCGTTTGTTTGCCAATCACAATATCTCCCGCCTCCAAATCGGGACGTAAACCTCCTGCAATTCCCGTAAAAATTAGCTGTTTAGGACGAAATTCGCTGAGAAGAAAAGCCACCGCCATCGAGGCATTTACTTTTCCAATTCCTGTTTTGAGGATAACGACCTTTTGTTTCCCAATTTTCCCCGTATAAAAAGGAATGCCGTGGATGATTTTTGTTTTGGAATGTTGCAACGAACGTTGGAGTAATTCGATTTCTTCGTCCATTGCTCCTACGAGTGCGATGGTTGAGGTAGGAGAATAAACTTGAGAAAAAAGCAATGGAATGTTGCCCCATAGAAAGATAAATAGTAGTTTCCAGCGTAAAAAATACATAAAAAAGATAGTTGAAGATGGGAATAAATGCTTATTTGATGCAAAATTGCAGAAAAACCTATCGCTGATTCCGCTATTTTTGTAATTCCTTGTAATAACCCACTCTAATACACAATGAAAGATACTGCCGAAAGAAAGCGTATTCATGCGCGTGCCGATAACAAAGGCTGGAAAAAATGGGGGCCTTACTTGGCTGAACGCCAATGGGGAACTGTTCGCGAAGATTATAGTTACTGGGGCGATTCGTGGGGATTCATCTCACACGAACTTTCTCGTTCGTACGCGTATCGTTGGGGAGAAGATGGTATCGGTGGTATTTCAGACAATAAAGGCCATGTCTGTTTGGCTTTTGCGTTTTGGAATCACCATGACCCCATCATCAAAGAACGTTTGTTTGGCCTAACAGGACCTGAAGGAAACCACGGGGAAGATGTGAAGGAATTGTACTATTATCTCGACAGTACACCGACGCACTCGTACATGAAATTGCTGTATAAATACCCGCAGCAAGCGTTTCCTTACGCCAAACTATCGGAGGAAAACCGCAAACGAAACCGCCTTCAACCCGAGTATGAAATCTTGGATACGGGTGTTTTTAATGATAATCGCTACTTTGATATATATATAGAGTATGCCAAAGCCGATGAAAACGACTTGTTGGTAAAAATTACGGCCCACAACCGCTACACCAAAGAAGCACCATTGACCATTTTGCCCACACTTTGGTTTCGCAACACCTGGTCGTGGGGATACGAGCAGTTTAATTACAAACCTATTCTGAATGGTATTGCCAATCGCCAAATTGACGTGAACCACCGCTTGCTGGGACGGTATAAGTTTTATTTGGATGGAGCCGATGAGCTAATTTTCTGTGAAAACGAAACCAACACAGAAAAGATGTTTGGAAAACCAAATGCCATCCCTTACACCAAAGACGGTATCAATAATTATATTGTTACGGGGAAAAAGCAGTACATCAATCGAAATCAAATTGGTTCGAAAGCGGCGGGTCATTATAAAAAAATAGTACCCGCTGGCGGAAGCGTAGAAATTCGCCTTCGCTTTTCAAATCAAACTCACTTGACGAACGCGTTTGAGGATTTCGACGAAATTTTTGAACAACGCAAAGCCGAAGCCGACGAGTTTTACGACGACTTGCAAAAAAATGTTACTGACCCCGAGCTTCGTACTGTGCAGCGTCAAGCCTTTGCGGGAATGTTGTGGAACAAGCAGTTCTTTTATTATAATGTAAACGAATGGCTCAAAGGCGATCCTAAGATGCCGTTCGAGTTCAAAGGAAGAGCCTATCCACGTAACCTTACGTGGAAACACATGTACACGGCCAATATTTTGTCAATGCCCGACAAATGGGAGTATCCTTGGTTTGCGGCTTGGGACTTGGCATTTCATACCGTTACTTTGGCTCGACTTGATCCTTATTTTGCCAAACGACAACTGGCGGTAGTGCTTCGGGAGTATTACATGCACCCCAATGGTCAGTTGCCTGCTTACGAATGGAACTTCTCGGACGTAAACCCGCCCGTACACGCGTGGGCAACTTGGAAAGTCTATGAAATTGACCGTGAAATGAACGGACAAGGCGATGTGGCCTTCCTAGAACGCGTTTTTCATAAACTATTGCTCAACTTCACGTGGTGGGTCAACCGCAAAGATGCCGAAGGAAACAACGTTTTTTCGGGAGGTTTCTTAGGGCTTGATAACATTGGGGTATTTGATAGAAGTGCCGAGCTACCAACGGGTGGGTATTTGGAACAAGCCGATGGAACTGGCTGGATGGCCATGTACACGCTGAACATGCTTCGAATTGCCTGCGAAATTTCGTTGGTACGACCTGCCTACCAAGACATGGCCTCGAAGTTTTTTGAACACTTCTTGCACATTGCGGCGGCTATGAAATCGTTGGGAGGTGATAAAATCAGTCTTTGGGACGAAGAAGATCAGTTCTATTATGATGTACTTCATACCCCCGACAAAAAGGGAATGTTGTTAAAGGTACGGTCTATGGTCGGCCTGATTCCGCTGTTTGCCGTCGAGATTTTGGACGACGATTTGCTCGAAAAGCTCCCCGACTTTAAAAGAAGGGTAGAATGGGTACTCACCAATCGCCCCGATTTGGCGTCGTTGGTATCTCGTTGGCACGAACCAGGCAAGGGAGAATCACACTTATTGGCTTTGCTTCGCGGTCACCGAATGAAAATGCTGCTCAAACGAATGTTTGACGAAACAGAGTTTTTGTCCGACTATGGCATTCGTGCTTTGTCGAAGTTCCACGAAAAACATCCGTACGAGTTTTACGTAAATGGCGAAGTACTTCGAGTGAAATATACGCCTGCCGAATCCGAAAGCAGCATTTTCGGAGGAAACTCCAACTGGCGTGGCCCCATTTGGTTCCCGCTTAACTTTCTAATCGTCGATTCACTGTTGAAGTTCTATAACTACTACGGCGACGACTATGAGATTGAATACCCCACCAATTCGGGCAATGTTATGACTGTTCGAGAAGCAGCGATGTGCGTAGCAGAGCGACTGATTAATATTTTCCGTAGAGATGCAAACGGCAACATTCCAGTTTATACTTCATCGAAGTTGTTCCAAGAAGACGAACACTTCAAAGATTTGTACTTATTCTATGAATACTTTAATGGAGATAACGGAGATGGGCTAGGGGCATCCCACCAAATGGGCTGGACGGGGTTAGTCGCTGATTTGATAGAAATTACTTCGGTTCATAAACAGAAAATGAGCGAACTATCAGCTCATTAATCATTCATTAATTCATTGTTGAATCAATGCTTTGGTCAAGGTAGGGAACAAAATAGGCATAACCTCAGTTTTGTTAACCATATCATTGACCAAAGCATTTACTATTTATACGTATGTCACTTGTAGAAGATTTCAATAGCTATCGGACCAAAATGAACGACCGTATCATGTCGTCCGACAATCTTATCATTAAACGTCTCTTCAATTTGGATACAAATTGTTATTCGGAAGGGCATCTCAATGAAGCAACCAAAGAAATGTTGGGGCTTGCGTGTTCGATGGTACTTCGGTGTGACGATTGTGTAAAATACCATTTAGGGAAATGTAAAGAATTGGGCGTTACCGAACCACAAATTCAAGAAGTGTTTTCAATCGCCACGCTCATCGGCGGTTCAATCGTGATTCCACACCTACGTCGTGCCGTTGAGTATTGGGACGAACTTTCTAAATAGTGCTTATATATATATAAAGGATATGATAGAGGTAAACGAACAACTGGAACAGAATTGGGAAAAGTTATTGGATACGCTACAGTCAATGGTGGGTAAAAGACCAGAAGATTTGAACAGCGTGCTATTTTTAATAGGAGTTCAAGAGCTGGGAAAGGGACCTTTGCACTTTACAAAAGAACAAAAACAGGATTTAATGCACATTGCTACCTGTAAAGTTCTCAGTTTATCGGGCTTTTATACCCTCGAAGGACTCGATAAAGATGGTTGGCCACACTGGAAATTGAACGAAAAACTGCCTCGAATCTCATTAATTAGCCAAGAAAACGTTTTGCGGGAGCACGTTTTACGATATTTTAGTGAGGAGTTGGGTGTTTTTTTGTAGGTGTAATAGTTTGGTTTTTAGGCGGTTGCAAATTATTTTCAAAAATAGTTGTGTAAATATTTGGAATGGGGTGAAAAAAGTGGGACTTTTGCAACCCCAAACAACGAGGGCGGGCGAGAAAATCCAAATAAAATTTTGAGAAATAAAAAAAATCAAAAAATAATTTGGATATTAAAATAAAAAGTGAGACTTTTGCAACCCGAAAGAAATGAAGGGGAGCTGATAAGGAAGAAGAGGTTTTGAAGGTTGAAAAAAAAGTTCAAAATTTTTTTGGAAATTAAAAAAGAAAGTCAGACCTTTGCAACCCGAAACGAGGAAAGAGAAAGAGGAGATAAGTTAACGAAGAGAGTTAACGCATTGCTTGAGAGCGACTTGAGCAAAAGTTCTTTGACAGAATGGTGAGAAGAAAACAAACGACAGGACGCGTAACAGTACAAAGACGCAAGTCTTAATTTTTATAGAATTTACGATGGAGAGTTTGATCCTGGCTCAGGATGAACGCTAGCGGCAGGCCTAATACATGCAAGACTAGGGGGCAGCAATGTCACCGTCGCACG
>NZ_JACIBY010000014.1:2500-192811 GCF_014195535.1 Runella defluvii | reverse complement strand
AAACCCCGAAAATGGCCAACTTTGGCTCTTTTTCGGGGTTAATTTATTTATAAAAAACTATAAATCAACAGGTTAAACCTAAAAAGGGAAGCCTAAAATGAAACATCCCGAAAGTTCAGAACTTTCGGGATGTTTGCTTAAATAGCTTCCAAAGAAGGCCAAATTTAGATTCGCGTAAGCGCTATTTTGTATTCCTCTAAAATCTTCTCCTTCATCGTGATTTTACGGCGTTGGATGTTGATTTTACCCATCACTTGGCGTTCAGCTTCTGGATCAGGCGGCATATTTTGCGCATTGGCAATGGTTACCTCCAAATCTGCTTTTTCACGCTTGATGAGCCATTCCATCTCACGAATTTTGATGTTGAGCTGGTCTTGTGGCGTACGAATTTCAAACGCAGGATATTTACGTGAGATAACTCGGGCCAAATAACTCAACTCAAAAATCTTATCGCAAGCCGAACGGAAACGCTCTGCAATATTTTTATCTCCCACTCGGGGTGGAAGGCGAATTTCTTTCCATTGGTTCAACAACGTTTTGGCACGTTCTGATGCCTGAATAATGTCGCTCGAACGGGCAAGTTGCTCTGCTTCGCGGCACATTTCGCGTTGTTTGGTCACCAGTGGGTTTTCTTGCGGCTGCGTCACAATGCCACGGATACGGTTGATTTTGTCCATAATCCGTTGGTTTGAGCGCTTAAATTGCTTGTACAATTTGGCCGAACGTTTCACTGGGATTTCACCCACGTCTTTCCATTCTGACCTCACTTGGCGCAAGATGCGGCTTGCTTCGTCAAGGTCATACATACGCATGAGCGAATCTGACTTGGCGATAAGTTCCGTATAGCGTTCGATGCGGTCGGCAATTACGCGGTTTAGTTCTGAGAAGAAATCACGACGTTGCTGGAAAAACGTATCCAACAGCAACTGGAATGTACCTTCGACTTCCTCTTGGTATTCTTTGTCAACAGGGCCAGTACGAATCCATTTCGATTTAATTTCTTGCAACATGTCCGTTGCGGCTTGCCAATCGTCGTTTTCGACTTGTACAGCCCGCGTTTCATCCAACAAAGCGCGCTTGATTTCCAGGTTTTTTTCTTGGTTGACTTTAATCAAGTCTTCAAGCACCACTTCCAATTTGTCGAGCCGTTCTAAGAGCGGGACAAAATCACCGAGTCCGTCAAAACTGAGCAGTTTTTTGCGTAGCTGCACCAATTTTGTCAGGTAAGAGCCTTTGTTTTGGGCTTCTTCTACATCACTTTCTAACTGTTCCACCTTACTCGAAGCAATATTGAAGCGATTTTTAAAATAATCAATGGCTTCTTGTTCGGTGCGTTTCACTTCGCCAATTTGGCGGTCTGGGTTCCCTAAATACCCTTTTAAGAATACCTTGCCGTCTGAGACATAGCCGTATTCGTCCATTAAGGTGGCATTTTCCATCACTGGTTTACTTTATTTATCTGCTTTTGAAGGTTTTGGTGGGCAATTTACGATATTTGCCACCACAAATTAAACGAAAAATGAGCAACGAAACTATTATTTTCTCGATGTCGGGGGTAAGTAAAGTAATTCCTCCCAACCGACAAATCATTAAAAACATTTATCTGTCGTTTTTCTATGGTGCTAAGATAGGCGTTTTAGGATTAAATGGCTCAGGAAAATCCACTCTTTTACGCATCATTGCAGGCATAGACAAAGCTTATACTGGCGAAGTTGTTTTTTCACCAGGGTATTCGGTGGGCTTGCTTGAACAAGAACCCCAATTTGACCCCACCAAGACCGTTCTTGAGGTTGTCCAAGAAGGAACGCAGGAAGTGGTCGATTTATTGAAAGAGTTTGATCAAATAAATGAAGCTTTTGGCGACGCCGATGCCGATTTTGATAAATTGCTGGAACGACAAGGGGAAGTTCAGGAGCGCCTCGACGCCCTCGACGCCTGGGATTTGGACAGCAAATTGGAGCGTGCTATGGACGCCCTTCGCTGCCCGCCGTCGGATGCCCTCATTGCTAATTTGTCGGGTGGTGAAAAACGCCGCGTGGCACTTTGCCGACTTTTATTGAAAAAACCTGACGTCCTTCTTTTAGACGAACCTACCAACCACTTGGATGCCGAGTCGGTATTGTGGTTAGAAGAACACCTTCGCCAATACGAAGGGACGGTCATTGCCGTAACGCACGACCGTTATTTCTTGGATAACGTGGCGGGTTGGATTTTGGAACTTGACCGTGGCGAAGGTATTCCTTGGAAGGGAAATTATTCTTCGTGGTTAGAGCAAAAACAAAACCGTTTGGCCAAAGAAGAAAAGCAAGAATCAAAGCGTCAGAAAACGCTTCAACGCGAATTGGAGTGGGTACGCATGGCACCCAAGGCACGTCAAGCCAAGTCGAAGGCTCGTTTGGGGGCTTACGAAAAACTCTTGGACGAAGACATGAAGCAAAAAGAAGAGAAATTGGAGCTTTTCATTCCGTCTGGGCCGCGTTTGGGCAATAAAGTGATTGAGATGGAAGGCGTTTCTAAAGCGTTTGGCGACAAGCTTTTGTTTGAAAATCTTACCTTTTCGCTTCCTCCTGCGGGTATTGTGGGTATCATTGGGCCTAACGGTGCGGGTAAATCGACGTTGTTCAAACTCATTACGGAGCAAGTCAAACCCGACAGCGGCACCACCGTCATTGGTGAAACGGTACAAATTGCGTACGCCGACCAAGAACACAACCAACTCGACCCCAACAAAACAGTTTACCAACAAATCTCGGAAGGCAACGATTGGGTATTGCTCGGTGGAAAACAAAGCAACGCCCGCGCCTACGTGAGCCGTTTTAACTTTACAGGAAGCGACCAAGAAAAAAAGATTGGAAACCTGTCGGGGGGAGAACGTAACCGTGTTCACTTGGCGATGATGCTCAAAGAAGGCGGCAACGTGTTGCTGCTCGATGAACCTACCAACGACTTGGACGTCAACACGCTTCGCGCCTTGGAAGAAGCCCTCGAAAACTTTGCAGGCTGCGCCGTGATTATCTCCCACGACCGTTGGTTCTTAGACCGTCTTTGCACGCACATCTTGGCTTTTGAAGGCGATTCTCAGGTGTATTGGTTTGAAGGAAACTTCTCCGACTACGAAGAAAACCGCCGCAAACGTTTAGGAACGGACGTAACACCAAAACGGATTAAATACAAAAAGTTGATGGCCTAATTGTAAATCGCTGACGAAGATTATCCCGTCAGCGATTTATATTAACAACCTTCAATTATAAGATTTCATCAAAGTATCGTACCATACCAGCGAACGGTGATTTATCGGACTTCATAAAATCAATTTGCCCGATGATGTCTTTTTGGGTCAGCACATCTGTAATATGAGGCAACGCCTTTTTAAAAGCTCGAAAAAGCCTAAAAATGCCATATCTTACAGATTTCAACTCTGTTCGATTAATTCCATAATAATCTTCCATTGCCCTAATGTAGGGTTCTAAATGCGGGCTTTTGGGCACAACTTTTACTTCTGCTAGAACATCATCTGCCTCATAAGCAATAAAATTTACAGGATTATCGAAATAAGGATTTAGCAAATAAGCTTGCTCATCGTGGTGCTTTTGTAAATACGTTTGAAGTGTGTAATTAACATCTACATCAATGGGATCTGGTGAGATATTTTTTACCAATAACGTTATTTCATCTTCCGTTGAATTTACGCTAATTTGAGGTTCAGGAAATCGTACTCCATTGATCGGAAAATTATCGCTTTTATAAATCTGATTGCATATCTGGCAGGCATACAAATAGTTATCGTAGGTATAAGCTAGCCACCAATAAATACTTTTGGGCCGATAATGTTCCACGTCGCCATGCGCTACAACTTCAGTATTTGCTTCGCAGTAGGCACATTTTCCAAAACTCTCTTTTTTCAATTGCGCCTTTGATAGTTTCCAGAAAGTAGTATCAAATTCTATTTTTTCTTTCGAGCCTTTTAATCTCTCTAGTTGCGCTTTTATCAATTCAATCTCCTTTTCACGTTTTTCTTCTCCGCGATATTTGGCTTTAATCGCTTTTGATGTTCTGAGACGGAATAAGGGAATCATAAATAAATTATTGAATATTCAAGTTGGCTTCGATACGTTTCAATAAATCAAGACTTTTTTCTGAGGTTTCAGGCATGGCTCGTTTGGGCAGGTTTTTCTTTAATTTTCTCTCAACATTTCTGAGTTTTTCGTGCTCTTCTTCTGATTTTTTTTCTTTGTTTTTGAGTTTATTATAAATTGCCTTGTTTTCTTCCATCTCCCATGATTCGTCTGTTTCTAAACCAAAAACAGGCGTCATTAATAATTGGTTGATTAAAAGGTTTTTTGGTGTTCCAATAAATGGAATCAATTGAATTTGATTTTTATCATCTCGTTTCAACGCATACAATTCTCCCTCATCTACTTGTTGTGCCGTCAGTGGCGAATGTGTCGTAGCAATTACCTGAAAATTAGGCAATTTACGCGTAATAAAATCTATTAGTCTGCGCTGCCATTTTGGGTGAAGATGTAAATCTATTTCATCGATCAACAGTACGCCTCTGGCTGCCAGTGGGTTTTGATAGTCTTTAAACGTCTCTGTGATTCGGTATAACAAATCACCAATCCAAGCAGCCATATTTTGATATCCATCACTCAAATAATCCAGTGGCACTATCCCATCAATGGTCTTGAATAAAACCTGTTTTTTGAATTTATCAATGGAATGAAAAGAAGCACTTGGCAAAAAATCATCCAACGCTTCTTTGACAATTGCGATACCTTGTTCACCCGAGCGATAATCTAGGTCTATAATCCAAGAAGTAAGAGGATTTAAAGAATAAGCATTATTAAACAAACTTCTTACATTTCCCGAACGATTACCATTTGAAGATTTCTCAAAATTTGAAAAATTTTCTGATGGCAACCTTCGGCTTGCGCCATAAGCTACGATAAAATAATTTCGGTCGGCATGTTCTATGGCATCATCAATCAAACGTAGTGACTCCTTGTTGTTAGAAATAATATTTGAATAATTATCTTTTCGATTTATGATGAGGCTTATTTCTCTTATTTCACCTTTTTTTGTCCCCAACGTAGCGTCAATACGACAGCTATTTTGATTATTTCTTATCCAACTATCGGTATCACTTAACAACTCCCCTAACGCATTACTACCAGCGGTGACTAAAGCGATTGCTTTTAAAACATTGCTCTTACCTGTACCATTTTCCCCCAAAATTAATGTCCATTGTCGATTTTGAGTACTCGTTTTCTCAAACGATATTTCAATATCAGCGAGGCATTTAAAGTCTTGAAGTCGTATTTTTTTGAGAAACATAACCAATACTTGTTTGTGTATAGCGTAAAGTTAGATAAAACACCTTAAATCGACTTTTTGTACTCAATTTTTCAACGTTTTACAAACCCGCACCACCGTTTCATCCAGCGGCCTGTAAGTAAATCCAAGCTCTTTCTGGATTTTTTCTCCGTTATAAATAAACTTTGTTCGGGCGGTTTTGGCGGTTTCTTTGGTGATGAGTGGCTTGCTTCCCGTCAACCACGACCGAGCGGCTTCCACTCGCCAAATAATTTCTGTCAAAAAGGGCGACACAAGTTTTGACGGTGGGCGTTTGCCAAAGCCTTCGGCTATTTTGGTAAATAATTCGCGGTACGTTGTACTTCCTGCACTTAGTACAAATCGCTCATTTTTCACTTCCGATACCAACAGCTTCACCGTCGCTTCTGCCACGTCTAGTACGTCAACGTAGTTGATTAGCCCTTCGGTATAAAACTTATTTTCGTCGAAAGCATACTTAAACAATTGTGTGCTGCTTCGCGTCCAGTCGCCTTCGCCGAGCACCATGCTTGGGTTGACCACCACCGCCGAAAGTCCCTCCGCCACGCCTCTCCACACCTCAATTTCTGCCAAATATTTACTTTTTCCGTAGTGCGAATTCAGGGGTGACTCTTCCCATTTTTGGTTTTCATCAATTACTGTCGGTTTCGACGCATCTATCATGCGCGGGTCGGGCCGCCCAAGCGCCGCTACCGAACTCACAAAAGCCATTTTTTTGACTCCTACTTCTAATGCCAAGTTGACGACGTTGGCCGTTCCTTGTACATTAATTTGGTACATTTGTTTTTGATCTTTGGGAATAAAAGAAACAATTGCCGCCGTATGAATCACGTAGGCTACCCCTTCAAACGCCTTTTCCAATGCCTTCACATCCAATACATCTCCCTCGGCCCATTCCATCTTTGCTTCCACGCCGTTCAACAACTTCATGTCGCTTCCGCTACGACGTAGCCCACGGACACGGTGCCCATTGGCCAATAAATAGTTTACAATGGCACTACCTAAAAGGCCGTTTGCGCCAGTGACTAAAATGAGTGGTTCAGCTGATTTGTCCAAAAACGTAGAATTTTAAGTAAATTTCTTTTGTACAAAGGTAACGACAATGGTTCGATTGCTAAAAAAAACTATCAGGTGTTGACTATGGACTCTTAACTATTAAGTAACTTTCCGCCCCATTTGAAAAAATCGAATCACTATTGGTTGTAGCGCTGGGAGGTGAAGGGCATAGTTGCGTACTTTTTCACTTTTCCTCCTGGGGCTCTAACTCATAAAAAAACATTGAAAATGAACTTATTTGCATCTCTGAAGGAGACATTGACTGAGGGTATCGTAAATCAGATTGCGGTACAGAACAACGAAAAAACAGAGAAAATCCAAAAAGCAATTGATGCTTTCGCTGCTTCGATTGTGGGTGGTCTTATTAAGCGAGCCTCCAACGAATCGGGGATGAAACTTATTTTTAATCAGGCAAAAAACACACCATTTTCTCCCGAGCAACTTCCCAGAATTTTGAAAACGCCCTCAGAATTAGAAGAATTCAAGGCGGCTGGCGAAAAAATCCTCAATACGGTGCTCCCTGGCTTCAAAAGCTCTGTTTGTAGCATGGTGACGAAATACTCTGGCACAAAAAACTCGCTTGCGTCGTCGTTGAGTGGCATTTCGATGTCTATTATTATTTCGGTGTTGAAAAAGGTAGTAGCTGAGAAACAATTCGATGCCGAGTCATTGGCTGCTTATTTGGGAGAACAACGTGAAAGCCTCCTTACTATCGTTCCTGACCTCAACGACCGCATCATCGAAACCGTGGGAATTCAGTACCTTTTACAGAGTTTTGAAGTACCTCGTGCCGAACAATCTACGACCATCACCAAAAGTTCTGAGCCTATTCCAGCTAAGCAACCGTTTTTGGTCGGCGTCGATGTGGAAGATTCGGGATTGGGGCGAATTAATTTCAAATGGGTAGGACTTGGCCTCTTGGTCGTTGCCGTTATTGGGGCTGGTATTTACTTCTGGAGTCAGCGAGACACCTCGACGGTTGACACAGAAATAGATGCTGATACGCTTGCCGAAGCCCGTACGATTCAAGAACCAATCGCTGCTAACAAAACGGCCGATACCACCACTGCTGCTACTCCAACTACGCCCGCCGCAACCACGACCGAGAGCCCAATGGCTACCTATTTGGCAGATGCGGCCGCTGCCAAAGGGAAAGCGTTTAAGTTTGAAAACGTGGATTTTGAAGACAATACGGTGCAATTAAAAGCAACAGCATCTCAGCCCGTACAAGCCTTGGCCGATTTGTTGAAAAAATACCCAACCGCCCAAATCAAACTCGTCGCCTACGCCAACGATGCCAAGCCGCCATTGACCAACAAAGTGCTGTCGGTAAAACGGGTGTATGCCTTGAAAGACCAATTTGTAAAATCAGGCATTAGCTTCGTACGAGTGGATGCAGAAGGACGAGGCACGGGCATTAATCCTAAAGATACCACAGGCCGCAAACAAATACCTATGCGCGAAATATGGGTGAAGTTTGTGCAGAAATAGTCGATGGTTTATAGTCCACAGTCGATAGAGAGGACTAACCATTGACCATCGACTGTGGACTGTGGACTGTGGACTGTGGACAAAAAATAAAGCTGTCAGGTTTGAAAATCTGACAGCTTTATTTTTTGCCATTATGTCAGATAATAGAGCGGTGGAATACATTTTTTAGGTAATCAACGCAGAAAACCAAAAACTGTAAAAACCGTAAAACAGAATTATGGAAGCAAACGTACAGGCCGAAAAAGGGCAATTGTCGATTCATACCGACAATATTTTTCCAATTATCAAAAAATTCCTCTATTCAGACCACGAAATTTTCTTGCGTGAGTTGGTTTCAAACGCCGTAGATGCCACTCAAAAAATCAAGAAATTAGCCGATTTTGGTGAGTTCAATGGCGAACTTGGTGAATTGAAAGTATCGATAAAACTCGACGAAGAGGCAAAAACGATTACCATCAGCGACCGTGGTATCGGGATGACAGCCGAAGAAATCAAAAAATACATCAACCAAATTGCCTTCTCGGGCGCGGCTGAGTTTGTTGAAAAATACAAAGAGAAAGAAGATACCCGTGGCAATATTATCGGTAACTTCGGACTAGGTTTCTACTCGGCGTTTATGGTCGCCAAAGAGGTAGAAATCATTACCAAATCGTTTAAAGATGGCTCCGAAGGCGCTCGTTGGATATGCGACGGAAGCACCGAATTTAGCATTGAGCCCGCCGAAAAAACCGACCGTGGTACGGACATTATCCTCCACATCGCCGAAGATTCGGAAGAGTTTTTGAGCAAATACCGCCTCACCGAAATCCTTGAAAAATACGGCAAATTTTTGCCTATTGAGATTGAGTTCGACGAAAAAATCATCAATAACCCTACTCCTATTTGGGTAAAAGCACCTTCTGAGCTCAAGGATGAAGATTATTTGGCGTTTTACAAAGAACTTCACCCGATGGGCGAAGACCCGCTGTTCTGGATTCACCTTAATGTCGATTATCCGTTCAATTTGACGGGAGTTTTGTATTTCCCCAAACTGAAAAACGACTTCTCGGCCCGCAAAGAAAAAATCCAATTGTACAGCCGTCAGGTATTTATTACGGACGAAGTCAAAGACGTAGTGCCTGATTTCTTAACGCTTCTTCACGGGGTTATCGATTCTCCTGACATTCCGCTCAACGTGTCGCGTAGCTACCTTCAAGCTGATGGTAACGTCAAGAAAATCAGTGGATACATCACGCGCAAAGTAGCCGACAAACTTGCTGAGATTTTCCGCAACGACCGCGAAGGATTTGAGAAAAAGTTTGATGACATTGGCTTGTTTGTTAAGTACGGTATCATTTCCGACGAAAAATTTGGCGAGAAAGCCAAAGAATTCTGCTTGGTTAAAAACACCCAAGGCAAACACTTTACATTTGAAGAATACACCGCCCAAGTCAAAGAAAATCAAACCGATAAGAATGACACGGTGGTGTGGCTGTACGCCAGCGACTTACAAAAGCAAGACGCCTACATCCAATCGGCCACCAAACGGGGCTACGATGTACTCGTGTTTGACAGTGTGATTGACCCACACTTTATCAACGGCATCGAGTACAAAATTGAGAAAACAAACATCAAGCGTGTTGATGCTGATACGCTCGATAAGCTTATTGAAAAAGAAATCAAGCTGGAAAGCGTATTGTCGAAAGACGACGAGGAAAAAGCGAAGAATTTGTTTGAGCAAACCCTCGGTGGGGCTCCTAAACTGACCATCAGCGTGGAACCAATGCCTACCGACGAGTTGCCAGTGGTTATTACCATTCCAGAATTTATCCGTCGTATGAACGACATGGCGGCTACTTCTGGTCAGAAGTCGATGTTTGGTGATATGCCTCAAATGTTGAACGTAGCCATCAATGCCAACCACCCTGTGACGCAAAAAATCCTAAACGCCGACGAGAACGAACAAAAGCAATTGGTTCGTCATGCGTACAACCTGGCGTTGCTTTCGCAAGGAATGCTGACAGGTAGTGAGTTGACGGCTTTTGTTCAACAAGCGGTGTCACGTTTGTAATTGAAAGCTGTACGAAGCTTTGCAGGTAACCACATAGTTTAGATAGTTTTTGCACATAGTAAACATATAAAACCGCCAATGCTGCTGGATTTTATGTTTACTATGTGTTTATTCTTATGTATTCTATGTGTTTAAAATCGGCATACTTTTATAACTCCAACACTGCTGAGTATAAGTCGATTCCTTTGGCCCAGTAGTCGATTTGACGGTTTAAAAGTTTAAATCCAAGTTTTTCGTAGAAACCAAACGAATGTTGCGACGTTTCGACCAAAATAGTTTTGGCAACTCCCGATTGGCGAATTTGATCAATTCGGTACAAAGCCAATTCTTTTCCAACCCCCGTACCTTGAAAATCAGGGTGCACAAAAGCCCATGAAAGTCCTCCTTGCTGGTCAAACGAACGCACCCAATAGCCACCACCACCCACAATTCTCCTGTCCACAACGGCTACGACGTAGTCATCTCCAAAAATATCCAAATACTCCAAAAAGTCGCCCAATTCTTTGGGGTCAAAGTACTTCGGTGTATTCATCATAAATATTTCTTCCAGTGCGGTGCGGTCACTGAGTTCGTAGGGGCGTAATGTAATTTCCATACTCTTATTATTTAATTCAAAAAGGTGGGCAAAAAAAATGCCAAAACTGTTATTCAATCTCAATAACCACTCCCTTGGTAAGTGGGTGGGCAACGCATGTCAAAATATACCCTTGGTTTAACTCCGATTTGGTAAGGCCATCTTCTTCGTCCAGTTGCACTTTACCCGACGTACATTTTCCCATACAAGCCGTACACATTCCCGCCTGACAAGAATACGGCAAGTCAATGTCGAGTTCGAGGGCAGCTTCCAAAATCGTTTGGTGCGGTTCTACATTAAAGGTATATTCTTCACCTTCGTACAAGACTTTCACTTCTTGCGTCTTTAGGCTTCCGTCGTCCTCGGCCTCATGTACTACATGGGTGGTGGCCGTGGCAAAGCTCTCCCGATGGATTTGTTCTTCGGCTACGCCCCACGTCAATAACGTCTCTTTGGTCATTTCCATCAACCCATCTGGCCCACACAAGAAATACTCAGCCGATGCGTTTTTCAACCCTCCTATTCCTTCGAATATCTCTAAAATAGTTGATTTATTCAAACGGCCTCGCACGCCAACCCACGCGTCGGAAGGCTGAGTTAAGGCATAATAAAGCACAAAGCGATTGCCATATATACGGCTCAACTCGTCGAGTTGTTGTTTAAAAATAATACTTTCTTCTTTGCGATTGCCATACAAGAGCACTACCCGACTCTCCGCCTCTACTTTCAACACCGATTTGGCAATAGAAATCAAAGGAGTAACACCACTCCCAGCGCCAATCAACACAATAGTGCGGGCATTGCGCGCATCGGGCAAGACCTGAAAATGCCCCATGGGTTCGAGTACTTCCAGAAAATCTCCTTCTTTGACATTGTCCAAAAGCCAATTGGAAACCAAACCTCCTGGAACACGTTTGACGGTGACGGCAGGTGCGGTATCGGTATGAGGCGAGCTACTCATTGAGTACGAGCGACGCACTTTTTCGCCATTGATGGTCAACAATATGGTTAAAAACTGTCCCGCTTGGTACTTAATCATTTCGCTCAACGGATGCCAAAAAGCAATCGTAGCCGCATCGGGGGTTTCTTTGATAACTTCTTTAACTTTAAGATGAAAATGCTTCATAGTTCTACTTTATACATCGTAGGTTTAACCCCCAAAATTACGATTTGTTTTACCATAACCACAGGATTTACGGAGAAACCTACGGTTATCACCCTAAGTCAGGAAACTTTTAGCCATTGATTTTGGTTGAAGAATCAAATAATTTGCCTTCAAAAACTATCGAAAGTTAATAAAGACATGGTCACAGTAAGCGATAAAGCAAAAGATAAAATCCTTGAATTACGTCGTGAAGAAGGGCGTCCTGAAGACAGCCACATTCGTGTAGGAGTGGTTGGCGGAGGCTGTTCTGGGCTGATGTATAATTTGGAATTTGATTCAACCAAGCAACCCACCGACATGGAGTTCCAAGACAAAGGAATTCGGATTGTGGTTGATAAAAAGAGCATCCTTTACTTAGCTGGGACAATCCTCGATTTTTCGGATGGTCTCAATGGCAAAGGGTTTCAGTTTGTCAATCCAAACGCCAGCCGTACTTGCGGATGTGGCGAGAGTTTTGCGGTTTAACCTACTCCAAGTCACCCACAAAAAAGGCGTCAGATACAAATTCTGACGCCTTTTTTGTGTTATTAGCTATCTTTGCGCCCTCTTACCTTTTACGTCATGGCCCTTACTTTCTGGAATTTTTGGAGCAACAAACTTTTCAACTGGTTAGCAACCTTTACCAATAGCCCTTATTGGAAAACCAAGCTTGCTGTCTTTACGGTTTTGTACATCTTGTTTACCTCTTTCCCTGATTATCAGGCACTGGTAAAAATGGACACAGGAGGACAACGCCTTGCGGCTCGGTTTGAAGTAATTGATTGGATTGGCACCCATCCATTTCAGAACCTACCCGAGCATTTGTTTACGGGAAAAGTACTCAGTGAAGGCGACCAGTCTCACTTCAAAAAACGGGTTTTTCGCCCGCTCATTCCTGTTGCCCTTCACACAGTAGGGCTAAAGGCAAAACACTATGTTGGTATCCAATTTGTCGTCGGGATTTTGTTCGTTGTTTTGTTAATTCGATTCCTTTCTAAGCACCTAAGCTCCACCGCAAGTGTCTTGGCTACGTTTATGTTTGCCAATTTATTCGTCACCAAATGGACTTTTTTTGATTTTTTCTACCACGACCCGCTTGGCTATCTCTTACTTTTAGTCATCGTTAATTTCCGCAATCCATTGTTGATTGTTCTTGGCATTGTCCTCGGTGGCTTTGTCGATGAACGCGCCGTCATTGGCAGTAGCGCGGCGGTTTTGTGGTGGTTTTGGCAAGAGAGCAATGCCCAAAAAGTCGCCCTCAGCGACGTATTTTCGTTCAAACGCTACCGTGCTACTTGGGCGGTGGTGATTGGTATCTTTCTATTTATTGTTTTGAGACTTTACGTCATGTCATCTTTGGGAATGCGAACCGACAAATCAATGCTGGGCTTTGACGCAAATCAGTACAATTCGTTTCCAATGGGCCTGACCGTAACCTACGAATGTGCTTGGTTGCTTCTTATCGGCGCGGTTGTGGGTATGGTTGCTAAAAAAGATTGGCTATACCTGCTGCTGTTTATGTTTAGCGCACTGGGTGTAATAGCCGCTGGCAGCTTGGTCTTAGATTTTTCCAGAAGTTATGCCTACGGTTTTGTGTTATTGTTATTTGCAATCGTGTATCTTTCTAAAACCGAGACACTTCCTCATTTTCTAAACGGACTCACCTTCTGCGCCATTGGTTGCTTTTTGTTTCCGACCTATTATCAAATAGGTTCTTCCTTGTTTTGGATGCCCCATATTTTTCCGAAAATAAAAGTCTTACTTGCTTTCTATCACCTCATTTAATACCTTGTTTGAAAAGTAGTATGATATTTTTTATCCCGCAGATAAACGCAAATTAAAATTCAACGCGGATTGGCGCAGATAAGCTCATTAGCCGAATGAATCACCCAAAATCTGCGGTTATCTGCGGTTTTAGATTCAGCGTAAATCTGCGGGTAAATTATAAAGAAACTTAATAAACAACGTATTTAAGAGGGCTGTTTACCTAACTTCCAAAAAGATTGGTATCAATAAACTCATTCCGAAATTTGCCTTCGGGGTCGTGTTTTTCCATTATTTTTTTAAAATCGGCCAGTTTCTCAATGCGCGATTGCAATACAGCAGGTTTTAGGGTAAAAATTTTGCCCCAATGAGGACGAGGTGCAAAGGGTGCTAACGCTTCTTCGATTTCGGGCAAAAGCGCCATTACCGCCTCCACTTCTTGTTTCCACGTAAAATGGAAAGCTACGCACGTTTTTTTGTAAAATGGACTCATCGGTAACTCATCCGCCGCAATGGCTCTGACCTCAGTAATAAACAAGTGGGGAGCTACTTTTTCGTTTAATTTTTCAATGGCCATAAATCCTTCATACGCGTACTCAAAAGCCACAAAATACTCCGACTGTAGCTCTTTGCCGCTGCTGGGCGTAAAACCCATTTTGAAGTGAGGCATACGCTCGTACCAAGGGCCTTCTACCCCCATTTGGTCTGTACAATTAACGGGGTCTAGGGCTTCAATTGGGTGCAAGTTTTTGGTAGCTAATTTCGCCCCGTAAAACTCAGGAGCTACTTCTTTCATGTCCTCAGCCTTACTCTTTACCCATACCTCACTTACGTTTTTATTGCGCCAATCGGTAAACAAACTCACGCTATACCCGCCCGACATGATGGCTTCAAAATTTTTCTCCAAGGCCGACATGGGCAAATTTTGATACACCACCTGTTTCATTTTAAACGTTGGCTGAACATCGAGCGTAATTTTGGTCGCAATGCCCAAAGCCCCAACGTTTACAACCGCCGCTCCAAATTCTTCTCCGTCTTTTTCACGACTCAATGAAACTACCTCTCCTTTGCCATTCACAAACTCAATGGCAGAAACGGCGGTCGCCAAACTGCCGTTTTTGATACCCGAGCCGTGCGTGGAAGTAGCACACGCACCCGCCACCGAAATATGCGGCAAAGAGGCCAAGTTATGAAGAGCAAAGCCATTATCATCCAAATACTTACACATTTCTCCGTACTTAATGCCAGCCTCTACCGTTACCGTATTTTTTTCTTTATCCAAACCAATGATTTTGTTAAAAGCCTCGGTCGAGATTTGGTTTTCTTTACTATCGGCAATGGTATTAAAGCAGTGTTTCGTGCCCAGTGCTCGTACTTTTTTACACTTTTTAATCGCTTCCTGCAACTCTTCCACGTTTTTTGGAATGTGTAGATTATCCGTACTGTACGTCAAATTTCCCGCCCAATTGGTGCGCGGATCTGCTTTTTTACACGACATCAAATTAGATAGCATACTACCTGTTAAAAGAATAGATGAGGTTTTGAGAAATGTTCGTTTGTCCATTCGAGTGTTAGGTTTAGGTCTTTGGTTACTAAGTGCTTGCGCACAGTTAATTGTTTTTGCCTTTTGCTTATTTGCCAACTTGCCCTTTG
Organism: Runella defluvii; assembly: GCF_014195535.1. Lineage (GTDB taxonomy): Bacteria > Bacteroidota > Bacteroidia > Cytophagales > Spirosomataceae > Runella > Runella defluvii. The sequence continues at coordinate 177,727 of NZ_JACIBY010000014.1, read as the reverse complement.
CAATTTTTGCCTCTCACACGTCCCTATTTCAGTTCTTCGATAAAGATGTCTTTAAAATAAACCAGCGCCTTTCCTCCCCCGTGAATTTGAAGGCCAATGAGACCCGACTGCGGAATATTAGTATCAGGTTCGGTATAATCCACGGTCGTTACTCCATTGATTTTAAGAACGATATGGCGTTTATCCGCTCTAATTTCGTAATCGTTCCAGTCGTTAGGTTTGAGCAATTTAGCCACTTCTTCGGCGGGTTTTCCCGCCAGCGTTTTATTCCGCCGCGATTCATCATAGAGGCTTCCCCAATATTTATCACCCAAATCGGCTTGGTATCCTTCCATTTCATACGACGGATTGGTAAGTCGTTTGCTCCGAAACTGCACCCCCGAATTGATGAAGCCTTCGGTGCCCACCAGTTTAAATTTAGCCTTTAAAACAAAGTCAGAATAACTCCGTTTTGTACATAAAAAATCGTTGTTTGGCACCTTTGTTTGCAAAGAACCACCCACCAACGCCCCCTGCTCAATTCGCCACGTTTTTAGGGTATCGCCTTCCCAGCCTTTAAAACTTTTGCCGTCAAAAATCCGCTCAGGCTTACGGTGTGTATCTCCCGAAAAAGCGGCCAATGTCACAGTCGCCGCCGCCGACAAAATCAATAAGTACTTCATTGGTTATGAATGGTTAAGCCTATGTGTCGCGTATATACTTGAACTAAAGTCGCGTTTGCTTATTTCTACTTTTAGGCTAACCCACAGATCACCATGCTCCAAACCAAAATTTCATTATTTCATAACATGCCTATGCCCCTCCTAGTACCTGCCTACTGCGCAGGTTTTGCCTTGTTTTTAGTTTAAAACTTGGTCGAAAAGTACCAAACCGTGAAACATTTAACATTTTTTACGTGGAACAGTTTGGGTTATTGGGAATAAAGACGGATATTTGAAGGCGGTAAACCTAATAACAATGGGAAAAATCATAGCAATAGCCAACCAAAAAGGTGGAGTTGGCAAAACCACCACAGCCATCAACTTGGCAGCGAGTTTGGCTGTATTAGATTTCAAAACGCTGATTGTAGATGCCGACCCACAGGCCAACTCTACGTCAGGTTTGGGCTTCAACCCCAAAGAGATTGAGTACAGTATCTATGAGTGTATGGTAGAGGGAGTCATACCACAACAAGCCATTGTGGAAACCAACTTTGAAAACCTATACTTGTTGCCCTCGCACATCGACCTCGTAGGGGCTGAAATTGAGATGATTAATCTCAAAAGTCGGGAAGAAAAAATGAAAGAGGCCCTATGGCCCATCAAAGAAGAGTACGACTTTATCATCATCGACTGTTCGCCTTCGTTGGGTTTGATTACCATCAACAGCCTTACGGCGGCTGACTCGGTGATTGTCCCCGTACAATGCGAGTACTTTGCCCTTGAGGGTTTAGGCAAACTCCTGAATACCATCAAAATCATCCAGACTCGTTTGAATACCAGTTTGACGATTGAGGGGATTTTGTTGACCATGTACGACATGCGGGTGCGTCTATCCAATCAGGTAGTAAATGAAGTTACTGCTCACTTTAAGCATATGGTTTTCAACACCATCATTCCACGCAATATCCGTTTGAGTGAGTCGCCAAGTTATGGTGTACCTACCATTGCGCAGGATTCGGACAGTAAAGGAGCGATTAGTTACTTAAACCTTGCTCGTGAGGTTTTGAACAAAAACGGCTTGCTAGAGCAAGACGAACCTACCAGCCGTAGAGCGCTGTAATTGACACCAATTTGAATACACAGTAGATTTTTTCCAAAAATCTATCTAAAAACATACAATTCTAGCACATGGAAAATGTCGGAAAAGCTGCACCCAAAAAAATGACAGGACTTGGTCGTGGTTTGGGTGCTTTACTCCAAGACAGCGACAACGTCAATCGTTCTTCAAGCCCGTTGCCTCACGAAGGTGTGAGCATGATGAACGAAGTTTCGGTCGATCACATTGAAACAAATCCCTATCAACCTCGTACCCGATTCGATGAAGAAGCGCTCAATGAATTGGCCGAATCGATTCGTATTCAGGGAATTATTCAACCGATTACGGTACGGCAAATCGGGAAGGATCGCTATCAATTGATTTCGGGAGAACGGCGTTTACAAGCATCCAAACTTGCTGGACTTACCCACATCCCGACTTACGTTCGTACGGCCAATGACCAACAAATGTTGGAAATGGCATTGATTGAAAACATTCAGCGCGAAAACCTAAACGCCATCGAAATTGCCCTCAGTTATCAGCGCCTGATTTCGGATTGTGGACTGAAACAAGAAGAACTCGGAGAACGAGTAGGTAAAAATCGCACGACGGTCAACAACTACATTCGTTTGCTCAAACTTCCCCCGTTGATTCAAGCAGCCTTGCGCGACGATCAAATCACGATGGGGCACGCACGGGCGATTATCAACATCGAAAACCCTGAGACACAGCTCAAAATATTCCGTAAAACGATTGAAGAAGCTTGGTCTGTCCGAAAGGTAGAGGAAGCCGTTCAGGCACTTAAACTCGACCCCGACGATACCAACAAAGACCGCAAGCCGACTCTGTTGAAACAAGAACTGCGCTCCTTGCAATTTAAACTTTCATCGTTTTTTGGTTCAAAGGTTTCTATCAAAACCGATGACAAACAAAAAGGTGAAATTAAAATTCCATTTACCTCCCAAGAAGAATTGGATCGTATTTTAGACGTTTTAAAGTTTGAACCTTGAGAACACTAGGGATTTTTTTCAGTTTGTGGCTATGGTCGGGAGTAATGGTGGTGAAGGCGCAACAAACAGCAACAGACTCCCTGCAAAAGCGTCTATCAAAGGCAGTATCCTCCTTGGCCGCTGATTCGACGGTACTGGATTCGCTCAAAAATAAAAAAGTGAGCAAAAGCAGTCTTGCAAAAAGTTCATTGAACGACGCTGCTTTAAAGAAACATAGTCCGCGCAAAGCCGCCTACTATTCATTGATGTTTCCTGGGCTGGGGCAAGCATACAACCGCCAATATTGGAAAATGCCTTTTGTATATGGAGGCTTAGGAGCCGTTGTTTATTTTATACGGTTTTATCATATTCGTTACCAAGATTTTTTGTGGCCGTATTACTTTAGCTATGATCTAACCACGGGTAAACAGCTGCGAACGGAAGCGGAGGTGTTTTTGCGAAGCCAAAACCAAACACGTACCCTCACCCTTGACCGTATTACCCAAGGGAAAGATTTTTACCGCCGCTATCGGGACCTCAATTTTTTGTTGGTAGTGGGTGTTTGGGCGCTGGCAGCCGTGGAAGCCAACGTGTCGGCTCACCTCAAAACGTTTGATATGTCGGAAGATTTGTCTTTTCGGTTTGAGCCTGATACTTACAACAACTCTTTTACGGGCCAAGTATATGGGGTAAAAGTTGTCGTTCCTATCAAATAAATTACGTATTGCAAAACATAAATTATGAATATTCTTCTTTTAGGTTACGGTAAAATGGGCAAAGTGATTGAACAAATCGTCCTGAGCCGTGGCCACCAAGTAATTGGAAAAATTGACATCTCTAACCGCCACGAACTAGCGACTTTTAGCCGCGACAACGTGGATGCCGTCATCGAATTTAGTGCCCCCGAAGCGGCCTACGAAAACCTTAAATGGTGCATGAGTAAAGGCTTGCCAACCGTATGTGGAACCACAGGCTGGCTGCACCACCGCCCCGAAATTGAGCAACTGTGCATCGAAAACAAAGCGGCATTTTTCTACGCGTCAAATTACAGCATCGGGGTTAATTTGTTTTTCCGCCTCAACAAGCAGTTAGCCAAACTCATCGCTCCCTATTCGCAGTATTCGGTGCACACCACCGAAATCCACCACATTCATAAGTTGGATGCCCCAAGTGGAACGGCCATCACGTTGGCAGAAGGCTTAATTCAACAGCTTTCCAACAAAACGGAATGGGTAAATACCGAAGAGGGCACCGAAAATCAAATCCCCATTCTATCTTTGCGCGAAGGAGAAGTTCCTGGTACTCATATTATTCGCTACGATTCTGAAGTAGATAGCATCGAAATCAAACACACCGCCCACAATCGCCAAGGGTTTGCCCTCGGCGCGGTCGTTGCGGCCGAATGGCTGGCTCCCCGCGAAGGCGTGTTTGGCATGGATGAGCTGCTAGGAGAATAGTTTTTTGTTTACAATAAGAATTGTTTTTATGTCTCAACCCAAACCTAAAAAATCGGCCCTTAGAGAATGGCTCGACTCGGTCGTTTTTGCTGTAGTAGCAGCTACCCTTATTCGTTGGTTACTATTGGAAGCGTACACCATTCCGTCGTCATCCATGGAAAAAAGCTTGCTCATTGGCGACTTTTTGTTTGTAAGTAAACTCCACTACGGAGCGCGGACGCCCGGTACGCCACTCCAAGTACCGCTTACGCACCAAACCATTTGGGGAACCAATATTCCCTCGTTTTCTACTTTAATTCAACTCCCGATGTTTCGCCTTCCAAGCTTCACATCGGTCAAACGCAACGACGTGGTTGTTTTCAACTATCCTGGCGACCCAGAAGAACCGTTTGAAGACCCGCTCGTTGGGAATGGAGGTTATAAAAATTTCCCCGTTGACTTGCGTACCAACTTCATCAAACGTTGTATTGCGGTAGCAGGCGACGTGGTAGAAGTTAAAAATGGGTTGGTTTATATCAATGGTAAAGAAGGAGAAACGCCTCCGCAAGCTCAGTTGATGTACCGTTTGGAATCAAGTGATTTGCTGGATGATCGTTTTTTTGAAAATGAAGATATTCGGGATTATGGTACGTTTCCTGGGGATACGACCAAACCTAACCATTTTGTGTATCAAATCCGTACCACACCCCAAACTGTGGACGATTTGAAAAAACACAGCTTTATCCGCTCTGTGACACACGTTAGTCAGTATGCTGCCTCTGCTCCTGAAATGGGACTTTTCCCAGCCGCTGCGAAGCAAAATCCTGATTTTTGGGGACCTATGCAAGTGCCTAAAGAGGGGTTAACTATTCAACTTGATTCGGCCAACGTCACTAAATATGGGTATGTTATCAAGTATTTTGATCATAACGACCCAGAGAAAGTAACGCTTGATAAAGGTAAAGTCAGCATTGACGGAAAAGCCATTACGAGTTATACCTTCAAACAGGACTATTACTTCATGATGGGCGACAACCGCTACGAATCAGCGGACTCGCGTTTTTGGGGCTTTGTTCCTGCCGACCACATCGTTGGAAAAGCGGTCTTCATTTGGATGTCGATAGACCCAAATCCAAAGTCTATCTTAACCAAAATCCGCTGGAATCGTCTGTTTAGATTGATTGACTAGCCCTTTTTGGCAATAATAATAGCACAAAAAAGCGGCTCTGAGCCGCTTTTTTGTGTGTTTGGGTACTCACACACGTGCATTTGGATACTCATATCCAAACGCAGGGTTTCTCAAAACCCTGTTCCGTAATCGAGGTTTTGAGAAACCTCAACCGCGGTTATCAGTAACCGCAGGCACACTCGTGCGTTTGGATACTCATATCCAAACGCAGGGTTTCTCAAAACCCTGTTTGTAATCGAGGTTTTGAGAAACCTCAACCGCGGTTATCAGTAACCGCGGGCACACTCGTGTGTTTGGGTACTCATAAACGTGTGTTTGGATACGCACACTCGTGTGTTTGGGTACTCATATCCAAACGTAGGGTTTCTCAAAACCCTATATACATTTCTAAAACTCTTAGCTAAAAATGACAACAACCTGTTTCTGTGGCGCCTCTCTTCCCTTCGACGAATGTTGTGGGAGCATTATAGCAGGAAAACGTCCCGCTACCACTGCCTTGGAGCTGATGAAATCACGCTATTCGGCATACTGCGTCGTCACCAGCGATTACCTGATTGCAACCACTCATTTGAGCAAACGTGCTCAGTTTGATAAAGCCTCTATCGAGCAATGGGCCAAAGAGTCGCAGTGGAAAGGGTTAAAAATTATCTCAACTGCCAAAGGTTCGGCGCTCGATTCGCAAGGAGAAGTAACTTTCCAAGCGCTGTATATCGACGAAAGCAACAAGAGTCGAGTGCATTACGAACACTCGCTCTTTGTGAAAGAACACAATCAGTGGTTTTATCTTTCAGGAAAAACCATTGCCATCAATCGTAATGATGATTGCCCTTGTGGCAGCGGGAAAAAATACAAAAAGTGCTGTGGGGCTTGATAACTATCACCCCACAATTTGTCAGCGCTATGCTCACAAAAGCGTTAATAAACTTCCTCTTTCTTCGTCGTTTGTTACCCTCAAGTAACAATCTATCTCCTGCTGCAAGTCCTCTACGTGCGAAATAACTCCCACGACGCGGTTTTCTTTACGCAATGATTTTAGCGTATCAAAGACCGTTTGTAACGACTCTTTATCCAACGAGCCAAAACCTTCGTCTAAGAAAAAGAAATTTTCTTTGGCTTCAATTTGGGTATTTACGTTATCTGCCAACGCCAAGGCAAGCGACAAGGCAGCCTGAAACTTCTGCCCTCCCGATAAGGTATTCAAAGCCCTCGTTCGACCATCATTCAGCAAATCGCGCACCTGAAAATTATTATTTTCATTTACCTCCAACTGCAATTGTTGGCGTGTCATGCGATGAAAACGGTCATTGGCTTGATTGCACAGATTTTGAAGATATACCGATGAGACATAATTAACAAAACCACTCGCTTTAAATAATTTTTCAAGTGTTTTGAGGTCTGCTTGGCGGAGTTCAAGTTTAGCTTTCTGATCAAGTAGTTCGGCCTGTTTTTGTAGTTGTAAAGCTTGGGTTTTCTCTAAATCGACCAAACGCCCCTGCTCTCTTGTCCATCTTTCAATCGTTTGTTGATGTTCTTCTATCTCCGTTAATAATTGCTTGTACCTTTCTTGGTCAATCGTTTGAGCACTAGCTACTTGCAGCAAATCTTCTCTTTCTTTGCGAAAAGCAAACAAGTTTTGGTCAAATGCAGCAATCAATTCACGTTCTTGCGCTAGGTCTAACTGCCAACCTAACACTTCCAGAACAATGGTTTCGGACTCATATTGATACCTTTCAAGGGCTTCAACGATACGACTCTCGGCTTTTTTTGCCTCAGTTTGAAAATTTTCGAGGTTCGTTTTTGAGCTTGTCAACTGCCCCGTAAGTGGTCCAATTTCTTGTTGTAGTTGTCTTATTTTTTTATCAAACTCCTCAAATTTCAGCACCACGTTTTGCAATTCTTGGGCTTGTTTATCCGCTTGATTTTCGAGGCCCGCTACTTCAACCGATACAAACTGCTGAACCTCCAAAACCTTCAGCTGACTAATTGACTGCTGAATAGCCCCATCAAAAGCTGCCACTTTCTGCCCAAACTCTTCAATGGGTTTTTCATATTTTTCTTTCAGTTCGGTTTCATCTTTTTGAATACCTTGTTCCTCAACATCCAGTTGTTTATCTACCAAAGCCAACTGTTCTTGCGTCTTTTTCGCCAGCTCAAGTGCCACATCTATAGGTTTTCGATCTGTATTCTCAAAAGTTGGCCAACTAAATTGGGTTTCGTGAAGGCGAATTTCTTCTGTTTTACGCTCCCAATTTTGCCTTACTTCTAACTTTTGGGATTGAATTGAGGTGAGCTCTTTTTCTACCTTACGAAGTTGTTTTTCCAACTGCCCCAATGTCTGCGAAGCCGTGTTTTTAAGCTGTTCCTGGCGTTGTTGCAACTGATGAATCAAGCCGTTAAAATTGGTTTCGGCAGTCAAAATATGTGGATGATGCACCGCTCCGCACAGTGGGCAAGGTTCGCCCTCTTGCAAAGCACCTGCGTATTGTTGCAGCGCTTTTTGGGTGTTGAGGTGTAAAATATCTGGATTTAATGCCTCAGCTTCCTTCTGCAATTTTAGGCGTGCCGCTTCAATACTTTCATAAATTGCGTCAAATGTTTGACCATCTACAGGTTTCTCTATCAAGGTTTGCAGTTCGTCTGTAAACAAGCCCAATTTTGTTTCAGCGACACCGCTTTCTTTTTTTACCAATTCATCGGCCCTCGCTCGCAAGTTTTCTTTGTCCTTGAGCAGGGCTTCTTTTTTATCAAACCAAGCCTTGATTTCCAACAATTGTGCCACATCAGGAAGCACTTCTCGTAGGCCGACACGCTGTTTTTTGAGCGTTTCATACTGCGTTTTACGTTCCAAAAGGGCGCTTTGTCGAAGTACTAGCTTTTGCCTTCCATCCTCCATCCGCTTCAGAAGCTTGGTACGTTCGGCTTCTGCCTTTTTGGTATGGATAATTATTCGTAAATCCTCAATTTCGACCTGACTATCTTGGCGTTTTTCGTAGCTTGGTCGCAATTTTTCAACTTCATTTTGATTGATAATCAGGGCTTTTTCAGCAGTATCAATCTGATTTTGAATCTGTACTTGTGCCTGTACTTCACGATTGATTTGTTTTATTACATCGTTTTTTTTGTCCAATAAAGGCTTAAACTCCAACTGACAGCGTTCGTATTGCTGAAGTCGCACACGTCGATTCTGAAATCTTTCAGTTTGTTCTTCTAATTTTTTGATTTCCCCTTCTACATCTACCAAGCGATTGAAGAGTTTTATCAATGCCTCTATCGTTTTTTCTTCCCTTTGTTTTTGGTCAAGCTGTTCTTTGTGTTGTGCCAATAACCCATGCGCATTTTGAAGATCCAATTTCGTTTGTTCATACATTTCTTGGGTCACATCGCCAATCGCTTTTCGTTGGCCTTCCACGTGTTGCCACTCGCTTTCGGTCTTGTTTAGAAGCCGCTTTACACGTTCCGAAAGTTCAAAACGTTCGAGCTGAAAAAGCTCCTTCATCATACGAGTTCGGTCGGCGTCGCGAAGCTCAATAAACTCTTGAAAACGTCCTTGCGGGATGATAACCGTCCGTTTGAAGTTTTCGTAACTTAGGCCAATGATTTTTTCGGCTGGATTTTCGGCGGCAATAGGCGCCCAATCTTCCAGTTCAGGCATCCATTGAAAAGCTTTCCTTTCGATTTTCACTTGGTCAAAGTGCTTACCACTTCGTTTGCCTTCTGCCACAAACCGATATTCTGTTTGGTCCCGTCCCGTCCGAAAAACCAAATCAATAAACAACTTTTCTGAACGCAAGTTCATCAAATTATAGCTACGATTTTCGCGACTATTAAGTCGCTCACTATCACCATAAAGCACAAACGTTATGGCTTCCAGAATCGTCGATTTTCCACTACCGACTTTGCCAAAGATTCCAAACAACTTTGCCTCCGTAAGCTGCGTAAAATCAATTTCTTGGCGTTCTCGATACGATTGAATTCCTTGTAAAATCAGTTTAATGGGTATCATATATTGTCGTCTTCGTCGAGTGCTAAAATCTCCTTAAATACCCCCAAAAGTGATTCATTGGGAGCTTGACCTTTTCCTTCTTTACTATTTTTGAAATAATTGATAAACAATTCTTCCATTCCTCGTCCCTCTTGCTGTAGGAGTTCGCGGGTGGTATCACTGCTGGTTGCGCTAGTTTTAGTACGAATTTCGGGGATAATCGGCATTAAGCCTGCATGGGCTTCCATAAGTCGTTTTTTATCCGACGACTCCAAAAAGTTATCTGTCACAATGGTAAGTTCTACCAGCGCATCCTGATTTTCATCTAGCCATGCAAGTGCCTCGTCCACTTGTTCAAAACGCCCCCTAAGTAGCTTTTTACCAGAAGTCAACGCCACTTGACGGTAAGCAACAGGCGTTCCAGCCTCGGCCTCAATAATCACCACATATTTTGTTTGATTCGCTTCTGCAAAACTATACGCCAACGGACTACTACTATATATAATGGGGCACGGCTGCTTGCTCACCGTCTGATAACGATGCAAATGTCCCAATGCCACATATTGAATTTGGGCAGGGAAATTTTCGGTATAAATTGCCTGTGCGCCACCGATATGTAAAATGGGTCGTTCGTCGTCTGGTTCTTCAGGCGGAGTAGGATCGTCTTGACGCATGACGTATAAATGCGTAACGAGCATATTTACACCCCTGTCGTCGCAATGTGCATCGGCCAATTGTTGCCAATGTTGCTGTAACATTTGGCGTAAATTTTCCTCCGCTTTTTCAACGCCCAAAAACGTCTTTAGACGAATTTCATTGGCATAAGGCGTGAGAATAAGCCGTAAAGGAGAAGCTAAGGCAGGAAGTTGCAATTCGACAAAACCAACATCCGTTTTAGTAACTTTAATGCCGTTTTTAGTTTCAAAAGGGCGAATTTGTGCGTTGGGAAATCCAACAAAAATTATCCCTGAAACTTTTGCCAACGCATCTGGTGCGTCAATTCGTTCAGGTGAGTCGTGGTTTCCTGCAATGGCTATTACCGCCCTACTTCCAAAGTTAGACAGGCGATGTAGCGTACTATATAAAAGCTCCATTGCTTCCGAGGAAGGGCTAAAATTATCAAACAAGTCGCCTGCTATTACGACTGCGTCCACAGCTTCACGCTCTGCTATTTCACAAATTTCATTCAAGACCTCTTTTTGTTCGTCAAGTCTCGAAAATTGCTCAAGTCGTTTGCCTAAGTGCCAATCGGCGGTATGAAGTATTTTCATGGATTTTTTCTGCCAACTTATTAACAAAGTTCTAAAAGAACCTTCCATTTTTTGACAAGTTTGCAAAAATGCCAAAAAGGAACGGTAAATTTGTGTGCTGAAACATAAATTCGTTTCAGCACCCGCCGATACAATTTCAATAAATTTTTGCAGAATGCTCACCAACACGATTGAACAAACCTATTACGTCATTGATTTCGACAGCACGTTTACGCAAGTCGAAGGTCTGGACGAATTGGCTAACATTGCCCTCGCGGGCAATCCCAACCGCGAAAAAGTAGTTCAACAAATCCGTGATTTGACCGATGCCGCCATGAACGGCGAATTGTCGTTTGCGGAAGGTTTGCGCCAGCGTATTTCGCTTCTTCAAGCAAATCGCAGCCACGTCGAAGCACTGGTTGATTTTTTGCGTACCAAAGTGTCAGATTCGTTTGCTCGCAACCGAGCGTTCCTCCGCGACTATTCCGAGGCTATTCTTATCGTTTCGAGTGGTTTTAAGGAGTTTATTGTCCCTATCGTTACCGAATTAGGGCTCAAAGAAGAAAATGTGTATGCCAATACGTTCCGTTTTGACGCCGATGACAACATCATTGGCGTGGACGACGAAAACGTGTTGTCGCAAGATAAAGGAAAAGTAAAATTGCTCGAATCGCTGGCGCTTCCTGGCGATGTCTGCGTCATTGGCGATGGCTATACCGATTACGAACTCCGCGAAGCGGGCGTAGCAAGTCGTTTTTATGCCTTCACCGAAAACGTGGAGCGGACTAAAGTAACAAGCGTAGCGGACCACGTCGTACCGTCGTTGGATGAGTTTTTGTTTTTGAACAATTTACCTCGTTCACAATCATATCCAAAAAGCCGCATCAAGATTCTTTTACTCGAAAACGTTCACCCCGTAGCTCGTCAAGCATTTGAGGAACAAGGTTTTAACGTAGAGTTTTTGAAAGGTGCTTTGGACGAAGACGAATTGATCGAAAAAATCAAGGACGTTACTATTTTGGGCATTCGTTCCAAAACAAACGTTACGCGCCGCGTTCTTGAAAATGCACCGCGTTTGATCGCCATCGGTGCTTTTTGCATCGGGACCAACCAAATTGACCTCAAAGCCGCTACCGAAAAAGGAGTTGCCGTTTTCAATGCCCCTTACAGCAACACGCGTTCGGTGGTCGAATTGGCCGTGGGCGAAATGATTATGCTCATTCGTAACGTGGTCACCAAAAGCAACGGAATGCACGAAGGCAAATGGGACAAATCGGCCAACAATAGCTTTGAAGTTCGCGGCAAAAAACTGGGTCTCGTTGGCTATGGCCACATCGGAACGCAGCTTTCGGTGATCGGTGAAGCCCTCGGTATGGAGGTGTATTTCTACGATGTCGTTGACAAAATGCCCATCGGAAATGCCAAAAAGCTCAAGTCGTTGGACGACCTTTTGCGCATTGCCGACGTGGTAAGTATGCACATCGACGGTCGGAAAGACAACAAAAACGTCATCGGCAAACGCGAGTTTGAGCTAATGAAAGATGGTGTGGTATTCTTGAACCTTGCCCGTGGCCACGTAGTGGAAGTCGAAGCGCTAGTCGAAGCGCTCAAAAGCGGCAAAGTATGGGGCGCTGGGGTTGACGTATTCCCGTATGAACCCAAAACCAACAACGAACCTTTTGAAAGTGAACTTCGTGGGCTGCCCAACGTGATTCTGACTCCGCACATTGGGGGGAGTACCGAAGAAGCCCAAGAAGGGATTGGTCACTACGTTCCTGAGCGATTACTCGAATACATTAATAACGGTAGCACAACAGGCAGCGTAAACTTCCCTGAGGTGCAACTTCCACTCCTCAAAGGCTCGCACCGTTTATTGCACATTCACAAAAATGTACCAGGTATTTTGGCCAAACTCAACAACATTTTTGCCAAATACAATGTTAACATCACGGGTCAATACCTAAAAACCAACGAGCAAATCGGTTACGTCATCATGGACGTAGAACGAAGCTACGAAGATGGGTTCATTGACGAAATTAAGAACGTAGAAGAAACGATTAAGTTTCGGATGTTATACTAAATAGACTTCTCCTAACTTCCCGAAAGTCTAGACTTTCGGGAAGTTTTTCTTTTAAAAGTATGGTCGCCTTTGCCAACGCCAAAATCAATATCGGGCTTCAAATCACCGAAAAACGCCCCGACGGATTTCACAACATTGCTTCTTGTTTTTACCCCGTGGGTTGGTCGGATGTCGTTGAAATCATTCGCGCCACTGAATTTAGCTTTAGTTCTTCAGGCATTGATATCCCAGGCGACCCCGCCAAAAATCTCTGTGTAAAAGCCTACGAATTGCTGAAGGCTGATTTTGATTTGCCGCCAGTGGCGATGCACTTACTCAAAATCGTGCCCATTGGTGCGGGTATGGGTGGTGGGTCTTCGGATGCAGCTTTTGTGTTGAAACTCCTCAACGATACCTTCAAACTAGCGCTTTCTACAACCGCCCTCCAAAATTACGCCCGACGCTTGGGCAGCGACTGTGCTTTTTTTATTGAAAACCAGCCTCAGTTCTGTTCTGAAAAAGGAGACCAATTTGAAGACATTTCGCTCTCACTCAAAGGCAAAGGCATTGTTTTGGTCTATCCCAACCTCCACATCTCCACCGCCGAAGCCTACGCGGGTGTGGTTCCCCAAAAAACGGAGGTAGATTTACGTGAAGCATTGCAACGCCCCATCGAAGAATGGCGTCATTGGGTAAAGAATGATTTTGAGAACGGTCTCTTTCAAAAATACCCCGTTTTACCTCAAATAAAAGCCCAATTGTACGAAGTAGGTGCTCTGTACGCCAGCATGACAGGCTCGGGTTCGACCGTATTTGGAATTTTTGAGAAAGTGCCCGATTTACAGAACATTTTTAGCCCTTACACCGTTTGGAATGGAGAGCTTACTTGATTTTTGACTTTTACTTGACCCATTAAACACCATGGCAAAAGCGTCCACCGTAAAAGAAAATCGTTTCACCAAACGTCGTGAACCTTTCAATTTTATGCTTTGTCTGGGACTCGGTGGAAGTATGCTTTTATTTACCATTTTGTTGGGAGTGTATGTCATGCGAAAATCAGTGGGCGTCCATTGGACAGACGTGCCCCTTCCTTCGCTTTTTTGGGTTAGTACCTGTGTTATTATTGCCAGTAGTTTTACCCTGCACGGCGCTAATCTTGCCTTACAAAAAGACCAATTCCCGAAGTTTCGTTCTTTCATTGGAACTACTCTTGGCTTGGGAATCTTGTTTGTTGTTTTACAATTCTTGGGCTGGACGCAGCTTATTCAGGCGGGCATTTCAACCGTCAATAATCCATCCGTTGGGTTTATTTACCTTCTTTCTGGCATTCATATTTTACACATTCTCATCGGAGTTGCGGTGTTGGCATGGGCGGTGTATCAGTCCATCAAAAACCACAGCTACGTGGACGCTTTTGTCTTTAGTGTCAATCCTCCCAATCAGCTTAAAATCAAACTCATTACCATTTATTGGCACTTTGTGGATGTGCTTTGGCTGTACGTATTCGGCTTTTTGTTGTACCACCACGGATGGTAAGAAGGTAGGCTTTTTGGTTTAGATTCTCTAACTTCGCGGCCTATCCCATTGCAAACATTCTCATAGCCATGTCTGTAGCCGACCGCATTAACGAACTGACCGAACGCCTCAATTTTTATAACCATCGCTATTACCAAGATAGCGTTTCTGAAATCAGCGATTACGAGTTTGACCAACTTCTGGAGGAGCTTGCTTCGCTCGAAAATCAATATCCCGACCTCAAACGCCCCGATTCTCCCACCCAACGCGTAGGAGGTACAATCACCAAAAATTTTGCGGCGGTTGAGCACCGCTACCCCATGCTTTCGTTGGGAAATACGTACAACGAGCAAGACCTTCGCGACTTTGACGAGCGGGTAAGAAAAGGGCTCAATGGCGCTGATTTTGAGTATGTTTGTGAATTAAAGTTCGACGGAATTTCGCTCAGTATGACCTACGAAAATGGCGTACTAGTGCGAGGCGTAACCCGTGGCGACGGTGTTCGCGGTGATGACATCACAGCCAACGTTCGAACCATCAAAACAATGCCGTTGAAGGTACAAGAGTCGAAATCCAACTTTGCCCTTCCCCCCTTGCCCCTTGCGTTTGAAGTCCGTGGGGAAGGTTTTATGCCTATTTCGTCCTTTGAAAAACTCAACAAAGAGCTCGAAGAGGCTGACGAACAAACCTACGCCAACCCCCGCAATGCGGCATCGGGTGCGTTCAAACTTCAAGATTCTGCGGAGTCAGCTCGTCGGGGATTAGACTGTTATGTGTATTATTTTTTGAGCGACGAAAACGTGTTTGAAACCCATTCCGAGAGCCTCGAAGCCCTCAAAGCGTGGGGCTTCAACGTGTCGCCTTCGTGGGAGAAATGCGCTACCATCGACGACGTTTTGGCCTACATTCACCAGTGGGAAGAAAAACGTCATACGCTTCCTTTAGCCACGGACGGGATTGTTGTCAAAGTAAATTCGCTCGCCCAACAACGTGAATTAGGCTTTACGGCCAAAAGTCCGCGCTGGGCGATTGCCTACAAATACAAAGCAGAAAACAAGCCAGGTGTTTTGCGTTTTGTTTCGTACCAAGTCGGGCGAACAGGGGCTTTGACGCCCGTGGCTAACTTGGATAATATCAACGAAGACGGCAAAGGGCTTTGGTTATCGGGCACCCGCGTGAAACGTGCTTCTTTGCACAATGCCAACGAAATCGAACGCCTTGGGCTGATGCTCAACGATGTGGTTTTTGTGGAAAAAGGCGGAGAAATCATTCCAAAAATTACGGGCGTGGACACAGCAGCACGAGCCTCTCGCTCGCTCACGCCCATCCAATACCCTACGCACTGCCCCGAATGCGCCACACCGCTCATTCGCAAGGAGGGCGAAGCCAACCACTATTGCCCCAACGACCGTGGTTGCCCTCCCCAAATCCGTGGTAAAATCGAGCATTTTATTCACCGTAAAGCCATGAATTTGGATAGTTTGGGTGAAGGAAAAATTGAGTTATTGTTCGACAAAGGACTCCTTCAAACCCCCGCCGATTTGTATGACCTTACCTACGAAAAACTGTTTGGTTTGGAAAAAGTCATCACCGACGAAGAAACGGGAAAAACCAAGCGCATTGGGTTTAAGGAAAAGACCGTAGAAAATATTTTAAAGGGAATTGAACAATCAAAACAAGTTTCGTTCAAGCAAGTTTTGTTTGCCATCGGAATTCGTTTTGTTGGTGCTACGGTGGCCGAAAAACTGGCTGCGTATTTCAAAAACATCGACGCACTGATGAATGCTGACTTGGAAGCTCTGCGTAACGTACCCGAAATCGGCGAAAAAATTGCCCAAAGTTTGATAGAATACTTTGCCGACAACCAAAACCGTGCCTACATCGAGCGTCTCCGTGCCGCAGGTCTCAAAATGGAAACCGACGACCTTCCTGTCGTAATGGAATCAAACACCCTCGAAGGGAAAACGTTCTTATATTCAGGCACGTTTGCCAGCATGAGCCGCGAGCAACTCGAAAACAAGATTGAAGCAAACGGTGGAAAACTTGTCAGCGGGGTTTCGGGAAAACTTAACTTCCTGATTGTGGGTGAAAAAGCGGGTGCCTCCAAACTCGATAAAGCCACAAAATTGGGCGTCAAAATGATTTCAGAAACGGAGTTTTTGGAAATGTTGGGCGAGTAACGGTGGGTTATTTCTATATTTGTACAAAAACAAAGCACGATGTCCACGATTCAACTAGACACTAGCAGCGATAAGTACTTAATTACTCTTGACAAATCTATGTTTGATAAAGAGTGGTTACTACGTTTGATGGAAAAACTACGAACAGAGGAACTAGCTCATCAACTCGATTTTGACCAATCGGTTGAAGAAGTAGGTGAAACTATCAAAAGTGATTGGTGGAGTAAAAACAAGGAGCGTTTTATTAATGAGTAAAATTGCGGTTGTTATCGACACTAACATTGTATTCAAAGCACTGCGTTTGAAACATTCAATCATAAGAGAAGTTCTTTCACAAGAACAATATAGGTTTTACGCTCCAAAGTTTCTAATAGTAGAAATTTTCAAACACAAAGAAAAAATTTTAAAGAATAATGCTCAATTAGAAGATGAATTCTACGAGTATTTGAATCTTCTTCTGCAGAAAATCACCTTCATCAATGAAGATTTTATTTCGATTGGAAGTTTCGTAGAAGCTTATCGACTATGCAAACTTATTGACGAAAAAGACACTCCCTTTGTAGCTCTAACTCTTCAATTAGATTGCTTATTTTGGACCTACGACCAGCCCATTAAAGATGGCTTAAAACGTCAAGGTTTTAATCAATTTTTCGAAATGTGATAGCACACATGAATCAAAATCGCCTTATTCTGAGCAGCCCTTTGCTCGAAATCATGATCAGTCGGCTGTGTCAACAGCTGCTCGAAAACCACCAAGATTTTTCGGATTCTGTCTTGTTGGGACTACAGCCTCGTGGTATTTATTTTGCCGAACGAGTTGCCCACGAACTTCGCCAAATCACGGGTTCAAATATTCCACTTGGGTATTTGGACGCTACGTTTTACCGCGATGATTTTCGTCGCCGTGAACCCTTAAAAGCCAATGCCACCAAAATCAACTTCGTTATTGAAGGCAAAAAAGTGATTTTGATTGACGATGTGCTTGCCACGGGTCGGATGGTTCGCGCTGCGCTCGACGCCATGCAAGCCTTCGGTCGCCCCCGCAAAGTGGAGCTTTTGGTTCTCATCGACCGTCAGTACAACCGCGAAATCCCCGTTGAACCCGATTACACAGGCATGAAAGTCAACACCCTTGATTCTCAGCGTGTACTGGTTGAATGGAAAGAACAAGGCTACGACGCCGACCGCATTTGGTTGGTTGATTAGGTCACTCATTCGTCATTCGATTCATTCCAACATTCGTCATTCCCATGACTTTAGAACAAGCACAACAAGAAGTAGATACGTGGATTAAAACCTACGGGGTACGCTATTTTAGCGAATTGACCAACATGACCAT
Organism: Runella defluvii; assembly: GCF_014195535.1. Classification (GTDB taxonomy): domain Bacteria; phylum Bacteroidota; class Bacteroidia; order Cytophagales; family Spirosomataceae; genus Runella; species Runella defluvii. The sequence goes on along the minus strand of NZ_JACIBY010000014.1, from coordinate 160,051 downwards.
TTTGACCGAAGAGGTGGGAGAATTAGCCCGCATTATGGCTCGTACCTACGGTGACCAATCGTTCAAAAAATCCGATTTAGAGAAAAATTTGGCCGATGAAATGGCCGATGTTTTGTGGGTGCTCATGTGCTTGGCCAACCAAACTGGCGTCGATTTGACCGAGGCTTTTCAGAAAAATTTGGACAAAAAAACCAAACGCGACGCGACGCGCCACCACGAAAACGAGAAGCTAAAGTAGTTTATTGACTGCGTTTTGCCAACGCCAAATACGCCCCAAGGCCGAGCATCATCACGCCTGTTACTTTGTTTTGAATACGGGCGAAATTGGGCAATTGGTTTAAATACGAACCTGCTTTTCCGAACAATACCGCCACCAAACAATTGACGACGGTTCCCGAAAAGTTAAACCAAATTCCTAAACCCAGCACTTGCCATTTGAAATCGGGCGAATGTGGGTCGGAAAATTGGGGCAAAAAAGCCAAGAAAAATAAGGCTACTTTGGGGTTCAACACGTTGGTATAAACGCCTTGCCAAAACAGCTTTTTCAAAGGAATGTTTTCCACTTTTCCCTCGGTTGATAAACTGCTCGTCGATTTGAGCGACATGATTCCCAAATAACACAGATAAGCCACACCCAAGTACTTCACAATATTGAACGCCAATGCTGATTCGGCAATCAAGACCGACAGCCCCAATACGGCAGCCAATGTGTGGACTACGCACCCTCCCGCAATCCCCAAAGCCGAAACAATTCCTGCTTTTGTCCCTTGCGAAGTGCTTCGGGTAGCAACGTAAATCATGTCCGAACCTGGCGTTAGGTTCAGCATTAACGTCGCGAAGGCAAATACGGTAAATTCTTGATAGTCAATCATATATATACTTTTATCTTTCCGAAAGCTTATAACCTCCCGAAAGTTTTAAAACTTTCGGGAGGTTATAAGGAGGTTTTCTATCGCCGACCAAATTCAACCAAACGATAACCAATCAATTGATCAGCGCGGGCAGCGGGTGGGCGATGATAGATAAATATTTCGTAATCGTTAGACGTACTCGAATAACTTCCCTCAAAGGCCGTATCGTTGATTTTTCCATCGGCCCCAACCGCCAAATAATAGTAATTCACAATTCCTTGTTTAATCAAAATACTGGCTTCATAGACATTTTTGGTCGCATTGTAGGTCATCCGATTGGCATCTTCCAATTGCCATACATTGTAAGCCCCTCCGACATATACTTGGGCATTGGGATATGGTGGACTTTGAAGCGTAAAAACCGTATTGATGTAATCGGCCTCATTGGTACTATTGGCGGCATCACGGTTCAACACAATGTATTGACCGTTAAAGTCTTGCGCCTGAAAAGTTGCTCCTCCACCAACCCGCGATTGGTCAACCCGAAGGTGCGCAATGGTCTGATCGGGTAATTGTTGAATATCGTCCACGCTCATGCCTACCCCGCGCGAAATGCGGGTATCGAACCAACGAAACTCATTGCCTCCCAACATATTATTGGACAAATCGAACGGACGATATTCCAGTTTTTGGTCAAAAATACGAACGTTGGTTGGGCGCAGATTCGTAATCATTTTGTTCCAACGGTAGTTTTGACGAATCACAACTTTTAAGTCTTCTTGCGGAGAAAGGATTTCATATCCACGGTAATCAACATCAAAATCAATCTGCTGATGTGTGCGCTGTTCTGCTATCCCCGACGACATCCGAACTTGGGCAAACACACTTACCTTCGATTGATACACCATAAATCGACGCGTAAATATGACTTTGGCAGGCCGCGAATCTTCGTAAACGGCCACCACATAATTCCCCGAAAGTTTTAACCTCGGTACTTCAAAAGTGTAATGGTAATACGGGATTTTGGTGTTGAACGACGCCTGATAGGTATTAATCGGGTAGTCGTTGTATTCGTACGTAAACTCAATGTCATTTAAGCCCGACGACGTCCAATCGGCATTGCAATGAAAAATACGGTACCTCAACGTCCGATAGCGTGCTTTGAGGTCATCAAATTCTACAATCAATGGATTCGTACTTTCAACATTGACAACGGGCGAATAAGTGGTGCGGGCAGGGTCTTGGATGTTGTTGGGCGCGGGGTAAATCGCTACCGTTTTAATCGTGATTTCGTTCGTACGGTCTTCGTACTGAATCGGTGGTAGTTTCTGAGCCAAGGCACTACACATCCATCCCCAACACATCAATGTTATCAAATATCTGGCCATGAGAGAAAAAGTATTGTTCAATGATTGTCTGGTAAAACTAACGGAAATCTACCGAAAATACTTGCCCCGAACCACAATTCGGGGCGCAAACGGCCTAGCGTCTCCGACGCTCAAAACGCCAAAAGTGGTTTTCTAGCCTTCTTTCAAACTTTTTTAGGCCGCTTCTACGTTTAAAGTACGTTATCAAAATTTTCAATGAAAGCAGCTATTTATTCATTCCTCGTTCTTATTGCTTTTGGGCTCGGTTTTAGTGCCTGCGAGCAAAAACCCCAAGAAATGCCCGTTGGCATTCGTCGCCTCGAAAAAGATATTTTTGCGGCAAAATCCCCCGCCGATTTATCATTGTTACTCCAGAAAAACCCCATTTTAAGAGATTACTTTGGCTTACCATCGGGCGTAGCTGACTCAATGATTACCAATCAGTTGTACCAAAATATTTCCAATCGCGACTTACAACAGTTTAGCCAAGAACTTCAAACGCAGTTTGCGGACTTGACGTTTTTACAAACCCAGCTCCAGAAAGCTTTTGGGCAAATCAAAGCTTCTTATCCCGATTTCAAAGCCCCCGAAATCGTGACAACCATCACGGGTTTTATGGGTACTGACCTGTACGTATCCGACAGCATTATTGTCATTGGGCTGGATTATTTTGGTGGGCCAAAAGCCAAATACCGCCCACAACTTTTTGATTATCAACTACGTCGTTACCAAAAAGAATACATCGCCCCAGGCATTTTGTTCTTCATTTCTCAGAAATACAACAAAGTGCCTAACGAAGACAAAACGCTCTTGGCCGATATGATTTGGTATGGGAAAGGATTTGAGTTTGTCAAACAGGTATCTCCCGAAACACCAGATAGCCTCATTATTGGTTATTCGGGCGAACAACTTACCGATGTATATGCGTCTCAACAAGACATTTGGGCTTATTTTTTAGACCGCCAACTTTTGTACCAAACCCGCGACGCCGAAAAAGAGCGTTTCATTAGCGAGCGCCCCGCTACCCCCGAAATCAGTCAATACTGCCCAGGTGGCATTGCCCGTTGGGTAGGGTGGCGCATTGTGGGAGAATATTTGCACAAAAAATCAAACACTACGCTGACCGAATTGATGGCGAACACCAACGTTCGGCAGATTTTTGAAGAGGCAAATTACAAAGGGCAAAAGGACGAAGAATGAACCAAGTTGTGATTACCTTTGTCATCAGATTATCCTTTATTTAACTCACTATTCATTCATACCAATGGCTAAAGGCAGAGGAACGGGCACCGAGTTGTCGCCCGAAGATAAAAAACGTAAACTCACCAAAGAGAGCCTCCAAAAAACACTAAAGATATTTCGATTCATTCTTCCCTATCGAAGCACCTTTATCGTCGGCATTTTATTCTTGTTTTTATCCTTAACCACCAACTTACTTTTCCCAAAACTAATTGGGGAAATAACGGCGGTGATTGAAGGAAAATCGTCGTACACCATCAATCAGGTGGTACTGGTACTTGTAGGGGTTTTAATTCTGCAATCTGTATTCTCATTTGGGCGCATCTTTTTCTTCTCGATTGTCAGCGAAAAAAGCATGGCCGATATTCGTCGGACGGTGTATAGCAAAATCATTTCATTGCCTGTTACTTTCTTTGAACAGCGGCGCGTGGGCGAGCTAATGAGCCGCATTACGTCCGACGTACAATCGTTGCAAGATGTTCTTTCGTTTACCCTTGCGGAACTGTTCCGTTCGCTCGCTACGGTAGTTGTGGGTATTGGCATCATTTGCTTCATTTCGTGGAAATTGACCATTTTTATGTTGGCTACTTTCCCCGTAGCCATTGTGATTGCGATGGTTTTTGGGCGTTTTATTCGCAAACTTTCTAAGAAAGCCCAAGATGAATTGGCCGCCGCCAACGTCATTGTGGAAGAAACGCTTCAATCAGTCAACGTTGTCAAAGCCTTTACCAACGAACGCCTTGAGGTGCAGCGCTACGGCAAAGCCCTCGACAATGTAGTCGTAGCAGCACTCAAAGCGGGGCGCTTCCGTGGCGGCTTCGTTTCGTTTATCATTTTTGCCTTGTTTGGCGGCATCATTGGTGTGGTTTGGTACGGTGCTACGCTCGTTCAAAGCGGCGAAATGCCACTCTCAGAGCTTATGACCTTTATTTTATATACCATGTTTATTGGTGGGTCAATTGGTGGTTTGGGAGATATGTACGCCCAAATTCAAAAAACCCTTGGGGCGTCGGAGCGTCTTTTGGAAATTTTGGACGAAACCTCCGAAGTCGAAATAGAATCACCCAAAGCAGTTGCTCCGATTAACGGCACGATTTCTTTCCAAAACGTTAAATTCACCTACCCCACTCGTCCCGACGTAACGGTGTTGAAAGATATTTCGCTTGAGGTGGCCGCAGGTCGTAAAATTGCGCTGGTGGGCTACAGTGGAGCTGGGAAGTCAACGATTGTGCAGTTATTGATGCGTTATTATCAGCCCGTTGGCGGAAATGTGCTGGTCGATGGGCAAGATATTCAAGGACTTGACATCACGGCTTATCGCCAAAACATCGCCGTTGTTCCGCAGGAAGTGATGCTATTTGGCGGAACTATTCGTGAAAACATAGCCTACGGAAAACCCAATGCCACCGAAGAAGAAGTCCGCGAGGCAGCCCGCAAAGCCAACGCCTTAGACTTTATCACTTCTTTCCCCGAAGGATTGGAAACGGTTGTAGGCGAACGTGGTATAAAACTTTCGGGTGGGCAACGTCAGCGCATTGCCATTGCACGCGCAATTTTGAAAGACCCTAAAATCTTGATTTTGGACGAAGCAACCAGTTCGCTTGATGCTGAATCGGAAAAATTGGTACAAGAAGCACTCGACGGGCTGATGCAAAACCGCACGACGATTATCATTGCACACCGTTTGGCGACGGTTCGCAACGTTGACTGCATTTATGTCATCAAAGACGGCACTATTTTGGAATCAGGTACGCACGACGAACTTGCTCTCAACGAAGAGGGTCTTTACGCCAACCTCATCAAGTTGCAGTTCGATTCGGCTAACTTTGCAGTTTCACAATAAAAGTATGTCAGGCTGTGAGCAACCTGACCCACTTTACAACCTGATAAATGTGGGTCAGGATACTCATATCCTGACCTTTGTTTACAATCAACTTTTCTAACCAAAAACCTCAAAACCAATGACCAGCCTAATTATTCGCCTCATTATCAGCACCGTTGTGGTGATTGTATCGAGCCGTGTTTTACAAGGATTTTATGTGGACACCCTCACCACGTCCGTGATTGTCGCCATTGTGATGGGACTCCTCAACACCTTCGTAAAGCCAGTTCTACAGTTTTTGTCTATCCCTATCACCATTCTAACGCTTGGGCTCTTTTATTTTATCATCAATATTGCCCTTGTTTATCTTTGCGCTTATTTGGTCGATGGTTTTAGTGTTTCGAGTGCCATCGCCGCATTGCTGTTTAGCATTGGCTTGTCATTGACCCAATGGATTGCAGGTTGGTTTTTGGACTAACCATAAAAAAACCGTCGGCGGGTTCTCCGCCGACGGGTGTCGCAAAATCGCAAGATGATGTGGTTATAGTCTGTTTGTTTGAGAAGTCATTGCAACTGTTGGCTTATTTCACTTTCACGAATTTTTTGAAAGACTTATCAGCCACTGTAAATTCAAAAGCGTATTCACCTGCTGGCAAGTGGCTCAAGTTAAAACGGCTACCTGCTGACAAATAACTGTTATAAATTGATGTTCCAGCCAAGTCTGTGATGGCTACGCTCATGTCTGCTACGTTTTTGTTAGAAGTTGATACTTCAAAACGATTAACTCCAATCGCTTCTACTTTTGGAAGAACCGCTTCTTTGTAGCTATTCTCGTCGATTTCAACACTGCCATTTTTGATAGAAAGTGTTTGTGCCGACCAGAAATTGTTGTTAGAGCAACTCATAACGTACTCACCGTTTGGAAGTGCGTTAAGGTTCAATTGAGTTGAGACGCCTTCGTTCACTTCAAAGATTCCTTCGTGAACAACTACGCCGTCTATATCTTTAATTACTACATCAAGTACGCCTACATTAGGTTGGTTGATTTTTACTTCAACCTTCTTGGTGTCACGCTTTACCAATTTTACATCTTTGGTAAGGAGGTGAGTTTCTGCCGAAGCAGTTCCTGCGGTTGCAAGCATCATAGCTGCGAATACTGTCGAAAGCATTGTGATCTTTTTCATAGTGTGTTATAGTTTTTGTACCATCTTGTGCCGCTCAGTCGCGGTGACTTCGCTTTGACAATGCAAAGGTGTAAGATTTTGATTTACAAAAAAATAGGGCAAAAACACCCTCTTGATAAATTCATATCTTGGGTTTCAACCTTTTCTTAGAATAGTACAAACACTCTTTCTTCTTGACTGAAAAATTCAAACCCTACTTAGTTCAGTACAAATAAATTTTTGCTAAAAATGAAAAGTTCTTTAAATAGTACAACGAAAATAGGAAAAGTACTACATTTAATAATCCTTTTTGCTATCAAAAATGTACAAATTCGCTTTTAGGGCTACTTTTTCAAGCTACTTGTGCTGCCCTTTTTTGCATAATTTGATGATGATGAAGGAGGTGATAAGCGGTAAAATACAACATTTCTCGGGCAGTGATTAGCCCCAAAAGCGGGTGTGGTATCGGATACTCGTCCAGCTCTTCTTCCGTCCAGTTGGCTTCCACCCATTGTAACAGCATTTGGTGTATTTGTACAAACTCCGCGAGCAGTTGTTCCTTTGAGGCTGCCATAGTCAATGGAACAAACGCTCCCGTTGCTACTCCTCCTCCCCCCAACGCCGCATCGTAAATCCCGACCATCTGTTCGTACGCTCTCGACGAATGAGGTGCTTTTCCCCATTTCTCAATAAAATAGGACTTGGGTGCGCCAAAAAGCCGCGCCAATGGCTGCACCGATAAAATCAGGTGCTGAACATTCTCAGCCACCGACCATACATCAGCGGCGGGTTTGGCATAAAAAACTTCAGATGTTTGGTTTTCTGAAAACACAACAACCCCTTGGACTCGCTCTTGGAGCAGTCCTTTCAATTCTGTTTTGTTCATAAAATGTGTTGTTTAACTATTTACAAATTGACTCTTCGAAGTGCTGGATTATTATAATGATGATTTTTGGAAGCCATCGCTTCCAAGTCTTGAGCCACTTTTTTCCAAATCGTATCCTTGAATTTTCTCGAAAATAGGCCAAAATGCCCCAAGCGCTTTACACGGTAGTCTTTGGGTCGAAGGGCTTCATTCATAATATCCGCATTCCGAAAATGGCGCAGCAAGGCAGGAACTGTATGTGCATTAGCAATGGGGTCGTCCGTAGCCCAATACGATTTTATCGGTAGCCTTACTTTATCATAGTAATGTTGCGGAATGGTTTTGTCTAGAAAATCAAAGAGGTAATTTTCGGAATTACACCACAAACGCCATTCCATAATCAAGCCCTTGGGCAGGTCTTCCATGATATTCATTCGCTTTGCTGGCAAGTACCCCACGTAAGGCGCAGTCAGCGGCGACAATATATTAAAGAAAAAATAGGCTTTCAGTCGGTAGGGAAAGGTCTGACGCCACCACGTACCCGTCGAACTCGTTAGCAATACCACTCCTTTTAAAATACCATGATTAGGCATCAAGCCTAGCAATTGCCCTCCGATGCTATGGCCAATCATGAATTTGGGCCAATCGGGATAACGCTGTTCCAAAAAAGTCAAAACTTCGCTCATATCTTTGGCCCAATCTTGCATCGTGATGGTCGAAAAAACCTCCTTATCCGCTGGCCTTGACCAGCCCATGCCTCGGTATTCCCATAAGCACACGATGAATCCTTGTTCGGCGATGAAGCGTGCCAAATTGCCGTAAAACTCTTTCCGCATCCCTGTGCCTATATTAAACTGTACTACACCTTTGGGCTGACCTAAGTACTCATAAAGAATGGCCGATAAGTCAAAGCCATCGGCTGTCGGTATCGTGAGTGCTATTTCTTTCATTTTCAATAAAGCTGTATAGGTTGTAACTAAAAGTATTAGGCGTCAAAGCGCTCAAGGGCGTGTTGATGCACATCATGTAAAAACTGGTTATTTTGGGTCAATTTCACCATAATCCACGCTCCTTCGTATTCAACGATGGCCTGTTCGGCCAACTTTTGGGCAATCGTTGGTTCAAATTTGGAACTATATAAATGTGCCAATGCACGTAGGTACTCTTCAAAAAACTCCCGCATTTTTGGCAAAAATTCTTGTGTAACTAGGGCAGTTTCTATCGCCATATTTCCCATCAAACAGCCGCCCTCTGTGCTTGCTGCAACATAAATTTGTTTCGCAATCATTTTTTCAAGACGTTCTCGGGGCGGGAATGTTTCGTCGTAGGCAATAGAAAAAACCCTTGTGGCAAAATACTGATGGACCGTTTCAAGAACTTCCAGCATTAAAGCATCTTTACTGCTAAAATAATGATAAAAACTCCCTTTTAGCAGCCCACAAGCCACCGCAAGGTCAGACATACTTGTACGATGATACCCTTGTTTTTTGAACAAAAACAGGGCTTGTTTTACGACTTCTACTTTGGTGACTTTCTGAACGGGCATTTGAGGTTGTTTATAGGTACCAACTCTGTCAGACGACAGTCAGACAGATACATCTTGCAATCGTACTTTCGGTCTGACTATCGTCTGACCGGGTGGTGTGCAAAGGTGAAAAAACAAATCTATTTTACCAAACGAACGTTTGGTAAAATTTTAGAAACCTTCTTTTAGTTCCTTAAAAATCACCGCCAACGTTCAGTTTTTAGCTAAATGTTAAAACTTTCAGGTACATTTTGAGGTTATAAATGCAGTTTGACGCCTATTTTTGTAGGATACAAATTAACAAGTATGTCACTTCATCAACTAAATCGAATCATTTGGATAGTTCTTTTGACGACTCATGGCGTTGTCGCTCAGAAATCGTACCTGCTACGCCCCGACCGCATTTTTGATGGGCAAGAAATTCGCGAAAATTGGCATGTGCTGGTTGTAAACGATAAAATAGTGGCCGTAGGTGATGCCAAAACGATTGCCACTGTAACTCAGTCTTCCAAAGCTGAAATCATTGATTTAAAAGGGTGTACGCTACTTCCTGGCTTTATCGAAGGGCATTCCCATTTGTTTTTACACCCCTACAACGAAACAACGTGGGACGACCAAGTGCTCAAAGAAGCACGTTCCCTTCGTACCTCACGAGCGGTTGTTCACGCCAAAAAAACCTTAATGGCAGGATTTACAACCGTACGCGACTTGGGAACAGAAGGAGCTGAATTTGACGACGTTGGCCTAAAACAAGCCATCCAACAGGGGATTATTCCTGGCCCTCGGATGATTATCGCCACCAAAGCCCTGATTGCCACGGGTAGTTACGCGCCCAAAGGTTTCAGTACCGATGTAACCGTGCCCCAAGGTGCCGAAGAAGCCGACGGTCGCGACCCGCTGATTCGAGCCGTACGAAACCAAATCGGGAAAGGCGCCGACGTCATCAAGATTTATGCCGATTATCGGTGGGGTTTGATGGGAGAAGCCCGCCCTACTTTTTTGATTGACGAAATCAAACTTATTGTAGAAACCGCACAGAGTAGCGGCCGCCCCGTCATTGCCCACGCAGGGAGTGTCGAAGGGATGCGCAGGGCGATTTTAGGGGGATGTGAAACCCTCGAACACGGCGATGCAGGTACGCCCGAAATCTTTGCGCTGATGAAAGAAAAGGGCGTTGCACTCTGCCCTACCTTGGCTGCAGGCGATGCCATTACGCAATACCGAGGTTGGAAAAAAGGCATTGAACCCGAACCCGAAAGAATCAAAAACAAACGAAAGACATTCCAACAAGCCCTAGATGCGGGAGTTACGATTTGTTTCGGAGGCGACGTAGGTGTTTTTACTCACGGAGACAATGTCCGTGAAATGGAAATGATGGTCGATTATGGCATGAAACCCCTCGACGTGCTGCGTTCGGCGACGTCGGTCAACGCTCGCGTTTTTCACCAAGAACAACTAGGCCAAATCAAAACAGGCTTTTTGGCTGATTTAGTGGCGGTTGAAGGACGCCCCGACCTTCGGATTAGCGACGTTCGCAATGTCAAATTGGTCATCAAAAATGGAGAAATTCAACATTAGTAAAGGTCTTAGTACCCTACTTTTTTAACGGCACTAGAACTCCGCAAACAACGTATATCAATACTAATTTTGCGAAAAACGTTTAAAAAAAGTAGGTTTTCACTAAGAAAATCCGAAATTTTTTCGGAAAATTGTAGCTTAGTCCAAATCCATCTAATATTCATAAATACCCACTGTATGTCAGATAAAGCACAATTAATAGTAGAAGGAAAAACCTATGAATTTCCTACCATCGAAGGGTCGGAAAAAGAAAAAGCCATCGACATCAACACTCTTCGTGATACCACAGGTTATATAACGATTGACAGTGGTTATAAAAACACGGGTGCAACCAAAAGTGCCATTACATTTTTGGACGGAGAAGAAGGGATTTTGCGGTATCGTGGATACTCAATTGAAGAACTTGCGGAAAAAGCTACTTTTTTGGAAGTAGCCTACTTATTAATTTACGGAGAGCTTCCAACGCAAGCCGAATACGAGGCGTTTGAGCATAAAATTCGCATCCATACGATGGTAAACGAAGATATGCGCAGAATTTTCGATGGCTTCCCCGTAAACGCTCACCCGATGGGCGTGTTGTCGTCGTTAGTAAGTGCCATGAGCGCTTTCTACCCAGATTCATACGACGAAAAAGCCCCTGATAGCACAGAACTTCATATCATTCGTTTGTTGGCCAAATTGCCAACCATCGCGACTTGGTCGTTCAAAAAATCACAAGGCCACCCAGTAAACTATCCTAAGAATGAGTTGGACTACTGCTCTAACTTCCTTCACATGATGTTTGCGTTGCCCGTGGAAGATTACAAGGTCGATCCAGTTGTTTCAAAAGCCCTCAACAAACTATTGATTCTCCACGCCGACCACGAGCAAAACTGTTCTACGTCAACGGTTCGCTTGGTAGGTTCTTCAAAAGCCAACATTTACTCTTCGATTTCGGCGGGTATCTGTGCCTTGTGGGGGCCGCTCCACGGTGGTGCCAACCAAGAGGTTATCGAAATGTTGGAAGACATCAAAGCCGACGGCGGTGATGTGGCAAAATACGTGGACATGGCGAAAAACGCAAAAACAAGCGGTTTCCGTTTGTTTGGTTTTGGCCACCGTGTTTACAAAAATTTTGACCCACGCGCCAAAATCATTAAAAAAGCGGCGGATGATGTATTGGCAAAATTGGGCGTAAACGACCCAGTTTTGGAAATTGCCAAAGGATTGGAAGAGGCTGCCCTTCACGACCCATACTTCGTGAGCCGTCGCTTGTATCCAAACGTTGACTTCTATTCAGGCATCATTTACCGCGCTTTGGGTATTCCTACCAACATGTTTACGGTGATGTTTGCGATTGGTCGTCTTCCAGGTTGGATTGCCCAATGGAAAGAAATGCGTACTAACAAGGAGCCAATTGGCCGCCCACGTCAGATTTATACAGGTGCTACTCCTCGCGATTTTGTTCCAATGAACGAGCGCTAGAATGCCTCCATTTTCATATAAAAAGCGTTGATGGTGGAGTCACTGTCAACGCTTTTTGTTTAGATGATGACTAAAATGCGAAAGCACAAGTTAATCGCTACAATGCCCCAAAAGGGCAAAACCTTAATAGCAACAAAGCAAATAACTCGACAGAATGCCCCAAAGGGGCTAAATCTCAGTAGAAAGAATAACGCAAACTATCCTCAAAGCCCCATCGGGGTGACATCTTGTGCCGAGCGTTGAGGCCACTTTATTTTAATACGTTTCACCTATAAGTGCAGCAAAAACCAATTACATTCTTACATGGCAAAAGTAAAAACAGCCTATTTCTGTCAAAACTGTGGCCACCAAGCTACAAAATGGATGGGGCGCTGCCCGTCTTGTGGTGAGTGGAATACTTTGGTGGAAGAAGTCATTGAAAAAGAAGACAAAAAAGGGCCGTTGGCCCAGTGGAAATCGGTGAGTTTAGCCCCCAAACCGAAAGCCATCAACGAAATAAAATACGAAGAAGAACCTCGCATCGTCACTTCCGATGCCGAGCTTAATCGTGTTTTGGGGGGGGGAATTGTGTTAGGTTCACTGGTATTGATTGGAGGTGAGCCTGGCATTGGAAAATCAACGTTGATGCTCCAAATCGCCCTTACGCTTACCCAAAAAGTGTTGTACGTTTCGGGAGAAGAAAGCGAATCGCAAATTAAAATGCGGGCGGAGCGTCTGAGCAGTAAAAACAACAACTGCTTTATCCTTACCGAAACCTCCACCGACAATATTTTCCGTCAAATCGAAGAATTTGACCCCGATGTCCTCATCATCGACTCCATCCAAACCATGCAATCGTCGCTGATTGAATCGGGGGCGGGTAGTGTGTCGCAGGTGCGTCAATGCGCGGCTGAGTTAATGAAATATGCCAAAGAAAGCGGGGTTCCCGTGTTTATGATTGGACATATTACCAAAGATGGTAACCTCGCAGGCCCCAAAACCCTCGAACACATGGTGGACACCGTGCTACAATTTGAGGGCGACCGCCATACGACTTACCGTATTTTACGCACGACCAAAAACCGTTTTGGTAGCACCTCCGAATTAGGAATCTACGAAATGTTAGGTTCGGGACTTCGTCAAGTCACCAACCCGTCCGAAATTTTAATCTCCCAACGAGAAGAGCATCTCAGCGGCATTACGATTGGGTCAATGCTAGAAGGAAACAGACCCTTAAAGATTGAAATTCAGTCGCTTGTGAGTGTCGCTAACTACGGAACACCCCAACGTAGCAGTACGGGTTTTGACAACAAACGCCTACAAATGCTGTTGGCAGTACTCGAAAAACGAGGCGGTTTTCGGTTAGGAACGCAAGATGTTTTCCTTAATGTAGCAGGCGGCCTTCGCGTCGAAGACCCCGCCATCGACTTGGCAGTCGTTACCTCCCTTGCTTCTTCATACGAAGATTCTTACGTCCCCCCTTCTATTTGTTTTGCGGGGGAAGTCGGGCTGGGTGGCGAAGTACGGGCTGTCAATCGAATCGAAGGGCGAATTGCGGAAGCTGAAAAGCTCGGTTTCAAGAAAATTTACATATCCAAATACAACGTCAAAGGGTTGATTTTCAAAAACTACAACATCCAAATTATCCCCGTTGCGAAACTTGATGAGGTTTTTGGGGAAGTTTTACGATAAAATACCCTTTTACACCTTACACCAATGTCACGCTATTTTTTAGGCTATTTCCTTTCGATAGGTTTACTTTTTGCAGGCTGTCAGTCAACCGACGATTCGAAGCAGCAACAAGAAGAAACAAAAACAGTGGTCCTCAACGAAGCCTTGACGAAAGAACTTGGCTTTCCCGCGACTGTTTTATACATAGGGCTAGATAAACCTTCGGATACGACGGTCACAGCACCAACCCAAACCAAGTCCCCCAAAGGGATGGTTTACGTGCAAGGTGGAGTTGTGCAGATTGGTTCCGACGATGGTCATCAGCACGAACGTCCCTCTTTTTGGGCCAAAATAGCTCCTTTTTATATAGACGAACACCCCGTCACAGTAGGCGAATTTCGGGCATTTGTGGAAGCGACCAATTACAAAACCGAAGCCGAAAAATTTGGCAACGGCGGTATTATTGATGAGTCAACACAGCAACAATGGATTCTGAAAGACGGTGCCAACTGGCATCACCCAATGGGGGCAGACTTTCCTGCTGCGCCTGACAATCACCCTGTTACGCAAGTTTCTTGGAACGATGCTAACGCCTACGCCCAATGGGCAGGCAAACGCCTTCCTTGCGAAATGGAATGGGAACACGCCGCCCGCAACGCCAACAATAGCCGTACATTTTACCCTTGGGGCAACGATATTCAGACGGGAGGCAAGTACAATGCCAACATTTGGCAAGGCAAATTTCCCGTCAAAAACTTCAACGAAGACGGTTTCTTTTATACTTCGCCCGTAGGGAAATTTGGTAAAACTCCCCTCGGCCTCACCGACATGAGCGGAAACGTTTGGGAATGGCAATCAAACTTAAAATTCAACTACGAAGCATTATTTAGAGTGCCCGTTCGCGAGGGTGATATTTCGGCCGAACGTGCCCAACGCGGTGGTTCGTTTTTGTGCGAACCCACTTGGTGTCACGGGTATCGGGTATCGGGGCGCTCCTCTTCCACTCCCGAAACTAGCCTTTTTCACGTCGGTTTTCGTTGCGTGAAAGATGTGAAATAATAGTGCAGTGTCTATTTTCGGTACAATTCTACCAGCTTTTTGGCTTCATTAGCCCAATTGTATTTTTCCTTTATTGCATCACGGCCATTCTCCCCCATTTTTTTCAAATTTTGGGGATTTTCGATGCACCAAATCAGCTGTTCTGCCAACGCATCTGCATCATACGGATTGACGCAAAACCCGCATTGGCTTTCATTGACGACATTTGTTAACAACGGCAAATCGGACGTGATGACGGGCAACGCTAACGCCATGTAATCAAACAATTTGGTGGGGTAAGAATCGACATAATCGCCGACGGGCTTGAGCAATGCGATGCCCGCCAATGCCTCACGGGCATATACAAACGCCTCTGATTGAGTTCGGTAACCGTAAAAAATCAGATTTTCTTTTACTTCTTGATGCCCGTCTAATTGGGTCAGGTTAGGGATACGTACGGGGCCAAACAGCTGAACACGAACCGCAGGGTATTTCTTTTTGACAACAACAATTGCTTTTACAAGCGTATCAAACGCCCGTTCAACACTTATAACTCCTGCGTAAAAAAAAGTAGGTTGGTTAAGATTTGGAACGGGCGGCGGTACCAAAAGCCACTCCGAAGCAGCAAAATTGTGAACTACCGCATAGGCTTTCGTCAGGTTCTGATATTCGCTGAGGTAAGCGTCTTCGGTAAAAACAAACTTGAAGCGCTTTCGGGCACGTTGGTCAAAAAACTGAAAAAGACGCACCCAAAGCCAGCCTCGGTTATAGGTTTTGAGAGGAATCTTTTTGTATAAATTTTCCTGTACTTCATAAATCACTTCTGCGCCAAGCCACTGAAAAACAAAGGCTAATGGCAGCAACTCGGCCACAAAAATATGAACAAATTGCGGGCGGGTTCTCAGAAAATGAAGCAATATCACGGGTTGAGCCACCAATACCCTTTGCCAAATCCGTTTGAAAAAAGGAAACCGAACTTTCAAAAACGCACCCGAAACAGGTTGCTCGGGCAAAAGTACCTGCACTTCAAAGTGCTGCTTTAAACTTGACGCAATTTTCCCCACAATCCGAGGGTCGGTGGCGGGATGAACCGTGCTTACTAAAAGAACACGCGGAGGAGAAGTGACGTCTTGCATCTTGCAAATATGCGCTAATCCGCCTATTTTTGAAAAAAGAACCTTTTTTTAACTAACCTATGATCAATGAAAGCACTCACCAAAACCATCTTGGGGGTGGTTGCTGTAGCATCAACTTTTCAATCACTTGCCCAGCCTTCACCTAAATTTTCACCGCGTATGTCTTTACCCACCTCTGACAAAATTGTAGTTTATCAAATTTACACGCGCCTCTTTGGCAACCTAAAAACCACCAACAAATTTTACGGAAGTCGCGACGAAAACGGCGTTGGTAAATTCAACGACATTACCGACAAAGCCCTCACTTCGCTCAAAAAGTTCGGCATTTCACACGTTTGGTTCACGGGCGTCATTGAGCACGCTACCATGACTGATTATTCCGCTTTTGGCATCCCAAAAGATAACCCGTACGTGGTCAAAGGAATTGCGGGTTCGCCCTACGCCATCAAGGATTACTACGACGTCAATCCTGATTTAGCCGTTGATGTCCCAAATCGTATGAAGGAGTTTGAAGCCCTCGTCGAGCGGTCACACAAAGCCAACTTGAAGGTAATTATCGATTGCGTCCCCAACCACGTTGCGCGGCAGTATCATTCGGATATGAAGCCCCAAGGTGTCAAAGATTTTGGGGAAGATGACAACAAAAACGTTCCTTTTGACCCTCAAAACAACTTTTATTACCTCCCCAATCAAGCGTTTCAAGTACCCGACAACGTTCCAATTCCACCAGGGGTTGAAGCATTTCCGTATGCCGAAAATCCCGCCAAAGCGACTGGAAACGACGTTTTTGCAGCAAAACCTAGCATCAACGACTGGTTTGAAACCATTAAATTGAACTATGGGGTTGATTACCTCAACGGCCGCCAAAAGCACTTTGACCCGATTCCGAGCACTTGGCTCAAGATGCGAGATATTTTGCTGTATTGGGCGCAAAAGGGCGTCGATGGTTTTCGGTGCGACATGGCCGAAATGGTGCCTTTTGAGTTTTGGGGATGGGTGATTCCTGAAGTAAAAAAGGTGTATCCAAATCAAATCTTCATCGCCGAAATCTACAATCCTGCCGAATACCACAATTACCTTTTCAACGGAAAATTTGACTATCTCTACGACAAAGTAGGTCTGTACGACTCGCTCCGCCGTTTGATGGAAGGTCACGGACATACGGGCGACATCACGCGCGTTTGGCAAAACGAATCGGGGAATTTTAGCAATCGAATGCTTCGTTTCCTCGAAAACCACGACGAACACCGCATTGCTTCCACCTATTTTGCCAAAAATCCATTTTACGCCATTCCTGCCATGGTTGTTTCGGCTACGCTCCACACGGGGCCGTTGATGCTTTATTTTGGCCAAGAAGTAGGTGTTACCCCAACGGTAGCCGAAGGTTTTTCGGGGGAAGATGGACGCACAACGATGTTTGACTATTGGGGCGTACCCGAATACCAAGCGTGGGTCAACGGTGGAAAATTTGACGGAGGAAAACTTTCGCCCGACCAAAAAACGCTGCGCAAGTTTTACCAAGATTTACTAAAACTGACCAACACTTCAGACGCGATTCAAAACGGTGCGTTTTATGATTTGCAATACGCTAACGGTCAAACTGCGGGTTACAACAGCGCCAAAATGTACACCTACTTGCGCCATACCGACAAACAAAAACTCTTGATTGTCTGCAACTTTGATTTACAACAAGGCGCAAAAGCAACCATTCAACTACCCACCCACGCGTGGGAAACGATGGGACTTTCGGCGACGGGGAATTATACATTAAAAGAAATCTTTATGCACCCCGAAACGCTCACAATAGAAGCTCAAAAAGGTGTTTCGGTAGAGATGGCTCCCAACAGCGTAAGGATTTTTGAAATCAAAAAAGCGAAATAAAAGTCCCTCGGCTTTATAAATGCTGACGATTAGACTTTCCAAGTTTTGAAAACTTGGAAAGTCTAACCTAGCTCCTGCTTCATTTTTAGATACACCCCATTGGTCCATCCGAATCCGTCTTGGTTGGGGTACTCACCTCCTTGGGCCGATAGCTCGTCCGTTTGAACGTTGTATTTTTCCATGAGTTTGCCCGTTTTTTGGTAGTATGACTCACAGTTTTTTGTCCAATTTTGCGCAATCTTATCGGCGACATCGGTAAGGCCGTAGCGTTTTGCTCCAGCGTATGCCATCCATTGCAAAGGGGCCCAGCCATTGGGAGCATCCCACTGCTGAGGAGTGGTTTGTAAAGTGGTGATTAAACCTCCTGTTTTTAAGAATTTTTCTTCTAATTGACTCGCTACCCATTTCGCCTGTTCGGGAGTAGCCACCCCAAAAAACAACGGAAAGGTAGCAGCCAAGGTCAAATTTGGGGAAGGGACTTGTTCTACCCAATTATAATCCACATAAAATACCTGCGAAGCATCCCAACAATACGTTTGGATGGCGGCTGCTCGTTGCGATGCTAATCCCGCTAGTTCCTCCGCTTTGACAAGGTTATTTTGCAACCGATAAGCCCGTTCAAGCGATTGTTCTAAAAATAAAAGAAGGCAATTCAGGTCAACGGGGAGCAAATCGGTGGTATGAATGGTCGTCATGGATTGGCCTTCTGTAAACCAACGGCTGCTAAAATCCCAACCCGATTCGGCCGCCGCGCGAACGTGCCGATACACTGTTTCAGGCGAAGAATGAGACGCTTCATGCGCCAATTCAACATCCTCTTTGTAAGCTTCGGGGCGGGGCAGGGCATTGTCGTCCCAATAACGATTCAGCACGGCACCGTTTGGTAAGATTATTCGCCGAAAACTTGCCTCAACTTCCTCATTTTCTTCCTTCATCCAAAACGAATATTCTTTCTCCAGTTGCGGCAAATAACGTTTCCACACTTCCTCCCCTATTTCTTCGGCCAGCAACGAAACCATCAACGCAAAAAACGGCGGCTGCGAACGCCCAAGGTAATACGTTCGGTTACCGTTGGGAATAAAACCCACGTGATCAATCAGATACGCAAAATTATTGACCATCGCCTCAATCAAATCTGTCCGCTTTGAGACTTGCAAGCCCAACATGGTAAAATACGAATCCCAATAATATACCTCTCGAAAGCGTCCGCCAGGCACAACATACGAATAAGGCAACGGAATTAAGGTTCCGCCCGTATCTTGCGGCTGTCGTGTCAAAACCGTCCACAGGTCTTCGATGTGCTGTTTGATGGGTTTGGAAGCGTCGTTATAATACCCCGTTGGCTGCTCAGTAGGAAGCAAAAAATGCGCCGTTACAAAACTGGCTAAATCGAACGAAGGCGTCTGTTTTTGAACCAAATACGCCTCAACAATCTCTCCGATAGGTTGTTGAGCTACGGCATCCATAAACGTTTTAGAGTCCGAAAATAGCGCACTTTGTTGGACATCTTCGTATAAGTCGCCCAATGATTCGGCCAGCAAAAAACCTGATTTTTGTGCTTCTGAAATAGTCATCTTACAACGTTATTTTGGTATATTCTGAAACTTCCGCCCTAAAACTTCCCGAAAGTTTTAAACTTTCGAGAAGTTCAATGTCCTGCTCCCGCACCGCTAATATCAACGGAGCTATTTGAGCCTTGTAGGCGGCTAAAGAAAAACAGCGCGACGGTCAAAATGCTGATGGGTAAAAGTGAAAAATAGAAAGCCGTTTGTCCCCCATAATGTTCAAATACATAACCCGTTATGAGTGAACCCGTTGTTCCACCCAATGCCGAAAAAATCACAATCAGTCCCGACATAATTCCGTGCTGTTTGACGGGTAATGAGCTCAGAATAAGCGAATTAATGGCAGGGTAAATAGGTGCTAAAAACAACCCAATCATTGGAAAAATGAATGCCGCCACGGGCGCATTTCCCCAGCCTGTCACGGCTGACGTATCTACCCCTTCTGCCAGCGGTAGGGCAATCAGTACCAAGCCCGCCGAAATCACCAAGCAGCCAACCAGCACCACCATCCAGTTGAGTCTTTTTAACACAACACCCGCCAAAAAACGACCCAGTGCCGTCGCAATTGCCAATAAACTAGCCATTTGAATGCTCAAAGTTGCGGGTAGTTTTAGCACTTTATTATTAAAAGTCGGTAGCCAACTCATGATGCTTTGCTCAATCAAAACGTAGGTAAACGCGCATATCACAAACACCAACACCAAAGGCAAAATGACCAAGCGGAGCATTTCGGCAAAATCTTCAAAAACGGGCTTACTGCTATCGACCTTTAACGATGACTCATCCAGAGGAGTGGTTAGGAGAAGCAAGAAAGCCACCAACGCAATGCCTCCGAGCATATAATACACATTGAGCCAAGCCGTGGGAGTGGATTCGTCCATAAAACTGGTAAAAATAAAGTAGCCAGTTAATATCCCAATCATAAAGAAAGACTCAATGAAATTCATGAGACTGATATGCTCTTTTTTATCCGCCGTCACCAAGCCAATCGTACCATAGACCGACACTTTGATGAGCGCAAAACCCGCACCTGCAACGGCAAAAAGGAGTTTGGTCATTCCAAACGAATGAATGGTAGGCATTAAAAAACAAATCAACGCATTGCCACCCAAGGCAATCAACATGGCACGTTTGTATCCCAATCGGTTGATATAAGAAGCAACTATAAATGATACGGCCGCAATGGTCAAATCTTTGAAAGCTTCGAGCACCGAGGCAGAAGTTTCGGAGACGCCGTAGGTGCGTTGAACTTGCAAAATCACCGTTCCTACGCTATTGAGCAAAATGGCAAAAACGAAATAATTTAGAAAAATCGACAGCTTAACTTTCCAGTACGATTGCATTTAGAGAATTGGTTATGGTTAGACGTTTAAGGGTCGAGCGACAATAGAACGAAAATCGGTGGGAAAAAGGAAGGGGAGCGGTTGAAAGCGCTCCCCTTTCATCATAGGTGAGTGAGATAAAGCCAAGTCCAATTTTTTCACAACAAAATTCAACTTTTTTTTGGTAAAAAAATAAACTTGTATTGTTCAGTTTTTATCCTGTATTAAGAATCTTTTCCTTATTTTTACCAAAAATAGCTTAACACAGGGTATGAAAACTGAATACGAAATTGTCCAACCCGACGAGGGCAGCTCTTTCCGAATCATTCACAACGTTGTTTTGCCTGAGCTTTTTCGTTGGCAATACCACTATCATCCCGAGTACGAAATCGTCAGTGTTTTTGGCGGTTCGGGACGGCGGCACGTGGGGACGCACGTCAGCCAATACGACGACGGCGACTTGGTGTTCATCGGCCCCAACCTCCCGCATTCAGGTTTTGGTCAAGAAGCCATCGGGCCACACGAAGAAATCGTGGTGCAGTTGAAAGAAAATTTTTGGGGCGAACAGTTTTTAGAAATGCCCGAAATGACGCCCATTCGTCAGTTGTTTGCTCGGTCGAAGCAAGGCGTATGTTTTCACGGAGAGACAAAAATCAAAATCCAAAAACGGCTCAAAAAACTCCTTACGTTATCCCCTTTTGAGCGGTTGATGGAGCTTATTCAAATCTTGCACTTGCTGGCGCATACGCAAGACTACTCGCTTCTAAACATGGAAGGACTGAAACTCGAAATTAATTCCAAAGACGAAGCACGGCTGAATCGTATTCTCAAATACGTAGAAGAAAATTACCAAAAACCCGTTGATATTCAAGAAGTAGCCTCGGTAGCTCACTTGGCCGTTCCTTCGTTTTGTCATTATTTCAAAAAAATGATGAACCTTACTTTTACCGATTTTATGAACCAATACCGTGTCAATCAAGCCTGTCGTTTGTTGGCTACTGATAAAAGCATTACCGACGTGAGTTTTGAATGTGGTTTTGGCAACATTGCGTATTTTAATCGCGTCTTCAAAGCCCACAAAAATCAGAGTCCTTCGGTGTATCGAAAGACGCTACTTCAATAGTAAATTATTGTACATTTGCTTCAGAAACTTCATCAATCATCCAAAAATCAACCGTTTCGACGGCCTTAACTTACATGCAAGACATTCTTAACAAACTCCGCATCGCGGAATCAAATCATGGTATCAGTACGGGATTAGCCACGTGGGCGGGCCAAGGCGAAGAAATCGCTTCGTACTCACCCGTGGATGGTAAACTTATTGGAAAAGTACAATCTGCAAATCGCCAAGACTACGACACCGTCGTAGGACAAGCCCAAGAAGCTTTTAAAACGTGGCGACTTGTTCCCGCGCCAAAACGCGGCGATATTGTGCGCCAAATGGGCGAACAGTTTAGAAAATACAAAACCGAATTAGGAACACTCGTCAGCTACGAAATGGGGAAAAGCCTCCAAGAAGGACTTGGCGAAGTACAAGAAATCATCGACATCTGCGACTTTGCCGTGGGGCTTTCACGCCAGTTATACGGCCTGACGATGCACAGCGAACGCCCTTCGCACCGCATGTATGAGCAATGGCATCCCATCGGCATTGTCGGCATTATTTCAGCCTTCAATTTTCCCGTAGCCGTTTGGTCGTGGAATACCATGCTGGCCTGGGTCTGCGGCGATGTCTGCGTGTGGAAACCGTCTGAAAAAACGCCTTTGACGGCCATTGCTTGTCAGCATATTATTCAGGAGGTATTGAAATCCAATGACGTACCCGAAGGAGTTTCGGGGCTGATTGTGGGTGGTCGCGAAGTGGGCGAATGGCTCTCGCACGACGAGCGCATTCCTCTCGTATCGGCCACAGGTAGCACGCGTATGGGGAAAGCCGTCGGGCAAGCAGTAGGCGGGCGTTTGGGACGAAGTTTGTTAGAATTGGGTGGCAACAACGCCATCATCGTTTCGCAACATGCCGACCTCCCCTTGGCCATTCCTGCCATTGTTTTTGGGGCAGTGGGCACGGCAGGGCAGCGTTGCACCACCACTCGCCGCCTAATTATTCACGAAAGTATCTACGAAGATGTCAAGAATCAGTTGGTCAAAGCTTACGGACAGCTTCGCATTGGCAATCCGTTGGACGCTCATAACCACGTGGGCCCTTTGATTGACGAAGCTGCGGTGCAAAGTTACCAGTCGGCCGTAGCGCAAGTGGGGGCCTTGGGCGGGACGTTTGCCGTAGAACCTCGCGTTTTATCGGGCGACGATTTTGGTTCGGGTTGTTACGTAAAGCCTTGCATTGCGGAGGTCGAAAATCATTGGCCCGTCGTCCAACACGAAACCTTTGCGCCGATTCTTTATTTAATCAAATACAAAACACTTGACGAAGCCATTGCCTTACAAAACGGTGTTCCTCAAGGACTCTCGTCGGCCATCTTCACCTTACATCTGCGCGAAGCGGAGCAATTTTTGAGCCAAGCAGGTTCGGATTGCGGTATTGCGAATGTTAATATCGGAACTTCGGGCGCAGAAATTGGAGGAGCTTTTGGGGGAGAAAAAGAAACGGGCGGTGGCCGCGAATCGGGTTCGGATGCGTGGAAAGCTTACATGCGCCGCCAAACCAATACCATCAATTACGGTACTACGCTACCGCTGGCGCAAGGGATAAAGTTTGAGCTTTAGTCTGGAACAAACCGCAAGGGTTTGAGAACCCTTGCACACACTTTACGCACATACGCGGGATTTGAGAATCCCGCTCACGCGCGTGCGTTGGGATTCTCAAATCCCAACGAAAGGGTTGCTCACAACCCCGATGAAACTAGCGGTTTACTATTGCATCCGTCGGCTGGAAGTCTTCCAATCCTGAGCACGAGGCGGAGCCTCGCGCTATTCGTGTTTTTAATCGTAATGAAATCTACATTTTAGAATATGTATCTCTTCATTTTCGAACCTGTAAATTAAGCGATGCTCTTCATCAATTCTTCTTGACCAGAAACCAGAATACTTGTGTTTTAATGGTTCAGGTTTACCAATACCATCAAAAGGATTTCTTGCAATATCTTTCAAGAGTTCATTGATTCTTTTTAACTTCTTTTTATCTGTATTTTGCCAATAAACATAATCTTCCCAAGATTCATCTACAAAGACATATTTCATAGCTCAGTTAAGTCTTTGGCAAATGATTTACCATTTTTAAATTTTTCTATGGCAGAATCTAACCTACGTTCATTTTTTCGAGAAGATAATTCGTGACTAGTAGCCATCAGCGAATTGTATTCTTCTAAAGACATAATGACAATTCCCTCGTCTTTACCTCGATTAATGATTAATGTTTCAAAATTCTGGACTACCTTATCAAGGTAAGATTTGATATCTTTTCTAAAGTCGGAAATAGTTGCCGTTATCATACTTTGTACCATTTGTTGTACAATATTATGTACATATTTTGTGTAATACAAGCAAAATATGAAAAAATCAGGCTATCTTTTTTCGCTTGTCTAGCGGCGGGATTTGAGAATCCCGCTCACACACGGGCGTCGCGTGCGTTGGGATTCTCAAATCCCAACGAGGGGTTGCTCACAACCCCGATGAAACTAGCAGTTTACTGTTGCATCAGTCGGCTGGAAGCCTTTCAATCCTCAGCACGAGGGGGAGCCTCGCGCTATCTTTGCAAAACACTTAAACCAATCCTAAGGCACATATTTAACAGCAACAAGGGTTTGAGAACCCTCGCACACACCTTACGCACATACGCGGGATTTGAGAATCCCGCTCACTCACGTGCGTTGGGATTCTCAAATCCCAACGAAAGGGTTGCTCACAACCTCATTAACGATAAAGGAATTTCTTCAAAAACCGCAAGGGTTTGAGAACCCTTGCACACACTTTACACACATATGCGAGATTTGAGAATCACGCTCACTTCAACCACCTTTTACCAACGTGTTATCTCTATTTTGTGACGGTTCAGCTCAAAAAAATTTCACAGTTTAATGATAGCGTTCAATTTTGCTTCATCTTCATTGATAATAATGAGCAAAATGAACCCTATTCCCTACTTGATACAATTTATGCCGTTCCTGGCATTCGTTGGTACATATATGCTTATCATCGCCTACGATAAATCAAAAATCGTTGAACGAATTGCTTCAAAAGGCACCAAAACCGAAGGTACTATTATTGAAATTCGTCAAAATCCTGGTTCATTATTTAGTTCAAAAGAAGGCACGGGAGAAGCTCCAGTCGTCGATTTTGTCACCGCTCATGGCTCACATCGGCATTATTCCACTCATTATCAAACACCTTGTCCTTATAAAGTAGGGCAGAAAGTGGAAATTTCCTATTATTTCTACAAATCAATTAGAGAAGTTCTCCTCCCTCATGAAGACGCGGGCACATTGCCCAAAACTCTTTTCAAATGGGGTATTCTTTTGTGCTTTATTGGTTATCCATTCTTAATCAAGAAGTTATTACTCTTAGGTGCTGTTTACTAACATCTTCAAAAACCGCAAGGGTTTGAGAACCCTTGCACACCTTACGCACATACGCGGGATTTGAGAATCCCGCTCACGCGCGTGCATTGGGATTCTCAAATCCCAGTGCATCAATCTTTTGCCAGCTCTTCATCCACTTTTTTCAAAAGGGCTTGGGTTGACTTTTTGGTTATGTTTAAAAACTGTATAGTCACTTTTTTGTAGGTAGAATTCGCTAGAAGCAAGTTCCTAAGTTTTTTCCCCTTCAAAGCCGTCGCTTTTTCAAATGAAGATACTTTATTTAGAGAATCTGCCACCACAGGAAAATAAATGGTCATTTCTGGAATAAGCTGGGTCATCGTATGGGTTTCATCCACTTCACACCACTCTAAACAATTCTGGATGGTGGAAGTATAGTGGTATAAAAAAAGCGTTTTTAAGGAATCGTTTTCAATTAAATTTGTGTGTGCCGACTGCTTAATCTCTTCATAAGCAATCAGATTTGGTTTAAACACCAAGTAACTTGCCGCATTGTCAATATACATATCAATACTATCGGTGATTTCTGAGTCCTGTCTAAAATAGGCTAGTTTGTCTATGTTCCGCACAATACCATTACCAAAATTTATCATAAATGTGAGTTGGGTCGTATCTTGAACAAGATTAGCTCTCAAGACAGCTAGGTGCTTTTTCATCGTTTCTCTGTCTTGTCTATTTTCTCGCCATTCATCAAAGAAAAAAGAGATTGAAATACCGATAAAAATAACAAGTACTTCTGAGATGTATTTTTCAAGCACACTTTTGAAAAATTGTTTTATTTTTTCGCCTTCCATTTTACAAAAAGTCAATGTTGGATTACTTAGGTTGTAAGGTTCACGGTTATTTCCGAAAGTAAGTAACGAAAATTTCTGTTGATTCACCAAGAAAAGGGGAAAGAATCCTCGCCTTCGCGGGATTTGAGAATCCCGCTCACACACGCGTGCGTTGGGATTCTCAAATCTCAACGAAAGGGTTGCTCACAACCCCCAATCACATAGCACCAAACGAAGATAAACTTTGAATTTAATCAGTAAAACAATAGCCTTGATTTCTCTGGTAGGAGTATTTACCAATAAAATTAAACGGTAGATATTCCCATCTGTTTTTATGAACACCTTGCACATCAATGCTATTCTTGAAAAAATAAAATCGGCCAACGTTGCTGTCTATGGCGACTATTGCCTTGATTCTTACTGGATTATGGACACCCGCAACTCGGAGGTATCCATCGAAACGGGGCTACAAGCCCAAGCCGTCGAACGTCACTATTATACCCCTGGTGGGGCGGGCAATGTGGTTGCCAATCTAGCCGCCCTTGGGCCTGCTTCTATCAAAGTAATTGGGGTTGTGGGCAATGACATTTTTGGTCGTGAATTAGCGATTCAACTGCAAGCCCTCGGAGCCGACACTAGCTCGCTTTTTGTCCAAAAAGAAGATTTCCAAACGTATTCGTACCTCAAACGCTACGTCGAAGGTGTGGAAAAACCTCGCATCGACTTTGGGGTGTATAATCAGCGTTCGCTCGAAACCGATGAATTGATTTTATCCAGTATTCAATCTGCTTTGGAAAGCTGTGATGCCCTGATTTTCAACCAACAAGTCGTAGGAAGTATCACCAACGATAGTTTTATCGAAAAAGCAAATGCCCTTTTTGACCAATACAGCCACAAAATCATTTTAGTCGATTCTCGTCACTTCAACGAGCGTTTTTCAAACGTTTACCGAAAACTAAACGACGTAGAAGCCGCCCACCTCAATGGCATAGAAGTAGAGCCTCGTACGGTTCTCCCCCGTGCCGATGTCATCAATTACGGAAAAGCCCTGCACACCTCATCACAAAAACCCGTTTTTGTCACCTGCGGGGCACGAGGCATTACGTCTTTTGACACCACAGGATTCAACGAAGTCCCTGGCCTACAACTCACCAGCCGCCTCGACACCGTAGGCGCGGGCGATACCGTTATCAGCGCCATTACACTCTGCCTTTCGGTGGGGGTGAGTCCAGCCGAAGCCGCCGAGTTTGCCAATTTTGCGGCAGGGGTTACGGTACAAAAACTATTTACCACAGGTACTGCCAATGCACAAGAAATTTTGGCCATCAGCCAAGACCCACACTATGCCTACCAAGTTGACTTAGCCGAAAACCCTCGCCAAGCGGTCTTTCTCCCCGAAACCGAAATTGAGCTTTGCGACGAGTCTATTTTAGACCGACTTGGACACATCAAATACGCCGTTTTTGACCACGATGGCACCATCAGCACCCTCCGCCACGGCTGGGAGGAAATCATGGAGCCCGTGATGATGAAGGCGATTTTGGGAAGTCACTACGATTCGGTCGATCAAGCAACGTACAACAAAGTGCTACGTCAGGTCAAAGAATTTATCCACAAAACAACGGGTATTCAGACCATTTATCAAATGGAAGGACTGGTCAACATGGTTCGGGAAGCGGGCTATGTGCCAGAAGAGCAGATTTTGGACAAGTTTGAATACAAACAAATCTACAACGACGCCCTGATGGAGTTGGTGGACAAACGCGTTGCCAAACTTCAAGCGGGCGAATTGGATTGGCAGGATTATACCCTCAAAGGTGCGGTGTCATTTTTGCAAGAACTTAAAGCGCGCGGTGTCACCATGTACCTCGCCAGCGGCACCGACGTGGACGATGTTCGCAACGAAGCCACCGTGCTTGGCTATGCCGATTTGTTTGATGGAGGGATTTACGGCGCACTTCGTGAATACACTAAGTTCTCCAAAAAGATGATCATCGAACGCATCATCCGCGAAAACAACCTCAACGGAAACGAATTGGTAGTGTTGGGCGATGGTCCCGACGAAATCCGCGAAGGACGTCGTTCGGGAGGAATTTCGGTGGGAATTGCCAGCAATGAGGTGCAACGTTTTGGGTATAACCTCGATAAACGTCCGCGCCTCGTCAAAGCAGGCGCCCAACTCATTATTCCTGATTTTTCGCAGTATCAAAAACTCGTCAGCTTGCTTTTTAAAGAAGAAGAAATAACTGAAACGGTGTAAAACTACCTCCTCAAACCTTATAGGTTCTTGAAACCTATAAGGTTTAGACAATTTGAAAATGAAGCACTTTTATACAACCTCTTTTTTATTTTTAGCTACGTCCTTTCTTTGGTGGGGGTGTGGTTCGTCTTCCAAAGACCCCGTCGATTACGTGGACCCGTTCAACGGAACCGATTTCTTTGGGCATACTTTCCCTGGTGCAACGCTCCCCTACGGCATGGTGCAGCTCAGTCCTGACCACGACGTAAAAGGATGGACGTACGCCTCGGGCTATACCTATGCCGACAGCTCAATTATTGGTTTTAGCCACACCCATTTCAGCGGTGTAGGCATGACGACGGGCGGTGACGTGCTCTTGATGCCGATTGTGGGTGACAAAGTACAAACCTCGGCAGGAACGAAAGAAAACCCTGACGCGGGCTATCGCTCCCGTTATGACAAAAAAGACGAAGTAGCCAACCCTGGTTACTATTCGGTTTTCCTCAAAGACCCCAAAGTAAAAGCCGAACTTACTGCTACGACCCGCGTAGGAGTGCACCGTTATACGTTCCCCAAAGCACGAAAAGCGACTATTTTGATGGACATTGGTCACGAAATCGGAGGAAATGCTACAAGTGGGGATTCGTTTGTAAAAATGGTAAACGATTCTACCCTTGAAGGGTACAAAGACGCCAACGGCACAATGGTTTATTTTGTGGCAAAATTTAGCCGTCCTTTTGAGTACTACGGTACGTGGGACAACGACTACATCACACCCGAATCGGCCGAGGGATATTGGCCTTACAAAACCGAAGAAAAAGGGCTCAATATTGGCTATTTTGTGGGTTATTCTACCAAAAGAGGCGACCAAGTGACGGTCAAAGTGGCGATTTCGCACGTAAGCGTGGAGGGTGCTCGCAAAAACTTACAAGCCGAAGTTCCTCATTGGGATTTTGACAAAGTTAAAAATGATGCCCGCGAGTCGTGGAACGAAGAACTGAAAAGAGTCGCTGTCAAAACCAATGACGAGGCCCAAAAAGAAATTTTTTACACCGCTCTCTACCGCAGTTTATTATCCCAATATACGGGGCAAGACGTCGATGGACAATACATGGGCATGGATCATAAAATCCATAAAGCGGAGAATTACAGCTTTTTTACATCCTTTTCTTGTTGGGATACCTATCGTTCGCAGCATCCATTGCTGGCCCTTGTTGCGCCTCAGCACGTCAATGATTTTGTCAAATCCATTGGTGCAAAAACCCAAGAATTTGGCTGGCTTCCTGCCCAACATTTCCGCAATACCTACCGCCCAAGCATGGTGGGCGACCACCTGATTCCTGTCGTGGTGGACGCCTATTTTAAAGGTTATAGTGACTGGGACATTGAGGCGCTTTATGCTGCCATGCGCCGCAAAGCCTTGGAGTCACCGCCCGCCACTATTCCTGCCAGCGCAGGCCGAGCTGGTTTAGCTGACTACATCCAACTTGGCTACGCTCCCTGCGACAGAACGACCGAATCGGTGCCTAACACCATGGAATTGGCCTACGACGACTGGTGCATTGCGCGTTTAGCCGAGGCATTGGGCAAAAAAGACGATGCCGCTTTGTTTTACCGTCGCGCCCAAAATTACCGCAATGTCTATGACGCTTCCACCCAATTTATGCGTCCACGCCGTGCCAACGGTGCTTGGTTAGAAGCCTTAGGAACCAATCAGCAAGCCATCGACTCCGTAGGTGAGCATCATTATTACCGCTATTTCGACCCGCTTTTGGTAGGTCGCCGTCCCAACCGCCATTATACCGAGTCAAACGCATGGCAATATTTGTGGTCGGTGCAGCACGATGCCTCTGGTCTGATAAAGCTACTGGGTGGAAATCAAGCTTTTGCCGACCGTTTGGATACATTTTTCAACATGGATGCGTCCATTACCCCGCCCAAATACGTTGGGGTCGTGGGCACCATTGGCCAATATGTTCACGGAAACCAGCCTTCGCACCACGTAGCCTATTTGTATAATTACGCAGCTCAGCCTTGGAAAACTCAGTACTGGGTGCGCGAAGTACTCAAGCGTTTCTACCGCACGGGACCCGCGGGTTTGTGTGGAAACGAAGACATGGGTTCGCTTTCTTCATGGTATTTAATGAGTAGCATGGGGCTCTATTCGGTAACGCCTGGAAGTTCGCAATACGTCATCGCTAGTCCGTTGTTTGACGAAGTAAGTTTTGGGGTGAAAGACGGAAAAACGTTCAAAATCATTACCCACAACAATTCTGATAAAAACCGCTACATCCAATCGGCAACCCTCAATGGCAAGCCTTTTGACCGTAGCTGGATTGACCACAGCGAAATCATGGCGGGAGGAGAATTGGTGTTTGAAATGGGTGACCAACCTAATAAAACATGGGCGACGGGTAAAACATCTGTGCCTTACTCTCAGAGTCTTTAGTTTCTTTTACCACATAGAAAACATAGAATTTTTCACATAGAAAACATAGTTTACTAATGTGGTCTATGTGAAACTTACCTATGATAACTATGTGGTAAAAATAAAAAACCAATACAATGAAAATCAACAAATTAACCCTTCTTTTAGCCGCCTCTCTACTTGCTATTGGGGCACACGCCCAAGAGACCTACGCCGAAAAGCTTGGCTGGCCCAAAGGCGCCAAAGTCGTTATTTTTCACGTTGACGACCCAGGCATGTCCTATTCGTCCAATCAGGGTACCATCAAGTCGGTGGAGCAAGGCGTTGCCACTTCGTGCAGCATCATGTTTCCGTGTGCGTGGTCGGCGAGTTTTGTGAATTACATCAAAAAAAGCAATCCCAATTTGGACGCAGGGGTTCACCTTACCCTTACCTCTGAGTGGCGCGATTACCGCTGGACACCGCTGGCTGGCTTTCAGAACGTGCCTAGTTTGGTCGATAACGAAGGCAATTTGTGGCACGAAGTAGCTCAAGTGGTGAAAAATGGCACGGCCGACGACGTTGAAAAAGAAATCCGCGCGCAAGTGGAGCGGGCGCTACGCATGGGGCTCAAACCCACGCACCTCGACTCCCACATGGGTACCCTTTTTGCACACCAACCTTTTTTAGAACGCTACATCAAAGTAGGAGCCGAGTACCAGATTCCTGTCATGTTTCCTGGAGGCAACAACAAACTGTTAAAAGAATGCCTCAATTTGCCTGTGGTCAAAAAACTCAAAGCCGAAGGAAAATGGCAAGAAGGAATGAAACTTCCTGACCCTGAATTGACGAAATCATCGACGGCAGTGGGACAAAAAATCTGGCAATTGGGCTTACCTGTTTTGGACGATTTGCACACCGTCAGCGGCGACTGGAAACCATCCACTCCGAACCCATCTCCCGAAGAATGGGGCAAATATAAAGCTCAACAATTCATCGAAACCCTCAATGCCATGCAGCCAGGCTTGGCCATGTTTATCGTCCACAGCAGCGACATCACCGACGCTTTCAAACACATCAGTGCTTCGGGCGGTTCGCGCTATGCCGATATGCTGTCGATGATGAGTCCCGAGTTGAAAGCTTACATTCAATCGAAAGGCATCATTCTCACCACTTGGCGGGAAGTAATGGAACGTCGTAAGAAAGTGAAGTAAGCCAAACCTATGAGGTTTCGATAACGACGGAAAACAAACCTCATAGGTTTAGCAAGTTTTTAACATAAAAAAGCACCAATGAAATCCCATTTTTCTTTCTTCCTCTTTGCCTTTATTTGTCTCCTTCAAAGCACCTTTGCCCAATCCCCCATCGTTCAATCGACGCTGATTTTTCCACCCCAAGAAAAACACGTCCACGGAAGTAGTCTTGTGGCTTTGCCCAACGGCGATTTTCTTTCGGTATGGTTTTATGGCAGCGGAGAACGTACAGCCGACGATGTAAAAATCATGGGTTCGCGTCTCAAAAAAGGGCAAACGAAATGGAGCGAGCCGTTTGAAATGGCCGATACCCCACTCCTCCCCGACTGCAATCCTGTGTTGTTTTTAAACCAAAAAGGCACTTTGTTTTTGGTATGGATTGCCGTACAAGCCAATCAATGGGAACAGTCGATTCTTCGGTTTAAAACATCAACGGATTACAACGGCAACGGTGCGCCCGTTTGGAATTGGCAAGACAATATTTTGCTCAAACCCGACGACCGTTTTGCCAAAGAAGTAGCCGAGAAATTCAAGAAACTACCCGAATACACCGCAGGGTGGGCGGGTTATGCCCCCAAATACGACAACATGGTCATCGAAGCTGCCAAAGATGCCACCAAAAGAAGCATCGGGTGGATGACACGCATCAAACCGCTTCAATTTGAAAACGGACGCCTTGTTTTGCCCCTTTATTCCGACGGATATAATTTTTCGATGATGGCCATTTCGGACGATTTTGGCGCTACTTGGCGTCCTAGCCTTCCTTTGGTGGGGCGTGGGCCGATTCAGCCTGCGTTGGCCGTACGTAAAAACGGCAACCTCATTGCCTACCTCCGCGACAGTGGCGACGCCCCTACGCGCGTTCACGTGAGCGAATCGTCCGACCAAGGGGAATCGTGGACGGCTTCGGTCAAGAGTGACATTCCGAACACCGCGAGTGTCGAATTATTGAATTTGCAAGATGGGCGGTTGGCCTTTCTTGGCAACGACATTGAAGACGGCCGCTACCGTGTCAGCCTGTATCTTTCTGACGACGAGGGCAAAACCTGGAAATGGAAAACCCGCTTAGAAGACCATCCCCGCGACAAAGGCGGTTATTCGTACCCCTGCCTCATCCAAACGCCCGACGGGCTTTTGCACATCACTTACTCTGCCCACGCCGACAACAAAAATAAGTCCATCAAATACGTGGTGGTGAATCCAAAAAGAATCAACTAAAACCGAAACAAAAAGGGTAATGTAAGAGCCAGTGTTCCTGATGAACGTTGGCCTTACATTAGTCCCATTTTACATAGTTTCGCCAGTTATGTTGTTCTTTGAACCCCAACACCTCACGAATTTTTCGATTGGAAAACAGCGCTTCGTGTTCTTCCAATTCGCGCGTGAGGGGCACATTTGAAAAAAACCGTTCGGCTAGTTCTTTGCTCGGGATAACCGCGCCATTATGATCATTTCCCGCATTAAACACTTGGTAACCAAGACCGTCCTTTTTTAAACACAAATCCACAATTTGCCCCAAATCCCGAGCATCTATGTAACAAAAAGCATTTCGGCGGCGTACTTCGGGCTGGTTGAAATAATGAGGAAATAATTCAGCGTATTCGTGTGGTTCAATCACATTTCCGATACGAAGTGCGTAAATATCAAATCCTGAGCGACGCTGAAAACTTCGGGCGGTTTTTTCATTAACGACTTTCGACAACCCGTAGCTATCCATCGGGTCAACGTCGTAATCTTCTTCCAATGGCAACGAATGAGGGTCAGTTGCACCATCCGAAAAACATATACCATACGTAGTCTCCGACGATGCAATGATAATCTTCTTAATACCTAATTTTACGGCCGCTTCAATCACGTTATAAGTTCCTACGGTATTGACCCGAAACGTTTCATTATCAGGCTTTAGCAAAATGCGTGGAACTGCCGCAAAATGCACCACTGCATCAAATTTTGGCACCCCAGTACCTGGTTCTAGCTCTTCAAACCCCGTGTAGGAAGTCATTGCATTAAACATTTGCCCCGAATCGGTAATATCGGCAGTTAGGTTAGCTACCCCTGGATGATGCAACGGCGTTAAATCTAGGTTCAACACTTTATGTCCTTGTTCGAGCAGGTACGGAATGACGTGT
The DNA here is from genome assembly GCF_014195535.1 of Runella defluvii. Lineage (GTDB taxonomy): Bacteria > Bacteroidota > Bacteroidia > Cytophagales > Spirosomataceae > Runella > Runella defluvii. The sequence continues at coordinate 126,231 of NZ_JACIBY010000014.1, read as the reverse complement.
TTTCCAGCTTTTCCTGAGCCTCCCGTAAATAATATTCGCATTGTTGTGATTGATTTGTGTAAGATGAATAACAGTATTGATAACAACCCCTAGGCTAGTAAAGTTAGCTGCTTTATATTTAACCACTAAGGCACTAAGAAACACTAAGATATTACTCTTCTTAGTGACACTTAATGCCTTAGTGGTTATAAAAACCTACATTTTCTTCAAAATCTTCACCAGTTTTTTCGTAATCACTTCATAACCCGCGTCCGAAGGGTGTAGGCCGTCGTAGGTCATGGCGATGGATTCGACGGGGTAAGGGTACTCGTCTGTCTCGGGGTTAAACGGAATATCCACAAAATCGGGGTACGAGTAGTTTTTGTACTGTCCCGTTTGTGGGTCTTTGAGTCGCTTAAACTTCACCAATTTAGAATGTCCTAATTTTTTATCGTGGTACAAATCCACGACAGGTAGCTTCTCCCGCTCCCCAATGGCCTTGATGGCGTCCGCAAACTGCTCCAAGTATTGCCCTTTTTTGTCTTTGTACGACCCGTAAGCATTGTTCTTGAAATTGGCGATATATACAAAATCCACGCGCTGAAGCGGCGTTATCAAAATGATTTTTGCGTCGGGATTGAGGCTCCGAAATTTGTTGATAATAATCCGAAACGAACCGTAGAGCGTCCCAAATCCCGTGTTGTTTTCGTAGTCGGCCATGGTGCCTACGGGTCGCCCGCCCCACCAATCGTTCGTTCCTAAAAAGACGGAATAAACGTCGGCCTTGACCAAGTTAAGGCTTTCGATTTTTTCCGCAATACGCGCGGCCGTCCAGCCATTATGACCTTGATTAATGTACTGAATATGAGGCAATTTCTCCGTCACCATCGTCATGTAGCCTTTGGTGATGCGGTTGCCCGTTTCATTTTGGTGTTCGTTGAGGTAAGTAATCGAATCTCCCAACGCCACCCACGTTATTTTTTCGGGGGAAAAGCAGCAAAAGAGGAAAATCAATACGGGTGCAATGAGCCATTTTTTCATGTGTAGTGCGTTTAGCTTTAAAAGCGCTTTGGACCCGTTTTTTAACGGGGGCTGTAACGAACTTGCACTATAAGTAATTAAGCAGAATTAAAATGACATTATCAACAATATGTGACTCAGTAAACCCTCAGCCTAAAGGTCTGGGGTTAAAATAGGATTAGCTTAAAGTAGTTGGGCAAAAGTTTTAGTGTGTTAGTAGTTTATATTGCTTCGTAGAAGCATAACTAGATGCTCTGTTATGCTTCTACGAAGCAAAAATTAAAAAAACTCCTCCTGCTACTACAAATGTTGCGCCTCTACCGAGGCTGCTTTGAATTACTCTAAAACTTTTGCTTTATTACTTAATGCAACCTAGCGTCTCCCAACGCTCCCTCATTTTTCTCCCTCAAATAGCCCTAACACCTGCATACAGCGTATAATAGACGTCAATGTGGTTGGACTTTTAGAGTCAATCACTTCTGTTTCATCCAACACTCCTACCTACACCGTATGAAGTTTCATTTTCTCCTTTTGGGCGTATTACTGGAATCATCTTTACTCTTAGCCCAAAAACCCAAACAGCCTGTCCACCGAGACACGCCTTTTACGCAAGACTACGCCATCAAGTATTATTTCAAAGACAGCGTTGAGCCGCTTCGTGTTTTCACTGACCGCAATGGAACCATCAAAATCAGTACAAAAACGGGTTTGTTCCAACCTCATGCGGGGCAGTTGCTCTATCCTGGCACGTTAGAAAAAGATGTTTCTTACCGCCCCATTGCCGATAAAAAAATCGCCAACCTATCGCTTTATCAGCAGCAGTTTGTTTTGATTGACAACAAATCGGTTTTGAGCGATGCTTGGGCGGGCAAGTTGTTTCTCAAACATTCACTCCCCGACGCCCACCTCTTCGCAGGCGGCAGTGACTTTAATTTCCTCATTGCCAACGGTTCACAGGTAGAATACCTTCCCAAACAAGGAACGGGTTGGAAAGAAACGGGGCTCGAAGGACGCGTTTTAGACATCAAATACTCCAACGGACAGTTTTATGTTCTGACCGACAAAGCGGTGTATTCGGTTGCGGAAGGGGCCAAAGCAGTGAAAAAAGTCTATGCTGCCGATAACCTCACGGCCTTGGAAGTCACTCTTTCCAAACTCGTAGTAGGCACTAAAAATGGTTATTTAGAACTAGACAAAGCGGGTAAAGTCATCACGCCACTCCAGCAAAAACTTCCCTCGGCCGACATCACTTGCATCACGGCCATTAGCAATCAGCTTTGGTTTGGTTCGAGCGAGGGGGCTTTTTACCAAAAACCTGACGGGAAATTTAACTATTATGCTTCCGAACGTTGGCTTCCGTCCAACCAAGTGACGCATATCGCCCAAGGCGAAGATGGTTCTGTTTTGGTATTGACCGACAAAGGGCTTGGAAAAATTATGTTCACTAAAATGACGCTCCAAGAAAAAGCTACGTTCTACGAAAAACAAGTGCGCACTCGCCACATTCGGGATGGCTTTAATGGCACGCTCGGGCGCATGAAAAACGGAAATTTGGCCACGGGGACATTGCAAGATTCCGACAACGACGGGCTTTGGACTTCCATGTATTTGGGCGGGCAAATCTTCCGCTACGCCGCCACCAAAGACCCACAAGCCCTCCAAAACTGCCGCGAATCGCTCGATGCAATGGAACGGTTGTACGACATCAATAAAATCCCAGGTTTTCCGTCGCGGTCGTATGAACGTACGGGCTACAAATACGAAGACAAACCGTGGCGCCGTACCGACGACCCCGAATGGGATTGGAAGTCCACGACAAGCAGCGACGAAGTGATTGGACACATTTTTGCGTTTGGTGCCATGGCCGAGTTGATTGACGACAAAGACCTCAAATCACGCTCTATTGCGTTGATTGACACGTTGATGAGCCACATCATCAAAAATGACATGTATTTGGTGGACTGGGACGGCAAACCTACCCTTTGGGGAAAATGGCACCCCGATTATGTCAACAACTTCCCCATCAACGTGGGTGACCGCAAGCTCAATTCGTCCAACATCGTAGCCATGCTCCAAACGGCCTATCATTTTACCAAAAAGGAAAAATACAAGGCCAAGGCATTTGAGTTGATGAAAAAGCACGGATACTACGAAAATCTGATGCGCCCCATGAAAATCATCGGACAAGCTCCTGGCAATGCCAGCGATTGGAGCAAGATGCTTTCGGGCGACTGGAATCACTCCGACGATGAAATGTACTATATGGGTTATTGGGGCTTGTATCGCTACGCGTTTAATGACACATTGAAGGCCAATTACAAGAAAGCCATCGTGGACCACTGGCAATTTGAGCGCCCCGAAAAAGATGGCCTATGGAATATTTTGACGGCTATCACAGGCATTCAAGATTTTGATTTGGAAGAATCGGTCTGGTATTTACAGGAATATCCGCTCGATATGATTGATTGGACGGTAAAAAATAGCCACCGCAAAGACATTGAACTATTGCCCCCCAATTTTATCGAACAAACCACCAAAGAAGTACTTCCTCCCGACGAGCTGGGCATTATTCGCCACAACAACAGTCGGTTTATTTTAGACCGAAACGGGCGTGGTAGTTCAGAAATGAGCGCGGGAGATATTTGGCTGCTTCCTTACTGGGCTGGACGATATTTAGGCGTTATTAGTGGCGCTACGACCAATACCGTCAAGAAATAACATTTTTAACTCTTACTCCAACGCAGGCTACGCTATGAAGTGGCCTGCGTTTTTTTATATACCTAAATGGCATAAATATACGTATAGTAAGTTACGTTCCGCTTTTCGTGTCCCACTATCTTCAACCCAATTTACCCCCTCCAATTTTCATGTACGAAATAAGGGGTTTTATGTACAAATGCACCCCTTTCATAAAAAAATTGGAATCGGACTTTAAAATACTATTTTTGGAATATAATTTTGTTGTACTGATAGTGCCGCCGATTTTCGGCAAGGGTACTTAGTTATCTCACATCGACGGTTATTGAAACTCTTATGCGAAATGATTTTTGTACCTAAAAACCCATTACAATGACTAAAGCAGAATTGGTAACGCGTATTTATCGACAAACCGACCGTACCAAAACCGAAGTAGAGACAACGCTCGATGCGATGTTTGACGTCATCAAAGACTCACTGAGCCAACACCAAATCATTTATGTGCGCGGTTTTGGCAATTTCCAAAACAAACACCGTGCAAAACGGACGGCGCGCAATGTAAAACGGAATACCCTTGTTGAGGTAGAAGCACACGAATACCCTACTTTTAAGCCTTCAAAAATTTTTATTGAAGAAGTTAAAAAAAGCCTCCTTGAGCCTAGCCTATAACAAATGAAGGGCGTTGGCAATCGCCAACACCCTTCTACTTGGTGCCGCAGTTATAGGATACGACTGATCAGGTTTCCCTCAATGTGTTTGCGCGTAATTTGGTTGCGGTATTGCTCCCCAATCGGTATTGAATCGCCAGAGGTTAAAACAATTTCGTTTTTTGTAATAACCTGAATCGCCGAACGATGTACCAAATAGGAACGATGCACCCGCATAAACACCTCGCTACGAAGCTGCTCCTCCATTTTTGAAATAGACACAATCGGAGAGTATGACGCCTGCTTTGTCACAATTTGCAGGTAATTTTCCTGTGCTTTCATGTAAAGCACCTCCTTGTAGGCGATTTGTATGTAACTAGAGTTCTCTCTAACAAAGAAGTAAGGCTCAACGTGGCTGGCGTCTTCCACATTCACAAAACGTTCTTTTACCTTCTCAATCGCCTTCAAAAAGCGGTCTAATTCAAGCGGTTTTAGCAAAAAATCCACTGGCGATACCTCATAACAATCCAAGGCATAGTCACGATGTGCTGTTACAAATATAACAAATGGGCGGTGGCGGATGCTTTTTACAAAGCTTAAACCTGACATTTCGGGCATTTCGATGTCACAAATCAGCAAATCGACCTCGACATCGCTCATTTTGCTGTAGCCTTCCATCGCAGACCCACACACGCCCACAAGCTCCAAATTGGGGTGCATTTGTACAAATTTCCCAATGATTTTTTGCCAGTTTATATCATCATCAACAACCAGTGTATTGATTTTCATGAACGAATTTTTCTTTAAAATTACGATTCTTTTGGTTTTGAAATCAATAGCATACCTAAAAATACAATTGCACCATTCAGCATAAGCCGTTCAAAACCAATTTTGTACCCATCAAACCATGCCTCCGAATTTTGATTGAGCACGTACGTAATTATCGGCCCCAAGACACAAACGATGGGCGTCAGGCGGTCTTTTACCGAACGTTTGGTGTATAGCCCAAATGCAAATAAGCCCAGCAACGGCCCATAGGTATAGCCAGCAATGTCAAAAATAGCCGTAATTACTTCTTTGCTGTTGAGTTGGTTGAAAAGTACAATCACCACATAAAACAACAACGAAAACCCAATGTGAACCCAGTGTTTGATGCGCGCGCGTTCTTTTTCGGGTTTGTTGGTTACGTTCATAAAGTCAATGCAAAAAGACGTCGTCAGAGCGGTTAGCGCCGAGTCCGAGCTAGCGTAGGTAGCCGCCGTAATCCCAATCAAAAACGTAATTGCCACCACAACCCCCGCGGTTCCTTCGTTGAGTCCAAAATGATTCAGGGCCAACATCGAGTAAATTTCATCCGTACGTTCTGGTAAAGGAATATTTTTGGCCTGAGCATAAAAATACAACAACACCCCAAGGCTCATAAACATCAGGTTGACGAAGGTCAATGTAATGGTAAACCAAAACATGTTTTTCTGGGCTTCGCCGATGTTTTTACAAGTCAGGTTTTTTTGCATCAAATCTTGATCCATACCCGTCATGGTAATGGCAATAAACGCCCCCGACAAAAATTGCTTCCAGAAATATTTGTTGTCCTTTGGATCATCGAAGAAGAAAATACGCGAATATTCACTGTCGGCCACGGCCGATACCATTCCCCCGAACGAAAAGTTTAGCTCTTTCGAAATTAAGTAAATGGTAAGTGCAACCGCCGTAATCAGAAACGTTGTTTGGAGCGTATCGGTGATAATAATAGTTTTTACTCCACCCTTGAAAGTATAGACCCAGATAAGGGCAATCGTAATCAAAACGGACACTTCAAAGGGAATCCCAAGGCCGTTGTACATGGCCAATTGAAGAACTTGCGCCGCTACGTACAGCCGCACCGCCGAACCGAGTGTGCGCGAAAGTAGGAAAAAAGCCGACCCTGTTTTGTACGCCCAAAAACCAAAACGCTGTTCGAGGTAGGTATAAATAGAGACCAAGTTCAGTCGGTAATAAAGCGGCATGAGCACACTACCTATAAACAGGTATCCCAAAATATAACCTAACACCACCTGAAAGTAGGAAAATTGGATTTTTCCAACCGCACCAGGGACGGAGATAAAAGTAACCCCCGACAAAGACGTGCCTATCATGGCAAATGCCACTAAGTACCAGGGAGACTGCTTATTGGCCGTGAAAAAAGTATTGGTGTCAGCCCCTTTAGAGGTATAAATAGACACGGCAATAAGTACCGCAAAATACACAATGAGAATGGTGAGAGCTACATATGGACTCATAGAATGGAACAAATAAGGTTAGAATGTGTTTATACCTTTTGCAAACCTATACGATTTTTCGTAAATTTGTTATATCAGTTCATTAACTATACAAATCTTTGCACATGCAACTGTTTGAAATGCCCGAAGTCGATGTAGTCGAAGAAGTAGAGCAAAAAGTAGTGGAAACCGACCTTTATAGTCTAGTGGTTTTCAACGACGAGGTGAATACATTTGATTGGGTGATCGAAACCCTCATGGATGTTTGCGAACATACCCCCGAACAAGCAGAACAGTGTACCATTATCATTCATTACAAAGGCAAATGCCGCGTAAAAAATGGTTCTTGGGAAGAGCTGGTGCCCAAACGCCAAGAGATTTGTCGCCGTGGTATTTCGGCAGAAATACTTTAGTAATTCTGCCTTTTCTTTACTTCTTATTCGCCGCTTTCTCCAAACAGTGCTTTCAATTCGGTGGCATCACTGGGTTTCATTCGCCCTGCCAAAACCAACCGTAATTGCCGACGACGCAACGCGCTCTGAAAAAAGCTTTGCTCTTCTTCTGTTTCAGCAATCACGGGCGCAACTTCGATGGGTCGCCCGCTTTGGTCAACCGCTACAAAAGTGTAAAAAGCAGAGTTGGTATGCACAGCCGCCTCTCCCGCTGAAAGGTTTTGGGCGCTTACTTTGATGTGAACTTCCATCGACGACGTAAAGGCACGGGTAACTTGCGCCTCAAACGTTACGATGTTTCCTAACTTGATCGGCTCGGCAAAAGATACGTTGTCAACCGAAGCCGTCACTACTGTTCGATGCGCGTGTTTCTGGGCAGTGATTGCCGCACAAATGTCCATCCAATGAAGCAACCGCCCTCCCATGAGGTTGTTGAGGGTATTGGTATCGTTGGGCAATACCATTTCGGTCATGATGGTGTGTGACTCACTGGCTTTTTTGGGAAGAGGCATAATTGGAATGTCGAATTTAGAATGTTGATTGTCGAATGTAATACAGGCAACAAAAGTAATTCTAAACTCTCAAACCACAACTTTCCGAACCATTTCAGTATATTGGCTGTTATTTCGGTAATCTAACATTCTAGGATTATGAGTCAATTCATGGTAGAATTTACCCTCCCTGACGAAATGACGGAGGAGTTTTTAGCGAAAATCCCGCGTCAACGTCAAAAAATCAATCATTTGATGGAGACGGGAAAAATTACGTCGTACGCCCTTTCGTCCGATCGGACCAAGCTTTGGTGCGTTATCAAAGCCGACACCGAATTGCACGTTTTGGAAATTCTTTCGCAGTTTCCGTTGATTGATTTTATGGAGCCCACGATTTCGGAATTGATGTTTAATAATACCGCAACGGCCGTAAAACTCCCGATGTTTTCGCTCAATTAGTCGAAAGATGTGTACCTTTGGGAAAAAATTCAGCCGTGAATCCTTCCGAAATCTACACCCAACGACAAGCCGTTTTTCAAGCACAAACCGAAGTAATCCAGCGCCGTTATAACCAACTTTCCACCGCTCGACTTGCTATTTTTATCTTGGCAGCCGCCGCTGTTTGGTGGTTTTCAAAAAGTGACCTTACACTTGCCTTTTCCATCGGATTTTTAGGGTTGATTTTATTTGCGATTGTACTGCGCAAACACCAAAAAACCTCCCGACTTCTCCATCTTTATCGGATTTTAACTCAGCTCAACAAAGAAGAAACGGCAAGGTTGTCGCTTTCTTTTTTGAGAAAAGAAACGGGAGAAGAGTTTGCTCCGCCCAACCATCCGTATGCTTACGATTTGGATGTTTTTGGCAAACATTCACTTTTTAAACTCATCAACCGGGCGCACACCAAAGTGGGAATGAAAACCTTGGCCCATTGGCTTCTAGCCCCTGCCGACCCCATCGAAATTACGGTTCGTCAGTTGGCCATTGCCGAGCTTACTCCCCTACTCGACTGGCGCCAAGAGTTTGAAGCTACCGCTGCCCTCGAAAAACAAATTTCTCAGTCCACCGAATTTTTATCACTTTGGCTCAAAGCTGGTGAAAACGAATCCATACTTCGCTGGAAGCGTTTTAGGTGGTTGCCCATCCTGACAATTTCGGGGATTATTGCGGCTTCTTTGGGGCTTATCCCTTGGTTGGTTATCGTCGCCGTATTGCTTTTTCACGGGTTTATTTTAAGCAAACTCAACGCTTCTGTCAAGGCGTATGCGGAGCAATCGGAGCAAATTGTCGGAACCTTGAAAGCTTACGCGGCTTTGTTTGAAAAAATTGAAAATCAGTCGTTTGAGTCCGCTAAACTACGGCAGCTCAAAAGTCAACTTACCACGGGCATCCCCGCCTCCAAAAGTATTCAGCAGCTTGCCAAAATGACCGAAAACCTCAACTTTCGGTTGAATCCGTACTTTATGCTGGCCATTGGACTTCCTTCATTGTGGGATTTGCAATGGATGACCCAACTCGAAGCGTGGAAAAAGCGCCACCAAGACGACCTTGGACGGTGGTTTCACGTACTGGGTCAGTTTGAAGCCCTAAGTAGCTTGGCGGGCTTTGCTTATTCTAATCCGTCGTACCCGTTTGCAGAACTTTCTACCGAACCGTTTTACATCAAAACCAAACACGTTGGCCACCCACTGATTGCGGCTGACAAGCGCGTTTGTAACGACTTTGAACTACAAGGTTTGGGCCAAACGGCCATCATTACGGGTTCAAACATGTCAGGGAAAAGCACCTTTTTACGCACCATTGGCGTCAATACCATTTTGGCGCTGTCGGGCTCGGTCGTCTGTGCCGAACAGTTTTCGAGCGCTATTCTTCAGGTTTTTACCAGTATGCGAACGCAGGACTCGCTGGAAGAAAATACCTCTTCGTTTTATGCCGAGTTAAAGCGTTTACAGACTTTACTCAAACTTTCGGAAAGCTCACCCATTCCTGTTTTTTACTTTTTGGACGAAATATTAAAAGGTACTAACTCCGTTGACCGTCACAAAGGCGCTGAGGCACTGATTCGTCAGCTTCATTTACAAAAAGCCGCTGGGTTTATTTCTACCCACGACATTGAGCTAGGCGACATGGCCAACGAAGGGCAGTTTGCCCATAATTACAGTTTTTATTCTACCTTCACCGAAGGCAAATTACACTTCGACTATCAGTTGAAAGAAGGAGTTTGTCGTGAATTTAACGCGACAGCATTGATGCGACAAATTGGAATTGAAATTCCCTGAGGGACGCTGGGGACGTCGGGGTGTGAGCACCCCGACGCACATATGTGAGCACCCGACGCACATGTGTGACCACCCCGACGTACATGTGTGACCACCCCGACGTACATGTGTGACCACCCCGACGCACTATTTTCCTTTTGTTTCGTTCGTTCCCGTCACGGCCGCTTTTAATTGCTCCAACTCCGTACGAAACGACTTAAATTCATTCTTATAGTGTGTGTTTTCGGATTCGAGTTGCTCAATGCGTTTTAGCAATGCCTGCGTGGCCGACATGTTTAGCGTACTAAGCGCTTCGTAGTCCACCGAACGAAAATCCGATACCTCTCGGCCATACACAAACACCGAAGTTGCGGCTACGAGCGATGTACCGTTATTTTTTATTTTAAACCCTTTTTCATTCACTGCCTCCACCTCAAATACTTCCTGCTTTTCTCCAAAAATGAGTTTCACTTTTTCCCCAACCGTAAGCTGGTGGTTGGATAACTCGACAAAGTTGTTTTGGATGTTGGCCAACCGATAAATGTCAGGAATGACATCGGTGGTTTTACTAACCGCCTGTGGGTAAACCGTTTCTACCTGTTGAGCAATCACTTTTTTGTGATGGCCGTTCCCTTTTCCGATTTTGTCTTTGAACTGGTAATCTGTTATTTCAATTTTAGAAAGGGTTTCAAGGTCTTGAACATTGTTTGACTTGCCTTTGATGTCTTTGATACGCGCGTCGGAAAAGGCATTAAATTCACTGGCCGCAATGCGATCTGACGTATAAAGCGAATAATAAGAAGTGCTGTTTGCAGAACCCGTCGAGCCATTGTTATTCAAGTAACCGTAGCTTAGATTGCTGAGTTGTGAACCAACGATGGAGAGCTTTGCCTTGCTCAAATCTGACGTTCCCATGCCAGCATTTCCTTTAATAGACATGTAGAATTTCTCGTCCTCGTTGTTATCTTTTATCGAAAACAGCCCTCCCGTTGTCATTTTACTTTTGATTGTAAATGTGACGTTTGAGTTAACTTCATTTATCCCTACATTCCCTTGATTAGTAACCGCTATCCCTTCATTGTCACCGTCTGAGGTAATCCACTTTCCAAATGTTTTTAGGTTGTTTGACAATTCGACCATTCCATTGGGAAGAACCGCGAATTTCGTTGCCTCGTTATAATCCACCGAAAAGTAGTTAAAAGCATTGATTCCTAGGTCAAAAAAGCTGGAAGGTGAATTTGTTTTATCGTAATATCGTGTTTTGGGATTGGCATTATTTCCTACATGAATTTGGGTCACAACGCTTTGATTTTTGATAGTTGCGTTGGGGAAATAGGAACCGGCATTGGGCATTTTCACCGACAAAAATTTAGCTTCTAAACTATCGTTAACCACCAATTTTTTCGTAGCAAAATCGCCATACAGAAGCGGTGGGGTATCCTTCCCATTCGCAATGTAAAGTTTATTGTTTCCTGCTTCGACAGCACCTGCATAATTGCCTATAAAAACATTCCCACTTCCTTTGTTGGCAAACCCTGCGGAAAAACCAACAGCAGTATTGTCTTCACCAGCTGGGTTACTTATCAAGGCATACGCCCCCAAAGCTACGCTGTTCGACCCCTGAATGTTGTTGAGCAAAGCATCAATTCCGACCGCCGTATTAGCGTTTCCAGTCGTGTTTTTTTGAAGTGCTTTTCTCCCAATACCGACATTACTATTCCCTCCAGTATTGTATTGAAATGCGTTCGCTCCCAGGGCGGTGTTGTCTTGCGCAGTAGTATAAGTGGTATCAGCCCCTCCTACTTCTTCTCCCACATAGACATTTTTTCCCGAATCAAACGTCAGCAACCGTCCATGAACCACCAATAAATTACCCCTTATTTGAAGTTTTTGGGTAGGATTACTCACCCCTATCCCTACATTTCCCGTGAGATTGGCGTATTGATTCGTACCATTTTTAGTCCAAGTATTGCTTCCACTAAGCAACGTTGAGGGATTTACCCACGATGCTTTCCCGCTCGCATCGGATTGAAGCAGGTAGCCCACATTGGCTCCATTGGTAAGCTGCAACGCCGTAGATTTGATGCTTTTTGCCTCAAGGCTGTCATTAATTACCAGTCTTTTTTTAGAAAAATCACCGTAAATCAACGGAGTAGAGGTGCTGGTGTTGGTAATATAGAGCTTATTACTGCCTGTTTCAGACGAGCCTGCGGAGTTGCCAAGGAAGACGTTTCCACTTCCTTTGTTGCTAAACCCAGCCCAGTTTCCTACCGCAACGTTTTCATTCCCGTCAACATTGTTTACCATAGAATAGGGCCCTATCGCAACGTTGAAGCCTCCTCCAACGAGCGAGTTCAGGGATTCCGTTCCTATTGAGGTGTTGAAGGTTCCTGTGGTATTACTCTGTAACGCTTTTCTACCTACTGCTACGTTGTTGTTCCCTGTTGTATTGTTCTGAAATGCGTTTGCCCCTATTGCTGTGTTGTGTTGGCCCTTCGTGTATGTTGTATCGGTGCCTCCAACTTCTTCTCCCACATAGACATTTTTTCCCGAATCATAGGTCAGAAGTCGGCCGTGCTCAACCAGTAAATTCCCTCTTAGGTGGATTTTTTGCGAAGGAGTCCCTACGCCAACGCCCACATTTCCCGTCACATTAGAGTATTGGTTATTTCCATTTTTAGTCCACGAAGTGCTTCCACCCGACAAGGCAGAAGGGTTTGCCCAACTTGCATTTCCATTGGCATCCGACTGAAGAATGTAGCCGTTTTGAGCACCATCACTCAATTGAATACTTTTTGCTTTTGCGTTTCCATTCACCTCCAACTTTGCCGTAGGTGAAGATGTACCAACCCCAACATTCCCTGAATAAGGGTTTAAAATCAAATCGCTATTTGTAATCAAAGAATTTCCAGCACGCCCCTGTATTTCGTTTCCACGCTCCCCAAGCAACAACCCTTTGTTATTGGCGGGAGCGGCTTTGTCAATGTTGGCAATCACCACGGGCTTATTTCCTGCGGTATTAATGTAAGTTATTGCATTTAAATTGGTTGTGTAGCTTTCGCCAACCGAAAAAGGCGCTTGTGGGTCTGTATTCAAAATACCTACATTTCCGTAAACATCGCTATAAATACCTCCTTTGACCAATTGGGTTCCATTCCAAGTTGGGACAAAATATGTCAACTGATTTCCCACTTTCGGATCCGTTTCTTTAAAACTAATCGACAAGCTCGACGGGTCTTTCCAAATCCCATTTCCACTCGCATCTGATTGCAAAATATAACCGTTGGTTGCACCGTTAGTCAACTGAAAGTCCGTTGATTTTATTTTGCCCGCTACATCCAATTTACTGGTAGGAGTGGTTGTTCCAATACCGACATTTCCATCGTAAGCATTCAAAATCAAATCACCATTTGTGGTCAAATTATTACCTGAACGGCCTTGAATTTCGTTTCCCTGCTCTCCTATCATTATACCTTTATTATTGTCAGGAGTTGCGTTATCAATACTGGCAATGACTACTGGTTTGTTCTCGGAAGTGTTAAAATAAGTGATGGCATCTAAGTTGGTGGTGTAGCTTTTTCCTACCGACAGGGGGGCTTTAGGGTCATCGTTTAAAATTCCTATTTTTCCTCGGTGATCATCAAAAATCCCCCCTTTTACCAATTTGGTTCCATCCCAAGTTGGCACATAATCCATTAATTGGCTTCCTACTTTCGGGTCGGTTTCCGTAAAAGTTATTCCTAACGACGTTGGGTTTTTCCAAACCGCATTTCCCTGCGCATCCGATTGTAACACATATCCGTTCGTCGCGCCGTTGGTGAGTTGAAAATTCGTCGTTTTTGTCGTGCCTGCTACTTCCAGCTTATTCGTCGGCGATGTTACTCCAATCCCAATGTTGCCATTGTCCACCATTGTCCCGTCCGTTAGCTTCGTGCCATTCCATTTCGGTAACACATTGTTGGTCAACGTTCCTACTTTCGGGTCGGTTTCGCTGAAACTAATGGGCAAGCTTGAAGGGTCTTTCCAAACCGCATTTCCGCTCGCGTCCGACTGCAAAATGTAACCATTCGTCGCGCCGTTGGTCAATTGAAAATTCGTCGTTTTTGTCGTACCTGCTACTTCTAATTTATTCGTCGGCGACGTTACCCCAATCCCGATGTTGCCATTGTCCACCATTGTCCCGTCGGTCAGCTTCGTGCCATTCCATTTCGGTAACACATTGTTGGTCAACGTTCCCACTTTCGGGTCGGTTTCGCTGAAACTAATCGGCAAACTTGAAGGGTCTTTCCAAACCGCATTTCCGCTCGCGTCCGACTGCAAAATGTAACCGTTGGTCGCGCCGTTGGTGAGTTGAAAATTCGTCGTTTTTGTCGTGCCTGCTACTTCCAGCTTATTCGTCGGCGATGTTACTCCAATCCCAATGTTGCCATTGTCCACCATTGTCCCGTCCGTCAGCTTCGTGCCATTCCATTTCGGTAACACATTGGCAGTCAACGCTCCCACTTTCGGGTCGGTTTCGCTGAAACTAATCGGTAAACTTGAAGGATCTTTCCAAACCGCATTTCCGCTCGCGTCCGACTGCAAAATGTAACCGTTGGTCGCGCCGTTGGTCAATTGTAAATTCGTCGTTTTGGTCGTACCTGCGACTTCCAATTTATTCGTCGGCGACGTTACTCCAATCCCGATGTTGCCGTTGTCCACCATTGTGCCGTCCGTCAGCTTCGTGCCGTTCCATTTCGGTAACACATTGTTGGTCAACGCTCCCACTTTCGGGTCGGTTTCGCTGAAACTAATGGGCAAGCTTGAAGGGTCTTTCCAAACCGCATTTCCGCTCGCGTCCGACTGCAAAATGTAACCGTTCGTCGCGCCGTTGGTCAATTGTAAATTCGTCGTTTTTGTCGTACCTGCTACTTCCAATTTATTCGTCGGCGACGTTACTCCAATCCCGATGTTGCCGTTGTCAACCATTGTCCCGTCCGTCAGCTTCGTGCCATTCCATTTCGGTACACTATTCCTGCTCGATGATCCCACTTTGGGGTCGCTCTCAGAAAAGCTAATCGGCAAACTTGACGGGCTTTTCCAGCTTGCATTTCCGTTGGCATCCGACTGCAAAATGTAGCCGTTAGTCGCGCCGTTGGTCAACTGGAAGTTCGTCGTTTTCGTCGTTCCAGATGTTTCTATGGAAGTCGTTTTCAACGTTGAAGCAATTTCTACTTCTGTCGCTTTCAGTTTCCCATTCACCTCTAGTTTCGAGCTAGGCGCTTCCGTTCCAATCCCCACGTTCACATTTAGATTCGGAAACATGGCCCCGTTGGCAACCGTCCAATAGTTAAAACCTGCCGCCGCTGGGTTTACCCACGTTCCGTTCCCTACCGCATCCGATTGCAGAATAAACCCTGCTGTATTGGTGCCATTGTGCAACTGGAAACCATTCATTTTTACTTTTCCCGCCACGTCTAACTTTTCGCGAGGCGAACTGGTTCCAATCCCAATTTTATCCTCCTGAATATACAACATGTTATGAAACGCATTTTTTTCAATGATAAATGGGCGCGTTTGAAAAGTCGAGTCCACGATTTCAAATCGGTCTTGGGAGGTGCTTATGGCCCAATTACGGGTGTAGTTGGCAAAATTTATTTGTGAATTTGTTGCCAAGTTTGTTCCCAATTGAAAACGCGGTTTGGGCAATTGCAACAACAGCTGTTCGCGACCTACTTTCAAGCCTCGATCTAAACCATCGGGCGACAAGAAGTAATCTCCGACGTTGATATTTTGAGTCGCCGTATGGTTTCCCAAATTATCCGCCGACGGTTTGACCGTTATCAATTCTTTCCAATCTCCTCCCACACCTGTGTGGTACCAAATCGACTTCGTGTTGGTATCGAAAACCAATTGCCCTATCGTAACGGGCATTGTGATACGTTCGTTGGAAGTCATGCTTGGCAACCACACCCCATTGGGCGTAAAAGTCACCGACTGACTATAAACCGTTTTATTTCCAATAAGTAAAGACAAAATCAATGCAACCGCCAGCGCATAAGCGCGGCGCAAAATAACCTGTGAGTTCATAACAATGTGTAGTAAAGAGGTGGTGGAACAAAAAATAAAGGTGTGGAATTTGTTATAAAGTCAGCGTAGGGCGACTATGCCAAGGGTTAAATAATCCATTCGGATCGCGTTGGGCGCGTACTTCGTCGAGGCGTTTTAGATTATCCGTCGCCACAAAAGGAGCCATCCGCTGGTGAAGCCCTTCGTCGGCCAACTGAATTCCTGTGGACAAGTGATTGGCTTTTTCCATCCATCCTTTGGCCCAACTGCCGTAGTTTGGGATGTCGTTTGCGTCTTTCCATGTACCGTACAGGGCAATGTAAATGTTATCTTCCAGCGAATACGCCATGTCTTGTAGGCGCTTTGGTGGGTACCAGTTAAGCCAAAGCATGTGCGAAGGTGCAGGTGGCAAGGTTTCAACCATGCCTTTCAAATAAGGCATAAGCTCATCGATGGAAGCTTTGGTCCACATATTATCGACTCCCCAGTGGTGGTCGTCGGGATAATGCGTCATCACAAAACGATACATCGACGACATATTGGCTTTCAAATAAGGTGTTTTAAAAAATGCTTTTTGCTTAATGGGGCTATTCAACATAAACGCCTTGGCCTCTTCGAGTTCGTCTTTGGTATCGGCAAAAATAGGCGCAACAGCCTCTATACCTGGCCCCAAAAACTTCAAAACTTTACGGCTTGTGAGCAACTGAAATTCGACGGCATCAGGCACACTCGGCCCAATTTCGTGCGCCCACCGAAACACATCTTCAAGGTGCTGAATATCAAATACGTGGGTAATAGACCCGCAATAGGCAGGCTTCTTGAAAAGTCGTAAATGAAACGCCACTACTACGCCAAAAAATCCCCCGCCTGAACCCCGCGCTGCCCAATAAATATCCGAATTGTGGTGTTCGTTGGCATGAACATAGTCGCCATTAGCCGTAACCACGTCAATACCAATGACATTTTCGCAGGCCATACCCAACTTTCGTCCGTTCCATCCAAAGCCTCCTTGAAGCAGATAACCGCCTACACATACACCTTTGCAGTGCCCCGCAGGAAAAAACAAGTCTTGGTCAAACAAGGCCGTCAGCAACGTACTTCCTCCTACCCCTGGCCCTACTTTGGCCGTCATCGCCTCACGGTTTACCTCATACGCATCAAATTTTCGCATGTTAATCAACACGCTGTTGTTCCGAACGTGGTTGGCCGACCAACTGTGCCCTCCCGAACAAATACTGATGTGTTTTCCTTCTTTCCGAGCGTAATGAATGGTGTCAATAATGTCGTCGATGGTTTTGGGGGTTACCATCATATCGGGGCGGCGGCCTGGTTCCCATTGATTAAAAAGGGTATCCATAATGGCCCTATCAAAGCCTTTGTCTCCTTGTTGGATAATGTCCCCTGAAATAGCAATTGGTTTCATGTTAAAATGGTTTTTAAAGGGTTGGATTCGTGAAATTCGTGGTATAAGTCGGGCAAGATTTTGGCCAGATGATTCATTTCTTCGGAGCAATGCTGCAATAAGTCCTTCGCCTGACGTTCAGGCAGATGTGCAATTTTTGGCAAAACTGCTGACACCAGTTGAACCAACTTGTTTTCTCCCCTCAACTGAATGTGTTTTCCGCCCATCCAGAACCGCGAACGCATTTCGGCACCAACGGCGGTTTTGCGAACCTGGTGTACTAGCCAACCAAAATCAACGGGCAAATGCGGATACCCCAAACGTGCGCAGATATACACCACTTCTTCTTTGTCGGCAATCTGCTCCTCCGAAAACCCCAATGCAGTGGGATGAACGAACTGAATAGCTGCTTTTTCGAGGGAGGTTCCAATGTACTCTTCAATGATAGACGTGCGGCCAATGTACGCTTCATCTTCCCGACCATCTTCCCAGCGAGCAGATTTGTGGGCAGCAGGATGCCATAATTTATAGCGATTATCTTGGCAACCGTGCCAGCCAAACCACCAGTCCCACATGGGAGGTGTTACATGCAGCATAGGGGTTAGCACGGCCACGTGTAGCCCGCCGTCAGGCAGCATGAAGTACCCATTTTCAACCGAATCGTAGCCTTTGTTTGCCATTTTGGTCACCTCCTCAAAATCCAACGCCTCCGACGACGGCAAGGCATGTTCCAATGCCGCAGCTACATTGGCAGGAATTGAGGCAATCATATCGTTAAAAAACTTAGCAAAGGGATGTTCGAAATCGTCCGTTCGGTACCCCATGTAGGTAGCGTGGGTTGTCATGTTAAATTATTTTATACATTTTAGTTCAACAAAATTGTTTATATAAATCACAAAAAATAAGGCGAAACGCCTTTTTCAATTCAACACCCTTCACAAGTGCTTACATCCCCTGATTACCAAGGGCGTGCCACACAAAGCTTTTGATTTGTACCCTACGCTCCTCCAAAAAAGCAGTCATTGCTTCGTCGCTGCGTTTTTCTTTGGCTTTGATGTAATTATGCGCCAAGTAAGCCATTGAACATAAGCCATATATATGGAGCATTAGGTGTTCGCCCGTGATGTCCGACTGTACCGTTCCTTGCTGTTTTGCCTCCTCCAGCAACCGATCCAGCACTTTTGGAAGTTCATCCGACTGCCCCATCGCCATGAAATACGCAATTTCGGGCGATTCATTAAAAATATTGACCACGAAAGTCGGCAAGCCAGGCTTTAACGCACAAACATCGCACAACAAATCAATCAAACCGTTCACCATTTCTTTCAGGTTGCGGGGCTGGTTCAAAACTCCTTGGGCATGTTCGAGTACCACCCCAACCGACCGCTTGAGCACTTCCTGAAATAGTTCTTCTTTGGAATTGAAATAGTAGTGCATCATCGTCCGACTGATACCCGCTTCTTCCGCAATGAGCGAGGTTCGCGCCCCTTTAAATCCGTTGGCGTGAAATACTTTTTCAGCAGCAGCTAAAATACGGTCTTTGGTATCGTGGTCGATTTTTGGCATTTACCCTTTCTTTTTCTCGACAAAATTGTTTATAAAAATATTTACTTCCAATTTTTTGCCCAAAAAATATTTTTTCACCCCGTGCAGCAGGTTGCTTTCTCGTGCAGCGGGTTGCTCACAACCCGCTTTTTCCCGTACCAAGGGTTGCTCACAACCCGACTTTCCCGTACCAAGGGTTGCTCACAACCCGACTTGCCCGTGCCAAAGGTTGCTCACAACCCGACCTGCACGCGCCAAAGGATGACCAGAAAAAGCCCCTAAAATTCAATTCGCCAATTCAGAATCGGCACTAGACCCAATTGGGTATCAAATTGCAAGCTTTTGGTGGCAGTATCGTAGAAAGGTTGGTATAAATTGAGCCGATTGAAGACATTTTGAACGTCCAGTGAGAGTGTTGACGTGGTTTTTCGGCGGTTTTTGGTAAAGCTAATACGGGTATCGAATCGAAAATAATTGGGCAGTTTCTCCTCGTAAGAGCGCTCATAGACCCTGACAGTCGTGTTACGTTTTTGGGATTGTGCTAAATCAATCGGAACGTAACGGTTACCGCCCGCCCACAGGCTTCGGATGTTGACGGCCAACGTATTGGTTTTCATTTTTCCCATTTTCCATTCTTTACCCAAAAGAATATTCTGCACAAAATTGCCATTAAAACGGCTATTGCGTTCAATGCCATCGCGGGCAGTGTATTTGGCTTGGTACACCGACGAGGTGAGAATAAAGTAAAAGCCATTTGTCAAAAACTTCTCTAGTGTGAAGTCAATGCCATAATTCCGCCCTGTGCCTGTGCTTACCAACGAATCGGTGAGGTAGCCATCCATCAAATTGAGCATGGATTCCGTTTGTAAAAAAATGGTTTTGGCGTAGGCAGTTCCAATGGCAACGTCAAAATGACGCTGGTAATACGTTTCGACTTGCCAGCGCCAATCTTCACGCGGACGAAATTCATACCCCAACACAAAATGCGCTGATTTCATCAAATCCAAGTTTTTATTGGCTTGGGAAGTTGCCCCATTGGTGCTTTTAACTTCCGCAAAATAAGTCGATAGCGCTTCGATTCGGCTGTGTACGCCCAACCCAGCCGTCAAGGCATGGCGGGGCAAAACATTCCAACGAAATCCCGCCCGAGGTTCAACAGAAGTTTGGCCATTGACTCCCAGCCGAGTCGCGTGAAGCCCTGAAGTCAGCGTAAAAGTAGGTGAAGCACGAAATTTCCATTGACCGTACGCCTGTACAAGTGAGGTTTCACCGCGCTGGTTGACCGTCGTACTAAGGCGTGGCCCATCAATAGTCTGATTGAGCAAAACGAACCTCAAATCACTTACAATCAACCCCGTGCGAAGTGAATGCTGCGCGTTGATTTTATGATTCCATTGCAACGAAAGGCGGTAGGCTTGGTTCGTAAAATCTTCCTTTCGAACGTAAATTTGTTGCAAACGAGTCGCATCGTACGTTTGCCGATTAGCCGCCCAACTCAGCGTTGCATCTAGGTACGATTGGTTAGATAAAAAGTGCGTGTAGTTCAACCCAACTACCGCACGGTCAGAATGAAACGCATCGTTTTGGGTGGTACGGCGGCGAATTTGTCGGCTCAACCCTCCCATTCCCCACAACGACAAAGTACTGTTTTTAGAAGTCGGGAAAAAGAATTTAAACGCCCCGTCTTGAAAATCTGGCGCTGCATCTCCAATGATTTCAATACCCGCCCGCTTGATCATTTCGAGGGTCGAATAGCGGTAATTCACCAAATAAGAAGATTTCCCCGACGGCTTAAAAGGGCCTTCGGCGGCAATATCCGCTCCAAGTACCCCTACCTGCACCGAATATTCGCGTTTTTCGTGGTTTCCTTTGCGTAGTTTTAAATCAAAAACCCCCGAAGTAGCATTCCCGTATTCGGCTGGAAATGCCCCCGTAAAAAAGTCGGAGTTGCTCAACATATTGACACTCAAAGCACTAATTCCTCCTCCCGTTGCCCCTTCTTCGGCAAAATGATTTGGGTTCGGAATTTCCACACCTTCCATCCGCCACAATACACCTTTTGGGCTATTCCCTCTGATAATGAGCGCATTGCTTTGTTCATTATTGTTGGCCACTCCTGCGTAAGTAAGCGCCATACGCGCGGGGTCATTGATGGCTGCCGCGTATCGTTTGACCTGCTCCACCGAAAACGACCGTGCCGAAACTGTAGCCATTTCGTTCAGCGCAGTTCCGTTTTGCGGTGATGCTTTGACCGTAACCGTTTCCAATTGCTGAAGCGACTCCGTCAGCCGAATCGTGAGGTCAATCTCCTTTCCAGCCCCCACAACTAGCTCTTGAATGAGGCCATTTTCGTACCCCAAAAAAGATACTTTTAGCGTATGACGCCCCACGGTGACGCCCGTAATTCTGAAAAAACCATTGACATCCGTTTGCGCCCCCAACAACGGCTGAACTGAGGCTACCACCACACTCGCTCCCACCAAAGGCTGCCTAGATTCTGCATCAATAACCTGACCTTTAATGGTTTGAGAAATATTTTGTCCCCAACCATTCATTGACCAGCATTGCAGTAGAAATAGACAACTTATAACCGACCAGTATCTTTTAGCCATTGCTTTTACATTACAAATGCGCCAGCACTTCCTTCAATGAAGTAAACTCCTTGAAATTAGCATGTTCGATGCGATGGTCGATTTGTTCAAAAGCCCAAGTCGTATGAAACGGAACGTGAAAACCGTGTCCTCCCATGGTCAAAACTGGCAATACGTCAGATTTGAGCGAATTACCAATCATGACAAATTCTTCGGGTTCTATGTCGAGGTGTTTGATGAGCTTGCGGTAATCAATCTCACGCTTTTCACTCATGATTTCGATGTGGTGAAAATAATGTTCCAAGCCCGATTTCTTCAATTTTCGTTCTTGGTCTAGCAAATCGCCTTTGGTGGCCACCACCAGCCGATACCGCCCCGAAAGCGAATGTAGAACATGCTCAACGTCGTCCAGAAGTTCAATCGGTTTTTCGAGCATTTCTTTGCCAAGCCCAATGATTTTTTCAACGACGTCTAAACTAATGGTTTTCTCCGACACCGACATGGCCATCTCTATCATACTCAGAATGAAGCTCTTCACCCCGTACCCATACAACGGAAGGTTCTGAATTTGCATTCGATACAACTCTTGAGAAACTGTATGGTGGGGTAAATAATCCTCCAGTAAGGCACAGAGTTTTCTTTCTGTTTCGTAAAAAAAAGGCTCATTTACCCACAATGTATCATCCGCGTCAAACGCTACAACTTTTATGCTCATTTACGTATTTTTTTGCAAAAATACACAACCATTAGATATTCCACCAATACGTCAGCTTGAGCACCAAGGCTCGATTTTTAACCATGAGATTTTCGGGCAAATAATTATCGGTATAAACGATAAACAAATCAGACGCAGGCTGATAACGCCACTGCAAACGCGTGTTTAGGTTGACATTATCTGCTTGATTGTTGTATTGCACAAAAGTCGTCCAGAAAAGATTGTTGCGGAATGTCACATCCACCCGTGGCCCTAACAACAACAACTCCACAGGTTTTTGCAAATAAGGTACTTTGATGATGTTGTAATCCACCGAAAACTTGGTAGCGACGTACGGCTGAAAACGATAGCCCAGCGTGGTTCTTAAATTGAGGCGCGTTCCGTCGGCATAAAAGCCACCATAGCGCGTTGCAAACGAATACGTAAATCGGTTTCGAGGGCTTGACGTAAACTCTGTTCCAAAAGAATTCCAATAATGTTTAGTCCCTGCGGCCAATTTTTCACGGCCAGTGTTGGTTGGGTCAAAAGGCGCCAGAAGTTGCACATAATTCGTAGCAACCCACGCCATTCCTATTGCACGGTTACGAAAATTGAAATTATAGGCCATAAACGTCTCGTTATCTGTCAAACGGCCTGATTTGTTCCAAAACAACGTTGACTGTAATAAAGGCCCGTGGCTGATTAGTAGCGGGGAGTTTACAAAAAACAAATACCCCACGTTTGGTGCCATCATTTGGTACCCACGGCGGGCAGCATTAGGGACGTAACCTACTTCAGCATTGTAATTTTCTCCCACATATTCCTGGCGCCATTGCCAAAAGAAATTGGCTTTGTTGTAGTTCAAAATGCTTGCAATAGCTACGTCATTGCCCGAAACATTTGGACTGAATGACTTCAAAACGGTGGCTTTCCCCGTCCAGATGTTATTGGCAGAGGCTAAGTTAAACTCCGCTCCTACGTTTCGATTAAACGCCGATGCGCCTTTATGAACACTTTCATCGAGGTTTAACGACTGTTTATTCACCATCAACAAGCCTACGTTCGAGCGAGCAAACACCTTTCTTTGCAAGGCCACCACCGCGAAGTTTTGGGCGGGTGTTGCCCCGTCCTCTTTGGTTTGCGTGTCCAACACACCAATTCGCCAATTTTTATCCAATTTCCCACTCAAACGTGCTCCAAATAACAACGGCACGCCAAGTCCAATCCGACGGGAAAAGAAAGGCCGCAACGTGGCAAAACCAAAGTTGGCGAACAAATCCGCATTTTCGAGAAAAAACTGACGACGTTCGGGAAAAAACAACTCAAAACGGTCGAGGTTTGTTTGTTGTACATCCACCTCCACTTGAGAGAAGTCAGGATTCACCGTCAAGTCTAAGTTGAGTGACGAATTGAGGGCAATTTTAGCATCACCCCCGATGTTTGGTTTAATATCAGCGGGCGTTTTGGCGAGTTGATTTTTAGAAATACTCGTCAAGGCGTAAGGAATCAAAGAAATATTTTTTCCAGCAGGTGGCAATGGCTTATCCCACACCAATACCCCAGCATACCCTAAATTGGCCGACTGAAACTGACGCGGAACGGGCGCCCAAGCCGATTTTTCGTTGGTCGCCAAGTCCAAACGACTGCCGTTAATACCCCAGCGTAAATTATCGGGGCGATAGCGAATGGTTTTAAACGGAATAGCCGCTTCCCACACGTAGCGATCTTCATAGTTGCGCGTTACACAATGCCATTTATTGTCCCAGTTAAGGTTTATCATCGTTCCATCAGCCTCTTGTCCGTCCCAAATCGCCCCTGCGGCACTTGCCCCAAACGAATAGCCATTGGTGAGGTCTTCAAACGTATCGAGCACCACAAAAAAGTTATCGTTGAGCCCAAAATTAAAGTCCCGTTTTAACGATTCAACCACAAAAGAGCCTTTTACCGCCTTGTAGCAAACCGCAATGATGTATAAATTATGTTGGTCGTAGCAGAGGCGCATTTCAGTTTTGTTGCGCGCTAGGCTTGTGTCCATGGGAGTCACCATGTGAAAATCTTTCGCCAGCTCTGTCTGCTGCCAAGCGGCATCATTTTCTAGGCCGTCGATTTTAATAGCCCCTTTGGCTTCAAAAATGTGGTATTGAAATTTTTCGTTTTTCTTTTGGGCAAACGTAAGAAGAGAAGTGCAACAAAGCAGTAAGCACAAAAACCGATACATGGTCTGAAGTTTGGATAGATAGGTTGAAATCAATGAAAAAGCGTGCGGCTTAATGGAGACCATCAAGCCGCACAAAATGAAAAAATAAAATGCTGCGTTTTTTACTCGGCTTACTGATACGCTTCTGCCACTTGGCGTTGCGTTCCAAGTCCCTCGATGCCTAGTTCGACCACATCGCCCGCTTTGAGGTATCTTGGCGGCTTAAAGCCCAACCCTACCCCAAACGGCGTTCCTGTTGAGATAACATCGCCAGGAAGCAAGGTCATAAATTGGCTTAGATAGCTTACCAACGTTGGGATTTTAAACACCATGTCATCGGTATTTGAGTCTTGCAACATCTCCTCATTTACTTTCAACCAAAGGCGAAGTGTATGAGGGTCAGCGATTTCATCTTTGGTTGCCATGAAAGGCCCAAGCGGGGCAAAAGTATCGTTGCTTTTACCTTTTACCCATTGACCACTGCGTTCGAGTTGAAACTCACGCTCCGAGTAGTCGTTGTGTAAGATATAACCCGCTACATAGTCCATGGCATTGGCTTCATCCACGTAGCTGGCTTTTTTACCAATCACGAAAGCCAACTCTACTTCCCAGTCGGTTTTGACAGAATTACGCGGGATAATGACGTTATCGTTCGGGCCGCACAAAGCGGAAGTTGATTTAAAGAAAATAACGGGTTCTTTTGGCACATCCATCCCCGACTCTGCCGCGTGTTTGGCATAGTTCAAGCCGATGCAAACAATTTTTGAAGGGCGCGCGATGGCCGAACCAAGGCGAACATCCTCCGAAACCTCAGGGCAAGTATCTGCGTGAATGGTGAGCCAATCAGCCAAGCGAGCAAGGCCATCAGTGGCAAAAAATGCCTCGTTAAAATCTTCGCCAAACGCTGCTACGTTTACTTTACGGCCATCCGACAAAATAACTCCCGGTTGCTCTTGTTCAAATGCGCCAAAACGAAATAGTTTCATTATGGAAGTGGAAATAAATGAGTGATGATTGATTAACTTTCAATACTACGAATTTATAAGCATTTCGTACCAAAAATCTAACTGGAAATCGGAGTCGCAAAAAAAAGTTAAAAATATTTTCAACTTTAACTCACTCACTGTCTGCCATTTAAAAAATATTTTAAAAATATTTTCACATCAACACTTGCGTCGTATTGTCAAACCACGTACTTTTGCACCACGATTTCAGAACAACGCAGACAACGAAACGAAAAAAGTTGAAAGCAGTAATGAAAAAGTAGGATTCCGTAGCTCAGTTGGTAGAGCAATACACTTTTAATGTATGGGTCCTGGGTTCGAGTCCCAGCGGGATCACAAAAGACAAGACTAACCAAGTCAAAACCAACACAAAGCCGCTTGTACGTACGTATGAGCGGTTTTTTATTTTGCTACATTTGCTCATATTTGTGTTTTGTTTCAGTAAATGTTTCAGAAAATGAGCAAAATATCTTTTCATGTTGAGCTTGATAACCGTGTCAAAAAAGATGGCACCCAGAATATTCAACTACGAATCACACAAGCTCGAAAAATGTATAGAGTATCCATAGGACACTCTATCGAAAAACGACACTGGAACGAAGAGAAGAAAGAGGTAAGAAAGACCCATCCACAACACCTCTTAATTAATGCTGCAACCAAAGCCAAAATCCTTGAAGTTGAAAAGACCTACTTGAAGAGTCAGGTAGGTGGGAAAAAAGTAAGTGCTTCCACCCTAAAAAAACAGCTAAAGAAGGAGATTATTGGTGATAGTTTCGTAGAGTACGCAAAACTACGGTCAGATAAAATAGACAATCCAAGCACCAAACGAACTGCGATTGCCATCATTAACAAACTTGAAGTCTTTTTGAAGGGCAACGATTTGCTTTTTGAAGAAATAACCTACGACTGGATTAAAGAATACGAACGGCACCTAAAAAAGCTTGGAAATTCTATCAATACGATACACAATAACCTCAAAATCCTCAAAGCAATCTACAATGATGCAATAAAATCAGAGGTTTATGAGCCTGATAAAATATCGCCCTGGTCAAAATATACAGCTAAGAAGACTAAAACTATACGAACAAGGCTTACCATAAACCAAATTCATCGACTTGAAAAATTAGACTTAAAAGAGGGTACAAATAAAGACCATGCTCGCAATTTCTTCCTTTTTTCATTTTTTATGCAAGGCATGAGAGTGACGGATGTACTGCAACTTTGTTGGTCTAATATTGTCAATGGGCGACTTGAATACACTGCATCCAAAACACAAAAAGCAAGATCAAAGAAGATGTCAACTCAAGCCCTTGCCATTGTCGAAAAATATAGAAAGCCATTTTTGAAAAATAGCGAATATATTTTCCCATTTTTAAAACAGTACCAACAGAAGAAGTTCGACGATGATGTTTGGCGTAAAAAAATTGAAGCAGCTACTTCTGTAATTAATAATGAGCTGAAAGAAATAGCACCTTTGATAGATACCACAAAACTAACAACCCATACGGCAAGGCATAGCTTTGCTGAGTACGCTAGAATAAAAACTGGCGGCAACGTAACTGTTATATCAGCTGCACTTGACCACAGTTCTATAAGCATTACGCAGACTTATTTTAACGAAGGTACTCAAAGCGAGAATGACGATTTGGTTGACAACCTTTTCGGATAAGTTATTTTTTTACAAACACAAAACGAACCTAAAAAAAACACTTGCATTTGTATTCTTTTGCTTGGCTACTGTCGGCTGCTCATTCCTCAAAGAACCAGAGCCTGACTTGACGGCCAATATGACAGGGAATTATACTCAAATTGCTTCCGAGTATGACCCTAACGCAAAAAAATGGCTTGATGTGACCATTACAACCAATATCAGCCAAAAAGACAAAAAAACGTTGAAAATGGTGTTTGCGATAGACTTACAATATTGGAATCCAACCCGCAAAACCGTAGAAACAGCCTATTCAAACTGGACACTTGAAAATGTCAAAGCCACCGATACGAAGAACATCACAATTGAAGAAGATGCTAATTATTTCGTGACTGGCTCCAACCCTGTAATTGTAAACTATAAAGGCCAAGGTAGCTTTTCGGGGGAAAATCTTTCGATTTCTTTAAACAGACGTATCGGGAATGACTACTCAACGATAAACCTTAAAATGGTCAAAGATAAATAAGAGCTACCGACTTTTATGGCGATACTCAAGCATACAAAAAAACGCCCTGTGATGGGGCGTTTTTTTGTGTGTTACTTTCTGAGCAAGACAATCACCAAAAAGACCAGAACGACAATCGCTATGATCGCGTACCGCCATTTTTTTTGGTGCTTCAGCAGTTCCTCGCTCTGCCTTTTGTTCTCTACCTTTAGGCTCACGATTTCCTCTTTCAGTTCTACGCTCTGCTTGAGCAAGTTGGTGTTTTGGCGTTCGTAGATATCCGCCTTTTGTACTTTGGCCGCCAACGCTTCCAAAGTAGTGCGCTCAATGCTAATTTTTGCGCTTTGTTGGGCTTTGGACTGGCTTAGGGTTGGCAAGCTGCTCAACGTAATTAAGCAAATCATCGTCAGCCATAGACTGAACTTTTTCGTCAATGAATTTCTTGTTGATTTCATCAATTTGGATGTTATAATTGTTAGTAATAGCTTCCTGTTGTGCCCTAAAAGCACGAAGTTCTTCAAGGATATGCCGATTAGACACGCAGCTGGACACGCCTAAAAAGGCGATACTCGACACGACAAATACAGGGGTTTTGTTCTTAAAAAATTGAAGCACTCTCAATAGGGAATTATCGCGCCACCCTAGCCCCGTCATCGCAATGACAAAGCAAATAATGGCCAAAAATACGCGCGATGCTTCCGAAAGGTCGTCAGACCATTTTAGGAGCATGACCCCCGCAATTGCGAAGGCCACGCCAATCAAAGAAGTTAGAGGGTTGCGTAAAACGCGGTCAGTGAATTTCATAAAATTGGCTATTAATGGAAATTTGATTGGTTAGACACTACTGTCTAAAAGTCCCTTTTAACTCGCACGTCAGTCGGATGTTACCATCGGCAGGAGTAGCTATTACCGAAATTACGCCGCCGCTTTCGGTCAAGCTAAATGAGGGCGCGGCTGAGATAGCTCCTGTTTTCACAGTAGTTTGAGGCGTGATTGAATACGTGTATTGGGTGTCACTTCTACTTGCTACAATCACCGCTTCATTGAAGGTAGCCCCATCAGGGTACGTAGGGTCAGCCCCATAACAGGTGCATTTGGCCGAAATACGCTCATTGACTGCGATTGGCAGCGTGAAAAGCGTCCCCGCCGTAGCGCCTTCGTAATAGCTTTCAGTTATTTTAATTGACCCTGCTTCTGGATGCGAAACAGCCGTAAGTCCACCTGTTCGGCCAAAAGTCAGGCCAACGTATGCAATGTCCACCACGTTGTTGGCGCTGGCTTGCGTATAAAGTCTAAACTTGTATTCGTCCCCTGCTTGCAGAAAAACCTTGCCCGTTGATACCACAAAATCGGTGGCGTCGTTGACCGACACGGGGTTATAATACACATCCACGTTGTTCACCACATTCGAGAAAACTACGTTGGTGCCTCCTACGTTACGACCTATTACCGTTACCGCATAATAACCCGTAAATGGGGCCTTAATAGCCTTCCATTCTGCGCTTTTGATTGTGGCTGTATTATCGTTAAATCGCAAGTAATTCCTGAATAAACCTGCTCCCATTATCGGTGATACACTCGTCCAATCGGCGTTTACGTTCGATTTCCCCGACTTCAAATCGCCATTAATAATCAAATTGTAGAAAGACATTGGTGCGCGTGACCCTGTTCTACCTCCGTAAGAACTACTTACATCATTTTGTGAGCCTGTATTCAACGTGGCGTGACTACCAATATTCCCCGAATTGGGGTTGTTTCCAAAGCCGTAGGTATTTACGACAATATTTTTAGTATTGACGGGGATATTAAAATCGTCATCAAAATAGCACGAATAGAAATTGAATTGAGAATCAAGCAGATTTTGTTCTATTTCCATCCTACCCACTGTTTGATAAGAAATATCACAACTATAGAAATTACAATTTTGAGCTGTTTGATTGCCATAAATATGGAAAGCATACGTATCACGCCAAATATTACAGTCGTAAAAACTGTTTGCATTAAACTCTGTCCTATCCCCTGCCGTTCCCGTATGTATGTAAATTCCATTTTCGATTTTGCATCGGCGCCATACGCTCCAATAAGTTTCGTCAATCGTATCCAAGTTTTGGTTACCAAATCGTAGCCGCTTCAAGTAGCACTCTTCCATGTTACCAAAGTACCAGCCGTCGAAATCGCAAGTACCATCTATTTCAAGGCCCTTGACTGACATTCTCATGCAGTCGTCAAATAGAATAGTCGCGGTTGTTGCACTGTTGGTAGAAGTGATTTTTGCGCCATAACCTTCAATCACTAGGGCGTTTTGTTCATTTCCAGAACCTTTCACCGTAAGCGTTCCCGTGCCGATAAAGTAGTTCTTGCCTCTCAAAAACACTATTTTGCCTTTTTTGTAGGCATTAAACATATTTTGAAGTGCTACCCTATCGTTTGTTACGCCGTTTCCAACCGCTCCAAACATCTCAGGCGTTACAAATGCTCCAGTGTCGAGCTTGGAGGCAAAGCGATTGTTTAAATCAGCCTGATTGCTTAGTGTTCCCGATATTCCTCCCCATGTAGGAGTTCCAGCACTGACATCTGCCGACGGTGCCCAGGTGCTACCGTTCCACTTGATGACCTGCCCTGTGGTTGCTCCCGATTGTGTAAGCTCACTTGGGGCATGGCCATGCGTTAGATTTGCCTTGCCACCCAAGGCATTTTGGATGATTCTGGCATAGTTAAGCGTTTTGGTGAACGCTTGCCGCAATCGGGCGGCTGTTATGGTTTTAGAAGTATTGGATGGCAAAAGCGAGTCAACCGCCGCTTGCGCTTCGGACTGCGTACTTTGGGCATGGCTAGGAATGGCACAAGCGAGCGCCATTCCTAGCATAAGGATCAATTGATTTTTCATTGCTGTTTTAGAATTAGTTTCCTGTCAAATAACGTTTCTGTACCCACGTACCTGGGCTTCCCGCAGTAATACATTGCCAACCTTCGATGACATACTTTGCACCTGCTGTACCAGCTTCCACGGGGGTTGAATTATAGCGAATCCAGCCACGCGGCCACGAGCCTGTCGTTGGGGCTGCCGTACCGACGTCTGTATTAAGGGCTTGATTCCATTTTCCAGCAGCGCGGTAAGTTAAATACCCTCCAGTTGTTGACACGTAAATATCAGCACTGCCGTCACTATCTAAGTCAGTAATAGTAGAAGCCCCCATTCCTGTTTCATCCGTTTTTGCAGGAATCTTAAAGCGTCCTGAAACCCTTAACATATCGCTTGACTGTGACCAAACCGTATAACCAGTCACAGGGCCTGTCGAAGTTTGCACAAAGACAGCATCTGCATATTTACTTACCAGTTGAGAATATATATTTACAACCCCAAGGTCAGAGGCAGAATTGTAAATCTTTACACGTAAGTTACCCCCCACATTGGAATCCGTAGCCTTTAGCGTGATTGCTGTTTTTAATGGATAAGCATAGTTGCTGTTTCCAGTGATTGTAATAGCATCATACACTTTTCCTGTAGATGAATTTTCGAGCGAAAATGTTATTTGTCGCCCTGTCTGAAATTCAGTACTGACGACCGCTTGGTAGTAGTAAGTTTGAGCCGAAGAAGTAAAAGGAGCTGCCGTAACGTTTTGAGCTACTCCAGAAGCAGCTCTAAAAATAGCTTGTATTGAATGGGGACTTACAAAGTTAACCCCTCCGTAACCAATTTTCCTTACTTCATAAAACGTAGGCTGACCAATATGCTCCCAAGGTGCAAGTGCAGATCCAGAGTTGACCCCAAAATTACTTTGCAACAAAAGATTTTCAGCAATACCCGAAGCCTGTTCAATATGTTCACCATCTATTTTTCGACTAGACAAACCATCCAGTCTGTACTTTAATTCTTTATTAAAATCAAGCCATATTCCAGTAATTGGGTCTTTTTCCCTGCAATTTTTAAGAGTTACAGAGGCATATTCACTGCTATTTGTCACGATTTTCTTTGCCTTCCATCCCTCAAAGTCGCAAGACTCAAATATAAATGACGAAGCATCGTTATTGCCAAGCTCTATATTTAGGCTTGAGTTAATGTACGTATTTGAAAATTTACAATTCGTAAATAAAACTTTGTAGTAGGCACTATTCGTACCTGTGTTTGAGTAAATAAACTTACGTGTTGCATCGCTTCCCATTCCATCAAAGTGAACACCTGAGAAATTGACAATAGAGTTCATATTAAATGAGCCTAAAGTATAAGTCATTACGGTGCTTATCGCTTCTAAGCGACCACCGTAAAAATTGAAATTTCCACTTGTTCCAGAGTTTTTTACGAGTGTAATCCCATTACCAGTACCAGCAGTCCAAGTATTTGAGGTCTTTAGCCCGTAAAAATTCATTGAATACCCTAGTGCAGAACTACCAACATCAATCAAAGCTCCTCCATCTTCTACCTTCATTTGACAGTCGTAGAAATCCCAATCAAAGCCTTGACCCTGTCTAACGTAAATCGCCGCAGAAAGCCCCTCAAATACACATTTCTCAAATGTGAAAAACTCGCCATTACTTCCAGCTCCTTCTAAAAGGCCAATGGCTCTAGTAGAATGTACAAAATGTACTCGTTTAAACGTGTGCTGAGATACTGCCGAGTGAGGGTACAGCATAGAATACGTTGCAGCCCCGACGGTTGTGCTTGTAATCGTAAAGTCCTCAAACTTAACAAATCGGGATGCCCCTTCATTAACTTGGATGATAGCATCAGTAGAAGATGCACCACCAGTATAGTTAAGGCTAGTTCCATTTGTGTATTCGGGAGCTGTTGCGCCCGGGTTTAAGGCTGGGCCAACTCCTCTAATTGTAAAACTTGACTCCCCATACGGAAGACTTGATGGAGAGATAGTGCCTATTTGAAGTTTTTGCGAAAATGAGATGACTTTGTTGGGCAATTGTAAGACTTTCCCTTGTGACTTTACAAAGTCAATCGCTCTCTGCAATTGCACATAATTATCAGTAATCATGTCATTTTTAACACCAAACTGTCGAGCATCGACATAGCCATAATGAAGAAGCATCCATCTTCCTGTTAATTGTCCAGCTACTTGAATAACTGACCCTGAATTATCCGTTTCTGTATTGGTATTGTTCCAAATGTAGAATGCTCCACCGCCATCATTAGCAGTGTAATAGCCCGAAGTTTGTATCATTTCCCCTGAAGTTCCAACTCGTGTGCGCAAAGCCGCTACATTTACAACAGTAGCCATTCCAGTTACCGAACCACCTGCGGGAATTGTTGATGGAACCCACGACATACCATTCCATGTCGGCACTTGATTAGCCGTAGCGCCCGATTGCCCTATTTTACTCAGTGAGATAGCTCCATTTTGTAGATTTGAAATATCTGCAAAGTTAAGCGCTCTAAGGAAAGCCTCACGAATACGAGCTGCCGTAATACTCTTAGAAGTATTGGTTGGTAACAAGCTATCAATACTTGTTTTTGCTTGCAATTTTGTGATTTGTGCTATACTTGACTGAGCAAATAGAAAGCACACAATGAGCAATAAATGGATTTTAGTTTTCATTTTGACTACTTTTATGGATTACTAATAAAAAAAACACTAATTCTAAAGCTCCCATCTACGCTTTACATTTGCTTCAACGAGTGGAATGTTTATTGTCGATTTGACGATTATTACTTCCCCAATCCAGCCATTCCAATAGTAAGTCGAGCCTGATTTAGAGGTTCGTGCCAAGTAATGAGGGCCTGAATATACTTGCACTGTACCCGTCGTTGTGGTGTATTTTTGAATCGAATTAACGCGAAGGGTGTAGGCGGTTGATGACGACTCAATCACTGTAATATTAGGCACATTGATGCCAGAATTTGACGTGCACACAAACCTATTACTTCGACCAAAACCATCGTAAAAAACGCCATCCGTCCAAGTCCAAGAGTCAGCATTTCCATCAGTCCCGAAATCTCCTAGAACAGGGCCATTGGAGCTTGAAGGTGGTACTGCAAATGCTTTGTAGGTGCAAATCCCTGTCAACGAAGTAGCTGACCCGATATAATTGATTGTTAGAAAATTACTATTGGCAGAATTAAACCTTGCCACGGGCTTCCCCCCCATTGTCTCAAAGACACCACCAGTCATAACTTTTGGCTGAGTAGAAGCCGTAAAATTGTATGCAACAAGCGAGCCGTCCATTTGATTATAAAAACCAACCAAATAGGCATCTTGAGAGCTAACAAGGGTAGCTACACTCAAGTACGTTCCAACTGCATAACCGCTACTTCCCGATGCAGTTACTTTGCCTGGGCTTTTTAGACTTACCCAACCGTTCCCATCTGCTTCAACATCCATTTCTGCATTTGATGTTGCAGCTCTTATTCTGACAAGATAACCCGTATAGTCAGACTTGATTCGGTTGAACGAGATAGCAATTACTGGAGTGGCAGTAAGGCTGTCAACCAGCAATTTGGGTTTAAAAACAAATGGATTTCCTAGTATTTGAGCTTGCGAAGCAATACTCAATACAAGCAAAAGAATAAGAATTAGTTTCTTTTTCATCTTAATTTCGATAGCCGTTGAAAATCACCTTTAAACCTTTTGCTGTACCATCACCAATCTGAGAAACATCTATGGTAATTTCCGAATCATCGCCAAGAATGGAGTCGCTTATTACCGCAGGTGTTGCCGCTGTTGTACTGCTTTTTTCTGTATTATCAAGCGTCAAATTAGTGCTCAAAATGCTAGTACCGTTCTCCTTAATTACTACCGTAAGTAAAGCTCCAGAAACTTGAGCTGTATTTACTGAAATCCTTACGTTGGTAACGGTCATTGCGTAAGGCATACGAAAAGTGACTTTTGCCATTCCTGCCCCAATTGAAGTAGTCTCGTCACTTGCCGCTATTACAAGGCTCTCAAAATCCTTAACGTCTGCCGTTAAAGCACTGCCCGAAACCGAAGCCACAACTCCAGCACCCGTGAAATTGACGGTACTGATACCGCCTGCTGTACCAACATTGATGCCTTCGTCACGGTATTGTAGAGAATTTTGGTAAGAACCAATGGGTTGATACGTGCTTGCAGCCGTAGCCGAAGTAAGATAGGGTGACAACGCCGATGCCGTGATAAAACCGCTTGGATTCGTGGCATTGTAAGGCGTAAAACCAAGTGCCGTAGTTACTTGGCCTGACGTGATGCCTGTCAAATAACTACCAATGGGTTGATACGTCGATGCCGCGACCGAAGTAGTCAAGTAACTACCCTTCGGCTGATACAACGATGCTGCCGTTGTTTTCCTAAGTAAATCCGTCGTATCAGCTATGTTCAACTTCCCCGTTATAGCTGATGCCGTGATAAAACCGCTTGGGTTGGTGGCATTGTAAGGCGTAAAACCAAGTGCCGTAGTTACTTGGCCCGACGTGATGCCTGTCAAATAACTACCAATGGGTTGGTACGTCGATGCCGCGACCGAAGTAGTCAAGTAACTACCCTTCGGCTGATACAACGATGCTGCCGTCGTTTTCCTAAGTAAATCCGTCGTATCAGCTATGTTCAACTTCCCCGTTATAGCCGATGAAGTGATAAAACCGCTTGGATTCGTGGCATTGTAAGGCGTAAAACCAAGTGCCGTAGTTACTTGACCCGACGTGATGCCTGTCAAATAATTACCCTTCGGCTGATACAACGATGCTGCCGTCGTTTTCCTAAGTAAATCCGTCGTATCAGCTATGTTCAACTTCCCCGTTATAGCCGATGAAGTGATAAAACCGCTTGGATTCGTAGCATTGTAAGGCGTAAAACCAAGTGCCGTAGTTACTTGACCCGACGTGATGCCTGTCAAATAACTACCAATGGGTTGGTACGTCGATGCCGCGACCGAAGTAGTCAAGTAACTACCCTTGGGCTGATACAACGATGCTGCCGTCGTTTTCCTAAGTAAATCCGTCGTATCAGCTATGTTCAACTTCCCCGTTATAGCCGATGAAGTGATAAAACCGCTTGGATTCGTGGCATTGTAAGGCGTAAAACCAAGTGCCGTAGTTACTTGGCCCGACGTGATGCCTGTTAGGTAACTGCCGATGGGTTGATACGTCGATGCCGCAACCGAAGTAGTCAAGTAATTGCCTTTGGGCTGATATAAAGATGCCGCCGTCGTTTTCCTAAGTAAGTTCGTCGTATCAGCAGAATTTAGCTTTGCATTGAAGGCCAACTGTAAATCAGTTTGGTCACTTAATGTGCCAGGAATAGTTCCCCATGTTGCACCACCACCACTGCTAGTACCTACTAAATCGTTGGCGGCAATCCATGATGAGCCATCCCATTTTAGGACTTGATTAAGACTTGCATTTCCTTGCGAAAGTCTTGATAATGACACTGAATCGCTATCAATACTTTGAGGCACCCAAGATGAACCATTCCATCGTGGCACTTGATTAGTGATTGCTCCACTTTGAGCAATTTTGGAAAGCAAGATGCTTCCAGCTACAAGGTTGGAAGGAGAAGCATAATTGACTACTGATTTGAGCGCCTGACGAATTTTTAGTGCTGTGATTTGCCGTGTATTATTTGTAGGCAACAGCGTGTCAATTTGAGCTTCAGTTTGCGATTTTGTTTGTTGTGAATAAGACGTATATCCGATAAACATCAAACAAAAAATCAAAAATTTTGCTTTCATTTTAGTTTTTTTTAAGTGATTGTTTCTTCGCCAATTGCGAAGCTTTCATCAAATTCGTTGTTGGAAAACTCACCACCGACAATCGTAGTAGTAGTAGTACCACCACCACCGCCGCCACTACTCAACGATGCAGTACTAACAGGTGTAACCGATGCTGTTACAGTTTTAGTGGTCGTTTTTGTTGGAAAAATCCACTTCCATAACACTAGAAGTAAGCCTAATAAACCAGCTATCCACCACCACCAAATGGGCTTACGGTCTTTTTTTTGCTCCTTCGGAGGCGCTTTTGTTTTCTTTTTCATTTGCTACCAAAATTAAAGTTGAAAAGATAGGCGTAGATTAGATATAGGCGTACCTAATACGACACACCTATACCTAATCCGACACAACCACGAGGATTTTGAGACTATGAGCGATAAACTGCCACGGTTTTGCCTTTGATGGTACCAATGTTTCGGCTTACACCATTTACATTGACACTGATGGTTTCCGACTGATTGGCAGGAAGCCAAGGGTTAAAATAGACGGCAAAGAAACTATTACCAATATACGCACCAAAGCAAATGCCCTTTTTTCCATTGGCAAGGTGTAAAACCGTGTTTTGGCCGTAAGGTTTTGCCGACTCCGTAAAGAGCCTTGTATCGTTGGTTTTGTCGGTGTTTACGTTTACCACACCATTCACAGAACTGGTATAGCCAAAATACCGATACTCGCCGCCTGCGTCCAAAACAGTCTTACAATGGGCAAACCATTGATTCGCAATGATGGAATAATCTTGTTGCCACCAAGGGAAGGAACTCATTTTTGGCGGATTTTGGCGGGCAGGCTCAGGAGCTGATGACGAAACCCAATACTGAGGGAAGTAGCCAGGTGCTTCAAGGTTTTGGGGCGTTTTTACAAAGCTCTCTCTACGGGAATCCCAATAGACAATCCCATCGGTAAGAAATACTCCCAAAACAGCGTTCCAAAGGGCAATCATCGGGTTATTATTATGGTGGGCAATGGCTCGCCAATAGGCTCCATTCTGCACATCATCGCGCATCACTCGCCACCCGCTTCCCGCCTGTGGGGACTCAATATGAGCATTGGCCGATTCACTACCAGTCCACGTAAAAATGATGGTATTACGAATGCCCGCTGCAAATTTCTTTTGGATTTCGTAGAACTTGGAGTAGCAAAATGCAGCCGCATTATCACCCGAAAGCCATCCCGAGTAAGTATTGGTCAACAAGCCAATGATGTCTGACATCACGATTCCGTCCACATTGTTGAAAAATGGAAAAGTGTTTAATTCCCCATTATTCAGATTGTAGAGTTTTCGGGCATTTGATTGATCATCAAGGCCATCGCGGAAAGCATAAAACAAAGGATTGATTGTTCCACCAAAATCAGTATGAAACTGCTGAATAGATACATCGTGCTGACCACCCGTATAACTACCATAGATGCGATTTTTTACGCCACCATTGCCCATTTGGTCGGTCATTCCTTTGTACCAATGTGGAGCAAGATTCCAGTAGTTATTGAAGTCTAAAGTGCCGTCTTCGCTCAATTCCTCGGTAAAAATAGACTGGGCGTTAAACTGCCCGTTTTGTACAATGCCTTTCCCTGCATTGTAAGCAGCTTGGGCAGAAGTGACAGGGTTGTAATACTTGAATGTCTCATAGATTTCTGAAACATTTGCCCCCGGTCGATTGTAAAGGTGCGTCACTCCCTTGGCTTTAATCTCTTCCCAAGAGAGCGACGCGGGGAGTTGGCAAAGCCCTATGAGCTTGCCTGTGTAAGAGCTATCACTAGCTTGGTCAAAATTGCCATACATGGCAGGTTTGAACCAGTTCGGAATATTTAATAAGCCCACGGTTTTCATTGTTTAAAATTTTATAAATGCCTGTGAATGATGTAGTAGATAGTTATCACTGTTGTATTGACCAATTCGCCAATAATTGGCTACGAAAGTGGCATAATCGGGCGCAAAACTTACATCAACCATGAATTTGCGTATCATAATTACTTGCCCTTCGTACGCCGACAAATCCACATTCTGAAAAGTAGAACGTACCGTTTCGTCTTCGTCCATAATCAGATAAAAGCTATGGTAACGCTTACCATATGCTTCGGCGGTATTAGGTGCCAAATCGCTCACGATGAACCCATCGACCGACAAGCGCAACTCGTGCATATCGAGTACCGAAGCTGGAAAGTTGAGCACAGGTCGAGAGTTTTGTGGAGTTTCCTTACTCACTTGTGGAGCTTCATTCAAAGGAGCTGCTTGGGGAGCATTCAGGCTTTTGATGTAATCAATGACCCATTGCTTAGTGGCTACGGTAGAGTCAACTTCGACCGTAACTACCTGTGTGACCGTTTTATGAACCGTTTTTTGGCTAAAACTTACCAATGGAATCAACATCATCCACGGTATCAAAAGTTTGAGAAATTTCATGGTCGTATTGTGTTATAATTGAAGAAATGCCTGCGAATGATGTAATAGGTAATTGTCACTATTGTTTCGCCCTATTCGCCAATAATTGGCTACGAAAGTGGGGAAATTGGGGGCAAAATTTGAATCCACGACAAACTTGCGTATCATCAGTGTTTGCCCTTCGTACGACGACAAATCTACGTTTTGGAATGTAGAGCGAACACTACTGTCATCGTCCATAATCAGGTAAAAACTATGGTAATTTTTGCCGTAGGCATTGCTCGTATTAGGAGACAAATCACTGACCACGAAATCGTTTACCGACAATCGAAGTTCGTGCATATCCAGCACGCCAAACTGATTCTCACCGCTTGGGTTGTTATTGGTGTCGTTATTTACAAGCCCCGTTCCCTGATTTATGCCCGCAATAGTAATATTACTTTGCGACGACAGGTTTTCTGCCATCGGCAATGAGGCTTTTTTTATGGCCGTTTTGGTTTTTTTGTTGCCAAGCAAATAGGCGACTACCGCCCCTACTACTGCAACAGCAGGTATAAACGCCCACTTGTATTTGCCCATCAACTTTGGGAGCTTATTCAGTAGGTTTGTGTTCTTAGGAGATTTCATTGCAACAATTGGTTTAATAAAAGCAAACACCACCCCAAGGCCAAAATAGACAGGGCAAGGGTAGAGAGCTTTAGGTAGGTTGACTGTTTCATTTTACGTCACTATATCGACCATATCTTTGCTGTACTTGCCATACTTTGAGGCCACAACTTCTGCTTTTGTCTTGGCCTTTTTGATTGCCCAATAAATCACAAAGGCAATAGCCGAGAAAACAACCACCAGAATAACCCAAAGCAGGTTTTTGCTAGTGTTTGGGCCATTAACACTGGCAAAAAGTGATTTTAAGTTCTCGTTAGGTAACAACTTGGCACCATCATCTGCTGCCGTTCCGGGGGCAGAGCCAAATGCGGGCTTACCCTCTTTTTCGGGAGTATAATTCTCTCCCAAAAAATCGGCTTGCATCTGCGGTGTTTTCATTTTCCAATCACCAATTTTTATTTGGTCGTTATTCTGGAAAATCAAATACCATCTATCATCTGGCTTGGCATTCTCTTCGGCAGTTTTTGTGATGTCATAAGGCAACATCATCGCCGCCGAAATCGCAATCGGGCGTTTTTCCCAAGGCCAATTTTCCAACACATCCACCGTCAAATAATTACGCCCCGTGAAGGTGTAGTCTATCTCATAATAACAGGCAAACTGCTTGATTTCGTAGATTTTGGCCGTCAGTGGATAGCGAGTGTAGTAGGTTTGTATTAAGCGGTAGTCCATGGCTATTGCAGAATAATAGGAGCTGGAGGCGTTTCTTTTTTTGTTTTAAACTTAAATACTTGCACAATCACAATCCCGACAAGCCCTAGCACGGCAAAGGTGGTTGCCAATGCCCCAATTCGCCTAACGCGGTCGGCTTCGGTAGCGGCGTTGAGCTGCGTAATTTGTACGTCAAGTTTGCGCTGTAACGTTTTTTGCAACTCTACGTCTTCGGCTGATTCAAGTTGCAATCGAAGTTGTGAGGTATTTTCTTCCTCAATTTTCAGGTCTTTGCCCTTCGACAAAAACCCGAAAATGCCAGTCACGGCCTGAGAAACAGACGATACGATGGTTCCTGTTGCGGCTGCCATTGGGCTATTCTTTTGAGGTTAAAGTTTTCTTTTTCTCCAAGTAATCTTGGATGGTGACGTAGTTGGCCACTAAGGATACGGCACCGCTGATTATGACGATAGTGGCCACCGTAAATCGTAGCCAACGTGGAGCAGTTTTCATGGCTTTTTTGATAAATCAATGATGTTAGGTGTTACAGGTTGAGGCGCGGCTTTCTTTCCTCGAAAAGCCCAAATCAACACCCCCGCCAACAATGCCAGCCCTGCGCCAATGGCAACGATGAGCGTTGTATTTGTCGTACCAGTTGTGCCACCACCGCTTGCAGTAAGACTAGGATCAGTGCCATCAGTACCCGACAAGATCTTTTCTACTTGGGCTTTCCGCGCGACTTCTTTCGCTGCCGCTGCCTTCTTTTGGGCCTCGGTAGGCGACTCGGTCGTAATGTCTGCCTCCTTCACCCACAGGGTTTCGGTATGATGCTCCCATGTAGAAACATCAGTTACATTTCCAATCCAAACAAACTGTTTCCATCCCTTCTTAAATTGCTTAATTCGGATGTCAAATTCATAAGTGATTTGTACGAAATCACCTGTTTTTTTGCCTGTCAATACCCCCAAGGTTGCACCTTCTACAACATCTTTGAGGTAATGAGGCTCCGTAGCCCAGTTACGGGTAATTTCGGAAACGATTTTGCTTTCATCAGGCTCTGAATAAAAGCTGAGAGCGGGGTTTTTTACGTAAGCAGTAGCCATGTTACACGTTATTTACGGAATAATCGAACTAAAAACACGATAGAGGACAGGATTAAAAGAGAAAATCCGACGATGCTGAGAACCTTCTTTGTCTCTGCCGTGGTGAGTGGCGTGGCTTCTCCTAGCTTTTTGAAAATCAATTTATTTTCGAGCATAAAAGCCTGAAACCACTCCCCAGCGGCATTGCGCCAAGATATGTAGCCCCCATTCAAAAGTTTGCGTGGCTCACGTAGCCAACCTAAATGGTCATACTTTTTACCTTCCGTTGTGGTCAAATCAAAAAAGGCAGGATAGTAGAAGTTGCTTACCAGTACCCCGTCGATGCGGTATCCGTAGTCTTTGTCTTCTACAGGGTCTGATACTTCAACCAAATATTCTACATCCTGCCCAGAACCGTCAAGTGCCTTAAAAACCTTCATCTTATTGACGTAGGGATTTACGAGCATTTCTAAAATCTCGTGCGAGGCCGTTAGCGACCAACCATCTCGGTACACTACTTTTGAAAAGGGAATACCTTTGTCATCCACCCAATGATACCCGTTTACCCCTTGAATATCCATAACCTTATCGACCGTGACGGGCCAAAACCCAGGTGATACCTCGCTGAGTGATGGAAACACCTCTATAACGGCATCAACATCCCAAACGGGTGCAAAATCACGACTTACTTGGACTTGGATGGCTTTGGCCGTAGCCAAAAAATCCTCCTGTAAAATAAGGTCAGTCGTATCGACTAAGGCGATATTAAAGGTTTTACTTGCCATTATAGTACAATCGGCTTTGGTGAGGGGGTAGGTTCTTTCTTTTTAGGCCACAACAAGGCGGCAATAATGCCGACAACTACGACACCACCAAAGGTTAGATATACCCAAGTTGGTGTTGTTTTTTTAGTGGTACCGCCACCGTTTGTTCCATCTCCCGTATCTTTTTCTGAAGTATCGGTGTTTTCGGTGGTGCTAGATCCCGACGTGGATGTTTTTTTGCCGCCAAAAATCCCAAAAATACCCGTAGCAATTGAGGAAATAGCCGTCCAAAACGCGCTATTGTCTTTTTTTGTCGTAGTCGAGCCACCACTTGTCGTGGTAGTCGTATTGGGGTAACTGTACTTAGGGTTGACTTTGGTCGCAACTTCATCAGCGGCAATCCATCCGTTATCAACTTGATACATCGTTTTGCCTTCGCTATTTTCTTCAATTGCTTGAAGTACTCCTAAACTTGCGTTTTGGGGGTAATCTGTGGGGATGCCCGTTTCGTCTTTGTCATCAAAAACGAAGGCTCTAACCACTTTTACCGTTACCAAATCTCCGATTTCTGGAAGATTGGTTGATTTTTTGCCGAGTGCCATTGTTTGATTATTAAGTGTTTTTACAATTTTCCTTTTGTGATTAGGTCATACAATCCTTGTGGACTCAAATAAGCGGGATTGACGGCGGGTAAATTCAGCTTC
Organism: Runella defluvii; assembly: GCF_014195535.1. Taxonomy (GTDB): domain Bacteria; phylum Bacteroidota; class Bacteroidia; order Cytophagales; family Spirosomataceae; genus Runella; species Runella defluvii. The sequence continues at coordinate 83,860 of NZ_JACIBY010000014.1, read as the reverse complement.
AATACCTCTTGACAAGCCGTATAACAAACCTCCGAACAGAACATTTTGGGCGAATCCCGTTTTTTCATCGGAACGATAAAACTGGTAAAAAGCCCCCCAAGGTCATAAGGAGTGCCAATTCGTTGACGAAACCAACTCCACAACTCTTCGTCTTTTTCATTCCCAAAATCCACAAATGCCCAACGATGCTCTTCTTTTACGGTCTGTTCGTAGGTGCGAAAACCGATGCCATGAAGCTCCCAAGCCGATGCACAAACATTGTCGTACTTCTCAAATACGAACTGACAATGTATCATTTGCCCCCCAGAGCCAAATTTCATAACACTGCCTTTGAGGCTTGTTTCTGCCGTTTCAAATCCAAGTAACATATTAGAAAAGTGCTTCTAAGAACCAAAATGGGCTATGCAAGCCCACCGACTTCAAGACGTACGTTTTTCCATTGGCCGCTACATTGGCTTTTAGTAGGGCATCCGCATTGAGCGTCACAGGAAACTTGGTATTGATTCCCTGATTGTAAGCAAAATAGGCTTTGTCGTATCGAGATGCCACGCCCGCGTGTTTGTCGAGACATTGACCAAAATAAATTTGCCCTGCCAGCATATTAAAAGCCGTGCTGTGGTACAAACCATCGTAAATCAACGCTTTGGCGTTGGCAGCGAGCCAGTCCGCAGGTGCGCTTTGCTTTTTGGCCACTTTGATTTTGTCGTAAATGGCCGTGGCCTTGCTGTTACCAATGGCTTCTTTCATAAAGGACAATTCTTTGTCACTAAGCTCAGAATTACGATACTCTATAAAAAGGGCATAAGCGGCACTTTGAACGTCGATTTGGCTAATACCAATGTAGCGCCCATTGGCGGGATTGGCCGAGCTGTAGCCCGTAAATTCATTTTCTAGCCACGCGTTTTTGCCATCGGGTTTTCCTTCGATGTACAGCAAAATGGAGGCCAACAAAGAATCCACTTGTGTCGCATCGCAACACTCTATCAGCAAGCCTCCAAACTGGTCTTTAAGGGCCTTTGAGAGCGATTCCATTGAACCATCCTTATAGGCCGTTGCAAAAGACTCAAGCGTCCTTTGCGTCATTGGAAAGGTTTGTGTTAAAACGCCCATTATGGTCTAAGGTTTTGGTTGATAATGATTGAACCCGAGCGGGTTATGGCCTTGGTTTTGTTGCGCGTAGCTTGAATCAAACCATACACGCCCAAGGCAATAACGACCGCCAAAAGAACAGCAACTAAGATTTTTCTTGTATTCATGGCTTTCTTATTTTAAAAACCTTTTGATAAATTTTTAGGGCTTGGTTTGGTTTCCAAAGGGCTAAACTTCCAACGACCAACACAAGCCCCGACAATGAGTACAAAATGGATGTGGTTAGTCGTTTTTTTTTACAACAACTTCGGCTTCCTGTACCGTTGAGTCAGCCGCATAACGGGCATAGGCATTGGCCATTTTGGTATGGTAGCCAAGTTTAGCATAATCCTCACCGTTATAGATATACGCAAAGCCGTTCCAGTTTAGGGTTTTTAGTTCGTCTTCCAATTTCTTCCATTGAACGAAGCGAATAAAGCCCTCCAATTGTTCTGGCTCTCCTTTTTCAAAAGCAGCCACCATGTAATTAACCCTCGAATACCCCAAGTCTTTAAAGTGAAAGCCCATGATTTGAAACTTTCCCCACGAGGTAGCTTTCATTGTATTGATAGGGTCAAGGGCAAAGGCTTGTTGAAAAGTCGTGGCAGTTTTTCCCGAAAGACGTTTAAACCAATGTGGTTCAAAGCGTTTTTTGATTGAACCTGACGAATCAAAACCGTCACCCGAAGATTCGACCAGCGCAACAGCCATGATAGCTGCTACTTTGCAGCCAATGGTCAAGGCCGCTTTTTGATAATCTACTAGGGTTAAGACGGGCTTCATGGTTTTGATTCAGTTTTGATTCGATTGCTAAGTGTCCAGCTAAAGGCGATGATGGTACAAACACTGGCCACCAAAGACACCCAAGGGACGATATTTTTGATTTTCTCAGTCATCGTCTTCTACTTTTTTGATTTTCTTGCCACCTTTTTTTGCTAAGGTTTTTACTTGTTTCTCCATAAGAAGTTTATCACGTTCGAGCTGAGACACTTCCGTATCAACTTCGATTTTGCGCGTGTTGGCTATGTAGTAGCGAACCGCGAAAATAGCAACAACTCCCCCCGTAAGGCAGGTAATGATTTGGGTGAGGGCCGTGGTATCAATCATGGCCATGTAGCCAAGTGGGATGTAAGCAAATACTCCGTTTTCTTGGAACAATTTCGTAAGGGCGACTCTGTGAGGCATAACAGTGTTAGTTTTTGCCAAAGAAACGTTTGAGCGTAGCCCGTAAAAGCCATTGGTTAAGGGCAATGGCTCCCACTATAAGCAGCGAACTATACCCTACGAGTTTTAGGAGTGTTTGGTTTTCAATGGAGATATTAAAGGTAAATTCGGGTACTTTTTCCCCCTGAAACCATGCCATAATGGCATCCAAAAAACTATTATTTTGCGTTTCCATAGCTGTTGTTTAGGCTTTTGTTTTACCTGCCCCAATTGCCTTGAGACGGTTAAGTAATTTGATTTGCAAGTCTTCGTCATAGGTGTACCAATAGTCATCTTTAATCTCATTGTAGAGATTCGTGTCCGTATCGGCATACAGGTTGTTGTATTGGTTGTTTAATACGCCTAGCTCATAATCTGTTAGGGTAAGTAGCTTAGTAAAAAGCGTATTTTTAGGCCAGTACACCCCAGGGGATGCAGAAATATTATCAAAGAACCATCGACAATCTGCCACGAGTTTGTCGAGTTCTTCACGCGTAATATTCTCTAATTTGTCTGATTTAGAGGGCAATTTATCTAAATCAACTTGGTCGAGCATCAACTTATTTTTGGCGCTTTTAACCCCAAAATAGTAAATCACCCCTACGATTGCCACTCCTACTAAGCCGTACATAATAGGCTTTGAACGAAAGGCTTGGACGTACCATTTGGGCTGAGCATCATTATTGGATGCTCCAGCACCCGTAAAAAGGGTAGCGGCTTTGGTGTAAATACTCATGGTTTGGTTTTCTTGGCTCGTTTTTTAACGTTGTTAAATACCGCTACTGCAAAGGCCATAATGCCCAACCCAATCGCTATCACAATTCCGATGGACGGGCTTGTTTTACTATTATTGGTGGGACTAAGGTCTTTTAGCACAGGACTAGCATTCCCTTCGTCGGGCGCGTTGGTTGTTGTGGACGTAACGGCGGGATTGACGGTGGTTACATAGTCCTTGTGAACGTAGAACGAGACTTTTTGCCCTTTGGCATCTAGCTTGTAGTTCCCATTGAGGGTTGTGGCGTAGATACGAACAAAATTATTGTCGGTATAGCCATCCGATTTACCCAAAAGTGCCCCTTTGTTGGCCGAACCTACTACGTTAGACAAACTCACAAGGGTTGGAGTTGAGCGCAAACGCACCCCATTCCCAGTTGAATAGTAAAACTTCAAGGCTGTTTCGTCCAATGGCGGAGCGTATGGCGATACTTGTGAGGCATCAGCCCATACCTCAGAGACAGATGACAAACCGAGGTTTTGAGAAATAGGAACACGAAGTTTGATTTTTACCAAATTTTTGGTTTTTCTCCAACCAATAATTTGCCCAAAATTAACTCCATTTTTAGCTCCGTTTTGAACCGAACCCACGTAGGAAGTCGTATCGAGGGTATCTTGAGCAGTAAGTTTACTGTACAGGTTGACAAAACCTTTGGCGCTCGTGGCGGATAGGTATGTCCCTAAGACAAAATCTGTGAGTGCCATAAGTGCTTATTTTGAAGTGGATTCGTCAACAACTACGTACTTAGCAGGCCCCGCAATCTTACGAGCAACCCAAACAGCGCCCCCAACAAACGCCCCCACCGAAATAATGCCTACGATGGTCGAGAGGACGCCCGCGAAAAATGAGCCAATGGTGGTTTTCTTTTCCATGTTTTTAGCGAAAAAAAGCCCGTGTAGCCACTGTGAGGCAGTTCTACACGGGCTGTGTGATTGAATCAACGAATCGGTTATTTGCCTTTTTTGGAAGGTTTGTTACTCTTACGGTACAAGATATACGCGACCGTAGCGGCAGTGCCTACCGCAAAATACCCCCACGATTTTTTGAAGAAATCAACCACTTTTTGCTTTAAAGTAGCTGGTGTATCATCACCACCAGCCCCAGCAATCTTCTTCGGATCATCGTCTGAATTGATGTACGTTCCGTCACTCTTTAAGAGCTTACCATCTTTGTCGCAACGAACTGCCTTGCCTTCATCGTTGATTAAGAAGTATAAACCCGATACAGGATTTTCCCCTTCTTTCTTTGACTCAGAATCATAGAAGTGGCGCGGGTCGTCGTTGGCAGTACCCGATGCACCGTCTTTTGTCCAACCAATTTCCTTAAAATCGGCACGGGTTGCAAAGTACTGGATGTCGGCACTATCAAGGGCGGTACGTTCAACTGCCGTGCCGTTCATTTGGGCAGCAGCATACCATTCTTTCGGGTGAGGTGCCCAGTCAGAGCGCGTTGGCAGGTTGATGACGTGGTACGTCTGCGCAATGATATAGCCCTTTGAAAGCGTTTTTACGGTTTTCACTGCCGTTGACTCAGCAGCACCCGTAGCTATATCAAAAACGGTAATCTTCGCATCGAAGAAACGCACCCGAATGAGGCGACCATCGCTACCAGCACCTAAGACATAGCCGTCAGGATAGACGGTGTTTCTTACTAATTGTTTTTCGAGAGACATTGTACTAAAAGTTAGATTTTAAAAATGTTTTCAGACTGTTTTTTCAACTAAACATTACTGACCAAACGGTCTGTCATGTAGCCGCCGAAATGAAGCGTTAATCGGATTTTTGATTTTGGCTGGATTGTAACCTCCAATTCTGAAATTCCTCCCAAATAGAAATTCGACAAAGGGAAGTTTGCGCCTCCTTGAATAGGCTGCGATTCAATCTCTTCTACGAGTTCGGGGCCAAATGTAGGCGTCAAAAGACGAATTGACTTGGTCGTTTGAGCAACCAAATCAGCGGTTTTGTCACTAAAAATCGGCTGCACTGTGACAACATGAAGTTGCGTAGGGCACGCTTCCACAAAATCAACCAGTTGTTCGAGACTTTCAAAGAAAGGGTTCTGGAGCAAAACACAAGTATCTCCGTCTGTGATAACGCCATCTGTTTTGGCATACTTGGCAGCGGAGCGCAATAGAAAAATACGTTGAAGGCCATCAGAAGTATTTTCTATTTCAGCAGTGAGAACTTTTAATGGCCCAGATTGCGTATCACGGCCATTGGTCGTAAGATATTTCATAAATGAAGCGTTTTTTGAAACTTGAAGCGTTTTTAAATATTCATGGGTCTAAAGTTAGAGGGCAGTCAAGGGCAGGTAGCCCACATCCAACACAATCAGCCCTAATCCAACACAGAGCGACCGAATGGAACACAAAAAAGCCCCACAGGTGCAGGGCTTTTTTGTAAATCACGGCTCTCACGTCCGTTTAAATGGCTATTTATGACAGAATTTTAGCCAAAAAGCCCTTGTTTTTCTCCTTAGTTTCTTTGCGTTGTTGAACGGTACGGTCTTTTAATTGGCTCAAAGTAAGCGATACACTTTTAAGGTCATTTTCCAAGCCTTCGGGAAGTGAATTGGCTTTTCTGAGGGTTTTGGCGGCATTCTCAAAGTAACTTGCATCTCGTTTAACAATCCGCTGGAGTATTGCCTTTTGACGGCGCTTCAATAACAGTTCTTCCCGCACCTTATCGGGCAACGCCCCCAAAGTGGCCGACACCGACTTTCCTTGCGATACCAGAGAGGTCGCCAAACGGTCAATGATGCCCGAATTGTCGTTGATTCGCTTACGATAAGCCGCAATATCCTTGTCGAGTGACTTGATTTCTGCAAGGGCTTTCTCTTTTGCTTTATCCGATGCGGTAGGGCCTTTTTCCTTTTTAGGAGTTGCCTTGACTGATTTTTGTGGTTTTTCAACAGCGGGCTTCATCTTTTTGGGGGCTTTCGGTACCGCCTCTTCTTTTTTGGCGGGGGCAGCTGCTACGGGTTTAGGCCGTGGCTTGGCATTGGCCTTGCGACTTGCCTTGGCTTTTTTTACCGAACTACTTGCCTTAGCAGCTTTGGCCGCTTTAGCACGGGATTTAGGGCTTGGCTTAGGCTTTGATACCGATAACGTTTTTGCAAGAGCTATAATATCACCGTCAAAACCCGCAGCTTGCAGCTCGTCGGGGTCAGTAGTGATTTTAAAAACGTCACGGGTGGTTGAGACAGCCTCTTTTTGTTCGGCAGTCAGCGTGGACAAGTTTACGTCCTGAATCAGTTTGATAGCTTCTGAAAGTTTCATGGCTTCTTTGTTTTTTTGTATGAAAATTTGAGTTGGTTACTATTTTACAGCCAATGCAATCGCAATTTTGGCTTTGGCAATGGCTACTTTGAGGGCAAGGGCTTTGTTCGGTTCGGGCTTAGGTATTTCGGCAGGGCTTCCCTTAAAATACTCCTGAATTTCCGTGAAAAGTCTCTCCGAATAAGTAGCGTACCACACTTTCGAGAAACTTGACCATTTTAAACCTTTTGACTTTACAAAATCGCGGTCGGCATCCGATGGGAACTTCTTAAACTTTACTTCAATGCCGTTTTTGGCTAAGTTTCGACTGATTTCCACGTCGGCATTGCTCGTTGATGATGGGAGCGTTGCTTTTGCTACCGTAGGAGCTTTGGCCGTTTCCGTTTTTACGGGCTTAGGTTTAGGCTCTGGTTTTGGGGGCTTTGGCGCATTTTTAGCCGCTTGTTCTTCTTTTAACCAATGGGTATAGGTGCCTTCGATGGGCTTAATGCTCGACATCCTAACGTTTTCGAGGTATTGGTACTTGATATAAGGAGTACCATTGATGTAAACCACGCCAATAAATTTCTTACGCTTACTCTTCTGATACCGCGATTGCTTCAACTCTGCTTCGTCGTTCATGGCCTTTTTCAACGCTTCGGGAGTCTTAGCCTCTCTTAATACCCAAACATCATAATCAAGGCTAAAACGGCTCTCCCCATTGGGTACTTTACTGATTAAGCAGTATTCGTCTTTCCCTCCAGTTCCTCGCCAATTCACCGTATAAACAACCACATCACCGTAGGAGTACACAAAATCTTTCTTACGTTCCTCGCGCTTAGCTTTTCTTTTTGCCTCCCATTCTTTTGTATTGGCTTCGTCCTTGAAAATACCTTGTGCCATAGCCGTTTCGGGCATATATAGCTTTAGGTGGTTGCCTTGCTCCATTTCCACATCCCCATAAAAACGACGGTGAAAATAATCGCTTTGTGAGTCGGAATCATCAAAGTTGTAAGAACTTAAAATCGTTCTCATATCATCCCTCACTTTCAACGCTTTGGGCGTATAATAACTTTTGATACGGTTATAATCGTCTCTATCCCAAGTGCTATAATTGGTATTCCCTTCTTTTAACCAAGACTTAAATTCATCATTAAAAGGATTAAAGCCAATATCAAGAATTTTGACATCAATCGACCCCGTACCTGTGCCTCGGTTATCCTGACGAACCGATAACTTGGCATAGGGGTATTTTTCGGCAAATGCCTCACGAATCACCTTGATGAGTTCTTCACGGCTAAGGTCTGCTGTTTTTCGGTAGTTTGCGCCTTCAAATCGGAAACTGTTTGCCTTCTTTTCATCTTCGGCTTTTTTCCGCGCTACGGCTTCGGGATTGGGCTTCCATTTGGGTTCATTTTGGTAGTTGGGATTGACAAAACCCATGAAGTTATAAACATAGTTGGGGTCAATGGCACTACCGTAAGCGGCCACTACAAATTCGTGCAGGCTTCTAAAATTGTAAGGGTTAAACTCCACAGGTGAAATGTCCGCCCTAAATTCGTCTTGTTCTCCATCCATGAAAAGTACCTTTAGCTTCATTTTAGAATAGGCCATATCCAAAGGATCTTCACCCATTTCTAAAATGTTGTCTATTTCATACCTATAAATAGCCTCAAATGCTTCAAAAAGACTCTTCCCGCTATCAAATACGACATCATTGTATTTCCCATTCCCTTCATGCCAAAGTATCGTTATCGCTTTGGCATAGATTTTACCCTCGTTTTTAGACTGATTTCTGACAGGTGGCAAGCCCGTTCCCGTGTCCAGACGTTCGTCGGGGCTTATGATTGTTATGGCCTTCTTCCAATCAAAACTCGAAAGCCTTTTTGGTTCAACTAGCCCAAGGGTTCTGTATTTTCTTTTGGTTTTCATTGCTGTTATTGGAGGTTAAATTGCTGCTTGACCTGCTTGAAAAGTTCGGGGCTGTACATGGTGTACCAAAACTTATTGGTAGCTGAGTACTCAAAATCATTGGCTTTGAGAAACCGTAATTCTTCAATGCTGATATTTCTCCCGAAAACGATTTCAATGCCTTTCCGTTTTGGGTTGTAGGTAACTGCCACCTCTGAACTACCAAAACGCTGTATGGGTGCCGTTTGAATTGGAGCTGAAGCACCTGCTTTTTGAGTGGTACTCGATCCAGTTTTGGGCGGTTCGGGATTGTTTGGTTTTGGGCGTTCTTTGGGTTTCTCGGACAAAGGATACCCCTTAATTTGGGCGATTTTTTGGTTGAACATTGCCCATACTTTCTCGTCCAAAAACGTAAAGTGCCCTGACCCTTTTTTGTAAAGTACCACTTCAAAAAATCCCCACTCGAATTTTGTCCCCCACAAAGGCACTCCGTCAGCGGTGTTACCTAATGGCTTGATTTTGGTTTTTATGTTGCCGTAGTTATTGCTTGGCACTCTATCTACGTAGTCAAAATCCCCCATTTCATCAAAACTTTTACCCGTCAAAAAGCACAAGGCTTTCGTTAGGTCATTCACAATGTTAGTTCCTGTGCCGTTCCATGTAACTTTGATAACCCTACTTGGCCAACGTTTATCATCGCCCGTAAAATAGGGGATGATGAATTTACGGTTTACCAAGTAATAACTGTTGGTTTTCCAGCCTTCTACGCTGTACCTGTTTTCGGAATAGTGCTTGGTGATTTTGTCGAATACTTCCTCAAGGGCCTTATTCATGCGGCTCTCTCGTGTTCCGACAATGATTTCAAGCATCTTGTACACATTGTTGACCGTGAAAGGTATCTGTTGTTGGGTTTCGACAAACTTGTTGATGTCAGCCATTACGCCCGAAGTGGTGTATTTTTGCAGCTTCATCAAACTGAAAATGTACTTCCAAGCCGCTTTTTGGAGTTCGATTTTGAACGTTTCTCGGTCTTTGGCTTTTCCGTCTTCTGAAAGTGTGAAAACGAGCTTAGACATACCGCTAAACTTTTTGATAAGCAAACCCATTTGTACGGCATTGACCTGAACGTTGTCATAGAGCTTGACAGCCGCGACGTAGCGGTTGACACAGTCACGGATTTCGTTGTACGGTAACAGGCCATTGCCTTGTGCTTCTTCCACGTATTCGGTATCGAAATACCCCTCAAACTCGTTTTCGTCGCTTTTACGAGGTTTTTGGAGTCGGACAAATCCAATGTTTACGCCCGTTTTGCGCTCGGCATTTCCGAAAACATCCCCCAAGTTCTGCTCAAAACCGTAGTCTTTGATAAGCTGCTTGAGTATTTTTCGGTCTTTTGAATAGTCGTTTCGTAGGGTTTCGTAGTTACACAATGCCAAAATAAGGCACCCATCAGGGGCAATCTCCCAGGCGTGAATAATGTGCTTTTCATCCGCTGAAAATGGCGGATTCATTACGATGATGTCCACAAAACTAACTTCGGTTCTGTCAACTTTCAGAAAGTCAGGCTTCAGGAACGTTGATTTGGTAGCGACTATCCTAGCAAGGTCGGGGTTGATTTCGCAAGTGACGACCTTTTTTGCACCTGCCTCGTTGAGATAATCAACAATGTCGCCTTTGCCTGCCGATGGCTCCAAGACGATTTTACCTTTGACTGTCACCCCTGCCAACATCGTTTCAATGACCGCTCTAGGGGTTGGAAAAAAATCTTTGTTAAACATGGCTTGTTAATCGGTTATTTGATGGCTAGGGCAATGGCAATTTTGGCTTTAGCAATGGCCACTTTCAAGGCAAGGGCTTTGTTAGGAGTTGTGCCGCTGGCTTCTTGTTTGTATTCCTCGGGGTCTTCATAGTTGTAGTGTTGAAGGGGCATCATTAACAAGATGGTTTTCCCGAAAACTGATTTGTAATTCACTATTACGGCTTTGTTATGTGCCTCAATTTCAAAGGTAATTTTGGGGTTCTTGTTATCTGAGCCGTGATACTTGACAAATGCTTTGAGGTTTTCGAGCATCAACTTGCCATTAAATCCGATGATTGGCATGGTTTTGCCTTCAAATTGGGCAGGTGTATATTGAATGCTTTCATAGGAGTAATCAAGGTCTTCGGCGATTATTTTCAGTCTGTTTGCCCCAACCCTTACCAGTTTTATAGGCTTATAAACGTTTGATTTTAAACCTTTGATGGCATTTGTCACCAAACGAATGAGTTCTTTGGCTTCTAGGGTGACTCTTGATTTATTATTCTCTGGAATTACTTCGTAATAACGTGGAAACTGTTCGTCGATAGGCTTGGCATTACCATCTACCGAAAACAAGCCTTGCATAGTGGGTTGACCTTCGATAAGAATTAAACGATGTCCATCGGTAGCCACTACGGCACTTCGTTCAACATCAAAATACGCCCCTTGCATCGCAGGTCGTAAAGCATCTTTACTTGCAAAAACCTTTAAAAATGCGATTAGGGTGCTATTGTAGGGGGTTAATCCATCATCTTTGGTCAAAAGCAGTTCTTTGCCTCCAATACTTTCGACCAAAAAAGGCAAGTTATTAGGGTCAAAGGTGAGCGTAGTCTTATTGCTAAATGTTACCTGTATGCGGTCAGGCAAATTATGCTCTTTCTCGTTGACTATTTTTGTCTCTTTCTCAAGCAAATTTGAAGTCAATTCGTAACGTGATTTGATGTAGTCACTTACTTGCTTGACACCCCATTGCAATAGCCATTCGTCATCTTTGCCTTTTTTATACGCTCCTTCGGCAAAGAGGCTCGACCAAAGAGCCAAGATAAAACGCTCACGCTCGGTGTAAATGTTGGCAGGTAGTTTGCCTAGTTGCTTACTGCCAAAGTTAATCTCAAATTGTTTGTTCATTTTGCGTGGCTTTAGGGCAAAAAAGCGGCTTATCTGCGAGTTAAGCCGCTTTTTTGTAGCTTTGTTCTGCTTTAAAAAAGATCATTTATCAATCGAATATTGACTGGTTTGGCCTCAAAAGGTAGAGAGGTTTTGTTCCCAAGAGAACGCCATGCTTGGTCAAGAAAATAGCTTGAGTTAAATATCTCACTGGCTTTGACCTCAATAGTAGGGGCTTTCGTTCGGGAAATGGGTTGCAGGTTCTTGGCTTTGACTTTGCCCATGACTCGTTTCCAAGCCAGTATTTGTCCTTCGTCCCAATCCATTGAAAAGTGGATTCCCTTCGCTCCATGCTGGATTATCTTGCTCAAACTTTGCTCACAAAACGCCTCATCAATGGGGCCGAATCCATTATTAGTGCCACAGTCATGTGGGTCATATTCTATTTCAGAAATAATTTGCTGTGGTCGAGTACCCTCCAATAAGTCGGTGCCTAACAAGTTTCCGTGCCATTCACTTGACGAAAGGTTGTACGTGTGATAAAAATAGTCACACTTTTCTATCATTTTAGGCAGGGCAAACCCATGAAAAACCCATTTGGCTCCCTGGTCGTTGAGTAGGTCAGCCACAACCGCCCCAACGGCGAAACTGCTGTGCTGCTTAACTTTTGCCCGAAACCTATCCCATACGTCAAAAACACCTTTTCCCCAAAATAGAGCCGCGTTTCGATAGTGAACGTCCGAATAATTCATGTTCCAATTGTACCCTTGAGTCACTCCTACATTTGGTAAATCATGCCCGTATTGCATTTTAAAAGCATTTCGAGCGCAAACACTGTAATCGCCAATGCCGCTATATGTACCACAATCGGAACCCGCGCCTTGAGCCGTATATGGCAAACCATGTTCCTCCGATTGCCCTGCGGCAAGCTCCAACACTTCAATATCGTTGGCATAGTTTTGTGCCAAAAACGGTATCAAGGCATCGTAACAATCGTTAAGCATGACCATAGCTTTGAAGGAATAGTACGACGGAACGGTCGTGAATAACGAATTGTAGGTACAGTCCATTAAATTTCCGTTTGCATCTACTTGAATTTCCTCACGAGGAATGCGCCCATCATTGCCCTGTAAAATAGGAACAAACAGTAAGCGAATTTTGGGGGGATTATTAGGCCGAAGCGATTGAACCCACGCAATTGCCCTTATAAGACCTTCATTTTTATAGACCCCTTGGCTGGGGTTATAGTCGCCCCAATTAAACACCAAACGAACGGCATCAACACCGTTTTCGCCCTGAACGAATAGCTTTATACGTTGCTTGACGTTGGGCGATATTCCATCGGGGTCGTTGAAGTCAATGGATTTCCCTGTACCGTTGACGATGTACTTTACTTGTTGATTAACAGTGGGAGTCTCACTAAGAGTTGGCGGGAGAATTATTGCTGGTACAGTGCCCGTTGGCGGGTTTTTAATTTGTGGCACCTGCTCAGTCGGTGGTACTGGAGTAAGTTTAAAGCGCTGGATATACTCACGAACCCATACTTTAGAAGCGACATTGGTATCGACTTCAACAGTGACGGTACGGGTAATTGTTTTTTGAACGGTTGTTTGACCGTAGGTTACTACGGATGCCAACAGCATCCATAGTAACCATAGCTTTTTGAATTTCATGGAAGTAAGAAGATGAAAGTGTCGATTACTTTCTTTTTGAGGTTGTTTTGCGCTTGGCAGTAGCTTTTTTAGCCGTCTTTGTGCTACTCTTTTTCTTCATGCCGTCGATGGTGCGTGAAGCCACCAAATCGCCTTCTTTTTCCATTTCCCAAGCCGTTTTCATAGCCTCGTTCCGATTAAGTACGTTGACCTTTAAGGTCACGGTTTTTTTGCCTGCCTGTTTTACTAATTTGTCGGCGGCTTTGCTTACGCGCTTGAGGCGCTTTTGTGCTGCGGTTAGCATAATTGTATTTGTTTTAAGTGAAAAATTGGTTTTAAGTCCTTTGATGGTTTTGCCTACTTCCGAAATCATGTAAGGAGGAATATCACCTTTTATGCGAGCCGTTTTTGCAAATACCAATGAGTCGCCAAGGGTATCACCTATTTGGATTCCAGCCGATTTTTTGAAATAGATTTGGTCGTTGTCTGGTTTGAGAAATCGTGCAGGTACAACTACTTTATAAAGCGTAATCGGCTCCGATGGATAGGCCATTTGGGCAAATGACTCAGCATATTTGGGGTAGGGGGTTAAATACACAAAACCTACCGTAGAATATCCCCTGCGAGTATTGGCCTTTGTAGTTTTTAACCCTTGGCTCATAATTGGGTGATTAGCCCAAGTACCATGATACATCACAACCAATTGGTTAGGATTGGCCTTTAAAAAACGATTTAGTGCCTTTACGCTTTCAGGGCTTGGCTTTTCAAAGAATCCTTTCGTGCGAGAATCGGCCAATAAATCAATGGGCTTTTGTTGGCTTGATTCCTCAAAGTTGTACTGTATAAACTTACCAAGGGTTTTACTTTCTTTCTCAAAGCGGTGGTCTTTAACCCGTTTTAGACTTTTAGGTTCGTTGTTGAAAATTGGGTTTACGGGGTCGAGTATCACGCCATTATCCCCCACAATGTAGATGTGTTGCCAACCTTCGCCATAATCGGCCATGCGTACCGAAAAAGGTATGTCTAAGTTGTGTAGAATACCCGCATTCAGGATAACAAAATCTTCACAGTCAACACCTTTGTTTCGGTCGGCCCATGTTCGATTTGGTAGCCTGATTTGCTCAATACCTTCCTTGTCTTCTTCGTAAACGAAGTTAAAAACACACCACTCCCACAAGGCTTTAAAGATTTTGCTTGGCACAGCCTTGTCCACAAACGATTCGGCTACTTCGTAGGTTTGGTCAAAACCTTTTGGAATATAGGTTGTGACCAACAACTCGAATGTTTTTTCGGGGTCAGGGCTTTTGATGGTGATAAAATCACTAGAAATTGGCTTAGAAAACATAGGGGCATTTCGTATAAACGCTGAAAAGATACGAGTGCCCAAAGCCTTGCCTGACCTAATACGACACAGACCGACCTAATCAAACACAAAATAGCCCATCAACATCGTCAATGGGCTATTTGACATAACAGAAAAAATGATACTCAATTATTCTTGAGACTTGTGAGTTTTTAACTCATCTAGGTTGTCCCTTATTTCTCTAACTTCTTCCAATAAACAATCTAATGCTTCGTATGTTGTATCTTCAAAAGAGCAATTAGTACGCTTCTTCCTTGCCATTTTCTCTACATACTCAATACCTTTCAAAATCAGGAATATGACAAGAAAAACAGCCATTCCTGTGTTAAAATCTACCCAATCAATCCATTTTTGGTCGGTTTGAGTTTCTTGGATTTTAGCGGGTAAACTTGGACTTTGGTAGGATAAATCCGAATAAGCCTGCATCAATTCAAAACAATATTGGATATCGTCGCGGCTTATTTCTCCGTTCATCAAAGTTCGTTCAATCTCTCGTTCGAGTAGAATCTTATTGACTTTTGATTTCGGTTCGACGGCATTGTTTTGCCCTAAAGCTACTTGCTGAAATAGCAGACTAAAAATAAATGCGAGGACTAAACTGGTTAAATTTTTCATTGTGTTTTGCTAGTTGAAAGTGTTATTTTTTGTTTTGAATGTCCAACAATTGCTGTTCTATATCATCAATTCTGGATTGATAAGCCTCAGACGGCGGTTCTAACCTCGAAATTGGCGGTTCTAACCTCGAAATTTCCGATTTTAACCTATCAATTATCGACTGATACTCTCTAAGGGATTCGTGAACTTTACGAGCAAAGTCAATGTCTTTTTGTATTTCTTTTTCCCTTAATTGATCATT
The DNA here is from genome assembly GCF_014195535.1 of Runella defluvii. GTDB lineage: Bacteria > Bacteroidota > Bacteroidia > Cytophagales > Spirosomataceae > Runella > Runella defluvii. The sequence goes on along the minus strand of NZ_JACIBY010000014.1, from coordinate 68,811 downwards.
CTCATTCAATTTTTCAAACAAACGATCCACTGACATGACAATAGTTGCCAACCACCAATAAATCAAAAGCATCGACGCAGACAAGCAAAGTTCTTGTAAGTTAAAATACTCAAACTCATAGTATTTTAGGTCGTCTAAGGCACCTGCAAAAACGACGATGGCAAGTACAAAAAGTAGTACGCCAATGAAATGGATTTTGATGTTCATGTTAGTAGTAGCCTAGTGATTTGAGATAAAGCATGGCACGGTAAGTGAGTTTTTGCGAACGACGATAGCCAAGATTGACAAGGTGTTCCCGCTGTTCGTCAGAGAGCAGTTTTAGGACTTCCCCTTTACCAAATCCGCATCTTCGCTCGTATTCGGACATACTCAGAAGGTCGCGGCGGTCGATGGGAAGGGGAAATACTGATTTGAGGTATTCCAAGGCAGCGTTAGGTATCTTTTTACGCTTACGATACCCATTTAGACGGACAATTTCGGCCTGTTCTGCTTGGGTAAGACGTTGCCATAGCTGACCGCGTTGCAGCCCGCTTGCATCTTCATACTCCCACCAATACAAGCCTTTTTTCATCCGTCTAAATGATTATTAATTATCTTCGGGCATCCCCGTTTAGGCTAAACCCTTACCTGATAAGTACGATTTTTCTAATAACCCATGCTTATCATTGAGTTCCACAAAACGTTTGTCGATGTCAAACTCTTCTTCCCTCGTCTCTTCATTGGTATCGCTGGGCGTCAATTGAATGATAGGCGTATAGGGTTCTTCAATGGTTTGCTCTTCAATAACATTGTCCTTTGTGGCTTTTTCGTCTTTGATGAGTAGCTTTTGGAGCTTCTTAATGGTTGGCTCTAAAAAGCCAAACCAAAAGGCAGCGGCCATGAGCCCTACCACGACAAATACCACAAAAACCACAGTGGCAATAGACGGCCCTGACGCACCAACATCGTGGTATTCTTGGTTTTGGGCTGGTGGAGCGTATTGAGGTTGAAAATACGCTTGGCGGAGTTGTTCTTGCTGATTCATTGTTAGTGACGTTTTTGAAGTTCTTGTTTCAACATTTTGATGATTTCTTGCACTTCCTCCAAGATGAAAGCTGCCGCCATTTCAGATACAATAGTGGCTAGTTTGTTTCCATTTAAGGAAAAAGTTGCCTCTGTTTGAAGGGTTTCTTCCTGATTGGTCAGGATGCTTGATTCAAAGCGTCTCATCTCGCTGATTGATTCGACCAATTCAGCCTTTGACAGTTTCTCGTAATCACAGATATTAATCATGTTGGTAGGATTTTCTGGTTTGTTGTTGTATTCGCGCTTTTAATTCATGCAATGTTTTGAGTTGCATTTGACGTTTAGGAGAAAAAGGGAAATAATCTTCTCCCGAAATGATTTCAAAGTCTTCTTGACCATGCACGACTTTAGGAATCCACACTTCGTCTTCTTCAGTGTCATACACCCGTGTGGCCCACTTTTCTTTTGCTGGCCGTCTGGCATTTTCTTCTACGCACTGTTCTAGTAAGTACTTTAGCTCACGACGACAAATCACCTTGGGGGGTAGCTTGTCAAAATCTTCCACCGTCTGTTTGATGATATACATATTGGCCGCTGCCAATAATGACGGGGAAATCTCGTTGAGTCGGTGAGCTTGAAAAAACAGTTCCGTACCGTTGTTTTTGGGGGTTTTCAGGAGCTTTTCTTTCGGAATCGTCAAGTTGCCCCTAAAAAGAACCCCGCAATCGTCAAACACAATACAGCACAAGGACAAATACAGGTTGACCACCTCGCAAAAATGATCAATGTCATCGTAATGAATGATGCACCGAAAAGGCTTGCGAAGGTAGGGCAACTCGTACATCACCTGTTCGATGGTCACGGGCGTAAGGTCATACTGATTGTACGATGAATTATTGGTATGGTCGTACACCAACAATGATTTTTGAACCTTGCCCCTGTCCTGGGCGCGTTGGGCCATCTCCATTGTAGTATAGGTTTTCCCTACGTCTCGTTTTCCCAAAGCAAGGAATATGTTGCCTTTTGGATTCATTCCTACTTCTTTTTAGGCTGTAACTTGTTTTTAGCTCCGCTCACTACGCCTTTGACCTTATCAAAAATCACTTCTTTACCTGTTTCACCAATGGCAAGCAGACTAAGGGCTAGGTAGTTGTAGCGAAAACTTGATGATGATTGCAACTGCAATTCTCCACGGTCGTTCTTATTTTTCATTTCACGGAAAATAATCTCTTCGTAGATGTTGCGCATATCTTCATCTTCCAAAACGGTGTTGCCAGATGCTTCGATTTCACGCCGTTTATCGACCGCTTTTCGCATTCGTTCGGCAATTTCTACGTCTTCGCTGGAAAGGGTTTGGTCGCCATCTTCGTAGCGTTCTACCAATTTTACCATCGAATTGGCAGCGGCCATGTTCCCAACGGCACTACGAACAAAGCCCGTAATGGCCTGTACGTATTTAAGGTCAACCGTAGCTTGCCAGCGAGCAATGTTTCGGAGCGAATCCTCGTCAATCTTTTCGACTGCGGGCAAGGGCGGGGGCATATAAGCAGGTGGTAAGGCACTCGCGTATTGCCCATAGTTGGGATACTGCGGATACGCAGGGGGATAGCCCCCGTATTGTGGTGGGGGTGGTGGCGGGTAATAAATCGGCTGTGCCTGTGGCGGCGGTGGTTGGGATGATGCGTCCATTGGTGGTAGTTGGGGCTGATAGTCGGGGGGCGGTGGTGGAACTTGCCTTGCTGGTGGTAACTCGGCAGGTTTATTGGCGAAAATATTGCCAAATACGCGCCTTGTTCCCTCCTTGGCTACGTCAAGGGCTTCTTCGGCGACCACGCCAAGGTACTGGTCGCGTAAATTTCTGAAACTACTACTCATGGCGAGTTATTTATTTTTAGTGACAAATCGCTTGAAAAATCCTGTTACTCCCGTGAAAAAGCTCAGTTTGAGCCATGACCAAGCGCGTTCTTTGTAGTGGTCAAGTTTGGCGTTTGCCCGCTCAAAGAGGTTCTTTTCTTCTTTCAATCGAAGGATTTCATTGGAGATGTAGGGGCGCATCCAATCCTGAATAGCTTCGGGATTGCCATGCAAAAGCCCCATTTTGTTGAACGTATCCATCAATAGCCGCATCTGCACTTCGTTTTGGACAACGACTTGATTTAGCTCTTTTCGGAATTGAATGGCAGTCATGGCGTCCATAAAAAATACTTCGGCTTCTTCGACCGTAAATGCTCCAAAATCTTCGAGAATTTGGTAATTTTCGTCAATGATGATGAGTCTCATTGGGTAGGGAAACAAGAGATAAAATACTCTAAAATACTTCTCGCGTCGGTTTCGATATTGCCAGCTTCAATACCCGCTGCAAGCGACTGAATGGCATGAATAACATCGGGATTATTGAAAGCATCAAGAGCCTTCTTTTGTCTTGACGGCCCTGGCACCACCGTTTTTAGCGATGGCTGATAGGGCTTATAAGTCGGCTGAACTGACTCCGCCAACGCCTCGCGAACTACGTCATTCAGGGCTTTTTTGGTTACCTCTGCTTTCTGAATTAATAGAGTACGAAGGGTTTGGCCAATCCTCAAAGTGAGTCCTTCCGAACATGATTCGTTTAATAAAGGGTGCTTGGATGAATCCATTTGTATTGATAAATTCATTGTGTCGAACAAAGGTGGGATAGATATACATGGTCTGCAAATACCCCCATTACGTATCATTACGATTCATTACGTATCATTATGAATCGTTACGTATCATTACGGATGTTTATATACGTTAACCCGAAAAAACTTTAGTAATGTCAAGGCTTCTTTGGGGCTTTGAGTTTTCGCAAATTGCGATAGCAAACCCAAAACACAGGTAGAAAGATGTCACAAGTAGAAGAATGGATGCTCGACGAAGTCAATGAGAAATTGTTGACTGGCAAGATTTATCAAAGTGCCGATTATGCACGGCAACGGATGGCCAAGGTAAGGAAGGAACTCAATCAAAAACGAATCACGGTTAAGGCGTTTTGTGAGTTTTACAAGATTGACATTTGGCTTTTTTATCCAGCCCCGAAAATGAGTAAAACGTAAAATGCCCCACTCTCAAGTGGGGCACCTTATTACTTTAGAATAATCTGATTTATTTCCTTTTGAGTTATTTTCCCAAGGATTCTCCATTCTTTCTCAAACTCATTGATTGGGTTAAACTCAATCCAAGCAGCAAATCCGTCTTCCCAATACCAAATACCACCATCTAAAAACAAGAACTTATTATCATAAAATAAGCAGTGTTGTATTTTAAAACCTCGTTCGGCAAAACCTTTTGCTTGAAAAGCAGTAAGTGTAAAATCAGAATTTTGATTTGCTGACACCATCGCTACCTCCCTAGGGATTTCAACCTCAAATAGCGACAACCTGCTTTTGACAGGAAACTTCTCAGACAAAAAACGCAGGTTTTCCAGATGCCAAACTTTTGCTTTAGGGTAGGTTTTAATACAGGCTTTTTCTTCATGCTCCTGTTTCATTTCCTCGCAGCCTGAAAGGGTTACAACACAAACCGCCTTACCAGCATTTTCAGACTTTGATGAAGCTGAGCAAGTTATCAGCAGGTCGCCCCTGTACTGAGTGGCCCAAGTCCGCGTTTCAAGGGTTTTTATTCCATTCTCGACCAAGGTTGCGTAGTTGGTTTGGTCAGTCCCATAGTCTTTGAGACAAAGTGCTTTCATCGTTTTTTATTCAACAGTTTTTTTATAATTCGATTTAATCGTACGTTTTCTTTCTCCAAATTGTCAATTTCCTTGTCCTTGGCTTGGAGAAGCTCGTTAAATTGCTTGCGTTCAAATTGAGCTACTGTTTTTGGGTAATCTCGGCAGGTACACCTAGTCATATCTCCTGAAATGACGACACCCCAACAATGCGGTATCAAGACTTTCCCGTACTTCGGGTCATTGGTGTAATGACACTTGTTCATTTAGGATTAATCCAAAAATTTGATTGTGACCTTATCGGGACGAAACCGTTCTTGGTCAGAAGGTTTCATTTTAGCGTGGTATTCGTCTCGTTTTTCAACATTACGAAAACTAGCCATTGGCTTGCCACTTAGGTTGTTAATCACAAAATAGGTAAACTCACTTTGGCTTTGGTGACAACCTTGACAAATTGTAGTGCCTTTTTCTGTGCATCGTACTACATCACATTTCTTGAAAAACATAGGCTTTCCAGTCGAATCATTGTCTAATACTGAGACAGTTGGGTTTGTGGGCGTATTCTCCATTTTTGTGTTTTTTTTAACGTTAATAAATTTTTATGTAAAAATTTCATCTCTGATGTAGGGTTGGTTAATAAACTCTTGCCATACTTCAAGAAAAGCGTCATTTTTCAACGAAATCGCTTTGATTTGAATACACAATGATATGATTTCATCCAATTCATCATCAACGGTTAGCCCTCCATTTTCAACCATTTCTCGGACTAGCTCTTCTTTTTCTTTAAGCTCTTCGCTGTACTTTGAGAGTATTTTACGAGACTCTTTTCTCGTAATCGTGATTTTGTCTTTTTGCATCTTATTGGTTTTTGATTTAACTATAAATCATCAAAGTTTGGATTATGATTAACACATCCAAAGTTTTCATTTACTCGTAAGCATCCTTTTGCTCCGTTCATGTTACCAAAAGTCACTACAAAATCAGGCATAGAAACAAAGTTTTCATTGTCTTCATCTGAGAACAGATAGGCAGAACAAAACCTACTTTCACCTTCGTGTTTTACTAGGCCAAAGCGACCTTGAGCGCCGAAATGTTTACAGGTTTTACAAGTTTCCTTATTTTTGATGTTCATCGAATTATCCTCTGATACTAGCACAGTTGGTTGATTAGTCGTATTCTCCATTTTTTTGTTGGTTTTGAAGCGTTTTTTAAATTGATTTTTGTATTGCTTTCGCGTCATTGAGGTTAGATGAAACAGGCCGCATCTTGGGCATTTATACGCCCTTATTGGCTTTTTGTGGGTTTGCTCACGGTTGCTTATCTTTTCAAGTATTTCATTGGCTTTTTGTAGGGTTAAGTGGGGTACTTTTTTACAAACCTTGATGAAAATGCTAGTGCCTTCAATCTGAGGTACTAGCGGTTGATTGGGTTGCATGAGTTCTCAATTTGAGTGTTCTTTTAGCTTATCAAAGTACTCTTTTAAGCAAGTGAAACTTTCCACCAATAATACACAGCTATACTCATTGAAATGGTTGCTAGTCTTTAGTTCTTCACCCTCAAACTGCTCACTGTTTGAAAGGAAATTTTCTAGGGTAAAATAGAGGAACTTATTATTGCCAAATGATGAATAAAGTGCCAAATCAAGGTCTCGGTCATAAATACTAAATTCAATGATTATAGAGCATATTCGACTCACAAAGCTTTTATTGAACTTCGTACTTGCCCGAAAACAGTGAATGATAAACTTTTCGCATTGGCTGATTAAGAAATCATACTCGGCTTTTACAAGCTGATTCCAGTAATCACCTGCTCCGTTGAACATCATCGGGTAATAAAGTTTTTCGAGTTTTTTTAGGTTTTTTATCGAATCGTCAATGGATGTTGACTTGGGGAGTTTTGGCTTTTTCATTAAAATCGGCTCTTGACGCAATGGCCATGCGATTGTCGGTAGTTGATAAGTTGAGCGTCAGACCAATGTCCAAACTTTTGTTGGGCTTCTCGTAAGGCTTGGGGTAGTGTTTTGTTGCCTTTTACTGCCAAGTTTCGCGCCTTGTCGCTATTCTTGGCTAGTTTCTCCGATTCACGAACAACCCAGTAATCCCACATATTTCGGTGAAATCAGTGCAAATAGATCAGTTCGGGAGCCGACTGGAAAGGACACATCATACAGTTGGAAGGAATAGGCACCTTAAACCCGTATGATTGAATTACTTCTTGGCAATCGGCTCTGTCAAGCCCCATTTCAATCAGTGGGTAAACTTGATTTATTGTCGCCTTCCTATAAACTGGAATCGTTGGTTCGGGGGGCTTAAACTCCTCAAATAACTCAAATTGAACGTATTCGGGAGCTAATTGCCTTGACTCTTCCCCTTTGGCAAACCCAATGATACAGGTGAGTTTTCCGAATTTTTTGTGATACTCATAAAAAGCCTTTTTTCGGTTCCCCGTAAACCCGTACCGCTCTTTTAGGAGTTGCTCGAGGAAGTTGTAACAAACCGTAATCTTGAGCTTATCAGTGCAGCTTTTGGGCAGGGCAACCGACATGATGTTTTGGTTCTTCTCAAATTGGGCCTGTAAACTATGCCACGTACTCGAATGAAATCCCATATCGGCGGTGATGAAATGAAACTCAATGTCGTGTACCTTACAAAAAGACGATACTTCAGCAATGTGTTCGTAGGTGTTTGGGTACTCATTTCCAGTATCCGACATGATGACGACGAGTTCAGACGTGCCCAGGTACTTTGCTTTCCACGTACTCGAAAAATGCAGAAGGTACAGTAGGGCGGTCGAGTCTTGACCGCCACCAAACCAAAGGACTGTTATAGGTTTCATCGGAGTTCCTTCGCCTTTTGAGAGAAAAAAGCGTTGACTGTCTCCAAGTCTTCCCCTTCGTTGAGTCGCTTAACTCCTTCGTAGAAAACATTCGCACGTTCGTGGTCGCCTCCTAAAAAAAAGTCATCCATCACAAGGCATATTTTCTCTTTATTCCTTTCGAGACATTGGAGGGCGTGTTGTTTAAAATCCTCCGTAAATCCTTTATTGAATTGAGCTGTGGGCATTTTTTTGAATACGTCAATTAGAAAATCATTGACCATCAATACTTGGTGAATTTCATGCCCATAAAAATGGAAGAAATTCATAACTGCTGAGAAATCAAGTTCGATATGTGAATCCTCGAAGAAAAATGTAAGTCTAAGCATTTGTGTACGTATCGTTAAAGTGATTGTAGAGTTTGTAAAGAATGATTTGTTGCTGTGCGGGGGGCATATTTTGGAATTTGCGCAACCAATTACGCTGCTGTTTATTGTAGGCTTCGCGCTCTCGGTAGTTAGCCCCAAAGTAGGACGGGTCTTGTAAAAGTTGGGGAGACGGGTAGTTCATGTACAAATGCTCCACTCTAACTTCCCCACTACGCGTTACCGATTTGTAATCAACCATTCTCCATTGTTGGAGCTTCTGTTGGTAAGTCTCGTTTGGGTAGGTCGTAATGGCCATTTTGGCATTTTTGAACGTTATTAGCCAGTCAAGTAACTGTTGGTGTTCTTCGTCAGCAAGTTCGTGCTTGTATCGGTTAGTTGAAGTACGAGTTCCAAGCATATAAGGAGGGTCAATAAAAAAGAATGAATTATGCTTGTCGATGTATTCCCGACGCATGATTTCCAGCACATCAAAAGCCGACCCCCAAACTACGTAGGTGCCATCTTTGTACATGGATCCATTGAGGACGTTGACCATCACAAAATCGAAACCAAAACAAGGTACGCCCAAGTTATTGGCCAATCGCTTGGCTTGGGAATGGTATTTCTCAACCAAAAAACACCGTTTCGGTTTGTACTTGAGCTTACGGTAAATAGAGGCATTTCCTGCAAATAGCTCCCAATAGTCATCACAGGGCGGGATTTGGTTAATAATCGTATGAAATACCCCGTCTTGCCCTTTTCCACCAAAATAAGAATCATTTTTGGAGGCAGTGCCCGCTTTGCAGCTGCGGGCATCGCCTTTTTTGTCGGTAGTGGCCATGGTAAGAAAAAGGTTAAGAAAGTGATTCTACACAACGTCTTACAAGCAGTTCCATCGTAGGCGGTGGATTGGCGTTCCCGATTTGCTTTTGTTGGTTCTCCTTTGAACCAAGTATCACATAATCACTTGGGAAGCCTTGGGCGGCGGCGGTTTCTTTGGGTTGTAGCATCCGAAAATAACAGTCTTCCACTTTCAGTTGCCCGTGCGTTTCAATGAATGAATGGCTATCTTTCGTCACGACCGTATAAAGTGCGTCGGTGAGTGAAGCCGCTTGAGGCTTTTCGTGATAAGTCGTGATAAAAGGCTGATTTCCGACAAGGTAGTTTTGAATCCCTGCGGCCACTTGGGTAGGAAGAGCGTCGGTAAGCCCTGAAAAATTGCGGTCGCCACGCATCGTTAAAATAGCATTTTCGCTGACTAAAAATGTGCTATTGTTTCGAGTAGTGATTGTCGGAACAACGTCAGTCAATGACATAGGATTATTGTTATTCCTATTGGCCATGATAAATTCATTTGGGCTAATGATTCCACCACTTTCTTGCGTTGTCTGAGTAAAAAGAGTCTCATTTTCAACGCTAAAAAACGTACCCTTTGAACTCGTATGGCTCATGTTGAACACAAACGGGCTGAACAAGTAGGAGCTGATACGGGTGGTTTGGGTATTGATGGGGGTATCATCGGCGGTTCGTATCCGATTGGTGATGGCCCCATGCTGATTGCATTGGTCAATGATGGTAGGTCTAAGGCCAAACTTGTTTAAGCCAAACTCAATACGTTGCACCGTCTTTTCAGAAAGTGGGCGTAGGCCGTGCTTTTCTCGGTCGCCTATCCGTATCAACGGTATTGTCGTGTCGATGCAATTAAGAGCCGCATAATAAAAAGGCGTTACTACTTCATTGCAAGACCAACAACGATAAACGTATTGTTGCTTGTATTTCCCTGCTACATTGCCATTTTTCCACGACTGGTACGACTCCCCTACTCCACACTTGGGGCACGGGGCATGAGGCCGAATGTCGAGATTTGGGGCTTTGTTGCCCTTTTTCCAAAACACGATGTAAATACGGTCGCGGCTTTGGGGAGCAAAACCAGTAATGCCATTTCCGTGGGCAAACATTGCGTTTAGGTAAACACACTTATGTTTGTAGCCCAGCGCGTGCATGGCTTTCAACCAAGGCTCAAACAATGTCCAGTGGCGCACATCCACTACGTTTTCAGTGACTACGAACTCGTACTTATGGATTTCAGCAAAACGAACAACGTCCCACATCGTCGCACGGCTGCGTATGGCCGAATGGTCTATGGCTTTGTTGGTAAACAATTCGCCTTGTTGGAGATTTTTACGCTTTTGGCCCTTAGCAAGCGAGTGATTGGTACATTCGGGTGATGCTATCAACCCCGTCGTTTGGTCGTATCGAGCGGGATGGGTTTCGCTAATGTCGGCGCAATCGTGGTGAGTGTCAGGGTGGTTGGTATTGTGAGACTCAATGGCCAATTTCCAGTGATTCATGGCATACTTTACGCGTACACCATCCACATTGGCCGCACCTGTTGACGAACCACCGCAACCACAAAACATATCTTTGAGGGTAATATCAGAAGTACCTAGTTTCATTGTTTGTTTGGGAGGATTAAGAAAACAATAAGTGCAAACTTTAAAAGGGTGAGGTCACGGCCTCGTTGTTCTTCGTTCATTTGTTTGAGGTATTCTTGCAGGGTTACACCTCGGTCGATTCGGGCAACGGTATCCGTGAGCTTGTGGTAGGGGTAGATGATTTTCTGTTCGATAGTGGCATCCAAAATCCGCTTATTTAGGACTTGGATTTCGTAGGTTTTCCCCACTTGGTAAAATTCACTATCAACAACGAGGTGGAAAAAACAATAGGTTGCGGCTAACTTGTTATTGTAGTTTTTGTCGAGCTTCACAATCGGATAATTGGGCACGACGGGCTTTTCTTTCCTTGCCGCGTGGCTGTCAAATAGCCCTTGCGAATCATTCCAGTTCGTTTTCATGATACGGAAGTCGATAATTGGTAAAAAGTGAATCAGGGATGGATTTGAGGACAGCTTGGGGAGTCGATTGTAATGGGCGACCAATAGAGTCTTGGGCAATGACATCGACCCTGACGGGGTGGCTCTTTGAAAAATAGAGCTTGATTTGAGCGTGTTCGGCGGTAATGATTGCCCTAATTTCGGAGGAGCTTTCGGAGCGTTCAACGGCCAAAATATCCCCTAAATAGGGCGGAGTGTTGATGATTCGATGATAGTGAAACATGAGTGCTATCAACACCAAGGCGGCAAATACCAATCGGTACGTTTTCATTCTAGCTCAATATGTGCTTTGTAGATTCTAACTGAATGTTGAAATTCTCTTTCAAATGAACCTGAACGTTTCCTTTCAATCGGAGTAGTTCGGGAGAGTTAGAGGCTTCGCAGATTTCAAAGATAACGATGGCCAGCTCAACTGCTATCTTTACGTCCATGCCCGTTTGATTGGGGCTTATTTTCCAAAGTTTAGGGGAGCTTTCCCACTTCGGAAGTTCGTTTATCAGCTTCCTGAAAGGCTCAATTCGTAGGATGTTTTCAGTAGTTCTATTGTAGGATTCATCGCTATGCCACGTTTTGACAGGGGGATACATCACACTTTTAATCGTTGCATAAATTTGGGTGATGTCTTCGGGGTGGATTCGTATAATTGCCTTTTGCGTGAGGCTCTTATATCCAATGTTTAGAGAGGTCATTTTTTGTATGCCTTTTCAATTACTTCCTGCCAGCCTGCCATTATATCCATCAAGAATTGTATATTTTTCTCGGGAACAATCTCACGGTTCGGCATAAAATCAAAAGTGCCATTTTGTAAAACGTCCATTCGGCAAAGAAGTAGATTGGGCTGTTCCTCTGGTACCGTACCACCTTTATTGTCGTTGAAATAGACCTGAATAGAGGTGATTTTATTGTCACCGTAGCGGCCATTGACTTTGTTGTTGAGGAACCTTATTGACCTGACCAATTCTAATCGTAGTCTCTCATCCTCGTTGGGTGCCGAATCCCACTCTCGGTCTTTTTTCTTTTTTAGGTAGTACTTCAAGACGTTTTTATCCTCAGTCTTGGAGACACGCCATTGATGATAAATTGAGTAAGCAAAAAGGCTATTCTCTGTATCATACGGGTTTTCTACTGGTTGTTGAAAAGTCTGTGTCATTTGCGTTTTTTTGGTTTAAATAATTGATATTCAGGTGCTTATAAAATTATTTGCATTTTTTTTGGGCCGCGCGCCCCCCATCCCCATGTTCTGATTCCGAACGGGTCGTCACATTTCAGTACTTTTCTGTACTTCTTTCAGAACTGAAACATTGGAAAAATCCAATTTTTCAATTTTTGAAGGTCGAAGACCATCCTAAAAGACCTTATTTTGTTACTGAAATGTCCTGACAGGTACAGATTAGTTCTGAGTCAGTACTGAGTCAGGTACTTACCTAAAAAAATTAGCTTATTCCCTTTTAAAGAGGTCAGAAAGTGAGGATTGAAAAATCGACGCAATTGAAGAAGGGGTTTGGCGTCGCTGCTCTGCTTTGTCCTCTGCGGCTTGTTTTGCGGCTATTACACTACCACAAGCAGCACGTTGCTTTGAGAGGGTTTCTTGTTCGATTCTACGGGCTTCTTCTGCGCTTAGTTGCCCTATTCTTACGGCTTCGTTGTGGCGTTCGTCCTTAAATTGTAGAACGGTAGGGTCTATTTTAAGTACAATACAGGCCGTATTTTGGTCTTTTAGACCTAATCCGCCACGGTGTTTAGCCGTAATAAAGCCTTTGTACATTCGTAGGAGTTTATTGATATGGTTCTTTAGTGTTGCAATACAGCAACCGTCATTGAAGGCTCTACGTAGATAGCTGTAGGTAATTCTGATTTCGTAGTTTCTTGCCGTCGATTTCCCCCAGTTGTTCATGTAATACATCAGCAGTTGCCAACCTGTGCTCTGTAACGACTGGTGCATACGCGGGTACTCTTTTTTATTTTCATCGCAAAGCGTACGAACTTCTTCATTCCTCATAAAAAACTCGGCCAACTTTTCCTTGGTTTTTCCCATTGAAAACGATGGTTTTGTCGGGTTAGTGCCAGTACGTTCAGACTGCATAATGGCACTAAAAATGCCTACTGAAATTGGGGTATTTTTCATATTTTTTCTACGATAACTACTTGACTATTAACAATAAAATTCGTACCTTCGCTACTGTTAACACAGATAGGAAAATCTGTGACCGACTCCTTTTGCCAATTATTTCGGCAAGACTACTACAGCTTCAATCTTATCCATTTTAGGCAGATTTAAGCTGGTTTGATTTTCGTAAACAACGGTTCGGGCCATGACCTATATAGGCCATTTTGTTGGTCGTTTCAAAGTCACAGTGTGTATTGGGGCAACGATAGACAACGACTTCGACAACGCTCTCGTGTGCATTTGCGTTACTATAATAATTCCCAAGCCATTCCAATACGGGTATTTTGGCCTGATATGCCAAAAATAGGAGCTTATTGACGGCCTTTTGTTGGTAAAAAGCCTCGCTAAGATGTTTAGAACGTTGTCCATCCACTACGGTTTTTTCCATTTCCTCAAGGGTATTTTTGAGTTGTTGGCTAACCAAAGTTTCAGGAAGCAGCTCGGCTTTTTGCATTGGATGTTCCAAAAAATAGGACTCAATCCAGTTCAACACAAGCAGCTTGCATTGATTGCAACGACGGGCAATGGCCATGAGTTTTTGGCGTTGTTGGCTTGTATCGCCCACACAAGCCAAGCCCTCCAAAAGAAGGGTATGGCACTCGAATATTGCCTGTTTTACTTGATTTGACATAACCATAGGGTTCTCTAAGTAAGTAGAGGGCTTAATCACTCGAAAGGGTAATAACAGATTCAGATTTTATTCTTGCCAAAAAGCCATTCAAATGCTCCTTGGCCTTGACCAAGAAATTTAATGCTTCGTCGGTGAGTTTTTGGCTTTGGATAGTATCTATTGCCTGAATGTATGCTTTGGCATCGCGGCCAGCGGCGGATTTTAGGCGGCTATTGGGCCACTCTACTGTCACCACTTCGTTTTTTCTACGGCGATACGCGTCTTTCAGGAGTTTAAACAGCTCCCCTTTCAATGGCATTATTCCTTTCGGGGCCTTGAAACGGTACTCATGGCTTTTCTTGTAGATTTCCGACTGAAAGTCGAATACCTCAAATACTTCGCTTGCAGGAAACTCAGTAGGCTCTACCTTCTGACCGAGGCCAGGGTCTTCGGTACGCATTTTGTCGATGACACTTCGACTGTGAAGCATCACATCAAATAAAGAGTTCGGGTTCATCGGGAGGGGGCGCAGGTTTAGGTGTTTTAGGCTTGGGCTTAACTATTCGGCTCAAAAGCGTTGAACCCAATATTGAAGCCCCTAAAATGATTACTTTTCGTTTCTTGCTCACTTAGAAAAACAGGAATAAGAGCCAAACAAAAATCCAAGCAGGAGACAAATGAAACCCGAATACGAGTAAAAAGGGCAAACATAAAAGAGCTAACCATACAGCTATATACGTCCAATGTACGGGGCGCTCGACAGAGGGGGTAGTTTGGTTTTTCATTTTTGCTTGATAATAGTTCATGCTGCTTTTTTGCGTCTAATTTTTGTTTCGGCTTCGTTGAAGGAAACGACCTTGTTTTTATTCATAAACTTATCAAGGTCATCTGGATCGTAGCGAAATATCTCTCCTACAGCCACATAAGGAATTTTTCCTTCCTTCCGCCATTTTTGAAGCGTCCATTTGGAGACAGCCCCTAGATACTCAGCCGCTTGGTCTTCATTGAGCCATTTTTTTTGAGGCTGTTGCGAAAGCTCAACTGCCTGTGTGAACCGAGCAATCAAATCAGCTTGCTCAGGTGAAAGTAACAATTGCAGATTCATAATTATGCTACTTGGTTTTTTGTGACCACCAAACTTTCCATCGAAATAGTTACGCGCTCAATTCTATCTACATCAGCACGATTAGGGTTTTTTAAGGCCCTAGATGCGGCCTCATAGTCCAATCCGCCTTCTCTTGTATTGAAATAAGGATCATAAGAGGCCAATTCTTTTCGCCAATCTGGGCCTACTTTTTCAATTGCTTCACCCAGTCTTATCAAGAGCCGTTGCTTGATTGTTGGACGCGTTACCGTTTGCTCAATTGTACTTGCTTCTTGTGCCATATTTTTGGTAATTTGTGCCTGTTAAAACTTGCCTTGCAAATAAAACAATTATAAGTTGTAAATACAATTAATAGTTGTAAAACTTTTAGCCCATGAGTCAATTTGGAATTAATCTAAAAAAATACCTTAAAAAAAGAGGCATGACAGACGCTATGCTTGCAGAAAGATTGAACATCACACAGCAAGCAGTAAACAACTGGATAAATACTGGCTCACAACCACGCTCAAAAAGACTTGCTGAAATAGCTCAAATTTTAGGGGTAACGACCAATGACCTCCTAGAATACAATGAAGCTGTTGTTTACGATTCTGAATACGTTACAGTTAGGAGAGATTTGATGGAAGCAAAGGATAGAGAAATAGAGTATCTGAGAAAGATAGTGCAGTTGTCCGAAGAAAAAGAGCGGGTTAAAAATATTGCTGTGGTTTCACCTAAACAATAACAGTAACTAAGAGTAAGTACATGAAAATACCCCTCCCTTAGTAATAAGGACAGTAAGTGTAGTTTTCAAAGTAGGCATAGCGGTAAGTTCCATCAACCGAGTGTAGGCAAATGGGTTTGCAAATATGCTTTTTTATGCGGAATTTTAACGACTGACTTAGTAAATGGTTTATTCAACAAGTAATGAAACAATTATACCTATTCTTAATGAAATCAATCAGTTTAACTGTTGTTCTGCTTTTATATTTACAAGTAACTTATGCACAGTACATCGGCACACAGTATAGATTTATAAATACGAAGTCTGGTTTTGAAATTAGCTGTCCTAACTCATTAGATTTATGTTTTCTGAAATACAATAATGGGTCAGAATTTTTAATAGATTTTCAGGGACGTAAATCATTCTCACCAGAATATGACAATGGTCGTAAATTATTGGGGAAATATTATTTCAATGATGAGTACTCGGGTTATTATGTTAGACAACGAGACAACAAACGTTTAAATTTTCGAGTAGCTCAGGAATCTGATTTTGAAGACTTAATTTCTGATAAGCAGATTGGAGATCATCTTATAGGTGAAAGGGTAAAAAATTGGATTTTTGCTAAGAAAGAGGAATACTTAAAAATAACTCGTATTTCTAATGACGGTTTAAACAGAAAGCTTGGATTTCATCTAAAAGATTATAAAAGTGGCAAGCAATATTATCTTATAGTCGAAGTGACGTATCAATTTAATCATTCATTCAGATTGAATAAAATTCAACAAATTTCATACACAAGTATATAAAATGCACAAATTATTAGTGTTGGTTTTAGGTATATTTTTAATTAGCTGTGACAGTAAAGAACTTACAGATGAGCAATTGAAAAGACTTATCTATAGTAAACTTCATAGCGAAAAAGTCGTTCCTAATACAACAAAAGACAGCCTGTTTGATTTTATTTATCGCTTTGATTTTGACCATGATAGAGATAGTACCGAAATTGGGGTCTATAGGGAGATAGAAGATAACAAACACTTGACTGTTTTAGATTTATTTACTTATGTAGATGGAGATTTGAAGCGTATCTTATCTGACACAGTTAGTTCGGAGAGATATTTTCATCGAATTTCTGCCATTCAGCAGGAAAATCAAAACTTTGTGATTATCTGGGAAAACCCTTACGGAGGTTCCTCTGGCAATAAGCCGCTTTGGTTTAGAAGGTATTTCGAGTATAAAAAGGATTTAATGACTGAGCTACCTATAAGCAATGATATTAAAGAAATTCAAGGAGGAAGTTTTTGGCATGACCTAAAGCCAACTATGATAGTTAGAAATGAAGATATAGGCCAGTCTTATGAACTCATACTATCAAATGACTTACTAAATATTAAGCCAATCCAGCATGGTAGTCCAAATAAAGCAATGATTGAGTGTTTAGAAGACTCGCTTGGTCAGGTAGAAAAATTACTTTATACAAACCCTAAATTAAAACAAGTAAAATCACTAAAGTTTGCAAACTTTTTATACAATAAAAGTATAATTGGTGATACCATTAAGATGAAAATGAACGAACGAATAATTATATGTGGTTGCTCAGATTTTAAACTATTTCAATGGGAAATCAATGGCAAGCTACCCGTAGCCGACGATTCTACTTTTAAAAATCGTTTTTTAACTGCTAAAAGAACAGGAATTAGTAAAATCTACTTAGACAAGTATTCCAATGAAGGTGTTTACCTGAAAGTAACTAATTAATAAAATTTATATTTTTTCAACTTTATAGCTTAGTAAATAATTTATATGAGAGTTTTTTCAACATTATCAGTTGTCTTTATTATTTGTTTAGCTTCTTGTAGTAAAAGAATCTATGTTACCCCAAACCAACTTTCCGAATGGACAAATGATGGAGTAGATATAAAGAAATTACAGTATCTAAATACAAGAGGGTTTGAATGGGAAACGCGTAATCAAACCAAGAATGTAGATATAAAATCAGGTGAGTTGCAAGTAAAAAAACAAAATGTAGTCAACAAAATTTTTGTAAGAGCTAATACTATGGGCGTATTAGACAAATACATTGAAGATAGTAACGAAATGTTTATTGGATTGTATCTGTCATTTGACAAAGACGAGCCACCACTTTATTTCACAAGCGTCAACCCTTGGACAGCATTTGAGTATAAGCTAGATGGAGATGTTAAAACCATTTTGTACGTTCTATCGTCAGATGTCAATAAGTACAAATACAACAAAAAAAGGCTCAAGGGAGTAAAAGTTCAATAGAGAAAACATAGAAATAGTATAAATCGACGGGCATCAACTATCGTCGTTTTGATATTTAATTTAAAAGTTTCTCAGAAAAGTTTAAGATACATAGTTTTGTTTTTGGGGTTAAACATCTGATTAAAAGTGTTTTAACTATGGTTCTTATGTAGTCCCAGCGGGATCACAAAAGAAAGAAAAAGCCTCAAAACGCACTGTTTTGAGGCTTTTTTGTTAGGCTATTTTAGCGTCCGCCTTGGTACAAGACCTTCTTTTTTTCTTCCAAAGTATATACACCTTTCCATTGCGTTAGAAGATAATTTCCATTGCCCCAAGTTCCTGCACCGTTATCTTGGAGTGGCGACAAAATAATGGAACTGTCTGCCAGTGTTGGCAAAAACAATTCCACCTCTCCCGCATTTTCTTTGGCATCATCGGCAAAAATCACAAAGGCCGAAACCGTCTGATTTAAGGTCGTATCTTGAGGGTTAAGGCGAACACCCTGCTCAAATAATCGCACACAATTATTTTTTACCGACGACCAAGTATAGCCTGCCGAGCCTTTGCAACCGTGTTTGTCGAGATCACCGCCAACAATCGGTACCTCCGCTACTTTGGTGGTATCATTTTGGGTACTTTCACCTTGCTGCGTTTGGCACGCACCTAAACCCATGAGTAGCGCCCAACAAATTGTCTTCTTCATTTTTTTTTTTTTTTTTGATAAGCAAATTAGGTTCTCCCTAGAGAAGTGGTAAAAAAAATAAATCTTCTTGAATTCAGGGTATAGAATCATGAAAATATCATTTTTACTTAGTAATAGTAAAAATAACCATATTCTAACTACTCAGTAAATCAATGAAGAAAGTACTACTATCGTTGGTCGCCTGTTGGCTGGTACTTGACGTAATAGCCCAGACAAAAATTACGCTCAATAGTGACTTAGCCAAAACTCAAATCAACAAGCACATTTACGGGCATTTTGCTGAACACCTTGGGCGTTGCATTTATGGCGGCATTTATGTAGGCGAAGGGAACACAAAAATTCCTAACACGGCAGGGGTTCGTAACGACGTCATTCAAGCCTTAAAGGACCTCAAAATCCCCAACCTTCGCTGGCCTGGGGGATGTTTTGCAGATACATACCAATGGAAAGACGGAATTGGTCCAAAAGACAAACGCCCTAAAATGGTAAACGTTTGGTGGGGAGGCGTAACGGAAGACAATAGCTTTGGTACGCACGACTTCCTCGACCTTTGCGAGCGTATTGGAGCCGAACCATATTTGGCAGGTAATGTAGGGAGCGGAACAGTCAAAGATTTGGTTGATTGGGTTTCCTACGTTAATCATCCAGGGGGTAGCCCAATGGCCGAGCTTCGTAAACAAAACGGCCGTGAAAAACCTTGGAATGTTCAACTTTGGGGAGTCGGAAATGAAGCCTGGGGCTGCGGTGGAAACATGACCGCTGAGTATTACGCGAATATTTACCGCCAATACGCCACATTTATGGCCGACTGGAACAACACTGGCAAACTGTATCGAATCGCCTCAGGAGCAAGTGACGGCGATTACCAATGGACAGAGACATTGATGAAAAACATTCCTCATAACATGCTTTCGGGGGTTGCGTTGCACCATTATTCTGTCATTAGTTGGACTGACAAAGGCCCTTCTGTTAATTTCAACGAGCAGGAGTATTTTAAAATCATGGATGAGGCTTGGAAAATGGAAGAGTTTGTGACACGACATAGCACCATCATGGACAAATACGACCCTGAGAAAAAAGTGGCCTTGATTGTCGATGAATGGGGTGGCTGGTACAGCGTAGAACCTGGCACCAATCCTGGGTTTTTGTACCAACAAAATACCATGCGTGACGCGATGATTGCAGGTCTAACGCTCAATATCTTCAACAATCACGCTGATCGTGTTCGGGGAGCTAACCTCGCCCAAATCGTCAACGTGCTTCAATCGGTTATTTTAACCAATGAAGAGAAAATGTTGCTCACCCCAACGTACCACGTGATGAAAATGTACAACGTTCACCAAGATGCGCTGTTGGTACCTATCAGCATTGAATCGCCATCTTACGAGTTTCAAGGAAAAAAATTGACGGCAGTTTCTGCTTCTGCTTCAAAAAATGCCGCTGGCGCCATGACAATCTCGCTGACGAATATTGATTACAGCAAGCCGCACGAAATAACCATCAACTTACGAGGTGACGAGTTTTCAAAAGTGTCAGGTCAGATACTCGCTTCTGCCAAAATCAATGATTTCAATAGTTTTGAACAACCCAACAAAATCACAGTAAAGGAATTTGCAGGTGCGAAGCTCGACAAAGGAGTGTTAAAACTTACGATTCCTGCCTATAGCGTCATTACGCTAACACTCAAGAAGTAATTTTTTTTATAGTTAATATAAAAAAAGCACTTACAGTTTTAACCGTAAGTGCTTTTTTATTGTCGGGATAGCGGGATTTGAACCCACGACCCCTTGCCCCCCAGGCTATTTGTTTTAGTTTTTTGAAAATTCTGATAAATTATAAATAATTGATAATCAACAATTATGGAAAATATTTATTTGCTATTAATTGTTGATTGTTGGCCTTTTTTATTACTTTTGTTTAAACCATGTTTAAACCAAGGGGAAAGGAAGCGTCCCCTTGCATTCCAGCAATTACACTTTTATGACGACAGCAAAAGTAATTTTATTTACTTCAAAAGTACTTAAAAACGGCGAGCATCCGATCATGTTACGCCTGATTCAAAACCGAAAAGTCAAGTACTTGAATATAGGTTTGAGTTGTGCCAGTGATATGTGGGATGAGAAAACTCAACTACCAAAGAAAAAGCATCCCTTGGCGAAGGAAATCACATACAGGGTCAACTCAATAACAACGAATGCTAACCGTGAAATTTTGAACCTAGAAAACGAAGGTAGAGCCTATTCACTTGAAGAACTGACCGATATACTTCAAAGCTCAAAACAGAAGACCACCTATAGTGTGTTTAGCTACTTTCAAGAAGTTATAGAACGGAAAGAAAGAGCGGATAAAATAGGATATGCGGATGCATTCAAGGCTACTTTATTGAAATTAAAAAACTATCGTAGAGGTAAAGACTTGGAGTTTACAGATATAAATTTCTCGTTCCTAAAAAAATATGAAGAGTGGCTAGATGCTCAAGGACTACAACCTAATTCCATTTTTTTATACTTACGTACATTTAATACCCTTCTTAATTATGCCCGAAAAGACAAACTCGTAAAAGATGACTACCATCCATTCAAAGAGTTCAGCTTTGCCAAGTACCGCAGAACAAAAACACGCAAAAGAGCTATATCAAAGGACGAAATGATGAGTATTGCGCAGTTCTCCCCCGATACTCAATCTAGGCTCTTTCATTCTCGAAATTACTTTTTGTTCAGTTACTACTGTGGAGGAATCAACTTCGTGGATATGGCTAACTTACGCTGGAAAAATATTGAGAGAGGACGATTGCTATATACCCGCCAAAAGACAGGAGAGGATTTCAATATTTTACTACTTCCCCCAGCATTAACTATCTTAGAATGGTATAAAAATACGAACTACCTGGGGGATGATTCTTATATTTTCCCAATTTTATCAGATTTTCATAAGACTGCTAAACAAATCAATGATAGGGTACACAAAGTGAACGGCCAAACAAATGCTGATTTAAAAGAAATTGGACGCTTACTGGAAATAGCTGTTCCCTTGACGACCTACGTCGCTAGACATTCTTTTGCTACTATTCAGAAAAAGAACGGTACGCCTACTGCTGTAATCTCTGAGTTGTTGGGGCATGATAGTGAGAAAACGACCAGAATTTACCTAGATAGCTTTGGAAATGACGTGCTTGATGAGGCAATGAAAGCATTGATGTAGTGTTGAGCGCAAGTTGGCAAAATAGGACCCATCCTTACCCTCCATTAGTTTCTTACCATCTTCTACCTCAATTTGCGACGCGAGTAGTGAGAGCTATCTAACCTTTTACAGCCATTCCTGATGTATTTGAAGTATGGATATGGTGATAATAATCTCAAGATTTTGAGATAAGAGTAGTTTGTTTTGAGCAATTATGGTATCGCTTTGTATGAAGGTGTCACTAAAATAAGCACTTTCCCCTTTGAAGCTGCAATAGACCCACGGTAACTTTATTGAATACTATTGTTAAAAAGTGTATTTTTAAGACTGTAATTATTTACCCCACAAATAATAGGAACCAATGGCCTACAAATACGAAGTATTCATAAGTTACCGCCACGAAAGCCTATCCAGAGACTGGATTCACAAATGGTTTTTACAAACATTCAAAGATCATTTTGAGTCTCTTTTTCAAAAAGAACAGGGAATTATATTTATTGACACTTCCGAAATCCTCTCAGGAACTCATTGGGAATCAAAGATTAGAGATGCTTTGTTGCATTCTAAATTGATGATTTCTTTTTGGACTCCCAAGTATTTCAGCCCAGATTCTTATGGCTTAAAAGAGTTAGCTTTTATAGATTACAGACAGAAAAGACTTAATTTAGGGGTTGAAAAAAGCCTTGTGATTCCAATACGATTACGAGGCGAATATACTTCTACATCTTATCTTCAATATATCAACTTCGAACCTCATTTATCTATCCCCCGTGGTAAACCACCGCGTAGTTTAGAAAAAGAAATTAAAAAGCTTGCTAACGAAGTTTTTGAGCGATTGGCTCATGTTCCAGAATGGCAGGACGATTTGGCATCCGAGCATTGGATAACCGAAGCTGAAAGCCATATTCCAGTAGTTAAATCCATTTGTAATATAAAACCTTGGGCTTGCCCGTCAATCACTTAGATATAATATGGAAGGAAAAATTGTCACATTTTATTCGTATAAAGGAGGCGTTGGGCGAAGTATGGCTTTGGCCAATATAGCTGTGTTGATGAAGCGTTGGGGCTACAACGTCCTTATACTTGATTGGGACTTAGAAGCGCCTGGATTGGAAAACTTTTTCAAAGATTATATTTCATTGGAAGAGTTCCAGCAAAAAGAAGGTATTGTAGATTTATTGTTAAAATATACTGAAAATAGCCCTATTGATTGGCATGATATTGTTCAAAACATCCCCTTTGAGTCAAACCAAAAAGGGCGACTTGATATGATTACGGCTGGGTTGAGGCACGAAGAGTATTTTGCCAATGTCCGAAAGTTCGATTTTAATAGCTTTTATACAGAACATGAAGGAGGAGCATACATTGAAACCCTACGGGAACAGTGGAAGAGTAACTACGACTTTGTCTTAGTAGATAGCCGCACGGGGGTAACTGATATTGGAGGCGTATGTACGGTACAACTCCCAGATATTGTAGTTCTACTTTTTACAGCAACGGAACAAAGTTTACAAGGAATTTTACGAGTGGGGAAGAAAATCAACGCATCCCTTAAAAAACTTCCCGTTGAACGATACCACATTTCCATTTTGCCAATTCCAAGCAGATTTGAAAATTTGACAGAATTTAAGATAGGGCAAGAATGGTTAGAAAGATTCTCCAAAGACTTGCTCCCTTTGGTTGAAGACTGGCTGCCAGAAGAATACGGCACTCCAATCAGGTTTAAAGCCCTTATTGAATTCTTTAAAATACCTTATATACCATATTTTAGTTTTGGTGAGAAGCTTCCAGTTATTGAGCAAGGCACTAATGACACCACAGGTATAGGTTATGCTTATGAAAACCTTTCGTTATTACTTGCAAATGATCTACAAGACACGGAACTGTTATTTACTAATCGAGATATTTTGTTTACAAAAGTTAATAAAATTAGAAATAATATTTACAAAACTGTTCAATATGATGTTTTTATCGCTCGCAAAAGCCAGGATGCTCACTTAGCCAAAAATCTCTATGATTTTTTGACGAATAAGGGATTGAAGGTGTTTGACGCTGACCATAGCTTACCAGAAATGGGTAATGTGGATTATAGCCGTGCCATTGACGAGGCATTGGTCAATACTGAGCATCTGATAGTAATGGGCAGCTCAGTCGAAAATATCACCTCACCTTGGGTCGAAGCAGAATGGCGTTTTTTCCTGAATCGTAAGCGTTCGGGGCAGGCAAAGGGAAATTTGTTGACAGTAGTAACAAATACGCTTAAAATTGATGAATTACCACCGAGTTTGCAGAATTATGAAGTGTTTTCGATGAACATAAGAAATTTTGATACAATTTACTTATTTGTATCCCCTCAACTATCTGATTATCTACGTAAAAATCAAATTTTTTTATCTGATCGTGAGAAAGAGTTATTAAAATTAATTTCACACGGTCTTACCTCTAATGAAATTGCCACCGAAATGAATTTATCTAAATATACGATTGAAGAATATCGAATGATGCTTATGAAAAAATTTAAAGCTAAAAATTCAACACACTTGGTTAAGTTAGCATATGAGCATGAAGTACTTTAATTCCTTTTGAAGGTATTATTATAGTAATGATGGGTGGGCATAACCCAAAAAGTGGGTAATCTTGTAGATTTGAAGTTGAAAAATCAAAATATTACATCTCCCGTAATCGCTCGCCTCTTGGCGAGTGATGATGATTCAAAGTCATCATGACGGCTTGAAGCCTTTGAATATTGCTCACTCGGCAGAGCCAAGCGAGTGTGAGGGGAAATTTTTGAACGACTCATACTATCATACAATAGAGTTTTTTGTATCTTATCTCCCAAAAGTAGTCGCTTAACATAGAAATTTAACACAAAGCATGTGTATAGCTATTATTCAAAAGTCCCAAAACCCGTCCTTTTCTTTTTTTATTGCTATTAATCGAGAAGAAATCTATTCAAAAAAATGGAAAAAAGTAGCTATGCACTGGCCCAACTACCCCCATTGCTATGGCTATTTAGATATTGAAAGTGGTGGTACATGGTTAGCTTACACAGAGCACCTAATGGGTATAATTATCAATCGTGAATTTCCAATTAATCTAAAACTCAATACTCGGGCATTTGTGGTTTTAGAAGCATTAGAGGGTGCTATATCCATACAAGACGCTATTCAAAATCTTGATTACCTTGATTTTTCACTTATCAAGCCATTTAATCTCTTGTTAATAGATAAGCAGTCAGTTTGGTATGGAACAAACTGGGTTAGTACTATTAGAGCAAAAATCCAATTCACTCAATTATGTCAAGATCTAATTGTACTAAATCGGACAAGTCCAAATGACTTCGATCAAATAAGAGTTCATCATGCTTTCCAAACTTTTAGCCACCTCGTTCAACCCAACCCAGTTCTTAATCAATGGATGGCTTGGGAAACTGAATTGACAAAAACTTGCTTGACTACAAGTCCAAATGATGAGTATGAACTTTGGTTAAAATCAGCCAATTGGGGAACGCTTTCGTCAGATATTATTGCTGTTGAACTTACAAAAAAAACTCCTTTTTTAATTCATTCCGTCAAATCAAAAAATCATGATACCTGATTTTATTCAAATGTTATTACTAAGGCAAAATAGCCAATCAGTAGCCGTCAGTGAAAGAAATCGAGATTGGACGTATCAAGAGTTTGTGCGTGATGTGCAAAACGCCCAAGCATTTTTCTTACAAAAGAGAATCGAAAAAATCTTAATAGCACTTCCTCAATCATACTACGCCTATGTACTCGAATGGGCAGCCTATACCGCAGGGATTACCTTTTGTCCCGTGAGTATTACGACTCCAATAGACCGATTACATTATTTTATATCGCAGTTTCAGCCTGATTTGATTTTTGCGGAAGTAACTATTAGGCATGAGACGACTCAAATAGCTCCTCAGACCTTTTTTAAAGGTTTAGAAAAATCTGGACACCTACTGTCGCCCAAAAACCTTGAAATAGCCTATGTAATTTTTACTTCTGGCTCTACTGGAACTCCCAAGGGTGTTATGGTGAAACGTACAGGATTGGATAATTTTTTACGATGGAGTACCACAGAATATCCCGTAGGTGAAAATGACGTTTGGGGGCAATACTCAAATTTAAGTTTTGATTTGAGTATATGCGATATTTTTACCGCTCTCTGCAAGGGGGCTTGCCTCGTACCCGTAGCAACTCCTGCCGAAAAACTTTTGCCAGGTAACATTATCAAAAACAAAAAGATTACTTTTTGGCACTCCGTTCCAAGTGTAGTGGATGTACTAAGTAAAGCCAAACAACTCAAACCCGAAACATTAAGCTCACTTAAAACCATTACTTTTTGCGGTGAGAAGTTATTCCCTTCGCAATTGGAATTACTTTTTGAGGCTAACCCAAACTTGTTGATATATAACACGTATGGTCCCACAGAAGGGACAGTATTTTTTACATTCATTAAATTGACAAAGGAAAACTATAAAGATTTTGCCAACAATACAATTTCAATTGGTAACCCTATTGAGGGTTATAGGCTTCATTTACAGCCTTATAACGAAGACAACAGCTTAGGAGAAATCATTATTCTTAGCGATTACTTGGCCAAAGGCTATCTCAATAATCCTGAAAACAAAGCTTTTGGAACAATTCAAAACGAAAGTAAACGATACAGTGCGTATTTTACAGGTGATTATGCAGAACAAATTAACGAAAATTTGTACTTTGTGTGTCGTAAAGACGCTCAAATCAAAGTTATGGGGCATCGGGTAGATTTGAGCGAAATAGACCACGAACTCCGTAATTTTGGTTGCCATGCCAGTATTAGCACTTTTTATCGGAATAAAATTATTTCTTTTGTAGTCGTAGATAATTTTAACGAAGCACAGATAATGGCTTATCTAACTCAGAAACTACCCCCATACTATATTCCAAACTTGGTGATAGCCAAAGAGCAGTTCAGCTATAACAATAGTAGTAAAATAGACCTAAAACAATTGATCCAATCCATCGAATATTTGTTTGAAACATGAAAGAAAAAGTAATTGAAATCATTGCAGTGGTGTTGGAATGTAAGCCCGAAACTTTGGACGAAAATTCAGGTCTGGGCCGCCATTACAAGTGGGATAGTTTAGGCCATGTTGGTATCATGGTGGCACTTGAAGAACACTTTCCAATTCATATAGATGAATCTAACATCGAACAGCTTTTGACCATTAACCAAATCTTTGACTATTTAGAACAGCATGTCTCGCACTAATCCCAAAGGTGACTTGGTGTCGGTGATTATTGCTACCTATCAGTATGATTTAGACCGACTCGCCAAAGCCCTCCAAAGCGTATTTGACCAGACCTATGCACCCATCGAAATCGTGATTTGCGACGATGGATCGACTGTACCCTTAACTACGGCAACAGAGCAATTGTTGACCAAATGCCACAACCACCAAAATATGCCCATAGTACTAACTGCTAATCTCCAAAATAGGGGTATCTCAGCAGCCCGAAACAAAGCCGTGGCAGCCTCAAAAGGCAAATGGTTGGTGTGGTTGGACGACGACGACACTTTGGCAGCGGACTGTATCGAACAGTTGATAGTACACTCAGAAGGATATACAATGGTGATAGGTGAGTGCATCGTATCTGAAAATGGAACAGTAACTCGCCGCAAGCCTAAACCCTATTTTGAGGAGGCCAAACAATATTTTCGTACTAAAAAAGACCCTTTTTTGCTCAATATTATTTCCATTCAGCCGCAGTTGGTTGACAAGATAACTTTTGACCAACTGAGAGGCTTCGATGAGAGTTTTCTTTATGCAGAGCTAACAGACTTTTTTTTACGATATTTACTACTCAAAGGTATAAGTACACTTGACTTTATTGAGGAGGCTATCTATTTTTATGACAGAACAAGGGAGGGTACTGTTACATCTAAAAGAGAGATATTATTTAAGTATAGATTACAGGCACTCAATCGCTATAAAGAAGGTATCAATATAGTACACAAACTCTATTACAATAAACGTGACTCCATTTCTATGATGCAAACATACAAATTAGCAAATCTTTAAATGTTCAAAAAATGAAAAAGAAAATCAAGTTTAAAAGTTTTGATGGAACTAATTTAGTTGGTATTTTAACTATTCCAAATGGAAAAATAAAAGCAGCATTTTTGCTCGTCCACGGTATTCCATCAGATAAAGATGAGTGGGGTTTCTACAAAGATTTAACCTTTTTTTTAGAAGAAAATCAAATAGCGTCATTTAGGTTTGATTTCAGATATAATGGGGAAAGCCAAAAGGGTAAATTTAAAAACCTAACTATATCAGCTCTTTTAAATGATATTGAAAGCGCATTTTGGCAATTGAGAAACAGTTTTACAGAAGATTTGGCATTGTATGTGGTAGGTACAAGCTGTGGAGGCGGTATATTAATAAAGTGGTTGAATTCTTTTAAAAGACCTATAAAAAAAGCCTTCCTAATGGCTCCTGTATTAGACTATATGTTTGAAGTGGCAGGTAAAGAAAAAGCTCATTTTGTTGATAAATTCAGTACTCTAACAGATGAAGACTTAATAAAAATAAAGAAAACAGGGGTACTAAACGAAGATGTAGGATATGGTATTGGAATGCTTAATGAGGCAAATATATTTGATATAAAAGATGAATTCAATAATTGTCATATTCCAATACATATTTTTCATGGCAAAGATGATACAATAGTTCCCATTGATATTACTCTAAGAAGTATTTCAGACTACGATAATATCAAACTTACAGAGATCCCGAAAGCAAATCATGGTTTTGCGGTGGAAGGTGATGATGACTTAACACACCCTGACACCAAGGCTAATCATTTTTTTATTTACAAGAAAATCTTAAAATCAATTTAATCATGAATGCATACATCACAGAAAAAGTCCATTTTTTTGGCATTAAATCCATCGGTTTTTTCTCAATTGTTGGAGATGAGAAAATGTCTACTACTATTGGCGATAATGCTAAAATTGGGAGATACTGTATCGTTGAAGGTGACGTAATCATAGGTGATAATTTTGAAATGGATGATTATTGTACTGTGTATCAAAATTGTAGGATTGGTAATAATGTAAAATTGTTATATGGTAAAAAAATATATGGAAAATCTATGATTGGTAACGATTGTATAATTGGGGGCCATATTCCTGAAAGATGTATTTTAGCGGATAGAGTGACTTTTATGGGGGAGGTTGCTCATAGTCATTATAATCCAACCAGAGATTGGAATACTACTGATGAGCCATCGCCTGTAATAGGGGAAGGTAGTATAGTGGGTGTTAATGCAATTTTGGTGGGAGGCATACATATTGGCCAAAATTGCTATGTTTCTGCTGGTGAAATTCTCAGAACTGATTTGCCAGACAATACAATATTCATCAAAAATGAAATAAAAGAGATAAAATATTTTAAAGGTCTTATTAGAACCCGATATTGAAATTATGGAAAACTTACATGAAATTTTTTATAGAGTTTGGTTTCCAAAAGATACCCAAGAAATCACCATAATAGGAGCTACGGACTTTGAGGACTTGAAAAGAGGTCAGATAAATTATGAGAATTTAGCATTGATTGATGGGATGGGCGATCGAGATGCTATATTTAATATTGGTCTACTACTTTCCAGAAGATATCCTAATGCAAGAATACATTTAGAATTATCTCATAATACAGAAATAAGAGGGTATAATTTTAGAAAAAATTTGGTTATTGTGGGTGGACCAGGTGGTGATGAGTATTATAATACCTCATTGAATCAAATAATAAAAGACCCTAATAATCATGCTTGTAGGCGATTTAGCGATTTTAGCCCTCCTACCAAAATTAGATATACTAATGATGCTCAGAGTTTGATTTGTGAAAACGACCTATATACATCTGAATACCAGAACATCATTGATGAACAGGGTAAATTATCTAAAAGTTTAGTACTTGATTATGGCTATTTTTCAGCATTCCCTAATGATTATGATGAGTCAAAATTCAGAGTAGTAATGATTCATGGAATTCATACTTTGGGCGTATTAGGAGCTTCAAAAGTTTTTGATGATGACACCGACAGAGATACTTTAAATAATTTTAGAATTTTGAAAGAAAGAGTAAAAGATGATGAATATTCATTTGAGACTTTTTTTAAAGTTAGAGTTGATGGCTTTACCGTTTTTAATCCCCAAATAGACTCGGACAAAGTTTTTTTATACAATGAACCAGGCATTTTTGACAAAACAACTCATGAAGTTTTTCTCAGCCATTCTTCAAAAGATCGAGATTTAGCGTTAAAAATCAAGAAAGAGTTGGAAGAAAAAAATATGTCGGTATTCATGGCCCCTTGGGGTATGGAGTTAGGAGACTGGGAACCACAACTTAAAGCAAAAATCAGACATGAAGCTTTAAAAATACTGGTATTAGTACTTACCAAAAATAGTCAAGAGTCACCAGTTGTAAATCTTGAACTCAAAACAGCTCTCAATGAGCGCAAAGAGGTTATTTGTTACCAACCAGAGAAATTGGACATCCAACCTACACTTGATTCGTGGATTAGAGATAAACATAATATATTGGCTTATCAAGAGATATATCCAGATCCAATCCAAGAGTTGGTTGTTAAAGTCAAACAATATTTGGATAAGAGCCGATGAGGCTGGTGCTTTATTTTATCCAAGTTTCCCCCTCAACACCCCAATAAACGCCGCGATGCCCTCAATCAGCTTCGTATCTTTGGCTACTTCGATTTGGGCGAGGCGGGCGGTGGGTACGAGGTCTAAATGCTGCTTTTGCGAGCGAGCCAAAGTCTTAAAGGGTTTGTCATTTTTCCAGTGCTGAACGCTTCCCGCAATTTCGGCGGGGTCGTTCAGGAGAGGTATCCAGCCATCTAAGAGTTTTTCAGCGCACCAGCGGCGATGTTCCAGATTTGCCACTTCTTGGTAATCCTTCAACCCCTTTTGCAGCCACTCTCGTAGCTCTTGGGCAATGGAGGTGGTGGTGTCGGTAGCCCGCTGTTTTTCTTCCAAAGTCATGGTTTCCCAGACGAGGCGCATTTTCACAAAAGCGTGGTCGGCAAAAAGGCGGTTTGATTCTTTGTCCATTTCTTTTTTACTACGCCAGTTCACTTTTGCCCGTTCGATGATGTCGGCGGGGGCTTCGACTTCCCACGATTGTTGTTTGTCAATGACCTCGTCGTAGTAGAGCGCGGCCAACTGCGGGAGTTGATCCAAGGCACGGTCACGGATGGAACGAGCGGAACATTCGTTGAGGAAATTGCCAAAACACACCACGGGTACGTGCGGAGCCAACTCGTTGAACCGTCGTTCTACCAAGGCCGTTTCTGCCTCGTTGGGGAAATTGTAGTAGCAAAACACCTGCACATCGCAGCGGTTTTGACCATTGAGCGGCTGCTGTTGGAGGGCGTTGAGGCGTTCGAGCAAACTACTCAAATGCGCCGCCGAAGCAAACTCATCTTCCAACGTAAAATAAATGCTCACTATACCCTCAGGCCGCAAAGCATCGTAGAGGGGCTGAGTGTCGTGGAGCAAGGAAAAATCGTTTTGGGGCAATTTGTGAAAATGCAACGAAATATGGCCAAATACTTCGTCCAACAACTCACGTCCCAGCACGTTATCAAACGCCGCAGGAATAGCATCGGGGGCTATGAGAGCGGCCAAGCAGGGATTCATGGCCGCAAAAGTGGCCTGCTTGTCGGTGGCATCTTCGGCAAAGACGTGAACCGCCAATTTTCGTCCTTTGCCAAAATGCCCCATTTTGAGGCAATTGCGCAAGATTTCGTGGCCCAAATTGCCAAACCCAAAGATAAACACGTGGCTGGTGTCGTTGGATGGGTTGTGGTAAAAACGATCAATCGGATACTGAATCAGTAAACGACGGGCAATGTTTTCGTAGAGGTTGAACGAATAAATGCTGACATTGGGGAGTTTGTGCGTAAACTTATTGAGAAACTGCCGCTTGCCCGCGTCCTGCACCTGCACGTACCAAGTGCTCTGGGACGAGTGGTTTTGACGCTCCACCAACAGCCTGTCCATTTGTTGAACCAAGTGGAGGTTTTCGCTGTCATCGTCGCCAAGGATATATACTTCTTTGGCACGCTGAAAACCTACGTCTTTCAATTTGACGGGCACTTGTGGCTCATCGCCTATGACAATGGCCCCTTGCTGCTGACTGTCTTCGTAGTAGGGCGAGTCGTGGTCGTGTTCAAGGGCAACCACCCATTCTCGCCGAAGACGTAGGTCGGTGAGAACATCAAAACTTTTTTCATTGAGGCCCAAAATCAAGTTAAACGGACGAAAAACCCGACCAAATAGCCAGCGAACTACTACTCTTCTGGCAGTATCACCCATGAGAAGCACCACCGCTACGCTGGCCGAATACATAAAGAAAATCAAACCTAAGACTTTGCCCCACACATACGTAGGCGAATAGGCACTTGCCTCGTAATCGAAAGGGGGTGGGAAAATGGCACTGAACTTGATGGCTTTGTAAAATGCCTCCCACCACGGAATGTGGTGTACGGTAGCGTTAGGTAGGTGAGCGGCGTGTTCGGCATAGCTATGAATACCAATCCCTCCCACAATAATGGTCGCCGTAAATAAAAGCAAGGTCATAAAATATTTGAAGAACCCGTAACGGTATTCGACAAACCAGCGCCACGTTTTGCCCCACCATGACAACTCCTTGGGTATTCCGCCCGTAAGCGTTATCCAGGAATAGGCCGTGCCGAGTGGTAACAACGCATTGATGGAAGTAGTATCAAAAAAACGCGGAATGGGATACGGATTTTTTTGGCGAGGTGTGAGTAAATGGTGCAAACGAAATACTTGACGGTGCTTATCACGGAGACAGCTCAACCGCCGTCCATCGGCATCTTTGCCCGTGCGGGCCATCGTGACCACCTCCCAGGTGCCACCCGTCAAACCCGTGTCCACGCCGTTCCAGAGGGCGATCAGCTCATCCGAATGACGGGCGATTTCCCAGCCCACAGCGCGGTAGGGGTCTTGGCCTTCCGATTGGGCGACTACTTCCACTGCCTCTGCCGTTTGGAGCAATTCCCGAAAAAGCTGCTTTTGTGGCTCTGACTCAAACTGAGAGAGGTACTCCTCTGGCGCAAAGGGCAAGACGGCAATGTACTCGATTTTGAGCTGACGCGCCACGTAGCACAGCAGTAAATCCGCTCCCTCGGCCATGCCACTGAGCAGCAAAAGCCGCTTGTGGGGCGTTTCTTGCTCCAAGGCTTGCAATTTGGCCTTGACGTAGCCCAACAACTCCCCCGCCACCTCGACTTTATCGCCGTTGATAATTACCTTCCAATCTTTCTCCAATAAATCTCGATGACCCGTGATGCCGAGGATGAGGGAATTGTTTTTATGTTTGATGTGCATAAAACTATGTTTACATTGATAGTAAAAGCTAAGTATTCTTAATCTCTTCGAGAATTTTTTGCGCAGATGGAGAACCTTGCTTTCCTTTCTCTAAGTATTCCAGAGCTTTTTTGTAGTCTTTCTCTACGCCAAGACCATGAATATATATAACACCTAAAAGACAATACCCATCAGGGCTTTTTTGTTCGGCGGCTTTCTCCAAATATTCAAGCGCTCTTTTGTAGTCTTTCGCCACACCTAAGCCTTGAAGATACATACGACCTAAGCCAAAATATCCATCAGGGCTTTTTTGTTCGGCGGCTTTCTCCAAATATTCAAGCGCTTTTTTGTAGTCTTTCGCCACACCTAAGCCTTGAAGATACATACGACTCAAGCCAACATATCCATCAGAGCTTTTTTGTTCAGCGGCTTTCTCCAAATATTCAAGCGCTTTTTTATAGTCTTTCTCTACGCCGAGACCTATAAGGTATATGCCTCCCAAAAGAGCAAATCCAGTAGAATTTTTTCGTTCGGCAGCTTTCTCTAAGTATTCAAGTGCTTTTTTGTAGTCTTTCGCCACACCTAAGCCTTGAAGATACATACGACCTAAGCCAGCATATCCATCAGGGCTTTTTTGTTCGGCGGCTTTCTCCAAATATTCAAGCGCTTTTTTATAGTCTTTCTCTACACCTAAGCCTTGAAGATACATATGACCTAAGCCAACATATCCACTATAACTTTTTTGTTCCGTGGCTGCCTCCAAATATTTTAATGCTTTTGTATGGTCTTTTTCAACCCCTAAGCCTTTTAAAAACATGTAGCCTAAACCAGCATATCCATCTGGGTTCTTTTGTTCGATTGCATTATGAAGACATTCTAATGTTTTTTCATAGTCTTTCTCGACACCTAAGCCATGAAGATACATAAGTGCTAACCCAACATAACCATCAGAGCTTTTTTTTTCGACTGCTTTCTCAAAGTATCTTATCGCTTTTTTGTAATCTTTTGCCATTCCTAAGCCTTTAAAAAACATATAACCTAAACCAGCATATCCATCCGGATTGTTGGTATCAACTAATTTTTGAAAATATTCTAATGCTTTTTGATAATCTTCTTCTATACCTAAGCCTTTAAAATACATTTGACCTATCTTGTATTGTGCGGTAGCATGGCCTTTTTCAGCGGCTTTTCGATACCATTTCACCGCTTCTGTGTAATCATTTTTGGCGTAAGATTCTTTCCCTTTCTGAAACCATTCCTCTAATTGGCTTTGCGTTGGGGTAATATTTGGCTTCGCAGGTGGCGGCATATGTTCCTTTTGCGATGTAGCAGGTTTCACATACGCCAGCACTCGCTCAAAATAGACATTCTCTAATACTATAACCTGATAATTTTGCAAACTCGGGGGTAATTCATCAATTAACCTTTTTTCGGTAACTACTGTGAATAAATTCCCTTTCGCCTTTCCTGAACGTTTACGATTCAAGAAAAAACGCCACTCAGCTTCTACCCAAGAAGAGTTGATATTTTCTATGGAGCTACCTAATACTATCATATGCTCCGTATTGACCAATGCCTCGTCAATGGCACGGCTATAATCGGCATTGCCCATTTCTTGCAGGCTGTGGTCAGAGTCAAAAACTTTCAACCCCTTACTTGTCAAAAAATCATAGAGTTCTTTGGCCAAGTGGGCGTCTTGGCTTTTGCGGGAGATGAATACGTCGTAGTGGGTGGGGGGCATGGGTGCGGGAGTCAGTCCTTGCAAAATTTCTCACCAAATTAAAATATTATTCGCAAAACGAATGTTATCTTTGGTAAAAATAAATGAAGCGATTTTATGAGTACTGTCAAAGCCAAAACAACAAGTCGTCGTAGCCAGATTTTAAACCCTGCCACGGGGCATTATATTCTGAGAGATGCGGATTCGAGGCAGTTTATCGAAATCAAAACCGATGGGAAACCATTCAGTGGTGTTGCTGTTGAGCGTAACCCTTACAAAGCTAATCCCTCCGTTAAAAAGAGCCTCGCTCGTAAAGTAGAAAAAGCGATAGTGGCTTTGTCGAAGAAACGTGTTTGATGAAAAAAGCCAATCCTAACTACGCACTGAGCGTTTTTATCAACTGTCCATTTGATTCCACTTATAACCCCCTTTTTGAGTCCCTGATTTTTGGAGTCCACGCCTGTGGATTTATCGCTCGTTGCGCTCTTGAATCCAATAATTCCAACGACATTCGTATTCAAAAAATCGTCCGCATGATGGGGGAATGTAAACTTGGCATCCACGACTTATCTCGCATCGAAACTGCCCAAGGGCTTCCTCGTTTCAATATGCCGCTCGAACTGGGGCTATTCATGGGTTGCCAACAGTTCGGTGGAAAATCACATAAGGAAAAAAAATACCTAATTTTAGATACAGATGGCTTCCGCTACAAACAATTCATCTCCGATTTGGGTGGACAAGACATCAAAAGCCACCGCAACGACAGCCTACAACTGATTCAATCGGTGCGTGATTGGCTGAGTGAGCATACTACCCGAAGTCTGCCTCACGGTAGCTACATTTTTGAGAACTATCAACGATTTCACCAAGATTTACCCGAACTGTGTACTTCCTTAAAATGGACAATGGATGAACTTACCTTCTCAGAATTCGTAGCATTGACTGTTTCATGGCTTTCTGAGAATATGGTCTATTCAACCTAATGTTGTTTCTACTTCTTCAAAGCCTTCTGCACCGTTCTAATGTCATTGGAAATGTATTCAGGATTGGCTTTTTTGATGAAAGGGGGTACGTAGTTGCTCCCTTTGGGACGGATAGCAATTATTATTTTACCCAACTCTTGTGCTACTTCAATCTCCATCCGCACGTAGGATTTACGAGGCAGGCCACTCGTTGTCAGCACAAATACATGCGTACAACCCCGCATCTGCGATTTGAAAACTTCTCTCAACTCATTATCATCTTTCACTTTTCGTTGTCTGTGCTGCGGTATCGAATGATTCCAGACCTTGTATTCCTCTGAGAGTTTGAGTTTTTAACAATCTTCTTGTAGGACATGGTATCACAGATACAAATGTAAACCCTGCGATAATTAAGTGTTAAGACCTCTTCTTTATGGCCAAGTAAAAAGCACCCCGCGACAACGGTACATGTTAAAATCCACATAAAGGCACATTGTTATAAGTCGTAAATTTTATAGTAATTGACCGTTTGATAAATTTTTTGTTAAGATTTGATTAAGAAGTATATACTTACTCCTTTACACGCAATAGTCTTCATTCCCCAAATCCTAAATCATTATGAGAGGAAAAATATTTATTTCATACTCTTACCCTTTAAATTCAAAAATCAAATTTTTGGTTGAGTACTTGCGGAAAGAATCTGATAATCTTTATGAGGTTTTGTTTGATACGACTCATGTAGATCACCATCATCATGGAAATATACGAGCTTTTATTGAGCAAGTTGAACAAGCAGATGTTGCCATTCTATTTTTATCAAAAACTTATCATGACAAAGTTCGAGAGCAAGATGAGAACGTTGGAGTGTATGATGAATACAAAAGAATTGTGAATAGATACAAAAAGCAAAAGACCAATGGCTATTACCAACTTCCGACAAAAGAGAACAACAAACTGATAACCAGTAAAGTACTGAAGATTGTCAAATTTTTCAGAGTGATTCCAATCATGGTAAGTGGAAACATGCCTGAATCAGTCCCCAATGACCTCATCATCGAGCATCTAAAAGTTTTTGACTTCTCAGGTCTGCATGTTACTGAAAAAAACGGAAGATTGAGTGCTCCAACTTTCAAAAAAGAGTTCAAAAAAGATATGGACTCAATACTGGAAGAGATTAAAGATGTTTGCAGTGCCTATCAAGAGGAGTTTAAACGAAATTGGCAAACCGAATTTCATGAATTATTTGAAGATACAAAGGCCCGTTGGCATGACTATGAAACTTTCCAAAAATATAAAAAAGCCTTTGTGGAAACACGGGTATATGGAAAAATAATAAACCAATCAACAAAATTTTTAATTGGAAGAAAAGGAAGCGGAAAATCTACACTATCAGATATTATACCACTATTAGACCAGAACCAATACTTAGGTTCTATTAGGATTAATATTGACAAGTTTCCTATGGAAATGATATATACTCTCCTTTTTCAAAAAGATAAAGGGGTTAAATCTGATTTAAATTTGCTTTCTTTGAGGGATTCAATGATACGGGCTTGGGAAATTTTCATTATTACCTGTTTTATTGAGTTAACTATAACAGATTTGGCACAAGATAAAAATTTCGAAATAGATGACGATACTTTTGGACTATTTTGGGCTTATCTAAAAGATATTTTAAAAGCCGAAGATCCAAGGGAAATTAGGACTTTCGAGGACCGCCATTCTATATATTTACTTCGTTCTTTTGAGCTTCTTTATAATTTCACAGAATCAAATAGGGCAGCCCTAGATAGTTTTGTAATTAGTGCCCAAAAAAGAGCGCATGATCCTTCTCTTTTCAGAAAATATGCTCTTACCAATCCGATTGTCGAAAAGCTACAAATAGTAACTAAGCGGCTAAAAGGAAGCAAAATATTTTTTAGCTTTGATGGATTCGATACTTCTTTTGACCTTTTTCGACGGAAAGATTATACTTTGGAGGAACATGATTTGGATGTAGAAATTCAGGAAAGAATAAAGTTCGAAATTGATTGGCTTTGGTCTTTCATTCAATTAATCATTGATGCCAAAGGCTTATCTCCCACTGTAAAAGGTGTATTTGATTTGCTTAACTATTGCATTACAATCCCTCGTGATAGATTCTTAGAGATTGAAAAGAGAGATCGGGACAAATATCGTTTCAATCATCAACAATTTGACGATTTACATTGGAGTGGTCCAGAACTATGTGATTTATTAGGAAAACGTTTAGAACTACTATCTGGTTATCCTCTTTTAAGATCCAAAACACCAATCAAAAAGTTTGAAGATTTATGCAAGACAATATATGGCACAATACCTTATGAAATTGATTTTAATTTCAATGGAAAACAGCATGTACGCATTCCTTTATTTTGTTATATATTAAGACACACATTTTGGAGGCCAAGAGAGATTTTATGGTATTATACTGGCATTTTAAATGCTGAGAGAAAAGCATCACAAAATGGCACTAAACTCACAACTGAAAAAATTAGAGAATTGGTAAGATTTACAACAGCGCAAGTCGTTGAGAGTGAATTTTTAGGAGAATTTGAATCTTCTTTTTTAAACATTCGTGATGTGTTAAACCGTTTTGAGGAAGCTGAACAAATACTTAACTATGAGGATTTGTACAAAATCTTGAATAACGTTGAATTCAAAATTACAAACAATAAAATTGCAACTATTGAGAGTAAAATTGACTATCTGTACGAAATCGGCTTTTTAGGTACATTTAACACTCAAAAGTCTATTTCAAAAAGTAATAAGAATAATTCATTAATGGATTATTCCTTTATTTTCACAAATGGGGTCGACCATGCCAGAAAAGCAAGTTCAAACTTTAAAAATGTTCTTTTTGTAATTCATCCAGTATTTTGCGAAAAGTATAGTATTGATACAAGCAAAAATGACTTCGTGCTTTCATTTACGATGGAAGATATTGAGAATCATGAGTTGGTAGTATTTGGTACAAGAAGAGGTTAGATGAGAATCTACTATCACCTCCTCTCCCAAATCCCCAAAACGCTTTCCCCAATCTCTTCCACAAAGCCTTTGACATAGTTTTGTACATAGCTACCGCCGTTGTGGTGGAGGAGGTTGCTGAAACTGAACTCTTTGATGCTTTGCGAGAGGCCGAAACGGCTGGCTAAGGGCTTGTAAAACTGCAAATTAGCGATTTCGTTGTCTTCTGCAATATAGCAAGATTTGACGTAAATCGGAGCAATCAATTTGTTGGGATTTTGTTGGGCGAGTTGCTTCATTTTGCCGTATTCTTTCTCCTGAATGTACGAAGACGTAAAAAACGTCGGACTCAACAAACAAATCAATAGGTCGTTTTGGGCGATGCGTTCTTGTAAAACCGTATCCCATAACATCCCCGTTTTGAGTTCGAGGTCGGTAAACGGATTGATGTTGATGCCGTGCTGTTTTTCAAAGGATTTGAGTTGTTTAGTCAGTTCATGGGTGAATGCCTCCATCTCGGTTTGGTCTTCGTGGCTGTAACACACAAAAACGTTGAGGGGCTTCCGTTCAAATTCTCGAAACAAAAACCAAAACGGCTCGGCATCCGCCAATTCGCCTTCTTCTTCATAGTTTTTGACTTTGTTTTGCCTGCCTTCTTTCGATTTCAAAAGGTGTTTCCACTTGGCTTTGGCCTTGATGCTGGGCAACACAACGTAAGCATCCGCTATTTCATCCGAGAAGTTCTCTTCCAGCAATGTCATCAGTACTCGCAGGGTTTGCTGTATCTTGTTTTTGTCTTTTTTGTTGAGGGAAATTTCAATTCTCCGTTCGGTGGGTTTACATTCAATAAACACACTCACTTGGTTTTCGTCGGTGTAGAGGAGGCCGTTTCGCCACAAAAACTGCTGTCGGTTTTTGATGAGGTGGCCTTTTTTGCTGATAATTCTGGAAATCAACGAACTGGGCAAATAGTACGAAAACTCCAACGTAAGGGCCAAGTCGTAGTTTTCTTCAATCAGGGAGTACAAACCAGCCGTGTGCAGCGGACATACCTCGGGCAGGTACTGCGGGGCTACAAAACGTTGGGGGTCTTGGTCGGGTATTTCAAAGATTAAATCAAAGGCTTTCATGGCATCCAAGAAAGTAGCCGCATCCATGATGTTGCCATCAATGACGGCATCGGCATCGTGAATGGTGAACTCGCCTTGGTTGTCGAGTACCTTCTGATTCAGGACTTTATAAATCGTTTGGTGCAGCCAGTTGGGGTCAATGAATACGATGTGGGCCAAACTGGGAATGTCTTTGAAATGAAAAATACGCCCGCAGAGGTTTTGGAGGTAGGTGTGCAAAAAGCCCTCGATGTCCTCAAATTTGGATTTACTGTTTTCTTTTCGTTCTACGATGTCTCGGTACTCGTCATAGCTAATCCAGACGGGCAGTTTTTGGTAGCTTTTGATGGGGGCGATTTTGTTCGCTGCTAAATACTCGTTCAGTTCGGGCGAGGGTTCTCTGTTCTGCATGTGAGCAGCCATCGAAGCCAGAATGTCTCTGATTTTGGGAAAATTGGCGTGTACTTCGTAGCGGTTGTTTTCGATTTGGGTACGGAGGGTTTGGAGGAGTTGTTCCTCGAAATCTCCGTAAGCATCGTAAAAACGGCGAGCAGAACGTTGGGTATCTTTCCCCGAATGATACTGGTACGCTTTCTGAATGTCTATGTGATAAAAATCCCCGCCCACTACCTCAAAAGGCAGGGTTTGGGATAGTTTTTCGTCCAACCTCATGCGTTGGTTGTGCTTGGACTCTTTGTGTTCGATGCCGCACTTGTTCTCTACCAAAAACAGCTTGGGTAGTTTGCTTTTGTCTTTTGATTGGTTTTGAGGGTCATCAATTTTACCCGATTGGGTGAGGAAAGCCAAGGTTTGAAGCCAATAGCGGTAGGGATAGTGTTGCACGGGAACTTCTACGGCCTGTACTTCCTCGCCTACTTGCATGTACTCGGTGGTGAGTTCCTGGGCGGGTTTGTCTTCGAGGTTTTTGTTGCAGACCAGCACGTAGGTGCTCTCACGAGTGACAAACAGCCGATGCGTGGCGTGGTAGTAGTCTTGCCCGCCAAAATCCCAGACGTTTACCCTAAAATTGCTATTTTCGGCTTGATAGTTGAGCGGCAAATCCATGGGTGTGTAGATGCCGTGCGTAGTGGTTTGCTTTTCATCAAAGGTTTTATTGCCCCAGTATTTTACCAAGGAAGTTTTCCCCGCCGTGCTGTTGCCCAGCAAGATGACTTTGAGTTGGTCATTTTGGATTTTGCCTTCGGCATCAAGAGTGTCGTAGTAGGCTTTGAGGGCGTCGTAACCTTCGCTAATGGCTTGTTCGAGGTTATAAGGTATAGAATAGTCGTGTGTTGATACATTTAGTAACACATTTAATTTTCCGTTCTGATAATTTGAGTTTTGTAATAATATTCTAAAATCAATAATGCCATTGCTAAGTATATTTAATTTTGTTAAACTATTTAATTTAGACAAGGGAGATATATCTCGAATTCGACTACTACCTAAAATCAGGCTTTTTAGATTAGTTAAATTTACCAAAGGAGATAAATCATAAATTTGTGAACAAAATAATTCTAAATTGGTCAAATTGGTCAAATAAGATAGTGCATTCAAATCTAAAATCTGTTGACTAAACAATTCTAAATTCATTAAGTTAGTCAAATCAGATAGAGCAAATATGTTTCTAATATGACAACTACCTAAATTTAATCTTTTCAAAGATTTTAAATTAGATAAGCAAGATATATTGATGATACGGTTATTATAACTTAAATTTAAATTTGTTAAATTAGTCAAACGATATAAGAGCGATAAATCGCTAATTAGATTATTACTTAAATTTAGGCTTGTCAAATGCACACACTCATTCAACTCAGGCACTTCTTTCTCTAAATCACTCAACCCTAAGCCAGACAAATCCAACTCAGTCTCCTGATTTTCAAGGCATTTTCTAATACGGCGTTTGGCTGCTTCGATGTTGCTCATGGGTAGGGTGAGTTATGAGGTACAATCACTTGATTCTTCTCAACGTATAAATAGCTTCGTTGGAGTTTGGGAAATAATTACTTGAATCTTGGTAGGTGTCTTTGGGTTCAAAACCTGATTTAGAGAAGCGTAAACGGTACTGCTCTTTTTGCATCTTGGGGGGCAATACCACATTGAATACCCCTTGGGCATCGGTGGTGAGGGTGGTATCGGTGTCAATTTGGATGCTCACAAAAGGAATGGCCATGGCACTGCCTTCTTGCCGTACTTGCCCCCTGAAAACGCCCAAACTGCCGTTGGGAACAATAGTCAAACGAACCGATTTGTTGAGTTCGATGCTGTCTTGCTGGGTTTTCCAGTAGGGGTTGTCTAAACGTATGGCCACTTTCTCGCCTTTGGTGGTGTAGGGCAGTTGCTTGAAAATCACTTCGCCATTGGCCAATACTTGGCTTTCTTTTACTTCATTATTGACTACCACAGCGAGCTTGCCCCCTTGGAAAGCAGGGTACGCTCGGTTGATTTGGACAGTGGCGGATGGTTGGAGAATGACGGTGGCATCGTAGGGCTGGACGTAATAAAAAGCAAAAACAGCCCCCAACAACAGCAGCAAACCGCCAATGACCCAACGTAGCACTTTATTTTCTCGCTCGGCGGGAAAGGGATTTTTGGGGGCTTGCTTGGCGGGCGTGTTGGGCTGCCGAACGTAATTGTAAACGATGGGAAAGTTCTTTTCGTTGTACGGAATGACCTCATAATTGGCCAAACTGGGCGGTACCTCTTCCAAATTGAGGGTACTGGTAGCTACCGTGAGCAGATTACCCGAGGTTTTGCCCGACCGCTTACGATTGAGAAAAAACAACCACTCCGCCTCCACCCAAGACGATTGGATATTGGCGGCTGAACTCCCCACCACGACCATGTGCGTGCTATTGACCAACGCCTCATCAATGGCTTTGATGTAATCGGCATTGCCAAGTTCTTTAAGCGTATTATCCGACTCAAAAACCGTTAAACCCTGCGCCGTGAGGTACTCATACAGCTTTTGGGCGTAGGGTGCATCGGCACTTTTGCGGGAGATGAAGACGTCAATTTTTTGCATGGGTTATTTCTTTAAAAGCTCTCTAATTTTTGAAACATCTGGATGCATGATACCTGCTTTTTCAAGTTCTTCTAAATCTGCCAAGAAGGTCTCTTTGTAGGTGGTTTTGTTGTAGGGTTTGTCTTTGAGGGCGAGATAGATTTTCTCGGCCTCAGTGTAGTTGCCTTGAAAGAGTAAGGCCAAAGCCAAGTTGGTATTAGCCCATTCGATTTCAGCATCATAATCTTCTGTTTTTTTGAAAGTAGTAGGGTTGAGGGCTTCGTTGGCCGATTGCTCGGCTGCTTTGAATTGCTTCTCAAAAAGTTGATAAAATGATAAACTCCCAAAACTACGCCCCAATTCATTTGCAAATTTTGGATAACCATTATTTGCCAAGTGTCTATACTTTTCTATGATTTCAATTCTAATTTTTATTTTCTCTGAATATAGCCCAGCTTTACTTAATTGTTTTTCTAAATCATTAATTGGAGAGAGTATTTTAAAGTCTTTATAATAATCCTCCAAGTCTATAATATATTTCATCAACATTTTTGCTAATGGAATATCTGAATATTTCAATAATATCTTTTTGGCATTACTTAGATAAACGTCTATTTGTTTTTGATTTACCTCTTGATAGTTGACTTTTTGAAGTGAGCCTATGGAAAGAACGCTCCGACAAAATTTAATTTCATAAACAGTGGGATTGGT
This sequence comes from Runella defluvii, assembly GCF_014195535.1. Taxonomy (GTDB): domain Bacteria; phylum Bacteroidota; class Bacteroidia; order Cytophagales; family Spirosomataceae; genus Runella; species Runella defluvii. The sequence goes on along the minus strand of NZ_JACIBY010000014.1, from coordinate 25,407 downwards.
TTTGACCAGTCTTTCATAGATTTCCAATGCCTTGGTCGATGCTTTCAATGCCTCCGAATACTCATTGTTAGCTTGGTATAAAATCCCCAAATTATTTTGCGTATCGGCCATATAAGGCTCATATACAGCGGGATTGGTTTTAGCAAATCGTTCATAGATTTCCAATGATTTAGTTAATGCTTTCAATGATTCCAAATACTCATTATTAGCTTGATATAAAGCTCCTAAATTATTTTGGATCATTGCCATATAAGGCTCATAGGCAGCGGGATTGGTTTTGGCAAATCGTTCATAGATTTCCAGGGCTTTGTTGTAAGCCTTCAACGCCTTCGAATACTCATTGTTAGCTTGATATAAAATCCCTAAACTATTTTGCATGTCGGCCACATTAGGCTCATATACAGTGAGATTGGTTTTAGCAAATCGTTCATAGATTTCCAATGCTTTGTTGTAAGCCTTCAACGCCTCCGAATACTCATTCTTAGCTTGAGATAAAATCCCTAAATTTCTTTGGATCATTGCCATATAAGGCTCATAGGCTGCAGAATTGATTTTGGTAAATTGTTCATAGATTTTCAGGGCTTTGTTGTAAGCCTTCAATGCCTCCGAATACTCATTGTTAGCTTGATATAAAATCCCTAAACTATTTTGCGTGTCGGCCACATTAGGCTCATAGACAGCAGGATTGATTTTGGCAAACCGTTCATAGATCTCCAAGGCTTTGTAGTAAGCCTTCAACGCCTCTGAATACTCATTATTAGCTTGATATAAAGCTCCTAAATTATTTTGGATCATTGCCGCATTAGGCTCATAGGCAGCGGGATTGGTTTTGGCAAATCGTTCATAGATTTTCAGGGCTTTGTAGTAAGCCTTAAACGCCTCCGAATACTCATTGTTAGCTTGATATAAAATCCCTAAACTATTTTGCGTGTCGGCCACATTAGGCTCATAGACAGTGGGATTGGTTTTGGCAAACCGTTCATAGATCTCCAAGGCTTTGTTGTAAGCCTTCAATGCCTCCGAATACTCATTGTTAGCTTGATACAAAATCCCGAAGTTTCTTTGGATGACTGCCACATTAGGCTCATAGACAGCGGGATTGGTTTTGGCAAACCGTTCATAAATTTCCAAGGCTTTATTATAAGCTTTGAATGCCTCCGAATACTCATTGTTAGATTTATACAGACCTCCTAAACTATTCTCAGTCATGGCCAGACCGGGTTCATGGATAGCGGGATTGGTTTTGGCAAATCGTTTATGGATTTCCAAAGATTTTTTGTAAGCTTTCAACGCCTCCGAATACTCATTGTTATCTTGATATAAAATTCCCAAATTGTTTTGGATGACTGCTACATTAGGCTCATAGACAGCGGGATTGATTTTGACTAAGCGTTCATAGATTTCCAAGGCTTTATTGTAGGCCCTCAACGCCTCCGAATACCTATTATTAGTTTGATACAAAACTCCTAAATTGTTTTGAATTAAAGCTAGACTGGGTTCAGTCTTAGCAAATCGTAAAGCCCTTTGGTAATAGAGAATGGCTTTGTCATGCTGGTTTTGTTTTTGAAGAAAATAGGCAAAATAAAAGGTATTATCATAGTTACTGCTATCCGCCTCCACCGCAATCTCATAAGTCCTCTCTGCTTTATCAAACTGAAAATCTTGGGCGTAAAGGTCGGCTTGGAACATCAATTTGCTGATTTGCTGCTGTATCACATCTTCAGCTTTTGCTATTTCTTCATCTGCTAATTGGGTGTTTTCTTGTATCTTTTTTTGCTCTAATTTTACCTTTTGGATGTTTTCTCGGTAGTTTTCTCCTTCCAATAGTTTGATAGCTTCCTCAACTTTGTTTTCTTCAAACAGCTTAAATGCTTTGCGTTGGAGAGCGGTTACATCGTCCAAATTCATCATACTGTATCTGTCAGCGAGTTCTTTGGTAAATTCAAGATTCGCTCTAAAATCTTTCTCCAATTTTTCTGCTTTGGCTTCCCAACCGGCAGTGCTACGGTTGAGTTTTGCTAACTCTCTTTCGTATTTTGCAGTGATGTATTTCTCTGAAATTCCATAATATTTAACTCGGTTTTGGGCAACCAAGCCTGCCTTGCACATGATGATTTTGAAGGGTGCTACCTGTTTTTTAGGGATTTTGGTCATCATTTCTTTGAAATTGACTACCTCAAACCCATCCTTTTGTGCTTGAATCGAAACCTCATCACCAAAGTTTTTACCTTGAAACCTAAGATTAAAATTGCCTTTGGAGTCGCTTTGAATAGGGTTTGCAAATTCAGCTTTTACGTTTGCCAACGCAATAGGCTTTTTGCCACTATTTTGTTCAGTGATGATGCCCTTAAATTGTATCTGAGCGATGGTTTTGAAGTTGCTCAACAAGCAAAAAATCAATAGTGCCTTTTTCATTATTGTTTGTTTTTGAGGGTTGAGTCTGCTTTCAGGATGGGTTTGATTCTTTCTTCTTGGCGGATGGTCGAGTCTTTATTTTTCTGCCATTTCTGCTTGGCTTCTTTGGCTTTGCGGATGAGTGCCTCCGAGTCCACACTTTCTAAGAGGGCAATGGCTTCTTTGATTTTGCCTTCTTGGTACAAATCAAATGCCTGTTTTTCGATGGCACTCACATCATCAAAGTTCACTCGGCTGTATCGTTCTGCCAACTCGTTAGCTTGTGAAAGAAGAAATTCTTTGTCTTTCTCTAATTTCTGTACTTTTTCTTGCCAGTGCTGATTTTCTTGTTTGGCTTTTGTGATTTCTTCCTCAAAGCGTTTTGTGATGTAGTTGACCGAAACATTGTAATACTTGATTCGATTTTGATTGATAGTACCCGCCTTACAAAGCACAATTTTAAGGGGACGAACGGTATAATTTGAAGCAATGACGGTTTGTAGTTCTTTTTCATTGACTACTTCCCAACCCTCTTTTTGCACGCTAACACCGATATTGTCGCCCGCAAAGAGACTTTGAAAAGTTAGGATGAATCGTCCATCAGTGGCAGAAAGCGTTACGTTTGCCCTATTAGCTGAAATCCTAACCTCAGCAACGGGTTTAGAACCGCTGCTTTGCTCTACCACGATTCCGTTGAGCTTGTTATTTTGAGCCCAACAAATATTGGTGCAAATAAGTAGGATGAATACCGTTATCTTTCTCATTTCTTTAACAATTCTCTAATTTTTGATACATCTGGATGAGTAATACCTGCCTTTTCAAGCTCATCTAAATCTGCCAAGAAGGTTTCCTTATAGGTAGCTTTTTTGTAGGGCTTGTCTTTGAGGACAAGATAGATATTCTCTGCCTCGGTGTATTTACTTTGAAAGAGTAAGGCTAAAGCCAGATTAGTATTTGCCCATTCTATTTTAGAATCATAATCTTCGGTTTTTTTGAAAGTAGTGGGATTGATAGCTTCTTTTTCCGACTGTTCTGCTGCTTTGAATTGCTTCTCCAAGAGTTGATACCAAGCTAAATTACTCAAATTACTCCCCAACTCATTGGCAAATTGTGGTTGTCCGTTGGTTACCAAATACCGATATCTCTCAATGATTTGCTCTTGTATTTTGATTTTTTCAGTATTTGAGATTTCTTTTTGTAGCTGATTTTGTAATACCTGAATAGGTAAAAGTAATTCTACATTTTTAAAATAACCATCCAAATCATTCACATACTCCATCAGCGTTTTGACAAGGGGAATATCAGGATATTTGGACAGTATCTGCTTGGCTTTCTTCAAATACCCATTGATTTGTACTTGCCGCATCGTTTGATAATCTGCTTTTTGAAGCAAACCTAATAGGACAATACTTCTGCAAAGTTCTATTTCATGCGCCTCGGGATTGGTTTTGGCCAGACGTTCTCTGATTTCCAAGGCTTTGGAGTAGGCACTCAAGGCCGATGGATAATCATTTTTAGCCTTGAACAAACTCCCTAAATTGTTTTGAGTCATCGCCACAGAGGGCTCGTAGGAAGCAGGGTTGGTTTTGGCTAAGCGTTCATAGATTTCCAAGGCTCTCGAGTAAGCTTGCAAGGCCAAGGCGTACTCATTTTTAGCTTGATACAAAATCCCCAAATTGTTTTGAGTAGTAGCCACAGCAGGCTCGTAGGTATCAGGATTGGTTTTGGCCAGACGTTCTCTGATTTCCAAGGCTCTCAAGTAGGCTTTCAAGGCCAAGGGGTACTCATTTTTAACTTGATACAAAATCCCCAAATTGTTTTGAGTCATAGCGACAGAAGGTTCGTAAGAAGCAGGATTAGTTTTGGCTAAGCGTTCTCTGATTTCCAAAGCTCTCGTGTAGGCTTGCAAGGCCAATGAGTACTCATTTTTTGCTTGATACAAACTCCCTAAATTGTTTTGAGTAGTAGCCACAGAGGACTCGTAGGAATCAGGATTGGTTTTGGCTAAGCGTTCGTAGATTTCTAATGCTTTTGAGTAGGCTTTCAAGGCCAAGGCGTACTCATTTTTAGCTTGATACAAAATCCCCAAATTGTTTTGAGTCATAGCCACAGAGGGCTCGTAGGAAGCAGGATTGGTTTTGGCTAAGCGTTCATAGATTTCCAAGGCTCTCGAGTAGGCTTTCAAGGCCAAGGCGTACTCATTTTTAGCTTGATACAAAATCCCCAAATTGTTTTGAGTCATAGCCACAGAAGGTTCGTAAGAAGCAGGATTAGTTTTGGCTAAGCGCTCTCTGATTTCCAAAGCTCTCGTGTAGGCTTGCAAGGCCAATGAGTACTCATTTTTAGCTTTGAACAAATTCCCCAAATTGTTTTGAGTCATCGCCACATCAGGCTCGTAGGTAACAGGATTGGTTTTGGCCAGACGTTCATAGATTTCCAAAGCCGTCGAGTAGGCATTCAAAGCCAGGGGGAACTCATTTTTAGCTTGATACAAATTCCCCAAATTGTTTTGAGTAGTAGCTACAAAAGGCTCGTAGGAAGCAGGATTAGTTTTGGCTAAGCGTTCTCTGATTTCCAAAGCTCTCGTGTAGGCTTGCAAGGCCAATGAGTACTCATTTTTATCTTTGAACAAATTCCCCAAATTGTTTTGGGTAGTAGCCACATCAGGCTCGTAGGAAGCAGGATTGGTTTTGGCCAGACGTTCATAGATTCCCAAGGCCGTCGTGTAGGCTTTCAAAGCCAGGGGGAACTCATTTTTATCATTATACAAAATCCCCAAATTGTTTTGGGTCATCGCCACATCAGGCTCGGTTTTGGCTAATTGTAAAGCCCTTTGGTAATACCGAATGGCTTTGTCATGCTGGTTTTGCTTGTCAAGAAAATAGGCAAATTCAAAGGTATTATCAAAATTGGTGGTGTCTCTTGATACCAAAAACTCTAATTTGTTCTCTGCCGTTTTAAAATCAAAAGATTGTTGTGCTTCCAAAGCTTCACGCTTTAGGTTTCGCTCATGAAAAGCCACTTCTTCGATTTTAGCTTTATCAATACTATCTAATTTCGTTTTTTCATTTTTTATTTTTGCTCTTTCACTCAAGGCTTTCAGGTAGTTCTTCTCGCTTTCAAAACTCGCTCTTAATTTTCTACTCTCTTCGTACTTACCTTCGTCAAAGAGTTTGTAGGCTTCTTTTTCCTTTTCATTCAAATCGTCTAAGTTGGTATTTGAATATTCCTCAGCCAGTTTATCCAACTGACTCTGTAATCGTTGTAATTCTATTTGCAAATCAGCAATCAGTTTTTCATGTCCTTCCTTTTGTTGGTCAATGGCTTTTAATTTTTTCTCATAAATCGCCATGATATTTCTCTCAATGTCTTTCCTGATTCTATTTTTGTTGGCTTCATACACCGATTGAAGGCACATGACAATCTTTAACTTGTTATTTTTGGGGTCCTCTGGCAAGTTTAAGTTGAGTTTTTCTTTGTTGATCACAATCCAATTCTCCTTAAAAACATCAATCGTTACATTTCTCCCAGGTTTTGCTCCCTGAAAAGTCAAATTGAACTCACCATCAGAAGTCGTAACAGTTTGATTGGCAAACATGCTTTTTACTTCAACATTACCAACGGGTTCGTTACCGCTATTCTGTCTGGTTACGTAGCCCACGAGTTGTTGGGCCATCAGGTAGGAAGGAAAACAAACACCCATGAGTACAAACCAAAGGTGAGTAAGGCGGAGGGTTGGGCTAAGTGTGTTCATGGTCTAACATCATTAAACAAATACTCAAAAAAATACCTTATCCCCACTGCTTGCGTGTGGTCTTTGTTGCGTTCGTCGTCGGGGAGTTGGTCAAAGGGCATTAAAAAATGGTGTAATTTTTGGGTTTTTAGGGTTTGTTTTTGGCTTTTCCAGAGGGTTTTGTCGGCAAATGGCAACCAACCCAAGGTCAGTTTTTCGGCGTTCCAGCGGCGGTGTTCGAGTTCGCCAAGAAGTTCGAGTTCGTTGTCTCCCCAAGCGGATGCCGTAAGCGCCAATGGATTTTGATTCATCTGTCGGAACTTCACCCAGGCGTGGTCGGCGGCTTGGATGTTCGATTCGCGCTCGTCTTCGGTGATGCTGTTCCAAAGCTCGTTCATCCACAAAACACTCGGGTCTTCGCCACCGTTTTGGCGGGCTGTTTTTATAAAATCATTCAGCCGTTGCAACAACAAATGCGTTTTTTCAATCATCTGGTCGTTGTACGATGGCCACTCCTGTTCCTTCAATTCTTCATCAATTTCCGTTACACAGTCGGCCAACCAACTCACTTGAGGAAGTTCAAACACCTGCTTGTCGTTGTAAAGGCAAGCGTAGAGCATCGCCAATCGCTTGGCTACTTGGTTCATGGCCTCATTGCGGATAGATTGAATGGCACATTCCTGCAAGAAATTTCCAAAACAAAACACGGGCAAGTAGGAAGCCAGGGCGTTGAGTTGGGTTTCGACGTAGGCTTCTTCTTCTTCGTCGGGGAAGTTGTAGAAGCAAAACGCCTGCACGTCGGTTTGGATGGGTTGGTGCTGTTTGAGCCACTGGATTCGTGGAAGCAGCATTCCCAACATACTCGCCGAGGCAATGCCCGAGTCCAAGCAGGCGTAGAGGCTCACCGCCCGATGGGGTTGGATGAGTTGGTACAGCGAAAAAACGGGGTTTCTCAGGTCGCTTTCGGCAGGTGGCAACACCTCAAACGAGATGGGTGATTCTCCCGCAGGCAAGTGATTGAAAAAGGTGTAAGATTGGGCTTCTTGGTGGGGCAGATTCTCGTCAAAAATACCTTGGTTTCTAAACAATTCAGGGTGTTCTGTTTTGAACGCTTCCACCAACGGCTGCTCTTCGGTTGAGTAATAAACCTTGATGGAGAGGTATTTAGGGGCAGGGTAGTGCCCCAAACGCAAACAGGTGAGCGCAATCTCGCGGGCCAGTTTTCCAAAACCCAACAGAATAACCTGCGCCACTGTTTGGCCGTATGCAAACCGATCAATCGGATAACGCGTTAACAAGCGACGGGCCGTATTTTCGTACACGCTAAACGTCCGAATCTGTTCGTTGCGACGAGCCAGTTGATGCAAAAGTCCACGCAGGCGCAGGTCGTGCAAGTGAACGTAGCGTTCTTGATTTTTCACTACCGTACGGTTCATCCACTCGTCCATTTCTTGGGCTGTTCGGAAGTTCTCTTCGTCATTTTCACTCATCAAATAAACTTCGGCGGCTTTATGAAAATGGGTTTTGAGCAAATCTACGGACGAACTCGCATCGCCTTTCAAGTACCATACCCGTCGGTTTTTGAGGAGTTTCTCTACGAGCGGATGAGCACCTTCATCGAGCATTACCACACGCTGTCCACGTTTTTCCACGTCCAAGACAACGTCCAAGGCTTTTTCTCCGTTGCCAACCACCACCGTAAAAGGGGTATTGGTGAGGCGACGAAGAAATTTACGGAACACAAAAAATTGAATACGGCTGAACCCTTCTTTGCCTGCGGCAAACGAAAATGCTAAGATAAAGGCGTAGCCCGCCAAAAAGCCTCCTAAAATTCGGGCTAATTCTAAGGTCTTTGTAATATTTGAACCTTCGGAAAATATGGAGGAGTTGAGCGTGATGAGGTTTGCCGCAGAAAAAAAGGCGTTGCCAATCGAGGTTTTGTCGTTTTTGAAACCGATATACCCCGCAGTAATGACAATGACGGCGAGTAACGTGGGATAAACAAACTGCAACAGCAACGGACGAGCGTAATCCATTGCATGATATATCCTCCATGCGCCTCCGTAGAGCAGCGCTAAAAATCCCAGTGGAATGAGGTCGTTTACGTCAAAACCTTTGACAAAATCAACGATTATCAATAATCCAAATAGTACAGTTCCCAACACAAGCCACACCTTGTGATGCTGCCAAAACCGCGTTACTTTTTTGTGCCATCGAAGTGTATGATTGGGCAATACCGTCGTCACCCATTCAAAGGCCCCCGCCATTGGTAAGTGCAACTGCGTTTGGGCAAACCGACGACCAATTGGAAAGTGATTTTGCTGCCGTGGAACAACCAGTTGATGCAAGGTTTGGGGCTGTTGGGGGCGATTGATTTTTTTCCCATCCAAGCCTTTGCCCTTGACCCACATCCGAACGATGTCGGAGGTGCCGCCCAAACCACCACCGTCCACGCCGTCCCAAAGGGCAATAAGGTGGTCGCAGTGCTCCGCCAAAAAGCGTCCCAATTGAACAAATTGTTTATGGTGTTCTTCGGTGGTGAAGCTCCGCTGAGAATCATAGTAGAGCTGTACTCGTTCGTTGTGTTGGTTGGCTTGGGTAAAGTAGTCGAAAGCGGCTTCCTTTGCTGAAAGTGCGGGGTCATTGGGTGATTGAATCTCAAAAGTGTATTTTTTGAGTTCGTCGTCAGGCAACGTTTTCACCACTACCAATTTGTCGTTTTCCGTCAAACACTGCGCTACCCATTGGTCGGCACCAGGGGCAAGGGCGGAGCAGAGGAGTAGTTTTTTATTGAGGTGTTTCTTTCTCAGGTCATTTAACTTTTGTTTTACCAACCCCTTTATTTTTGCCCTATCCTGCGGGCGCAAATCACGGTGTCCCGTTACGCCTACTATGAGCCAGTGAGGGTTGCCAACGTACTTTTTTTGAAAGTTTTCTGGGGTTAAATAAGAGATTGGTTGAGCAGTCATAGAGTTGAGTAACGAAAGAGATGTTAGGTAATCAAAAATAGAAGATTGTCAGAAAGTAACCTCTTTTTTTAGGAGAAATTTATCAAGTGGTGGTGGGTATCTATTGAAGTAGTTACATTTCTTAATGATTTTGTAAATTGTGGCCTTGTTATAATCTCAACGTAAGCAAATACATGGATTCCGAACGTTCAATGCGTCTCAGCCAAGCGGCTCGAATACTTAATAGAAATCATTCAGCGGTTGCAAGTATTTTGGCCGCTAAAGGGTACAAAGTGGACAACAATCCTAATACGAGGTTAAATGGCGAACAACTTGATTTTTTGGCAAGAGAATTCAAGGTGGATGCATTATTGGGAAGTGCTACCCCCAAACAAGAAGAAGTAGCCGTGCCTCAATCTAAGTCTGACGATAGCCCTGTTTTATACTTTCGTACGCCGCAAACTGCTGCACAGACAGGTAGTGAAGACTCACCCGTAGGGCTAAAAGTAGTTGGTAAGATTGAATTGGATTCGGAATCAAAGAGTGTTTTTAAACCTACCCCAACTCCAGCCTCTACACCTATCCCTCAAAAAACGCCCAACGAACTGGCGTTAGAGCGAATAAAAGAATTTCTAAAAACAGACCAAACTTCACTCAATCTTTCAGACCTTGGGTTAGAGTCTATCCCTGCGGAGCTCAAGTCGTTGAAGAAAATCAAAAAACTCAGTTTGGCTAACAACCGACTTAAAACCATAGAAAATATCCCTGATTCTGTCATTGAGCTTGATTTGAGTAACAACCTACTTTCAAATACGCAAGGACTTTCAAAGCAAGTTGTCTTCCTGAAGCTAAATGGCAATCGGCTAAGCGACATTGAGCATTTACCCAACAGCATCCAGCAATTAGAGGTAAATCACAATGACATTCATCAAGTTTCCACCTTTCCTAAAAGCCTCAAATACCTAAAAATCAATCATAATCAGCTTGAGAATATCCAACTGCCTGCTACGTTGGAAAGCTTAGCTATTTGCCATAATAAGCTTACTCAAGTACCCGAATTTCCAAAAAAACTAAAGGAACTCTACTTGTATGGGAATCCTATCTCTGGTATTCAGCCCGATATTTTAGGAGAAAATGAAAACACAAATTGCCTTCGTACTATCAAGAACTATTTGGCTGAATTGGGTCGTAGGAGTGAACCCAATCGCAATATCAAATTGGTATTGGTCGGAAACAGCAACGTGGGCAAAAGCAGTCTGCTTCGGGCATTGAAAGACCTGCCACACGACCCTGCTATTAGTTCAACCCACGCGATACAGTTAGATAAAATCGAATGGCTGGACGAACCCCAACCAGTTCATTTGCACGTGTGGGATTTGGGCGGCCAAGAAATTTACTACGGTACTCACCCCATTTTTATGAGGTCGCCTGCGGTTCAATTAGTGGTTTTTGACGCTGAGACGGAGAAAGCGGCCACTGCCCCCGACCGTTTTAAAGAGGAGGAAACGGTCAGAAATCTCAAAGTACCTTTCTACCTGAGTCGTATTGAAGAGTTAAGTCCCCAAAGCAAAATTCTGGTTGCGGAAAACAAGTCAAGCAACATAGTTTCTCCTTTTGACAATTCATGGGGTTTCCAAACTTTGAAAGTAAATGCCCAAGACCGAATTTATACTCATACGCTAAAAGCGCTTATCCGAGATACGGCGACCCAAATGTCGATTTATGGCTATCCCGTGCCCTATTATTGGGAACGAGTACGGACGTTTTTGAGGGAAAGCACCTCAAAAACCATTACCAAAGAGCGTTTTTATGAAATCTGTCGGCGCGAAAATGTACTGGAAGAAGGGTACAACGATTTGCTTGAGCACCTCCACAATACAGGGACATTGTACTACCGTGAAAATTGGGCAATGACATCATCGTGGACCAAATTTGGGCATTGGAGGCCATCTATAAAGTATTTGACCGAAGAAGCATTTTTTACGAAGAAATGCGTTCACAATTGAACGGAAAATGTACCGTACATACTCTTTTTAAAGATTTTGACAAAACAGACACGACTTACACCATCGAAGAAAAATGGATGTTTTTGAAATTTATGCACAGTTGCGGCTTATGTTTTCCACTGAAAGCCAATCCTTCTGACCCTGATACACTCTATACGTACTATGTATTCCCTGAGTTTTTAACTTCGACAAAACCACTATTAGTTCGCTCTTGGTTTAGATCTCAAAGAGTTATTGTATTTCAAAAGCAATTTGAATTTTTACCCTATTATCCTTTACATACCTTTATCAGTAAGTTCGGTACCAAAACCACTTACGATTGCTTTTGGCGCAGTGGAATTTTGATTTATACAGATGTCGAAGAGTTAGAGGGCTTCTGCATCGAAGCTGATTTTGAAAAACATACCCTCACCTTGACGTTAGATGAAAGCATCGCATCAGAATGGTACGAGGCCATTGTTTCTTCGATTATTGTTCACGGCGACAAGCAAAACGCTGAGTGGCAACTCATTTCGGGTAAAATGCAGAACCATGAATCCCCATTTGAGGATACGATGCCAAAATCAACGAGTGATTTAGAAAATTTACCCGATGTCGCTCAAAAAGTACCGCCCCCCATTCATCGCAAGAAGAAAATAGTAATTTCATACGCGAAGGAAGATATTGGTGCCTTAAAGATGTTAGAAATTTATTTTAAGGGTTACTCCAACGAGTTTGATTATTGGTCTGATCAAAACCAAGATAATAAATCGGGATGGAAGGAGACCATCAAGTATGAGTTTGAACATGCTGATGGGTATATTTTACTTATCAGCCCACATTATATGATGGTGGATAAGAAAATCATTCACGAAAAGGAAATCCCGACCATCTTAAAGCGTCAAAAGGAGAAATCTGTTCCCGTTATCAATTTATTCGTTGGAGCATTTACGTTGACAAGTAGCCATGACGTTTCGGTGTTCAACTCATTTAATAAAGGTGAGGTAATGCCTGCGGAGGAAAGTAAAGCTCAGGATTTTATCAATCGTTTTATGAGGGATGAGATTTTAAGGAAATTTATTTAGGGGCTTTCGGAGAACTATATCTGTAATATATTTAACTTGGATATTGGCATATTAAATAAAAAAAGAGATGGTAACCGACGTATTTATAGGCTCTTTTTTACTTATTCCTACAAATGCATACCCAAGATAGGAAGCGTAATAAAACGCGCTAATTCAACAATAATGTTTTATTTTAAAGACATTATTGTTATTTTTGTTTGCTATATCAAACATTATGCTTTTTCCAAACCAACAAAAAATACTGGAACAGTTGGGGGAAGACCTCAAATTGGCACGGCTTCGGCGGCGGCTTAGTACCGAGCAGGTAGCCGAACGAGCGGGCATAAGTCGCTCTACGCTTTGGCAAATTGAGAAAGGCATCCCATCGGTGTCTATGGGGGCTTATCTGCAAGTACTCTTTGTGTTGGGTTTTGACAAAAACCTGCTCCAATTAGCCAACGACGACGTACTGGGACGTAAGCTTCAAGACGCTGAGATTTTGACGAAAAAACGCGCACCGAAAAAACCTTCTCATGAGCGAACGTAAAATCTATGTTTACGCCCATTGGCATCCCTTACCCACGCCAACGCTTATGGGCTATCTCTACGCCACACAGCTACGGGGGGAGGAAATCTTTGCGTTTGAGTACGATAAATCATGGCTTAAAACCCAAACCCAACTGCTCGACCCCGACCTGTACTCTTTTTCAGGCCGTCAGTACCTCAACGATACCAAACCTAATTTTGGGTTGTTTACCGATTCCTCCCCTGACCGTTGGGGGCGCTTACTTATGCGCCGCCGAGAAGCCGCTATGGCGCGTCAGGAACAGCGAAAACCACAGGCGCTCTACGAAACAGACTATTTGCTTGGCGTATATGATCGGCATCGAATGGGAGCATTGCGCTTTGCATTAGAACTTGACGGGCCATTCCTGCATGACAATCAAGCCATGGCTGCGCCGCCTTTTACATCGCTGCGCGAGCTCGAACAGGCAAGTCTCCGCCTCGAATCAGAAGATAGCCCCAACGACCCTGACTACCTCAAATGGCTCAATATGCTGATGGCACCTGGCTCGTCGCTTGGCGGAGCGCGGCCCAAAGCCAGTGTCATAGACCCACAGCAGCATCTATGGATAGCGAAATTTCCAAGTACGCATGACGACCGAGACGTGGGCGCGTGGGAATTGGTAGTGCATCGGTTGGCGCAAAAGGCGGGCATTAACGTAGCTGACGCTTTTGCGGAGCGTTATCATAGCCGCCATCACACGTTCATTACCAAGCGTTTTGACCGCATTGGAACAGCGCGGATTCATTTTGCTTCGGCCATGACGCTGCTGGGCTATACTGACGGCAACGACCACCAAGACGGCGTAAGCTACCTCCAATTGGCGGAGTTTATCAGTCGCCACGGGGTAAATGTAGAAGAAAATTTGGCCGCGCTCTGGCGGCGTATCGTTTTCAATTTGGTCGTATCCAACACCGACGACCACCTCCGCAACCACGGCTTTTTGCTGACACCGCATGGCTGGACACTCTCCCCCGCCTACGACCTCAATCCCAATGAAAACGGAACAGGCTTAAAACTCAATATTAACGAAACCGAAAACGCCCTTGACGTAGAACTGGCCTTAGAAGTTGCCCCTTTCTTTCGACTTGCACTCCCAACAGCACGGAATATCGTTGAGGAGGTCAAACAAGCCGTGAAGCAGTGGGAGCAGGTAGCCACTGAGGTAGGTATTGGCCGCAATGAACAAGAACGACTCCGCTCGGCTTTTCTATGGAATAGCACTACTTAACCCCATACTTCTCCTTCACCTCCTCCGACAACGGCCCTAAGTACTCATCGCCAAAGACTTTCATCCATTCTACTATCTCCTCGTAGGTATAATCTAACGGCTCGCCATCGCCGTAGCTGAAAAAGTTGCCCCGCTGCGTTTGGAGGTCCATTTTGAGGATGGCCTTTCCCACCACCACAAAGAGATAGCGGTTGTCTATAATTTCAATTTGTTTGGGCTTTGTATTGACCCAAAGGGTTTGAATAGGTTTGCCAGTGGCGAGTTCGTAGGTGATGACTTTGTGATTAGAAACAGTGGTAATGTATTGACTATTTTGAGAAAACTTTGCTAATCCTATATCTTTATCCTTTGGTAGGAAATTATATGGTTTTTTTGTGCCGAGATTAAAAATTTTATTGGTGCCATCTAATTTTTCTATCAACATCCATTGACTGTCTGGCGAAAAATAAGTCATTATGATTTTATTTTCGTTCTTTAAAAAGTCTGGAATAGTATTAAATTTACCATTCTCCAATACACCTCCCCAGTCCTTGGTCAAATACACCCACTTACTATCATTCGAAAAAAAACAATAGTCTACTTCAAAACCAAGTTTATACAAATCCGTCAGTGAGAAATTCTCAATTTCTAAAGTTGAATCATATTTGGCAATTACCAAAAAAGTTGTATTTTTATTATATTGAAGTGTTGTATCGAATAGTATTTTTTTAAAGAAGTCTTCCCAATCTTGTTTTTGAATCATAGTTTTTCGTCCATCAGGTTTAAAAACGATGGTTTTGTTACCATCGGGTTGAAAAGAGATGAACCAAGTAAGGGTATCTTTTTTGCTTCGTGACTCTTCTTGTAAAAGTTGAGGCGTTTGCCCTGTCTCTATATCGTAAATGAGACCTGTGCCATCTTTTATTTGAACTAATAGCCATTGATTATCAGGTAAAAATTCAATATTTTCGATATTTTTGCCGATATTATAAGTTCCTATTATTTTGCCATCTTTGATTTGTCTTATTCTGATTGTATCGTTGATATAACTAAAAAACAATTGACTATTGGGTGCAAAGCCCATCAAATCAACTTTTTCATTTTTGGGAATTATATTATATTTCAATTCAGTTTCCAAATTAAAAATCTCTAAAACACCATATAATGTTCGGATTCCTAACCACTTTTTGTCATTTGAAGCAGAATAACCAAATATACTTTTAAATTTCAGGAATGAAGGAACAAATCCATTACTTATATTATTAAAATTAACATCAGTAAGGCCACTTGTAACTATCCATTTGTTGAACAATACACCAACATATGAATTAACCATTGAAACGTTTTCCTGTTCAATAAACTTTGAAATCGAATTTGTTTCCAAATTAAGAATCCTTAAAGTTTTATCTTGACAGAATAACAGCTGCTCTTTGCTGTTTGAAAAAAAAACAGGTTCTGCATCCAGCAGGTAGGTGTTAAATTCTTTTTTATCACAATCTAAAATTAAATATTTGTTTTCATCATTATAATGGGTAAATATTGAGACCCATCTTCCATTTTGAGAGAATTTTATCTCAGGCCAATCATCATATCTATCAAGCCCATGCAATTCAATCCTTCCTATACCATTTCTCTTTTTGGGTGGTTCAATTTCATAGATTGACTTTGAATCATAAATAGCCACAATTCCTTTTTCATTTTTTGTAATCAATAAATCACTATTGGGCGACCATCTAATGTCTTGTATTTTATCTTTAAAGTAGAAAGGCAAGTATTTTCCTGATAAAAGTTCATATATTTTGGGTAATTTATCTTTACCAAGTAATGCTAAGTGTTGATTATCAGGCGAAAATATAGCCTTTGAAACATTGTTTGTAATTATTGATAGAATCCCATATTCTAAGTTATCTGTTTTGTAAACTTCACTTCCAATGTTTGACTGGATAAAAATGAGCTTGCCGTCAGTTGAAAATTTTACAAACTCAATAGCATAATTTGCGGATAAAAGCATCTCTTGCCCTGTACTTAATTCATATATTTTGAATAAACTATCCTTTTCTGTAGTAACTATCCACTTGCTGTCAGGCGAAAATTCTATACTGTTATATGTAGGGTCTGACCCAATATTCAATTCTTCACCAGAATTTAAACTTACTATTTTGAATTTATTTTTTTCAACCTTAATGGATAACCATTTTCCATCAGGAGAAAATTCTACATTGGTAAACATTGAGTCTGGCCCGATAACCAATTCTTTACCAGAATTTAAACTTACTATTTTGAATTTATTTTTTTCAACCTCAATGGATAACCATTTTCCATCAGGAGAAAAGTCAATAGATTTGATTTCGGTATATGCATCAAAGTCAACATTTTTAAGCCAAGTAGAGGTATTAAAAACGAAAAAAGTGCCATCTCGATGATCAATAAGTAACCATTTTTCATCAGGTGAGAAAGTAGTAAATTTCCGTCCTCTCTTTGTTTGAAGAGTTGTGAAACATTCCCATTTTTCGGTTGAGTAGATATCAATAATGGTATCTTTTTCTGCGATAAACCATTGGCTATTTTGAGAAAAATCAGTGTCGCTAATTGTCTCTGAAAAGCGCCTCAATAAACTCTTTTTAAGTAAATTATAGACAGTAAATGCTTCATTATTACGCAAAACTAACCATTTACTATCTGGCGATACTTGAGGTGTCACATATTCGTCAAAAGGTATGCTATGTGTTTCTTGAAACTGTGTAGTATTACTTTGGTTAAATAAAGAAAGAGTTTTTGCTTTAATCAGATTTAAGGTTTTGGTACTTGTTTGTTTCTTTGCTGCAGCTTCCAACATGCGCATTGCATTCTTAGGCACAAATTTGTCAGCCTCAGAAGCCCAATAAAGTGCAGTGGCATCATTCGTTTTTTCTTGGGCTATTCGGGATTGCCTTTGCGCTTCGATAGTAGACTTCTGTGCCAAATCCCGTTGCTTTTCGGCTTCTTCTTTTTTCTTTTCGATGTCGTCAAATACCCCTGCAATCAGTTTGTCTATTTCGGTGCTTTTGGTAGGGGCACAGAGTTTGGCGGCGTTGTATTTGTTGAGGGCGGGGCGGTATTGACCTTTAGCACGGAGTTCGTTACCTTCTTTAAGCAAGCGGGGGTAGTCGGGGCAGTTTTGGGCGTGGCTACTGCTTACCCAACCCAAATACAGCATGAAATACACAAGGGTCTTCATATCAGGGTTGTTTTAGGCGTTGTTTACATTCATCTATTTGTTTGTCAATTTTCTTGGCTAATTCTGCTTCCACATCCTTTGTAAAAGAAATGGTTGTAGTTCCTTTTGAAGAGGCTACATCGGTGGCTAAAAAAAGTTTGGCCTGTTGGGCAGCTTGCTGGGCTAAGTGGTATTCTTGGTATTCGAGGTATTGGCTGGCTTTGGTATAAAATTCGAGGGCTTTTTGGTAGCTAAACGCCCGTAGGTTGGCCTGGGCAGCTTGCAGCGCGGCATCGGCAGTTGCTTTGGCTTTTATTGAGCTGCGCCAAAAATACCCCGCCACCGCCGCTACCACCAAGGCCACCGCTGCCACCGCCCACGCCACGCGCCCACGGGCGCGGATGGTTTGGTTGAGGGTGTCTAATTGGTCGGCGCGTTGTTTTTCAGCTTGCAGTTGGCGGTTTTGTTCTTGTTCGAGTTGGCGTTGGCGGGCAGCGGCCTCGACGGCCAAACGCTCCTGCGCCACCTGCTGTATGGGTTCTACGAGCGTATCGTGGCTAATCTCGTAGAGCAAACGGCCTGCCGCGTCGCGCTCGGTGCGAAGCAGGGTACTGTTTTCGAGGGTTTGGAGCAGGGCTTCACTGATGCCAAACTCTTGGCGGATGTAGGCTTCGGAGAGCGGGTTGCGGAGTTGGCCCGAGATGAGTTTTTCTTCGATAAGCTGCTGCGCATTGTCACGGTCGGCGGGGGCAAGTGTTTGGAGTATATCCTCGTAGTAATTTTGGATAATATCTTTTACGGGGCCGAGGTCATTGGCCGTGATGTAGGTTTTCCCCTGCGCCAGTACTAATTTGCTTTCGGTGTGCCGTCCCACAATTTGCAGAACGGAAGTGGCTTCTACCTGCCCATTTTTGAGGATACTGTCGAGTATTGCCTCTATGGCTTCGGGGGCGTAGTCAAAAGGCGGGCTATCGTAGTCGGTAGCGGGCAAGGCGGCGGGTTGGGTCAAGGCCGCTTCGGCTTGGTCGGCGCGGAGGGGCATCAACTCATAGCAATGCTGCAAAATGGCAGGGTGGCGGTCGGTGAGTTGGTTGAGCAACGCCAAGCGGTCGGTCCGTATCGAAAAGACGATTTTGAGGTCGGGTTTTTGATAGAGAAAATCGTGGAAGGCCACGTCCAATTGTTTGGTTTTGCTGAGTTCTGCCAAACGCCGCCGATACTTCAGGGGAATCGGACTGTAGAGTGCCTCTGCCAACTCCTCCGAAAATGTCGATATGGCTTCGGGTGAGTAGGTAAAAAGCTCTTCAAATTGGTCAAAGAGCAGGATTAACCCTTTGTTAGAATGTAGGTTTTGCCACGTTTTGAGCCAATGCCAAAGCGAATTGTCATCGTTGGTCAATTGACTTACGGGAGAGGGAAGAGATATATCGAGTTCGTTTTGTAGGCGAATTTTTAGGGTATCAATGGGGTGTAAGCCCGTGTCGGCTTCTTGAGTAGAACGATTGGTAAAACGTATCGTCAGCGGATGATAAGCCGAATCGTCCAACAACTTCGGAATGATGCCCGCATTGAGGAGTGAACTTTTGCCAAAACCACTCTTGGCATAGAGCACAACCACTTGTTTGACATACACCAAGCGGAACAGTTCTTCCGTTTCACGCTCGCGGCCAAAGAACGCCTCTCTTTCTTCGGTATTGAAAGGTTTTACGCCAGGATAACGATTTCGTGGGGTGCTTCTTTCCTGCATCTCAGATGGCGTTTAAGATTTCGTTCATTCCTGCATCAAAATCGCCCATATCAACGCTCTTACAGCCTTGAAGATGCTCAAAAAGTTCGGGCAGTTTGCGGGCATAATCCCGCCAAAGGCTTTCTTCACGGTTCAAATCACGCACATCGTCCAGCGGGTCTTTCTGAATTCGCTCCTGCTTGAACGTGTTGATTTCCAGAATTTTTCGGCTGGCGTATTGCTTTATCTCATCCACGATGCCTTTGTCCAAAAATCGTTTGTCCAAATGACACGGCAGCAATCGGATGCCTTTTTCTAAGCAGAGGGTCAGTTCTCTACCCACATAAGGCGAACGAAGACTATGTTCTGACAACACCGCTATCACACAGTTCATTTCCGCCACGCGTTCCATAAACTGCTGGATTCTATCTCCCGCAGTCATAGAGTGGTCGTCCATGATTACTTTTATCCCTGAGCGTTTCCCCAATGCCTTCACCAACTGATCTACGGTATCTTTATCTTGATGGCTGTACGATACAAATACCTGGTATGAGCGAGCGGATTGAGGTTTGCGTAAAATGCCCCCTTCCGTACATTGCTGCCGAAGTTCGTCCAAGAAATCTAATGGGGCAGAGGGGTAAAAATCAAGCTCAAGTCGCCTTGCTATGAACGTACACGCGTCTCGATTTTGCCCTGAATGTAACAGGGAGTATTTGAGCGGCCTTTTATTTTCGTTATCCTCCAAAAATACCCGTAGGAGCACTTGCATGTACCATTTTTCGAAGTGTACTCCTAAAAATACAAAACTCTTAGCCCGTTTAAGGGCATCGGCCAACGCGACGGGTAGCGGTCTTGTGCCGAGTATTCCCTGTAAATAGGCAAAGAGGTGGTCAAAGGTAACGACGGTATCGTGGTAGTCGAGCGTACCCAAAATATTGTAAACCAATGGGGCGTCTTTGGTAGGTTTAGCCACAGCGATGGGAGCCTCTTTTACGGGATAATACCCAAATTGGGCATTGGGCTGCACAGTTTTGATGGCATTGTACAAGCGTGTATCGGGAAGTAAGGAAATGACCAAATGAAAGGGAAGCTGAGCCAATTGAGCAAAAGGTGCGTCAAACTCTGTACGTGTAGCGTAAAAGTCTTCTAAAAAATTGAAAAGGTCGGTATCGTAGCCGTTGGGTTGGAGTTGGAGCAATTCTTCGTGCTCAAACATGTACTGCGTTTCTAAATCTACCTGTTCGTTGTAATCGCTGTCTTGTTGAATCGCCTCGCACAGCAACTGAAATAAGGTGCGGTCGTTATCGTATTGTACCAAATCAGGCCCAATGACT
Organism: Runella defluvii; assembly: GCF_014195535.1. GTDB lineage: Bacteria > Bacteroidota > Bacteroidia > Cytophagales > Spirosomataceae > Runella > Runella defluvii. Next base: position 5,252 of record NZ_JACIBY010000014.1, on the reverse strand, counting down.
AGCACACATTGTTCGTTACGGATTTCCGACAAAAGAGCTTTCCAACGAATACGGCTTTTCCAATTCATTCCAACAATACAAGGTTGAGTTTACGACTTAAAAATACATTTTTTTCTTCCTTATTCACTTTTGCTATCATTATTTCTAAAAATAAAGTACTTACCCGTTTGCCACGGAGTAACTTTTTTGAATTTGTCTGTCCGCCCGAGGTGCTCTTCACGAGCGATTGGGACGAATCGGCGGTTGGATTGTCCAAAAACTATACAACAAACTTTTGCTAATTATTTGCTGGAGGTGTTTCTAACGGCGCTAATTGAATTAATAGGGCGGTAATCGCCAGCGTGGCAAAAAAAACACGGTTAAACGAAAAAAATAACTCGAAACTAGGCGATTCGTTTCCAAATTACTCGTATTTTTCGAGACACTTTTCCTAACCTTATGAAAATCAGAACCTACCGCATCTTTTTGGCTTCGTCTTTTCGCCTAGAGGCTGAACGCCAAGCTTTTCGTAATGAAATCGGCCGCATCAATGATTTATTTGCAAAAAAAGACACCCATCTCCAATTAGACATTTGGGAAAAATTCGATGCCGCCAATGACCCAGTTCGAAAACAAGATTTTTACAACAATCATATTCAAGAGGCTGATATTTTCGTCATCTTGTATTGGGGCGAATTGGGGGCTTTTACTACGGAAGAATATCAATTGGCTCAGCAATTGTTCCAAAAAAAAGGCAAACCACGTATCTACATATTTAAGAAAAAGGGGGATGTTTCCTTTGAACTACGAGATGAAAACGTAGCGATTTTAGATGATTTAGAGGCTATTTGGTATGCAAAAGACAAAGCCCAATGGCCTTGGGAATTTGAACACCCTACTGATTTTGTCAAAAAACTATCTGATGATATTCTTGGTTTGTTTGACAATCCAGAAGTTTCAGGATTTAGTCATCCAATCTTTCATCCCGCCAAACTCCTCAGCCCCAATGCCGTGAGCGAGCCTTCAGTTTTTTTAGGGCGGGAAGACGAGCTACGTACCATCCGTGAAAAACTCGACCGAGGCGGACGCCTCATGCTCATCAACGCCGAAGGGGGCATTGGCAAAACCACCCTTGCCGCCAAGTACTGGCACGATAGCCTCCACCACTACAAGCACAACGCCTGGCTGTTTTGCGAGGGCGGTATCATCAACGCCCTCAAGGACTTGGCTCCTAAGCTCAACCTCGACTTGGCGGGCATGGACGAAGCCCAGCAAGTGGCAGCCCTCAAACAGGCTCTCTCGGAACTGCACGATGATTTTTTGCTCGTGCTCGACAACGCCAACGACGAAAACGAAATCAAAGCCTTTCGGCAGCATTTTGACGGCTTTCACTGGCACATATTGCTCACCAGCCGCTGTGCGGGTGTACTCGACCCCAAGCAAGAGCTGCCCATCTCGCACCTGCCGCCGCCCTTGGCCAAAGCGCTCTTTGAAAGCTACTACCGAGAAGAAAGCCCTGAGTTTGATGCCCTGCTCGACCGCCTCCTGCGGGCCTTACAGTACCATACCCTCTCGGTAGAGCTATTTGCAAAAACTATGAAGCAACTCAGCGAAAGGGGCCTCAGCTTTGCGGCCTTTGTACAAGAACTCGAAACCCAAGGGCTCACACTTGGTAAAAAGAGCTTTAGCATCGTGACCGACTACACTACCAATACCCATATTGAGGCCATTAACAGCGACCAAATACTCGACCGCTTTTATGACTTTGCCAAACTAAGCGAAGACGAACGCCACTGGCTTGTGAACATGGCCTTGCTACCTGCCGAGGAATACAACTTCCTTTTTTTGTGTGCTTTATTTGGTCAAGACAGCATGGAGTTTAGTACCCTACACGACTTAGCTCGCAAGGGTTGGCTTAGTAAAACCGAGGCTAATTTTAAGATTAACCCCGTGATACAGGCCATTGCCCTGCGTAAAAACCAACCCACCCTCGCCACCGACAGCGAAACGCTCTTGACCCGCCTCAATGCCCTTTTGGCCAACGACGGTAGTGTGTTTTTACACCTACGTCTCCCCCAGGCCGAGCCTTTGGTGCGACCCATTGCCCACCTGACGAAATGCTTGGCGGCCTATCCAAGTAGAGCATTAACATTTTGTAGTTACTGTGCCGCCCTTTACTACCGCTCCGTGGGCGACCCCGTGGCCGAACTACAAAGCTACCTCAATTACCAAGGACTCATCCAAGCCTTGCGTCAAGCCAACCCCAACAACCCAGACTTTGAGCGTGAACTGGCCCTCAGTCATAGCTTGTTGGGCGATTTCTATTTGCGCTTGGGAGATGCCAAAAAAGCCGAAGAAAATTATAGCGAAGGCTTACGAATCAACAGAAAGCTGGCCTCTTTGGATGAGCAGAATTCTCGTTGGCAGCAGGATTTGGCCACGTCTTTGAGCAAAATGGGCGATTTCTATTTGAGATTGGGTGAGGCCAAAAAAGCCGAAGAAAATTATAGCGAAGCACTGGCAAGACGCAGAAAGCTGGCCTCTTTGGATGAGCAGAATTCTCGTTGGCAGCAGGATTTGGCCACGTCTTTGAGCAAAATGGGCGATTTCTATTTGAGATTGGGTGAGGCCAAAAAAGCCGAAGAAAATTATAGCGAAGATTTGAAAATAAGCCGAAAGCTGGCCTCTTTGGATGAGCAGAATACAAGTTGGCAGCAGGATTTGGCCACGTCTTTGAGCAAAATGGGCGATTTCTATTTGAGATTGGGTGAGG
>NZ_JACIBY010000014.1:0-2409 GCF_014195535.1 Runella defluvii | reverse complement strand
AAGTTGGCAGCAGGATTTGGCCACGTCTTTGAGCAAAATGGGCGATTTCTATTTGAGATTGGGTGAGGCCAAAAAAGCCGAAGAAAATTATAGCGAAGGCTTACGAATATTCCGAAAGCTGGCCTCTTTGGATGAGCAGAATTCTCGTTGGCAGCAGGATTTGGCCACGTCTTTGAGCATAATGGGCGATTTCTACCTCAACCAAGGCGAGGCACAAGAGGCTCTCAACCACTACATCGAAGCCAAAACCCTCCACGAATCCCTGCTTGGACTGGATACCAGTTCGGTGCAGTACCTGTTTGATTATGCCTTGGATTTTCTACGCATCGGCAATGTGTTTCGGATGGCAGGCATACCCCAAGAGGCTATATCCCTGCTTCAAAACGCCCAAAATCTCCTCCAACAATTGGTCACCCAAATCCCCGAGGAGGTCAATTTTAAGGAACACTTGGAAATGGTCAATGAGTGGCTTGGGGAGTTAGAGCATGGATAGAAAAAGTGCAAAACTTGAAAACGATGAAATAGATAATGAAAAAACAAAAAGTCTATATTTCCTCTACTTTCAGAGACCTCAAAGAGTACCGTACTTTGGTCAAAAGTCTGTTTGAGAATCAATTGGCGGCTTCGTTTGAGCTGTGCAACATCATGGAACGCATGTGGGACGATGGCTCGCAAACGCCTTTCGTAGAGGAGTGCGTGCGGGAGGTTCAGGCTGCCGATATTTACCTGCTCATTCTGGGCAATAAAGTAGGTTCATTTCCCCCTAACGAAACCCGCACTTACACCGAAATCGAACTCGATACGGCTTTGGCAGATAAGGGTAAGAAGATTTTTTGCTTTCCTTTTAGTACGTTTGAGCCCACTCAACTGGATAATCCTGCCAAGCACGCCGAGCTCTTGGCCAAATTTGCAGGGAAACCCACACACCCCTTTGCCAATCCAACCGAACTCCGAGCCGATTTATTGGAGTGCCTGTTGCCGCATATTCCCATCCATCGCTTTTCTCTACCCGCCAAACTCCTCAGCCCCAATGGTGCCGATAAGCCTACTGTTTTTATTGGACGGGAAGACGAACTGCGGGAAATTAGGCAACGGCTCGATGATTGTGGCAAACTGATGCTCATCAACGCCGAAGGCGGCATTGGAAAAACCACCCTCGCCGCCAAGTACTGGAGCGAAAACCTCTACGCCTACAAACACAATGCTTGGCTGTTTTGTGAAAACGGCATCGTGAATGCCCTCAAAGACTTGGCTCCTAAGCTCAACCTCGACTTGGCAGGCATGGACGAAGCCCAGCAGGTGGCCGCCCTCAAACACGCCCTATCGGGTGTGCACGATGATTTTTTGTTGGTACTCGATAACGCCAACGACGACGACGACATCCGTGTGTTCAGGCAAACCTTTGAGGGGTTTCATTGGCACGTACTCATCACGAGCCGTTGCCAAGGTGTACTCGAAAATGAACAAGAACTGCCCATTACGCACCTGCCCCCACTTCTGGCCAAGGCACTTTTTAAACGGTATTACAACGAAGATAGCCTCGATTTTGAGGTCTTGTTGGATCGGCTGTTGGAAGCCATCCGTTACCATACGCTGTTGGTTGAGATTTTTGCTAAAAACATGCAAGAAAGTGCCGAACTGGGCATAAAAATGACAAATTTCTTGCAAAAATTAGAAAAAGAAGGTTTGCATCTGGGTGAACATAGCTTTGAAGTAAAGACCGACTATACCATCGCCGTAAAAGCAAAAGCCGCCACTACCGACGAAATTCTGGATGCCCTTTACGACTTTGGGAAGCTCAGTGAAGAGCAACGCTTTGTCTTGCTCAGCCTCTCCTTGTTACCCGCCGAACCTTATACCTTGGGTTTTATTAACTCCCTGTTAGCCAACGACAGCACCCGAACTGATTTGGCAGTACGCAAAACCCTCAAAAGCTTGAGTAAAAAAGGCTGGATAGCCCAAACCGAAAACACCTACCGCCTCAGCCCCGTGGTGCAGGATTTGTTGTTGTATAAAAACCATGAAACACTGGAAACGGATGCTCAAGCACTGTTGGATAGGCTCAACTATATTTTGGAAGCGGATGCTTATAATTTACTACGCATCCGCCTAAGCGCTGCCGAACCCTACGCCAAACTACTGTACCAAATCAATAAGAGTTTGGAAGCCTATCCAAGCTGGGACATTGGATCTTTGAATTTTAACGTTGGCGTATATTTCAATAACACAGGCAACATAACGGGCGAACAGTATACCTACACTCAATACGGGATTATTTACCAAAAGTTGTTAGCAACTGACCCTGAGAACCTCTCCTACAAAAACGGGCTGGCAATTTCGTATGAAAAATTGGGCGGCATTTACGAAGCCACGGGCGATTGGAAGAACGCGCTCGTCAATTATCAAGAA
>NZ_JACIBY010000013.1 GCF_014195535.1 Runella defluvii | reverse complement strand
ATCGGTTTACAAAATTTTAATGACCATATTTCAATGAACGAATGTACTAATCTTTTTGACACTAAGAACATACTCAACTTTATAGCGCACAACAACTTTCGGGAGGTTAGCACTAGACATTCGGAAGATTAGTTCTAAACTCAGTAAAAGCTACGTTTTCTGCTTTTTTGAAGACTTTGCTAAAATGCGCCACATCTTCGTAACCAAGCTGATACGCAATCTCTTTGGCACTTAATTCGGAATAACGCGCCAAGCGCTTTGCTTCCAATACCAAACGGTTTTGGATAAAATCCTTGGCCGATGTCCCCGTTTCAGCTTTGATAACGTCGTTGAGGTGATTGGCCGTTAGGAGTTGTCGGTCGGCATAATCGCCCACTTTGTGAAACTGCTTGAACAACTGCTCCACATCGTTTTTAAACTGCTTCACAATCTCCGACTTACGCTTATCGAGGGGTTTATTGGGCAAATAGTTGGCCGCTTTGAAACGTTTGCACTGCACTAAAAACAGTTTTAACCACGCCCCCACGGCCTCCCATTTTTGCAGATTTGACTCCGCCACTTCGTTGGCAATGGCCGACAAAAACGGTTGAAGTTGGCGCATTTCGGTGGCCGTCAGTTCGATAGGGCGCGATTCGTCGCAGTTGAAAAACAAATCCATGTCGTACAACTGCGCGGGAGCAATGCTATAATTTTGAAGAAAATCGGGGCGAAACAACACCACGTGACCGCGCGGCGTGGGCTGCATCAGGGTCACGTGGTGAATTTGCTCAGGCGACACAAAATAAACGGTGTTGGGCCGTAGCGGATAATTGGTAAAATCAATTTGGTGCGTTCCTTCGGCTTCTTCCACCACCAATACCGTAAAGTAATCGTGGCGGTGGGGCAAATCAGGCGTTTGGTTGCGCCGTTCTTCCACCTCCTGCATCGTCCGATACACAAACGGAACCGAAAGGTGCGCTTGCCGAATGTGAATGGGCTCTTTCTCAGACATCATCCGAATCATAGACGATGACCTTTTCCCACAGGTGCGCGCAGTTTTCCACAAATTTGTGGTGAACAGGGTGGTCTTGATAGACATCTTGCGCTTCTTTAGTATCAAAAAGCATCAACCACGACACCGAATACGAACGGTCAATTACCCCACGGTGTGTATCGGCAACTTTGCCAATATGGGCCAATTTTACACCTTCAATCGACGTCAAGGTTTGCAAACCTGCCACAAGCGCCTCGCGATCAGCGGCACTATCAGGGTTGTTTAAGAAAAAGAATACGTGATGAACAAACATGCGTTTGGGGATTATTAGTTGGGTTATTACACAATTGGCAATAGAAGGCTAAAAATACGTTTTTTTACCTTTTTTTCTACAAAGTTCGGCGCAAAGTAGCCGTCGGAATATCAAGTTGTTCGCGGTATTTTGCCACGGTTCGGCGGGCAACGGGATACCCTTTTTCGGCCAATAATTCGGCCAATTGGAAATCGTTTAGCGGGCTTTGTTTGTCTTCCTGCGCCACCAACTCCGCCAAGGCCAGCTGAATTTGCCGATTCGATACTTCCTCACCCGAGTCAGTCTTAACACCTTCCGTAAACAAATCTTTGAGGTGAATGACGCCAAAAGGCGTTTGGGCGTATTTCCCGCTGGTCACCCTCGAAATCGTCGAAACGTCCATCTGAATCCGTTCGGCCACGTCGCGAAGTACCATCGGTTTGAGCATCCGCACATCGCCCGTTCGGAAATAGTCTTCCTGCAATTTCACAATCGTACGCATCGACTTCAACATCGTATTCTGACGCTGCTGAATGGCGTCGATGAGCCAGTTAGCGGCATTAATTTTGGAATTGACGTAGGTATTGGCCGCTCGTGATTTCCCCAAGTCATGGGTATATGATTTGTTGATTTTCAGCGGCGGAATCCGTCGATTGTTCAGTTCCACTTCTATCAAATCCCCATCGACCATGACGATGTAATCGGGAATCACGTTATCTTTTACGCCCAACACCTCTGCTTGGTTGCTTGTACTAACAGGCTGAGGGTTAAGTGTTCCGACAAACGCCAATACATCTTTGAGTTGATTAGCATTGATTCCCAGCCCTTTCATGAGCTTTTCGTAACTACGCCCCGCCAAGTCATCAAAGTGTTTCTTGACCAGTTCTTTGGCCAACGTAGCTTCAGGCTCCTGACGCCGTTCCAACTGCAACAACAAACAATCTTGCAGGTTTTTAGCTCCTAAACCCGCAGGCTCCATGTGGCGTAGCAGGTCAATCAACTCCACCATTTCGGTGACTTCCACGTAAATTCCGCTCGTAAACGAAACATCATCTGCCAACGCCTCGGCGGTATAAGTCAAGTATCCTTCGTCGGTCAGGGAATCTACCAAAAAATCGGATAAAATCTGTTGCCGCTCCGTCAGCAAGAGCAAATGAAACTGTTCCTTTAACTCTTGTCGCCAAGAAACATTTTCAACTACGGCAGGGGTATAAGTTGTATCGTCGTCAGAATAATTATTGACCCGTGTTTTGTAATCAGGCACATCATCGTCTCTAAATTCATCCCAATCCATGTAATCTTGGGTACGGTCATCGCCACGGTCACTGACACCACCCTCGGCGGCATTATCCCAGTCGTCGTCTGTCGAGTCTTCATTCCCTTCGTCCAAAAAAGGATTTTCTTCCAGCTCGTTTTTGATATGTTGCTCCAACTCAAGGGTATTGAGTTGCAAAAAGTTGAGCAACTGTATCTGCGCTGGGGATATTTTGAGCGATTGTTTCTGTGTCTGAACTAAATTTAACATAGCTGGCTGTTGGTGACCAAAACATTCTTATACATCATGGTAACGTAAAAGCAACGTATTGATTACCTTTTTTTGTTCCAAGTTTCGTTCCTCCGCAGGCCATCACAATGTACTGTTTGCCATTGACCTGATAGGTAGCAGGCGTTGCAAAGGCGGCCGCGGGGAGTTTGGTTTCCCAAAGCAATTTACCTGTTTTTTTGTCAAATGCCCTAAACATTCCATCTTTCGTGGCGGCAATAAACAGCAGTCCACTGGCCGTAATCACGGGGCCACCGTAGTTTTCTACCCCCGTATTTTTTATTCCTTTTTCGAGCAATGCAGGCTCATATCCAAAAGGAATTTTCCAACGGTATTCCCCCGTATTGAGGTCAATGGCGTTGAGTGTTCCCCAAGGCGGCGTAATGGCTGGGAGCCCTTTGCTGTCCAAAAACTTATTGTAACCCGTGCTTGTGTAAGGTAAGTAAGGCATTTTTGAATTACCGCCGCCGCTGGCTTCTTTTTTCTCTTCACCAAACAAAAATGCCACCAACGCCTGCTTGTCGGCCGCGCTGAGGGTCGTAAAACCTGGCATCATGCCTTTGCCCGACGTAATGAGGTTGGACACGAAGGCTTTGTCGCGTTTGGTTGAAATATCCACCAACGACGGATACCCACTTTTGGCATTTCCCTTCCGTTCTGGCCCGTGGCAAGAGGTACAAAGCGTGGCATAAGTACGTTCGCCCAGTGGCAAATGCGCCAGCGCGTCTTGCTTAGGGGTGTCTTTCATGGTCAAAATCCACGCCATTTCGTTGCTGTTGACATACATGATACCCTCAGGATCCACGGCGGCCCCACCCCATTCGGCCCCACCGTCAAAGCCAGGAAAAATCACTGTTCCTTCTTTTGAAGGCGCGGCGAAGAGCGCATTCTTGTATTTTTTCACGTTCGCAATTAGCTCTTCGCGGTTTTCGGCATAGGGGCTGATTTCCTTTTCCGTCACCGTAGGCGACTGACGCGCAAATGGTGCAGGCTTGGTCGGGACGGGTTGGGTTGGCCACGTTTGTTCGCCCACCAAATTGGATTTGTGCGCAGGTACTTCTTTGATAGGAAACAGCGGCTTTCCCGTTACGCGGTCAAATACAAACACATAGCCTTGCTTCGTCACTTGGGCTACGGCGTCGATGTTCTTGCCATTTTGTTTAACCGTCACCAAATTGGGTGGAGCGGGTAAATCACGGTCCCACACGTCGTGGTGCATGGTTTGAAAATGCCACAATCGCTTGCCTGTACGCGCATCCAAGGCAAGTAAGCAGTTAGAAAACAAGTTTTGCCCTTTGCGATTTCCCGCATAAAAATCGTAGGCAGCCGAGCCCGTCGGCACGAACAAAATGCCTCGCTTGCGATCCACCGACATCCCCGACCAGTTGTTGGCCGCTCCTACATCCGTATTTTTATAGGCATTTTTGGGAAAGGTTTCGTACCCAAACTCTCCAGGATACGGAATGGTGTGGAAAGTCCACGCCAATTTCCCCGTTTTGACATTAAACGCCCGAATATCGCCTGGAGCAGCATCCGCCCCTTCCGACAACCGAACAGGCATCACAATCAGGTCTTCAAAAATGGTCCCAGGGGTGTTCGACACCATAAATTTATCTTTGGCCGATTCGGGTAATCCTGTGTGCAAATCCACCCGACCATTTTCGCCAAAAGAAGGAATCGTTTTACCCGTTTTTGCGTCGATGGCGTACAAATACGGCCCCATCGTGTGCAAAATTCGCTCGTCGTTTCCTTCCCGCCAATACGCCACGCCACGGCTGGTGCTCGCCCAGTTTTTGAGCGGATCGCCAAACCGCCACAATTCTTTTCCCGTAGCCGCATCCAAGGCAAACGCCTGCACGGAGGCCGTTACGCCGTACAAAACACCGTTGACCACAATCGGATTTACCTGCATTTGTCCCGAATCAGGTGTAGCATACGTCCACGCGACTTTCAAATTTTGCACGTTTTCGGGCGTAATCTGCGTAAGGGTAGAATAGTGATTCCGCTCAGGGCCGCCGAGGTATTCTGGCCATTCTTCCGAAGAAGTTTGGATTTTATTTCCCCAAGGAAACTGAGCAGCCACGAGGGCGATAAGCGCAACGGGAAGGAGACGTTTCATACGTAACAAAAATGAAGTTAATGCTTTCTTTTAAAGTCAGCTTTTGGGGGTCAGTTACTCACAAAGACAATAGGCAATACACATATCTTCTTTGCATTTGGGCGGTTTTGCTTTAAAATCAAATAAAAATGTGTTGATTTGAACCCTTGAATAACATTTACTAGAAAAAACCGTTACTTTCTCGGAGATTTAGTGATTATTTTGGCAAAATGTTTGCGGTAGCGTTTGGTATTATGATGAGACGATTAGCTTTCACCTTCTTATTGGGACTCTGTTTGCGAGTAGGTTACGCCCAAGACCCGCAGTTTTCGCAATTTTATGCGAACCCCTTGTACCTTAACCCTGCTTTTGCGGGGGGAGACTTGGCGCCTCGTGTCATGATGAACTACCGTAATCAATGGCCTGGGTTGTCGGCCAACTACGTTACTACTTCTTTCGCCGTTGATCATTATTTTTCCAATGTCAACAGCGGGGTTGGGTTGATGTTTGTCAATGATTCGCAAGGAACGGGAAGCCTTCGCAGCTCTGAAGTTTCGGGACAATATTCGTATCAGTTACGTTTCAACGAAAGCACTGCCTTGCGCATGGGCTTACAAGGTACGTACGGAAATCGCCGCGCCAATTTATCGGATTTGACGTTTGGCGACCAATACACCAACCGTGGTTTTACAGGCAATGCTACCGCCGACCCGATTGCACTTAACGGCTCGCCTTCAATACATTATTTAAGTTTTTCAACGGGACTTTTACTTTACTCCAACAAATATTGGATAGGCGTGGCAGCGCACCACATCAACCGCCCCGAACAAGGCTTTTTTCAAGTAGCGGATGGGACGCGCCTTCCCCTCAAAGGAAGTTTGCACGCGGGTTTGCGCATTCCGTTTGGGGGATACACGGGCTTAGGCGATGAATTAGACCGCGAAATGAGCATTTCGCCCGCTATCAATTATAAGTTTCAAGGAAAATACGACCAGCTCGATTTGGGGGTATATGTCACCTACTCACCCATTGTCCTTGGGCTTTGGTACCGTGGCTTGCCCATCAAAAAGTACGTCGCCAACATTTCTAACCGCGAGTCGCTCATTGCCTTGGTAGGTTACCGCCACGACCGTTTTTCGTTTGGGTATAGCTACGACATCACGGTGTCGTCGTTGGGGCTACCTAGCGGCGGTTCGCACGAGATTTCGCTCGCTTACACCTTCGACTACGAGCCTTCGCCCCGCAAACGTCGGGTGAAGAAAGACAAGCAATTGTCTTGTCCAAAATTCTAGGAAGCACTGAAAGTGGTTGTGAGCAACCGCGTTTCCGCATTTGAGCGCACGATGCACTACAACTTCACTTGATTCGCTACTACGTCTTTGAGGCGCTGGTCGTGGGTTACAACGACGAGGCTTGCCCCAATTTGCTCCGATTGATTTTTGAGAAGCGTAATTACTTTGTCACAGTTGTCATCGTCCAAGCTCGAAGTAGGCTCATCGGCCAAAATCACCGCAGGATTGTTCATCAAAGCACGGGCAATGCTCACGCGTTGCTGCTCCCCTTGGCTCAATTGATGCGTTTTTTTGGATAAATGTTCGGCAAAGCCCAACTCTTCGGCCAGCGCGCGAGCACGGTTTTTATCTTGAAATTTTTGGGCTAAATAATTGGGCAAAAGCACATTTTCCAACACGCTCAATGAACTCACAAAGTGAGGTTTTTGATAGACAATCCCGATTTGGCTCGCCCGAACCGCTGCCGCTTCTGCGACCGACAAGGGAGTAATGTCTTTGTCGCCAATCATGACGCTCCCCCCTTCGGGACGCAACAAAAGTGCCATTAAGTGAAGCAAAGTAGTTTTTCCTCGCCCCGACTGCCCCAAAATCAACAGGGCTTCACGGTCGGCGCAAGTTATGTCTGGAAACGTAAAACGTTTTTGTGGACTGTACGAAAACGTAAGGTTCTGGCAAGAAATCATTGATTTTTATGAGTTAGGAAATTCGGGAGGGTTATTCTCCCGAATCAAATCTTTCGTATCATTTTTATTGTCGAAAACGGCGTTTCACGATTTCAAGCAAATCGCCAACGACATCCCCCGTCATGTCCCAAAGGTACTGCGACGCAAATTTATACGTAATCAACGAACGGGCTGCATCGTAATCAGGGGCTTGTTCCAATTCCGAAATGGCCGTTTCGTAGGCACTGTTGCTTCCATTAAACAAATGGTGGATGAACATAAACTTCTGGTTCAACGGAATACTCTGCGAAATGCTGGTAATCGCTTGCTTCTGATACACATCCGAAATACTCGATTGCTCTACCCGCAAACGGTCATTGAGTGACTCTTTTACCCCATTTTCACTTCCACCAACCACCTGATTGAGGGTGGCGGGCGTAGGGTTTGCAGGAGCAGGCGGCGTATAGCTCACAGGCTCTTGTTTCTGCACAGGTTCTGTTGGTTTTGCTGGTATTGGCTCGGGCGCAGGAATAGCCACGGGCGTATATTCAGGCTCGGGTTCTTCTTCTGGCTCAGGTTCAGGAACAAGGGTATCAAAGAAGGAGCGATTAGGTTCATCAACTACCTTTGGCGGTTCAACGCGCGTTGTTTTTTTGACAAGATGGGTGATATCTAAGGGTACTTTTGCCGAAAAATGCCCTACCCACTGTTCAATATTATCCAGTTCGTCAGCGTGTTTTTGCAAGGCTTGCTCCGACCATTCAATCGCCTGATTCACATAAACGAAGCTGCGGTCTTTCATTCCTTTGGCCAGCTCTTGCGGAATAAATTTATTAAACCGAACGTACTTGCAAAGCTGCTGCACCAAATCGGCCGTCACCGAAAAATTAGCTTGGTCGCGAAAAAGCTCATTAAAATACGAGTTGGGATCAATCAATAATACCAACGTATTTTTGGTTGCCTCCAATAAAATAGGTTCTAGTGCTTCTCGCTTTACCGAAATGTTGCGCGAGACAACATTCATAAATTGCTTCAACGCTTCTTTTACCTCGCCCTGCTCAAAGTCGAAATAAGGACTACGGAAGGTCTCCGCATCGGCTCGCCATTTTTCGTATAAACTACTGATAACAAACAGATTTATCTGTGGAATCGCTGTCAAATTCAGAATTTGCTGACCCGACGCCGTGGTGTTCTGAGCAAAGAAATCATCGCATACTTTCCGCGCAAACCGCTGACTATAGTCATTGAGTGCGCTGAGATTAAACTTGTGGAGCATCCTAAAATTTGTTTGTTTTGTAAAGGTAATCGGCGAAAATCAGTTATCCGAATTATTTTAGTTCATAAGTCACTAGAACATCAACCCTACCGTATGTTTATTGAACCCAATCATCATTCCCAACCTAAACAAACAAGCCTTGGCTGGATAGAAGTCGTCTGTGGTTCGATGTTCTCTGGCAAAACCGAAGAGCTCATTCGCCGCCTCAATCGTGCTAAAATTGCGCGCCAAAAAGTTGAAATTTTTAAACCCGCCATTGATAAACGCTATCATGACGAGGACATTGTCTCGCACAACGAAAATTCGATTCGCTCTACTCCCGTCAATACCTCCGAAGAAATAGTACTTTTCGCAGGTGATTGCGACGTGGTCGGCATTGATGAAGCGCAATTTTTAGACCAAAATCTAGTCGAAGTTTGTAATAAACTTGCCAGCAGCGGAAAGCGCGTCATCGTCGCGGGCCTTGACATGGACTTTTCGGGCAAGCCTTTTGGGCCTATGCCGCTCTTAATGGCTGTGGCAGAATATGTTACAAAGGTCCACGCTATTTGTGTTACCTGTGGCTCGGTGGCCCAATACTCCTACCGAAAGGTAACGTCTCAAGATAAAATTTTACTGGGCGAAACCGACTCTTACGAGGCGCGTTGCCGAAGATGCTACCATTTGGGCGATTTGGCCTGATTCTTGTTGGCAATTTATATCGAATAAAAAACGCTACTTATGCGAGGTCTGCTTTCAACGTTGTGCTTTTTTCTAGTGTCATCTGCGCTTTATGCCCAGGGAGGTTACTTATTGCTTTCGGGTAAAATCATTGATAAAATATCCCAAAAACCTATCCCTCATGCGTACATTGGGATGATGAGTAAAGGCACAGGAACACTCACCAACGAAGACGGGCAGTTTTTCTACCGCTTCCCACGTATTGCGTCGGACTCGGCTTTGGTGGTCTCGGTGTTTGGCTACCAGCCTTTCCAACAAAAAGCGTCGGCGTTTCAACCCAACCAAAAAGACGTAGTCATTGAGCTTCAACCTGCTCAACTACGGGTAGTGGATAGTTCATACATCAAGTCGTTTGAAGCCCGAAATTGGGTGTCGGAAGCGTTGCGTAAAATCAAGAAAAACAGCTCGCCTAATCCTTACTTGTTAACAGGTTTTTACCGCGAATCGCTCCAGCAAAATGGCGAATACGTGGACATTCGCGAAGCGGTATTGCAAGCCGAAAAAGACCCTCGCCCCAAAATTTTGGTTCCTCAGAAGGTAAAAGCCCTTCGTGGGCGCAACTTTGCCAGTCAAAATCGCTCGAAAGTAATGGAAGGATACGCTTTCCCGAACGGTGCCAGTATTGTGACCAACTCCATTGACATTTCTATCCCCGAATACCTCGACGGCAAAAATTTGTACGATTACGCCTATGAGCTCGACGATACCATTACCACCTACCTCGACAAGCAAGTGTATCGGATTTTGTTCCGCCCCGTGAGCGCGAGTATCAAAGCGGCCCGCAACGGAATTATGTACATCAATTCTTCGGATACGGCCATCGTTCGCATCGAATATGACTTTACCCCCGAAGGCGTCAAAGACGTTTTGAAAACCAGTGCATCCGACAAGATGTTTGGCAAAACCAAACGCGACGCCAAGCGCCTCTACACCTGCATTAGCTACAAACCTTTTGGTGGGAAATGGTACTTGCAAGATTATCGAATGCTGTTGGACACCCAATTTGAACAAAAAAATACCCAAACATTAGGTACCATTAAGTTACAATTTGTGGCGACCGACATCCAAAAAAGCAACGGTATGCGAATTCCTGAAACGGATATTTTGATAGACACCGAAAGCTTCACCCAACAAACCGTTCCCAAATACGACGAGCTTATTTGGGGTAACTTCAACTTTGTCATTCCTTCCGAAGCCATGCGACAAATCATAAACGGCTTAGGAAAATAGCACAAATCGCAGTTTGAGAAAAGTGTTTTGAGCCAAGTACTCCGCAGTGTATTGTTCCTGAAAGTAAATTTTCTAACTTTAAGGGCAATCCTTCATTTACTTCAATGAAAACACTTCTTCAACCATTATTTGTACTTTTTTGGGTCGGAGCCTTTGCCCAAGCACCCACCATTACCCAATCTCTTTCGATGAAAAGCGTCGGAAGTCCGCAACTTTCTCCCGACGGCAAATGGGTCGCCTACGTTTTGACGGAAACCAATTGGGACGAAAACGCCTACGAAACCGAAATTTGGCTCGCCAACGTTGCCTCAGGTGAAAAATTTCAGTTGACCAACTCCAAAAAATCCAACAGCAGCCCCGTGTGGTCGCCCGACGGAAAGGTGCTGGCTTTTCTTTCTACCCGCGACGATAAAAGTCAAATTTATTGGATTCGACCGCAAGGTGGTGAAGCCAAAGCATTGACGAAGTTTGAAACAGGCGTATCGTCCTTTGATTTCGCTCCTGATGGCAAAAGCATCGTTTTTTTAGCCTCGGCTCCCGATACCAAAGCCTTCAAAGAACGCGTCGAAAAGTACAGCGATTACGAGGTAGTCCACGAAGACTACAAAATGACGCATTTATTCACGCTTCCGTTTGCCGATACCCTCAGTAAACTTCCTACGCCCAAAGCGTTGACCAAAGGCACTGACTTTTCAGTGGGTGGTTTTTCATTGTCTCCCGATGGCAAAAAAATCGCCTTTGATGCCGCCAAAAATCCCGATTTAATCAATTCGCACACTTCAGATATTTACGTGTTGACGTTGGCGGATAGCTCGTTGACTAAAATTGTTTCCCTCAAAGGCCCCGATTCTAACCCCGTTTGGTCGCCCGACGGCAGCCAAATCGCGTTTAGCACCACCAACGAAGACGAGTTCTTTTTCTACGCCAACCGCTACATTGCCGTCGTTCCCGAAAAAGGAGGCACACCCGTGGTGATTAGCCAAAGTTTTGACGAAAACGCCAGCCTTTTAAAATGGTCTGCGAATGGAATTTGGTTTAGTGGGCTCCAAAAAACAACCGCTCATTTGTTTTTGCTCAACCCCAGCACCAAGAAATTCACCAAAATCACCCAACCCTCGGATGCGTTGGCCACTCAATTTTCGTTTTCCAACGACTTCCAACAACTTGCCTGCGTTTTGACTTCGCCCAATCGCCTCGCAGAAATCGTGGTTTCATCCACCAACGCCTTTGCCCCCAAAACGCTTACCCAACTAGGTGAACAATTGAAGCCGTTCAAAACAGCCACTCGCGAGGTAGTCAGTTGGAAATCAAAAGACGGAACCACCATCGAAGGCGTGTTGATAAAGCCTGCCAACTTTGACCCTACCAAAAAATACCCGTTGTTGGTGGTAATTCACGGTGGGCCTACGGGCATCGACCTCCCAAGCATTGCTGCCGACCGCTACTACCCCATCGAGTTGTTTGCGGCCAAAGGGGCACTTATTCTCCGTCCCAACTACCGTGGCTCAGCGGGCTACGGCAAGGCATTTCGGGCGCTCAACGTCCGCAATTTGGGCGTCGGTGACTACGATGATGTCATCTCGGGCGTTGATTTTTTGATTGGGAAAGGTATAGTGGACAAAGACAAAGTAGGCGCCATGGGCTGGAGCCAAGGGGGGTATATTTCGGCCTTTATCACTACGTTCAGCGACCGATTTAAAGCCACGTCGGTAGGAGCAGGAATTTCTAACTGGGCCACGTATTACCAAAACACCGACATCACTCCTTTTACCCGCCAATACCTCAAAGGAACGCCTTGGAGCGACCCCGATATTTACCGCAAAACCTCGCCCATTTCGTACATCAAAACCGCTAAAACGCCGACGCTCATCCAACACGGCGAGCTAGACAGGCGCGTTCCGATTGCTAATGCGTATGAGCTTCGTTTGGCGCTGGAAGATTTCAACGTTCCCGTTAAAATGGTCGTTTACAAAGGCTTTGGCCACGGAATCACCAAACCCAAACAAATGCGGCAGGTGATGGAAGAAAATTTATCGTGGTTTAGCCAATGGGTTTTTGGTGAAAATGCCGCCAAATAACCTACTCTTCTTTTTCTTAAATAAATACTCTATACCTTAATGAAAAAATTACTGTCTCTTTTGTTCTTCACTGCCGTGATTGCTCACGCTCAGTCTCAAACAGACTTAGAAACAACCGTTAAAAAACACGTTAAAAACTACTACGGCAACCTCTACGATTTTATGAGTTTGCCGAGCAATGCGCACATCAAAGAACAAATTCAGCCCAACCTCGATTGGCTCAAAAAAGCCTTTGAAAAACAAGGATTTACTACGGAATTTTTACCAACAGCAGGTCATCCCGTCTTTTTTGCAGAAAAAAAATCGGCTAAACCCGCTCCTGGGCCACTCAAAACGCTGCTCTTTTACATGCACTTCGATGGGCAGCCCGTGGAGCCTGAAAAATGGCAACAGGAGTCTCCCTATAAACCCGTTTTGAAGAAAAAAAGCGCTAACGGTCAATGGGAAGCCATTTCTTGGGATAACCTTCAGACGGCCTACGACCCCGAATGGCGGATTTTTGCCCGCGCCGTTTCGGACGATAAAGGGCCAATTTTGATGTTATTGGCGGCGTTGGACATGATGCAAAAAGAAAACGTGCAGTCGCCTTACCACCTCAAAGTGATTTTGGACAGCGAGGAGGAAATTGGCGCGCCGCATTTGGCCGAAATGGTCAAAACGCACAAGGGAAAACTAGGCGCAGATTTTCTGATGGTGATGGACGGCGGGCGGCATTTGTCGAACGAACCGACCCTTACCTACGGCTGCCGTGGTATTGCGTCGATTACGCTGACTACTTATGGACCCAAAATTTCACAACACAGCGGCCACTACGGCAATTATGCCCCCAATCCTGCGCTTCGGATGGCGCAATTGTTGGCCTCAATGAAAGATGAAGACGGTCGTGTGACCATTCCTGGCTACTACGACGGTATCACGATTGACGCCAGCGCGCGCAAAATCCTAGCCGCCGTCCCCGACGATCCTGAATTGATTCGTCAAAAACTGGTCTTTACCCAACCCGACAAAGTAGGTGCTAATTACCAAGAATCCTTGCAATACCCTTCGCTCAACATCCGTGGGTTGGTTTCTGCCAATATTGGAGAAAAAGCCAACACGATTGTGCCCGACGAAGCCACGGCCGAAATCGACATCCGTTTGGTGCCCGAATCTAGCCCTGAGCGCTTGATTGGCTTGGTCAAAAAACACATCGAAAGTAAAGGTTATGTTATTTTAGACCGAAAACCCACCGATGCCGAACGATTGAAATACCCCAAAATCGTCACTTTACTCGAACGTGAAGCGCGGATGTTGCCTTTCCGTACCGATTTTGGGATTTATCCTGACCGTTGGCTAACGGCAGTGATTGTTCGTACGTTTGGGAAAGAGCCGATTAAGATTCGGATGACGGGTGGTTCGGTGCCGATTGTGCCCTTTTTGCGGGAATTAAATTTACCCGCCATTCACGTTCCGATGGTGAACTCGGACAACAACCAACACGCCGCCAACGAAAACCTCCGCCTCGGCAATTACGTGGAGGGAATAAAAACGTGGATGGCCATTTTGACCCAACCAGAAGTCAAATAAGTGTCGAGTGTCAAATGCAGAATGTCGAATGGGCTTATTCGACATTCTGCATCGCTCGGGCGCCCCCGTTTGCACTCGACATTACTTTTTACTTATGACTTTGCTCTTTACTCCTACGCCAAGTTCTACTTCTTTTTTGGCACCAGTGGCGTCGGTGTGGAGCAGTTTGATGGACTCCGAACGGTCACCCATTACTTTGAGCAATACGTCCTTGTCTTTTCCGTAGGTAATGCCGTCGAGTGTGATGTTTTTGCTGTTTTGCACTTGCATCACCGTTTTGTCGCTGGTCAACATCGTGACGTTTTTGAGGTTAATATTTTCACCTTCTACGCATACCAAGCCCTTGTTGGCCTCGATGTAGGCATTGTCAATGTTAATATTTTTGATGCTCATTTCGGGCAAGCCTCGTACCATAATCGCCGTTTCTGCGCCTTTGCACACAATATTTTTGATGTAAAAGTTTTTAAACTGCGGCGTTCCTTCATTCAACGGCTCAGCTTTAATGACAGGCAACTCGTTGGATTCGCCTACCAACGCCACGGGATCTTTGGCCGCATAATACATGTCAAAAATGACGGCTTCGCCTGGGATTTCGGTCATGTTGATGTCGGTGACGTAAATGTCTTCTACTACGCCTCCCCGACCGCGGGCTGTCTTAAATCGAAGCCCCACGTCCGAGCCCATAAACGTACAGTTGGAAACAAACATATTGCGCACGCCCCCCGACATTTCGGAGCCAATCACAAACCCGCCATGTGCGTGATATACTTTACAATCTCTGACAATGAAATTTTCGGTAGGCACGCCACGTTTGCGGCCTTGCTCGTCACGCCCCGACTTAATCGTAATTCCGTCGTCGCCCGTATCAAAAGTACATCCTTCCAAAATTCCGTTACGGCACGATTCTAAGTCAATGGCATCACTGTTTTGGGCGTACCAATAATTTCGCACATTCACGTTGCGAACGCTGATGTGGTCACACAACAACGGGTGAAGCGTCCAAGCGGGGGAATTTTGAAACGTAACTCCCTCAATCAAAACACTTTTGCAACGAGTTAGACTTACCATGTTGGGGCGTAGAAAATCTTTGTACGACGCCAATTCAGCTTGCGTCGGATGCACTCCGTTCAAAATACGACCCGCGTTGGGCGTGTTATTTCCTTTTTTCGACTGCTCCGACGGATACCACATATCGCCTTTTTCGCTCACGACTCCGCCCGATTTTTGAAGAGCAATCCACTGCGAAGTCGTTTGTTTTTCGCGTTTGATGGCGCGCCAAACGTCACCACCTCCGTCGATAACGCCTTCGCCCGTAATACCGATATTGGTCAAGTCCACGCCCCAAATCGGTGCCTGACAACGGTACGATTCTTGACCCTCCCAGGTCGTAACCACAATTGGATAATCGTCGTGGTTGCGGCTGTACTGCAACAATGCGTTTTTGGCCAAGTGAAGATTCACGTTGTTTTTCAGCACAATCGGCCCCGTTACCCACAAGCCTGCGGGAATCAGGACGGTTCCGCCACCTGCTTCGTTGCACACATCAATCGCCTGTTGAATCGCCTTGGTATTGACCGTATAACCATCGGCTTTGGCGCCGTAACGAACGATGTTAAACGTATCTTTACGAAAGGTAGGCGTGGCGTATTTTGGAAGTTCAAACGCGTATTTGTTCGTAAACTCCGATTTTTTTACAAAACTTTTAAGGTCAATCGGTAATTCCATGATGCCTTCCATCACCAAACTCGCCATCACAGCCGCTCCGTATTTTGAGAAGTGCGTATCGTCGGTCAATCCTTTTGGATTTTTTGGAAAAACATTGGCTCCGTAGTGCAAAAACAGCAACTTTGACGCCTCTACCCCGTGCTTTTCAATCACTTTCTGACTTTTGGCGTGCAAGTCAACGATAGGAACTTTCAATTCTTTGGCCACCTCTTTCACTACCTGTGGATACTCGCCGTGTTGGTCCACAAACGCCCCGTTTTCGTCAAATTTACGGCGCATCACGGGCGTAATTAGCAACGGATTTCCACCTTTGGCGCGCGTTTCGTTCACAAAACGAATCAAATTTTGGCGGTACAAGGTCTGCGCAGGAGCCGAGCGGGTCGTATCGGCCACTTTTTGGTCGTTGTGCCCAAACTGAATAAACACCCAGTCGCCCTTTTTCACCTGCGACACCACTTTTTGCCAGCGGCCTTCGGTGATAAAGCTTTTGGTGCTACGGCCATTCACGGCGTGATTTTGCACTTTGACAGCCTCGTTGAAATAGGACGGCAGCACCATGCCCCAGCCCGTTTCGGGCGCGTCGGCGGGGAGTTTGTCGGCCAAAGTTGAGTCGCCGCACAAAAATATCGTCAATTGATCGTCGGCAGGGTGAAAAGCCGTCAGAGAAAGTAGGAGAAAAATTCGAAGAAGTAGTTTCATTGGGTTGGTTTGAATAGCCATAATTATCTACGAGATTAGCCCATAGAGTAGTACAAAACAACCTATTAATTGGATTTTTTTATGCAATCGTTATCGGCAACGTTGCCAAAAGCTCTCATTTCCTTACTTAAACCACGGTTCCCAATCTAATTTGTACTTCAAACCACTTTTTCGTTCGCCCACTACTTTGGCAGGAACTCCCGCCACCATCGCCATCGGAGCCACGTCTTTGGTGACGATACTACCCGCCGCCACCACAGCCCCTCGGCCTATTCGCACACCAGGCATGATGGTCACCCGAGAGGCAATCCACGCATAATCTTCGATGACGACGTCTTTGCCCCAAACACGGTGAAAATCGTCGTGAGGGTCGTGCGAGAGCGTCCAAATGTTTACTTCTTGGGCAATGTCCACGTGGTTTCCAATCACCAATCGTCCGCCTCGACCATCCAACAAGGTATGTTTATTGATAAAGCAGCCGTCGCCAATTTCGATGTTTTTTCCGTTCCGAAACTCCACTTTCATCATCACAAAACCTTTTTCTCCCAGTTTGCTTATGGTTTGATGAATGAAAAAACGCCGAACAGCATGAAAGGGAATCGACATGACCCATTCTCGAAAGAGATAATCTTTGAAGGCTAAAAAAGCCGAATAGAGCGCAACGATGGTTTTCTTCATGCTTCAAATGTAAGCAGATTCGCCTAACTTTGTAGCACACAAAACGCATACTCACTTGGAAAAAACATACGACATCATCATTGTAGGAGGCGGTATCGTTGGTTTGGCAACGGCGCTTAAACTCAAGCAACAACGTCCCAAGACTCGGTTGTTGGTGATTGAAAAAGAAGATGAAGTAGCCATGCACCAAACAGGCCACAACAGCGGTGTGATTCACTCGGGCTTGTATTACAAACCTGGTAGCCTCAAAGCAACCAATTGCATTCGGGGGTATCAGATGCTCATTGATTTTGCCGAACAAGAAGGCATTCCGTATGAC
Source organism: Runella defluvii (assembly GCF_014195535.1). Classification (GTDB taxonomy): domain Bacteria; phylum Bacteroidota; class Bacteroidia; order Cytophagales; family Spirosomataceae; genus Runella; species Runella defluvii. The sequence continues at coordinate 191,553 of NZ_JACIBY010000013.1, read as the reverse complement.
CTTTGTGGGAAAATTGTGGTGGCAACCCGCCCCGAACAAGTACCGATTTTGGAAGGGCTTTACGAACGCGGCCACCAAAACGGCTTGACAGGTTTCAAAATGCTCGACCTTGCAGGTATGCGTGAATACGAGCCTCACGTACAAGGCATTAAAGGTTTTTTTGTTCCCCAAACAGGCATCATCAATTACAAAGCCGTTTGCGAAAAATACGCCGAAAAAGTGCGCGAATTAGGCGGAGAAATTATCTTTGGTCAACGCGTTACGGGGATTCAGCAGGGGGAAAAGTTCTCTAACGTCATTACGGAACAAAGTTACCACCAAACCAAACTCGTAATCAACTGCGCGGGGTTGTATTCCGACAAAGTAGCTCAGTTTACCCAGCAAGACCCGATTCATTTACGCATTATTCCATTCAGAGGGGAGTACTTCGAAATCAAACCCGAGAAACAACATTTGGTCAAAAACCTCATTTATCCCGTTCCCGACCCGAACTTCCCGTTTTTGGGCGTTCACTTTACGCGGATGATTGGCGGTGGCGTCGAAGCAGGACCGAATGCGGTGTTGGCTTTCCGCCGCGAAGGGTATAAAAAATTGGACATTCACGCCAAAGAACTTTGGCAAACGCTCACGTGGCCAGGTTTTCAGAAAGTAGCCGCGAAATATTGGCAAACGGGCTTAGGAGAAATGTATCGCTCGTTTTCAAAAGCGGCTTTTACCAAAGCCTTGCAAGAATTAATTCCCGAAATTAAAGAAAGCGACTTGGTGCCAGGCGGTGCAGGCGTGCGAGCCCAAGCTTGCGACCGCGACGGCGGCTTACTCGATGACTTCAGCATCATCGAACGCCCCAACGCCATCAACGTTTGCAATGCCCCTTCTCCCGCCGCGACTTCGTCGCTGTCGATTGGCCAAACCGTGGCAGAACTGGCGCTGAAGCGATTTTAGTTTTGTAAGTGCGTGCGGTTGTGAGCAACCGCACGCACACTTTCCTATTTATTCACAATCTCTACTTCAAAAAGAAGCGGAGCGTAAGGCCGAATCACGGAACCCGAGCCAGTGGTGCCATACCCTAATGATGAAGGGAAGATGAGAGTGGCTTTTTCGCCGAGGCGCATCTTGCTAATTCCTTCTTCAAAACCTTTGATTACACCGCCTGAGCCTATTTTTACCGAAATTTCTCCCGTATCAAACTGTTTGTCAGTCAACAGTTTTCCTGTGTATTTTACCGAAACTACATCTCCTGCTTTCACTTGGGCATTGGTGGTAGTGGTGGTTAAGAAAAACCGCAGGCCAGACGATGTTTTTTCCGTAATTGTCAGGTTTTTTGACGAAATATAATCTTCCATTTGTTGCTCTTCATTACGCACTTTTACCAATTCTACGTCTGCCCCTACCGCCGAATAAGCAGGCAACTGCGCATCCGATTGGCTCCCAAAAGCAAGCGTATGGTTCATCAAAAACAGCCCTTGCTCGCCTTGGCGCATCATCGCAATGCCTTCATCCATGCCAAGAATGAGGCGATTGACGCCATAGATGTACGAAAAAGGAACGTTCTTAACACGCTCGGTACTGTCGAATTTCACCCCCGACATTTTGAACAATGTATAGTGAATCGACACCTCATCCCCGACGTTTGGTTTTTGACCTGTGGGGTTGGTTTTTAAAATGTTATAATACAAACCCGATGTACTTTTTTGCATCGTAAGCTGCTTCGACGAGATGTAGTTTTGAATGTCCAGCTCGTTTTGTTCGTACTGTTTTTGTGCATCGTTTTCGAGCATGGTTTGACAAGAAACAATGCTCAGGGCGGATACCACCGCAATTACTAAGTGAATCTTCTTCATTTGTTTGTTGAGAGTGATTGGCATCAACTCTATTTTTTATCCTACAATTACTTGTTGCAAATCTTCCCATTGCCAGTATTGATTTGCTATTTTTTGAATATCCTCTGCCGTAACGACGCGCAATCGTTGGATATAGTTGGAATAAAATTCAACATCTAGTCCTTCCAGTACCATCAATCGCACACGATCAGCAATTTCAAAAGGTGTATTGAGTGACCCCGCAAACTCTCCTGCTAAGTAGTTTTTGACGGTTTCAAGCTCATTTTCGGGGACAAGCTCGGTCTGCAATCGGTGAATTTCTTTTTGGATTTCGTCCAAGGTCGCTTGGGCAAATTCTTTTTTGACATCCGTTCCAATCGCCCAATAACCCGCTTGGCGCATCGGCACGATACTCGACGAAATGCCGTAGGTAAAGCCTTTTTCTTCCCGAATGTTACGCATCAATCGCGAACCAAAATAGCCTCCCAAAATTTCGTTGGCTACAATCATTCGGTAAAAATCAGGGTGTTGACGTTTGAACAACATCCGCCCTACCCTTACCGACGACTGTACAGCGTCTGCTTTCTCGACCCACAACGGTTCGGTTTGCGAAACGATTTCGAGCGACTTATTCACTTCGAGCGAAGGCACCACCAAATGTTGCCCCAAATATTGGTTGACCAAAGCCACCTCAGCGTCACCTACCTGTCCAGAAAGGAATACGCGAAAAGGACGCGCTTTGATGCGATTCGTATAAAAATTTTGTAAATCAGCTACCGAAAGGGCTGTTATCGACTTTTCATTTTGGCTTTTTCCGTACGGGTGCGTCGCGCCAAACAAGCGTTCTTTGAAGGTAGTTGTGGCTACGTACGCATTCTTTTCGAGGTTGATACGCAGGTTTTGAAGGCTGATATTGCGCAAATCATTGAACTCCTTTTCGGGATAAGTTGCCTCGTGGATAAGTTCCGACACCATTTCGAGAATTGCCCCGAGGTGTTTGGTGAGGCCATACACCATGATATTGGCGCGGTCGGGCGTGTGGCTCAAATCAACAAAAGCCCCAATTTGGTCAAAATGCTCGCTAATTTGGGCAGATGTCCGTTTTTGAGTACCTTCTGTTAACATTTTTACTCCAAAAAACGACGCCCCATCGACGTCTTCGTGCCACGTTCCTGCCTCAAACAGCACTTCTATTCTCACAACGGGTTGCTCGCCCACGTTGGCCACAAATAGCGGCTGACCGTTGTCGAGCATAACGCTCTGATGAGATGGAAACTGTACTGTCTGAATAGTGCGGAAAGCGGGCGGTATCGTTCTATCTAATTGCATATTGGTTGGAGTTCAAATGAGGATTGTAAAATTACGGACTGTTTTGGTTTGATAGGTATTTTTAAGTAAATCGCAGCGCGCCACAATTTGTTCCCTGTTCAACCCCATTCGATTATGTTAAACTTTCTACTGGCTGTTGTCTTTACGGTGTCTTTGTATCTCATCATGCGGGCGTTTCCCAAGTACAAAGTTCAACCTTTTCACGCGGTATTTTTCAATTATTATTCGTGCGTGTTGATGGGGCTGATGCTCATGCCCAACCGTCAGCAGTATTTTTCTACCGACTGGGGCTCTACGCCAACCCTACTTACGCTGGCACTGGGGGCGATGTTTGTCGTGGTTTTTGCCCTTATTGGCATCACCACCACCAAAGTGGGCGTCACGGCGGCTTCGCTGGCAGGAAACATGTCGTTGGTGATTCCTGTGTTGTTCGGGTTATTTGTCTTCAACAACAACAACAAAGACTTTACTTTTCTCAACTACCTTGGTTTGCTGCTCGCGCTTGTGGCGTTGGCCTTGAGTACGTTGAAAAAAAATGGCAACGCCGAATCGGTCAAAACGGGGGCCGTGTTATTCTTACCTGTCATTCTCTTTTTTGCCAGTGGCACTAACAATACCCTTATCAATTATACCAGCTCTACTTTTTATCAGCCCAGCGAATCATCGCTCTTTACGGCCATTGCCTGCACGGGCGCTATTCTGATTGGGAACGGTTACTTGCTGATTCGAGTGTTGTTTTTTGGGGAAAAGGTGCAGTGGCAAAGCGTCGTCGGAGGGTTGATTTTGGGCTTTCCCAACTTTCTGTCTTTTTATTTTTTACTCGGAGCATTGAGTGATTTTGGCAACAGCGCGGCCTTTGTTTTTCCAATTTACAACGTTTTAAGTATGCTAACATCGGCTTTTATGGCGTGGCTTTTGTTCAAAGAAACCCTCGAACCGCTCAATAAAGTAGGTTTGGCCATCGCCGTATTGGCCATTTTCTTAATTTCTTACCAAGAAGTGATGAGTATCTTCTAACAATTCATCAAGCACAATCCCAAAAAGTATCCATTTTAATTTCGTTCTACGAACAATCTAGCCCAAAAGTTCGTTTTTAAAAAGCAACCATTAACTCAAACTCACAAATGGCAACGATTAAATCTTTGTTTCTCATGCTATTATCGCTTCTTTCGGGCATTTTTGCCAACAAAAAAGAAATTCAAACCAACACCGCCAACGTTAAACCCGTTGCTTCTGTCTATGACTACAAAATGAAGGTGTTGACTGGGGCTGACGAAATTTCGTTGAGCAAGTACAAAGGCAAGAAAATTGTATTGCTCAATGTCGCCTCTAAATGTGGTTATACGCCTCAGTATGCCGACTGGCAAAAATTCCACGAGCAATACGGCGATAAAGTAGTGGTTTTGGGCTTTCCTGCCAACAATTTTGGCGCTCAAGAAGCGGGTTCAAACGATGAAATCGCTACTTTTTGCCAAAAGAACTACGGCGTAACGTTCCAAATGTTCTCAAAAATCGACGTGGTAGGCGAAAATCAACATCCACTTTACAAGTGGCTTTCGGATAAATCGCTCAACGGTTGGAATGACAAAGTTCCTACTTGGAATTTCTGCAAGTATGTAGTGGATGAAAACGGAAAATTGACGCATTTCTTTGCCTCAAAAATCAAACCTACCGACGAAGAATTCAAAAAAGCCGTAGGCATCTAATCGGAATGTCGAAAGGCGAATAAACGAATTACGATTTTTTTACAGCGGTTGAGTGCAGCTTACCTTAGGTGGCTGCGCTCAACCGTTTTTTGTTAACGAGGTTTTGAGAAACCTCGGCGTGGGTTATAGTAACCCACGTCACCGATGTGAACAACCCACGTCACTGATGTGAATAACCCACCCACCGATAAAAATGTTATAATATACTTTTTATGGCAATAATAAAGTCAATTTAACTTCAAAAAAGCGTTATTTTATAAATATATCTTAAAAGAGGGCGATATTAAAACAATTTTTCAAATTTTGTTTCTTTATAACTCACCGCATCGACGATTCGATTTCTTTCACAATGCAACACTTTCTTTCTGTACACGACGCAACCAACATTGATACCCTTGTAAATGAAGGGCTTCAACTTAAAAAATCACCTTTTGCCCACAAACACCTCGGCGAAAACAAGACCATTGGTTTGCTGTTTTTTAACCAAAGTCTTCGCACCCGCCTGAGTACGCAGCGCGCCGCTCAAAACCTTGGGATGAACACCATGGTGATGACCGTAGGGCAAGATAGCTGGGGCTTGGAATTGGAAGAGGGCGTAATCATGGACGGTGGAAATGCCGAACACGTGAAAGAAGCCGCGGCCGTGATGGGCAAATATTGCGATATTTTGGCCGTTCGGGCGTTTGCAGGGCTGCAAGACCGCGAGAAAGACTATGCAGAGTTAGTAATGACGCAGTTCAAAAAATACGCAGGAGTCCCTATCGTCAACCTTGAGTCGGCGACGCGCCACCCGCTTCAATCTTTGGCCGATTGCATTACAATCGAAGAATACAAAACCACGGCACGCCCCAAAGTAGTGCTCACGTGGGCACCTCACTTTAAGTCACTTCCGCAAGCGGTGGCCAACTCGTTTTGCGAATGGATGACCCGCCGAGACGTGGAGTTTGTGGTAACTCACCCCGAAGGTTACGAATTGAATCCCGACTATTTGAACAACGCCAAAGTGGTCTATAACCAAGACGAGGCGTTTGCGGGAGCCGATTTTATTTACGCCAAAAACTGGTCCTCGTACGAGCAATACGGCAAGGTGCTCACCAAAGACCCGTCGTGGATGATTACCCAACAAAAAATGGACTTGACCAACAAAGGCAAGTTTATGCACTGCTTGCCCGTTCGTCGCAACGTCAAAGTAACCGACGAGGTGATTGACGGCCCACAGTCTATCGTGGTCGAACAGGCGGGAAACCGCCTCTGGTCAGCCCAAGCGGTATTGAAGCAGATTTTAGAAACGCTATAACACTATCTTTCAATAAGTTACAACAAAAGCCTTTTGGTGAAATGGATTCATCGAAAGGCTTTTGTTATTGTTGGCAAAAAAGTTTTGAAGATTTTTTTTGTTCCCGTGTAACCTTTGCCCCCTCCTCTAGTAATCTCTTCATGAAAACCCAAACAGCGCATGACCGACGAACAGGCTATGTATGCGGTGAGTCAAGGAGATTTGGACAAAGCGGCCATTTTGTACGAACGCTACAAAAAATCGCTCCTTAATTTCTTTCTCTACCGCCAAAACGACCGCGAAAACGCCCGTGATCTTACCCAACAGGTATTTTTACGGATGCTACGCTATCGGCATACCTACCGCGAAGGTGCGTCGTTTAGGACTTGGATTTTGGAAATTGCGCGCAATGTGTTCTTTGATTACCTCAAAAAAAATCCAACCCATACAGACCTTACTGAAATTGCAGACATCGGCGATAGCTACGACGAAACCGAAGAACAACATCAGTTTTTGCACCGTGCACTGGCTCAGTTGCCTGACCAATACCGCGAAGTGCTTTTGCTGAGTCGGTTCCAAAACATGAGTTACGAAGAAATCGGCCAAAGTTTGGGGTTATCAGTACCAAACGTAAAAGTGCGGGTCTTCCGAGCCATGCAAAAGCTCCGAGACTTATACATGAATGTCAGTAATCAATAAACAAATGTTGGATTTGAGAATCCAACTCCACAAACGCACAGACGCAGGATTTGAGAATCCTGCTCCACACGTGACTCAGGATTCTCAAATCCTGAGATGGGGTTTCTCAAAACCCCGATAACGAGTAAAATAAAAGTAAACAACAAAAGTTGGATTTGAGAATCCAACTCCACAGACGCACAGACGCAGGATTTGAGAATCCTGCTCCACACGTGACTCAGGATTCTCAAATCCTGAGATGGGGTTTCTCAAAACCCCGACAACGAGTAAAATAAAAGTAAACAACAAAAGTTGGATTTGAGAATCCAACTCCACAGACGGAGAATCCAACTCCACAAAGCAACAACATGCTAAACGAACAAATCATAACCGACTATTTGCTGGGGCTTTTATCCGAAGCCGAGCGGGTTGTATTTGAACAACGCTTGGCCGTTGACCCGCTTTTGCGAAAAGAAGTGGAAGAGCTGCAAGCAGTTTGGCAAGCACTGCAACGCACCGAAGCCGATACGGATAAAGACATGGACGATGCGTTTTACAAAGCCCTGCAAGGCGAAAAAATGCTCGAACGTACAGTAATTGCCTTTAAACCCACTCCGTGGAAAAGTTATTTACGGTATGCGGCAGCGGTCGCAGGGCTAGGGCTTACGTTTTGGGTAGGTCGCCAAACCGCCCCCGTCGAAATTCAGTACCGCACTGTGGCCGTACAAACGCCGTCGGAGGTTCCACAAAAGACAAAAGCAGAACCTCAAACTTCTACCGAACTCCCGATGGAGTTGGCCAACGTCTCAAAATCATCGAATCCCAACATGATGCAAGAAATTGCGTCGCTTCGGAAAGAGATGAAAATGACGCAGGAGTTGGTTATTTTGGGATTATTGAAAGACCATTCGGCCTCTGAACGCCTCAAAGGCATCAACTACGCCGCCGCGCTCAACGACCCCAAACCCTCCGTGATTCAAGCGCTTATCAACACCTTGCGGGACGACGAAAGTCTGAACGTTCGCTTATCGACCATCGAAACATTGGAACGGTTTAAACCTACCGACGAGGTCAAAAAAGTACTGGTAAGTCAACTTACCCAAACCAGTGAGCCTACCGAACAAACAACCTTAATCGAAACCTTAGTGCGCATGAGGGTTCGTGAAAGTTTGCCTGTCTTTGATAAATTACAAAAAGACACCAACGTGGATGAATCGGTAAGGGCACTAGCCAAAAGCAGCATGAATGAGCTTACCATGCTTACCGAGTAAACCGACAATTAACACATTATCAACTCTTTTCATTAACACATTTATGTACAATCCCATGAAAACAGCCTCTTTTTTCATAGCCCTTTTCGTCGTTGCAACCACCGTAGTAGCGCAAGACGCCAAAGTATTCAAGACCAAGTTTAGCGGCCCAGGCAAAAGCCTCGTCATGAACATCGATGCCAAACAACTCGATATGGAAGGCTACAACGGCGATGAGGTCATCATTGAAGCCAAAGATGTTCCTTCTGTACCCAAAGACGCCGAAGGACTCCGCCCTTTGTCGGCCACAGGAGTTGACAATACCAACATTGGGCTATCAGTCAACGCCAATGGCAACACGCTTACCATCACCACCGTGATGAAAGGTAAAACGATGTACAAAATTCGGGTGCCAAAAGAATTGGGTATTACGGTCAAAAAACGCCATTCGTGCTCTTGTAACGAAAACGGAATGAGTATATCTGGCATGGAAGGCCCGCTCGAAATCAACACCAATTACGAAGCTATTACGCTCACCGACGTATCGGGCCCTATTGTGGCCAATTCGCAGCAAGGAAAAATCAAGGTAATTTTTAACGATAAAATGCCCGATAAACCTTCGTCGATTGTCACGTATGGCAATGATGTGGACGTAACCGTTCCTGATAAAGCCAAGGTTTTATTCAGTATTTCATCGGCCAACGGCAATATGTTTACTGACCTTGATTTGAAATCTTACACGACACCGACCAAAACCGAAGGTTCGGTAGAAGAAAAACGCGCGTTGGATGCTGTCATTGCCCAGCGAGATGCTGACCGTGACCGTACCGTAACTGTAAACGGATATGCATCTTCTTCGGGCTGGGGGCAGTCTAGGACTTTTTCTGGCTCAGCGGCGAGTGCTTCCGCACCTGCTCCAAGTAGCGTCTATGTATGGGATGGCAATGAATGGAATGCGAATAGCATTATCTCAACCAATGGCTTGTCTTATGCGTGGCTTGACAGCGACAAATCATTCCCAAAATACGTACTAAACGAGCCACAAACCAAAATCATGCTTCGCACTACGCAGGGCAATGTTTATTTGAGAAAGAAAAAGTAAGCCCTAGCATTGAGGCTGGCCGAAAAAGCCAGCCTCAATGCTAAAACAGCCATCCCACCTTGTTAAAATAATACCATAAAAACGCGTGAAGCATTTAGTCCTCTTCGTATTTCTGGCCGTTTCGTTGAATGTAGTTGCTCAAACGGAATCTTTACTGGGCAAAAAATCTCCTGAACTGACATTTGAAACTATCGTCAATTTTGAGAAAACCAAAGCGACCCTCAACGACTTCAGTGGCAAACTTATCATCCTTGATTTTTGGGCAACTTGGTGCGGGCCTTGCATTCAATCGTTTCCAGAATTAGAAAAACTTCAAGCCAAATTCCGCAACGACCTTCAGATCATTACCATTACGGACGACCCCGAAATGCGGATAAAACGTTTTTTGGAAAAACGAAAAACAACCCTTCCCGTTGTGATTGATGAAAAAAGAGCGTTGGCAAAAATTTTCCCCCACCGCACCATTCCTCACACGGTAGTCATTGATAAGTCGGGGATTGTACGAGCCATCACGACCTCTTCCGAAGTATCAGAAGAATTGATTAAGAACATTCTTGCTGGCAACGCAGTGAGTGTAAGGGAGAAAAAAGATGTCATTGATTTTGACCCTTCTTTGCCACTTTCTGGCAATGGCGACTTTACGTATCAGCTCACCATGACGCCTTTCAAAGAAGGTTTTCCCTCCTTCTCGAATTCACTCGGGGGAAGCCCCTATGAAGGTCGCCGAATTGTGGCGGTCAACGTTTCTGCCAAAACATTGTTTGAAATCGCTCACCAGTTTCCGCCAGGCATCCGAACAGCGCTGGAAGTAGCTGACCCTTCAAAGTTTTCGTGGGACAATAAGCAAAACATTGTCTGCTTTGACTTAATCGTACCCGAAAAGCTTGGCGACAAACGGTTTGAGCTAATGAAGCAACAATTGGAAATCTATTTTGGGTATCAAGCGTCTATTGAGGAAAGGGTTCGTCCAGTTAAAGTTCTTCAGAAAATCAAAGATACTGGTGCTAATCTCATTGAATCGAAAGCAGGAACTCAGCCCTCCTCAAGTTACAGTGGAAAAGGATTATCCATGAAAGCGTCGGGCGTGGCGACCCTTGCCGATTTTTTGGAAAGTCAGATTAATAAACCCGTTATCGACGAAACAGGTCTGGGAAGCTTGTACGATTTGGACATTCCTTGGTACAATGAAAATCCCAAACAGATTCATCAAGAATTAAGGAAAATAGGATTGCAGCTAGTTGAGGCCGAGCGAAAAATAAAAGTGCTGGTCATCAAAGACCAATAGCCTCACAAACTTCAATGGGCTGGCCTTATCGACCAGCCCATTTTTTTATAAATCAATAAACGGCAGGTTTTCATCAAGCAGCACTCGCAAGGGCAGACGTATCATGAGAAGTAAAATTACGTTTAGCAAAATCTAGCACTGCCTGTATTTGTTCTTCTGAGATATAATCAAAGTCAGACAAAAAGGCGTGATACGAATCTCCATGATGCAAATAATCAAACAAGTTTTTGACGGGGACTCGCGTTCCCCTAAATACAGGTGTTCCTCCCAAAATTTCAGGGTCTGACACAATAGCTTCTTCCAAAGTCATGATAATGGATGTTTTTCCTAACCAAAAATACTTTTTTTTCGCTACAAAATAAAATCTCTTTTGCCTCCTGTTTTGGCAATAAGGCGGGTTTCTTTGATGATAATGTGCTGGCTCATGGCTTTACACATGTCATAAATAGTCAGCGCAGCTACGCTTGCTCCAGTCAACGCTTCCATTTCAATGCCAGTTTTCCCCGTCACGCTGGCGGTACATTCAATCACGACCTCGCGGGCTTCGTTGACCGATATTTCTACTTGACAGTTTTCGAGCCCCAACGGATGGCAAAGCGGAATTAGCTCGCCCGTGCGCTTGGCCGCCATCACTCCTGCAATAATCGCGGTCTGAAAAACGGGGCCTTTTTTGGTATTAATTTCGTCGTTTTGGAGCAAATCCATGATTTCATCGCCCAATACCACAATAGTCCGCGCTTTGGCGACGCGTTTCGTGACTGCTTTTTCCGACACATCAACCATGCTGGGATTTCCGTCGGCATTCAAATGAGTAAGAGACATTCCCTTCTTGTTTTTATATGCAAAGTAACAGGGTTTGATTCTCTTTTTAACCACATAAACCACTTAGTTTTTTATGATTCCTATTGTGAAAACTTCTAGGTTCCCTATGTGGTTATCTAAGAAAGTCTAAACACGTCGATTTCCTAATTTTTATCATTGTATTGTCTGCGCTCATTGACTACCATTGTACCTTTGTCATGGGTCTTTGAACAAAGAACGACTGAATGCTATGTATGAACCAATAAAGAGCTTGTTGTGGGAGATTTTAACCACCCACCTCACCACTGCCGAGTCGGAATGGCTCGAAAAACAGGGCGTCGCTCACCCGCTCGAATTGATGACCGCTTTTGTGGCCGCCCCGCGGTTTTTGTCCAAACGATTCGTTCAACCCAGTCCCGAACAAGCCGCTGAGCTTGACAACCTCATTGAAGGTTTCTCGGTAGAAGGCTGGAGTTTTGTACGCCTCAGCCGCGTGTGGTTGTTGAGTTGCTTGGATGCTTCCAACCAAGAAGCGTATTGCCGCCACATCGAAACCCTCTTTGATACGGCCGAAATGAACGAGTTGGTGGCGCTTTATTCGGCGTTGCCTCTTCTGGCCTACCCCGAACAATGGCTGTTTAGGGCGACCGATGCCGTTCGTTCCAACATGGGCGTGGTTTATGAAGCCATTGCTTTGGGTAACCCCTATCCGTACCATCATTTTTCCGAATTGGCGTGGAATCAATTGGTTTTGAAGGGAATTTTCAACGACAAACCGCTCCACCTGATTTATGGGTTGGAAGAGCGTAGCAACGAAAAACTCGTACTCACGCTTTCTGATTTCGCACACGAACGCTGGGCCGCAGGACGGTGGGTAGCGCCTCAAGTATGGCGACTGACTTCCAAGTTTTTGAACGAAACGTTGTTGGAAGATATGAAACATTTGTTTCAGTCAGACGTTGAATACGACCAACAAGCCGCCGCCTTGGCTTGTTTTCATTCTAACTATGAGCCCGCTTTGCAATTATTGGCGAGTTATCCACATTTAGAAAAAGTTGTTAACAATCACCACATTACGTGGACTAATCTTGAATTTTCCGACCTGAATACCTATGTGTCAAAACCATAAAGAACTTGAACAAAACCCCTCTCATTTTGAAGAGTCAGAGGAGGTAGTCGCCCACACTGACTTGAGTTGGGAATCGCACCGCGACCTGATTCGGGGAATGCGCTTTTTTGACCCGCACATCCACATGGTATCCCGCACCACCGACGACTACGAGGCCATGCGCGACGCAGGCATCGTGGCGCTGATTGAGCCCGCGTTTTGGGTAGGGCAGCCGCGCACAGGACTTTCCACCTTCAAAGACTATTTTAGCAGCTTAGTCGGCTGGGAGCGCTTTCGTTCGTCTCAGTTTGGCATTAAACATTACTGCACGATTGGCCTCAACTCCCGCGAAGCCAACAACGAGCCTTTGGCCGAGCAGGTGATGGAAATATTGCCGCTATACCTGTACAAAGAAGGGGTAGTAGGCGTGGGAGAAATTGGGTTTGACGACCAAACCGCTGTCGAGGAAAAATACTACCGTATGCAGTTGGAGTTGGCAAAAAAGGCGCAGTTGCCCGTCCAAATTCACACCCCGCACCGCGACAAAAAGCGCGGCACCGAGCGCAGCATGGCCATCGCATTGGAGCACGGCATCGACCCGTCGTGGGTGATTGTGGACCACAACAACGAAGAGACGGTAAAAAGTGTACTCGACCAAGGTTTTTGGGCGGCGTTTACGATTTACCCTTTCACCAAAATGAGCAACGAACGCATGGTAAAAATCGTGGAGCAATACGGCCCCGAACGCATCATGGTCAACTCCGCCGCCGATTGGGGGATTTCTGACCCGTTAGCGATTCCAAAAACGGCCGTTTTGATGAAACTCAACGGCATTTCGGACGAAGCTATTCGGTTGGTTACGTACCAAAATGCCATCGACGCCTTTGCCAAAAGTGGTCAAATCGACGTCAGTGATTTTGAAAATGGCCTGACCGTTGACCAAAGCCAGAAATTTAATGGCAATACCATTTTGCGCGGCGGCCAAGAACCTGGCGCAAAAAAAACAAATACGCTTATCATCAAGTAACGTGAGTAGCCTCAAACCCTATTTTCAACTCGCTCGTCCTGCCAACATTGTGACAGCAATCGCCGATATTTTGGCAGGGATGACCATTGCCCAGTTCGTTTTTGAACCCGCTCCCAACAGCGCCTATTGGCTCATTCCAGCCACGATAGGTTTGTACGGCGGCGGCGTGGTGATGAACGATGTCTTTGACGCCCAACTCGACGCCATCGAGCGCCCCGAACGACCCATCCCAAGCGGTAAAGTATCAGTACAAGCTGCCGCCATTTTGGGGGTTAGCTTACTACTTTTAGGCGTGTTGGCCGCTGCGCAGTTTAGCATTTTAAGCGCCGAAATTGCCTTTACAGTGGCTATTTTGGCCGTCGTTTACGACCGTTTTGCCAAACATAGTGCCTTTTGGGGGCCACTCACCATGGGGCTTTGTCGGGGAGGAAATTTGCTCCTCGGTATGAGTGCCGTTGAGCCTTCTTTGTCGGAATGGGGCTGGGTGGCGTTGGTGCCTATTGCCTACATCGGAGCCATTACACTCATTAGTCAGGACGAAGTTCACGGAGGGAAACGGCGCTCGTTGTACATCGCCGCCTCCTTATATACTACTGTCCATGCGGTGCAATTTCTGGTGGCACTTCAACAAGGAAATGCGCCATTGGCATTCCTTCTCATTGCTCTTCATGCGTGGTTGGTAGGGCGTCCGTTATGGATAGCCATACAAAATCCTATTGGTCCAAACATCGGTAAAGCGGTAAAATCTGGCGTTTTATCGCTTATTGTGATGGATGCGTCTTGGTGCGTAGTATTTGGGAACTGGCCTCTAGCCCTTGGTGTTCTGCTACTACTTCCGTTATCCATACGATTGGCCCGTATTTTTGCGGTGACTTAGCGAGTTTAAACTTATGCAAATCTTACAACAAACGTTTCAGGTACCTTATACCTATTCTATTTTTTTCACCAAACGGCTATTCGACGTTGCCAACGATACGTTGCGTTCGTTCTTTGGCTCGTTTAGCCAAGCTGGCTTTCAACGTAAAGTATTGATAGCCATTGATGGAGGTTTTCTAGCCCATCATCCACAACTTCAAGAAGAGATTAACCATTATTTTTCATCCCTTGAAGACCTAGTGAAACTTGTGCCTCAACTCGTTGTTTTACCTGGCGGAGAAGCGGCCAAAAACGACCCCGCCTTGTTCGACGAACTAGTAGAAGCCATTGATAATTACGGCATTGACCGTCATTCGTTTGTCATTGGCATCGGTGGAGGAGCCATTTTAGATTTAGTCGGATACGCCGCTGCTGTATCGCACCGTGGCGTGAAACACATTCGGATTCCGACGACGGTATTGTCTCAAAATGATTCGGGCGTAGGGGTAAAAAATGGCATCAACTACCGTGGAAAGAAAAACTTTTTGGGGACGTTTGCTCCGCCCGTAGCGGTATTTAACGACTTGACATTTCTTCAAACCCTCGACGACCGCGACTGGCGGGGGGGCATTGCAGAGGCCATCAAAGTTGCGCTCATCAAAGACCAATCATTTTTTGAGTGGATTGAAGTCAACGCCGAAGCCCTTGCCCAGCGCAACGAAGAGGTGATGGCTTACTTGATTCATCGTTGCGCCGAAATGCACGTTGAACACATTCGCAGCGGCGACCCCTTTGAGTTTGGCTCATCACGGCCTCTGGATTTTGGCCACTGGGCGGCTCACAAACTCGAATACCTCACTGATTTTCAAGTGCGCCACGGCGAAGCGGTCGCCATTGGCATTGCCCTCGACTGCGTATATTCGGTCAAAGTAGGGAAGCTCACCGACGCCGAATTGCAGCGTATTCTAACGGTTATCCAAAAATTAGGTTTTGACCTTTACCACCCCAAACTCGCCGAAAACGATAAAATCAACCTTCGCAACGGCCTGCAAGAATTTAGAGAACACTTGGGCGGCCGCCTGACCATCATGCTCCTCGACCGCATAGGAAAGGGCGTTGAAGTCCACGAAATGGACGCCAACCTCATTGCTGAGTCAGTGGATTATTTGGAAGGGCATTATGCGAATTTGATGGTCGGTTAAAAAACGTTTATACCCATGAAAACTCCCTACGGACACCTCACTTATTGTAGCAATATTCACCCTGGCGAACGATGGGAGGATCATTTTAAAACCCTGCGCGACAACCTGCCGTACATCCAATCGCAGCTTTCACCCAATGCTCCTTTTGCGTTGGGACTTCGCCTTGCCAACGACGCGTCTGTCGAGTTGGCTGAGCCCGAAAAATTGGCTGAATTTAAGGCATGGTTGAGCGCCAATAATATCTACGTTTTTACCATGAACGGCTTCCCGTACGGCGGGTTTCATGCGACCCGCGTGAAAGACGATGTGCACACGCCCGACTGGACCACCGACGACCGCACGGCTTATACGCAGCGTTTGTTTGGGATTTTGGCCCAGTTACTCCCCGAAGGAATGGAAGGCGGAATTTCTACTTCTCCGCTTTCGTACCGCTATTGGTGGGAAACCGAAGAAGATAAACAACAAGCCATCAAAACGGCGACCGAAAATATTTTGCAGGTGGTCGAAACGCTGATGGAATTGTGGAAATCGACAGGCAAACTGATGCACCTTGACATTGAGCCTGAGCCCGACGGGATTTTGGAAAATGGACAGGAGTTTATCGAGTGGTACAGTGAGTATTTTTTACCAAAAGGCACTGCTTTCTTGGTCGAAAAATACGGTCTTGCGCCCGAAGCTGCCCAAGAAACCTTGTTAACGCACGTACAACTTTGCTACGATGTTTGCCACTTTGCGGTCAGTTACGAAGAGCCACAAGTCATTGTTGACCAACTCAAAGAGGTAGGAATCCGAGTCGGAAAAATTCAGATTAGTTCGGCCGTAAAAATGACATTGAACAACCAACGTGCCGAAAAATTAGACGCCATTCGAAGCTTCGACGAACCCGTATATTTGCACCAAGTCGTAGCCAAAACCGAAGAAGGCACGTTCCAGAAATTCCCTGATTTGGCCGAAGCCCTCCAAGCCGACGCAAGTACCCACAACGAATGGCGGATTCATTTCCACGTGCCGCTGTTTATTGATTCGTACGGCTTACTTGACTCAACACAGGCTGAAATTGTGAAGACGCTCAATGTACATAAGGCTACGCCATTTACCCAACACCTTGAAGTCGAAACTTATACCTGGGGCGTGTTGCCTACCGATATGCAAAAACCCATCGGCGAGTCTATCGTCCGAGAAATGCAATGGGTACAAGAACAACTTGTTTGAAATGTCGAGTGCAAAGTGCAGAATGTCGAATCAGAAGGTTTTTTATTTGACATTCTGACTTCGACATTCACTACTTAGGATAAGTGGGTTGTAAGCAACCCTCAACACGCTTATTCGACATTCTGCATTCTAAATTCGACACTTTTAAAATAATGAATAAAACCGTTGTCATAGATATTGTTGGCCTAAGTGCCAATTTGATTGGAGAGCATACTCCTTTTTTGAGTGAGTACGTTAAATCACGCCACACAACGCCGATTAAGCCCGTGCTGCCTGCCGTAACGACCACTTCGCAGAGTTGTTATGTAACGGGTAAATGGCCATCGGAACACGGGATTGTGGCCAACGGCTGGTACGACCGCGACGATGCAGAAATGAAGTTTTGGAAGCAATCCAACAAGTTGGTGAAGGCCGAAAAAATCTGGGATGCCGCCAAACGTCAAGATGCGTCGTTTACCTGTTCCAAGATGTTTTGGTGGTACAACATGTACTCCACCGCCGACTTTTCGGTCACGCCCCGCCCCCAATACCACGCCGACGGGGTGAAAGCACCCGATTGTTACGCCTACCCTGCGTCGTTGCGCGACGAACTTCAGCAAGATTTGGGACAATTTCCGTTGTTTAATTTTTGGGGTCCCAATGCCAATATCAAATCAACGAAGTGGATTGCGGATGCTTCGCTGTGGGTTGACCGCAAACACGACCCTACGCTGACGCTCATTTACTTACCGCATTTGGATTATTGTCTGCAAAAATTCGGCCCTGATTTTTCAAAGATCAGTAAAGAACTCAATGAAATCGACCAAGTGGTGGCCGATTTGGTACGGCATTACGAAGCCAAAAATACCCGCATTATTTTACTTTCCGAATACGGCATTAATCCCGTTCACCGTCCTGTTCATATCAATCGTATTTTGCGCGAGGAAGGGTTGATTTCAGTGCGTACGGAGCGTTGGTACGAGCTTTTGGACGCGGGAGCTTCGAAAGCATTTGCCGCTGCCGACCACCAAATTGCCCACATTTATATCAACGACCCTGCCGTAAAAGCGCAGGTAAAAAAGTGCCTCGAACAAACCGAAGGAATTGAGCTTGTACTGGACGACGAAGGTAAAAAAGCGCACCACATCGACCACGAGCGGGCGGGCGACTTGGTCGCAGTAGCCAAGCCCGACAGTTGGTTTACCTACTACTATTGGTTCGACGACGCCAAAGCGCCCGATTACGCGCATTTGGTTGACATCCACCGCAAACCAGGCTACGACCCCGTTGAGATGTTTATGGACCCCAAAAATCCGTTTATCAAACTTCGAGCGGGCTATAAATTAGCGCGTAAGCTCCTCGGTTTCCGTTATTTAATGGACGTTATTCCGCTGGATGCTACGCTCATCAAAGGTTCACACGGGGGTATCAGTGCACCCCGCGAATTTTATCCCATTTGTATTACAGACGCTCCCCTCACGCAGTCCGAACTCCAAGCTACGGATGTGTATGACGTGATTTGGGGGCATTTGTTTGAGAAAGCATAAGTTGTTTTTTTATCCGAGAAAAATTAGCTATCATTTCTTCTTTCTCGGATAAAAAACCTCATTGGGAAAACTAGCCTGAACAGGTATCATGTAAACAGTCAGCGTCCATTTACCTCTATTATTCCCCCTAAACACTCGATCAATTTTGGCGTGATGGTATCCCAAACTTTTGATTGTTACTGCCCTTAGTTTCTCCGCCAAGCTAATTTTTACCATTCCCAACGAATCCGTCACATACCTTCCCATAGCCTCGCCAACTTTATGTTTATTTAACCAAATAAACGCACTCGGCATTGGCCTATTATCCTGAGCATCTTTTACATACACGACGAGACTATCCTTTTCCGTGGGAGTATATCTAGCCTCGTACCCTCTTTCTCCAAAGAGTTTTTCTTGGGCATTTGCGCTACTGCACAAGAAGAAAAGAAGATAAATGAAGATGCGTTTTTTCATTGGTTAATTCTTAGCCGTAGGATCCAACGAGACTTACAAAGCTATCTGATAAATATAACTACTATTTCCACAATTTCTTATGAAGAATTTCCATCTAACACTACTACTCTTGGGGCTACTAATCATCCATAGCTGCCAACCCAAAGAAGACGCCTTACCCGCTCCTACGACCGAGGGGCTCAATACTTTTGGTTGTAAAATCAACGGAAAAGTATGGATTGCAGACGGCATTCGGAACGACCAAGGCCCCGCCGCCAAGGCCATCGAGGTAGAGTTTAAGCGGTTGAGCGCCACTACTTTTTATCTGTTTATCCATACCAATGCCAGTACCAAAGACCGCGTTCAGCTAACGCTGCCCAAAGGTGTCGTGGGTACTAATCTATTGGAAGATTTGTACGACAAACCTTTCGGGATTTATTACGACAACAATTTCAAGCTTTTCAAGACAAAATCATCCAATCCTGGACAAGTCGTCATCTCTCGATTGGACACCGTGAACCGAATCGTCTCAGGCAGATTTGCGTTTGATGCCGAATTCGTTGTTTCCAAAGAAACCGTAAAAGTTACCGAAGGACGCTTTGATGTTAAGTATGAGTGATTGGTAATATAAGTTATCTTTACACGCGTTTTATATCTCGCATAAGACAATGATACTCAAGCACCAAGACTACCAACACTTGTTGTGGATATTATTGCTGATAGGAGGAGTAATGTCTTGTCAGCCTCGTTCAGAATCCACTAGTACGCTCACCACCGCACAGGTCATCTGTCGTACACAGCCCATTGACAAAGCTTGGTACAGCTCAGGGCAGAAGGCAGCGCTTTTTGATAGCTTGGGAGAATTGAATTTCCCCATTACTACACGCAGCCAAGAAGCGCAACGTTACTTCAATCAAGGACTAATGCTCGCAGCGGGCTTCAACCACGCCGAAGCTGCTCGTTCCTTTTATGAAGCTATTCGGCTAGATTCTACTTGTGCTATGGCTTATTGGGGATTTAGCTATGTGCTGGGGCCTAATTATAACGCAGGCATGGAAGCCGATAATTATGAACGCGCTTATAAAGCTATTCAGCAGGCGCGTCAACTGTCGAGTAATGGTACGGCCAAAGAAAAAGCATTAATCAATGCGCTTGCAAAACGCTACTCGGCCCAGCCCGTTGAAGACCGAAAACCGTATGATGTAGCCTATTCGCAGGCGATGGAGCAAGTTCACAAACAATTTCCAGACGATGCAGATGTTGCAGCCCTCTATGCCGAATCGCTTATGGATCTCCACCCTTGGGATTTGTGGGAACGTGATGGCACCCCCAAACCGTGGACTCCTGCCATCGTTACGACACTTGAAAAACTGCTCCAACAAAACCCCAACCACATTGCGCTAAATCATTATTACATTCATGCCGTAGAAGCCTCTCAAACGCCCGAACGTGGTCTAAAGAGTGCCGAAATACTCAGTAAAGTAGCTCCCAAAGCCAGTCATTTGGTACATATGCCTTCCCATATTTACATTCGCACAGGCCACTACCATGAAGGCTCCCTTAGCAACTGGAAGGCAGTCAAGGCAGATAGCCTTTATCTCATGGGCGAGTATGCGCAGGGAGCTTTTCCGCTTAGTTATTTCCCGCACAATTATCACTTTTTAGTAGCCACTGCCACGCTGGAAGGCAATTATCAATGGGCAATGAACTCAGCACAGCAATTAGCCGCAAATACCCAGAAAACATTGATGGCCAACCCTAGCTGGAGTACACTACAGCATTATTATACGATTCCCTATCACGTAGCGATTAAGTTTGGGCAATGGGACGAACTCCTCAATAGGTGCAAAGCCGATACTGTTCAGCTAAAATACCCTACTGCTATCCGCCACTATGCCCGTGGAATGGCTTTGGTAGGCAAACAACAAATCGCCGAAGCTAAGTTGGAACTTCAACAACTTGATAAATTAACAAACGACCCTAGTATCGCCTCTCTAACCATTTGGTCTATTAATTCAATGCACTCCATTTTAGAGATAGCACGTCGGGTATTGAAAGCAGAAATTCTGGCTCACGAACGACAGTTTCCTGCTAGTATCAAATTACTTGAAGAAGCCGTGCATTTGGAAGACCAATTAAACTATAACGAACCTCCTGATTGGTTTTTCTCCGTTCGTCATCATTTGGGTTTGGTTTTGCAAAAAGCAAATCGCTACCAGGAAGCTGAAGCTATTTTTGCCAAAGATCTCAGCCAATTCCCGCGCAATGGATGGGCGTTGTCGGGGATTTACAAAGCACAGGTCAGCCAAGGTCAAAGGGAGAAAGCCAAGCAAACGTTAACGTTGTTGGAAGAAGCACTGAAATGGGCGAATGCCGAAGTAAAAGCACAGTGGACAGACCTGGGCATTAACCACCACTAACCTGTTGGGTCTATTGCCAACAAGCGTACTATCCCTTAAAAGACATTTTATCTATTCCACCACATTCTCCGCCAGATTCGGTATCTTTGCGGAGTTTTTTTATTTCAAGTTAGTTTGATAACGTGTTCGTTATACGACTAACTAATAACAATTAACGGTGGCTTGCCACTTAGTATCATGAACCTGTTTAACGTTTATCCGATTTACGACATCGAACCCGTCCAAGCGCAAGGCTCTTGGCTCTGGGACAGCAAAGGCGAGAAGTACCTCGACCTTTACGGCGGTCACGCCGTGATTTCGGTGGGTCATTGTCACCCCCATTACGTCGAAAAAATGACAGAACAGTTGCGACGAATTAACTTCTATTCCAACTCTGTCAGGATACCGTTACAGGATGAATTGGCCCAAAAACTTGGCGACCTCGCTGGCTATCCCGATTATACGCTCTTTTTGTGCAACTCAGGTGCCGAAGCCAACGAAAATGCCATTAAGTTGGCCTCTTTTTACAATGGCGGTAGTAAAATAGTCGCCTTTACGAAGTCGTTCCACGGCCGTACGGCAGGAGCAGTTGCGATGACCGACAACCCGTCGATTGTTGCACCTGTCAACTACAACAAACACGTCACGTTTTTGCCGTTCAATGACGCCGAAGCCGTTCGTCAGCACGACATGACCGACGTGTGTGCCATCATCGTTGAAGGCATCCAAGGCGTGGGTGGTATCCAAGTAGCATCAGAAGAGTTTTTGCGGGCCATCCGTCAGAAATGCGACGAAAGTAACGCTACCTTTATTTTGGACAGCGTACAGTGCGGTTATGGTCGTTCGGGGAAATTTTTCTCAAACCAACACTACACCGACCTTCACGCCGACCTATACACCACGGCCAAAGGCATGGGCAACGGTTTCCCGATTGCGGGGGTTTTGATTTCGCCTAAGTTCCAAGCCAAATACGGCATGTTGGGTACGACATTCGGTGGAAATCACTTGGCGTGTGCGGCGGGTATTGCCGTGCTCGACATCATGAAAGACGAAAACCTCATGGCCAACGCCGTAGAAATCGGGGATTATTTGATGAAAGGCATTGCCGAAATCGGTGGCTACAAAGAGCTTCGCGGACGTGGGTTGATGATTGGAATCGAATACGATTTCGCCATTGAAGACCTCCGCAACAAGCTGTTGTTCGACTATAAATTATTCACGGGAGTAGCAGGCAAAAACACCATTCGTTTGTTGCCGTCGCTTGCGCTCAAAAAAGAAGAAGCTGATTTGTTTTTAGAAGCATTGAGCAAAGAAGTTCGCGTTTTAGCTTAATTAAAAGTTAGTCCCAAGATGCAATTCGGGACGCTCATGGTATCACGTCTCTGACGTTATAAGTGGAAAAACCCTGAAAAAGTAACCTATCTTTTTCAGGGTTTTTATTTATCTTTACCAAAGATACTTTTTAAAGAAACTGACCATGTTAACGAAAACCTCTCGTCGAAAAGCACTACTGCCTCCTCAAAAGGTGTCTATTGAAGAATATTTCAGGGCAGAAGGCAAATCCATTTATAAACACGAATACCACGACGGCATTATCAAAAAAATGGCAGGAGGAACTTTCAATCACGATAATTTAGCAGGTAAAGTAGTCACCTTTATCAATCTTTTTTTGGAGGAAAATAATTTGCTCTACTTAGTCAATGGTAGCGACACTAAAATTCGAATTGAGCAGTACAACAAATTTGTGTATCCCGATGCAGTAGTGATTTGTGAAAAGCCAGAGTTTTATCAAAATCGAAAAGATACAATTAGCAATCCTCTCGTCGTCGTAGAAGTACTGTCCGATTCCACCAAAGAGTACTACCGAACCCTCAAATACGAGTATTACCGCACCATTCCAAGTTTCAAAGAATACGTATTGGTACATCAGGACCGAAAACACGTATCGGTCTATACCAAACAACCCGATGCCACTTGGATTGTCCGCGACTACGACGGCGACGATGCCACCGCTATTTTGTACGCCATTCAACAATGCCCACTGTCTCTCAAACGGCTTTATAGAGGGCTAGAAATCGCAAACCCATAAAAAAACCGCAAAGCACATTCGGCCTTGCGGTTTTGAGAGACATTCGACATTCTCCTACATTCTATCGGGTACTTCAATCCCCAAGAGTTCCATCGCTTTACGAATCGAATCAGCGATAGCTTGGGTTAGTAACAAACGAACGTGCTGTGCTGCCGCGTTTGGCTCTTGTAAAATCGAAACTTCAGCGTAAAACGTATTATATACCTTCGCCAATTCGTACGCATACTGCGAAATCAACGCAGGCGAGTAGTTACGGCCCGCATCTGCTACTCGGTCAGGGAATTGCGTAAGGGCAAAAATCACTTCTTGTTCAGAAGCCGTCAATGCTACCGTCGAGGCAGGTTTGTTCCAATCAATGCCCAACTGCACCGCCTTGCGCAACACTGAGCGCGTACGGGCGTGGGTGTATTGAATAAACGGCCCCGTATGTCCGTGCAACTCCACCGATTCGGCAGGGTTGAACAACATCCGTTTTTGCGGATCTACTTTCAACAAATAATACTTCAACGCCCCCAACCCAAGCATCGAAAAGAGTTTTTGCTTTTCGGCCTCCGTAAAATCGTCGATTTTGCCTTTGGCGTTGCCTTCTTCGGCAGCGGCGGCGGTTACTTCTGCTACGAGTTCATCGGCGTCCACCACCGTTCCTTCCCGCGACTTCATTTTTCCTGATGGCAAGTCCACCATTCCGTAACTCAAGTGATAACAACCTTCGGCGTAAGTACGACCAAGGCGTTTGAGGATGGCAAAAAGCACTTGGAAGTGATAATCCTGTTCGTTTCCAACGACCCAAATCGACTTATTGGTAGAGAAATCGGTAAACTTCAAATCCGTTGTACCCAAGTCTTGGGTAATATACACCGAGGTGCCGTCGCCGCGCAAAACCAGCTTTTCATCCAGTCCCTCTTCGGTCAAATCAATCCATACCGAATTATCGGGCTTTTTGAAAAACACACCTTTGGCCAATCCTTCTTCTACGGCATCTTTCCCGAGCAAATACGTATTCGATTCGTAGTAGGTTTTGTCAAAACTCACCCCAATTTTCTGATACGTATCGTTAAAGCCCGCATACACCCACTCGTTCATGGTTTTCCAAAGCGTAACGGTGGCTTCATCGCCCTGCTCCCATTTGCGGAGCAATTCTTGGGCTTCGAGCATCCACGGCGCTTTTTTCTCGGCTTCTTCTTTGGTCATTCCCTCCGCTACAAGGGTTTGGATTTGCTGTTTGTATTCTTTGTCAAACAACACATAGTATTTTCCAATCAAGTGGTCACCTTTCATTTCGGCCGACTCGGGCGTTTCGCCGTTGCCCAGTTTGGCATAGGCCAGCATCGACTTACAAATGTGAATCCCACGGTCGTTGACAAGGCACGTTTTGATAACGTCGTAGCCATTGGCTTTCAAAATACGGGCAACGGAATCTCCCAAAAAGTTATTCCGTAAGTGTCCCAAGTGCAGCGGTTTGTTGGTATTGGGCGAAGAAAACTCTACCATCACCGACTGTCCATTGGGAGCGGCAAAGCCAAAATTTTCGTCGAGGGCCAAGGCATTAAGGGCGCCCACCCAAGCTGATTCGTCAATACTAAGGTTCAGAAACCCTTGTACGACGTTGAAACTGCTTACTACTCCCGACTTCTCCAACACGTATGCCCCGAGCGCATTCCCGATTTCAACGGGAGGTTTGCGGAGGCTTTTGGTGTACGGGAACGTTACGAATGTATAAAAACCTTCAAAATCTTTTTTGGTAGGTTGAAGTGCGATTGTTGGCTCTTCAACATTATAAATCTCCTTTAATGCACTTTGGAGAGAAGTTTTGATAATGGCTTCGATTTGCATAAGACGTGGTTCGTTGGTTGCTCCTCCTAGTAAGCGGAGACAGCTAAATAAGCCGCAAAAGTACGGCAAATTCGACAAGCAAATACTTGTATTCCCAAAAATTGGTTCTATTTTCGTATCATTCTCCACATTTAGCTTTGCCATGAAATGAAAAATAAGGTAGTTACCCTCCTGTTATTGGTCATCAGTTGGCTAACACTCCCTGCATCGGCGCAGTTGGAACAGTCAGTGCGTTTAGAATTTAAAGTAAACCAAAGCCTCGAAGAATACTTCGATGTCACTCCTTTGGACGAAGATGGGCTGCTCGTAACCCAGCGTAAAGAAGAATATTTTAAAAAAGAGAAATGGACATTTTACCGTTTCGACAGCTTGCTCAAACAGCGGTGGATGTCAGAATTTACGTTAGAAGACCAGCTTCACCCGATTAAGTCATACCACAATCAGCACTTTTTGTATTGGCTGCTTCAAGAAACCGATACCGACAAAGTAATGGTACTGCGTCTTGACCTTCAAAATGGCGAAACCGAAACCTTCAAAGGAGATTTGCACACCCGCGCCGACATCGTTCACTTCAAAGTGCTTGGTAATGTGGCTTTTATTGGCGGTTATCACAACAGCCGCCCCATGGTAATGGCTTTTTCATTTTTTGATAAAAGTGTGAAAGCACTGCCGTTTTTGTACACCACCAATACCGAAATCAGCAACCTCGAACTTGACGAACAGCAAAATCAGCTCCATGTGTTGCTTTACACGACCAAGCGCGGCGATTGCCATTTTTCCATCAAAACCTACTCGTACGAAGGCAAACTCGTCAAAACCACCGCCATGCCTTTTGAAAACGATAACGGACTGATTACGGGAAAAATCTTACCACTCGACGAGTCGTCGTCGCTTATTGTTGGCAATTATGCCCAAGGTTGTACGCAATATTCGCAAGGATTGTATTTTTCTAAAATCAAAGATGCCGAACCCGAAGGATTTCAGTGGGTTGATTTTTCTAAACTAGAAAACTTCTTCAACTACCTCAAACCCAAGCGAAAACAACGTGTGGTCGAGAAAATTTCTAAACAAAAAGAAGAAGGAAAAGAACCCAAGTTTCGTTACCGAATGCTGGTACACGACATCATTAAAAATGGAGAGGAGTTTATCTTAGTCGCCGAAGTTTATTATCCAGTTTATAAAAGTGGAAATATGTATTACGGTGGTGGGCGGTCAAACATTCACCGCGAATACGATGCTTTTCGATACACCCACGCCATCGTTTGTGGGTTCGATAAATCGGGCAAACTACTGTGGGACAACTGCTTTGCCCTCGAAAACGTCGAAAATATTGAGCTTTTGCCAATGGTACAAGTCACCCGACGCGATGGGCTGCTGGTATTGGCCTATCCCAAAGAGGAAAAAATTCATACGGAAGTCATCGAACGCAGTCGCGTAGTACGAGAAAAAGAAATCCACGAACTAAAAACTGCCGTTGAAGGTGAAAAAATTGTTGACAGTGAGCAAGGCGTATTAGCAGCTTGGTACGACCGTTTTTTTGTGGCGTACGGATACCAGAAAGTGGGCGGAGAAAAGTGGACAAGCAGTTCTCGCGACGTTTTTTATGTCAACAAACTCTCATACGACCCCAACGCTCCCCGCCCCGACGCCAAAGAAGAAGCGAAGAAAGAGAATTAACGTAACCTCAATTTTCCCAGCACTTTTTCGGCCGTTGCCTGAATGGCAGGGATAGCTACCGAGTTTCCAAACTGTTTATAAGCCGAAATATCGGCCACTACAATTTGGAAATCTTCAGGAAAACCCTGTAAACGTGCCCATTCGCGCGGGGTCATTTTGCGGATTCCCTCCCGATTTATTTCGCTTTTGATGCGCGTTTGGGGCGTAAAATCCGTAAGCCGATGGTCATATACGAGGTTTCGCTCACGTCCCATGCCCCCAACTACGATGGCATTGGCCACACCCTTGTCTGAGATAATTTCGTAACCAAAACCGTTTCCTTTGCTCTCATGCCGTTTTTTATGGTTAATCAACGTTTGCAGGTACTGGGTCGATAAATAATATTTTGCCGAAACAGGCTGTGGCTCTTTTGCGTCTTCAAACACGGCTGCTGAGTTGGTAGGCGCGGGATACTCAAACGAATCCACGCCCAAGTCGCCACGAAACCCCACAATAAAAATACGTTCCCGATTCTGTGGCACGCCAAAATCACGCGCATTGAGAACACGAGGTTCGGGCACAAAATAGCCTAAGTCATCGCGCAGTGTCGCAAGAATGGTGGCCAAGGTCTTTCCTTTGTCGTGCGTTCGTAGCCCTTTGACATTTTCCAAAAAAAACGCTTTGGGTCGTTTTCGTTGAATGACATCGGCTACGTCAAAAAACAGCGTTCCTCGCGTATCTTCAAAACCACCTCGCCGCCCCGCAATCGAAAATGCCTGACACGGAAACCCAGCACACAACACATCAAAGCCGTCGGGGATATGCGCCTTGGTCGATTCGAGCGTGATGTCTCCATAAGGTCGTTCGCCAAAATTAGCCTCGTACGTTTTTTGGGCTTGGACATCCCATTCACTACTAAATACACAGCGTCCACCCAAGCGTTGTAGAGCAATACGAAAACCACCAATTCCCGCAAATAAGTCGATAAAAGTAAACCAAGGTGTTTTGGAAGCATCCAATCGCATAAAAATGTTTTAATTTTTGAGCACCAGCCACACGCCGCCCATAATCAGCGCAATGCCCAGTACTCGCCACGCATTGATGGGATGCACCGCAAAACCCACCCACCCGAAGTGGTCGATAAGCACACCTGCCACTAGTTGCCCCGCAATAATCAGGCACAGCAAATTGGCAGGGCCAATGTCTTTGACAATAAAAATAACCGTGAGTACATAAAACGCCCCGCAAGCCCCTCCCAGCCACTTCCACCAAGCAATACTGCGCAGGGTGTCCCACGAGGGCATGGGGGCTTTGTTGAACAAGGCATAGCAAACCAACAAGCCAACCAGCCCCGTCACAAACGAGATGATGGATGAAAGAATAGGATTTTGAGTCGCCAACCGAAGCTGAGAGTTCACTCCCGACTGAAAGGTGTTGGTCACGCCAATCAAAAAAGCTAAAAGCAGAAAAAAGTAATACATGGGAAGCTGTCGTTGAATCTCACGTACAAACTTCCCAAAAATATGTTGGAATAAAAAGCGCAGCTATTTTGAACGGATGGCCTCTACAGGATCCATGCGAGCGGCTCCAAGGGCAGGAACGATGCCTGCCACTACCCCAATGATGCTCGACACACTGAGCCCTAGAATGATATTTTGGGTCGAAAGAATAATATCCAAACTTCCTAACGAAATGAAAGACAGCAAATACACCAGCCCAATGCCAACCAAGCCACCAATCAAGCTCAAGAAAATGGCTTCAAACAAAAATTGGAATAAAATAAAATAGTTTTTCGCTCCCAATGATTTCTGAATCCCGATGAGGTTGGTACGTTCTTTGACCGATACGAACATGATGTTGGCAATACCAAAACCACCTACCAAAATCGAAAAGCTACCAATGACCCACCCAGCAATGGTAATCACACCAAATACCCCCGACACGGCTTTGGTTGCTGCCTCGGGGCGGTTGATGGAAAAGTTGGTAGTTTGAGTCGGTTTAAGCCCTCTTTTGGTACGCAACAACCCTATAATCTCCGCTTCTAGCTCTACTTGCCCTTCATCTTCAGGCTTTCCTTTCACCACAATATCGACGCTGTTTTCAACCCGATTTTGAAAAGATTTAGCAAAAGTTAAGTACGGCAACAACACCTTGGTGTCGGGATTACCCGCAATATCAAACAGACTTTTTCCTTTTTTCTTCTGAATCCCCACAATCATGTACTTTAAACCCTTGATTTTAAAGCTTTTTCCCGTCGGGTCGGGGTCGCTTGGGAAGAGGTTTTCGGCGATTTCTGCCCCGATAATGGCCACACTGCGGCCTGCATCCACTTCTTGTGGGGTAAAATAGCGGCCTTTTTCTACGGTTACTTCCGAAACTTTGTTGTATTCGTACGACACCCCTTGAAGGAGCGCATCCATGCTATTATTGCCATTTTTTGCCGTCAATCCCCCTTTAAAGTCCATCACAACGGTAGCTTCGGCGCCTTCGATGCGTTCGGCTAGGAACTTATAATCGCTGTAGGAAGTCTCTGGCCATTGAAAATATTTCCACCACTGGTATTCGCCCCCAAAACCCCAAGGCCATTTTTGGACATAAAGTACGTCGGTACCGATTTCGGCCAAGCTCTGACGGATATTTTTTTCCAACGAATCCACAATGGTAAATACGCCCACAATCGCAAAAATCCCTACCGTTACTCCCAACAAAGAAAGGGTAGTACGAAGAATATTTGAGCGAAGTGCTTGCCAAGCAAAACGCAAACTCTCAAAGGTTTGTCGAAAAAACTTCATGGCCGCTAATAGTTAAGTTGTTACGGAATTTTCGGTATTGAAAACAAAATTCGATTTATGACGCTTTTTTCGCAAACATTTTACACAAGTGGCAATCCCGTAGTTTAATTGGTGACGATAAAAGTGGCGTTGGATGTAGTACCAATTCAGAAATTTAGATTTTCTTTGCAGGAAACTCATAGTTAGCACAGTCTATTGTATGAAAATCAGTACCAATTCGCGCACAGACCTTTATGTACATATTGCTCTGGTAGTAGCTCTGGTTGTGGCATTATTTTTGGGGTTCTTTTTCGTGTATTTACCATTTACAACCAATCACGGACAAAGTATCACGGTGCCTGACCTCAAAGGCATGACCTTGGAACAAATTGAAGACTACCTCGATGACCGTAATCTTCGGTATGAAGTGGCCGATTGTACGTTTGTCGTTGGGCAAAAGCCGCTCAGTGTCATTCGACAACATCCCAAAGCAGGAATGCGGGTAAAAGAAGGGCGGAAGTTGTATTTGTATATAACGACCCTCAATGCGCCTAATGTAAAAATGTCGCAGCTAGTGGATCGCACCAAAAACAGCGCCATCGCCGAGCTAAAACGTCTTGGGTTAATGTTAGGCCGTATCAATTACATACCCGACCCTGCCCACGATGCCGTGCTAGAACAATTGTACAACGGCAAGCCTATTTTGCCAGGAACACTGATTCCGCAGGGTTCTAAAATAGATCTTAACCTAGGAGATGGCATCGGAAATACTGAATTTGATGTTCCTGACGTTGTAGGTAAAACACTCGAAGATGCCCTTTTTGTCTTAAAAGGCTCCAACTTAGGAAAACCGCTTATTCAATACGTGGATGACCCAAGTCAGCCGCCAGGAACTATCGTACGACAAAACCCTGAGGCGGGAGCAGGCAACAAAATTCACGTCGGTGAAATCATCGACTTGTGGGTAGTCGGGTCGCCAGATACGCAACAGCAACCACAGAATGAACAACTTTAGAAGTAAGAACGTCACAGTGCAGAAAAGTAGCCATCGCGGCAAGTCATTTATTACGAGAGATAGGGCAAAGAACATGTCCCTGTCTCTTCTGTTTTTCTTTGGGATACTCCAATCCGTAGCTGCTCAGTGGGTCGTTGTCCCCGTTGGGCCGTCGGTTTCTAAAAGCCCCCAAAAAGCAGCGCGTACCCAAGCGCTTACATTGCCTTTTTTTGACGATTTTTCATTGTCAACCAATGGCCGCCCCGACCCTAACTTGTGGCAAAATGGCGGCACTTACGTAAACAACACATTAACAATAGGCCAGCCTACCCTCAATGTCGTTACTTTCGATGGTGCAGACGCCACAGGCCGTCCCTATAACTTTGCTAGTCCCTACGCCCAAGGAAACGGCGATACGCTCACTTCTCAACCCATTGATTTATCTTCGGTTAAAGATACTTCAGCTTATTTAAGTTTTTATGCGCAAATGCGCGGCTTGGGAGAACTTCCTGATACGACCGATTTCCTCCGTTTGTATTTTTTAAATCAGCAAGGAGAATGGAAAAATGTCTGGCAAAAAGAAGGACTTAAGCCTGATAATAACTTTAATTACACAAAACTAGCTCTTCAGCCTGAATATCTTCATCCCAGCTTCCAGTTTCGCTTCATTTCCTATGGCCGCTTGTCGGGACAATTTGATATGTGGCACTTGGATTATGTTTATCTCAACAGTCGTCGTCGGCTACCCGATCAATTTACCAGAGATGTTGCCTATCGCCTTCCAGTCAATTCATTCTTGAAGCGCTATACAGCCATGCCAATCAAACAATACTTGGCCCGCCCCGTTGCCGAAACCACAGACTCCCTAAAGAGCGAGCTCAACAACCTCTTTAATAGTTTTAACCCTATTACAGTTTCATATACAGTTCGAGATATTGCCAATAATCGCTTGCACATAGATTTTACCCAATTACCTGACAACATTTCGTCTTCGTCTCAAAAACCCGTTATTTTCAAACCCGCCCCTATCTCTTTTTCGGATACCCTTAAAAGAGTGGTCTTGAAAACGCAGTTTAAAGTACTCACAACGGACAACCAAAACTCGTCCATTCCAGGCATTGACCTACGCCGAAATGATAGCATTTCGGGCATAACGGAGCTTTCTGACTACTATGCCTACGACGACGGCAGTGCCGAAAGCGCGGTTTATTTCAACCGTTCGCTGGGACGTACTGCGGTTCGGTTTACGGTCAATACTCCTGATAACCTTTCGGGAGTTCGGATGAATATCGTGCCCGTTGTAAAAGATGTTTCGGGCCAATCCATCACAATTCAAGTATGGAGCAGTGAAAGAGGCCGTCCTAAAAGTATTTTATACCAAAAAGCCTATAAAGTATCATATCCTGCCCAGTTTAACCAGTTTATTGAGTTTCCGTTCGATTATGGCGTGGCTGTTCGTGATACATTTTACGTTGGCTGGCTTCAAATTGGGCAAGATGGCATCCCCGTTGGCCTCGACCGCAACAATGCTCACGAAGACCAAATATTTATCAATTCTGGACAAGAGTGGGTACCTTATACGAGTTTCAAAAACGACGCGAGTTTGGCGTATTTTCAAGGAAGTTTGATGCTGCGCCCCGTGTTAGGAACCGTGAAGCCATCAGACCCGCTGACGTCAGTCGAACCTACCGAAGAGGCCGAATGGGAGGTATATCCAAACCCTACTCGAGGCAGCGTAAGTTGGAATTCGGGAGATGTAAAATACATTGAAGTATATCAACTCAACGGTACACGATTGCGTTCTCAGCCTGTTCAGCCTGCCGAACGCAGCATTGACTTGACGCCGTTAGGGGATGGAATTTATTTTTTACGGCTTTCCAACGAAAAGAAAACTGTCGTGAAGAAAATTTTGTTGAGCAAATAAATTAAGAACAACGATGGATATTACAGTAGAAGAACTAAAACAACGCATCGAAAGCGGCGAAGAAATCAACCTCATTGATGTCCGCGAAGATTACGAATACGAAGCCGATAACATTGGAGGCGTGTTGATTCCATTGGGAGATCTTCCGCATCGCCTCTCCGAAATCGACCACCTCAAAGAACAAGAGGTATTGGTCCATTGCCGCTCAGGCAAGCGTAGCGAAACCGCCCAACGTTTTATGCAAAGCCAAGGTTTTACGAATGTTCGTAACGTCATTGGCGGCATTCTTGCCTACAACGAACTTGATTAGGTTTCGCCGTGCGCCATACAAAAAAGGGGAGCATTCGGCTCCCCTTTTTTGTTTTATACCGACATTACGTCTTGTTCTTTGGCGGTGTAAATCGTTTCGATTTTAGCGACAAAACTATCCGTTAGTTTTTGTACGCGTTCTTCGGCGCGTTTTACTTCGTCTTCCGAAACCCCTTCTTTGGTTAGTTTACGGAGTTCGTTATTTGTACTTTGGCGAATATTACGAACGTTCACTTTTGCCGTTTCGATTTCTTGTTTTACCCGCTTCATCAAATCACGGCGACGTTCTTCGGTGAGCATTGGAATACTCAAACGAATGTTTTCACCATCGTTGTTGGGCGACAACCCGAGCGAGCTATTACGAATCGCTTTCTCAATTTCTCCAATTATCTTTTTCTCGAAAGGCTTTATCGCAATCGTACGTGCGTCGGGGGTGGTTATCGAAGCTACGTTTTGGATAGGCGACATCACTCCGTAGTATTCTACTTGGATTCCGTCTAGCATGTTAGGGGAAGCTTTCCCCGCACGAATTTTCGACAACTCGATCGTCAAGTGCTTGATGGCTCTGTCCATCGTATCTTTCGCATCGTCGAGATACAATTCGATTTCTTCCATTGGTTGATTTACGTTATTCTATTGATAATTATGCTCTAAAGTTAATTCGACACCAGCGTCCCGACCGAATCACCATTGACCAATCTCAAGAGGTTGCCTGGCTTATTCATGTCAAAAACAATGATTGGCAAGTTGTTTTCCTTACAAAGGGCAAAAGCCGTCAAATCCATGATTTTCAGGTTTTCTGTCAAGGCTTGATCGTACGTGATTTTTTCGTAGCGCGTCGCTGTTGGATCTTTTTCAGGATCTGCCGTGTAAATACCATCCACCCGCGTCCCTTTCAATACCGCATCGGCATTGATTTCGATGGCGCGAAGCGCCCCTGCCGAGTCGGTTGTAAAGTAAGGGTTTCCAGTACCTGCTCCAAAAATCACTACCCGACCTTTTTCTAGGTGGCGTACCGCCCGACGGCGAATCATCGGCTCAGCCACTTGTTCCATTTTAATGGCCGACATCAAACGAGTGTACATGCCATGTTTTTCGAGCGAACTCTGAATCGCCATGCTGTTGATGACGGTTGCAAGCATCCCCATGTAATCTCCTTGCACGCGGTCAATGCCCGATTTTTCGACCGAGGCACCGCGAAAAATATTTCCTCCTCCAATCACAATCGCGACTTGAACGCCTGCATCAACCACTGTTTTTACTTCTTGGGCAAATTGCTGTAGAACGTCAAAGTCGATGACTTGTTTTTTATCGGGGCCGCTGAGGGCTTCACCGCTGAGTTTTAGGAGAATACGTTTGTATTTAGGTTGTTGCATAATAAATGTAATCGGTTTATTCAAACTCTATAAGTACTTGATTTTTGTCAACGCTATCGCCTTTGTTGACTTTAATGCTTTTTACCACGCCATCGCCTGAGGACTTGAGGGCGTTTTCCATTTTCATTGCCACCAATACCAACACCACATCACCCGATTTTACGACATCACCTACTTGTACTTTGATGTCCCAAATCAGCCCTGGCATCGGCGCTTTGAGGTTATTTACTTTGTTTTTGGTGCTGTTGTTTATCCCCATTTGTTCAAGCAACAGGTCAAAACGGTCTTTGGCAGCTACGTTATAAATGGTTTCATTTACCTTTACTTTGAAACTCTTATCGGCGTAGTTGGCTTCTACTACTTCGGCATTAAACGAGCGGTCGTCTTTGATAATGTGAAAATGACCATTGTCCAAGGCTACCAAATCCCACGCAAACGGTTGCCCGTTGAGCGTCGTAGTTTCGTTTTTTGTTTCTACTTCAAAAGCTTGTTGTTCGTTGATGATTACTTTTAACATGGTACTAGGTAGTTTATAAATTGTGAGATGAATGTGCCTACGACTCTACTTCCGAGGATTTCACTCGGCGATTTACTAAATAAATACCCGTTAAAATTACCCCCATTCCGAGGTATTGTTGAAAGCTAATTCGCTCGCCATCCATAATTCCCCAGCCAATTGCCACAATCGGAATCAAGTACGTCACCGACGATGCAAACAGTCCCGAAGCCAACTGAACTACCCGATTAAACAACACCGATGCCAATCCTGAACCTACCACACCCAACGCCAGCAAATACAGCGAAGGCTGCAAGTTTTGGGGAGTTGTTATTTTGGTAAAAAAGTCAGTGGTAAACAGCGCAATCAATGAAATAGGGCCGATGAAAACAAACGTCCAAGCCGTCATGGTCAGCGCTGGCAAGTGGCTCAATCGAAACGCAATGGTATTGATATTGACGCCATACATCAGCGTAGCACTCAAAATCAGGAACGCGTAAGGGTCAGCCACGTTAATGGCCCCCGTCAGATTCGACAGAATTAGTAACAAAGACCCAAGTAACCCCAAAATGATACCCGCAATTTGCATGGGGCGGCGCGGTTGGGCAAAAAATACGACGCCTAACACCAGCGTACAAAGTGGGCTCAGCGAATTGAGCATCCCCGACAACGAGCTATTGAGGCGCGTACCTGCTTTGGCAAACAAAAACGCAGGAATCACGTAGCCCATCAATGCCGATACCAATATAAACGGGAAACGGTCGAGCGGAATTTGGTTACGGGTTTTGAGCATAATGGGCACAAAAAAAAGCGAAGCCAAAAACAATCGCCCCGCTGCCACTTCCGTAACACTAAACGTTCCTAAGCTCTTTTTAATTAAAATGAAGGACGTCCCCCAAGTGAGGGCTACCAGAATCAGTAAAATCCACGCTTGCAAAGGATTTTTAGAAGAATCGTCCACGACAAACTGAGCTTATTTGATATTTTTATTTTGCAAAAATAGTGGGTTTATTGGATTTTAATGTGCTTGTCGATAAAGTTCATGTATTGTTCCCAATCGTAAAGCAAAATATCGTGACCTCCCTCGCGCAAATGGTAGCCGATTGTTTGTCCTACAGGCGTATTTACTGCAGGCATTTCGGAAGTACCTAAACCCGTTTTTTTGTACAACTGATACACTTTTCCCGCTTCCACAGCGCTCAAAAACTCACCTTTGGGGTCGGCCCACGTATCCTTGGAAGCGCTTGCCACGTAAAGCGGTCGGGGAGCAATTAAACTCAACAACTCGTGTTGATCGACGGGTAACTCCGCCACGGCTTTGTTATATTTTTTGTAGTTGGCACAAAACCAATGGGGAAATTGCGTGTTCAGATGTTCGACGGTCTCACCAATCCATCGGCGAGCCAATGCCGCCCCTCCTTCGCCCGAGTCGTTGGAAATCACCACTGCAAAACGCGGGTCTTCGGCACCCGCCCAGAGCGTCGCTTTTCCGATGCGCGAATGTCCAACGCCAATGATTTTTTTTGCGTCTATTTGCCCTTCGTGCTGAATCAAGTAATCGACCATGCGGCTCATGCTCCACGCCCATACGCCCAAAGCGCTCCATTTTTCGCGTTGCTCAGGGGTCAGCACGGAGCGTATGCCCGTTCTCCAACCTTCGGCGTGGTCTGGCTCAAGGTCGCCGTAATAGGCCGTCGCGACGGCGTATCCGCGGGCAACAATCGCTTCGTAAGGCCAACGTCGTTCGGCAATACCGCGTGAGGCTTCGGTCGCACGGTTGTTGACAAAACTTTTATCAAAACCTGAGTTGACCCAGTTTTCAGTCACCAGCACCTCTTTTTCGTGGGTAGTGCTGTGGTTTCCAGTGAAGTTGAGACTCACAAACGTGGGGGCTTTCTTCACATTTTTGGGCAAATACAACAAAACATTCAGCGCCGCAGTAGGCGAAATGGTTGGAAAACGTAGGGTAATTTGTTTGGAAATGGCTTTCCCACCCAACGCATTTTCGTTGACGGTTTTGACCTCCACCGTACTTTTGATAGTACTCGGAAAAGGATTCACGCCATAGAGTTCTTCGGCAAACAGCTTGAGTAATTCGGGGCGACGTGTTTTTTCCCATACCGAAACGGACGTCACGGGTTTTCCATTGGAAAGAACCAACGGATTGGGCAACGTATAAGCTGGCATTTGGCTTTCATCGTAGTTGACGGGGATTTTTTGTGCAACTGCTTTTCCAACTGCCAACCCAAGCACCAAGGCTACGGCTATCTGTTTCATTGATTATGTGTTTTATTCTGTCTTACTATTCAATCATTCAATCAGGTTAAACGCATTAAAAAACAGCCTCGGAGAGGTGAAACCTTTGTAGAAAAAGGTAAATAAACCCCTCCCTAAAGCCTCATCGGGATGACCAACGTTTGGTGAAAGAGGTCACCCCGATGGGGCTTTAGAGGATACTCATTCGTTCTTTCTACGAAGATTTGGCTCCTGCTGGAGCATAAATAGTCACTTTTTATTTTGATGCGTTCAATCTGATATTCAATGAAATCAATCAAACTGCTATTAAAAAATGTTAACCTCTTTCAAAGGCTACTCTCGCCTCATACCTTTGTTTAAAAACACTTACAGCCATGCATATCCAGTCATTGTCATTTAATAAAAGAGAACTTTTTGGAATAATACTTACCTGTTTTCTTGCACCTACGCTCTATTTTATTTTCAGCAACTATACATTTCTAGCCATAGACAGGCTCGTGATTGGATTTACCGAGTCCAAGCCTAGTGCATTAGGTATTTTGGGCTGCCCTCCCCAAAATTGGATGTACCCTGTTCGTTCCTCAATTTTCAAAATACTTATCACAACATTCATGCTTCTAGGTTATTTTACCAGTAAAAAAGCACATTTTCAAAATAGTTTCCCTCAATTACTCTTAGGAGCACTTCTTTTTATGCCCGTCGTTCATTTCACAGGAGTTTGGTTAGTAAATTTTTTGCACAGGCCTTTCGGATTTCTCAAAAACAAAGAACAATTGTGCTCAACACCACTTCCTATTTTAGGTAATTTTTATTATTACCGCTGGATTGAATTCGGGATTTCTTCACTGCTAATCTGTCTCTATATTTACGTTGGATTGAAGATTATTTTACGGCATTGGTCTCCATTTCAACGAATTTCTTTTCTCTTTTTTGGTAGTATCGCCTGTCTATTAGGATATTTATGCTGGTTTTTCTGGTTAGGCCCTTTTTTATTCCCATTTACATTTCATCATTAAACCTTATTTGTCCATTGAAAAACATTTTTAACTTTTCTACGCTCTGCCTAGTGGTATGGAGTACGTTGAGCCACGCACAAACACCCCCTTCTTGGCTCCGTTATCCTAGCATTTCTCCCGATGGCAAAAC
Source organism: Runella defluvii (assembly GCF_014195535.1). Taxonomy (GTDB): domain Bacteria; phylum Bacteroidota; class Bacteroidia; order Cytophagales; family Spirosomataceae; genus Runella; species Runella defluvii. The sequence goes on along the minus strand of NZ_JACIBY010000013.1, from coordinate 153,695 downwards.
CATCGTTTTTACGTACAAAGGAGACATTTGGAAAGTTGCTGCTTCGGGCGGAGCGGCCGTTCCACTCACCCTCCATGAAGCCCACGACTACATGCCCGTCTGGTCGCACGATGGCAAACGAATCGCTTTTGCCTCCGACCGCCACGGCAACTTCGATGTATTTACCATTCCTGTCGAAGGTGGGGAAGCCAAGCGCATTACGTTCCATTCGGCCAATGAACTTCCTTATGATTTTAGCACCGACAACCAAAGCGTTGTTTTCGGAAGTGCTCGGCAAGATTTGGCCACCAACCGTCAGTATCCCGCAGGTTACATGACCGAATTGTACAGTGTTTCAATCAACGGAGGTCGCGTCAAACAACTCTTGACCACTCCTGCCGAAGACGTCAAGTACAACCGCGACGGCAGCAAGTTTGTCTATCACGACCGCAAAGGAGGCGAAAATGCTTGGCGTAAGCACCATACTTCTGCCATCGCAAGAGACCTTTGGGTCTATGACACCAAAACCCAGAAACATACCAAGCTCACCAATTTCGCGGGCGAAGACCGCAACGCCGTTTGGAGCGATGACAAAACGCTCTTTTACCTAAGCGAAGCCAATGGTTCGTTCAATATTCACAAACTGTCTTTGGACAATACGGCTCAGTCGCAAGCCATTACTTCGTTCAAAAAACACCCTGTTCGTTTTCTGAGCCGCGCCAACGACGGAGTACTTTGTTTTGGATTTAATGGCGAAATTTTCACCCTTAACCCCGCCGAGGGAGGAAATCCAAAGAAAGTCAACATCAGCATCGCGGCAGATACCCGCGCCAACAACGACCGCGTACTTTCGGTCAACGGTGGCGTAAGCAGCATGGCCGTTTCACCCAATGGAAAAGAAGTAGCGTACATTTTTCGCGGCGAAGTGTTTGTCAGTTCAGTGGAAGGCGGTATCACCAAACGCATCACCAACAGCGCAGGCCAAGAGCGGAGCGTAAGTTTTTCACCCGATGGAAAAGCCTTGGTGTATTCGTCGGAACGGGGCAACCGTTGGAAAATCTTCGAGACGCGCATTAGTCGCAAAGAAGAACCGTACTTCTATGCCTCTACTTTGTTAAAAGAAAGCGAACTCATTGCCAATGAGAAAGAAAACTACCTGCCAAAGTATTCTCCCGACGGCAAAGAAATCGCCTTTGTGGAAGACCGCGCGACGCTCAAAATCCTTACATTGGCTACCAAACAAACCCGTACCATTCTGACTAACCAAGACTTGTTTTCGTGGGGCGACCACGACCAGTATTTTCAATGGAGCCCCGACGGAAAGTGGTTTTTGTTTGATTATAAAATCCCCAATCTCCGCGAAGGCGAAGTGGGTCTTATTTCTACCGACGGCAAAGGTAAAATCACCAACCTTACTCAAAGTGGCTTTGAAGACGAAAGTCCCAAGTGGGTGCAAGGCGGAAAAACCATGTTGTGGTTTAGCAACCGCGAAGGTTTGAAAAGCCTTTCTCAGGGAGGCAATTCTCAATCAGACGTTTATGCGATGTTTTTCACCCAAGCCGCTTTTGATAAGTTCAAATTGAGCAAAGAAGAAGCCGCTTTGGCCAAAGAAGTAGAAGAAAAAGCGGCGAAAGCTGATACCACCAAAAAGAAAGATGCCAAAAAAGATTCGACGGTGGTGATTGAACTCGACGGGTTGGAATTGCGCAAAGCCCGTTTGACCATTCATTCATCCAACTTATCGGATGCCCTTATCAACAAAGATGGCGATATGCTTTATTATCTTTCGCGCTTTGAAAAAGGCTATAACCTGTGGAGCACCAACCTACGCACCCGCGAAACCAAACAGCTTGTGGCACTCAATGCCAACGGCGGTGGCAGCATGGTGTGGGACAAAGAACAGAAATCTATTTTCTTGAACTCCGACGGGCGAATTTCGAAAATTGACCCTACTTCTGGCAAACAAGAAAGCATTGGCATCAGCGGCGAAATGAACCTCGACGTGGCGGCCGAACGGGCGTTTATGTTTGAGCACGTATGGCGCCGTACCAAAACGACCTTTTACACAGCTACTTTCCACGGTGTGGATTGGGATAGCTACAAACCTGATTACGAAAAACACCTTCCTCATATCGGAAATAACTATGAGTTCTCAGAATTACTTTCAGAGTTATTAGGCGAACTTAACGTCTCACACTCAGGTGCTTCGTATTTTGGAGGAGGAACTGCGGGGGCCGACGCTACAGCTGCTTTGGGTGTTTTTTACGACCAAAGCTTTACAGGAACAGGAATGCGCGTAGAAGAAGTGATAAAAGATGGCCCGCTCGACAAAGCAGGCTTAAACATCAAAGCAGGAACCATCATCGAAGCCATCGACGGCGAAACCCTTACTCCTGACCGTGACTACGCGCAGTTTTTGAATCGTAAGTCGGGCAAAAATGTTTTATTGACCTTGCTTGAAGGCACAGCACGTCGTGAAGTAGTGGTAAAACCTATTTCGGTGGGCGAAGAAAGCCAATTGTTGTACAAACGCTGGGTACGCCGCAACCAAGACGAAGTAGAAAAACAGAGCAACGGAACACTGGGCTATATTCACATTCCTGGCATGGCCGATGGGCCTTTCCGCGTTACGTACGACGAAGTAATGGGTAAATATGCCCTCAAAAAAGGCATTGTGGTCGATACCCGCAACAACGGCGGTGGCGACTTGGTATCTGATTTGGCCACTTTCTTTTCGGGTAAAACCTACATGTACAACTCCACCGACAAACGGGTTATTTATTCGGAGCCAAGCTATCGTTGGAGCAAAGCGAGCATTTCGTTGGCCAACGAAGCCAACTATTCCGACGGCCACTGTTATGCCCACATGACACAAGCGGCTTCGCTCAATAAGCTCGTCGGGATGCCCGTACCAGGAACTTGTACATTTGCAGGTTGGGAAACCTTACAAGACCCAAGCATCCGCTGGGGCGTACCGCCTGTGGGAGTGAAAAGCATGGCGGGCACCTACCTAGAAAACGCCCAAACCGAACCCAACATCAAGGTTTCTAACGAGTACGACGTAGTAGGCAAAGGCAAAGACCAACAGCTAGAACGTGCCGTAGAAGAATTGGTGAAAGAGGTGAAGTAGAGGAAGCATCTTCAAAAGCCTCGTTGATGGCTCCAATTAGGGTCTGTCAATGGGGTTTTTGGACAATTATCGTTAAAATATGACAGTAGAAGAATACGCTATAGCTTATTTACAGCAAGAAATTCAGTTAGTAAAAGATAGGCAAGAGCCTTTACTCACAAATTTTGAGAAGGCAATTATCTATAAATATTCTGTAACTGGATACGAAGATGTAAATGAACAACTGCGATTAAATCAAGGTCAGAATTTACCACTTTTCGCCCAACTTCTTAATGAATGTTTGTCAAAACTACCCGACTATGAAGGAGTTGTTTATCGAGGTGAAGATTTATCTCAAAAGCAAGCAGAAATATACATTAGAGCATTTGAAGAAGATGAGATTATAACCAAAAGTCAATTCTACTCCTCAAGTCGAAGCAAAGAAACGGCTTACATGTTTGGAAAGACATCCATAAAAATTTACAGTAAAACGGGTAAAAAGATTGAGCATATTGCTAACTTTGGGATAAATGACTCTCAAAATGAGCGAGAAGTATTATTTCGGTGTAATACTAATTTTGAGGTTGTTGATATTTTGCAAGACGAGCACGGTAATTTGTTAAATGTGGTACTTTACGAAATTTGATTATGGCTATACTTACTCATAAACCAAAGGAAGAAAAGCCTGACTTGCTATTTCATGATATTATGGAGTCTTTGCGTATCTCATATCAGGAAAGTTACGGTGAAGAAGATATGGCTCTCAATAAAGAGATACTTACTAGTATGATGGATGATATCAAACATAAATTAAAAAACAGGAAACTGCCAAAACAAATAAAAGTTCGCCTCATCAATCTACTAGATAAATTTCAAGATCTCTATGAAGCACAATTCCAATTTAGCGGTTTTGATTCGATCATAGAAGTTCCTGAAGGAGTCTCTTATGAAGAGTACTTAAACACTATTCCTGGGTGGCGTTTGCACAAAAAATTTCAATCTTCGCTCGAAACAGAGCTGCTCCCTAATACGCCCTCCCAATAGAATTGGTAACTTTACGGTTTCGTTTTGCGTTACCAATTCATGGAGAACAATCAGCCTATTTTAACAGACATCGAACTCACAGGCCACGACCGCATTGAGGTTATGGGAGCCAGAGAACACAATTTAAAAAATATCGACGTTACCATTCCGCGAAATAAACTCGTGGTAGTGACGGGTATCAGCGGCAGTGGAAAATCGTCCCTTGCGTTTGATACCATTTACGCCGAAGGCCAACGCCGCTACATGGAGAGCTTTTCGGCCTATGCCCGTGGTTTTTTGGGCGACATGGAGCGCCCCGACGTGGACAAAATCGAAGGACTCAGTCCCGTCATTAGCATTGAACAAAAAACCACCTCGCGCAACCCCCGCTCTACGGTCGGGACGGTAACCGAAATCTACGACTTTTTGCGCCTTTTGTACGCCCGTGCAGGCGATGCTTACAGCTACGCCACGGGGCGACCCATGATTAAGCAGTCGCAAGACCAAATCATTGACCAAATTCTCGGTCAGTTTGAGAATCAAAAGTCTATCCTACTCGCCCCTGTCGTCAAAGGACGGAAAGGGCACTACCGCGAATTGTTTGTTCAAATTGCCAAACTAGGCTACACCAAAGTGCGGGTGGACGGTGAAGTGCAGGACATTACGCCCAAAATGCAGCTCGACCGTTACAAAATCCACGACATCGAAATTGTTATTGATAGGTTGATTCCAAAAACGGATGATCGTTTTCGATTGAGTCAATCGGTCGGAACCACCCTCAAACAAGGAAAAGGGGTAATGATGCTTTTGGACGCGAAAAACCAAGTGCATTATTTCTCCCAAAACCTCATGGATCCTGAGTCGGGAATCAGTTACGACGACCCTGCTCCCAACAGTTTTTCCTTCAACTCCCCTTACGGCTGGTGCCCTACGTGCCAAGGTCTAGGAGTGATTGAGGAAATTACGGAAGAAAGTATTTTGCCCGATAAAACCCTCAGTCTCAGCAAAGGCGCTATTGCTCCCATCGGCGAGTACCGCGATTTGTGGATTTTCAAACAACTTGAAGTATTACTCAAACCTTACAAAGTAAACCTCAATACCCCGATTGAGAAGTTTCCCGCTGAGGCCATTGACATTATGCTCAACGGCACCGACGAGCCTGTGCCCGTGCCTTCCAAAAAGTACGAAGGCACCGAGTGGAACACCAAATACGAGGGCATCATTCCGTTTTTGCGCCGTCAGCAAGAAAACGGAACGGAGAAAATTCAGGAATGGCTCAAGGATTTTATGCACATCAATACCTGCCCCGATTGCAAGGGAGCTCGTTTGAAAAAAGAAGCGCTTTGGTTTAAAATTGGGGATAAAAACATTGCCGAATTAGCCGAAGCTGATATTAGTGAATTGAGCCGCTGGATCAACGACGGACTGGAAGAGCGTATCACCGAACGTCAGCGGTTGATTGGCCGTGAAGTGCTCAAGGAAATTCGCAAGCGAGTTGGTTTTTTATTGGACGTTGGCTTGGATTATTTAACGCTCAACCGTCCTCTGAAAACCCTTTCGGGCGGGGAAGCGCAACGTATTCGTCTGGCTACGCAAATCGGGACGCAGCTTACGGGCGTGCTTTACATCATGGATGAACCCAGTATCGGATTGCACCAACGCGACAACGTTCGTCTGATTGATTCATTGAAAAAACTACGGGATTTGGGCAACACTGTCCTCGTCGTCGAACACGACAAAGACATGATGCTCGAATCCGATTATATCCTCGACATCGGCCCTGGCGCGGGACGCCACGGCGGACAAGTGGTAGGCCACGGAACTCCCGCTGAGTTTCTTGAGAACGGCTCTCTCACTTCCGACTTTTTGAGTGGACGCCGCGCCATCGAAATTCCTAAAAAACGCCGCGCAGGAAACGGTAATGCCATTGTGTTGAAAGGTGCAACGGGGCATAACCTCAAAAACGTAACGCTCAAACTTCCGCTTGGCAAAATGGTGAGCGTAACGGGCGTGAGCGGCAGCGGGAAATCTTCCCTCATTCACGAGACGTTGTTCCCGATTCTCAACCGCCATTTTTACAATTCAAAACGCGAACCGTTACCGTTTAAAAACATCGAGGGACTAGAGCATATCGACAAAGTAATTGAGGTGGACCAGTCACCGATTGGCCGCACGCCTCGCTCCAATCCTGCTACCTACACCAACTTATTTTCGGAAATCCGTACGTTGTTTGCCGAACTTCCCGAAGCCAAAATTCGTGGTTACAAACCTGGACGTTTTTCCTTCAACGTAAAAGGCGGCCGTTGTGAGGATTGCGAAGGCGCGGGAATGAAAAAAATCGAAATGGAGTTTTTGCCCGACGTTTACGTTGATTGTGACACCTGCAAAGGCAAGCGTTTTAACCGTGAAACGTTAGAAGTACGCTACAAGGGAAAATCCGTGGCCGATGTCCTCGACATGACGGTGGAACAAGCGCTGGAGTTTTTTGAAAGTATTCCCAAAATCCACCGTAAAGTTCAGACCCTCAACGACGTGGGCTTAGGATACATTACCCTTGGCCAACACGCCACTACCTTGTCGGGAGGGGAAGCACAGCGGGTAAAATTGGCCGAAGAACTTTCTAAAAAAGACACAGGCAAAACGCTCTATATTTTGGACGAACCTACGACGGGGCTTCATTTTCAGGACATTAAACATTTGCTTCATGTCTTAGACAAACTCGCCGACAAGGGAAACACGGTACTGATTATTGAGCACAACTTGGATGTCATCAAGGTATCAGACCACGTCATCGACCTTGGCCCCGAAGGTGGAAACGGCGGCGGGCGCATCATCGGCGAAGGCACACCAGAACAAGTAGCGAAGGTAAAGGAAAGCTTTACTGGGAAGTTTTTGAAGATGGAGTTGGAGTAATTTGTAATTTTGAAGAAAACCAATAAAGTTATGGAATCAACCTTTGTGTTACGCCGCGACGAACTGAATACCGAATTTATTGAGGTAATCAAAACGCTGTTTAAAAATCAACAGGAATTACAAATTACGGTTACCGCCTCGCACGATTTTGGGCTTAATGAACCTGAAAGCGCAGATGCTTATTGGACACGATTAAAAAAGGCCGCTGCCAATGTAGAATCAAGGACTCAGGTCGTAGAAGTTTCAGAGGATGAGCTAGATGACATGGCTAAGCGACTATTACAAAAATGAGAAAGTTGGTTTTTGATGCTGATGCCTTTGATGATTTTGCAGATTGGGGAATTTACAATCGCAATGTTTTCAAGCGCATTTATGAGCTTTTAAAAGATATTCGCAGACATCCCTTCGAAGGCATTGGAAAACCGGAGCCTTTGAAGGGGGATTTGAAAGGATATTGGTCTCGCAGAATAACTGATGAGCACCGTTTGGTATATAGAGTGGAATCTGATGAGCTTATTTTAATTATCTCCGTTAAAGGACATTACAGCGACAAATGAAGGTATGAAAAATCTCCTGAAAGATCCTAGATTAGTCATTAATGTTGTACTTACTGCTATTTGTGCCGTCGTTTTTCTTGGGTCTCTGATATTACACTATGGCAACCTCAAAGATACAGTTGCTGTTTCAGGTCCTCTTGGAGATACGTTTGGTGGACTATTCTCCCCTGTTATTGGACTCATAACCTTTGTCCTTGTTTATCGTACCTTTCAAGACCAACATTCCTCAAATAATCATTCCAAAAGTGCCACAGATCTTGATTTGTTATTAAAAGCTCTAGAAAGGCATTATCAGAATTTGGATATTGAGTACCCTGCTTCTTTCAAAGACCTTCATAATCCTGCTGATAAAACCACCATTCCAAATGTACTTGACATCTTTCTTTACACAGACGGGCAAGTATTTTTAAATAAGGTAATTGATAAACTTGGCAGCGTAGTGCTTTTAATTGATTCGACAACCACTTTTAACTTAACAAGTCAACATAAAGCATTCTTTTTAAATGAATCTAAGATTGTCCTGGGTCGCTTTTTTGAGTTGTATCACCCAACACTTCATCAAATTCAAGACAAGTTTAAAAACCTTCCAGAACAAGAAGAGCCTTTTTTAAATGATTACGTGAGAACAGAAAGAGGCTCTGACCTTGATCGTATTCCCTTTAACTCGAATATCAATTCTTACAGTAAGTTTCTACTGTCATATCACGAGTTAATTGAAAGACTCAAAACGTTAGACCTTATCCAAACTACTACAATTGAAACGGTTCCCGCAAAAGACTTCTTTGAACCTGACCCTATAAACTTCGACTTAGTCAACAAAATACGCCAAAAACCTCTATTTGATATAAAAATAACATCTCCCTCTTGAAATAGGCACTATTTTATATCACCTCCTATTTCCTCTTCTCCAACCCATCAATCCACTGCGTAATCAGCGCTACGCCTTCTTTGTGGATGCTCACTCGGCCAATTTCGGGCATCATTACGCCCGGGTGCACCGAATTCATGCGGTAGGTAAGAATGGATTCTTTTCCTTTGCCTGGGTTTATGTCAAATCGGTAAGGCCCTGCCCCCATCCCCGCTGCCACTGGCGATTTCAACACCCCCCAATGAAACGGGTCTTTTTCTTCGTAATTCAGGTACAAACCCGACGTAGAAGCGGGGCCATTGGCGTGGTGACAATGCCCACAGTTGACATCCAAATACGACCGCGCACGGTCATTGAGTGACGCCTTCGCCTCGTTCATGCCCACCAAAGGCACAATTTTAGCAATATCTTCTGCTTTGGCTTTTAGATACCCCACTTTTTGCCAACGTGCCAACTGGTTTTCTTTGCCGTCTTGGTAGGCAAGTTCGTGGTTCAACTGCTTGATTTTTGGCCCAATAGGCATAAAAACGTCCTTCCGATTGTGGCAGCTTTTGCACTGATTTTTGTTGGGAATGGCATAATTTATCTGGTGCATTTGCCCTGCTTCGTCTTTCCAGTTTACGGGAATCGTTTCACCCGTTATTTTGTAATCGGCTTCGGTTTGGTCGTCCTTCCAACGGTAGGGATAGGCTTTCCACGTTCCTTGGTCTTTTACCAACAGGCGCGTTTCAAGAATACGACGTTCGCCCGTCGGTTTGGAGAAATCTTGGGGATAGTAGAAATTTTTGACCAAAATTGTTTTATCAGGAAAATCCAACGGTTCGTTGGGCTGACTCACGTCAAACGTCGCCGATGTACCCTCGGGCATCCAAACAAAGCGTTTTTTAAAGGCATAATCGGTAAACAACGTCGCGGCAGGTTCGTATTCAAGTACGTTATCGTTGGGGGACAATTGCTTTAATTCTCCTTTATAAAAACCGTATTCTGAGAGTTTTTTAAGGGGAAATTCGCTAAAATTCAGTTGGGAAGGGTGCGCCGTTAAGCTGTTTTGAACCCTACAACTGTATAACCAACCTACTGTTATCATTACGAGCGATAACCAGATGAGTTTTGATTTAAACATAAAATTTAAAAACAGTTATTACAAGTTTTAAAAACCTTACAGGTTTAGGTTTTTCACGTCCGTTTTTACCTCTACATTACACGCCGCAAACGGCTTGACATCATTGAATACCTCAATTTCGGTGACTGCCCCACTGGCAGGGATTAAGAAGCGCGAAAAACGAAAATCTTTCTGGTTTTCTTTGATGCAAATATTCATCGGGTTTTGCTCCGCCGATTTTCCTTTTTTCTCGTCGATGATGCCATCATAAATCACATCTTGCGATTTAAAGCACTTCGCCGCCACCAATTTCCCCATTTCTTTGGTTAAGTCAGGCACCCCGAACGTTCGCTCAAAGGTATTGTCGTGTACCGATATATTCGTGGTAAATGGCGACCAACCTGGGTGGTTAGGAATGGGCAATTCGGTGATGTGATAACTTGCGATGGCAATTGAGTACGTCTTGTGATTCAAGATTTTATTATTAAAAATCTCCACCTCATTTCCTGCCAACACGATAATGCCACTTCCTGGAGGAATCATCGTTACGGCATTGCCATTTTGACCGTTGCTCACCTCGGCAAAGTTTTCGTGGTTGTTTTCTTTGAGCGTGTTGTTATATACTTTCGTACGCGAACCAAAAGCCTTGGGCAAACCTGGCAAATTGAAAATCAAAATTCCTCCCGTGTTGTTTTCGGCAAGGTTATTATACACTTCGGCATTGTCCGAATTTTCGATTTCGATACCCGCTACGTTTTCAAACACATAATTGTCGCGAACGATGATATTTTCCGATTGCCCCACGTAAATCCCCGCGTCGCGCGAGTGAGAAACTTCGCATTTTTCTACCAATACATTTTTGCACTGAACAGGATAAATGCCGTAAGTACCATTTTTAGAATTTTTATCATTGGTCCAAGTAGTGTTCACTGCCCGAAACGTGATGTTGTTGCAATGTTGCGTTTTGATGCAATCCCCAGGCGCATCCATGACGGTAAAATCTTGCAGCGTAATGCCATCGCCTGCGATTTTTACCCCTTCGCCTCCCGTTTTGATGTTTTTAAAGGACAACACCGTGTTATACATCCCTGCTCCTTTGATGGTTACTTTGTTGACTTTATCTAAAATCAACTGGGTATTCATTTCGTAAAAGCCTTCGGGAATTTCAATCGTTTCGCCTTCTTTTGCTTCAATAAACTTTGCAACCAGCGCCTCCATTTGCTCGGGCGTAGCTTTGGGCAAAGCGGCAATGTCTAGCTTACTTTTTTTGGTTTCTTTGGAACCACAGGCGGTCATCAAGACGGCTACCATGACAGCCCCGACGAGGGTTGTTAATAATTTCATGTACAGGTGAGAGGTTTATGGTTATTGGACAAAAGTACCGTCTTATTGGCAGACTGTTTCTTGACATTTGTCAAAAAATCATCGACTTACTCGTTTGGCGCGGATTCGGCTGAGGGTTTCACCGCTGATTCCTAAAAACGAGGCCACCATCGACAGCGGCACGCGCTGCAAAATTTGGGGTTTTTGTTCCATCAGATGCTGATAGCGTTCGGCAGCATTTTGTGTTTGTAGCTCTTTGATGTACGCATCGCTGTTCATCAAATAATGTTCCGCAATGATGCGTCCCAAACGTTCAATCTCGTGAAATTGGTCGTACAGTTGATACAAATCCGCGCGACTGACTTGAATCACTTTGGTAGGTTCAATGGCCTGAATCGCCGTGTGACTCGGTTGTTGGGAAATGAAACTTGGCAACGACACCGCAATGTCTTTTTCGAGTCCAAACCACACCACTACTTCTTCGGTTTGTTCATTGAGATAATATTCTCGAACGCATCCCTTTACCACAAACGAAATCACATCATTGACGCCATTCAACGGTACAATATGCTCACGTTTAGCGTATTGCCTCACTTTCAGAACGTCCGACAAAGCCGTTTTCGCCTCCACCGACAGCGGAATAAATGCTTCTAAATACGTAATAAAATCAAGTTCCGACTGCATAGAAAACCCTCCACAGATAACGGTTAACGAATAACAGTTAACGGCGCACAAGCGCCTAAAAATCAATTTGATAACTCAACACTGGCACAAAACCGTTTCCTGCGCGGCGTGCTTCGAGGGTATTGGTCGCGACGTTGTAGCTGGTGCTGGTATAATTGATGTAATTGGTCGCATTCTGGACATCGAGTGAAAGCACCGTTGCGTACTTTTTGCGGTTGGAACGGTACGAAACCCGCCCGTCAACGCGGAAATAAGCAGGCGCTTGGGCAGCATAATCAGCCCCTGCGAGCGGGACAAAACGCTTGGCTTTGGCCGATGCCACCACATCAATCGGGGTATATCGGTACCCGCCATTGTACATCGAACGAGCGCCTAGTTGGAATACCGAACCATTTTTAAACGTAAACTCTCGTCCGAACGTCAGCGCTGTGCTAAATCGGTCATTGAAAGCCGAATTATAGGTTTTTCCATCGGCGGTTTGGTAGGTCGAGTTAAACAACGAACCTGTGATAAGCAAGTAGTATTTTTTCGAGAAAAAGCGCTCGACCGACATATCTATTCCGTAGTTTTTTCCTTTGCCTTTCGCCACCGTTGTAAACTCAGGAAAGCCATCTGCGCCGTTAAGCATCCAATACGCCGAACCCGCATTGGGTTCTACAAGGACTTTGCGCAACAGTTGTAGGTACACTTCGGTCGAAAACTTCCACAAGCTTGGTGTGATGTAATTATAGCTCAAAATCAAATGATGTGACCGTGGGAAAGCAGCGTTTTGGTTGGGATAAGATTCCACAATTTTTCCCGCAATGGTGTCTTTTTTGAGGTAAAAATATGTACTCATCGGCAACAATTGGCTGTGAAGCCCGTATGCCAAGCTCACCGTATGCGCCTTGGGCGAACGGTATTGAAACGATAAGCGTGGCTCCAAAGAAGTTGTATTGTTTAACGCCAAGTACATCGAATGTAAGCCCGCATTCATTACTAATCGGTCGGTAAGGTTACGGACAATTTGCGCGTACGCTTGCACCGTTTGGGTCGTTCCTTTGCCATTGACCGACTGCTGACGACCCGCGTTGATGACATTAATATCGGTCACGGAAGCGCGCGGGGCGGTTTCTTTAAAGAACGAAAACTGAATATAATTGGCAATAAGCCCTGCTTTTAGGCGTGTTTTGGCATCAAATTTATAATTGTAAGCGGCAGTGGCGGCCAGTCGAAACTCATCGTACTGTTGGGTATCGTACCGAAACCGTACATCTTGCAAATTGAGCGTATCCGAGTTGCGTTTAATGCCACTTCCAATCACCGCTACTACGTATTTTATCGACGATTTTTCGCTGAGATTGGCCGTATGCGTCACGCCCAACGCCCCCATGTTGGCAGGTCGTACGCGGTCTTCCCAGTTATCGGCTTTGCCCACTATCCGTTTATCGGCGGGCTCTACGGGCATATAATGTTCTTCACTGAGACCTCCTAACCCGAAAACGGTCGTAGTACGTTTGCCATCTTTGCTATGAAAAGCCAAATTGAACGACAGGTCTTGAAAAAGGTTGGTGACGCGTTCGCCCACTAAATAAAAACCCATTTGGCTCAGCAGTCCCAACGTCGAATAACGGTAGTTAATAAGGTACGACGAACGTCCTTTTTTAATGGCTCCTTCGATCGAGAAATCGAGTCCCAGTACCCCGATTTTGGCGCGATATTCTCGTTTTTGTAGGTTTCCTTCCCGAAAACGAATATCAAAAGCCCCCGACAAGGCATTCCCGTATTCGGCGGGCATTCCTCCCGTAAAGAAATCGGATCGCCCGAGAAGTTGGGCACTAAACACCGAAATCCCACCGCCCCCCGAACCAGGCTGGGCAAAGTGATTGGGATTGGGAATATCGATACCTTCCAAACGCCACAGAATACCAAAAGGAGAATTGCCTCGCACAATGATTTTATTCTCGTTTTCGTCACGCCCTGCTTTTACGCCTGGATACGCCAACGCCATCCGCCCAGGGTCGTTGACCGACGCAGGGATGCGCTCGGTTTCTTCCACCGTAAACGAACGCGCACTGACATACGCGAGGTCGTTGACAGGCCGACTGAGGTTTTGCGCCGACACAACTTTTACTTCTTGTAAATTGTATAGATTTTCTTTCAATTCGATGTTCAATACCACCTCTCGAACTGAGTTCAGGATAAACTCTTCCGTTGTAAAATCCTCATAACCAACCATCGAACACTTCACCGACGTACGACCAATGCGCACATTTGGCAGCACAAACTCACCCAAGGTATTGGTTTGGGCTCCCTGCGTTGTCCCCACTACCATCACCGATACACCCACCATCGGTTGCCGATTGACACGGTCAATCACTCGTCCACGCACGGTTTGGGTTTTGGTTTGTGCCACTATACCAAAACAGTGGCTCAGTATCAATAAACAAGCTAGAAGATAGTGGTTTCGCATAGGGTAATGGATGACTTATTGAACAAAGGTTGTGAGAAAGTTAATTTTTATTGGGTCTCCATACAACCGAAGGGAAGCAACTGAAGTACAATTTAAATTCAAAAATGTCAGTAAGTACTTAATTACTTTCCCCGCTGCCGAAAGCTCAAACTTTCGGCAGCGCGAATCTTTTTACTTCTTTGCTTGCTTCTCACCTTTCACCGACCGCAGGTACTTGACCAAATCCAGCACTTCCTGTTCCGACAGGTTGTCGAACAAACCGACGGGCATCAACGATGTCGGCATTACTTCCCGCGACTGAATGGCGGATTTGTTGACAACCACAGCATCTTGCCCAACAACGCGCATCGTCAACTGACGCTCGTTTTCGGCAATGACGTTGCCTGAGTACGTGCGCCCGTCGCGGGTAGTGACGACGACGAGTTTGTAATCGTCCTGAATTTCGCCGCTGGGGTTCAGCACGTTGAACAATAAGTAGTCGAGGCTGGCGCGGTTGGAGCCTGTCAAATCGGGGCCAATGTTGCCGCCTTTTCCGTACATTTTGTGGCAGCTTCCGCACGTCCGCTGAAACACCGCCTCACCCTTCACGGGATTGGCCGTCGCAACGGCTTTTTCGGTAATCATGCGCTGGTACTTGGCGTACGATTTTTCCAGCGATGGCTCCTGCTCAATCGGCCCCCACACTTCGATGAACCCGCTACCGACTACCCGCAGCAACTGTCGTGCGGCATACGGCGGCACGTCCCGCTTGGGGATGACCTGATTTTTAAGAGCTTGCGTTAACTGCCAGCCGTATTTTGGCCGCGACGAAAGGGTCTGAATGGCCTGTTGTTTTTCGGTCGCCGTAAAGTCTTTGTAATTCGAAATCAACAACTTCGCCAGCGGTTCTTTGTCATAATCGGCAATGGCACGAATCACGTCCAAACGCAGTTTTGGTTCGTTGAGCAAGGCGGGAATTTCGGCCACCAGTTCCTCGCGCTTACGGACGGCAATGGCCTGCAACGCCTGCTGACGCTGCACCAACGGCGCATTTTTGTTTTTGAGCGTCACCATCGACTTCTGCGTGGCCTCGGTATCGCCAAAACGCTGAGCAATCTGTAACGCCAATTGGGCGGTTTCACCCCCGCTTTGTTTGAGTTTAGCGTACAACCCCGACCAGTTGGCAGGCGCTTTGAGGTCAAAACGGCCTTCCAGCCCGTCCCGCATCCCTTCCAGCATACTGACAACATTGAGCTTTGGCAAAGTTCCAGACTTTGCCAAAGCTCCCACTACGCTTTCTGGCGCATTGGCATCAATCAACCGACGGGCTACGTATTTTGAAACCAGCGGAATTTGCGCCTGAGCGGCCAACTCCAGCACCCTTTGCGGGTTGGTTTTTACCAGTGGTTCCAGTCCGAACCAAATCATTTTAGGCAAATTGTGGTCTTCGTTGTCTTCGCCGTGACGGGACAATTGCTCCGCTATTTTCCACGCCGTTTCAGTATCTACCCGCTGCATGGCCGATGCCAGATACAACCGAACGACGGGTGAAGGATCGTCTTTGGCCATTTTTGCAAATGCGGCCAATGCCGCCGAGCTGGGGGCTTTGTCTTCGCACAACAACTGAATCGCCCACGCCCGAACGTATTCATCCTTATCCGCCAGCGATGCCTGTAAATCGTTGGCTGACAACCGGTTGGTCACGTACAACGCCCACATCCCCCGAAGACGAAAATCAGGATTGGCGTTTTGTTGAAAAATCGTCTGGAGTTCCGTCACCGCATCGGCAGCGATGCTTCCTTTGACGGCGCGTGACTGAAGAATCACCCGTGCACGGCGCGCATGCCAATCGCTCGGGCTGGTTTGCAGGGCGGCAAGTTGTTTATCCGTTAGTTTTGACAAATCATCGTAGCGGCCGTCCCAGTTTTTGGCCAGTGATTCTTTCGGCATAATGCGAAAAATTCGCCCCGTTTCGCCGTTCACCACTTCCTTACCGCAAATGTCGGCATCGTGCCAGTCGAGCACATACAGCCCGCCGTCAGGCCCGACTTCCATGCTGAATCCCACCCACTGAGCGTTGTTTGCCATCAGGAGTTCGTCACCGTGTTTGGCCACAAACCCTGACCCGCGCGGCACCAGCACATCCGATAAAACGGCGTGTTCGTGGATGTTGGCCATAAAAATACGCCCCTTATGCTCCTCAGGAAATGCGTCCGACTGATACACCCGCGCCCCGCCGTGAGCCGAGCGGTGGCTGTGGTCGGCAATGGTTCGTATGTCGCTGTACATGTAAGGGTTAAAATGCTGCCCCCCCTGACGGTGGTAAATTCCGCCTAAAATGATGTGCCACATGTGCGGAATCACGCAGGCGCTGATAAACAGCTGCCCTTTGGCGTTGTAGTCTATTCCCCACGGATTGCTGAACCCGTGCGCTACCACTTCAAATTTATCTTTAGTCGGGTGATAACGCCACACCCCGCCGTTGATGTCCACGCCTTCCCCTTGCAATAAGTCTTCGGGGAACGGGTCTTTGTGGCGATACAGTTTGCCTTTTCCCGTCGGTTTACGCACCTTCGACGGGGTTGCAAATCCCTGACAACCGTACAACCAGCCATCGGGTCCCCAATGCAAGCTGTTCAGGGTTTCGTGACGGTCGCGAATGCCCCAGCCCGTTAAGCGCACCTCAATATCGTTCATGTCGGCCACGTCGTCGTGGTTGCGGTCGGGTACAAAAAGCAGGTTTGGCGGAGCACCCAGATACAGCCCGTCGAAACCCACCGCCATGGCCGCAGGAAAGGCAATGCCTTCCAGAAACACCTTTTTGGTATCAGCCACGCCGTCGTGGTTGGTATCTTCCAGAATCAAGATACGGCTGTTCCCTGCGTTGGAAAAACCACTTCCGCGCGATTCATAATCGCGGTTTTCGGCCACCCACAAGCGACCACGGTCGTCCCAGCAAAAGGCCATTGGCTGCGTCATCATCGGTTCCGACGCCCACGTATTTACCTTGAAACCCTCCTTCAACGTCATGTTGGCAATAGCTTCTTCGGGCGTCAGAAATTTAGCGTCGCGGCCTTCCTGCTGCGCAATGCCCCACAACGAATACATCATTTCCTGTCCGCTGTAGTCGCTCCACGTGTTGTTCATTTTCACGTCGTTGAGCTCGCCCGTATAAATCACCAGCTGGTGTTTAATCACTTCCACTTTCCCTTTCGGAATCTGCCAGTCGCTCAGGCGTGCCTTGGCAGGGCCAATTCCCAGCTGACCGTCCACCCGCCAATGCTGCGGAAAGCCTTTGTTTTCGGGGTGATCTAGTATGGCGATATGCGCCCAGTCGGAACGACCTTCAATCTGCATACCTACATCAACCCAGCCCGCACGCTGCCCCTCAGCCTTCTCGTTTTTCTGGCGAGCCGCATTAATTACCTCTCCTTTAATGCCCTGCTTCCACGGCATCCGTACAAACAGCCCGCCGTAGTCGTACTTACCGATGGTCACATCGGTTTGGGCTTCTCCTGCCCATTCCAAATCCAGCAAATAGCGGCCATCCTGTTCGCGCATCACCCACGTCTGGGTTTCGGTCAGTACGGCGTTGCCTTTTTCGTCGAGCAGGTCATACACCGTTTCCCATTTCACTTCCGTGCCCTGTGCTTTGATGACTTTGGCCGAAACTTTACGCCAATAATCGCCTTCGGGATGATGGAAATAATCGCGGCCGTTGACCCGCGTAAATCCCCAGTAAATCCCCGTTTGGTGTTTGTGATGACCAGGGCTGTACTCCGTCAAAACCCCCTTACCATCGGGCGCCACGATGGGGTGCAGATAAGGTCGGTGGTCGGGTTTTACATTTTGTACCAAAATCGGCTGCTTTATACCTAAACGAGCCACCGAAATGGTTGAATTTTTTGAGTCGTAAACAGCATGTAATACCGACTTTTTTGGCGGAATTTTCAACTGTTGTTTTTCCTTTGGAACGAATGCCATTCCTACTAATAAACATAAAATGAATCCCAAAAACGCAGATAATCTCTTCATATCTATTGAATTAAGCCTATTTATTCTTAAAAGCATTCAAATACAAAATGTTCCTTTTACAAATCATTGTTATTTTCAAACAATTGATTTAATATAACGCTACTTTTTAGGTGGCTCAAAAATGAGGCATATACCAAAGTCAAGACGTAACTCATAAAAAACCACTTTAACAAAGTAGAAATTATTGACCTCAACACTACTCTAATCCATCATGCTGCTATTCTCTACCAGAAAAGTTATTACAACTTTACTCTTGCTCATTATTGCCTATTCTGCCGTCATTGCCCAACAACTCACAGGGCGCGTGTATGAAAATCAAACAGGCAAGCCTCTCATCGGAGCCCAAGTCACAGTCGAAGGACTTGATGTCTCAGCCCCGACAAGGCGCGACGGAAGGTACAGTATCCCCGTCAGTCGAGGTGAGTATTTTGTCCGAGTTACAATGCCAGGCTACGTCACCTACCGCACCCTCATTCGTTTTGGCGTTGTCGATTATCAACTCAACATCTCCATGCGCGTTTCTAGCGACCTTACGCAGGAAGAAACCGAAGTCGGCACGCGCGACGCCAATACCCGTACGTACACCGACACCCCCGTGGCCATCGACAACCTCAAGATTGAGCAGTTTGCCGATGCCTTTGGGCAGTTAGATTTGAGTCAACTACTCCATTTTGTACTCCCTTCGTTCAACTCCAACCGCCAGTCGGGTTCGGATGGTGCCGACCATGTTGACCCGTCGGTATTGCGGGGGCTTGGACAAGACCAAGTTTTGGTACTTATCAATGGTAAACGTAAGCACCAAGCTTCGCTTATTTACTTGTTTGGAACCACAGGTCGTGGCAACACCCCTACCGACCTCAACACCATTCCAGTAGCGGCGATTGACCGCGTCGAAATATTACGCGATGGCGCCAGTGCCCAGTACGGTTCGGATGCCATTGCGGGCGTTATTAACATTGTACTGAAATCTAGCACCAATGGACTAAAAGTCAATACCAACCACAGCATTACCGACCAAGGAGATGGCTTTTCTCAAAACTACAGTTTACACTACGGGAAAGCACTTAAAAACGACGGCTTTTTTGATGTAACCGCCGACTACATGGGCCGTGGTCGCTTATACCGCCCCTCTTATAGTGCCTATAGCGAAGTGCCACGTGCCAAGTTTGGCGATGCCAAAGTGAACAGTTATAGTGTGTATTTTAACACTGAAGCGCCTTTTAACCGTCAGAAAAAACTGTTTTTCTATGCTTTTGGCGGTATTCAATCACGTGGTACGGATGCGAATTCTTGGACGTATGAGGCCGACAACGAACGGAACATCAAAGCGATTTATCCCAATGGTTTTGAACCCCGTATTTTGTCACAAATTTGGGATGGAACGTTTTCCGTGGGCGTAAAAACCAAAACCAACAATGCATGGAACTTTGACATCAACAATACCTTTGGCCAAAACCAAATGCACTATACCGTTGCCAATACCCTCAACGCTTCGTTGGGAGCAAACTCGCCCCGTTCGTTTGATGCAGGCGGCTTTGGGTTATTGCAAAACGTGACAGGAGCGCACCTAACACGCAAATTTCGAAATGGCCTGCGTACAACCCACGTAGCGTTGGGCACCGAATTACGGGTTGAAGACTATTACGTGTTTGCAGGTGAAGAAGCTTCTTGGAAAAAATACCCCAACGCCGCTGATTTGCCTGGCGGCGCTCAGACATTCCCAGGCTATCGGCCCGACAACGAAGTGAATGCAGTCCGTACCAATTTGGGCGCTTATGCCGACCTAGAAACCGACCTTACACGCTCGCTGTTGGCCACTTTTGCGACTCGTTTTGAGCGTTATAGCGATTTTGGAAATGCCCTCAATGCCAAAGTTTCGTTTCGACTGAAAGTAAATGAAACCTTCGCCCTCAGAGGATCAGCCAGTACGGGATTCCGCGCGCCTTCGTTGGCCCAATCGCATTTTAGCTCTATTTTCAACGACGTGGTAGATGGAGCCTCTTTTGAAAAAGTATTGGCCGCCAACAATAGCTCCATTACGCGCGCGCTTGGGGTCCAACCTCTCAAGCAAGAAACCGCCATTAACGCCAGTGCAGGTGCTGTTTTTAAGCCCAATACCAACTTTAGCCTAACCGTGGATGGTTATTATGTATCAGTCAAAAACCGTATTTTGTTGACAGGCGATTTTAGCGAAGACGACCCCGACCTTGCCAAATACCTCAAACCTTTGGACGTAAAATCGGCCTTATTTTTTACCAACGCCCTGAGTACACAAAGTTATGGGGTGGACATTGTGGGAACGGCTTTTTCAGAAATTGGCGAAAAAGGGAAGCTCGAAACGATGTTTTCCATGAATTACAACCACCTTTCTTTGGGAAAAATCAACACAACGGCGTCTTTGGCAGGAAAAGAAGAGTACTATTTTTCGGAACGTGACCAGTCTTACGTTTTATATGCTGCGCCAAAATATAAATTCAACCTGACCTTTGCGCTTCAACAACCCAAGTTTAATGCGAACCTTCGTTTTATTGGGTTTTCTAAAATTGACATCAAAAGCCACGGCCAAGACGACCAAGGGAATTACATCTCAAACATCTACAACGCCCGTGTTATTTCTGATGCCTCCGTCGGCTTTTTGCTCAAAAAAGGGACTCGGTTAATCATCGGCTGCTCTAACCTACTTGGCACTTATACCAACAACCACAACCCCAACGAAAGCGAAACGGGAGGCATGTACGAATCTGTACAGATGGGCTACGTAGGTCGCTCTTTCTTTGGTAAACTTCGGTTTAATTTCTAATTCCAACAACGGTACTTCAAGCAGTGAGCAATGGCTTGAAGTACCGTTACAAGCTTTGTGATAAGGCCACATACTCAGCAATGAGCGTCCAACAATGCGCTTCACACTCCCAACGCATTTGCACCAGTGGCGACTTGGCCCATCGGTAAAGCCAAGGATGTTCGTAGGCCGTCAACAAACCCGCAATAAAAAAGTAAAACCCTTCAAAGTCGGCCTTTGTCAAGGTTGACAAATCACGGCTCACGGTTATCCCTTCCGTCCCCCCTAAGCGTATCAATGATGTTTTTAACACAATTTCGTCCAAAATCGGTTGTTTTTGGGTCAACAACTGCTGCGTATCTGCCATCAATTTTTCCCGAATGGGTTCCAACGCTGGAACGACAAAAGCACCCATAAGCCGAGCTACGTGGTAAATAATCGGAACCGTTCTTGGGTATTCGTGGGCACAGCGAAACGGCTCCTCAAGGTATCGATTTGTTTCAATAACCGACCGAATGTAGGTCAAGCTATCCTCGTCGTGTCGATTGAGCGGAAGTTGGTATTCATAAATACAATACATCAAATTGGCCAACACACAAGCGTCAAATTCGATGTACATATTTTTTCCAAACCACGTGGAATACGCCCGTAAATTCCGATAATCGGCGTAGGTATTCTTCACCTGTAGTTTCGTGAGGTTCGCGTGTAAAATCAGCTTCTCTTTTAGCCATTTTACCTCTTCGTTGGTAGGCGATGAAGTCAGATAAATCATGGCTGTATCGTCCACGTCATCGGGAATCCGAAAATGTTCGAATCGGCGAAATAAATAGCCATTTGGAAAATGATTAGACGGCCGTGTTTTCCAAAAATTATACGTTTTCAAGCCATCTTTGTTCCGAAAAAGCGGGTACGTTTTTAACGCTTTTTCTTCCATTACTTCCACCTGTTGTTGGGCTTTCTTGGGTAGCGTTGATTTTATTTTTTGTAGTGTAAACACAACAACGGCCGTAAAAAACACCGTCGTATCTGGCCTTACGTACCCAATTGAGCGGTTGACGCGCTGGGCTGGAAAAAGCCCTTCATCAAAACATCCTTCCCCTTTCGACTGCAAAGCCGCAATTTTTCCGATGATTCTCTCCAGTAGTTCTGCGCTAGTTAAATCCATGTACGAATATCGCAAAATCTTTTTCACCAAAAACATTGGCACCAAATCCCAACTGTAAATCAGCGATTTAAAAGTTTGGCACGGAGTTTGATAGACCCTAATCAAGTAACCTTAATCCATACAATAAAATGAAAAAAGTATATACATCGGTTGTTGCTATGCTCATCGCAGGTATGAGTTTTGGCCAGCAAACTTTTATTTTATCACACATCGACCACCGTGGTTTTATCAACCTTTCAGGAGGTATCAGTATGCCTGTAAAGTCGCTCATGAAAGGCGACCCCACAGCACCTTCGGACGTATCAGCGCTGCGTGGTACTTCTATGCAAATCACAGGCGGCTATCGTCTTACGCGCCGTTTGGGGGTGGTAGGTTCGTTTACCAATTGTTTAAATGAATCAAGTACCCAAAAGCTAGTTCAAAATATCCAAACAAGTCACTCTGGAGGAAGTTGGAGTGTTACAGGAGGTACTTGGAACTGCTCGCACTTCATGGTAGGCCCTTACATGACTTTGTCCAAAGGGCTTTTGATGTTTGATGCCCGCGTCACAGGTGGTTATTCTTGGATTGAGCGTCCATCGACAGAACTCAAAGGGCAGTTTTATGATGTACCTTTGACCATCAAAACCTCCCAGACCAAAAGCGGTTCGTTTTCTGTAGGTGCTGGTAGCAGCATTCGCGTGAAAGTAACTCGCAATTTTGCCCTCGCCGTCCATGCCGACTACATCAGCACGCGTGCGTCGTACAACAACCTCACCAGCACCCTCACCATCGGTGAAGATAAGGTAGATGACAAAATCAGAGAAGTACACCCAATAGGTTTATTGAGCTTTGGAGGAGGTTTAAGTTTACTCTTCTAATTTTGGGTTTTACATAACCATAAAAAAACTCCCTCAGGCATGTACCGAGGGAGTTTTTTTATGCGTAGGTCTAATGTATTATCCTTTGCGTTTCAACACGATACCCGCCAACGGTGGAATCGTAATTAAAGCCGACTGTTCCCGTCCATGCCACTTGATAGGCTCGGCCTCAATCGGCGTCGCATTGCTCACGCCACTACCAAAATACGCAGTCGAATCGCTGTTAAACACCTCTTCCCAACTACCCGCCGCAGGAACACCTATGCGGTATTGATACTGTGGCGTTGGCGTCATGTTGAGCACTACCACTATGGTGTCGCTTGGATTGATGCCTTTGCGCATATAAATCACAATCGAGTTGTCCCGGTCTTGGGCATCTATCCATTCAAACCCTTCGGGTGAGAAGTTGTAATCGTGTAAAGCTGGCTGACTACGCAGTGTTTGGTTGAGGGCCTTCATGCAGGCTTTCATACCTTGGTGCGAGCCATGGTTGAGCAAATGCCAGTCGAGCGACTGCTGGAAATTCCATTCGCGTTCTTGTCCAAACTCCCCACCCATGAATACTAGCTTCGTTCCTGGGTGTGTGTACATGTACGTAAACAACAAACGGAGGTTGGCAAAGCGTTGCCAATCATCCCCTGGCATTTTTCCAATCAGCGAACCTTTACCATACACCACTTCATCGTGCGAAAGTGGCAACATAAAGTTTTCGGAGAAGGCATAAACCAAACTAAACGTGATTTGGTCTTGGTGCCAACGACGATACATTGGGTCTTTTTCAAAATACTTCAAGGTATCGTTCATCCAGCCCATCATCCACTTCATACCAAAGCCTAAACCGCCCAAATACACAGGACGAGAAACGCCAGGGAAGGCCGTCGATTCTTCGGCAATGGTTTGAACATCGGGGAACTCTTTGTAAACCGCTTCGTTCATTTCGCGCAAGAGCGAAATTGCTTCCAAGTTTTCACGGCCTCCAAATTCGTTAGGAATCCATTCTCCGTGTTTGCGTGAGTAGTCGAGGTACAGCATCGACGCCACGGCATCCACCCGCAAACCATCGGCGTGGTAGCGTTCCAGCCAGAACAAGGCATTAGAAATCAAAAACGAGCGCACTTCGTTGCGGCCGTAGTTAAAGATATAGCTCTTCCAGTCGGGATGGTAACCCTTGCGTGGGTCGGCGTGCTCATAGAGGTGTGTTCCGTCAAAATTGTACAACCCGTACGCATCGCCTGGGAAGTGAGAAGGTACCCAGTCCATCAACACCCCAACCCCTGCTTCGTGAAGCTTTTCAATCAAGTACATCAAATCTTGCGGCGCTCCCATGCGCGACGCACACGAGAAATAGCCTGTGATTTGGTAGCCCCACGACGGCGGATAAGGCGCTTCCATGATGGGCATAAACTCTACGTGGGTAAAGCCCATTTCCTTGACGTAAGGCACCATGGCATCGGCAATCTCGCGGTAATTAAGGAACCGTTCGGGATCGGCGGGGTCGCGCATCCATGAACCCAAATGCACTTCATAGACCGACATCGGCGCATTGAGGGCATTGTTTTTCCGACGGTCGCGCATCCACGCCTCATCTTGCCATTCGTACCACGTATCCCAAACCACCGAAGCCGTCTTGGGCGCCACTTCGCACCACAAAGCAAACGGGTCGGCTTTTTCGAGGTCTTGGCCGTGGTTATTGGAGTGAATAAAGTATTTGTAAACTTCGCCACGACCAATATTCGGGATAAACCCTTCCCAAATACCTGAGCCATCCCAGCGAGCGCTTAGTGGGTGGCTTCCACGGTTCCAGCCGTTAAAATTTCCAATCACCGAGACGAAACGCGCATTGGGAGCCCATACTGCAAAGTACGTACCAATGACACCTTTGAACTCGACGACGTGCGAACCGAGTTTTTCGTACAGTTTGTAGTGCTTTCCTGATTTAAAAAGGTAAATATCAAATTCGGAAAACAGGGAATATTCTTCAACATTTTTCAACTCCACCGCTATTTCGGCAGTTTCTGCTGCTTCTACAACGGGTTCGGCTTTCTTGCGCGTTTTTTTAGGGACAGAGGGTTCGGCTACAACTTCTTTTTTTGTTTTGGTTGATTTTGCCATAATATTGAGCTTAGAGTTGGTTCACTATAGGTTATATGCCGCAAAATAGATTTTTTCGAGCCATAATTGTACTATTAAGTTTAAAAAATCTTTTTCCAATTAAAATACTCCCCCTATCTCTTTAACGGGCTACCTACACAAATGGATTTTTTTGACATCAATAACATCTTTTTTGAGGCATTAGGCTACCAAATGAGCCACCTCGAATTTTGGGCAACCATCACTGGCGGCGTGGCAGTTTGGCTCTCAGCCCGTGAAAATGTGTGGAGCTGGATCATTGGCTTGGTCAATGTCGTACTGGCTTTTGTGTTGTTTTATCAGATACAATTATATCCCGATATGTTTTTGCAGGTATTCTTTTTCATTACCAACCTCATCGGATGGTGGCAATGGAAATACCCGCAAGCAGCAGAAGCCAACCTCAAAAACGAACTTAGAATTAGCAAATTATCGGTGCAACAATGGCTTTTTCTGGGCGTCGGTGGGCTTATCTGTACGGTACTGTTAGGCACTTTTGCCAAAAATTTGCACGGATTATTTCCTACCTTATTTAGTCAGCCCAGCGCGTTTCCTTACATGGATTCTTTCACTACGGTGATGAGCATTGTTGCTACTTTTATGCTCATTCGCAAAAAAATTGAAGCGTGGTACGTGTGGCTCTTGATCGATGCCATTTCTACCTACATGTATTCGCTCAAAGACGTGAAGCTGTATGCTTTGCTTTACTTTGTTTTCTGTTTTATCGCCGCTTTTGGGGCTTACAACTGGACAAAGGAATACCGAAATTATTCCAAATAGAGCCAATAATTACTGGGAATTTTTTTGGGCAACGGCCACCGCAAAATCAATCGCTTGGTGCATAGGAGCTTCGTCCACATGGTCAATGGTATCTTCTGGGCGGTGAATATTGGGCATGGTTCCCTCGGCGTCTAAGGCCGAAAGCGTCATGCAAGGAATTCCCGCCCTGACAAACCAAGCGGAGTCAAAATCAGCCGTATGCCAATCTCCTACGGCTATCTCTTTAAATTGGGGCTGGGTTTCAATCAATGCCAATGCCGTTTTTGTTAGGTCATTGTTGTATTCAATCAACGACAAACTACCCGTTTTTGTAATGACATTCAACTGGCCATTTCCCAATGTATCGAAGTTGATGAGGTAATTTTGGCGACTTTTATCAAACTTTTTCTGAAAGTAATGATAGGCTCCTATCATGCCTGCCTCTTCGGCGTTGGTCAGTACGACTTCTATCTCCGCATCTTTCAGTAACGCCTTCAATTTCTCCGCAGTTGCCAACGCAGCCACTACGCCCGTGGCGTTGTCACTCGCACCGTTGGTAAACCCTTTTTGCCAAAAACCTATTGTCCCCAAAATGGCTTGCCCCAGAAAATAAGTGACTAACAACACCCGAATCACCAGTAAATACTGGTTTTGGGGCAAATGATAACTTAACCCTACCACAGGAACCGCCAAAGCCATCAAAACCATACTTGCTCGAATGGAATTGCGGAAACCATCTTTGGTTTGGCGTCGGTACAAAAAAGAGACAGGAGCAGAGTCGAAATGTGCCATCAAAATCACTTTTTGACC
This sequence comes from Runella defluvii, assembly GCF_014195535.1. Taxonomy (GTDB): domain Bacteria; phylum Bacteroidota; class Bacteroidia; order Cytophagales; family Spirosomataceae; genus Runella; species Runella defluvii. The sequence continues at coordinate 127,168 of NZ_JACIBY010000013.1, read as the reverse complement.
ATTGGCTTTTTTTCCATAACGCCCAATCACGTTCTCGGCACGTACCAAAGGCGGGGCGTATAGCAGCCAAGAGGGACGCCAATCGAAGTAAAGAACACCATTGACCGCAGATATGGCTACCAACAATACAGAAACCAACCCCCACCACTGCACACTCAACAGCCCAAGCGCCAAAACCCCAATCAGCCAATAAACAATAGGAACATAAGTCGCGGGGGTTTGAAATGTTTGTTTTTCGACGGTAAAGCCAATTTTTTGAAGGGTTTCGGCAATCAGGGTCGCCGTTTTTGTGTTTGAGCTACTACCAACACCACGGTGCGAAAAAGCCGTGAGCTGTCGTAAAAGTGAGGATGTTTGTAAAGCCATTCGTACTGGGGGCTAGTTGAAACGTCGTTTAGGAGCAAGGTTGTATCGGATACCTACACCAGTGGTAAAGCCCGCTCCTTTGGAGACAAACCTTGCTTTATCGGTGGGTTCTTGGTTATTTTTAATCGCCACTTCCATCTGCGCAATGTTCATCATACCGAACATTTGGCGAGCATACATGCTCAATGTCCAGCGGCGTGACAATGCCCAATGAATGCCTGCGTTGAGTTCGGCATTTATCGAATGTTGGCGAACCACCCCAACCGAACCTGAATACGCCAACGAATCAGTCCACGTATGCCCACGCGACGTGATTAGGCCACTAAACTTAGTAAAATTATAGGGTGTATTAGAACGAACGTATTGTAACCCTGCACCGAGGTGTGCTTCCAGTTTATCATGAAAAACCCGTACTCGCCAATTGGCACGAATAGGAATACTCAAGAAACGAAAGGAGTTGGTTCCAATGACCCGGTCGGTTTGGTATAGATAAACAAGATTGAGCGGTAAAGCATACGCCCCCGTTTCTACCGAAAAATAAGGGTTCAAGATTCTTCCTACTTTGAGGCCGTAGATGGGCATAATCCCCGACCCTCCCGAGCTATATTTCTGGAGTTCTCCCGCCACCATGCGGGTTTGACTACTTAAAATACCAACGTCGGCACCTACGTACCAGTGTCCTCTAAAAAGGCGGTTTTGGCAAAATCCTGACGACAACGAAAACCACCACAACAATCCAGCAAGCGCGTAACCGTGTTTCATGGGCAGGGAGGGTTAAAATTCTGAATCTGTGGCTAATATACGAAAATGTCAGATGCTTTTCAAGCAAAATCGGTCAAACAAAGGTTTGCATACCTTTATTTGACCGATTTTTGTTTGTAGAGTCCCAGTCAGACGATAGTCAGACTGAATGCTAAAATCGTAGGTTCGGTCTGACTGTCGTCTGACCAAGTATTAAAACCAACCTGAACCCAAGTTGCGGAAAGGCCAAGGAATCGACAAGAAAATAACGACCAATGCGATTAAGTAAAACGTAAACACTTTTGCGTGGTTTCCTTTTTTCCCTTGGGCGTTGCCGACCGTAATAAGGGCTACGGCAATAAGCATCCCAACGAGGTGTTCAACGGCATAGAAGCGATAAAATTTATCGCTCATCATATCAAATCGTACTTTCACACCAATGTTCATGAAGTACAAAATCAAACCGATAAGTAATTGTGTATGCGTCGCAATCATGGCAAACAAATACACTTTAGAATACGGGGCATTGCTTTCACTTTTCTTACCGAATGCTGTAATAATAGCCGCTATCAAAAGCCCTAATACAACATATCGCAAGCCTGAATGTGCACGAACGAGAATTTCCATTTGGGATTGGGTTGTTTAAAGTGGCGAGCCACTGTTATTTGTTAATTGTTGACTAAATACCAGACTTTCAACTATTTCACAAAAATTGAAAGGGTTGTTGACTCATATACGCCCAAGTTTGCATCCCGAACATTTTCCATGATAGGTCGTAAAGCACAGGTAGCTTCGTCGATGCAGTCGTCGCATTTTACATAAAAATGCAAAGACACACACGGCGTTGGGGCAATGGGACCATCAATAACCCGAATCACTTGCGCAAAATTGACACGTTCTGGATCAACTCTCAGCATGTACCCTCCGCCTTTGCCTTTTTGGCTTGATAAAATACCGTGATTACGCAATTCCAACAGAATAGCCTCTAAAAACTTCTTAGGTATATTTTCGCGCTCTGCAATATGAGAAATAAGCACTGGGCCTTTGCCGTGCTCTTCGGTCAAAACTTTCAAAGCTTTGAGGGCGTATTTGGCTTTTTTAGAAATCATGAGTTAATCATTATGGTTGAGGGTTATAAACGAAAAAGACTTTTTTGCAAATTTAGTCGATTTGAACAATAGATTATCATGTTCAACTCATATTTTTTACGACTTTTTTCAATAGTCTATTAAATTTGAGTACATTACACTTGTCCTAACTCAAGCGGTCTTTGAAACTATCGTAGCCATATTCTTTGACAAGTTTAAAAGTACCATTTTGCTGAAATATACCAATCGAGGGCAAATTTACCCCGTTAAAGGTCGTCGTTTTAACCATTGTGTAGTGAATCATGTCATCAAATACCAACGTTTGCCCCACTTCCAGCGGCTGGTCAAAGGAATAATCTCCCATAAAATCACCCGCCAAGCAGGTCATTCCGCCAAGGCGATAAGTTGGTTTTCCTGCCTGCGGCTCATGGTAAGCCCCCAAAATACGCGGCTTGTACGGCATTTCGAGGGTATCGGGCATGTGTGCCGCAAAGGATGTATCCAAAATCGCCACCTCAATTCCTTGGCTATTGACAATATCCAAAACCGTAGAAGTCAAATACCCTGTTCGCCAAGCAATCGCCGAGCCTGGCTCTAAAATAACCTCTAATTGGTATTTTTCTTTTAACCTTTTTACCAATTGAATGAGTTTTGGAATATCGTATCCTTCGCGCGTCATGAGGTGACCTCCACCCATGTTTAGCCATTTTGCTTGGTGTAACAAATCTCCAAACCGCGCTTCCAAGGCTTCCAGTGTTCGCTCAAGCACATCCGAACCATTTTCACAAAGTGTATGAAAATGAATCCCTTCAATACCTTCGGGGAGCGTTTCTCCAAAGTGGTCGCGAGTCACGCCCAAGCGTGAACCAGGCACGCACGGGTTGTACATGTCAGTATCTACTTCCGAATACTGCGGGTTGACCCGAATCCCACACGAAACACTTGCCGCTGGGTGAGCAGCATTGTAAGCACTTACTTTGTCTTTGAAACGATTCCACTGAGAAAGCGAATTGAAGGTAATGTGGCTACTACGCTCCAATACTTCGTCAAACTCATTGTCTTTGTAGGCAGGAATGTACGTATGCGATGGGTATTCTAAATACTCATTAATCAGTTTAATTTCGTTTAGCGAACTCGCCGTTGCGCCAGGTAAATATTCCCTTACAATCGGAAAAGCACTGAACATTGAAAAACCTTTCAGAGCCAAGATGATTTGGCAGCCAGCCTCGTCCATCACTCCTTTGATAAGTTGTAGATTCTGACGCAATAAGCGCTCTTCCAATACAAAACAAGGCGACGGAAGGGTTGTAAAATCAATAGACATGTTATTTATATTGTCGAGTGACGAATGATTGAATCTTTATTTTATACAAATTTGTTGCGATACAGACGACAAATATAAAACTATAATATGAAAATCGGACTTGTACTATCGGGGGGAGGCGCCCGTGGCATCATACACTTAGGCGTTATTAAAGCATTGAACGAACAAGGAATCGTCCCCGATTTTATTGCTGGCACAAGCGCAGGAGCCATTGCAGGTGCTTTGGTAGCTCATGGATACAGCCCCGACGAAGTATTGCAAATCCTGTTAAAGACCAATTTTCTCAAATACTTACGTCCCTCATTTTCAGCCCCAGGATTACTGAAAATGGACAAAGTAGAAGATTTATACCTCCAGCTCATTCCCCATAATTCGTTTGCTCAGCTTCAAACACCGCTGATTGTGGCGGCTACTGACATCGCACAAGGCGAAATTGTTTATTTTGACCAGGGCGAGCTCATTCGTCCGCTTATGGCTTCAAGCTGCCTGCCAGGTATTTTTGCCCCCGTTAATTTTCAAAAAAGGATGTTAGTCGATGGGGCAGTTCTCAATAACCTTCCCATTGAACCCCTACTCGACCGCCAGGCCGATTTTCTCATCGCTTCCAACTGCAACCCACATTCCCTAGACAAGCCCCTCAACTCTACGCGCACCATCATTGAACGGAGCTTGCTTTTGGCTGTTCGCAACAAAACCCAAGAAAGACTCCAACGCTGTGATATTGTGCTCGAACCCAAAGAAGTAGGCCGTTATGATATTTTCGACGTGCGCAAAGCACGTGAGATTTTTCAGATAGGTTATCGTTGTGCGCTCAAGCAACCCATGCTTCTTTCTTCCCTCTCCAAAAAGTAAGGCTTCCAATTTTATCTAAATTGACACACTAAATAGACGAACTACCTTTTTTTGAAGACGAAAACCTGAATGACACACCTTGGTGTCAATAAAATTTAACATTCTTTTTTCACTTTTTTATTGTATTTTTTGAAGAATTTTATTTTAAATTTGCATCGAAAAAAAAACGTTGCACTAGGATTATCATAGCTTATCATTCGCCTAAAATACCTAGAATATTCGCTTAAAAACGCTTATAATAGCAAATTTTTCTTTCCAAAGTACCCATTTTTCCATAGATGATTTTTGGCAAATTGGCACTTTTGCAGAATTTACTTCCTATTTGATTTCTTGGATTATTTGATTTACTTTACGAACGGAATTTTCTTAACCTAACTAAATCTTGATATGACAAAAAACTCTACTTTCTCAATTTCTTCGTATTTCTTATAGCGCTGCTATTTTTCATTCCAGACAGACAGGTTCAAAACATCAAATAACACAAGCTACGTTCTTAGCATAGTAGTCTTATATAGTTATTCTATGGTGTGGATTCTATTACAGTTCTGCGATGATTATATAGCCGTTTTTGCTTTTGCGCTCACGCGTTTTTCTTAACCATAACTAATGTTTCACTTATCTAACCAAACTAAATCAAATCAAACATCCCTATGAGGAAAATTCTATTTCTGAGCTTCCTGTTGATATGCGCAGGTTGTGTCACAGTAGTGGCTCAAGATCGCAAGATTACAGGAAAAGTGACCTCGGCAGAGGACGGGAGTGCCCTGCCAGGTGTGTCGGTAGTAGTAAAGGGTACGTCGAAAGGTGTGAATACCGACGGGAATGGAAGCTATTCAATAGATGCTTCTAACAGCTCTACATTAGTGTTTAGCTTTGTTGGTACTGTTTCTCAGGAAATTGCTGTAGGTAACCGCACGCAAATCAACGTTACCTTGGCAGCTGATACCAAGCAATTGTCGGAAGTGGTGGTAACGGCGGTTGGTATCCAGCGCGACAAGAAGGCGTTGGCCTTTGCCGTTTCTAACGTAAAAGGCACTGACTTACAGCAACGCTCTGAGCCTGACCCACTTCGTGCATTGAGTGGAAAAGTACCAGGGGTCAACATCACAGCAGGTAACGGTGCCCCAGGTGCGGGTACACGTATCACCATCCGTGGTAACAACTCATTTACAGGTAACAACCAGCCACTTTTCGTTGTGGACGGTATTCCTTTTGACAACGGGGTAAACTCAACCCAAGGTTACAACCAAAACACTGTAACCTCAAACCGTGCGTACGACATCGACCCTAACAACATTGAGTCAATGACGGTATTGAAAGGTGCGGCGGCTTCGGCACTTTACGGTTCACGTGCAGCCAACGGGGTTATCGTTATCACCACAAAAGCAGGTAGCAAATCGGCTCGCAAAGGATTGGAAGTAACCTACAACTCTTCTTATTCAGTTGAAAAAATATCTTCATTACCTGAGTACCAAGATAGCTATTCTCAGGGTTCAAATCAAACGTATAATGGTGGGTTTATCGGAAACTGGGGTACTGCCATGCCAGATGCAGTAGATCGTATTAATGCAGGATTGGGCTTTGAACGCTATTCTAAAATCATTGACCCTGATTATCCTGCAGGTACAATTCCTCACCCATTGGTAGATGCCACTGTTCCATACGGTGCCGCGCGTTACAAAACAGCTTTCCCTGAGCTATTGCAAGCAAATGGCCGTGGTATTGCAGTACCTTTGAAAGCATACGACATTGTAGGTGGATTCTTCCGTACGGGAAAAGTATTGGAAAACGGTATCCAAATTAACTCTACGGGCGACAAAACATCTATCAATGCGTCAATGTCACGTACAAAAAATGATGGGATTGTTCCTAACTCATCGACAGAGCGTACTACATTGAGTTTCGGTGGAAATGCTACCTTGGTCAATGGCTTAAACGTGAGCGGTAGCGTAGCCTATACCCGTACTAATCAAACAAGCCCACAATCAGGTGCTGGTTATTATGCTGATTACGGCGGTTTGGCTTCAGCTGGTTCTATCTATAGTCGTTTATTTTATTTGCCACGTAACTATGATTTGAACGGCTATCCTTTTGAAAACCCAGTGGATGGTTCAAACGTATTCTACCGTGCACTTGACAACCCACTTTGGACAGCTAAATACAATCTCTATACCTCAAGCGTAAACCGTGTTTACGGAAACATGGCATTGAGCTACGACGTAACGCCTTGGTTAAACCTAACGGCTCGGGGTGGTTTGAATACTTATTCAGAAATTCGCCGCAACCAAGTTCGTCCAGGTGGTACTTTCCAGCCGCTTGGGTCTGTATTACGCCAAGATTTGACCAACTCAGAGGTTGACTTCACGTTCTTAGCAACCGCACAACACGACTTCACCGAAAAATTCAACGCAAAATTATTGGTTGGTTTTAACCCTAACGAACGTAGCTATAGTGAGTCAGGCGTGTCAGGATCTCCTGTAATTGATCCAAACGTAATGACAACCGCAGCAACGTTGACCCAAACTGCGTACGAATATTCTCGCAAGCGTCGTTTGTATGGTGTTTTCTCTGAATTGACTTTGGGCTATGGCAACTATGCGTTTATTACGGCATCAGTTCGTCAAGACCATTCTTCGACATTACCTGCGGCTAACAATAGCTATTTGTATCCTGCTATTTCGGGATCACTTATTTTTACAGACCTCTTAGCGCTTCCTAAAAACATCATCAACTTTGGTAAGCTCAGAGCTAACTACGCTAAAGTAGGTAAAGATGCCGATCCATACCAAGTAAATACGGCTTACAACTTGAGTCGTACTTTCTACAATGCAACGGCCATTTCAACCGCGTCTTTGCCAAGCCAGTTGAACAACGCTACACTACGACCAGAATTTACGTCTGAAGTAGAATTAGGGGCAGAACTTCAGTTCTTAAACAACCGCATCGGTGTTGACCTAGCTCATTTTAGCCGTGTTTCTACCGATTTGATCGTAACGCGCCAGTTGCCAAATACCACTGGTTTTAACACGGAAATTACCAACGCAGGTAAAATTTCAAACAAAGGATGGGAATTGGGCTTAACGCTTGTACCAGTGAAACTACGCAATGGCTTTACTTGGACTTCGTTTGTGGCTTACACACGTATTCGCTCTAAAGTGGAAGATGCAGGCCCTGGAGGCGAAATCTTCATTGGCGGTACAGGTCTTTCGTCATTGGGAACTATCTTCCGTAACGGCTTGCCTTATGGCCAAATTTACGGTTCAGTAAATGCTCGCGACGAAAACGGTAACTTGTTGATTAACCCTAATACTGGTTTGCCAATCCGCGCGGCTAGTGCATCAATCATCGGAGATCCTAACACGAAATATACTTTAGGTTGGACAAACACAGTGTCTTTCAAAGGATTTAACTTGAATATCTTGCTTGATTACAAAGCGGGTGGAAGCTTGTTCTCATCTACGGCAGCGTCGTTGTTGTTGCGTGGTCAGTTGAAAACTTCAGAAGATCGTGAAGGAATGCGCGTAATTCCAGGTGTATTGGGTGATCCAGCTACGTACAAGCCTTTGTTGGGTGACGACGGTAAGCCTATCAAAAACACGATTGCCATGTCTGCCTTCCAGTACCACTTCACAGATGGTTATGGTGCCTATGGTGCTGATGAAGTAAACATCTACGACGCGACAGTTATCCGCTTGCGTGAAATTTCTTTGGGTTATGAAGTTCCAAAAACATTCCTAAAAAAATACACGAAAGTATTCGGTGGGCTTCGCCTCTCTGCTTCGGGTCGTAACTTGTGGTTCTACGCTCCAAACATGTTGCCTGGCTTGAACTTTGACCCAGAGATTTTATCAAACTTCTCTGATTCAAACATCCAAGGATTTGATTTAGGGGCTTCACCATCGACTCGTCGTTTTGGTCTGAACATAACGGCAACGTTCTAATCAGTAGCCCAATTCATTCATCATTCAAAAGAGACATACAATGAATTACAAAAACATAGTTAAAACCCTGTCGCTAGGAGGACTTATTGCCATTGCAAGTTCTTGCCAACTGACAGAATTGGATATTAACACCGACCCTAACCGACCAGCAACGGGCTCGTTAGCGCTTTTGTTACCTGTGGCAGAAAACGCAGCCGTCAATGCACACCTTGCTGTTAACGACGCTGCAATGGGTTTTGCTGGCCTAAGCACAAGTTCAGACTCTTACAACTTGAGTAATACGTCTTTTCAAGGCACTTGGAATGCTAACTATCGATCATTGCAGACCATTGAAGAGATGCTAAAGGCATCAGCAGATGGAAAAAATCCCGTTTATCGTGGAATCGCCTTGACTTTAAAAGCATTTTCGGTAGGTCACATGGTGGATATGTTTGGCGATATTCCTTACACTGAAGCGTGGAAAGGAAACGCCACAGAGCCTAATAAAACGCCGAAATTTGATAAAGATTCGGAGATTTATGAAGACTTGCTCAAATTGTGCGACCAAGCGATTGCAGAATTGGCAAAACCACAGGCGGTAGCCGTAGCCAACGATTATTTCGGTGGTGGGAGTGCTGCTACTTGGACGCGCATTGCAAAAACAGTGAAGCTACGCTTATTGCTTACTTCTCGTAAAGGCCGCGCCAACGGAAATGCAGAATTAAAAGCCGCTTTTGATGCGGGTGGTTATATTACTACTGCTGCCCAAAACTGGACTTATTTGTACTCTAAGCAAGTAGCGCCTGAAAGAAATACCCACCCTTGGTACGGAACATACGCAGGTCTTGGTGACCCAGGTTACATCAACCACCAGTTGATGGGTGAAATGATTTTGAACAAAGATCCACGCTTGCCTTTCTACTTTTATCGTCAGACAAGCCGCGTTCTAGACCAAAATAACCCGACCGACCGCGGTACGACTCCTTTTGGAGGTTCTTATTTGCCATTACGTTCTACGTTCTTGGAAGAGTACAAAAGAGTTTTTGGCTTCACAGGAGACTTGCCAGCTACTGAAATCGCTTACATCGCTGGTTTCTTTGGCCGCGATCGTGGTGATGTTTCAGGAGCGGCAGCCGATGGACCGTTGCGGACGGCTCCTGGATGTTATCCTGCTGGTGGTGTTTATTCTGATAAAACCACCGCTGCAGTAGCACTGACTGGACAAGCAGCCCTTAACACGGGTGGTGATGGTCAATGGCCTATCATCCATAGCTGGAACACTAAGTATTACCAAATTGAAGCTATCTTGGATAATACGGGAGTAACAGGCGATGCAAAAGCATTGTTTGAAGCAGCCATGCGTGAGCAAATTGCAGTAGTAGTAGCACAAGGACTAAAGTCTGACCCAACTCGTGCTAAAGCACCTGCTGCGGCTGATATTACTGCTTACGTAAATGAGTGGTTGAAACTTTACGATGCTGCTGCTACAAATTCGGCTAAACTTAATGTAGTAGCTAAACAGATTTGGTTCTGTTCTTGGGGACAAGGAATGGATTTGTGGAACTTCCAACGCCGCACAGGTTATCCTATCCAAAGTCAATTTAAGCAGTTTTCGGTAGGGATTATGACTCCAATCTCAAAACCACCACGTCAGTACGCGTTGCGTTTGCCTTATCCTCAGTCAGAAGGTGCACTAAACCCTAACGCCTCTAAGTACATCACAGATGTGATTTTTGACCGCGACCCAATCTTCTGGGACAAAGTTAAAGTGAAGTGGGAGTTTTAAAATAGTGACGAATTTAGAATGAAGAATGCCGAATGTTAACGTTGGCACTCTTCATTCTCCAAACCTAAAGAAAGATACACAATGAAAAAAACACTTATATACTCACTATCTCTGGCGATTTTCCTTTTGGTAGGATGCCGTGATGAATCGTTGAATCCAAACAAACCTTGGGAACCAGGTGTGCATGGTTGGGGCGTTTTTGACGGAGTAGCTGAAGCTGCAAAAGCTAATATTGCAGCAAATGCAAAAACTTTCCCTCTTACAGGCCAAGACGCTTCTAAAATTGATTTTAAAATCCGCTGGGTGTCTCTCGACAATCAACTAACAGTCAACAAGATTGTTATCAAAGTTGATATGATTGAGTCATATACTGACCCTGATGGCAACCCTAAAACAGTCTCTTTGGGTAGCGGAGGAAAGGTAGTAAAAACCATAGATGCACCTGCTGGAAATCGTCAGTGGAATGCATTTAGCATCACCCCTGCGGAAATTTATAACCTTTACAAAGATGCGACGGTTAAGTATGACAAAGTAAATGCGGTAAAAGTATTTGATAACCCTGCTCGCCCTCGCCCTGCGGGAGCACGCTTGCAAGGAGCTAAAACTGGTGCTGCTGCCGATGCTTTTGTAGTCACTTGGGAATTGACCACTTCTACTGGTTTGGTGTTCAAAACATGGAACGAAGACAGTATCTGCCTTGACCCTACTCCAGTGTCTCAAGCTAACGCAAACTGCCGCTTGAACTTTATAGTAAAATAAGCATTCATAAATGCTTCATCAATAGCAGATTCTTCGGGGTCTGCTATTTTTGTTTTTTGGTGGGTTTTGTTTTATTTTTGAAGAGCAATAAAGTGTCATAAAACATGGAATTCAAAGACGAGGTGAGACGCATGAGCCAATCTGATTTTATTATTATCACAGAGCGAGATAATCGGCAATTGCGTGAAGATTTTCTGAAACTAAAAATACGGCATTTTTTAGACGCAAACTTTGATGCCCTCAACTAATGCGACTGGGGTTAACGCTCTCTTTACTGTTTTTTATTACGAACTCGTGGGCTCAAACGAAGCTAACGTTTTATGAGCATATAGAACCCCTCATTGCCAAAAACTGCACGGGTTGCCACCGCCCTGGCGGCATTGGGCCATTTAGTCTTCAAACCTACCAAGAAGTCTCCAAACGTTCCGAATTTGTGGCCAAAGTAACCCAAATTCGTTACATGCCTCCTTTTCCTGCCGACCGCTCTTTTCAGCATTATGCCAACGAACGCGGACTTACCGATGAAGAAATTGCGTTGATTCAGCAATGGGTAGCGCAAGGGAGTGTGGAAGGAAAAAAAAGCAAGGAGCAAAAATTGGCAAAGGGCAAGGAAAGAGATGCTTCCTTCGTCAGCATGACAATGCGCCAACCCGATTTAGTTCTGAAAATGCAAAATGCGTTTACGGTTCCCAATACGGGCGTTGAGGAGTTTAGGTATTTTCACATTCCCACTGGGCTGACCGAAGATGTGATGGTGGAAGCCATCGAGTTTTTGCCTGGCAACCGCAAGGTGGTACACCACAGCCGTGTGATGGTCGATACCAGTGGGCGCATGGCGGGGTTGGAAGGGATGCACGGCGCTGATCCAAAATTGGCCGAATTTCAAAAAATTCCGATGGCTGATGAGTTTCTGTACGGCTGGGTGCCTGGCAATGACCGCATTCAGTTTCCCGATGGCGTTGCCAAGAAAATCAAGGCGCATTCCAACCTGATTTTGTACATGCACTACTCGCCCTCGGCCACCTTCCAAACCGATCAATCTGAAATCCGTCTTTACTACACCCGTAAGCCCGTCGAGCGAGAAGTTCAGTCATTGATTCTTCACGAGCAGCACATCACCAACCCACCTTTTTTGATTCGCGCCAACCAAAAAGCGTCATTTTTTATGAGCTTAGGCCCGCTCAAAGAAGACATTTCAGCGATTTCGATTTTGCCCCACATGCACTATTTGGGCAAAACCTTCAAGTCGTTTGGAATCACACCCGACGGTGACTTGGCACCGTTTATTAAAATTGACAATTGGGATTTTAATTGGCAAATGACCTACCAGTTTGAAAAGCTCGTGAAAGTACCCCGCGGCACCGTTATTTTGGCCGAAGCAGCCTATGACAATACGGAAGAAAACCTCCTCAATCCCTTCAAGCCTGCCCGCGACGTAGGCTTTGGCTGGAATACCACCTCCGAAATGATGGAAATGGTGATTTATTACGTTCCCTACCGAACGGGCGACGAAAATCGATTGCAAGTTACCTCTACTAAATAGAATCAGTAAGGCGGGTTGTGAGCAACCAGCTTCACCGTGAGTCGGGTTGCTCACAACCCGACATAATCAAGGCAACCCGACAAAATCAATACAAGATAGCCCTATCGACTTTGGCAGGAAGCGGGCCTACGGTGCTAATTTTCAACGCGGCGATATTGGCACCTGCTTGGGCACATTCGGCAGGCGTTTTTCCGTCCAGCCACGCCGTCAAAAACCCTGACCAGTACGAGTCACCCGCACCCGTGGCATCTTTTACTTCAATCGGACGGCCTTCTATTTCGACGTAGTCTTTGCCATAATTAGACGAAACAATGCTTCCTTTTCCTCCCAACGTAAGACAAACCAACTGCGCCCCCATTTGGTGGAAAGTCTGAATAACCGCTGCATTTGGACGAACTTCACCGAAAATTCGCTCGGCGTCGTCTTCGCTTAGTTTTACAAAAGCACCGTTTTTACAATAATCCGCAATCACTTTTTGGGCGTGCGCACGGTCAGGCCAAATGGGCGGTGCATAATTGGCATCAAGGCTTACGATGCAGCCCGCTGCTTGCGCCCGTGCTGCCGCATCTACAATGGCGCTTTGGGCAGGTTCTTGGCTCAGGGCAAAACAAGTAGTATGAAAAAACGAGGCATTTTGAAGTAATTCATCCGAAATATGTTCCCGTTGAATCATTCGGTCGGCCGTACGGTACGCAATAAAATCGGGCGTTCCTTTGGTACGTGACACCAGCACAATACTCGTAGGAGCCAAGGCATCTTTGGCAATGTAAGCTGTATCAACGCCCGTTTCAGCCACTTTTTCAATGAGATAATTGCCCACATTGTCGGTACCGACGCACGACACCAGCGCGGTCTGGTTGCCCAAGCGCGCCATGTTAGCGGCTAAGTTGGCGGGACTTCCTCCCTGAAAACGTTGGAAGGTAGTGGTGTCAGTTAAGTTTTGGGTAAACTCCGTTCCGATGAGGTCGGCCAGCAGTTCTCCGACCGATACTAAAGCGTATTTTCTGTTCATCATAGGTATATTAGTAATGACCTGCAAGTTAGAAATGCTTTCGTGATTTGCAAACTAGAAGGTCTTGATAGACAAGGAATTTACTTTAATGCTGCTACCTTCTGAAGCAATAGAGATTTCACCCGCGTTTTTGGTGGGAAATACCCAATTGGTCATTACTTTCTCTCCCCCTTGGGCAAACACCTCCACGATGGACTTATCTACCAATACCCTCACATACAGTTTACCTTTTCGGAGTGGTACTTTTACCCGATCAATGCCCGAAAAACGGCGGTGGAAGTCGGTCAAGCCCGATTTGGTGCGGTCGAGCGAAAGTTCTTGGGTAGCCACATCATAGCGTAACACGGTCGCTTCCTCTCCACTTTGAAGCAACCGAAGGGTAAATCCTTCTGCTTTTTGAGGTTGAATCACCAGCAGTAAATCGTACGAATCTCCCTGAAAAGGCACTTTCCATACACCACTGATGGCCGCATTTTTAGCCACTAACGCCTTTTTACTCATCACTTTTTGAAACATAGGAACAGGCCGTTGAAAAAGCCGATACCCGTTAGGTGTCATCCGCAACGACATCTCACGTGGCACCGAAAATGCCCCTCGCCAAGTATCGCCAGTAGGAATATCGTTGGCATATTCCCAATCGTTGATCCATCCTATCATGATTGGTTTTTTGTGTTTTGGGGGCAAATTGCTAAACGGAATTCCCGCGTAGAAATCTTTCCCTTCGTCCACGTACAAAATTTCTTCCTGTTTTTGAGGCGTAAATTGCTTCCCGTCAAAGTCCCCAACAAAGTATTGCATCGCCAAATAACCCTTTTGCCGATGCCCGCTCGAAATCATCAATACCCACTTCGATTGGTTTTTGCCTTTCCCTTCTACAGGTATTTTAATCAGCGAAGGGCATTCCCAAATCTTGGTCATGTCGCCTTGTTTTCCAAATTCACTCAACAACGCCCACGTTTTCAAGTCTTTGGATTCATAAAACTGTACGGTGTATTCCAGCGGTTTTACCACCGTCATAATCCAAGCGTTGTGTTCAGGATACCAAATTACGTTGGGGTCACGAAAGTCTTTCATTCCCAAATCTAGCACAGGGTTTTTCTCATACAGTTGCCAAGTACGCCCTTTATCGCTGCTATACGCAATGCTTTGGTGCTGTGCTTTTCCTTCAATGTGCGACGTATAAATGGCGACCAGCCCTTTATGAAACCCTTCCTCAAAAAAACCTGACGTATTGAGGCTATCAACTACCGCACAGCCCGAAAACACCATGGTCGTTGTGCCGTCGGTATTGGGATATTCGGGTAGCGCAACGGGTAGCGTTTCCCACGTCACTAGGTCTTTGCTCACGGCATGTCCCCAGCTCATGTGCCCCCATTTGTTCCCAAAAGGATTGTACTGATAAAACAAATGATACTCTCCATCAAGATAGACCAAGCCGTTGGGGTCGTTTACCCAGTTTTTGGGAGGAGTATAATGAAACGTTGGTCGAAAATCTTGCGCCAATCCCGAAAAAAAAGCCATCAAAAGGCAAAAACTAGCCACTAGCTGTTTCATAAATTCTGTGTTAATTTAAAAAAAACGACAGGGAGAAAAATCGAGGGAGCAAGCTACTAAAAAAAGATAACCAAATGGACAATGGTAGTAGTGATTAACTACTACCATTTGCTTTCATTCGTTCCTTAACCTATCAGTATTTTTAGTATAAATATCAATTTCAGAAGAAAGTGGGCAAGTTTAAAAAACTTGTTTCAAATAACTGTGCGGTACTGTGCCGCTCAAAGCGAAATTTACAAAAATCTTTCCAAACTATACGTCATTTTTTTTGCAAGTGACTACTCAGCCCCTCAGAATAAATTAGGCAGCAAAAAAGCCAGATTCTACTTTTTTTACAAAAAACGTTTCCCCTATCTTACTGTTTCAAAGGAGGTTGTGCAAAAGACCGCCAGCCAAGCATTCGTTTCATCTTATTTTGTGAAATTTTTATGCCTAACTCGACGTTAAACAAGCATAGTAGAAACCAGTAGTCACCATAACGTACAGTGCCATGAAAGATCGTATTTTAAACATCCTTGAAGAATTTGGCGTTGAACGCCGCGCCGTCACAGAAAATGTTCATTTTGTAAAAGATTTAGGGTTTGACAGCCTCGACACTGTTGACTTAATGATGAAGCTTGAGCAAGAGTTTGGCTTGCGCATCCCCGACGAAGATTATCACAAACTCACTACATTGAGTAAACTTATCCAGTACCTTGAAGAAGAACAAAGCGTTGCGATGGCCGCCTAAGGCAAGCAACCCATTCAAACACTTTTAAGAGGATATGGCTATGATGGTCATATCCTCTTTATTTTTGTGACTTACTGTACACGACTATGTACCCTTTATTTTCGGACGAATACTACATGCAATTGGCCCTTTACGAAGCCGAAGCCGCCGCCGAAGCAGGCGAAATCCCCGTGGGAGCGGTGGTCGTATGCCAACGTAAAATCATTGCCAAAACCCGCAATCAAACCGAACAATTGACGGATGTCACTGCTCATGCCGAAATTTTGGCCATCACAGCGGCGGCTTCGTATTTGGGTGGAAAATACCTGCGCGATTGTACGCTTTACGTAACGCTTGAGCCTTGCGTGATGTGTGCGGGCGCACTGTATTGGTCACAAATTGGCAAAGTCGTCTATGGTGCTTCCGACGAAAAACGCGGTTTTTCGCTCGTCAAACAGCCCCTGCTCCACCCCAAAACGTTGGTTCGCCGAGGCGTGCTTGAAGAAGAAAATACGCAATTGCTGAAGAATTTTTTCCTCAAGCTGCGAACATAAAACGCGGGCATGATGTTTTGCTCTCGAACATACAATCTTACTTTTAAAATAAACAACCAATCACATGGCTTTTACATTAGATCCGCTTCCATACGCATCTGACGCGTTGGAACCCCATTTCGACCAAACGACAATGGAAATCCACCACGGTCGTCACCATAATACTTACGTTACGAACCTCAACAATGCCGTAGCTGGTACGCCAAACGAAGGCAAAAGCCTCGAAGAATTGGTAGCCAACGCAGGCGCTATTTCACCAGCCGTTCGTAACAACGGCGGTGGCCACTGGAACCACACGTTTTTCTGGAATATCCTTTCACCCAACGGTGGCGGCGCTCCAGTAGGCGATTTGGCGGCGGCTATCGACGCTAAGTTCGGTTCATTTGATGCGTTCAAAGACGAGTTCAAAAAAGCAGCGTTGGGCCGTTTTGGTTCGGGCTGGGCGTGGCTTATCAAAACTGCCGAAGGCGTAGCCATCACTTCGACTCCCAACCAAGACAACCCGTTGATGGACATTGCCGAAGTAAAAGGCACACCTATCCTCGGCCTTGACGTGTGGGAGCACGCTTATTATTTGAAGTTCCAAAACAAACGCCCCGACTACGTGGACGCTTTCTGGAACGTTGTAGATTGGAACAAAGCAGAAGCTACTTTCCAAGGAGCGTAAGCTTGTTTTTGGGTCTTCTCAAGGACTAAAAAATCCCCCTCGAATTTCTTTCGAGGGGGATTTTTTCTAACTACTCAACGTTGAGACCTGTCCTAGTACGTCTCGTTAGTTGGTAGCTTCGTCGCCGTTTTTGCGAAACTAGCAACATGTTTTGCGGTTTATGCGTATTTCGCAAGATAAACTTATTCGCGATTGTGGTTGTTATCATCTACCTTTGCATATTAAAATCATACTTCGCCTATTTTGACACCTTCCATGGCTGCAATTAATTGCTCATTTTGCGGCAGACGCAAGAACGAGGTTCAGCTCCTGCTTTCGGGCATCGATGCCCATATTTGTAACTTCTGTATCGAACAAGGATACGGGGTAGTGCAAGAAGAGTTGTACCCAAAAAAGAAAAAAGAAAAGCCTTCTACCCCGAAGTTTAACCTTGTTAAACCCTTGGAAATGAAGCGCTACCTCGACCAATACATCATTGGCCAGGACGAGGCAAAAAGAACACTTTCGGTGGCCGTTTATAACCACTATAAGCGCCTAATGCAGCCAAAGTCGAACGATGATGTACAGATTGAGAAATCGAACATCATCATGGTAGGTGAAACAGGGACGGGAAAAACCTATTTGGCCCGTACCATCGCCAAAATGCTCCAAGTGCCTTTCTGTATTGCCGACGCGACCGTCGTGACCGAAGCAGGTTATGTAGGCGAAGACGTAGAAACCATCTTGACGCGCCTTCTCCAAGCGGCCGATTATAACGCCGAAGCGGCCGAACGCGGCATCGTGTTTATTGATGAAATTGATAAAATCGCGCGCAAAAGCGACAATCCTTCTATCACCCGCGACGTGAGTGGCGAGGGGGTTCAGCAAGCGCTTCTTAAATTGTTGGAAGGCTCGGTGGTGAACGTACCGCCGCAAGGAGGTCGTAAACATCCCGACCAAAAGCTAATCCCGCTTAATACTGAAAACATTTTGTTTATCTGCGGAGGGGCTTTTGATGGTATCGACCGCCACATTGCCAAACGGATTAATTCGCGCCCGATTGGGTTTACGACCGACCGCCGTTTGGGAGAAATTTTCGACAAGGGCAACTTGCTTCGCTACATCGCGGCCCAAGACTTGAAGTCGTTTGGTTTGATTCCTGAGCTAATCGGGCGTCTTCCAGCATTGACATACCTCAATCCGCTCGACCGCGATGCACTTCGTCAGATTTTGACTGAGCCTAAAAACGCGTTGACGAAACAGTACAAAAAGCTATTTTCAATGGAAGGGATTAAACTCACTTTCGACGATGAAGTGCTTGAATACATTGTTGACCAAGCGTTGGCGTACAAACTCGGGGCCCGTGGTCTTCGCTCCATCTGTGAAGCCATTATGACCGATGCGATGTTCGATTTGCCATCCAACAAAGACGTTACCGAGTTTACCCTTACGCTCGATTACGCCCGCGAGAAGTTTGAGCGTTCGTCTATACACATCCTTAAATCAGTCGCCTAATGACATCGCTCGTACTTCTTCACGGCCACGGTATTGATAGTTCAATTTGGGAAGGCATCAAAAAATGCCTTCCTGAGTACCCTATCTTTACCCCTGAACTTGCCTCCGAAACTCGCTTTGTGAGCATCGAAGACTATGCCGCAGGGCTTCGGGAGTGGTTGTTGGAGCAAGGCATTGAGCGCTGTGTGCTGGTGGGGCATTCGATGGGTGGCTACATTGCGTTGGCTTTTGCCGAAAAATACCCTGAGTTATTGGCTGGATTTGGGTTGTTTCATTCCACAGCCTACGCCGACGACGAGGCCAAGCGCGAGCAACGCATCAAAACGCTTCGGTTCATGGAAACCCACGGGGCAGCGGCGTTTATTAAACAGGCCTCTCCCAACATGTATGCCGAAAGCTACCTCGAAACGAATCCAGAAGCACTTTCAAATCATATTCAAACGTACTCCCAACTTCCTACCGATGCGGTGATT
This sequence comes from Runella defluvii, assembly GCF_014195535.1. Classification (GTDB taxonomy): domain Bacteria; phylum Bacteroidota; class Bacteroidia; order Cytophagales; family Spirosomataceae; genus Runella; species Runella defluvii. The sequence goes on along the minus strand of NZ_JACIBY010000013.1, from coordinate 108,326 downwards.
GCAGGCTTCAAAGCCATTATGAATCGCCCCGACCGTACGGCGGTTTTGGAGGCAACGTCTCTTCCTGTTTTATTCATTTTTGGGAAAGAAGATAAATTTATTCCTTTTGAAAAGAACATCGGGCTCAGCGAACTTCCCCAAAATGCACAGACGCTCGTGCTGGCCGAAGTAGGCCACATGGGTATGTTTGAAGCGCCCGAAGCCTGCGCAAATGCGCTGGCGGAGTTTCTGAAAAATATCGAATAAGGAACTGCTATTCTTGGCTTTCTGAAAGAATCTATGGAACTTTGACCAACAGTTCTCGCTTCTACCCCTAGAAACGGCGCCTGCGAAAGCCTCCGTGCGGATGTTTTCAAGCTATTTTACCCACTAAACAAATATGCTCTCGAACGAAACTCTATTTTTTGGAGCGTTTACGATTTTTGTCATCTTCGTAATGCTCATCGACCTTGGTGTGTTTTCCAAGAAAAAAAGCCACATCGTTAGTTTTAAAGAAGCAGGTATCTGGAGTGCCATTTGGGTGGCGTTGTCGGTTGCCTTCTATTTCTTTATCAAACAATATGGCTACCTCATCCACGACGTGTCGGACATGGCTCATTTGCAAGAAATTGTAGATAAATACGCCAAACACCTCGTCCTTGTGCCCGATAACTTTGACGCGAGTCTCCAAATCTTTGAAAACAACATGGCCCTGGAGTACATCACAGGTTATTTGGTGGAATATTCGCTCTCGGCCGACAATATTTTTGTTTTTATCCTGATTTTCAATTCGTTTGGCGTCCACGAAAAGTTCTACAAAAAAGTCTTGATTTGGGGAATTTCAGGCGCAGTTGTGCTTCGTTTTATCTTCATTTTTGTGGGCTCGGCCTTGCTCCAGCAGTTTGAGTGGATTATTTACATCTTTGGTGGTTTTTTGGTTTACACAGGGGTGAAAATTTTGTTCGAAAAAGAAGAAGACGAACAAATGAACCCCAACGACCACATTGCGGTGAAGTTTGCGTCAAAATACTTCAATGTGTATAAACGCAACGTCATCGACCACTTTTTTGTCTATCATAAGCGGTTCAAAAAATGGTACATCACACCTATTTTTGTGGTGGTAATTGTGATTGCTTTCACTGATTTGATTTTCGCCGTGGATTCTATTCCCGCGATTTTCTCCATCACCAAAGACCCATATATCGTCTTCTTTTCTAACGTATTTGCCATCATGGGGCTACGTTCGATGTTCTTTTTCTTGTCGAGCATCATGGACAAATTCCATTACCTCAAGCCAGGCTTGGGTATCTTGCTTTCGTTCATTGGAACCAAGATGATTGCCCACAGCTACTTGGAAAAATGGGGTTTCAAAACCATCTATTCATTGTACATCATTGTGGGAATTTTGGCCGTGGCAGTCATTGCTTCGCTTTTGTTTCCTCCCAAAGAAGAAACCCCTGCTAAAGCATGATTTATCACATTGTTTCGGAAGATTACTGGAAAGGCTTTGAAGGCCAACCCGCTTATTTCAGCGAAACATTCGACGCTGAAACGTTCATCCATTGTAGCCTCGAAGAGCAGATTGCGGGAGTATTGGAGCGGTATTATGTGGGCGTCACAGGCTTGGTTTTGCTGCACATCGACGAGTCAAAACTTACCTCAACGCTACTTTACGAACCTGCCCCGCACAACGGAGAATTGTTCCCGCACATTTATGGTGGTATCAATCGCGAAGCCGTGGTGGAAGTAACTTCTCTTTCGTAGATACCTTCCCGAAGGTTTTCAACTTCCTTTCACCTTCCCGAAAGTTTTGAACTTTCGGGAAGGTTGGCTTCTACACCTCAAAGACCGTAAACTGGTCTGGAATCTCAATATGGCGGAAGCCTTCCGCTTCGAGGCGATGTTTAAAAGCAAGTTGGTTGTCATACTCCCCGTGCACCAAAAACAACGTCTTCACCTGCGCGGGGTCTTGGCATTTCAAAAACTGAATCAATTCGTTGTAATCAGCATGGGCCGAAAACGAATCCATCACCTCTACTCTCGCCTTTACTGGGTACGTTTCTCCAAAAATCCGCACTTCCGCATCACCGCGTTTTAGCGCTCCCCCAAGACTATCAGGAGAACAGTAACCTACCAACATGATTGTGTTATCAGGGTTGAGGATATTGTTTCTGATGTGATGTTTAATCCGTCCCGCTTCGGCCATCCCCGATGCCGAAATAATCACACAAGGCTCTTTGAGGTCGTTGATAGCCTTCGACTCCTGTACATCAGACACGTAGTGTAAGTTAGGGAAGTTAAACGCATCGCCGTCTTTCTCAATATATTCCAAAATATCAGGATTAAAATATTCATCGTGCTTGCGCATGATAGACGTTGCCTTGATGGCCAACGGACTATCAATAAATACTTTTAGACGGGGCAAAAGTCCCTCGTTGGCCAATTGGTCTAGGGCATAAATCAGTTCTTGGGTACGGTCAATGGCAAAGGCAGGGATAATCAGTTTTCCTCCTCGTGTTACGCACGTATCGCGTACTACCCGCAGTAAGTGCGCCTTCATGTCAGGTTCAGGCTCGTGCTGACGATTCCCGTAGGTTGACTCACAAATAATCACTTCGGCCTGTGGGAATGGCTCAGGACTACGCAAGATTTTGTCGTCTGGGCGACCCACGTCTCCTGAAAACGTAATTTGTTTTTCAATTCCTTGGTCTTTGATGGTCAAATGCACCGCCGCACTTCCCAAAATATGTCCTGTGTCGGTAAAGCGTACTTTTATCTCGTCGGTATTAAGCCAAAAATCTTGGTGATAATCGACTGTCACCAGCAATTCAAGGGTTTTGCGCACGTCGTTTTCATCGTACAACAACTCCAACTCTTCATCGCCCCGCTTTCGACGGCGTTCGTTGATTCGCTCCAAGTCTTTTTGTTGAATAAAAGCACTATCAAGCAGCATAATATTACACAAGTCGGCCGTAGGAGGCGTACAATAAATGGGGCCATTGAAGCCCTTACGAACCAAGCGAGGCAGCAACCCCGTGTGGTCAATGTGGGCGTGGGAAAGCACCACAAAATCAATTTCATTGGCTTTGAAGCCAAAATTTTGGTTAAGATCTTGGGTGTTAATCCCCTGAAACATCCCACAATCAAGCAAAACTTTTGTTCCTTTTTCGGTCGTAATCAGGTGCTTAGAACCTGTCACGCGGCGCGCCGCGCCAAAGAATTGTATTTTCATCTGATTTTTTGTTTAAACGTAAAGCCCCGAGTCTCGAATTAAACGTATTTATTCGACATTTTGGATTTTATCTTAGGCATTAGTGAAAGAGGTCACTCCGATGGGGCTTTGTGGAGAACCCAATTACTTCTTTCTACTAAGATTCGGCTCCTCTGGAGCAATAAACAGCAGTCTTTTCTATTTTATAAGGATTTTCTAAACTTCCCTCACTCGACATTCAGCATTCTACCCTCGACATTCGTCATTAATTTACGGTTTTGTCACTACTTCGTCCAAATTAAGCATGGCATTGGCCGTGACGGTCAAGGCAGCCAGTTCGGGCGTGGCGTTGCCATCGTTGGCCAACAGTTTTTTGGTAGCGCCAGTATCTTTACGGTAGTTTGCCAATGACTTGTTATACAAATTAAGTAAAACTTGTAAACGTTTGGGCGAGATGGATTGGTACGTCAAGCGGCGATAGGCTTCGCGAATTTGCTCCTGCGGACTCGCATATTTTGCCGCAATAGCTTCCGAAAAACAATGCGCCGCCTCCAAATAGACGGGGTCATTGAGCGTTACCAATGCCTGTAAAGGTGTGTTGGTTCGGATGCGCCTTACTTGACAAAACTCGCGGCTTGGGGCATCAAACATCACCATCGACGGGTAAGGAGCCGTCCGTTTCCAATAAATATACAACGCCCGACGGTAGCGGTCTTCGCCTGCGCTCAGTTGCCATTTTGCCCCATCGTAGGGCGAAAGCCAAATATTATCGGGCTGCAAGGGCATCACGCTACGTCCGTACATTTTGTGCGACAACAAACCACTGGTGGCCAACAATTGGTCGCGAATTTGCTCGGCCGAAAGGCGCACCCGTGGCCCCCGCGACAGCCATTTATTGAAAGGATCTTGAGCCAATTTTTCGGGAGTGACGGCAGCACTTTGTCGGTACGTAGCCGAAAGCGTGATTTGTTTGAGCAGTTTTTTAAGACTCCACTGGTGCGTTTCCATCAACTCCACCGACAGCCAGTCCAGTAATTCTTGGTGGGTGGGGGTAATGCCCTGTGAGCCAAAATCCTCGACCGTTTCGACGATGCCTGTTCCGAACAACTGCTCCCAAATCCGATTTACCGCCACCCGCGCCGTGAGTGGATGCTCTCGCGATGTCATCCATTGGGCCAAATCCAAACGGTTTTTCATAGAAGCGTTTTTTGCCCCAGATTCTTTGAAGAGATTAGGCACGTCAGGGTTTACTTTCTTGCCTTTGACCGTCCAGTTGCCTCGTTCAAAAACGTGTGTCGTACGCGCCAAATCGCCGTGTCCATCGTACATAATGGGCGTACTTTCCACCCCACCCGTCAGAATTTCGGCGTATAATTTTTCAACATCGGCAAAGCCAGCTTCGTCTTTCCCTGGCAAAGCCTCCTGAAACGCCGCCCACTTGATTTTCACCCATTCTTTGGGCGTTTTGGGGCTATGGAGCGTCCAGAATAGCGAACGTTTCCCCCCATCAGGCGCTACAGGCAACACCATCACGGTATCTCCTACTTTGGATAATTCGAGCGAAAGAATGACTTTCCCTTTCGTACTATCTTGGTGAAGTTGCAAAAGCGCATTTTCGGCGTTGGTACCGATGTTCAACAATAATCTATTTTTGCCCGTCAGCGTCACATTCGGCCAGCGCGCCGTTCCTTGGTCTTGAATCCCAAAGTATTTGGCATCCAACAACGACGCATTGACGTGTTGGTCAAAATCGTGCGAATTGACCTTGGGCTCCATAATCCTCGCGAAGCGCTGAAAATCGGGCAATTTCATCCCTTTTTGCCCTTGATGCGCTTTTATCCACTGCCCAATTTTTACAACCCGCACCGAGTCTTCTTTTCCATAAAAACGCAGCGTCGGCGTATCGCTCGTCACGTCTTCGTCGCGGGTATTGTTGAAAAAGGCCACGTATTTGTAATATTCTTCGTGGGTAAATGGGTCATACGGATGACTGTGGCATTGCACACATCCGAATGTCGTCCCCTGAAAAACGTCCCAAGTCGTATTTACTCGGTCGATAACCGCCGCTACCCGAAACTCTTCGTCTTGCGTTCCTCCTTCGTCGTTGTTCATCGTATTGCGGTGAAAACCCGTCGCAATCAACTGAGCATCGGTTGGGTTAGGCAACAAATCGCCCGCGAGCTGCTCCACCACAAACTTGTCGTAGGGTTTATCTTCGTTAAACGCCTTGATGAGCCAATCGCGGTAGCGCCAAATGCTTCGCCCAGGGTCGCGTTCGTATCCTTTGGTATCGGCATAACGGGCCAAATCGAGCCACATTCCCGCCCAGCGCTCCCCGTAGCCCGACGAGGCCAAGAGCGAATCCACTAAATTTTCGTAGGCTTTGGGAGAAGTATCTTTCAAAAATCGCTGTACTTGGGCATCCGTCGGAGGCAATCCCGTCAAGTCCAAGCTCACTCGACGAATCAGCGTAGCGCGGTCGGCTTCGGCAGCGGGTTTTAGCTGCTGTTCGCGCAGCTTTTCCAGCACAAAATGGTCAATTTCGTTTTTAGCCCAGTGCGTTTCCTCATCGTCGGTAAAGCCCAATCGCGCCCAAAAACTACCAACAGAAGGCACACTTGGCCGTTCGACTCGGTTGTACGCCCAATGGTTGCCCCATTTAGCCCCTTGGTCAATCCATTTGGTAAGAATCTCGACTTCTTCGGCTGAAAGCGGCGGGCCATCTTTGGGCATTTTATCTTCGTGGCCTTCGGGCAGCAAAATCCGCCGCATCATTTCGCTCTCCTCGGCGTCTCCCGCCACCACAGGAGGTTTCCCCGATTTGGCAGGGTCGTACATGTCTTTTTCAAACAAAAAACTCACGCCTCCTGCTTTCTTAACCCCACCGTGACACGCCATGCAGTGCTTGTTCAAAATGGGTTTTACCTCCTCATTAAAATTGATTTGGTGACTAAAAATTCTTAAAAACGAAAAGGAACTCAACAGCACAATCGCCGCCGCTCCCGTTAGTATCCATTTTGATTTCATTTTCTTGTTTTCTTCAAAAATCAAATCTAGCCTTTCCATTTATAAAAGGCGTGGAGTCTCTTTTTCTCACTCAATCAATTGCTTCAGTTACTTTGTAAACACATAGTTCAGATAGAATTTGCACATAGAGCACAGAGAACAGAGCTATGTTTTCTATGTGAAAATTCTAAGGTGCTCTATGTGTTTTAAATTGGAGTCTCTTTTTCTCAATCAATTGCTTCAGTTACTTTGTAAACAAATAGTTCAGATAGAATTTCCACATAGAGCACAGAGAACAGAGCTATGTTTTCTATGTGAAAATTCTAATGTGCTCTATGTGTTTTAGAATGGATATAGACGCAAATTCTGTATCTTCCCCCAAAAACTCCTTAACCATGTCTGAAATTACTACTACCCTCACGGCCAGCGACGGCACCTCTCTTTTTGCCCGCGCTTGGCTCGCACCTTCTTCCAAAGCAGTCATCGTACTCATTCACGGATTTGGCGAACACAGTGGTCGCTACGCTCATTTTGCCGACTTTTTTAACCAAAACGGCTATTCCGTCGTTTCGATGGACAACCGCGGCCACGGCAAATCGGGAGGGAAACGAGGCCACGCCCCTTCGTACGATGTCTATCTCAATGACATTGAAACCCTTCTCAACTATGCCAAACAACAAGTACCTCAGCTACCTATCTATCTCTACGGACACTCGATGGGAGGAAATTTGGTGCTTAATTACACCCTTCGACGCAAACCTGCCCTCAAAGGCGTGATTGCCACTGGGCCGTGGATTCGACTGGCGTTTGAACCAAAACCTATTTTGGTGACAATAGGAAAGCTTTTTCGCAAGATACTCCCAGGATTTTCGCAAGGAAGTGGCTTAGTGCAAGACCATATTTCCAAAGACCCCGCCGTGGTAGAAGCCTATAAAAATGATCCGTTGGTTCACGGGACCATCACTGCCTCCGCGAGCATTGGGCTACTTGAAGCCGCTGCTTTTCTCAATTCGTACGAAGGTGCCATGCCCGTCCCAACCCTCATCATGCACGGCGACGAAGACTTGCTTACTTCTCAACCCGCCAGCGAAGAGTTTGCACAGCGGGTGGGCGCGACGGTGACTTACAAAAAGTGGCATGGGATGTATCACGAAATTCACAACGAACCTCAAAAATTGGAGGTCTTTAACTTTACTTTGGGATGGTTGGAGCATGATATAAAAGACTGATTTATCGACAAAATCGTCGGGTTAGTACATAAAGTGGGCTATACGCCATCGGTTTTCCTTGGTTAATGCGGAATTTTGCCCAATAATCATTCAAACTAACAACCCAAAAATGGAAAGACTACGATTTACGGCTAGTTGGATGCTCGCAGGGGCACTTTCTGTCGCATTCATCAAATCAGACGACCCAAAACCCAACAAAGGACTCGACCTCTCGGGCATGGATTTGAGCGTTAGCCCACGCGAAGACTTCTTTTTGTATGCCAACGGTAGCTGGTTAAATAAAACCGACATTCCTGCCTCTGAAACGGCTTGGGGGTCGTTCAACATTCTTCGAGACAGCAACTCTAAAAACCTCAAAGCCATTTTGGAAGAGGCCGCCACGAGCAAATCTCCCAAGGGCAGTGTCAAACAGCGCGTTGGCGACTTTTTTGCGTCGGGTATGGACACCGTTGCCATCGAAAAGCTTGGTTACGAACCCATTAAAGCCGTTTTGACTGAAATCGACAAAATCAAAAACTACGAAGATTTACTTCGTTATTCGGCCACTCACCCCCAAGACGGAGGAAGCACATTTATTGGTGCAGGCATTGGGCAAGATGCTAAAAACCCCGATACGTACATCGTGAGTATGCGCCAAACGGGCACAGGGCTTCCCGAAAAAGACTATTACACCAAGACCGATGAGCCTACTATCAAGGTTCGGAATGCTTACAAAAAATACATTGCGACGCTGTTTACCCTCACAGGTACCGACGCCGCCAAAGCCCAACAGTTGGCCGACGATATTTTGGCTTTGGAAACCCAAATCGCTACTTCGCACATGGGTCGCATCGAAATGAGAAATCCTGTGGCGATGTACAACAAATTTGCCACCAAGGATTTTGCCGCCAAAGTGCCCAATCTCAACTTGGTGAATGGATTGACGACGATGCGTATGAAAACCGACAGCATCATTGTAGCCCAACCAAAGTACTACGAAGCCCTCAACGAATGGTTGCCCAAGGCTAACATCGAAACGCTGAAAGCCAAAATGAAGTTTTCGGTCATCAGTGGCGCGGCCAACTACCTCAGCAAACCCTTTGTAGAGGCTAGTTTCGAGTACAGTGGCAAAACCCTTAACGGGCAAAAAGCGCAACAAGACCGCTGGAAGCGGATTTCGAGCCTTACCGACAACCTAGCGGGTGATTTGTTGGGACAACTTTATGTAGAAAAACACTTCAAACCAGAAGCCAAAAAACGCATGGACGAGTTGGTAGCCAATCTTCAGAAGGTGTTTGAAAAACGTATCAACGAACTCGACTGGATGACTGCTGAAACCAAAGTAGAAGCCCTCCGAAAACTCAAAGCATTTACGCCCAAAATCGGTTATCCGTCTAAATGGAAAACGTACGAAGGCGTTGCCGTAAAACGCAACGATTTTTACGGCAACGTGCGAGCCTTTGGCAAATGGCGTTACGAAGAAATGTTGGGTCGTTTGGGCAAGCCCGTTGACAAAACCGAATGGGGCATGACGCCGCCAACGGTGAACGCCTACTACAGCCCATTGCGCAACGAAATCGCGTTCCCAGCGGGAATTTTACAGTGGCCGTTCTTTGACCCAGAAGCCGATGATGCCTTCAACTACGGTGCCATCGGTGCCGTGATTGGCCACGAAATGACGCACGGATTCGACGACCAAGGACGTCAATACAACTACATGGGAATGTTGAAGAATTGGTGGAAAAAAGACGATAACGACCAGTTTAAACAACGCGCCCAAGTGGTGATTGACCAATACGACGGCTTTACCGTTTTGGATAATTTGCACGTAAAAGGTCAGTTGACGTTAGGCGAAAACATTGCCGATATTGGGGGGCTTTCGGTCGCGTATGAAGCCTTCAAGACATTTACGAAGCAAGGCAAAGGCAACGAAAAAATCGACGGTTTTACACCTGAGCAACGCTTCTTTTTGGCCTTTGGGCAAATCTGGCGTGCCAAACTCCGCGACGAAGCCCTTCGCTTGAGAGTCAACACCGACCCGCACTCTCCAGGGCAGTTCCGCGCCAATGGCCCGTTGTCCAACTTTGAGCCATTTTACAAAGCATTTGGCGTACAACCTGGCGACAAAATGTACCGTCCTGAAGCCAACCGAGTGAAAATTTGGTAATTGATTCTCATTTTTTACCCTAAAAATCGCCTTTGTCTTCATCGACAAGGCGATTTTTTGTTATAAAAGCCGTAATTTTGCGGCTTCATTTTTTACAACTAAGTCATCCCTAGTTATTTTACCACCACATACCGCACTAATTGCCTAATAATCAAAGTATTTTAAACCAAAAAACACGATTTAGAAGCAACTATTTGAAGTGCGCAAACTCCCAATCCAATGAAAAAAATCCAATCGGCCTTACTTTCGGTTTATTACAAAGACGGTCTTGAACCAATCGTAAGACTCCTCCACCAACACGGCGTAAAGCTGTACTCAACGGGTGGAACACAGACGTTCATCGAAAACATGGGAATTCCTGTGACTGCGGTGGAAGACCTTACAGGCTACCCTTCTATTTTCGGAGGCCGCGTAAAAACGCTTCACCCTGCTGTTTTTGGAGGTATTTTGTACCGTCGTGACGACGCTGGCGATTTGGCTCAAGCCACTCAGTTCAACATTCCATCGATTGACTTGGTGGTTGTCGATTTGTATCCTTTTGAGGAAACCGTTGCGTCGGGGGCAAGTGCCGAAGACATCATCGAAAAAATCGACATCGGAGGTATTTCATTGATTCGGGCAGGTGCTAAAAACTTCCAAGATTCACTTATCGTTTCGTCGCGGAATCAATACGCTGACGTACTCGCTATTCTTACTGAAAAAGACGGCGCTACCGACCTTGCCGACCGTCGTCGTTATGCGCAAGAGGCTTTTGCTACTACTAGCCACTACGACACCGCGATTAATCAGTGGTTTTTGAACCAGCCTGTTAGTAATTTCCCTGAACTGCAAACAGCAAACTGTCCACAACAAACCCTTCGCTACGGCGAAAACCCGCACCAAGCCGCGACGTTTTACGGAGATTTGGATGCGATGTTCGACAAACTTCACGGCAAAGAGTTGTCGTACAACAACTTAGTCGATGTTGACGCTTGCGTTGCGCTCATCGACGAGTTTGGCGATGAACCTACTTTTGCGATTATCAAACATACCAATGCTTGTGGCGTAGCAACGGCCGCTACGTCTCATCAGGCTTACGTAAATGCCTTGGCCTGCGACCCTGTTTCGGCTTTCGGAGGGGTTATTATCACCAACACAACGGTGGACTTGGCTACGGCTGAAGAACTTAACAAGCTTTTCATGGAGATTTTGATTGCTCCTGCCTACGAAGCAGATGCGTTGGCGTTGTTGCAATCGAAGAAAAACCGCATTCTTCTCCAACGTAAAAACATTGAGTTGCCTACCAAAATGTTCAAAACCATCCTCAACGGGGTACTGGAGCAAGACAAAGATTTGGTGGTAGAAACCGCTTCTCAATTTACAACCGTGACGAAAGTAGCTCCCACTGACGCGGAAGTAAAAGCATTGGAGTTTGCGTTGAAGGTGTGTAAACATACCAAATCAAACACAATTGTATTGGCCAACGAAAACCAACTTATTGCAAGTGGTACGGGTCAAACGTCACGCGTGGATGCCCTTCGTCAGGCCATTGAAAAAGCGAAGTCGTTTGGCTTTGAATTGAAAGGTTCGGTAATGGCTTCGGATGCGTTCTTCCCCTTTGCTGACTGCGTCGAAATCGCGCACAATGCAGGCGTAACAGCAGTGGTACAACCAGGTGGCTCTATCCGCGATAAAGATTCGATTGAATACTGCGACGCCAACGGCATGGCAATGGTGACAACAGGCGTTCGTCACTTTAAGCACTAATAGGTGTAGAGGGTTGCTCACAACCCGACTGTACTAGCTTAGAGGGTTGTGAGCAACCCTCTACACATAAAAAAGCGGCGGTCAGTTTAGAACTGGCCGCCGCTTTTTTATGTCCTAAAACTCTTTTTGATTTCCCTCCATGAGTTGGGCATTACACTCCAACTCAAACATCAAAGCAGCATCCGCACTGCTGCTAGTCCGCACGGGGTAACTACTTTTGCTAACAAAACTGATAATTGCTTCCACCTGAGTTTCTTCCCTAAACACCTCCCTAAATCTAAAAACTAGAATTGTTGATTTAAGCTGTTGATACGCTTTACGGCGGTGCTCTTTACGCGTTCGTTTTCCCGCATCTTTTATTTCTATAAAGCAAAACACATTTTCGTCAAACAATGCACAATCACAATGCGTCTCGGCGTCATCACCAAAAACACACTTATCAATCGCTAGAAAATGAATTGTTTTTTGAGAATCATTTGTCACCGAGAAATGGCCTTCCTGCTCATCACTATGCTTTATGTAACAACGCTGAGGAGGGACTTGACTGTCAAATAATTCAAATTGGGGCTGCGTTGTACTTTCAAGACAATTTCCCGCTAAAACCTGCGGGAAAGCACTTTCAACGGACTGCTTCATTCCTTTTTTGTCGGTATAAATCCATTAAACTATCAAACTCATCCCCAATTTCATCTGAAACACTATCCAATTCATTTTCAGAAATCAGCCCCGTTTTAGGATTGATGATTGAGCGTACAGTTCCATCGGCCACAAAATACGCAGCAAAATCAGCTGGGTTAAGCCAAGAATCTCGTGGAATTACTTTCTCTACTTCAGGCGCTAGTTCGGGTCTTTCGTAGGCTACTTTATGAGCAAAAATCAAATTATTGAGCGCGGCAAGTACATAAGGGCTGTGCGTGGTCATCATTAGCTCATTGTCCCCTTTTGTACAGCGGTCAGCCAAGTAATAAATTAAGCTTTTTTGAGTTGTTGGATAAAGATTAAGCTCGGGTTCTTCAATGATGAAGACTTTTTCTCTATTAGGCAAGTAGTTTTCCACTACAATTTTCAAAGGAATAATAGCTTGATAACCAGATGCACTCTCGCTCAATTTTACGGGAATTCCATTTTTAACTAAGTACTCTTCCCCTCGAAACCTATACTCCAAATCAAGATAATCAACAACTAATCCATCTGACGATTTTCTAGCAAACTCATATTTTGTTCCAAATGCTGTTATAAATCTTGGTAAAGCAACATTATTATTTAGAAGTCCCATGATAGAGATAGATAAAACAGGAAGTAAAATCCTCTCGGTAGGAATGAAGACAGATAGCATTAAATCCCTATTCTCAAAATCAAACTTATTTGCCTTGACATTAAATTTGATTTTTAAACTATCATAATCTATTTCTGTCATTTCTCCTCCGTAACCTGCAATTCCATATCGTTGGCTTTCACTATTAAAATTAAAAAGTTCAGGGTCAGAACTATGATTAGGTTTATCAATCATTAAGGCCACCAATTTCGCCAACGTACTTTTACCACTTCCTTGAGGGCCAATGAGCACAGTCGTTTTTTTGATGTCCATTTCGGCATGGCGAATCGGGCCAAAATTTGTCACAATTAGCTTATCTGTCATGTTTTTCGCCGTTTCAACGGTTCTTAATTTTTACAATATTACGAAGAATTTACGAACAGCTTTTGCTTCTAAATAGGGAGAGGGTGTGTAGATTACGGCTTTTTCAGCCTTTATCTAGTAAATCAATCGTTTTCCCCAATGAATCGTTTTTTGTTGTTCTTTTTGTGTTTGTCGCTTTCGGTAATTGGACAAACACCTCCGCCTTCCCCTTTGCGCGTGGAGCAGCTGCGGGTAGAGTACAAAACCAATCCCGTTGGTATTGATGCCTTTTTGCCTCGTTTCAGCTGGAAGCTCTTTTCCAAGGAGCGCAATACCCTTCAAAAATCATATCAAATCCAAGTTTCAAAAGACGATAAATTTTCCAAAAAAGGGCTTATTTGGCAATCGGGCGACGTTGTTTCTGACGCTTCTCACCTCATTGATTACCAAGGCCCTAACCTCCAAAGTCGCCAACGGTATTTCTGGAAAGTCAAAGTCATCGATAATTATGGAAATGTAGCAGAATCAGCCGTCAATTTCTTTGAAATGGGGCTTTTGGCCTCTTCCGACTGGCAAGCCAAGTGGATTGAACCCGAAAAAGAAGGAATTGATTTCAAAAAACAACAGCCCGCTTCGCTTCTCCGCAAAGAGTTTGTCACCAAACCCAAAGGAAAAATAGCCTCCGCCCGTTTGTACGTCACCAGCCGTGGACTCAACGAAATGTACATCAACGGCCAACGCATCGGCAAAGACGTCCTCAGCCCAGGATGGACGGCCTACCAAGCTCGTATTCAGTATTTTACCTACAATGTCACAGCATTTATTCAAGCAGGCAACAATGCGATAGGCGCCATGCTGGGCGATGGCTGGTACCGTGGCTATTTGGTGTGGGAAAACAACCGCAACGTATGGGGTGAACGCGTCGCCCTGCTGAGTCAATTGGTGATTAAATACGAAGACGGAACCGAACAAATCATTGGTACCGACGAAACATGGAAGGCCAACAACAACGGCCCCGTCCGCGAAAATGACCTCTACAACGGTGAAACCTACGACGCACGTTTGGAGAAAAAAGGCTGGGCAGCCGTTGGTTTCGACGAAAGCGCGTGGTGGAATGTCCGTCTTGGCAATTACCCCAAAGACAACCTCATTGCCCCCGCTGGTCCGCCCGTACGCCGTACCCAAGAGTTGAAACCCCTCAAGGTACTGACAACGCCCGCGGGAGAAACCGTTTATGATTTTGGCCAAAACATGGTCGGATGGGTTCGGTTGCGCGTGCAAGGTCCTGCTGGCACCAAAATCCGCATTACCCACGCCGAAGTCCTCGACCAAAAAGGCAATTTTTACACCGCCAACCTCCGCTCGGCCAAATGTGAACTCAATTACACCCTGAAAGGCGACAGCATCGAAGTCTATGAACCTCATTTTACGTTCATGGGTTTTCGCTATGCCCGCATCGAAGGGCTTCCCAATCCCCCCGTCCTCGATAACCTCACGGGCATCGTCATTCACTCTGATTTCCCCAATTCAGGAACGTTTGAAACGTCAAAACCGCTGGTAAATCAGCTTCAAAAAAACATTGTTTGGGGGCAAATTGGCAATTTTGTGGACGTACCCACCGATTGTCCGCAGCGGGATGAGCGCCTAGGCTGGACGGGCGACGCCCAAGCATTTGTTCGTACCGCTACGTTCAACAAAGAAGTAGCAGGCTTTTTTAGCAAATGGCTACGCGACGTGGCGATTGATCAAAAGCCCAACGGCGGCGTTCCGCACGTCATACCCGACGTGATTCAAAATAAAAACCCTGACGACATTAAGTCATCGGCAGGCTGGGCCGACGTCGCTACGATTGCCCCTTGGACACTTTACCAAGTATATTCCGACCGTCGTCTGTTAGAAACGCAGTACGAATCCATGAAAAAATGGGTGGAGTATGTCCGTAAAAACGCGGGGGCTAAGCTTCTATGGACCAACGGCGAACACTTTGGTGACTGGCTGTCGTACCGTGGTGCCGCACAATTTGGAGAGCCTGTTACCGACAATGACTTTATTGCGACGGCCTTTTTTGCCCATTCGGCTAACCTAACGTCCAAAGCGGCACTTACCCTAGGCAAAGCCACGGATGCAGTCTTATACGGGGAATTGTTCCAAAACATCAAAAAGGCCTTTTTGCAAGAATACGTTTCACCCAATGGTCGGTTGGTTTGCAATACCCAAACGGCTTATGTGTTGGCACTTCATTTCGATTTATTACCCGAAAACCTTCGTCCACAGGCCGTTGAGCGACTCGTGCAAGACATCAAGCGACACGGCAACCACCTCACTACTGGCTTCTTGGGTACGCCTTATTTGTGCCACGTCCTGACTCGTTTTGGCAAAAACGACGTCGCTTACGACCTACTGAATCAAGAAACGTACCCTTCGTGGCTCTACCCCGTTAAGAAAAGCGCAACCACGATTTGGGAGCGTTGGGACGGAATTAAACCCGATGGAAGTTTTCAGGATGTTAGCATGAACTCTTACAACCATTATGCCTACGGTGCCATTGGCGATTGGATGTATCAAAACATGGCAGGGATTGATTTGGTAGAGCCTGGTTTCAAAAAATTTGTGATTGCACCCAAACTTGGCGGCGGGTTTACTTCCACCAAAGCTACCTATGAATCTCCGTATGGAACGATAGCTTCGTCGTGGGAACAGCAAAACGGAAAAACTACCTTAAAAATAAGCGTACCTGCCAATTCAAAAGCCCTTGTCAAACTTCCTAGCATTGGTGCAGATAAGTTAAATCAACTTGCCCAAACCCAACGCCTCAAGCTTGTAGAAGGAGCATTGGAAGTTGGGAGTGGAGAGTATTTGTTTGAGTGGTAGCGGTGAATCAGTCGGGTTTTGAGAAACCCTCAGCACGGTGAGTCGGGTTTCTCAAAACCCGAAAACAAGTGTAAAGGATTACTCACAACCCGATTAGCTAACCACTTTCTCTAGTAGTATTCGTTCCGTAATCTTATTCTTCACTTCAGGAATGTCCGTTTCGGGATAGTAATGGATTTCAACATTTTTGCGGACGTATTCTATGCCTACGCTGGGTTGATGCCCGTGGAAGAGCAATGCAGGAAAATTAGCAATCGGGAAAAACGGCAAGCCCGAAACCCGATAAATGGTGATGGTTTTACAAAAAATACAGGCCAAATGTTCAGGAAAAGAATCAAGCGTTAAGGCATATTCTGCTTGGGTAGCCACCAATGCCAACTCCTGAATCGACAACAGCCGCGACGCATTTAAAAGGCGATTTGAATCGACTGACGAGGGATTTATTTCGTTGATAATGCGGGCAGATAAATCAGTTTGACCACAAAACACTACTGAATAAGACGATTCTTGCAAAACTTTTCGGACAATGTCTGCCCAAAAAGCAAGGCTCATTTGTCGATGCGGCTCTCCCGTTTCAGGAAAAAGCATGACGTAGGAATTGACCAGCGGATAGGGAAGTTTTGTCCCAACGGATTCCCAAGAAACTGACGGAAGAATATGAAAATACGGCTTTACATCTTCGAGTTTGGCCGTAATATTCATCTCTTTCAAGAGCGCTGCATAAGTGTCAAAATGATGGAAACACGTATTTTCTGGTATTGTTAACTCTACGTCCAACAATCCCCCTTGCCCACGACGGTTGAAACCAATGGCTTTTTTAACCGTCGTAAAGGGTAAAATAAAATGCGAAACTGAGTTGGAGGTACGTACATCAATATAATAGTCGTACTCCTCCTGTTTTAAAATCGCAATTGCCGTTTTGAACGTAGCACAAAACTGCTTGATTTTCTGCCAGTTACTACTTTTGGCACGATTACTCAAGATGTGGTCGAGGTAAATAGCCTGACGAATGTAAGGATTATGTTCATTAACGGCCTTGCACCACGTCGGCGTAATCACATCAATGATGGCATTGGGGTATTTTTGACGAATCAGCGGAAACAGGTACGAAACCGTCAGGGCATCGCCCATGTGCCCCAACGAAGCAATCAACACCTTGGGGCTACTCGAAATAGACCCACGTTCTCTCCTTTTATAGAACCACCTTGCATAGGCATCTATAAAAAAATCAGTCAAACGCATTGGAATTGTCTCGCGAGGGGTGCCGCTGTAATATCGCTTCATCAATCAATTATAATTCTTTATTTACAAAGTGTAACCCAGTTGGCTAAATTTCTCTTTCCAAAACTCTAACTCATGAATATCCCAAGCGTGGCATCCAAACGGAAGCTGTTGGCCGTTGAGCTCAAACGATTTGGACGGTTTATCTTCCACAGCAAACCGCAATGCTTCGCGCCAATGCGGTACCCGTACCCGCTGGAAGTATCGGTTCATTTCGATGCAAAAAAAGACGTCTTCGTTGTAAAAAGAACCTTTTCCTGCCAAATAGCGCTCAATCATAGGGCGTTGTGAACGCACAATATCAAGCATTTTCTGAACCTTACGAAGCGAAAAACCACCGTTGCCTACGGTCATTTTAAGAATAACATCCAACGGTTGATTGTTCCGGTTTTTGTCGCGCAAATCAAACCAAATCGCCAATTGTTTCTTGAGACGAAAAATCAGCTTGTCCGTTACCGATGAAAAATCGCGTTCAAGACGCCAAGGTGCTCCAATGTAATCGTATCCTTTCTGGCACCATTCCAGCAACTCATCCCGAAACACAAACGCATCCAATTGGTAAATCAACATGTACTCATACCTAGCGAAACGCTCATAAAACTCCGTCGAAAGCATCAATCGGTTGTACGTCTGAACACTTTTAAAATAGCTATCATCAAAAGACTCAAAATGCAATTGAGGCCGAACTTCTGTCAAAAATTGAAGGTCGAGTGATTGAGGTTTAACAATTTGAATGGAGTATTTTCCTAAAACTTTCAGGCATTGAACAAAAGCAATCCGTTCGTATGCAGTAAAATTAGATTTATATACAGGAATAACGACGACGACTGGGTTCATACCACCTCTGGGTTGGTGCTGATTTTTTTGGGGTAACAAAAGACCCTCAAAGGTACAAGAAAAAGTGCATCCAAAATAAAATTTTACCGATACCCTTTCAAATCAGCCCCCGATGGGGGTTTATTCTCTCGGTAGTTATGCTTTGTAATTTTGGCCTCAAAAATAGGCTGTTTGGTCTCACAAGAGCATCTACCTGCTGTTTAGCAAAAAATTGTACATTTTTTATACGCTCGTCTGTTATCAAAGAAAATTTATCGTTAATTTTGCGGCAAATTTATGAATCACTATAAACTTTATATCATAATATGGTAGCTGTAAGACCGGATGAGGTTTCGGCGATACTTCGGGAACAATTGGCAGGAGCCAAAACCGACGCCCAACTCGAAGAAGTAGGTACGGTGCTCCAAATAGGTGACGGTGTAGCCCGTATCTATGGCCTTACCAAAGTACAAGCAGGAGAGCTTCTCGTGTTTGCAAATGGCCTCAAAGCCCTTGCCCTCAACCTCGAAGAAGACAACGTCGGAGCGGTATTGCTCGGCGAATCGTCCGAAATTAAAGAAGGTGATACCGTAAAACGTACTGGCGAAATCGCCTCTGTAAAAGTAGGTGAAGGAATCATCGGACGTGTAGTAAACACGCTTGCGGAACCTATCGACGGTATGGGACCTATCCAAGGCGAAACGTACGAAATGCCACTTGAGCGTAAAGCACCAGGGGTTATCTATCGTCAGCCTGTAACTGAGCCTCTTCAAACAGGTATCAAATCAATCGACGCCATGATTCCTATCGGACGTGGCCAACGCGAATTGGTGATTGGTGACCGTCAAACGGGTAAAACAGCCGTTTGTATCGATACCATCATCAACCAAAAAGAATTCTACGACAAAGGTGAGCCAGTATATTGTATCTACGTAGCTTGCGGTCAGAAAGCCTCTACCGTGAAGCAAGTAGAAGCTACCCTCCGTCGTTATGGAGCAATGGACTACACTGTGATCGTTTCGGCGTCAGCAGCAGATCCATCACCAATGCAGTTCTTTGCACCATTTACGGGTGCTGCCATCGGGGAATATTTCCGCGACACTGGCCGTCCTGCTTTGGTAGTTTACGATGACTTGTCAAAACAAGCCGTTGCTTACCGCGAGGTATCTCTTTTGCTCCGTCGCCCACCAGGCCGCGAAGCTTATCCAGGAGACGTATTCTATCTTCACAGCCGTTTGCTAGAACGTGCCGCGAAAATCAACACGTCAGACGAAATTGCGAGAAACATGAACGACTTGCCACCTTCGTTGAAAGACAAAGTAAAAGGTGGTGGTTCATTGACCGCCCTTCCAATCATTGAAACACAAGCGGGTGACGTATCGGCGTATATTCCAACCAACGTAATCTCGATCACTGATGGTCAGATTTTCTTGGAATCAAACCTCTTCAACGCAGGTATCCGTCCAGCCATCAACGTAGGTATCTCAGTATCTCGCGTGGGTGGTAACGCACAAATCAAGTCAATGAAGAAAGTAGCAGGTACGCTTAAACTTGACCAAGCGCAGTTCCGTGAATTGGAAGCGTTTGCCAAGTTTGGTTCAGACCTTGATGCTTCTACTAAATTGACCATCGACCGTGGTCGCCGCAACCAAGAAATCTTGAAACAAGGTCAGTTCTCACCAGTAAGTGTGGGCGACCAAGTAGCGATTATCTATGCTTCTATCAACGGAGTATTGGATAAAGTAAACGTTTCAAAAGTAAAAGAATTTGAAACCGAATTTATCCACCAATTGAAAGCTTCGCATCCAGAAGTGTTGAAAGCATTGGCTGCTGGTAAATTGGACGATTCAGTAACAGATACTATCAAGAAACTAGGTCGCGAACTCGCTCCTAAATACGCTTAATTTACTGCATTAGCAGGTTCATATCGAATGTCTCGCATCAAAGAAATCGTAAAGGCTACGCCCCTCATTGGGGACGTAGCCCGATTTATCGGAAAATATCGCACACGGGTACCCGCAGGGCACTTTTATAGCCCGATTGTATCGGTGGACGAAATACGTAAACGTGAAGAACAGATTTACCCCACCCCTCCACCACGGACGTTGCCAGGTATTGATCTTCGCGAAGAAGCGCAAGTCGCCTTGATGCAGACGTTTGCCTCGTCTTACTTTGGGAGTGTTCCGTTTACGGACAATCCTCAAGAAGGCTTTCGGTATTATTTTGTCAACAAATATTTTATTCACGCCGACGCCACCACGCTGCATTGCATGATGCGGCACTTTAAGCCCAAGCACATTATTGAAGCAGGGTCTGGGTTTTCGTCGGCTGTGATGTTGGATACCAACGAACGGTTTTTGAACCAAAGCGTAAAGTTCACGTTTATTGAGCCTTATCCTGATCGTTTGTATTCGTTGTTGACTCCCGCCGACCGCCAACAGACAACCATATTTGAAAAAACATTGCAGGATATTCCTGTGACGTATTTTGAGCAATTAGGCGAAAACGACATCTTGTTTATTGATTCGACCCACGTCTCAAAAACAGGAAGCGACGTCAACTATTTCTTGTTCGAGATATTCCCTCGCCTCCAACCTGGGGTTATCGTTCACGTTCACGACGTATTCTATCCTTTTGAGTACCCCAAAGCGTGGGTAATCGACGGAAACGGGCGTTTTGGCTGGAACGAAGCCTACATGATGCGGGCATTTTTGATGTACCAAAACCAGTTTGAAGTGTTGTTTTACAACGATTTTCTTCAAACGTTTCATTCAGAGTGGTTAGCTCAGCACATGCCAACCTACGCCACGCGTGGACGAGGGTCGAGTATATGGCTGAGAAAAACCAAGTAAAAAGCAGTAAGTTTAAATAGTTTTATCCTGTACGGAAACTATTAACAAATAACAGTTAACGGTAACACACAATGGCTTCACTGAAGGAAGTTCGCAGTAGAATCACGTCGGTTAACTCGACGCAACAAATTACGAAGGCCATGAAAATGGTGGCCGCCGCTAAACTTCGCCGTGCGCAAGACGCCATCATTCAGATGCGCCCTTACGCCAAGAAGTTGAGTGAAATGCTTGCAACGGTATCAGCAGGAGCTGAAACCGCCGCAGAAAGCCCATTTAAGCAGGTCCGTTCGGTAGAAAAAGTGTTGATTGTCACTGTTACTTCTGATCGTGGCCTTTGTGGGGCGTTCAATTCCAATATCGCTAAAGCCGCCAACCTTCTCATCAACGAAAAATACGCTACGCAAGCTGCCAAAGGCAACGTAGAAATTTTGGCGTTGGGAAAAAAAGGAGGTGAGGCATTTCAGCGCAGGGGCTTCAACGTAAATACAACCTACATGGATGTATATACTCGTTTGAGCTTTGGCGTCGTAAAAGAAGCCGCTGAAAGCATCATGGCCGACTTTGAAGCTGGAAAATACGACGCGGTAGAAGTGGTTTTCAACGAATTTAAAAACGTTGCAACCCAAATCATCCGTACCGAGCAGTTTTTGCCTATCGTCGCTGACGAAACAGCATCACAAAATGTATCCGCTTCGGGTGCTAACTACGTATTTGAGCCATCAGAAGAGCAAATCGTGCAAGATTTGATTCCTAAAACGCTCAAAATTCAATTGTACCGTGCCGTACTCGAATCAAACGCTTCGGAACACGGTGCGCGTATGACGGCGATGGACAAAGCCACCGACAACGCCCAAGAGCTTTTGAAAGCGTTGCGTTTGGAATACAACCGCTCACGCCAAGCGGCCATTACCAAAGAAATCCTCGAAATCGTGGGTGGTGCCGAAGCCTTATCGCAAGGCTAATCCCCAACGATTTTTATATTTGAAAGCCTGTCTTCGAGGAGACAGGCTTTTTTGTTACCTAATAATTAAAATAAAAAGTATTATTAGTTTATATCAAGAAAAACCTGTAGCTTATCTCCGAATTCAACTACTGTATTAAAACCATTACACTCTACATGCTCACGTATTTAAAAAATTCGTTTCGGCGAAAAATTGCTCGGCGTTTTACCAAAGAGTACCCGTCACACATTCATCCCTACTATTTAGAAAAGGAAGGTAAAGTTGACTTTGCCGAATGGACAAACCCTTTTGTGACACCACTTGGGCTGAAACAAGAAACGGTAGATTTTTTCCGTCAGTTTATCAAAGAGGGGGATTTGGCCATTGATATTGGTGCCAATATTGGAGATACCACCGTTCCGATGGGCTTGGCTGCTGGCCCGAAAGGTCTTGTTTTAGGGTTTGACCCAAATCCGTACGTCTTTAAAATTCTACAGGAAAATGCTTTGCTCAATCGGGATAAAGCAACGATTCATCCTTTGCCGTTTGCTATTTCGGTGCAAGAAGAAGAGTTTTATTTTATTTCTTCCGAAGCTTCGTTTGTCAACGGAGGGATTTCGCCCACCAAAGAGAGTCGTCATGGTAAATTTGTCCATCCCGAAAAAATCAAAGGGGTGCCAATGAAGCAATTTTTAGAAAAAAATTATGCCGAATCGTTGCCTAAGTTGTCGTTTATTAAGGTAGATACCGAAGGCTATGACAAAGAAATTCTCAAGTCGATTGCGGATTTGATTGCCCAGTATAAACCCGTGATTATCGCTGAGAGCTTTGGTAAAAATACCGATGCCGAAAAAATGGAGCTTTTTACCACGATTGCCCAACACGGATACGAAATTTATTACGTTGAAGCGTTTGAAACAACGGCTGAGGTCATTCCAATCAACACCAAGGAAGAAATTACAAAATGGAAAAAAACCATTAATATTTACGCTACGCCTAAGTAAGCAAATGGACACAGCCTGTCTTCTCGAAGACAGGCTGTGCTTGTATATTTTGTAATTCGCCCCTCCCCCTTTTCTATTTTTCTTCAATAACCCTTGGCCTTATTTTAAAAAAAATGAGTAATGTATAGTCACTGTTGCCTTACTGACATAAGCACCTAATTGACTATCTGCTATGACCTCACAGACTTCTCGGAGAAAATTTCTCAAAGGTTCGCTGGCTACCTTAGCCACGTTTTCTATTGTGCCTCGGCATGTGCTGGGCAAAGGCTATCTCGCTCCTAGCGACCAACTTACCAAAGGAATCGTCGGCGTAGGCGGCATGGGCCGCGGCCACATTCCATACGCAGGAACGAGGGTAGTGGCCGTGTGCGATGTGGACAAACGACACATCAAACTAGCCCTCGATGAACTGGGCACCAATGCCTCTGGCGTAAAAACCTTTGGGGATTACCGAGAACTGATTCAATTGCCCGAAGTGGACATTGTTCACGTGGCTACTCCCCCCCACTGGCACGGTATCATTGCCGCCGACGCCGCCCGCGCAGGCAAAGACGTATGGTGCGAAAAACCCATGACCCGAACCATCGGCGAAGGGAAACGTTTGGTAGAAGCCGTACAGCAACACGGTCGGATTTTCCGCCTCAATACTTGGTTTCGGTTCGAGTCCAACTTTTATGGCATGAACTCTACCGTTCGACCCATCAAAAAATTGGTAGAAAGTGGACTATTGGGTTGGCCACTCAAGGTCACCGTAAGCCGCCACACGGGCTTCGATTGGAAGTTTTACTGGGTAGGTAAAACCGACCTAACGCCCGAACCCGTTCCCGCCGACCTCGACTACGACATGTGGCTCGGCCCTGCGCAATACAAACCCTACAACACCCACCGCGTCCATAATACCTTCCGTGGTTACTGGGACTACGACGGCGGCGGTTTGGGCGACATGGGGCAGCATTACTTAGACCCTATCCAGTATTTCCTAGGCAAAGACGATACCAGCCCCATCAGCGTGGAAATTGATGCGCCACAGCAACATACGGACGCCGTAGGTACTTGGCGCCGTATCGAATACACCTACGCCGACGGCTGTAAAATCATCCTCGACGGCGAAGGAAAAGACGAAAATGTTCCGTACATCGAAGGACCAAAAGGCAAGCTTTACCCCAATTTCAGGTCAGATATTCCTGATTTGGAGAAAAAACTAGCCGCTTTCCCCGACCCCGAACCTCAAGTAACGGACTTTGCCGAAGCGGTAAGAAAACGTCAAAAATTTGCGCTCAACGAAGAAAATGGCCACCGTTCTTGCACGATTGTCAACATGGGATTAACGGCATTGCGTTTGGGTCGCTCGCTCAAATTTGACCCCGTTAAGCAGCTTTTTGTGGACGACGAAGGTGCCAACCGCCTCATCGACCAACCCATGCGCGGCCCTTGGACTATGTAAATTAATTAGATAATGTGGTAATTTGAAAATTTGAAGAATGATTACTGAGACAATTTAGGACTTCATTTTCAAATTTACTCATTTTCAAATTGCAAAATTAAAACTTCGACTTTCTATGAAATATACCATACATTTACTTTTAGGACTCTGGCTAAGTACCACCGCTGCCATGGCGCAGGTGGATGTCCGAATTACCAATCTTTTACGGCAATTTCCATCCCAAAACGCCAAACAGCAGCAAAAAAACATGGATGACATGGCCGCGCTTGGCAAAACTGGAATCACGGCGTTGGCTTCCCAACTCTCATCACCCGATAAGGCAGAACACGCCAAAGTACAATATGCAGTGGGTGGATTTACGTATTACGTTACCCAAGCTGGCAAGGACGAATGGCGGAAAATGGCGGCCGAAGCCTACGCCGAAGCACTGCCCCGCGTGAGCGATAAAAACAACCAAGCCTTTTTGATTTTTCAACTTCAACAAGTGGGTAAAGACGAGGTCGTAGGCACGTTGGCCAACTACTTGACAGACGCACAATTGAGTGGCCCTGCCGCACGCGCTCTTGGTAAAATTGGAACCGCTCAAGCAACAAAAGCCTTGAACCAAGCGCTTTCCACCGCAACGGGTGAGGCACAAATCTCCCTCATCGAAGCCCTTGGCGACGCCAAAGTTAGCGACGCCGCCCCTGCCATTGAGCGAATCGCTGCGGGTGCTACGGGCAATTTGCAAAAGGTAACACTTTACGCTTTGGCCCAAATTGGGGGTAACACCTCTGTATATACGTTATCGAATGCCGCTGCTAAAGCCAATTATTCGTACGACGTCGCGAACGCTACCTCGTCGTACCTTGTCTATTTAGAACGTTTGGTTGAAAATGGTCAAAAAGCGTTGGCGGTTAAAAGCGCTACTGCGCTCTTAAAGAATGCCATCTCCGACAAACAAACGCCTACTCGCACGGCTGCCTTAAAAATTTTGGCCGATGCACAAGGAGCGTTGAGCGTCCCAAGTCTCCAAAAAGCAGTAGCTAGTCCTGCCATTGAGGAGCGAATTGCCGCTTTGAAACTGGCTCAAAAATTCCTTACTCCCGCCAATACGCAACAATGGATAGCCGCTTTGCCACGTTTCAAACCCGAAGCCCAAGCCGAGGTGATTACGATGTTAGGACAAGCCGACGCCAAAACTGCCCTTCCTGCCCTCCTCAAGCAACTTTCTAGCAAAGTAAGTATGGTTAAAATTGCGGCGATTGGCGCTTCCGCAAAGATTGGCCAAGAAAGCGTCTTAAAGAACTTATTGGACGTCTTGAAAAAAAGCTCAGACGACGAAGTGAAGGCCGTAAAAACGGCGCTTTTGTCGCTCAAAGGAGACAATGTGGTCAATCAAGTAGCCACGGCACTGCCGACACAACCAGCCAACGCCCAAGTGGCTTTGCTTGAGTTTTTGGCTGCCCGCGCGGCTGATTCAAAAATTGACGTGGTAGTAGGACAATTAAAGAATAACGACCCCAGCGTTAAAAATGCGGCTTTTTCTGCCCTCAAGCGCGTTTCGATGCCGAAGGATTTACCAACCTTGTACGAACTATTAGGCACGGTTTCTGCACCTACTGAGCTGCTCGCCACCCAAGAAGCCATCACCGCTGCCCTCAAAGGTACAGGAAACGCCAATCAACAAACCCAACTTTTATTGGGTCAAATCAACAACGTAAGTGCAGAGAAAAAGCCTGCTTACTTGCGCGTTTTGGCCAACATTGGTACCCGTAAAGCGTTGCAATTTGTGAGTTCTTCTTTTGCCAATGGTTCAAGTTCAGCCCAACAAGCAGCACTTTCTGCGCTGGCCAATTGGTCGGATGTAAGTGCCATTCCTGAGTTGCACAACATTGGAAAAAGCGCGACCGACGCCTCTGTCACCGAGCAAGCCGTGGCAGGAATTATCCGCGCGGTAACGGCATCGAAACAAAACCCGACACAGCGTGTACTTTCACTGCGCGAAGCCTTGTCCATCGCCAAAACATCGGCACAAAAAGAAAGTGTTTTAAAAGAATTGGTGCGCAACCGTACGTTCAATGCACTCTTGCTGGCAGGCCCTTACTTAGACGATGCTTCTCTCCAACAAACAGCCGCCCAAGTGGTCATCAATGCCGCGCTATCCAACAAAGACTTCAACGGTACGACCGTTCGTTCTTACCTTAACAAAGCCCTCAACTTTGCCTCTAGCGATGCGCAGAAAGAAGCAGTGCGCAAACATTTGGCCGAGCTTCCTGCGGGAGATGACTTTGTTTCATTGTTTAATGGCAAAGACCTGACAGGCTGGAAAGGATTGGTCGCCAACCCAATTGCCCGCGCCAAAATGCACCCCGATACACTCGCCGCCAAACAACTCAAAGCCGACGAAAACATGCGCAAAGGCTGGGTCGTCAAAGAGGGTGATTTGGTTTTCACGGGCCACGGCGATAACCTCTGCACGGTGAAAAAATACCGCGATTTTGAGATGTTTGTGGACTGGAAAATCGAACCCAAAGGAGACGCAGGTATTTATTTGCGCGGCTCTCCTCAAGTGCAAGTCTGGGATACCTCACGCGTAGAGGTGGGTGCGCAAGTTGGTTCGGGAGGATTGTACAACAACCAAAAGAACCCAAGCAAGCCACTCAAAGTAGCCGACAATGCGATTGGTGACTGGAACACCTTCCGTATTATCATGAAAGGCGACCGCGTGACGGTGTATTTGAACGGTGAGTTAGTGGTGGACAACGTGATTTTGGAAAATTATTGGGATAGAAAACTTCCCATTTTTGCCAGCGAGCAGCTTGAACTTCAAGCCCATGGAACGTTGGTAGCCTACCGCGACATTTATGTTAAAGAATTGCCTAGTCCTGAGCCATTTGTATTGAGTGAACAAGAGAAAAAAGATGGTTTCAAGGTACTGTTTGATGGCACCAACATGTTTGACTGGCAAGGAAACACCACCGACTACATCATCGAAAACGGCGATATGGTGATTTATCCTAATCGTGGTGGAAAAGGCAATCTTTATACCAAAGACGAATACAGCGATTTTGAGTTCCGTTTTGAGTTCCAACTAACACCTGGCGCCAACAACGGCCTAGGAATACGCGCTCCACTCCAAGGTGATGCGGCTTATGTAGGCATGACTGAATTACAGATTTTGGACAACGACGCGGAGATTTATAAGTCGTTGCAGCCTTACCAGTACCACGGCTCGGCTTACGGAATTATTCCTGCCAAACGAGGATTCCACAAACCGCTTGGACAATGGAACTACCAAGAAGTAGTAGTAAAAGGATCAAAAATAAAAGTAACCCTCAACGGAACGGTCATTTTGGACGGCGACCTAGCCGAAGCTTCTAAAAATGGAACTGCCGACCACCGCGAACACCCAGGGGTGAACCGTACTTCGGGATACATCGGCTTTTTGGGTCACGGCGATGTGGTTCGTTTCCGCAACATTCGCGTAAAAGATTTGACGGTGGTTCCGCCCGTTGAACAACCCGCCCCAGAACCTGCTCCGACTGATAAGAAAAAACGGAAGAAAAAATAGAAGGAGAATATGAGAGTTAGTTGGAGGTGTAATCATCTCCAACTAACTCATTTAAAGACTAAAGTGTAGCAATCAATTTTTGATTAAGCACTACGTAGTCGTCATTTTTAGCTTCTTTGGCCAATTCAATCGACTTCATCGCAGTTGCTTTTGCACCTGCTTTGTCACCTGCTTTTGCTTGGATTTTAGCTTTCAAGTGCATTACCCAAAACGCCGTAGGCTGCGCTTCTACCGCTTTATTTGCCCACTCCAACGCTTTGCTATTGTCTTTTCCGTTGTCGAAATAATAACTAGCCGCTTGGAAATAGGGACGGCTATCTACGGTCATGGCCGAGTTGATTTGCGCCATGATTTTGCTGTCGATGTCGGCTACAACAGGGAATTCTACCGCCGTATTTTCCCACAAAATTTGTACGCTTGCTGATGAAGCCGTTAAGTTGCCCAACAAAATTGTGAACGATTCAATGTTCATTGGCAATTGCATAGGCTTCACTTTAAAACGAGCTACATCGTCTTCCGTTTTGTAACCTGTCAAACCCGAGTTGTTTGCGCCTTTGTTGATGATGATTTCCCATTCGTTGGCATTAGGCACTGAATAGATAGCATACGAACCTGCTTTTACGGGCATTCCACCTACTTTTACATCTTCGCCAAACGTAATTTTTGTAGCGCCATTGGCACCTGTTCTCCAGATTTTTCCGAAAGGCACTAAGTCACCAAATACTTTACGGCCTTTCGCAGCAGGGCGTGAGTAGTTGATTTCGATAGAAGAAAGAGCAAAATCTTGCTTGAGGGTTTGGGTTGGACTAGGAGCAGGCGTCTTGATTCCTTGCGCCATTGACCCCAACGAAATGAGGGACAAAAGAAGTACAGCGACTTTTTTCATTTGAATTTTTAGGATTTTGTTTTGGGAAATAAACTAATACATTCGATAGGCTATTAGCTATTCTACAAACTCATTCGGAGGCTAAAAAATTCACCTGCCTACGTTTTTAATCCTACTTTTCCTGACCTACGTCATCTTTTCCCCCGCAGAATATCGCGACTTTTGAAGAGGTATGCTTGCCTATCTATGTATTTGATTTTACTAACAACTGCTTTCACATGGCCAAACAACACACCTTTCATATTCCTGTCATGGGGCTGGGGTTTACAATGGAAACACCCATTAAAGTCGCTCGTTACGGGATTTCGTCCGTGATTTCAATCATCGAAGACGAACTCATGGAACGCCTCCGCGAATTATACAGTCCGTGGGTAAACGATTCTTTTGCCCCCATCGCTCCCCACGAAGAAGACTACCGCGCGCGTCGGATTGCGTCGTACCTCAACTTGGTCAATCGTATCGTCAAACAACAAATCGAAACGTTGCGAAACCTTCCTTTTTCCCTTGGAAACGACCTCGTGAAGTACTTTGAACTCCTTCCTGACGACTCACCCGTCAAGTTTATTTACCAAAAAATGACAACGCTCGAAGACGGCCCTGCCAAAGTAGAGCTTCAAGAACAACTTCGGAGCGAAGTAAGAGTAGGGGCTATCGACGTCAATATTATGTCCAAAGTCGATCGTAATACCTACACCAAAGACGGCGAAATGCTTCCAAAAGAATTTTCGGATGCGTTGTCGAGCTTACGCGGATTTGCGACTAGCGAATTGGAATCGTCAGTGGTGTTTTCGGCAGGTTATAACCCGCGTTTGTACGCCTACATCGACACCTTCCCCGACTTTTTGCCCGACGAAACGGGGCGGTTGAAGAAAAAAATTATCCTAAAAGTAAGCGACTACCGTTCAGCGCTTACACAAGGAAAAATATTGGCAAAAAAAGGTTTATGGGTTTCCGAATTTCGGATTGAATCGGGTCTCAACTGCGGCGGGCACGCGTTCGCTACCGACGGCTTATTGTTAGGCCCCATCATGGAGGAATTCAAAAACAACCGCGAAGCCCTTGCCACTGAGCTTTGGACACTTTGCAACCAAGCACTCTTAGCTAAAGGAGTGCCTACCTTCGCGACCGTTCCTCACCTTAGGATTACGGTACAAGGAGGCATTGGCACGGCCAACGAAAACCAATTTTTGCTCGACTACTACCAAGCCGACGCCACTGGCTGGGGGAGTCCGTTTTTATTGGTTCCTGAAGCAACCAGTGTCGATGAGGTCACGCTTCATCAACTTGCCACGGCCAAGCCCGACGATTATTACTTGAGCCACGCGTCGCCGCTTGGGATTCCGTTCAACAATTTTCGTAAAAGCTCCGCGCACCTGCAAATTGAAAAACGCATTGCCAAAAACCGCCCTGGAAGTCCCTGCTACAAGAAATTTTTGGTATCCAATACCGAGTTTACCGAAATCCCCATTTGTGCCGCCTCTCGCCAGTATCAGCACCTAAAAATCAAGCAATTGCAAGAACAAGGGCTACCTACCACCGACTACGAAACACAACTTGCGACAGTAGTCGAAAAAGATTGTTTATGTGAAGGGCTAGGTGCTTCGGCTTTGTTGAAAGACGGCCTTGCTCCCGCTCACAACTTAAAGGCAGTATCGGTATGCCCAGGCCCTAACTTGGCGTATTTTTCGGGCATATTTTCGTTCAAACAAATGGTGGACCACATTTACGGACGCACTAATTTGCTCAATTCGGTGAAGCGTTCCAATTTGTTTGTGAACGAACTGCGGATGTATATCGACTATTTTGAGAAAGATTTGAAGAAAAATACCGAACAGCTTACGGCCAAAAAACTTCGGTCGCTACAGTTGTTCAAGGCCAATCTTTTGGAGGGGATTTCGTATTATCAGCGGCTGATTCCTCACCTCAAAAACGAGGCCGAAAGCTACTTAAATGAAATGCGGGCGGAGTTGGCGCAGTTTGAAGAAGCCGTGCAGCAAATTGTTTTGCCCGTGTAATATACAACTTCCCGAAAGTTCAAACCTCCCGAAAGTTTAAAACTTTCGGGAGGTTCCGTTTTTTATTCAATCACCTTAGGCACGCGGAAGTACGTTCCGTCTTGCGAAGGCGCATTGACCAACGCTTGTTCTCTAGGCAAGTGATTTCCGACCACATCTTCGCGCATCACGTTGATTTCGGCCGATATATGCGTCAGAGGTGCTACATCTGTCGTATCCAATTCATCCAACTGCTCCATCCACGACAACACGCTTTCTAGGCTTTTCAACAACGGAGCTTCTTCTTCGGGTTTCACTTCCAAACGCGCCAAATGCGCAATCTTGTGAAGCGTATCTTTATCTATTTGCATTCTCTCAATTTTTCCACAAAATTATCACTTTATCCACAATTTGAAGGAATCAGAAATTATTTTGGTGGAAAACTGCAACCTTTTTTCTTCTCTTGCATTATGGATTCAAATTGTTATTGAGTTTGAAAACCGTCGCTGACCCCATAAACGTCTCTCAACCCCTCGATGCGCAGGCATTTGGGCATCTCTATGATGCGTATTATTCCAAAATTTTTGGATACGCTTTTCGTCGGGTAGGAGATTATGACATTGCCCGCGACGTGGCCGCCGAAACGTTTTTAAAGGCGTTTTTAAACCTAAAAAAATACCGTTTTGAAGGACACCACATTTCGGCTTGGTTGTACAAAATTGCCACCAACGAAATCAAGCTCTTTTTTCGTAACCAAAAATACCGCCCCGATTTGTTTGGACAGTTGTCGGACGACATGCTTTCTGACCGCGAACTGCTCACCGTTTTTGAACGCGAAAAGAACGAAACCGAGCGCCAAATGGCCGACTATGAAGCATTTGCCGACGTACAACGTCACCTCAAAACCCTTGACATCAAGTACCAAGAGGTGATTGCGCTCAAGTATTTTGAAGAAAAAAGCATTGCTGAAATCAGTCTTATTTTAGACAAACCCGAAGGCACCATCAAGTCGCTGTTGTCGCGGGGCATCGACTATTTACGGCAAAAATGCGGCTAATTACCCAACCACTTTAACTCAAGTTGGCCATGGAACCAATGGACGAATTCGAAAAAAAATTACAAAACCTAAAAAAACCTCAGGTGATGACCGAACATCAAGCGTATTTAAAATTACCCATCCTCAACACCCGCAAATCGGCGGCCATGGGCTGGTGGCTGGTGGCACTTCCATGTTTGTTGCTGGCCTGCGTTGTCATGCAGCTCATCTCGGGCGGTAGCATTCGCGTATTGGACATGCTATTCAGCACCCTCGAAACCTTTGACCGCTCGCACGGCGGCTGGTTTTCTCCTTTAGTCTTTGTACTTTTTCCAATGGTAGCAGCGGGGATGAACCTGCTCTCGCTCCTCAACGTGCTTTACGATGCCGAACGCCGTGAGCTTATCATCACACTCAAAGTACGTTTCTGGAATCTTTTCTTGATTTTTGTGGGATTTGGAGCTGCCCTCTTCATCGGATTCCACGCGCTTCTCCAGCATTTCCATTGATGTTTTCAGACTCATTTTTTCATCCATATACTATACAATCACCACTTTTATGCACTGGTTTGTTCGAAAAGGTATTTTTTTTAAGCCCACCTCCCCCGTTGGTTGGGCATTGTTTATCCTTGTAGCCATTTACGCTGTCCACGCGTTGATTGAGGTCAATGAACATTCACATTCGACCATGGAAACAATCATAAACTGGTTTTTCAGGGTGATTTTAGTAGGCGTTGCCTATACCATCGTAGCATATTTTATGTCAGAAAAAGAGTAGTTTGTCCACGAGCAAGCGTGCTGATATGGGAGTTTATTGTATTTTTGTCAAGACCAAGTAGTCGCTTTTCTTTTCAAGCTATTGTCTTAAAAAACCTTGAAAAGATTACAAAACTGGGTATCAACAAACGTCTTTCCCATGAGCATCAAGTACGATAAACACATCGGCACCAAACAAAAAGCCCTTCGCATCAACTTAGACCGCCGCATTTATGGCTCTTTTGCCGAAATCGGGGCGGGGCAAGACACTGCCGCTCACTTTTTTAAGGCAGGAGGTGCTTCAGGAACCATCGCCAAAACCATGTCGGCCTACGACATGAAGTTTAGCGACGAAATTTACGGTCCCGAACCTAGCGGTCGCTACGTGGTAGAATCGCGCTTGATGAAAATGATTCAGCACGAGTATGACCTCGTCGAACAGCGTTTGGCCGAAAAGCGCGGCGCCGATAGTTTGTTTTTTGCATTTGCCAACACCGTCGTTGCCCTCAATTACCAAAAAAGCAACGAAGGCCACGGCTGGCTCGGGCTGCGTTTTCAACTCACGCCCCGTGCCCCATATAACGACGTGGTGATTCACATCAAAATGCTCGACAACGACAGCATTTTGCAGCAACAAGCCCTGGGGGTGATTGGGGTGAATTTGATTTATGCTTGTTTTAATTACTACAAATCGCCCGAAACGTTATTGATGTCGTTGATGGACGACCTCGGCCCCGACCGTGTCCATATCGACATGATTCGGATTCAAGGCCCTGATTTTAACCACGTTGACAACCGACTTTTAAGTTTGTATTTGGTCAAACACGGCTTTACCGAAGTAGCCATGTTTGGCCCCGACGGGCAAGTATTGCAGCCGTCGGAAGCCCTCTACAAAAAACATATTTTGCTACTGCGCGGGCGGCTTCGTCCCATCACCAACGTCCACATCGACATGCTTCGCAATGGCCTCAAACAGTTTAAGGCTGAACCCGACGTGGACGAGAAAAAAGTGATGATGGTAGCCGAGCTGACGCTCCAAAACCTCCGTGGCCTCGAAAAAGACATCAACGAGAAGGATTTCCTCGACCGCGTGGACGTGCTGAGTTCGATTGGTCAAACGGTAATGATTTCCAACTACCACGAGTACCACCGTTTGGTGGCGTTTTTGGCTAAAACCACCCGCCTCAAAATTGGGTTGGTGTTGGGAGTTCCTAATTTGGAGTACATTTTTGAAGAAAGTTATTACCAAAACCTCCCAGGCGGCATTTTGGAGTCGTTTTCGACCTTGTTTAGTCGCAACGTGAAGCTGTTTGTGTATCCTACGTTTAAAAACGGGAAGCTTTACAACTGCCAAAACTTCGAGTTGTCCACCAATTTGCAGCCGCTTTTCCACTATTTGGTGTGCAACGATAAAATCGAGGACATCCGCGACTACAACGAAGAAAACCTACGGATTTCGACCGACCGCGTTCTCGAACTCATCAAGCGAGGCGAGCCTGGCTGGGAAGAGAGCGTACCCACCGAAGTAGCCGACATGATTAAAAACAAGTGTCTGTTTGGGTTTCCGTGCGTAGTGTATGAGCCCAAAATGGCCGCGCATATTCACCAAGCGGTGGGGAACTTGTAAAAATCGCCAAATAGTGGTATTTTCATACAGTTAAGAAACGTATTTTAAGTATTTTTCGGCATTTACTGGTAAAAAGAACGCCTTAACACCTAATTTTGTGCATAAATTGTTCATTATGCACAGAATCATTGTTAGTTGTCTTTTAGTCATTTGCGCAGGGATAGGGTTGAGTTCGTACGCACAGCAAACGGCTCCCAGCCCTGTGGGCCTTCAACGAGACACTACCTACCGCGCCGACACCGCCGCTGTAGTCATCACCGCCGCCGTCCGTATCTACGACTTATCGCACGTTTCGGTTTGCCCTGGCAGCACCATCTTTGTCCCGTTCGACTTCGATGGCAAATTTGAAGAAAAAAATCGCTTTTTGGTTCAGATTTCGGACGTATCAGGACGGTTTAGTACCATTTCTGACTCCCTTCGACACGGGCCTGCCCGCATTGTCCTTCCCCAAAATCGCGCGGGTTTGGTCGCTGTTCGCGTGATTTCGACGCATCCTAGCGTGGTCAGTACACCTACGCGCCTGATGGTCTTGCCTTTGCCCCAAGCTAAAATAGAAACCAACGACGGCGGAAGCATCGCTAAAATTGGCCCAGGCCAAGCCGCCACTTACCGCGTATCTCTCACGGGAGCCGCTCCTTGGTCATTCACCATTTCGGACGGCACCGTTGTCACCAATACCTTGGTCAACCCCTACGTGACCCAAGTAAGCCCCAAAGAAACCAGTTCGTACAAAGTTACGTCCATCCTCAATGCCTGCGGAAGTGGTACTAGCTCGGGCGAATTGGTCGTACAAGTAAGCCAAGATACCTTGCCCGTCATTGCCCTCAAAGCCGTGCCCAAAGCAGGATTTCGTATTTGTACAGGAACGCCCTTTCAAATAAATTTTAACGCGACGGGGAAATACAACATTGGCAACGGCTTCGTCGTCCAACTTAGCGATACCACAGGACAAAATTTTACCAACATTTCCGAACTCGCCACCGAAAGCCCCATCATGGCCAAAACGCCTTTTTCGTTGAAGGCGGGCAATTATAAACTTCGGGTCGTTTCTACTTTTCCAACGATTTCCAGTGATACCGTCGATGTCAACGTTTCGGCTCCAGCCACAGCAACCCTTCGCCGCGACTCGCTCGAAATCCCCGAAGGAGGCTCTACCAACCTTACCGTTAATTTTGGGGGTGGTGGTCCTTGGTTTGTCTTGCTATCGGACGGCACGTACCAAAACGACATTCGGGTGACGCCCTACACATTAAAAGTAAGTCCTAACGACCCAACGACTTATAAAATTACGTCGGCGGGAGGCTATTGCGGCGTAGGAACATTTTCGGGGACAGCCGTGGTCAAAGTGAAAATTCCACCTGCGACCATCTCCACGGGTAACCTTTCGGATAAAATCATTTGCTCGGGCACAGAAATTACCGTGCCTTTCACGACGACGGGGCGTTTTGAGAATGCCAATAAATTCATTGTACAAATTGCCGATACGAGCGGTAAGTGGGTAAACCTTCCTACGGTAGGAGGATTAAGTGCACTTCGTGCCAAGATTTCCCCACCGTTTCTCAAAGACACCCTCACTACGCATCAATTACGCGTCATTGGTACGTTTCCATTTACCGAGGGGGTTCCTACCAATATCAACGTGATGATGCAAAACGCGGCTTCGACGGCCGTTACGGGCGGGGGAGTAATTCGGCCTGGGGGAGCGGCTCGGATTCGAGTAGCGTTCAAAAATGGTTTGCCGCCTTGGTCGTTTGTGTTGTCTGACGGAACTACCGTAAACGGTACCTTCATCAATCCCTACCAAATTACGGTCAACCCTCGTACTACCACCGAATACAAAGTAGTATCGCTCAACAACACCTGCGGAACGGGCGTAATTAACGGCCCTTCTGCCACCGTGACTGTCGATACGAATTAAGAGGGATGTACGTCTGATTGCTCACGGAATGTGCGTCTGGTTGCTCACAACCAGACGTTCGGGTTTTTAGACCTTCCCGAAAGTTCAAAACTTTCGGGAAGGAAAGTGACAAAGGTCGGGTTGTGAGCAACCCTCGGCACGTTAATTTTTCTTGCGATAATCACCGCGAGAGAACGTTTTTTCGATAAAGCAGTACATCAAAATAAAGAAATAACGGCTTCCCATTTCTTTGATCTTGAGTTTCGATTCGCCGTATTTACGATTAGTCCAGCTGTTGGGAACCACAGCGTAGCTATATCCTCGCACAATTGCTTTGAGCGGCAATTCTACCGTTAAGTTAAAGTGAGGAGAAAGAAAAGGCTTGAGCCCTTCCATGGTTTCGCGTTTGTAGAGTTTGAAGGCATTGGTGGTATCGTTGTATTTAATGCCCATCACCATCCGAATGATAAAATTGGCCAAACGGTTGATTACTTTTTTGATCGTCGGATAATCATACACATTGCCGCCTTTTCCCCAACGCGACCCAAACACTGCATCGTAGTTTCCTTCGACCATCTTTTTGTAAAACTTCACCAAGTCTTCAGGGTCGTCCGATAAGTCGGCCATAAAAACCGCCACACAGTCGCCCGAAAAACGCTCAAGGCCATAGCGAACGGCGTACCCAAAACCATTCGGCCCAGGGTTGGTTTCGTAAACTAAGGTCGGAATTTCTTTCGACAGCTCTTGTAAAACCTGTAATGTTTTATCTTTTGAGTTGTCGTTGGTCACCCAAATCTCGTGCGGGATGTCGTACTTCGACAACGTTTGGTATAACGTGCCTAATGTTTGTGGCAAAGAATCTTGTTCGTTATAGGCGGGTATGACAACGCTTAATTTCATCTATGTGGCAGGCCCGCTTTCGCTACGACAATTGTCTGGGCGCGGGCGTTTTATGAATGATTTTGAGAGAATGACCCTAAGAGGATTATACAGCAAAATTGGGTCATTTTGACCTAATTTCCAATTTTTTCCAGTAAACGGTCGTAATACTGCAAGGTTTTCTGAACCGTATCGTCGTAAATAAAATCAAGCCATTCGTTTACATCGGCAAACATTTGGCGTCGGTTTTGGAGAAAGTACGGGTTGGTCGTTGCGTGAACATGGCTGAGTCCTCCACGGTGTTTTCGATATTTCCCCATTGTTTCGGGCAAATACCCAATTTTCCCGCGCGCTGCCAATTGAATCACCAACGCCCAATCGCCCGCCGCCGCGCAATGATGCCATTCGGCAAAATCTTCGGTACGGAAAAAATTTCGGTACAACAAACTGGCCGTTCCAATAAACCAACGGTCTTCCAACACATCTTTTACCGTAGAAATCGCCTTTTGGTCGGGTTCATTGAAGGGGTGGCTAGGGGAATTATCTTCGTAAATTACCTCCAAATTATGGTGGCAAATGGCAAAATCGGGATGAGCTTCCATAAAATCGACTTGCTTTTGCAACTTCAGCGGGTCGGTCCAATAATCATCGCCTTCGCAAAGCGCCACGTAATCGCCTTGGCAAGCTTTGAGCAAAAAAAGCACGTTGTTTCGCCCGCCAAACTCCCGAGGTTCTTTCGGTCCTAAGTTTTCGGGATGCAGATACGCCCTGATTTTATCAGGAAACCGCTCGGCGTATTCCCGAATGATACGCGGGGCTGCGTCAGTAGAAGCATCGTCGCCCACCACAATCTCAAATGGAAACGTCGTTTGTTGCATCAACGCTCCTTCGAGCATTTGTGCAATGTATTTTTCGTGGTTGAAAGTGGGAACACAAACGCTAACTTTCATCGGGAAGATTCTTTCAAACGGTGAGGCAACAGCGCAAAAAAGCTATAAACATTCATCATCCACTTTGGAAGCACGTAATCTCGGATAACTTCTTTGGAAATTTCGCGGGGTGGTTGCCCCAATTGAAGGTATTTCAACGCCAACCTTGCGCGGCGGAAGTAGCTTTTTTGATACTGCTTGGCATCCAGAAGCATGCGATAATAGCGCGCGATGTTGAGCCGTAGCAAATCATGGTGGCGATAATCAAGCTCTTTATCAATGCCTTCGTACATCGCAATTCGGTTGTACAAAAAGCGTGCATCGCGGTAGTGGTCTTTAAAACTTGCCCCTCCCCTATTTTTTCGATACACCGACATTACCCCTGGTACGTACCCAATTGGGCCATGCTTGGCCAAAATCACGTAACGGGGAATATCTCCACTCGACGATTTCAAAAACCAGTCAGGATAGTGCATAATGCCATTTTTAAACATGACTGCTGACGTCGCCATGAACCAAATTTCGTCTTCTCCTACCAAATCTGCCGCCGTAATGACTTCTTTCTGGTCGGGCGAATTGAGTTCGTGCGAGGGCGTACCGTCTTCGTAGGTAATGAGGGCATTATGAAAACAAGCCGAAAAATCAGGATGAGCCTCCATGAAATCGACTTGGCGTTGCAGTTTCTGGTCGTCGGTCCAGTAATCGTCCCCGTCCATCGGGGCAATGTACGTTCCTTTGGCCAGTTTGAGGGTTTCGATAGTATTGAAAAGGCCATTTTGCCCCAAGTTTTTGGAATGCAAAACGGCCTTTACTTTATCAGGATATTTTTCTTGGTAAGCTAAAATAGTTTCTTGCGCACCGTCCGTCGAGCAATCGTCTCCTACCAATATTTCAACATCGAAATTTGTTTTCTGAGACAACGCACTTTCAATGGCTTTGCCAATAAATTGTTTCTGGTTGTACGTAAGAATCGTGACGCTTACTTTAATCATACGGCAGGTGTTGGTGAAGCAAAAACAGCTTCAAGTTGTTCTACAGTTGGAAAATTTGGTGTCACCAATTCAGCCTCTGGTTTGTATATATAGGCCATTGGGTAACCTCTTTCAATAAAAGTGGCTTCGGCCAAGTTGTTGTAACGAAGCTGTACCGACCAGCGAATGTTATTAGTGATATTATTGCCCGATTGATGTACCAAAAAGGCTGAGAAAATCAGCAAATCTCCTACTTGGAATTCGGTTTGGACAAAATCCTCGTCGTTCAGTTGAGCAGTAATTCCTCCTTGATATCCCGACGTACTCGACTCCAGCAGTCCCCACGTATGGCTACGCGGAATCACCTGTAATGCTCCCAAGTCAGCCCCTGCATCCACCATCGGAAACCAAATCACCGTGCTATCGAGCGAGCCTTGGCCCGTACGCCAGTCTTGGTGCGCATCCAATTTCCAGTGTTTGCTACCATCTTTTGACAAAAAACGGCTGTTGAACTGCATGGCAGGACGCGCACCCACAACGGGTTGTTCGATGCCTACTTCTTTCAACAGATTGACAATTTTCTCACTCACAGCAAACTGG
This sequence comes from Runella defluvii, assembly GCF_014195535.1. GTDB lineage: Bacteria > Bacteroidota > Bacteroidia > Cytophagales > Spirosomataceae > Runella > Runella defluvii. The sequence goes on along the minus strand of NZ_JACIBY010000013.1, from coordinate 69,055 downwards.
TGAAGCGACAAGCTGTGCTGTACCGTAACGCCTGTATTTCGAAATGCAGTAAAGTCTTTTTGAAAAAACTCAAACATAGCGTTTTCAAAGGCGTCTCGGTCGTCGATATCAACCGTACGGCCTGTAACGTGCTTTATCTGAACGGCAAATATTTCACGTGCTTCGCGGTAGATGTTTTCCACCACGCTTTTATCTAAGAAGTTGCGAATGAGTAAAAACCCATCTTGACGAAATTGCTCTGCTAATGTTGACATGGTACTGATTTGTTTGGTTTAACAACCCCCAATGTTACGAATCACGGCCTTTTGAAAGAATGACCTTGGTCAAAAATCAAAAGTAAAGTTACAACAAACCTTCCAACTTTTAGTCTTCCCACACGGCATAGCCAAAACCAGCCGCTCCGAAACCGTTGCCATTGTACAATAGGTATTTTTTACCCTTGTGTTCGTAGCAATAAGCGTAGTCAATCATGTTGTAATCAAAGTCACCTGGCGTCTCTGATTTATGAATACCCACCAAATGGTCTTTTCTCTCCCAATGCACTCCATCCACCGACTCGGCATAGCCAAGGCGGTAACTTTGGTTGCGGTCGGTACGGTAGTCGCGCGTGTGGCGGAATGAATAGTACATTTTATAAACACCATCTTCCTTAAATACACTTGGACGACCAACGGCGTGCAAGAAATCGTCAAAATCGAGCGTTGGTACGTCGCTGATATTCCAGTGAATGCCATCGGTAGAAGTGGCCGACTGACAACGATAGTAGGGCTCAGGGTAGCCGTGAATGTACTCACATTTATGCCCTGAAATGTACCACATCCGCCACGTTCCATCTTCTTCGCGCATTACCGATGGCTGCGCTGCCCAAATGGGATTCTGAATGCTACGGTCCATGATAGGCCCCGTAAACATCTTATTAAAAGTCAGTCCCCCGTCGTGACTTACTGAAAGTCCCATCGAAAGGCGGTATGAGTTGTGCGTGCGGTTCCAGCCCGTGTAGTACAACCAAATATCACCGTTGGGCATATCAACAAACCACGCTGGCATGGCGCCTGTTTCGTCGTATTCACCTGGGCCGCCAAGCTCCAATACGGGCTTGTCGTGGATGTATAAAATCTTTTTAGGATCGTCGTAGTCCACGTCGATAAACGTAGGACGCGACTGCCCTTTGTCATCGCGTGACGAAAAATAAATACGTAAAAAATCAGGGTGCTTGTACGCATACGGCACTTGTGCGTGCGAACGACTGTGCGCCAACGACCCATCTGGTTTATAAATTACTCCTTTTTTTTGCCAAGCCATTTTTGTTTGCAGTTTACTGTTTTCAGATTTTCTGCTTTGTATTTTGATACTGTATCATCTAGTCAGTTGTGAGCAACCCTTTGTATGTACAATCTGTTTTGCGTCTGACTATCGTCTGACGCCGTACTGTTGTCATGCGTCAGACGACAGTCAGACGCGCTAAAGTCGGGTTGTGAGCAACCCTTTGCACGTACAATCTGTTTTGCGTCTGACTATCGTCTGACGCCGTACTTACTGTTGTCATGCGTCAGACGACAGTCAGACGCGCTAAAGTCGGGTTGTGAGCAACCCTCAACACTAACACTAGGCTTTTTCTGCTCTCAAGCGCCAGTTATCCACAAAATCTTTGCCTGGAATTGGTAAATCAATGTCAATTTCAGGGGCTTTCGCAGCGACGGTGTATTCCATCACATAAAAGCAATTTCCAAAGATATAGTGTAACTTAAAGTTTTCTACGTTGGCAGGCAAATCGGCGATGGGCACCTCCGCACGGAACAACGGGTTGGCTTTCCAAAGCGTTTGGTACGTAGGCTCGTTGCGAAGCCATGGCGCCATACTTTCGTCTCCAATCACGACTTTCCCTCCTACTTTCACCACGCGAGTAAGTTCCGCAAAGGCTTTTTTACGCTCTGAGAATGTATTAATACCTCCAAAATGGAATACAGAATCAAACGTCCCGTCCGCAAAAGGTAAGTATGAGCCATTTCCCAAAAAGAAATGAATATTTACGTCCTCCGCCTTCAATTTCTGCGTAGCAAGGCGCAACATATTAGGTGAAAGATCTGACAACACCGCCGTTCCACCTGGGCTAATTTGCTCAATAATCAAAGCCGAATCTTTTCCCGTTCCTGCTCCTACTTCAAGCACAGTTTGGCCAGGTTGCAAGTTCATCAATCCAATCATAAATTGGCGAGTGGCTGCTTCGTCAGAGTGGTTCAATGTTTCAAACACCCACGAAACGCCACGGTCGTAGCGTTGATACGCTTGGTCGTAGAGATGCTGCTCGCGGGCATCATCTTCAAACAACTCACGCGGATGCACCATGTCGATGATGTTTGAATCCAACACAGGATAAACTGTACCATCAGGAGCAGTAAGCGATTGGCCATCTTCGGCAACTTGTAGCGGCTGTCCCGTTTTAGGGCAAACCAATGAAGCAAGGAATTGAGTATGTGTCATTCTATTAGGATTCTAAACTAATCATCAAGAGGGTCAAAATTAACGCAACTTTTATACTTTGGCAAAGATGGTTTCTAGGCCAAAGGAGGGATTTATTATTCGGTTCGTACAAAAACGCGGGTATTTTCTACTTCTCCCACCAGTCGATAGTGCGCTGCAATCAAGGCTTTTAGTTCTGGAAAAGCTTCATGCGCTTGCGTTGCGCGATCGTAGAGCCACAAGCTATTCGGCCCTACGGCATCTACAAATACTTTAGGGGTATTCTGTTTTAAATCAGCTAGATAACGTTTGTAATAAATCTCCCGCATCGGATGCGGATAAATACATCGCTCCGAATGGTTCTCGGCCGTTCCTTGAGGCATTTGGGTTTCTACGTGATACCGACACATCCAACCCCAAATCACCAAGCGGTCGTTAGAGGAAGCGTACTGTTGAATCAATTTTGACACTTGACTTACAGGCACGCGGTGGTCGGCCGTCGAAAGATAAGCATTGAGCGGTTCGCGTTTCAGCACTTTGTAGCCAAACCAGCCTACCCACACCCCCACGGTAAGTATTACCAGCGCCGCCATTGTTTTGGATTGGGCCACCAAGGTATTGATACCCAACGCCGCCATCAATCCAAATGGATAAATACACAGGTTGAGGTAATGTACAAAATCATTTCCCGACTTGGTGGCGGCATACAACGCTGTCAACAGCCAAAGCACGGCAAAATAGAACAATGTTGTTTTATTTTTTGCTCCTCTAAAAGCCAACAATACCAACGGCAAGGTAGTCAGCAAAAACGCCATAAAACTGGGGCTTTTGGCAAAAAAATGCGGTAAACGAAGAATCGAATCTATCAACGAACTACCACCTGCATAAATGAGGTTTCCAAGAACGTAAAAATTCCAAAAATCGTCGAGCACGTCGTACGCCCACGCCCACACTAAGGTCAATATCGGAAATGTCACTGCCCCAAGCACCAAGGCACTGAGTTTGGTTATCCGTTTCTCCGTATTCCACCCCTGTATGATTGCAAATAGCCCAATCACCGCAGCTTGAGGCACTACTTGAATTTTAGCAAATGGGCTTATGCCTAAGACCAGCCCAAGCAAAAACCAAGGGGCTATTTTGGGCGAAGGATTCCAATTTTTGGACAGTAGCCAGAGCCCTATATTTAGTACCAAAACGGGGAGTTGTTCGCTCGAATAATGCACATAATCCGCTTCCTGGGTAAATGCGAGCAAAAACAACGGCGGCAGTAGCGCAACGCGAGCAGCGTTTTCTCCCCACCAATTTTTCACACTGCGGTAAAAAAACCACAAACTTCCCAGCACACAAAGCAAGCCCACCAAACGCCCCGAGGTATAGTCTATCGCACGTCCAAAAAACGAGGGCAGCAAAAGAGCATAATTATCGAGTGGGCCAATGGTAGTTCCATCCACCGACTGCCAATAAATAGGATACTGTTTGAGGGTAATGGCGTGCGCCAACATTTGGCTTTCGTCGGGGTTAATTTCTTGGTTGAAAATCACCACGGGCAGGCGCATAAACAACAACAATGCCGCCGACAAACCCAGAAAAAGAATTTCTTGAAAGCGCTTATTTTTCAATAATGTCAGCACCACTATCGCTCCTGCAAGGAGATAGCCAAGGGCAAAATACACTATTGGAAAATCGTCGAAACTCAACACAATTGCTTATTGGTTATTCGCTGATGAACACTGATTTTAACTTATGTCTTCTACTTTCTCGATAAAATCGCGGTACTGAAGCACGGGAATAAACTGCTGTTGGGTACGGTATTGAAGCACCATAAAAACAAGAAAAAGCGAAATCAAAAACGACTGAAGTACCACAATCAACAAAGCCGAACTGAGCGTAGATGCCCAGCCTGGCGAGGCGTCGTTCATCCATTTCAAAAACAATACGACACAAATGACCAGCAACGCCGCCAATGACATCCCAATCGAAAAGATTAAAATGCGAACCGCCGTTACGTCAATCAGTACCGAAATCGTACTTAGTCCATGCAATACCAGCGACACAAAATTCATCTTGCTTTCGCCCGCCAAACGTTTTCCACGTTCGGTAGGAATGGCTACGTACGGAATCCTTGACCTAATAATGCCCCCAGGAAAATTGTTCCATATTTCGGAAACGCGCACAAGGTTTTGCAAACGTCGTTGCGGAATCAAAGAGAAGTTTCCAAACGTAATCACTTTCCCCGTCAACTGACGAAAGATAAATTTATAAATACCGTAGAAAAAACGAAAAGTAAAGCTTTCTTGGCGTTTGGTACGTTGCGCAAAAACGATACGGTCAGGCGATTGCTCCGAGGCAGCCACCAAGGCATTGATGTCTTTGGGCGCATCTTCGCCGTCGGCATCCATCACAATCACTTTTTCGCACGATACCTCCTTGGCAATGTAAGACAACCCAATCGCAATGGCTCGTTGATGGCCCAAATTGCGATATAGACGCACAATTTGCACCTGTTGCCCCCGAAACGCCACCAAATGCTCTAAATCTTGGCTAGAACAATCATCTACAATAACCAAAGACGTAGTGGCCAACAGTTCGGCCACTACGTCTTGATTAATGCGTTCGATAAGCAGGTTTAACGCCTCCCAATCGTTGTATTGCGGTATGAGTATGACGTATTTTGAAGTCATTGAGTTTGTTATCAGTTTAACAGATAACAGTTCTACACCGCCATCGCCAAACGAGCGGCGATACCGTCGTGGATTTGAACAAGTGTTTGTTCGAGGTTATAAGTCCAGTTCCAATCTGGATAGTGGCTCTTGAATTTCGTCAAGTCACTTACGTACCAAATGTGGTCACCGATACGGTTGGTTTCTGAGTAATGATACGTTAATTTTTTGCCCGCAATTTTCTCACAAATGGCGATTGCTTCCAACATCGAGCAGTTGGCATAGCGGCCACCACCTGCGTTGTAGGCTTCTCCTGGACGTGGGTTTTGGTAGAAATGCCAGAACATATTCACCAAGTCGTAGCTGTGGATGTTGTCACGTACTTGCTTTCCTTTGTAACCGAAGATGGTGTAAGGGTTATTGGTAATCGTACACTTCATCAAATACGCCAAAAAGCCGTGCAACTGCGCACCTGAATGGTTAGGACCAGTCAAACATCCACCGCGGAATACGCCTACTTTCATGCCAAAATAACGACCGTACTCTTGGCACATAATATCTGCCGCTACTTTCGACGCTCCGAAGATAGAGTGTTTGGTATGGTCAAGGCTGTGGTGCTCGTCGATACCATTTTTGAAGTACGCGTGGTCTTCCGAAATCTCCCAACGGCTTTCTAGTTCTACCAATGGCAAGTAATTAGGGTTATCGCCATATACTTTGTTGGTCGAAGTAAAGATAAACACCGCCTCTGGGCAGTTTTGGCGGGTCATTTCAAGCATGTTGAGCGTTCCGACCGCGTTTACTCCGAAGTCAGTAAAAGGCTCACGTGCCGCCCAGTCGTGGCTTGGTTGGGCCGCGGCATGAACGATTAGCTTAATGTCGGCACCATATTCTTTAAAAATGGGCTCCAACTGGCTCACTTCACGGATATCAGCGCTGTAGTGCTTATAATTCGTGTACGCATCTTGCAAACGGTTACGGTTCCATTCCGTGTTTCCGTCTTGCCCAAAGAAATATTGACGTAAATTATTATCTACCCCAATCACGAGGTCAAATTTATCAGCAAAAAAAGCGACCGACTCGCTTCCAATCAATCCAGCCGAACCAGTGACAAGTGCAATGTTCATACAAGAATCGTCTTTTGAAGTGTTATGTATATTGGAAAATTTCTATTTTTCTCTTTTAAAGGCGTAAAATAAGTCAAAAAAGTTCAATTCGCCTAATCCGTAAAATAAGTCAGTTAGTCAGCTTTCTCCAGTTTAAAACTAAAGGTTGTCCCTTTTTCCACTTTGCTCGCTACCGAAATCTTTGACCCGTGCGCACTCAAAATATGCTTCACAATGGCCAGTCCCAGCCCCGTTCCTCCTTTTTCACGCGAGCGGCTTTTGTCCACCCGATAAAACCGCTCAAACAAGCGCGGCAAGTGTTCCGACGGAATCCCAGGGCCATTGTCACGTACGGATATCACAAAATGTTTTTTCTCTTCCTCAAAATGGACAACGACTTTTCCGTTGTCATTTCCGTATTTAATGGCGTTTTCGATGAGGTTTGTCATCACTTGCGTAATTCGATAGGCGTCGGCTTTTACCCAAACGTGCGCCAGTTGATCGGGTTTAATTTTTAGGAGGGTTTTGCGCAAGTTTGCTTTGTGTTCAAGCTGTTCACAGACTTCCAAGGTCAGCAAACGCAAGTCCACCATTTCCTTGTGCATTCGGATTTCTCCCGTTTCCATCTGCGACAGCGCCACTAAATCTTTGACGAGTGCATCGAGCCCATCCAAGCTTTTGGCGGCTTTTTGCAGAAACTTATCCCGCACTTTTACATCGTCCATGGCACCATCCAGCAGGGTATGAATAAACCCTTGCGCCGCAAAAATGGGCGTTTTCAATTCGTGCGAAACATCCGCCAAAAACTCCCGACGGAATATTTCTAGTTTTTTTAGTTCGTCGATTTCTTGCTGCTTTCGAGCCACATAGACAAAAATCTCTTGGTTGAGTTTTTTCAACGGATTGGCATCGCTCACAATCGACTTCCTTGGAAAGCTAAAGTCCTTGAGTTTCAGGCGTTGAATGGTCTGGTGCATTTTGGTCACTTCACGGTACACCAAAATCTCAATGGCGTACATTATGAGAAAAAAAGCGGCCGAAAAACTGGCGAGACCTGCCACAAAAAACATACTTCCGTTGGTACCACTTACAAACGAAAGAAAGGCGACAGTAATGGCCGAAATGGCCAAAGCAAGTAAGAAAGCAATGATACGTGGCGTAAATCGCATGAGGGTAAAGATGTCTCTGCCGCAAAGTTACGCAAATATTTTTCCTGAAATTTTAAGAAAATGTTTTGTCTTATGCTTGACTATCTGTAACTTTGCGCTCCGTTTTGAAATTTTTGAAAAGCAATGGCAAAGAAAGGTAACAGAATACAAGTAATTTTGGAATGTACGGTTCAAAAGGAATCAGGCGTTCCTGGCATGTCGCGTTACATCACGACAAAGAACCGTAAAAACACACCTGCCCGTATGGAAATGAAGAAATACAATCCATACTTGAAGAAAGTAACGGTTCACAAAGAAATTAAATAATTTGTTATTTGTTGATCGTTAACTAGTTAATTGGTACTGTTAAACGATTAGACACTAACTTTTAACAATCTTAACTGATACTTACAATGGCAAAGAAAGTAGTTGCAACCCTGAAAAAAGAAGGTGGTAAGACTTATGCTAAGGTGATTCAAGCTGTGAAATCTCCAAAGACTGGTGCTTACACTTTTAAAGAGGTTATCGTTCCTACCGATGAGGTACAGGCTGCGTTGAAAAACTAATTCGCAATCTCTGTTACCGTAACGATATTCTAAGAAAGTCCCCATGAGGGACTTTTTTTGTTGTACATTTGTGACAGAATTTATACAAACGATAACATGGGTTTATTTGATTTTTTCTCGAAAGAAAAAAAAGAGACGCTCGATAAAGGGCTCGAAAAATCAAAAGAAAGCTTCTTTGGGAAATTGAGCCGCGCACTCGTCGGTAAATCAACCGTCGATGAGGAAGTCTTAGATGAGTTAGAGGAGATTCTGATTAGCTCAGACGTGGGCGTTGGTACGACCGTCAAAGTCATTGAACGCATCGAAGCACGCGTCTCAAAAGACAAATATACAAGCACTGGCGAGCTCGACCGTATCCTTCGTGACGAGATTGCTGCCTTGCTTACCGAGAATCAATCACTTGATGTTAAAGACAGCTTTGAAACCGACAACCTACCGAAACCTTATGTTATTATGGTTGTGGGGGTAAACGGCGCTGGCAAAACAACAACCATTGGAAAACTGGCCCACCAGTTCAACAAACGTGGTAAGAAGGTAGTCTTGGGCGCAGGTGACACTTTCCGCGCTGCTGCTGTAGATCAGCTCAAAACCTGGGGACAGCGCGCCGGCGTGCCCGTCATCGAGCATGGTATGAATACCGATCCTGCTGCCGTGGCACACGATGCCGTCAAGAAAGGGGTAGAAATGGGTGCTGACGTGGTGATTGTAGATACTGCTGGACGCTTACACACCAAAGTAAACTTGATGAACGAGCTAACGAAAATTAAGCGTGTCATGCAAAAAGTATTGCCCGACGCTCCTCATGAAGTATTATTGGTGTTAGATGGAAGTACCGGCCAAAATGCCGTGATTCAGGCACGTGAATTTACCAAAGCCACCGAAGTTACTTCACTGGCGATTACGAAGCTCGACGGCACTGCCAAAGGGGGCGTTGTGATTGGTATTTCGGACGAGTTCAAAATTCCTGTCAAATACATTGGCGTAGGCGAACGTATGGACGACCTACAAGTGTTTGACCGTACCCAATTTGTCGATTCTTTATTTAAGAAATAACCGCCCAAAAGCACGAACAAAAAGAAAGCCGACCCTCAAGAGAGTCGGCTTTTATATTTTGCCTAGTCAGGCGCTTCAGTTTACTAGAAACGGAAGTGCGAGAACGCTTTGTTGGCTTCAGCCATACGGTGCGTATCGTCTTTCTTCTTCACAGAAGCACCTTCACCTTTTGATGCCGCAACGATTTCAGCTGCTAAACGGTCACGCATGGTTTTTTCACCGCGCAAACGAGCGTACTTAATCATCCACTTCATTCCCAAAGCAACTTTACGATCTGGACGAACTTCAGTTGGAACTTGGAAGTTAGCACCACCTACGCGGCGGCTTTTTACCTCTACAGCAGGCATTACGTTGTTCAACGCACGGCGCCATACTTCAAGGCCACTTTCGTTAAGACGTTTTTCAGCAATTTCCAATGCACCGTAGAAAATTTCGTACGCTGTACTTTTTTTACCTTCCAACATCAAGTTGTTCACAAACTTGGTTACCATTACGTCCCTGTACTTAGGGTCAGGCAATAGGTATCTTTTTTTAGGTTTTGCTTTTCTCATTGTACTGAGTTGTTAATCAATGTAGGTTTCGTTTTTCAACTGATTCATCCCAAACTAACTTCGGGATTACTACCCTTTTATGCTATAATGTACTATGCAAACAAAAGGACGAACGCTAACGCGTTTTAATTACTTCTTCTTACCTGGTGCTGGTTTTCCACCCTTTCCTACTGGAGCTACTTGTCCTGGTTTCGGACGTTTAGCACCATAAAGTGAGCGGCTTTGTTTACGACCGTTTACACCTGCGGTATCAAGCGCACCACGAACGATGTGGTAACGTACCCCTGGAAGGTCTTTCACACGACCACCACGCACCAATACGATTGAGTGCTCTTGGAGGTTGTGTCCTTCGCCTGGGATATAAGCGTTGACTTCCTTCATGTTTGACAAACGTACACGCGCAACTTTGCGCAAAGCCGAGTTTGGCTTCTTCGGGGTCGTGGTGTATACACGCGTACATACACCGCGACGTTGTGGGCAAGAATCTAAGGCTGGTGACTTAGATTTCCACGTCATTTGTTCGCGTCCTTTGCGTACTAACTGTGAAATAGTTGGCATTTTATACTGTTTTTTTCAAAAATGGTTATACCACCCCAAAAATGGGAGTGCAAAAATAGAAGATTATCTTCTGATCACCAAGAATATACGCTAAGTTTTTTTAGTAAGTATGCTATTTGGAGAAAAATATTCTCAAAACTGTGGTTCAATATAAAAAACCAAATAGCCACAAGGGGATAACATTAGTATAGCCTATTTCAATGTTATCTTTCACAATCCAAGCGTTGGATAATGCCGCTATTTGCTTCTTTTTTTTGTTTTTTCCTCCTACCTCTAACGTATATTTATCATCTACCATAAAATCACCTTGTTCAGCTAATACCAAATGGTGTCCTTTATTACAGAGTTGATTTGCCACAAATGTTTCACGTAGGGTACCTTCATTGGGCGTTTTACCTAACGCGTAATTGAAATTCGTATTCTCCAAAACAATTTTATCAGGCTTTTGAAGTACCGAAGTTCCATGGCCTTCTTTGTGAATATTACGAATGATCGCCGCTTGTTCTAGATGTTGAAGCCACATTAGTACGGTATTTCGGCTAACTTGTAGTACCGTAGCTAGTTCTTGAATATTGGGAATGTAAGGAACTGTATCAGCTAGAACTCCCAACAATCGTCTAATTTTAGATTGATGACTCGCTGAATAATCATGCAAAAAAGCTAAATCAAAGCCCAATACAGCATCAATGAGCTGGAAAGTTCTCATCCCATATTCTTGCTCAGAAGAAGTTTGAACTCCAAGTGGTAAATAGCCAGTTTGAAGATATTTTTTGAAGTGGAGCAATGGAGTCTTTAGTGTTTGCATCAACTCCATTGCTATTATTTGATGGTTTTCGAGCAGGTCACTTAATGGAAAAGAAGGCAAATCAGCCAGTTGGTATAATGATAAATACTCTCGAAACGACATTCCATGTAAGGTAACACTCAAAGCCCTACGGCTTAAATCGGCCTCTCCTCGGTAAATATCAAGGGCAGATGAAGCCGTAAAAAGTACCCGCATTTCAGGAAAGCCATCATAAATATTCTTTAACTCCGCCGACCAATGAGCGTATTTATGCACTTCATCAATAACTAGTAAACGCCCGCCCTGTTTGTGCCATTCTTCAGCGGTTTCGAGCAATGAATGTTGGTAAAACCACGGATGGTCAGCTGTGACGTACAAGGACGTTGACAACGACTGTGTTTTAAAATATTGCAACAATAACGTTGTTTTTCCTACTCCCCGAATTCCCTTCACACCTACTAAACGGCTATGAAAAGGGATCTGCTGATATAAATACCGTTTAAACGATAGAGGCGTATTTTGCAGTATATTGTTTTGAAATGAGAACAATTTTTCCATAAAAACGTTTTTGTTTCAAAACAAATATAGGTTATTGACGCCACTTCTACGTTACAAATCCCTATTTTATTCCTTCCTTGGCTAGGTCGGCGTAGCCACCACCCTGCAAATTGTAGATTAATTTAAAGCCTGACTCTTTTAAAATTTGTGATGCCTTCGTACTACGCCCTCCTACGGCACAATAGACAAAGACGGGTTTGTTTTTATCAAGCTTTTGGACTTGCTCTTTGAATGCTGGGTCGTTGTAATTAATACATTTCGACGACGCTATTTTTCCCGCATTCCATTCGTTGGGGGTACGGACGTCCAACAATTGGGCATTGGGTGTGGTCTTGAGTTTTTGAATAAAGTCTTTAGGGGCTAAGTTTTCTTGGGCACGCAAAGAGGTGCCAGCCAATAGCACAATAACAAAAGTAAAAGTTGCAAGCAGCGTTTTCATGTTGTGAAAAAAGTTAAGATAAAAACAGTTCTTTGAATAAAATGTAAAAGCCCATCACGAGCACAAAATAACCAAAAATTGGCTTTAATTTATCACCACTGATTTTGCGAGCCAGCGAACTCCCCAGTAAAATACCGATGACTGCAAGGGTTGAAAAATGCACAAGAAATGGCCAGTTGATGCGCGAATGGAATTCGTAATCGCGCCAAAAACCCGTCAGGGAGTTCGTAGCAATGATGACTAACGATGTCCCTACAGCCTGTTGCATCGGAAGGCGAGCAATCAGCACCAGCGCTGGAATAATCAAAAAACCACCTCCCGCTCCCAGCAATCCCGTGATTCCGCCCACTAAAAAACCCTTGAGCAACATATTTATGACGTGCCAGTACCCACCTGCTGATGGATTGCTATTCCTTGGGAATTGGTTTGGCGGATTTTTTATCATCGAAAATGATGAAAAAACCATCAATACCGCAAACAATGCCAGTAAAAAGCTCGAACGAGAAAGAATAAAAGTACCAGCTTGAAGTATTGGATTGGGAATAAGGGGCAGCAAATAGGTACGCGTCAAAAACACACTCACCACTGAGGGAATTCCAAAAGTTAACGTCAGTGGCCAATGAATATGCCCCGCACCCGCTCGGACCGTGGCTCCGACTAGGCTCGTGAGCCCCACAATAAAAAGAGAATAAGTGGTGGCTAGAAGTGGCTCAACGCCAAACAAATATACTAAAATGGGTACGGTAAGAATAGCTCCACCGCTACCAATAAGTCCCAAGCAAAGCCCCATCACAAGCGCTCCTGCGTACCCAATGATTTCCATAAAAGTAAAGCACAGCTAGGAGGATGGTTTGGCGACTAACTGTGCTTTACAAATTTACAGTAACTTTTCTTCTAAGGCTAATTTTACCAATTCGGCCGCATTATGTACTTGAAGGCGGCGCATCATGTTGGCACGGTGGTTGTCAACGGTACGAACACTAAGATCAAGAGTATCAGCAATTTGACGACTACTCATGCCTTCCACCAGCAATTTTAGCACTTCTTTTTCTTTTTTGGAAAGTAATGTTTTTCGTGATTCTGACGCTTTTTCCACTTTTTGAACCTGCGACAAATACCCATTCACAATCACCGCCGCTACTGAAGGGTTGAAATATTTTTCGCCATTTTTAACCGAATGTAGGGCCGCTAAAATTTCATCACGCGTGGCATCTTTCAACAAATAACCGTACGCCCCTGCCTCCACAGACTTGAGGATGTACGCGTCATCGTTGTGCATTGATAAAATGACAGGTCGGATGGCAGTGCTTTGCTTCACCACTTTACCTACCAACTCAATACCCGACATGCCTGGCATCGAAATGTCAATGAGCATCACCTGAGGCTTTAAGTAGGCAATTTTTTCGAGGGCTTCTTCCCCATTGGCGGCTTCGCCAATGACTTCGATTTCGTCGGTACTTTCTAAAATCGACCGCAGCCCATTTCGGACTATTGTGTGGTCATCGACGAGTACTACTTGGATTTTCTTCATGTTGTTAGTTATGTTGAGGAATATTTACAATGATTTCGGTGCCTTGGCCTACTGTTGAATGAATTTTGATTTTCCCATCCAGCAAACGCGTACGTTCTTGGAGGTTGGTCAAGCCATGCGTAGGCACGAGCGTTGATTGCGTTTTTTTATTGATTCGGAACCCTTTGCCGTTGTCGGTAATTTTGAGTACAATGTCTTTTTCTTGACGAAAAATGCGAACAGCAATAGTGGTGGCTTGCGCGTGTTTGACGGCATTGTGAATGGCCTCTTGGGCAATTCGGTAAAGCCCTATTTCAATCCGTGGATCAAAACGTTCGTCGTTAAGATTTGACTCAAAAACCAACGGCGCGCCTGTATTTCGGACGGTAGAATCCACAAGCTGTTTCAGAGCTAACTTCACCCCAAAATCATTCAGAACGGTAGGCATCAGGTTGTTAGAAATTCCTCGTACTTCTTGGATTGTTTGCCCTACCAATTGTCGAAGATTGATAGCTTGTTGGCGGTCTTTTTCTGACCATCCCGTTCCATTTGAAAAGCTTTCGGCCATCAATTTCAGCCCAGTTAGCATCTGCCCTACCCCGTCGTGAAGCTCTTTGGAAAGGCGGCGACGCTCTTCTTCTTGCCCTTGCAGCAGCGCTGAAGTGTGAATTTTTTGTTCTTTCAGTTCTTGGCGGTGCCGATGTTGCGTGACTTCTAGCAACTTGGCTTGCGTAGCGCGCAGCTCTTGATAGGCTTTTTGAAGTTCTTGGTTGGCCTGATGCGTTTTTTCACGTGCTTCTATGAGCTGATGAAGCGTTTCGGAAAGTTTTACGACGGCAGGGCGAAAAATAAATAATCCCTCCACTAACAAAACACAAAGCGTAAAAGCCATCAGCCAAAGTTCAATGCGTCGGAGCGTTGTCACTTTGGCTTTGGCTTCTTGGTCGTATTGAAATACGATTCGATCCATTTTGCGCAAAAACACAAGTTCATGCGCAAAGATATTTTTTAGGTGAACATCCACAGTTCCTTCGCGGACGGGCTGTTCGAGCCAGCCGATGACCGCATGGGTACTGCGCGCAATTGCCTGAAAATGCACATCAATGTCCTCAAACATCGCCCGTACGGTATCGCTGTTTACCGAAGTCGCTTTAATATCCCGAAGGTTTCCCGTTTTTAATTGGTCGTGGTGATCTTCCCAATCGCGTAACACCTTTTTTAACTCTGTCACGTGCGTTGCTTTATCGGCCAAATCTGGTCGCTGGGTAAGTAAAAGGGCGCATTTGGCAATCAACTGACTTTGAAAGCGTTGACGGCCCGCATAATTCACCAGCCAAGAGTCGTGCAGCGACCCCTCCAAGGAATTTTGAACCAATAATTGTCCGAGTATCGTCAGAAATGCAACCAACGATAAGGCCATGATATACAGCCGAGTAAAACGTTTAGGTACGCGTAATGGCATAAGTTGGAATGTTAAATTCCGATAAACACAAATCCGTCTTCTATCTTAACGGGATACACATTGATGCAATAATCTTCGCCTTGTAAGTTCAGTCCTGTCTCAAGGGAAAACGTTTTTTTATGAAAAGGACACGCTACTTTCGGATGCCCCTGCTGGTCGCCAATCATCCCACGGCTCAAGGCCATTTGATGCTTGTGGGGGCATTCGTTGTCGGTCGCGTACCATTTATCGAGTTGTTTGAAATGAAACACCGCAATTTGTTTGTCGTTGTATTTAACACAAGCCCCCCCATTTTCGGGAAAAGCAGAAATGGGTGCTGCTTTGAACCAAGTAGTAGGTTGATTATTCATTTTAATTCAGTTTTAGGGTGAAACTTGGATAGATTACCAATCAGCGGGGCGTTTTTGTCCACGCATCTCCACAAACTCCAACGTTGGATCAGGCTCTTCCACATTGACAAAATGAGAAAAACGAGCCCTGATTTCAGGCGTTTCTACGGCCACTCGCCACTCATCGTGGTACGTATCAACCAAGTATTGCAGCTCGCGTTCCAATTCAGCCGCAATCCCTAAACTATCATTGATAATCACGTCGCGGAGGTACTCCATTCCCCCTTCTAATTTATTGAACCAAGTAGCGGTGCGTTGGAGTGGTTCAGCGGTTTTGATGTAAAACATCAAAAAGCGGTCGATGTACTTCAAACAAGTTTCATCGTCGAGGTCGCTGGCTAGCAGCAGCGCGTGCTGAGGCTTGATTCCGCCGTTTCCGCATACGTACAAATTCCACCCTTTGTCGGTTGCGATGATGCCAAAATCTTTGCTTTGGGCTTCGGCACACTCACGCGTACAGCCCGAAACGGCGCTTTTAAGTTTATGTGGCGAACGAATGCCTTTGTATCGGTTTTCTACCCGAATCGCAAATCCGACCGCATCTTGTACCCCAAATCGGCACCACGTACTTCCCACACAACTTTTGACCGTACGCAACGATTTTCCGTAGGCATGACCACTTTCAAAGCCTACTTCGAGCAGCTCTTCCCAAATTGAAGGCAGTTGCTCAACCCGCGCTCCGAACAAGTCAACCCGCTGTCCACCAGTAATTTTACAATACAAATCATACTTTTTAGCGACTGTTCCGAGCGCAATGAGTTGTTCGGGAGTTATTTCCCCACCTGGCACACGGGGCACGACCGAATACGTCCCTCCTCGTTGAATATTGGCCATAAAACGGTCGTTCGTGTCTTGAATTACCGCCTGTTTGGCAATGACATCGTTATAAATACTGGCCAACATCGAAGCGACGGCTGGTTTACACACCTCACAGCCACACCCTTTTCCAAACTTCGCTACCACTTCATCGTAGGTACGTGTCCCCGACGTTTGAATCAAGTGATACATTTCTTGGCGCGAATAATCGAAGTGCTCGCAAAGCACTTTTTTTACAACCTTACCTTGCTTTTTGAGGGTTTCTGTCAACAAATCAGACAGCATCGGTACACAACCTCCGCAGCCTGTTCCTGCTTTTGTGCACTTCTTGATGGCCGCTACATCGGGCAAGTTGTGTTCTTCAATGGCCTGACAAATAGCTCCTTTGGTAATGTTTTCGCACGAACAAATACTGGCCTCGTCTGGCAGGGCAGCAACGCCTGCTCCCGCCGAGGCACCATCACCTTTACGCGCAGGCAGCACCAAATCTTCGGGGTTAGGTGGCAATACCAAACGATTTTTGACCGTTTGAAGAAGCATGTTGTAGTTTTCGGCTTCTCCCACCAAAATCCCCCCTAACAGGTATTTCCCATCCGTCGTCACATTCAGACGCTTATAAATACCTTTGAGTTTGTCTTCCACCACAATCGTATCGTGGGGAGTTTGTTCACAGAAAGGCTCGCCAAAACTTGCCACATCGACACCGATGAGTTTCAGTTTTGTGGACATATCAAACGCCTTAAATTCCTTGACAGTTGGGCCTTGTACTAGGTTGTTTGCCACCACTTCGGCCATTTCGTAGCCAGGGGCAACGAGTCCATAAATCATTCCTTGATGAAGCGCACATTCACCGATGGCATAAATATCAGGATGCGACGTCTGAAGTTGGTCATTCACCACAATGCCCCCCCTTGGCCCAACGGCGATAGCGGCTTGTTTTGCCAGCTCGTCGCGGGGGCGTATTCCTGCCGAAATCACGACCATATCCACCTCCAGCGAGGTTCCGTCCGCAAACGAAAGCCCAACAACTGCCGCTCCTCCGTCAAACTGTGACGTGTTTTTATTGAGGTGAATTTGAATCCCCAACGCTTCCATTTTTCGTTTGAGCATCCCAGCCCCTGCCGCGTCCAATTGCCGTGGCATAAGTCGCGGTGCAAACTCCACTACGTGGGTCTCTAAGCCCAAATCGAGGGTTGCTTTGGCGGCTTCTAGCCCCAAAAGCCCTCCTCCAATCACCGCAGCACGCGTTGCCCCTTTGGAATAACCAATGATGGCGTCGAGGTCTTCGATGGTTCGATACACAAACACCCCTTCTTTTTCTACGCCTGGCACAGGAGGTACAAAGGCCCCTGAGCCCGTAGCCAACACCAGCTTGTCGTAAGGAATTTGTAGCCCTGTGTGGGTCTGAACATAGTGAGCTGCGGGGTCGATTTTGACCACACACTCCCCAGTAAGTAGTTGGATGCCGTGCTCGGCATACCAGCTTGCGGGCGCCATTGTCAGTTCTTCGACTGACGTGCCCGAAAAATACGCGGAGAGATGAACCCGATCGTACGCTGGACGAGGTTCTTCACCAATTACCGTGATAGAAAATAGGCCGCCACCTACTTTTGTCAGCAACTTTTCGCAGAACTTATAGCCTACCATTCCGTTGCCTACTACCACTACCTTTAGCGGTTGTGTCATGGAGAAAATTGTTTTTACAATCCCTAATTTAATCCTCTATATGTACTTCAATTTTTAATGAGTAATTCTTATAAAAGTTGAATCCTGTGCTACTTAGAACAAAAACCAAATATTCTGATTTTTACAATTTTTACACCAATGATGGCTATTTTTAAAACTAGCTTTTGCAAAAATAGAATATTATTTCCTACGAATACTTAAAAATAATACTTAATTTTGAAAAAATACTTAATTTTAATTTATTATTCTATCAATATGCACATTGGTAAAATAATATTTCAAAAAAGTATTTATAAAGTACAAAATACACCAAAAGGGTGGCGGCTCTTTGGTGAGTAAATAAGTTAAATTAGGGACTGATTATGAAACCAACATTGACACTGGTAGGGGCTGGCCCTGGCGACCCCGAACTCATCACACTCAAAGGCATCAAAGCATTACAACAAGCAGACGTTGTTCTTTACGACGCTTTGGTATCCACCGAACTCCTCACCTACGCCCCTGCTCACGCGCAGCTGGTTTATGTAGGCAAACGGCGTGGGCGCTGCGAATTTGCCCAAAGCGACCTCAACCAACTCATTGTTGACTATGCCCTCACGTATGGGCATGTCGTTCGCCTCAAAGGTGGTGACTCTTTTGTCTTTGGCAGGGGATACGAAGAAATTGCGTTCGCCCAAGAATTTGGCATTCAAACCGCCGTAATTCCTGGCATTTCGAGCAGCATTTCGGTACCTGCCCTGGCGGGTATTCCGCTTACCTGCCGAGGAGTGAGCGAAAGTTTTTGGGTACTCACGGGCACCACCAAAAACCACAGCCTCTCCAACGACGTCGCCAAAGCCGCTCATAGCACGGCTACCCTCGTGATTTTGATGGGAATGCAACACCTCAGCCAAATTACCGCCCTGCTTTCGGAGGCAGGACGTGGTCATACGCCCGTCGCTATTATCCAGAACGGCAGCACACCCCAACAAAAGCTTGGCCTAGGCACCGTTGATACGATTGTAGAAGTGGTTGAAAAAGAGCAATTGGCCAACCCTGCCATCATCGTTATCGGAGAAGTTGTACGGTTACATCCTGCCTATCCCAACGGTAGGTTGGAAGCAACGATGGCTTTTGGATAAAACCAATCCTTCCCATCACCATGAACCGTCTTTTATCTTTTCTCATTGTTGGCATGAGTTGTCAGTTAGCCTTTGGTCAAACAACCCCAGAATTATGTCAGGGTGGCTATTTTACCGAAGCACAGGGCAAAGAATTTTTAGAAAAACACGTTCCTTCTTCCAAAAAAGAATGGGAAAACCGCGCTGCCCAAATCCGTAATCGCATTTTGGAAGGAGGTGAACTCAACAACCTTCCACCCCGCCCAACATCTAAACCTATTGTCCACAGCCGACGAGAGCTAAACGGATACAGCGTTGAAAATGTGGCTTTTGAGAGCGTAGAGGGCTATTATGTAACGGGAAATTTGTACCGCCCCCTCCAGCAAAAAGGGCCATTTGCGGCCGTACTTTGTCCACACGGACATACCCAAAACGCCGATGCTCGTTTTTTGGAGGCAATGCAGTTTCGTTGTGCCAACCTGGCCCGCATGGGTGCCGTTGTTTTTGCGTTTGACATGCTGGGGTACAGCGACGCCCAACAATGCCAACACAAACTTCCCAAAGCGTTTAAACTGCAAGCCTTGAATAGCATTCGGGCATTGGATTTTTTGCTAGACCAACCTGGTATCGATAAAAATCGGGTAGGTGTGACAGGTGAATCAGGCGGAGGTACTCAAACCTTCATGCTTACCGCCCTCGACCCGCGCGTAAAAGTGGCCGTTCCTGTCGTGATGGTTTCGGCGCACTTTTTTGGCGGATGTACCTGCGAAAGTGGCATGCCTGTTCATAAAAAAGGAGATTTTCAGACCAATAACGTAGAAATTGCAGCTCTTGCTGCACCTCGACCCTTGCTTATCGTTTCGGATGGTGCCGACTGGACCAAGCACAATCCTGAGGTGGAATACCCGCATTTGCAGAAGATTTATAGCTTATACGGAAAAGCTAATTTGGTAGAAAACGTCCACTTACCCACCGAAAAACACGACTACGGCCCTTCAAAAAGAGCCGCAGCCTATCGTTTTTTGGCTAAACACCTACGTTTAGATATTTCGAAAGTGACCAAGGCCGATGGCAATATCGACGAAAGTAATGCGCAACTGCTCGACCGTAAGCTGTTGGAAGTATTCAACGCCGACCACCCACGCCCTAGCAATGCGGCCATCGGCGATGACGCCGTAACAGCCTTGCTCAATTGGTAATCAACTATTGGTCAACGGATTTGATACTGTAATTTTTGGTAAACTGCCACAACAACGCTGGCGCAAAACGCTTGAGGTACGTGCCAAGGGTTTCCATAAAACCTGCAATAACAACCTCACGCTTTCCTGCTTTGAAGGCTGCGATCATTTTACGCGCACACACATCGGCTGGAATCCCTTTGGCTTGGTTTTCGTCCATCTTGCCAAAGGGTTTTCCGTCTTTTCCAATGGCATTGTACGAAATATTGGTTTTGATATAGCCAGGACACACAATCGTCACCTGCACTCCTTCTTGCCATACTTCCCCGCGCAACGAATCAAAAAAACCTTGAATGGCGTGTTTGGAAGCACTGTAAAACGTGCGAAATGACGTACCAATTTTGCCACTTACGCTGCTTGTTACCAGTATTCCTCCCGATTTTTGTGCCAACAAATGCGGCAGGACTTCGCGCGTGAGCAGGACAAGGTTCGTAAAATTGGTATCCATCAATCGCTTAAAATCAGCAGGGGCAATGTCCAAAAACTTTTCGCGCTGACTTACTCCTGCGTTGGGTACCAGCACGTCGATACGACCAAAATGCGCCAATACGCTCTGAGTTTTAGCCGCAAATTCTTCGGGGCGAAGCATGTCAATCGGCAGTGTCATCACCGCGTTTTCTGGCAAAGATAATTCTCGTTTGACGCGCTCCAGTTCTTCGAGACGCCGTGCTGAAAGCACTAGTTTGGCACCTTCTTTGGCAAATTCATGGGCCAAAGCCTCGCCAATTCCCGACGAAGCCCCCGTTATCCAAACAACTTTATTGGTTAGGTTCATTTATATTCGGTTTCCTGTTTTTTCTTTAGAATTCCCTGTCATGCTGACGATAGGAAGTATCTATTTCTTGTTTTTACTCATCGGGTTGCGAGCCCCATATTCGGTCGGGTTGTAAGCAACCCTCCACACGTTAGCAACCCTCCTCACATTAACACCCCTCCTCCCATTCGACATTCTACACTCGACATTCCAAATCGGTCGGGTTGTGAGCAACCCTCCTCACATTCCCCCCCCTTCCCACATTCGACATTCTGCACTCTAAACTCGACATTCCAAATCGGTCGGGTTGTGAGCAACCCTCCTCACGTTAGCAACCCTCCACACATTAACGCCCCTCCTCACATTCGACATTCTACACTCTGCACTCGACATTCCAAATCGGTCGGGTTGTGAGCAACCCTCCACACGTTAGCAGCCCTCCTCACATTACCCCCCCTCCTCACATTCGACATTCTACCCTCTGCACTCGACATTCCAAATCGGTCGGGTTGTGAGCAACCCTCCTCACGTTAGCAACCCTCCTCACATTTGCCTAAATTGAGTTTTTTTGCAATATCGTGCATTTTTACACGTTAATTCCACCAAATGACATTTTTATGACCAGACTGCGTTTGTGCGTTCCTTTTTTCTTGATTTTCATTTTTCCCCACGCTCGCGCCCAGCACTTTGCTTTGAGTCGTCTTTTTTACCCCAATGCTACGCTTCGCGCCGATATGATGGCCGATGCCAATATGGGAAACAATCAACGTTTTGGGCTTACTAGAACGTCGTTCAATGCCATCATTCCACTCCGCAGCGAAGTGGATGTGGCATTTAGTCTTCGTAAAAAACTGGACTTACGCGCCCGTCACTTTTTGATGTTGGCCAATGCGTCACAAATCAACCCAAGTATCAACAGTACCATCACGCCCGACAATGGCTACAAAACGTTTTCTGCGGGTGTGTTGATGCTTCAAGCCAGCCTCCGCGACCGCCTGTGGATTTATGGCGGTGGTCTGGGACTAACGGAGTCAAACGAGACGTTTTTTACACCTCAGCCTTTCTTTTGGGGCGGAGGGGCGCGGATGCGAATTTTAGGAATCCATACCCAAATCGCTTACGGAACGGTGCTGATTTATAACCAAAAAATTCGCTTTGTACCCGTTTTCGGTATTAATAAACGCATCAACAAACAATGGCGCGTGTCGGCGTTGTTGCCGTTTCGTGCTGATGTCAACTACCGTTTCAATGAATGGCTAAACTTCGACATGATTGGAGCATTCGACGGTTATAGTGGTGGTTTTCAACAAGTAACCAGTGTAGAAAAAATGCTCCGACGGAGCAATTACCAGCAGGTGAAATTTTCGGTTGCCGCCAATGCACACTTATTTACCGTTTTCAATGTGTCGTTAGAGGCTGGTTTGGGCACCTTCCGCCAAATCCGCACCTTCAATGCCGCTCGCGAAAACCTCGGAACTCAGAACCCAAACATTGCCCCCTTCATTGGAGCCAGTGTGCGTTATATCTCAAGTAAGTCAAAGCTTTCGTCGCAGTTTACTAGGAAGTTAGGATTTGGAGAGTCAGGTATCAACTGGTAAACCTTCCGCGCGAAACCCCAAGGCAGCCCTCAAAAGCTGCCTTTTTTTATGGGTTAGCGCGTATAATAATCCTGCCTTCATCATGAGTTAACATACCAATTGTTCTTTTGCAGTTAATTATCCCCGTTTCAATCAAACCTCTCCCCTATGAACAAATTTACACTCCTGCTCTTATCCACGTTCCTGCTCGGCACGGCTACGGCCCAAAATGTTGCCAAAGGAATTGTTTACGAAGACCTAAATGGCAATTTTAAGAAAGACAAAAAAGAAAAAGGCATTGCCAACGTTGCCGTTTCCAACGGTACAGACGTGGTGCTTACCAACGCAAAGGGTGAATATCAGTTGCCCGTTGGCGACGATAATATCTTCTTTGTCATCAAACCCACAGGTTATAAAGTAGCCTTGGACGAAAACAACCTCCCCAAATCTTACTATTTGCACAAACCCAAAGGTGCACCCGAATTGAAGTACAAAGGAGCAGCACCAACGGGTGCACTTCCTGCTTCATTGGATTTTGCCTTGACGGCCTCTCCCGAAGCCGATAACTTCAAAGCCCTCATTTTTGGTGACCCACAACCCTATACTTTAGACGAAATAAAACACTTTGAAAAAGGGGTTGTCCAAGAGGTAGCAGGCATCAAAGAGGTCGCTTTTGGGTTGAGTCTGGGCGATTTGGTGGGCGACAACCTCGACCTTCACCAAGCGTACAAAGAAACGATTCGAAAAGTGGGACTTCCGTGGTATAATCTTACAGGCAACCACGACATGAACTACGACGTGACCCAAGACGAACATGCCAACGAGGCGTTTCAATCGCATTTAGGCCCCGTCAATTATTCGTTCAATTACGGCAAAGTCCATTTTATCGTGCTTGACGACATCCTCTATCCTGACCCGCGCGACGGCAAGGGCTATTGGGGTGGCTTCCGCAAAGACCAGCTCGATTTTGTAGAAAATGACCTCAAGTTTGTTCCTAAAGAAAATTTGGTGGTTTTAGCATTCCATATTCCTTTGGAATTAGAGGGAGAATCGTTTCGTTTGGAAGACCGCCAACGTCTTTTTTCTATCCTCAAAGACTATCCCAATACACTCGCACTTTCGGCCCACACGCACTTCCAGCAACAAAACTTTTTCGGTGCAAAAGAGGGATGGCAAGGCGCTAAACCTTTCTATGAATTTAACGTTGGCACAACCTCGGGCGACTGGTATTCGGGCGAAAAAAATGACCAGGGCGTCCCTGCTTCTACCATGCGCGATGGCACACCCAAGGGCTACGTTTTCCTAAATTTCAACGGCAATCAATATACCATCGACTACAAAGTGGTGGGCAAACCTAGCGATTATCAGATTGATATTTATGCGCCAAACGTCATTCCGTCTGACCGTGGAACGGCGGCCAAAGTGTATGCCAACTTTTTTATGGGAAGTGAAAAAGATGTGGTTGAATACCGCCTCGATAACGGCGATTGGAAACCCATGACCTACACACGGGAAGCCGACCCTCGCTATGTGGCGGCTCTTTACCGCTGGGATGCCTCGGAGAAGTTGATGCCAGGACGTCGGCCAAGCAATCCCGTCAAGTCAACGCACTTGTGGTCGGTGGCATTTCCAAATACCAAAGTAGAAGGTACGCACACGATTGAAGTTCGTGCCAAAGACATGTTTGGGCGGACGTTTACCCAAACAAAAACGTTTCGGGTAGAAAAACCGTAATGTTTTTGTTCGACCTTACAACACCTCTCCCATTACTTCGTCCAACGAACGGGCATCGGGAAAAAAGGACAACACCCGCGTCAAGACGCCTTCAATGATGGCATCAGGGCAAGACGCCCCGCAAGTGAGCATGACAGTCACCGAATCTTTATCTGGAATGAAGTTTTCGGTGACTTTTTCTTTCTTTCGGTGTAAGTCGTAGTGTTTGATGAGGTTGCGATCCAAAATTTTGTTGGCCGACTCAATAAAATACGTTGGAAATTTGGTCTCACAAAGTTCTACAATGTGGGAAGTATTGGAGCTATTATAGCCGCCTGCAATCAACACAAAATCAGCTTGTTCTTTCAACAAAGCGTAGGTCGCATCTTGATTGTCGTTGGTGGCGTAGCAAAGGGTATCGCGCGTGTTGGCAAAACGACTTTCTACTTCGTGCGGGGCAAGGTCGAAATGTTTTATCATTACCTGCTTAAGATAATCCGCAATTCCCTGCGTATCCGAAGCGAGCATCGTTGTTTGGTTGACAACTCCAATGCGTTGCAAATCTTGTTCTGGGTCAAAACCTACGGAATATTGCCCACTAAACTCCTCAAAAAATTCTTCTTTATTGGCCTCTCCCGTAATGTAACGGGCCAGGCGTTCGGCTTGTTTTTGGTTTTTAACAATAACCGTGGGAGCATCCTCTTTACTATGCGAAAACGTAGCCCGCGTTTCTTCGTGTAACGGTTTTCCGTGTACGACAATCGTATAATTTTTCTGACCGATTTGGGCGGCGCGGTTCCACACTTTTTCCACAAACGGGCAAGTAGTATCGTATTTGTAGGCGTCGATGCCAAGAAGTTGCAAGCGATTTTGGATTTCGATGGTCGTTCCAAAAGCAGGAACAACAACGATGTCGTCCGACTTTAATTCTTCCCAAGGAATGATTTGACGGCCAGTGGTTTCCATCAAAAAACGCACGCCACGTTCCAATAAATCCCGATTAACGTCAGGATTATGAATCATTTCGCTCAACAAAAAGATACGCTTATCAGGATTTTCTTCGATGGCCCGGTAGGCGATTTCGATGGCGTTTTCGACGCCGTAGCAAAACCCAAAATGCCGCGCAATGAGAAACTTCACCGACCCGAAATCCAGCACGGTCGGCGACAAATCGCGCTTCAACTTGTCGTTTTTGCGACGTAGCTCTTTGATAGGAGTGATAATCCGACTACGATAAAATTCGGGTATTTGGAAAGTCTTCATGCTGTTGGAGCAGAATTAGACGTGGATAAAAAAATGGGTTGCTTAGACCGTCGCTGCAAAGGTACGACGAACGTTTTTATAACACGCTACCTTCCCACTTTGTTTCGACAAAATCTAAAATACTTGCTCGTTGATTTTTAATTGTTTCTCGGGATTCCACTGAAACGTGTAGCAACTGCTGCTGCTACGGGCCTCTACAATGCGGTAACCTTTGTAGTCAACGCCCCAGTTTCCACCAAAATGCCCGTCGAAAAAGGCAGGTTTTGAAAGCGTTTTACCCATGTCGATGGCGTGGTCATGCCCGTGAAACATGGCTCGGAGATTGGGATATTTAGCCAGCGTTTTTTCTAATTCGGGGCACGTTGTGCCGTGCTCAGACCAAAGCTTGGCAGGAATGTGCATGAACAAAAATACGTGTTCTTTTTTGGTAAATTTGGCCAATTGAGCGTCAATCCACGGAATATCAGGGCAAAGGTATTCTCCTTTTTCGTTGGACGTATCGGCCAAAATAATCGCATTTTTACCAATTTCTACGCTGTGATTAAGGTCATATCCCCAAGTTTCGCGCCATTGAGCAGGTGTAACGTGGTCGTGGTTGCCACGAGTAACGTAATACGGAAAGCCCAATTGGTCAAAGTACTGCTTGACTTCGGGCAAAAACTGAATGTTATCGTGAAATAAGTCTCCGTTAAAAACCACAAAATCAAGCCCTTTTTCAGCCCGTTCTTGCTTAAAGTACTTAATGATGTTTTCGTGGTAGGCTTTATAATCGGTTTTTGCTTGCCCATAATGGCCATCGGAGGCCACAGCAAAACGCAATCGACGGGAAGACTTGGTCGAAGGTGGTTGGCAACCAAGCGCTACAAGACCTACGGAAAGCTGGAGAAATTCGCGACGTATCATAAAAAAAGTGTTAAGGGTTGCTCATAACCCGATTAAGTATCAAGAGTTGCTCACAACCCGCTTCGAAGTTACATACAATACATGATTACTCAACGGATGATTAGGCAAAAGAGGATGTAAAAACTCACCTACCTTCGTCATTCCGAGTCGAACCATTACCTGCTCAGAAGGCTGGTTGGTATCAGCCGTAAAGGCATATACTTTTTCTACTTTGAGGGTATTAAACGCAAAATCAAGACAGGCATTACCACCTTCCGTGGCATAGCCTTTGTGCCAAAAATCGGGATGAAGCCGCCAGCCTATTTCCAAACAAGGTGTAAAAAAACTCTCAAAACGAGGATGGTTGAGGCCAATGAATCCAATAAACTGACCGCTCGAAAGTTCGTCCACCGCAAACCAACTATAACCACGCTGGTCGATGAGCGCTTTCATTCGTTCGACCATCTCGCGGGTTTCGTTTTCGGGAAGAAGGTTTGGGAAAAACTTCATCACACGTGCGTCCTGGTTCATAGCCACGAACCGAGGCACATCGCTGTCCTGCCATTGTCGAAAACCGAGACGCTCGCTGGTGAAAATATAGTTATTGTGCTGCATTCCAGATTTCCCACGCTTTTTCAGCCTGTAGATGGAGCATCGGAAGGCCGTTGTGCGTTTGGGCGTTTTGTTCTTTTCCTTTTTGTAAAAACAACGTTTCCGCAGGATTATACACCAAGTCGTACAAAAGGTGCTGCTCTCCCAATAAATGATACGGAATCGCGGGGCAATCCTCTACCTTGGGGTAAGTTCCAACGGGCGAAGTGTTGATAATCAACGAATGACTGTGGATAACTTCCTCAGTAAGGTCATCGTAGCTGATGGTCGTTTCAGTTTTTTGACGAGAAACCACCTGATACGCAATTTGCAAGTCGTTCAAAGCTGCAAAAACCGCCCTAGCAGCACCTCCGTTGCCTAATACCAATGCTTTGAGATTGACAGGCGTTCTTTGCAACGAGTCGAGCCATTGCTCCAACGACGACCGAAAACCGTAATAGTCGGTGTTATACCCTTTTAATTTCCCATTGGGAAGAATTTTAATGGTATTGACCGCCCCAATCCGCGCCGCAGAGGCCGCGTCCAATTCATCCAAAAAAGGAATAACGTTTTGCTTGTGCGGAATGGTCACGTTGAGGCCAACCAAATCGGGATGTGCGGCAATGAGTTGGGGAAAATCTTGGTAATTCGGCAATTCTAACAACTCATAGCGGCATCCGCTGATGCCTTCTTTTTCAAATTTTTCGGTAAAATATTTTTTTGAGAAAGAGTGAGTCAACGGGAATCCAATTAGGGCAAATAATCTCATGGTTGGCTTAAAACAATTTTTTGACTTTCGTTAAATGTTGGGGTTCGGACTTTGATATGATACGTTCCGTAGGGCAGGTCGCTCAAATCTAGTTTTTGTTGACCTACCAAACTAGCAAACGTTTTGGTCATCAACGTACGCCCCGTTTGGTCATAGACGATGATGGTGACATCGCTCAAATTTTCTAATGCTTCGATGGTGACATTTCCATCGGTACTTGGGTTGGGAAAAACACCTATGCGGGCGTTGCCACTTTCCAGCACAAACTCATACGCCGCCGATGCTTTGGACGTACATGTCAACGTAGTACTGTGCTTAATCGACGAAATCACCGTATAACTTCCTGCTTGTGTCGTTCGGATGGTCGCGGCGGTTTCGCTGAGGGCTTGGCCGTTGTTTGTCCAAGCATAAGTCGCGCCTTCGGTCGGGTTACTCACTTGTAAGGCATAAATTCCCGATTTTTGAATGACGGGCGTAGCGGGCAGGGTTTTAGCCTCCACCCGAACCGCACCCGTATATGGCGACTGACAGCCCGATTCATCACGAATACTAGCCGCGTAATTACCTGATTGTTTGGCGATAATTCTACTTGTTGTTTCGCCCGTATTCCAAATCACCTGATAGGGGCTTTCTACCCTCAACCCCACTTGTTCGCCTTCGCAGAACGTAGTGCGCCCTTCAGCAATAACGGATGGCGGATTAGGCAGTTGAATCACCCGAACCGTGATAGGATCAGAGGCCGAAGAAAAACAGCCAAATTCATTTTTGACGGCAACCGTGTAATTTCCCGCCACGTTGGCATTGATACTTTGCGTCGTTGCGGAGTT
Organism: Runella defluvii; assembly: GCF_014195535.1. Taxonomy (GTDB): domain Bacteria; phylum Bacteroidota; class Bacteroidia; order Cytophagales; family Spirosomataceae; genus Runella; species Runella defluvii. The sequence continues at coordinate 40,595 of NZ_JACIBY010000013.1, read as the reverse complement.
AGACCACTGATAGCCCGCCGCTTGTGAGGCGGTGAGGGTTACAGATTTATCCGCACAAATCGTCGTTGAGCCCGTTACATTGATGGTCGGTTTTTCAGGGAGCGGATTAACCGTAATCTTAATGGGGTTTGAAGAAGGGGAAGTACAACCCGTGGTTGGGTCATAAACGGTGGCGGTAACACTACCCGCCGAGTACGTTTTTATGCTTCGGCCTTCATCGCCCGTACTCCATTTAAACGAACTCCCCGCCGAGGTAATGGTGAGCACCGTATTATCAAACAAGCAAAAAGTCGTAGGTCTTTCACTAATCACCGAAGGAGCCGTGGGTAAAGGATGAACCGTTACTTTAAATGGATCAGAAATGGCCTCACAGTTGTTGCCATCCCGATACCGCACTCGGTAGTCGCCCCCAGTAGTGGCTGTGACCGTTTGGGTTGTTTGAAAATTACTCCACGAAAGACCCGAGCTATAATTGGTTGTCAACTGTACTTGCCCACCTACACAAAAAGTTGTGGCACCAAGTGCCGTAATAGTAGGTTTGTCAGGAAGGCGGTTGACGGTTACGGCAATGACATTAGAAGACGGTGATTGGCACTGATTGGCGTCCACCGTGCGTGCTGAATAACGCCCCGTGAGGTTGACCGTCACAGTCCTTGTATTCTGGCCATTGCTCCAAATGTAGCCCGCTTGAGCAGAAGAAATTAGCGTAATCACTTCATTTTCACAAATAGTAGGCGTCCGATCAGCGCTGATGGTTGGGGCAGCTGGCAGCGGATTGGTTTTAATAGTAACAGGGTCAGAAACAGGTGAAGAACAGCCATTGACATCTGTGATAGCCACAGTAAAAGTCCCCGCTTGTAAAATACTGATGCGACGATTACGAGCTCCATTACTCCAATTGTACTGGGCCGAATTGGTAGAAGTAAGAACCGTACTATCGCCTTCACAAAACGTAAGTGGGCGCTCCGCCGTAATCACGGGTTTGGCGGGAAGCGGATTAGCCGTTACTTTGATGGAGTTAGAAATGGCATCGCAGCCATTGTTATCCCTAAAACGAACATTATATGTGCCCGACGTCGTTACTTTAATGCTAGTGCCTTGTTCGCCGTTGCTCCACACATTTCCTGCCGAATAATTGGAAGATAATGTCACTTCTCCCCCTTCACAAAACGAGGTGTTACCCGAAGCACTAATACTTGGGGCGGCAGGTGGCGTGTTTACTACCACCACCACACTCGCAGGCTCCGACGTACAACCTTGGCTATCGAGTACCCGTACTTCATAAATTCCCGACGTACGGGCGGCAATCGTTTGGCCACGCTCGCCGTTTGACCAGCGGTATTCGTTGGCACCACTGGCCGTTAAGCTCACCGAACCACCCTGACAGAAAGTAAGCGCTCCTGACGCATTAATGGTAGGTTTGGCTGGCGGAGGCGAATTGACGGTACTCACGGTAAACGAGGCTGCACTGCTACAACCATACAGGTTTCTAGTAGTCACCGTATATGTTCCTCCCGAAGATACATCAATACGCTGGCTGGTGGCTCCTGTACTCCAATTGTTATCAATGCTGCTGCTCGACGTTAGGCCAATGCTACTTCCTTGACAAAGAGGAACTTTCCCGTCAACCGCAATACTAACGGGAGCACTTTGTAGGTTGTTAGGAACGGTAATGGAAGGCGTAAAATAGGTATTTCCTTGGGCATCTCGGACGGTAGCCTGATACGTACCTGGACCAAAGTTGGCAGAAGACCCCGTGGCACCGTTGTTCCACTGCACCGAAACAAACGGCCCTTGAACGTTGATATTGAGTTGATTTCCTCCCGCACAACGAACCGAAAAAGAAGGATAAGTACCTGTTTGTGGAGAACAATTATTAAAAAAATTATTATCGAGCGAATTAGCCCATACGTTGGCGGCATCTGATAATCCTCCATTTTGCAAGTGAGCTCCATCAGGACGCGGAATCTGAACCTCATCGGTATTAGGGCCAAAATAAGCAGCCGATGTATTAAAAACGGTTTGATTTTGACCGTTAATCACCTCTTGGCTATTTTTCCCTTTATAATGAGAAACCCTTGCCACTACCCAACCTACATTTTTACCAAAATGCTGCCGCGATTTGTTGATGACTGTCTGCAAATTAGACGCATACAGGTTGGCGTTGGTATTGAGAATATTATCGGCTTCGCCTTGGTGCCAAAGTACTGCCCGCACGCCTGTAAGACTTGCATAATAGTTGAGGGCTAAACGTAAATTGGCATAGGGTTGCCCAGGTGGATAGGTGTCGTTGATATAAATGCTACTTGTAGTGCCTCCATCAACGGTTTCAGACCAGTTTTTGGAAGCAGTTCCTTCCCAACCTGCATTATAAAATAGCACTGGGACATTCAGCCGATTGGTCAAAATATCTCCCAACCTTCCCCAGCACCAAGAAGACAACCCGCGCGGACTTATATTGCTGTTGTCGCTCATCTTGACAAACGACGGCGCAGGCAAGGAGTTATTTTGGTGCGTACCGTTATAGTAATTCACGCAGTTGACGCGATCATCGCCAGGGCTAGGTGCACCGTAGTTGAAAAAACCTTGGGCGTTTGATTGTCCTGCCACGACAAATACTTCTCCGACACCCACCCGTTGAAGCTCGGTAGTAGTTACCACATTTCCATTGGCCATTCCCCTGATTTGCAATTCATACCAGCCTCCCCTGACCGAAATACTTCCTGAGTAAAACCCACCTTGCGGATTTTCTTGGATAGTTCGCCAGTCGGTTTGCTCTCCTTGCCCACCGACCATTGGCACCACACGTGCCTCCACTCGGTCGATGCTTTGAGCATACTGCCCCGTAATAGGAATCGTTCCGTTGCCTGCATTATCGCGCTGAAAAACGATTCGACTGCTAGGGAACGTAATGCTAATTTGGGCAACTATAGTAAGTGGTAGAAAGAGCCATAGTAAAAAGTTGACAAAATAGAATAAGTATGCTTTACTAAATTTCATTTGTTCAGCTTTATGGTGGAATATATGTTTACTACCGCAAAAAAAAGGTTAGTAACAGCGCAAATAAATAGCTATTTACGCTTGGTACTAACCCACCTTATTTTGATTTTATTGGATGTTTATTTTAAGGATTTAAAACCTTCCAAATCAAATCTTTCAGCTCGTTTATTCCTTCTTGCATCACCGCCGAAATAAATACGTACGGTATGTCGGTAGGAAGTGTTTTGATGAGATCAGCTTTGGCTTCGTCGTCAATTAAATCCATTTTCGAGATGGCCAAAAGTCGTTCCTTATCTAATAGAGTTGGGTCATACAATTCTAATTCACGAAGCAAGGTACGGTATTCATCCCCTGCGTTTTCGCTAGTGGCGGGCACCAAAAACAACAAAATAGAGTTGCGTTCGATGTGTCGCAAAAAGCGCAATCCTAGTCCTTTTCCTTGCGAAGCCCCTTCAATAATCCCAGGAATATCGGCCATTACAAACGATTTAAAATCGCGGTAAGCCACCACTCCGAGGTTCGGGACAAGCGTTGTGAACGGATAATCGGCAATTTCGGGTCTTGCCGCTGATACCGTCGAGAGCAACGTTGATTTTCCAGCGTTTGGAAACCCAACCAATCCCACATCGGCAAGGAGTTTTAGCTCCAAAACAATCCATTCTTCTTGTCCGGGTTCGCCAGGTTGGGCGTAGAGGGGCGTTTGGTTGGTTGCTGATCTAAAATGCCAGTTTCCTAAACCACCGCGTCCTCCTTTTAACAAAATCACCTCCTGATCGTGCTCGGTTACTTCGCCCATCACCTCCCCAGTTTCGGGGTGGCGCGCGATGGTTCCGAGCGGTACTTCTATGATGACGTCATTTCCTTGCTTTCCGTTGCAACGCGCCCCGCTGCCACCTACACCAGCCTCCGCTTTGATGTGCTTGCGGTACTTCAAGTGGAGGAGCGTCCAGTGCTGCGAGTTTGCTTTCATAATGATGTGCCCACCACGTCCGCCGTCGCCACCGTCAGGGCCACCTTTGTCCACAAATTTTTCACGTCGGAAGTGTGCAGAACCTGCTCCACCCGCTCCCGAGCGACAGTTTATTTTAACGTAATCTATAAAATTGGAAGTTGCCATAGTAAAATAAAAAACTCGCGTGATGGACCTAAATGGCATCACACGAGTTACAAAGTTGAGAAAGAAAAGGGAGAGTCTGTATGAAACTCCCGTTAAAATTTATTATTCGGTCTCGATTGCCTCACAAAGTTGACCAAAAATATGGTCAATTTCGCCAATCCCGTTCACCACCGTCAGCTTGCCTTGGGCTTCATAATAAGGCAGTACGTGAACCGTTTTGTTGAAATATTCATCTATACGCTTTACCAGTTTATCCTCGTCGTCATCGGCCCGTCCGCTTACTTTTTTGCGTTCGGCAATACGGCGTTTCAATTCTTCTTCGTTGACATCCAGCTGTAATACGGCTTTGATATTGGTGTTTTTTGACTCCAAAAACGCATCGAGAGCTTCGGCTTGGGGAACAGTACGGGGGAATCCGTCAAAAATAATTCCTTTTGCGTCAGGATTTTTTTGCACTTCTTCTTCCAACATATCGATGGTGATGGAATCTGGAACCAAAATCCCGTTATCGAGCAAATCTTTCACCCGCTTACCGAGCTCGGTTTGCTCTTTGATGTGCATCCGGAACAAATCTCCCGTAGAAATGTGAAATAGCTGGTATTTCTCGATGAGCTTTGCCGCTTGGGTGCCTTTGCCCGCACCGGGAGGGCCAAAAAGTACAATGTTAAGCATCTGATACAAGGATGTTTAGAAGAGGGAGTCTTACGGTTTAAAGTGTATAAAATGCAAATTTACAATTTCGTAACACTCCTCAACGGTTTTTCCTCACAAATTAACAAAGGAATTTGCTAAAATGGAGTAGGTTTATCCAACTAGGCTAGTGCGAAGGTGCTTTTACGCTCCCCTCACCCACCCTGTCTCACTGTCATCGCACTCCCTCTTCTCCCACAGCTATGCACCCCAAACTTCAACAGTGGCAATACATAGTAAAACGTAGTTATGTTTATTTATCTAACACCTAATTAAACAATACAAATACTCATCTACCGTTTACTAAATAACTAAAAAACAACATTAACCTTAAAAAAATACGTATCTTTGAATATCCATCTACCCTTTTACACGCTGCAACCTATGAAAAACTTCTGACTTTGCAACAAAAAATTTTACACTAAAAAACAACGTATGAACATAAAACCATTAAGCAAGCTATTTCTATACGCTACGGTAGCAATGCTGATGAGCGTGAGTTGTAAGAAAAAAGACCCAAGTGCTTGTGGACCAGATAATGGGCATTACCGCTACGTCAAAACTATCAAAGATGCACGAGCTGATTTATACCAAAGTGCTGGTTTTGTCATTGAAGGAGGAGATGCACCGCTTATTTGTCCCTTTCAAGAAGAGAAAATATTACCTTATGAAAATACCTATGTGAGGGGAAAGCCTCAACCTTTTAAATACCGAATTTGGGGACGAATATTCAACTGTGATGCCTGTCCTACTTTTACCACTGGCCCTGCTCCTTTCATTGTCATTGACAAAATTGTAAAAATTGATTAACCAACCTGCATCATGAAAAATACAGTAATATTTTACCCTGTATCTATAAATCGCTCAAATAAGCGGTATTTCGCAGTGCCAACTCAAATACCTATGTGAGAGGATAACAGGGCATTTAAAAGCCTTAACAAAAGGCCCATCAAAAATTGCGAAATCGTCTTGCAGGCAAAATTTAACAAGCAAAGCACACACACAAATAATTAACAACCAAATAGTTAACTTTTTATATACGTATATAAAACACCCCTGATTTAATAAAATCGCACTAAAAAACAACGTATGAACATGAAACCATTAATCAAGCCATGGCTATACGCCGCTGGTATTATTCTATTGGCACAAAGCTGTTCATTTGACCCTACTATAAATCGACAAGCAACTATATCTGGTACGGTCATTGACAATGTCACTCAATTACCCGTACCTAATGTGGAAATTATGGTTTATGGCCAAAAGGGGGTATGGAGTTCTGTTAGTGGCGATTTAAAAACTGTATATACGGACTCCACTGGGAAATACAATATAGTTATTGTTCTTCCTAAAGAATTTCATTCATTTGAATTGATAAACAACTATAACAGCGACCCAAACGTGGCATTGAAATACAGAGGCTATCATACTTATTTGAATGGACAACAAACTCAAAATTGTTGTAAGGTAGAGATGGGATCAAAGGCACAGTATGATTTTAGGATGATACCTAGATAAAAAGGCGACTCCCTAAAAGAATCACCTTTTTTATAAACCCTAAATGCTTTTTTCGCTACTCCACTCCGCATCAGCCTCCATAACACCGAATTTCAAACAAAGCCGCAGGAACTACGTTTGACGGATGTTCTACTTCAATCGTGAGCGTTGTTGTTTCAATCGGCTCGCGGAACGTAATGATGCGTTGGCTTTGGTGGTTGTCTTTGATTTCGGCAATGACTTCTTGTTGCTGGTTGAGAACCCGCACATTTTTCACACAAAACGGCATTTCATTTTCGGGGTGCGACATCAAGACCGTTTCCATCGGGTGGTCAAAATCGGTATCAAAGTGCAGGACAAGCTCCCGAATCTGCTGGGGACTGTCCCACGAGAGCTGCACTGTTGGGTGTGCGTCTGTTGGACTAGAGACCCAAGCATTGGGCTGACAAGTAGGCCGTTGAAGGCCATTGCTTAGGTGATTGGCTTGAAATAGGCTTAGAGGTGGCTCGAACTTTAAGGATAAATTTTTACCCGCAGGACGGCGCTGTGGACACCAAAACTCGAACGTATCCACGCCGATGTCTTGCGTAGGCTCCTGTTTTCCGTAGTTAGAAACCGCTTCGTTGATTTGATTGAAGACAGTCAGTAAGCCCGTTATTCGTTGGTCTGAGTATTGTAAGCGTACTTTCTCATTTTTCAGGATGGTCATAAACGCGTAGCCCAGTGGACTTTCGGATTGGGCGACCCGAAGTTGATTGAGTTGGGGACGATAGTCAGCCTCATCAAACGCCAAATGCACACAGTTGCGGCCTTTTTGCAATGAAATGGTTTGTTGACAAAGCGTTACATCAGGCGTATGATTATCGGCCTTACTCGAAACCCGCAGTTCGATTTGAAGCTCGGTCGGTTCGTCGGCGTAGGGATGGAGAATCACTTTTCCTAAAGGCGCATTGGAGAAAGGAATCATTTGAGCCACCGAAAAGACCATCGGTTGGGGTTCACCCGACGGTAATAATTCATCTAACACCAACTCGCTGCTGGCCGAAAGGATGGCCGTTTGTACTAAATCTTGGTCGTCTTTTAGGCGAAGTTGAGGGATGTGCTGTCCCGTTTTTAGCAATGCTTGCTGTAGAGACGCAATATGTTGCTTCTCAGAAAGCTGACGAGGCAAAAGTCCTTTTTCGATGCACAATTTTGCAGCCATTCCCACGGCTTGCCCAACGTGCGCACTCGTAGCCATCACGCGCGACGACGCAAAGGCCACGTGACTGGCCGAAATGATGCGCCCCGCGAGGAACAGGTTGTTGATGTTGCGTGAATAAAAACAGCGGTACGGAATGCCGTAAATGCCCTTGCTGTGCCACTGATTACAACTCGATTGTCCAATTTCGGAAAAAACACCATCAGCAGGGTGCAGGTCGATAGACCAGCCGCCCAAAGCCACATCATCGTAATGCGTCCGTTGCTCTACTATGTCTTGCTGAATCAGCATATAATCGCCCTCAAAGCGACGACTTTCGCGTTTCCCAGGGATTTGCCCCACCCACTCAAGGGTAAGATTTTCGGCTTCGGGAAACTTTCCTGAGTTTTTGATGTAGTCCCAAACGCCATAAATCACTTTCCAGAGCTCCCATTTGATGGTTTCGGTGTCGTGGACGGTATCGAGGCGACCGCCGTATTCGACCCACCAAAGTTTACAGCCAAACTCGTTGGCATTGAAAGAACGGAATTTGGGGACTTTTTGGGTAACATCGTGGGCAAAACTCGGCGCGACAAATTTGACGGGCTTACCTGCGTTTTTGGAATAAAAATAAAGGCTATGTCCCAGCAGCTCGCCGTATTCTTGGGAAGGCGCAAATTTTTCCCCAAACTCTTCCCGAGATTCGGCCCCCATCCGAAAGGCCGCGCCTGCCAGAAAACCTACGATTCCGTCGCCCGACGCGTCACAGAAGAGCGGTGCAGAGAGTTCGTAATGCGTGGAGTTTTGGGAACAAAACCCGTGAATTTTCGAAATCGTATCTGGCCCCGATTTTTCCACTTCGTAAACGCTCGTGTTGAGCAAAAGCGTGATATTGGGTTCGTTGATGGCTTTTTCGAGCAAAATGGTGTCAAAAATAAGCGGATTGCTGTCGGGATTGCGGTACATGTTTTCTACCAACAATTCGTCGAGAACGCCGCCTTCGCGCGCCCAGCGGTTGTTGTTGCCCATGTGGGAGGTGGCTCCTAACACCCACAGCCGAACTTCACTGGACGCGTTGCCGCCCAATACGGGGCGATCGGTGACCAATACGACCTTGATTCCAGCGCGCGCGGCGGTAATGGCACCACACAGCCCCGACAATCCTCCGCCTACAACGACCAAATCGGTATGATAGTGAACACTTTTTGGAGCTCTTTTTTCTATGGCTTCTGCTTTTATCATGCTTGTTTGCAAAAGTTATTTGTTATGAGACCTGTAAGGTTTTCAAAACCGCTCCGGCGGCCCGGCTTACAGGTCTGAAATCTATTTTAATTCAAAGGTCTCACTGATGACCGAATCCTTGTCAGACATTCCAAGTTTTGGAAACTTGGAATGTCTATCTAGCATCTATTTTAATTCAAAGGTCTCACTGATGACCGAATAGCCCGTCGGTTTGACGACTTCCAGCGTGAGTTTTTGTTCAAAACCACGTACAGGAAGCGTTATTTCGACACTTTGTCCTGGGGCTAAATCGGGGACGTTAAAAGTGGCTTCGCCCGCTTTTAATGTGTAGTTTTTCAACGCATAGGCAGGAAAGTCGCTGCGGTTTTTGACCCGAATAACCAACTGATGAATACCTTGCCCTCCTCCCTGAAAACGTACTTTTTCGAGCGTAACGGGCGACATTTCACGGCGATGGGCGTGGTAAAGGGGACGCTTGTTGCGCTCTGGCCCCACCAACCCCCACGGACGATAGCCGTTGGGGTTCGTACCTACGTGTCGGCTTTGGTAATCATTAAAAGACCACCACGAAGCGCCCACGATGTATGGACGCTGGCGAATCTCAGCCATCACCTTTTCCAAATGGCTGACTTGCCCTGCTTCGCCCGTGGGCGTATCGGCGCGGACTCCCCACTCGCTGATGAGAATGGGCTTGTCGGGGTACAGTGCGTGGATGTGGTCAAATATCTTGGCATGGTTGCCATAAGTATTGGTCGATACAAAATCGCAGTATTGAGTAGCTTCGTCTTCAGGTTTGGCGGGTAAAATATTCAGACGCATGGAAGCGAAGGTAAACAAACGACTGGGGTCAAGGCTTTTGCCATAAACCATCATGTCTTTGGTCCAACGTTGTCCCGAAGGTGTTTCGGACAAATATTCATTCCCAACGCTGTACGCAATCACGCTGGGATGATTCCAGTCGCGTTCGGCCATTTCTCGAAACTGCTGTTTGAACTTCTGACGAATGGTGTCATTATCCATCTGAGCAGGCGTCAGTTGCCAGTTGCCCGCTTCCGTAATAATAAGCATCCCGTAGCGGTCGGCCAAGTCGTAAAACGTTTCGCTGGGGGTATAGTGGGTCAGGCGATGAAACTCCATTCCCGCTTCTTTCATCAAGCGAAAATCTTTTTCGACCAACCAATCAGGTTCTAACGAGCCCAAACTTGGGTAATCAACCACCCGATTCCCGCCCGCCAAGCGAATAGGTTGTCCGTTGAGGAGCAATTGGGCATTTTTAACTTCTACTTTACGAATTCCAAACGAGCTTGAAAGGGTATCGCTACCTGCCACGGCTTGAAGCTGATAAAGCTGAGGCGAGTCGATACTCCACAATTTTACATCGGCGGCTTTGAGTGAAGTTTCGGCTTCCAGCAGCCCCGTTTTGCCAGCACCAACGGAGGTTGAAGCATTTTTCCAAACCAATTTTAAGGCTTGATTTCCCAACAAAACGGAAGTAGCGAGTTTGGGATTTTGGGTTTGGGAAGAAGCGTTGCGGACGCGGGCTTGCAAGCGGAGGGTCGCCGTTCCCGTCGCTAAGTCGGGCTGAGCGTCAATTTTAAGGTTTTCGAGGTATAGTTCGGGCTCAATGGTTAGATAAACGGGGCGAACTAATCCTCCGTAGTTAATCCACCCTGGAAAAGGGTCGTTGGCATTGCCGTTGTCTTTCGCGCCAGGAATAGAGCCCGTTTGCCACGTATCGTTATTGACAGAAACAGCCAGTATGTTATCGCCCGATTTTAGGTAGTCAGTAATGTCAAAATGAAACGGCGTATAGCCACCTTCGTGCGTTCCAATTTTTTGGTTGTTGACCCAAACGGTTGTGGCATAATAAGCTGCATCAAAGTGCAACAAAATACGTTTACCCGACTGCACTTGCCACGGAAACGACTTGCGGTACCAGACGGTTCCTGTGTAAAACTGATAGCGCGGGTCCACCGAAAAACAGTGAGGCACGCTCACTTTGTCCCACGCTCCTACGGCGTAGTTGTCTTTGTACCAGCCTTTAGTCGCTCCGACTTCTCGCGTATCCATGGCAAACGACCATTGTCCATGCAACGGAATGGCGTCGGAGTGACGAATGCTAAATTGGGCAAAAGCTGAAAATGATAGTAAGAAAAATAAACTTGTTAATTTCATGTGTGATATGTATTGATTATCAGGGCTAAAGCCTATTTTTATTTATTTGCATTACCCCAGGCTAAAGCCATGGGGTTAGAGAAGGGGCTAAGTGACCCAATGGGCGGGCTTCAGCCCTGACTGACTTCCTCTATTTTTTCTCCCATGACGGTAATTCGTCTAGCAGCACGCCACGGAATAATGGCTCCTAACAAAACTGCCACTGCAATCCCCGCCGTGAACATTCCGCCCGATGTTGCAAAAGCACTTAATCCCAGCAATACAACTGCGACAAACACCAACGCTCCCGCAATGACCTGCATTCCGAAGCGGTTTTGGCGTTTTACTTCGGTCGCTTCTTCTTCGGTTTCAGCGAGCTTTTCGGCCTTACGCGTCGCTTTGGAGGTCAGGTACGATTCGTATTCTTCGGCTATGAGTCCTTTTGAGCGGGCGTACAATTCATAAACTAAAAGTAACACCAACGGCAGACCAATGCCCACGATGGTTTCGACGGCTCGGCTTAGTTTAAAATCTAATAACCAAGGAGACAACACTTTAAAGAACAGGTTGACGGTCAGGCCAATAATCGTAATCCAGAAGGTGGTTTTGCCGTTGATACGTTTGGAAAACAACGCCCAAAGCGGTGGAGCCAGCAGCGGCCCACCCGAAATGGCCGAAATGCTCAGTACTACCTCGACAATCCCGCCCGCGGCAGGCACCAACAAGGCAATCACAATCATCCCCAGCCCAAATCCCCACGATGAGCGTCTTGCTACCTTAATGAGTTGTTCGTCAGAGGCTTGAGGATTGATAAAACCTTTGTAAATATCATTGGTAAAAACGGCCGAAACGACGTTAAGGGTCGTATTGGCACTGGCAGAAGTCGAGAAGTACATTCCCGTGAGCATCAAGCCAAGCAAGCCTGGCGGCAAAACAGCCTTGCAAATCATCAGGTAGGCGTTTTCGGTGTCTAATCCTTCCAAACTAGGGTTCAAAGCCCGATAAATCATCGGAGGCAACATCCAAATCATGGGACTGATGAAATACAACGCCGCAAACAAAAATGCGACTTTACGGGCCGATTTAGGGCTATCGACACTGGTATAACGTTGAACAAACGTCCAGTTGCCGCCAATGTACGCAATGTGGTAAAACACAAAAGCCATCACAAACCCGAAGGTGTATTCGCCGTGAAGAAGGTTGAAAAAATCATCGGGCACTTGCTGGGTAAAACTCTCAAAACCACCGACTTTACTGAGCGACAATGGAAGCAAAATAAACACCGCTGCCGTCAAAATAACAAACTGCAAGATGTCCGTGACCATCACTGCCCACAGCCCGCCAACGGCCGTGTAAGCAATCATAAAAACTCCCAACACGATGGTGGACTCAATCAGGGGAAAGCCTAACGAAACACTCACCAGCTTAGCCACGGGGTACAGCACCGACCCTTTGATAAAAACTGACACCAAGGTAAAAATGCCAATATAAGTTTTCTGGACGCGTTCGCCGAGGCGTTCGCGGATAAACTCTGCCGCTGTGAGGTTGCCCGTAGCGCGCCAACGTGGAGATAAAAACAAGCCCGTTACAATGGCTCCAATGCACATCGTCCATTGAATCGTAACGGCTACCCAGCCGTGTTTGTAGGCAATTGACCCCCACGCCACGAACGTACCTGCGGAAAAAAAGGACATGAATAGCGACAGTCCACCAATGAACCAAGGCACGGCTTCTCCTCCCGCAAAAAAGGACTTGAGGTTGCGCCCCGTGCGGGCAAACAGCATCCCAATTCCGAGCACAAAAGCCGAGAAAATAAAGATGACGGCGGTATCAATCAGTGAGTTCAAGCGTCTAAAGTATGTTAGATTTTGAAAATGGATGCTATTTTTGATTAATAGAAAATAAAATGAGATATTTCACTTTAAATTAATCCTTTATGAAAACGACTAAGACAGTGCTTGACGAGAAAGAATGGGAAAGAATTCACCATGCTCTTAAAGTAGCCACAGCTCCTAAATTAGAAAAAGCAAACGAAATACTTAAAAAAGTACCGCTTCCTATCAAGAAGTCTTGAAATGGTCACTTACTTCGCCACAGTCATCACTTCAAAGCCTGCACCTGCCAATTGCTTTTTGTAAGGCTTTCCGTTGATAGTAATTTGAAAATCAGTGGATTGCAAGCAATTGTTTAACAAAATCACAAAAAGCGTATCTTTCTTCTCCGACTCTGCCAAGAGGTAATCGACCGTAGGATTGTCAATTTTGACCAGGTTTTCGTCAATTTTCAACCATGCTTTTTGGCCATTGATTACGCCAGGTGCAAAACCGTAACTCTGATGCGGCCCCACTTTGGGCGTCACAAAACCGCGCGGGAATGTAACTTGCCGACCCGAACGTAATTCTGCCTCTGACATGAGGTAGTCGGTAAGCCAGCCGATTTGCCACCAAGCGTGGTGCGGATATGGCCCCGAACCTTGGTTCATCACCCGCCAATAATAGGAAGCTACGCTGGTTTTGGGTTCGACAAACGCATCGCGCCCCCAAGCGGCCGAGCGGGCTAAATCTGCGAAAATACGTTCGTTAGTCAGTTGGTACATCCTAATAAACAAGCCCGCATGACTTGCCAGTTGGATAGGCCCGTGGGCATTGGATGAGCCAAAAATCCCGCCGTGTTCAAAACTCAAACCTACTTGCGAAATCTCCCAATCCTCGCGCTGAGTACCGTTGACAGTTTTTAAGGTACGATTCGGAATAGGGTGGGTATAAATCGACGTGGTATAGACTTTGGCGGCTTGGATAGCAGCGGTTTTGTAGGTAGGATTTTGTGTAATGTCGTACAAATCCAGCAATGCTTGTGCCGACTGCGCCGTGGCAAAGTCGGGAGCGTAGCGGGCATCGCCGCATACGCCCAGAAAACTTCCCTTTTCGACCGCATTTTTCACCAACCAATCCGCCCCTTTTTGCGCCGCCGCGAGGTACTTGGGGTCTTTCAATATACGATACGCCACCAACAACCCATAAAACGTAGGACGTACGTCTTGGATGTCGAGGAAAGCCTCTTGTTCGGTTTTGCGGTCGTAGGCAACACTCCAACTTCCGTTGGCTTTTTGGGTCTTTAACAACCATTCAGCCCCTGCTTGAAGACGCTCTCTAAGTGGTTGATTATCGGGCTCGAACAATAAAATATTACCCAAATCGAGCATAGTGTAATACGTCACTGCGATGGGTTCAACTACCTCACCCCACTCCTCCGTGAATTTTTTTCGTTTAGCCAAATAATACTGACCCGCCAACGCCCCGTTGAAGAAACCTGGCTCGGTGATTTGCTGGGTAAATTTAAAATTGAGGGCGTAAGGAAGTACATTTTTGGTAAGCAGGGTGTCTCTGGTGGCGTTGGCCAGCATCCAAATAGCGCCGTAGTCGGAGTTTTTCATGGCGTCGCGCTGCGAACCTACCACGCCCCCCAAGTACGACTGCGCCCCAATTTTCAATCCTTTGTATTCTTCAATGTTCCAAAGTGCTGTTTTCGGATTGGTCAAATAATGGTGCATTTTTTGGATGCGGTCGGTCAGCGACTGCTTACTTTGGCGAAGCTCCAAGGTTTGTTTGAGTTGGTAAATGTCATAGGCGGCGTGATTAATCATGCTAAACCAATCGCCTTCCGACAGGCTATAACGAAATGAAAATGTGACGGTTTCGCCCGCTTTTAGGTCGGATTTCGGCTCGCCCAAAACGGGATAATACAACGTAGGCGCTAACTGCGCTTTGCGGTTTTTGTGAGAAAGTCCAATATTCCAATCGTGGAGGGTTAGCTTGTCTTTGGCCCAAGGGTCACGACAGTAATCGGGGTCAGGAATGACCGAAACCGTAATGCCTGTTTTGATCGTGACGAGTGGGCTAAGCGTGCTGGCCGAGCGCTCGCGATAGACCACGGGCAACGTCGGAACCCCATGCCCGTAGGCATACGCCAAGGCAAAATTGGGTTGCATGTAGTTTCCCTGAAAATACCCAGGAACAGCCGCCCAGGCCATGTCAGCCTCGCTGATGGAGCTCAACGTTGGGGTAGCCAACGAAAAATAGCCCGCTTGCTTGGACGTGAGCGTTTGCGTTACGAGGACGTCGTTGGGAAATTTAGGGTCAAAACGCCAGGTAGAGCGCACACGTGCCTTTTCGGTTTCGTGCTCAAACGTCAGCTGATTGGGTGCGTTTTGTATCCCTTTTTGAGGGTAAAAATGAGCCGCAGTTCCTGCCGTATTGAGCGAGACGGGGTTGGTACTTTCTGCCCACTGTTTGGTTTGGTAATGGTAGGCATCTTCGGGAAACTTATTGCCCGTAATGCTCTTAAAAACGGAGTCTGACTCTAGCTTGGGTTTTTCGGTGCTGAATAGCAACGTGCCTTCTCCCGAAGGCGTTTTTAATGGCACCCACTTACTGCCTTTTTTAACCGATAACGCTTTGATTTGCCAACCTGCCGCGCTGTTTTCCCAGCGAATTTTCACCGATGAGTTTTCTAAAACCAAGGCTTTCTGAGCCCATATTTCCCCATACATCATTGAGAAAACCACTGCCAATAAGGTGCGTATTGTTTTGGTCATCGTATTGTTTTTTGTCACTCAACTTTGTTTAATTCATTTGATTAAAAGCGCTACTTTTTTGGCAAAACCCAATGTTCCGTAGGCAACTTCCAACGAACGACAGTCGGTTGGGATTTTGTAGGTAGCCCTAAAAATACCCGTGTTTTCACCCGTTTCGGTTACCTCTAACGTATCGTTTTTTTTGCCGTTTATTTTCAACGTGACAAGCCCCTTCTCGACCTTATTCCAGTCCATGTTCAAAGCGGCTTTTAGCTCAATAGTTACCGTTTGTCCCGCCTTGGTTTGCTTGATTTCTTTTTCGGAAGCATCCAAAAGGGTCACTCGGTGACTACCCAGCGTCGAAAACGTCAGCGTGGCCTGCCAGCCTCGGTTCGAAACACACCAGCCTTCGGTGGCATAAGCATCTTTGCCAATCAAGTCTTTGGGGTCGTTGCCCGTCGGAGTGGTAGTGGCTGATTTCTGAAAATCTTTGTCGAGCGGTGAGCCATCAAGCGTGCCGCGCACTTTGCCCAGCATTCCGTAGCCATTGGGATGAGCCGACGGCCAACCTTTCTCGACGCCTTCCCAATAACCATTGATAGCTAGTCGTTCGGGACTTTTGTTACTCAAATGCGCACCTACGGGATTTACCCCAAACACAAAATCGACTTGTGCCCACCCGATGTCGCGCAAGCGGCGGTCGTTGAGCAAATGCGCCACGGCAAACATCGACCCACCCAAGGCAGGAGCACCGCCCAATTCCTTGGTTTTGGGGTGAGCCCATTCGGTTTCGCTGTGGACGCGGTATTTCCAAAAATTACTGGTTTTTTGGTGCATGTGCGTAGCCCAAGCCTGCAATTTTTCCTTCGTGCCTTGGGGGGCGTGCTCGGGAGCAATCAGTAAAAAATAGGCCAACGCTTGCGGCGTGATATGCTCGGCGTTCCGAATCCACCACATGTGGCGGGGGTTGTTGAAATCCCAGTGTTGGATGATGTCTTTGGCACTTTCTTGCGCCCACGCGAGGTACTGTTGCGGCTTGCCATCGGGTTCGTTTTTTTCGCACAAATACATGAACAAATTGCTGAACACCGACTGCCCGTAGGCATTGCCCATTTCGTTGAATTCCTGAAAACCTGCATCCACCCATTTGTTGCTGTACGTCCAGTAGCGCACTACTTTGTGGCGGTCGTACTGCGTCCATTTTTCATGGCAGACTTGTCGGTACTTGAGGTATTTTTCGCGGGGCAAATAGGGCTTTAGAAAATCATGGTAAGCGGCACAAACGACCGAAAGTTGGTCGAGCAGGTTCCAATAATCGTAATTCATGCGCGGTTGTCCTTCGTAGCCGAGTGAGCCGTGGCGAGTGCCCACAGGGCCTTGGTACGCCACGTGGGCATAGGCAAACTCCGCGTGCCACAAAATCAAGTCAATCAAATCGGGCGTATTTTTGTCCCCAAATTCGGTTTTCCAACGGTCGTACAACGAAGGATTGGAGGCGTACTGGAGGCACTCAAAAATTGTTTCTAAGCCATACGCTCCCCCGTCGCGCGAAGGGCCTCCACCATAGACTTTGGGCAAATTGGCGTTGATGGGGTCTTCAGAACCGCGTACATCAATAAAAAACTCGTAGCCTAGTTTTGACGACAATTTCTCAATGAGATGGTCGGCAATCCAAAAAGGAACAGAGGCATTATAGCCTTCGATTTCGACCCGAAATTCGTCTTTGGAGACGGGATTAAAAGCTGTAAACCAGCCTTCTTGGTTGATAATTTCGCCTTGAAATTCGACACGACCAGAAGCGGTATTCACGATTTTAAACTTCGCTCCATCTTTGGCTCCTAAGCATACAAAATGCTTTGATTCTCCGCGATTGTACCCCGCTTGGTTGACCAAAATCTGGGCAAATGCTTGAGGATAGCTCATAAGCCACCAGCCAATAAGGTACAACAAACACAGGATACGCTTCTTTTTCATTTTTAATGTTGCTTTAAATTTTACCCGCAGATGGCACAGATTAAATCCACGCAGATGGACGCGGATTTATAACTCCATACGTCCCTTTTTCAATTGCTTCGCTACTTACTACTTCCAAGCGGGGTTTTGTTCCAACTTAGGATTGGCATTTATCTCGTCTAATGGAATTGGGAAATACTTGTTTTTGGCCGTTGGCGTACGCGTTGGATAGACGTTGTTCACCGCTTTCGGAATGACATTCATAAATTTGTCGGTGCGGGTTAGGTCGTACCAGCGATCACCTTCGGCAAAAAACTCCCACGAACGCTCCTGCAACACCGCATCAATGAACGCATCTTTACTCAATCCTGCTTTCAAATCAGGTAAGCCTGCGCGTTTTCTAATGATGTTTACAAAGCCATACGCCACGGCAGTTGCTCCGTTCAATCGAGCCTCAGCTTCGGCCGCAATCAGGTACATATCGGGCAGACGCAAAATCGGAATGTTCGGTATCTGTCCGACGATGGTGTTCGGATCTTGGTATTTTTTGATTAATACCCCTTGCGTCGTAATCGGCGTAATGCTGCGTTGAGGCACGGTTTTACCGCTTCTATCCAAGTACGTTGTGTCTAGCAATTGGCGACGCTTATCGGCGGGGTCAAACGAATCAAAGAATGACTGATACGCAAACATCGACCCAAACGAGGTGCGAGCGTAATCTGCTCCCGCATTGCCTGGAGGGCCACAAAGACCCGTCAACTGGTGAGCGCGCCCTGGTGAAATGGGTGCTACTTCAAACGCCCACATGTTTTCAACCCGCGCCGCATCTTCTTTGTCATAACGATACACGTCGCGTACATCGGGCATAAGTGAGTACTTGCCCGAATTAATGACTTCTTGGGCTTTTTGCATTGCTTTTTGCCAATCTTCGTTGTACAGCGCCGCTTTCGCATACAGGGCGTTTACAACTTCCTTTGAAGGACGACCTTTTTCCACAGCAGGATATGAGAGCAGTCCTGCGGCGAGGGCTTGGTCTAAGTCGGTGTAAATCTGCTTATATACATCGGCCTTGGCGCTTTTGGGAATGGTTGCTTCGGCTTCGGATGTACTTGGTTTTGTTTTGACAGGAACGTCTCCAAAGTTCTTGGCCAAATTCCAGTGGTAAAACGCCCGCATAAAATAGGCTTCTCCAATAATTTGTTTTTTGCGGGTTTCGTCCATGACCGCTGCGGGCACTTTTTCGATAATCCAATTGGCTTTTTCGATGCCATCGTAACACGACGCCCAAATTTGCTGTGGCGATTCGTTGGTACGTCCTGCCGTGCGTTGGGTGGTGTAATTGGCGTCATAAGCAAAAAGCGTCAGGGTATTGCGACCTACTACCGCCCGTGGATACGACTGGTCGGCGCTAAAATCGGACACAATGGTGAGCGCAGGCCCAACGCCCATGTCACCCAAAGGGTCATAGACAGCGACAAGCCCTTTTTCGGCATCGGCGGCCGTTTTATAAAAAGCCTCGGTATAGATGGAGGAATAAATGGTTTCGTCTAAGCTACAGCTCCCCAGCCCCAAAAGAGGGAGTAAAAAGAAGAGCTTTTTGGTTACTGATTTCATATGTCTTGTACGAAGTTTCTTATTATTTGAACTAAAATGCGTCCCATCGGGGGTAGGCTTAAAACGTAACTTGAATACCGCCCAAGAACGAACGCGCTTGTGGATACACAAAGTTGTCGATACCAATGACGGTATTAGAACCCGCAAACGTATTTACTTCGGGATCAAACCCACTGTAGTTGGTAAGGGTAAATAAGTTATTTCCAGAGACATACACCCGAATATTTTGTACGCCTTTGATGGCAGGAAGCGTGTAGCCAAGGGTAAGATTTTTGCAACGAATGTACGAACCGTCTTCTACGTAATAACTGCTCACGGGCAAACGTCCTCCTTGCGCAGCACTGACGTACTGGTTGCTTGGATTGGTGGGCGACCAGCGATTAACAACGCCTTTCAACAAGTTGCGCTGTCCGAGTGGGTTTTCGAACGACAAACGGCTGAGGTTGTAAATATCGTTGCCTTGCGAACCCGACAAGAAAGCGCTCAAATCAAAGCCTTTGAATGACAAATTGGTAGAGAAACCAAAAATAAAGTTGGGATTAGGGTTCCCCGTAATGGTTTGGTCGGCAGAAGTGATGGTGCCGTCTCCGTTGAGGTCTTTGACTTTATGACCACCCAAACGCCCGTCGTAGCCTGGCAAGATGGTTTCGCCCGTTTGATTAATGCCGTCGAAAATATACGATTTGATTAATCCCAACGGTTCCCCAACTTTCAAAATAGTGTAGCTCGTGATAAAACGCTCCGTGGTGGTGCCTCCGTCGAGGTCGAGTACTTTGTTGCGATTGCGGGTCAAATTGGCCGATACGTTCCACTTGAGTGGCCCGTCCAAAATGCGCGCATTGGCCGCAAATTCAACCCCTTTGTTTTCCAACGAAGCATAATTTCCCGTAATGCTTGCATAACCCGAAGAAAGTGGCAACGTTTTGATATACAGCAAGTCGCGGGTGATTTTATCATATACGTCCACAATCAAGCTAAAGCGGTTGTTGAGGATACTCACATCCAATCCGACGTTGGCTTGGGTTGATTTTTCCCAACGCAAGTCAGGGTTAGCAATACCCGTTGGGTTGATGCCCGTCACGTAAGCGTTGTTAAAAACATAATCGCTTCCCGTGGCGGCTACTGTACTTAGCGACTGATACGGCGAAATGCCGCCAGCGTTCCCCGTGATTCCGTAGCTTGCCCGTAGTTTGAGGTCAGAAAGCCAAGTTGCGCTTTTCAAAAATGGCTCTTCAATCAAGCGCCAAGCGGCTGATACGGCAGGAAAAAATCCGTATTTATTGTTGGCTCCAAAGCGGCTTGAACCATCCACGCGGGCGGTCAAATCCAAGAAATACTTGTCTTTGTAGCCATAATTTACCCGACCCATGTACGAGTCCAAACGTTGCTTGCTACGGCTACTGCTGACGGTGCGGTTGAGGGCGAGTTGCAACGCTTCGTTTTGGGTAGCGTCGTTGGGAAAACCCGAAGCACTAATAGAATTGGCATTAGAAAACTCGGCTTGCGAGGCAAAAACTCCCGTAAACTTCAGGCTATGGTTTGTGGCAATGGTTTGCGAATAGGTCAAAATGCTTTCGTGCAAGAGTCCCAAGAAATTGCTATTGGATTTTGAACCCGAACCAGAATTGTCGTTTAAGTCTCTCAAACTAACGATTGAACGCGGTGAATAGCGGTCGTTGATATTGTTCTGTAAATCCACGTTAAAAGATGCCCGATACGTCAATCCTTTCAAAATAGTAGCTTCACCGTAAAGATTCACCAATGTCCGTTTGAGGGCGGTTTTGTTCAACACCGCTGCAAGTCCAAGCGGATTCGTCACCTCACGATACCGCCCGTCTTCTTGCTCGCCAAACGGAAAAATGCTGCCGTCGGAGCGATAAGGTTTCAAGGTGGGCGGTGCACCGATGGCCGCACCCAAGATGGTACCCGTTACGACGTCGGCATCACCTTGGCTGGTCGAACCCGTCTGAATCCCCGAGTTGACCGAATAACTGCCCAAAATACTCGTCCCGACTTTGACGCGATTGCTGATTTTATGGTCGAGGTTTAGTCGATACGAGTACCGTTTGAAATTGGAACTGATGATAATTCCATCTTGGTCAAAATAATTGGCCGAAAGCGCTACTTGGGTTTTTTCATTACCGCCATTGATGGATAATTGATGGTTTTGAATGGGCGCTTCACGGAAAATGAGGTTTTGCCAATTGACACCTTCCCCCAACGACGCAGGGTCTTTGTAATAGCTATTTTTGAACACTTCATTTTCTAGCTGGGCAAATTCGGCAGCATTGAGCACGGGCAGCGTTTTGGTTACTTTTTGAACCCCAAAATAGCTATCAAGCGTCACGCGCGTTCCACCGCTTTTACCCCGTTTGGTGGTGATTAGTACCACGCCGTTGGCCGCACGAGCTCCGTAAATAGCCGATGCGGAGGCGTCTTTTAACACTTCTACGCTCTCAATATCATTGGGGTTGATGGTCGAAAGCGGACTCACGTCGTTGATACCTCCACCGTTAGAAATCTGAATTCCGTCCACCACGTAAAGCGGTTCAGAAGTTCCGTTGATGGAGTTGGTACCGCGAATTCGGACGCTGACATTTCCGCCTGGAGAGCCTGAGTTTTGGTTAATCTGAATCCCCGATACGCGCGCTTGTAGCCCCTGTGCCACGTTGGCAACGGGTGTTTGCACTAAATCCGAAGATTTAACGGAGGCAATCGAACCCGTAGTTTCGATTTTTCGCTGCGTACCATATCCTACTACAACCACTTCATTGATGGACTTGACGTCGGCTTCAAGTACCACGTCTATCACAGTCCGATTATTTACCTCAATTTCTTGTTTGAGGTAACCAATAAACGAAAACACCAACGTTGCTTTGGTAGGAACCCCACTGAGTTGGTACTTGCCTTCAGCATCAGAAACAATTCCTTTCTGCGTACCTTTTACCGTCACATTTACTCCTGGAAGTCCATCTCCCGAATTGTCGGTGATTTTTCCTTTGATGGTCAGGTCTTGGGCGTAAGCATGGGTCACAAGACCTACTACAAGCAACCATATTCGTAATTTTCCCAGCATAGGATTTGAATGTTTTAATAAATTGAAAATATACAATTTTTAAGGGTTTGAATCATCGGCTATCAAAATGCCCTATGAGCTATTGAAATGACGATTTTGAGGGAAATTAGGAGGTGATTTTAAATAATCAACAGAAAAAATTGAATTTTAACCACAAAAACTATCGGGAACTTTCCCGAAACTGGTAGCGATAGTAGTAATTGAACTACCTATACGTCTTTGTTTGGGAGTATCCCGATGCAGAGATAGATTTGGGAAGAAGAAGCAAAAAATTAAAAAAGTACAAGAAGTTATGATTAAATGCGCAAAATGCCGACAAATAGATTTTGTTCAAAAATCGGGGATTGTGCGGGGAAAGCAACGTTACTTTTGTAAGGCATGCGATTATCATTTTACGCTACCCGAAGCCGTCGAAAATCGCAAAAATAAACCTCGGCATCAAGTCACGATTATTGATATTGCCAATGAGTTAGGAATTTCAAAATCGACGGTGTCGCGGGCGCTGCGGGGGCATACGGACATACACGAAGGAACGCGCAAAATGATTCTGGATTTGGCCCAACAATTGGAGTATCAGCCTAATCCTTTGGCCAATGCACTTCTGAAAAGTCGGACAAACATCGTAGGGATTCTTGTGCCAGAATTTCGGCATTACTTCTTTCCCACCGTCATCATGGGAGCGCAAGAAATTTTGTCAAAAGCAGGATATAATGTGATGATTTGCCAATCGGATGAGTCGTACGACACCGAGGTGGCTAATGTTAAAGCCTTGATGAACAGCCGAGTGGACGGTTTGCTCGTGTCGGTCACTACCCAAACCAACAACGTGGATCATTTTCGGACGGTGCTTCGGAAAGAAGTGCCTTTGGTGTTTTTTAACCGTGTTTGCCCTGAACTGGATACGCCCCAAGTCATCGTGGACGATTATGCGGGAGCGTTTCAGGCGGTGGAGCATTTGGTACAGCAAGGCTATCGACGCATTGCGCATTTGGCGGGGCCCGTGTCGTTGTTGGTCAGCCGATTACGGATGAAAGGCTACTTGGATGCCCTGCAAAAACACGGCCTGCCCGTGGACAATGAGTTGATTATTCACTACGACTTGACCGAAGAAAAAGCGCGGATTTATGCCAATTACCTGTTGAGTCTTCCGCAGCCCCCCGACGCGATTTTTGCCATCAATGACCCTACGGCCATCGAAATCATGTTGGTAGCTAAAAGCCGTGGCGTTAAAATTCCGCAAGAACTAGGCATTGTCGGTTTTAGCAACGACCCCATTTCGGCCATCATTGAGCCGCCACTTACGACCGTCGAGCAGCCCGTTTGGGAGATGGGGCGACAAGCCGCGCGGATTTTGTTGGAACAAATGGAAAACCCCCGCATCGAAACCTATCAGTTGCCTACTAGGTTGGTTGTGCGCGGGTCTTCTGTGAATTGTTGAGGTTTTTTCCCCCGCAGATTGGCGCAGATTTAACTCGCAGAATGGCGCTGATGGTAGTTCTGCGTAAATCTGCGGTTTTAAAATCTGCGAAAGTCTGCGGGGAAAACATAGTTCTCTAAAATGTGCTTTTCAAAACAGTTGAAACTCCTTGATTCCTGCAAAACCATGAGAATCTAAAATCACCAACCGAAACTTTTGCGCAACCACGGGACTGATGTCTTTGCTCCAATTGCCCATTTTTTCATCCTGCGCCAGCGTCAGCCATTGACCGTCTTTTTCGTACTGAATTTCAAAGCCTTTAATTTGAGACTTTTGATACACCGCTTCACTCACTTTAAGCTGTTTCACCGTTTGTTTAGTACCCAAATCAACTTCCAGCCAACCTTTGTTCTGAAATAAATTGAACGCCGCTTCTGACTGATAATGTACGTCTTTTCCATAATACGCCTCAAAATCGACGTCGGTACGTCGCCCCATTTTCCAGTGCGTGGCAGGGTTGTCATCAAAAGCTGCCGAGGGGTCGTGCAAAAAAGCCCCCAACGCGCTCGAAGCCGTTGCCTTTTTGCCGTACGCCAATGAATGAGTGGTTGTAAAAGGAATAATTTGCCCCAATTGCGAAGCGGGTTTATCCAACAAAAGCGTCACAATGGTAGCAATGGAATCGCGTCCCTTTTGGGGGAGTTTCAGGGTAACGTCGGTTTTCGTTTGTACGAATGAAACAGTGCTTCCGTCTAATAAAGAGGCTTTTTTGACGTTGGCTGTCATCGGCGGGAGTTTGATTTCATCGCCCGTGTTGTTCAATACATGCAAATACAATTTATTTCCTCGGTACGAACTCACGTAGTCTTTTGACGGCGTATAAATCCCCCCTTTGGTTTGGTAAACGGCTTCCGCATTTTTGTTTAGCCAATTGCCCATTTCGGTTGCCCGTGCGACAAAGTTGGGTGGAAAAACGCCCAAACTGTCGGGGCCGATGTTGAACAAAAGGTTGCCGTTTCCACCCACGCATCGAAGTAACGTATGCAGTGATTCTTTCAAACTGCGCGGCGTATCATTGAACCGCCACGCCCACTGATGCCCCATGTTGGTGCAGGTTTCCCAAGGCACAGCACCGTAGCCTGCCACAAAACCTTCGGGCGTGGCATAGTCGGCGTAAGGCCCTACCCGAGCGTGCGACTCGTCGGGATTGAAAGGTTCGAGCCGATTGTTAATGATGATTTCGGGTTGTAACGTACGCGCCAAATCAAATACTCTTTTGGGGTGAATTGGGCTGGGCGAGCCTTCGTAATCTATCCATAACAAGCTAATTTTTCCGTAGTTGGTCAACAATTCACGAACTTGTTCCTCCACCCGATCGGCAAAAATATCGTTGGTTTTGGGGTTGCGACAATCGGGGTCTTTCCAGTCGGCCACCGAAAAATACCAGCCAATGGGCATCCCCGCTTCGTGGGCCGCTTGGGCAAGTTCTTTGCAAACATCCCTTCCAAAAGGGCTGTTCATGCTATTGTAAGACGTGGTTTTGGTATCAAAAAGGCAAAAACCGTCGTGGTGCTTTGACGTCAAAACCAAGTACTTCATCCCCCCTGCCTGGGCCAACTTCACCCATTCTTTGGCGTTGAATTGCTTGGGGTTAAATCTCAAATACAACGAATCGTACTTGCTTTTACCGTAGCCATTGCGCGACCAACTGATTTCTTTTCCAATCAGTGACACAGGTCCCCAGTGGACAAACAAGCCCATTTTGGCATCTTGCCACCACTTTAGGCGCTGCTCTTTTGAACTGTTTTTTTGAGCAGTACCGTTAAAAGCAATTAGAAAAAGCAGGAGAATGACGGATGTTTTTTTCATTGAAAATGGCGTTTAACTATCGGATAATATGACCTTTTTGGGCGTAGTACAAAATGTAAGCATAACACAAAATAGGTAGCACAAAGGCAAAGCGAATGCTGTACATATCAGAAATGAGTCCCATAAGCGGAGGTACAATGGCTCCCCCTACAATGCTCATAATAATCAACGACGAACCTGTTTTGGTATAAGCCCCCAAATTTTTGATGCTTAACGTAAACAAGATGGGGTACATCACCGACGTGCAAAGCCCCACGATGGAAAGAGAAAAAATCGAAACATAACCAGTACTCAAAATAGCGACTGTAACCAGCGTAATTGCTCCCAACGCACAGGCCATCAATGCTTTGGAGGGATTTACTTTTTGCAAAAAATACGCCCCTGCCAAGCGCCCCACCAAGACCAGCGCCATAAATAAGGTAATAAACAACGCGGCTTTCTGTTCCCCTACTCCCTCAATATTCAGTGATTTAGAATAACGAATTAGAAAACTGACAATCCCGACTTCGGCACCCAAATAACAAAATACGCCCAATGCGCCCAGCACCGTATGTTTAAACTTAAAAATGGATTTTAACCGCACATTTTCTTCTCCTTCTTCATGAATGGCGGGCATTTTGATAAAAAATAACATTCCCCCCAATACCATAAACAAAGCCCCCAAACTTAGGTAAGGCATTTTGACCAATTGGGCTTCGGCGTTGAGATAATCGGCTAATTGGCTCGGGCTAAATTGCTGAACCACCGTTTCGGGCGTATCAGTCGTATGAAGCAAAAACACCGCCCCAATGTAGGGACCGATGGTAGCGCCTACCGAACCCACCGCCGCCGCCAAACTCAGCCGACCCGAGGCTTTTTCGGGATCACCCAAAACCGAGACATAAGGTGTGGCGGTCACTTCCAGAAAGGTGAAACCTGCGGCCATGATAAACAAAGCGGCCAAAAAAAGCGGATAAAAGCGGGTTTCGGCCGCTGGGAAAAATAAAAATGCGCCTAATGCCGCCATGAAAAGACCCGTAATCATGCCTGCCCGATACCCAAACCGACGGATGTATTGGCCCACGGGTAAGGCCAACAAAAAATACCCACCAAAAAAAGCCGACTGCACCAGCGACGACTGAAAATCAGTCAATTGACAAGCTCTTTTGAGGTGCGGAATGAGGACATCGTTGATGTTTCGGCTTAAATTCCAGATAAACATCAGGCTCATGACCACCAAAAGTGGTATCAAAAATTGATTGCGATTTTTCACTTTAGGCATTCATTATAGTGTCAGGTAAGTTTCTTTGAAATTTGCCCGCAGATGTGCGCAGATTGAAAGTCGCAGATGGGCGCAGAATAATGGCTTCTTTCAGTCCTTTTTCAGCGAAAATCTGCGTTTGTAATTCTGCGGTTTTCTGCGGGTAAAAAATTAAAACTACTTGCTAACTTCATTTAGCATAAAAATAGGTTTCATTTCCGCCCAATGTTCGTCGGGTTTCGCATCGGCCAACCGTTGTTGAAAGCCCGCCATAAAAGCCGCCCACTCTGGCTGTCGAGGCATTTTACCAATGGCTTCAAACGCCGTATTCACGTCAATGCCTTCTTCGGTTTCGACAATCATAAACAGCCGCGTCCCAATGCGATAGATTTGCATGTCCACAATTCCGCCCGCTCTGATTCCTCGGGGAATTTCGGGCCAAATGTGTTCGGGCTGATGAAAGTATTCGTACTGGGCAATGAGTTCGTCGTCGTCTTTCAAATCGAGCGCCAAACAAGTTCTGTGTGTGTTCATCTTCGTTATTTTTTATAGCCCAACTCAGCTCCCCCGCTTACGGGCATGATACAGCCCGTTACAAACCGAGCGGCCTCAGAAACCAAAAACACCGCCACATCCGCAATGACGTCGCCTTCAGGACAGTAGCCAAGGGCGTGAATGTTGTCCAAATAATTCTCAATGGCCACTGGATTAGGCTGTTGGGTTGCCCAATCTCGTAGCATGGGCGTCCATACACCCGCAGGACAAATGGCGTTGACCCTAATGCCAAAAGGAGCATAATCCAAGGCCATGGCTTTGGTCAGGGCGCTCATACCGCCTTTGGTAGCCACGTACGCCGCGTGATTTTCCTGCCCCATCGTTCCCACCATGCTGGAGGTATTTAAAATACAGCCCTTGGTCGCTTTCAGGGCTTCGATGCCATAACGGGTCGTCCAATACACACTTTTCAGGTTGATAGAAAACAAGCTATCCCATTCGTTTTCGGTGGTTTGGTCGAGCGGTTTTGAAGGACTGGCAATCCCAGCATTGTTATGTATCACATCTATTTTTCCAAACCGAGTAATGGCCGTTTCAATCGCTGATTTTACGTCCGCTTCCTGTTGCACGTCTCCCACAAAACCAGCGTGTTCATTGCCCAAGCGGCTCATTAACTGATTCAAAGAAGTCTCGTTTTTGTCCATCACCAAAACCCGAGCACCCGCCTTTACATACGCTTCAGCACAAGCTTCGCCAATGCCCGAAGCACCTCCCGTGAGAAAAATTACTTTATGGGTCAATAGTGTCATGTTTTTGGTGGCTTAGGGTTTCAAATCACTGCTGCTGCCTGCTTCCTGCGGCACTTGATAATAGCCTTCAACGATGTTGGCAGGATGCACAAAATAGGAGCGTAAATGCGGAATATGCTCTAAAAACAGGTTTTCGTGCCCCATTCCGATGTGATTAAAAAGCACCAAATGCTGATGAATCTGCCCCATATCTCCGACGTGTGGCAACACTGGGATATTGAATTTTTTGGCCAATAAACTAATCGTCAAAAACTCCGAAATACCCCCTACGCGCACGGCATCTACTTGACAAAAATCCATGGCTTTGGCTTGCAGAAAGTTCTTAAAAATCACCTTGTTGGGAATATGCTCACCCGTGGCTACTTTGAAAGGGGCGATGGCTCGGGCAATGGCTTGGTGCCCAAAAACATCATCAGGGTGCGTGGGTTCTTCAATCCAATACGGGTTGATGCTGCCCAGCCGCCGACAAATATCCAAGGCTTGCGGTACATTCCATTTTTGGTTGGCATCCAGCATGATGGTGGCGGCCTCTCCCGCCGTTTGCCGAATCAACGTGGCTCGGCGGAGGTCACGGAGAGGGTCATCAGAACCTACTTTGAGTTTAAGCGCCGTAAAACCTTTGTCGAGGGCCTGTTTGGTTTTTTCAACGATAAGTTCATCCGAAAAATTAAACCAACCGACCGACGTATCGTAGCCTTTGTAGCCAGTCGTGAGTACCGAATTTCTATTTTCTCTCGTTTTGTATTGCTCAGTGAGTAATTGAATGGCTTGCTCGCGGGTGAGCTCGTCTTCTAAATAACTCAAATCCAACGTATTGACAAGCTCTTCGGGCGATAAGTCCAGCAATAGTTTCCAAAGAGGAACCTGACGCGATTTTGCCCAAAGGTCGTAGCACGCGTTGACAATCGCGGCCAATGCCAAATGAACAACCCCTTTGTGCGGCCCCAACCAACGGTAAGAAGGGGAGTCAACCAGTGAGCGATAGGTCGTCCCGAAGTTGGCCATTAAGGCTTCAATCTCCTGACCTACCAGTTTTTCGGATAAAAATTGAATGGCTTGGCAAACCAACTCAGTGCCCGCCCCTAAGGTAAAAGCCAACCCTATTCCTTCCAGAGAGGTATCGGTTTTTAACACACAAACCGCATAGGCATATTGGGGATTGGTGTGGGTTGCATCGGAACCCGACCCATTGGGGAGGTCGAAACGTCGGTCAAGTACCTGAATCGCAGAGATAACCATAACGGTTGTGAGGATATAGTGGTTTCTATTTCTTTAACGAATTACTTCCTTCTCAACGTTTTCTGATTTTGACAAAGCCTTTATTCTGAAACGACTTGTTGTCTGAACGCATTTCTACTTTCAGGATGGAGCTTGTTCCTTTATCAATCTGGCCCGTTCGGTTGATAAAAAACACGTTCTCTTTGGGTTTTCGTTGGATAAATTCCTGCAATGTATTGGGGTCTTTATCAAAAATAATTTCCGCTTTTTCTACCCACATCCCCGTCACGCTGACGGCATTGGTAAAACTTACTTCGTATTGGCCTGGGGCGGTAATGTACTTTCCTAAATCGATACTCATTTGGCCTTTACCGTTGACAAAATCTTTGGTATCCCATTCCTGCAAAATAGTGTACTCTTTGGCTTCTTTCTCCGCTTTTGGGAGTTCAAAGCCAGTTACGTAATAGGCCGCCAAACTCCGAATTAGGGGAGTGCCTTTGTGTTCGGTTACTTTTAACTTTATCGCCGTGACTTCAACATCGTCGAAATAATCAATTTTAGTCACCCCAATTGAGCTACCTGTGGTCAGTTTTTCCCACTTGTTTTTGGTAAGTCCCCACACTTCATATTTTCTGATTCGGTGGCCTTGTCGGTAGTCTTCTTTTAATAGCAAGTGATTGATTTTCGTTGGTTTTTCGAGCGACAAGACGGCTTCTTTCGCGGCTTTGTTGTTTAGTTCTGCCAAGGGACGCTCAAACCTACGGTTGATTTCTGCCCCAAATTCAGCATATCTTTTTACATCTCCCGCTGGGATAAGCCCCGTTGTATCGGGGTTAGAGTTGAGCAGTAACGTACCTCCGTGGCCAACCGATTTGTAAAAAATCTCCATCAACTCGTCCACCGAGCGGCGTTTGGCTTCGTTTTTGGGCGACCAAAACCAATTATGGTTGTACAAAGTAACATCGGCCTCCAAAGGCGCCCAAACATCGCCGTCGGGGTCATCGTCGTATTGGGTTGCTACCCCCGACTTTAAGACCTTTCCTTGGAGCGAATTCCAAACGGGATAATGAAGGATGCCGCTTTCGGTGCCTGGCCAGCGGATGGTGGCATCTGAGCCCTGGAAAATGACCGCTTTGGAGGCATATTTTTGTAAAATATCGCTCACGGGCACTTTACACGAGCCATCAAACCATACTTCGAGCATCTCGCCATAATTGGCCAATACCTCGGTGAGTTGTTGTCTGAAAATTTTGTTGTACGCTTCCTGTTTGGAAGGGTCTTTGGTGATTCCTCCACTTCCAAGCCCCGCGCCCCATTTGATGTCGCCAGGGTAGATGTAGATACCCAAGTTTAAACCCGCTTTTTTGCAGGAAACTGCTAAGTCTTTTATCAAATCCCCTTTGCCGTTTTTCCACGGAATATTCCTAACGCAATACTCTGTGGTGTGGGTAGGCCACCAACAAAAACTACCCGCATGTTTGGCCACAAAAATGATTTCTTTAGCGCCCCACGATTTGGCCACACGGCACCATTGGTCGGTGTCGAGTTGGGTAGGATTGATGCGGGAAATGTCAAATTCGCCCGTTTCGTCGTACTCTTGACCGAGCCAAGTTGCCACCCCAAAGTGGACAAACATAATGCGTCCCTGTTCCTGCCATTTGTACTGAACAGCCGAAGGTTTAGCCAACTGTTGTGCCGAGACTTGTACATGGGCAAATAGGCAAAGGATGATAAAAAGCTTTTTCATTGAAAATGAGAATAGGTAAGTCAAAGGAATTGCACAAAATAATGGGCGATTTTTGGCAAAAACCTATTTTTGGTTGCTATTTATCAATACTATATTTGCAAAAACCAGCCACCCCTGCAAAAATGAAAGCTACCTATACCCTTTTGCCCGATTTTACTACGGCTCAAAAGCCCTTTGTAGTGAAGCAAATTGTACGGTCGTCGTTTGCTACCGACTTCCACTTTCACAATGAATGTCAGCTGGTTTATATTTTATCGGGTGCTGGTACTCGGATTATCGGGGGAACCATCGAACGTTTTGAGTGCGGGGATTTAACTTTTGTTGGCCCCAATGTCCCTCACGTATGGTACAGTGAATTTAACGCTGCAAGCGAGCACGAGCCTGCGGTGTCAGTGGCTTTGTACATCAATCCCACTACACTGACGGAATACCTGAAGCCTTTTGTGGACACAAAGTTGTTGGAAGAGTTTTTTGTGCAGTCTAAAAAAGGAATTAGCTTTTCTGGGAAGAAAAAGGAGCGGATTATTGGCTATTTGCAGGACATGTTAGAAAGTAAGAATATGCAGTTGTTGGCCTCTTTCTTACAGATTATGGTGCTTTTGCTTGACCCCGAAGACATGATTTGGCTCAATAGAGCCCCTTTGCTTTCTACGTTTACGGATAAAAATCAGAACCGCGTTTCGCGATTGATGGAGTATATTCAGCAGAACTTCAGGGAAGACATTACCATTGAGCAGGCTGCTTCGGTGGCAGGGTTACAATTGCATTCGTTTTGCCGTTTCTTTAAAAACCTTACTTACCGTACTTTTTCAGATTTTTTAAACGAAGTACGCATCGCCTTTGCCTGTCAGCTTTTACAGCAAACCGACTTACCGATTACGCAAGTAGCTTTTGAAAGTGGTTACAGTAACGTGTCGTATTTCAACCGTTCGTTCAAAAAAATACACCAACGTACACCCAGGGAATTTCGGGCTCAGATGAGTACTTTACGTTAAATTGCTTTTTTTATCCATTTTTTCCCCGCAGATTGGCGCAGATGGAATACCCTCAGAATAGCGCTGATAGTAGTCTGCGACCAACTGCGGTTTTAAATCTGCGTGCATCTGCGGGGAAAAGTTTAGCCAGCAATAACGCCCAAACGTTGACCCACTTTCACGAACGCTTCGACGGCGCGCTGCAAGTGCTCTGGCTCGTGGCCTGCCGAAATCTGTACCCGAATCCGCGCTTTGCCTTTGGGAACGACGGGATAGAAGAAGCCAATGACATAAATGCCTTCTTCCAATAGCTGCTTGGCAAACTCCTGCGCCAAGGGTGCATCGTACAACATAATGGGCACGATGGGGTGTTCGCCTGGCAAAATATCAAAACCTGCGGCCGTCATGGCCTCTCTGAAATAACGGGTATTGGCTTCGAGTTTATCACGCAGGGCCGTCGATTGGCGCAACAATTCCAATACTTTGAGCGAAGCACCCACAATGGATGGCGCGAGGGTATTGGAAAACAAATACGGCCGCGAACGCTGACGAAGCAATTCGACGATTTCTTTACGGGCCGCCGTAAAACCGCCCGACGCGCCCCCCAAGGCTTTGCCGTAGGTGCCAGTGATGATGTCGATACGGCCTAACACGCCTTTGTGTTCGGGCGTTCCGCGACCAGTTTTGCCCATAAAACCGCTGGCGTGGCATTCGTCCACCATCACCAATGCGTGGTATTGGTCGGCCAAGTCGCAAATTTTATCCAATTGCGCAATGGTGCCATCCATCGAAAATACGCCATCGGTGACAATCAATCGGCGGCGGCACGAGGCACTAGCGCGGAGTTGTGCCTCCAAATCCTCCATGTTGTTGTGCTGATAGCGGAAACGTTTGGCTTTGCACAAACGAATCCCGTCGATGATGGATGCGTGGTTGAGTTCGTCGGAGATGATGGCATCTTCTTCTCCCAACAACGGCTCAAAAACCCCACCGTTGGCATCAAACGCAGCGGCGTACAAAATACAATCTTCGGCTCCCACAAAAGCCGCCGTTTGGCGCTCAAGTTCTTTGTGAATGTCTTGCGTACCACAAATAAACCGTACCGACGAAAGGCCAAAGCCGTGGGTTTCGAGGGCTTCGTGAGCGGCCTTAATTACCTCTGGATGAGACGACAAACCCAAGTAATTGTTGGCACAAAAATTTAGTACTTCGCTGCCATTCTGAACAGTAATTTCGGCCGATTGGGGCGATACAATGATTCGTTCTGATTTATAAAGCCCTGCTTCTTTGAGGGCGTCTAGTTCCTGTTGGAGTTCGTTTTTGATGCTTGCGTACATACGTTTAGATAACTTTTTCGGTGAGGTGGGTAATCATTTCTTTCGTCATTTTGGGCAAATCGAAGCGGGGTTTCCAGCCCCAATCGCGCCGCGCGACCGAATCGTCAATGGTTTTGGGCCACGAATCGGCAATCGCTTGACGGAAATCGGGTTTGTAGTCAACCTGAAAATCAGGAAAATACGTCTGAATAGAAGCGGCTACTTGGGCGGGGGTAAAGCTCATTCCCGCCAAATTGTACGACGTCCGTACCGTGATGGCCGCTTCGGGGGCTTCCATCAATTCCAACGTAGCACGGAGGGCATCGTCCATGTAAATCATGGGCAACAAGGTATCAGCCGCTAAAAAACACTCGAAGCGGTTGCCTTGAATGGCTTCGTGGTAAATGGCAACGGCGTAGTCGGTAGTGCCTCCTCCTGGCATGGATTGGTAGCTAATGACGCCTGGGTAGCGCAACGAGCGCACATCGAGGCCATAGCGTTTGTGGTAATAAACCGACCAGTTTTCGGCGGCCACTTTGCTGATGCCATACACCGTCGAGGGGTCGAGAAGGGCCGATTGAGGCGTTTCGTACTTGGGGGCTTGCGTGCCAAAAGCCGCAATGGAACTCGGCACAAATACTTTGTTGACTTGGTGGAGGCGAGCTACTTCCAATACATTGAGCAGGGTCTGCATGTTGAGGTTCCACGCCCAAAGCGGGTCGGCTTCGCCTTTGGCCGAAAGAATCGCCGCCAAATGATAGATTTGAGTAACGCGGTAACGCTGCACAACGCTGGCGAGCATCGTGGCGTCGGTGGCGTCTAGGCGTTCAAAAATCGCTTGTTGGTTTTCTCCCGCTCGGAGGTCACTTGCGATGACATTCTCCCAGCCGTAGAGGCGTTGTAAATGAGGCAACAATGCCGTTCCAATCTGACCATTTGCGCCAATCACTAAAATCGTTTCCTGTTTCATAACTGTGGCGTTTTAGCTGATTTTTAACTTTTGATGAAGTGTAATTAACGGCACAAAGTTATATAGGCACTACTATTGACGTATATATTCCAATAAAATCCATTAATTTTACTGAGCATCATTGTTTTTAAAGAAAATTTCGCTAAACAGGATTTAATTGAGATAGGATAAAAAGAAAATTTTATGGCACTCGAATCGCTCGATGATATTGACAAAAAACTTCTACGGCTTTTGCAGGCCGACGCCAAGCTCACAACCAAAGAATTGGCCGCCCGATTGGGCCTTACCCTGTCGCCCGTTTATGAACGAATCAGGCGTTTGGAACAGCTTGGGTTTATCAAACAGTACGTGGCTATTTTGGACAAAGACTTGCTTGGGCAGCCGATTACCATCTTTTGCCAAGTATCGATGCGTTACCACGACAAAGCGTTTATTGAGAGTTTTGAAGAAGAAATTCAAAAATTAGAAGAAGTACAGGAATGTTACCACATGGCGGGGCAAGTGGATTTCTTGTTAAAAATCAACGTAGGGAGTTTGGACGAATACCATAACTTTGTCCGAAACAAATTATCAAAAATTGAAAATATAGGTACGCTCAATAGTACCTTTTCACTAAAAGTCATCAAGCACAGTTGGAGTTATACGGTGAAGTAACTTCACACTAAAAAACAACGTATGAACATGAAACGATTAGTCAAACCATTTCTATACGCCACGGTGGTAATGCTGATGAGCGTGAGTTGCGAACGAAAAGACCCCTGCGACGACGGCTCTTGCTGTGGTTCCTCTGGCCAAAAGCTAAGCTACATCAAAACTGTAGAAAATGCACGGGCTGATGTAGGTTTTGGCGGTTTAATTATTGAAAATGTAGAAGGTGAACCTCTAATTTGTTATCAGCAAGAATCTTTGTATGACGGTAAGTTACAACAAAGCTATAATTTTTATACAGGAAATCCTCAGCCCTTCAAATACCGAGTTTGGGGGAGATTGTATAGCTGTGATAGCTGTCCTAGTGCTGTAATAGGGACATTGAAATATTTCCATATTGACAAAATCGAGAAAGTCAACTAAATCTTCAAAACCGTAAAATAGCGCCCAATACTCCCTTTAACTTATCTAGTATGTAAGAAAACTAATTACCCCTCACAGCCAAATACTCAGCTTTTTATATACTTACACAATTACCGCTTACTAAATCGTTAAAAAAATAATATTTACTTTAAAAACATAGTAGGTATCTTTGGCCATCCATCCACCCTTTTACATGATGCTGCCTATGAAACACCCTTCATTATAGTAACAAAAAATTTCACACTAAAAAACAACGTATGAACATGAAACGATTAGTTATTCCCTCCTTAGGGGCTAAGGGGCTCCTCTACGCCGCCGCTGTGCTACTCCTGACAGAAGGCTGCTTTTCCAGCCCCTTTAAAAGCCGAACAACCACCGTCTTTGGTACAGTGACCGATAACGATACTAAATTGCCTGTAGATAGTGTGCAAATTATGATTACTGGAGGAAAAGGGGGAGTTGCTTCTAATGCCGATGAACTCAAGATAATTTATACTGATAAACAAGGCTACTACTCTACCACGATTGATGTTCCTAATAGTTATCACAAAATAACTGTACTAAATAGGTATTTTGATAAATTAAAGTACACTTTGAAATATCGTGGTTATTTTTCTTACAAAGACCGCAATCGAATAGATTATTGTTGTCCTGCAGAAATTGGTTCAAAAACGCAGTACGATTTCATGATGCTTCCCAAATAAAATCAAATTTTAAATTTCAATGTTATGAAAAAAGTATTTAAAAATTCATTGCGAGTTGTTAATACCCTTCTCCTTATTGGGCTGTCTTTTATATCTATGGTGTCAGCTTCGGCTCAAAAAGACAAAGATACCTACCAAAAACAGATAGACGAGCATATCAATTGATCATCCACCCTTTTACACGCTGCTGCCTATGAAATACCCTTCATTCTAGTAACAAAAAATTCACACTAAAAAAACAACGTATGAACATGAAACGATTAGTCAAACCATTTCTATACGCCACGGCAGTGATGCTGGTGAGCGTAAGTTGCGAAAAAAAAGACCCCACTTCCTGTGGGTCAAGTGATAACAAATTCAGGTACATTAAAAGTATTAAAAATGCACGGGCTGATTTATATCAAAGTGCTGGGTTTGTGATAGAAGGAGAAGGTACGCGCTTTATTTGTCCCTCTCAATTGGAAAAGTTCTCTACTTATGAGAATACTTATATACTTAATCAACCTCAGCCTTTTAAATACCGTATTTGGGGACGAGCATTTAATTGCGATTCTTGCCCTACGTTAGTGGCTGGACCATCTCCGTTTATTGTAATTGACAAAATTGAAAAAATTGACTAAACAGCTATCATTATGAGAAATACGATAATATTTTATTTTTTATTCTTAGTCTATGGAGAAAAATAACTAATTGCTCAAACAGGCAGCGTTTCGCAGTACCAGCCCAAATACCTGCGTGAAAACAACAGGTCTTTCAAAGCCCTTACCAAAACCGCTACTCCCGACGGCTGGATCGAGTTCAAGGCCGAAGCCAGAATTTGTGCTCAGACAGCGCGCCCAATATCTTAGAATTGTACCCCAATCCAACGGGAAGAAAAGTAATCGTTCAGTACTGCCGTCCGAATGGAGACTTCAAAAAAATCATTTCGAGGAAGTTTTTGATTATTAAATAATATTTTTAGTTTACATAAAAAAGACGATTCTTTTGAGGAATCGCCTTTTTATATAGCCATTATAATAGTTATTTTTTTACTCTACCACAATACGCTTCACAGTGCCGTCTTCGTTCTGAACAACACTGATAAAATAAGTGCCTTTGACGTTTTTACCCAAATCCAATTGACCTACGTAATCGCCCGTAAAATCTTTCACTTCTTTTTTGGCGATTTGTTTGCCTTTGGTGTCAGTTACCGAGATGGTCACGTCGCCTTTGGCGGGGGCATAAAAACGAACGTTCAATTCATTTTTTTCGGGGTTATTAGGATACGCCTCTAGGCCACGGATAGAAGCAGGTTTTCCTGCGCCGCTGATGTTGATGTCGCCGTGCCAAAACTCCTTGAATTTGGGTTCAAAATCGCGGCTCCATTCTTCCATATTACGTTCTAATTTACGCATCTGAGGCTCAATCCGCTTTTCAACCCGCTGCATACGGTCGGCAAAGGCTTCGTCGTCAAACTTAAACTCGTACGTACGTTCGCTTTTGCGGTCACCATTGCGCTCGCGTCGGTCAGACGGCTGCTCGTAGCGATAAATTTGCACGTCGCGTTTGCGGCCATCTTTTGGGATAACGGTAATCTGTTCTTGGTTGCCCCAACGTTCTCTGTCACGTAACACGCTCGACCCTTCCTCAATTTCAACGCTTAAACGGCGATTGGCGGCGGCTTTGCTGTCGTTGCGAAGCGAATCCATGATGGTTTTCACTTTCTTCTCGCGTTCTTCTTCCGAAAGGCCGTTGTACGTATAAGTCCGCTCAAACGTTTCTACTTTACCGTCTTTCTCCTCCGACATCCGCACGCGAATCGTCACTTTGTCTTTGTCGGCGGCTTTTTCTTCTTTTTTAACGTCTTGCGACATTGCCGTAGTGGCTACTCCCAGCCCTACTACCAGCGCAAAAAAAGTCATGTTTGTTTTCATAGGATTGCTTGGTTGTTAATTGGTGAATTGGCTCCGAAAGTTCGGCAACTTTCAGACGTTGACCGTGTTAAAGTTTCTTAAAATGTGTTAAAGGGTTGACCGAATTGCGTTATTTTGAATGCACAATCGACGGATACGTTTAGAAGGTCGGGGTTGGGAAACGAAACGTTGCATGAGTTGGAAAAAAAATGATGACGAAACAAAAAATACGCTTATTGATTTCTCTGATGGGGCTGGCGGCGCTCAGTCTGATGGGGTTTCAATGGTATTGGATTACGAGTGCGTTGGCGTTGCGCAATGAGCAGTTTGAACTCAAAGTCTCGGATGCGTTGCAGGATGTCGTCCGTAAATTGGAAAAACAGGAAATCATTTATTTGATTCGACAACGCGAGGAAATCGAACAGCAGCAGCGTAAACTGGAAGCGCTGAATAAGAACCGTTTGGCCCAAAAAACCCAAACCCCCAAGCACCGACTGCCCGACGAATATACGGCTTCGGCGGGGCGAGATGGCAACCTGACGGGCACCAACCCGACCGATGCACTGACGCCGCGCAATCGGTCGATGACTGATTTTCAGGCCAATCTTATCAATGAAATTTTACGACAACGCAACGACGAATTGCCGCATATTGAGCGGTTTTTGCGGATTCACGCCGAACAAGAACGGATGTTTGAAGCGTGGTTTGACCAAATGGGGCGGGTACTAATACCCGCTGATACGCTCGGCAATAGTTCGGTAATGATGACAGTACGCTCGTCGGTGCAAAAAGCCCGTCACCCCCTCGAAAAAAGGGCAATACGTGACGAAAACGAGGCAAAATCAAAAACGCTGGCTTCGCAGACTGATTTGCTGAAAGATGTATTCAAAGACCTGCTGTTTAGCAAACGCCCGATGGAACAGCGCGTAAACCGTTTGATGATTGATTCGTTGTTGAAAAAATCGTTGGCCGAACGCGGCATTGGGCTGCCTTATGAATTTGCGATTCAAAACAACAATCAGTCGAATGTGCTGTTCTCAACCGTTGCTTACCGCCCCGACACGACGGGGAGCGAGCTGTTTCGGGCGAGTTTATTTCCCAACGAAATCAATACGCTGCCGAGTCAGTTACTGGTTTATTTTCCCGAACGGCAAGCGTTTATTTTACAAAATATGAGCTTTACGCTGATTAGCTCCGCGTTGTTATTATTGGTGATTTTGGGATGTTTTTACGTGGCCGTGACGACCATTTTGAAGCAGAAAAAACTCTCGGATGTCAAAAATGATTTTATCAACAACATGACCCACGAGTTCAAAACACCGCTTTCGACGATTTCGTTGGCCGTGAGCATGGCCCGCGAACAAGTGGAAACGCCGCAAAGTGAAAAAGCCAAAATCCAGCGGTATTTGGGCATCATTCGAGACGAAACGCAGCGCTTGGGCGGGCACGTAGAGAAGGTATTACAAATGGCGCTGCTCGATCGCGGCGAAATCAAACTCAAACCTACCGTGGTGAACATCCATGATGTGATTGAGAAAGTGCTCAACAATTTGGGTGTACAATTGGAGCAACGCGAGGGCGAAATCGAACTGAGTTTTGAGGCCACCAATGAATTGGTAGAAGCCGACGAGTTGCACCTGACCAATATTTTGACCAACCTGCTGGATAACGCCAACAAGTACTCGCCCGAAGCGCCTCACATTGCTGTTGGCACCCACAACGACGATGATTTTGTCTATGTAAGCGTAAGCGACCAAGGGCGCGGAATGACCAAAGAGCAACAAACCAAAATTTTTGACCCTTTCTACCGCGTTCCGACGGGAAATATTCACGATGTGAAAGGCTTTGGCCTTGGCCTTAGCTACGTCAAAAAGATGGTGGAAGCGCACGGCGGAGCTATCGACGTGGAAAGTAAACTAGGAAAAGGAAGTACATTTACTGTAAAATTGCCATTGAAACATGACTAAACCACCCATCACCCGCATTCTTTTGACCGAAGATGACCCGAATTTGGGGCAACTTTTACAAGAATACCTCATCAGTAAAGGCTATAAAACAGAATTAGCCACCGACGGGAATGCGGGGTTAAAGGCATTTTTAGAGGGGACGTACGATTTATGTTTGTTTGATGTAATGATGCCCAAAAAAGACGGGTTTTCATTGGCCAAAGAAATTCGCCTGACCGACAAAGACGTGCCCATCATTTTTCTGACGGCCAAAAGCATGAAAGAAGATACAATCCAGGGTTTTAAAGTAGGCGCCGACGACTACATCACCAAGCCATTTAGTATGGAAGAATTGCTGCTTCGGATTCAGGCAGTACTGCGTCGTTATCAAAAAACAACTTTTACGTTGGAGGCTCAGCCGAGTGTGTTTCAACTGGGAAGTTATACGTTCGACGCAGACCATCAATTACTCACGAGAAACGGCGTTCCTCAGAAGCTGACGAGCAAAGAATCAGGTTTGTTGAAGTTGTTTTGCGAAAATAAAAACCAACCCATCAACCGCAGTTTTGCGTTAAAATTGATTTGGGGAGATGATTCTTACTTCAATGCCCGAAGCATGGATGTCTATATTACCAAGCTACGAAAATACCTCAAAGACGACCCTGCGCTTCAAATTATGAACCTCCACGGCGAAGGGTTTAAGTTGTTGGAAGATGTATAAGGTTTTAGACCTATAAGGTTTTTGAAACCTACCCGATATACACATCTTTTTAAAGTTCTTTGACATATTGTATCTTAGTGATAAAAATGGTTGTTGAAAAACGGTTAGAC
>NZ_JACIBY010000012.1 GCF_014195535.1 Runella defluvii | reverse complement strand
GCCAAAGTATTATTTGCTGCGTTCACACAGGCTAACGTCGTGTCTTTGCCTGCATTTGGCTTGGCATTTACCGTTACCACCACATTCGCTGTATCCTTGCAGCCCGCCGCGTTTTGGGCAACCAACACATAGGTCGTCGTAGAGGCTGGTTTTACTGAACTTGGGGTTGTCACCGCTGTGCCGCCAACAGTCCCTACCGTCCAAACTGGACTCAAATACGTGCCGTAATTCGTAATTTTTGATGTCAAATCCACCGATTCTCCTGCGCAAAGTGTCGCACTGCCATCGGCAATCACGGGCTTGGCGTTTACAGAAATTTTAACCGTATCAGAGCATCCAGAAACAGTGTAGATAAAATTAAAATCCC
Source organism: Runella defluvii (assembly GCF_014195535.1). Classification (GTDB taxonomy): domain Bacteria; phylum Bacteroidota; class Bacteroidia; order Cytophagales; family Spirosomataceae; genus Runella; species Runella defluvii. The sequence continues at coordinate 246,543 of NZ_JACIBY010000012.1, read as the reverse complement.
CACTTGCTGTAGTTGCAAAGCTAACGGTCGCAACCCCTGAGGTAGTAGCACCGAGTGTCCCACCCGATGGATTATTCCCTTGAGCTGTCCAAGTCCCCGTCGTTGGAGATGTCCCTGTCAAAGTTACGCTTGTTCCTGCGCATACTGTGGCTTGACTTGCTGCCGCATTCGGTTTTGCATCAACCGTTAATACAAAAGCATCGCTTGTACTTTTGCATGAGGCATCTAATTGGCACAAAGCATAATACGTGGTCGTTGTAGAAATACTAGGACTAGTAAGGGTAGTAGCCCCAATGGTGAACGAGGACGTTACATCCACTGTTAAACCAACATCGCTAAAAATTTTCAAAGTAGAGCCGCCAGTACAGCCTGTTGTAATTGTGGCTGTAAGGGTGCCTGTTCCACAACGACTAGCGTCTTCAACAACGGGTTTTACGACCGAACATGTTCCGTACCCTACATCAAAGCTATGATTATTTTGCCCTGCATAGCCCGTCGAAAAAGCAACTTTCCCGTCTGAAGCAGCATCAGAGTCCAACTGATCATTTGACCCAGTGTTTGAAACAGTTAGCGTTTTTGTACCTGATGTAGTTGGAAATTTTAGAATATATTGTGTATTGAAGGCAAGAGATATGTTATAAATTGCAGAGGGAGTACCAGTCCCAGACGCAGAAGAAAAGAAATAATTTCCATTAGCATCTGTCGTTGCCACCGCCCCTGGAATAGCCACCCCGTTTTTGTCACAAAGAGTTACAGTAAGATTGGCAATACCTGCTTCCCCTGCATCCTGAATCCCATCGTTATCAGTATCTTCCCAAACTCGGTTTCCTATCTCAATGGGTGGATTGTCACACATCAATTCCAGATCCCCTAGCCCATTTGACTTTCCAAACAGGGTGTTATCATAACTATATGGAAAAATTTCATACGACTTATTAATTGTCCCTGCGGTATTGCTCAACCAGAATACTCCGCCTGAAAAAGCATTTATAGGATCGGTTACAGGGACAGCTACTTCTCTTTTTCCAGGGAAGAGGGCGCTCCCCCCTTGAACGTTTTCTCCATGATAATACCCCAAAGAGTTATCACCCACGTAAAATTCACCTGCGGGCGATGTATAGCCTGTATTTGTTCCATTCAATGTTCCAGGCCCTTCACCATTGCCTGCCCCTGTCGTGGTCACTCCTCCAGAGTTACCATTACTTTCAAGCACATACGCCCCATTTACCAATGCCGCACGTAGTATATCCCCCCCCACTACGCTGCTGTATAATTTTGTATCACTGGGGTCTGTACTATAATTCAATGTACCTGTTTGGTGGCCTAAGCGGTCATTGAACGTCAATATCATTGCTTCATCAACGTCAAACTCAATGTCAGCTAAGATAGGTTGCGGATACACTGGATTGTTTTGGGGTTGTCCTGTATTGGGATCTGGATAATTTAGCCCAATCATCGGAAGCATTACATCTCTCCAAGGATTCCACTGAGTACCGTATTTAACGGAACCATGGTCACGGTCCCAAAAAGCAGGACCTTTGAGGTAATTAAGTGGAAATGAAAGAATGTTTGTAAATGTAGAACCATCCAAACGATATACACTTGCTTTTAAATCGCTGGTAGCCTGTGAAGTCAAGGCATCACAAATAGCTCCCGCATACAACTTGCCCTTATGATAGGTCAAAGCAAATGGACGTGCAGTTCCACCAGAACAGGCATCTGGAATAGCAATCCCCGACCCAACCAATGTTTTGGTTGCAATGTCGATAGTATATACTTTTTTATCAAAAAGATTGACCACAAACAACTGTTTGTTATCGTCTGATATATCAATATCGCCAAGCCCAAGTTTACCAATTAGCGGGAAAATATCACTATCACGCGAGGGACCCAGTAAGGTATTAGGTAACGCACGGGCTGCAATTGTAGGCATTTGGCTTAACCCAACATCAACCCCTAAACTTGCCAAGTCAAGCCAAAAAGTGGCTGTACCTGACGGAGTGATTGAATAGATAGCCCCTATATCATCTTTGCCGTCGCTATTATTATCTTTCATTCCTACATGTCGCTTGATTAAAGATGCGGCATAAATAAGTTGAGATTCTCGGTTATAAGCGATTCCCCACGTTGACCCAATTTCCCCCGCATCCGCCAGCGGCACATGGTCTGCACCATGGGTAGTGCCTGATGCTGAATATGCAAATTTTACAAGCACATCCGTATCTGCGGCACCAGTAGGGGGGCGGTTGGCAACGTAACAAGGAATTACCATAGAAGGAGCCGATTGACAATAGTCTGCGGGGTAGTTTACAGCCAAGTTAACTGTCGTTTGAGCGGACGTTGGAAAAATGACTGTCGTATTACCAATCGCTCCCTTTGAAGCAAAAGTGTAGGTATCAGGCATTACAAATTCCAAACGAATTTGTCCCGCAGTTCCTCCCGTTACAGTATATGCGCCCGTAGAATTGGTAGAAGACCCACCTCCTGTATATGAGACTGTTAGAGCGGTACCATCTGGTTTTGTTGCATTAACAATCACTCCAGGCATCCCTATTTCAATGTGGGTACCTGATGTCTGGTATGTACCATTTGCATTAAAATCCTTAAAAATAGTCCCCGAAACTTGCGAATTAGCACCAAAGGAGTAGATTACAAGGCATAATAGGCTCAAAAAAAATGGCCACTTATTAGCAAAATTAACTTGAACTGATACTACTAGAGGCTTTTTTAAGCCACAATAAGGGTATATTTTTAACATATTTGACTTAATTTTTGAATTTAAAAGAGAACACATCTCCAATAAAATAGACAAATTTTATGCCAAAAATATACCTACAGCAAATAAATAATTATTTTACATACCCATAATAATTACCAATGCCAATATGCGACTTTTTTTTACACCAAAAAAATACCTTTATCATTATTATTCTCTAAAAAAAATCAACAAATCTCCTTTTTTTTAGATTTTTTTCAATAAAAGAGCATTTCTAAATTAATTTTTCCTACAAAATAAAAAAGGTATCGTTTAGACGATACCTAAAAAAAATAAACAATACCACTTCCAATTATTCTCCCAACAAAAAAACGGTCGGTTTTTTGTGGAGCTCAGGTACCTGGGTTTTCCATTGTTTTACTGTCAACGTTTTGACAAATCCTTCTGGTGATGTCACGTTGCAAGCAACACAAACACGGGTATTTGGCTGGCATTGTGTCAGTATTTCCTTCATCATTTGGTTGTTCCGATAAGGCGTTTCAATAAAAATCTGGGTCTGCCTCTTGGCTATTGCCTCTTTCTCCAATTGCTTGACGGCTTTCCCTCTCGGAGCTCGGTCGATAGGCAAATAACCGTGAAAAACAAACGATTGTCCGCTCATGCCTGACGCCATCAATGCCAACAATAGCGACGAAGGCCCAACTAATGGCACGACCTCAATGCCCAATTGGTGCGCGTATTTTACAGCTACAGCGCCTGGGTCAGCAACGCCTGGGCAGCCCGCTTCCGACATGACACCCGCATCTTTGTTTTCGGCCAACAATGCCTTCAGTTGCGCCAAGGTATCCGCCTCAGGGGTATTTTTTTGAAGTTCGTAAAAAGTGAGGTTTTCAATGGTTTTTCCCAAGCGCAAACTACTCACAAAACGGCGGCCAGTGCGCAACTCTTCGGCAAAAAACACCTCCAAATCTTTTACGGCCTCAGGTACATGGGCTGGCAAAACACGTTGCGTTGTCCCCTCAGCCAGAGGTGTTGGAATTAGGTATAGTTTCATTTGGCAAAGTTCATCAACGATTTTACGAAAGCCTCAGGTTGCTCTGCTTGTACCCAATGCCCTGCGTTTTCGATGGTATCGAGGGTCACATTCGGGAAAAGCGTCTGGATGGTCCAGAAATCAGCATCTTTGATATACCTCGACTCCGCACCTCGAATAAAAAGCGTAGGTGTTCGTATTGTTTGGGTGTTTTCCAAATCCGCCCCAATCAACTCGATGTATTGTTTTATCACGGGTAAGTTGATGCGCCACGCAAACACACCTTCTTCGTTGCGGTACAGGTTTTTTAATAAAAATTGACGTACCGACGGGCTTGGTTCGTATTGACTCAAAATGGCTTCAGCTTCGTTGCGGTTTTGAATTTCGGTCAACGGAACGGCACTTAGCCCTTTTAAGATTTCGGCATGATGAACAGGGTACGACTTGGGAGCAATGTCAACCACCACCAATTTACTGAACGTGTCAGGATACAGCATGGCGTATTGCATCACCGTTTTTCCACCCATCGAATGCCCTACCAAAATCGGATTTTCAATGTTGTTTTGCTGTAAAAAATCGTGCAAATCCGTCGCTAATTCGGGATAGGTATGGCTGGGGGCATGAGGCGAACGTCCGTGGTTTCGCTGATCGACGGCATAGACCGAAAACCCTTGTTCTGCGATTACCTTACTTATTGTTAACCAGTTATCACACGACCCAAACAGTCCGTGTAAAATAACCAGTGGTTGCCCTGTGCCTACTTGACGAAAAAAAAGTTGCATATTTTTAACTGCCTAATTATCGCTTACGTTTTTTGGAAGATTTTTTTGCTTTGCCCGTCGCTTTAGCCGCTTTTTTTCGACGCCCAGCGACGGCTTTTGATTTGGTGCGTTTTGAAGCTGCGGCAGGTCGAACTACCGCTTCTTTGATTTCGCTCTCAACAACCGCTACATTCCCCGCTCTATCCCGCACCTCTAAGCGCAACGTACCTTCAAAATCGAGGGAATCTACCAGTTTGTCCGACCAAATATAACTGCGTTTGTAATCATAATTCATCAAGACCCACTCGCCATTGACGTAGGCATCAAAACGTTCAATACCCGACATGCCATCTGAGATTCGGGCCGAAATGCTTTTTTTATTGGCTTGAATCACCCGAACCGCAGGCGGTGCCTCGTCCGTTGCCAACCCAAAACTCCCCAGCTCACGGGTAGTAAAATCAATCGAATTGCCTTCCCATTTTCCCCCAACAAACCTCATGCGTCCGCCATCTAAGCGGTACATGTGGGTTTTCTCAAGGTTTTCTGGCAAAATATCAGGTCGAAAGTTCACCCCGATCGCATCCCGAAGTGGCGTATAGACATCGTTGATAATCAAACCATTGGGGCGTGACTGAACGGCTAAATACAGCGTATCAAAAATGCTTTTATTACCAAAACGAATAGAAAAGCGGTCTTCTTTATACGTTTCAATTCGGTCGGGGCGAATGCGTTGCCGAAAATCGGTACGAAGTAGTTTGTTCCCAATCCGAATCGAATCGGGCAAATGTTCGCGTAAATCCAGCAAATAAACCGTCTCTCCGTTTGATTTGTAGGCAGGTGAAAGCTGCAAGGGAGCACGTTTACTGAAAATTTCTGCGGGAACGGCTTGCGACAACCCCAACGCACTTATTTTTAATACGTTTTCGGTCGCATCCGTTTTGATGTATGCCAAACTCGGTGCCTGTTCTGGCTCTCCCAAAGGCATCATAAGCGCCTCTGTAAGTTCTCCTTTTACCTTAAATCGCAGTATCGATGAATTTTCGTAGGAGTCAAAAAGCGTCACTTGTACTTCGTGCATCAGCGTGTCCCGAATTTGAAGTTTTCCCCGATAGCCATCCGTTTTTTGGAGACCATACAAGTTCCCATCGGGGTTATAACATTTTAAATAACGAAGTCCGTTGCGTTGTTCGGTCGCGTAGTCGATGACGTTGTTGTAGTCGCGGGTGCTCCAGCTGGGAAACGACGTCATGTTGTAAGCAAACACTTCTTTCCCGTCCAATTTGATTTCAACACAATTGACACCATTGCGAAAGTTGACACCGTTCATAGCATCAAAGGCAATCAGTTCTAATCCAATTTCTCCCCAAGCTTTCACGGTCTGACCAATGCTGTAACTCCCGTCTTTTTGGCGAACAGGCCGAACACTGATTCGTTCAAATTCGCCATTGACACGACTTATCAATGACATCGGACGAATGGCCAACGAATTAAAATACGGGGGAACATCGTCTTCTACCTCCGCAAAATCAAAGAACAGGGGGTTCAAGTAATTGTCTTTTGAATCCCGAATTTCAAAGTGTAAGTGCGGTCCTCCCGACCCTCCTGTATTTCCTGACAGCCCAATCAATTCACCTTTTTGAACGGGAAATTGCTCGGGCGACGGGTTGATTTCTATTTCAAACGTTTTGCGTTCGTACTGTTTTTCCCGCAAATAACTCCCCATGGGGTCGGCAAACGACAACAAGTGCCCATAGACGGTGGTCATGCCGTTGGGGTGCTTGATAAAAATCACATTGCCATAACCTGTTGTTTGAACCTTGATTTTGGAAACATACCCATCGGCAGCGGCCAACACTTGCAAACCTTCGCGTTGTTGGGTACGGACGTCAATCCCCGCATGGAAGTGATTGGCACGCAAGTCACCCAATACACCCGCCAAGGTATTTTTTTGCCCAGGAGAAATCGGAAATATAAAATAGCCTTTGGGAAAGCTGGCTTTTTGGGCAAAGCTTCCAATGACAAAAAGGATACTGAAAAACGGTACGAGAATGCGTTTTATAACCATGTACTAACGTTGGTGTTTTCTTTTTTTGAGTTGCTACTTTCAATTCACGAGGTTTTGAGAAACCTCGCGTCGGTTATTGTAACCGACGGCACTGACATAACCATGTACTAACGTTGGTGTTTTCTTTTTTGGGGTTGTTACTTTTTAGTTCACGAGGTTTTGAGAAACCTCGCGTCGGTTATTGTAACCGACGGCACTTTAAACCGTAAACCTTTTATTTAACCTCAAATTCTAACATTTTTTTACCTTCAACGAAAGCCGTGAGCTTGTCGCCTGCTTTTACAGGGCCTACTCCTTTGGGCGTACCCGTAAAAATCAAGTCTCCTGTTTTGAGCGTAAAAAAGCGAGATATAAACGATATAATGTAGTCTATTTTGAACAACATCAACGAGGTATTGCCTTGTTGGCGCGTTTCACCATTTACTTCCAAATGGAAATTGATGTCTTGCATATCCGCAAATTCTGCCTTTGAAACAAAGTCGGAAATTGGGGCGGAACCATCAAATGCCTTGGCCAATTCCCACGGTAAGCCTTTGGTTTTTAGCTTTGATTGTAAATCACGCGCGGTAAAATCAATCCCAATCCCTACTTGGTCGTAGTATTTATGGGCAAATTTTTCGTCAATGTTTTTACCCATCTTACTGATTTTCACCACAATTTCTACTTCATGGTGAACATCTTGGGAAAAATCAGGCAAATAAAATGCGGCCCCATCTTTCAATAACGCCGTGTCGGGCTTTTGGAAAATGACGGGATCTTCGGGAATGGCATTTTGAAGTTCGTGAATATGATCAACGTAGTTGCGGCCTATGCAAATGATTTTCATAATTTTCTGGATTTTACGCCCACAAAACTACGGACTACCTCCCGTAAAAGGAAATCTATTCTTAGCTTTGTAGAATGAAGTCATTTTATCAACTCCTGTTCCAAAACGAAACGCTTTATCGTGCCCAAGAAGTAGAGGCGATAGAAAAAATAGTCAAAGAGGTCGCCACGTCTTTGGTCGAAGAGCCTGTGGCGGAGGCGCCTACACCACCGCCTCCTGCTCCTGTAGCCGCTCCCACCCCTCCTCCACCGACTTTTGAGACGCCCAACCTCAACCATCAGGTATTAATTTTAATCAACGAGTCGCCAAGGATGTCGCCGAGTAATACCATTTTCTTGGAAAAAGTACTCAAGGCGGTCAACTTAAACCTCGATGGGGTGGATATTTTGAACTTATCGGGGGCCAAACAGATGGATTTTCGTCCGTTGCTCCAAAACAAGAAAGTACACCATATTATATCGTTTGGCGTTCCATTTATCCAAATCAACTTGGAAATCATGATGAATCGCTACGACCCCAAACAAATCGCGGGGGTCAATTTCCTTTTGTCCGAATCGCTCGACATTGTGCAGAGTGACGACAAAAACAAACGTGCGCTTTGGAATTGTCTCAAAAGTATGTTTTTGGGCAACTAACAAGACTTTCCCAGTTTTAAAAAACTTGGAAAGTCAACTATAATCTTTAACGGCATGAAAAAGCTACTTTTCTTCTTCTTAGTTGTATGTATTTACTTCCCGTCTTTTGGTCAAAACTTTACGGGCGGTTTCAACTTTTCGTTTCCCTACAACGACGGAAATAATGCCGCTTTTTTGCCAAAATTTCCCGCGAAAACCCTTGGCAACCCAGACCGCGTTTCGGTCAATGGTAGCAACTTCATCGTCAACGGTCAACCTTTTCGTTTTTGGGGCGTCAATATTACTTCCGCCGCTGCTTTTCCTGCCAAAACCACCGCACCCGACGTCGCAACCCATGCCCGTAAGATGGGCATCAATTTGGTGCGTTTTCACCACTTAGATAATCCGTGGGGAGGCAACGATGGCAGTATTTTTGTTTCAGGGCAATCGACCCGAACCTTAAATTCAACAACCCTCGACCGCCTTGATTTTTTTATCAATGAGCTGAAAAAGAACGCTATTTATACGAATATGAACTTGAACGTTTCACGGACGTTCAAGACTTCCGACGGCGTAGCCAATGCCGATTCACTGCTGGATTTTGCCAAAGGAGTCACCATTTTTGACCCTCAGTTGATTGCGCTTCAAAAAGAATACGCTACCCAATTGTTAGGCCACGTCAACCCTTACACAGGCTTAAAACTCGCCGAAGATCCGTGTTTGGCCATGGTTGAAATCATCAACGAAAATTCGTTGTATGGCATGTGGGAAGACAACCAACTCAAGTCAAGAAAAGATGGTGGTTCTCTGCTCTACCGTCAGGCAGTGAAGCTCGATAGCCTTTGGAATGCGTTTTTGGTCACCAAATATCAAACCCAAGCCACCCTGCAAACCGCTTGGCAAGGATCGAGCCTTAACATCACAGAAAGAGTAACCGATGGCAGTTTTGAAGGCGCAACGTTGAATACCAACTGGGCGATGGAGCAAAATGCAGGAGCCACCGCAAGCGCTACGTTAGACAATACGCAAGCTCAGTCTGGCAGTAAATCAGCCAAAGTAACGGTCACAAACAAAGGCACCGAAACGTGGCATTTGCAGTTTAAGTACCTCCGTTTTTCGTTGCAAAAAGACACCACCTACACCATTCAGTTTTGGGCAAAAGCCAATCAAGCCGCCGTTTTGAGTGTATCGCTTATGCAAGACGACTCCCCTTATAAATGGTACGGCGGACAAAATTTCAACCTAACCACTACTTGGCAACTGTTCAAAATCAACGTTGTATCAACCGACGATTTGGCAGGCAAAGGCCGTCTGGCTTTTCAGGTGGGTAATTTACCAAACGGCACCACGGTTTGGCTCGATAACATTTCTCTAAAGGAAGCGACGCGTACGGCTTTTCTAACGGGAGAAAACCTCGCCACGCGCAATATCCAACGGGTGGACTACCGTGACAGGGGCAATTATTCCAAACAACGCGTGGCTGATTTGGCGCAATTTTATATCCAACTTCAAAAGAAGTTTATGGAAGAAATGCGCACTTTTCTCCGTACAAACCTCAACGTCCAAGCGCCCATCACGGGCACCAACGCCCTCACGGGTATCCAAGAAGGACTTGAGCACGAATCAATGGATTACTACGACGACCACAGCTACTGGGATCATCCGCACTTTCCGAACGTAGCCTGGGACGCTTCCGATTGGACAATCAATAATACGTCCATGGTCAAAAATGCGTATTTCAGCGCCATTTCTTCCGTTTTTTCGGGAATACCCTTGGCCTCCAAACCCATCACCATCAGTGAGTACAACCACGGCTATCCCAACCGCTACCGCGCCGAAATGGTGCCCGCCATGGCTGCGTACGGAGCTTTTCACGGCATGGATGGGGTCATGTTTTTTGAATACAATAGCGACGTCAACAGCACTTGGGCAGCCGATAAAGTGGGAGGTTATTTTTCCATTCACCGCGATCACAGCACCATGAGTTTGTTTCCCTCTTGCGCCTGGGCGTTTCGGAATGGTCTTATTACCGAAGCCACACCGACGTTGGTCAATTACTCCGAAAAAGACATTTATTGGTCGTTTGAAAAGGATAACAGCGGCCGTTGGGGAAAATACGTCCCCTACGATTTCCGACTCCAACTTACCCATTCGCTGCGCACCAATACCTACCACCATGCCCAAGGGCTCAGCAGTCAGGCATTTCCAAACGTAAGCAATGGTACATTTCAAACATCAACCCAACAAACCACACTAAACACACAAACGGGCCTTTTAACCACCAATACCCCTCGTTTTGTGACACTTACGGGCTTTTTAAAAGACGCTCCCAATACGCAAGTGGGCAATTTTACCCTCAAATCAGCCAGCGAATTTGGCGCACTCACGTGGGTATCACTCAATTCAAAACCCTTGGCAGATTCCGACAGTTCGTTGATTACCATTGCGTCCCAAACCCAAAACACAGGCATGGTTTGGAACGCTACCAACACTTCCGTCAACAACAATTGGGGGACGTCTCCTACCTCAGTGCGCCCCTTGTCCATTGAAGCCCGATTGACGCTTACTGCAGAAGCGCTACGTATCCACAAACTTTCGACGACGGGGCAAATTGTGTCCACCAGTGATGTGCTTCCCTCCGCTCCCAATACATTCGATGTATCATTCGCCCAAAGCACCGACCAAACCCTTTGGTATGCGCTTCAAGCCATCAAAAAATCGGATTTATTACTTTCGGTGACGACCTCCAACCCATCGGGGGACGTAGTCAATGTTTATCCAAACCCAGCTCAAACGCTACTAACTGTCGATTTTACCTTATCAGCGCCCAAGCCTGTATCGTTTGAACTCTACAACGCCGCCGCAAGTATGGTGTTCAATACAACCAATACCATTGGGGTGGCTGGCAATAATCGTATGACTGTCAACGTCCAACATCTTCCCAACGGAACGTACTTTTTGCGGGTAGGAAGTCAGGTAAAGCGCATTGTGATAAGCCGTTAAAAAGCGGTTCTTTCGTTGACAAGATTGTATTACATTTACAAAAAATTGTCTAATACCATTTTCATCTCCCTTCAACTATGGCCGAAGCATTTGTTTATGACGCAGTTCGTACCCCTCGCGGGCGTGGGAAATCGGACGGTTCTTTGCACGAAGTTCAACCTGTTCAACTGCTTACTTCTGTTTTAAAATCAATTCAAGAACGGAACCAACTTGATACCAGTTTTGTCGATGACGTCATCATGGGCTGCGTCACGCCCGTTGGCGAGCAAGGGGCCGACATTGCCCGTACGGCCGTCATTGAAGCAGGCTATGCCGAGTCTGTGGCAGGGGTACAACTCAACCGTTTTTGTTCGTCGGGCTTAGAAGCCATCAACCAAGCCGCCGCTTACGTCATGTCAGGCCAAGTCGATATGGTGCTTGCAGGCGGTGTAGAGTCGATGAGTCGCGTACCGATGGGAACCGACGGCGGGGCGTTGTTTATGAATCCTCAGATTGTGGCCCGTCATAACATCGTACCGCAGGGAATCTCGGCCGACCTGATTGCGACCAAATACGGCTACTCTCGCCGCGACGTTGACAGCTACGCGGCTGAATCTTACCGACGTGCCGTAGAAGCCCAAAAGGAAAATCGTTTTGCCAAATCACTCGTTCCTTATAAAGATGAAATAGGCATTACCCTCCTCGACCGCGACGAGGGAGTTCGCCCAGGCACTACGGTTGATTCTTTGGCGGCCTTAAAACCCGCTTTTGAAATGATGGGAAGCATGGGGCTTGATGCCTTGGCTTTAATGAAATATGCCGATATTGATAAAATTAATCACGTTCACCACGCAGGCAACTCCTCACAAATTGTGGATGGTGCCGCGGGACTTTTGATTGGTTCAAAAGAAATCGGTGACCAACTCGGTCTGCGCCCACGTGCCAAAATCAAAGCCTTCGCCATCGTTGGTTCAGAGCCAACCATCATGCTAACGGGGCCTGTGCCAGCCACCCACAAAGTGCTCAAAAAAGCAGGAATGAGCATCCATGACATTGATTTATTTGAAGTAAACGAAGCCTTTGCCGCCATTCCTTTGTTTTTTATGGAGCAATTGGGCGTTGACCACACCAAAGTGAACGTCAACGGTGGAGCAATTGCCTTGGGGCACCCGCTAGGCGCAACGGGAGCTATTATATCCGCTACTTTGATTGATGAGTTGGAACGTTCTGATAAACAATTTGGTCTTTCTACCCTTTGCATTGGCGGCGGAATGGGCATTGCCACCATTTTTGAGCGCGTCAATTAGAAAAACATTGGGGGGGTCGGGTTGCTCACAACCCGATTTTTTCATTTTTGCAAAAAATAACATAAACATAAAGTTACTGGAGCGACCATTTTATCGTACATATTGTTGTCTTCTTTAACTTTATGTCTCTATGCGGCTACTTTACCTCCTTATATTCATCTTTCTAGGCATTGGGGCACCGCTTCAAGCCCAACTTTACAAGCCTTTCAACCAGTTTTCCTACGATTTGGAGGCAGGCGCAGCTTTTGCTACCGAAACCCAGACACCCTTTTGGCTCAGAAGTAATCAATACGGAATGGTTCCCCAAACCAATCCTTTTGTAACATTACGGGTCAATCCGCACCGCGATTACCGTACAGACTCGACGCGTCGTTCGGCGTTTGACTGGGCAGCGGGGGCATTTTTTGTGGCAAACCGTACGTTTGGTCCTTCCCAAGGCAGCACTACCCTGCTGTGGCCCGAAGTTTATGCCAAACTTAAATGGAAACAAATAGAACTGTCAGCAGGCAGACAACGTGAGGTCATCGGTTTAGGCGACAGCACGCTTTCTTCGGGTTTTTATGCGTGGTCGGGCAATGCCATGCCTTTTCCCAAAATTCAGCTTCAAACGCACGGGTTCATTTCGCTGGGATTCCTGAAACATATTCTGGCTTTTCAAGGGGCATACGCCCACGGCTGGTTTACGGCCTCTTACATCAATCAAGCCTATTTTCACCAAAAACAATTCTACGTTCGATTTGGCAAACCGCATTGGCCGCTTCGGTTATATGCAGGAATCAACCATCAAGTTCAGTGGGGAGGTCATGCCGATTATTTAAAAAATTCGCCTGCGGCCGTCAACGGTTCTCTTCCAACTACGTTTCAAGACTACCTTTCACTGGTCACGGGGCGGTATCCTGATGACTATTCCAACGACCGCTTCAATTCGTTCGACGGAGCCAATCGCATTGGAAATCACCTCGGCAGCTACGACCTTGGTATTGAATGGAAAACTACGAAGTTTCAAATGTTGCTTTACCACCAACACCCCTACGAAGATGCCTCTGGACTCGCGTTGCAGAATAGACCTGACGGGCTGACGGGGCTACGCTGGCTACGCAAAAGTTCAAGCACGCATCCGCTTTTCCTCAAACATATTGTACTTGAATACCTCACAACCACCAACCAAAGTGGCGAACAATACAGCACAGCGTCGAAATACCAAGGAGCTGACAATTACTTTAATCATGGGCAATACTTAGAAGGCTGGTCGTACAATGGATTCACCCTAGGCACTCCCTTCATCGCCCCCCGTGCGACCATTCAGCCCAACAATTCGGTTTTGACGCCTGGATATTTTTTCCCCAATAACCGTTTGCGTGTGGGCTACATTGGCACAGAATGGCAATACAAACAGCAAGTTACCGTGCGCTCTCGGTTTTCGTATAGCCAAAATTTGGGCGCTTATGGCTGGGTAAATCCGCGTACTTTTTATCAGTTTTCGGGTTTAGTTTCGGCCCAAATACGCCTGAATCGTTGGTCAAAAACTTCTGTCAAAGGTTCATTGGCGTACGACCAAGGCGAATTGTTTTTGCCTAGTTTTGGGGGATATTTTGGGATTTGTAAGTCGTGGTAAAGTAGAAATAAGGTAAATTGCGCACTCATAACCAAATCTACCTTTTACTTTAACCACACGTATTCGCCCATGCGCTTAAAACTGCTCAATTTCGTTGTGATTTTCACAGCGTTTACGTCCTCTCTCCTAGCCCAAACTCCCTCAGTCAAGCTCATAAAAGAAGGATTTATCTACGAAACGGCTCCCTTTCCCGAATGCCACGCCTCAAGCATTGTCGAATTAGGCAAAGACCATTTGATGGCTACTTGGTTTGGAGGAACCCACGAACGCCACCCAGATGTGTGTATCTGGACGTCAGAATCTAAAAATGGAAAATGGAGTGCGCCAAAAAAAATGGCGGACGGCGTGATGGACGCCAGTACGCGTCACCCTACTTGGAACCCCGTTTTGTTCAAAAGCAAAGCAGGAAAACTCTTCCTCTATTATAAAGTAGGCCCCAATCCTCGCCAATGGTGGGGCATGGTGATGACCTCAACCGACAATGGAAAAACATGGTCGAAGGCCGAAAAACTACCCGAAGGCTTTCTCGGCCCCATCAAAAACAAATCGGTGCAATTGGCCAACGGTGACATCCTTCACCCGACGAGTTTCGAGAGTAATGACGAAAACATCTGGAACGTTTACCTAGAAAAAACCGACAAAGACGGTAAAAATTGGCAAAAAATCATGATTGACAATGGCTCTTTTGGAGCTATTCAGCCAAGTATCCTTACCTATCCCGACGGCCGATTGCAGTTACTTTGCCGTAGTCGCCAAAATGTAGTGGTAGAAACATGGTCGAGTGACGGCGGAAAAACGTGGTCGAAAGTAGCAGGCACCTCATTACCTAACCCTAACTCGGGCACGGATGCCGTTACGCTCAAAAACGGCACGCAATTGATTGTTTATAACCCCTTAACACGCGGCAAAGAATGGTCAAACGGTCGTCAGAAATTACGCTTGGCTGCCTCAACCGACGGCAAAGAATGGCGCGATATTTACGTGTTTGAAGATGAACCAAAAGGTGAATTTAGCTACCCTGCTATCATCCAAAGTAGCGATGGACTCGTTCACGTTACCTATACCCATCATCGCACCAAGGTAAAATACGTGGTATTGGACATTCCGAACGTATTGCCTCCCAAAGCCGTAGGCCCAACGCCGACAAAAGCTCAAATGGGTTGGCACGAAATGGAGCAAAATGCGTTTATTCACTTCACTACCAATACCTTCACCGATTTAGAATGGGGCTACGGCGACGAAAAACCTTCTATTTTTAACCCTACCCAAACCAACGTTGAGCAATGGATTAAAACGTTGAAAGATGCCGGTTTTAAAGGAGCGATTTTGACCAGCAAGCACCACGATGGTTTCTGCTTGTTCCCCAGTAAATATACCGAACATAGCATCAAAAACAGCCCCTACAAAAACGGACAAGGCGACTTGGTAAAAGAAGTAGCGGAGGCTTGTAAAAAATACGGTTTGAAGTTTGGGGTGTATTTGTCGCCTTGGGATCGCAACCACCCCGAATATGGCAAACCTGCGTACGTAGAATACTACCGCAACCAATTAAAAGAGATTTTTGAAAACTACGGCTCTATCTTTGAAATGTGGTTCGACGGAGCCAACGGAGGCGATGGCTACTACGGCGGCTCACGCGAGAAACGCCGCATTGATGGACGGACGTATTACGACTGGCCAACCACGCTCCAAATGGTACGTCAGTTTAACCCCGAAGTAATTTTCTTCAGCGATGCGGGTCCTGGGGTGCGTTGGGTCGGAAACGAACGCGGTATTGCGGGCGAAACCAACTGGAATTCAATCACTCCTGATACACTCTACGCAGGCAAAGGCGGAATTGAAAAATTGTTAAATACAGGTTCGGCCGACGGAACGCACTGGATTCCTGCCGAAGTTGATGTTTCCATTCGTCCAGGTTGGTTTTATCATGCCAAAGAAGACCAGAAAGTTCGCACACCAGAAAACCTTTTCGACATCTACCTCACGTCGGTGGGAAGAGGTTCAACCTTATTATTGAACGTTCCGCCCGACCGCCGTGGCTTGATTCACGAAAACGACGTCAAAGCGTTGACAGGTTGGAAAGAGATGATTGACCGTGAGTTTAAAACCAATTTGGCCCTAAAAACCAAAGCAACGGCCAGCTCGCACCGTGGTAAAGTAGCGAATTATGCAGCCTCAAACGTCACCGACGGCGATAAAAATACCTACTGGACAACCAACGATGACGTAACCACAGGTTCGGTAGAAATTGACCTTGTCAAAGCACAAACCGTGAAATATGTAACGTTGAAAGAACACATCCAATTGGGTCAACGGGTAAAAGCATTTACGGTTGAAGCTTGGCAAAATGGTCAATGGCAAAAAATCGCCAACGCTACGACCATTGGTTACAAGCGTATTCTTAAACTTGCCCCTGTTACAACTCAAAAAATACGAGTAAGTATCACAGAATCAAAAGCTTGCCCAGTTATTTCCGAAGTAGAAGTATATTAAGACATTTTCGGCGCACTACAGTCAACCTCTCGAAAGTCTTGGAGCTTTCGAGAGGTTTTTTTTGAAAATTTCTCCTTCGCTTAAATCCAGAAAAGGTAGTTCTGCGTAGATACATACAGTTTAGAAATAAATGTACAACCCAACTAGCAAAACTAACTTAAGTCATGACTTATCCACCAAAATCACGTCTCCTCCTTTCTGCAATGGCGGCAATCGTTGCGGTCTTTGTTTTCAATGCCTGCCAAGACCACCGCATGGCTCCAAATCCTCAAACTTTACCCGATGCGCCTTTTTACGCTTTGACTTCATCTAATCAGCTTTTAGCCCTCAATGTACGGGCAACCAACGCCCCTACTGCGACTGTCAGTATCACAGGCTTGATGCAAGGGGAACGTATTTTAGCCATTGATTTTCGTCCAGCTACGGGACAGTTGTACGGTGTCAGCGACGGTAGCCGCATTTATGTTATCAACCAGATGACAGGTGTGGCACGTGCCATTGGTACTGCTCCGTTTACTCCTGCTCTCAATGGTTCAATGGTAGCCTTAGACTTCAACCCAACTGTTGACCGTATCCGTCTTGTTACTGAAGCAGGACAAAACCTTCGTCTTCACCCAGAAACAGGTGCGACAGCAGCCGTAGATGGCAACATCAACGGTGCAGCAGGTGCAATGATTGCTGGAGGTGCTTATACCAACAATAAAGCAGGTGTGACTACGACTGTTTTGTATGACATCGACCCTGCCACAGACCGCCTTTATCGCCAAGACCCACCTAATAACGGTACGTTGGCCGAGGTAGGCTCATTGGGTTTAGACATTACTGCAGTGGGTGGATTTGACATTGCTCCTGACGGAAACGCCATTGCTTCGGTTACTTTTGGCGGAAACACTGAATTACAGCAAGTCAATTTGATGACAGGTCGTATGCAGAAATTAGGTGACTTACCTAGCAACGTTATCGGTATTGCCATTCCAACGGAGCCTACAGCTTACGCGGTTGACAATACGAATAACCTCCACATTTTCAACCCAATGAATCCAATGCCTATCACGAAAGCCATCACAGGTTTGCAGTCGGGTGAAATGGTTTTGGGGATTGATTTCCGTCCTGCCAATGGTCAATTGTACGCACTAGGAAGCACTAGCCGCCTTTATACCATCAATACCTCAAACGGCGCGGCCACGGTAGTAGGTGCAGGGCCATTTGCTTCTACTTTGTCAGGTACAGATTTTGGATTTGACTTTAACCCAACCGTTGACCGCATTCGCGTCGTGAGCAACACAGGCCAAAACCTTCGTTTACACCCCGATACTGGCGCAACTGCAGCCGTAGATGGCAACATCAACCCAGGTACGCCAAGTGTGACAGCTTCTGCTTATACCAACAACTTTGCAGGTGCTACTACGACCACCCTTTACAACATTGAAACAACGGGCGGTAATGCCATGCTATACACCCAAAACCCACCAAACAACGGCACACTTGTTCCTGTAGGTTCACTTGGTATCCAAGCCGAAAGTGGAAATGGTTTTGACATTGGTGGCATGAGTGGCATGGCCTACGCGCTACTCCGTTCGGGTGGTACAACACGCGTTTATGCTGTCAACCTAACCACAGGTGCTGCAACGGGTGGTGCCGCTATCCCAGGCAACCCAATGCTTCGCGGAATGGCCTTGGGATTAGGGTTTTAATTTCCTGATACAGTATTCTTATAAAGAGCCGTCGGAGAAAACCCTCCGATGGCTCTTTGTTTTAGCAAAATACCGATTTATTTTATCAATAAAGTATTTTTTCGTTATTTTGCTGCGATTACAAATCGTATTCTATGCAATTTTCAAGTTGGCTCGACTTCGGCGGTTCTCCTATTTTTTGGTGGTTGATTGGACATATTTTTTTAGGAAGCTTTACCCTTTGGCTCATTTTAAAGAAGCGCCCCTTTAGTGAGTTTTTTTTCATATCAGCGCTTTTCCTTTTTTCTGGATTTATGCGCCTGCCCATTTTTCTGTACAACCTCCCTCTCAATCCCGATGAAAGCCAAATGTTAGCTCAAGGCTTAACGCTAACAGTTGACCCCTTAATTTATCGTTCTTTTGATCCAACTACCAGCGGGCCTATCAATACGTATCTTTTGACACTTGTTCATTTGCTGGGCTTTCCGCTCAACTTTCACACTGCTCATGTATTGAGTTGGCTTGTTACGTTAACAGCCATTTATTTCCTCTACAAAGCCCTCAACTATTTAGTACCAACCTACCTAGCCCAACTAGCCGTTATCCCCACGATTGCCTTTGTTAGTTTTGCCCAAGATGCCAACTATATTCATTATTACAGCGAGGGAATTGCGAGTATCTTACTGAGCTACTGCATCTTTCTTCTTGTTCGCTGGGGGCATCTTAAAACTTATACCATCACCGAATTGATTGCTTTTGGGGTCTCAATCACCGTGATTGTTTTATGCAAAATACAAGCTATTCCCTTGGCTTTTATCCTTGGTGTTTGGAGTTTGGTGTTGCTTTTTATGTTAAAAAAGAAAAAATGGGTTCTTCACGCAGTTATTGTGTCTGGTAGTGTACTTGCCGTAGCGGGGATATGGTTATTATACATGCAAGTAAATGGGCTACTTGACGACTTTTTCCTTTATTACATCGTGGGCAATGCACAGCTAAAAGTGCATTTTAACGATGAGTCGTATCGAAGCCCCTGGCTTTTTTTGGTACGTTTTCCCTTTATCATTTACAAAAAAACTGCGGAGCTAAACTATTGGTTTGTTCCATTTTTAGTACTTGGATTCGTATTTTTTTTCACGCTTTTTTCAAAAACAGTCCTAACCAAAGTAACCAAAAGCAACTACTATTTTTGGCCGATGATGTTCAGTTTTTTCTTAATGGTCATAGCGGTTATTATACGGACGGGCAGCTTTTACCCTCACCATTTTTTGTACTTTATTATCCCTGGCTGTTTGTTGACGGGGCTATTTCTCCAACAACTCACCTTCCCTTCCATTTGGAAATGGGGGGTACTGCTGACTCAATTAGTGTTTTTGGGGGATGGAATTAAGCGTCTGGTCAATCACTTCCCCCTTAATGTTTATGAAACTGCGTATTCTCGTCAAAACGAATTGGGAGATGTTAGTAAAACTATCTTAAAATATGGAAAACCAGGCGATTATTTGGCCGTCTGGGGGTGGTCATGTGAATACCATGTTGAAACCCAAATGCCCCAAGGAGTCAACGAAAACCATTCGGTTCGGAGTGCTATGAAACATCCTTTGCAGTCGGACTATTACCAACGTTACCTACACGACCTTCAACGGACTAAGCCAAAAGTGTTTGTTGATGCCATTACCAGTAAAACCATTTGGATGAATGACCCCAAAAAATATGGGCACCAAAACTATCCCGAATTGGCCAAGTTTGTTGCCGATAATTATGTATTCAAAGCCGAAATAGATAGTGTAAAAATTTATGTCGCCCGCTAGTGTCTGTTCAATAATCCACCTTTAGCATTATCCATTACTCAGTTGTTATGAATCCTCTGGAGGTCCAGTTTAGTACAAACCCATTTGTTTTCCAACTCGTAGGTCACCTGCTCATTGCAGCATTTAGTGTTTGGATTTTGCTTCGAAAACGTCCGCTTTCGGATGGCGTTTTTATTGTCGTTTTAGTGGCGCTTACCGCCCTCATGCGGCTTCCAGCTTTTCTGTTTAACCATGAACTCGACCCCGACGAAAGCCAAATGCTGGCCCAAGGTCTAACGCTTTCCATCGACCCTGTGGTGTATCGCTCCATCGACCCTACCACGGGCGGGCCACTGACCAGTTATTTATTGAGTGGATTTGCCCATCTTGGGTTTACCCTCGATTTTCATTTGGCACATATTCTCAGTTGGGTTCTGACCCTACTGGGGCTTTTAATCGGTTATTTCACGGCCAAAGCTCTAAACCTTGCTGCCACCGCTCAGTGGGCTTTGCTTCCCTTTGTTTCCTTTATCAGTTTGGCCCAATATCCCGATTTTATCATTTTCTACAGCGAAATCACCTCCATTTTAGTCCTCAACGCCACGGTATTTTTCTTAGCCTATTGGAATCAAAAAAAAGGTTTTCAGGCAAGCGAATTAGTGATTTTTGGGGTACTACTTGGCATGATTCCTTTGTGCAAACTCCAAGCCTTACCCATGGCTTTTGTCATTGGCGTTTATGCTTGTGTCCAATTGTTTTTGTACCAACGTTCCAAACTCCTCTCCCATTTTCTTTACTTAACGCTGGGATTTGTGGGCTTGTGGGCTGTTTGGTGCCTTTTTCTGGCCAAAAACGACGTCTTAGACGATTTTTATACGTATTACATCGAGGCCAATTTGGCCTATAAAGACAACCTTGCTGGCAGTGTTGTAAAACGAAGTAAGTTCGTTAACTTCTTCCGCCTCCCTTGGGTAATTATCAACAAAGGCTGCGGATTTGAGTGGCTTCTCTATCCCTTTATGCTGCTTTCTTTGGTGGCTGGTCTTGTAATAATCATCAAAAAGCGCATACGTAACGGCATTTCGCTTGACGCTTATTTTTGGGTGATGCTGGGGGGATATTTGTTAATGGCCAACCTAGCTATCTCCCGAACGGGTAGTTTTTACGAGCACTACTTTCATTACTTGTTTTTGCCCTTTTTGCTGTTATTTAGCCTTTTTTTAAAACACCTCCCATCTCAAACCAAATGGGTGATGGTTTCGACCCAAGTAGCTTTTTTTGTGCTTTTTGTTAACAATACGGTGCATAATAGGCCCACAAATAAATTTACTTCTACGCCACGCCCTGCCGATGTTACACGGGCAAAAGTTGCCCACCAAATTCTCCAATATGGTACCCCTGGACAATACATGGCCGTCTGGGGATGGTCGTGCGATTTATACGTAGCTACCCAAATGCCCCAAGGAGTTAACGAAAACCATACACCTCGTAGCGGGATGTACCATTCCTATCAAAAACACTACTATCAACGGTATTTGCGTGATTTGAAACGAAATCAACCTGCTATTTTTGTGGATGCTGTCACTCCAAGAACCATTTGGATGGATAACCAAAAAAAATATGGACACCATAATTACCCCGAATTGGCCGAATTTATTGCTAAAAATTACCAGTTTAGGGCAGAAGTAGAGGGAGTGAAAATTTTTTCGCACAAATAACAAAACAAAACATTAACTCTTGACTAACAGACCATTACGCATTTTAATTTCCATAAGTCATCGTCAAAATTACCTAGAAATCAGTTATCAAAAATGATAGATTTCCGCCCATAACGCGGGAGATGCTTCGGTTAAATTTTGAAGAAATTTTCAAAATATTCGGTATTTCACCGAAATACAAAATAAATTTGTGTGTTTGAAGTAGCTAATACGGCTTGTGTATCTTATTAACTGCTGAAATAACTAACCACCTTAATACCTAACTTATGATTAAAAAAATAGCAGTCTTTACCTCTGGTGGCGACGCCCCTGGTATGAACGCGTGTATTCGCGCTGTGGTTCGAAGCGCCATCTATTATGGTATCGAAGTATATGGCATCCGACGCGGATACAACGGCATGATTGCCGGTGACATTTATCAGATGACTTCTCATTCTGTTAGCAATATTATTCAACGCGGTGGTACCATCCTCAAGTCGGCTAGAAGCAAAGAGTTCATGACCAAAGAAGGCCGTCAAAAAGCCTACGAACAAATTCAAAAATTTGGCATTGAAGGACTTGTAGCCGTTGGTGGTAACGGAACTTTTACGGGGGCAACTATCTTTTTTGACGAGTACGGCATCCCGACTGTTGGTGCCCCTGGAACAATCGACAACGACCTCTACGGAACAGACCATACCATTGGCTACGATACGGCAGTAAATACGGCCTTGGAAGCCATCGACAAAATTCGTGATACGGCAGACTCGCACGACCGCGTGTTTTTTATTGAAGTAATGGGTCGTGACTCTGGCTATATTGCCATCCAGTGCGGAATTGCTGGCGGGGCCGAAATTGTAATGGTTCCCGAAGTACTCACGCCGATTTCGGAAGTGGTAGAAACCCTCAAACAAGGCTGGAACCGTTCAAAATCATCGTCTATCATCGTCGTAGCTGAAGGAGACGAAGAAGGAAACGCCGCCGAAGTAGCCGATAAAATCAAGGCACGCTTGGAAGTTGATATGGACATTCGGGTAACCACCCTCGGTCACATTCAGCGGGGAGGTATTCCTACAGCTTATGACCGCATCTTGGCCAGTCGCCTTGGATTGGGTGCCGTAGAAGGACTCATGAACGGCCAGAAAAATATGATGGTGGGAATCATCAACAACGAACTGGTATATACCCCTTTCCGTGACACCATTCGATTGCCAAAACCAATCAATGAAGACATGTTGCGAATGGTAAAAATCTTAAGTACGTAGTACATTCTATTCTACATCTGGTGGTGTCATCCGACTCCCCAGATGTATTATTTTTCTTCTACAAGTATCCCATTATTTTATAGATCGTGTAGCCAACCATTTCGTGCCAAACGAAATAAAACGCAACGAGCGCTTCTTCCGAAGGGAAAAACTTGTCAATCCAGATGTCGTAATTCTCTTGCAGAAAGTGGGCAGGAGAAGGCACCACCTCTACCCCCGCTTTTCGGAAACATCCCAACGCCCTTGGCGTATGAAATGCCGAAGTGATGACGACACATTTGTTGGTTCCTAATTGTTCTTTCAGGATTTTTGCCGTGTAAGCGGCATTGTCACGTGTGTTGCGCGCCATGGGTTCCTGAATAATATCTTCGGCAGGTACACCCGAATAAATCAAGTATTGTCGGATACCGTCGTTTTCGGAAGTAGTATGTTTATTGGTCAAAAAAGACCCTTCGCCTCCGCTGATGATTATTTTTTTGATTTTGCCCAATCGGTACAACTCAAAAGCCTGCGTAGCTCGGTCACCGCTTTTGCCCAACCACACTTGCTTTGTTTGATAGTCATACTTTTTGATGATGCCGCCCGTCAACACAGCCCCCACTTGGTACTCACTCGAAATCGCCTGAGAAGGCGTCTCCCATGCCTTCAAAAGTTCATTCACCAAGATGGGACTACTCATCAAATACAAAAAAAAGAGGGACAATCCTGTAATCCAACGGCTTCGGGTACGGTTTTTGAGAAACATTGCGTAAACAATAGCGATTGAAACCATTGTCAGGGGCATTAATAATACGTCAAATGTCTTGGAGAGAATATAAAACATAAACTGGGTTGTAAATCGAACGCTAAAAACGCGAAAATTTCGTTTAAGTAACTAAAAATAATTACGCTATTTTTGGGATTACAATAAAATAAAATCAACATGAAATTTACGAGTACGCTTTTCTTTCTTCTTCTCTGCGTCTTTTACGGCGTGAATGGACAAGGCAATTATCGAATTGAAGGACAAGTGAAGAATTTTAAGAGTGGAGATTGTATCTTGGCAAACTACTATGGAACCCAGATTTATGCCAAAGACACTGCCAAAATCGACGCCAACGGAAAGTTTGTTTTTGAAGGTGAAAAACCGCTGCTAGGTGGTGTTTATGAGGTCGTTTTTCCTGATCGCAAAAATTTATTTCGCGTATTAATCACTGATGACCAACAATTTAGCTTCCAATGCGATACCACCGATTTGATTTCAAGCACCAAATTTTCTGGTAGCCGCGACAACGAGCTCTTTTACCAGTTTCAAAAGTTTATGCGGGAAAAAGACAACCAGTATAAACAATTGAGAGACAGCAAACTCCCCGAAACTGACAAGCGGTACAAAGATTTGCAAGAGCAACGGAAAGCCTTCTATGATAAATTTATGAGTGACAACGAGGGCAGCTTTACGGTGAAGTTGTTCAAAACGTCGGCAGAACCCGAAATTCCACCTGCTCCCAAAAAAGCCAACGGAAAGGTGGATTCTTTGTGGATGTTTAATTATTATAAAGCTCACTTTTGGGATAGTTTTGACTTTGCCGATGAACGAATGATTCAGACTCCTTTCCTTGAACAAAAACTCAAACGTTATTTCCAAGATTTGACGATTCAGTCGGAAGATTCTATTACCAAAGAAGCCGATTTCGTCGTTGGCAAGGCCATTGCGGGTAAGAAAAAAGACATTATTTCGTACTGTATTTGGTTCATTACCAACCAATACGAAAACGCCAAAATTGTTGGAACCGAAGGCGTATTTGTCCACATGGGCGAAAAATATTACCTCACGGGAATCATGCCCGTTTCAGACACGAGTACCCTCAAAAACGTTCGTGACCGCATCAAGGTTCTAAAACCACTTTTGGTCAACAAAGTGATTCCTGACATTGGGGTAATGAGCTACCGCGCCGCCGACCGTCTTGAGTACATTCATGGCGTAAAAGCCGATTATCAGGTATTGTTTTTTTATTCACCGACTTGTGGTCACTGCCGCGAATCGGCACCCAAGCTAAAAGCTTTGCAAGAGAAGCTTTATTCGCAAGGGGTAGAACTAATGACCATTTCGGTAGATGGTAGCGAAGATGAATGGCGGAAATTTATCAAAGAATTTAAGCTCGAAAACCTGACCAATGGCTACGGATTGGTCGCTTCAAGACAGGTCGTGTATCGTACCGACTACGATGTTTTTTCTACACCTACGATTTATATTCTTGACAAATCGAAGAAAATCATTGCCCGCCGCCTCGGTGTCGAAGATATTGAACCGTTTTTGAATGTTTACAAAAATCAAATTGCGCAAGAACAGAAAAAAAGTAGTTCTAAATAGCTCGTTTTGAACCTCCCGAAAGTTTTGAACTTTCGGGAGGTTACCCCTCGTAACCTACCTACTATGAAAAAAATAGCTTTACTTTTATTTACATACTTGTTATACAGCCAAAGCTGGGCACAAAGTGGCTACAAAATCGAAGGCACTATCAAAGGGCTCAAGCCTGGCGCTTATACCTTGGCTCACTATTTTGGGTATGACCAAACCATCACCAAAGATACTGCCCTTGTTGACGACAAAGGTGTTTTGAGTTTTACGGGCTCAAAATCGCTACCAGAGGGCCTTTACATGGTATTAAAACCCAACAAAAGCCGCTTACTTGATTTTATCGTGGGTCCAGAACAGCACTTTTCGTTTGTCAGCGATACATTAAGTATTGTTGGTAACATGAAAATAGAAGGTTCGCCCGACAACGAGCGTTTTTTCAACTACCAGCAAAAAATGCTTGGTTACTCCCAAGAACTAACCTTGGTTCAAGCCCAAGCAAAGGTGCGGCAAGACATGATAAGTCAAGCAAAAATTGGCACCATTCGTCGTCAAATGTCGGAATATTACCATCAGTTTGTCAAAGAAAACGCTGCTACCTTTACGGGGAAAATTTTGAGTGCTAGTAATGAAATTGCGCTTCCTACGCCTCCCAAACGCCCCGATGGCCGCCCTGATTCGGCTTGGTTGTTTAACTATTACCGTGCGCATTTTTGGGACAATTTTGATTTTAGTGACGAACGCCTCGTTCGCACGCCTTTTCTCCAACGCAAACTCGAACGCTACCTTCAAAACCTGACGTTTCCAGCGCCAGATTCACTCATTCAGGCCAGCGACTATGTGATCGGAAAAGCACTGAAAGGTGGAAGCAAAGAAATGCAGGCCTATTGTATTTGGTATCTGACCAACCAAGCCGAAACCCCAAATACTGTTGGAGGCGATGCTGTGTTTGTACACTTGGCCGAAAAATATTATTTAGGCGGCATTATGCCCATCACCGACTCCAGTACGGTGCAGAATATCCGCAGCAGGGTAGCAATTATGAAACCATTGCTCGTCGGCAAGTCCATGCCTGCACTTGCCCTCAGCGATACCGCAAGA
Source organism: Runella defluvii (assembly GCF_014195535.1). GTDB lineage: Bacteria > Bacteroidota > Bacteroidia > Cytophagales > Spirosomataceae > Runella > Runella defluvii. The sequence continues at coordinate 220,273 of NZ_JACIBY010000012.1, read as the reverse complement.
ATTGGTTTTAAACTAGCAGACATTCAATCGAAATACACCGTTGTGTTTTTCTATGACCCCGATTGTGGGCATTGCCGACAGTCAACTCCTGAGTTAAAACGGTTTTCGGAAAAATATACGTCCAGCGTTAAAGTTTTGGCAGTGTCAGTGACGGGTTCGCCCGACAATTGGAAAAAATACATCCATGATTTTGGCGTAGGTGCATGGCGTCACGGGTATGATTTCAGTTTCAGAACTGATTTCCGCAAAGAATTTGACGTGGTAAACACGCCCATGGTGTATGTGTTAGACAAAGACAAGAAAATTATCGCCCGCAAGATGGCTGTAGAGCAACTAGATAGTTTCATTGATTTTTATGAAGAACAATCGAAGCTTTCAAAGAAATAAAGCTCCACAAAAAATCCCCGCGAAATTGAATTCACGGGGATTTTTTGTGGACAAGACAGCCAGTAGTCGTTAGGCAAATAAAGCCAAGATAGAGGCTAAGTCCAATTTCTGTTGCTCTCCTGAGTGCATATTTTTTAGCGAGTACGTTCCCGTTTGAATTTCTTCTGACCCAATGATTAGCACGTACGGAATGCGCTTACGGTCGGCATAATCAAATTGTTTCTTGAGTTTTGAAGCATCGGGGTACAATTCGGCATTGATACCTGCCTCACGCAATTGGCGAAGAACCCCCAAGCCGTGTGCCTCAGCCGCAGCATCAAAATTGGTAATCATCACTTGGGTAGAAACCGACTGATTTTCGGGAAATAATTGGAGTTCTTCCATCACATCATAGATACGATCAACCCCAAACGAAATCCCCACCCCCGAAAGTCCAGGCATGCCAAATGTCCCCGTTAGGTTGTCATAACGACCACCACCCGAAATACTTCCCATTTGTACACCGTTCGCTTTTACCTCAAAAATCGCCCCTGTATAATAGCTCAAACCGCGCGCGAGCGTCACGTCGAGTTCCATTTGTGGTGCATTGAGGCCAAAGTGAGTTACTTTATTCCAAACATCTTCCAACTCAGTCACTCCTTTCGTACCAATTTCAGAATCAGCCAACCACGCTTTCAAGCGCTCAAAAATCGTTGATTGGTCGTTGGTTAGTTCATAAATGGGCTGAAGTTTGGCAATGGTTTCTGCCGAGAATCCCCGCGACGCCAGTTCTTCTTCTACCTTTTCTTTTCCAATTTTATCCAATTTGTCGATGGCCACGCACATCGGGCCTTCCTGTCCTGGGGCGCCAATTACCTCGGCAATTCCGCTCAAAATTTTACGGTTATTGATTTTTACCGTAAAATTTTCAACGCCCAAACCACGCAACACTTCGTGAATCATCAATACAATTTCGGCCTCACACACCAACGAATCGGTGCCTACCACGTCGGCGTCACACTGATAAAACTCACGATAGCGACCGCGTTGAGGACGATCAGCACGCCACACAGGTTGAATTTGATAGCGCTTAAAGGGCATCACCAAATCACTACGGTTCATCACCACATAACGCGCAAAAGGCACGGTAAGGTCGTATCGTAGTCCTTTTTCCGACACTTTGAGGGTCATTTTTTTATACCCCTCTTGCAAATCGGTTTCGGTAACTTTTTCAATAAAATTACCTGAGTTCAGAATTTTAAACAGCAACTGATCTCCTTCATCGCCATATTTTCCCATCAAAACGGAAAGATTTTCGATGGAAGGTGTTTCGAGTGGCTGAAACCCATATCGCTGAAAAACGCGTCGAATTGTATCAAAAATGTAATTACGCTTATTCATTTGCGCGGGGCCAAAATCGCGCGTTCCACGGGCCAAAGAGGGCTTACTCATTGTTATAGTCGGTAGTTGATAGTCCACAGTCCACAGTGCTTTTTTTGAATTCAGTTCATTGACCATCAGGGGTGGCCAATGAACTGTGGACTTTTCTAACCACAAAAGTAGCGTCTCTACCGAAAAAAAAGAGCGAAAGAGCTTACTTTTTTAAAAATGAATCCGTATTTTTGCGGCTCATTTTACAAGAAACATACAATACATTTAGATAATACGACAATGGCAGTTACTAAACTTTTGCGTAAAAGTAAGCGCAACGTAATGATTCCACAGAACAAGCAAGTGTTAATGAAACAACGCAGCTGGAAACCAGAAATTAAGAGAGTGGACGTTGAAGCTATCAAGGCTGAGTTCGCCGCTAAAGCTTAAACAATCTTGCCGCCTTGAGCGGCATTTTTCTTTTTCAGCGCAAGCTCAACCTCCTTTTGCATCTTTTTCAACTTTCGCCGCGTTTCTTGTCGGAATTGGTATTGAATCCTAAATACAATTGCCTGACCAAAGAAGCCAAGCCCTGCATTGATGACCACCAAGCTGTAGGTTCCCATCATAAACCACTGACGAAAGGGAGCGTTTGTATGCTTGAGGTGGCCTGCTTCACTAAAAACGCACAAGCCATAGCCAATCATTAATAGACTGATGGGTGCCAAAATGTATGATTTTGTACGCGAACTCATGCGCTTGATGAGCTTTTTACCAGGCGGTTTCGATGTTTTTGGAATCATCTTTGTTAGTGGTGTCGTAATTGGTTTTGGAATTATGGCGAAAAGTAAAAACTTTGCAGCACTTGTAGAATAAAAATTTGATAAAATTCACGAATGAAAGACGTTATTAGTTGGGTTTTGCGGCATATCCCGCGTAAGTACTTGCAGTTGGTTAGTCACATTGGCGTACGCGTATTGGCTATTTTTTACAGTGGTAAGGGAGTGGAATGCAGTGTGTGCGGCAGCGAATTCCGCAAATTTTTACCTTATGGCCGCTCTGGGCGCGACAATGCCCTTTGTCCAAACTGCTTGTCGCTCGAACGCCACCGCCTGATGTATTTGTACCTCCAACGGAAAACCAACTTTTTCAAAGACAACCTGAAACTCCTTCACGTAGCTCCCGAATATTGTTTTATCGACCGTTTTGAACGTTTAAAAAACATCGACTACATCACGGCTGACATCGAATCGCCTTTGGCAAAGGTCAAAATGGACATCCACCAAATTCCATTTGAAGCCAACACCTTCGATGTGGCTTTCTGTAACCACGTCATGGAGCACGTTGAGGATGACATCAAGGCCATGTCCGAGCTTTATCGGGTGCTCAAACCTGGCGGCTGGGCCATTATTCAGTCTCCGCAAGATTGGTCGAGGGCTACCACGTTTGAAGACCCGACTATCACCGACCCCAAAGAGCGTGAAAGGCTTTTTTGGCAAGATGACCACGTGCGCCTTTTTGGGCGCGATTACGGCCAACGCCTCGAAAAAGGTGGATTTAAAGTAACCGAAGACCGTTTTGTGATGGACGAACTTAGCAAAGAAGAAGCAAAGCGTTTTGCCTTACCTGGTAGCGAGATTATCTATTTTTGCCAAAAGGTATAACCTCCGCCAACAAGATACAAAAGAGCCACGGGAGAAATCTCTCGTGGCTCTTCAACTAGTAGAAATATTTCCTCTTCTAAACTCACAATAGAAAAGAAACAGTGTGGATTCTTAAAAACTTATCTTGCCAATGTGTCAGTCCGCACGTCGTCTTTCTTCACTTTTATTGCACTTCTATTTTCTGACACCGTTGGTTTAAACTGGCTCTTGTAATAATTAGGCAATGCCGTCGGATTTTGTGGGCTATTACCAATCACTGGTGCGCTCAAAGCCACAATTGACTCTTGCTGAAAATTAGCACTTCCTTGTCGCTTATAATTGTGTACCGATGCTACGTTGTTGTTCAATTTTAAAGGGGCTACTCGGTCTTCAACCACAATGTTTGCGCTTTTTGTTGTGCTTTTTTGCGAAACAGGGCGCTTGTAGTTATGTGGTGAATTGAGTTGGGCCATTACGGATGTGGTACTCAATAATGCAACAGCTGCTATGGTTGTGATTAACGATTTCATGATTGTAACGATTTATGATTTTTGGAATACGTCCTTCTTTTAGGACATGACAAAGGTACTACACCCATATTAGAGGCGTATTAAGGCAAGATTAGAATAGCCTTAGAATTAACAGTAATTTTAGGGGTGAATAACCACTTTTTGGGTGAGTTCGCGGCCTTCAAACAGAGCTTTGAGCCAGTACATACCAGCCACCGCTTGTACAGTTACTCGGCCATTGGACTGATTTACAGGAATATCACGTCCCAAAACATCATGCAGTTTTATTTGAGCCCGCTCCCACCCTGTCGGGAGTTTTAATTCAAACTGTCCCACATTGGGGTTAGGAGAAATATGCAGTTCGGCTTCGGTCGTTCCTTCCACTCCCAACGGTAGCATTACCTCTACCGTCAACGGGGGCGATGTACGGCTGCATCCATCGCGGCTTACTTTCACCGAAAACGCGCCACTTTCGGCTGTTTCATAGCTCGACGCCATCGCTCCCACGATTTCCTGTCCATTTTTCAACCATTGATAAGTCAACCCTGCTCCTTCATTGGCTTGCAATTTGGCTTTATTGGGGGCATATACAGGTGGATTTGTCACCAAAGTCGCGGAGGCATTGGGTGTTGATTTTATTTCAATGGTTGAAGAAAGTGCGCTTGTTCCACAAACTGAGTCAGAGACCATCACCCGATAGACACCTTCGGTGGTGGTTTCAAAAGTAGATTGGCGATTGGTAATGATTGCCTGCCCGTCGCGCTGCCACTGGTAGGTCAAAAAGCCCAACGAATCGGGGTTTGCTTCTAATTTCACCGTTTGTCCTCCGCACAAAGATGGCGAAGCAGTGGCTAACGTAGCCGTCAATTGGGTATAGCAAGGACGCGTTATTTTGATAACCGAAGTACTGTAGTTAACATTACTTTGATTTCCAATACTGGCATTTTTACTCATCGTAATCACCTGAGAAGTGAGCAAGTAAGCGCCTTTTGTTTCTTTAGAGGGGTAAGCACCTGCCATAAAACGAACCTGATAGTCTGGCTCGGTGACTGTCTTATTAATTGGTGTTTTCCAAAGCAATTTTCCTTCTTTTGAATATTTGCTAAGGGTAAATGTATTAACCACATCAAGATTCCACGTGCCGAGATACGGACTGGCAGTTGGGTTCTTTGTTGAAAATGTTTCAGTCAGCAGTATGCCCCCATCTACATCTTCGCTTGCAACAGCCCGTGCACTTGCGCGGTTTATCGTCCACGCGATTTCGCCTAGTGGATTAATGGCGTACAATTTATCCAAGGTAGTCCCATAGAGCCAGCCATTGCTACCTTCCATCAAATGAAAAAGTGACAGCTTGTTTTTTTCTGCCCCCGTTGGCGAAAGTATGGTTAAATTGTACGGATTCAGGTATTGGGTATAGGCAATGATGTTCCCAGTCGAAGTGATTTTTAACTGATCAACGTAGGTAGGCATCTGATAACTCCACTCACGCGCCCCTGTTTTACTATATTTGGCAAAAAACGTATTCAAAACATTACGGCAATACAGCACAAAACCATCATCGGCCGTTTTTTGAATTTCTACTCCCATATTATTATTCAAATTAGGAATCGAAATCACCACTTCGTTTACTTTCACGCCCTCTCCTGAAAACGTCAACACACGCCCCAACGAATCGCGCTGCGTCAAAACATACCACTGTCCTTGCGTATCCGTTCCCACTACTTTGGTGTACGTCAGTGGCGATTCGACGATGGCACTCCACTTTTCGGTTCCGTTTCCAGTAAGCACCTTCAAGTCAGTCTGCTGGGAAATAATTGTATTAAAATTATTGATGTCCCGTACAGATTTTGAGCTGATAAACGCGGCTTCTTCACCGTGATACATCGGAGTGACGGTAGCACTTGCGCGCCAAGTGGTTTCATTTTGAGTTCGGTTATAGTTGGCCGTAGCAACTGCCCAAACCCGCTTTCCTTGCGCATCGTACCGAACGAGGCTATCACTATAATCTCCCATTGTCGCCGTGGTACTCATGATGAGCGCACCATTTGACAGGGGGTTGACCGAGCTAATATATGCTGGTTGCGATTGGGTAACCTTTCCTATCTCGTCGAAATTAGGGGAGTAATAAGTGCTGGTTGTATAGAATTTATTGGTAGCCTCATCCCAACCACCGCTTAATTTGGTTGAATATCCTTTCACAAAAGCTAATGTGCCGCCCTGCGAAGGCACATAGCTGCCATCTGTTTTGTAAAGACTATCGCGGACAATGCTTCTATAAACAATGGTAGTACTGCACTTAGAAGCACAAAGACGGTACGGAAAACTAAAAAGTATGTTTCCGTTTGGCGTTGCCTTACTCACAGGCCATCCTAAGGCAACCTCACCCAACAAAGAGGCTCCATAGCCTTTTTCCCATTGGGTACGAACATCGAGAGTTGACTGTGCCCAAACTGAGTAAATACTCAAGGCTACTAATAGTGGGGTAAACAATAATCGTTTCATAGTATAAATATTAAAAACGGTGTAGGGAAATGTTACTATTCAATCACTTTAGACGCATTTCACAATAAAATGGTTGGAAAGTACAATAAAAAAGCGAACCTACCATAAAAATAGGTTCGCTCCAATGGCAATAGTTTACTTTTTTACTACACCTGTGCAAGCGCCTGCTCGATGTCCCAGATAATATCTTTGCTGTTTTCAACGCCGACTGACAGCCGTACCATGCTTTCGGTTAAGCCTAATGATAGCTTATGGCTTATCTCTACGCCTGCATGGGTCATAGTATAAGGATGTTCGGCCAAAGACTCGGTGCTTCCTAGACTCACGGCAAGTTTAATCAGTTTAAGCGCGTTCAAAAACCGAAAGGCTTCTGTTTCTCCACCGACCACATCAAAGGCCAACATGGCACCCGAAGATGAATATTGACGACAATAAATCTCGTACTGATTGCCATCTGCTGGGGTCAGAAGCCCCAAATAATGTACCTTTTTGACTTTAGGGTGGGTTTGTAAATAGGTTGCAACCTCTTTGGCATTGGCAGCTTGTTGTTCCATCCGTACTTTGAGCGTTTCCAAACTCCGTAGCAACAACCACCCTGTCCAAGGTCCCGCCATATTTCCCAAAAAAGTTCGTAACGTTTTTGCCCTCATTATCACTTCCTTACTACCACACACAGCACCTGCGATGACATCACTATGTCCACCGATGTATTTTGTGGCAGAATACAGTGAAAAATCAGCCCCTAATTTTAAAGGATGCTGCCAAAGCGGCCCCATGTAAGTATTATCGACTGCAATATAAATTGGGCGCTCGGACATCTTAAAAGCATCTGCCACACGACGGCACATGGCAATATCAATGAGTGCATTGGTGGGGTTTGCGGGCGTTTCAATGTAAATCATGGCCAAGCGGTCTGCCTTTCCTGATTGGAATATCATTTGTTTGATTTCTTCTTCGGTGCTATTGGGCGAAAACTCCAAATAGTGAATGCTGTATTTAGTCAAAAAATGTTTGATAAAATGGTCAGTTCCCCCATACAGTGGACTACTACAAAGCAGCAAATCACCTGGAGTTAGGAACTCCAATAAAATCGTTGTGATGGCTGACATCCCGCTTTCAAACGTAGCGCAATCTTCGGCCCCTTCCCACAATGACAAGCGATTTTCTAAAATTTCGAGATCGGGGTTGTTCAATCGGCTATAAATTAGCCCTTGTTCTTCCTTTTCATTTTTTGGACGCAAGCCGTAAGCTACTTCAAAAAATGCCTTGCCCTCTTCAGCACGTTTGAATACAAAAGTAGAAGTCTGAAAAATAGGGCATTTAATTGCTCCCTCAGAGAGTTCGGGTTTGTACCCGTACGACATCATTAGACTTTCGGGACTAAATTCATGTGTTTTCATACGAAGTTGGTCGTTTTGTTGATAGGCAAAGCAACCATTCTCACGAATCATTATCCACTATTTTTCTTATTTTTAGAAATATATGCTACAATTTGTAATTTCATAGAATATTTTTCCAATTTGATTTCTCTATTTGAATATCTTTAGAAAAAACCACTGACTATCTATGAGTCCTTTAGATTCGATTGACCGTAAGCTATTACAGTACCTCCAAGAAGATGCCCAATTGACCACCAAAGAACTGGCATCAAAGCTTAGTTTAACCACCACACCCGTCCACGAACGCATCAAACGTTTAGAAAAAGAAGGGATTATCACCCAATATGTAGCGCTGATTGACAAGCACAAAGTAGAGAAAGGACTGGTAGGATTTTGTAATGTATGGCTAAAAGAGCACAGTCACCCCTACCTCAAAAAATTTGAGCATGAGGTAGTTTCACTTAAAGAAGTGATTGAATGTTATCACATAGCAGGAAATTTTGATTACTTACTAAAGGTAATGGTCAAAGACATGACAGCCTACCAGCATTTTATCGTCAATAAATTGGCTAAACTCGATAACATTGGCAACGCCCAAAGTTCGTTTGTGATGACCGAAATCAAACATTCCACAGCTTTACCATTGGAATAGACAAAAAAAGAGCCGATTCCAAAGAATCGGCTCTTGCTCTCAATATTGTTGTAAGCTTACCAGCGCTTCTTATAATCGTTATCACGACCACCGCCGCCGCCGTAACCACCGCCACCGCCGCGGTTACCACCGCCACCGTAGCCACCACCGCCACCGCGGTTGCCACCACCGAAACCACCGCCACCCGTGCGTGGACGATCTTCGCGTGGACGAGCCTCGTTTACAACGAGTACTTTACCTAAAAACTCATAACCATTAAGTTGTGAAATCGCTTGATTTCCTTCTTCATCGTTAGGCATCTCGACAAACGCAAAACCACGGCTTTTGCCTGTGAACTTGTCCATAATAATGCGGGCAGACGATACCTCCCCAAATTCCGCAAATAATTCGTTTAATTCGTCATCGTTCGCTTTGAACGGGACATTTGCTACATAAATGTTCATTGTGCATTAATTTGATATAATGTGACTTGGTGCGCTATGGACGGCCTTCGATCTAATACTCCGTCTAGCAAATGACAAGTACACAGCAAGTCGAGAGAAACAGAGAAACTACCTATAGCGAGACAAATATAAAAGTAATTTCCGCTTTATTCATAAAACCAAGAATGTTTTTTGAACTTTTTTAAAGAAAGAAGCAACCCTCGTTCACTTTTTTGCGTACATATACTTGCAAGCCAAAGGTATTGGTCAAATACTTTTAGTTTGTAGGCATACCATGCCTTATTATTTGAGGAACGCACACGCGAAAGTCGTGGACGGCAGTTGCTGTCCACGACTTTTTTTTATGCCCTCGGTGCTTCTTCCAATTGTTATCTTTTTTTAAAAAATGATAGCTTTGCAAAAAAGATACGAACCGAACGTTTATTTCAATCCCCCTAACGCTTATTTCCAACACATGGCTTCATTCAAAATAGCAGGTGGGCATTCATTGAAAGGTGAGATTACTCCCCAAGGTGCCAAAAACGAAGCATTGCAAATCTTATGTGCTGTCTTACTGACCAAAGAACCTGTTACTATTCATAATATTCCCAATATCAGAGATGTAAACCAACTCATTGATTTATTGGGAGATTTGGGGGTAAAACGCACCCGTTTGAGCGACTCGTCCATTCGCTTTGAGGCTTCTGACGTCAACCTCGAATTCATGGAAACCGAAATGTATCGCCAAAAAGCGGCCGCGCTTCGCGGGTCGGTGATGCTTTTAGGCCCTATGTTAGCGCGTTTCAAAAAAGGGCGTATTCCCCGCCCAGGTGGTGACAAAATTGGCCGCCGCCGCTTGGATACTCACTTTTTGGGATTTGAACGTTTGGGCGCAAAATTTGACTATGATGCCAACGACGGCGGATTTTATCAAGTGGACGCCAGCGGGCTGAAGGGCGTTTATATGTTGCTCGACGAAGCATCGGTAACTGGTACTGCAAACATCGTCATGGCGGCCGTTATGGCCGAGGGCATTACAACCATTTACAACGCGGCTTGTGAGCCTTATTTGCAACAACTTTGTAAAATGTTGAACCGCATGGGAGCAAAAATCTCAGGCGTAGGTTCTAACTTACTTAGCATCGAAGGGGTGTCTGAACTTTTTGGAACGGAACACACCATGCTTCCCGACATGATTGAGATTGGTTCTTTCATTGGGTTGGCGGCCATGACCAAAAGCGAAATCACCATCAAAAACTGCTCCGTTCCTGATTTGGGGGTTATTCCAGGTGTTTTCCAAAAACTGGGTATTCAAATGGAATTCCGAGGCGACGATATTTTTATCCCTTCTCAAGAACACTACGAGGTAGAATCGTTTATCGACGGCTCGATGCTAGTTGTGGCCGATGCACCTTGGCCAGGTTTTACGCCTGACTTGTTGAGCATTGTCCTTGTGACAGCGATTCAGGCAAAAGGGACGGTGCTTATTCACCAAAAAATGTTTGAAAGCCGTTTGTTTTTCGTTGACAAATTGATTGAAATGGGCGCCCAAATCATTCTTTGTGACCCCCACCGTGCCACAGTCGTTGGGCTTAACCGCGCTACACAGCTTCGTGGTATCCGCATGACCTCCCCCGACATCCGTGCGGGAGTATCGTTGTTGATTGCTGCCCTGTCGGCCAAAGGAGTAAGTATTATTGATAACATCGAGCAAATCGACCGTGGTTATCAGAATATTGACACCCGTCTCAATGCCATTGGCGCTGACATTGTTCGGCTTTAGTGCGATTTGACTTTAACACGTAATCCAATACCATCGCTGCCGAAAGGCACATTTTAACAAACCAACATGATACGCAAATTAGTACCGCTTTTTAGTCTTGTTTCGTTAGTCGTAAAAAGCCAAACCGTTTCTTTAAATGACCTGAGCTCCTTCAAAAACCCCTCTGCCAACTGGTCGATTGTAGGAGATGCCGTAGTTGACCTTGTTCAAAACAATGCCATGAGCACTACCGCGGGTAAAGGTGTGTTGGCTTGTATTCATCCCAAAGGGAAATACGGTCGTCAGTACGATTTAGTGACAAATTTTGAACACGGTGATGCCGACGTAGAGTTTGACTTTATGATGGCCAGAGGGTCTAACTCAGGCTTTTACCTACAAGGTCGGTACGAAATCCAATTATTTGATAGCTGGGGCGTACGTCAACCCCACGCGCACGATTTGGGTGCTATCTACGAGCGTTGGGATGAATCTAGACCCACTGGACAAAAGGGGTACGAAGGCTATGCCCCTCGCATGAATGCCAGCAAAGCCCCAGGTTTGTGGCAGCACATGAAAATCATTTTCCAAGCTCCTCGTTTCGACGGTGCTGGTAAAAAAATCGCTAACGCAAAAGTCATAAAAATAGAGGTCAACGGCATCACTGTTCAGGAAAACGTAGAACTTGCTGGCCCTACCCGCGGCAGCCTTGACGGAGAAGTAGCCAAGGGGCCTATTCTTATTCAAGGAGACCACGGCTGCGTAGCTTTCCGCAACCTTTCTGTAAAACAATTCGGCGAGCAAGTACCTCAATTAAAAGACCTAAAGTTTGCTCAGTACGATGGCATTTTTATGGCTGAGCCTGATTACAGCAAAACCAAATTGGTCAAAGAGGGTTCGCTGGAAAAACTTACGTACGATGTCGCCAACAAAGACAACGGCTATCTGTTGCGTTTTACAGGAAAATTGGTTGTACCTGTCGCTGGAGAATATCGTTTCCAAACCGTACACAACGGTGGTAATGGCATCCTTCGGGTAAACAACGAGGAAATCTTGAAATGGAAATGGTGGGAAGGCCAAGCTAAAGTTAATTTACCAGCGGGCGAAGTGCCTTTTGAATATGTGTATAACAAAAACACCGACTGGGCAAAGTCATCGCTCGGGTTGTCGATAGAAAGCGACTTTAACCGTGCCATCGAATTGCAAGGATTAGGTTCTGTCAACCTTAGCAATCCTACCAACCCTATCCTTGTTGCCCCAGGCAGCACACCAGTAGTTCACCGTAGCTTTTTCCGTATTGCCAACGAAAACGTTTCACACGGGATTTCGGTTGGTGAGCCTACAGGGATTCACTACGCCGTCAACCTTGAAAAAGGAGCATTGGCCCGCGTGTGGAAAGGTGATTTCTTGGACGTGACGCCCATGTGGAACGATCGTGGTAATGGTATGAGTATTCCTCAGGGAAGTGTGCTAAACCTCAACAACCAGCCAACTTTAGCATTGATTGCGGGTGACCAAACGGCTTGGCCTGCTTCCTACGGCGAAACCGATGGCTTCCGTCAACGCGGATACGAAATCGACGCCGCAGGTCGTCCTACGTTCAAGTATGACGTAGCTGGCGTAAAAGTGGAAGACCAAATTCGCCCCGATGCTGATAGCAAATTCTTGAACCGTGAGCTTCGCATTACAGGAACTATTCCTGCTACGTTGAAATGCCGTTTGGCTTCAGGAAAAGAAATCGTAAAAATCAGCGACAATACCTTTGTTGTCGATAAAAGTTACTATATTCAGGCTGACGGAGCGGCTATCCGAACCATTGGCGGAAATCAAGAGTTAGTAGTGCCCGCAGCGTCAAAAATCAATTATTCGCTGATGTGGTAACTAACCTTAATCCATGAAATATCGCTACCGAACGCTTGCTTTTTTATTCGCGCTTTCGATTATCACTTTTCTTGACCGCGTTTGTATGAACGTTGTCAGCAAGTACGTCAAAGCCGATTTAGGTTTAAACAACCAAGAATTAGGCTGGATTTTAGGCGCATTTTCATTGGCTTATGCACTATTTGAAATCCCGACGGGGGCCATGGGCGATCGCCTTGGCCCCCGTCGCGTTTTGACGCGGGTGGTACTTTGGTGGTCGGGCTTTACTGCCCTGACGGGTACTGCCTTCAACTTTTTGTATTTACTCGTCGTACGTTTTCTTTTTGGTATGGGCGAAGCAGGAGCTTACCCCAACGCCACCATTGCCATTTCGCGCTGGTTTCCTGCCATCGAGGTAGGTCGTGCCCAATCGGCCATTTGGGCGGCGGGACGCATCGGCGGCGCACTCACTCCCCTGCTGGTCATTCCGTTGGTTCATGCGGTGGGTTGGCGCTGGGCATTTGTGGTACTAGGAGTTGTGGGAGCGCTTTGGGCAGTGGGTTGGTTTATTTGGTTCCGCGACGAACCCCACACCATGGAAGGCATTTCCGAAGAAGAGATTCTGGAGATTGAAACGGGTAGAAATCTCAAACAGACCGACCACGCCATTCCGTGGAAAACCATTATTCTCAATCCCGACATCTGGGCCTTGATGTTGATGTGTCATTTGTTTTTTTACGGCTCTTATTTCTTCACCAATTGGTCTTCAACCTATTTTCAAGAAGGCCGCCACATGACCGAAGAACAGTCAAAAAACTTCATTTCATTGTCTTACTTTTTGGGCGCTATTGGCTGCGTAGTAGGTGGTATTCTCAGCGATTTTCTCACCAAAAAATACGGTTTAAAAGTAGGCCGTCGCGCCGTTGCACTCACGGGTTTGGGCTTATCCAGTTTCTTTTTCTTAGCCGCTGGCCTGACGCCCGACGACCAGTTAGCGGGTTATTTGTTAGCCATTTGTGTATTGACCAAAGACTTAGCCCTGCCCGTTGCCTTTGCGGTGTGCGTGGATATTGGCAAACGAAATGCTGGAACGGTAGCTGGCTCAATGAATTTCGCGGGACAAATGGGCGGGTTTTTCATCACGATTATCTTTGGAATGGTGGTCGAAAACACCAAAAACTTCAACATACCCCTGTTTCTAATTGCGGGTTGTTTGTTCGTAGCCGCGTTGCTCTGGCTCAAAATTGACCCTACCAAAACGGTGAATTTGAAAGAAGGATAAATCTTCTAGCACTTAACTTTACTGACAAAAAGCAAGCGCAGCCCCGTATCATAGGGCTGCGCTTTTTGTATTTCTAACAATGGTAGATATAGTTTAAATGGCCGAGTAATAGGCTGTTATTGCTAACATTAGTACCCTGGATTTTGCTTAATCTTGGATGGATTAATATCTATCTGGCTTTGCGGAACGGCAAAAACGAGGTTATTTTCGGTTAAACTGGCTTTAATCCCAATGGCTTGTGCCTTGGCCGTTAGTACGGAAATAGCGCGGCCTGTTCGTACTAAATCAAACCAACGATGTCCTTCAAACGCCAGCTCCATACGGCGTTCTTGCTCGATAGCTAGGCGCATTTCGGCCTGATTTAACGTGCCTTTTGCGGCTAACCCCGCTCTTTGACGAACGCGGTTGAGGTAAGGCAGGGCCTCCGCAGGTTTGGCCGTTTCATTGAGGGCTTCGGCATACATCAATAACACATCTGCATAGCGTAACACAGGAAAATTATCTTCCGAATCACCACTGACGGTGGGAGCATCCGAATATTTACGGACGTAATTATATTCAACACGCACTCCTTGGGCGTTGGTATAACCCGTTGCCATTGAGGCATTTTGGCGTAAATCTCCCGCTTCGTAGGCATTTACAAAATCGGCGGTGGGGCGGTTGTTCCCTCCTCCTCCAAACTGTACCACTGCGTTACCTGAGTTTTCAGGAGCGTAGGTATTGGGGAGGCCGTTTCCTTCTCCGATTGAACCTTTTTTGTATTGAATATCAAAAATCGATTCTTTATGGTTTTTGTTGGCCGCTTTGAATACATCTGCGTAGTTGGGCAACAAATCATATACGCCACCGTCGATGACCTCTTTAAGCTTTGTTGCTGCTTCGGCATATTGTTTACGGGTCAAATATACTTTCCCGAGCAACGATTTGGCCGCCCCTTTGGACGCGCGCCCTACATCAGCTCCTGTATATCGGTCAGGAAGGCTTGCTTCAGCTTCAGTCAAATCTTTGACGATTTGGGCATATACATCTGCTACCGCCGCTCGGTCATAATTATATCCTTCGGCAGGGTCGGTTGTTTCTTTCAGCACCAACGGCACATCGCCAAATACCCTTACTAAGTTAAAATACATCAGCGCCCGCAAAAACTTGGTTTCTCCAACAACCCGCTTTTTAAGGTTCTCGTCCATTGTAACTGCGGCAATCCGATCAATAATGGCATTGGCGCGGTAAATACCACGGTAGCCGTCGTTCCAGCGAGTAGCTAAGAAAGGATTGGTGGTACGGAGATAAAACTTATCAAACTCGTCTTGGTCAGTAACCGAACCTGACAATACGGGTGTGGTATCGTCGGATGGTATTTCTGAAACTACGTAGTAACTGCCATATTGTCCCGAGGACTGAAGTGAGCCATAGGTCGCATTGAGGGCAATCACCATGTCATTGCCAGTCTTATAAAAAGTAGCAGTGCTGGTAGAGGAAATAGGGGCAAGTGCCAAAAAACTCTCTTTACAACCGCTCAGACTTAGTACGACGGCGGTAAGGTATATGTATCTTCTTTTCATTGTGTTACCGTTTTTGGGATTAGAAACCGATATTCAAACCTATGGTATAGGTACGCGCCAATGGATACGAGCCATAATCGACCCCACCCGTAAGGGCGTTTTCGTAACCACTCACTTCAGGATTGAAGCCAAGGTATTTGGTGGAAGTAAAGGCATTTTGGATACCACCATACAACCGAAGGCTTTGGATTTTAACGCGCTCAAGAGTTGCTTTTGGCAAGTTATAACCTAGGGTGATGTTACGAACTCGGAAGTAACTTGCACTCTCAACCCAACGGCTCGAAATAGCGTTATTGTTGCCCGTCGTTCGTTGATTGGCACGCGGGACAATCCCATTGCCTGGGTCTTGCGGTGAACGCCAGCGATTAAGTACGGTCGATAATTGATTTTGACTTCCTTCTAAGTTCTCAATAAAACGGCGGCTCAAGTTTAGAATTTGCCCACCTTGAATTCCTTGAACGGTAATTCCAAGATCAAAACCTTTGAAAGACAAGGTATTCGTCATACCATAAATAAAATCAGGCTGGTTATTTCCGATAATCGTGCGGTCGTCAGCATTGATTTTACCGTCGTTGTTGATATCCGCAAACTTCACATCACCAGGGCGCGCCGTGGCATCGTGTGGGTAGCTGTCTAAATCGGCTTGGTCTTTAAATACGCCCAATTGCTGATAGCCGTAGAAGTTTCCAAGTGGTTTCCCAATGACAGTAATGTTGGTTTCCCCCACACCCGTACCACTTCTAATGGCATCGCCTGTGGGCCCGAGTGCCAATACTTTGTTGCGGTTAAACGAAACATTCAAATCTGTCGTCCATTTCAAATTACCAGTTGTATTACGAGTCACAAGGCCAAATTCCATTCCCTTATTTTCGACTTTACCAATATTACGGCTAGCCGTTGAGAAACCTGTGAGGGTAGGAACTTGTACCGAAAGTAGCAAATCGGTGGTGATTCTTGAATAGTAATCGGCAGTGAAGAAGATTCGATTTTTCCATAAACCTAACTCCAAACCAATATCCGTTTGACGGCTTTTTTCCCAAGTTAGGTTATCGTTACCGATGGTAGAAGTGGCCAAACCATTGACAAGGGCATTTCCGAACACGTAGTTGTCTGCCCCCAAAATACCGATTGAACCATAATTAGAAAAGGCATTGTTTCCTGCCAAACCATAACTCACCTTGAGTTTCATTTCGGATATGGTCGGAATGTTTTTCATGAATGGCTCTTCTGTAACGCGCCAGCCAATAGAAGCTGATGGGAAGATTCCATAACGCTGATTCATCCCAAAACGAGATGAACCATCGCGGCGAATAGAAGCATTGACCAAATAACGGTCTTTATACGTGTATCCTACGCGGGCAAAATAGGAGGCCAACGACCACTGATCGCGCAAAGAACTACCACCGATGATAACGCCCGCGTTGACTGTACGTACAATATCGTTGGGAAATCGGTTAGCGTTGACACTATTGGACTCAAAATCATTTTTTTGTGCTTCAAAACCCACCAAAGCATCCACATAATGGTCGGCCATAAAGCTGACATTATAACCTAACGTATGGCTTGTAACCCAGTTGATGGATTGACGCGTAGCCGAAGATCCTGAATTCGCGTTGGGTGGCAACAATTGATTCAGGGGAATGGCCGATGTCTGGAATTGATTTTGACGGAAATAATTTAAGTCAGCACCAAAAGTAGCGCGGTATTTGAGGGTTTTCCAGATGGTCAAATCTGCGTATGTATTGCCCAACAAGCGCAATGTAGTTGCCGTATTGTCTAACTCCGTAATGTTAGCCACGGGATTGGTTACCCCCGCCCAGTCATACGCTCCTGCAATCGAAGCTTGAGAGTTGTAGGTCACGCCATCTGCTTGGTAAATTGGAATGATAGGTGCTTGCGATAAAGCGGCGTTGATGACCCCATTACTTGCCCAGTGTCCATCCGAATTGACGCGGCGCTCGGTCGTAAAAGAAGGGCTAACGCTCATTCCAATTTTCAATTTTGGCGACAATTGGGCGTCGATATTGGAACGGAACGTATAGCGTTTTAAACCCGAAGTATTGATAATACCGTCTTGTTTCAAATAATTTCCCGAAACCATGTACTGAACTTTATCTGTCCCACCCGAGCCCGACATCTGGTAACTACTAATGGGTGCTTGCCTAAAAATCAGGCTTTGGTAGTCGTATGAAGTCAAAGCGGCAAGATTGTCAAAGTCGATACCAGGGTATTCGCCACGTGGATAACGATAGCGGTTTCCTGCGGCGCGTACGCTGTTGGGGTCAGAAGCTTGCGCACCCGTTACGCGCTCTAAATAAGCATTGTTGGAGGCTTCTTTGCTAAATTCCGCAAATTGTTGGGCATTGAGCATGTCCATTTTTTTGCTAATTTCTTGCACACCCGTATAATAATCAAAATTGATACGGCTGCGTCCTGCTTTACCCCGCTTGGTCGTAATCATCATTACCCCGTTGGCTCCTCTTGAACCAAAAATAGCGGTAGCGGAGGCATCTTTCAGTACATCGACACTTTCGATATCGTTGGGATTCATCAGGTTAAGACCGCTACCGTTGGTTAGATCGCCTGAGTTAAGGGGTTGCCCATCCACCACAATCAACGGCCCATTTCCTGCGCTGATTGACCCAAACCCTCGGATTTTCACCGAAGGGCTGTTGCCAGGTGCACCTGTAGTTTGCTGAATCAACACCCCAGGAAGTTTTCCAGCCATTCCTTCTGCCACGTTGGTTACGGGCATGTCCTTGATGTCCTGTGCGCTGATAGAGGCGATAGAGCCCGTTACGTCTTTCCGATTTTGGGTACCATAACCCACTACCACGACTTCGCTCAGGGCTTTGACATCCACTTTTAAGGTAACATCTACGGTAGTACGGCTCCCAACGACAAGTTCTTGGGCTTCATAACCAACGAAGCTATACACCAACGTGACGTTCCCTTCTGGAATACTGAGGTTGTACTTACCATCGCTGTCTGTAATAGCCCCTTTGGCTGTGCCTTTTACCACCACACTTACCCCTGGTAACCCTCCCCCACTTTCATCGATTACTTTTCCGATTATTTGTCGGTCGATGGGGGCGAATTCGTTTGGGTGGACAGACGTTTGATTGGACGTGGCCGTTTTTTCAGCTTTGACTCGTTTGAGTAAGATACGATTACCTGCTACTTCGTATGCCACTTCCATGGGCGTGAGTAAGCTTTCAAGTACAACCGCCAAGCGTTCGTTGTTAACGGCTAGAGATACACGCTGCGTACTTTTTAGCACGTTGGAGCTGTACATAAATTGCACATTCGTCGTTTTTTCGATGCGCTGAAGCACTTTTTTGATTTCAGCACTTTCAAAACTTAGCGTGAGTCGTTGATTCAGGAGTTCCTGAGCGTGCATTTTGTGGGCATGGGATATACTCAAAAATAGCACAGCAACCATCAGTTGCGTCAAAGTAAACCTCATAATTCGAAGCCAAAATTGACCAGTAAAAAGGTTTTGCATAAATTTGTCTGGGTTTATAACATTGGTTTTGAGACATTCATCTTCACTACCATCTTTTTTTAGATAGCTTAGACACACATTTGAAAAAAGTTAAATCCAAATCGGCCGTGCTGGAACCACTGCCGATTTTTTTTTAAATACATCCTTGGGCGTCAAAGATGATTTGGCCGTCCACAATCTCGTAGGTTGCCCCCGTGATTTTACAGAGTAAATTAAGTTTATCATATAAGGATTCGTTTGAAAGCGTTGCGGTGATTTTACAGTTTTTAAGGCTTTCATTGTCAAACTGAAAATGAATCCCATAGGCTTGTTCTAATTGATTTAAAACTTGCGGAAGTGGGCTTTCGTCATAGGCGTAATGATTTATAATGGCTTCGGGGCGCAACACAATTGGTTCTAGCACCAACGTTTTACTGAGTTGTTTTTCTTTTTCTTCAAAAACCGCCGCTTGGTTAGCCGTCAATATCACGCCTTTGGTGGTGGTCATCACCGCAGGGGTTTTCTCATCAATCGAATACACCGAAACTTTTCCCGACCGCACTTGCACCGTTACACGATTGTCTGATTTATAAGCCCTTACCGTAAAAACAGTTCCCAATACTTTGGTCGTTAGCTTCCCTGTTTGTACCAAAAAAGGTTCTTTTTTCTTCACTACTTCAAAAAGCGCCTCGCCCGTCAGAAACACTTCGCGGTTTTCACCTGTGAACTTCGGCGCGTACTTTAATCGACTATGAGGGCTCAGTTTGACAGTGGAGCCATCCTCTAGGGTCAACAGTAAGAACCCCTCCGTTTCGTTCACCGTTTCGGCCAGCGAATTGTCAGGCGTAGGAATTGAGCTCATCAGTGGCGTTTTTTCGTCCACATTCATAGCCCACCAAGCGCCAAAGGAAAGAATTGCGAAGGCCACGACCGCCGCAAATTGATAGAGAGGACGTTGCCACCATAACCGTACGGGAGTTGGGACGTCTTGGTCAGATGGTTTGGTAATTTTTTCTAAAAATTGAGTCACCTCCTGGCGAACTTCTTTTTCAGAGAGTGATTCGGGCGCTACATTCATGGCCCGAATAAGCAACTCCGCTTGACGAATGTCCGCCTTTTTTTCGGGATGTTGTTGTAAAAAGCGCATCCAAAAACCCTCATCGCTTCCTTTCCCACGTACCCAATCTCGGAATGAGTCGTCTTTAACAAAATCTAAGGCATTATATTCTTCGTATTTTTTCATTTGATTGGTGTAATGCATTTCAGTTAATTTCCCAAAGGCCCCGATTGATTATCGCACCCACATGGCTGCCAATAACAAGTTGAGCCCCACTTGCCAGTGTTTTCTTAAACTTGTCAGTGCCTTTTGGAGTAAATTATACAGCGATTGTCGGCCGATTTGCATGGTTTCGGCAATTTGATCGTAGCTCAAATCTTGGTAAAATCTTAGATAAATAAGCTCTTTTTGGCGTTCGGGCAATTGTCCCAATACGTGTTCCAATCGTTTGAGTTGATATACTTCATACTCGTCCTCAATCATGCGCAGGTCGGCAGAAAACAACACATCAAAATCGTAGTCGTCGTTTAATTCGTAAAAATGGTTGTGTTGTTTTGACAACTCCCTCAACAACTTCGTTTTAAGCGACTTCAGCAAATAAGCCCGCACATTTTCGACCTCTCCGATGGTCGCATGTATCTGCCAAAGACTCAAAAAAAGCTCTTGGATACAGTCTTTCACCATCTCCCGTTCGGGACAAAAGCGCACTCCCCAATGAAATAAATCGGAGTAATTCAACTGCATCAACTGCGCCAGCGAAGCGGGGTCACCTGCGCGGTAATCTTGCCAGAGTTGTTGGGTATGTTCGTCTTTGGGTCTGGGTTTCATGGGTTCAAATAGGACCTTTACTGACACGAGACCTAAAATCAGCAAACCTAACCCTTGAATTATGAATTTTTTGATAAAAATTTTAACTAAAACGCCTAAACGTACTGTTACTCTTACGTTTAATTAAAATTTTGCCCGTTTCAAGGATACTTAGTGTCTCTTTTCAAGACGCTAAACAACGTTGGATTTTGTCCGTCTCGGTCTGTTTTGTACAGCTTCCAAGTGTAGGTATCAATTTGTACCAAATGAAATTGATTGTCGGGGTTCGACAATTCTTTTTTAACCCAACGAGGGAACGCATTGGCCGCACGGGCATTTTCCCACGTTCGGATGGCTTTGAATATGTCGTATTTTTGGGGACAACTTTCGATTGACTTTTGGTTAAGTTCCATCAAATAAGTGGCTCCAGCTCCAACCGAAATCGCTTGAATGTGCTCATAATCAGCTACCGTTGAGTTTGCGTTCATTCCAAAATTCACCCCAAACGTGGCAGGAAAATAATTGGAAAAAGCCACATCCCGAATGTCTTTCCCTTCGCTGGTGGTGCTGCCCCAAACTCGTTTTTTGAGGTCATACATGTTGGTGCCCCCTCCTACGTTCCACACACTTTGATAATGCCACGACCCTTCCGACAAAGTAGCGCCCGACACCCTAAGGTAGGGGATGCGATGCACGTCCGCGCGTTCAAACATTTTCCGAAAAAACCGCTTCACCGAATAATACCCATGACCGCTATTAAACAAAAACTCTTGCCCGTCTAAGTCCATAAAGTGAATGCCATTGATGTGGCTCACGTCTGCGTAATACGCCGCAATTTTATCTTGCAAATAGATGTTCGGAATCAAGCCGTCGTAGCCATAATTGATGGTTACTTGAAGCTTATACACTGATTCAGAAGCTGAGTGCGCCGACGGTGTTGTACCCCAATACCCTCTTTTGACGCGCAAAAGTCGATAAGGCGGGGTGGTAGAAACCCCTAAATAGTGGATTAGTTCTTGCCCAATTTTAACCATGTTTAAGTTTTCACAATGTCCTTCCCAACTGGCTATTTCGTCCAAATACGTTGGGTCGTCGATTTCGATGAGCGTGTCAGTGGCGCTTATCGCTTTCATCAACACCCGTTTTTGCTGATAACACAAACTATCGCTCGGTATCGGGCTGGCATCCTTTGTTCCTTGAGCGAGGGCGGTTGCAATGGTATGACGGCCAACCAAAATCCCTTTGGGGCGGGCTAAGTCCGTAAATTCTTTATGTGACAGGCTCCCCGATGTTTTTTTAAACGGTTTCTTTTCAAAATTTAGCCCATCAATGTAACCTCCATTGCCTCGGTCCACCTTAAAATAGGGCAAATCTTCGGCTTCAATGGCTTTAAAACCCATTTGAGACACGTACGAAAGAGTGCTGTCATAAAGCCCGCCTTTGGCACTTACGTCGGGGATATATCGGGCGGGGTCTTTGACCCATTTGCCATTGATGGTAGGATACGGTAGCTTTTCGGACAAAACGATGTTTTGAATCACATCCAACAAAGCGGTGCTATCGGGGCTTCCCCAAAGGGCAATGGACGAACCAATAAAATCGACGCCTGGCAGCGGCTCCACTTCTTGGTGGTTGGGTTTGTTGGTGGGCAAAAATGGAATAAGCGAAAACAAAATGTCGTTTTTAACGGTGCGGTTGCGAGCGTGGTACGTCAAATAGATTTCACCTTCTTTGTCCACAAAAGCAGCATTTCCGTACAAAATTCGATAGTAAGGCTCATAATGAGAATAAAAAGCCACGTCGCTTATGCCATCACCACCAATCGGGAATACTTGCCCTTCGTGCAAATGCGCAGGAAGCGGAAACTGTTTTTTATCGGGCGTATGAATAATGTACTGAAAAGGAGCAGCATCCCCTTCTAAATCAGCCGTACCTCCGATGGTAATGTCATTAAGGGCCAACATCCCGATGGCGTAATTGACGGTGTCGCTGGTATCGCGCGCTACGCCAATCACCTCCCCAAAAAGGTTGGTAATGTTGGTATGGTAAGAGCCCCATTGGACATTATCAACCCCATTTCGAGGACTAAGCGCAAGGAGTGTCAGCTTGATGTATTTTGAATGAGGCACCACCGATACTGTTGCTACGGAGCCGTTGGCATAGTGCAACAAAAACGTTTTTTTCGACTTTTGAAAGGTAGCTTTGATGGGCTTAAAATAGTACTTTTTCTTACTGTCGTACAGGCTAAGCAACGGAGACGGCTTTTCGGCAGGACTAAATTCCCGTTGAGGTTGGGTAGTGGTATTTTTCATGCTGGTAATCCAGCCTTTTTCGTTGATGTGAATTTTAAAATAGTTTGTCGAAAAATCCTGAGAATGAGCACAAATTGTTCCAAAAGACAGCAACAAACTTAAAAAGAGGGAAGTCGAAAATGGTGATTTCATGTAAGTAAAACGAGAAATTAATCAAATGAACTACTAGGCCGAGGCATTGGAAGGCTATTCAAAGAAACAGAATCCTGTTCTACTTTGCCACATCCTTCCCTATTTTTGCAAAAAATCGAAAAACGAATGGCATTTCAACGTAAAAGTACGTTTGGACAAACGTGGTGGGGACAACAATGGATCACGATACTGGAAGGGCTCGATGAAAGCGGGCGATTGGCCAGAGGTCGTACGTATGCCAACAATGGCTCGGTCCAAAGCATCGCGTTTGAGGGAAACAAAATCGCGGCGCGGGTAAAAGGTACCAGCCCTCGGCCTTATAAGATTTCGTTCAATATCGACCCACTCTCTCCGTCTGACAAAGCCCGATTGTTGAGTTTAATTACTGAGAATCCGCTGTATTTGACACAATTGCTGAATCGTCAGCTGCCTACCGAGTTGTTTAACGACTGTCAACATCAAGGAGTTTTTCTATTTCCGCGTTCGTGGGAAGCGTTTCATTCCGATTGTTCGTGTCCCGATTGGGGCGATCCTTGCAAACACCGCGCGGCGGTGCTGTTTTTGGTCGCTAATGAAATTGACAAAAATCCTTTTCTGATTTTTGAACTCCGTGATTTTGATTTGTTCAAAAGCTTGGAAACGCTGGGGTTTGCGTCCTCTGACCAAAAAGATGTAGAAACGCTCGACGTAGCCGATATTCGCCAACCGTTTGAAGGCTCGGAAGAAACCGTTTTTCAGCCAAACGAAGCCCTATATACCCCGCTGGATTTTTCGACACTTCCCGATATTTCGGATAATTTATTGTCACTTTTAGGGGATAAACCTTTGTTTTACCGAACGGGTAATTTCAAACAGGTTTTACAAAAATTTCACATTCATACTGCAAAAAAAGCGCGCGAACTGGCTGTTTCTGAAGAACCGAGTGACCAAGAATATGACAAAGATTTGGACGCGGTAGAAAGCGGCGAAATCATCATGGACGAAGCGCTGGGCTTTTTGCAGGCCAATTTCAGAGATACCCGCGAGCGAGTTGTGTTTCAATTTGACGAACTCCCCAAGTTTGTCGATTGGATTCATCATTTGCCTTCGTCGCAGTTGCCACAGCTCTCTCCTACCCTCAAAGGGCTTTATTTTTTGAATCGTTTTTCACTCAAACTCCTTGAGCGCGGTGCGATTATTCCTCAATTGTTACGCGCTAAACTCAAGCGAGAATACCACTTAGTACGCTGGATTCCAGCCACTGTCAACGACCAAGTCGCTACTCTGTCGGCTCACGTACGAGCAGTATTGCCTCCCGATATTCTTTATTACAAAATTGGGAAACGAGACATCTTTGTTCCCACCGAAACGGATTTTATGAATGCCTTGTCTTCGCTCATTTTGACTGAGCACATACGGCAATTCAATGACCATTACGACTACAAAGCCACCGACACCGACGACTTATTTTTTAGAAACGCCATGGTTTTCTTTGGAGGTTTTGAGTCCCGCGAAATTCCGAGTAATATTCAGTTGTGGTTAAATAAATTTTTCATTGCCCAACGCGATTACGTGCCGTTGGTGCAAGTAGAAGAACTGGAGGAGGGTTTTAAAGTCAACCTGTTTGTAGAACATAAAAAGTCTGAACTCAACATCCCGATTCCCCTCCAAACGTTCATGGCCGAACGCAATTATGCCCCCGTTCGCATGGGGGTGATGCGCGACTTGTCCATGATGGCGGAGCATTTTCCGCAACTTAATCAATTGATTGCCAGCAATGGAGCGAAAACATTGCAGTTCGACTCCGAGGTGTTTGCCGATATTCTTCTGAAAATTTTGCCAACGATTCGACTGTTTGGCATCAAAATTCAGTTGCCAAAATCGCTTCAAAAATTGCTCCGTCCGCAGCTTACCATGACGCTCGACAGCGAGGAAGACGGCAAAGTGGCGGCTTCGTCGATTATCAGTTTGGAAAATATGCTCAAGTTCCGCTGGGAAGTAGCCGTGGGCGACGAACACATTGATACCCAAGGCTTTGTACGGATGATTGAAAACTACCGAGGGTTGGTAAAAATCAAAGACCAATACGCGTATTTTGACGAAAAAGAAATCAAAACCTTACTCGAAAAGCTCAAAAATCCGCCTTCGTTGGATAGCAATGAACTGTTACAAACGGCTCTTACTGAAGAATTTAACGGTACGGGCGTAACCCTCACCAAATCGGCGCAAAAGTGGATGAAATCGTTGTTGAAAAACGAAACCGTAGCACTTCCCGAGCGCCTTGCCGCCAACTTACGCCCCTACCAACAACGCGGCTACGAATGGCTTTATAAAAATGCGCGTTTGGGAATGGGTAGTCTCATTGCCGACGACATGGGGTTGGGAAAAACCCTGCAAGTCATCACTACCCTCCTGAAAATGAAGCAAGAAGGGGCTTTTAAAAAATTGAAAGGGTTGGTTGTAGTGCCAACGACTTTGCTTACCAACTGGTCGAAAGAAATCAGCAAATTTGCCCCCGAACTTCGTCTGCACCTGTACCACGGTTCGGGACGAAGTTTGGTTCCGCTCAAAGACGCCGATATTTTGCTCACCACCTACGGCGTGGTACGCAGTGAGGAAGAGGGTTTGAGCAAGCTAAAATGGGCAGTGATGGTCATTGACGAAGCGCAAAACATCAAAAATCCCAATACTGCCCAAACCAAAGCCGTCAAAAAAATGAAATCGGGCATCAAAATCGCCATGAGTGGTACACCCGTCGAAAACCGCATGGCCGAATACTGGTCAATTTTTGATTTTGCCAACAAAGGCTACCTCGGTAATCTGAAAAAGTTTGTGAGTGATTACGCCATTCCGATTGAGATTGATCGCGACCAACACGCCTTGGATAAGTTTAAGCGCGTGACCGAGCCGTTTATTTTGCGACGGGTAAAAACGGACAAAAAAATCATCCAAGATTTACCCGACAAAATTGAAATCGACCAAGCTTGTACCCTCACGGGCGAGCAAGCGGCTTTGTATCAAAGTGTAGTGGACCAAGCGTTGCGGGGCATTGAAGGTCAAAAAGATGGGTTCAAACGCAGTGGGTTGATTTTTAAAATGATGACCGCCCTCAAACAAATTTGTAACCACCCCACGCACTACCTCAAAAAAGGCGGCGCTCAACCTGAAGCATCGGGAAAAACGCAATTGCTGTTGGATTTGATTCGTCAAATCCTCGAAAATGGCGAAAAGACGCTTCTATTTACGCAATACGAAGAAATGGGGACGTTGTTACAAACGATGTTTCAGGAGCAAATGCAATTGGAAGTCCCTTTCCTTCACGGAGGTATCAGTCGTAAAAACCGCGATGAAATGGTGGATGATTTTCAGCACAATCGCTCCACCCGTATTTTGATTTTGTCGCTCAAAGCGGGAGGAACAGGGCTCAATTTAACGGCGGCCAACAATGTGATTCACTACGATTTGTGGTGGAACCCCGCCGTGGAAGCCCAAGCCACCGACCGCGCTTTTCGGATTGGCCAAACCAAAAATGTATTGGTACACCGATTTATCACGCAAGGCAGTTTTGAAGAAAAAATCAACAAACTCATTCAAAACAAACGCGAACTCGCCAACCTCACCGTCACCGACGGCGAAACATGGTTGGGCGATTTGTCTAACAATGATTTGCGAGAGTTGGTGAGGCTGGGGTAAAACAGAACCCCTTCCAAGGTTTTAAACCTTGGAAGGGGTTACTTTATAAACTTTTAAAGTCCTAAGACATTGAAAGTTTCATTTGTTAACGTTTTTTGGAGATGGATGAGCCACAGTATCCGTTTGAAAACCCAATTACCGAAATACGCTACGATTTCAAAAGTATAAGTCGCGAAAAAGAAGTCAATAAAAGGGTTATTTTTACTACATCAGACTTCCAAAATGTTTACAATTTGGCACTGGTAGATGTACTCGAAGAGGGGCGTTTATCAGACATTACTGAGAGCCGAAATAAAGACATGAAAACAATTTTAGCAACGGTAATGGGGATAATCATAAATTTCCTTGAAGCAAATCCAGGCAAAATTATAGCATTTAAAGGTAGCGACGAACGAAGACAGCGTTTGTATCGTTTGATAATCAGCCGAGATTTGGATGAATTAGAAAAGGAATTTGTAATTTTAGGAGTCAGTAGTGAAGGAGAATCTGAACCGTTTCAATCAAATCGTTTGTATGACTATTTTGTTATCTTAAAAAGATAAGCGATGAAAACTAAGACAAAAAAAGCCCCCGCAACACGCACAACAGGTCATCAAATAGTAGAAGAAAAAGTGCGAGATTTGAATGAATTCTTAAAAAAAGTAGATATGAATCAGTGGCAGGAAACCATTGAAAAAGCACGTGTCAATATGAAATAAATTGCATCTTTGCTTAGAAATCGAGTTCAAGCATTTTAATAACCACCACTATGACAGCTGTATTGGATAAAAATATGATTGAAAAAGCCCTCAAAGAGTTGGCTATTCAAGAACCTGAGTATGTTAATGATTTAATCAAACAGCTTGGGGAAGAGTTAAAAATAGCTAAAAAGAAACGGTTAGAGGAAATTGTAAAAGAGGATTTTGAAGAATATGGTGAGGTCTTCAAGGCATTAGCATAATGATGATTTACTTAGATAAGGAGGATGTAACCTATATCAATGAACAAACTGTGGCTGCCCATGGTGGCAACTTTATGCCTCCCAATAACTTTTTGCACGAAGAAAATTTAGATTATTTGTTGGAGGCTGTCCAAGCAGAAATGTTTGGAGAACCACTGTATCCCACTACATCTGATAAAGCTGCTGTATATTGTTACAACATTATCTGTAACCATATCTTTACTGATGGCAACAAAAGAACTGGTTTAGAAGCAGCACTTGCATTTTTGAAACTTAATGGCTATCGCCTGAGAAAAGATTTGCCTCTCGATGAACTTTACAATTTCATCCTAAAAGTGGCCTCTGGTCAGTCAAGTTTAGAAGAGTGTAAAAGGTGGTTCAAAGACAACGCAGTAAAAGTGTAAAGCCAACATCCCGAAAGTTTTAAACTTTCGGGATGTTTTGTTTAAAACTTTCGGGATGTTTTATATGATTACAAAACGACGTTTACAATCCGTTTCGGAACCACTACCACCTTCTTAGGGGCTTTTCCTTCCAACCATTTTTGAACGGTTTCGTTGGCCAATACACTTTGTTCGATGTCTTCTTTTGACATATCGACAGGGAAAGCGAGGTTGGCACGTACTTTACCGTTGATTTGGATTGGATACTCAAACGAGCTTTCTACCAAATACTTAGGCTCAAACACAGGAAACGGAGCGGTGGTCAATGTTCCTGCTTCGTTGCCCAATGCCGTCCAAAGTTCTTCGGTAATGTGAGGGGCATACGGCGACAACAAAATGACCATTTCTTTCAAGATGGCTTTTTTGTGACACTTCAAATCGCTCAATTCGTTGACCCCAATCATGAACGTAGAAACAACCGTGTTGAACGAATAACGCTCAATGTCTTCCTCCACGCGCTTGATGGTGCGGTGCAATACCTTCAATTCGTCGGCGGTTGGTTCGGCATCCACCAATTTTGATTTACCCGTTTGGTCCTCAAAGAACAAGCGCCAAAACTTACGCAAGAAGTTCGACGTTCCGCTGATGCCGTTGGTATTCCACGGTTTGGCGTCGGTCAATGGCCCCAAAAACATTTCGTACATCCGCAAGGTATCAGCGCCGTATTTATCAACAATCGTGTCAGGGTTTACGACGTTATACTTCGATTTTGACATTTTTTCCACTTCCCAGCCGCAGATGTATTTGCCTTCCTCCAAAATAAATTCAGCATTGGCAAAGTCTTCCCGCCAGTTTTTAAAGGCTTGGGTATCCAAAACATCGTTTTCTACCATATTTACATCCACGTGCAATTTGGTCGTCTCGTACTGGTCTTTCAAGCCATAACTTACAAAAACGGGTTTTGCATTATCACTTGATTTCAAGCGATACACAAAATTACTACGTCCCTGAATCATACCTTGGTTCACCAACTTAGCCGCAAATTCTTCGTGAGGAACTACGCCCAAGTCTTTCAAGAACTTGTTCCAAAAACGGCTGTACAACAAGTGTCCAGTAGCGTGTTCGGAGCCGCCCAAGTAGAAGTCGATACGTTGCCAGTAGTCGATGGCTTCTTTGGAAGCAAATGCCTCGTTGTTTTGAGGGTCCATGTAGCGGTACCAGTACCACGACGAACCCGCCCAGCCTGGCATTGTGCTCAATTCATAATCGTATTCTCCTTTGTATTTCCACCCTTCGGCGCGGCCTAGTGGCGGTTCGCCCGTTTCGGTGGGAAGGTATTTATCAATTTTTGGCAATTCCAACGGTAAATCTGCCTCATCAATCAAGTACGGAACACCGTCTTTGAAATAAGCAGGTACAGGTTCGCCCCAATAACGTTGGCGACTAAACACAGCATTACGCAAGCGGTATTGTACCTTACCCTTACCCAATTTACGTTCTTCCAACCACTTGATAAGTGTGTCAGTCGCTTCTTGGTAAGTCATGCCGTTGATGATACCCGAGTTGATGTAGTGTCCTTCTTTGGTATTATCGGCCTGTTGGTCCGTGTCTTTTTGCGTATCTAAAATCGGAATAATAGGCAAACCAAAATTCGTTGCAAAGTTCCAGTCGCGCTGATCGCCCGATGGAACTCCCATCACAGCCCCTGTTCCGTATCCTGCCAAAACATAATCGGCCAAATAGATAGGTACTTTTTCACCGCTGAACGGATTGATACAATAACTTCCCGTGAACACGCCTGACACTTTCTTTTCGGCCATGCGGTCCACCTCGCTGCGACTGGCAGCCCACTTGATATAGGCTTCTACGTCGGCTTTTTGGTCAGCGGTTGTCAGTTCTGTTGCCCATTCGTGCTCAGGGGCTAACACCATGAAACTTACCCCATAAATGGTATCGACACGGGTCGTAAATACTTCAATCAATTTATCTTGACCATCAACAGCAAACTTTACCGATGCCCCTTGTGAGCGGCCAATCCAGTTGCGTTGTTGTTCTTTTAATGGTTCAGGCCAGTCGATTGTATCTAGTCCATTCAACAAACGGTCGGCATAGGCAGTAATCCGCATTGCCCACTGTTTCATCAATTTACGCTCCACAGGAAAGCCCCCACGCTCCGAAACGCCGTCTTTCACTTCGTCGTTTGAAAGTACCGTTCCTAAGCCTGGGCACCAGTTCACAAACGATTCTTCGGGAAACGTAAAGCGGTATTTCAACAAGACCAATTGTTGCTCTTTTTCGCTCATGGCGTTCCACTCTTCCGCGCTAAACTCCGTTACGTCTTCGTCACAAACGGCGTTCACTGCTGCCGAACCACCTTGTGCAAATTGCTCAACCAAATGACTGATTGGCAATGCTTTGTCGGCCACACGGTCGTAGTAGTGGTTAAACAACTGCATAAAAATCCACTGCGTCCATTTGTAATAATTGGGGTCGGAAGTACGAATCTCACGGCTCCAATCGTAGCTAAACCCAATATTTTTTAGCTGAGAAATGAACGTATTGATGTTTTGCTCGGTCGTTATGGCTGGGTGTTGACCCGTCTGAATCGCATACTGCTCGGCGGGCAATCCAAAGCTATCAAAACCCATTGGGTGCAACACATTGAACCCTTTGAGTCTTTTATATCGCGAAATAATGTCAGAAGCAATGTAGCCCAGTGGGTGCCCTACGTGCAGACCCGCTCCCGAAGGATACGGAAACATGTCGAGGACATAATACTTAGGCTTACTTGGGTCGATTTGGGTCTTATAAGTTTGGTTTTCCTCCCAAAACTTCTGCCATTTTTTTTCGATTTCGCGGTGATTGTATTCGGTCATAATCGTTTGTACTGTGAATTTTCCGCAAAATTAGTGTATTTAGCAACGAAAAACTATTGATTATGATTATTGGAATTATACCTGCGCGTTATGGCTCAACGCGCTACCCAGGAAAACCCCTCATCGACATCAAAGGAAAAACGATGATTCAACGGGTATATGAGCAGGCCACCAAGGCCACATGCCTCTCCGAAGTAATTGTTGCGACCGATGATGTTCGCATCTTAGAGCACGTCGAATCCTTTGGTGGTAAAGCAGTTATGACCCACCCCGACCACCCAAGTGGCACGGATCGGTGCTGGGAAGCCTACTTGAACGTAAGGGGCAAAGGACAAGGAGCAGAGGGCAATACATATCATACCCCTACTATGCCCAATGACTACATCATCAACATTCAAGGTGATGAGCCTTTTGTGGCTCCTGAGCAAATCGACGAGTTGGGGGCTATGCTGGATGGCTCGGTTGAATTAGCTTCTCAAATGATTCCTGTGACTGATGCTGAGTTATTATTTGATATTGGGGAAGCCAAAGTGATTATTAATGAACACTTCGAAGCCATTTATTTTAGCCGCCAAGTCATTCCTTATTTAAAAGGAGTTGACCCACAAGAGTGGCACAAACATCATACCTATTACCGACAAGTGGGGATGTATGCTTACCGCGCTGATATTTTGGAGAAAATTACTCGCTTGCCTGTTTCTCCGCTCGAAAAGGCCGAGTCCTTGGAGCAATTACGGTGGCTGCAAAACGGCTTCAAAATTAAAATGGGCCTTACCACCTACGAGAGTCATTGCATCGATACCCCCGAAGATGTGGAAAAAATTTTGCCATTCATTCAATAGATGAATGTAGAGGGTTGACAGGAGCACCCGCATGATGCCTATACTATTCGGGTTGTGAGCAACCCTCAACACACATTCGACACGCTGCATTTTGCATTCGACACTATAAATTATGTCTTCTTCAAAAGTTGGTCTTTCGCCTGGTACATTGATTTATGTCGGCCCCGAAGTCGTCAAGGATACAACTATTAAGCTGGTTGAATACAATGAAAAATACCATAAAGAACGTACCATTGACAAAGTAGCCGATTGCCAGATTGCCTCCGATGCTTCCTACATCAGTTGGCTCGACGTGGACGGAATTCACGAACCCGAGGTAATTGAAGCCGTTGGGCAGATTCACCACATCCATCCACTGCTGTTGGAAGACATCATGAATACGCGTCAGAAGCCGAAAATAGAGTTTTACAACGACGCTTACGTATTTATATCGTTGAAAATGCTGTACTGGGACGAAAAAGAACTGAGCATTGACGCCGAACACGTCAGCTTTTTATTGGGGGCCAATTACCTGATTTCGTTTCAGGAAAAACGGACCAATGATATTTTCGCTCCCGTTTTGGAACGCATCAAGGCTTCGGTGGGAAAAACGCGGCGAAACGGCGCCGATTATTTGCTCTTTTCGCTCGTTGACCTGATTGTCGATAATTACCTCGAAATTCTGGAAAAAATGAGCGAGCAACTCGAAGAATTGGAAGGTTTGATTTTGGAAAGTAAACACAAAGACCCCATCGGCCAATTGTACAACCTCAAACGCCAACTCACCCTCATGCGAAAGTACGTGTGGCCGTTGCGCGATATGCTGAGTCAGGGTTTGCGCGAAAACTCAAAACTCATTCAGAAAAGCACTATTCCTTATTTTCGGGATGTCCACGACCACATTACAAACGCCATTGATTCTATTGAATCCAATCGTGAATTACTAACAGGGCTGATTGACATTCATTATTCAACCCTCAGTTCGCGGATGAACAGCGTGATGAAGACCTTGACCATTTATTCGGCGGTGTTTATGCCACTTACGTTCATTGCGGGAATTTACGGCATGAATTTCGACCACATGCCCGAGCTACGCCAACCCAATGGCTACTTCTACACCCTTGGCGGCATGGCTATATTGGCCGTTGGGCTGCTGATTTATTTCCGTCGAAGGGGGTGGATGTAATACCCTTACAACTACCCTTCTCTCATGCCCCCCTGTGTCAACTTGAACCAAAATTTCGCGTTTGTGCTATGTTCTGGCAACGTTCCCGACAACGATTGCATAAAAAAAGCCAACTATTTATTTGTTCTGTTCAATTAATTACCCAAACTTCGGATTGAAAGAAACCCTCATCAATGGTTTCAAATCCTTTAAAACTTCCATCCTTTTTTACCAAATAAAGTCAGGTGAATTATAAATCACTAACCGACGAAATGCTCCTAGTTTATCTCCGAACAGGAGATGAGAAAGCCTTTCGTGAAATTTATCTGCGTTATTGGAAAAAACTATTTGGTCTGGCCACCCGCAAACTTCAAGATGCTGCCGTCACTGAAGAACTCGTGCAAGACATCTTCCTTAAACTTTGGGAACGCCGTAGTACTCTACAAATCGACCGCCTTGATGCTTATCTTTTTACGGCGGTTCGGTACGCAGTTATTAATCACATTAAATCAAATCTAGTACAAGAAAAATTCGCTGAATACGCGCAATTCCACTATTCAGAAATTAGCTCCATCACGGAAGAACAACTTGAATTGGCAGAGTTGATACAAGTGGTGGAACAACAACTCAACGACTTGCCCGAAAAAACACGTAGAATTTTTCAAATGAACCGCTTGGAATACCAATCCGTCAAAGAAATTTCGAGCAAATTGCAAGTACCTGAGCGAACAGTAGAATACCACCTAAGCCAAGCCCTCAAGTCGTTGCGTCATTATCTGCGTGACTATCTTCCAACACTTCTATCCTTGATTTTCTTCATGTAGTATTTTATCAAGAATATTTTCTTCTTTACATCAATTAAATTGTACTTAACATAGAATTAATAAAAGTATTTGCGGCCTTATAGTGCTTTCGTTGACTTATAGATTGAAAACACAGCACTACATTTATGAGCCGAAAGAGTTTTAGGCAACTCTTGCAGAAATACCTCCGAGGAGAGTGTACCACCGAAGAAAAATCGTTTGTTGAGCACTGGTACGGGCTACTGGAGGCCGAAACGGGTGAGTTAGAAAAAAACATAAATACCGACGAACTAGAAGAACGCCTTTGGGAGCAAATCCAGTCAAAAATGGACCATGACGACTCCATTAACGACTTACACCCTCTACCAAAGCGTTTTAATTACGGCTGGGTGGGGGTGGCTGCAACGTTATTACTTATTACCGTATGGTGGTCAGTCACCGAGACAACAAAAAAACCTCAAACCATTGGTATCGTTGCTAGTGACTGGTTGAGCCGTACCAACAACGCCACCACCCCGTTGCTCGTCCAACTGGAAGATGGCAGTAAAGTCAAGTTATTGCCTAACAGCACCCTTCGTTTTCCAAAACATTTTAGTAAAAGTAACCGAACTGTCTATCTAAACGGCAATGCTTTTTTTGACATTCAAAAATCGCCATCGCGGCCATTTTATGTTCATACCGACCGTGTCATTGCCAAAGTATTGGGAACGAGCTTTTTTGTTCGTACCGATTCCAAAACCAAAGACGTGCGCGTAGAAGTAGTCACAGGACGGGTGGCTGTGTATGGACAATCAACCGAAAAACGCAGCCCCGTCGCTAATGGCGTTGTGCTTAGTCCCAATCAGGCCGCGACTTACTATGATGAACAAAAGCACTTTGTAACGGGACTAGTCGATAAACCGACCTTACTTGAAACGCCTGAATCAG
Organism: Runella defluvii; assembly: GCF_014195535.1. Taxonomy (GTDB): domain Bacteria; phylum Bacteroidota; class Bacteroidia; order Cytophagales; family Spirosomataceae; genus Runella; species Runella defluvii. The sequence goes on along the minus strand of NZ_JACIBY010000012.1, from coordinate 185,587 downwards.
AAAAACAAACATTGACCTTTCAGTTTGACGATACGCCCCTGTCCGAAGTCATTAGACGATTTGAATTGGCCTATGGCATCGACATCGTGGTAGAAAACGAACAACAAAACAACTGTTTGCTTACGGCAGATTTGTCCAACCAATCCCTCTATAACCAACTCGACCTGATTTGTGCTGCGTTAAAAGCCCAATACGAAATCCAAGGAACGATTATTCTTTTGAGTGGAAAAGGCTGCAACTAATCCGCTCTCTTTCAACACATAACAACATTTCAAACCTCCTAATCTTTTTACCACTATGCACTTATTTCTACAAATTGAGTAACCCTCTTCAAGAAAAAACACCAGCCGTGCTTCCAACACAAACTGGTGCTTCTAAAGGCATTTCCTTCGGAGTCAGACCGCGAATCCTATCCCGACAGGAAATGTTTTTGCTGATTTTTCCACCAACAAAACACCTTAAAGGTATGAAAAAAAACAATTTTACTCTAATAAGCTTCAAGCAATGCTGGCGCTCCAAAACGTTTCTGCGGCTTATGAAACTATCCCTCATTCCCTTCATTCTGCTTCTTTCTTGCGTAGGCATGAGCTTTGCCTATGACGGTTATACGCAAGAATTAATGCACCGTTCGGTGACTTTAAAAGTCGAAGAGCAAAAACTTAAAAATGTACTAGCCCAAATCGAAAAGCAAACAAACGCTCGGTTTGTCTATAGCTCAAAAGTGATTGGCTCTGACCGTAATGTGAGCATTTCGCTTACCCAAAAAACCCTAACTGAGTCACTAAACGAACTCCTCACACCGCTCCACCTATCCTACCGCTATCTCAATGGCCATGTAGTGATTGAGCCTGAAGCGACCTCGCCAATTTCGGTCGTGGCCTCAGCCCCGATTGACAAAACGGTCAGTGGAATCGTGAAAGATGAGAAAAACACGCCAATCCCTGGGGTCAATGTTGTCATCAAAGGCAGCGTACGAGGCACGTCAACCGATGCAAAAGGCGCGTTTCAATTGTCACTCCCAGAAGGTGAAAAAGTCGTTCTCACTTTTTCATTTGTGGGTTACCAAAGCCAAGACGTCGAGGTAGGTGCAAAAACGACCCTCAATGTAGCCCTCGTTCCTGACGTGAATGCCCTAGAAGAGGTCGTCGTAATCGGTTACGGAACGGTCAAGAAGAAAGACTTGACGGGTGCTGTTGTCCAACTCAAAAGCGAACAACTCAAAGAAGTACCCACGGCGAATGTCTTGGAAGCAGCCCAAGGTAAAATTGCAGGTGCTGATATTACCCGTAATAGTGGACAAGCAGGTGCGGGTGTGAGTATTCGTATTCGAGGCAACCGTTCGATAGGCGGCAACAATGCTCCCCTCATCATTGTTGATGGAATCCAATATGGTAATTTGGAAGACATCAATGCCAACGATATTGAAACCATGGATATCCTAAAAGATGCCTCCTCGATTGCCATCTACGGTTCGAGGGGGGCAAACGGGGTTATTCTTATCACCACTAAAAAGGGGAAATCAGGTCGTCCAGAAATTTCATTTAATACCTATTCTGGAATTTCACAGGTGACAATGTACCCCAAAGCCATGGACATCAATGGATACCGTGATTTAAAAAGGGAAGCTTGGCGGGCAGCTGGCGTTTGGAAAAGCCCTACCGACGACCCTACCATTTTTACCAACGTCGCTGAGTATGACGCTTTACAAAAGGGCATTTGGACCGACTATCAAGATGCTTTGATTCACAAGGGCCTCCAACAAAACTATCAATTAGGCGTACGTGCAGGTACTGACCGCCTCAAATCGTACATTTCCGTTGACTTTTATAATGAAAAAGGCATCCTAAAACTCGACGAGATTAAACGTTACACGGGCCGTCTCAACGTCGATTATACCATCAACGATTGGATGAAGATTGGGCTTCAAAGCCAACTTACGTACTACGACCAAAGTGTTCGTCGTGACCCGCTCAATCAAGCCAACAAAATCAGTCCACTCGGTTCGTTGTACGATGAAAATGGCAATTTTAATTTTATCATGCTGGATGGTCAAACGGCTAATCCTTTGGCTGATGAACAACCCAATGTTTTCAAAAATTCCGTTCTCACGACTCGTTCGCTTACCAATGGTTATTTAGAATTTACCCCCATTAAAGGCTTGAACATCCGCAGCACACTAGGGGTAAACTTATCGTTCAACCGCAATGGAGCCTACTCGTCGCCTAAATCTATTGACCGTTCTTTGACGGGCAAATCCATCGCGAGCTATTCTTCAAGCAACGGAAAAAGCATCAACTGGGAAAACGTAGCCACGTACCAACGTACATTTGGACAACACACTCTCACCATTACGGGAGTAGCTAGCTACCTCGGCAACTCTTCGGATGAAGTGATGGCGTCAGGCGTTAATCAGTTGCTTTCTACCCAGCTTTTTTACTCGCTCGGAAGCGCCTCTGAAGAAATCAAAATCAATTCAGAATACTCTAAAAACAACCTTTTGTCGTACGCAGGGCGGCTCAATTACGCTTTCCGCGACAAATATTTATTGACTCTTACTGCTCGTAAGGATGGTTCTTCCAAATTGGCCCCAGGCAACAAATGGACCTTTTTCCCTTCGGCAGCCTTTGCGTGGCGTATTATTGAAGAGAAATTTATGCAAGGCGTGAAAGGCTTGAGCGATTTGAAACTTCGTTTGAGCTACGGAGTAGCAGGAAACGACCCTTCTGGGCCTTACGCTACCCAAACAACCCTGGCACGGGTGGCTTTTGGTTTCAACGACATTGCGGTTCCTGCCTACACATTTTCGCGCGTTGTTGGAAATGCCGAGCTCGCGTGGGAGCTTTCCGATACCAAAAATATTGGTCTTGATTTTGGATTGTTGAATGGCCGAATCCAAACATCGGTCGATTTTTACGATACTCGTACCACTGACCTGCTTCTTAACCGTGGGTTACCTCCAACGACGGGTGTAACGACCGTAAAACAAAACATTGGTAAAACCCGCAACCGAGGCGTAGAAATCGCAATCGGAACGACCAACATCCGTACTGAGCATTTTACTTGGAATAGCAACTTTACATTCTCCAAAAACAAAGAAGAAATCATCGAGTTAGTAACAGGCGGTAACGACATTGGGAACGGATGGTTTATTGGCTACCCCATCAATGTGTATTACGACTATCAAAAAACGGGCATCTGGCAAACTTCTGAAGCAGACCAAGCGGCGAAACTATCTCCTATGCAATTGCCAGGTGAAATCAAGGTACAAGACCAAAACGGCGATGGCAAAATTGATGCAGTCAATGACCGTACTATCCTAGGAACGCCACGCCCTAAATGGAGCGGCGGTCTCGACAATACCCTAAAATACAAAGGGTTTGACCTAAACTTCTTCATTTTTGCGCGGATTGGTCAGATGATTAACGCCGACCGTTACGCTCGTTTTGACGCCCAAGGCGTAGGCAACAGTACGGCGGGATTGGACTACTGGACGCCCGAAAATCCCACGAATGCTTACCCAAGACCTAACAAAAATGGTGGTTTAAAATACCTCTCTACGTTGGGTTACCAAGATGGTTCGTTTGCCCGAATTCGCAATGTCTCATTAGGTTACAACCTTCCTGCTAAGGTGTTTAAAGGTGGGGTTATCAAGGGAATACGCGTGTATGCTACGGGTAAAAACTTGCATACATTTACCAAACTCGACTATGACCCCGAACGCGGAGGTTCTGAAAACTTCCCTATGACCAAGCTCTACATCATCGGGCTCAACGCCAATTTTTAACCACCACATTCGAATCATTGAACTTATGAAATCATACTTAAAAAGAACTGGCATCGTAGCGGCCTTGATGTTGTCGCTCGCTTCCTGCGAAAATGTGCTGGAAGAATATAACCCCAGTGGGCAAACTGCCGAAACCGTTTTTACCACACCCGAAGGCTTTGAAACGTTGGTCAATGCCGCTTATTCCTACCAACGCTGGTGGTATGGCAAAGAAGAAGGGTACAATATTGCGGAAACTGGTACCGATATTTGGACCTCAGGCGCGGGAGAAGTGTATCGTGATTTGACCCAATACCTCAATCTCCAGAGCAACAACACCGCCCTTACTAATCTTTGGCGGGAGTTATACGCCGCCGTTAATCTTTGTAATGGAGGCATTACTCGCATTGAAAAAGCAGGCTTGTCACCAGCAGTGCGCCCCGTACGCGAAGGCGAGTTGCGGTTCTTACGTGCCTTTTATTATTGGCATATTGTCGAAACTTGGGGGGACGTTCATTTTACCACCGAAGAAACCAACGGCATTGTCGCCACAGCCAATCGTACGCCCGTAGATAAGTTTTATGCACTCATTTTTGAAGACTTAAAATTTGCCGTAGCCAACTTACCCGTCACCCAAGCCCAATACGGCCGCGCCACCAAAGGCGCCGCTCAAGCATTTTTGGCTCGGATGTACTTGACCCGCGGCATGAACAAAGAAGCCCTCGAAATGGCGCAAGCAGTCATTAACTCTAACACCTATAAATTGGAGGCTAATTACGCTGATTTATGGAAAATGACTAACCTCAAAAACAAAGAGGTAATCTACGCCATCGACTACTCCACCAATTTGGCCATCAACGACTTAGCCAACTCTACGTCTAACCCCTACGGGCATGGTCGTGGAAGTAACAACGGGCACTTACTTTTCTTGATGAAATACGATGACCGCCCAGGTATGACCCGTGACATTACCAATGGGCGTCCATTTAACCGCTACATGCCTACGCAGTTTTTATTGGATTTGTACAACGACAACGATGCCCGCTACGAGGGTTCGTTTATGGAAGTTTGGTACGCCAACGCCACTTCTCGCCCCACGGGCATGGCCATTGGAGACACTGCCGTGGTTTGTAGCCGCAAAGAAATTTCGGATGCCTTTGAAAAAACGCGTAAATACCAAACCTACGACCGCAGCAAAATTTATAATACCAACGGCTTGGTAAAAGACAATTTACGCTATCCTACACTTTCCAAATTTATGGATGCAACGCGCCCAAGCCTCAACGAAGCCCAAAGCGCCCGTGATGTGTTTGTGATTCGATTGGCCGAAGTGTATTTGATTGCTGCTGAAGCCCAAATGAAACTGGGCGATACCAAAGCCGCCGCCGATTTAATCAATGTCGTTCGGATGCGAGCAGCCAAAACGGGCAAAACAGCAGCGATGCAAATCACACCCGCGCAAGTAACGCTTGATTTCATCCTTGACGAAAGAGCCCGTGAACTGGCGGGAGAACAAATCAGATGGTTCGATTTGAAAAGAACAGGTAAATTGATGGAACGTATCAAAGCCTACGCACCAGACAACGCCATCAACTTGCAAGAGCACCATACTGTACGCCCAATTCCCCAAACGCAATTGGACGCCGTTACCAACAAAACGGAGTTTGCCCAAAACAAAGGTTATCAATAACAAGCCAATACAGGTATCGACGCCCTCGGTACCTGTATTTTTTTACATCGAATGAAACCACTACATTTTCTTTCTGTCGCTACCCTGTTAGCATTTACTTCTTCCGCGCTTTTGGCGCAATCCGCCACGCTCTATAGTTGGAAGAATCTACCAAAAATTGCCCAACCTGCCTTCCGTAAAGACACCATCAATATCACCCGTTTTGGCGCAAAGCCCGACGGCATTACGCTCAATACGCAGGCCATCAATACCGCAATTGAGGAATGCAGCAAGAAAGGGGGCGGCGTCGTATTGGTGCCTCCAGGGCTCTGGCTAACGGGTCCCGTTGTTCTCAAAAGCAACGTAAATCTGCACCTTAAAAAAACTGCTACGTTACTTTTCACCACCGACAAAACCCAGTATGCCATTGTTGAAGGCGTGTATGAAGGCAAAAATGCCGCGCGCAATCAATCCCCGATTTCGGGCAAAAACCTCGAAAATGTAGCCATTACGGGGCAAGGAATTGTGGATGGCAACGGAGATGTTTGGCGGGCTGTTAACAAAAGCCAACTCACCGAAAGCCAATGGAAAGAGAAAGTGGCTTCGGGAGGCGTGTTGAAAGACGACGGCAAAACGTGGTACCCAAGCGAGCAATTTAAGCAAGCCAGCGTGGGCAACAAGAGCATGTTGTTGGTACCTGGCAAATCGCTCAACGATTTTATGGACATGAAAGACTTTTTGCGTCCGAATTTAGTGGTTTTGACCAACTGTAAAAAGGTCTTGCTCGAAGGAGTTACGTTCCAAAACTCGCCTGCGTGGTGCTTGCATCCGTTGATGTGCCAAGATTTGACCTTGCGGAATCTGTTCGTTAAAAACCCCGAGTATGCGCACAATGGCGACGGCATGGACATCGAATCCTGCAAAAACTTCCTCATCGAAGGCTGTACCCTCGACGTAGGCGACGATGCCATTTGCATCAAATCAGGCAAGGACGAAGAAGGCCGCAAGCGCGGAATGCCGACCGAAAATGGCATTATTCGCTACAATACGGTCTATAACGGACACGGTGGGTTTGTCGTTGGTAGCGAAATGAGTGGCGGTGCACGCTACTTGTTTGTGCATGATTGTACGTTTATGGGCACCGACAAAGGGCTCCGCTTTAAATCGGTACGGGGCCGTGGCGGGGTCGTTGAGCATATTTATGCCAAAAACATTTACATGAAAAATATCGCCCAAGAGGCCATTTTTTTTGATATGTACTATTTTGTCAAATTTGCAACTGATAGCCCCCGCGACGAACGCCCTGAGGTCAACGAAGGTACGCCGATTTTCCGCCACATGAAATTTGAGAATATTGTGTGTAACGGTGCCGAAAAGGGCATTTTTGTCCGAGGTCTTCCCGAAATGCCCATTGAAGATATCCAAATGGAAAACCTAACGCTCCAAACCCAAGTCGGGGCTGAATTGGTAGATGCCAAAGGAATTTCTATCAAAAATGCACAACTCCAATCGGTTAAAACCAAACCTGTCATCTCCGTCTTAAACAGTAGCCTACTATCGTTCGACGGTATCCAATACGCTCAAAATTCGGACGTATTGTTTTCAATCAATGGCAACCGCACCCAAAACATCAGCGTTAAGAATACCGAGTTTAAAAACGCCAAAACCAAAGCGGAGTTTTTAGAAGGTGCCTCTGAAAAAGAACTGATTTTTACCAATAAATAACGCCCATGTTTCGATACTTGCTTTTTTGCCTCTGCCTTTGCACGCATTTTATTTTTGCCCAATCGACTACCCCACCGCCGCCCACTTATCCCACCAAATTTGTGGTAGCCCAAGACGGTAGCGGCGATTACAAAACCATCCAAGAAGCCGTCAATAACTTTCGCGACCACTCCCAAGTGCGCGTTACGTTGTACATCAAAAATGGGGTGTACAACGAAAAACTCGTCATTCCAGCTTGGAAACCCAATATTCACCTCATTGGCGAAAGCAAAGAAGGCGTTGTGATTACGGGCAATGATTATTCGGGGAAGTCATATCCCAATGGAAGCAAAGACGCCACAGGAAAAGACAAGTTTAGCACCTACACATCTTTTGTTGTTCTGGTGGATGCTCCCGACATCGTCATCGAAAACCTAACGATTCAAAACACCGCAGGACGCGTAGGGCAAGCGGTGGCATTGCACGTTGAAGGCGACCGCTTTGTATGTAAAAATTGCGTTTTAAAAGGAAACCAAGACACCCTTTTTGCCGCCCGCGAAGGTAGCCGTCAGTACTACCAGAACTGCTACATTGAAGGAACAACCGATTTTATTTTCGGAAAATCTATTGCCGTTTTCGATAAATGTACCATTCATAGCCTTACCAATTCGTTTATTACGGCTGCGGCAACACCCCCTTACCAGCCTTTCGGTTTTGTCTTTTTCGACTGTAAACTCACCGCAGCGCCCGAAGCCAAAAAAGTGTATTTGGGCAGACCTTGGCGGCCTTATTCGCAAACCCTATTTATCCGTACCGAAATGGGGAACCATATCACCCCTGAAGGTTGGGACAATTGGCGAAATCCAGAAAATGAAAAAACGACTTTATACGCCGAATACGCGTCAAATGGCGAGGGCGGAAAAACCGAAAACCGAGTCAAATGGAGCAAGCAACTTTCTACCAAAGACCTCAAAAAATATACCCTCGATAAAATCCTATCGGGCAACGACTCAATTGGAAAATGGTGGAAGTAACCATGCGGGAGGTTTCTCAAAACCTCCACTCAAGCTTGCTCTGGAGGCAGGGTTTTGAGAAACCCCTGACACAGTGCTGGAGGTTTCTCAAAACCTCCACTTAAGCTTGCTCTGGAGCGGGGTTTTGAGAAACCCCTGCCACCGAGCAACCTAGTCTTCACTCAAATTAAATCCGACACTATGAATCTAAAAAATACCTTGAGCGCTTTGCTCAGTTCCGTCATCTTTGTTGCCCAAGCCCAGCAACCGAAAATCTCCAACGTATGGGTATCTGACCTTGGCAACGGAACATACAAAAACCCCGTTCTCCACGCAGACTATTCTGACCCTGATGCCTGTCGAGTGGGCAATGATTTTTACATGATTGCTTCCAGCTTTGATGCCGTACCAGGCTTACCCATTCTTCATTCCAACGATTTAGTCAATTGGAAACTCATTGGTCATGCCCTCAAGCGACAGCCTCCATTCGACCATTTTTCAAAGACGCAACACGGAAATGGCGTTTGGGCACCTGCCATTCGCTACCACAAAGGCGAATTTTACATTTACTATCCCGACCCCGACTTTGGAATTTATTTGACCAAAGCCAAAAATCCGACGGGGCCTTGGTCAACACCCGTATTGGTCGAAGGAGGCAAAGGCTTGATTGACCCTTGCCCCTTTTGGGACGAAGACGGACAAGCTTATTTAGCACACGGTTGGGCAGGTAGCCGCGCGGGCATCAAAAGCATTCTGACCATCAAAAAAATGAACCCCGAAGGAACTGCCGTACTCGATGAAGGGGTAATTGTTTATGATGGTCACGAAAAAGACCCCACCGTTGAAGGCCCTAAAATGTACAAACGCAACGGTTACTACTATCTTTTTGCTCCCGCAGGCGGCGTAGCAACGGGCTGGCAACTGGTGCTTCGCTCTAAAAACGTCTATGGGCCTTACGAACGAAAAGTGGTAATGTCGCAAGGAAATACCCCCATCAACGGCCCCCACCAAGGCGCGTGGGTGGATACGCCATCGGGCGAACATTGGTTTTTGCATTTTCAGGATAAAGGCGTGTATGGGCGCGTAGTTCACCTCCAACCCATGACATGGGCCAACGATTGGCCCGTAATTGGGACTGATAAAGACGGTGACGGCGAACCCGTAGTTTCGTATAAAAAACCCAATGTTGGTAAAACTTACCCCGTCATTACTCCCCCCGAATCCGACGAATTTAACACGATACAGCTTGGGCTTCAGTGGCAGTGGCAAGCCAATCCAAAGGGCACTTGGCATACAACAAGTAATCTTGGTTTTCTGCGGCTTTATTCCGACAAAATTCCCGACGAGGCCAAAAACTACTGGGACGTCCCGAACCTTCTTATGCAGAAATTCCCTGCCGAAAGCTTTACCGCAACCACCAAACTCACTTTTAGCCCCAATCCAAAGCTAGAAAATGAAAAAACGGGGCTTATCATTATGGGTAAAAGCTACGCGAGTGTCGGGCTAAAATCCTCGAAAAATGGGGAGGTTTCGCTGGTCTATACCGTTTGCAAAAAAGCCTCTGACAAAGCTCCTGAAGAAGAAACGGTCATTGGTAAGGTGGAGAAAGGGAAGCCTGTTTACTTGCGCGTTAACGTGAGTCAAGGCGGAAAATGCCAATTTAGTTACAGCACGGATGGCGAGCGTTTCACCGATTGTAGCGGAGTTTTTACGGCCGAGGTGGGTATGTGGATTGGAACCAAAATGGGCATTTTCTGCACCCGTGCCACCCAAATCAACGATTCAGGATATGCTGATTTTGACTGGTTTCGGGTAACGCCTTAGCATGTAAATTTGAATCATATAAGACATATAAGAGCATATAAGTTTTTCTTATAATCCCTTATATGTCTTCATATGGTTCAGTTTTTTATCATTGTATTAGAAGAATTTGTGCAATTTTGAGCCTCTTTTCACCATTATTCGCACTCAATGACCGATATTAGGCTCATCGCAACGGACATGGACGGTACGTTGCTCAACTCCAAAAGCGAACTTGACGCTTCCTTTTTCACCCTCTTTTCTCAGCTCCGAGCGCAAGGAGTTCTGTTTGCCGCTGCCAGCGGGCGACAATACTACAACCTTGCCAAGTACTTCGATGCCATCAAGGATGATATGTTTTTTGTGGCCGAAAACGGCAGTTACGTTATGCATCGCGAACAAGAACTCTACGTTCAATCGTTGGAACTTTCGATTGCGCGTCAAATGGTTGAAATTGCCCGTAACATTCCCAATACCTACACTATTTTATGTGGCAAGAAAAAAGCGTACGTTGAAAGTAATGTTCCCAAATTTTGGGACCAAGTAACTAGGCATTTTGAGCAATACGAACTTGTTGAAGATTTAACCACCATTGAGGATGACCAATGCCTCAAGATTAGCTTGTGCGATTTTGACGGTTCTGCCAATAACAGTTATTCCTACTTCAAACCCTTTGAAAACGACTTACAGGTCAAGGTTTCGGGAGGAAAATGGCTTGACATTTCGCACAAACTAGCCAACAAAGGTCAGGCACTCAAAGTCTTACAAGAACGCTACGGCATCACACCCGAGCAAACCATGGCCTTTGGAGATTACCTCAACGACCTCGAAATGATGCAACAAGCGCACCATTCGTACGCCATGGAAAACGCCCACCCCGCCATTAAGAAAGCGGCTCGTTTTCAGGCAAAATCAAACGACGAAAAAGGCGTTTTTGAGGTTCTGGAGAAAGTAGCTGCGCGTTAGTTTGTCCTTTTTGGGGTAAACCTTCGTACTCAAATGTTACATACGCTCATCATCGGTGCGGGGCCTTTTGGCCTAACCCTTTCTGCACACCTCAAAAAACAAGAGGTTTCTCACGTAGTAGTCGGCAAGCCGATGGAGTTTTGGGAGAAAAACATGCCCGAAGGAATGTTCTTACGCTCAGGATGCGATTGGCACCTCGATGTCGCAGGGGAACATACAATGGAGGCTTTTCTACAAGAACGTGGACTGACTGTAGCGGAGGTAGAACCCATCGCGCTTGATTTTTATTTGGAATATGTGCGGTGGTTTATGCAGCAAACTGCGCTCCCCATTCACCAAGCATATGTCACTGATTTACAGAAAAAAGAAGATTATTTTTTGGTAAAATTAGACGACGGAAGCGTCCTGGAAGCCCAGCATGTAGTTGTCGCTGTTGGTTTTTATTATTTTCCATTCACGCCTACCGAAGTCACACAACTGTTGCCCCAAGGCTATTTTTCACACACTTGCCACGCGGTTGACCTAGCAGCATTTTCAGAAAAACGGGTGTTGATTATTGGCGGACGCCAAAGTGCGTTTGAGTGGACAGCCCTTCTTCGTGAGAAAGGAACTACCCAAGTTCACGTCAGTTACCGCCACGAAACCCCACAATTCTCTGAAGCACACTGGGGCTGGGTAATGGACGTTGTCAACACCATTGGCAATCATCCAACGTGGTTTCGAGAGCTTTCTCCCGAAGGCAAAGAAGAATATCGGTATCGTTTGTGGGCCGAAGGTCGTTTGAAGTTAGAACCTTGGCTCGATGCGCGGATTCACCAAGAAAATGTAGCCTTATACCCTCAAACACAACTGGTTAGTGCAGAGGTTACACCACAAAATTCGTTAAAAATCCGATTAAGTTCAGGCGAAGAAATCGAGGTTGACCACGTAATTACGGCAACGGGCTACAAAGTAGAAACAAGTCAATTGCCTTTTCTACACCCCGACCTGCTGGCATCGCTTCATTGCACCAACGGTTTTCCGTGTTTAGATGCTCATTTTCAAAGCAATATCCCTGGCCTTTATTTCACCAGTTTAATGGCTGGACAGGATTTTGGGCCGTTCTTTGGCTTTACCATTGCCGTTCGTACTTCGGCAAAATTGATCGGCCAAAGCTTACTTGAGAAGTCAAACTAGGGATTAATGCGCATTTTTCGGAACTTTGCACCTCAATTCTTGCTTTTGATAGTATTAACTTTTTGCATAAATAAATGACTGAAAAAGAAGGAATCTACGCCATATTCGACACCGCAAAGGGCGAAATTACCGTAGAGTTATTGTACGAAAAATGTCCCATGACGGTAGCCAATTTTGTAGGGTTGGCCGAGGGAACAATGGAAAACAGCGCCAAACCATTGGGACAACCGTTTTACGACGGACTGAAATTTCACCGTGTTATCAGTAAAGTCAACGGCGATAGCTCTGATTTTATGGTTCAAGGGGGCGACCCACAAGGTACTGGTTCTGGCGGCCCAGGGTACCGTTTCCCCGACGAAATTGATGCCACATTACGCCACGACCGTCCAGGCGTATTGTCGATGGCCAACGCGGGTCCAGGCACCAACGGTAGTCAGTTTTTTATCACGCACGTGCCAACTCCTTGGCTCGACGGCAAACATACCGTTTTTGGTTTCGTCATTGATGGACAAGATGTGGTCAATCAAATGAAAACCAACGATGCCATTAATAGCGTAAAAATTGTTCGTCAAGGCGAAAAAGCCCAAGCTTTTAAAGCCGACAAAGCTGCACTTGATGCCCACATTGGCCAGCTTGCCGAAAAACAAAAAGATGCAGAAAAAGCAGAAGTAGAAACGTTCAAACAATGGGCATTGGCCAACTACCCAACGGCACAATTTACCGCCTCGGGACTTGGATACGTCGTGAACAATGAAGGAACGGGAAAAGAAGCAGTAGCTGGTAAAAACGTTTCGGTACATTACACAGGCTCTTTCCAAAACGGCCAAGTGTTTGATTCATCGCATTCACGCCGTCAGCCCATTGATTTTCGTTTGGGCGAAGGCCGCGTCATCAAAGGTTGGGACGAAGGTATTGCTTTGATGAAGGAGGGCGCAAAATATACGCTTTTGATTCCTTACCAACTTGGCTACGGTAAAAATGGCTACGGGCCAATTCCTGCCAAAGCTACGCTCATTTTTGAGACGGAGTTGGTGAAGGTGGGGTAATAGTGCAACTACTTTGAAAACACTTTGAACCATATAAGACATATAAGAGATTATAAGAAAAACTTATATGCCCTTATATGTCTTATATGGTTCATAAAGGCAACGTCATAATAAACGTTGTTCCCTCCTCAAGGGTAGAATATACCTGCAAATGACCGTGGTGAAGCAAAACAATGCGCTCCGTCAGCGGCAAACCAATACCGTGTCCATTGATATTTCGGGCATTGATTCCTCGCCGAAAAGGCTTAAAAATAGTAGGCAATTCGGTTTGGGTAATGGGTGGGCCAATGTTATGAAAATGTAATTCAATGGTATTTCGTAGTGCCTGAAAGCGAACAGAAACGGTATGATTTGGCGAAAATTTACACCCATTTTCTACCAAATTGACCAACGCAATTTTCAGCAATGCTTCGTTACCTTCAACCACAAAATGGGAATTTGTTTCTGAAAATTCGCTCAAGTCCACTTTCACCGTATAATGCGGATAGACCTTCAACAACTCACTGCGAACCTGCCAAAATATTTCATCAATAGGTACTTTTTCAAATTTCACCACCGATTCGTCCATGCTCACTTTGGCCAACGCCAACAACCCATTGGAAAGCTGGTTGAGCTGACGCACATCTTCCAATACCGACATCAACGTCTCTTGCCATTCTTTGGGGTCTTCGTCCATCAATGCCACTTCTATCTGCCCCGTAATTGCCGTCAGGGGCGTTCTAAGTTCGTGGGAGGCATTCGACACAAAAGCGCGTTGCAGTTTAAAACCCTCTTCCAACCGATCCAACATCCGATTAAATCGCACGGCCAATTGCCCAATCTCATCTTGTTTATTGGCTACGTCCACCCGTAAATCCAACCGATTGGCCGAAATTTGATCTACCCTTCCGATGAGTTTTTTCAGCGGTAACAAGGCGCGATAGGCATAAACCCAGCCCACAAAAAACACCACAAAACTTGCCAACAACCAGCCTACTGCAAGTACCAAAAGTAAATTACGGTTTTTGCTAAACCCATAAATATCAACGCCCGAAGCAAGCACGACAAGGTGGTTATGTTGATCTACAAACAAAACCCCAACTACTTCACGCCCCTTTTGCACCCAACGGACTTCCTTTTCTTCCCGAACCTGTTGCAAAAGCGCTTTTGTCACCTGCAAATAATCGGTACCGCTTTCATAAACCAACGAATCTCGGTCGTTGTAAATGATAATTTCCTCCTCCGTCAAAACGGTTAAATGATTTTTATCCAATAGCTTAAAAAGCTCTAAACTAACCGTTTCCGTCCCAAAGAGCAACTGAGCCGACGTGGTAGCTTCGGCCTTGAGTCGTTCGTAAAACTCATTGCTGCGATGCCGCTCCGACAACAAATAAATAACCACACAAAACACCAACAACAGCGCGGAAACTACCGCAGTAAAGAGAAGCGTCAGACGCCCACGGATGGTCATTTTTCTTTCAAAGTATAGCCCATTCCTACGACGGTATGAATGAGTTTGGTGGGAGACTCTTTGTCAATTTTTTTGCGTAAATAATTGATATACACTTCGATAAAGTTGGTTCCTGTATCAAAATCTATGTCCCAAACCTGCTCAGCGATATCCATTTTTGAAACAACCCGCCCACGGTTTCGCATCAAATACTCCAACAAAGCAAATTCTTTGGCGGTAAGTTCAATCGTATTTCCGCCACGGAGTGCCAGTTTTTGATCCAAGTCCAACTCTAAATCAGCCACTTTTAATCGATTGGTGGGCTGTTCGTTTGATTTTTGGGAACGTTTGAGTAAAGCCCGCAACCGCGCGACGAGCTCCATAAAATCGAACGGTTTTACGAGATAGTCATCTACCCCCGCGTCAAACCCTGCCAGTTTATCGGCGGTGGTATCAAGCGCCGTCAGCATGAGAATAGGCACATCTGGATTCTTAGTACGTACATACGTCGCCAATTCAACCCCGTCCATGTGGGGCAAATTCACGTCCAGAATGAGCAAATCGTAGCTACTTTGATCAAAAAAATGCTGACCCGCGCGGCCGTCTTCTGCTATTTCGACGGCAAAACTGTGTTTTTCTAGTCCTTTCTTGATAAAAGCTGCGACTTTTGCTTCATCTTCTACCAAAAGAAGGTGTGGTTTATTATCCATAACCTTACATACAAATTTGACCCCTTACTTATTTGCTCAAATATTGTGCAAATCTTCCCTAAATTTCTTCAAAAATTCAACTTCTTTCCTGGTGACTCGATTATCCGATTTCACAATTTTTTTCATCACACCGATAAAGTACTGTTTAACCTCGTGGTTCAGTTCTTTTTTGTGAGATACAAAACAATTCATGGCCGAATGATACGCCTCTTCAACTGATTTTCGGTAATGCTCACAAAGCTGAAAGGAATGAATGGCTTGAACGCCCAAAGGCCCCTGATCCAATAAAATCAAACGGGCATTTAATGATTCTTCCGACTGCATTCGTCCATCAAATTTAATAAGTGCGTAAATAATACTGCCAAGTCCCGAATATAAGAGTGGTGATAGTGCTTCCATACCGTTGTATCTTTTTGTTAGAAGACAAATGTAAGGTTTGCGCCTTAGAATAATCTTACAACGAAATTAGAACAGCATTAGAAAATCTGAGCATCCACTACCGCAAAACTCATCCGCCACATTGTTACATTTTCTTTAGATTTTGTAGTTTTGTCAAAATACTCGCAAACCGTCTAAACCATGAGAAAACCCCTATTTCTTTTTCATTGCTTGTTGCTTACCACAATTTGTCACTTCATCCACGCCCAAGTAAAGCCCCTCACATCGAGTGAAATTTTACTAAACCTAAAAAAACTGAATGTCGTAGGTAGTGCCATGCACATTGCTGCTCACCCCGACGACGAAAACACCCTCTTACTCACCTATTTATCCAAAGAAAGGCTCGTAAAGACGCAGTACCTTGCCCTTACCCGTGGCGATGGTGGCCAAAACCTCATCGGCCCCGAACAAGGCGAGTACATTGGCATTATTCGTACACAAGAGCTGTTGGCCGCCCGTCGGATTGACGGCGCAGAGCAGCTTTTCTCGCGGGCATACGATTTTGGTTTTTCAAAAACCCGCGAAGAAACCTTGAAGTTCTGGGGGGAAAATAACGTACTATCGGATGTCGTATATCACATTCGCAAAAACCAGCCCGACGTTCTTATCACGCGCTTTCCGCCTGATGCCCGCGCGGGACATGGTCACCACAACTCTTCCGCTTTTTTGGCAGAATTGGCCTTTAAAATGGCTAACGACCCCACCAAATTCCCTGAGCAGCTCAAAGAAGTACAAACTTGGCAACCCAAGCGCATCGTTTGGAACTCATTTTCTCCAGGTTTTAACAACCAAAAGCCTACTGACAAAGGTACATTCATAACGGTGGACATTGGCGGCTATAACCCGCTTATCGGAAAATCGCACGCCGAAATTGCCGCCGAAAGCCGCAGTTCGCACAAAAGTCAAGGGTTTGGCTCGGGAGCCAACCGCAATGCCCGCGTCGATTTTATGCTTCACAAAGACGGTGTGCCTGCCGAAAAAGATGTGTTTGATGGCGTTGATCTTACTTGGAGCCGCGTCAAAGGCAGCGAACAAGTTGCCCAGCTCATCGACCAAGCCATCCGAAATTACAACGTAAGTTACCCCGCGTCGTCGGTGCCTGTGTTGGTAAAAATTTATGAAGAATTGGGCAAACTCGACGCAAAAAACCTGTATGTGCAACAAAAAAAGGCCGAAGTAGAAGTATTACTTCAAAATTGCCTTGGCCTTTGGTTTGAAACAAATCCGACGGATTATGCGGTGGCCGTGGGCGACCGCGCACCGCTGAAAATTAGCGTTGTTAAGCGCAGCGATTTCCCCATTAAACTCACTCGTTTGCAGTTTATTGGGGCATCAAAAGACACTACCATGACGTTGGAAATGAAAAACAACGAGCTTTCGGTGTTTTCATTTGCGCCTACCGTTCCTGTCAATACGCCCATAAGCCAGCCTTATTGGTTGGTCAAACCCATCAAAGACGGAGCGTTCCAAATCGACGACCAATCGAAATTATCAACCCCCGAAAACATTCCTACGCTTCAAACGGCGTTTACCTTTGAAATCAGTGGTCAAAAATTCACCTTTACCAAACCGTGGGTCTTTAAATCAACCGACCCCGTGGACGGCGAAGTTTATCGTCCATTTGAAATTCGGCCAGAAGCCACCGCAAACGTTTCGGAAAAAGTATATGTTTTTGCTGACAATCAACCCAAAACGGTGGACATCGTCGTAAAAGCCCACCGCGCCAATGTCAAAGGTACGTTGACGTTTGACGTACCTGCGGGCTGGGGCGTAGAACCTATGCAATTGCCGTTTGAAATGCGCGAAAAGTACCAAGAGCAAACGGTTTCGGTCAAAGTATTCCCATCGGCCCAGCAAAGTGACGTCAAGCTCAAAGTGATTACCAAGACTGACAACGGCGAAAATTCGTACAGCCTTCGTTCGGTAGAATACAAGCACATTCCTACCCAAACCATCTATCCAAGTGCAACCACCGCTTTGGTAAAATTGGACATCAAAAACAAGGCAAAAAACATTGGGTACATTGCGGGTGCGGGCGACGAAGTTCCAGCAGCACTTCGCCAAATGGGCTGCCAAGTGACGTTGCTCGACGAAGGAGCACTCAACAAAAACTTGTCAGTTTACGATGCCATCGTGGTAGGTGTGCGCGCTTACAACACCGAAGAGCGCATCAAATATTTTCAACCAAAACTGATGGAATACGTCAAAAATGGCGGTACAATGGTGGTTCAATACGTGACGGCGGGTGGTTTTGGAAATACGCTCAAAGTACAAGAAATGGGGCCGTATCCCTTCAAAGTTGGCCGCGACCGCGTGACCGAAGAAGATGCCGAAATGCGGATTTTACAACCTGCTCACCCGATTTTGAATACGCCGAATAAAATAACAACCAAAGATTTTGAAGGCTGGATACAAGAGCGTGGAATCTATTTTGCCGTAGAATGGGACAAAAACTACGTACCACTTTTCTCGGCCAACGACACAGGCGAAGCAGCCAAAGAAGGAAGTTTGATTTATACCCAGTACGGAAAAGGCCACTTCATTTACACAGGTATTGTATTTTTCCGCGAGTTACCTGCGGGCGTACCTGGTGCTTATCGTTTGTTTGCCAATATGATTTCGTTGGGAAAAAAGTAACCCAATGACAGGATTGACTAGCCCCTGAGACGACGATTAAAACCCGTACCTCAGCGGCTAGTCTGTTTCCTTACCCAAAGAATTAACATGGATACCCCCATCGACGAGCAACAACTTTGGCAGGATTTTCAGCAGGGTGACGACGACGCATATACCCAGCTTTATCGCCTTCACGTCAGAGCCATGTACCGTTATGGACTTAGTTTAGTGCCTGTTTCTGAAGCTTTTGTCTTGGATTGCATTCACGATGTATTTGCCGAAATTTGGGCAAAAAAAACACGCCTTACGGTTCCAGAAAACGTACGGTATTACCTGCTCAAATCCCTCAAAACCCGCATATTACACCTTCTCAAACGCCACGAGCGTCCGCATTTGTTTGTTTCTCAACCCGATTTTGATGACCTCTGGGCCGAGCCTTCGAGCGATGAACTCCTGATGCAAGAAGAGGAGTCTTTTGATCGCGAACAGTTAATCAAACGCCTTGTTAGCCAACTCCCTCCGCGTCAGCAGGAAGCCATCCGACTGCGTTTTGTCGAAAATATGGAATACACCCAAATCGCCGAGCTTCTTTCCATGAATCGGCAATCTGCTCAAAATCTGGTCTTTAGGGCAGTCGAAAAATTAAGAAGCTGGCTACTCCCTTCTCTTTTTTATCTTTTTCACGATTTTTTCAACAGTAAGTGAGTATAGAAGCGCGGGATTGGTCATCTACGGACAAAAATCCTAAACACTGTGCCAAACCAATACGCTTTTTACTCGGCAGCAGATTTTGTCATCGACGATGCTTTTTTAAAGTGCCAACTTACCCCTACCCCTGCTTCAACGGACTGGTGGAATCGCTGGCTTGCTGAAAACCCATCCCAACAAGAAGAATGGAACAAAGCAGTGCAGTTGCTCGAAGCCGTGCGTTTGGGATTGAACGATTATACCCGTACTTACCTCACCCCCGAAACAGAAGCGATGTTGTTGTCGCGCATTCAGGCCACCAACCGACTGCACGACGAAGAGGAAGCGCCTACTCGCTCGCTGTGGAGTCAACCGTGGATTCGGTACGTGGCAGCGGCCAGTGTGGTAGGTTTGATAGGTATCGGCTGGTGGGGACAGCAATCATTTCAGCGCCGCGCTCAACCCTACCAAGCGTACGTGGCAACCCTCGATGAGTCAAAAATTGAGAAGGTAAACCAAGGCGATAAGCCTCTTCATTTTCAGCTCCCTGACGGCTCACAAGTCACCCTTTTTGCCAAAAGTCGTTTGAGTTTTGATCATTTTTTTGGAAAAAAAAATCGCAGTGTTTATTTGTCGGGAAAAGCCTTTTTTGAGGTCAAAAAACAGCCCAATTCGCCATTTTTTGTGTATGCCAACGAACTGGTCACCAAAGTATTAGGCACCAGTTTTGTGGTACAAGCATACCCCAACGACAAGCAAGTGGAAGTCCAAGTAAAGACGGGCAAAGTCTCGGTATTTACCCAAAACGACCCCTCGAAAGCCCAAAAGTTGAGCAACCGCGAATTGGAAGGAATTGTATTGACTCCTAACCAGCAAATTACGCTCAATCGGCAAGAACTCCGACTGGCGAGGGCCTTGGTACCCGAGCCCCAGCTTTTGGCTCAGCCTACTCCCCTGCCCGCATTTGAGTTTGAAGAAGCACCCGTTCCGCAGGTGTTAGACCTCATTGAAAAAGCTTATGGCATCCATATTGTCTATGATGCCGAGCTTCTCTCCTCTTGCACCCTCACGGCTTCCCTTTCGGAGGAATCGCTCGCCCAAAAAATCAAACTGATTTGCCAAGCAATAGACGCCACCTCAGAAACCATTGATGCCCAGATTGTTATTTACTCCAAAGGTTGCCATTAGTTCCACTCTTTATATTCATTTTTTAATACCTAATCATCCCTCTTCTATGAGAAATCCTTTACGACTACGCAGTTTGGCGATGCGGACGGTTTGTGTAACCTGCACCCTGCTACTACTGTCAGTATTACTGATTGGTGTGTCTTACGCCCGCGAAACTTTCGCCCAAGAGTTGCTTCAGCAACGCATTACCATTAAAGCCGACGAACAATCGGTAAAGGCAGTTTTAACAAAAATCGAAAAGCTTACATCGGTAAAGTTTTTGTATAGCCCTAGCCTCATTAAGTCGGAGCGCAAGGTCAATCTCAATGCCGTCAACGAGCCCCTCAGCAAAGTACTTGAATCGCTGCTTAGTCCGCTGCAAGTTTCGTACGAAGTAGCGGGAAAACAAGTCATTTTAAAGCAAGAACCCCTTCCTCAACCCGTCGAGAAAAAAGCGTCCGTTAGCCATGAACCCTTCGCGATTGAGCAACCTATTACGGGAATCATCACCGATGCCAAAGGAGAGATTTTGGCGGGGGTAAGCGTATTGGTCAAAGGAACCAACCGCGGAACTTCTACCAACGGCGAAGGGAAATATAGCCTTGTCGCCCAACCTTCCGAAACCCTGGTTTTCTCGTTTGTTGGCTACATCAAGAAAGAAATTGTGGTTGGCAATCAGACGGAAATCAACCTTGTCTTAAACGAAGACACCCAAACCCTCGGTGAGGTGGTTGTCACGGCTTTGGGTATCAAACGCGACAAACGCGCCTTGGGGTATTCGATTCAGGAAATCAACGGTGAAAGCCTTGCTCAAGCCAAAGAAGCCAACGTAGCTACCTCATTGGCAGGGAAGATTGCGGGTGTACAAGTAACACGCGCAGGCAACGGGGCAGGCGGGTCGTCGCGGGTTGTGATTCGGGGTGCCAATTCCTTGGTGGGAAATAGCCAGCCACTTTACGTCATCGACGGGATTCCGATGGATAACAGCAACGTAAATTCACCCAGCCGCTGGGGAGGAATCGACTACGGCGACGGAATCTCCAACATCAACCCAGAAGACATTGAAAGCATGTCGGTTTTGAAAGGGCCAAACGCCGCCGCCCTATACGGTCAGCGCGGAAGCAACGGGGTCATCTTGATTACGACCAAATCGGGCAAATCACGCAAGGGCGTAGGCATCAAATACGGCATTGATTATTCGGTCGGTGACGCGCTAGTTTTACCTGATTTTCAAGACGAATACGGTCAAGGACTTGACGGAACGTTTACGCATTTCCGTGGTAACGATGGCAAAATTTATACGTGGGCAGCCGCAAAAGCCGCTAATATTCAAGGTATTCCCAAAATGAGTGGCGGACGCGACCGCTTTACACGTGCCAGCTGGGGAGCCAAAATGGAAGGACAACAGTACGAAGACCAATGGGGAAATGTATTGAGCCTTACCCCTCAACCTAACACTTTCCAAACGTTTTTCAACAAAGAAAGACAGATGGCCAATAACATTAGCCTTGAAGGCGGAAACGACAATGTCAATTATCGTTTATCGTTTGGAAATACTAAAATCGACGGTTATACCCCAGGGAATACCCTCAACCGTAATAACATTAGCCTTCGTACAATAGCGAAACTTACTCCCAAGCTTGACCTTGACGTAAAAGCCAATTACATCGGTCAACGGGGAAACAATCGCCCTACGGTTTCGGATGCGGCCGACAACCCCGCCTATCTTTGGATCAGCCAACCGCGCTCCATTCCCATGAGCATTTTGGAAAACTCAACTTGGACGGCAGAAGATGTAAGCAAACAACTGGGCTACGGCACCACTCCTTTTATTGGGTTGGAAAAAACGTACGCTACCAACTCTTCAACAGCCAATCCTTATTGGACGCGCGACCATACCCGCAACTCCGACGACCGTCAGCGTTTGATTGGTTTGATAAAATTGAGTTATCAGTTTAATGATTGGATTCGTTTGACGGCCAAAACAGGTACTGACTTTTATACTGACCAGCGTCTTCGCTACCGCGAAAAAGGCACTTACCAAAGCCAAAACCGCAATGGTGATATTATTGAAGAAGTAACGCGCGTCCGCGAAGACAACAGCGACGTATTGCTGTCGTTGACCCCTGAGTTGTCAAAAGATTTTTCATTGTCGCTCAACCTCGGTGCCAACCACCAGAAATTTTATGCCCGTACCACAGGAAATACGGGGACGGAATTTATTGCGCCTAATTTGTATTCCATCAACAATACCCTCATCAATTCCTACGTTTTCAACCTTTCTGAATCATC
This sequence comes from Runella defluvii, assembly GCF_014195535.1. Lineage (GTDB taxonomy): Bacteria > Bacteroidota > Bacteroidia > Cytophagales > Spirosomataceae > Runella > Runella defluvii. The sequence continues at coordinate 163,111 of NZ_JACIBY010000012.1, read as the reverse complement.
CATCAATTCCGTTTATGCCGCAGGTTCAGTAGGTTTTCGGGACTATTTATTTGTTGATTTCTCTGCCCGCAACGACTGGTCTTCTACCCTTTCTCCCGCCAACAACTCCTTTTTCTACCCTGCTGTGAGCGGTAGCTTGGTCGTAACCGATGCCTTGAACCTCCAAAATTCTACGTTGAGTTTCTTAAAAGTTCGTGCCTCGTGGGCACAAGCGGGAAGTTCAGGAAGCCCGTATCAATTGACGGGTAACTATGCGCTCGACCAAACACCACACGGGGGGCAGCCTTTGGGTTCGTTTACCTCAATTATTCCCGATCCTAACCTCAAAAACGAATTAACAACGTCGCTTGAATTAGGTCTTGAGGCACGTTTTTTCAAAAATCGTTTGGGATTGACGTTTGCGTACTACGATGCAAGTACAAAAAACCAAATTCTCAATATTCCCTTGCCTCCGTCGAGTACTTTCACGTCACGCCGCATCAACGCGGGCGAAATTCGTAACCACGGCATTGAATTGTCCCTCACAGGAACGCCCGTGCGGACCGAAACAGGCTTCTCGTGGGATGCTACTTTCAACTTCTCGCGAAACCGCAACCAAGTCGTTGAATTGGCCGAAGGAGTCTCTACCTTCTTATTGGGCGATGACCGCAACGTGCAAGTTATCGCCACCCCAGGCAAGCCATTCGGAACCATCATCGGTAACGGTTTTCAATGGTTGCGCGACGACAAAGGCAATCGTTTGATTGACCCAACGACAGGTTTGCCACTCAAAACCAATGCGAAGTTGTTGTACGAAATTGGCAGTGCGTTACCCAACTGGATTGGAGGGTTTAACAATACCTTCCGCTACAAAGGCTTCAGCTTGTCTGGCTTGATGGACGTAAGCCAAGGTGGAAAAATATTTTCACAAAGTTTGCGCGAAGAATTGGTGTTCGGAACCATCAAAAAGACCCTTCCTGGGCGCGATGGCTCGTATGTCGCCGATGGTGTTGTAGCCCAGAAAAACGCTGACGGTACTTGGACAAGCACAGGCCAAACCAATACCAAACAAGTAAGAGCTCAAGACTACTGGAACGTAATTGCCCCTGACAAAGACAACGTTGTTTCGGAAGAGATGCTCAACGACGCAAGCTATATCATGTTCAGAGAACTTACTTTCAACTATCAATTGCCGTCTAAAATCATCAGCAAAACGCCTTTCCGCAACATTCGTGCGGGAGTTTATGGACGCAATTTGTTCTACTTGCAACGCAAAACCGACGGCTACGCCCCCGAAGCCTCGTCGTTCAACGTCAACAATTCCTCGCTGGGTCTTGAGTCCACCTCGTTGCCATTGTTACGTTATTTTGGCTTTAGCTTGAATTTAGAACTCTAACCACCTCTTTCCTCTAACGACTTTCAACTCATGAAATCTATAAAAATCAAATCACTTGTGATGATTGGGGCGCTTTTTGTAGCGCAAGGCTGTACCGAAGATTTTGAAAAAATCAATACGCCTCCTACGACCCTTTCCACCATCGACCCAGGGCTTATTTTGTCCAAAGCTCAAAAGGACGCCGCTTTTTCGGAAGGTTACGAATACCCCAACAACCAATTTGGCTCGTGGATACAACACTGGGCGGGTGGCGTGCTTATTTCGAGCTCTAGGTACATCCAACAAACCGACGATAACCTTTGGAACGACCATTATGCCCTGATTCGGAATATTTCGCAAATCAGAACTCAATTGCTCAAAGGACGTGAAAATGACCCCAAAGCACGTACCAAACTAGCCATTGCAAGGATTGTTGAGATTTCGATTTGGCAACGTTTGACGGATTTGTTCGGCGACGTTCCTTTCTCCGAAACTGCCTTGGGGGTAGATGCGGTCAATAATCAACCGAAGTTTGATACGCAAGATGCTATTTATAAAAAGTTGATACAAGACTTGGACGCGGCGCTCTCTCAAATTACGCCAACCGACGATAGCTACGGGGCAGCTGACTATTATTTCAAAGGCAATCTTACGCAGTGGAAAAAATACGGCAACTCACTCAAGTTGCGCCTTGGAATGCGTATTCGTTACGCTGACGCGGCTTTGGCCCAAAAAACCGTTACCGAAGCCATGGGTCAACCCCTGCTTGAAAGCAATACCGACAATGCGGCCGTACCAACATTTAACGACGCAACCAACGCCAACGTACACCCAGTGTTGAACCATTGGCTGGCGGGTAGCCCCGACCTTAAATACTTAGCAGCACCCTTGGTAGCTCAGTTGGTGAACTCTAAAGACCCGCGCCTTGCTCGCCTTGTGCAACCCACGGTCAATTCTGTGAAGGCTGGTACCCCCGCTTACAAAGGAATCGGTGTGGCTCTTACCGATGAGCTTTTGAAAACAATCATCAAAGACGACTATTCAACTGCCTCACAAACAACGTTTTTTAACAAAGCTTACAGCCCTGCCATTGCGTGCTTGGCCATGTCGTACTCAGATGTTTGTTTTTACAAAGCCGAAGCAGCCCTCGAAAACTGGGGCGCGACGCCTGACCAAGCGGAGAAATTTTATCAGGATGGGGTAAGAGCTGCTTTGGCACAAAACCCATACAACATCACCACAGTACCCGCTGATTTTCAAAAGGAGCTCTCATTTACGGGTTTAAGTAAAGACGAAAAGTTGGAAAAAATCGGTACCCAAAAATGGATTCAGCTGTTTGGCCGTTCGTACGAAGCTTTTATCGAATGGCGCAGAATGGGGTATCCTGCTTTGAAAGCAGGACCAAATTTAGGCTCGACTAACGGCCAAATTCCACGCCGAGCTATTTATTCGTCTCGTGAGACTTTACTAAACAAAACCAACTATGACGAAGCCGTTAAGCGCCTTGCCAACGGCAACTCATATACCTCTAAGGTGTGGTGGGATAAGAAATAACCACTGTTTCTATTTTACGTTAAGGCAAACCAAACTAGTTTTGGTTTGCCTTTTTTTTCTTAACTAAACATAAACGGCTTCCGTTTCCCAAGTAAATTGAGGAAGTTTTATGGTACTCAAAAGCTGTTCCTCCAGCATAGTTGCCCACTCCGAAATATACAGCACCACGTCATCGCGATAATTGTGACGTAAATGACGCTTATTTTCGGGCAAACGATTCAAAATTCGTCGGTCCGACAGTCGTTCTAAATGCTTCAAATCGTCCGAATCCAACCCTGCGTCTATCATCTCATTGATGAGCAAATCCATCGGTAGCCCGCTCGTAGGGCAATAGTCATTCAATTGCTCATTCCAATCTCCCCTGCCGTTGGCCAGGGCATGGGCATGGATTTCGGCTTTGGTAAGCTTCGTAATTTCTTGCGCTAAATTTCCACAATTGCAGCTCCCCATGTGTCCCCATTGGTACGGAGAGCCTTGTTCAATCTTACGAGCCGTTCGACGAAGAGCGGCAATGAGGTCGAGATTAGGACGTGCCATAGCCTTATACGTTTTTATTTATGGTTTATGAGAAATCAAACCGAGTGTCTAGGTTTTTTGTTTTCAAGCAATTTATGTATTTTTTTGTAAAGCAGTCAATGAATATTACAATCAATCATGACCCTAAAAAAACAATTCGTCCCCTCCACCTTCCTGTTTGGGATTTTTCTTCTGCTCAGTTCATGTAGCCGCAAATACGTTCCAGACACTACCTACAGTGTTGAACAAATCAAGCAAGATTTTAAGCTCATGCGTCATGCGTTGGAAGAATCTCACCCAGGTATTTATCGTTACACCTCCCCTGATTCTATTCGTTGGGTTTTTGACCAAACCGAAAAGCTGCTCGACCATCCCATGACAGAGCTGGAGTTTCGGCGCACGGTCAACCCCATCTTTTCGTACATCCGTTGTGGTCATACCGATATTTATCCGTCGAAAGGGTATTCAAAATACATCAAGAAAAACAAACCAAAAGAATTTCCTTTGGGGCTGTATTACGTTGAAAACAAGCTTCGTATTCTCCAAAATCGAACAGACGACACTAGCCTGGTCGTTGGCACCGAAGTAGTATCCATTGATGGGCAACCTGCGGCTGATATTATTGCAAAAATGCGCCAACTCGTTCCTTCCGACGGCTACAATCAAACGTTTAAAACGACGGTAATCAACGGTAACTTTGGCGGTTTTTATCGCTATTTGTACGGAAATAAAGAAACATTTGAAGTCACCGTACAAGATTCGTTAGGTAAAAAAAGGGGTCTTAAACTTAGTTTTAACAAACCACCCAAACCTACCAAAAAAGCCAGCATTCCTGTCAAAACGGCCAGCAATCAACCACCAAAAACGCCCGTAGCAACGCCCAAATTGATGGTCAAAACCAATCCAAAATTGCGTACTTTGAAGCTATCAGAAAAAGACAGCACAGTGGCTATTTTGGACATCAACACCTTTAGTGACGACCGTTATCGACGATTTTATCGCCGTTCTTTCAAAGCATTAAAAACCCAGAATATCAAACACTTAATCATTGACCTGCGGGCCAACGGTGGAGGAAAATCAGACGCGAGTATTAATTTGATGTCGTACCTCCTCGATGCCAATTATACAGTCTATGACACGGCGGCGGCCATCACCCTTCGTCCTTCGTACCAACACTATTACGGGCACAAATTTCCACGCTGGTTTACGCGTTATTTTTGGTCAAAAAAACTCCCCGACGGTCGCCGAAGCAGCCGTTCCGCCCAGCGCGTTCAAAAACCCACCCGTCGCTATGGTTTCAAGGGGAAGGTGTATTTGCTCACCAATGGCGGGTCGTTTTCCGCTGCGGCCATTTTCCCCTCCATGATTCAACAGTACAACCCTCGGGCGGTAGTCATAGGCCGCGAAACGGGCGGCGGGCGCCACGGCTGCAATGCGTTTATTTCCCCCTACCTGACCCTGCCGCATACGCAGGCAAAAGTGCGCATTCCCGTGTTTAAATTGGTACTTAACATTCCTGGAGCCGACATTGGCCACGGTGTACAGCCCAATGTGCCCATTGAATACCGTTTTGAAGATGTCAGAAAAGCCCGCGATTTGGACGTTGAGCGTGCCTATGAATTAATCAACGCCTCCAAAAGTGAAAAATAAGCTGCCATGAGAACCAAAGACGAAAGTAAGGTACAATTGATTCTGAAAACGGCCCTAAAGATGATAACCCGTGTGGGCTTGGCTGGCCTCAAAATGTCGGACTTAGCGAAGGAAGCAGGCGTAGCGACGGGAACGGTTTACATCTATTTTGAAGACAAAAATCAGTTGATTCGGGAGTTGTATTTGTACCTAATGCACGAAAATACCAACGACCTTACCCAAGAACTCACGGGAGATGAACCTTTGAAAATAAAAATTAAAAAAATGGCCCGTAATTTTCTGGAAAACAATATTCAAAACCCAGAATACGGTGCTTTTTTAGAACAATATTTTCGTTCTCCTTATTTTCAAGAAGACGATACAACCCGCAAAGAAGAAGACCACGCCTTGCAGCCTATTTACCAGCTCGTACTCGAAGGACAACGCCAAAGTTTAATCAAAGAGGCGAATCCCGAGCTTTTGGTAACGCTGGTATCGGGCATGTTGCATGAACTGGCTAAACAAACGATTTATACCCAAAAACCTGTTTCGGCTGCCGATTGGGAAATGACTTTCAGCGTGATTTGGGACGGCATTCGTGCCTAGAAACGAATAGTATTATTCTGAGCAAAAAACTAATCCCCTAGCCCTTATGCTTTTTTACACGTTATTGAAATTTATCCTCAAAATTGCCCTTAGGGTATTTTTTCGACGGTTTCAGGTGGATGGACTTGATAAATTGCATCAGGCGAAAGGGCCACTCATTTTGGCCGTAAACCACCCAAATACGTTTATGGATCCGCTCATTATCGCTACCTTGGTGCGGCAACGGGTCGCCTTTATTGCCAATGGCAGCATTTTCAATCGGTTTACGCGCCCCATTTTTAGGTACTTCCACGTCATTCCTGTGTATCGAAAAAAGGACACAGCGACCAGCACACTTTCGCCCGCCGAGCTCAACAAGCGAACTTTTCAGCGCTGTTATGATTATTTAGAAACCAAAGGAACAATTCTGATTTTTCCCGAGGGGACAAGCGAAATTGAGCGACGTTTGCGAGAAATAAAAACAGGAACGGCCCGCATTGCCCTTGGTACTGAAGCCGAGCACGGGTTTGATTTAGGGGTTCAAATTTTACCCATCGGCCTCAATTATTCTGACCCTACGCACTTTCGATCGGAGGTTTTTGTCAACGTAGGCGAGCCCATTCACGTTCGTGACTTTAAGGAAAGTTACCGTCCCGATTCGTTTGAAGCCGTTGAAACCCTGACCGATTTGATTCAGCAACGACTTACAGAAACCGTCATTATCACCGAGGATGCGGAAGAGGACAGCTTGGTGTTGCAGGTGGAAAAACTGTACAAAAACCAGCTTTTTGATGAACTTCAACTCAACCAAAAAGTAAAAAAAGACGAATTTGGGCTCATTAAACAGCTCATTACCGCTGTTCGATACTTTGAAACGCAGCATCCTGACAGGCTAAAATCACTGCAAGTGAGGATGACAAATTACTTGGATTCACTTCAAAAACTTCACCTTTCTGACCGAATTTTCACCCAAACCAAACGGTTGTATAATCATCTGAGCAGCACACTTTTTACGCTTTTACTTGGCCTTCCTTTCTATTTGTTTGGCCTCATTACCAATTACATACCGTATATTTTACCTTCAAAAATTGCACGCCTGATTTCGTCAGACATTAGCTATCGTGCCCCAATCATGATGACCGTTGGGATTTTACTTTTCCCGATTTTTTATGGTTTTGAAGCATTTATTGTTCACTCCCTATTTCAGCAGCGCTGGATTACTCTCCTTTTTGTCGCATCGCTACCTCTACTTGGTTATTTTGTGCTTTGGTATTGGGATCGTCTTACCCGACTTACTCACCTTTGGCAAGCCCTTCGATTGTTTCGACAAAAGCCCAGTTTAATGGAGTCGCTTACGAGTGAACGTGCTAAAATCTTTAAGGCATTGGAAGAAGCAAAAACACTCTATTTAACTACTAAACGCTAAACCCACAATGAAGAGAAGAAATGTCCTAAAAAGCGGAATGGCGCTCCTAGGAGTGGCTGGATTGAAAGTTCCGAACGTAGCTTCCGAGCAAAATCGGGGCAGTTTTGCCCTCGATGGAAACGTAGTGCGATTTTACCACTCAGCCATCAAAGAACGTTTTAGCATAACGATGGTGGCAGATACGCACTTGTTTAAAGACGATGAGCGCGGCGTTCCTTTTCAGCAATTCAGCGGAAGAATGGCCAAAGCTTACAACCAAACCATTCATTTTCAAACGGGAGCAGCTACCAATCCAGAGGAGAGTTTTCGAAAAACGCTTGAAATAGCGAAACAAGAGCAATCCAAATTGGTCGCTTTGATTGGTGACATTTTCAGTTTTCCTTCGGAGGCTGCCGTAGAATGGGTGGCGTCTCAGCTAAAGGAAGCGCAACTTCCCCACCTCTACGTGACAGGAAACCACGATTGGCATTACGAAGGCATGGAAGGCTCAAGCCACTCGTTGAGAGACACTTGGATACAAAAAAGACTTCGACCAATGTACCAAAACGACCATCCTCTGATGAGCACTCGCGAAATCAATGGCATCCGATTTCTGGCACTTGATAATTCTACGTACCAAATTACCCCTGAACAGTTGGCTTTTTTCCGAAAAGAGGTTGCCACCCGGCAACCAGTTGTGCTCATGGTTCACATCCCACTTTATGCCCCCGAACGCTCTTTAGGATTTGGCTGTGGGCACCCAAAATGGAACGCCCAAAACGACAAGAATTACCAACTCGAACGCCGCGAGCGCTGGCCTGAAACGGGTCATTCTCAGACTACCTTGCAATTCCACAAAGAAGTGTTTTCTTGTCCCAATTTGCTTGGTATTTTGGCAGGACATACGCACAAGCCAACCCTCGACATTGTGAATGGCATTCCTCAAGTCATCACTCCGCCCAATGCAGCAGGTGGGTATTTGAAGGTGGAGTTGGTTCCAATCAGCTGATGTTCGATTGTTATAAACCCCGACTTTTAGTATATTTTTATTAAGCTAAAATGAGAACCAGTAGCATTTGGAGACATCCCCCCTGTGTAATTATGGGCTATTTTCAGTTGAATTATATCCCCAGAGTTCAAGTAGATATAATCCGATGTTTGTGAAGTAGAATTTGTAGCTGAAGACAAATTTGTAAAAGAATTTAGTCTAAACATTGTGTTATTTTTAAAAATATATATTGTCAAGAAATAATTCACAGGGTTTGAGTCGAACGTGCCTGCTGTAAATGTGGAAGAAAATTGATAAACACCACTTTTATCAACCTGATATGAATTATTTGTCAATGTACCATTTCCATATTTAAAACTTGGGGTGTTTAAATAGGCAACAGAAGGCGAATTAGGATATGTACAACAATTGTTGTAGGAACCAATCGAACTTGAAAAACCTTCTTGAGAAACGGCCTGTAACTGCTTCCAGCTTGTCCCATCGTAGGTAAACAGGGCATTTTCAGGAAGTTTAAATACAATACTACCAGTTGAACTGGTTGGGAATGTAGTAACAGTTGGCACAACAATTTCATTTGGTGTAATTTGTGCACTCTGGCAGAAAGCAGCCGTAAAAGCAAAAAAGAAGAGAAGAGTTGTTATGACTCTCATTTTAGTGTTTTTTTATAGTTTAACTTACTTAAAGTTCTACAAAAGTATTACTATTTTGAAATTACCCAAAAACAAGTCATTTCTGAATACACAGTTATTAAATACGTTGTTTATTAAGTTTCTTTATAATTTACCCGCAGATTTACGCTGATTCTAAAACCACAGATAACCGCAGATTTTGGGTGATTAATTCGGCTAATGAGCTTATCTGCGCCAATCCGCGTTGAATTTTAATCTGCGTTTATCTGCGGGATAAAAAATATCATACTACTTTTCAAACAAGGTATTAAATAAGAAAAACAAATTATATTTCAATCTATTATTTGATTTATATAAAAATAAAATCTAGATTTTTATACAACTATTTTGTCGTAAAATTATAACTGTCCTCTATGTGTTTTAAAAGGAATGCTATTAAGACCTGTATTCATTAGTACAACTTAAATTCTTGAATTTCAATCAATTCACAAATGCCTGTCCTCCCTCTATATAGCCCCAGCAAAATCCCGCTAACGATACCACTTCGGTTTGCCAAAGACCCGCTTTCATTCATCAGAAGTGGTTTTTCAACCTGTGGGGATACCTTTCGATTACGCCTGTTTAGAGACATCGTTTTTTCGAGAGACCCCGCTTTCTTTCGGCACGTCCTTCAACAAAATCACCGTGGTTATGCCAAAGGAAAGGCATTTACAGAGTTAAGTAAAGTGCTCGGGAAAGGACTGCTAACCAGCGAAGGAGACTTTTGGCTGCGGCAACGGCGTCTGATTCAACCCGTTTTTCACCGTGAACGAATGCTGGGGTTGTATCAAATCATGGCAGAATTAACCACTCAGTTTGTCAACGATTTTGAAGCAAACCGAAACCAATCAGCCATCGACCTCGACGAAAAAATGATGGCCATCACCGCCGACATTGCGCTCAGAACCTTGTTTACCACCATTACCAACGAAGATAAGGCAACGATTTATCAGCAAATCAATCGTACCCAAGAATTTATCATTGCCAATATTCGGAAGCCTTTTCTCAAGCCTTGGATGGCTATTAACGGCGCTAATCGTCGTTTTCGGGCTGATTTGAGCTATTTTAATCGCCTCATTTTTGATATAATTGAACAACGCCGCGCTTCGAATCAGCCGCAAGATGACCTTTTACAAATGCTCCTCGACTGTACCGACGAAGAAACGGGTCAGCAAATGAACGACCAACAAGTTCGGGATGAGGCGATTACGATGTTTGCCGCAGGGCATGAAACTTCCGCCAACGGCCTCAATTGGTTGTTGTTGGAACTATCGAAACATCCAGAGATGGTTCAAAAAATCCGTGAAGAATGTTCAATTTTTGACACTGTTCCGACTTGGGAACAACTTTTGCAACTCACTTACACTCGTCAAGTGGTGGAAGAAGGTTTGCGGTTATTCCCACCCGCTTGGGCTGTTGCTCGCGAAGCCATCGCTGATGATGTAATTGAGGGTTTTGAAATTCGGAAAGGTACCATCGTATTTTTACCCATGTACGAGCTTCACCGTAACCCCGAATTTTGGCACAATCCGCTTTCTTTTGACCCCACTCATTTCACCCCCGAAAACGTCAAAAATCGCCCCAAATTTGCCTACTTACCCTTTGGCGCGGGGCCACGCATTTGTATTGGTCAGCAATTTGCCCTTATCGAAATGCAACTGATTTTGGCATCCTTACTCAAACGATTCACGTTCGTACCCGATGACACCCACAACCCCAAAATGTTTCCACTGATTACGCTCAAACCCATGAATGGCATCAAAGTTTGGGTAAAATAAGTTACAATTCCATTTCAAACAATCTCACCAAGTGCCCTTTTAATTTCTCTGCTACTTCGACCATAGTGAGCTCTCTACCAAGCTCTTGCTGTAAAGAGGTGACGGCTTTGTCGCTAATACCACAGGGAATAATATTCCCAAAAAAGTTCAAATCCGTATTGACGTTAAAGGCAAATCCATGCATGGTCACCCAGCGACTACACTTGACACCCATCGCGCAAATTTTACGGGGATTTTGTCCATCTTCATGCCCCAACCAAACTCCCGTTAGGCCGTCGATTCTCCCTGCCGAAAGTCCATAATCGGCACAAGTCAAAATGACGGCTTCTTCCAATAGGCGCATGTATTTGTGAATGTCGGTAAAGAAATTTTCCAGGTCTAAAATAGGATACCCGACCAGTTGCCCAGGCCCGTGGTACGTAATGTCTCCTCCCCTGTTTATTTTATAAAATTGCGCTCCCGCTGCGTTCAGTTGTTCGTCGTTCATCAATAAATTTTCTTGATGACCACTTTTACCGAGGGTATATACGTGGGGGTGCTGGCAAAACAACAAGTGATTGGGCGTCAGTTGTTGTTCTTCAACGGAAAGTTTTCGGTTTTGCGTTTTGATGGCGACGGTTTCGGCCAACAAGCGTTCTTGATAATCCCAAGCCTCTTGGTAATCAATTGTACCTAAATCTTCAAAACGTACTTCTTTATTTTGAATCGTATTCATGCGGCTACGTCTTTTAAACCTATAAGGTTTTGTTCTCGTCGATTTTTCAAACCTTATAGGTTTTATTTATTCTACTTTCCCAAACCTATAAGGTTTCGCTCTCGTCGATTTTACAAACCTTATAGGTTTTCCTTATTACATTTTTTTCAAAGAGTTGGTTCGTGACGGCGAATTAGCCAATTTTGCGCCCGTTATTGTAGCCTCCATTTCATTACTAACGTAGCTCCGAATGATATTAATTGCCGACAGCGGTTCGACCAAAACGGACTGGCGAATTATCGACCACGAAAATAATGTCCAACAGGCTAAAACCATTGGTCTCAATCCTTATTTCCAAGATTCCGATTCGATAGCTAACGAACTTCGACAAAACCTTTTGCCTTCCATCGTTGGCGAAGTAACCGAAATCTACTTTTATGGCACAGGTTGCGCTGGCGAAGAACCTTGTGCCATCGTTCGTCGAGGCTTGCAGGCCGTTTTTCCAACCGCGCACCTCGTTGAAGTCGATAGTGATATGTTGGGGGCTGCCCGTGGCCTTTGTGGACACCAAGCGGGCATTGCTTGTATATTGGGAACGGGTTCCAACAATTGCTTATACGACGGCAAAAACATCGCTGACAAAATCCCTTCGTTCGGGTTTTGGCTCGGCGATGAAGGTAGCGGTGGCCATTTAGGAAAAAAAGCCGTTTTAGCCTTTTTGCACAAAGAAATGCCTACCGACTTGGCCGAAAAGTTTGCCAAACGTTACGGACTTACCCGCGAAATCGTGTTGGAAAATGCCTACAAAAAACCATTTCCCAACCGCTATTTCGCCAGTTTTTCCAAATTCCTTTTTGACAATCGAAACCACCCCTTTGCTTATCAATTGGTTTATGATGCCTTCGGCGAGTTTTTGGACAAGTATGTCGCCAAGCTACCCAATTACAACCAGCACAAAATTCACTTCGTTGGTTCGGTCGCTTTTTACTACAATGACATCCTACGCCGCGCCGCTGCCGACAAAGGCATGACCATCGGGCACATTATGGAAACCCCCATTGCTGGACTGACCCTTTACCACAAGGAGAAAGGATAATTTGAAAATTCATGAATGTGATAATTTGAAAATGGAATTTCGTAAACCTTAATTTTCAAATTATCGCATTTTCAAACTGATGGCTCAATTGAACATTTTTCAAATCAACCCTTCTAATTTCGCGTATTGCAACAGCATTATTGTCTTCCCATCCCTGATTTCCCCCGTTTTTATCATGTTTAGGGCTTGATCAAACGGCAACTCCAGCACTTCTATGTTTTCATGCTCATGTTCGGCCCCACCTCCTTCATTTACTTTCATAGCAGCTTCGTATTCCGCCACAAAAAAGTAAAGAATTTCGGTGACTGAACCAGGCGACATGTAGGCTTCAAACACTTTTCGCACCGACGAAACTCGGTAGCCCGTTTCTTCTTCCGTTTCTCGACGAATACAATCTTCCGCGTTATCTTTGTCCAAAAGCCCCGCGCAGGCTTCAATGAGCATTCCCGTTTCGTTTCCATTAACGTACGTAGGCATTCGGAATTGACGCGTTAAAATCACCGTTTTATTTTGGGGATGGTACAACAAAATCACCGCACCATTGCCACGGTCGTACGCCTCTCGCGACTGCCGTTGCCATTCGCCCGACTTATTTTGGTAATCGAACGTGATTTTTTTGAGAACGTACCAATTGTCCGAAAGCAATTTTTCCTCAATGATTTGAACGTTAGGATTCATAAAAATGATTATTTTTGATAAATTTTGATTATTTTTGAACAAATCAAAGCAAAATCCATGAGTTATCAAAGCAGAAAGCAAATCATCCTTAAAATATTGGATGAAAAAGGCGACGTTGACGTCAAGGAATTGGCACAAGTGCTTGAAACGTCGGAGATTACGGTACGTCGCGATTTAGGGACAATGGCTGCCGACGGCCTGCTTTATCGAACCCACGGAGGAGCTATGAAGTTAAGTTTGGTCAATCAGCCCATTAGTTTTGTTCAAAAATCAGCAGTCAATGCCGATAAGAAAGACCACATTTGTCGCATTGCAGCGGCACAAATTCAAGACGGAGACGTTATTTTTATGGATTGCGGAAGCACCGTTTTTAGGATGTGTGGCTTTATTCGGGACAAACGCATCAAAGTCATTACCAATTCGTTACCAGTGGTACACGAGCTCCTCAACAGCGCCGTTTCCATTAATCTCATAGGCGGCGAAGTGGATGCGGAAAGACAAGCGGTTCACGGTAGCATGTCCATCGAACACATTCGACGCTACCAAGCCGACAAAGCTTTTTTGGGCGTTGGGGGGATTTCGGTTGAAAAAGGACTCAGTGCGGTCAGTGAAAAAGAAGCCGAAATGACGCTGTCGATGGCAGCAAACGCCCAAGTCACTTATTTACTGTGTGATTCTTCAAAATTAGGCAAAGACAAATACCTCACTTTTGCCCCTTTGACTTTGGTAAACGTACTTATCACCGATGAACAATCTTCGGAGATTATTCAAGCATTCACAAACGTAGGCGTAAAGGTTTTGCGGTAACTAACTTCCCGAAAGCTCTAAGCTTTCGGGAAGTTATAGAGCTTTCGGGAAGTTGTGCTACTAATCATTGATATGTCGGATTCTGAAACGAAGCAATGCCCATAGAACCAAGTAAAGCATTCCGAGCAATACCCCAATCTCAAGGCTCAGGATGAGCGCTGTTCGGTCGGTGAGGCTTTGCCAAATGGCATTGAACAGTTCTTGTGGATTATGCAGGATGTCCCAACTGTTCCATCGACGAACTCTTCCTAAATAAATTCCAAAACCAGCTAAAGGGAAGCTGACGAGTAGTAAGAGATTTCCAATGGCTTTGGAGTACGTTTTTTGCCAGCTTCGATGCATCCAATATACGGAGACAAGCCCGTTGAATAAGCTCACTTCCGCATAAAAAAAAAGCATAATCATATCGTGCCAAGTAAGGTCGCTCCCCATGTCCACCGACAAATGAACAAGGTCCGTAATCATATAAGGCGCATTGGGAAAAAACAAAACCCAAACAACGCTCCAAAGCCCCACCCATACATACCACTTATGAAAACGCTTAACAGTGACATCCACGATAAAAGCGACGATTAGAGGAATCCAGCTCAAAAACAAATTCCAATCCATTGAAAAATCGACCGCTTCTTTGAACTGAATTCTAACCATGTGGTATGTCAAAGCCACCATACTCAACAACAAGAGCAAAAGTAGCGGATAGAGCCCCTGCATGGTAATAATTGGGGGCTCAGATACCATAAAACGGTATTTCCAGAATTTATAAAGGAGACGTTTTAGCAAGACATTGAGGGTTAGTTTCACAAATAACGCTGAATTATATGCCGAAATTCAATAACCAAGTTAAAACTTTTGTGTAATTTGGCACGGCCAAACTAAAAAAAACAAACACTCACCTAATAATAGTATGAACATCCACGAGTACCAAGGAAAAGAAATACTCAAAAAATACGGTGTCAGAGTCCAAGACGGCATCGTGGTTGATACCCCAGAACGCGCAGTAGAAGCCTACCGCACTATCGCAGAACGTACAAATTCTAAGTTTGTCGTTATTAAATCTCAAATCCACGCAGGTGGACGCGGAAAGGGTCAAATTGTTGGTAGCGAACAACGCGGCGTTCAAGTGGTAAAATCACCTGACCAAGCTCGTGAAACAGCTACTAACCTCCTCGGACACGTGTTGGTGACGCACCAAACAGGCCCAGAAGGAAAAAAAGTAAACAAGATTTTCTTGGCAGAAGATGCGTACTATCCTGGGGCTTCGGAGCCTAAAGAGTTTTACATGTCAATTCTTCTTGACCGTGCTAAAGGGTGCCCTGTTATCATGGCAAGTACTGAAGGTGGTATGGACATCGAAGAAGTGGCCGAACATTCGCCTGAGAAAATCATCAAGGAGTGGGTGGATCCTCGCGTAGGTTTGCAAGGTTTCCAAGCCCGCAAAATTGCGTTTGCGTTTGGTCTTACTGGCAATGCTTTCAAAGAAATGGTAAAATTCGTTTCGGCGCTTTACAGTGCGTACATCGAATCGGATGCGGCCATGTTTGAAATCAACCCTGTGTTGAAAACTTCGGATGATAAAATCTTAGCCGTTGACGCCAAAGTAAACCTTGATGACAACGCACTCATCCGCCACGCCGACCTAGCCGACATGCGCGATACTAACGAAGAAGATCCTTTGGAAGTAGAAGCAGGTGAAAGCAACCTTAACTACGTAAAACTTGACGGAAACGTAGGTTGTATGGTAAACGGTGCTGGTTTGGCAATGGCTACCATGGACCTTATCAAGTTGTCGGGTGGTGAACCTGCGAACTTCTTGGACGTAGGTGGTGGCGCTAACGCAAAAACGGTGGAAGCTGGCTTCCGTATTATCTTAAAAGACCCGAACGTAAAAGCTATCTTGATTAACATCTTTGGTGGAATCGTTCGTTGCGACCGTGTAGCAACAGGGGTAGTTGAAGCCTACAAAGCCATCGGAAACATTCCAGTACCTATCATCGTTCGTTTGCAAGGAACCAATGCTGAAGAAGGTGCTCGCATCATCAACGAATCAGGTTTGCAAGTTTTCTCAGCCATCGAGTTCAAAGAAGCAGCTGCGAAAGTGACTGAAGTTTTGAAGTCATTGGGTCTGTAAGAAAAACCCATATTGTATTCTCATGGCAAGGCGCGACAAATGTCGCGCCTTGTTTTTTTGGGAGAAAGACGTTTTTCCACCCCAACTGTTACCTTTGCGTTTCGATTGGAGTTAGGGAAGTATGATTCATGACATTTTAAAACAGTACTGGAATTACGATTCGTTTCGTCCGCTACAAGAAGATATTATTCAATGTATTTTGTCGGGGCGAGACACGCTCGCGTTACTCCCAACAGGCGGGGGAAAGTCGGTGTGTTTTCAAGTCCCTGCGTTGGCAAAAGAGGGTGTTTGTATTGTCGTTACGCCATTGATTGCCCTCATGAAAGACCAAGTGGAGCAACTCAAGCGGCGGCGTATCATGGCAGCAGCCATTTATTCGGGAATGAATTGGCACGAAATCGACATTGTGCTTGATAACTGCATTCACGGAACGACTAAATTCCTGTACGTTTCGCCCGAACGCTTACGAACCGATATTTTTTTGACGCGGGTCAAGCAAATGAAAATTTCGCTTTTGGCCATCGACGAAGCACACTGTATTTCACAATGGGGGTATGACTTTCGTCCAGCCTATTTACAAATTGCGGCTTTTCGTCAGTTGATTCCTACGGTTCCCCTGATTGCCCTGACCGCTTCTGCCACCGACCCCGTTAAGATAGATATTTGTGAGAAATTGGAAATGCGCGAACCCGCCGTTTTCCAATCAACCTTTGCGCGAGCCAATTTGTCGTATTCCGCATTTTTTGAAGAAAACAAAGACGCTCGACTGCTCCGCATTTTACAAAACGTACAGGGAAGTTCCATCATTTATGTTCGTAATCGTCGTCGTACCAAAGAGGTTGCCGATTGGCTTAATCGAAACGGCATTCGGGCTGATTTTTACCATGCGGGTATTCCCAATAAACAACGCAGCGAAAAGCAAGAAGCTTGGATTCGCAACCGTTCGCGGGTGATGGTCGCTACCAATGCTTTTGGTATGGGTATCGACAAGCCCGATGTTCGTTCGGTAATTCACATTGATTTGCCCGACACCCTCGAAGCTTACTACCAAGAAGCGGGACGGGCAGGGAGAGATGGGCAGCGCGCCTACGCTGTGGCCTTGTATTCGCAGCATGATTTGGACGAATTAGCCCGAAATGTTGACCAAAAATATCCACCTATCGACCTGCTCCGTCGTGTGTATCAGGCGCTTTCCAATTATTATAAAGTCCCCGTGGGAGGGGGCGAATTTGAAACCTTTGACTTCGACTTACAAGACTTTACAGGCACGTTTGGGTTGCCCCTCTCTGAAACCCACTTTGCCATTAAACTCCTTGAAGAAGAGGGCTTTGTACAATTGAGCGAAGCCTACAATAGCGTTTCTAAAGTTCATATTACGGTCGATAACCGCTCACTGTACGAACTCCAACTCAAGTACCCTCAATACGATAGTTTTATCAAACTGTTGCTGCGTATGTACGGGGGTGAGCTATTTAACCAGTTTGTCCCCATTTCGGAAACTGCCATTGGGCAAAAACATTACACAATGGAAGCCGATGTGGTCAAACTTCTGCAAGGGCTTCATGACCTTGGCATGATTGTCTATGACAAACAGCGAGTTAAGCCCCAATTTGGCTTTGCCACTCCCCGCTTCGATGCCTTCCAAATGCCCATCAATGCCCTGGCGATTGAAGAAAAACATCAAACTGATTTGCAACGAATTGCAGCCGTAATCAATTATGTAAAACAACAAAATCGTTGTCGAACGCAATTACTCCAAAACTATTTTGGCGAACCAAGCGACGCCGATTGTGGCATTTGCGATAATTGTTTAGCCAAAAAGAAAAAAGCCGCATCTCCCGCCGAACATGCCCCCATTCGGGCCGAAATGCTCCGACTTTTGAAGCTAAGTCCGCTTACTCCCCAGCAATTAGTAGCAGCCTTTGGATTAAAAAACGAACAAGCCGCCATCGCAACGCTGCGGGAACTATTGGAGGACGAAGTCGTTTTGTATGAAAATGAAGGAAGAATACGACTACAGGAGTCATGAAGCTTTAAAAAACAATAAAACAACGAACATTACCACAATGAACATAGGCGATAAAGTCCGATTAATCCATTCCAAAGAAGAGGGTATCGTTACCCGAATTTTACCCAACAACGTCATCGAAATCGAAATCGAAGACGGGTTTCGTTTGCCCGTTTTAAAGCGTGAATTGGCTGTCGTTTCAGCCGTTGAAGCACAGGCTTTTCGTACGGTAAAACCCCAACCCACGCCCGATAAAGCTACTGATAGCCGCCCCACGGGTATCCGTGCTGAAAAGGGGATTTTTATGGCGTTTGTTCCGCTGAACGACCGCGAAATCGTTCTTCATCTCGTCAACAATACCGATTGGGATTTACCTTATTCGCTCGCTACTCCCACCGAACGCCACCAAAGAGGTATTTCGGGAGGGTATCTCAAGGCCAAAAGCGCCCTTAAAGTCCACGAATTACTGATCAAAGATTTTGAAGACTGGGGCACGTTTGTGTTTCATTGCCTCTATTTCACCGTTGGGTTTTCGCCCGAAAGGGCTCCGCTTACGAAGCGTATTAAGTTTAGGGCCAACACTTTCTTTAAAAACAAACGCAAAGCATCCATCCTTGAAAAGGACGCGTACCTCTTTCAGCTCGACGCCGACGAAAAGCTAGACCAGCCGCTCAATGCGCAGGTGTTGAAAGAAAAAATGATGGAGAAAAACGAGCCAGAACCTGCTGTTTCTCTGCCCATTGAGCGTCCTTCTTCGGTCGTTGATTTGCACATCGAAAAACTGACGCGTGATTTTTTGGCGTTGAATAACAACGAAATGATTGCGATTCAATTGAAGACATTTGAGCAACAGCTCGAAAAAGCCATCGCCAGCGGAATGGACGAAATTACGTTTATTCACGGCGTTGGAAACGGAGTCTTACGTACTGAACTCCACCGCCGAATGAGCAAGCACAAAAACGTAAAGTTTTACGAAGACGCTCAAAAAGAGAAGTTTGGCTACGGAGCCACTAAGGTAAAAATCAAGTAAGATAGTAGCACCTTCCCGAAAGTTCAAAACTTTCGGGAAGGTTTTGAACTTTCGGGAAGGTATAACGGACTTTCGGGAAGGTGAAACTTAATTACGTAAAAAGCCCAAAATAACCATTCCTAAAGCACTGATGGCCAAGCCCAACGACTCACGGGCGAGTTCGATGTTGATGGAACGCATGGCCATTTCTCCCCAAAATACCCCTTCGTACTTAGGTGGCCACTGCTGAAAAGCCGCTAAAAAATAAGCTCCCGCCAAAATGAAAAATACGTAGCGGTTGGGGGCTTTCCCAAAAAATATACTCAAACTAGCCGCGACGGCAATCCCATAAATCGGCATCCACAGCTCAGGGTCGGGGTCGTTGTACTGTACGACCACAAAATAGGTAAACAAAATCGCTAACAACAGCGACACCACTTTCTTTAGGTTCATTTTTATTGGTTAGGTTAAACGTAATATCTACTAATTTTTGGCCAAAAATAGCTAATTTGCCCATTCAACAACACTCTCTAAATTCCAATGAAAACCCTTTCTACTCTTTCGCTCGTACTGATTTCTGTCAGTATTTGGGCTCAAAAATCCTATTATCCCGAACCAAAATGGCCCGAACAAGACACCGCTAACAAATTCTACACCGTCAAAGGAGAACGTCATGGGGTAAGTTTTTTCAAAAAACATTATTTCAAAGACGTCCAGTACACCCCTACTGACAAACTTGCATTTGATGTCTATCACTCACCCGATGTGATGTATCACTGGTACCGTAAATGGGCCGAGCAATACCCCAATCTCGTTGACTTATACGAAGTTGCGAAAAGCTACGAAGGTCGTCCTATTCTTCAAATGACCCTCACCAACAAAAAAACGGGCAAGCATACCGACAAACCTGCCGCTTACTTTGAAGCAGGCCGCCACAGTGGTGAAGTGACCAGTAGCGAAGCAATTTTATGGCTCACCAAACACCTGCTCGATAACTACGGCAAAGACGCCGCCATCACCAAACTGATTGATACAAAAACCATTTATTTACGTCCCGAAAATAATCCTGATGGCTCAACCATGTATTTGTTTTCGGCCCAGCGAAATCGCAGTACCGTGCATCCCAAAGACGATGACCGTGATGGTTTGCTCGACGAAGATCCCGAAGAAGACCTCGACGGCGACGGCGTGATTTACCAAATTCGTAAAAAAGCAGTCACCAAAGCTGAAAAAGAGAAGGCAGACTTTATCCTAGACCCCCGCGACCCGCGCTTGATGAAACGCGTTCAAGAAGGAAAAGGAGAATGGCTCGTTTATACCGAGGGCATTGATAACGACGGCGATGGCAAATACAACGAAGACGGAATAGGTGGACTCGACAACCACCGCAACTACCCCGAAAACTGGCGCCCCGACCAAGGTGGCGACCTCACGGGCAGGGGCTATACCCAAGGTGGAGCGGGTGATTATCCGTTGAGCGAGATTGAAACGCGTTCGACGGTATTGTGGTTGCTTCAACATCCTAATATTTCGGTGGTCAACTCGATGGATACGCGGGTGCCCATGCACTTGCGCCCACCATCAACGTCGAAAAGCGAAGAAAGTATGTTTCCTGCTGACTTGGCTATTTACAAACACATGGACAGCCTTGGGCTTTCGCACACCAACTATCCGTGGGCGGGCGATGTCTATTACACCTATGCGACGCGCAGCAAAACCGACCGCGTGACGGGTGACCCTTCAAAACCCCAACCTCTCTTTGGCCACGGCCCTGATTTTGGGTATTTTTATTACGGTTCCATCTGGTACGGTGATGAGCTTTGGAACGGTGGCGCCATGAAAGATTACGACAAAGATGGCCAATACGACGAATATGACGGCCTCATGTGGGACGACGAAGCCAATAAAAAGAACGGCTTTAAACCTTGGACAAAATTTACGCACCCCGTTTTGGGAGAAGTCGAACTTGGTGGCTTCCATCCCAAGTTTTTTGCCCAAAATGGCCCAGCTTGGAACTTGGAAACGTGGATTTCGAAACAATCTCTTTTCAACTTAGGCATGGCGCTGGAGCTTCCGCAAGTGGAGTTTAAGGACGTTTCGGTCAAAGCACTTCCAAACAAAGAATACGAAATTCGAGTTAAATGGAGCAATACGGGAAAACTTCCCGTTGCCCTTGAGCAAGCCAAACGCGTTAAAATCGTTCAAGAAGACCGCCTCACCCTCGACATTGACAAGAACTTGTTGAAAGGTTTTGAAGAAGCAAAAGTGGTGATTACCCAACCAACCTTGTTTGATAAAACCATTTTTGCGGGTTATACGGCTCCTAACGAGACGAAAGAAGGCGTTTTTCGTGTAAAACTCAACCAAACGGGAAGCGTTAAAGCAAAAGTTAAGCTACTTTCAACGCGGGGGGGCTATCAGGAAAAAGAAATTGTGATTGGACAGTAACTTTTAAAAATTTGGCCAATACCTCAACTATCTCAGGTATTGGCCAACATTTACTCCATTAATAACCTATTTATGCGATTTTTACTACTTTTATTGCTTGCTACAACCTCCTATACTCCCCTTTTTTTTCAAATAGAAATACTTACTAACCAGCAAATTAATACGCTATTTCCGAGTAGTGTTCAAAAAAACTTTGGGATCAACTTTCCTATTTATCGCGCGTACAAATACTCCGACAAAGCTGGACAATATTATTGCTTATTGACTGAAAACATTGATAAAATTGCAAACGGAAAAGACACTCTTCATACCAAAATTAAAGCAATTAATTTAAAAGTAGAAAAAGCCTCTTTTATCAAACTTTGGGAAATCAATGATTTTGTTCTTGCCAAAGAAAAACAAGAAAGTAACATCTGGTTTTGGACGAAATATTGCAGTTTTAATGATGTAGATAAAGATGGAATACCTGACCCAATCATTGTCTATGGAACGAAAGGGGCTAATGGATACGACGACGGAAGAATCAAATTTATCATTTATTACAAAGACCAAAAATACGCCATTCGACATCAAAATGGAGTCCTTGATTTTGAACGAGAAACCCAAGTGGACAAAGCGTTTTATTCACTTCCTAAAGCAATTCAAGCCTCCATTCAACAAAAGATGGAAGCTATGACCGAAAACAATCAGGCTATTTTCCCAGCTGGATGGCAAACGTTCATGAAACAACAGAAAACAGCATTTCACGAACGTCAATAGTTAACAACCCCAGAATAACATTCTCATGGAAATCAAGCATTTATCAACACAAATTGAGATTGGAAATACGCCTAAATTAGAAGCTACTTACAACCAATTTGATACTTTACTAATTGAGTTAAGAAAAAAAGAAATTCCTTCCCAACTCATCGACTGCATCAATGCTCACGTTGTGGAAATCAACTCGTTTGCTGGCTCAGGAACCGACTTTGGGAAATTCATTAAAATGAAGCAATCAACTATTGTTAACCTTTTGGCAAAAGAGGTAAAAATTGTCCCTAAAAACTACTACCAAACGATTTGGATGAGTATGGGTATGGCGGCTATTGGCCTACCTATTGGAGTAGCGATAGGGGCAGCTACCAAAAACATGGGTTTATTGGGAGTTGGCTTACCCATTGGGCTGGGTTTGGGGGTAGTTGTCGGTCGTAAAATGGACGAAAAAGCGGCCAAAGAAAATCGTCAATTGAATATTGTATTGACTAAAAACTTTTAAACTTTCCAAGTTTGATTATTCCACCGTGGAGTATCCGAACAAATGCAGGATAGGGTCGCATTCTTTTTAAAACACATAGAAAATAGTAGAATAAACACATAGTCAACATAGACAGTCTTTTGTGGACTATGTGTTTACCAGCAATAAGGCAAATGCCATCAAGAAATAAATGTAGTCTTTGGGTAATATAAACTGGTTTACTTCCCTATTCCCAATCGGCTAAGGATAAAGGCGTAGTTGAAGGCTTCGTCTTTGAGGTAATCAAAACGCCCCGTCGAACCGCCGTGACCTGAGTCCATGTTGGTTTTGAGAAGGACTACATTCTGGTCAGTTTTAAGCGTCCGTATTTTGGCGACCCATTTGGCAGGTTCGTGAAAACCAACCTGCGAATCATTTAAACCACCCGTGGCCAAAATGTTGGGATAATTTCCTTTTTTGAGGTTGTCGTAGGGTGAGTACGTCATGATATAATCGTAGTCAGCTTTGATGTTCGGATTACCCCATTGTTCGTATTCTTGAGTCGTCAGCGGAAGATTAGGGTCGAGCATGGTATTTATCACATCGACAAAAGGCACTTCCGCCACCACTACTTTAAACAAATCAGGGCGTAAGTTGGTCACGGCTCCTACCAACAAGCCCCCTGCGCTTCCACCGTTGATGGCCAATTTTTCTGGAGACGTATATTTTTCGTTCACAAGGTGCTCGGCACAGGCAATAAAATCGGTAAAGGTGTTCATTTTCTTCTGCAATTTCCCGTCTTCGTACCACTGTTCGCCCAAATCTGACCCGCCACGAATCTGCGCAATGACATAGACAAAACCACGGTTGACCAAGCTAAAGATATTGGCATTAAAACCCGCATCCGACGAATACCCGTACGACCCATACGAATACAAAAGACTCGGATTGGTACCGTCGAGCGTGATTCCTTTTTTATGTACAACAGCCATCGGGACTTTAACACCGTCTTTGGCCGTTGCCCAAAGGCGCTTTACCTCATAGTCGTCGGGGTTAAACCCACTCGGCACTTCACGTTCTTTGAGCTTTGTGCTGCTGTTGGTCAGCATGTCGTAGTCGTAGGTCGTAGTGGGGCGGTTGAGCGAAGTATAAGCGTAACGGAATTTCGTTGAAGTAAAATCAGGCGTACCCATCGGATAGGCGGTATAGACAGGTTCTGGAAACGAAATCGTTTTGCTATTCCCCGTCGTCAGTTCCCTCACCTGCATCTCTAGCAACCCATTGATTCGTTTGGTGATAATCATATACTTTTCAAAAATATCTATCCCTTCGATTTTTGCTTTGGGGTCATGTGCAACAATCTCCTTCCACGTACTGCGGTTTTCATAGCCTTCTTTGGGCAATTCGTATATTTTTTGGTTTTTGTTTTGTGGGTCTTTCCACGACACATAGTAATGTGCTGGGTGGTCGGTGATGTTGTATTCAACGTCTTTTTGACGCGGCAAAAACAGCGTAAACTTTCCATTGGGCTGGTCAGCGGGCAGGATTCGAGTATCGCTGCTAGTGAAACTTCCCGACTGAATCGCAATGATGCGTTTGGTTTTTGAACGACCCACGTAGCAGTTAAATAGCTCGTCTTTTTCTTCATATACAAGTTCGTCTTTGGCGTTGCTTCCGACTATATGTTTATAAATTTTGTGCGAACGAAGGGCAGCATTAGGCACCGAATAAAACACTGTTTGGTTATCGGCCGCCCACGCAAGGCTACCGCCCATGCGACTGATAACGTCAGGGAGCTCTTTGCCCGTTTGCAAATCCCGAAAACGCAGCTCAAACTCAGCATAAGAACCTGTGGTGTTGCTAACATAAGCCGCAATGTTGTTGTTATCGCTTACTTCATAGCCTCCCATGATGAAAGCTCCTTTTCCTGCGGCCATTTTGTTTTCGTCAAAAATGACTTCCTCAGCAGCGTCAAGGCTGCCTTTTTTGCGGCAATGAACGCTGTATTGTTGACCTTTCCCAACGCGAGAATAGTAATAGTATCCATTATCGAACGACGGCACCGACTGGTCTTCCTCTTTGATTCTGCCTTTCATTTCGTCAAAAAGCGTTTTTTGAAGCGCTTTGGTCGAAGCCATCACCGTATCAGCATAGGCATTTTCAGCTTTCAGGTAAGCAATGGTTTCAGGGTTGGTTTTATCCTTTAACCAATAATAATCGTCCACACGCTGATAGCCGTGGTTGGTGAAAGTTTTGGGCTTTTTGGCGGCAACGGGAGCGGCAGGATATTCAGCTTGGGTGAGCACTTTTGTTTGTTCGGGAGTGGTTTTACAACCTCCCAAAGCCAAACACACCACAAGGGTGCTGGGAATGAGGTTTTTCATCGAAAATGGTTTTAGAATTTGGGGGTAATTTACGCAATGAAACCGCTATTTCCCAACGAAAAAAGTGGGACTTACCTCATCCATTCATCTATAAAATAGCGTGATTAGTCTGCACATTGTAGTAAAATAAAAAGACTGAATAAGATATTCCTCAGAAAACTCGTCCTAAATTGTTACATTTCGGGATGTTTTTACAAAGAGCCATCACCTTTATTATTCTCTGTTTGCTGTGGGTTTCGTGCGTTGAAGTCTATGATGTAAACTATCGTTTCAATTCGGAGGTCATCACCGTAGATGGATTCGTAACCAACGGATACGGTCTGACTGTCACCTTGAAAACAGCTCGTTCTGAAAATGCCACCTATTACTCTGTGCCGCTGCGAAATTGTGAGGTCGAAGTCAGGGTAGGCGACGGTTCGGTTGTAAAACTAGCCGAATACGAAAGT
Organism: Runella defluvii; assembly: GCF_014195535.1. Classification (GTDB taxonomy): domain Bacteria; phylum Bacteroidota; class Bacteroidia; order Cytophagales; family Spirosomataceae; genus Runella; species Runella defluvii. The sequence goes on along the minus strand of NZ_JACIBY010000012.1, from coordinate 137,702 downwards.
GGCGTGTATATAGCTCCCGCTACTTTTAATGGCCAAGTCGGTCAAACCTACCAATTACATTTCCGAACCCCCACAGGAAAAGTATATGAGTCAGAAAAAGAACAGCTGAGGGCTTCCCCTGAAATTGATAAAATCTACCATAAATACAACCGTGATGGCATCCTAGACCGCACAGGAAAACGAGTTGCTTTTTCTTCGTTAGATGTTTACGTTGATTTTAAAGACCCCGCCAATGAGCGCAACTTCTATTTGTGGCGCTGGACAGACTACGAGGAGCAAGGCTTATGTGCCACTTGCGAAGGCGGAAAACTGGACTCAAAAACGTTTGTGTGTATTCCTGAGCGTAACAGTCGGACGATATACGATTACCGATGTGATGCCCCTTGTTGGGAGATTTTTTACAGCAATGAAATTACCGTCTTTTCGGATATTTATTCCAATGGTCGCCAAGTTCAGGCCCAGCAAGTTGCCAAAATTCCGTTCTATGTAATGGGAGGTGGATTTGCCAATCGGGCAGCGCTGGTCGAAATCCAGCAACTATCCATTTCTCCTAATGCCTACGAATATTACAAACTCCTGCGCGACCAAGCTCAAAACACGGGTAATCTGACCGATACACCACCCTCTGCCATTATCGGTAACGTTAGAAACATAGATGACAGCACCGAAGAAGTAGTTGGCTATTTCGGGACGGCAGGGGTGGCAAAATCCCGTCATTTTATTGATAAACGCCCTTATTCTAACGCCTACAAGTACCTCATGCTTGGGCGAGAACCTTCACTTGAGCCCGACACCCCTCCCATGCCTCCTTTGTTTGAGTCTCGCCCTCCTTTAGCACCCTGTGTGCAAAGTGCTACCCGAACGCCCATTCGCCCCGCAGGATGGCTTTTGTAAAAGTGAGAAAGCAAATACCCCATTTTATTTTAACACCTGAGAAAACACTACAATTGGAATGAAAATAAGGCTACTTCTTTTTCTCTGGCTAATGGCGGGTACGGGGTATATATGGGCCCAACAACGCGTCAAGCACCCCCCCACCCGACCGTTTGAACTGAGTGGCATCGTTCGTGATTCGCTAACGGGCGAACTTATCAGCAATGCCGCCATCCGCCTAAATTTTGACAAATCTGGGCTTTATACCGATTCTACGGGCACTTTCACCATCATGCTTAGTAAAGCCGACTACACCGTCGTCATCAGCCGATTAGGATACCGTCCGCACCGCCTAAAACTCACACTTGACCAAAACATCCACTTAGACGTCAAACTTCTCAACGTGGCAAAAGAGCTCGAAGAAGTTGTTATTTCTACCCAAGCCGTGGACGAAAATGTGGCTCGGCCTTTGCTGGGAGTAACGCAGTTGAACATTAAAACCATCAGACGCCTCCCTGCCATTTTGGGAGAAGTCGATGTGCTACGAAGTTTGCAAATGCTCCCTGGGGTCACTTCCGTAGGGGAAGCCTCCAACGGGGTCAATATCCGCGGTGGTGCCGTTGACCAAAACCTAATTTTACTCGACGACGCCCCTATTTTTAACCCAACTCACTTGTTTGGTTTGTTTTCTGTTTTTCCTCCCGACGCCGTTTCTAGCATGGAACTGTACAAAGGGACTGCCCCTGCTCGGTTTGGCGGGCGAGCTGCTTCGGTACTCGATATTTCGATGGCCAACCCATCCTTGGACAAATTTAAACTCCAAGGCGGCATTAGTTTCGTCGCCAACCGTTTGACCGCCGAAATCCCGTTGGTCAAAGAAAAAGTGGGGATATTGATAACGGGGCGCGGGGCATTCAACGATTTTGCGTTTCAGTGGGGGCCTCAAAAATTAAAAAACATTCGGGCGAGTTTTGGAGATGCCGCCGCCAAACTCTTTTGGAGAATCAATGATAAAAACACCTTTTCATTATCCAATTATTACAGCACCGATTTCTTCCAAACCGACCTTCTTGGCGGTATCAATAACATCAATTCCGTTTCTACCCAATACGATTACAACACCCTCAACTTTACCGCTCGCTGGTTTCATGCCTTCCACGACCGTCTCAACGTGCAAACCACAGCCGTTTTTAGCCAATATCGCCCCACCATCCTTTTGCCCGAACTCAACAGCGATAATAAAGTAACGATTGGCTCCGAAATCCTTCAGCGACAGGCCAAGACCAACTTTAATTATACCCCCAACAAAGCCCATAAAATAGAATTTGGGGCAAACATGACCCATTATCAGTTGCAGCCAGGCACGCTAAACCCTGGCGCCAACGACCGAGTTAACCCTTTGCGCGTTCCCAACGAATATGGGCTGGAATTGGCGCTACACGCGGAAGATGAAATCTCAATAAACCGCAAAACAACCGTTTCGGTAGGACTGCGTTATTCGTATTTTATGGCCTTAGGCCCCGCCGCTGTGCGTTCGTACGCCGACGGTAGCCCCAAATCCGAAGCCAGCATTATCGACTCCACTTTTTACGGAAGCGGCAAACCCCTCCAAACCTACGGAGGTTTTGAGCCACGCGTGGGGCTGCGTTATACCATCGACGAACTGTCGTCGGTTAAGTTCGGCTACAACCTCATGCGTCAGTATTTACAAGTGGTTTCCAATACCACCACTCCCCTTCCCACCTCGCGTTGGAAAATGAGTGATGCCCATATTCGGCCGCAAGTGAGTCAGTTGTGGACAGTTGGTTATTTCAAAAACCTTAAAAATAACATCTATGAGTTTTCGCTAGAAGCCTACTACCGCGCCACCCAAAACGTGCTAGACTTCAAACCAGGTGCCGATTTTTTGTTGCAAAACTACATCGAAACCCAAGTATTGCAGGGACGGAGTAAATCGTACGGCTTAGAATTAATGCTCACCAAGAAAAAAGGCGAAATGACGGGTTGGGTCAATTACACGTATTCAAGGGTATTTAATTTGGTGGACGAAGGCCCTCGCTTCACCGAACGTATCAACGATGGCAAATGGTATCCTGCCAACTTCGACCGTCCTCACAACGTGAACATGTCGCTCAATTTCAGTGAGAACAAATACCACAGCCTTTCGTTGACATTCACCTACGGGACAGGCCGCCCCTACACCATCCCCAACGGCTTTGTGAGTTTCCAAGGGAAAGCCTACCCCTACTATGCCGAACGCAACCAAGGCCGTATCAAAGACTACCACCGTCTTGATTTTTCGTGGCAAATCAACAACCCATCGCTCAAAGACAAACGTTGGATTGGCAGCTGGATTTTCACCGTTTATAACCTCTACGGTCGCAAAAACCAGTACTCGGTATTTTTGAAAACCCAAGGAACCGCCTATACCGCCTACCAGCTTCAAATTTTTGCCTCCCCAATTGTATCTTTGGCATACAATTTCAAGTTTATGTAAAAATCAGATACTCACTTATCAATCAACAACCAATGGCCATTGATTATTCAGTAAAAGACGGGGTAGCGATGATTGTGTGGAACATGACAAGCTCGCCCATGAACGTCCTCAACGACGACTCCGTTCCTGCTTTTGGAGAAGCGCTCAAAAAAGCCTTCTCTGACGCTGACGTGAAAGGAATCGTCATTACATCCTCCAAGCCTGAGTTTGTGGCAGGAGCTGACCTAAAAATGATTTTGCGCAATCAAGGAGGCGACCCCGCCGAAATGCTCAAAATCTCCGCAGGACTCAACGAGCTTTTTCGACGCATCGAAACCAACGGCAAACCCGTAGTCGCGGCCATCAATGGCACGGCGCTGGGTGGTGGCTTAGAAATATGTCTGGCTTGCCATTACCGAGTCGCCCTCAACAACCCCAAAACCAAACTGGGACTTCCCGAAGTAAAAGTTGGGCTACTACCAGGTGCGGGTGGTACGCAACGATTGCCGCGGATGATTGGAATGCAGGCCGCTCTACCATTGATTTTGGAAGGCAAAGAACTCTCCCCTAAAGATGCCTTAGGTATGGGTATTGTCGATGCCGTCGCCGAAACCCGCGAAGAAATGCTCGAAAAGGCTTTTTCGTGGATTGCAGCCAATCCAAAACCGCTAAAACCTTGGGACGAAATCAATAAAAAAACGGGTAAAATTCAGGCCAAAGACAACTACAAGGTTCCCAATGGCGCAGTGCTAAGCCCTGTCGGAATGCAAACCTTTACGGTAGGCACAGCAATGATGATGGACAAATCGAAAGGAAATTACCCTTCGACCCAACACATCATGTCGTGCGTTTACGAAGGATTGTTGGTCAACATCGACCGAGGTATTGCCATTGAAGCCCGTCATTTTGTCAAAGTTGCTACCTCCAAAGAAGCAGGCAACCTGATTCGTACCATGTTCTTGGGCTTAAACGAAGCCAACAAAGGCGCAAGCCGCCCCAAAGACATCGCCAAGACGGAGGTAAAAAAATTGGGTGTTTTGGGGGCGGGCATGATGGGTGCGGGCATTGCCTACGTCAGTGCGCTGGCGGGCATCGAAGTCATTTTAAAAGACGTCAGCCAAGAAGCAGCTGAAAAAGGCAAGGACTACGCGCGTAGTTTGTTAAAAAAAACCGTAGAACGCGGCAAATTCGACGCATTGAAAGCCGAAGGCGTATTGGACTTAATCAAACCGACAGCCAACGCCGATGATTTGGCGGGTAGTGAGCTAATCATCGAAGCCGTCTTTGAAAACCGCGAGCTAAAAGCCACCGTTACCCAAGAAGCCGAACCTCAATTAGTCAACAACGGCGTATTTGCCTCCAATACATCCACCTTGCCCATCACGGGCCTTGCCAAAGCCTCAGCGAATCCTGCCAATTTCATTGGCATTCACTTCTTTTCTCCCGTCGATAAAATGATGTTGGTGGAATTGATTGTCGGCAAAGAAACTTCTGACTACGCCTTAGCAGTAGCAATAGATTACACCCGTAAAATCAAAAAAACGCCGATTGTTGTCAACGACTCGCGGGGCTTTTATACGTCGCGCTGTTTTGGCACTTACACATCCGAAGGAATGGAGCTCCTTAAAGACGGCGTAAACCCTGTGCTCATTGAAAACGCAGGAAAACTGGCAGGAATGCCCGTAGGGCCGTTGGCAGTCTCGGACGAAGTGGCACTTGATTTGGTATATAAAATCGCGGGACAAGCCGTAAAAGACGGCGTACTGGCCGAAACCGACACTAGCTACCAAATTGGGAAACAATTTACTGAAATGGGGCGCTTGGGTAAAAAAGCCAAAGCAGGGTTTTACGAATACCCCGAAGGTGGCCAAAAACACTTATGGGAAGGTTTGGCGGAATTATTTCCCGTCAGTACCCAACAGCCTACGTTGGAAGAAGTAAAAACGCGTTTGTTGTACCGTCAGGCGATAGAAACGGTGCGGTGCTTTGAAGAAGGTGTGATACGAACGCGCCTTGACGCCGATTTGGGCTCGATTCTCGGCTGGGGTTTCCCTCCTTACGCGGGCGGCACGCTGTCTTTTGTTGACTACGTGGGCATTTCCACCTTCGTATCCGAATGCGACCGTCTTGCCGAAACTTACGGGGAGCGCTTCCGCCCCACCCCCAAATTACGAGCGATGGCGGCAGCGGGCGAAGGTTTTGTTGAAAAAAAGTAAAAATTTTTTATTTTTTTTCAACACTTATCTTTCTGAAAAGCAGCGTGTTTAGCTCAAAAACGCAGGTTCGACAAAAAATATTTTCAAAAAAAATCAAAAAAAGGCTTGACAAAGGGGTGAAATACCCCTACCTTTGCATTCCCAAAACAACGGGAAATAATTAAAAAAAATAACACGGTTGCGTAGCTCAATTGGATAGAGCATCTGACTACGGATCAGAAGGTTTGGGGTTCGAATCCCTACGTGACCACGAAAGAGCAAAATAGCTCACTGTTTTAGCCTAAAAGCCCTCAATTTGAGGGCTTTTTTGTTATAATCTCCTTCTACATAAATCAACGAAAAGTACCCCAAAATCAGGTGCGTTGTTCTTCTAAAACGGATACATGACCGTTTACTAAATTCTAAATTTTTTTATGCCTTTTTGTAGGGTTTTTGATAGCTCTGGCTGATTTAACCTTTATTGTTCAAAATCATGTCAATCGTAAAAAAGAATGTCTTTCCGCGTTAGATTCAAAATCCGCTCAAAAAAAAATGCCTCCAAGGCAGAAATTCACTATTTGTATTGCAGAATTAGGGTTGACGGAATATGCGCACCCGACTTTGCTACAGGGATTGCGTGTTTCCCCGATGACTGGCAACATAAACAACAATCTATCAAAGGGTATTCGGAAGATGTGAGGCAAAAAAATGAACGCCTCACCCAAATCAGGGCTGAATTAACAGAAATTTTCAACGACCTACGCAAACAGGAAAAAGCCATTACGGCTCAAATCATCAAACAACTATACACCAAAAAGACGCCAATTGTCCAATCTTGCCTTTTGGCTTTTTACGACAAGTGCATTCAAGACTTGAGTATATCGCTGAATCCAAGCACCATGAAATCATGGTATTCGCGTAGAGCTATGCTTCAAACTTACATTGAAAGTGTCCTCAAAAGAAAAGACATTGAATTGGTTGAAGTAACTCCAAGATGGTTAAAAGATTATTACGAATACCATATCAAAAACCTTAAAAATAGCCTTAGCCATGCCGCACGTGCGGTACAAGCGGTAAAAAGAATTATGGATTATTCGGTGGTTGAGGGTGCTTTGCCATATAATGCGACGAAGTCACTAAAGGTCGCTCGATCAAAACAAAAGCCATTGAGCTACTTAAATAAACATGAACTCGAAAAATTTGCAAAATGCCCTTTTTATGATGACCGATTACAAAGAACCGTAGATTGCTTTTGTTTTCAGGCATACACAGGGATGGCTTACAATGAACTTTTGCTTTTTTCGCCCAAAAAGCACCTTCATGTTGACAATGAAGGTATTACGTGGATTATGATTTATCGTGGCAAAACAACTGAATTAAGTTCAATACCATTGCTTGTCTCGGCTCGTCAATTACTGGAAAAGTACGATTACAATTTACCCGTTATCACAAATCAAAAGATGAATGAGTATCTAAAAGAAGCGGCTAGAATTGCAGGCTTTGAGGCCGAAAAGATTGATGAATTTACAACACACCTAGCAAGACGTACGGCAGGCATGTACTTACTGAATGTTGGGCTAAAGATTGAAACCGTGTCACGAATACTTGGGCATAAGTCAATCAAAATTACTGAAAAGCATTATGCCAAATTGCTCACTTCTTCAATCGTGAGTGATTTACGTAGAAATGGGCTTATTTAGAGGTACCAACTCCGTATAACAAAAACAGCCCCGTCAGATTGGCGGGGCTGTTTTTTATTTAATCATCAAAACTTTATTGTTTTTTAACACATATTGTCGTTTTATGGGCTCAGTTGGACAACAACAACTGTCATTATGACGATATGCGAGGCCGCTTGCATAAATCTTCAAATTTGATATTGAATCTATCTTTAAAATCGGCTCACCACAATGGCTTCCCGAATTTAAAGAGTCAACTAAAAAATAATCGTTTTTTTTATTGATAAGAACTCCGAAATAAGACTGAAACCCGTTCCCACCGTAAGGGTTAAAACTGAATTCTACTAAGGCATCTATCATATCATCACCGTTTAAGTCGGCGAAATAGACTTGTTTCTTATATACGGTATATGTGCCAAACTGCCTTTCCAAAGAATCAATGGTAACATCAAAATTAGAAGGTAAGTAATTTGCTTCGATAGTAGAATCATTTTCAGACAAATCAACTTTTCCAAAGCTACTTTCTTTCAAACTTTTAAAATGAATGGATTTGACCACATTTAAAACTTTTGTTGTATCACCTTTTGGGGACTGTTTTTGATGTAATTCGGCACAACTTGAAATAAATAATACAACAGCAAAAAAAACAACTTTTTTCATTGACCTTTGATGTTAAAAGTAATTGTTCCTTGGGAAGTAGAAAGTACATTGTCAGACTTTGGTACCAACTTCATTTTCAAAACGGCTTGTTTGTATAATTCGACAACCTTTTCACTTACGGTTGATTCTTTCGTTCTTATACCAGTGATGTTACCAATTTCATCGACAGTAATTTGGAACGTAATTCGTCCTGACTCGTTAAATGTATCGTTGACAGGTGGCCTTTGCCCAAATCCAAAACCTGTTACATTTAGAGCTACACCGACCTTACCTGTACTTGTGTTTTGGAGTTGACTTGGATGTATTTGATAATGCCTTGATGGGGCAACAACTGTATCGACAGCGGCATATTGTGTATCAGTACTTGAACTATTTGACTTTAAGAATGGCCCCAACACCCTTTTCCAGTCATTAATAAAGTTTTCATATTCGTCCTTTGACCTTTTTGCTCTCGATAAAGGCAATTGGTAAGGCTTAAAAATATCATCACCGATTAATTGCCATTGGTAAGCACGGTTCATGTTTGACCCACAAAATAATGACAAAAGGGTAAAATAACGCTCTAAAGACGGTGAATGCGTATCGGCGTATTTAGCCCTTCCCATAAAAATGGCATTTTCTAATGATTTGGCTGAGTAGTACCAGTTTAGGATGGAGTAGTAAGCAATTTTTTGGGTTTCAGCCGCTGGATGTTTTAACAAAAGCCATAATGCAAATTCATCCGCTAAATCTTCGTGTTTCCCAGTCGTTGCTAGATCAAATTGATGGTCTATGGCATGACCTAATTCATGGTAGAGAACCAATACCGCCGATGCCGCCAATTTTATGCCTGCTTCATCCTTACCGTTCTTTTGAATTAGTTTATTAAACATGGCATTGATATACTCATAACACATTTTAATATAACCACCATTACCAATAGGCTGATAAAACGCATTTTCAATACCACAATCACAAAAATATACGGGTATATCACGAGGGAAAGAAAGAGTGTAATTGGCGTGACGACGAAAACTTTCTAGCAACTGCGTTTGCTCCATTTGCTTGCTAACAAACTCATATTTACTTTTCTGAAAGATAAAAATCAAGTCGCCTTTGTCCTGGGCTATCGCTTGAAATGACAATAAAAGGCAGAATAATAAAACCGTTCTCATGTTAAAGTATTTAGGCCAAAAGTTAGTTATAACAAATCGGAACAACAACAAAACTGAGTAAACGGCAAACAAAAAAGCCGCTCATACCGAGCGGCTTTTTTGTTTGAGTTACTTCCAAACGCGGCTTGCCGCGGCTTTCAAGTAGGCTTTAGGCGACTTGATGCGGTTGCCTTTCTTCCCGTCCAAGTAAGCTTGCGTAAATGCAAGTTCGTTGGTGCGTTTTGCTTTGGCTCCAAATTTTTTGTTTTGGGCGGTCGCTTTGCGTTTGGTGGTCGTGGTTTTCTTTTTCATGGTTGTATTTCAAATTTATCGGTTTCGGAAATAAATAAACGTGCCAATAATGGCCAATCCTAAAACGGCGGCTCCCGTGTACCACATCCACGGCTTAATGGTCGGCGCTGGTTCGGGGACTGTCACGGCCACGGGTGCGGCGGTTGGGGTTTCAGGCTTTTTTTCTTCCTGTTTTTTCTCTTCGGGCTTCGGTGCAGTAAGTGCCAGGCTCGACGCTTTATCTAGCAATGAACTCAGTGAGCCAAAAATCCCGCCACTACTTCCCGACGACGTGCCGCCATTGATGTTGAAAAACGGGCTAGTTGTTGTGGTAGTGGTGCCGCTTCCTGCCGAACTTCCCCCGCTACTACTCCCCGACGAACCACCGCCGTTGATGTTAAAAAATGGGCTTGACGTATCGGTGGTCGTGTTGGTATTGGTCGGATTGGTACCTACGCCAATCCAATCTTCGTATGTAAGGGTTTCTTCGGGTAACATTATCGAATGTGTTTTTTGATTTTGAATCCAATACTGGTTGCAATTGCGATAAGCAACCCCGCTAACGCCCACCGATTTTGATTTCGCTGTTTTCTGAATGTTTCAGCATCGTTTCGAGCTGCTTCAAGCTCCTTTTGTAGGTTTGTCTCGGAAGCTTTAAGGTTGTAATTCTGAACAATCAAACTGGTATTCTCAGACTCGTACAAAGCCGCTTTTTCAGCTTTTTTTGTCAGTTCAATCAATTGCGCTCTTTCAAGGCTAATTTTTTGGTTTTGGGCGTGTGATGGAATCAATCCGACGCAAAAGTTCATCGTCAGTAATGTGATTATACACAGAGTCAATCCTTGATTTTTCATAGCTGTACATTATTTTTTGGTGATTGAGAATGGAATCTTGAGACGCTTTGTAACTTCTTATTTCAGAAAGTATTTGTTTTTTTGTTACACATCCAGTGAACAAAAATGCAAGAATGAATAACCGTTTCATGGCGTAAAAGTAGGTTTAGAGAGTTGGCCTTTTTCCGCAGCGTCCTTGAATAATTTGGTAATCCAAGATGGTAATAAGCCAGGGCTGATAGCATTTATATTCTGCACAATACTCCAAAATTCTGCCAACGCTACCCCCATGTAGAGATAATCATCAACCCACTGAATCCATTCTGCTTTTTGGTTGTCAACTTTCATTTTCAGCAAGATTCCGACACCTCCAATGAAAAACGCATAAGCAGCAATTTTTACAATTGTTTTTTTGAAATATGTGGGTAAGTCAAACTCTCCTTTTACAAATGCCTTTACGGTTCCTGATAAGTTATCGAGTGTGAAAAGCAGGGTGATTCCTATCAGGAACTGCACATCTGAGAAAACGTGCTCAATAATAAATTGCTTCAGTATCGTCAAAATAGACGCGGCCAATATCGTCGTCAACTTCGTGTTGAACTGTACGAATTCAATCATGTGTTCTTTCATGTTATTATTGCTTAAAAACTCCTTTCAACTCACAATTTAGCCTAATCAGTCCATCGCTTGGAGTAGCTATCACTGATAGTACGCCACCGCTTTCGGTCAAGCTAAAAGAGGGAGCGGCTGAGATTGCTCCTGTCTTCACCGTAGTTTGAGGAGTGATTGAATACGTGTACTGGGTATCACTTCTACTTGCTACAATCACCGATTCATTGAAGGTGGCCCCGTCAGGGTAAGTAGGGTCAGCGCCATAACAGGTGCATTTTGCCGAAATACGCTCATTGACTGCGATTGGTAGCGTGAAAAGCGTCCCCGCCGTAGCGCCTTCGTAATAGCTTTCAATTGTTTTAATGGCTCCTGCTTCTGGATGCGAAACGGTCGTAAGTCCACCTGTTCGGCCATAGGTCAGGCCAACATAGGCAATGTCAAGCGTATTATTTACACTTGCTTGAGTAAAAACCCTAAACTTGTATTCGTCTCCAGCTTGCAAAAAAACTTTGCCTGTTGACACCACAAAATCGGCTGCATCGTTGACCGACACGGGGTTATAATACACATCTACGTTGTTTACCACATTAGAGAATACTACGTTTGTGGCTCCTACGTTACGCCCTATAATCGTAACAGCATAATAACCAGAGAACGGGGCTTTTACCGCTTTCCACTCTGTCGTTTTTATGCTACTTGTATTGTCAGTTAATCGAATGTACTTCCGATACACACCATGTCCATTTTGTACATTTATACTGGCCCAATCCGATGCTATTTGTGAAGTTCCTGCCTTCATATCACCGTTCACAATAAGATTGTAGGATGAGTTTGGTATCCGTGATCCCGTTCGACCTCCATAAGAACTACTTACGTCATTCTGACTTCCTGTTTTAAGTGTAGCATGGCTACCAATATTTCCGCTATTGGGATTATTACCAAACCCGTAGGTATTTATCACAATATTCTTAGTGTTCACTGGGATAGAAAAATCATCATCCCAATAACACGAATAAAAATTGAATTGAGAGTCGAGTAGTTCTTGCTCAATCTCCATACGACCAACCGTTTGGTACGAAATATCACAACTGTAAAAATTACAATTCTGAGCTGTTTGATTGCCATAGATATGAAAAGCATAGGTGTCAAACCAGATGTTACAGTCATAAAAGCTATTTGCGTTGAACTCTGTCCTATCCCCTGCCGTTCCCGTATGTATATAAATCCCGTTCGCAATTTTGCAGCGGCGCCATACGCTCCAATAGGTTTCATCTATCGTGTCTAAATTTTGGTTACCAAATCGTAGTCTTTTTAGATAGCAATCCTCCATGGCACCAAAATACCAACCATCAAAATCGGTGGTACCGTCTATTTCAAGGCCACGAACTGACACTCTCATACAATCGTCAAAAAGTACGGTTGCTGTGGTAGCAGGGTTGCTAGATGTTATTTTCGCGCCATATCCTTCAATTGTAAGGCTATTTAATTCATTTCCTGAACCCTCTATCACAAGCGTTCCAGTGCCTATAAAGTAGTTCTTCCCTTTTGTAAGAACAACCTTGCCTGTTTTGTTTGCGTTGAAAAATGCTTGTAATGCAGATAAATCGTTTGCTGTGCCATTTCCTATTGCGCCGTAATCTTCGGGACTAACAAAGCCTTTATCACGTGGAATCCAGGCATTACCACCCCATCCAATAACTTGACCATTTGTTGCGCCAGACTGTGACAAATCTGTCAATCCATGAGAGTGAATTGAGTTTGCCTTTCCTCCTAACGTATTTTGAACAATTCTAACGTAATTAATCACCTTTGAAAATGCTTGACGCAAACGACTAGATGTAATACTTTTTGTAGTATTGTAGGGCAACAGCGAGTCAACCGCCGCTTGCGCTTCGGACTGCGTACTTTGTGTATAGCCAGTAACGGCACAAGCGAGCGCCATTCCTAGCATAAGGATTAATGGATTTTTCATTGCTGTTTTAGAATTAGTTCCCTGTTAAATAACGTTTTTGTAACCACGTACCTGGGCTTCCCGCAGTGATGCACTGCCATCCTTCAATGACATACTTTGCACCTGCTGTACCAGCTTCTACGGGGGTTGCATTATAACGAATCCATCCACGCGGCCACGACCCGGTCGTGGGGGCTGCCGTGCCAAAATCTGTGTTAGGAAGCTCATTCCATGCGCTTGAAGCCCTATATTTGGCTCGTCCTGTCGTACTGGAAACATACCACTCTGAACCTCCTACATTCTCATAATCGGCAATCGTTGTTGCCAAACTACCTGTTTCATCTGATTTGTGCGGAATCATTAAGCGCCCATATACTCGCAACATATCGCTAGACTGTGACCAATCTGTATAGCCTGTTATTGCTGATGTTGAAGTAGCTACAAACGAGGCATTTGGGTTTTTAGCCACGTGTTGACTGTATATGTTAAGGATACCTAAGTCACTTCGGTTGTTCAATATTTCTAAGCGTAACTTACCGCCAACATTGACATCAGTTGCAACTAGGGTTACTATTGTTTTCACGGATGGTACAGGATTATTCCCCCCCGTTAAGGTGTATGTATCGTACACAGTACCAGTAGTAGCGTTTTTCAGCAAGAAAGTGATTGTTCCCCCGTATTGATACTCAGTTGATACTACTGCTTGATAGTAATACGTATTTTTTGGTTGTGAAAATGTAGCAGCGTCAATTTCTTGATAAACGCCGCTGTTCGCTCTGAAAATGGCTTGGATTGAGTGGGGAGAGACAAAATTAACTCCTCCATATCCAATTTTACGGACTTCGTAGAATGTGCTTGCACCTGTATGTCCCCAAGGCGCAAGCGCAGACCCCGAATTTACCCCAAAATTACTTTGTAAAAGAAGGTTCTCGGCTATTCCGCTAGGTTGCTCAATATGTTCTCCAATAATTGTACGACTTATCAAGCCATTTAGGTATCGGTAATTGTAGCTTCTAGCAAGTGGCATCCAATCGCCCGTTCTAGTGTCTTTTATTTCAGAAAAATCATCTATAGTTACAGAGCCTCTTTCGTCGCTGGACGATGATACATTCAGAGATTTAAAGCCTTCAAAACGACTACGGGTAATGCGTACTTTCGTCGCATCGTTTTGACCTAGTAGTATATCCGCTGTAGCGTCGCTTGTGGTTGCTGAAAATTTGCACTGATGAATGTTGATATTATAATTGGCTGTGTTGCCAGAACTTGCAGCAATAAAAGGCCGACTTAACTTTGACGCCATACCATCAAAATGCACGTTTTCTATATTTACAGCACCTGACATATTATAAGTACCAAGGCTATAACTTGTAAGTGTCGTCAGCGCCTCAAATCGTCCACCTTTAATGTTTACTATTCCAGAAATTCCGTTGTTTTTCAGAAGAGTAATACCAGTTCCAGTAGAAGGATTCCAAGTATTAGAGGTTGAGAAATTAGTAATATCTAATCCATACCCCAAACCACTACCTCCAATCTCGAACATAATGCCTGCATTATCGACACTTCCAGAACAATCGTTAAAACGTTGGTTGAACGCCTGACCAGAGGTAGCGTCCATATAATAGAATCTGCTTGCTCCGTAACCCTGACAGAAATCTAACTGTGAAAACTCTCCGTTTGAGCCAGTTCCACCAATTGATTGCATTACAGAAAAGGCATTTGTAGCGTTCCAAGAATGAACTCGAACTAATTTATGCTGTGAAAATATAGTTTGCGACCAAAGAAAACCGTGTGTTGCGCCTCCTTTTGTCGCACATGAGAGCGTAAAATCCTCAAATTTTGCAAAACGAGAAGCACCCGCACGAACGTTCATTATAGCCGTATGTCCAGTACCTTCTAGTAGGATAAGCGTTCCGTTGGTGTACTGTTGCTCTGTTGCATTATTGTTTAATGTGGGGCCAGTGCCTTTTATAGTGAATGAAACTTCTGTATATGGGTTGCTAACAGGTGAAAGAGTGCCAACATTTAAGACACTCGTTATTCTGAAAATTCCTCTCAAAATTTCCAACCGTCCAGACTTGTCAACAATGTAATCAATCCCTCTTTGAAGCGCCTGTGTGTCGTCTGTTGTGTAGTCGCCTTTCGCACCGCATTGTTTTGAATTAATCCACCCCATATAGGCAAACTCCCATGCTCCCGCCGCTGCCCCGTTTGAATCAATAATGTTAACACCATTGTCAGTTGATAGTGTTGTCGGATTCCAAATGTACCCCCATCCACCACCGTCATTTGCAGTGTAGTAACCCAATGTTGTCACTAGTTCTCCTGCATAAGCACCTAGACGAGTTCTAAGGCTGGCAATATTCCCGACAGTAGAAATCACATTTCCACTTGCCCCACCACCTGTGGCATCGGTGGCATAAGTAAGAACCCCACCACTAATTTTAAGAACATTCCCTTCGGTAGCTCCTGAGAGTGAGATTTTATTTAAGGCCAACCCTCCAACTGAAATGAGTGGTTCTTTTCCAGCAAGCGCCGAATTTAAGTCGGATTGGGTACTTAGTGTGCCTGTGATACTTCCCCAAGTTGGAGAGCTTCCTACTGCATCCGCAGACGGTACCCACGTAGAGCCGTTCCATTTCGGAACTTGCCCTGTAGTAGCGCCACTTTGTGCCAACTTGGAAAGGTTAATACCGGAAATATTTGCGACATCAGCGAAATTCAGGGTTTTGGAAAATGCTGCTCTTAAACGCGCTGTCGTAATAGTTTTTGAGGTATTGCTTGGTAATAAGCTATCAATACTAGCTTGGGTTTGGAGTTTTGTAACTTGCGCTTGAGCAACACCAATAATACTTACGAAAAGGGAAAGGGAAAGAATCAATTTTGTTTTCATGTATTATGCAAATTCTTCGTTATTAAATTCATTTTCGTCAAACTCAATCATTCCTGATTCAATTGATGGGGAATCGCCACCACCGCCACCGCCGCCGCCGCCAACAAATGCGATTGTTGGTACAGGCATCGGTTCAGGTGTTACGTTTGCAATTGCTATTGGCTCAGCTTTGGGCTTTGAAAGCCAACTCCAAATTATTACCACGAATACGAGCAAAAATAGGATAATCAATACCCACTCTTTCTTCGTTTCTTTTCTTCTTTTCGCCATGGTTAATCAATTCTAAAAGCGTGGGTATTAAGGCCCTCGGCAGTATATTCGTAAGAAGTACCTCCTATTGTAGCGCGGTATTGAATTGGCTCATACGCCTCAGCAAATGGGTGCTGAAATAAAACGACGCGTTTGTTATTACCCGGCTTAGTCCATACTTTTAAGACTGGTTGTTTGAACTTCCAACTACGGGCAAATTCAGACAAATCGGAAATGGCTCCCACAGTAGTCCAGGTACTTGCCCCATCACGTTTGAACTCAAAACTTGGGCAACTTCCTGTTTGTGTTCCATCCAAAATGTCTTGATGCAATCCGAAACGGTTTAGCCCTTGCATGATAGCATTGAAACCAATCGCTTCATCTCCGTAGTAATCAAGGCCAGATATTGGACATGGTGGATTATCGTTCCCATCGTAGTTGACCAAATCGAAGGGAAGTACGGACGATTGACAAGCGTGATTCCAATTACGCTTTGCATAGCGTAGAATATCCTGCGGATCTTCGGAGTTGGGCAATATCCAGGCATGAAGACGAACCACGTTTGGGACACAAGCTGCCCAAAAAGTATTGTCTGCGATGAGATTTGTTGGATACGTGAGTCGATTGTCCAACATTCGTACATATCCTTGTGGATTGGTACTATTGTCTAGGGCTTTGGGCTTATAACGGGTCTGCTGATAATTCAGGCGTTCTTGGTCTTCACGAGGCCAAAGTATGTACAACACCGCTTTCGACGGGTCTTTGGCCAACCCTCTATTAATGCCACATAACGAGGAAAGATAACTAGGTACAGCCCCAAAATTAACGTTTCCTGCGTAGGCGCTTCCCCCTGCATTATCAGGTTTGTAAGTAATCGACGAGTAGCCCCATCCGCATTTTGCAATAGAACTTCCGTCTTGAAAATTTGAAGCTGCATTAGGGTTTGCGTAGTAAGCAATGTAATCATCAACGCTTACATTACCATTTTGCCAGACGCCATTGTTCGTCATCAACCCCAACGATTTACCCCCGAAAGTAAATCCTTTTGCTTGAAACCAATCTAGGAACTTTCTAAAGAAATTACCTGATTGTGTAAGCTGTTTTACTTTTTGGCTTATGTAGCTGATTTTATCGGGGTGTTGGTAAGACACCCAAACCCAGTCATCGCCAACGGTATCGTAAGGGATGTAATTATTGTCGTGAGGTTCATAATCGGCAATGATAAATTCGCCTGACATTCCTGCAATGTTGGTTGCAATTTGGTCAAGTTCGGCATTACTTAGCGTGTGCAAACCATTCGGCGCCGATTTTCCCAAAGTTCCAATTACAAGATTTTTGATGGCCTCTTCATAGAGCCATGTGAGGCGTTTTGACGCGTCAATATTATAGCCAATGCGCGTACGTTGAGCCTCATTTCGTTGTGCAGTTGCATACGGCTTATCGAAAAACTTTGTCGTAAGATTGACCGTGGCCAAATCATCATAAGCGGCTAACTTACCTACTGCTTGATTATTTTTCCACAAACATTGATTGGCGCGGGGAATGATTGTTGCTGGCATGATTTTTAGCTGTTATTGTTTTGACTTGCGGCGGTTCGTACCCAAAATTCGAGGCGACTACCTTGTTTGTTGTAAGAAAGCGCTCCATGAAATAAGCTATTGTCGGCATTATTGATATTGCCAAATGCAGGGTCAACCAAAAATTTGATAACCTGACAATGACGCATGGCAGGAATGGGACGTGGGCTAAGAATTGAGCCATTCCAAGACGTTCCATCAAAATACTGACTTCCATCTTTCCAGTAGAATGCCACCATTCCCATATTTTCGCCCACGTCTTCTAATTTGATTCGAGCGCTATTAAATGGTTTGGTGTAACGAAGCATGAGGATTCTATCCACAATGTCGGGATACTCCACCGCTTGCCCGTTGAAATTCTTTTTGGGTTCGTACTCACGACACACCATTTCGGGCGTGAAGAATGAAACGGTAGTAACTACGCCACTTTTTTCTATCTCCCACGCTAACGTTTGCCCTGCCAAATCTTGCTGATTGTAGAATCTGTTGATTGTGCATTCTACATAGCTGCCATAGTTGGCGTTGTTGGCCGAACCTACTGAAGCAGCGCCAAGTTTCGCGGTGATGTTATAAGCACCTGAACCACCTGCCAATTTAAAGCGCCCCGTAATATGCGTGGGGCTTACAATCATTTCGACATCTGCGTTCGGGTCATTCGGTTCTACCCAACCTGCAATTTCGCCCGTAGTCGTGCCTGAACCAACGGTACCACCGCCCGTTCCAACGGTAAAATCGTCTGCGTTGAGTGAGAAACTAGAAGTGTGCGTGTAAGTCGTACCCGACACAACTACCGATACGGTAACTTGGTACGTGCCTTGGGTAGTAATTCCTTCATTGCTCGGCGTAAACGTACAGAACGGAACCGTGCTTGTGTTCAGCCCTGAAACGGTTCTGCTACTTATCGTAGTACCACTACCGTTTTTGAACGTCAACAAGTAATCACGCGTACCTCTAACTGACTCGTGCAAAAAAATCCGTTGCGTGAAGGGCCACCATTGCGGGTCGCGGGCTACCGACGTAAGAAGTGCATAACCTGATGGTAAATCGTCGGTTGCGATTGTAAACGTGGCATCGGCATTGTATGTTACACCTCCGACAACGGTACTCACTGTCATTTTGTACGTACCCACCGCACTGATAAAATCATTGAACGGTACAAATGTCAAGAACGGGGTAAGAAAGCTATTGTGATTTGCGACCGTTCGGCGGCTTATTTCAGTACCAGACTCAGTTTTGAAAATAATCGTAAAATTTCGGATTGCGCCCTGGCTTTCGTTAAGCGTGATGCGCCACGTATGCGGCCACCATTGCGGGTCGCGGGCTACTGAAATACCGAAGGAATAACCACCCCCGCCATTTCCCCCGCCACCACCGCCACCACCCGCAAAACCAACGGGAGCTACTATAGCAGGTAAAGCCTCTGGCAATTCAAGCCTTTCACCGATTTCGGCACGTTGTTTTTTTGCCTCATTGAAGAACCAAATCGTAATACCTAGTATGACGACAAATAGGAAGAGAATAAGGATTGTTTTTTTCTTCATGGCTATTGGTACAAAGTTGAATAAGCATCCACGGGTTGCGCACCAGCTCTCGTAAGTAGCTTATACAATGCCCCAGGGTGTATTAATTCTTTTGGATAATTTGGTAAATGATAGATTCCATTTTTTTGAGCCGCGATGTAACACAGCTCCGAACAAAACCAACTTTCACGGATATTGATTGGAAGTGGCACAACCATTTTTACAATGTCTCCGTAGTCATAAGGTTTTCCAATTTCAGCCATTACCCACTCGTTAAATTTCTTTCGATCGGCAGTAGGAACGAGCAAAAAATCCCAATTGCTACTGCGTTTCAGTACTTCTTTTGCAGGCTTTAAGCTGACCCCTTTCCCATCCGTGCGAGCTGACAACGCCAACCCGTGCGGTTCAATGAATAATTCACAGTGCGTATAGGGCGTTTGCGTAAACCATTGGGTTATTTTGCCTTTTACGCGTTCATTTTCACCATTATGACAAAATCCAATGATCATCGTTACGAAAGGGTCTCCATCATCCCGTTGGCACCTGCCATTTTCTTGATATAATTTCTTGGTTCTCGTGGCAATTGTGCAATCAGCGTATCAGTCATGGCTTTAGGCACTTTGTAATAGTACCCTTGATTGTATCGAACAATGACCCTGTCTAATCGTACCAATTCCCCGTCGGAAGTCCGTTCAATTTCTTCATCAATCAATTGGCTCGCGTACATTGCTGACACCAACAAATTGAACTCTACATTTTTCAGGTCAGTATTATTTACGATTGAGTAGCCCAAATCAATTGGCTGATTTCCTGCTTTTTTAGGGTCAACATCAGCCGCAAACAATACATCAATTCGGTTGCCTAGCTGTTTTCTCAAAACTGTCACTTCATCGTTGCTCAAGCGTTTCTTTTTCTTTTCTCGAATAATCACATCCGATGCCGTGTCTGTATTAATTTGTCCTAAGCCAACGAACCCAAAAGGATTGATGAAATTCGGGTCAAGTTTTGCGTTTTCAATCAAGATGATTCCCTGAAAAACCGTCAACGGAATATTGGTCAAGGTTACAGCTTGTTTCACCAAAGCACCATATCGACTCATCAACTCCGTCCGAATATTCTTAAACGCCTCAGCTTCTTTCGGGTCGTAAAAGAAATAGTTTGTGTATCGTCGTTTGATAATAACCTCAGCCATCGCTATACGATTTTATAAGTTCGATTTTGTTTGCGGTTGAGCGGGTATAGGTTTCGGTAGTAATACAATGCCGCCGATGCTATACCCACGATTAAGGCAAGAATTGAAAAGGTGAAAAATGGTTTTTTCATGGGTTCTTTTTCAAATGTTCTTGAATGGTAAGATAGTTGGCATACATCGCTAACAAGCCTGACACAATCACTACAATACCTGCTACCAATTGAATAATACCTGCTTGTTTACGCATTGAAGTACTGTTTAAGGTTTGTTTTGGTGAGCACAATGTATGTGAACACACTTAGCGCAACCGCTATAACGGCATACACTATCCGATTGCTTTTTTTTTTGACTCATAATTTTGAGCCTCTTTGGGTAGTTGAGAGAGCAACCAGCTTTCAATATCGCTGATTGTAATCGCACCATTTCGATTGATGTCAAGCCCTGCGTTTTGGTTGTAAACTGTTGAACCGCTTTTTGCAATCACATAATTACTTGCTTTACCCATCGCCGCAGGATAAAAAACCGCCAAATACACATCAATCAATCGCTTCATTCTGCCTTTGTACGTACGTAAGTATCGTTCAACGTAGTCAAGTTGTTGTAAGTTTGACATTGCGGCCAACGCTGCCGTCGTGGTGCCTAATGAACGCGCGGTTGATGGCATAAACTGGATAAGCCCCGTAGCGCCTGACTGGCTATTGACTACACGATGATTGAGTTTACTTTCTTTGTACATCACAATCATCAATTCGTTGGGGTCAATGCCCAGGCTCGACGCTACTTGGCTCACTTTTGCTCCAAATGCCGCTTGATTCTCTTTTACGTATGAAAGGAGTATGAGCATTATCGTGATTTTTTAGAGTATGTATAAGCTAGGGCCATGACGCCACCTGCTAATAAACCAGCCAGAGCAAAACCAACTATCAGGTAGGTACCAGTTGTCGTCAGCGTTTTTTGTTCTACACCGACATTTAAGGGAATCCCATCTTTGGTCAGTTTGTCAATGTTGGTAAGGATTTGAGTAATATCCATGACACAAGAATTTAAGTCGTTGTTTTTCCAGCTCCAATGGTTCGGAGCCGCGCCAAAATTTTATCTCTCCACGCTCCTTCGGTTCCCCACCAATCGTTTTCGATTTCAGTGTATAGGTTATCGTTTTTCAGCGGGACATAACGATTATTGTAAATATTGTTCAACAACCGTAGTTCGTAATCTGTCAGGGTCAACAGTTTCTGTATTAATTTGACCTTGTAATAAGTCGAACCAGGCAAAAGGGAAATGTCATCAAAGTACGTTTTGCAATCTGAGATTAGTTCTTCTAATTGCTCGCGTGTAATGGTATTGATTTCGTCTCTATTGCTCGGTAAGTTCACTTGGTCGAGTTTGGCAGTTTGAAGAGCCGATTTTCTACCAAAAAAATAGACAATGACCAAAAACACCAAGGCCAATACAAGGTACTGAAACGGTCGGCTTTTGAACGCCTGAACGTACCATTCGTTATTCTTGGAATTTGATAGCATAGCGAACGAGCATTAAAAGGGTGATGCACGAAAGAAAAATGATACCTGGCAATAAAAACTGCCGATAGTCTTTTGTTTCCGTCGGCGCTGATAAATCAGGTGGACGTGTTTCAGTTCCAGTCGTTGTAGGTTGAGCGGTTACGTTACTTCTTGTTATGTAATCGGCACTAATCCAACCGTAACCACCGCCATTGAGCGCAAGAAAAACGAATCCGTTTTCATTGTATCCGTCCGATTTTCCCGCCAACATACCACCGTTCAGTTTCTTCAAAACACCTGACGTAAGGCTCGGAGCATTACGAACGTTTACCCCTGTACGTCCGTTTTGGATGTAGTAATTATACGGTGCTTGCCATTGAACCAATTTGTCGGACAAAATCCAGCCGTATTGATTTCCGCTGATAGGATTACGTAGTCGAATTTGTGTCCACTCACCGACCGATTGGACGAAACTCCCTACATACGAAGATGGTTTCAACGTTCCGATTGCTTTGCCGTTTGCCGATGCAAAAACCTTAAACGCTCCGTTTGGGGTATTTGTGCTATCTGCTTTTGTTTTGAGGATTGCGCCTCCTATGAAAGCTGCCATATTATTTCGAGAGGGTTTTGTACAACACCGCCAAAGCCGTTACACTTCCAAGAATAACCACCGCCCATAAACCATACTTTAGCCATGTGGGAAACGAATTTTGAGATGTTGAAACTGCTTCTTTTTTCACAACAAATACTCGTTTTCCATTCATTTCATCGCCAGTAGGAATAGCATCAGGATACTCATAAGCAGAACCGGGTAACTTATTGCCATTTTGGTCGTAAACGATTGTATCATTGGTATCAACATCTTCTGAAATTATGTCAATATCAGAAAAAGGCACATATACGATATTCACATCATATTCGGCATCTGGAACCATCACGTACTTTGTAAGGATAATTTCAACGTAATTTACGCCGTCACCTCCTTGGTCTATTTCTGCTTTTGATATTGTCCCAACTACTTCACCAGCCTTAAAATACTTTACGATATTAGCATTGATAGTATCAGGGAAATCGTAAGCAATTGTTTGCGGCACGTCTGCTTTTACGCGTACTTTTTTGCCAACTGTTAGTGCCATAATTAACGTTTTTTAAAAAGTTGATAGAATCCAATTCCAATGCCTGTAACTCCTACAACCACTAGCAATGCTTTGGCCCATGTTGGAATTGTAGCCGATTTTACATTTGTATTTGTTGTATTCGGCACAATTTGGCTTACGATTGGCTCAGCTTTTTTTGCTAAGTTCTTTTTTTCTACCAAAGACAATTTTTCATAGTCTTCAATAGACACCTTGTATCCGTTACCAAACGTCAACATCGTAATTCCTTCACGATTGGTATATACATCCACCGCTTTGTATTGAGGCTCTAATGTATCATATGCCTCAGCTAAACGTTCGTCAAGTGTTTTTTGCTCAATGACATTAGATTCGGTTTCGGTGTAAAATAATTGGTCTTCAAGCCTAAACCACGCATTGATATTGACTCTTACCGAATCAAATGCACGTTTTTTCCAACGTCTCGTTGTTACTTCAATCCAAGTGCCTGTCGATGTTTTAACAGAGTTCCCAGTTGTTGAACCAACTTGCTGTTTTGTAATCCACGGGTTGTATTTATTTTTTACATCAGTAGCAAATAAGACTTGCTCAGATAGAGGATTTGGCTCGGTGAAGAGCTTTAGCCCAGTTATTGCGTAGATAACCGTATTGGATGCAGGGATTGAAAGCATAATATTCGTGGAATAAAAAAACCGACCCTACCTAAGTACGGTTCAGGTCGGTTTTTAAGAACTATCTAACTAATTGCACTTTCTACTTTGTAGCGAGCTTGTAAATCAAAACGCTCAAGCCAACGATACCCGACACAATCAACACTACTTTCACAACGCTCATTGCGGTGCTCGTTGGCGTAGTAGGCGCATCAGCTGTGGCACTTGCTCCTAAGAATTGTGAATTGGCAGAAACCAAAGACGACTTTAACAAGTCAGTCAATTCTTGCTGCTGTTTCGCGGGGTCAATCGGTTCGTAGTAAGGTTTGACTTTACCGTTTGCATCCATTGTGAATGGAATCAAAAAGCTGTTTGGCGTTGCAGGAATTGGCCCACCTGTAGCGTAGCCAAGCGCTTGAAGTTCGGCAGTACTTGCAACGTAGTCAAGCCATGCTTGCATGTTGGTGTACGTCTTTGATACATCAGGGGCGGCGTTATCAGCAGCCGTCGGCGGCGCGGTTTCTGCATACATACGAAGGGATTCACGCCCCACGAGTGTCCAGTCGCCAGTGCCTAATTTTCGCTCGACTGCAAAACGGTCATTACGACCAATTTTACGCGCACGAAGTGTGACGTTTTGTGTACCTGTTCCACTTCCTAAGTTGAACCATAACCAAGTACCAAGGCTAGAACCATCTTTGAGTTGTGCATCCGCCACGAAATCACCCGGGGCGGTGTGGTTAGTTTGAAATGCCATTATTGTAAGCTGTTAATAGGTGAAAGTTGATGGGTTAGGAAAAGAATTTCTTGACCCGGGTGAGAAAAGATGTTGATTTTTTCTTTTGAGTCGCGGCAAGTTGTGCCTGTCTCAAGTTGTTGAGTGCTAACGACGCTTTCAGATTCGTCGTAAGTGCCTCGATGCGTTCTTGGTCAGTCATTTTTAGTATAAAGATTTGCGTTTGACAAAATAGACGATGATAATCACGGCAGAAACCAAGGCGACTACTACCGAAATTGTTTTCAAGTTATTGAGTCGTTTTTCGGTAACTGCTTTTTGGGCTTCCAATTCCGCTTGACTCTGATTTGACTCGGACAAAGCAGCCAAATAAGCGGCATCCGACTGAATCACGGCCAATTCGTTAGCCTCCGTAGCTTTTGCAAGCGTAGTTTTTGCCTCGTTTTTTAGGGCTTGATTATTGGCAATACCAGTGTATAACTGAACGCCAATGTTTAAGGCGGCAAGGGCTATTGGAATCCACATGATTTAGTCTCGAATCCAAGTTACGACCGCTACTACTACGCCAATTACTACAATAGCTGCCAAGCCGTAGCCCAGGTATAACTTGAGATTGTCGGCGTTTACTTGCGCAATGGCCGCGTCTCGACTTGCATTTAACTTGGCCAATTCGGTATCTAATTCGGCTTTTGTTTTGGTTTGGTCATTAAGTAGCTTTTGAAGTTCAACTTTATAAGTTCCCTCAATCTGCTTGCCTCGATTCTGAACCAATCCAACGCCAATATCTCCTACATCTCCAATAAGATTGCCGCCAGCCGTCGCACTACTCCCAGTGGTAAACAGCGTAGAAAAAAATGAGGTTTGGGCCATGTTAACGATTTCGGACAATATAGACAACGACGCCAGCGACAACTACCAACGAAATTCCAACGATGATGAAAACATTGCGCTTTTTCTTTTTTGCCTCTGAGTCTGCTTTAGCTTCCGCCTCGACCTCGGCTGCTTGAATAGCCGCCATGGCAGTTGCTTCATCTTGACGTGTGGTCAGTGGTTTTTTCGAGCTGTTGATAAGAATTTGAATTACTATCAACAATATTTCCTGACCTTTTTGCAATAGCACATTTTCCAATTGTGCTTTCGTCGTAGGGCTGATTGAGTTTGGGTCAATCCCCTGTTGCTTCAATGCTGCTTCCAGTGTCATGTTCGGCTATGGTTTTTAGCTGAACAATCTTCCCATCAAGCTTTTTTTCTTGCTTGTTGTGGATTTCTTCCGTTTGGATTTCGTCGTTGATTTCGTCGATTTCTTTGCGGTCGATTTGCGGCTTTTTGATTTCGACGTGCTTTTCTTTTTCGTAAAGCGGCCTTTGCTGTCTCGTTTGGGTGTCGTTGCCATTGTAGGAAACTTTTTGTTTACGGTTGATAAAATAGGTAACTGCATACAAGGCCCCACCCGCCAAAAGGCAAGCAGCAAAACAAGCCGCGAACGTGAAAGCAACTTGTGTCCAGTTGACCCGAACAAAACTTGGTTTGGTAACTTGATACTCCATGTGATTTTGGTGATTTGATTTGGTGATTTAATTACATGATCGAGTCGTGTTTATGGTCGTTTTTGTGTTGAACCCTTGCGGTGTTTAACCTGCCACTCACAAGGGTCAACACCAAAATCGTGAGCTAAAGTAGTGGATGAGAATGAGGCCGATTTTCTGATTTTTGCGTTTGCCCGTTGTTTCCGCTTTTCTTCCGACTTTTTCCGCGTTTTCCCCGTGTTTTCCCCGAATTTTCGTGGTAAAATCACCCCATAAAAAAAGCCCAAATCCAATGGATAAGGGCTTTTTGGTCATTTGTCAAATTTAAAAAAATGTTTACTCTTTAAAATCGTTAGAACCCCAGCGTTTTCGCAAGTAATTTAGCACTGATGGCGGTAATAATCTACGCATTGTAAAAGGGTTGTACCCAGCTTTGACCATGCCAAGCAACGTCGTTTGGTCAATCCAAGATACCAACGTGTCAGAAGTAACGCCTAATTCAGCTGCGAGTTCTGTTAGACTGCCAGCACGTTCGTTTTTTACATTGCGAGCCATTACCCAATTCGATTTTCTTCTTTATAGATGATTCGATACGCGTATTTGTTACGATTTCGCTGATTTTCCTTTAAGATAAGCCCTAACGCTTGCTTCACGGTTGGCCGAATGGTGTAGGGGATTTTTGCTGGTAAATCATTGGGGTCATCAATCGTTTCTCGTACCAAATAGATTTCACAGTGTTTGAGGATAAACGGGCCAACGTCGGAAAAGGAATGCACATTGAAAACGTAGTCATTGCAGGAATTTCGACTATTGAGAATCAACCCTTTGATTATTGGGTGAAAATTACCTTCGACGTAAGTCGTAAAATCTTCAAAAAAAACCACTGCATTACGCACATACTTGGAAACCATCGTACAAAACTCCAAGATTTCGGGGAATACTTGTAAACTCTCGTACGGACGGTACACAAAGTATTTCTTTCCTGTCAATGAATGGATTTTGGGCAATTCATCGAGGGTGATTCGTCGAAAATTATCAAACGAAGGATGGCTGCCAAGATCGAGTACAACCACTGGTTTGTTTTGTTTCTCGACAAACTCAACCATCATTTGCAACGAAGCCGTTGTTTTGCCAGTTCGTTTCATTCCCACGTGTAATATTGCCGCCGAATCTCGTAATTCTTTCATGGTTATCGTTGCGCCCTGCGACGCGTAAACATCGTTATTAATTCAAAAGCACTTGTTAATTGTCTGGTAAGCATCAGTTTAAACATTGTTCCCCAGACGCTGTCATCGCCAATTTCGTTTTTTCGGTTTTTACGCTCTAAATCGGCTTTGATGGCTTTGAATAACAGTTTTGTTTCAGCGTCTTCTAACTCGTGTTCTGCTTCAATGGCTTCGAGTGTTTCGTCAAACCGTTTGCCTTTCAACCAAATTTCTTTTACGGCGGGGTCTGATTCATACACGTTTACAACGCCGTCAGAAGCCAAATTACTTTTCAGCTCCAAATACGCGGCGTATTCGCCCTTTTTTAGCGTCATTGAAACTTTGATGCACTCAATCAGTGCATTCATTAACAAAATAACCGCACCATAGGTACGTGTTTGCACCTCAGCACGTGCGCGGATTTCATCGGCGCTCAATCGTTCGGGTTCGGGCGTCGCGGTATTTGCGCCAAAGACGCTCGAAAGCAACGACGTTTGTTGCGTTTGCTGCGTCGGTTCAGTTACTTCGGGCTCGGGCGGTGGTGGTGGTTCGGGCGGGGCAACTGTTCGTGGCGGCGTAGAAAGGAAACTCGAAAGCGGTGAGCCTTCAAACGGATTAGTTGGCGCTTGAAACATGGTTGTCATTAATTAACGGTTGCAAAAACGACTCAAGTTCAGGCAAAAGCGTATCAAGAATACGTGACATTTCAGGGTCACGACGTGAGTACGCTACGTAAGTGGGAAGCAATGGCCCCAAATACTTCAACCCAACACCAATATCAATGGGAAGTTCACGACCTTTCGGAAACAACTTTTTCAGCGTTTTGACCGATTTTTGAACGATAATGTATCCCATGTGGGTTGTGATTTCGTCCGGTAAATACCGCTCATTAGCCAAAAGTCCGTCGATGACACTGCTAATCGTGAAGTTTTTAAAATCAGTCTGAAACTCGTTTTGCTCATTAATCCATAAGGCACCAATTGAGTGGAGATAAGAAATGACTCCGTAGTTGATTTTTTTTGTGAACTCCGCCCAATCTTGCACGGATTTCTGAACCGTTTCAAAATACGTTTCAAATGCTTCGGGTTCAGTCTCAAAATAAGTTGTTACAACGCCAATAAACTCATCGTTTTCACCCGTTTCGATAATTGCTAGTTTCTTCATTTTTCTATTGTTTTCGCGGTGTTTTCGCGTTTTATTCGTGGATTTGGGGAAGTATTTGTCGGAAGTACTCAGCGACCAAGGTTTCGTAGTATTCGACGGTGTAATAGCCACTTTCTGCCATTGTTTTCGACGCTTCTTTTACGGCCATTTCGAGGGCTTTCAACTCTTTCATCTTTGTTTGTGGCATTTCACTAGGTTGCGCCGTGTTTTCGCTAGGTAAACGTAGAAGTAGATTTTCCTGCGTAAGCCTCGCGTTTTCGGCGCGTAATGGCTCAATTTCGGCATCGTAAGCACTAACTTTTTTGTGGTGTTGTAGCACATGACGGCAATACATCGCAGTTTCAATGAGTTCGCCGCGATTTTTCCGCAATTTTACCTCATTGGTGATGTCTGTAATCGTTGAAATAGGTAATCTTAGGGGGAATTGTTTGGTTTGTTCTTGCTCAGTAGTTTCATTTTCGGCGGTTTCTTGTGGTAATTCCTGCGAAAGCACCGTGTTTTGAGCAAGAAAATCAGAAGCTGGAGTGTTATTTTCGGCCATGACTTTCGGTGTTTTTTCTACCGAAATTCAATGGTTTCGTAAAATTCTTCAAAATGGTGGGTGAAAGTTGGTAAATGTTGGCAATTTGTTAGTGCAAACGCGGGATTATTGCTCTTTTTTTGCCCAAACATAAAAGTCATAATGGAGTAGAATCGTATCGACTAAAAATAAATACTCATCGTAGCATAAGAACAAACGACGCTCCATGAGCCGCTGGAATGTCGTATCTGAGTCGGAGTATCCAAACTTGTCATTGAACTCCCGTCGTACTCTATTTTTAGTACGTTGATTCAATACTCTGAACTTTTCAATCAATTCAGAAATTGTTGGCGTGGGCCCAGGCGTTTGTGGTTGATACGTGCTCATGTTTTCAAAAAAAGTAACGCGGCTGAGATTCCGCGTTTTTTACACCGCTTGTTTGCTTGAGAGTTCGGCTTAAAGGCTACGCCCGTAGGAGATTTAGGCATTTATTTACAAGTCTCATCTAAAAGCCATCACCCCGCCCTTTATGGTTTAAAAATACTAAAAATCACGACTTTATGCAATAAAAAAAGCCCCCAAATGGAGGCTTTTTGCTTAAATTTTTGCTTTGATTTGCTCACAAAAACGTCGAAATAACGGGGCTACTTTTTCAATTTCTTGGAAAGTTGGATAAATTCGTTCGTCGTATTTTCCCTGAGCCAAAAGTTTGTTTGTTATGCCCTGCTTTTTCAGTTCCCATGATACCCAGGCTTCAAACCAACGGGCAAACATTTCATTTCGTCGTAAGTAATATTCGCCCATGTCGTCTAGTCGACCGACGAGTTCAAAAAGCCGTCGGTAATAATTTGACAACGTTTTGTTTGGTTCTCGCCAAATGATGGTTTCTAAAATATCATCGGCGGTTTTTCTGATTTCACCACCGACGTTTAATCGGTCTTTTGTAGCAATCCGACCGCCAGTAACCGCAAAATAGGCAATTGATTTATCAAGAAATTTCCCTGCGAAGTAATCAAGATAATGCCCATACTCATGGGCAAAGGCTCCCATTCCGCCAGTGGCAATAAAACGAGCCATTTTACTACTGCTTGAATCATCTTCATATCTTGTAATGTTGATGATTTTCCACCAAGGTTCATAATGAGCGGATGCACGGCCTTTGCCTCGTGCTCCGAAGGAGACCGCCAAATAACCAAATCCAATGTTATAATTGAACCCTACAACTTTGTTCAGGTCATAGCAACAGACAATCAAGCTGTTTACATAGTTGTATCTATCTTCGTTCGTAACCCAATTCCCAAAATTCAGGTCTCGAATACTGAAACGATTTTGAATAATTTCTACGCTTGAATTTGCTTGCAGCGATTTTGGAAGGCTGAATTTTGGCCGAACAAACGAAAGATAATCGGCAAATCCTTCACTTTTCCAAAACGCATCGGCACGACTTCCAAACGATACATTGGTTGACGTGTCCACAATTTTACTACTTTTTGCCACGGTTTTTAAAATGGTTTGAGAGTTCAACTTCTGTTTTTTTTACGTCTCTTTTTTTAAAGAGTTTCGGGGAAGCATCCCCACCAATTACCCGTTCGTTTTCGGGCAATTTGGCTTTTGTTGGAGTGAATCGTTTTGTTTGCATGGGTATTGATTAGTTGATTGGTCAAAATATTGAATCATTTTCAGCACTAAGGCAGCAACTTTTGGGTTGACGGCGTCGCCGTAGGCTTCTATTTCGGCCTTAGCCACCCTATTGGAAAGCCCTGTATCTTCCTGAATAGAGACGGTGAGGGCTTGACGCAGAAATTCCATACTAGGAACTCTGAAAGTTTGAGATTGAAAGAACTTCTTTTGTTGAATTTCTTTGAGGCACATTTCATAATACTTTCGGTCGAAAACTTGCCGATGGTGATACCGTCGGATTTCGTTGGGGTAGGCAACGACAAAAATTCGTTCCCTCTCATCCGAGTAACCAACCGCTCTTTTTGATATAACTTCCCATTCTGCATTGTACCCGATTTGGGCAAAGGCCCTGAGAATGTCGAGTAATCCGAGATTAACGAGGTTTGGGGAGTTTTCCAGCACCACGTATTTCGGTCGATGTATGCAAATGAGCCTGTAGAACTCCCACCATAATCCGCTCCTATTACCTTCCAATCCTTTTCCATTTGGGTTGGCCAATGAAATGTCTTGGCAGGGAAATCCTCCTGTAAAAATGGTTGCGTAATGGCCAACGGCTGTTCGTATATCTCGTTCATGGATTGCGTTTTTAAATCGGTAAGTAAGCCAGGCGGTTCTAAAATCATCAAGTTCACAAGTGTAGATGGTTTTGATTCCAACAGATTCCGCAGCGAGCGAGAACCCGCCAATTCCCTCAAAATATCCTGCGTGTGTCATACATCGAATAGATTTAATTGACGGCTTACTTTTTTCTCTTTAAATCCTACACTTTTAACTTTATGAAGTTGTATAGGGCTTTCATTATGAATGTCTTCAGCAAAAAACCTACACACAATAAACTGAGTAGCCCAATCGTCTGTAAGTGATTGTTGGATATATCTATAAGCCGCGTCCTCATCATCGAAAATCATCCCATCACTCCGAGGAAACTCTTTTATGGTCTTAAATGCACTTCTGTTATCAAAAGCAAGTACAATAAATTTATAGACACCTTTCATTGGTGAAACAACTCGTTTTGAGGTTTAATTTTCGTTTTCTCAATGGTTCGGAGTAGTACTAAATCCCAATCGGCCGTTTTGAAATCAATGCCTTTGTTTTTATACATATTCGTAACCATTGCAATAAATTCATCGCGTGAATAACCTGTATCAATCTGAGCGACAAACTCGTTGACTGAATATAGCTTGAGCTTACGAACTTCAATCACTTCTACATCTTTCAAGAACTTACCTTTGAGAAGAATTGACAATTTGTTTCCAACACGATACTTGCGCGAATTGTGCAACCGAAACGTCGTGAATGATGGGCAACTTAATTTGTTGTTCCAGTTGTCTTTAAATGATAGCTGTTCAAATTCTGTAATCATGTCAGTAGTTAAGTTTAAAATTGGGAATTTCTGTAATTCCAGCCGTTTGACAGGCTAAGAACCAGGCAGGGATAAAGTAGTTCCATTCGGAGCTCATCCATTCCCTAGTTCTAAGGCTGAGCCACCAATCAGGCTCAGTTAGGCGGTCGGGGTAGATTCTGAGCCGCCGTCGAAAATTGATAATTTCGCCGTCGGGCATAACCTGCCAGTCTCCGTACTGCTGAACGGGCGTTTGTATATTTTTGTCGATATGAGGCACGGATTTTAAGCGGCATACAGGTTTTGAAAAACTGTTACGTAATGCGCCCGATATTCTTTGTACAGTTCAGGCGCAAAGGCTTCCATATTCGTTCGTTGTGGGTCTTTCAGCGGAATCACCTCCCCTTTCATCTCAACGAACAACGGCCCTGCTCGTTCAGATGCCTTTTTAATCTCATCCTCAGTGACTACTTTCGTTCGCAGCGTATCCAAGTATCGTAATGCCACGTGGTTCAAAATCGGTTCGGGGTATTCGGGCGATTCGTAATTGATGTGCTCCGTCACTCTACGCTTAACCGTTTTTGACGTTACGGTACCAAAAATGTCCGTCGAAGTCACCGTCACAGGTTTTATATTCGTCACCGTCGTTTGGTATGAAACCATTTCGCAGGTTCGACGGCTAATTACGCACTGGTAAGCTACTGGTTTGGTTTCAGGCGCTTTCAACGCCGCCGATGCGCCCCAAATTCTGCCCCTCATCTTTCTAACCTGAAAAACAGGTGTGTAAGGGACGCGATTGGAATCCCCCCACATTACCTCCTGTGATTCGTCGGGAGTCGTTTCAATGAAATACTTTCCTGATTCTTCCACCAACTTTTGGTTTTCGGCCAACTTAGGCTTTACAATTTCAGGTTTCTTCGTGAAGTATTTGGAGACGTAAGCGCTTAATTTCTTGATAGATTTGAGCGAATGGATGTCGGTGGTATTAGGATCTTTCCATTTTGCGGCCACGCCTTTCTCATAGGCTTCTTTTTGGCGTTTACTCTCTACTTTTTTGGCCTCAGATTTCGTCACTTTGCGGCCTTGGTCTTTTGCCGCCTTCATGTTGGCAATGATGCGTTGCTCAAGCATTTCAGGACGAACAAAAAAACCGTTTCGATAGATATACTTTTGGGTATCAGCGTAATCCTGAACGTAGCAATAAGGGAATTTGTCGATGTGCTTGTTCCAAATTTGTCGGAGTCGCAAAGCTGGTACGGCCCTGTCAAAAAGTACGTGAAAGTGAATGTTGCCGTTTTTTTGAGTTTCTGACACCCACAAGTAGTTTTTTACCTTCCAATTGCGAATCATTTCATTCATAAAGGGATGGAAACAATCCTCTTTGATGTCTCGATCATCGTGCATTTGCTTGCAAGGCAATGTTAGGGTCACAAACGTCGGATAAACTTTCTCTGACGGGAAGCTCGTGGGAAAAGCCATACTTACATTCAACTCGATCGCTGTCAACCAATTTTCCAAAATCCCCTTGACATGGCGACGGGTCGCCTCGCTCATGTAGCCATTGTAGCCCGTATCCATCTTGTTTTGGAGTAGATTGGCCTTGCTCGTTGCGCTTACTTCGTACTCCGTCGTTTTTACATACCGCTGAGTACTTACCACCGAATGTGGCTTGAATTTTGCAATTCGGGCAAAGTCCCATTTCAACGTTTTGCCAACGATGGTATCTAGGGTTTTATCGCGTTTTTGAGGATTGAATGTCATGGTGATTTTGGAGTTGATTTTTTACAAAACCCCGTTTCCAGCCGATTTAGGGGGTATTTTACGGGAACCGACGCTTAGATAAACCAATTTAGGCTTTCGCCTGATTTCGTAGATAAAGACTATGTTCCCAAGATGGTATAGCTTTCTTTATGTAGATGATTTTGTCAAGTTCTTGAAATAGACTCGGCCGTCTATTAGTTCGTCTGACATCATCTTTTAAAGCAAAATGGCGCTCTTTGTTAAACTCAAAGCAAACAGTAATATCATTAACCTGTGTAACTTGAACACATACATCATAGGCAACCCATCCAAGTCCTGCTTCACTATCAATTGTACCTTGAGTTCGAACAATATCAACCACGATCCAGTCCAAAATTTTTAAATCAAAGTTTCTGAGATTAAAAGCCTTCATTTGCTCTGTACTTTTCAAGTAGCTTTGATAATGCAATTTTTATCGGAGGGCTAAATAGATGTCGGCTCATATCAACCTTACACAATTGCCCATTTTTAAGGTTACTTACTGGTATTAAGCCTAAATCTGTTAAAAACAGTGTTCTTCCTAAACCTTTTTCAATGCTTAAAATTTGAACTACAAAGCATTCGGCTGACATATGATCGGCGGTACAGAGTGTGTTTTTATTATCCAATTGGACACCTAAGTAATCTCCAATATCAAAATCAGTAATGCCCATTCCCCAAGCAAAAGGCATAGAAGTCTCGTTGAATGAAAAAGCATGTTTTCTCATAGTTATTTGATGTTTAGTCAATTGATTAGGATTTCAATAACTTCCACTTTCTGAAATGATGCGAGTGACTCGATGAAATCATCGTAGTTGTGTTCTGTGTAGATGGCTTCTTGTGTGATAGCAATAGTTCTAATGATTGCTTTGCCATTTTTATTCTTAATGATTCGACGTATATCACTAATTGGTAAAGTCATTTCGTAAGGGCTTTCACCGCGATAGATGGTGCCAATGATTTGTAAAAAGCAGTGCATTGTTACAGTTCGTTTTGGGTGAGACGTTTACGGGCCTTATACGCTTTTTGATTGCAAGCGTTTGAACAGTATTTACGCCACTGAATAAGCGGCGTAAATACTTTGTTGCATTGTGGGCAGATTTTGGATGGCATAGCTATGCAATTTGCTTTCCTTCAACATTGCGCTTCAATCGGTCTGCGGTGCGCTTATTGAGCCACATCAAAGATTCTTCTAACTTGGTAATCACAATAGCGTTTTCGCGACACGGAAACGCATTTTGGAGAAAAGCCATGCGGTCGATAAGAATAGAAAGTAGTTCTTCATTGGTTGTGCCATCCGAAACTGTTTCAAGCTGTGTTGGATTTCCTTTTGGCTCTTTGTGAATAAACTGGATGGTTTGGCCATGCCCGTTTTTGTCTTCAAAATTGTGAGCAACATATCTGTGCCCAGGTACTAGGACTTGCATAATTGTAGTTGTTTATTGATTTGAAAAAAAATGAAGAATGATTTAGAAAGGTCTGTCTTGGTCTTGGCCAACGTCGGGAAAATCAAACGGGTCGGATTGTTCAGCGTCGTGAGTAGAGAAACTTTGTTCGGGAGTGTTGGCCGAACGCAGACGCGCGGGGATGCCGTGGAGACGATACAGAGTTTCGTTTATTTTGGCGACGAGCTCTTCGTAAAACTTCATTTGAGCCGTATCATCCCATTTCTTTTTGCCCTCAGCGTCCATAGTTTCTACCATTTGGGGACGGCCATTTGGGTTGTCGATCGTAAAAGCCGATGGTACCGATGATTTGCCTTGTTTGGTGAATAATTGCGTTTTCCCTTTTTCGTTCTTGAATACTTCGGTTCGGATGTAGTAATCAAGTTTGGTGTTTGGAAGTCTCGAAAAGAAATCCTTCGCTTCCTTAGAACGATAATCAAGTTGCAGAACAAACTTATCCATGCCGTCTTGAAACCATAGGAACCATTGACGGCCAAAATCGGATTCTTTTAGTTCGATGTCATAGAGCATTCCTTCAATGGCTTTGAAGTATTGCTCGTGTACCTGGCGACCATTGCGATTGATACGGGAAATGGTTTTGTTGTTGGGAGACTCAAAACGTCGCGTAAGTTTTGAGTCATAGACGGTGAAAAAGACCGTAGAATTGTCTTCGTGAAAAGCCATGATTTTGATTTGATTTTGGTATTAAAGTGACTCGAAAGATTGTAGTTCTAATTGAAGAATAACTTGTTTGGCCAACTGCCCAAGTTCACGTTTTCGGTCGGCGTTTTTGATAGTTTCAAGTTCGGTAGTGAGTCGGTGATGTTCTGCCTCAAGGGCAATTACGTAGCGCTCTATGTGTTGTAGTAGGTAGGTATTACGAGGGTCGTCATTCAATTTGGCCATGGCCAATTCGTACATATCACCCAGGTTCATGGCCTATTTTTTTTAGGTACTTCGTTTCCCATTCATCCGCCATTTTTAGCATATAATTATGAAAATCTTTAATGCGGTGTTCGTCGGTTTTTCGTTTGTGATAACCAAGCCAAAGCCCTTGACGATACTGATGGGCGGTTTCCTTGATTTTCTCAGCTTCCGTAAGTTCTTCTTTAATTCTTGGTATGATTTTCATGATGATACCTCAAAGAATTGTTGGTCAATTTTTCAT
This sequence comes from Runella defluvii, assembly GCF_014195535.1. Taxonomy (GTDB): domain Bacteria; phylum Bacteroidota; class Bacteroidia; order Cytophagales; family Spirosomataceae; genus Runella; species Runella defluvii. The sequence continues at coordinate 101,742 of NZ_JACIBY010000012.1, read as the reverse complement.
CTTCCAATGGCCATTATTCTCAGATTCGTCGGTTGCTGCTTTGGCTCGGTGCAGAAATCGAAGGTTACGGTTTATGTCATCAATAAAATCTTGCACAGCCCTGATTTGCATTTGAAGCGCGTTCAATAACTCGTACTTATTTCGGAAAACTAGCCAAAATACCCACTTGGGGCGCTCATCAATGCTGTTATACCTGGCTTCCAGTTCGCCCTTTTCAAGAATTAGGCGTGCTTTCTCCTTTTGAAGATTTTGTATTCGTAGTTCAATATTAGTCATGGCGCTATTTCTTGGAAGTATAAAACAAAACGATTGTGGCCCAAATCAATGCCCACCAAGGAGAGCCGCCGAAAAGCACATAATTTACGACTGGAAAGAAAGCTATTGCGCTCACGGCAATCGCTTTGACCACGTCTAAGTTGATGTTGATTGTAATTTTCATTAGCTTGGCAATAGTTTTTTGTGTTTCCAGCGATTAAACAAACTCTCCGATTCTTCAAGGGCAAGCGCATCCGCAGCGTCGATAATGTAGCCAAACGCTTCGGGTTCGGCATCGAATAAGCGGCGAAACAATTCACGAATACCTAGTTGCGAAGTGTGAGGGATTAATGACTCGATCACAAATTGGGCTTGTGATTCTTTCATCTGACGCCGTTCGGCAATTTGCTCTTTGAACGTCCGATGTCCGACATTGTACTTCTCCGAATATTCGGACATAATTTGAGTCTGTACAATGCTATCGTGATAGTCGTACAACTCTTTGGCAAGGAGCCGTTTTTGCTCCAATGTCAACGTTTGGTAAGTTTTCTTCATACAAAAAAAATCGTCTTGACCTTGCACTTTTATTTAGGTTTTGCGTTATTTTGTTGTAAATCGTTGCGATTCGTGGCGATTTGTTGAACAAATGTAATAGTATAATATTACAAAATGCAATACTTTAACTGAAATAATTTTAATAATAGTATGAATGAAATTCACATCGGACTGGCTATCAGGAATTTAGCAGATGAAAAAAAACTGTCTGCTGAACAACTTGCTGAACTACTATCAATTGACAGACAATCAGTGTACGCGACCTACAAACGGGCGAATGTTAGCCCAAAAACTATTGAAAAATACGCAAAGGTGATTGGCGTAACCGTTAATGATGTAATGCAAAAAGCTGGCTATAGTAATACTGTAGTATTACAAACGGAAACTCCCTTTAAAAGTGAAGACAATTATCTAATACGTCGTTTATCTGACTTAGAAGAAATGGTGAACTTTTTAAAAGGGCAAGTTATTGAGAAGGATAAACAAATAAATGTTTTATTGGGAAAGTCGGATAGTGTACCCTTAGCCAGATTTGCGGCATTACCTCTTTTTTTTTGTGGGTAATGGGTTCAAATTGGGGTGCATTCAATAAGCTATGGGCTTATAATGGCTAAAACAGCGGTTTTTGTAGGTCTAAAAAGTCCCTACGTGACCACAAAAAGCCCTTCAAGACAGCTGTTTTGAGGGGCTTTTTTATTGCTTTTTTTCTTACCACTTGATAACATTTTATTTTTTTTCTTGGAGTTAAAATAGCCCTTTAGTAGCTTAGAAGCCGAATCCTCAACGATACGCTCTAACCTATGCCACACCTGTACATCTCGCGTTTCTTAGGCTATTTTTTACTTTATCTTACTGCTACAAATCTCATTGCGCAAGCACCCGTGCCGGGCAATAACTTCGGCTATACCCAAGGTTCATTTGGCGTTTCGGATGGAGGGGCAGCTACTTATTATATCCCTTTTGTAATTCCTGCCGGAACGGCCGGGTTACAGCCCAAAGTGGGTTTGAGTTACAGCAGTCAGGGAGGTAATAGTTTTGTGGGCTTGGGCTGGTCGTTGAGTGGACTTTCGAGTATTACGCGAAGTTCAAAGACCCGCGCTCAAGACGAAACAGCTGATGCCAATCAGCAAACCAAGGCGGTTTCGTTGGGCATTGCCTACAATAAATCTGACCGATTCAGTTTAGATGGAGAACGATTGGTTTTGGCACCTGAATCTGTTAATACGAGTATCCCATTCGACGATAATTACGGAAACAACCAGACGGTTTACTATACCGAGCAAAACAGTTTCAGTAAAGTAGTTTTATATGAGAATGCTTCTACGCTGAGTCCTCAGTATTTTAAGGTTTTTACTAAATCAGGGTTGATTTTTGAATATGGCAATACCACCAACAGCCGTGTTGTTGACCCGACCAAAAATGTAGCGTATCAGTGGTTGGTCAATCGCATCGAAGACCGAAAAGGAAATTACATGACCTTTTCTTATACACAGGATGCAACGACGGGGGAAGTTTACCCCGATAAAATTGAATATACCGGCAATGCTGCCGGTTCACTTACTCCTTATAATAAAATTCAATTTGTATGGGAGACCCGCCCGGACAAATCGGAGGTGTACGGCATTCGTTATCAACAGAAAAATACCTACCAAAAGCGATTAAGTGCGGTACAGGTGTTCTATCAGACCACACTCGTGAGAGAATACAAGCTCTCTTACACCTACAACCAATACTCGTTACTTACCCAAATGCAGGAATGTGATGGCAGCACTCCTCAGGTTTGTTTAGAACCGACAGTTTTTGATTGGTCCAATATTGAATTAGGCTTAGGAACCCCCAAAGTAGTAAACACCATCCCCAACACGACCGCCGAAAAAAGACTGTTCGGCGATTTTAACGGAGACGGGATGACCGATATTGCGACTTGGGATATTCCGGCCAACACGGCTGACATCGTATTTCAATTCTATATTAACAATGGCAGCGGTGATTTTACTCTCTCGCCATCCAGCGGAAGTACGACAAGTATTCCCGGAGGCGGCAGTAATTTACGGGTACAAACCGGAGAGGTAAACGGCGATAACATCAATGACATCATTGTTACCTGGCTCCCAACTACTCCCGGAACGACCAACAGCTTATTTCTTGTTTCTAACCCTCCTGTCCCCGTAGCCGGGGCAACTTATACTTACCCGTGTACTTATTATACGAAGTTGGGTACGATTGGGGATTCGGTTTGGGATGATTATATCGTGGACATCAACCAAGACGGCATTTCTGATTTTATTGACCTGCAAACCGAAGCCGGGACGAATAAACCCATCCTGACTGAAGCACGTATCGCCGTCAATCTACCGACCAATACCGCCACCGTTCAGGCTTATTATGGTACAGTGGTTCAGCCTGCGCTCAACCTCAGCGGTTATAATGCAGGCTGGCCAAACAGCGCAGCACCGGAACAATTTTTTGATGACATCAATGGCGACGGGCTGACGGATATATTCATTTTTGATAAAGTAACCGGCGATAATGTAATCATTTATCCGGAGGCCAATCGAACCGTAGCCGATGTGGGTACTCGTAAAAATCAATTTAGAGCGAGAATTACGGCAGGGCAGCGCCAAAGTCTTCAGACACCTTGGCTGATAGGCGCAACCAATAAGATTGCTTTGGTAGATTTGAATGCCGACAATTTACCCGAGGTTTTAGTGATTAAACCCGACAGTAATAAAGTAGTTATCATTCCCAATAAGGGTGATAAAAAGTTTGAATCGGCACATATCACTAAGATTGTATCAATCATCAGTACCTATCCCAATGTTTTCCCCAATGATTTCAATGCGGATGGTTTGGTGGATTTGACTTTCTATGAAACTGTCAATGGTACCAGCCGAACATACCTGAATAAAGGTCAATTCGGATTTAATGACTTTTCTTCTCCATTGGCCGATGTTTGGCCTTTGGCGCGTTTCAAAGACACCGGGACAAATCCCAAGCCCGTCACGGGTAATTTCCAGCAAGGCTCCCACAGCGATTTTCTGTATTTCAATACCCTGGAAAACAAATGGTTTGTCCAAAGGATGCGGCAAAGTCAGGGCTTTACCATTAAGAAAATAACGAATGGAGCGGGCTTGTCCACTGAAATCAAATATGATAACCTGCTCAATTCGGCGCTTTATGAGAAAGCAGGGCAGGTAACATTCCCGAATGTGGATATTCAGTCGCCGCTGTACATGGTTTCAAAAATCAAAACCATCACTACCACGGGCGACGAGACGGCCAAAAAATACCACTACAACGGAGCGACCATCAACGTAGAAGGGCGTGGTTTCCGAGGGTTTACCAAGATTATTGAAACGGACACCATCACGGGAATCTATGACGTACGCTATTACCGTCAGGGGGGTGACCAATGGAAATATACGGGCGAAACGGTTATTAAAACCGAACGATTTTACCAAAACAACGTCTTAATCTCACGAACGGCGCACAATCCCGTCTTGATTGGTTATCCAACGGTCAACCCCACGAGCTTTCATGCCTACGAACAGGAAGAAGTCATTGAAGATTTTGTCAATACCAAAACCCGAAAAACCCGAAAATTAAACGATGCCTATGGGAATCCCACGTACATTGTCGCTGATTACGGACAAGGTTTTAAGGATTCAACGGTCAACGTCTACACCGACAATACGGCATCATGGTTATTGGGGCGGCTCACCCAAGCCACCGTTCATAAAATTGCCCCGAATCTTACGACGGAAGTTCGGCAGGCTGCCTTTGAATACGATGCGACGACCGGTTTACTGACCAAAGAAACCTCCGATGCCAATCTGGCCGCTGATAAAAGGGTCATAAAAACTTACACCTACGACACATTCGGCAATATTACGCAAAGCACTACCAATACCTGGACGGGTTCAGTATTTCAAAACAGAACCCTCCAAACGACCTTTGATGCCCTCACCAAACGCTTTGTCGTTCAAACGGTTAACCCATTAGGCCATACTGCTACAGCTACCTATGAACAAAAATTTGGCTTGCCACTGACCCAAACCGATGCCAATGGGCTAACTGCTACCTTTGAATACGATGGGTTTTCAAGGGCAATCAAAGAAACTATGCCTGATGGAACTTGGAAAGCCATTTCGTACCGAAAAGCAAGCGCGGCGAATTTTCAAAGCCCTGCCAATGCCGTTTTCCTGACTTATACCCAAAATAGCGTTGGGCAGATTTCAGTAGAGCATTTTGATTCCTACAATCGGGGAGTGCAGACAAAATCGAAGGGGTTCGACGGGCGATGGGTGCTGATAGATCATACCTTTAGCCGAACGGATTCACCCGATGTTCGGGAAATAATCAAAGACAATTTTCCTTACTACGAAGGAGAAACCTCGACTGGCTACACCCAAAAAGAATTGGATGTGTTGGGGCGGGTTGTGGCAATGAAAGAGACCAAAACGGGCGGAATTCGCACCGCTACGTCAGCCTATGGAGGGCCGATAACTGATTTTTTCAATTTCAAAAATCAAAAGAAAACCGATGTAGAGGATGTTAAAGATCGGGTAGTGGAAAGTCGTTGGAATGAGGGCAACAATGTGTTTTTTACCTACGATGCCGGTGATAGGGTATTGACCATCAAAGACTTCAAAGGCAATACCACTACCAACGAATACGATGCCCGGGGGTTAAAAACCAAGATGATTGACCCCGACATGGGGACGTACCTGTACGAATACAACGGTTTTGGCGAATTGATTAAACAGACCTATCCCAACGGCAATGTCGTGACGATGACCTACGATATTTTGGGACGAATGTTGACCCGTGTGGATGTGGACGGTACGACGACCAATACCTACGATACGGGCAACAAAGGCATTGGAAAACTAAGCGCGGTCAGCAGCTATGTGTCTTCTCATACCTTTTCGTATGACAATCTGGGGCGAAAGAATCAGGAAACCGTTACGGTAAACGGTCAGACGTACACCACTTCAAACACGTATGATGCGCAGGGAAGACCCAATACGTTGAGCTATCCCGCGACAGGTTTGGTGCTGAAGAATGTCTATAATGCGTACGGGTATTTGTCGGAATTAAGAAACAACGCCGACAACAGTCTTTTTTGGCGAGTGAATGCGATGGATGCCAAAGGCAATATTCTGTTGCAGGAGTTTGGCAACGGCGTGAGAACCGAACAGCAGTTTGAAGCCGCTACGCAGTACCTGCAATCCATCCGTTCGTATTACAACACCACTACTTTGCAGCATTTTACCTATCAATTCAACGACTTGGCGCACCTGACCCAACGGCGGGATGAAAAACGGAACAAAACCGAGTCGTTTTTGTACGATGAGGTCAATCGTTTGAAAGAGACAAAAATTGATAACGTTACGGCCACGACCCTTACCTACGACGAACTGGGCAATATCACCTACAAATCGGACGTGGGATATTATGAGTACGGCGGGGTAAACAACGGCCCGCACCGATTGCTAAACGTGCGGACCAACAACGCCAACGTACAATGTTCCTTTACGCTCAATATCAACACGACCTACACCTCGTTCAATAAAGTAAAAGTAATCTCCAACGATACCGCACGGGTAGAGGTATTTTACGGTCCCGATCAGCAACGTATCATGCAGAAAATGTACGTACGCAACGTACTGACGCGCACGAAACTCTACATAGGCGGCATTACCGAGATTGAAACCTTCAGCAACGGCAAAACCAAAACCACCCATTTTATCGGTGGCATTGGAATGCAGGTAGTGGAAACACAGGGAGCAACTACCACCACGACCCTCAAATACTACCTCAAAGACCATTTAGGATCCAACACAGGTTTTACGGGAGCAGGAGGCGTATTGCTGGAAGAAATGAGTTTTGATGCGTGGGGACAGCGGAGAAATGCCGATTGGACTCCGCTGACTGCAAGCTACAACGGAAGCCACGAAAGAGGCTTTACCAACCATGAGCATTATGACCTCTTTGCCATGATTGACATGAATGGACGGGTGTATGATGCGGTATTGGGCCGTTTCTTACAGCCCGATCCGTTTGTGCAGGACATGACTGATTTACAGGATTTAAATCGGTATAGTTATGTTGGGAATAACCCCCTAAGTTATACCGACCCAAGCGGATATTTCTTTAAGAAAATCTTTAAAGCGATTAAAGCGGTCGTAAATTTTGTAAAAGAGAACTGGAAACCATTGTTAACAATTGCCGTGGCAATCGCTGTAACCTATTTTACTGGAGGAATTGGTGCTAATTCTTGGATTGTGGCTGCTAAATCAGGAGCCGCCGCAGGATTTGCTTCAAATGTCACAGGAACATTACTCAATGGTGGTGGGCTTGGAGACGCCTTAAAATCGGGGTTTAAAGGTGCAATAATAGGTGCCGCAAGTGCGGGATTAACGTATGGAGTGGGACAATGGGCTGGCAAATTAGCAGACAATGCCACCATGTTAGAAAAGACACAATACTATGGCATTAAAGTATTAGGACATGCGACGGTGCAAGGGACAATGACTGAAGCAAGAGGTGGGCGGTTTATTCACGGATTTATTACAGGAGCAATATCTGGTGGAACAGAAGATTTAATTGCAGATAACTTTCCGGATTTTGGAAGTAAAGTTGCTGCAGCGGCAATTGTTGGTGGAGTGACCTCAGAGCTCACGGGGGGCAACTTTCAAAATGGTGCAATGACAGGCGCTTTTGTGATGATGTTTAACCATATGTCAAAAGCTATCCATAAAGGTGGCACTTGGGGTTTTGAGAGAGCTAAAGCTTGGTATCAATATGGTAGCGGGCATGCTGTCTCAGTACCATTAAATGGGTATGATTTTAGCGATATTTCTGCAAATGATTTCCCAAATGGCGTTGGATCATCAAAATATTTCCAATTTTTCACTCCCGTACGACTAGCTCAATTCGATGATAGAGCATTAGTGCTTGGTCAAATAAAATTAACTTTAGTAAATATTAATACAATAGAAGCAACTGCTGGATACGATGATTTAGATTTTGACTATAAACCAAAAGCAACTTTGTGGCGTAATGCTGGTACTGCTGTTGGTTCTGAAATTTATGGAAATGGCACACCATATAAAATATACTTTAGAGGACAAGCTAAGATTGGTAAATAATGAATAAATATATGAAGATCTTACCTGTATTAATAGTATTATTATTGTCCCAATTTGGGTTCAGTCAGAGACTTATTACTTTTACCTACGATGCCAACGGCAATCGTATCAGTAAGCAGATAAAAGGCAGCAGCCCGCACCCAACGGTAACGGCAAGCCCGGAGGCGGTAGCCCCGAGCCAACCAAGCACGCTTTTGGCTACGGGCTGTATGGGGGGGAGTATTCAGTGGCAACCCGTGAATCAAAACGGCAGCCAAATTGTCGTAAATCCTACGGCAACTACCCAATACACGGCTCAGTGCGTGGTACCGGGCTGTGCCACTAATGGTTTTGCCCGCACTACGGTTTCCATCATTCAATGTCCTGCCGTACAACTTTCCGTTAAAACGTTGGATTCCTCGCCCTCTGTCAGGTATGGCCAATCGGTCACATTGTTTGCTTTTGGGTGTACGGATGGCACGGTTAATTGGTCATCGGGCAATATCGGTACGCCTACCAATGTACCCGTTTACGGTTCATCTACGGTCTTTACAGCCACTTGCCAAAGTACCTACTGTCCTAATTTGGGAACAGCATCCATTCTCATTGGTGGTATATCCGGCTGTCTGACGGGTGATGTTATCATTTCCAAACAAGTAGGCGATTGGAACGACCCCAATACCTGGATGTGCGGGAGGGTACCCACCGTAAATGATGAAGTGTTTATCAACCATCAAGTAAATGTAAACTCCATTGGCTATGCCAAGCTGATTATCAAAGGAGCAGGGTATTTAGTTTATGACAATAGCGGTACAATTATTTTACCATGATTTTAAATGAGGTAACTATGAACTATTCAACAAAAATCGTTTTGATATTGCTGGGGCTCACCTTTTTTAATAGCCCCATTTTTTCACAAGCCCCTACCAATGGCTTGGTAGCCTATTACCCTTTTACTGGCAATGTAAACGATGCCAGCGGTAACGGCCGTAACGGTACTATTGTGGGTGGAGTTACCCCTACAATAGACCGCTATGGAAATGTAGGACAAGCTTATTTATTCAATGGCTCGAATGGATGTATTACAGCAAGTTGGGATATTTTAACTGGAAATGCCGCAAGAACCATGTCGTTATGGTTTAAAACGACTTTGCCCTCAGGCTCACCCCAATATATGCTTTCATGGGGAGCATTAACCACCAATAATTCGAGTATTTTAGGTACTTATACTGATAATATTAACCCTACCAGGTATTTAGGCTTTTTTGCCACAAACACTAATATGATTGCTGTAACAGATGATTTGCAATACTACGACGGTCGTTGGCATCTGATGACATTTACCCATGACGGAAGCACCATGAGACTTTATTTGGATGGTGCATTACAAAGAACAGGCACTAACGTAACTTTAAATACGCTCAACACACCTCTAGCTATAGGGCGTTTAACATTCGGCCCTTATTATTTTTCAGGCTCGTTAGATGAAGTAAGAGTATATAATCGTGCATTATCAGCCGTAGAGGTTCAACAAATGTATTCAGCAGAAGTATCAACGACTTTGCCGACAGATGTAATTAAACTTGGTACAAATAAGCTTATTCACACGACTGGCACAGCCAATATGTTTGTAGGTACAAATGCAGGAACCAACACGACAGGTTCAAACAACACCTTTTTAGGAAGTACCGCAGGAATAGGAATTACATCAGGTCAAGGAAATGTATTTCTTGGCAGTAGCGCTAATGGTTTTGGAGCTAATATGGGTACGCTTCAACGTTCCGGTGCCATTGGCTACAATGCACGTGTTTCTATCAATGACGCCATCGTTCTTGGAGATTTTGAGAATAACAACCTCAAAGTTGGCATCGGAGTTCATGACCCAAAGTTCCGCTTAGAAGTTAAAGGCGTGATCAACATGCGGGCGGCATTTAATCAACCTGCCCTAAAAATTAACGGATTGGATTTCCTTGAGCTGGGAGAGAAAGGAGAGTTTATTGTTTCTAACTTTAAGATGAAATACAAATCTGAAAATCAATGGGCAGACAGAGTTTTTAAAAAAGGCTATGTATTAATGCCATTAGCACAGTTAGATGAATATATTAAAGAGCATGAGCATTTGCCTGGCATCCCCACCGCAAGCGAAGCGGTTGAAAAGGGCGTCAGTACGCAGGAAATGACGGCAAAATTGTTGGAAAAAGTAGAAGAATTGACGCGTTATGTGATTGAGCTTAAGAAAGAGAATGATAGTTTGAAAAAGGACTATAAAGAATTAATTAAAGCCTTGTCAACAAATAAATAAGTATCTAATTTTGAACAAATTATGCTTGTTAAATTTCATTTTTAAGGCAAACAAAAGAATTATGGCACAAACAAACGAACCTGAAAAAATCCGTTTGGAGGATAAACAAGAGGAATATCTCAAACTAGAAGTAGGAAAGTTGAATAATGAAGTGGGGAAGCTATTGGATGAGGCCAACTCTAGAGAAAAGTACTCAATCACTATCATTACTGGAGTGGCTGGATGGGTTTTAGCAAATATACGAGATGAAGAATTTCAGCTTCTGATTGCAATCAGTTTTATACCCTTTATTTCCACGTTAGTATATGGCATAAGCGTACTTTTTATTTATGACAATATAAAGTGGATAGGTGAATATCTGTTAAAAATTGAAAATTATTACCTTGAAAACCCATCAGAATTAGACGGAAAAGGGTGGGGTTGGGAGAAATATTATAATTTCAAGAATAGTAACAAGAGGTTTGTTAAGACTACAAAATTCTTATGGGTTCTACAAATTGTTTTATGCCTTACCCTTTTTGTAGTTGTTTATAAAAAGGATAGCATATTTCCCAAAAAATCAGAACTCCAACAAACAAAATGCTGTAAAAAGTAAAAAATATTCCACATACGTTTCAGCAACATATTTCAGAATGTTCACACTAACATTATGCATTGATTACAAAAAAATTACAGTTAACAAAGCTAATTAGTGTAACTATTAACTCCTGCTTTACTACTAAAAAAACGTCGGAGTAAATGCTGATGAGAACATGAGTTGCCATACGCTCCGTTTTATAATCTCTTGTCAGCTTTTTCACACCATGCGACTATTGTTATTCCTTTTGTTTTTTGGCTTCTCTTCCCTCCTACTTTGGTCGCAAGAAAGCCCTTCTCACCCAGTTAATATCAAAGCCAAGTACGATAGTGCTCGGGTTGATTTTACACAATTTGAGAAAAAACACGGCGGGTTCGTGCATACCAAAAACGTAAAAATGCACTACCTCGAATGGGGAAATCCGCGACATACCCCCTTCATTTGGGTGCATGGTAGCTTCACTAATGCCTACGAATTTGCTGACCTTGCAAAAGAATTGGTTCAAAAAAGGTATTACGTCATTGCGATTGATTATTACGGTCACGGCCAAACTCCCATTCCCACTCACGACGTCTCGCTTTATCACATCGCCGACGATATTAACACCCTAATGTCGGTCAAAAAACTGCCCAAAGCGGTCATTGGAGGCTGGTCAAGGGGAGGTTTCATTGCTACGGCATTTTATGACGCTTATCCCGAAAAGGTACTAGGCTTGGTCCTCGAAGACGGCGGGTCGGTAGCCACCAACACCCACTACCATCAACTGCCTGATAGTACGTTGAATGCTCAAGTAAAAAGTATATTTACGGATAGATTTGCCTCTGCTACTTTTGACACAGAATTTGAGGCATACAAAGCCTATTACGATTATTCGTCGTCGGGCACTCAGTTTGAGCTGTTGGCTTGGCTAGGAAAGGATTCGGAGGGTAAATGGACGATTGGGGCGGGTGTCGAGAAGCTATTTCACATGCGCAACGAGGTTGAGTTTAAAGAAACCATTTTACGTCCCACCAAAGCATCTTTGTTTGGAAAATCAATGTCACTGATTGAACCGAAAATTATTTATCGAAACCTGCACGTTCCTCTCCTGATCATCGACCCAACTTCCCCCAACGACCTTTTTCCCTTCGAGAAAGATAACGCTGCCCTACAACAGCAACATTCAAAATTCATCACACACAAAATTTATCCAAATACAGGACACAATGTCCACTACGAGAAACCCAAAGAGTTTTTAGAGGATATTACAGCGTTTTTGAAAAGGGTTGCTGGACCTTAAAAGACCTTCCAAACAAAACTACGCATCAATAAGGGTATTTACTTTGGTTGGCTGGGTAGGTTATACAGTTACAAGCGTGGTGTTTGGGATTTCAAACAGGGTGACCCCCAAATAAGATTCTATCAAATAGAGGGTTTCTAAAGTAAAATTGTGCGTACCAGATAACCACTTGGTCACTTCGGAAGGGTTTTTGTGCATCGTATCAGCCAACTGTTTTTTGCTCCACCCTTTTGCCTTCAGTGCTTCGTCAATTCGTGCTGCTAAGAGCATATTGCGCTTGGTTTTCTCAAACTCGGTAGGATTACGGTTTGCCATTAAAGACCCTACTATTTCGCTTCGATATTTTTTTGGTTCTATGTTCATTGCGTTAATCTTCAAAAATGTATTTTCCTTCCAATCTCATTCCGTCGGTTGTCCAGCGTAAATCTTCTGATTTAAATGCTTTTGTGATTTGTTTGGAGATATAGCGCAGCAGGTAGTTTTCCTGTTTAAGTTTTTCATCGTCCTGCAATGCTCGTACATTTTTCAACCCTCCTCCTCTCCTCCCAACAAAATGCACGAAGCACCGTAACGAATACAATACAATCGTAGTTTTTTATCGGGAGAATCATAAAGCGCGCAGATACCATCTCCAAGCGTACCTTCGTTGAGTTTAAAAAAATGCTCCCTTGCCCCCGTACTATGCCCTATGATTTCGATACGGTCAACGATAGATTGGATTTCCAGTGGGTGCTGCATTTGATTTTCTTCTACAAATCGGTCAAACAACGTGGTGCTTTCATCATTGATCCACACAGAATAAACAGACGCTTTCCTTCCAGAAAACTCTTCTAATTCTACGATTTCAAACTTCATACAACAAAGATACAAATTTTACTTAAAAGTAAAATGAGTGTCCATGTTTTCAAGACCCACCCAAACAAAGCTACGTATTTATAAGGGGCTTTACTTTAGCTGGCTGTGATAGTTACAAATTTTCCACCATTTTCCGAGCAAACGATTCTGCTGCTTGGTGAGTTTGTTGGAGTAAGGTAGAATTCTGTGAGAGTTCTACTAATTCCCGTTGGGTTTTGAGTTTAGCCAAAAATAATATGCGCTTTTTGCTCCTTGGTAGTAAATACTTTTTTGAGAAGAGCCTGTTTCAAGAGTTTGAAGATGTTACAGCCTTTTTGAAAAGGGTTTCAGGGCGTTAAAAGACCTTCCAAGTTTCGTCTGTAACAAATAACCAAACTTGGATGGTCTGTAAGAATACAAAAGACCTTCCAAGTTTCGTCTGCAACAAATAGCCAAACTTGGTTGGTCTATAAGAATGCAAAAAGACCTTCCAAGTTTCATCTGCAACAAATGGCCAAACTTGGAAGGTCTGTAAGAATGCAAAAAGACCATCCAAATTTGACACAAACTTAATCAGTCAATCTTGGATGGTCTGTAAAAGAAAAAGACTTCCTAAGTTTTGGCAACTTGGGAAGTCTAAATCATATTAATTTCCTGCTACTTGCGCACGAATGATATTAAGGGCCGCACCTGCCTTGAACCACTCGATTTGTTGTTCGTTGTAGGTATGGTTTACCGTAATTTCATCGGTTGAGCCATCAGCGTGGTTGAGAACCAACGTAAGTGGCTTGCCAGGAGCAAATTCTGTCAATCCAACGATGTCGATTGAATCGTCTTCTTTGATTTTGTCATAATCTGCTTTGTCCGCAAACGTCAAGGCCAGCATCCCTTGTTTCTTCAAGTTCGTTTCGTGGATACGGGCAAACGATTTTACCAATACCGCACGAACGCCCAAGTGACGTGGTTCCATCGCCGCGTGCTCGCGTGATGAACCCTCGCCGTAGTTTTCATCTCCAACTACAATCGTGCCCACTCCTGCGGCTTTGTACCCGCGCTGGGTAGCAGGAACTGGCCCGTACTCTCCTGTGACTTGGCTTTTGACGTTGTCCGTTTTTTCATTGAAGAAGTTAACCGCACCAATCAACAAGTTGTTAGAAATGTTATCCAAGTGACCACGGTACTTCAACCATGGACCAGCCATTGAAATGTGGTCAGTTGTACACTTTCCTTTGGCTTTAATCAACAATTTCAAACCTTTAAGGTCAGTACCTTCCCAAGCAGCAAATGGATCAAGCAACTGCAAACGATTTGACGTTGGAGAAACTGCTACTTGAATACCACTACCGTCTTCTGCTGGTGCTTGGTATCCTGCATCCTCTACGTCAAAACCGCGCGGTGGCAATTCGTCACCCGTTGGCGCGTCCAAGGTTACTTGTTCGCCATTTTCGTTGATTAGTGTATCCGTCAATGGGTTGAACGTCAAGTCACCCGCAATGGCCAACGCAGTCACCAATTCTGGAGACGCTACAAACGCCAACGTATTAGGGTTACCATCGGCACGTTTGGCGAAGTTACGGTTGAATGAGTGAACGATGGTGTTACGCTCTTGCTTTTCAGCGCCAACACGTGCCCACATACCGATACAAGGTCCACAAGCGTTAGCAAACACTTTTGCGCCGATTTCATCGAATGTTTCGAGGAAACCATCGCGCTCAATCGTGTAGCGAACTTGCTCAGATCCTGGTGTAATGGTAAATTCAGCCTTGGTTTTAAGATTTTTAGAGGCTACTTGTTTTGCCAATGAAGCCGCACGAGCGATGTCTTCGTACGACGAGTTGGTACAAGAACCAATCAAGCCTACCTCCACTTTGGTTGGCCAGCCGTTGGCCGCAGCGGCTTCTTTCATTTTAGAAATTGGCGTAGCCAAATCTGGAGTGAAAGGCCCGTTCAAGTGTGGCTCAAGGTCCGAAAGGTTGATTTCGATTACTTGATCGAAGTATTTCTCTGGTTCATCATAAACGCCTGCATCCGCCGTAAGGTGTTCTTTAACCGAGTTAGCAAGGTCAGCAACGGCGTCACGACCCGTAGCGCGCAAATAGCGCTCCATCGACTCGTCGTAAGCAAACGTCGAAGTCGTGGCACCGATTTCAGCACCCATGTTACAGATAGTACCTTTACCCGTACACGACATTGAAGTTGCTCCTTCACCGAAGTATTCTACGATCGCACCCGTTCCACCTTTTACAGTAAGGATACCAGCTACTTTCAAGATAACATCTTTTGGAGAAGTCCAGCCATTGAGTTTACCTGTCAATTTAACCCCGATTAATTTAGGGAATTTAAGCTCCCAAGGAAGGCCCGCCATTACGTCGCACGCATCGGCACCACCTACCCCAATCGCAATCATACCCAAACCACCCGCATTTACGGTGTGTGAGTCGGTACCAATCATCATACCGCCTGGGAAAGCGTAGTTTTCAATCACTACTTGGTGAATGATACCCGCCCCTGCTTTCCAGAAACCGATGCCGTATTTATTAGAAACCGACGATAAGAAATCATACACTTCTTGGTTTTCAACTACCGCTTTGCCTAAGTCTTCCGAAGACCCAACTTGGGCAGTAATTAAGTGGTCACAGTGTACTGTTGAAGGAACTGCTACTTTCGGACGGCCAGCCTGCATAAACTGCAACAAGGCCATCTGAGCAGTGGCATCTTGCATAGCTACACGGTCGGGTCCGAAGTCAACGTATGATTTGCCGCGCTCATAAACAGTAGTGGCATCACCTTGGGTAAGGTGAGCGTACAAAATTTTCTCTGTGTAGGTCAAAGGACGTCCTACTACGTTACGAGCCGCCTCCACTCGTTCACCGAGTTTTGCGTAGAGGCCCTGCATCATATCTAAATCGAATAACGCCATGGTATTAATATAGGATGAGTTAATTTTCCAGCCATAAAACTACAAACTGTAAAGCAAAATACCCTAAAATTCTTGCTAAATAGTTGTAGAAAGTCCTACTATCGTTCAAATTTTACCCCAATTTGGGGCAAATTAAGGTAGTATTTTTTGGAAAAAGGGCGAAGAATTACCAAAAAACAAATGCCCTTCCTATCTTTACTCGCTTGATTCAATCAACTTTAAACCTAACTATAAGTCACCAAATACACTTCATGGAACGTTTTACTGGACTCATTGGTATCGTTTTTATCTTGGGCATTGCTTACGCCATGTCTAACAACCGCAAAGCCATCAACTATCGCACGGTTGGCGTAGGGCTCGGTTTGCAGTTTGGCTTGGCCGTATTTATTTTAAAAACGACCGTCGGACAAAATATTTTCGACTGGCTCGGACGTGCTGTCCAAAAAACGCTGAGCTTTTCTGACAAAGGAGCCGAGTTTGTATTTAGTCCGCTGGTCAATGCCACCGTTCTCAGCAAAGCATTTGGTGAAAGCAATAGCTTTATCTTTTTCTTTAGCATTATTCCTACCATCATTTTTGTGGCGGTATTGGTCAATATGCTCTATCACATTGGCCTGATGCAACGCATTGTGGCGGTATTGGCACGCCTGATGAAATGGTTGATGGGCGTCAGCGGTGCTGAAGCTTTGTCAAACGTAGCCTCGGCTTTTGTGGGACAAGTGGAAGCCCAAATCATGATTAAGCCTTATTTAAAAGGGATGACCAACTCGGAACTTTTGGCTTCCATGACGGGTAGCTTTGCCTGTATCGCGGGCGGGGTGATGGCAACGTATATCAAATTAGGTGTACCTGCTCCCTATTTAATTGCGGCCAGTTTGATGGCTGCGCCAGGGGCATTGGTAATTGCCAAAATTGTATTTCCCGAAACAGAAAACTCTGAAACCAAAGGGGTTGTAAAATTAGAAATCAAAAAAGCCCACGCTAATCTCCTCGATGCCATTGCGGCAGGAGCCAGCGAAGGACTTAAAGTAGGGTTCAACGTGGTTGCGATGCTGATTGGTTTTATCGCCTTGATTGGCCTTCTTGATTATTGCCTTGGCAAAGCAGGTGGATTGTTTGCTTTTCCACAATTAAGCCTCGATTTTCTTCTAGGTAAAGTGTTCTCTGTTTTTGCGTGGGCGATGGGTGTTCCAGCCAAAGACGTAGAAGCTGCGGGTTCGTTGATGGGCACCAAAATGGTTATTAACGAGTTTGTAGCCTACCTTGACCTTGTAAAAATCAAAGAAACACTCGACCCCAAAACAATTGCGATTGCCAGTTTTGCCCTTTGTGGTTTTGCCAACTTTAGCTCCATCGCCATTCAAGTAGGTGGCATCAGTGAATTGGCTCCGAGCCGTCGGTCTGACTTGGCACGTTTGGGCTTTAAGGCCCTGATATGTGGCACATTAGCCTCTTACATGTCGGCTACGATTGCGGGGCTTCTATTTTAATACTTTTCACCGTTCAACTTCCCGAAAGTTGTACCTTTCGGGAAGTTCGATTTTCAACCCTAAACATCTATGCAACGTACGCGAATTGGTGGACGGCTTTTGATTGGGATTATCATGGCTGTCGTGGCGCTTTTTGGGTATTTCAGCAAAACCCAAGTCAATCCCGTGACGGGCAAAAAGCAACAAGTAAGTCTCACGCCCGAAGAAGAAGTTGCCATCGGCTTACAAAGTGCGCCCCAAATGGCGGCCGAGTATGGCGGCCTATACCGTGATGAAAAAGTGCAATTTTTGGCCAAAAAAGTAGGGCAAGGCATCGTTCAAAATACCGAAGCCAAAAACTCTCCTTACCAATTTGACTTTCACGTTTTGGCTGACCCCGAAACCATCAACGCGTTTGCCATCCCAGGCGGACAGGTTTTTATCACGATGGGTTTGCTCAAACGACTCAAAACTGAAGACCAATTAGCGGGAGTTTTGGGACACGAAATTGGGCACGTGGTAGGGCGGCATTCGGCCCAGCAAATGGCCAAGCAAGAATTGGTAGGTGGATTGGCAGGAGCGGCTTCGACCGTGATGTCTGACCCAAACTCCCCCAGTAGCGGCGCTTACATCGCCCAGTATGTCGCGAACTTAATGAACCTAAAATACGGACGCGATGACGAATTGGAAGCCGATGATTTTGGGGTTAAGTACATGATTCAAACAGGGCGCGACCCCGAAGCAATGATTCAGGTCATGGAAATTTTGGCCCAAGCTGGTGGCTCCGAGCGCCCCGCCGAGTTTCAAAGCACGCACCCAAATCCCGAAAATCGAATCGTTAAAATAAAAGAAGCAATGGCTAAATACCGTAACCAATGAAACACACCTCATTTTTTCTTTCACTTCTCTTCATCAGCAGTACGTTATTCGCACAATTCAACCGTGGTGTCCAGTGGACCAAAGACGGCAATGCCTATTACCGCGTAGAAAACAAGGAAATTGTCCAGTATAACCTGCCTGATTTGCAAAAAAAAGTGGTCGTAAGTGCCGCTCAACTTACACCAACGGGCAAAACCGACCCTTTGAACGTACGTAGTTACACGTATTCTAACGATTTCCGTAAAGTCCTCATCTATACCAATACCCAACGCGTTTGGCGCTACGATACACGCGGTGATTATTGGGTTTTGGACTTAGATAAAAATACCCTTACCCAAGTCGGGAAAGGCCGCCCCGTTTCGTCGCTTATGTTTGCCAAGTTTTCTCCCGATAGTAAAAAAGTAGCTTACGTAAGTGAGCGAAATGTGTATTCGGAAGACCTTGCCACGGGCAAAATTACCGCACTCACCAAAGACGGCACCACCCGCCTCATCAACGGTACGTTTGACTGGGTATATGAGGAGGAATTTGACTGCCGCGATGGTTTCCGTTGGAGCCCCGACAGCAAAAACATTGCGTATTGGCAAATTGATGCCACCAAAATCCGCAACTTCTTGATGATTAACAATACCGACTCCATTTACGCTTTCAACGTTCCAGTAGAATATCCAAAAGTAGGTGAACGCCCTTCTCCTTACAAAATTGGGGTAGTAAATGCCAACGGTGGCCTCACCAAATGGATGAACACCCCTGGTGACCCTGGCAATACCTACATTCCACGCATGGAATGGGGAAGTGCCAATGAACTCATTATGCAGCAGTTGAACCGTAAACAAAATGAGTCGAGCATCTTGGCAGCCGACATCAAAACTGGAAAAACTACCCAGTTTTATACCGACCGCGACGATGCTTGGGTAGAAACCAAAAGTAGCTATTCGTGGAGCGAAACGCCCGAAGGTTGGGATTGGATCAACGGCGGAAAAGAGTTTTTGTGGATGAGCGAAAAAGACGGCTGGCGTCACATGTACCGCGTAGCCCGCGACGGTAAAAGTGAAAAGTGCATCACTGCTGGCGACTATGACATTATTTCGGTGGTGTTGGTCGATGAAAAAAATAATCAGTTGTATTTTATGGCCTCGCCCGAAAATGCCACGCAGAGTTATTTGTACCGTGCCCCACTCGATGGCAGCAAAAAAGCAGAGCGCGTTACCCCTGCTGACCAGTCGGGCTCGCACCGCTACGACCTCTCCCCTAACGCCATGTGGGCTTCGCATTCGTTTTCCAATGCCAACACATCGCCCATGAATGAGTGGATTCGTTTACCTGAACACAAAGCTTTGAAAGACGCCGACGATATTTCAAAAAAATTAGCAGCCAAAGCCGATGCCCCCAAACGAGTGGAGTTTTTTAAAGTAAAAACCGAAGATGGCATTGAGTTGGATGCTTGGATGGTAAAACCTGCCAACTTTGACCCTACCAAAAAATACCCAATCGTTTTCACAGTTTATGGCGAACCTGCCAGCGCAACCGTCCGCGATAGCTGGGGAACAGGGCGCAATGGACTCTACGCTGGTGACATGGCCAAAGATGGTTACATTTACGCATCGGTTGACAACCGTGGCACACCCTCACCCCGCGGAAGAAACTGGAGAAAAGCCATTTATCGTAAGATTGGCGTCATCAATATTCGTGACATGGCGATGGGCGCCAAAGCTATGTTTGAGAAAAACTCGTTCATTGATACCAGCCGCGTAGCCGTACACGGATGGAGCGGCGGTGGTTCTTCTACCCTCAACTTGTTGTTCCAATACCCTGCCTTGTTCAAAACAGGCATTGCTGTAGCTGCCGTAGCCGACCAATTGACCTACGATAACATTTACCAAGAACGCTACATGGGTATTCCGCAAGAAAACCGTGAAGACTTTGTAGCTGGTTCGCCCATCACGCACGCGCACAAACTACAATCGAACCAAAACCTATTGTACATCCACGGCACGGGCGACGATAACGTTCATTATCAAAATGCTGAGCGATTGGTTAATGAGTTTATCAAGCACAACAAACAGTTTCAGTTTATGCCATACCCTAATCGCTCGCACGGAATTTACGAAGGCGATGGTACGTCGAAGCACTTAAATACACTGTTTACCAACTATTTGAGAGAACACTGCCCAGCAGGAGCAAAATAAAAGTTGCCAAAAGAAAAACTAAAAGCGGCTTACACCTTCATATTGAGGGTAAGCCGCTTTTTTGTATCTTTACCTTGAAATTTTATTGGAACAATATGGGACAACCAGAATATCAGCCACGTTTTAGTATCGAAGAATACCTTGCGTTGGAAAAAGAAACGGACACCAAATACGAATACCACGACGGCGAAGTATATGCCATGGCAGGTGGTACACCTACGCACAGTTTGATTTCAAATAACGTGGGCACCAGTTTAAATATAGCTCTCAGAAAAAAACGTTGCTTTACCTACAACAGCGATTTGCGCGTTGCGACTTCACGCAATCGTTATGTTTACCCCGATGTGACGGTAGTTTGTGGCAAGGTTACTTATTTTGAAGAGTTAAAGAATGCGGCCAATAACCCCGTTGTGATTGTTGAGGTATTGTCACAAGATACTGAAGCCTACGACCGTGGGGGAAAATTTATGCGTTATCGCATGATTGACACCCTAAAAGAGTACGTTTTAGTACACCAATACCTGCCTTTGGTTGAAGTATTTTTCAAAAATACGCTTGACGTTTGGGAATACCGCGCTTACAATAACCTGCAAGATACCGTTCAACTTCATTCAATAGATGTACAACTTTCGCTTGAGGACATTTATTTGGGCGTAGAGTTTTTACCCTTTGACGAAGAAAATTGGAAATTAATTCAGTAAGACCTGACTCAAATGCTAAAAAAACCACCAATACCGAACGTACTGGTGGTTATGCCCAACACCCTATCTACTTTATTTTACTTCCACTTCAGCCCCCGCTGCTTCCAAAGCCGACTTAATCGTTGCGGCTTCTTCTTTGGCAGGAGTTGTCAGAATCGAAACAGGTGCGCTTGCCACAATCGCTTTGGCCTCTTTCTGAGATACACCCAGCATCGACGCTACAACTTTGGTCACGTGCGCTACCGTTTTTTGATTTTTTGGCTGTAATAGGACAACGGTAAAGCACCCTTCTTTTTCATCAACTACTTCTGCTAAAGGTTTGGCAATAAGCATCGTTGAGAACGACAACATAGCAAGGAAAAGAAATGATTTCATATTTGGAGAAAGTTTAAAGTGCAACATTTGTTAATAATTAGTCAGTCAATTCAGCAAAATCTTGCGGGCGAACTTTGAATTTGGGACGTTCTCCTTTAGGCACAATCACAATGAGGTCTGTAGAAACCCGTGAGCCGTTTTTCAACAAATATCCCCCTTCCACTTTGGTCGTAGAGCCATTTACCGTGTACGGAACGTAGAAAGGTTTAGCCTTTACGTTGGCACCTTTAGAAGTCAGGCGCTTTCCAGTTGCATTCGTACATTCAAAACGCGCAATGGCCGACGGGTCACCTTCAAATATACTATTGAGGTTATCTCCTTCTTTTTTGAAATAAATCAACATACACCCACTTTTATTTTGTGCTACGACCGACACTTCATAACGCGAATAGGTCTCTTCGGTACGTTCGTTACGAATGGTGTAACTAAATTCAATACCATTCAATGCAGAGGGCTTGTCTTCCGTCAATTCAAGTGCCGCTTGTGCAAAAGCTACGTTCATTGTCAAAAGGGTTGCGACAAAACTCAATACTATTTTCATTGTAAGAATAGAGGTAATAATTTGATTTAAAATTGATTAGCGATTTGACAGCACAAAAGTACACGGAAGAACTCCGCTGCTTTTGCCCAGTTCACGAAACGTAGGCTACCATCCACCAACTGTTTATTTCAATTCATAAACCCAAAAACAGAGATGCGATTTTTTAAAATATACCAAAACATGAAGTATCTTTAGCCGTTCGTTTCATCCCCTACCTATGCTCGTCAATGCAATTATTGTCGATGATGAACCCTCTGCGCGTTCATTGCTTCGACAAATTCTTTCGGAACACTGCCCTGCTGTACGCGTACTTGAAGAGGCCGCCGACGTAAAATCGGCCGTCAAATTGGTTAATAAACACGCCGTAGATGTGGTATTTTTGGACATCGAAATGCCCGAAGAAAACGGTTTCGCCTTGTTTGACTACTTCAATCAGCCTACTTTTCAGGTTATTTTTTGTACGGCTTATTCGGAATATGCACTCCAGGCATTTGAAGTTTCGGCCGTGGATTACATTCTCAAACCCGTTAGCATTTCAAAACTTGTAGCCGCCGTTGAGAAAGCAACCAAGCTCATTGGACAGCCTCAATTGCCGCAACGCTTCCAAACGTTACGAGAGAATTTAAGCGTTACTACCCTTCAAAAAATAGCCCTTCCGATGTCAGACAGTCTTGTTTTTGTGCAATTGGAGGATATTTTCTTTTTTGAAGCCGATGGCTCCTACACCCACGTCGTCACCAAAAACGGAAAGACATTGGTGAGTAAAAAAATCAAGGAATTTGATGAATTGCTCAGTAACGACGCGCGCTTTTATCGAATTCACCGCTCTTTTTTAATCAATACGCACCAAATTAGAAAATACAACAAAAAAGACGGTGCTTCTGTCGAATTTGAGAACGGTTTGAGTGTGCCCATTGCCCGCGAAAAAGTCAAAGAGTTTGATGATTTTATTGCTGGTATTCGCGTTTAACAATAGCTTCCAATAATGAAACCCTCTATTCTCGTTCTTTTGGTACTCATGACCCAAAGCCTTTGGGGTCAGAAAACGTACGAACAACTGCTCGTTGATATTAAAAAACACAGCCCTCAAGACAGTGTTCGGGTAGAATTGCTCGTGGACGCTTGTGTAGCTGCCACTTTTCGGGCCGATACCTTGGTGTTAAAAATGGCGACAGAAGCCAACCAGTTGTCCAATAAATTGGGTTATGAGTTGGGAAAAATTCGGTCGCTAAACTGCTTGGGGAATTACTATTTTAGCCGTACCCTCAACGACAAAGCGATAAATTTTTACCTCCAAGCGCTCCGAATCGCCGAAAAAAGGAACGATTACTCAAATATTGTCATCGGAAAAAGTAATTTGGCTAACGTTTTTTCTCATAATTTTGAAGACCAAAAATCCATCAAATTATTGAACGAATGTGACCAACTTTTACTCAAAAATGGGCAAGTCTTTACCCAAAATAGAGCGGCTATTTTGACTAATTTGGCCAATTCTTACTTTCAATTAAAACAATACCCCAAAGCGATTCAAACCTACAACGAGGTTCTTGCTATTTGTCAAAAATTGAACATCGGTTTTGGACTTGCGCTTACGCTCGACAACCTTGGCAAAACCTATTTTGAGTTAAAACAATACCCCAAAGCCCTTGATTATTTTGAAAAAGCCAAGATTGAAATAGAAAAACACCGCGTTGATTTTGTCAGGGGGAAAAACCTCAATAACATAGGTAAAACCTACTCTGCGCTTGGTAATTCTACCAAAGGGCTAACGTTTTTGCAACAAGCCAAGGCCATTGCCCTTCAAAATCAGGACAATGAGGCGCTTCGAGATATTTATTTTGCAATGCAAAAAGGATTCGCCCAAACCAATCAATTTAAAGCCGCTTTCGAGCATTTAGAAAAATATAGTATCCTGAAAGACAGCGCATTTAGTTCGGAGAAAAACAAAACCATCCAAGAACTTAATACCAAATACGAAACCGAAAAAAAGGACAGCGAAATCAAATCGTTGGCTCAACAAAAACAAATTTCGGAGCTTGAATCGGGAAGAAAAACGGCCATTATTTATACCATTCTGGCGTTCTTACTGATTGGAAGTATTTTGGCCTACGCGTTGTTTATGCGTTTTAAAACCCAAAAACAAAACGAACTCCTCACCACCCAACTCGAAGAAGCGCAACGCCGCATTGAAATTGAACAAAAAGCGACCGAAAGCGAACTGAAAGCCCTAAAAAGCCAGATGAATCCCCACTTTATGTTCAATGCCCTCAATAGCATTCAAGAACAGTTTATGTACGGTGACAAAACCCTTGCCAATGAGCAAATGGGGAATTTTACCTACCTTACTCGCCAAATTTTAAGTATTTCAGGAAAAAAACGCATCACGCTGGCCACCGAAATTGAGCTTCTTACGAAATATCTTGAACTCGAAAAAATGCGCTTTTCGGAAGGTTTCAGCTACAAAATTTCACTCGATAATCAATTAGATGAAGATTATCACCAACTTCCGCCCATGTTGATTCAGCCCTTCGTTGAAAATAGCATCAAACACGGATTGTTGCATAAAAATGGCGACAAACGGTTGTCAATCATGTTTTCGATGGACGAAACGGAAGAACATATCATTTGCGTAGTAGAGGATAACGGTGTCGGAAGGGCAAAATCAGCAGAAATAAAACAAAAACGATTCGCTTCGCACGAATCGTTTTCAACGGCTGCCACTTCCGAGCGGCTTAGGCTTTTAAGTTCGTCCTTAAACTCCCAAGAATTGATGCATTACGACGATTTACTAGATGAACTAGGGCAAAGCTTGGGCACGCGTGTCACGCTCAAAATTCCACTTTAGGACAACAATTTTGAGTACGCAGCGTCGCAAAGACCCAGCTAGTTTAGAATTGCTCTTTTACAAAGGCCGCAATCTCGGCTTGTCCTTCGGCATCGAGGGTAGTTCCAAATTGGGCTAACCATTCTTGCGGCAGCACCTTCGTCTGCATTTTAAGCAGACCTACCCCCATTGCCAAAAATTGTTGAAGGGAAGGCAAACCACGAATACTCAAAAACATGTCATCCGTAATTTTCAAGGAAGAGTAGCCCTCCCGAAACCCCTCCAATTCTTTCATACCCTCCTCCACAAAACCACTATCTCGCAAAGCGCACATAAAATAAAAGTGCATCATTCCAACCGAAAGGCCATCGGGGTTTGATTCTTTGTCTGCCAAAGTCGTGGCTTTGGCCAATGCTTCTTGTCCTTGGGGAAGTTGCCGCGCCATAACGGCACAAGTGGCCACATTAAACCAGTTTTCAGCACGATTATCGTTTGCTGCAACTTCTTCAAAAAGGGGCAAAGCTTTGTTAAACTCTTGTTTTTCAAAAAAATTGAGCGCTTTTTTTTGGGTATTTTTTGGCATTGATTTTAGAGAATTTCACAAAATGACAAACTAGCAAATGACAATTCTTTTCAACTTCGCGCCTTTGCGTGAATGGACACTTCACGCAAAAGCGCTATCCAATCTAGCTCCGTTTTCCTCTCAAATATTGAACAGGCACTTCTACGTCCTCTCCTAGCTCATACGCGGCATTTTGGGCAAAATAAGGGTTTCTCAAAATTTCTCGTGCCAAAAAAATCAAATCGGCTTTGCCCGTTTGAAGGATTTCATTGGCTTGTTCTGCCGACGTAATTAGCCCTACTGCTCCCGTTTTAATTCCCGTTTCAGCTTTAATCTGTTCGGCAAATGGTACTTGGTAATTGGGGGCAATGGGAATCGCGGAAGGAGCAACAAAACCACCCGTTGAGCAGTCAATGAGGTCCACTCCTGCGTCCTTCAACAAATGCGCCAATCGCACCGAATCATCAGCCGTCCAGCCATCTTCCCGCCAATCGGTGGCCGAAATGCGCACAAAAAGGGGTGTTTCGGACGTAATTATTTCTTTCACAGCCTCTACCACTTGGAGCAATAACCGTACTCGGTTTTCAAAACTACCACCGTATTCGTCGGTACGGTGATTGGCCACGGGAGATAAAAACTCGTTCAATAAATACCCATGCGCCGCGTGAATTTCAATGACATCAAACCCTGCCTCTAGCGCCCGTTGGGTCGCTTTTTTAAAATCCAAAATTACCTTTTCAATGTCGGGAGTTGATAATTCTTGCGAGTACGTTTGATGGTCGCTCAACAAGGTCGCACTGGGTGAAACAGGTACCCAACCCCCATTTTCTACCGAAACGTAGCGCCCACCGTTCCAAGGCACTGCCGAACTTGCTTTGTAGCCCGCGTGGGCCAGTTGTACACCTGACATTGCTCCTTGGCTATGAATAAAGCGATTAATCCGACGAAGGGGTTCGATGTGGTCATCTGACCAAATTCCCAAATCGCCCGCCGAAATGCGCCCTTCAGGGGACACGGCCATTGCTTCCGTGATAATCAGGCCCGTACCGCCTACCGCGCGGCTGCCCAAATGAACCAAATGCCAATCATCCGCAAAACCATCGGTGGCTGAGTACTGGCACATGGGCGACATTACAATTCTATTTTTGAGGGTAATTCCCTTTATTTTCAGGGGTGAAAAAAGTATATTTTCCGTCGTCATGGTTGAATCTGTGTTTCTCCCAAAACCTTTTTTGGGGGGTGAATAGTTTCGTAGCAGTTAAATACAGAAGCATGGCTAAAGATTGGGCAATCTAAACCTAGCTTTTTTGTTTCACATTCATCCTATACGGATAAAGTAAGTTGAACTATAACCCTTCTTTTATAGTCGTAGATTCGTAACCTTAACCATCATCAGTAATCATGAAATTCGTATCCCTTTGTAAGGTGCTACTGCTATGCAGTTGCCTTTATTTTCCTGCTTTTGCCCAACAAATTTCCAAAGAAGAGCTCCTGTTTCTCACCCCCGAATGGAAAGGCGAACGCTTTGCCGATGGCCGCCCCAAAGTGCCCGATGCCATTTTAAAACGAATGCGTTTGGTTACCCACGAAGAAGCTTGGGCCGTTATGAAAGGTGAAAACTTTCGCTATCAATACGCCGAAGGTTGGCAATGTATTAATCCCGATAGCGTGCTGATTGGACGGGCGCTTACGGCTACTTTTATGCCTGGACGCCCTGATGTTCATCGGGTTATTGACAAAAAAGGGCACGAAAAAGACGGACGTATCAAATCTCAAAACGCCTGGCCGATTGACATGCTCGTCAGAGGAGACGTGTACGTGGTTGACCAGCTAGGTGCCCACGAAAACGGCCCGACGATTGGTGACAATTTGGGAAATTCTATTTATGCCAAAACGGGCAATGGAATTGTTTATGAAGGTGCTATCCGTGACATTGCAGGGCTAAAAGAAATTGGTGGATTTACCTCTTTTTTTCGGAGCTACCACCCTTCGCATCACCTCAACAACCCTGACGGTGACTTAAATACGACCCTCGTGGCCATCAACCGCCCAACCCGCATCGGAAAAGTCATGGTGATACCAGGCGATATTGTACTTGGTCGCGATGGTGCTGTCACTTTTATACCCCCTCATTTGGCCGAAAAAGTAGTTACGGTTTCCGAAATTGTTCGTCTGCGTGACATGTTTGGGCACGAACGTCTCCGTCAACAAAAATATACCCCTGGGCAAATTGACAACCGCTGGTCTGACGAAATTGAAAAGGACTTTTCGCAATGGTTGAACGCCCACATCAACGAATTGCCCGTTCCCAAAGAGCAAATTCAGGAATACCTCAAAAAACGGACGTGGTAGCCTCCCCGACTTCAGTTGCAACATTACCTATCAGTTTACATAAACCTCATCAGTACCTCATGACATCACGCCGTAACTTTTTAACCAAGGGCGCTATTTCGGCGGCGCTTGGCTTATCGACCCTCCAAAGTTTTGGACAAGGACTGGAAACCGCCATCGAACGGACACCCCTTTCGTCGGCCCCTTCAGACCTAAAAATCACTGACATCAAATGCGGATTTATTCGTGGCGGGCACAGCTTGTTTGTGAAGATTTATACCAACCAAGGAATTTACGGCTGCGGCGAAGGCGTTGACGCAACCCCAGGGACGTACCACTTGGTCAAAATGATGGGCGACCGTATCAAGGGAAAAAGCCCACTCAACGTACACCGACTTTTTGAGGACATTCGTCGTTCGGGCTATTTTGAAGGGTCACAAGCGGGCATGTACATTGCGGTACTTTCTGCCGTCGAAACGGCGCTTTGGGACCTCACAGGCAAAGCCCTCGGACTTCCTGTGTATCAGTTGTTAGGCGGAAAGTTTCGGGATAAAATTCGCGTTTACTGCGATACAGGTGCCTACCGTACCAGCGGCCCCACACCCGATGATTTTGCCAAAGCGGCCAAAAATGCCGCAAAAATGGGTTTTACGGCCGTAAAATTTGACATTGACGAACGCAACGACCCCAATAAATTTGATTCGTACAACTGGACGGCCAGCAATGGCGAACTCGAACGGATGTACAACCAAATCGCTGCCGTTCGGGAAGCAGTAGGCCCTAAGGTCGATATTTGTGTTGATATGCACGGACGATATGACACCACAACGGGCAAACGTGTAGCCAAAATGATGGAGCCTTTGAAGCTATTGTTTTTGGAAGAGCCCTTTCCCGCCGACAATCCTGAAGCCTATAAAATTGTCCGCGATTCAACCCAAACGCCCATTTGTGCGGGAGAAAACCACTATTTAGCCCACGGTTTTCGTAAATTATTGGAATTAGGAGCGGTTGACATCGTCATGCCCGATTTGCAAAAAGCAGGCGGACTCGGCGAAGGCCAGCGGATTGCCAACCTGTCAAACCTCTATTACGTCCCTTTTGCGCCGCACATGGTAGCGTCGTATTTGGGAGCAATGGCGGCTTCTCACGTGTGCGCAACCGTGCCCAATTTCCTCATTTTGGAATGGCAAATTTACTTCCACGAAGACCCGATGTTTAAGGAAATTGTCACGTTCGACGGCCCCATGGTGAAGGACGGCTACATTCCACTTTCAGAAAAACCTGGCATTGGCGTTGACATCAACGAAGAAGGAATGCGAAAATACGCCCCCAAAGGCGTTCCTTTTTTTGAGTAAATAAAATTTCCCCAACCTCACTATTAAAAAGGGTTGGGGAAATTAACCTAAGCCGTCACTACAAAACGAATTCCACCCACCACCTTGTTTTGGTCAGCATCTGTTAGTTCAATATCGACCACTACGGCTTCGTTGTTTTTAAGTTTAAAATCAGGAATCGCCACCTCTAGCTCTCTTGTACCTTTCTCCAATTTAAAATCCCACAAATTTTTTCGCACAGGAGCCAAAACGGCCAAGTTAGCAACCTCTAAAGCGGGATTTCTTACCAATAAGGCACGGTTTGGGGTAGTTGCTCGCATTCTATTTATCTCAATTCCTGCGTTTACTTTTAAGGGTTTAATTGAAAATTCGGGGAGAACTACAGCCTGAAGGGGCGAGATTAGTCTCCGAAGCTGCGGTATTCGCGTGCCTTTAATGACGTCCATTTTACGCGGTACCACTTTAACTTGAAAGTTTTTCTGAGCCGCAAACTCGTTTGTCATCAGCACTTTAACAAAATTATTTTGCTGAATAATGTTCAGATTTTGCTGACCAATGTGCCTATCTTCTACCACAGGAAAAGTAGTAGCTGAACTGGGCAAATCATTATTGACAAAACTAAACACCCTTGCAAAAAGACACCGATGCCCAATCATGGTGGAGGTTGCCACAATTGGGAACGAAAGGGTAGTATCGCCTTGGGCTTGCACTTGTGCCGTTTGTACGCCCAATAATGTGCCGTGTATGGGATCAAAACCCAAGGATGGATTGCAGATAAAGAGTTCAACGTGGCACGAATAACAGGGCAAATCACCACCGTTCCGAACGGTAACGGCAATTTGGTAGTTTTTTCCTGCTACCAACTGGTTATTGGCAATGGGCGTTGTTCCGTCAAAAATTTCAATATCGGGGCTCATCCAAAACACCGTACCACTGGGCATGGGGCGGTTGCCCGTATCCGAATCATACCCTTTGATGTACAAAAATGTTTTATCACGATAGGGCTTGGGCGGGCGCTTTTCGTGCTGACGCATTTCTTTAAAATCACGGCTATTCTGAAAAATTTCTATGTTTTTCTTGGCCTTTTGACGACGCTCACGAATAAATTTAAGGGTGTCCATAAGAAGTTTGGTTTAGAGAATAGTAGAAGAATTTGGACTGATGATGTCGGTCTGAACGTGCTTCACCGTTTCACTGGGCAACACTGCCACCGTCGGCGCAGCAGGGTCGTTGAGCGCCGTATCGTCCTTAACTTTGCGCCAGCACAAATACCCCACTCCCCTATCTCCGTCCAAATTAAAATCAGGAATCTTTTCACCACTTAGGAACTCACGGTACAGAAAAACCGAAAAATCAATGGCATTCCCGAGCGTGTCTCCTACCACTTTTCGCTCCATGCGGTCAAACCGAATCTGAATGTCGGAGGGGGTATCAGTGGGTGCAATTTTGTCCCTAAACTCCTTCAGTTCTTTATAAATCTCCTTTTCAAATTTGATTTGTCCTTGAATATAATGCAAATTGGTGGCCTTGTAGTAGCTACTCGGCGCGCCCGTCGTGGCATCGGGTTCGAGCTTGGCAAGCGCTGGTACAGGATACACCAAGTGGCAATCTTGCTCCAAACCTTCCACCTCAAAAAATCGCGTGGGATACATTGCAAGCAAACTATTGGCGGTTTGTCCCATGTTGTCGGGTAAATAACTCGCTACCGTATGTTTTGACAAATAATGCCCCAACTGTGCTTTGGTAGGAAAAGCAAGGCCGTTCAGCACCACTCCTTGATAGAAATTCATGAAGGCATGGTAGAGGCTTTCGTAGGCCAGAGAAATCAAAAATCGGATGGGGGCTGCGCCCAGAGTAGTGATAGCACCCGCCAAAAAGTCAATCAATGCCGCCGCCAACAACGCTCCACCAAGTACCAATGCCGCTAAAAACTCTAGAATAGACGCCAAGCTAAAATCACCTGGAGCGGCACCCGACACCATGTCACCAATGTCACCTACGTTGTCGGTAAACGTTTCCCAAACTTCCGCAATTTCGGCCGTAAACGAATAAGGCACTGGCGGAGGCAACTCCCCACTTTGCGTCGTATTTTTAAACCATTTTAGCCACATTCGATACACATCATCGAGGTCTTCCTCGGTCATTTCAGCCCCATATTGCGAGTCGTTATTTTTGAAATAGACTTCTTTGATACTTTTCAAAATGAGGTTTCTCACCCCATCGGGCAGCTTTGTTTCACTCCCCATCACGTAGTCTTTCCAAAGGTTACTTTCTACAAACTCTTCTCCCGAGCGCATTTCCTTAAAAGCGTAGGTATCTTGGTGATTCTCCACAAATTTGTGGCGCTGGGCGTGGGTTCGGTACGGCCCTCCCGACATGATATTGACAAACGGATGCCCCACCGTATCCGCTGCAAAGTGGGTCAAATAACCAATGGCGTAAGCGTGTTCGGCTGTGCCAGGTGTCGCATTTTTGAGCAGGGTTTGAGCAAACTGTCCCGTGCGCCGATAATGCAGCGTATCGAACCACCACCAACTATCATGGGGTTGTCCCACGTCCTGAATCGGGTGTTTAAGCTGATTAAAAACATTGACCGTGTCGGTCAAATACTTAATCGCCGCTTGTTGTAAAGTCGATTGTAACAGCCCCAGCAATGCCTGCGACTCGCCCAAAAGTTGTTGGATTTCGGTGATGGTCGAGGAACGTGCCGCGACGTTATCCCAAACCGCTTCGAGGGTTTCTACAGCCTCAATTAATTCAGGGGGAATGATTTTCAAAATTTCTTTTTTGAATTCTTCCATAAAATCCACCGCGTCAAAATACAACCTGACGAGTGTGCGTAGTTCGGGACTCAAATCTTTGGTGTTGAAAAACAAAGGATCGGGGCCTTGGGCACCAAAATGTAAATACGGGGCAAAATCAGCTAGTAATTTTGCGGCGTCGGGAGTCAGATGAAGGGCGTCTATGCGTTTAGCCACTTCATCCGAAACCAAGTGATGGACAGCTGGACCTGGCATAATTTTAGAGCGTTAACGTTGGGAGTTTATTTTTTGCAAAGCACCATTGTATTTAAACATCAGTGGAGTAACCCGCTGCACTTCAAGCGATTGTGGAGACACTTTTGTGTAGGTCGAAATTTTTTGCTTGTACGTTTTTTCAACTTGGGCTGGCGAAACGGTCATCAATTGAGGTGAAACGCGCACGTAAATGTCCTTCACGTTGATTTTTTTCTCCTCTTGCATTTTCGCCAAGGTGGCTATTTTCAAAAAATCATACTTAGAATACCAACCTGGGTAAAATGGCTTTTTTGGCCCCGACGGGCTACTTGGTTTACAATCTGCCACCAGCGGGTCTGACGTTGGAATCGTTTCGGGCGTGGGTGCGGGTGGATAAAGAATCACCGAAATCTCGTTGATAGCCATTTGCTTACTTCGCGCTACTTCGGCACTGACCGTGGCTACGCGGCACATGTCAAGGGCTTCGAGGGCTTTCATGCCAATAATATGCAAATCGGCAGTGCTTGCTCCGTTGTTTTTTTGGGTCACGAATTGGGCATAATAAGCGTCGCCATCTTCGCAGTACTTTTCCCATTTGGGGATTTTAATCTCTTTTCCTGCGATTTTGGCCATGGCCGAACTTGACAGCAGCACCGTGCCCATCCCGATCATTACCACTGTTACAAACCCCATCACTATTTTTTGGTGGGTTTGCATCCGATTGATGTTTTGTTTGTACAGGGTACGCACCATCCAAAAAAGTAAAATAAAAATAGCCACCAATAACCCGATACGTATGGCATTTTCGAGGGTTTTGTCAAGCACAACCACCACACTATTTGTACCTTGGTCAATAATTTCAACGGCCCCAATGCGCACTCTGTCAATCGTTTGTTGGATGACGACCGAGGTTTTATCAATGAGCTCAATCATGGTATCTTTGATTTGTGCAATCCGTTTTGCCAAGACCTCGTCAAGGCATTTGACGGCATCGCGTACCATTTGATTGACCTCCGCCAGCAGTTTTCGAGCTTCTTGGGTGAGGGTTTGAATAATGGCGCGAATCTCGGCAGAGGCCGCCTTCAAGACGTCGATGGAGGCATCTTTGATGTTGCTAATTTGCTGCGTAATTTTATCATTCAGCTCATCTACCGTTCGCCGTAGCTCAATCCCCAACTGCCCCGTTAGCCCTTGCGTAACGTCTTCGAGTTGCTGAATCAAACGCTGAAGTTCTTCAATCGGGATTTTTACATCCACATCGGCATCGGCCATGGCACGGCCCATTTTTAGAGGAAATAGGCATAAAATAAACGACATTCCCCAAAGCATAACCTTGAGTTGTCGATACGACACATCGAATTGGGTTGACTTCATAACATGAAAGTTTAGGTGTAAAACAAAAGGTTAATGCGTACGCTACTGGCACACTCCTTGGGAGTTTGGATAGGTAAAAACGAACCTTGGACTGTGTTTATCGTCCATTTTGCAGCTACATTGGCTCGACCAACTGTCGGCCTGAACCCGCACAGTCCACGTCCCGTATTTCAGGGCAACTCGGGTAATGGAAGGATTGGGATGTACACTCCCCGCTTTGATTTCGTAAGAGCGATTGACGCTAAAAGCCGTCTCGCCAAATTTTGAATCACTGTTTTCTAGATTCCCTGAATAGCTCACCGTAACGTATTTTTTTTCGCCACTGGTTGAAAGCTGTTCAAGCCCCGTTACATTGACCACTACTTGGCCAGAAACCGTTTCGGCAGGTTCGCCTACGGTCGCATCCAAACAAGCACAACTCAGAAAATTGGAAGAAGAAAAAAGCAGAAAAAAGAGGCCGATGCCACCTCTGACAACAGGAAGGATTTTCATAACAATCACAGTTTAAAGTATTGAAAAAAACCTAATTACCTGATTAGTACGCGATGTACTCATCAAAACTAGCTTGAATGCTGCCTAAACTGGATGTTAAACTTAGTTAGCGGTATGTCGATTTATTAAACGGTAATAAAAAAGCCCCAAAAAGGGGCTTTCTTTTAATTGTGTAAAATTTTAGAGCGGAGCGTTTGGATTATTTATTCCAATCTACCTTTATTCAGCTCTTCTTGCCAAGCCTTTAGCTCATCCCATTTGCCGTCGCGCGCCATGGCCGATTGTTTTGGCCAAGTAGTTGGGTCGTGCATTTGGAAGCGGGGCCCTGCGGCGTCCAATATTTCTTTGATGCGCTCAGGGGCAGTGGCAGCAAGTTGGGCAAAGGTAACAATGCCCTCGTTGTTGAGTAGCCCTTCGATTTTCGGCCCAATACCTTCTACAATTTTTAAATCATCGGGCACGACAGGCACAACGGGTTCGGGAGCAAGGGCCGCCACCGCCAGTGGCGCAGGAGCTACTGGAACTTCAACGGGTGGTTGTGCTACCTTGACCAACACTTTTGACTTTTTACAATCGTCTAACGCGATGCGTTTTGCGTCAATATCAGCGTGTAAACCTTCTATTTTGACGGCAAAGGTTCGCTGTCCTAGCCACCAACCAATGTAAGCAGCCAACGCAAGTAGTGCAATTGCTTCTAAACCTGCGACCCAAAAATTTTGACTTAAAGGAGTTACTTGTAATATAATCATGGTAAAAGTCTGTTTGAAAGTAAAACCATTATCCCTTGCGGCCTTTGTTGAGTTCGTCTTGCCACGTTTTCAATTCCTCAAACTTGCCGTCGCGGGCCAATGCCGATTGCTCAGGCCAAGTAGTTGGATCGTGCATTTGAAAACGCGAGCCTCCAGCCACCAATATTTCTTTGATACGTTCTGGGGAGGTCGTTGCAAGTTGGGCAAAAGTCAGAATACCCTCATTATTGAGTAATTCCTCAATTTTTGGCCCAATGCCTTCCACAATTTTTAAATCGTCAGGAACGACAACGGGCGCAGGAACAACCACGGGTGCAATTGCTGCTGCGACAGGTACCACCGTTGCAGTCTCGACCTTGACAGGTGCAGGCGCTACTGAAATCACTTGCGTTTTTTGGCAATCATCCACTGACGCATCCAAAGAAGCTAGTTCTGCCTCTAGGCTTTCTGCTTCGCTTTTTTTGGTGATATAGCCAATAATGTACCCCAACACCGCCGCTATCACAACCATGAGTATATGCTGCCACCACGCACCTGTTTGTTCAAAAGGATTAAAATGTCCGTACATAGAAGTCAAATTTGAATGAGTAAATGTTTATTGAACCACAATACTTACACGTCGATTGGCTTTGCGGCCTTCGGGAGTATCATTGGATGCCTTGGGTTGCGTTTCTCCTTTGGCTTCGGTCGATAGTTGGTCGGCAGCGATGCCAAATTTCACAAAAGCTGACTTCACACCCGCGGCACGTTTGCCCGAAAGTGCCAAGTTTTTATCGTCAGCCCCCACGTTATCGGTATGCCCCGTCAACGACAGCTTTTTATCTTTGTGCGTAGCTAGGTATTTTTTAGCTTCGTCCAAA
Source organism: Runella defluvii (assembly GCF_014195535.1). GTDB lineage: Bacteria > Bacteroidota > Bacteroidia > Cytophagales > Spirosomataceae > Runella > Runella defluvii. The sequence continues at coordinate 66,211 of NZ_JACIBY010000012.1, read as the reverse complement.
AACTTCTCATTGTCGGGTGTATGGATGTAATCAGAACTTCCCGTTTTGAAATACAAATCCATTGGTTTAAAAACATCCTCATATTTTTCGGCGGCGGCCAGCGCTTCTTCTGATTTTGGAAGGGCAAGGCTATCAAAACCAAATTCCATTCCATGCGTAGAATCATCAATGCTAAACTGCAAATCAATCAACCTACTTGCCGTTTGGAGCTGCGCTGCTGGCACACCTGCATCAACAAGGTACTTCTTGAGCGCATCAGCCCGGGCGAATCCCAAGTCGGGAAAAGTCGTGTTGTTTTGCTCAATGGACGCATACAAGCCCGTGACGGTCAGTTTCCGACCTGGGTTTGCTTTGAGGTAAGCAGCCAACGAATCTAGCTCTTTCTTCACATTGGCGTAGTTGGGATCGGCTACCGATTTCTTAAAACCGAAATTCAGCGGCGAACTTAGGTTGAGCTGGGCGCCATCAACAATAGACAGCGGGGGATTCACATAAGTGGGAGCTGTAGTCATAGTTGAGGGACCATCACACAGGAGTTTGATTTTACAAACGTGCCAGTAGGTAGCCCCACCTATCCAGCCAACAAGCAGAATCCAAGCAAGCGTTTTGACACCTGAAGACATAGTACGTAATGAGGGGATTGGTGGTGAAAAGGAGAATTTGCACTTACGACGGTGAAAATAAGTATAAGTATCACAAAAACAATGATTTATCTATTTTTCTTCTACAGCACCTACCTGTCATCTTACCAAAGTTCAATCGTCGCGGAATAATACTATATAATAAACAAAATTTTATTTTGTTTTAAATTGTATTTTATTTATTTTTCATTTAACTATTTATATTCAATTGCGTATAATTGGTATATTTTAAGAATATTATTCTGTTTTTTAAAATTTCACCAACCGCTCATCCCTTAAAATAATCCACTTATCCATTTTCAATTCTTCAACCCAAAAAAAGGCTGCACATTTGCATTGTCATCAGAACAACAACATCTCTGATACACCACAACAGCCAAAAGCAGATTGCTAAATCGTTAATTTTAAACAGAGTACCACTATGAAATCTATTATGATTGCCCTTGTTTTAAGTGTTTCGACACTTGGACATTTTGCAGAGGCACAAGATGGCAAAAGCCTCCGCACCCAAACACAGATTGCCGAACAATTGATGGCATCTTTGCCAACACACGATAACTTCACAGAGCCTACGTCAACTGTATTGTTCTCTAAGAATGATTTGCGCTTAATCTCAATGCTTCCAACGCAGGATGTAAACGTAGAGATTCCAGCCGTTGTCGTAGAAAACGTTGCAGTAGCCAAATCAACAGTTATTGCGCCTTCTTCCACAAAAACAGAAGTAAAGAATACGACTCGCGCTGACAAATAGGCGTATTGAAATAAATAAGTGTAAGTGTTTGCAATTGGAATACATGAAAAAAGGCGGGTTAACCCGCCTTTTTTCATGTATCAGTACTTTTATCCTTACTTCCCTCCCGTTTTTCGGAAGTAATTGTCGGCTTCTCGTTTGTAGAAAGGTGCAAAACTTGGCGGCACCGTGCGCAACAACTCCGTTTGGCGTTGCTTTTCTTTGACGTATTGTTCAAAAGCCGCAGGCGGTGTTTTGGGTTGAGGCTTGGCCGTTTCCGATTTCCGCTGGTTGTCTTCTTCTTGCTGACGGAGCGCTTTTTCTGACTCCAACAACCGCGTCACAATCTCCTCTTGGCGTTTTATCAAATTAGGATTCACCCGTTTATTCACCAAATCGGTTTCGGTTTCATCCATTTTTTGCATCAAATCTTTGACTTCATTTCCCAGCTTTTTACCAGCTTCTGTCCCCTTCTGCGAATCCATCAGTTCTTTCATCATCTGACGAATCATGGCTTGTTCAGCCGCCATTTTAGCCAACTGTTCCGACATTTGGCGCCCTCCCATGCCACCTTGGCCACCTTGTTGGTTTTTCTGAAGTTGCTGAATCCGCTGGTTTAGTTGCTTTTGTAAATCACCCATGCTTTGCCCTGGATTCTTCCCTTTTCCTTTTTTGCTACCTTTCCCTGGCATACTCATAGCCATCATAGCAGCTTGCATTTGTTGGAGGGTTTGGCTCAACATCAACGACAAATTATTCATCGACGTCATGGCAAATTGCTGCTTGCTGGTGGCCATATTCAGACGGCGTTCGCGAATAAAACGCGTACTTTCGGTCATGTGAAACTTCATGTCGTTCAGCTCGCGGGTGACAAACGTCTGAATTTGCATCACCCGTTTTGCCAACGCGTAGAGGCTATCTTCAATCACCTTGGCGTCGTCCTGTAGCTTGAGTTGGTCTTGTGCCAATTTCACAAAACGAGGGTCTTGCAGCCCTACGCCGCGAAAATCTTTCATTACGCGTTCTTGGTCAAACGACAAATGAATGAGGTTTTCGAGAATATCGCGGAGGTTGTCAATGTTTTCGTCCATCGCTTCCATTTCAGCGCTTTCCATCGACTCCTGCATTTTCTGCGCCATTTTTCTCATCGACTTCGCCGCATTTTTCTGCGATTTAGAGGCGCTCTTGTTTTGCTTTTGCTGCAACTGTTTCGAGCTGTTGTCTTGTTCCTGATCGACATCCTTTTGGTCTTCTTTCCCCATATCAATGTCATTTTTATCGTCTAGCTCTTCATTGAGTTTTTCTAGTTCTTCGATGTCTTTTTTGGTCTCATCAAACTCCTTGTTCAACTCTTCCTGTTCTTTTTTGAGCTCTTCTTGTTTCTGCTCCTGTTCTTTGTTTTGACCGTCTTTATTTTGTTGGTCTTTGCCCTTTTGGTCTTTCTCTTTCTGCTCTTGTTCTTTGGCCAACTGCTCGGCTTTTTCGGCAAGTTTTTCTTCTTTTTCCGCCATTTCGTTCAAATCCTTCTGAATTTGCTCGGCTTTTTGCTGCACCTGCATTTGTTTGAACATCTCAAGGGCTTTTTCAATTTCCTTTTGCGCGTTGAACTCCTTGTTTTTCAGCTTGTTCATCAACTCCTGCATTTTGTCATCGCGCTGTTGTTGATCCAGTAATTTTTCAAGTTGTTCGTACAATTTTTGCGTTTCTGGGTCGAGCAATTCCTTCATCAGTTTTTGCAACTGTTCCATTTTTTGCTTCATCTCAGGACTTTGCTCCGAAAATCTATCTTGCTTTTCTTGCGAAGTTTGCGCTTGTTCCTGCATACTTTTCATATCGTTTTGCAGTTCATCGCGTTTTTTCAACAAGTCTTCAATTTGTTTTTTGTCCTTAAAATCCAACTCTTTTTCGCTCTTCAAACGCTGGTCGAGCTTTTCGATTTCTTTTTGTAAGCTCTTTGCTTTTTGAAGGGTTTTGTTGATTTGGGCCTCAGTTTTTTCGGCCGATTTTTCGGCTTCAGCCCGCACCTCTTCTTTCGACGGAACGGCAAAATCAATCATGCGCGACTTAGCGGATTTAGGCCCGTTTACGCCGTCGTTGTCCCACACCTGAACGTAGTATTCGATGCGGTCGCCAGGTGTCAGGCGAAGGCTATCAACATACCACTGAAAATAGAACGTTTGGCTCGTCGTAGATTTATTAAAAGGAATACTAAATCCTTTGTAAGCCACTTTTTTAGGGTCGGTTTTATCGGTTTTGCGGCGCAAATTATAAAAGACCCGCAGGTTAGAAAACCCGTAGTCGTCGGCTATATTTCCTCCCAACACAAAATAATTATACAGGGTCGTATCTTGGTAATTCTCAAGGGTCAATGTTGGGTGCTTGTCGTTGATGACATTGAGGAAATAGCTTATTTTCTCGCGGTTTTGCGAATCATCGTTTTTGAGTTTGATTTCGTAATTTCCCGAGCGGCGCACCGTGCGTTTAAACTCGTAGCCCCCCGTCAGTTTGCTCTCGGCCGTATAGGCTTTTTGATCACCTTCAAAAGCCAATGACATGTCTTTGGTGGCATCCGTATTAAAATCCCAGCTAATGGTTGTCCCTTCAGGAATCGTCAAATTCCCCACGTTGCTTAACTGTTCAGCAGGTTTTCCCAAATACGCAGGATAATTTAACGTAACATCAAAAGAAAGCAAACTTGGGCGTTCGGCCACGGTCAATTCATACTCTTTTGACTTATAACCCGCTGCCTCAAATTGAAAATCAATCGGACGTTGCACGTTTTTGAAGGTATAAGAATACGTATTGTTGTCTTCGGCATCAAGTTTAAACTTTGCCTTGTTGTGCACTACATACACAGCTTCTGGCAAAGCCCCACCTGCCAACGACAACCGAAGCGTAAAATCCTCATTACGAAACGCTTTCAGATTTGGATTATCTAATTGAAAAGTAAAAGGAGCGTCGTTAAATTCTTTTTCAAAGTGAATGATACGGTCAGAACTGCTTGCAAAAAAGCGGGGATTAATGGCCAAAACCAACGCAATTGCGGCCAATGGATAAACCGCATATTTGAGGTAACGGCGGTTTTGCTCGATTTTGATAGCATCCGAAAACCGAACAATCATCAATTGCTTTGATTTCTGCTGAATACTGGCTTCAATCAAGTCGGTTTGCTGTCCCGACAAGCCGCGAAGCTGGAGGGTATTGACAAGTTTATCGCCAATTTCGGGAAAAAAGCTTCCGATTTGGTTGGCGGCTTCTTCGTCCGACAGTGATTTACGCAACCCCCACAAATGAAAAATAGGGATGGCTACCCAGCGCACAAGGGCATAGCCCAAAATGCCAATAAATCCATAAAAAAGCGCCGCACGTACGCCCGAACTAAATCGCCCAAAGTACTCTAACGTGTTGACAAACAGATAGGCTGACAAAACAAAAGCGGCTGCAAAGATGACGCCTTTGATGAGCTGATTGAGGTAAAATTTCCGTTTGTACTCACCAATGCGCTCCAGCAGTACGGAAAGGGTTGGGGTTGTCATAAACTCGATTTTTTTATTGGCTGGTGTTTAGTCAATAGTAAAATAACTCCTTGTACGAAGAATACGTTTAAAGATAACGCAAAAATGATGCAAAAAGTAATGGTTTGCCAGAAAGATTCTGCGGATAACGCATTTTGGGGGACATGTTTAGGCTTTTTGCCGACGATTGCTGTTTTTTATTTTCTTGAACCATATAAGACATTTAAAGGATTATAAGAAGACCTTTTATGCTCTTATATGTCTTATATGGTTCATAAAAAACATTATTCTCCAGGTTTATAGGTTCGTTCGGCATTTGCCAAAACATCCTTTTTATAAAAAAAGATTTCCTTAAACTGCGCATGGATATATCCATTGACTTGGTCGGTATAGTGAATCGAAGTCGAGTCGGTACTAGCTCCACCTGTCAGCACAGTTTTGGCTTTCAATGTTTTACCAAATTCAACTGCTGCCACAAACGTATTACCTGTGACGCCATAACGGGCCTTGGTTTGGGGTGATTTCCGACTCACATACGCATTGAGCGAGCCCATGTACCCAGGTGTAGCAGGTACTGCCCAGCTTTTTTCTGTATCACTAAAAGGTTTCCCCTCCGCTGGACGCTGAAAACGATTGATTTTTCCCCAGGAAACCTCCCAAGTACCAAAGTCTTTCCGCAAATCCATCACTACCTGACTAAGCATCTTCACTTGTTCGGCAGGCGACAAAAAATCAACCGACAAATTGGAGCCGTTGGTTACGGAGTATTGTTCTTCATTCGTGATGGGTCTTGGTAATTTGGCCACGTTTATTTGAACCAATCGTTCTGTCCATAATACGGCCAAGGTCGTTGCTACGGAGGAAGTATCCGTACGATAATCCCAAGCGCTCAACGTTTTGATTACCCCTGCCAAAGAAGCAAAAACCGTATCATTTTTCACCTTCTCGAAAGAGGAAATCAGCGGAGGAATAAAACGAGCAGCATTTGGCAAATAAGGGTCGTGAGCGGCTTTAATTACGTCGTCTAAGGTCGCATTTTGAAGCTGACTTAACACCCGAACGGCATTGACTGCTCTTGGCGTATTTCCGTCAGGAAGCATATAAAGTGGCTTTTGATTCATAACCGAATCAAACTTCCCTGCGGCATACAAAGGCGTGGAATTACAGTTTTGTACCCAGCCGTTGGCAGGATTGATGTAATGTGGCAATTCCTCCAATGCGTGCGTTCCTTGCCATTCGGTATCTCTCGTACTGCCGTCCACTTGGCGTTTCCAATCGTAGGAAGGGTTACGTTTTGGCACAAAATTGCCATGCCAGTAGCCAATGTTTCCATCGCGGTCGGCATAAACAATGTTATTCCCCACCATCACGCATTTGTTGAGCACCTTGGTAAATTGCGTCAGATTTTTTGCCTTCATTTTTTGCCAGTTTACTGCCAACAAATCAATATTCGACTCTTGGGATTTGAGACTTATCCACTTTTTATTGCGTACTGCCACCACTGGGCCGTGGTGAGTATGGTAAATAGTAAATGTTTTTGACAACAACTCCTCTCCTTTTTTGTACTTCAGCGTTACTTTTGAACTATCAACTGCTTTCGATTTACCCTCGTACTGATAAACATAGCCATTTCCTTTTCGGGTTACGGCCTCGGCATACAGGTCTTTCCCATCCGACAGCGTCACAGGGTGCATCCAGCCCAAATGTTCGTTAAATCCCTGAAAAATATTAAACTGCCCCAAAAATGGAGCTCCGTAAGAATTAAGTCCTTCTTCGCTAACGAGGTGGATTTCGATACGGCCATAAAACTCGGAGTGGGGGTTGATGAGTAAAATAGCGTTTTTGTTTTGTGTCCGTGAAGGCGCAATCGCCCAGCCATTTGACCCACCCGCTTGCTGAAAGTCATGTTCGAGCGATGGATTTACAGAAGCCAATGAAACGCTGGCGTCTTTCCCGTAAAATGTCCGAAATTCAGCCTCGGTCAAGTTACTGTTGGCAATGGAAGGGATGTTGTTCATCAATGCCATCCAAGGCTCAACGCGCGTCAGTAACCTAGGCTTTATTTGGGGATGGGAAATCAAATAAAAATTAATCCCAGCGGCGTAGGCATCGCACAATTTGCGTAACCATTTGGGCGAGCGATGGTACAGTTGAAGCGCTTTGGTAGGGTCAATAAACGTCCTTGCCCATAAATCTTGGTACAAATCCGACTCCCCGTTCACTTCTGCTTGTCGTCCAAGTCTAACGATCAATGAGTTTTCTACTTTAGCAAAAAACTCTTCGCACTGAACGTACATCATCCCAAACACGGCGTCGGCGTCGGTTTTCGTATATACGTGAGGCACTCCCCACTTGTCTTTGACGATGGTGATTTGGTTGGCTTGCTGTTGCAACTTGGCAACTTCTTCCGTTGAGAAATTTTGGGCAAAAGCGAACGATTGTACTAAAAAACCAATAAGGGTTGGAAAAATAAAACGATGAAGCATGATGAAGAGTAAAGTTTAGGTTAACGAAAAAATCAGGTTTTAACTTGTTTATCTAGAATTTGTGAGTTAGAATTGCTTGCTATTCCGAGTAAATCTACTGAAAATATCCTTGCCATGAAACCTATTTTACCTTCATTAACTGCATCAAACGTTTGCAAATGGCTTTTTTTAGTTTTGACGAGCGTTTTGGGAACGCTTCCTACGCAAGCCCAAACCATTACCGACAATGCCTTTGCAGGAGCCATTCGAGAGGTATGTCCAACTTGTATTGACGGCGCCAACAAGCTGCTTTTCCCCGCAACGAGCCTAACGTCTTTGGACATTTCTAACAAAGGAATTAGTGACTTAACTGGGATTGGTGGGTTTACGTCGTTAAAATCACTGAATTGCCACAGTAACAAACTTACCCAATTACCCACCCTCCCGTCCACCCTGACGACCCTCCAGTGCGATGTCAACCAAATCACGAGTTTACCAACTTTACCTGCGGGTTTGACCACCCTATCTTGCAGCTACAATCAGCTACCATTTTTGCCCAATCTTCCCACTACCCTAACGGCCTTAGCCTGCAACAACAACCAGCTTACCAACTTACCCGAACTCCCCAACACGCTAACATCGCTCACCTGTTCCAACAATCAGTTGGCGGCCCTGCCAAATGCCTTGCCTGTGGGTCTTAAAACATTGTTTTGTTTATCCAACAAACTCACCCAATTACCCACTCTACCAAACAGCCTCACGACTTTGTACTGTCAGGAGAATCAAATCAGCTGTTTGCCAGCCTTACCCAGTTCTCTGTCTGTTTTGTACTTAGATACCGATAAAATTAACTGCTTACCCACAGTCGTTTCAGGCTTGAAGGTTTATAATGCGAGGGGAAATCTTACGGAAGGGATGGGGATTTGTGTGACGTTAAGCAATCCCGTTTTACTCACCGCAATTAAGAGCAGGTGTTCGGCTTGTTTTGACAATTGTAATAATTTAACTCCCTATGCTTTCACTTTAACTTATCTTGAACTTGATGGGCTTCCGACTAACTCACTTAGCGGAATTGAACATTTCAAGTCCCTACAGAACCTCTCATGTCGCTATGCTCAACTAGAAAGTTTACCTGATAATCTGCCAAATTCCTTGTTACGTCTTGATGTTCAGAACAATAAAATCACGTCACTGCCTAATCTTCCCCCAAACCTTCAATATCTGCAATTGGCACAAAACAAGCTTACTAAAATTGACAGTTTACCCGCTGCTCTTAGAGAGTTATATTGTAACAATAATTTAATTACCTTTTTACCAAAACTCCCCTCAACACTTACACTCCTAGTTTGTAGTAATAACCTCCTTCGTACATTACCTGCGTCATTATCCAATCTGAACTCACTTATAGCCTACAATAATCAATTAATTGAACTCCCTCCTCTTCCTTCTCAATTAAGCACGCTGGATGTCAAATCTAACTCACTTACCAAGTTACCTTCTTTACCATCTCAACTTTCATCACTTTATTGCGATAATAATTCAATTACGTGTTTACCACTGCTTCCTAACTCAATTTATAGCATTTCAATTACTAATAACCCCATAAGTTGTATCCCAAATAAAATTAAAGGCAGCACTATCTATCTCAATGGAAAAGAACTTCCTCTATGTGGAATATCCAACATCAACTTTATTAGTGCTATCCAAAAAACATGCCCTTCTTGTTTTGATGAATGTCTAAAATTAAAAATGGAAGAAATTGAGAAAATCACAAATCTCAATTTATCTGGACAGAATATTTCGTCGCTTGAAGATATTGAGTTATTCACATCGCTTGAGTCTTTAAACATCAGCAATAACCCTATCACTTGTCTCCACAAGCTGCCTAAAAGCCTAACAAGTATAACCATTGATACCGACAAAATTACTTGTATCCCCGATTCACTGCCAGCGCTAAAAGTGTATAATTCACTAGGTCAACTTATACCTACTCCTGAAAAATGTGTCAAAATTTTAGACAGCTATTTAGCAAACACCATAAGAAACTATTGTTATAATTGTATTAATGAATGCAATATTCTTTTACCACCTTCTCAATCCTTAACTCAAATATCACTTTTTCAAAGCAGTGCTGTAGATGAATTAATAAAATTAAAATCCTTAACCAATTTAAGCTGCAATAATTGTACAGGAGAAAAATTACCTAACCTTCCCAAGAATCTACGTTCATTAACTTGGACAAACGGAAGGTTAACTCGTATAGATAATTTACCAGATAGTTTACAAGAGGCAGATTTTAACACAAATAATATTACCGAGGTACCAAATCTACCCAAAAATCTAAGAAAAATAATATTACGAAATAACAAATTAACAAAATTCGACAATTCGCCTATTTTGATACAAAGAATAGACGTTTCAGTCAATCAAATATCCCATATTTCTAACCTCCCAAACTCACTTATTGAACTTAATGTCCGATATAATCAATTAAGTTCACTTCCAGACCTACCTTCATCTTTACAAGTTATAAATTGCAGTCAAAATCCCCTAATTACTTGTTTACCTTTTTTACCCCAAGGATTAACGTACCTAGAAATATACGGAAATGCTGAAATCAAATGTCTTCCCAATAAAGTTGATAATCTTATATTAGGCACTAATTATACGAATCCACTACCTATTTGCAGTTTAGGTGATCCAAATTTAATCTTGTCGATTCGTGAAGTTTGTAGTAATTGCTTCAACTCATGCTTCGAAATTAACCATGAGGAAGCTTTAAAAATAACAAATCTTAACATTTCAGGCAAAAATATAAACAGTTTAGTAGGGCTTGAAAACTTCCCCAATATTGAGACATTAAATATAAGCAATAATAATATTTTTTGCATTCCATTTTTACCCGAAAACCTTCTTTCATTGACCATTGATACTGAAAAAATAACCTGCTTACCTGCCCACAACCTCAATCTCAAAGTGTATGATAAAAGTGGGCAATTAATAAAGACTCCTGAATTATGTCCAGAACGTATTTCTGATATCAACTTTGCCCAGGCAATCAAACGACAGTGCCCTACTTGTTTGGATGATTGCAACAACCTTTTACCGCCCGCCAAAGCACTTGAGAGTTTGAGCATCAGCTATAGCAACATAAAAGACTTGATAGGAATCATTGGTTTTCAGTCACTTAAAACTCTATATTGCAATGACAATAAATTAACGTTTCTTCCAGAACTTCCAAGTAACTTAACCTACTTAAATATATCTTATAATTCAATAAAAAATCTTAATAATTTACCCAAAAAACTGACCTATTTAAACTGTTCTTCAAACAATATGTTAAAAATAGATGAATTACCATCTTCAATTTCCAATCTTACTTGTAATTACAACTCACTCACGGCTTTACCAAAACTACCTCAGAGCCTTACTTATTTATCAAGTAGCAATAATAATTTAACAAAACTCCCAGAGTTACCTTCCGAGATAAACATAATTAATCTCGACCAGAACCCGCAGTTTGAGTGTTTACCATTCCTCCCCCAAAAGCTAAGAAATCTCAGTATTTATAATACAAAAATAAACTGTTTGCCAAATTCAGTAAACGGGATTTACATAAGCGCAAATTCTTCTCTTCTTCCATTTTGTGGAATTTCGGACACAAATCTACAAAAAGCCATTGCAGAGAATTGTCCGAGCTGTTTTGATGATTGTATGAGAATAAATACTAATGAAGCTCAAAAAGTAAAATCATTAGCCATTTCAGGAAAGAATATTACCAAAATTGTGGACTTACATTTTTTTCCAAATCTGGAATCAATTGACATTTCTAACAACCCTATTACCTGCCTTTCTCCCTTGCCAAACTCGGTATCTTCAATTAAAATTGATGAAGAAAAAATCAAATGTGTGTCAAGTGAAAATTTGAATTTAAAAGTTTTCAACTCAAAAGGTGAAATAATTCCTAAGCCATCAGCCTGTAGTACTTTTATTCATGACATAAACTTTGCCAATGCTATTCGGAGAAATTGTTCAAACTGTATCGATGATTGTAATTATTTATTGCCACCTGCCGCATCACTCACGTCCCTTTCAATAGCCTACAGCAATATAACCGATTTAACTGGCATTGAAGGATTCGCGTCTCTTCAGTCTCTGTATGTTTCTGGAAATTTACTCAAAACATTACCCACATTGCCCTCTACTTTACGCACACTCGAAGTAAGGGCTAATGCTTTACAATCCATTCCCTCTCTGCCTGATAATATTACTGAATTATACATCAGTAATAACTCCTTAACACAGTTACCTACGCTTCCAAACAGGTTACAAAGGCTAGATTTAATCAACAATAAAATTTCAACAATTCCGACACTACCCTCTACTTTAATCGATTTACGTTGTTCTTCTAATAAAATCACCTGCCTTCCATCCCTGCCCTTTTCACTTACTTATTTACAATTCGACAGTCACAAAATTGGATGCTTAAAAAACCTAAAAAGCGGAATTTCATTGATTGGCTACAATAATGCTTCGTTTACCACTTACCCCGAATGTAGCAACCCCATTATTCTTTCGGACGTTACGGCCAATACCCCTAATCCTGTGACACCAAGCACAACCGTTTCATTAACTGTAAAACGCAACTATACAGGTACTGTAGCCATAAAATGGCAGCGTAAAAAATTAAACGACAGTGATTATTCTGACTTGAAAATTGATACCATCGCGACCGCTACCAATGCCGACTTTGTCTATACACTCCCCAACGTAACTGTCGCCGACAATGGCAGTGAGTATCGGTTGGTGGTCACTTCTGCTTGTTCTGGAACATTCACGGCCAAAGCATTTACGTTGATGGTAAAAGATGAATCGCTGTCGCCACCCACAATCACGGCAAGCCCACGAGATACAGTCTGTTTATCCCAAACAATTCGGCTCACTTCCAGTTGTCCTCCCACCTCCGCTACCCTTTGGAGCACAGGAGAAAACGCACCATTTATCGACATCCATTCGTCCACGCAAACTAGTCGAACCTTTACGGCAAAATGCAGCACAGGCGCCATTCAATCGGCCGAAAGCCCCGTTAAAACCATTTTTTGGAAACCTTTTGAGGTGGTTCTCATCAACATTGGCCAGTCAAAAAGTGCAACCAAACAGGGGCAAAATGTCGCACTTTCTGCTTGGAACTCGCAATTTGTTACCCCCGACAATGGCCCGTCTTTGGCCTTTAGCTCACAAACAAACCCTAGCATCTATTATCTCGATAATCCCAACAAAACTCAACCTCGTTTTTGGACAGCTTACGTTGACATTTGTGATGTTTCTAGCGAAGGATCGGTTTCGTTTGACATGCTAGCGACTCCAGAGATTGGCATTCCCGTTTCTTTCAATACGCATGAAAATAATGTACCCTATTTTATGTACGCCAATAGAGACGGTTTTTCGGAGTTATACGCCCAAAACCACCCTAATTTTGGTTTCTATGCAGAAAGCGAAAATAAACAAAACCGCTACGACGATGGACTACCAGCAGGTTTGTACAAACTCAGTATTCGTTATTGGCCTCAAAAAGGGATGGGCCTAACCCCTTCGCTACGGTTTCCTCAAGGGTCATCCACTTCTTACCAAGAACACTGGTTTCGTATTCAATCAAAGATGGGGGCTTCCTCGGCTAGGCGTTCCGTTGACTCATCGCCAGACGCTCCTTTATTTAGTATTACGCCCAATCCAGCCGCTGCCACCGCCGTTCTCAGCGTGAAACAAGCCAAACACCAAGAAATTCAGTATGAATGGGTGGACGTTACTGGGCGAGTGCATCACAAAAGTCAATTTGTCGCCGAAACAGACAATCACACGGAGCAGCTTAACATTACGCGCTTGCCAACGGGGCTTTATTTCCTACGAATAACCTCCCCAACACAGCAAGTAAATTTGAAAGTAACCAAACTAGATTAACCTCCCCAAAGCCGACCAACCGTCGGCTTTTTTTAGTACTTTCGCCTCCCTAAACTGAACCATTTCAACCTCATGAAACGATTTTTGTTGGCCTTTTCATCGGTAGTTTGCCTGAGTGTTTATGGCTTTGCGCAACCTGCACCCAAACAAGCGCAATGGTCAAAATTATACATCGCTCCCGACAAACGGGTCATTTCGCGCGGCGATGGCAAACCGTTCTTTTGGTTGGGAGATACCGCTTGGGAATTGTTTCATCGGTTGACCAAAGACGAGGCTGATTTTTACCTCAAACGTCGTGCAGAACAAGGCTTTACCGTCATTCAGGCCGTGGCTTTGGCAGAGTTTGACGGACTGGGGCAGCCCAACCAATACGGACAGCTTCCCTTAAAAAACAATGACCCTTCGCAGCCCAATGAGTTGTATTTCCAACACGTTGATTATGTAGTAAACAAAGCTGCTTCGTTGGGGCTTGTGATTGGAATGCTGCCTACGTGGGGGGATAAATTCAACAAAAAATGGGGCGTCGGCCCCGAGGTTTTTACCCCCGAAAATGCCCGACTATATGGCCAATGGCTTGGAAAGCGTTATAAAGGCAAGCCCATCGTTTGGATTTTGGGCGGCGACCGTAACCCCGAAACCGAAAAACATTTTGCTATCATCAATGCCATGGCCGAGGGCCTCAAAGCGGGTCACGGAGGCACTCAACTTATGACCTACCATCCAACAGGCGGCAGCAATTCAGCCGCGTTTTTTCACAAAGAAAACTGGCTCAATTTCAACATGTTTCAGTCAGGGCACTCGGCAAAAAACGCCAAAAACTACGTCATGCAGCGCCAGAATTACCAACTTTTTCCCGTAAAGCCTACCCTCGATGGTGAACCACGCTACGAAGACCATCCGATTGATTGGAAACCTGAAAAAGATTATTTCAATTCGCACGATGTTCGGCAGGCCGCTTGGTGGGCGATGCTTTCGGGTGGTGCAGGCCATACCTACGGCGATCATAACGTTTGGCAGTTTTTTGACCCAAACCGCAATCCCGCCATTTCGGTAGCCCGCACGCATTGGCGGTCAGCCACAAATCACGAAGGGGCTTGGCAAATGGGATACATGCGTAAACTTTTTGAAGCCTATCCTTGGGCGCAACTAATACCCGACCAAGGCGTTCTAAAAAATGACAACTCCGAAGATGCTGGGTATCAAATGGCAGCCGTTGGTGAAAATAAAGATTTTATGTTTGCTTATTCTCCAACAGGAAAACCATTAAAAATTGACCTTTCCAAGTTCTCCATCCCTCAGCTCAAAGCCACTTGGTTTAACCCCCGCGATGGTGTTTCAACGCCAATTGGAGCCGTAAAAAACGAAGGTATTCAAGAATTTAAACCTCCCGTAGCCTGCCCTACTTGTGATTGGACACTTGTAATTGGGAAATAAGAGACGCAAATGTGTAAGAGAGGAGTGATGAGAGAGGAGTTAGGAGTTATAAGTGTGCAAGGAGCAAAGGGCAAAATAACAATGGGTTACTTCTTTGGGAACCCAAAAGACCAAACAGAAAACAAGAAACAGATAAATGAATTTCCCCTTATTTGTAGCGCGTCGTTATTTTACTTCAAAGAAAAAGAAAAGCTTTATTAGTCTCATTTCCAACATTTCGATGTTGGGTGTGGGAGTTGGGACAATGGCGTTGGTGATTGTGATGTCGGTTTTTAATGGCATGGGAGAACTGAATCGACAGCTATTTCGAAGTTTCGACCCCGACCTTAAAGTGACGCCCGCTCAAGGCAAGCGGTTTACCCTTTCGTCCAAAACGCTGACAGCATTACGGGCAACGGAAGGTGTTAAGTTTGTTACCCAAGTAGTAGAAGACAATGCACTTGCCACCTACGGCGACCGTCGGGTAGTGACTAAAATCAAGGGAGTGGATGAGACATTTATTCAGCGCCATCAGTTAGATACCGCGATGATTGAAGGGAAATTTGCCCTTACTACCGACAATGAACCCAAAGCAATTGTCGGAGGAACGGTGCAGCAGCTGCTGGGCATTTCGGTCAACAACTTGTTTACCCCCCTGGAACTCGCCTACCCTCGTTCGGACGTAAAAACGCTTAATTTGACCAATGCTGACGCTTTTAACCAACAAATCATTCGCGTGGGAGGCGTTTATATGCTCGAACTTCGGTTTGACGATTACGTGATTGTGCCTCTTGAATTTGCCACCGAGCTACTTGGGTATGGCCACCAACGTTCAGCGCTTGAAATTCAGCTTCAACCCAGTGCAAAGGCAGATCAAGTACAAACTCAAATCCAAACCCTACTTGGAGATAAGTTTGTAGTGCGTACCCGCGATGAACAAAACGCCGATCTTTTACGCGCCATTCGCATCGAAAAATTGTTTGTTACCGTCACCCTTGGACTCATTATTTTGGTGGCAGCAGTCAATATTTTCTTTTCGCTTTCGATGTTGGTGATTGAAAAACGAGACGATATTAAAATGCTGTTTGCCATGGGTGCCACTGCCTCCACCATTCAACGTATCTTTTTGCTAGAAGGCAGCTTGGTGGCATTCACTGGAGCGTTTATTGGATTGATTTTGGGCATCATTGTTTGTTGGTTTCAGCAAACTTACGGCCTTGTCTCCATGGGAATGGTGAGTTCGGTGGTGGATGCTTATCCCGTAAAAATGGAGTGGCCAGACTTTGTCATTACGGCTGTCACCGTCATTTCCATCACGATTTTGGTGTCGTTTATTCCTGCTCAACGAGCAAGCCGACTTTAATTTAAGGCTGACATTTTGACCGAAACAAGCAATCTAACCCTTAAAATGTCATTAAACTGCTGACAAAAAGCTAATTTTGTAGCAAATTCCCGAAGCGGGTGCGATATTTGTGATATAGAAAAATACATAAACCGTTGGCCTTTGTTGGTTGACTCATACAGTAACAATGATTAAATTCCTCACAAAAAGTTTTTCTGGGCTGTTTGGGACCAAATCGGAACGTGATTTGAAAGAACTTGCCCCCTACGTGGACAAAGTAAATGCTGAATTTGCTAAACTACGTACACTCAGCCATGACCAGCTTCGAAACGCAACGCAAGAACTCAAGACTTTTATTGCGAATGAACTCAAGGCCATCGACGACCAAATAGACGCGCTGCGCCAGCAAGTGGCTACCAATATCGACATGGACGTTGATGCCAAAGAGAACATTTTCAAAAAAATTGATAGCTTAGGGCTTGAGCGCGACAAGGAGTTGGAAAAAGTCCTGATGCAGATTTTGCCCACTGCCTTTGCCATTGTCAAAGAAACGGCGCGTCGTTTTACCGAAAATGAAAGTCTTGAGGTCACTGCCAGTCTTTTAGACCACGAACTCGCAATTAGGAAGAATCATATTACCATCGACGGCGATAAGGCTGTTTGGAGAACGACTTGGGATGTGGCAGGCCACCCTATTAAGTGGAACATGGTTCACTATGATGTGCAAATCATCGGTGGAACGGTATTGCACCAAGGGAAAATTTCCGAAATGGCTACGGGTGAAGGTAAAACCCTCGTTGCAACGCTACCTGCTTTCTTAAATGCCATCGCAGGCCAAGGCGTGCACGTCGTGACGGTCAACGACTACCTTGCCCGCCGCGATAGTGAGTGGAATGCCCCATTGTTTGAGTTTCATGGTTTGCGCGTTGATTGTATCGACCGCCACCAACCCAATACGTACGCGCGCCGCCAAGCCTACTTGGCTGACATCACCTACGGAACCAACAACGAATTTGGTTTTGACTATCTTCGCGACAACATGGCGCACTCGCCCGAAGAGCTTGTGCAACGCAAACACCACTTTGCCATGGTCGATGAGGTTGACTCCGTTTTGGTGGACGATGCCCGTACACCTTTGATTATCAGCGGCCCTGTGCCTCGTGGCGACGAACAAGATTTTGCCGAGCTTAAACCCCGCGTATCGCGCATTGTCGAAGCCCAAAAACGCCTCGTGACAGATTTGCTCAATGAAGCCAAAAAGAAAATTGCGGCTGGCGACAAAAAAGAAGGAGGTTTGGCCCTTTTCCGCGCGCACCGTGGTTTCCCAAAATACAAACCGCTTATTAAGTTCTTGAGTGAAACGGGTATTAAAACCCTCATGCAAGAAACGGAGAAAATCTATTTGGCAGAAAACCAAAAGTTAATGCCAGAAGCCGATGCTCCACTCTATTTTACCATTGAAGAAAAGAACAATAGCATCGAGCTTACCGAAAAGGGGCTTGACTATATGACAGGCTCAGCCGAAGACCCTAACTTCTTCGTATTGCCTGACTTGTCGATTGATTTGAATTTGATTGACAAAGATTCTGAGCTTACCGATCAACAAAAACTTCTTCGCAAAGAAGAAGTCTTGCGCGATTATTCGGTCAAAACGCAGCGTATTCACACCATCCAGCAGTTGTTGAAAGCCTATTCGTTGTTTGAACGTGACGTGGACTATGTGTTGATGGACGGAAAGGTAAAAATCGTTGACGAACAAACG
Organism: Runella defluvii; assembly: GCF_014195535.1. Lineage (GTDB taxonomy): Bacteria > Bacteroidota > Bacteroidia > Cytophagales > Spirosomataceae > Runella > Runella defluvii. Next base: position 48,385 of record NZ_JACIBY010000012.1, on the reverse strand, counting down.
GGCCGTATCATGGAAGGTCGCCGTTGGTCAGATGGGTTGCACCAAGCCGTTGAAGCCAAAGAAAACGTAAAAGTAGAAGACGCTACACAGACCTACGCCACGGTTACGCTCCAAAACTACTTCCGTATGTACCACAAGCTTTGTGGTATGACAGGTACCGCCCAAACCGAAGCAGGTGAATTCTGGACGATTTATAAATTGGACGTGGTTAGTATTCCGACCAACATTCCGATTGCACGTAAAGACGAAGAAGATAAAGTATATCGTTCGGTACGGGAGAAATACAACGCCGTGGTGGATGAAATCGTTGAGCTGGTAGGCAAAGGACGCCCAGTGTTGGTGGGTACAACTTCGGTCGAAAACTCGGAGTTATTGAGCCGTATGCTTACCCTCCGTAAGATTCCACACCAAGTCTTGAACGCCAAACAACACCAACGTGAAGCCGAAATTGTGTCGGAAGCAGGGAAACCTGGTACGGTTACGATTGCGACCAACATGGCAGGTCGTGGTACCGACATCAAGCTTACACCAGAGTCAAAAGCAGCGGGAGGTTTGGCCATCATTGGTACCGAACGCCACGAAAGCCGTCGCGTTGACCGTCAGTTGCGGGGTCGTGCTGGTCGCCAAGGAGACCCAGGAACGTCGCAGTTCTTTGTGTCATTGGAAGATGGGCTGATGCGTATGTTTGGTTCTGACCGCATCGCAGGTGTGATGGACCGCATGGGCTTGGAAGAAGGTGAAGTGATTCAGCACTCGATGGTGTCAAAGTCGATTGAAAGAGCGCAGAAAAAAGTCGAAGAAAACAACTTCGGTACACGTAAGCGCCTCCTCGAATACGATGACGTCATGAACATGCAACGTGAAAGCATCTACAAACGTCGTCGGAATGCCCTTTTTGGGGATCGTCTTGCAATTGACATTGCCGACACCATGTACGATGTTTGTAACGACATCATCAATAACACCGAAGGTAGCTACGAAGAACTCGAATTAGCCGTCATTACCAATTTTGGCATTGAACCACCATTTACGCGCGATGACTACAACAAGCTAAAACCTGAGCAGCGTATTCAACGCTTGTACGAAGCAGCTGAGAGCCACTATGCGAATAAAAATAAGTTCATTGCAGAGCAAGTGTTGCCTGTACTGAAACAAATCCACGAAGAACGCGGTGGAACCATCCAAGAAATCGTAATTCCGTTCACCGACGGTATCAAAGGCACGCAAATTGGCGTCAATCTCGTGAAGGCCATTGAATCAAATGGTCGTGAGATTGTGCGTGAAATGGAAAAATTTGTGGTTCTTTCGCTGATTGACCAAGAATGGAAAGAGCACCTTCGCGACATGGACGACCTCAAACAGTCGGTACAAAACGCAGCTTACGAACAAAAAGATCCGTTGTTGATCTATAAGTTTGAGTCGATTGAATTGTTCAAGAAGTTGATGAGCAAAGTCAATTTTGAGACGGTAAGTTTCTTAGTGAAATCGTTCATTCCACAAGAAGAACCACCACAGCAGCAATCGCAACGCCAAGTGCGTCAGCCTGAGCCAGAACTTCATACCAACCGCGAGGACGAGGAATTTGAAGAAGTAGGTGGCCCAGATGCCTACGCTGCTCGTCAGACCGAAAAAACGATGCCTGTACGTGCCATTAAAATCGCCGACCGTAACCAAAAAGTAACGGTTCAGTACCGCGATGGCCGTGTGGTAAAAGATGTAAAATACAAGAAAGTAGAACACGAAGTAGAACGCGGCGATTGTGTCGTCATCGCCTAAGTTCTGCTGTACTGAATAAACGAGAAAGCCCCGACCGCATGGTTGGGGCTTTCTCGTTTAAGTCCAGGTTGTGAGCAACCCTCTTCACTCTTGGTTGGGTTGTGAGCAACCCTTCACACAAAAGCGTCGGGATGTGAGCATCCCTCTTCACAGTTAGCGTGAGCCAAAGATGGCGCTACCTACGCGGACGAGCGTACTTCCCTCTTCTACCGCCAGCAGATAATCACCACTCATACCCATCGAAATTTCTTTGAAGTCAACATTTGCAGGAAAATCAGCCGCACGTGCATTGAGCTTGTCAAAAAGCTGTTTTAACCCTCTAAATTCCAACCGCACTTGGGCTTCATCATCGGTGTTTGATGCCATACCCATCAGCCCTACAATACGCACATTTTGCATTGATTTTAATTCCTCTGAAACCAGTAGCTCCTCTAATTCTTCTTCAGAAAGTCCAAATTTTGTTTCTTCTTGGGCAATAAATACCTGCAACAAACAATCAATCACTCGGTTGTTTTTGGCCGCCTGTTTGTTGATTTCTTGCAACAATTTCAAGCTATCCACCGAATGAATCATGGCCACAAAAGAAGCCATGTATTTGACTTTATTGCTTTGTAAATGTCCAATCAAATGCCATTCAATGTCTTTCGGCATTTGTTCGTATTTACCCACCATTTCTTGCACTTTATTTTCGCCATACCGTTTAAAACCAGCCTGATATGCCTCCATGAGCATCTCAACAGGCTTGGTTTTGGTGACAGCAATGAGCCGTGCAGCAGGTGAAATTTCAGTTACTATTTGTTGTATATTTTCAGCAATACCCATCCTTCTTTGGCCTTTAAAAATCTAAATGACAATTGATCCACTCTCCATCCAAACGCGCGCCGTAGCGCTCATAAAACTTAATGGACGGCTCATTCCAATCCAGCACTTGCCACATCACTCCTGTGCAATTGGTATCTTTTGCCTCTTGAACGGTGGTATCCAACAACATCTTTCCCAAGCCATGCCCCCGCATCGACTCCGTCACAATCAAATCCTCCAAATAGAGTCGTTTTCCTTTCCAAGTCGAGTACCGATAATAATAGAGCGAAATCCCGACGATTTGTCCATCTACCTCCGCCACAAAAAGGCCAAAAATGGGTTCTGGGCCAAAACCATCCTTCAACATCATTTCGGGGGTGTTGGTGACTTGCTCAGGTGCACGCTCATACAAGGCAAGCTCCTGAACCAAAGCGAATACTTGCGGCACATCTTCGGGTGTACCTTTACGAATGGTAATTTGCATAACTACTTACTTTGAAAAAAAATACTTGTTGTCTTCTAATTGAATATACTCGACGCCAGTTTTGTACCCTTGTACAATCAACCGTACAATATCTTCCGATTGAAATTTGAGCATGTCCAAATGCAAAGGTTCGTGTGGACGAATCACCTTTAGCTTCAGCGGTCGCCCCTTTAGGTTTTCATTTTCGACATAGCTTTGCGCCCAAGCGATGTCACTGTTTACAATTTGGTTGACGTTGATGTCCTTTACTCGCTCCATCAATTGCAGTACATTTCGGTAATTGACCGTTTCGCCGTAAATATGTTCGGAGTGGCAAGCCACGCACACCACTTCAGTCGCTCCGTCTTCCAAGGCTGCTTTTAGAGGCGCAACCACCCTCAACCCTCCATCTAACAAGGCCGTTTTTCGTTGACCCTTGATTAAGACAGGCGGCATAATCGTAGGCAAAGAGCTGCTTGCAAGTACATAATCCAGAAAATCGGGTTCTTGGGGCGTGGCATACACCATTTTTCCGCTGATAACGTCCACCGCACCTACTTTGAGCTTGATGGGGCTTGTGCGTAAAATAAATTCATCCACGTTTGAACGCAGCAAATTTTTTAGGGGCGTATTGTCCAAGAGGCCATCAAAACGGCTCGTAAGCGTATCAAAACCTAATGTAAGACGTGAGCGGGGTTTTGCAATGGCTTCGGGGCCTGTTATATTTTTGATCCAAAACTCAATGAGGAGGCGACTCAAACGCGGCCAATCGATTTTTTTATGTTCAATTGTCTGACGCCCCGCTTCGTTTACCAAATAACTTGCATTCAAACTGCCGACCGAGACTCCGTAAATCATGTCGGGTTCAAAACCCTCTTCTAAAATAGCTTGAATAACTCCCGCTTGAAATGCCCCTTTAAGCGAACCACCGCCCAATACTAATGCTCTCATACATCTATCTTTAGCCTGATTTTTTTATTTTCTTCACAAATTCCAAACAAATTATGCCACTTTGGTGTAATGTTAATAGATTTTGTCCCAAATTTGGCGTTTGTTAGACAACAAATCAAAAAAAGGTTAAAGTTGCAGGCACTTTCAGCTAAACTATTTTCCCCACATTCACTGTTTACTGAATAGCCCACTGATAATATGTCCCTCTCAATAAAAGATATTCAGGCGCCAATTGCCTCCGAAATGGATGCTTTTGAAAGCAAATTTCGGCAGTTTATGAAAAGCGAGGTGATGCTCCTCGACCAAATCATGAATTACATTGTCCGTCGTAAAGGCAAACAACTGAGACCCATGTTTGTTTTTTTAACGGCGGGCGTAAGTGGTACAATTACAGAAGCTACTTACCGTGGTGCTGCGCTTATCGAATTGCTTCATACTGCAACCCTTGTGCACGACGATGTGGTGGATGACTCCAACTACCGTCGCGGTTTTTTCTCGGTCAATGCCCTTTGGAAAAATAAAATTGCGGTATTAGTAGGCGACTACTTGCTCTCACGAGGGCTGCTTTTATCCGTTGATAATAAAGACTTTACGCTCCTACAGCTCGTATCAAATGCCGTTCGTGAAATGAGTGAGGGGGAATTGCTCCAATTGGCCAAAGCCCGTCGGTTAGATATTACGGAGGAAGTTTATTTTCAAATCATTCGGCAAAAAACGGCCTCGCTCATTGCTTCTTGCTGCGCCGTAGGTGCCCAGTCGGCAGGTGCGACCGAAGATTTAGTGGAAAAAATGAGGGAGTTTGGCGAAAAAGTCGGGCTTGCTTTCCAAATCAAAGATGATCTCTTTGACTTTGGCGATGCGGAAGTTGGCAAACCGCTCGGTATTGATATCAAAGAGAAAAAAATGACGCTTCCGCTCATCCATGCACTGAGTCAGTCTTCTTGGAGTACCAAACGCCACATCATCAATCTCATTAAAAACCACAGCGACAAGCCGCAAAAAGTAGCAGAAGTCATCAAATTTGTTCGCGAATCGGGTGGCATTCAGTACGCTACACAGGCCATGCAGCGCTTGGTGGACGAGGCTAAGGTTATCTTGCATTCATTCCCCGAATCGGCGTATCGTAATTCCTTAGAAGGCTTGGTGCAGTTTACGATTGAACGTAATAAGTAAGACAAAAAAGCCCTTCTCCTAGACGAAGAAGGGCCGCACCATTTTGTATTATTTCTTACAAACTCAGCATGTCTTTGAAACGGATGGCTTGGCGGCGCGAAATTTCTATTTTCTCCCCGCTTCCTCTCAACGTAACCAAAAGCCCTCCCGAAAACCACGGCTCAATTTTGTCAATCCACTGTAAATTGATGATGTGCTTGCGATTCGCACGGAAAAAGCATACGGGGTCAAGTCGCTCTTCTAAGGCGTTCAATGACTTGAGAACCAACGGTTTTTGATCATCAAAATGCAAACGCACGTAGTTGCCCATCGACTCGAACAGACGCACCTTTCCTAATTTTACAAACCAACATTTTTCGCCGTCTTTGATAAAGACTTGGTCGTTTTCGCCCAAAATTTTACGTTCAGACACCGACTCTCCTTCGTGCTTGCGGTCAAATTCTTCAAAAACGCGGTGAACGGCCTCGCTCAAACGCGCCAAATCAATCGGCTTGAGGATGTAGTCCAAGGCATTGTATTCAAACGCTTTGAGCGCATATTCATCGTAGGCAGTTGTAAAAATCACCTCGGGAATGGTATCATCTTCGAGCGACTCCAACAATTCAAATCCATTTTTGCCAGGCATTTGAATATCCAAAAAAAGCAAGTCGGGGCGAAGCTCTTCTACGAGTTTTTTGGCTTCGTCGGCGTTGGCAGCTTCTCCCACTATTTCAATTTTAGGAAAATTTTCAAGTAAACGACGCAATTCGTTTCGCGCCAACCGTTCATCATCAATAATAAGGGCTTTCATTCGTGGTAGTTAAGTGGGCAAGCCACGGTTATTGGTTATATATTAGTAGATTCTCTTACGACGTTTGGGATGTCAATTTTGAAAAAGAAAGGCTGGAGCCACTCTTAAAAACGCCTTCGGTTTGGGTAGGAACGATGATTTCGGCCCGAACCACCTCTTCCGATTCTTGAAAGATTCGGAACTTGGCATCTTCTCCGTACAACAAATGTAAGCGACGTTCGGTATTTTCAAGGCCAAATCCGCTGGCTTCTTTTTGTTTGTCAATGCTGTCTTTTTTGGCCAAAATGCCCGTATTTCGGATATGAATGTGTACATAATCGCCTTCAAGAAATGTCGTTACTTGCACAAACCCCCCACTCATGGCTTTTTGGACACCATGTTTGATGGCATTTTCGACCAAGGTTTGCAGCATCATGGGTGGTACTTGTAAGTAAACCGTTTTGGGATCAATGTGGAAGTCGGCTTTCAAACGTTCTTCATAACGAACTTTTTCAAGGCTTAAATAGTCTTCTACTGTTTTGAGTTCTTCCCGTAATTCCACGGTTTTTCGGCGGTCGGCCAACAACGAATTGCGAAGGATATTAGAAAGCTGCGTAACACCTTGCTGTGCCTTGGAAGGGTCTTCCGACACCAACGCCCGAATCGAATTGAGGGCATTAAAAACAAAGTGTGGATTCAGCTGAGAACGAAGTACTTTGGCTTCCGACTCTTTGATGGAAGTTTTGAGTAAAATACGCTCGATTTCGGCATCTAGTTTGTGTTCTACGTAATGGTAAACCGTGTAGCTCAACACCCACATAAACATGCTTTTGCTCCATGAAAGCCAATCGGCAAAAAAGATATAAGGTTGACTTTTAAAGGTATCCTTTAAGACTTTTAAATCAATTGGGTAATTCATCAGGGTCATTAAAAGCCCTAAACTTAAACCAGAAATGATAACCCTGAGGGCGATTTGATAAACAGGTAAGCTCACCCAATTTTGCTCTCGCACGATAAGGCGGTAAAAGTGGGTGAGTAAAACACACACTAAAATATTAGCCAGAGCGAAAAAAAAGTCCCCTGTTGTAACTTCTCCTTCGAGGGTATAAATCGCTAATTCAGAAAGAATTAGCGCCGTCCATCCTCCAACTTGGCAAATCCAATATATTCTTTTTTTCGTCATTCGTTCAATTTATCTAATTTTGTCGAAGTTTTCAATCTTAACTCACCTATGCAAGTTATCAAAAAATCGCTCGAAGGATTGCTAGAAATTATACCAACGGTTTATAAAGATGAAAGAGGGTATTTTTTTGAGACTTACAATAAGCAAGCATTCGAGGCCCACGGATTGCCCACTCATTTTGTGCAAGATAACCAGTCTTTTTCCAAAAAAGGGGTAGTACGTGGTTTACATTTTCAACGCGAGCCGCACGCCCAAGGAAAATTGGTTCGGGTTGTCATGGGTCGTGTGTTAGATTTTGCCGTTGATATCCGCCCCAACTCCCCCACCTTTGGTCAATACGAGGCCGTTGAGCTTGACGCAACCCGCGGAAACCTATTTTATGTACCCGAAGGTTTCGCCCACGGATTTGTCGCTTTAGAGGATTCGGTATTTATTTATAAATGTACCAATCTCTATAATAAAGCCGCCGAAGGAGGTATTCTGTGGAATGACCCTACGCTCAATATCGACTGGCAAGTAACGAACCCTATTGTCTCCCCAAAAGACCTTGAGTTGCCCCAATTTGACCAAATTTCCTTTTAGCAATTTACATACCACACTTTTTACTTTGCTTTTTTTGATGTACCAAAAGAGTTAAAAAAGCACGTATTTATGTTTTAAAAGGCAAAAGAATTTATTTTTTTTTCAGGGGCTAGTTTGGCACAATTCATGGGAATTATATACCTAAAAAGCATATAGATTTTCCATGATTTGATTCGTTTATGCCATTCTCATTTTTAAAGCGCAACCGAACGCCCGACACCATCCCACGTTCTTCTGCTTTTACGGTAGATATGCACGCGCACGTACTGCCAAAGTTAGACAATGGCCCCGAAACCCTCGAAGACGCGCTTATTTTGTTGCATGAAATGGCTTCCAAAGGTATTCGTAAAGTCATTGCCACTCCCCACATCATGGGCGACTATTACCCAAACAGTTTTGAAGATATTCAAATTGCCAAAAAGGTACTCAACCACGCCCTCATTCGCCGATGTATCCCAATTGAGCTAGAAGTAGCGGCCGAATATTACCTTGATGTTTCTTTTTTATCACTTCTTGACACCCAACAACCACTTTTAACGATTGCCAACAACTACTTACTCTTTGAAACTGGCATTGTGGGACTTCCGTCGTTCTTAAATGATGCCATTTCACTCATACAAAAACAGCAACTGACGCCCGTTTTAGCCCATCCCGAGCGTTATTACTATTTGCAACAAGATTTTAACCAAGTGCTTCGACTACATCGAAGTGGCGTTCTTTTTCAGGTAAATCTTGGGGCTTGGCAATCGAATCATCCCGCGACTCGCCTCCTAGCCGAACGGCTCATCAATGAAGGGCTCGTGGACTTTTTGGGCAGTAACGCGCACAACCTGCGTGATTGGGGACAAGCGTCCGACGCCCTTCGGTCGAAGGCATTTGGGGTTGCGCTTGAAAAAGGGCTACTCAACGGCAGTTTGCTGTAAGTTGTAGTAAAAAAGGCGTACTTTTGGGCAGTAACGATGCCACTTATGTTAAAAGGAACCAAACTGTACAGTATTTTTGGCAACAAATGCCCGCATTGCCACGAGGGTGCTTTTTTTAAAAACGATAATCCGTTCAATTTTAAAGACTTCGACAAAATGAACGACCACTGCGAAGTCTGCAACGAGCCTTTCGAGCGGGAACCTGGCTTTTATTTTGGAGGGATGTACGGCAGCTACGCGCTTTATACCGCACTGATTGCGGCAGTGTTTGTTACTTGTGTAGTAATGTGGGAAATGAACATTTTTTACGTTTTGGGCGTATTAATCCCCGTCATTATCATTTCACAACCACTTTTTTTTCGTTGGGGTCGATTGCTTTGGATTAATATTTTTGTCAGCTATGACCCAGAAGCACCTAAAAATCCGCACCGTAACGTACCTAAATGGTAACTTCTGACAATTGATAAGGCAGATACTCATCTACATTATGTCCGTATTTGTGTAGTTCGCGAATAATCGTCGAACTGATGGGGGCTAAATGGGGCGACGTAATCAAAAATACCGTTTCTACGTCGGGGTACACGTGGCGGTTTACTTGTGAAATGCTATTTTCGTATTCAAAATCCGTGGTGTTTCGCAAACCTCTTACCAAAAACCGAGCCCCAAGCGAGCGTGCCATATTGGCTGTCAAATCATCATAAGTAACAACACTTACTTGCGGAAAAGCTTCAAAGGTTTTTTCAATCAGCCCTTGCATAGCCTCCAGGGAGAAATACCTCTTTTTGTTAGAGTTATGTCCAATTCCGACGATAATCTGGTCAAACAGATTAAGCCCCCGCAAGACAATGTCTTCATGGCCTTTAGTAAATGGGTCAAATGATCCAGGAAAAAGAGCGATGCGATCTGTCATTTTTTGGGAGGTTGGGTTGCAAAATAAACGTTGTAAAGGCTAAAATAACGGTGTTCGGGCAGGTCTTCAAAAACTTCTTTCAATAAGAAACCCGTCGGATTTTTACCTAATTGAAGATAAGGCAAAAACTTCTGGAGCAATTGATAATCTTCTGAGTACGGGGTTGTTTCGCCGTAGATGTTACAAAGCACATTTTCTTGCGCAAGGCCGAGAGAATCGAGTACGAACATCACAAAATACCCCATATCGTTGGCCGATTTGTAACCAAACTTATTACAAAACAGCAACTTATCTGCTTTTGCAACTGTCAACGTCACAAAGTCGTCCTCAAAATAACAGGTCAGCAAAGTCCGTGTTTTTTCTACCGACGCCAAGCTGAGCGTTCCTTCAATAAGCGCGCTCGTTTGGTGAATAAAATGAGGCACGTGTTGCGTATAAGTTGTCAGAAACCATTCCCAGATTTCTTTTTCTACCATAAACACATTGCGCGCACCAAGTTTACGAACCTCGTGGTGCAACAAATGTTCCCCTTCAGGCACCTCCCCTTGCACCAATCCCAAGTAACTATTGGCATATTCTTTTCTAAAAAAGACGTCGGGAATTAAGGTAAATGAAGGTGTATTGAAACACACAGATACGTTCTTCCAAAGGTTACTGTTCAAAAATGGGTGCTCTTCGTACAATTGTTTTAGCCAAACCACCCATTTATTTTCCATGGGGAGTCCGCCAATAGAATAATCTTCCAAACACAGAACGTGCTTGGTTTTGCTTTCTAATACAAAAAACCGAAAACGTTCAACTCCCAATTCCAGCATCAATTCGTACTCGGCGCACTTATCGGGGTTGAAAGAAGGGTCTTTGATCTCCAACAATGGAGTAATAGCCACTTGCGTACCAATCATCAGTTTTGAAATACGATTTGTCTTGTGCTACGTTCTTCGTGCATTTCGGCAGGGACGTGTCCTAAGTACCCTTTTAAGTCATAAATAGCTTCCAGCGAGTCGCAATACTTAAACATGGCATGAACTTCGTTCGCAGGATATTTTTTTATGTCTTCGATACTCATCCATTTCATTTCTTGAATGATTTGGTTGGCATCGGTCATTTCGGGGTCACTTCCAAGGTGCTGTTGTCCACCGACCACTTTCACTTCAAAAAATAATTCCAACGCGTGTAGAGGTGGTTGCATAAATTCGTTGACAAACAACAAATTCCCTACTTCCACCTCTAAGCCTGTTTCTTCCACAAACTCACGCTGTAGGGCTTCTAAGGTTGATTCCTCAAATTGGATACCTCCCCCAGGCGGACACCAAAAAACATCGGTATTCCCGATACCACGGTGACTCAACATCAATATTTTATTATGTTGGATACACACCCCGCAAACACGTATGCGAAGTCGGTTTCCATAAAGTCGTGCTACTTCTTCTCTCGCCTTTTCCAACGGTTGAAAACAGTTATGGTTTTCTTACAAGGCTGCAAAGATACGCATATATTAATATGGGCTACCCGAAATATAGCTTTCGAGCGATTGGATGCGCGCTTTTTGGTCCTTGATGATACTTGAAACAACGTCGTTGATAGAAATAATTCCAATCAGCTCGCCCTCATCTACCACAGGCAAGTGGCGAATGTGCTTTTCTGACATAATCAACATGGCCTCTTCCAACTTTTGTTCGGAGCTCACTGTAATTAGTTTTGAGGTCATCACGTCCTTGATTAGGGTGCTTTGGGACGAGCGGCCTTGCAAAATTCCTTTACGGGCATAATCCCGCTCCGAAAAAATCCCTGTAAGATTTCCCTCGTCGATGACCAATACCGCTCCAATGTTTTTTTCAGCCATTTGTTGAAGCGCTTCATACACGGTTGTTTCGGAGGTTACTGAGAAAATCGCATTGCGAGACTTGTCGCGAAGTACATTTTTAATGTTCATTTGGAAGGTTAAGTTATAGGATTTATAAAAGATTAACTACGGGTTTTACAAGGTGGCGTTTCCATTTTGAACGCGTTATTGGCATCAAAATAGTTTTTTTTCTTTTATAATGGCAACTTTTAGTTGGGAATAATTTTAAATGGTTGTGAATTTTGCATTCCTGCCGTAGTTTTGGATACATGAAAGAAACATCGCCTCCTTCGCCGTCTGACTTACTCAAAAAGAGTTTTCCGCACGAGCCCACTGCTGGACAAGAACATTTTTTCCTAAAAATAGCCGAATTTTTGGAAGATGAAAACCTACGTGATTGTTTTTTGCTGAAAGGGTATGCGGGTACGGGTAAAACGACACTGATTAGCACCCTCATCAAAGTAATTCCCAAATTTGGATTTAAGACAGTTTTGCTTGCGCCCACTGGCCGAGCCGCCAAAGTAATGGCCAATTACTCGCGCAAAAAAGCGTTGACCATTCACAAAAAAATTTATCGCCAGGTAGCAGATGCTTATACTGGCGCTTTGCACTTTGAATTACAATCCAACAAACACCGCGACACGCTCTTTATCGTCGATGAAGCTTCCATGATTTCGGACGAAGCGGAGTTTGGCTCGCGCGGGTTGCTGTCGGACTTAGTAGAATACGTTTTTGAGGGAATTGGCAACAAAATGCTGATTGTGGGGGATGTGGCACAGCTCCCTCCTGTCAACAAAGACATAAGCCCTGCCCTCGATAAGTCGGTGCTCGAAGCCGCCTATTACATGAGCGTCTATGAACAAGAACTGACCGAGGTGACCCGCCAAGGGCAAGATTCTGGCATTCTTCACAATGCGACGCGCTTGCGGGACTCGTTGCCCAAAGAAAACCTTTCTATTCAACTACAAACCAAAGGCTTACGGGATTTTTACAAAATGCCCAGCGACCGCCTTGAAGATGGTTTGCGGTATGCGTATGATAAATATGGACGTGAAAATGTGACGATTATCACCCGCTCAAACCGCGAGGCCGTACAGCTCAATCAGTTTGTAAGGCGGCAAATCAACGGAGCCGAAGAAGAATTAGATACGGGCGATTTGCTGATGATTGTTCGAAACAATTACACCGTTTTAGGCGAAGACTCCCCCGCAGGCTTTCTAGCCAATGGGGATTTTGTGGAAGTAAAACGAATCCGCCGCGAAGAAGAAGTTCACGGTTTCCGTTTTGCCACCGTCGAGCTCCAATTGCTTGATTACGAAGACCAACCGCCGTTTGAAGCAAAAATATTTTTAGATACACTACACTCCCCAAGTCCGTCGCTGAGTCAAGAAGAAAATCGGCGGCTGTACGATGCTGTTTCGCAAGATTACCAATACCTTAAAACGAAAAAAGCACGAACGGAAGCAATCCGTCAGGACGTGTACCTCAACGCGTTACAAGTGAAATTTGCCTATGCCCTGACTTGTCATAAATCACAAGGTGGGCAGTGGAAGGCGGTGTTTGTGAACCAAGGTTTTTTGCCCGAAGACCAACTGAACCGTGAGTTTGTGCGTTGGCTTTACACCGCCGTAACCCGCGCCACGGATGAAGTCTTTATGATGAATTTCCACGCTCAGTTTTTTGAGTAGGCTCACCTTCCCGAAAGTTCAAAACCTTCCGAAAGTTTTAAACCTTCCCGAAAGTTCAAAACTTTCGGGAAGGTTGGCAGCTGTCCTACAAAGGAATATTCCCATGCTTTTTCTTGGGAAGCGTCGCCACTTTATTTTCAAGCATTTTGAAGGCGCGCAACAATTTTTCGCGCGTTTGCTCAGGATAAATCACCTCGTCGATGTAGCCACGGTGAGCCGCACGGTACGGATTCGCAAATTTTTCGGTATATTCTTGGACTTTTTCCTGCAATTTGGCCGCAGGGTCTTCCGCTTCAGCAATTTCTTTTTTGAAGATAATTTCAGCGGCCCCACTTGCCCCCATCACCGCAATTTCGGCGCTTGGCCAAGCGTAGTTCATGTCGGCACCGATGTGCTTTGAGTTCATTACGTCGTAAGCCCCGCCGTAGGCTTTGCGGGTAATAACCGTTACTCTCGGAACAGTAGCTTCACAAAAGGCGTACAACAATTTGGCGCCGTTGGTAATAATCGCATTCCACTCTTGGTCGGTACCAGGTAAGAAGCCTGGGACATCTTCAAGTACGAGCAACGGAATGTTAAAACTATCGCAGAAACGCACAAAACGTGCGCCTTTGGTGCTTGAATCAATGTCGAGAACACCTGCTAACACGGCGGGCTGATTGGCAACAATTCCAATGCTACGACCACCCAAGCGAGCAAAGCCTACGACGATGTTTTCGGCAAAATATTTATGTACTTCCCAAAAACTTCCCTCATCAACAATTTCACCGATGACCTCCCGCATATCGTACGGTTGGTTAGGATTTTCGGGAATAATTGTAGCTAGTTTTGCCCGCTTTTCATTGCCACCTTCGTAGGGTAACGCAGGAGCTTCTTCCTCGCAATTTTGAGGCATATAGCTCAACAAACGGCGAATATCGCTGATACATTCCACTTCGTTGGCACTCACAAAATGCGTCACTCCCGATTTTGACGCGTGCGTCATTGCTCCACCCAATTCTTCCGAAGTTACGTCTTCGTGGGTAACGGTTTTTACCACGTTGGGCCCCGTCACAAACATGTACGACGTATTTTCTACCATCATGATGAAGTCGGTGATGGCTGGTGAATAGACAGCACCGCCCGCACACGGCCCCATAATGGCCGATATTTGGGGAATGACGCCCGAAGCGAGGGTGTTTTTGTAAAAAATATCGGCATAACCTGCCAACGACAACACGCCTTCTTGGATACGTGCCCCGCCCGAATCGTTGAGACCGATGACGGGTGCGCCATTTTTCATGGCCAAATCCATGATTTTACAGATTTTTTCGGCGTGAGTTTCGGACAAAGAACCTCCAAAAACCGTAAAATCCTGCGCAAAAACATAGACCAAACGCCCATCGATGGTACCATAACCCGTAATGACGCCGTCGCCCAAATAATATTCTTTGTCGAGGCCAAAATCCTTGCAACGGTGCATGACAAACTTCCCAATTTCTTCAAAAGAATCGGGGTCGAGCAACAACTCTACGCGCTCACGGGCGTGAAGTTTCCCTTTTTTGTGCTGCTGCTCAATGCGCTTGGCACCGCCACCGAGCAATGCTTCTTCGTTTTTTGTGTCTAAAATCTGAATTTTATCTGAGGCTTGCATCGTCAAAGATTTTGTTACTCATCTACTTGGTTTAGCTTGGAATAATCCTGCACAAATGTAAGAGAGATTATGACTTTATTTACCGTTTGCAACGACAAACAGTTGCTAAAGAAGTATAGAGTAGTTCACGTACCAGATTTAAGGCGCTTTTTGAAGCTGCACAAATGCCTCGTACAAGGCTTGATGGTAAATAGTAGCGTGATTTTCGTTGGGAAGATAATGGTACAGGGCATTCAGCAAGCTACTGTGGTCTTTTTTGAGCAGTTCAAACAAGCTTTTTGCGTCGCTTTCCATCACTTTCCCTTCTTTTCCGACCGCAACAAATACCTTCGTTGAAGACGTCAACGGTTGGCGTTTGGTGACCAACAACGATTCCTTATCCCACCAAAGACTTGGGCTAACAATTACGTATTGGTTAAAAAGGTGCGGTTTTTTAAAAAGAATTTCGGTGGCTAACAAACCTCCAAGTGACTGCCCAACAAGTGTTTTACTGTTGTTCGTTTTATAATTTTGGTCAACAAATGGCTGAACTTCTTTTTCTAAAAATGCAATAAACTTGGCAGAAGCTCCCGTAGTAGGGAAGTCTTTTTTGTCTTTTTCAACGGTCGTTGGAAAGGTAAAATCTCGACGACGGTCGCGATTGGCAATCCCCACGACGATGGTTTTTGGCAAGATATTTACCCAAGGAAAACTACAAAATTGCACCAAGCCCGCCACGTGAATAAAATCCTCGTCGGCAGAACCATCCAACAAATAAATAACAGGGTATCGCAGTGCGGAATCGGGAGAATAGCCGTCGGGCAAATAAACATTTAAGGTGCGTTGTTCACCCAACTCTACCGACTGAATCTGCTCAATTTTTCCAAGCACAAATGGCTTGGCTTCCTTCGTTTGCGCATTGACTGCCGAAGGAAACCAAACTATAAAAATTAGGGTAAGTACCCGAAATAAATTCGTCATGCGGATGAGCCATTACCGTTTTTCAATTCCTGACAAAATACGGCGGATGTCGTTGGCCCGCTGCATAAAATCAAAGCTTGATTTTACGTCGCGGTCGTCGATAAACTGCTTGTATTGCTGCAAAAACTCAATATAATCCCCCAACGCCCGTGAGAGGTTTTCCCGATTTTGGTCAAAAATAGGTGCCCACATCGCGGGTGAACTTTTGGCCAAACGCACCGTTGAACTAAAGCCCGTACTGGCCATATCGAAGATATTCTGTTCGTCACGCTCTTTTTCAAGCACGGTATAGCCCAAAGCAAAGGAGGTAACGTGGCTCAAATGAGACACATACGCCAGATGCAAATCGTGCTCTGCAGGAGTCATGTAGTGAATTTTCATGCCAATATCGCGGAACAATGCCTCTGCCAACGCCACACATTCGGGGCTACTTTTTTCACAATCGCACAAAATCACGTTTTTTTCGGGCAATAACTCTCGAAAAGCCGCCGACGGCCCTGAGTTTTCCGTTCCCGCCATCGGGTGGGCCGCCACAAAACGGTCACGCTTTGGGTGTGTATCTGCCGTTTCGCAAATTAGCCGTTTGGTAGAACCCAAATCGATCACTGTCCCCTTGTCGCCGATTAAATCAAGCACTTGCGGGACTAGCGTAACAATGTGGTTAACGGGAACAGCCAAAACGACTAAATCCGACTTAGGTACGGCCAATTCGAGCGGCAATATTTCATCCACAATGCCTTTGGCCACCGCCAATCGCCCATGAACTTCAGAAGCATCAACGCCAATAAAGTGCATTTTTGGGTATTTATCGCGCAAAGAAAGGGCATACGACCCTCCCAAAAGTCCAATTCCTATAATGGTTGTTATCACGTCAGTATCAGATTAAATAGTTACTTTTTGTCTATTTTTCAGAAAAGTGTGCAAAAGTAATGAGTTCTCCGTTTTTTTGTCTCGTTTATTTCAGATTGGGTATAGGAAACTTTTCAGGTGACTCAGCAAACGTAAACACATAGGCCACATAGAATTTTCACATAGCACACAAATCCAAAGGTCTATGTTTACTAAATGCTACCATCTCCTGTATTTATTCATACACCCCAAGACAATGAATCAAATTGCTTTCAAATGATGGAAAAATACATGGTTCGTGCGCTTGAACTAGCCGCACTTGGACGAGGAAACGTAAGCCCCAACCCCATGGTGGGCTGTGTGATTGTGCACAATGATACAATCATT
The DNA here is from genome assembly GCF_014195535.1 of Runella defluvii. Classification (GTDB taxonomy): domain Bacteria; phylum Bacteroidota; class Bacteroidia; order Cytophagales; family Spirosomataceae; genus Runella; species Runella defluvii. The sequence continues at coordinate 31,494 of NZ_JACIBY010000012.1, read as the reverse complement.
GGAGAAGGCTGGCACCGTCGCTACGGCGATTGGCACGCGGAGGTCAATGCCGTCAATGACGCGATTGCACGGGGAAATGAACATGTATTGCCCGAAAGCACCGTCTATGTTACCCTAGAACCTTGCTCACATTTTGGTAAGACCCCGCCTTGCGCAGATTTGTTGGTCGAAAAAAGAGTCAAACAAGTTGTCATTTGCAACGACGACCCCAATCCGCTGGTGGCAGGGAAGGGTATTCAAAAACTCAGGGAGGCAGGGATTGAAGTAATTAATGGAATTTTGGTAGAAGAAGGACGGCAACTAAATGCCCGTTTTTTTACATTTTTTGAGCAAAAACGCCCTTATCTCCTTTTGAAATGGGCCGAAACTGCCGATGGTTTCATTGCCGACGAGCACAAACAGCCCCTTTCTATCAGTTGCCTGCAATCAAGGGTATTGAGTCATCAATGGCGTAGTGAAGAAGATGCCATTTTGGTAGGCACCAACACGGCGCTTTACGATAACCCCCAATTGAATACCCGACTTTGGGAAGGCCCCCACCCTACTCGAATTGTCATTGACCGTACGTTACGGCTCCCGCAGGAGTTACACTTATTTGACAATTCACAAAAGACCCTCTGTTACAACGCTTTCAAGAACGAAGAACAAGGCAATACGGCCTTTGTTCAAATTGATTTTGACGAAAATTTTCTCAAACATTTGCTAGCTGATTTATACCAACGCAAAATCCAATCGATTATCGTAGAAGGAGGAACGTTGGTATTACAAACGTTTCTAAACGAAGGAGTTTTTGACGAAATACACATTTTTAAGAGTGCAAATGCTATACAAAAAGGCACTGCCGCTCCCCTACTCCCCACGGGCGTTCGGCTAGTGAATCAAACCAACATTGGCGGGGATTGGCTTAGTTCTTATCAGCAACCAAGGTAAACACATAGTCCACGTAGAATTGTCACATAGCACACAAAAGACTGTCTATGTTTACTATGTGTTTATTCTATTGTTCCCTATGTGTTTTAAAAAGAATGCGACCGAGCTTAATTTACCTTGATTGATTTTATTGAATCAAATTCCCGCAATCATCTCCGCAACTTTCCTTCCCGTTGCCATTGCGGCATTGAGGGACGGATACGCTACGTGGTCGCCACACTCGTACAAAGTATCGGTTATTTTTAATTCAGTTGCTGCTGAATTGGCAGGAAAGCTCAACAACGATTCGGGCAAATGATACGTTCGTAAGTGCTTCCACGATTTGACATCCGCTCCGAACCATTCTGTTAACTCCTTGACAATGTGCGTCGTCAGCTTTTGTTCATCTACCCCTTCTAATCCCTGCGTACTCACCGAAACCAACGTTTTCCCTGCGGGGGCATAAGAAGGCGCAATGTCGCTTGGCATGCATATATTGTGAACAGTTGAAAGGCGATTGGGATTCAAGGCCAGCATTTTTTCCGTCAACGGAGAACGCTCGGCGGCAAAATACGTACAGGTTGTTTTGTTGAAACTCCGTTGAACGTTTCGGCCCAAAAGTCGATCTGCTTGCAAAGCATCCGTTGCTACCACTACGGCCTTTGCAGTGAGGGTTTGACCGTCGGCCAAAGTCACCGTATTTCCAACGATTTTAGCAACTTTTGTTTGAAGTTGCACCGCACCCTCGGGAAGTTTGGCCGCCAACTGATTCGGGATTTCCTGCATTCCTTGAGCGGGAATTACGGCTTCACCGTTGTAAAATTGTTTGAAAACAAATCGAAAAAAATTGCTCGACGTTGCCAATTCATTTTCCAGAAAAACACCCCCAAAAAAGGGTTTAAAAAAATTCCGAATCATGCCTTCACTCCAACCCAAATCGCGCAAATACGACAGGGTATCGGTGGACTTATCGTTAAAAAAGGCTTCCGTTGACTCCTTAGAAACCTCATTCGACAACTGTAAAACCTTGAGTTTGTCCACTAACGAACCTACGGGAGAAAGCAACGTATTGACCAATTGAGCAGGCTCTTTAAAAGGGTCGCTCATGACCGAAAAAGTACCGTCGAGGCGTATTAGTGCCCCCGAACGAAAGCTTTTTAAATCAAGGACTTGGTAATCAAGCAGTTTTTGCGCCTCGGGGTATGCCGTTAGAAGAATTTGAAATCCACGGTCTAGTAAAAAACCATCCATTTTATCGGTACGAACGCGGCCACCCACGGCATCCGATGCTTCCAATACCAACGATGAAACCCCAAAACGGTTTAGGTAAGTAGCACAGGTAAGCCCCGCCATGCCTGCGCCTACAATAATTACGTCATGATTTGCCATGCAATCAAAACTATTTTCCGAACAAATAGTTTTCACTTTTTTTACAAAAATGCCCATTGGTCAACCACCGAGTAACGCCTTTCTGCGGATAAAAAATAGTACTACTTCGCCAACAATGTAGTAAGCTTTTTTGAACCAAGTGCTTTTAATAGTTGTATTTTCATTATAATCACAAGCCAAGCTACGTATGAAAGTAGAATTAGTTCGCGTTGACGATGGGTTTCACTTCGAGGCCACAGGTTCGTCAGATATAAAAGTACACACCGATGCGTCGCCAGCCATTGGTGGCCAAAACGCGGGGGTACGCCCCATGGAGTTGTTGTTGATGGGTGTTGGGAGTTGTAGTGCGATTGACGTTGTGCTTATTCTCAAAAAACAACGCCAAGAAGTTACCGACTTCAGAATCACCGTAGAGGGCGACCGCGTAAAAGAAGAAACGACCGAACGCTCACCTTTCCGCTCGGTCACTATTCATTATTTCTTTAAAGGAAATAACCTCGACCGTGCCAAAATCGAACGTGCGGTGAAGCTTTCGATGGAGAAATATTGCTCAGCCACGGCTCAATTTGAGCCTTTAGCGCAAATCGGGCACACCATTACCATTGAGGAGTAAATAGGTTTTGAGTTTGGGGGTTTTCCCGTTGGGAGTTCAAAAGCCCCAAACTCAAAAAACGCCTACCACCAACGGTAAAACAAACCAACCCGCGCATTGATAGATGAAGCGGCGTTGATTCCTTCGCTTTCTATTTTAAAAGGGATGTGCTGATAGGTTGCCCCCAGTTCAAGCCCCACATTTCCTGTTTTGCTCAGCAACACGCGCACTCCAGCGCCTCCCTGTGCCACAAACTTAAAGCCATTGTCGCCCGTTGATAACATTCCGTAGTAATTGGCTACTTCGGCAAACGCTGCCCCCAATCCCGCCTGCACATACGGTCGAACACGCGCATTGACATCCCCAACGTGATAGCTACCCGTCAACGTAATCGGATAAGCCGTGACTGTACGCGTTTGCACGGCCGAAATTGCGCCATTATCATATTCATACACCTGGCGAGGCAAGCGGTTCACAAAATACTGTGACCCAATCGCAAACCCCACCGACATATTGTTTTTGGGGAAAACAAAATCAACGGCCAATGAATAGTTACGAAACGTATTGGCCGCCATAAAATCACCTAGCGAACCCGTGGCAACTCCCAAACCTCCCGTCAAAGAAACACGATACGAGGTATATCTCAAGTATGGCGACTCTCTTTTGAATAACTGAGGTCGGTCAATAACTTGTTGTGCCTCAGCTATATTTACCAAAAACACCCCCATAAAGCAGAGCACAATGGCGCTTATTGTTTTTACTTTTCTAATTTTCATGCCAACCATCATAAGTTGTTGTTTTACTACTTTTTCAAATACATCGACTGCTTAAATACATTGTCAATCACATTCGTCAAAGACGCTGCGTCAAAAATGCCATTTCCTCGAATCTGGGCATTCCAAACCACCTTGGGTTGCAGCCCGTTGGTCGCATTTTTTAAATCCACCATTTCCAAATACCAATACGTTTCTGAAGTTTGATAATAAGAGTAGGTTGGAGGATAATAAAATCCGCCGCCGCCAGTATATCCCCAGTAGCTGTTCCATGGGTTATAATTGGCGACAAGCCCCGTTTGCGTTTCTCTGATACGAGCTACACTAACGCCCAAATCTGGTTTTGCTTCACGCGTTACTCGCTTGTATCCGCGCTGCGTCATGGTTGATGTGATACGGTCTAATGCCGAATAATCTTGCGTAGAAGTCGAAACGCCCGTCTGCTGATTTTGAATTACATATACAGTATCGGCCAAGCTAAAGGTCTGGTAATTAGCAAAATTGACCGTAGGTTCGTAATTAGTAATAAAAACTTGGGTTTCCTCTACCGTCAAATCTTTCAAGGGGTCAGGTGCGCAGGCAGTGGCTATTATTGCGACCGTTACTCCTAAAATAAGTGCTTGAAATTTAACTTTCATGGTTTATTCTCGGTTTTTTTATAACCTACTAACGAAAAGTTGGCCCAAATCATTTCATCTTTTTTATGCTCAAAATTGCCCACGACCCAATTTTTTGTCATCCGCTTCCCAAAGGCCCCAATGGAGAACCTCATCGTTTTCCAATGGCCAAATACGAACTTATTCCCGAGCAGCTCCTGTATGAAGGCACCTGCACGTACGATAACTTCTTCTCTCCTAGCCACTTGGACGAACATTGGATTTTGGGGGTACACGATACTACCTACTGGGAAGATTTAAAAAACGTGAGAATTTCTGACAAAATGGTTCGACGGATTGGTTTTCCGCTGAATCAACGACTCATTGAGCGCGAAACACGCATTGCCCAAGGAACGATTGAATGTTGTCATTTTGCGTTGACGTTTGGCGTTTCGATGAATGTCGCAGGCGGTACCCATCATGCTTATGCTGATCGTGGCGAAGGGTTTTGTTTGTTGAACGATGTGGCTATCGCCGCCAATTATTTACTTTCGAAGCAACTTGCGACCAACATTCTGGTGGTCGATTTGGATGTGCACCAAGGCAATGGAACGGCCGTTATTTTTCAGAACAACCCTCAGGTTTTTACCTTTTCAATGCACGGCAAAGACAATTATCCCTTGTTCAAAGAAAAATCAGACCTCGACATCGAACTCCCTACGGGAACGCAAGACCAAGACTATCTCCGCTTGCTTTATGAGACATTACCTTTCCTCATCGACCAACAACGGCCCGATTTTGTTTTTTACATTTCGGGGGTTGATATTTTGGAGACGGATAAATTGGGAAAATTGAAAGTAACCCGCGAGGGCTGTTATCGACGTGATGAGTTTGTATTTTCTCAGTGTAAACAACGCAATATCCCTGTTGTGGTTTCGATGGGTGGAGGCTATTCTCCGCGCTTGGCCGATATTGTGGAAGCGCATTGTAATACGTACCGAATTGCACAGCAGCTATATTTTTAATCTTTTACTGTAAAACTTGGTAAGTCAAGAACGCCAACCCATACGCCAAAACCGTCATGTATGCCAACTGAATGAGGGGCCATTTCCAGCCGTGGGTTTCGCGCTTTACAGTTGCAATTGTACTCATGCACATCATCGCAAATACGTAAAACACCAACAGCGAAAACGCCAGCGCGGGTGTGTACATGGCTTCGCCCGTTTTAGGATTTATTTCCGCACGCATTCGGGCTTTGATGGTTCCGTTGTCTTCATCGGCTTCGCTTCCAATGCTATAAATGGTACTCATAGTACCCACAAACACTTCGCGGGCGGCAAACGAAGCCAATAACGCAATGCCAATTTTCCAATCATAACCCAAAGGCGCAATGGCAGGTTCAATAAATTTTCCAAAATGACCCGCGTACGAATGTTCTAACTTGTACGCTGCTACTGCGTTTTCCATTTCAGCTCCTGTCAGCGTAGGTTGCTCTTTTTGAATGGTTTCTTCTGCTTTTGAAATGGCATCGCCTGGGCCATACGTAGCCAGCACCCAAAGAATAATAGAGATGGCAACGATGATTTTACCCGCTTGGGTCACAAATGATTTAACACTATCCCAAACGGCAATACCCACATGGTACCAGCGCGGAATTTGGTAGGTAGGCATTTCCATGACAAAATAGCCCGTTTCGGCGCTTTCAACTCTTCCTTTGATGGCCCAAGCCGATACCAAGGCACTGATTAGCCCCAGCAAGTACAAGCCCATGAGCGTTAGTCCTTGGAGGGTAAAAAAACCAAGTACTGCCGTAGAAGGCACAACCAGCGCAATAAGCACCGTGTAAATCGGCAAACGAGCCGAACAACTCATCAGCGGCGTGACCAATATTGTCAACAGTCGTTCTTTGCGATTTCCGATGCTTCTGGCTGCCATAATGGCTGGTACGGCACAGGCTACTCCTGAAATAAGGGGCACCACACTCCGACCATTTAAGCCAAATTTTCGCATAAGTTTGTCCATAATGACCATCACCCGAGCCATGTAGCCCGATTCTTCAAGCAACGAAACCAAGAAAAACAAGAAGGCGATTTGAGGAATAAAAATCACAACCCCGCCAATGCCCGCCACCAGTCCATCGGTCAATAAATCGGTCAATGCGCCTTCTGGAAGTTTTGCTTTTAACCAATCATTCAACGACGCCATTCCTGCATCAATCAGGTCCATGGGATAGCTGGCAAACGTAAATACGGCTTGAAATATGACCAACAGCACCGCCAAGAAAACGGCATATCCCCAAAAAGGGTGAAGTAAAACTTTATCTAAACGCCTCGTCCACAATGGTTTCACTAGAAACTCTGCCACTGTTTTTACCGAATCTTTGACGAGACCATCGATGACCGCATATCGGTGCATGGTTTCGGCTGCTTGAAAACCACTTTCTTTGAAGCCGTGTTTTTCAATCATTTTATCGTAAGCAACCCGCTTTTCCTGCGGTACAAACGAAAAAATATCGTGTTGCTGAACGTGGTGCAATGCCAAATAATTATTGGAAATAGCGTTCGTGCGTTTTACTTCGTCAATCAATTCGGGGAATTGCTCCGCAGGATTAAAATAATATTTCTCAACCGAAATTTTGGGACTTTCTAGCTGTTGCACCACGGCCTGTTTGAGTTGGTCTAAGCCTTCTCCTACCCGCGCATTGATGCGAACGACGGGCACGCCCAATTTCATCGCTAATTTTACGGCATTGACTTGCAGGTTTTTATCCCGCGCTACGTCGAGCATGTTCAAGGCCAAAACAACGGGTAAACCTAAATCTGCTACTTGGGTAAACAACAGCAAATTACGTTTGAGGTTGGAGGCATCAGCCACCACCACTACTACATCAGGATAATCTTCGTGGGAGGGATTGGCCAAAATATCAATTACTACTCGCTCATCCAGCGCTTTTGGATATAAACTATACAGACCTGGCAAGTCAACAACCACTGCCTCAGTAGCATCATTGAGCATCCAAGGGCCTGATTTTTTTTCTACCGTAACACTCGGGAAATTTCCAACTTTTTGACGCAATCCAGTCAGTTGATTAAACAACGATGACTTACCGATATTGGGATTGCCGACGATGGCGATGATGGGATTCTTTTTCAAGGGATATTAAATGCTTTCTTCAACAATAACCGTAGCCGCTTCTTCTTTGCGCATTGCCAGACAATAGCCGTTTACTTGCACACCAATTGGGTCGCCCAAAGGTGCCACAAAATCGAGCATCACCTCAATGCCAGGCAAAAAACCCATTTCGAGTAGTTTCAACGATAAATCTTCTTGGCGAAACTCTTTCACAAAAGCTCTTTCTCCCAGTTGTAAGTCGGCGATGGTTTTCATATTGGACGGGTGGTTCAGTCTATTTTCTCAAAAGGGTTTGAGTCATATAACGCAATTTATTTAGATTGAGTTTAAATAGAACCACACAAAATAACATTTTCAAGCCAACAATATCAAATGATACCTATCATGTTTTCCAAAGAAGCCATCCATACGAGCACATACCCAACTGTTTATCAATACATTACGATAAACAATATCTATACTAATTCTAAATTTTAAAGATTATTACTTCAATCAATACATTGTTTTGGCCCAAACTCTACATTTGCTTTTCCATTTTTCGCCGTCGAATGAAAGCCACGCTCGCGTTTTTATTGGCCTCCATTGTGTTTGCACAAAGTCTCCTTCCTCGGTCGGCGACTGAGTTGTTGCATTCACCTGACGTGTGGAAACATTTTGAGGAGCACAAGGCGGAGCGCCCTGCTTCATTAAGTTTTCTTGATTTTTTGTGGATGCACTATTCCGCCGATTCGGAGCATACCAAACAAAAAGAGCACCATCTTCCAAGTTTTGATTTCAACAGTGTAGCCAGTTTTTTTGTGCTGCCATCGGCTTCTGTATCGTTTGATGCCCAAACTGTCGTTACCTTCTTAACTTCCGCCAATTTTCATTGGCTCAATTCCTACGCCTTTTTATCATTCAAGGCACTCATTTGTCCACCCCGAGCCTAGGGCTTTTTTCTTTGATGGGAGAAGTGTATCCTTTCAATGCTGCATTTCCCGCTTTTCATCTATGTTAACAATAGGTCACTCGGGCAAATTCTCAATCCATTCATCAATCAAAGCATCGGCCACCGATTTCCCTACAATCGTGGTTCTTTAGGTTTCGATTTTTTAGGCGTTTCCAACTTGTGTTTATAACCAAGTTCCTTGAGGAGCGCCAAAAACTCTTCTGCTTTTTTTTCGGGGACGGTGACAGTGATTTGCATAAGATTACAACTTCAATTTTCAACAAAAATAAAACAAAATATGATTGATTCACTGATTCATTACAGTATCAAAAACAAGCTGGTCATCGGATTGGCAGTGGTGGCACTGGTGATTTGGGGAGGGTACTCACTTTCGCGGTTGCCCATCGACGCCGTTCCTGACATCACCACCAACCAAGTGCAAATCTTGACGCTCACGCCGACATTGGCTGCCCAAGAAGTGGAGCAATTTGTGACTACGCCCATCGAATTGTCGCTCGCCAACATCCCCGATGTGACCGAGATTCGCTCGGTATCCAAACTTGGGCTATCGGTGGTGACGGTCGTTTTTAAGGACGAGGTGGACATTGTCCGAGGAAAACAATGGATAACCGAACAACTCAAAACAGTAGAAGCCGATATTCCTGCAGAGTTCGGAAAACCCATGATTGCACCCCTCACAACGGGTTTGGGAGAAATTTATCAATACACCTTGGCCGTTAAAAAAGGGGCGAAGTCCAAATATGACCTTACGGAGCTTCGTACTATTCAGGACTGGATTGTCAAACGCCAATTAGTCGGAATTGGAGGAGTGATCGAAATCAGTAGTTTTGGTGGATACGTCAAACAATACGAAGTAAGTGTCAATCCCGAACGCCTCCGCGCGCACAATGTCACGCTATCGGAGTTGTATGATGCCTTGCAAAAAAATAACGCTAACACTGGCGGAAGTTACATTGAACGAATCGGTCAAGCGCAGTTTATTCGTGGCGAAGGGGTTGTAAAAAGTCTCAGCGACATTGAGCAAATTGTGATTAAAAACGTGAGCGGAATCCCCGTTTTGGTGCGTGACGTAGCGGGGGTTGATTTCGGTCATGCCAACCGCTTCGGGGCATTGGTACGGAATGGCGAAGGCGAAGCCGTGGGAGGAATTGTATTGATGCTCAAAGGTGCCAACTCCGCCAATACCGTCAATGCCGTCAAAGACCGTATTTCTCGCATTCAAAAAACTCTTCCTGAAGGCATTGAAATTGTGCCGTTTATTGAACGCACCAAACTCATCAATAAAACCATCACTACCGTCAGCGAAAACCTGCTTTTGGGGGGACTCATCGTGATTGTGGTACTGGTACTTCTCATGGGTAGTTTGCGGGCAGGGTTGGTAGCGGCTTCGGTCATTCCGTTGGCCATGTTATTCACCATTGGCATGATGAATACCTTCGACATTTCTGCCAACCTAATGTCGTTGGGTGCGATTGACTTTGGGGTGATTGTGGACGGTGCCGTGATTATCGTGGAAGCCATCGTCCATCGGTTTCAGGTTTGGTACGAAGACAACAAACGCAATAATGTCGATGACCCACTCGAACGCGATCAGTTGGTGTATGAAACCGCCAAACGCATTCGTACCTCGGCAGCCTTTGGCGAAATCATCATTTTGATGGTGTATCTGCCTATTTTATCACTGGTCGGAATTGAAGGAAAAATGTTCAAACCCATGGCCATGACGGTTGGTTTTGCCATTTTTGGGGCGTTCATTTTATCATTGACCTACGTTCCGATGATGTCGTCGTTGGTAATGGGCAAAAACTTACACAAACACTGGAATTTTTCAGAGCGCGTGCTCGCTTGGTTATACCGCCGATATGAACCCCTCATTATCTGGTCGTTACAATGGAGAAAAGCCACAGTAGGCATTACTTTGGGACTTTTTGTAATCTCACTTCTTGTCTTTAACCGTCTTGGCGGTGAATTTGTCCCTACCCTCGACGAGGGCGACTTGGCGATTGACTTCCGCACGGCATCGGGAACTTCTTTGACAGAAACAATTAATTCCGCTAACAAAGCCCATCAAATTCTCCGAAAACATTTCCCCGAAATTCAACAGATTGTAGGGCGAGTGGGTGCTTCCGAAATTCCTACTGACCCCATGCCCATTGAAATGGTGGATCAAATGATTAACATGAAAGACATTTCAGAGTGGAAAAATGCCAAAAACCGCGAAGAAATGTCCGAAAAAATGGCGGCGGTATTGGCCGAAGAACTCCCTGGAACCAGCGTAGAAATGACCCAACCCATTCAGATGCGTTTTAATGAAATGATTACGGGAGTACGCTCCGATGTGGTGGTTAAAATCTTTGGCAACGACCTTGATGTGTTGTACGAACGAGCTAACGCTGCGGCCAAAGTCATCGAAAAAATTGAGGGCGTCGCCAGCGTACGTGTGGAGCAAATTGTGGGTTTACCCCAAATCAGTATCAACTACAATCGAGCGAAAATTGCCCAATACGGCCTAAGTATTGCCGACATCAACCGCCTCGTTCGCAGTGGTTTTGCGGGCGAAACCGCTGGAACCGTCTATGAACAAGAGCGCCGTTTCGATTTAGTCGTAAGGTTGGATGCGCAACATCGTCAAGACATTGAAAACGTTCGACAATTGCTCATTCCATTGCCACAAGGGGGAACGGTTCCGTTGGCAGAGTTGGCTGACATTGGTTTCCGCAAAGCCCCCGCCCAGATTTCCCACGAAGAAACCCGTCGGCGCATTACAATTGGTATTGGCGTTCTCAACCGCGACGTTGAAAGCGTCGTCAACGACGTTCAGGCTACGATTGAGAAAAAAGTGGCCTTACCATCGGGTTATTTTTATACCTACGGGGGTGCTTTTGAAAACCTTCAACGCGCCAAAGAACGCCTAAGTTTTGCCGTCCCGTTGGCACTTTTCCTCATCTTTACGTTGCTCTACTTTACCTTTCATTCATTAAAAGAATCGCTCTTAATCTTCTCCGCCGTTCCCATGTCAGCCATCGGAGGAATCATCGCCCTCTGGATGCGCGACATGCCCTTTAGTATCTCGGCTGGGGTTGGATTTATTGCGTTGTTTGGGGTAGCAGTTTTGAACGGAATTGTACTTATCAGCTACCTCAACGACCTTGAAAAAGAAGGAGTTACTAACTTAAAAGAACGTATTTTAAAAACCGTCGAGGTACGCTTCAGGCCCGTAATCATCACGGCGACGGTAGCTTCCTTAGGTTTTTTACCCATGGCTATTTCCAATTCGGGAGGAGCCGAAGTACAGCGTCCACTGGCCACGGTTGTGATTGGCGGGATTTTATCCGCTACGCTCCTTACGCTGGTTGTCTTGCCTGTGCTGTATGCGTTGTTTTCGAAGAAAAAATCAGAGACTTTGTCACCCTGAAAGGGTCTAAAAACATGTCTGTTTGCCATAAGATTTATTAGAGCAAACCATCATGAAATGTCAAAGTTATTAAACGTGATATTACTCATAATCGCCATGCCTAAAATTCATAACTACTTTGTTTACATCCTTACAAATTACAATAAAACTGTACTTTATACAGGTATGACAAATGATTTGGTACGAAGACTTCAAGAACACGAAGCAGATTCCAAAGGGCCTCAGAAAACATTTGCGGGAAAATACAAATGTATCTATTTAGTTTTTTGGCAACGGTTTCAATATGTATGGCATGCGATTGAATCAGAAAAAGAGATAAAACTCTTAAAAAGAGACAAAAAAGAAGCTATAATCAATGATTTCAACCCAACATGGAAATTCTTAAACGACGAAATACAAGAAGATTAGCGGGTTTTGCTGTCCTGAAAAGACCAATTATTCCCCAGGCTATCAATTCTGTCGCCTACTCAGTTGGAGGGATTAGACCCTTTCAGGGTGACAAAATAGGCATCAAAGCAATTACAGTATGTTTTTTGCTTATGTTAATGCCTAGATTAATAATTGTTTCCCACGCGCAAATCAGCGTACAACAGGCGATTGAACGAGCTTCACAGAATAACCTAACATTAAAAACAACTGAGTTAACTCAACAATCGCAAAAGGCATTGATAGGTTCGGCTTGGCAGCTGCCCAAGCTCTCTGCCGATTTGGCGGCGGGGCAAACTCAAAGCCGTCCTTTTGATTATACGCTCAGCGCCGTGCAGAGTTTTGAGCCTTTCGGCGTCTATCGAAACCGCGCAAAAGTGTTGGCCCAACAAGTGAATGTAACTCAAAAACAACAAGAAATCCAGCGCAATGAATTGGCTTTCAGCGTCAAGCAGCAGTATTATCAAATTCTGTTTTTGTATAAAAATCGTCAACTAATTCAAGCGCAAGACACCTTGTACGTAAAAGCGCTGGAGGCCGCCAAATCTCGTTACAAAACGGGGGAAACCAACCAGTTGGAAGTGGTGGCGAGCGAAACCAATCGGCGTGAGATTCAGAACCGTCGGACGGTCATTGACCGCGAGATTCAGCTGGCATTCATGGGTTTACAAACTTTGCTGTACAGCAATGAATCCTTAATGATTGATACGTTGCTCAATTTACAACGCCCCACGCCCTCCCAAGAAGGAATTAATCGGTACGCTGCCCTTGCGACGGAAGAATCGCAATTGAGTCGTAATTTTACGGACTTAGAACGGGCACAACTCAAACCCGACTGGAGAATTGGCGCCGCTAATCAATCCATTGAAGGCAAACTTGGCTTTATGTACCTTTCTGGTGGCTTGGGGATTCCGTTGACCAATAAACCTCAAAAAGCGCGCATCGAGGCGGCAAAAGTGGGCGAGCAAGCCAGCGAAAATCAGCTCAAAGCCATTCAGTTTCAGACCGAAGCCAACACCAAAATTTTACGAGAAAGTCTCCAAAAACTTCAAACAACGCTCAATTATTACGAACAATCGGCACTTCCTCAAGCAGAGTTATTGCTTAAAACCGCCTACAAGCAATTTCGTTTGGGAGACATCGAATACGTAGAATTTTTCCAAAATACCCGTCAAGCTTGGCAAATCCGTGAGGCTTATTTGACCGAACAATTGCGCTTTACCCAAACCGTCATTGAGCTTGAAAAATGGCTAGGTATTGAATAGAATGACGATTTTTTGAATGACGAATGACGACTAACCACTTCAACACAATTCCAATGAACACATTAATTCACTCTATACGCCCTTTGCATTTTGCCCTTCGCATTTTATCCCTCGCCCATCGCCCCTTGCCATTTGCCTCTCGCATTTTGCATTTTACCCTTCGCCCCTTGCCCCTTGCCCTTTGCCTAACAACAGCTCTGAGCAGTTGCAATAAGACCGAAACCGCCCAAACCGAAGAAGCAGCTCCCGAAAAGGCCCCAACCGAACTTAAACTCACGGCGGAACAAGAAAAGAATTTTGGTATTAGCCTCGGTAGTCCCGAAACCCGAACGGTATTTGACGCCATCGTTCTCAATGGAGTGGTTGAATCATCGCCTCAACAAAGCGCGAGTGTGAGCTTTCCGCTCACAGGGATTGTCCGTAGTATTGGGGCCTTGTCTGGCAATTCAGTCGGAAAAGGGAGTACACTTGCCACCATCGAAAGCCTCGAACTCATTCAGTTACAGGAAGATTATTGGAAAACGGCAGGCCAACTTCAATTTGCCGAACAAGAACGCCAACGTCAAACGACCCTATCGCAGGAAGAAGTAGGAGCCAAACGCAAACTACAACAAGCTGAATCGGAAATGCGCGTTTTGGAAGCGACCAAACAAGGCATCGAAGCAAAACTTCAAGTGGTAGGCATCGACCCAAAATCGCTCAAAACAAATCAAATTGTACGCACCATCGCCCTTCGCTCTCCGATTGGCGGCGTAGTTAAGAGCGTTCAAACAACCCTTGGAAAGTCCATTAATGGCGGCGAATCGTTGTTTGAAATCATTAATCAGACGGGTGCGCGTTTGGTACTCAAAGTATTTGAGAAAGATGTAGCCCGCATAAAAGTAGGTCAAAAAGTAACGTTTGACAATGGCACAGCCACCATCAGCAGCTTAGGAACTACCTTCGACCCCAACAGCCGTACCGTAGATGCCTACGCCACCCTCAGCGCAACCCGCTTATTGGCAGGCCAATACGTCAATGGGAAAGTGGTATCCTCGCCGCGCCAAGCCGAGACCCTCCCCGAAACCGCGATTGTTCGCACGGGAGAGACAGCTCACGTATTTGTCAAAACTCCACAAGGAATTTATCGCCCCATCGACGTCAAAACGGGCGCTTCACAAGATGGTTTTGTAGAAGTTATTTTCAACCAAAAACCAACCTTACCCATCGTTATCACAGGCGCGCAAACCTTGCAAGCCGAACTGACCAAAGGCGAAGGAGAGGAAGAATAAGGAGCAAGTATGCAAGTAGCAAGTATGCAAGAGGCAAGTATGCAAGGGGCAAGTAGCAAGAGGCAAGTATGCAAGAGGCAAAGGGCAAGTTGGTTTGCCCATTTGCTTTTTTGCCAATTTGCTCATTTGCCTACTTGCCAACTTGCCCATTTGCTTATCTGGCAAACTTGCCCTTTGCAAAATTGCCCCTTACTTTCGTACATTAGCTGATGATTCAACATAACTTTTAAAATCCGCGCATCATGTACAAAAGTTTACTGGCAGCCCTGTTTTCGGCCGTTTTACTTGGTTTTACATTTAAAGAAAAAAAATACGATGTTGGTCATATCAAAACCAACATGGGGGATATTTACTTTTGGTTGTACAACGAAACGCCCAACCACAAAGCAAGTTTTACCAAATTAGCGGGAGAGCATTACTGGGATTCACTGACCTTCAACCGAGTCATCAATAATTTTGTTGCCCAAGGCGGTTGCCCCGATACGCCCGAAGGTTTTGCCAATTCTCCCTATTTACTCAAGCCAGAGTTCGATAAAAAGATTCGGCACGTGTATGGCGCCGTGGGAGCAGGCCGCGACAACAACCCCGATATGCTTTCGGCGGGTTGTCAGTTTTACATTGTTCAAAACAAAAATGGGCTTGCGCGCCTCGACGATAAATTTACGGTATTTGGGCAAGTTTTTAAGGGGATGGACATTGTGGACGCCATCGTTGCCGTCAAAACCGACTCAACAGACACGCCTCTCAAGCCGATTACGCTTAAAGTACGGGTCGTAAAGATGAGCGCGAAAGAATTGCAGAAACTGGGCTGGACGGGTAGTCTTGAGTAAAGACTACCGCATTTTTGCTCGTTTGGCCAAGTAAGCCGTCAGAATCTGGTCTAAGCCTTTGGCAACATCGGCTTCGATGAAATCAATTTTATATTGCCCACACTTGAGTCGAAGTTCGTGGTAGTATTTTTTGGCGGCTTCTTGGTATTGCTTTTTCACTTGTCCAGGCTGAATTTTCACCCGCTCACCCGATTCCAAATCAATAAACTCGTACGGACGGTCATCAAAAGCAAATTCCTCTTCGGTACGGCGGTCAGTAACGTGAAACAACAACACTTCGTGCATGTTGTGACGTAAATGCTGCATGGCCGAAAAAATTCTTTCGGCTTGATTTATGTCTTCAAACATATCACTGAAAATCACCACCAACGAGCGTTTGTGGATTTTCTCGGCGATTTCGTGCAATACATCTGCCACGGCCGTTTTACGGAGTTCTTTGGGCTTTTTAAGAACATTTTCCAAATCCAAAAACACCTTATGAACGTGTGATGGGGTGGACTTTATCGGAGTTTGAACTTCGATTTTATCCGAAAATGTACACAAGCTTACCGCATCTTTTTGGCGCTGTAGCAAATTGGCGATACTTGCTGCCGCCAACACGCTAAACGTAATTTTATCGTGATTAGGCTCAGGATAATACATTGACGACGACGTATCGACCAGCAAATGGCAACGCAAGTTTGTTTCTTCTTCGTAGCGTTTTACAAACAAGCGGTCGCTTTTTGCAAACACCTTCCAGTCGATATGTCGCGTACTTTCTCCTGTATTATACAAGCGGTGTTCGGCAAATTCGACCGAAAAACCGTGAAAGGGCGATTTGTGTAATCCCGTGATAAACCCTTCGACGAGCTGTCTCGCCAAAAACTCTAAATTTCCGTACTGTCTTACCGTTGCAATGTCAAATTTGCGAGCGCTCATGTCGTTAAAAGGTTTTTGGGGTGTGAAGCCAAGCAAGGATGTTTTAAGTTTACAGCCGTTGCAAGCACAAATATCGTGCTAATAAACTACATTATTTGGAGACTGTAAACTTAAAACGGAAGAAGGAGAAAATTTTACTTTAATTGGACAAAGCCCGCTCAATAATGTCACCTGTGTCGGTAATCATTTCATTTTGGCCCAGCAGCACCATTCCTTCCATCCCAACCACGCGGAGGGTGACATTGGCAACGCCAGAGCCCAAAATTCCCAAATATTGTGCCGCCGAACGACTCAAATCAATCAGGCGGGTGCGGTGGTACGGCCCGCGGTCGTTGATACGCACAATCACCGTGCGCTTATTGGAAAGGTTTGTGACCTCCACCATGGTGTTGAAAGGCAATGTACGATGCGCGGCAGTATATTCTTTCTGATTGAATGGCTCACCTAATGATGTTTTGCGCCCGTTAAAGATTTGTGCATAAAATGATGCTCTTCCTTGCTCTTCCTTCCCCAACAATTGGGCTGATGCTGGATTTACTTTGATCAGCGACAACAATACAAGTACATAAAAAGTGGTAGAATACATAGATTTGTTCGGGTTATTTTTCACCAAAAATGACAATTTGACTAGGAGTCCCCTTGAACGCATACTCAAAAAAATGCAACCTTTTTTGAGTTTAAGGGCTGAAAATTAAGCAAAAAACAAACACGAACTACGTTTTTTACAAATTGACATACCAACCCCAGCCTATAACAACGTAAAAACCAACAACTTTATTTTGAAAATATTTTGACTACCAACAACAAAAGACGTACTTTAGCGTTTGGTATAACTCTAAACCTCAAAAGGATAGTGGAAGACAAAGACAGAGAAAAAATCTACTCGAAACGCGTAAAGGCAGGGAAAAGAACTTACTTTTTTGATGTGCGTTCAACTCGTTCAAATGATTACTACTTGACGATTACAGAAAGTCGCCGTTTTCCGCAAGGAGATGGGTTTGCTTACGAAAAACACAAAATGTTTCTCTACAAAGAAGACTTCGATAAGTTTGTAGATGCCCTTCAAGAAACCGTAGCCCACATTAAAACCGAATTGATGCCCGACATAGATTTTTCTCAGTACGCCGTACGTGAAGAAGAAGACTACACAGGTAGCGATTTGAAGTGGGATTAATCAACCTTTCCTGACCTATCCTATGCCCTGCCTCTGGTTGCCCAGAGGCTTTTGGTTTTGTAGCCACCACAAAAAGCACTAATTTTGCTACCATTACTTATAATCGCCAATTAGTATTGTACGGATTGCAGCGAAAGGCCATCATACGCCCGCACTAACATTCGTCAATCAATAATCGTAAATCAACTAATGTCTCTCCAATGTGGTATTGTCGGATTGCCCAACGTAGGTAAATCCACCCTTTTTAGCGCATTATCAAGTGCCAAAGCCGAAGCTGCCAACTATCCTTTTTGTACCATTGAGCCCAACGTCGGAGTGGTTGAAGTACCCGACGAGCGCATCACTGTCCTCGAACGCCTCATTAATCCACAACGTACCGTTCCAACCATCGTTGAGATTGTTGACATTGCAGGTTTGGTTCGTGGGGCCAGCAAAGGCCAGGGGCTTGGCAACCAGTTTTTGGCTAATATTCGTGAGGTGGACGCGATTATTCACGTGGTTCGTTGTTTTTCGGACGACAACATTGTTCACGTAGAAGGCCGCGTCAACCCCGTTAGTGACAAAGAAATTATCGACCTTGAGCTTCAACTCAAAGACCTTGATTCTATCGAGAAAAAATTTGCTCGGGTAGAAAAAGCAGCCCGCGTAGGTGATGCCAAAGCCAAAGTAGAACTCGAAATTCTGACACGCGTCAAAAATGCGCTCTTTCAAGGAAAAAGCGTACGTGCTGTCGGTTTGACGGACGATGAGAAAGCAGCCATTGCCGATCTTCAACTTCTGACCATCAAGCCCGTTATTTATGTAGCCAACGTGGATGAAACATCCATTCAGACGGGCAACGAGTACGTAGATCAGCTCAAAGCAGCCGTGGCCGAAGAAAATGCCGAAGTAATTGTGCTTTGCGCCGCCATCGAATCCCAAATCGCTGAAATGGAAGATGCTGAAGAGCGTGAAATGTTTCTAGGCGAATATGGTCTTACCGAATCGGGACTTTACAAACTTATCCGTGCCTCGTACGCCATTTTGAACTTGATTACCTATTTTACCGCAGGTGTCAAAGAAGTGCGGGCTTGGACGATTCAGCGCGGCTGGAAAGCCCCACAAGCAGCAGGAGTGATTCACACTGACTTTGAGCGTGGTTTTATCCGTGCGGAGGTTATCAAACTTCCCGATTACGAAAAATACAAAACTGAAGCAGGTTGCCGCGATGCGGGCAAAATCTCCGTAGAAGGCAAAGAATACATTGTACAAGACGGCGACATCATGCACTTCCGCTTCAATGTGTAGGTTTAAAAATAACTTTCCTTTAAAAAAGGTGCCGAAGATTTTCGGCACCTTTTTTATTGCCTAAAACAACGCTTTTTCATTTTTTTTTGATAATTTCCAGCTTAGTCTCTTCGCCTAAACTTAATCGTTCATCAACCACCTTAACTCTTTTTTATGAAGCGTATTTTACTTGGTTTACTTTTATTTGCCTCTTCTTCTCTTTTAGCTCAAATCAGCAGCGACAGCGTAGTTGTCATTAAAAACGTTTCTCTTTGGGATGGGCTCTCCGAGTCGGTGACGCCCAATGCTCAAGTGATTATTGTTCACAATTTAATTAAGCAAGTGGGCAACAACTTGACCGTTCCTAAGGGGGCAAAAGTCATTGATGGCAAAGGAAAAACACTCATTCCTGGACTATCGGACGCGCATTTACACATTATGCTCAACGTCTCGATGAGTGCAGTTAGCAACACCGCTCATTGGGCTTATGTGAGCGCACGCGCTACTAAATCTGTTCACTCGTATTTGATGCTAGGTTTTACCACTATTCGCGACATGGGCGGCCCTATTTTTGGCATCAAGGAAGCCATCGACGAGGGAACCATTCCAGGCCCCCGTATTTATCCATCAGGGGCTTTTATCAGTCAGACTTCGGGGCATGGAGATTTACGGAATCGCAATGACGCAAACCCGAATTGGACAGGACAAGCCGTAAACGTAGCTCAAACGCAAGGCTGGGGGTACCTAGCCGATGGCCGCCCACAAGTCCTTAATGCCGTACGTGAAAACCTTCGACAAGGTGCGTCACAAATCAAAATGATGGCAGGTGGAGGTATTTCTACCGTCTTTGACCCCTTGCATACGGTTCAATTTACCCTCGACGAATTACAAGCGGGAGTCGAGGCGGCGGCCGATTGGGGCACCTACGTTTCGGTTCACGCTTATTATCCCGATGCTATCAAAAGAGCATTGACTGCTGGGGCCAAAACGATAGAACATGGCCACCTAATCGACGAAGAGGCCATGCAGCTTTTGAAGGAAAAAGGCGCTTTTTTGGTACCTCAAAGTTACTGGGCGGACATTCCACTCCAATTTTCGTCGAACGCCCGAAAGTTCAAACTTGTCAAAGAAGGAGCACTCAATGAAATGGCTTTGGCAAAAAAATACGGGGTAAAAGTAGCTTTTGGTACCGATGTCTTTGGTAAAATTGGCATTGAAACCGATGCTCTCAAAGAATTTACTTCTCGGCTTCGTTGGTACAGCCCTGTCGAAGTCCTTCGCCAAGCCACCTCCCTCAATGCCGAACTGTTTGCCCAAACGGGAAAACTGAACCCATACCCCGCCCCGCTCGGAGTCATTAAAGAAGGTGCGTATGCCGATTTATTAATCTACGACGGGAATCCCCTCGAAAAGTTAGAGATTGTCACGAAGCCCGAAGAATTTTTGAAGTTTATAATGAAAGACGGCAAAGTGTATAAAAATAACCTTTAAATGCAGAAGCCCGACTTAGCTAATTAAGTCGGGCTTCG
This sequence comes from Runella defluvii, assembly GCF_014195535.1. GTDB lineage: Bacteria > Bacteroidota > Bacteroidia > Cytophagales > Spirosomataceae > Runella > Runella defluvii. Next base: position 11,060 of record NZ_JACIBY010000012.1, on the reverse strand, counting down.
TGCTTGGTTTTGTTGATGCTTGATGGATTGAATCTAACCTAATCGACAACTTCTTTTTTTCTAAACAACGCCCGAAAAGTACCCGCCATGTGAATGACATGATCAACCCGATTTTTGGCTTGACTGAGTACATGAATGTTTACTTCTTGTTCGAGCAATTTGCCAAATGATGCCGATAACATATACATTTCTTCGACATTCACTGAAAAGTCATTCACCACAAACTTTTGAAATCCTCGGTCTTGTAAATTGGCAAAATAAAGGACAAGGCAAAAATTTTCACCCTCGAAGTAAGAAATCACTTTGTCAACGTCAAACTTCTTGGGCATTTCGTGATGGTCAACCAGTGCATCAATAATTTCTTCTTCCTCATTGGTCATGTACAAATGAGGCGTCAGATAAACAGGTGGTTGATAGTTCATTTTACTTAATCTGATTATTGGAATACTTAGCTTTTCTACTTAGAAAACTATTGGAATGCGACAAAAATGGCACACACAAATCTATTTTCATAACTTTTTAAATATTTTATTGAATTATTTATATTTTATACTTAGTTGCGTTTTAAGCTAATCCAAAGAGAAAAACACCTATTTTATTACTTTTTCCTTTGACGGCATCCAAGTTTAAAGGTATTTTCAAAAAAATGCCTTTTTATCTCCCTTTTTACAACTCATTTTTAGCAAAAAAATATTTTCACTAAAAGACAAAAAAGGACGCGTTCCCGCGTCCCCTTAGTCTATATATGATGTCTTATTGGTAAAAAATTACCGAGAAATATCAAGTACTTCAAATTCCATTGCCCCAGCTGGTACTTGGATTTGGGCTTTTTCGCCTACTTTTTTCCCCATCAAGCCCTTCCCAATGGGTGAGCCTGCTGAGATTTTTCCTTGTTTAAGATCTGCCTCTTCCTCTGCCACCAATGTATAGGTTACAACTGCATTGTTACGGCAGTTTTTGATTTTTACTTTTGATAATATGCTCACTTGCGATGTATCAATCGACGATTCATCCAAGACCCGCGCGTTACCTACTATTTCTTCTAATTTAGCGATTTTTGCTTCGTGTAAGCCTTGCGCATCTTTGGCTGCATCGTACTCGGCATTTTCGCTCAAATCACCTTTATCACGGGCCTCGGCTATTGCACGAGCTATTTCCTGCCGACCGCGTGTTTTTAAGTCCTGCAATTCAGCCTTGAGCTTATTGAGACCTTCTTCGGTGTAATATTGTAACTTAGCCATAGTGCTGTTGTGTACGTTAATTGTTTAGTATTATATATCTGTCCTATCACTTATTTCTTCCACTAAAGACAAAAAAAAAGAACGGTGAAATGACCGCTCTACTACAAATGGGGTAGCTCTGTCACTTCTTCCTAAAAGACCGAAAAGAATTGGTTGTGTCGGTTCATGGTCGAAATTTGAACCACAAAATTAGCAATATTTGCAACGGGAATCAAGACTACATCCGTTTGTATCCAAAAAATTACTCTAAAAATCATATCTAATAATCGACAAAACGATTTTCTCAGTGTATATGTCAAAGCTTCGAATCATTTTTATGGGTACTCCTGAGTTTGCAGTGAGTAGCCTTCAAAACCTTGTAGAAAGCGGGTGCAACGTGGTGGCCGTTGTTACCGCCCCCGACAAGCCTGCTGGTCGTGGTCTGCAACTCACCCCCTCTCCTGTAAAACACTATGCCGTTTCTCAAGGTATCCCTGTTTTACAACCTGAAAAGCTAAAAAACCCTGCTTTTTTGGAAGAATTACGTAGCTATCAAGCCGACTTGCAGGTTGTTGTGGCGTTTCGGATGCTGCCAGAAGTTGTCTGGAACATGCCCCCTAAAGGCACATTCAACCTCCATGCCTCTCTCCTACCTCAGTTTCGCGGGGCAGCGCCAATCAACTGGGCGATTATCAACGGAGAAACCGAAACGGGCGTTACTACCTTTTTTCTTGAGCACGAAATTGATACAGGAAACATCATTTTTCAAGAAACTGAACCGATTCACTACGAAGATAACGTTGGGTCTTTGTACGAACGATTGATGCACAAAGGAGCGGAATTGGTCGTTCGGACTGTCAATGCCGTAGAGGCAGGAAACTATCCGCAGTTACCCCAATCGCAAAGCGAAGTCCTCAAAGCTGCCCCTAAGATTTTTAAAGAAACTTGCGAAATCAATTGGAATCAGTCCACTGAAGCGGTTCGGAATTTTATCAGGGGGTTATCGCCTTATCCTGCCGCTTGGACTACCTTAAATGGCAAATTGTGTAAAATTTACAAAAGCTCAGTGGCAACACACGTACCAACTGACAACGGTAGCCACTTATTTACGGACAACAAACACGTACTACGTTTTAAAACTACCGATGGTTGGTTGTCCATTGACGAACTACAATTGGAAGGCAAGAAAAGAATGGGAATTGAAGAGTTTTTGAGAGGCACCAAAGTTACGACTGCCTGAGCTCTTTAGAAGAATAGTAACTTGCCCAAAATAACAAAAGCCGCTACTTGACAGAGCGGCTTTTGTCGTTGATAAACGCAACTGATATAAAAACGACGCTCAGGCAGAAATAGTTTTAGCATTGAAAAATAATCTCACTATTTTTCATTTTATTGCATAAAATCAACATTTGTTGATTTTTCTCGAAAAAAGTGACAGATATATGCTCCAACAAACCATCTACGAAGTACGAATTACCTACATCGGTAGCCTTACGGGTCTGCGCGAACGGGAGCCTTTTGTTTGCTATTTTTCAAACTTAAAGAAGACTGTAGAGAATTTGACAGCCCAACTCGCCTTAAACGGTTGGCCACTAAAAATCAATTATACGGCGGTCTATCGCGGGCTTAAAATGAAGAATAAATACCACTGCGATTTTGAAGTAGCAGGACATAAGGTGTTTAGGATTTTGATTACTCCTTGCATACTCAATCCTGTTCTCACAACCCTTGGGATTGATGAAATGCCTGCTTATAAGAAGTAATTTTTTTTGGCTCTTTTTTTGCAACCATATAAGACATATAAGTGATTATAAGAAAAAACTTATATGGCCTTATATGTCTTATATGGTTCAAAAAAGCTTTATTCGGCAACGACTTTGAGTTCGAGGCCGAGTTTTTTTCCCTCTTCCACCATCAAACCAAACGCTTGTTCGTACTGATTAGGAATGATTCCATCAAGAATCGCCTCCCGAACGGCCGTTTTGATAATGCCTACTTCAGCCGAAGGCTTGAGGGCAAAGGCTTGCATGATGACCTCCCCCGTAATGACGGGCTGGAAGTTCCGAATCTTATCTCGTTCTTCGAGGTCGTATAGTTTTTGCTCAACCTTGTCAAAATTGGCCAAATGCTTACGAACTTTATCGGGATTCTTAGACGTAATATCGGCGCGGCAAAGCGTCATCAATGCCTCCAAATCATCGCCCGCGTCAAACAACAATCGACGCAAAGCAGAATCGGTAATTTCTTCTTTTGACAAGGCAATAGGACGTAAGTGAAGGCGAACGAGTTTTTGCACAAACCGCATACTTTCGTTCATGGGCAATTTCATTTGGCGAAAAATGCGTGGAGTCATTCTAGCGCCCAATTCTTCGTGACCATGAAATGTCCAGCCTACTTTTTTGTCAAATCGCTTGGTGGCAGGTTTGGCAATGTCGTGCATGATTGCCGCCCAACGCAGCCACAAGTCGTTGGTGTGTTTCGAAATATTATCAAGTACCTGAAGCGTATGATAGAAATTATCTTTGTGCCCCTTACCATCTTGGTATTCAGCCCCTTGTAGCTCTACAAACTCAGGGAATATTAATTTTAAAATTCCCGCTTGATGCAGCAATTTAAAGCCGTAAGAAGGGGTTTTGGCTAAAATAATTTTGTTGAGTTCGTCATTGATACGCTCCTTTGAAATGATGGAAATACGCTCAGCCATTTGCACAAGGCCGTCAAACGTATCTGGCTCAATGTCGAAATTGAGTTGGGTTGCAAAACGGGCTGCCCGCATCATTCGGAGCGGGTCGTCTGAAAAAGTAATGCCAGGTTCGAGGGGAGTACGAATGAGTTTTTTCCGCAAATCACTCATCCCATTGAATGGGTCGATGAGGTCGCCATAGTTCGCTATATTTAAGCTGATTCCCATGGCATTGATGGTAAAGTCACGGCGATTTTGGTCGTCTTGCAACGTACCATCTTCCACAATCGGCTTGCGGGACTCACTGCGGTACGACTCGCGGCGCGCCCCTACAAACTCCACCTCAAGGTCGTCCGTTTTGAGTTGGGCAGTACCAAAATTTCTGAATACAATCACCTGTACTCCAAGCCGTTCTGCCACTTTTTCGGCCAACTCCACACCACTTCCAACACTCACTATATCAATGTCCTTGGAAGGACGATTCAAAATTAAATCACGCACGTATCCACCAATGACATAGGCTTCAACACCCAGTTCACGGGCGCTATCAGCAATGACTTGAAAAAGGGGATTGGAGGCTAAAACTTCACTAAAATTCATTCGGATTGCTTTTGCAAACTGCAAAGATACTATTTCTTTAAACTTTCGCCCGTGAGTTGGTGTTCATTCAGGAAGAAAAAAAGCATCAATGGAAGAAATAATTAATAAAGTAGCCAATAGTGGGCTTGTTACCTTGGATTTGGAAGATTATTACCACCAAGGCGAGCGTGTCGTGTATGACCTCAAAGACAACCTTTTTATGGGGATGATTCTCAAGGAAAAAGACTTTCGTGAGTTCCTCAAAAGTCACGATTGGGCACAGTACGCAGGCAAAAATGTGGCCATCACTTGCACCGAAGACGCCATCATCCCAACTTGGGCATACATGTTGCTAACATTACAACTTGAGCCTCACGCCCATACTGTAGTGTTTGGAACCCTCAACGATCTTGACGAAAAACTTTATTTTGATGCCATTAATCGCATTGATGTAGAGGCTTATCGCGATGTTCGCGTGGTGGTAAAAGGTTGTAGCAAACACCCCGTTCCGACGGCGGCTTACGTAGAATTGACGCGCAAACTTCAACCCGTTGTGCAATCGCTTATGTTTGGTGAACCTTGTAGTACAGTTCCCCTTTTCAAAAAACCCAAAAACAAACTTCCACAAACGTAATTCGACAAAGGTTGTGCCTCTCCGAGGCAAAAATATCAAAAAAACTAACTTTGGTGACTACAAACGTTGTGCCTCTCCGAGGCATAATTGTCGAAAACAGCTTCGGTGAAGCTTAACATTTGTCACAACAAACGTTGTGCCTCTCCGAGGCAGAATTGTCGAAAACAGCTTCGGAGAAGCTTAACATTGGTAACAACAAACGTTGTGCCTCTCCGAGGCAGAGTTGTCGAAAAACAGCTTCGGAGAAGCTTAACATTTGTCGCATTTGTGACAACAAACGTTGCGCCTCTCCGAGGCAGAATTGTCGAAAAACAGCTTCGGAGAAGCTTAACATTTGTCGCATTTGTGACATTTAGCCAAAAACATATTGAGATGCCAACATGGCTTGGGCGAGTTTTAGGTCATCAATGGGCAAATTGACGCCAAGCTGTGTTAATTCACTCACTACCAGCTCAGTTGCCAAATTACCAACAAGCTTATTATCGGCTAATGGGCAGCCCCCAAAACCACGCACGGTACAGTCAATTCGTCTAACGCCAGCTTTGTAAGCTGCTTTCACTTTTTTAGGGGTGTGCGACGATTTGGCGTGCAAATGCGCCCCAAATTCCACATTTGGGAATTTTTTCACCAAATGCCCAAACAACGTCTTAATTTCGTCGGTAGTACTCGAACCTATCGTATCAGAAGGGGCGATGATATTAATCCCTAGTTGAACCAATTTTTCGGTAAACTCCTCCACGATTTCGGGACTGTAAGCATCACCATAGGGGTTTCCAAAACCCATCGAAAGGTAAACCACCAATTCTTTGCCCTTTTTTTGGCATAGATTCTGAATTTCTGCCACTTCGCCAAAAGCCTCTGCAATGGTTTTGTTCGTGTTTTTTTGCTGGAACGTTTCTGAAACCGACAACGGAAAACCCAAATATTGAATTTGCCCAAATGGTACTGCATCCTCTGCTCCACGAACATTGGCAACAATGGCTAGCAATTTGGTGGAAGTAGTCGATAAGTCTAATTTATCAACCACCTCAGCCGTGTCACGCATCTGAGGTATCGCTTTGGGAGAAACAAAACTTCCAAAATCAAGCGTATCAAAACCTACCTGAAGGAGTTTATTTAAGTAATTTATTTTAGCGTCGGTCGGTACAAAGTTTTCTAATCCTTGCATCGCATCGCGCGGACATTCAATGAGTTTCATTTTATTTCTAATAAATTATGAAGTAAAGTGTTGGTTGTGAGCAACCAACACCACAAATTAGGTAATAAAGTCTTGGTTATGAGCAACCAACACTACGAATTAAGTAATAAAGTCTTGGTTGTGAGCAACCAAGACCACGAATTTATCCTCCACTCACGGGGGGAATCAGTACAATTTCATCGTTGGAATGGAGCAGTTGGGTATCGTCCGCATAGTCGGTATTGACAGCTACGCGCAGGGAAGCCAGTTTTTGAAAATCGGGAAATTGGCTGACCAAATGGCTTTTCAAATCTGCCACCGTTGCTTCTTCGGACAGTTGTAAGGTCAGTTCGAGTTGGCCAATAATCTCCTTGGCAATCCCAAACGCTAATACAGTTATTTTCATATTCAAGTTTTATTCCTAACGTAATTGCTCAATGACTCGTTTCAAACTCTCCAAATTGTGGGCAGGAGCGTGTAAATCTAAATGGGGCAAAACCGCTTTTAACGCTTTCACTTCGGGGCGAAAATCGGGCGAACCCGCCAAAGGATTTAACCAAATCACCCGCCTCGCCTTTCGCCGAATTCGCTCCATATTTTTGGCCAAATCTTCTCCATCTCCTGTATCCATGCCATCGCTGACAATTAGGACAATCGTCCGTGAATTTAGCTTTCGCATCGCGTATTCGTCCACAAATTGCCGCAGCATGGTTCCAATATCCGTCCCACCCGACCAATTGGGAACGCGTTCCGAGAGGTTTTCAAGGGCTTGAGTATAATCCATTTCCTTTAAATCCTCCGTAATTCGTACCAATTTTGTACTAAACACAAAGGTTTCGATGGACTGATACAACGTTTGAAAAGCATACATAAATTGTACCCAAAAGCGGCTGTATAAATCCATTGATTTACTGACGTCGCAAAGCAATACCAAACGGATTTTATTTCGGGCGGGTTTTCGGTGAAAAAGATCGATGATTTCTTCACCTTTCCGAAAATTGTTTCGTAACACTCGCCGTAAATCCAACTGCCCGCCATTTTTGGTAATTTCATACCGTCGGCTCATGGTTTTGGCCATTCGCTGTACCATTTGGCGCACCAAACGGCGGGCTTCGTGAAGGTCTTCGTCGGTGTAAGAACCAAAATCTTTCAACGTCAGAGGTTCTCCCAAACTATACGACGCCAACTCTTCCGTCTGCGATTGTTTATTGCCATTTAGCCAATTTTTCAACGCCTCAAAAGCCGCTTCTCCATTTTGTTTCGGCTTCTTCTTTTTCTGCTCGCTTTCTTTGGCCTCGTCCTTAATTTTCGAATCAACTGCCTTTGCTAATTCTTTCCAATACTTTGTGTATAATTCGTCAAATTCGCGTAGTTGCTTTCGATTTTGAGGAAAAACACTCCGCATTGCCAAGTAAAATTGTTCTTCCTCTCCCAACTGAATTTCGGCCAATGCTTTGAGCGCATCGGCTTCACGGTCAGGACCAACGGGTAAGCCTTTTCCCCTCAAAAAGCGGCTAAAAGCCACCACGTGGGCCGACAGCTCAACTTGACGCTGAATGAGGTTATCTTTCATAAATTCGGCGGAACATATCTCGGGGTAATTCACCAAAACGCCCTTCCGTGAGCATCGGATTGAGTTGATACGTCACGACGGCGTCCGCATTGTCGAGGTCTTCACCAAAAAGTTCTCGTTCCATGTTGGCAGTATATTGTCGTTTGGTTTGAATGAGTTTGGCATCCAGCGGCTTACCCCATGCTTCATTATCTCCCAAAACCAATTGAATTTTTCGCCAATCGTCGTAAAAATATTCTTGCAGCAGCGGAATCACCTGAAAACGAAACAGTTCACACAACTCCTCAAAAGTCTGTATGTTCAGAAAATACGCATGGCCGATGACGTGATCACGGTCATGCAAAAACTCTATCCGTTCGTTGAGCGTCGTCAAAAGCTTCCCCACATTGGTATTTTCAATCACCTTTTCGCTAAGGGCACTCACATCGGGCAAACATTCGTTAAAATAAAAACGACGACGTAAGGCAGTGTCCAACAAAGCAATCGAACGGTCGGCGGTATTCATCGTCCCGACAATGTACAAGTTGGCAGGCACCCCAAATTTTTCTTGCGAATACGGCAACGTAAGCCAAAGCTCATCGGCGGCCCCCAATCGTTTTGAAGGCTCAATAAGCGTAATCAATTCTCCGAGCACTTTTGAGACGTTGGCACGATTGATTTCATCCATCACCATAAGTACAACAGGCGCCTGAGCAAATCGTTTTTGACGGCTCTCGGCGGTGTCAGCAATACAGCCTTCAAAACTTTGGTAATCGGCAGCCCGCAATGCCTCCAAACATGCTTCGTAAAAAACGCCTTTCCGAACTTTATACGTGATTTTATCACCAATTGTTTCGGGTCGAATCCCTTCTACAAACTCCTCATAACCAAACGATTGATGAAACGTCACTATCTTATGTGCATACAACTGACACAACCGCTGCACTTCGTAGGTTTTCCCCGTCCCTGGCGCTCCGTAGTAAATGTAATTGAGGGGAATGGCGGGGCGGTTTATCACTTTGGGTACACTATAAGTTTCCTTAGGCTCCGAAAAAACAAAAGATTGCTTCGTCAAACTTAGCACTCTATTGAATTGAGCTTCCGTAATTTCAGAATTTGTAACTCCTTGAGGATTAACAAAAACTCTAACTTTTGATAATTCCTCCTCTGCTAAGATTTTTTCCCTTAAAATGGGTGAGTCTGATAATCGACCAACAACCTTGATAAATGCCCTTAACCTTTCTACATTAAATTTATGAACGGAATTAGAGTCCTTAGCGTAGTTCATTCCTTGCCCCTTCATCAATCGTTTGTACGGAGCTTCCCAAATTTCGCCTATACCATACACACCAGCATTTTTGCCTGAAATCCAAAACAACACTTTATCGCCGACATTAACCACATTTTGAAATTTTTCTTGAAATTCAAAATCAATAAACTCTTGTTCAGCGATTTCCGCGGAACCATCAAAGTAGTCTGGATTAGAATGGCAAACCCAATATTTATGTTTCTGTTTCTTTAAAACCGTTGCAAAAATTTCCTCACGAAAACCATCATCCATAGCAGCTTTATAAACGATCGGGTTGTGCCATCCATGCCTTAAGCTAGATTTTGCATCCTCCCGAACCTCCAAAAGACACTTTTGCCAATAGTCAAGAATAATTGGGTTTTGTAGTAAATGGGAATTTTCAAAACTAATAGTACCAAATAAATACGGGGATGATTTGGCTAGAGTATCTTCAATCTTGATTTTATCAACTAACTCTACTCGCTCTCTATCGGACTTACGAAAAATCAAAGAAAATGAAACTTGATTTTTAACTGAATAAATCTCGAAGGCAACATAGAAATTAAGGTTAGCAACAATTGCTTTTCTCCCCTCAGGAATACTGAAACCTAGTTTTGTATCATTTTCTGAAAGATTGGTTACATCAATCATTTCCCGCAGAGTCTTAAAAAAAGTTCTGCACGCCTCTGCATTATCAATTGATATAATTCTTTCAATCAATTCATTACGTTGATTTTCAGAAGATTTATAATTTGAATCCATAAAATCACTTTTTCCCCCTGCAAATTACAAAAGTCTCGAAATTTTGTCTAATGTGATGGTTTTATGAAGCAAATGTTAAAATAAACCCTGTATGAGTCCGTTAAGGTATGCGAACGAAAGTTCTTATGTACAATTAGTCTCAATCCCGCTTGTAAACTTACTGGCGGGATTTTTGTTTTCGTTGATGGTATCTCATCAGTAACTGGTTATAACGTACCTAAAACCTAAAAATCCGCAGGAAGTAGTTCTTTTAGCACCTTATTGATAGAAAATGATGAAGTCAAATCATCTTCTTCCAATTCGGCCATATCGAGGGTAAAAATGTTTGTGCCAGGGGCGCGCCAAAGTCGGTCCAACAACAACGACAGGTGTTCGGAGTTGCCATCACTGTACAAAATACAGGCGTCAGCTTCAAGAGAGGCAATCCACGTTTTCCGCCATTCGTCGGCTTCTTGTTCGGGCGATAAATTTTCGAGCCTAAACAGGACGAAATGGGGCAAAAGCTGCGTTAATGCCAGTAAAACGGTTTCTTTGTAAGGTGAGATTCCAATAAAATTGATGATATGACGCATAAAATACTTGTTTTCCTTGGTTTGTGGGAATTATTAAACCTTGTTTCGGCAAATGTAATTGCTCAAACAATAAAAAAAGACCGCTTTATTGCCAACCAAGGCGTAGTGACTTGGGTCGAAACCGTTGAAATTAAAGACATGGACACCCCCATTATCGTGGAAGCCATGGCCGAATCGCTGCAAAAAAAAGGATTTATTCAGTTGGAAAGTAACAGAACAAACAATGTATTAACGGGCACACTCCTTCATGCTCCATCGCTTGGTCTGGCAAAGGCGACTTTTCGCGTAGATATTTTATACGAAAGCTACATTGTCTCGGTAACAGCCATTACATTACTGCCTTCTACCCCCATCGAAAAACTCATTTTAACACCTCAAAAACAGTTTGTTGGGGCATTTTCGCCCATCATTTCAAAGCTGGATGAAGAGCTACTTCAAACGTTTAGCATTACGTTTTAGGCAAATAAAAACCCCGATAACTGACGCTATCGGGGTTTTTTGGTGACGAAGGCGAGATTCGAATTGAATTGCCTTTTCTCGTAAAAACAGCCCGTAAGTCTTTGATTTTCAAATATTTATTCCACGAATAGACA
>NZ_JACIBY010000011.1 GCF_014195535.1 Runella defluvii | reverse complement strand
ATTTAAGAGATGTCAACGCGGCTAAAAACATACTACAATTCTCCGTTAGGGGCATCTAACGCTAATTAAAGGAATCCCCCAGCCTTTAGGCGGGGAAGGATGTCAAAGAACGTTTACAAGAGATTATTGGGGGAAAGTAGAAAAAACAGCAGAAATCGCTAATTATTTGCGAGAGATAAACTTTTTCTCGTAGATACTGGTTAGATTTACGAAATATTCATCCACTTCATGCTGTTTCATCAACGCATACGACAAACCATTGCTCAGGGCTTCTTGGTGTTATTCACCTTGATGCTTCTCAACGGCATTGTGTTTCGCCATGCGCACAAGCTCTCAAGTGGAAAGGTTATTACCCACGCCCACCCTTACAAAGCCTCTAATTCTAATACGCCTTTTCAACCCAACGACCACACTAAAAACGAACTGTTTTTGCTGGATTCGTTGACCAACGCAACCTACGCCGCACTTACGCTATCGGTGGCATTGGCAGTTTTGAAGCGGTTGGTTACCAATTATTCTCCACGTACCTCATTTTACTTATTAGCAGCCTATCGAACTCCTTTTTTCGGAGATTTCTCCCTTCGAGGGCCACCTACTACTACCCATTCATAGTCTTCGATTTGATGGGAAATAAATCACACACGTAACTAGGTAAAATCGGTTTTATCAAACGGATAAAAGCGCGTGCGTACGTTTATTTCTTTCCTTCAAAATGAAGGCGGTCTCCCTTTTTAAACTCGTTGTCAGTCATCCACGCCTAGCGCTGTGGTTGTCATCGACTCATTCTCGTATCATTTTACGTCGGTATTTCGGAGCGTAGTCATTCTGTGAAAACAGAAAACGGCACCGAATGCCTACTCATATCATTCCTAACGGCATTCTCACAATGAAGCATTTTTTCTTATTACTAGCGTCGTTGCTAGTCACAACCATTATTTTCGCACAAACTGGAAGTATTCGAGGAACGGTAACTGTCAAAGGCAAGCCCTTGGAATTTGGAACGGCGGCCTTGAAAAATACCCAATTCGGTACCACGACCGATGAAAAAGGGGTATTTGAAATCAAAAACGTGAAGTACGGTTCGTATCAGTTGGTGATTTCAGCCATCGGATACCGTACCATTACCAAGGCCGTAACCATTTCGGAGGCTAAATTTTTCCAAGAATTGACCCTTCAAACGGATGAGTTAGAAAATTCGTTGGCCGAAGTCGTAGTTACAGGAACGATGAAAGAAGTCTCGAAATTGGATAGCCCAGTTCCTGTCGAAATTTATACGCCCGTATTTTTCAAGCGAAATCCTGTTCCCAACTTATTTGAATCATTACAAAATATCAACGGGATTCGTCCGCAGTTGAACTGCAACGTTTGTAACACAGGCGATATTCACATCAATGGTTTGGAAGGCCCCTATACCATGATTATGATTGATGGAATGCCCATTGTATCAGGACTTTCGACGGTATATGGGTTGAGCGGGATTCCAAGTGCGTTAATCGAACGTGTGGAAGTAGTAAAAGGCCCTGCTTCTACCTTGTATGGTTCGGAAGCAGTGGGAGGTTTGATAAACGTTATTACCAAAAAGCCGTCGTCAGCACCCTTGGTTTCGGCAGATGTGATGGGAACTTCATGGGCGGAATTCAACGCAGACTTGGGGTTAAAGTACAAGTTGGGCGAAAAAATTCAATCGTTATTTGGGCTTAACTATTTCAATTTTCAACGCCCGACTGATAAAAATGGAGATGGTTTTACGGACATTACGCTTCAAAATAGAATCTCGCTTTTTAATAAATTTAGCATAGACCGTAAAGATAATCGGGTGTTCACGCTAGGTGGGCGCTACGTCTATGAAGACCGTTGGGGAGGGCAAACTCAGTGGACGCCTAAGTACCGTGGAAGCAATGAGATTTATGCCGAAAGTATCAATACCAAGCGCTGGGAGGTAATTGGGGCGTATCAATTGCCCATGAAAGAAAAAATAACCTTTCAGTTTTCGGCCAACGGGCACTTGCAGGATTCGTACTACGGCACAACCCCGTACCAAGCACAACAATACATCGGTTTTGGCCAATTTACGTGGGATAAAAAACTCAAAGAGCGCCACGATTTATTGGTAGGAACGGCTCTACGTTACACTTTTTACGATGATAATACCCCTGCAACGGACGCCGATGGAAAAAATGCGCCCTCAAAAGTGCTATTGCCAGGGTTGTTTGTCCAAGATGAAATCACGCTTACGACCAACCATAAGTTGTTGCTAGGAGCGCGCTATGATTATAACTCTATCCACGGGAGTATCTTCACGCCTCGTTTAAACTATAAATGGACATCTACCGATAAGAAAAACGTGCTTCGTGCAAGCGTTGGAAATGGGTATCGGGTGGCCAACGTATTCACCGAAGACCATGCGGCTTTGACAGGAGCGCGGAAAGTTGAATTTACGGAAGAGTTGAAGCCCGAACGCTCTTGGAACGGAAATTTAAACTACGTGCGGAAGTTTTTCTTGGGTAACGGCGGATACGTAGGACTGGATGCAACGGCTTTCTACACGTTTTTTAATAACCGTATTATTCCTGATTACCTCACTGACCCCAACAAAATCATTTACAGCAACTTGAGCGGAAACGCCGTTTCACGCGGATTATCGTTAAATATCGACGTATCGCTGGCCAACGGGCTCAAATTTATGACGGGCGCAACAGCCATGGATGTATTCCAGCGCGAAGACGACGGCAGCGGAACATTGGTAAAGCAAACCCAGCTCCTGACCGAAAAATTTACGGGCGTGTGGTCGGTGTCATATACCTTCCCACAGATTGGCCTGTCGGTCGATTATACGGGCAATTTGTACGGCCCCATGAAACTGCCAGTACTAGGGCCACTTGACCCTCGCCCTGAGTATTCGCCTTGGTGGAGCCTTCAAAATATCCAATTAGGGAAGAAATTTAACAATGGGTTGGAAATTTACGGGGGAGTAAAGAACCTACTGAATTTTACCCCGACTCCTGATGCCATTGCCCGCGCTTTTGACCCGTTTGACAAACAAGTAACGTTTGATGCGACGGGGCAAGTAGTGCCGACTCCGAATAACCCCTACGCGCTGACGTTCGACCCGTCGTACGTCTATGCGCCCAACCAAGGTATTCGCTTCTTTGCAGGTATTAGATACAATTTGTTCAAATGAAAAAGCACGTTTGGATAGCACTTTTTGGCTTGTTTGGGCTTCTGGCGGTTGAAAGCCAAGCCCAAACACTGCGTTGGACGTCGTTTGAACACCTCACCGACAGCCTCCGCAAAGAACGCCGACCTGTGCTGGTGTTTATTCATACCGATTGGTGTACGTATTGCAAAATGATGGAATTGCGTACGTTTTCGGATCAACAGGTTGTCACCAAACTTCAAGAAAAGTTTTATTGTGTTCGCCTCAACGCAGAAGATAACCAGCCCATTACGTTTTTGCAACGGGCGTATAAGTTTAAGCCAACGGGCGTGAAAACGGGAGTGCATGAGTTGGCACAAGTGCTAGGAACCGAAAACGGAAAATTGAGCTACCCAACCACCGTCTTTTTTGATCAATACCTGCAACTTCAAGGTAGAGTAGTGGGAGCACTTGACGCCAAGAGTTTGAAACAGGTGATAGAAAGCGGCATTGTGCTCAACCATTTAGCCCCAGAACGCTGAAAATAATGGGTAGGTATGCGGTGTCGATAGAATACCCAAATTAATTATCTTTGTTAAAAAAAGCCAACCATGGAAGCACTAGCCATCAATAATACCCCCGATAAACTTCAAATTACGTTTGATAAACGTTTTTTTGACGAAACATTTTTGCGCGAAACTATTGAGTTTTTACGCACAGAATACCTTGCCCAGCGAGTTGATTTCGACGAGAGTGTTGAGGATTTGGGTAAAGAAATAAAGCATAGCTGGTGGCAACGCAACAAAAACCAATACATTCAAGAGAAATGAAAGTGGTTGTTGATGCCAATATCCTATTTGCAGCTTTACGTTCTATCAACAGAAATTTTCGACAGCAGCTTTACTTTTCGGATTATACTTTTTACGCTCCTAAATTTTTGATTGTAGAAATATTTGAGCACAAAGAGCGGATAGTTGCAAAATCGAAAGCTTCTCCTCGTGAAGTATATGAATATTTAGATGATGTCTTACAGAAAATCACTTTTGTAAGCAACGACTATATATCCACCGAAAACTATCTTCGTGCTTACCAATTGTGTAAAGGGGTAGATGAAGACGATACCCCTTTTTTAGCCTTGACCCTTGAACTGCAAGCCAAACTATGGTCAAAAGACGAAACGCTGAAGACACATTTGAGAAAAAAAGGATTTGAACATTTCTTTGAAGTAAAGTGAGGCAATGCACCCGTTTATTCCAACAGGGATTTTTATCTTTGTCGCTTTCAAAACACGATTAATGTGAAAACCCTTGTTTTAAATGCCCCAGGCCATTTTCAGCAGTCTGAAACGGACTTGAACACGGAACTTCAAGACGGCGAAGTTCTTTTAAAAATCCATCGCATTGGTATTTGTGGAACCGACTACCATGCTTTCCGTGGGAAGCAGCCGTTTTTTTCGTACCCTCGTATTCTTGGTCATGAACTCGGAGCGGAGGTAGTGGCGATAAGTGCAGGTGTTGACAACGTAGTGGTAGGTGATAAAGTGTCGGTAGAGCCTTACATCAATTGCGGTAAATGCCAAGCGTGTCGCAATGGTAAAACCAACTGCTGTGAAAAACTTCAAGTACTCGGTGTACATTCCGACGGTGGAATGCGTGAGTTTCTGAAAGTTCCTGCCAATAAAGTGTATGCGTCAAAAACATTGAGTTATGAGCAGTTGGCCTTGGTCGAAACGTTGGGCATTGGCTCGCACGCGGTCAATCGGGCACAAGTGCAAGCCAACGATTTGGTGTTAGTCATTGGAGCGGGGCCGATTGGCCTTTCTGTAATTCAATTTGCCAAGCTCAAAGGGGCCAAAGTAGCCGTGATGGACATGAACGAGGGGCGGTTGGCGTTTTGCAAACAACAACTCAAGGTGGACGAAACCATTTTGTTGAAAGATAATGACCCCGTAGAGGCTATTCGGGGCGTGTTGAACGGTGATTTGCCAACGGCGGTGTTTGATGCCACAGGAAATCCAGCGTCGATGATGCAAGCCTTCAAATATGTAGCTCACGGTGGGCGATTGACCTTTGTTGGGTTGTTTCAGGGGGATGTGACTTTCAACGATCCTGAGTTCCACCGCCGTGAAGTAACGTTACTGGCCAGCCGCAACGCCTTACCAGAGGATTTTACGAGCATCATTGCGGCAATGGAAAATGGAACATTAGACACGCACCCGTGGGTTTCTCACCGCGTTCCGTTTGACTCCCTCATCGACTCATTTGAAACGCTTCTTCTTCCTGAAAGCCGAGTCATAAAAGCGGTAATAGAATTGTAAGTGCCTCTGGTTGCTCACAACCAGAGGCACGAGAGTGCGGTTACTCATAACCGCACTCTTTATCCAACCTTCACAGAAGTCATTGAAATAGAGCCCAAAACAGTTTTATCATTAAAGAAACTGACAGGCTCTTTTTCTTCTTTTAAGCCCAAAATATATAACAATGGTAAGTAGTGGTCGGGGGATGGAATCGACAACAACGTTGCTTGGCCCAATTTTTCGTAATTAATCAGCGGAGCGTGGTCATTCTCGACAATTAGTTTTTTGAATTTGGTATTCATTTCAATGGCCCAATCGTAACCTCGTTCGGTGTATTGCCAATTGAGGATACCAAGGTTATGAACCATGTTTCCGCTTCCAATAATTAGCACCCCTTTTTTGCGTAAAGCTGCTAATTCTTTCGCCAGCTCATAATGATAACGAGGTGGTTGGGTGTAATCAATGCTCAATTGTAATACTGGAATGTTGGCTTTAGGATACATGTGACGTACGACCGTCCACGTTCCGTGGTCTAAGCCCCATTCATGGTCAAGGCCGACTTGCGCTTTTTTAACGAGCGATGCTGTTTCGTTGGCCAACGCAGGGCTACCTGGCGCAGGGTACTGAACTTCAAACAAAGCCCTCGGAAACCCACCAAAATCGTGAATGGTACGCGGGGCATTCATGGCCGTTATTTTGGTGCCACGGGTGTACCAGTGCGCCGACACTACCAAGACGGCCGTTGGGACGGGTATGTCTTTGCCAAGCCGTTTCCAGCCGCCGCTAAACTCATTTTCTTCGATTCCATTCATGGGCGAGCCATGACCCACAAAAAGCAGGGGCATGAGCGAGTCTTTGGTTGCCAATTGTTCGTTCCATTTATAAAGGTCTTTTAATGAGTCCATTGCAATAGTTCCTCCCAGAACACTTTTTAGAAATTCATTTCTTTTCATATCACGCTATTTTACACCACCTTGAGCCTAGTAGCTTAGGATGTTATAAATATATGTAGATACATATAATTTTCCAAAATAGTTCTCCCTTCATTTTTGCTTGCTATTAAATCATTTTAATTGTCGTATAGACAGTTAAATACCTATCTTCGCAAACATATTTCACTATTCTAATATCTAATTAACCTATGCCAAGTTTTAATTTGAAAGTGAACAAAACCCATACCTACGATGCCATCGTGATTGGGTCAGGAATTAGTGGCGGATGGGCTGCTAAAGAGTTGTGTGAGAAAGGGTTGCAGACGCTTGTCTTGGAAAGAGGACGGATGGTACGTCACGTTGAAGACTACCCTACGATGAATAACGACCACTGGGATTTTGAACACCGTGGTAAGCTGACCGATGAAGACAAAAAGAAATACCATATTCAGGTTCGGAGTGGCTTTATTGATGAATCCAACAAACATTTTTATAACAACGACCTCGATAGCCCTTACACCGAAGTAAAGCGTTTTGACTGGATTCGGGGAAATCAGGTAGGAGGGCGTTCGTTGCTTTGGGGCAAACAATGCTACCGCTGGAGCGACCTTGATTTTGAAGCTAATGCAAAACAAAGCATCGGGGTAGATTGGCCGATTCGATACAAAGATCTTGAAAGCTGGTACACCTACGTGGAGAAATATGTCGGGATTAGTGGTGAAAAGCTAGGATTGTCGCACTTGCCCGACGGGCATTTTTTGCCTCCGATGGAGCTAAATTGCCTCGAAAAACACGTCAAAGGAAGCATTGAAAAAACGTACAAAGGTCGCCACCTGACCATTGGACGCGTAGCGCACTTGACCGAACCTATCAACGGTCGGGGGCAATGCCAAAATCGTAACCGTTGTTCGAGAGGCTGCCCTTTTGGGGCGTATTTTAGCAGCAATGCCGTAACGCTGCCTGCGGCCGATGCCACAGGTAAATTAACGCTTCGCCCAAATTCGCAAGTAGCGTCGATTATTTATGATGAGAAATTGGGCAAAGCAAAAGGTGTAAAAGTGATTGATTCAGAAACCAAAGAGGAAATTGAGTTTTACGCGCGAATCATCTTCTTGAACGCTTCGACGCTCGGAACCACCCAAATTTTGTTGAATTCTACGTCAAGTCGTTTCCCCAACGGCCTAGGAAATGATAGTGGCGAATTGGGACATAACTTGATGGATCACCACTATCGAGTAGGAGCAATGGGCAGTTACGATGGTTTTGAAGACCAATATTACAAAGGCCGTCGCCCCAACGGGATTTTTATTCCACGTTACCGCAATCTCGATGAAGCTTCCAAAATGAAAGATTTTATTCGGGGGTATGACTATCAAGGTGCTGGTGGACGAGGCAACTGGGGCGGAGGCATTAGTGGAGGTGGGGTAGGCGCTGAGTTTAAAGATAGCTTGTTTGCCCCAAGTAGCTGGGGGATGTCGTTGGTAGGTTTTGGAGAATGTTTACCTTACCACGAAAACAAAGTAACCCTCAACCAAGACGCAAAAGACAAATGGGGCTTGCCAACGTTGAGCATAGATGCCGAGTTTAAGACCAACGAAATGGCCATGCGTAAGCAAATGAAAGAAGATGCCGTAGAAATGCTCGAAAATGCGGGGTTGAAAAATGTGACGCCGTTTGATTATTCAGGGGGAATTGGCGTAGGCGTTCACGAAATGGGAACGGCGCGTATGGGCCGCGACCCGAAAACGTCGGTGGTCAATGCCAATAGCCAACTTCATGCTGTTCCAAATGTGTTTGTAACCGATGGAGCCTGCATGACTTCATCGAGTTGTGTCAATCCGTCCATCACCTACATGGCGCTCACGGCGCGTGCGGCCGATTTTGCCGTCAATGAACTCAATCGTAAAAATCTCTAATCCCCAATCAGATGAACCGCAGAGACATTATAAAATCGTCGGCCCTGTTTTTGGGCTATGCTGTTTCCACGGCTACGTTGAGCGAGGCGTTTATGGCCTGCTCGCAAGAAGCAAAATTAGACTGGAAACCTACTTTTTTGACCAATAACCAAGCGGCAAGCATTGCTGAAATTGCAGAAACAATTCTGCCCAAAACCAAAACTCCAGGAGCAAAAGAGCTAGGTGTGCCGCAGTTTATTGATAAAATGTTGAAAGATTTGCTTTCGGAAGAAGAACAAAAGGATTTTGTGGGTGGTTTAGAAAAATTGGAAGAAGATTGTGAAAAAGCCTACGGGAAGTCGTTTGTGGAATGTACGCCTGAACAACGAAAGGAGTTTTTGACCAAACTGGATGTGGAAGCGGAGAAGCTACCGCCATCAGTATGGGGCATTCGTTTGGCTCCCCCTTCGCCCACGCCGTTTTTTAGAAGAGTGAAAGAATTAACCCTTCTTGGGTATTTTACCTCTCAAAAAATCGGGAAAGAAGTGCTGGGCTATGACCCAATTCCAGGAAAATACATCGCATGTATGCCGCTAACTCCAGGCATGAATGCGTGGAATGAATAAGGTCAGACGGTAGTCAGACCGTAACCATTTGATAGTGCAGTCTGACTACCGTCTGACTGTCACCGCCGCCTGATTATCGCCTGACTGTGACCCAAAAACAAAAAGGTCAGACGACAGTCAGACCGTAGCTATTTGGTGGTGCAGTCTGACTATCGTCTGACTGCGTACTAGACCACCGTCTGACTGAGTACAACCGTCTGACTGTAACCCAAAAACAACATTGATAATGAATTACAGAAAATTAGGAAAAACTGGATTTGAGATTTCGGAAATCAGCCTAGGAACGTGGCAGGTAGGCGGAAAATGGGGGGACGATTTTAGCCACGAAAATGCGGAGAAAATTCTTCACGCGGCCGTTGATTCGGGCATCAATTTTATTGATACGGCCGATGTCTATGGTGCGGGCGAAAGTGAAAAAGCCGTGGGTAAATTTGTGAAAAGCCGCTCAGAACGTATTTATGTTGCCACCAAATGCGGACGTCAACTGAGCCCGCATGTTAGTGAAGCCTACCAGCCTGCGGTATTGCGTAAGTTTGTAGAAGATAGCCTCACAAATATGGGGTTAGAGACCCTGGATTTGATTCAACTCCATTGTCCACCCACGGAGGTGTATTATCGCCCCGAAATTTTTGAGTTGTTTGACCGCTTAAAACAAGAAGGTAAAATCTTGAATTTGGGTATTAGCGTTGAGAAAGTAGAAGAGGCATTGAAAGGCATTGAATACGAAAACGTTACCACGGTTCAAATCATCTTCAATATGTTCCGTCAGCGTCCGTCGGAATTGTTTTTTGAGCAAGCCCAAAAGAAAAACATCGGAGTCATTGTGCGTGTGCCGTTGGCCAGTGGGTTATTGACGGGTAAATTTTCGAAGTCGTCGAGTTTCACGGCAGGCGACCACCGCTTTTTTAATCGTAACGGAGAACACTTTGACAAAGGAGAAACGTTTTCGGGCATTGATTATGAAACAGGATTGGCCGCAGTAGAAGAACTTAAAGCGGTATTCCCTTCGTACGAAAACCTTGCTCCAGTGGCTTTACGCTGGATTTTGGGCTTTTCGGCAGTGAGCACCATTATCCCAGGAGCTTCTAATCCTACGCAAGCAACCGCCAATTTGGAAGCGCTCACGATTCCTGATTTGACCCAACAACAATTACAATCTGTGAATGAAATCTACGCTAAATACATAAAACCACAGGTGCATCATTTGTGGTAAAAGCCAAATTTCGTTTGATAACCTCCCCACTTACCAATTAAGTGGGGATTTTTTTGCCCAAAAATTCCCCAAATTCCCCATATCTCCCTACTGAAATCCTAAAACTACCGTGGCATAAGTATTTTACAACTAATGTCAGATTAACAGCAATGACAATAACACGGAGTTTATCAATAAGGCTCTTTTGAGCATTGAAAATTCAAAAGCTCCTTTTTTACTAACAAAGTTTTTTGTCAGCCATGAACACAATAAAAAAATCAGTTAAAAGTCTCTTGCTCGTATCGATGAGTTGTTCATTGATTCTAGGGCTTTCCGACTGCACATCCACATCCTTTCTATCAAGAACTAAGGGGAAAACGGTTTCACCTGCCAAACATGGGCAAAGTAAATCGAAAGATCCTGCCAATTACGCGATAAGCGCTTCAGTAGTGGGTGGTTTGCCGGGTACTCGTATTGAACAATACATGGAACAGCAAACCATCCAGCTACGCCAACAGCTAGGAGGCATCGCCCAAATTGAACGCTTGGGAGAAGGCATTAAAATGACGTTTCAATCCGCTATTTTATATCCTGAAGGCTCGTATGTGTTATCGAACGACCCACAACCGTTCGTAAAGAAACTTGCGCAGGTATTGCAAGATTTTAAAGACACTGAAATATTGGTAGCGGGACATACCGATTCTCAAGGAAGTTTGAAAGTAAACCAAGCGCTTTCTGAGAAACGCGCGGAAGCTTTGGCGGATTTTTTGCAAGCACATGGGGTTCCCCAATTGCGAATTGTAACCGAGGGCTTTGGCGAAACGACGCCTAAAGCCTCAAATAAAACGCTGGATGGCCGTCGTCAAAATCAGCGTGTTGAAGTCGTTGTTGTGGCTAACCAACGTTTGAAAGAGGAGGTTCGGAAAGCCGTAGAATCAGGTAGTGTAGTTCAGAACTAAGTAGCTGAAAGCGCTCAAAGTTTTTTTATGGCTATGGCCAAAAATCAGAAATTTCGTCAAGAATAAAGTAATAGTAATTGTTTTTTCATAAGGTAAAGGGTTTAGGAATAGACGGAGAGCCAGAGAAGATATCTTCTCTGGCTCTTTTGTGTGCCGTGCATACGAGTTTACGCAGCATTACTTATATTTAATAGTTGGATAGTCATGCCTGAATCTTTTAATAATTCTCGCAATTCTTCCAAATGGTCGTTTCTTAAACGTTGGTACTGCTCAACGATTAATGCAGGGCTATTACCTTCTTGGTGCATTTTTATGGCATCATTGTCCATAGCAATCAGCTCTAAT
Organism: Runella defluvii; assembly: GCF_014195535.1. GTDB lineage: Bacteria > Bacteroidota > Bacteroidia > Cytophagales > Spirosomataceae > Runella > Runella defluvii. The sequence continues at coordinate 242,469 of NZ_JACIBY010000011.1, read as the reverse complement.
AGGCGTGATACCCTTATTGCCCATTCTTCATAATTACCTATTGCAGTCATTGTCCTAATAGTTGTAAATGAATAATTCCTTTTGATTTCTTTTCACGGCTTCGACCAAATAAATGCAACCAGCGTAAATAATCAGACTCGTAAAATACGCGTTGCTTGTGTTCTTTGGGAAAGACCCGAACAAAGTAAGCATCTATCAAACTTTGTTTGTTCCAATCTCTTAACAACGGTTCGTTAGCATCAAATAAAGAAGCATCTATAAATGTCACTATGTCAATATCACGAGGGTTTAATTTTTGAGTGGTAAAACTCCCGTCAATCCATTGATAGAACTCGTTACCTATAATTTCTTGTAACCTATTGAGATAGGTTAAATATTCTGTAAAAATTACTGAGCGTGTAGAGGAAGTTGGAAAACTTTTTACAAATACATCCTCAAAAATTTCTAGAGTGGTCTCAATCACCTCGTAGGGGAATAGGTGTCCGTTTTGGTCAAATGTCATTGTACCTAACTTCAAATAGTATGTCACTATAACAAATATACAATTTGTACTTTGTTTACACCCAGCCTTTAAAAACTTTTTGAGCGTAAGCAAGGTCTTGTTGATGGGCTTGAATGGCGTTGAGCGTGTTGGGAGATTGTGGCTCTAAGCATTGTTCCAATACGAGTAAGGGTTTGACGTTCATGGTTTTCAATTCGCGGACAAGTCGTGGGTAATCGATATCGCCTTCGCTGAAGGTTTCTCCCCAAATTTGCCCCACCGACTGTCGTATGTGAAGTTCTACGACTCGTTTTCCGTACATTTTTACAATATCGAACAGTGCAACTTGGGAGTTGCCAGCTCCTCGGTAGATCCAATGTGCGTCCAAGCACAGGCTGACATTTTGCGGATGCGTATTTTGTAGCATGTGGTGAAACTCCCGCGCGCCTGCCTTAAACTCCGCGTCGTGGGTATGATAGGCGAGGGTAATGCCTTGCTTTTTTAACTCAGAACCTAGCAGGTCTAAATTTTTGGCTTGTTTGATTAGCTGTTCATCGCTTTTGATTTCGGCCCCTCCCCAACGAATGGGATTGGGACTCGTAACTAAAATCGATAAACCCAGCGGCTTGGCTTCTTTGGCAATGGCAATGGCCGTTTCGATGGTTTTTTGACTTTCGGCGTCTTCGTGCAAAATACTTCCGATGTAAGCCGAAGGAAGGGCCAATTGGTATTTTTTTAAGAGAGGTGCCAGCGTTTTGACGTCGTTGGTGGAATAAAAACTGGGTTCAAAGGCTTTCAATCCTGATTTTACGTATTCAGCAAGCGAGGCGTCGAGGTTTGCGCCCCAACTGCGTTTTTCGCGTTCATAAAAGGTAAACCACGAATATTGATTACACGAAATGAAGGGTGCAGCTGAAGTTGTGGCCCAAGAAGGTTTGGACGCTACAATAGCGCTGGTAGCAGCAAGCGTTTTGATGAATCGACGACGAGAGGTAGCCATAAGGGTTTCATTTTCAGTAAAAAGGCACAAACCTCCCTAAAAATACTTTTCAGCGTTTTAGGAATGAACGACACAAAAAAGCCCTTCTAGGTGAATTTCCTAAAAGGGCGAAAATAGGCGCTAATGGTTAGTTGCCTACACTCAATTTTTCCAAAACTCGTCTCCCGTTAAACGTTTTAATTCCAGTTGATTGATAAACCATTGAAACTGATAGGTGAGTTCCGCCAAACGAGCTTCCTCAATGGAAGTTTGAGCATTGTCTAACTCTACGGTCGTAATGGTTCCGTTTTGTAAACGGTTCTGGGCAAGTGCCAAGGCTCTTTCGGCTTGGGTTACCTGAATTCTCACGTTTTCGAGGCGCTGTTCGTTGCTTTTGAGGTCAGAAAGAACCATCTCAACGTCTTTCTGAAGCGATGCGTTCACCGATTCGAGGTTGTATTTTGTGGCTTCCAAATTCACCAGAGCTGCCTTACGCTGAATGTCGTACCGCTTGCCCGAATACAACGGAACGGTGACACTGAGCCCCGCCGCAACGTTGAAACGCAATTGATTGACGTTGGGCATGTACCCATTTTTTTCGCCAGCACTTCCTGTGAGCATCAACGTTGGTAAGTGGGCTTTGGCAGCAACCGCCACCTCGGTTTCCGCACTTTGAATGCGGTCTTTGGCCAATTGCACCTCTTTATTCTGGTTGTTGAAAAGCTGGGTCAACGCTTCTTTTGTTGGTAGATTGGCATTAAGCCCAAGTGCCAAATCTGCGACGCTAATTTCACTGCTCGGAGTTCCCGTAAGGTAGCTCAACGTGATTTTTTGTTTGTCGATTTGGTTCTCAAAATCCACTTTACGGTTTTGGGCGAGTTTCAATTTTACTTGCTGAGAAACAACGTCAAACTCCAACGCATCACCATTTTGAACCCGTTTACTGATTTGTTTTAATACATTTTCGCTGGTTTGAATGACGTCTTGCTGTACTTGCTTACTTTTCTCCAAAAACGCGATGGTGTAATACAACTGGGCAATTTGATAGGCTAAATTGTGTCGATTTAACTCTAAAGAATGGCGGGCGCTCAAGACATTTTCTTGGGCTTGACGAATACTTAGGTTTGTTTTTCCAAAATCATACAAACCATAGCCTGCGTTTATCCCTACGTTGACGTTGTGGTTGGGCATAAACTGAATCTCGCGTGAACCCTCAGGCAGAGGCAAAGTGGCCTTCATCGTAGGAGCCACGTAGCTGTAAGAAGCGTTGGCATTGACGTAAGGCAAAAGCGCTGTTTTGGCTACATCTACGCGTAGCTCACCTGCTTTGATGAGTTGTTCGGCTTCTTTGAGTTTGGGGAAATGTTCAAAAGATTGCTGGACCAACTTGGAAAGTGGGGTAGGAGTTTGGGCCACTGCGGCGTTTCTCAAAACGAGCATAAGCACGCCTACGACGGATATTTTTACAAAAGTTTTCATTTGATATATCGGCAATTAGTGAGAAGCATCGGCCGCCGCTTTGGCAGTTTGAGGCGTCATTTTTTTCTTTTCTAGGAGAAATAATAATGGAAATGTGACAATAAAGAACATCGTAGCCACCTGAAACACGTCCAAATAAGAGAGCATCAAGGCTTGTTTTTGGACGGCTAAGTTGAGGTTGCCGTACGAAAGTTGAAGGGCGTCGAGTGGATTGATGCCACGCGCTATGAGCCCTTGCGACATGGTCGTGAGGCGCTCTTGGGTAAGCATATCGCCAGGCTGTAGGTGCGCCGAAAGATTCATGGCATTGAGCGGGAGGCGTTGGGCAATGTACGTATTGACAAGTGCCACTCCAACGGCACCTCCAATCTGCCGAATCATGTTAGTGATGGCGATACCCATCGGCATTTCTTGGGGCGTCAAGGTCGAAATCGACTGATTGATGAGCGGGACGTTGGAAAGAGCAAGCCCTACACCACGAATCATCAAGGCGCCCATTAAAATGGCAGGAGACGCGTTGAGGTCGATGATAGACATTTGGTAACAAAAAAGGGCAAAGGCAAGGTAACCGACGGTGGCAATGGAACGCGGTGGAACGCCTTTTGAAATTAATCGTCCCACAATTGGGAAAATAAAAAGTGTAATTCCTGCGCCAGGGATAAGCAAAAGCCCCGTTTGGGTGGCAGTGTAGCCAATAATCCGTTGGACAAACAACGGGTACATAAATACCGACGTAAAAAGTCCAATACCAATCACAAAGACAAGAATAGAGCCTAGTAAAAGGTTGCGGTTTTTCAGCACCCGCAGGTTTACTACGGGATTGGGGATTTTTAATTCCCACCAAATGAACGAGGTCAGCGAAACAATCAGCGCAATGGTACAAATCACAATCGTTGGGTCTTCAAACCAGTCGTTGGCTTCGCCGCGTTCGAGCACGTACTGCAAGCACCCGATACCAATTGAAAGAAGCACAATTCCCAAATAATCAATCTTGATTTTACTGCGGTCGATGTGGTGCTCTTCGGGTTTTTTGTCGATGTAGATATAGCTTAACAAGAAGGCGACAATCCCAATCGGAACGTTGATAAAAAACATCCAACTCCAATGGTAATTGTCGATAATGTACCCGCCGAGGGTCGGCCCAAACGTCGGCCCAAGCACAATACCCATCCCAAATACCGCCGAAGCAATGGCGCGTTGATGAATTGGGAAAGAATCATACAACAACCCTTGGGAAACCGAAAGTAAAGCTCCACCACCTACACCTTGTAAAAAACGCGCCAAGACGAGCAGGGGCAGGGTATCGGCAATGCCGCACAAATAGGAGGCAAACGTAAAAAGGGCAATGGAGGCGACGAAGTAGTTTTTCCGCCCAAAGTAGTTCTGTAAAAATCCCGTTAGCGGAATAATAATCACGTTGGCGATGGCATACGACGTAATAACCCACGAAATATCTTCAATGGTCACGCCCAAGTTGCCCGCCATCTGATAAATACCTACGTTCACAATCGAGGTATCTATCAGTTCCATAACGGCCGCTGTGATGACCGTGATGACAACAATCCATCTTTTCATAGTGTGTGTGTTCTAACTCCGATGATTGAACCTCGTTTACTGTACTTTGACCGCTACTTCAACGCTCAAACCAGCGCGGAGTAGTTCTTTGTATTGTTCGGGGTGCTCAATCTCGATTTTAACGGGAACGCGCTGCGTAAGCTTTACGAAGTTACCCGAAGCGTTGTCGGGAGGAAGAAGCGAGAATTTTGCGCCTGTAGCGTCGGAAATAGTTTGGATTTTACCACTTATTTTTAACGTTGGGTACGCATCAATTTTGAGCTCAACGGGCTGTCCTACGCGCATTTTTTCGAGCTGGGTTTCTTTAAAATTGGCCGTTACCCAGTAAGCCGCTTCGTTGACAATCGTGAACAGGTTTTGCCCAGGTTGTACGTATTGACCTTTGGCAACGTTGATTTTGCCCGTTTTTCCCGATACAGGCGCGTCGATGTGGGTATATGACAAACGTAATTTGGCTTGGTCGAGCACGGTTTGCTTTACTTTTACCATGGCTTCCATTTTTTTGATGGTCGCTATCGCTGCCCCTTCGGCTACTTTCGCTTGGTTTACTTGGGCCAAAGCTGCGTCGTATTGGCGATTTTGCACTTCTACGTTGGCTTGGCTATCGTCTAGTACTTTTTTGGTCGTTGAGCCTCCTTCGTACAGGTTTTTGTCACGAGTCAGGTCGGCCGCGGCTTTGGTTTTGCGGCTGGCTTGTACGTCGGCGTTGGCCTTGGTTACTTTGTACGCTTCTTGAGCGTTGCGGAGCGCTGCTTTGGCGGTTTCGATGTCGGCTACGGCTTGTTGTAGGTCGGCATCGGCTTGGGCTACGGCAATTTGGTATTCTTGGGGATCAATCTCAATGAGACGGTCGTTGGCGCGTACACTTTTATAATCTTCTACGTTCGATTCGAGTACATACCCTGCTACGCGGGCAAGAACGGGCGAGTTCTTGGTTTCAATCTGGGCATTGTCGGTGGTTTCGTAGGTTTGATTGTAACGATACGATTGAAAACCGTAAAAACTACCTACGCCGAGTACGGCAAGAACAACGGCAAATGGTAGCAGTTTTTTGAAAGGACTTTTAGATGAAGTGGTATCCATGGCGTTTTGTTTTTTATGCGGAGGTGAGCAATAAGTTGTTTTACAAAAAAGTTATAAGTAAACTTGGTTGACTATATTTGCGGCAGCAAAGGTAAACTAAGTTGACCAAAAAAGTCAAATAAGTTGACTAAAAATTGGATTAAAATTTGAGTGCTATTTTTTAATAACCTGTATTCCAATAGATTTGTAACATGGAAAAAGTACTTGCATCAGGACGGATATATAGCTTTGAGAAGTTTGAATCAATGCGTCAGCGCTCCATTGGGCGGCTTTTGTGGCGGCTCAAGCGTCACGTTCATCTTCACATTGCCCCACTTTTAGAGAAACGTGGCTACACAGATATTAAGATGAGCTCGATTTCGTTGTTGGTCAACATTGAGGAGGAAGGGATTACGAGCAGTGAATTGGCCAAAAAGTTGGAAGTGACCAAGCAAGCCATGAGTAAAGCCGTCAAAGAGTTAGAAGAAACGGGGTACGTTTACAGCTGCCCAAGCGAAAAAGATGCCCGAGCGAGCATCATTTTTTTGGACGATCGTGGCAAAGAGTTTTTGCTAGACTTAAACGAAGAAATGCAAGGAATGCAGGCGCGTTTTGAAAAAGCAGTAAGTGCCAAAAAGTATAACCAAATGGTGGATACCATGTGCGATTTGCTGGCAGTGCTTGATGCCGAAGAATAACTACATCAAGCGCCGCACAATCAAACTTTGCACCAACTCAAAAAACGGTTGAGGCTGTAGCGTGCGCCAGTTTTCAAGGTGGAGAGTTCCCCCAAAATTGAGGTAATAGTCGAGTCGGTAGCGTTTCCATTCGCGTTCGGTATGGTCGCGAGAACCCACAACGGCAATCCAGCCATCTTCGATTTCGTCAAACCATTCGGCATAATATTCATCGTCGGAGCCGTGAAAATTAAGAATATTTTCGGCAATAAGAATGTATTTATTGATGCCTTGGGCCAGCAAATGGTCGATGACATTGCGTTTGAAGTGCATGATGTCGTTGTGAAGCGTGTCGTTCCATTCCCCAAAAAGCTCAATGACGGCAAACTTCTTCTTGTAGTCAGCAAATAAAATCTTGACATAGAGCGTCTCGGAGTCTATTTCGTCCCACAAAGGGTGAATATAATACCCGTAAATGTCGTGCTCGTACTGGTTTAAATTATAGTCTCGACCGTAAAAAGGGGATTTGCGGTCGTTGGCAGCGACATAATGTTTTTCCCAATTATAAAAAGGTTCTATCTCGTGCATAGCGCTTTCTTCTCTTCGTCCGTGACAAATATACAAACGCCAAAGGTTAGTAAGGGCGAGGTGGAAGGATTTTCTTACTAACTTGCATCCTCAATTTGACCCATTGTTATGGCTACTTCAACGGTACAATACGATTACCAACCCGAGCATTTGAACATTTCGGAGCCGAGTAAATACACCGCCGACCAGCTAAAGTCGGAAGAAATGGTGATTAACTTAGGCCCGCAGCACCCTTCCACCCACGGAGTGTTGCGCTTAGAAGTGGTGTCGGATGGTGAAATTATCGTGGACGTAGTGCCGCACCTTGGGTACTTGCACCGTTGTTTTGAGAAACACGCCGAATCGCTGCCTTTCAACCAAATCATCCCGTACGTAGATCGGATGGACTACGTGGCGGCTATCAACTCCGAACATGCCTACGTGATGGGTGTCGAACGGATGTTAGGCATAGAGAAAGATATTCCAAAGCGGATTGAATACATTCGGGTGTTGGTAGCAGAACTCAACCGCCTGGCTTCGCACTTTGTAGCCATTGGTACGTATGCCATGGACATTGGGGCATACACGCCTTTTTTGTGGCTCATGCGCGACCGCGAACATATTTTGCGGATGTTAGAGTGGCTTTCGGGCGCTCGAATGCTCTATAACTACGTTTGGGTTGGAGGCTTATTTTACGATTTGCCAGTAGGTTTTGAAGAGCGCTGTCAGGAGTTTGTGAGTTACCTCAAACCCAAACTGCGGGAATTGCAACAATTGGTCATCGACAACAAGATTTTTGTGGAGCGTACGGCCAATGTCGGCGTTTTGCCGCTCCCCGTGGCCATCAATTATGGCTGCTCGGGGCCTGTGTTGCGCGGTTCGGGCTTGCGTTGGGATTTGCGCAAAGTGGATGGCTATTCGGTCTATCCTGAGTTGGAATTTAACGTACCGATTGGAGAAGGACTCGTGGGTACTGTTGGCGACTGTTGGGATAGAAACTACGTTCGGGTGCAGGAGTGCTGGGAATCTCTTGGCCTGATCGAACAGTGTGTAGAAAAACTGTTGGGAGAGCACCGTCGCACGCCTGACTTTGACCCGCAGGCAGTCGTGCCGAAGAAAATTCGCCCTCAGGCGATGGATTTTTACATAAGAGCTGAAAATCCCAAAGGTGAACTAGGCTTTTTCTTCCGTACCGATGGGAGGTCGGATATTCCCGTGCGATGCAAAGCACGAGCGTGTTCGTTCAATAACTTATCGGTCATTGCCGAAATCTCACGCGGTGCTATGCTCGCTGACTTAGTGGCTATTATCGGTTCTATCGACGTCGTAATGGGCGAAGTGGATCGCTAGGAATTTCTATTCGTCGGTAAACATGTACCCTACGCCTTTGAGGGTTTTGATGTAGTTTTCGCCGACCTTTTCACGGACTTTACGAATGTGAACATCGACGGTGCGTTCGAGAACATAAATATCGGCTCCCCAAATTTTTTGCAAAAGTTCTTCACGGTTGAAGACTTTATTGGGGTGATTGGCCAAGAAAAACAACAATTCAAATTCTTTTTTTGGCAAAACAACCGCTTTATCGCCCTTCGTAACCGTATAATTTTTACGGTTGATGTGCAAGCCTGCAATCTCAATTTGGGACTCTGGCTCCGATTTTTGGGCTTCTCTTCTAAAAAGCGCATTGATACGGCTCATCAGCGCGCGTGGCTTGATGGGCTTGGTCAGGTAGTCGTCGGCACCAATCTCGAAAGCGGCTACTTCCGAATATTCTTCCGAGCGGGCGGTCAAAAATAAGATGTAGGTATTTCTAAAATCGGGGATTGCTCGCAGTTGGCGGGCGGTTTCGATACCGTCCATTTGAGGCATCATAATATCGAGAACGACCAGCTCAGGGATAAACGAGCGAGCCGTTTCAATGGCCATTTTTCCGTTGGCAGCGGTGGCTACTTCGTAACCTTCTTTTTCTAAATTGTATTCAAGTAGCTCAACAATATCTGGGTCGTCATCGACGACTAAAACTTTGTGTGCGATTTGAGCCGATTTGGCAGCGCTCATAGCATGGATTTTTATTACGGCGACGAAATTACGAGTCGTGTAAACAATTTTAACACGCTAAACTTATTCTTAACACAAATTTAACAGTAGAAATCACTTTTACAATTCCTTACCGAGGCGCCCAATAAGCTTCTGTAAACCACGCTCGATGGTTTCGTAGTCCACTTTTGTTTTGGCAATAAGAATAAACGCAATGTAGCTTGGTGGACGCTGTTCTGGAGAAGAAAAGAAAAGATGTTTATTCTTTCGATACGCCTCTCGACAACGGCGGCGTAGAAGGTTTCGATCAACCGCTTTTTTGAAATTGCGCTTTGAAATCGAAAACAAGACTTGAGGAGGCTGATTCGGCGGAACGTCCGAATCAACTAGATAAAATACCTTAAATGGAAAAAGGTAGGACGTTTTTGCTTCCGTACTACCTTTTTCGAACAAACGCCCTATGGTTTTTCGACTACAGAGACGTTCAGTTTTTGGGAAAGTTTGCTTCATCTTAGCATCGAGCATCAAGCCAAAGCGGTAGCTTACAAAGCGACAACTTTAGACTTCAAACTCTAAACTATTGACTTTATTGCTTGTGACGCTTCTCGTCAGAAACTGTCAATTTCCAACGGCCTTTTTTGCGACGAGCTGCCAATACTTTGCGGCCATTAGCAGAAGACATACGCTCACGGAATCCGTGCTTGTTACGTCTTTTGCGGTTTGAAGGTTGATATGTACGTTTCATTTCTTATGCCTTTTATTACCTGTAAATCCTTGATTTCAAAACGAGTCCGCAAAGGTACGGAAACTTTCAAAAGTTTACAAACTAATTTTGAAGAAAAAACCGACCTTTGTTGCTGATTATTTGTATTCAACGACTTTATGCCCCTCTTTCAGCGTCATCAAACCCCCAAATTACCCCTGCACACGTTGCCTGACAAACAGCCAATAGGGTGGATGCTGCTAGTCTTGTTGAGTGGTAGCATTGGTTATTGGTGGATTGGCTATGAAATAGACCGTACACAGTTAAAAACGTTGATTTTGGTGTATGGAAGCCTATTTTTGGTATATGGGCTTGTCGTAACTCGCTCGTGGAATGCGGCACAAACGCGTTGGTGGATGGGGATTGCCGTGCTTTTGCGGCTTGTGTTTCTGTTTTCAACGCCTGTTTTGTCCGATGATTTTTTTCGTTTTGTGTGGGACGGACGCCTGTTGGTGGCGGGTGTTAATCCATACCTGTATCTTCCTTCCAACGTGCTTCATTCACCCCTTTTTTTATCAGCAAATCTAAGCACAGCTTTGTACGAAGGGCTTAATTCCCCCAATTACTTTACAGTTTACCCACCTCTTAACCAGTTGTTTTTTGGCATGGCAGCCTGGATTGGAGGGGATAATGTCCAACTTTCGGTGGTTGTGATGCGGGTTATCATTCTCATGGCTGAGGTGGGGAATTGCTGGTTGTTATCATCACCCCAAAACCTTGGAATTCGACCATCTGCAAAGCGGAAAATCAACGGTTTGGTCTATGCCTTAAACCCGCTGGTGATTGTGGAACTAACTGGCAACTTACATTTCGAAGCAGTGACGTTGTTCTTTGTGTTACTGGCTGTGCGTTGGCTCAATCGCCCTTGGTTCAAGGATTCTTATTTGACAGCCTCTGCTGTGGCGTTAGGGCTGGGGGCATCAGTAAAGCTGCTGCCGCTGATTTTTCTACCATCACTGGTACGGCGGATAGGTTGGCAGAAAGGAATAATCTACGGTGGAGTCGTAGGCGCAACAATGGTTGGTTTATTTCTCCCTTTTTTGAATAAAAGTCTTTTTACCAACGTTGGAGCAAGCCTTGATTTGTATTTCCAGAAGTTTGAGTTTAATGCCAGCGTCTATTACCTCCTACGTGAAGTTGGCTATCGGATAACGGGTTATAACCTTATCCAATCGTTGGGGCCTGTGTTGTCATTGATTACCTTGGGAACGGTGAGTTGGTTAGCATTTCAAAAACGCAGCCTTGCCGAGAAAATGCTCCTTTCGTTGACCGTCTATTTCTTTTTAGCCACGACCGTACACCCGTGGTACATTACGACGCTTGTGGCGTTGGGGGTGGTTACAAGGCATTGGTACCCTGTGCTTTGGTCGCTGATGTTACCTTTGACGTACGTGGCCTACGCTTCGTCTCCCTACCATGAAAATCTCCGAGTGGTAGGGGTAGAATACATTCTTATTTTCGGACTTTTTGCGTACGAAGCTTTTCTAAAAGGTATTGATTGGGAAACTAACTAACCCCCTTTTGCTCATTTACCTCTTGCCTTTTGCCCCTTGCCCTTTGCAAACTTGCCTTTTGCCCTTTGCAAACTTGCCTTTTGCCTCTTGCAAACTTGCCTTTTGCCCTTTGCAAACTTGCCTTTTGCCCTTTGCAAACTTGTCCCTTGCCCTTTGCAAACGTGCCCTTCGCTTAATTCCCTTTTATCTTTTCCTGCAAAAATTTTAACTGCATTTGGGTAGAATCGCTGGGAGAAGTGTAGGTCAGCCAAGCCGAAGAAGCGCGTTCGTCTTTGGGCAAGAACACCAAACCGCGTATCGATTCGTTGGGCGGAAGGGTAGTTTTTCGCAGGGACATTTCTTGCCAATTGGCGCGTTCGTGTTGTAGTCGTTCCGTGCGGATTCGTTGGAGATTTACGTCAGCAATTTGTTTTTGGATGATAAAATTATAGGCTTGAGCGTGGGCATATTGCAAGTTGGCGCGTTGCGTCCACGACTTATCGCGGCGGTTGGACGAGTTGATGTCGCTGGCAACGGTTGCCACCAACAACACGCCGTTCAGAATAGACGCTGCGGCAAGGCGTCGTTTTTCGCGTTGGATGTCCAACGTTGCTTGTTGAATTTTTTCTTCGGGATTGAGGGCGCGGTAAAAAGCCGTGTAGGAGGCGTTGATAGCACTGCGCAGGGTGTCGTTTTTAGTATCGAAAGGGATGTAGTGAAAATCGTTGGGGTCAACCAAGAGCGAAGCCTGCGTGCGATTTTTGACTTCGACGTCCAAAACAATGTTGTGGGCATCTTCAAACTCGTAGGAGGCGACCAAAACAACGCCGTTTTGTTCGGCGCGCGTCACTTCTCTTCCTTCGATCCAGGCAATGTCGCCTGAGGCGGGTTTCCATTGGTAAAAATACGTGCTGCAACCCGACATGAGCGAAGCGGCAACTAAAAACAAAACGAGTCGTAGGTGTTTCATGGCAAAAGCGAATTTTCAGTGCTGTACAACAAAAATACGCACAGAAAACTCGCTTTCAAATAATTTTTTGACGAACGGTTAGGCGACCATAAAAGGCTGCAAAAGTTCGTAAACTTTATGAAGTGGTAACCCCATGATGGTATAAAATGAACCCTCGATACGCGGAATCCCTATCATGCCAATCCATTCTTGCACGCCGTATGCCCCCGCTTTGTCGAATGGGCGGTAATGGGCGATGTAATACTCAATTTCACTCTCGGAGAGTGTTTTAAATGCCACATGGGCTACATCGCTGATGGTTTGGTAACCCTGAGGACTTAACAAAGACACGCCTGTGATGACCTGGTGCGACCGCCCCGACAACAATTGTAACATCTCGCGTGCTTCGGCGGCATCGGCAGGTTTGTTGAGAATGGTATCATCGACGACCACGACGGTATCGGCACAAAGAATGAGTTTTTCGCCTAAATCATGGGCAAATTGTTCGGCTTTGTGTTGGGCCAAGTACCCAGCCACGTCCGAAACGGGCATATCAGCGGGAAAAAGCTCGTCGGTGGGGCGAACTTGCACCGTAAATTCAACCCCCATTTCCCTCAGTAATTGCTGACGGCGTGGAGAGTTGGAAGCAAGAACGAGGGCGTGAGAGAGGTTTATCATATCTTCTCTTTGTGCATAAGCGTTGCGACGCCTTTGGTCGTGATTTTACCCGTCGTTACGTCAAATACCTCACCTAAAATTTCACCTGTGTGCTTTTCGGGGTTAAGGCTTTGTACGGTAAACTTCACTTTGTAATCGGTATCGACAAACATAGGGCGTAAAAACTGAAACGTTTGTCCTACGTAAATCGAACCGTAACCAGGAAAACGAGTACCAATGATTTTGGTGAAAACACTAGCGCCTAGCATCCCGTGGATAATCGGGCGTTTGAAGGGCGTTGTAGCAGCGTAATCGGGGTCTAAGTGCAAAGGGTTATCGTCGCCCGTAAGCTGAGCAAATGCAATGACTTCTTCTTGTGAAAAACGGAATTCGTACTCGTACGTGTCGCCAATGGAAAGTTTCATAAGTATAAAAGTTAAATAGTGAGTGTCATTGCCTAAAAAGTGTCGAGTGCAGAAGGTAGAATGTCGAATGAAATACCAAATTCGACACTCTGCATTCTACCCTCGACATTTATTTTTAAAGGTTTGCGGTTTTTCCGCCATCTACGGGCAGGTTGATGCCGCTGATAGCAGCGGCGGCAGGACTGCATAAAAAGGCCACGGCGGCGGCGACTTCTTCGGCTTCGGCAAAACGACCAATAGGGATTTCGGCTTCGAGTTGAGTGGCAATTTCTTCAACCGTTTTTCCTGTCGCTTGGGCACGCATTTTGTTCACCGAATCTAACCTGCCTGTTTTGGTATAACCAGGCAAGACGTTGTTGACCGTAATGCCAAATTTGCCGATTTCGAGCGAAAGCGTTTTCGCCCAACTTGCCACCGCCCAACGAATGGTATTTGAAACTCCCAAGCCAACGATAGGCTGCTTCACGGAAGTGGAAATGATGTTGATAATTCGGCCAAAACCTGCTTTTTTCATGGCAGGAACAACAGCCTGCGCCAAAAGTTGGTTGTTGACGAGGTGCATTTCAAAGGTAGCCAAAAACTGCTCGGGGGCAGCGTCGATGATGGGGCCTCCCGTCGGGCCACCTGTATTGTTGACCAAAATATGTACTTCAGGAAATTCGGCTAAATAGGCGTCGATGGCGTTTTTTACCGAACTACTACTGGCAAAATCGGCGACAAGGTAGCGGTGAGTTTGTCCTTTGCTGGTGTCAAGTGCCGCTAAAGTTGCTTGTAATGAGGCTTCGTTGCGGGCCATAAGCGTGACATTCGCCCCCAAAAGGGCAAGTTCGACGGCCGACGCACGTCCAATACCTTGGGTACTTCCGCAGACAATGGCAGTTTTGTGGGTTAAGTCAAGATTCATTTGATTCTAAAAATAGTTAGCGCGTTTGGACGATAGTAAAAACCGTTTTTCAGAGATTTACGTTTGTAGGATAAAACCATCGAAAATTATGCGCAGTTTCGCTTTTGTTCTGTTTTTTGTCGTGGGGCTATTTGGTAGTTGTACAGCTACGCCAACCTCAACGGCCGCTCCCGTGGATCATTCGGCGTGGGACAAACTTCTCAAAAAACACGTAAATGACAAAGGATTTGTCAATTATACGGCGTTTAAAAAGGATTATGACGAGCTAAAAAAGTACTTGGATATGCTCAGTGCCAGCGCTCCTAATAATAAATGGACGAAAGAGGAGCAGTTGGCGTACTGGATAAATGCGTACAATGCCTTTACAGTTCAGCTTATCCTTGACCATTACCCTGGGATTTCTACCATTAAAGACATTGGTTCTAAGATTAAAATCCCGTTGGTGAGCGATGCCTGGACGGTCAATTTTATCGTCATTGGCGGAAAAAAAATGAACCTGAACGACATAGAACACGGCATCATTCGCAAAAAATTTGACGAGCCACGTATTCATTTTGCCTTGGTGTGTGCGGCCAAATCGTGCCCACCCCTGCGTAATGAGGCGTTTACGGCCGACCAACTCAACAAGCAATTGGACGAGCAAGGACGAGATTTTATGAATGATAAGTCGAAGAATAATATCCGCAAAGACAAAGCGGAACTATCGAAGATTTTGACGTGGTACGGCGGCGATTTTACCAAAAAAATGCCGATAGTGGAGTGGGTAAATAAATATTCGACCGTGAAAATTGAGGCCAATACCCCCGTGTCTTACTTAGATTATGATTGGGATTTGAATGGGAAGTAGGGTGTTTGAGGTTTTGGGTTTGAGGTTTCGAGTTTAAAAATTGAATAAGCTTTGGTAGGGTAATAAAAATGTCGGGTTGTAAGCAACCCGACTCACTATTATGATTCATTCTGCATTTAAAACCGTAAACCATCGACTCTAAGCCTTCACCGCTTTGGGCTTCAAGTCGGTAAGGTCTGAAATTTTGACGGGCTGACCCGTTTGAATGCTTTTCCGAGCACCGATTCCGACCAAAATCGCCATGGCGCCGTCGCGGCTACCTGCTGATTGGCGGTAGGTGTCGGGCGCATTCGGGTTGCGGAAAATTTTATCTCGCAAGCGAGCATCACCTCCCCCGTGTCCTTCGGCTTGAGGAATTTTGATGTATTCGACATCGCCAAAGTTTTTCGACAACATCAACTCATCGTAGGGCTCAATTGTCATTTTGCCTGATTCTTTAATCCAAGCCTCCAAACGGCCTTTTGTCCCGTTGAAAGCAATGCGGTAGCCTTCATAGGGCGAATAAGTGGTCAGTGAATAACTCACGTTTACGCCGTTGGCATAATGAATGGTGGCCGCCATTTTATCAAAAATATTGATGTCTTCCTTGAAAACACAGCCGTCGCGTAAGTAGCCGTCGTGTTTTTCATTATCGACATATAGAGAAACGAGACGTTTGTCTTTCGTCACGTCCCAATAAAACTTACATTCGTTTTTGTGGGCACAACTGCGGCAATTGTTGCCTCTAAGTGCTCCATTTTTACCGTAATGCTCCAGTGAACCTTGCGCAAAAACGCTCTCAGGTTCTGATTCCAACCACCAGTTGAGCAGGTCGAAATGGTGACTGGCTTTGTGTACCCATAACGAACCGCTGTTTTCTTTGAGGCGGTGCCAACGGCGGAAGTAGTCTGCTCCGTGGCGAACGTCCAAATACCAGTGAAAATCAACGGAGGTAACAGTCCCGATGGCTCCTTCGCGGAGGAGTTCGTAGATTTTTTGGCGGTGCGGCGAATAACGGTAGTTGAACGTAACCGTTACTTTTTTACCCGTACGCTTTTCGGCGTCCAAAATGGCCTGACACTTGGCTTCGTCGGTGGTCATGGGTTTTTCGGTGACGATGTCCGCCCCCAGTTCCATTCCTCTCACAATGAACTTATCGTGCGTGGCATCGACCGTCGTTACGATGAGAATATCAGGCTTGGTTTCGGCCATCATTTTCTCAAAGTCAGTATAAAGCGGGCAAGTGACGTTGAGCATTTTGCGGGCTGTTTCGGCGCGGCCAGGGTTAATGTCGCACAGGCCTACAAATTCGATGACGTCGCCAAATTCTTTTACCACAGGTATGCCCCACATACTCGTTCCACGGTGGCCCGTTCCGACCATCGCTACTTTGCGTTTGGCGCTGGGGGTTGCATTGGCAAACAAGGTCGAAGAAGCGAGCATTCCTGCCGTTGCCAACGAAGATTTCTGAATAAACTCGCGGCGATTAAACGTTTCTTGAGGAGTGTTCATGTAAATAGGTTTTAAAAATCAAGATTAATCCATGTGAAAGACACAGTCAATAGACGTACTCACGGGTGAGTTATCGGCGTTAGTGTCCATGATGTCGGCCATGTATGCCCACCATTTTTTGACGATAGGGTGGTTGGGTAGGTCGTCGGCGGTGTTGTTTTCGGTACGTTTTTGAACCGCAAATAAAATGCCTGTAGCACGGTCCAAATAAATCGAATAATCATAAACCCCCGCCTCGGTGAGCACTGCGGAGAGTTCGGGCCAGATTTCGTCGTGGCGTTTTTTATACTCAGCCTCAAAACCAGGCTTTAGTTTCATTAAAAAAGCAACTTTTTCCATGTGTGTCTTGGGTAAGAAATAAAAGATAACAAACCAAAAAGAATCTTTGGGCGCAACCCTCCTGTACTGTTATGTATAGAAAAACCGATGTGCCTATAATTTGTCTAATGCCTGAGCCAAATCTTCAATGAGAAAGTCTGCCTCTTCTAGTCCAATATAAAATCGTATCAATCGGTGTTCTTGCTCATGAGGGTCAAAGCCATCGGGGTGTAACCCTGCGCATTTAGGCAATACCAGCGATTCGTGCCCGCCCCAGCTTACGGCCAACAAAAAGTGCTTGAGGTCAAAGGTGAAGCGCTCGATTTGGGCGTGCGATTCGGCTTTAATGGCCACGGTGATCAAGCCACTTGCGCCCGTCATTTGTTTTTTAGCAAGTTCGTATTGAGGAAAATCGGGGTCAAGTGGAAAATAGACTTTCTCAATTTTAGGGTGATTTTTCAAGAAAGAGAGTACTTTTTGGGTGCTTTCGGCGCTTTGTTTGAGGCGAATCGGTAACGTGCGCAAGCCCCTCAACAGCAACCACGCATTGAAAGGCGACACAAAAGCCCCTGTATTGTGGGCTTCACGGTCAAAAATCTGTTTTATCATGGCTTTGCTGCCCGTGAGCACACCCGCCACGGTGTCTGAGTGTCCGCCAATGTATTTGGTGGCTGACTGCAGACAAAGGTCAATGCCGAGGCGGTGCGGTTTTTGGAAAATAGGGGTGCAATAGCTGTTGTCGATGATGGTAATGATGCCCCGCGATTTGGCCAACTTCGCCACGGCCTCAATGTCTTGAAGCTCAAAGGTGAGGCTGTTGGGCGATTCGAGGTAGATGACTTTGGTGTTGGGCTGAAGGGCTGCCTCAAAATGTTCAATACGTGTCCCGTCGATGTAAGTGGTGCTTACGTTGTAGCGAGTCAGTACGTTGTCAAACAGTTTCCACGCCCAGGTGTAGGGTTTCTGAACACTAATGATGTGGTCGCCCGCTTGGACGTTGGACATAACGGCGCAAAAGATAGCTGAGGCTCCGCTGTTGAGCACAAGGGCATCTTCGGCTTCGTCGATGGCGGCCAATTTTTTACGGAGAATATCCACCGTAGGGTTCATGCCTCGTGTATAAAGGTAGTCCGACATTTCGTCTTCAAAAGCACTGCGTAATGAGGCAAAGTCGTTGAAAGCAAAATTGCTGGTTTGGACAATCGGTGGGCTGACGGCGTTGAAGTACTGTTCGCGGTCTTCGGCGAGTTCGTTAATGATTTGGGAGTAGTGCATGGGAATAAAAAAGGAACAAAACTCCGCGAAGATAACCGATTCTGTTATATCTGTGAGTGGGCAGCTCGGCGAATGATGCCACTTGCTAAGAAACACCCTCCCAGCAGGGTAATAAAAAGGGTTAACAGCAAAGTACTCCAGTAAAAGTGATTCCTCCCAATGTTGAAGAAATAAATGGAAAATAGTCCAAAGAAAGTGATGATACTTCCGCCGATAAGCTCCCATTTCCAAGCAATAACCAAAAGAAGCAATAACCCAGCCCATGGTAAGGCGTTAGGGCTATTTTTGATGATTCCTTGCCACCCACCTCCGTAGGTTTCGGCTCCTGAAAGCAGGGCAAATACAAGGGTAAGTAAGGTGATAATGAGGAGTGTATAACGGGCAAAAACACGAAAGAAGTTGGCGTAACGGAGTTGTTCTGAAGGGTTCATGGTTTTGTTAATTGGTTGATTTTGTGAGACAAAAGTCTCCAATCAATTCTTTAAAAAACTTGACATAAATCAATTTTTAGGGTTTATTTCAAACAAACATTCTGCTAATTTGCCAACTTACTATCCTTAATTTGTTTTTATGATACGCCCTCATTCGTTACGTGCGCTCATTGATACCCTCAAAACTAACCACCGAAACGTAGGGCTTTTGTGCAACCAAACGGCCTTTTTGTTTGAAGAAAAAATGTATTTGATGGATTGGTTGGCCAAAGAAAAAGTACTGAAAACGATTTTTGTGCCCGAACACGGTCTTTTTTCTGAACTACAGGACCAAGAAGCACTGGAAAATGCCGAAATCTATCATTTTTGGGAAGGCGTGAATTGCGTTTCGTTGTATGGGCACGACGAACAGAGCCTGAAAGCTTCCCCTGAAAAGGTGGAAGAATTAGACGATATTCTGATTGATATTCAGGACGTTGGGTGTCGGTATTTTACGTATTTGACTACCATTGCGTATTTGTTTGAAACAATTGCCCGTTGCCAACGTCCGCCGCGCGTGTGGGTGATAGACCACCCCAATCCCGCAGGTCGTCAAGTGGAAGGCTCACCCATTTCGACTACGTACGCGTCTTTTATTGGGCACGAGGGACTGCCGCACCGTCACGGCCTGACGTTGGGTGAAATCGCATTTTGGTTAAAAGAATTTTATGGAGGAGCGTTTGACTTACAGGTGCTTATGGGGGCGTCTCCCGACTATTTTATGCAAATTTACCCTTCTCCCAATTTCCCTTCGTTACAAACCGCCGAGCTTTACAGCGGCCAATGCTTGTTTGAAGCCACGATTTTGAGCGAAGGGCGAGGCACAACCCGTCCTTTTGAAATAGTGGGAGCACCTTTTTTGCGTTGGGAAACCCTGCATCGCATCAAACACGACGTTGAACACCTAAGCAAAGAATACCATTGGTTCAATTACGTGTTGCGACCACTCCAGTTTATCCCCACTTTTCATAAATATGCCAACGAACTCTGCGGAGGTTTTCAAATACACCTTTCTACGCAAGCAAAAAACCATTCATTGCTGAGTTCATTGCTGCTGCTACGCACCTTTAACGAACACATTCCAAATCTTTGGCGAATAGGTTCTTACGAAAAAGGAAATCCGCGTACGGCGTTGGAGATTTTGGTAGGGGACGAATTGTTGATTGATTTTGTGCGGGGTAAACAGCCGCTTTTAGAGGTAGTTTCTTATTTAAAAGGTTCTGAAAATCAATGGA
This sequence comes from Runella defluvii, assembly GCF_014195535.1. Classification (GTDB taxonomy): domain Bacteria; phylum Bacteroidota; class Bacteroidia; order Cytophagales; family Spirosomataceae; genus Runella; species Runella defluvii. The sequence goes on along the minus strand of NZ_JACIBY010000011.1, from coordinate 222,785 downwards.
TTAATTCTGTTGGGTATGTATCAAAAGAACCTCTTTTTTCCTTGCTCTAGCGCTTTTGGGTGGACCGTTAAATAACTTCGTGTAATAAATACGCAAAATATTTTGCAGGTTTGAAGTGGAATAATTTACTTTGTGTCGTTAATACGCAAAGTAAATGCAAGACGAACTATTACTATATCCCCACCCTTCGGTTACTATCGACTGCGTTGTATTTGGTTACGATGGCGAACAGCTTTCAATTTTGTTGCTCAATCGTCGAGATGAACCATTTGCCAACCAATGGACGCTGCCAGGCGGCTTTTTACGCTTGGAAGAAACGTTTGAGGAGGCAGCACAGCGGATTTTGAAGGACAAAACGGGGATTGAAAATCTATTTTTAGAGCAATTATACACCTTTGGAGGGCTTTCGCGTGACCCAAGAGGTCGGGTGCTTTCGGTGGCTTATTACGCGTTGGTCAACCCAGCAAAGTACCAATTGATGGTTGGGCAAATGGCGAATGAGCTGCGGTGGTTTCATTGGAAGCTGCTCCCTCCGCTTGGGTTTGACCACGAGCACATCGCTCAGGTGGCGCAGGCGCGTTTAGCTGCCAAAATTCAGTACCAACCCATTGGTTTCGAATTGTTGAATGCCCAGTTTACAATGAGCGAATTGCAGGCGTTGCACGAATGTATTTTGGGTGAAAGCCTCGACCGTCGCAATTTTCACAAACGCATGATGGCTTCGGGCTTATTGCGAAGCACAGGCGAGCGCCGAGAAGGACTAAAAAGTCGCCCTGCTGAATTGTTTGAGTTTATTCCTTGAAAATTAAATAGATACGTTTACAGTTGCCATGAAAACACTTCCCATTTTACTAAAAGACGGTTACAAAGTAGGACACAAATTCCAATACCCCGACGGGACAACTTTGGTGTATTCTAACTTTACGCCTCGTAAATCACGAAACCCAGAACAGAATGAAATTGTATTTTTTGGGTTGCAGTATTTTATCAAAGAATACCTCATTCGCCAGTTTGATGAAAATTTCTTTCAACGTCCCAAAGCCGAAGTTATCCAACAATACAAGCGTCGTATTGATAACTATTTGGGAAAAGATTGTATTCCATACGACCACGTAGAAGCACTGCATGATTTGGGGTACTTGCCACTCGAAATCAAGGCGTTAGCCGAAGGTAGTCTTGTTCCAATGCGCGTACCTGTTCTGACGATTCGCAATACAAAACCTGAATTTTTTTGGTTGACCAACATGCTCGAAACCTTGATGAGTACCATTTTATGGAAACCAAGCACTTCGGCTACAACGGCATTTGAATACTTCCAAACGTTTACCAATTATGCCCGCGAAACCGTGGGGGATGACCTTAGTTTTGTGCCTTGGCAAGGCCACGACTTCAGTTTTAGAGGAATGTCGGGTATTGAAGATGCGGTGATGAGTGGTGCGGGACACCTGCTGAGCTTTACGGGAACCGATACCATTCCTGCCATTGATTTCTTGGAAAATTACTATAACGCAGATTGTGAAGCAGAGTTGATTGGTGGTTCGGTGCCTGCTACGGAGCATAGCGTAATGTGTATGGGGACAAAAGACGGTGAAATAGAGACCTTTGAGCGACTAATTACGGAGGTATATCCCGCTGGAATTGTTTCTATCGTGAGCGATACGTGGGATTTTTGGCAAGTGATTACGGAGTTTTTACCTCAACTCAAACACCAAATTTTGGCCCGCGATGGCAAAGTGGTTATTCGTCCTGATAGCGGTGATCCTGTAAAAATTATCGTTGGCGACCCTGCCGCGCCCGTTGGTTCACCCGAATACAAAGGGGCGATAGCGTGCATGTGGGAAACGTTTGGGGGGAGCGTTACGCCTCAGGGTTTTAAATTACTGGATGCGCATATTGGCCTTATTTACGGAGATAGCATTACGCCTGCGCGGCAGCTATCCATTTTAGAAGGACTCAAACAAAAAGGATTTGCTAGTTATAACGTGGTGCTCGGAATAGGTTCATACACCTACGAATACGTGACACGTGACACATTTGGTTTTGCCATGAAGGCGACTTACGGTGAAGTAGATGGTGAGGGACGTGATATTTTCAAAGACCCTAAAACGGACGATGGGACTAAAAAATCGGCCAAAGGGTTGATGGCGGTGCATCGGGATGCTGTTACGGGCAAGTACGTATTGCAAGATCAATGTACGTGGGAGGAAGAAGCCCAAGGTGAGCTTAAAACGGTCTTTTTGGATGGAAAACTTACCATTGATTGGACACTGTCGGAGATACGAACACGGGTGCAACAACAGCTTTAAACCATATAAGTCATATAAGAGATTATAAGAAAACAACTTATATGGCCTTACATGTCTTATATGGTTCAAAAAAACGAAACAGAAATGAACCTTAACTTAATTACGCCACAAAAAAGTGAAATAGCTTTCAAAAGCTTTACTTTTCCCGACGGACAGCCGCACCTTCAATTGGAGGTTCTTCCCGCCAACACCAAGCACGTGCATATTTTGACACGTTTATCGACCATGAATGATGTATTTCTCTGCCTTGCCGCCAAAAATGCCCTTGATTATGCAGGCGTCGAGACAGTAGATGTGACTATATCTTACCTAATGGCAGCTCGTATGGACCGAGTTATGACGGAAGGAGAGCCGTTTTCGCTCAAAATTGTGGCTGATATGCTCAATGCAGGACAATTTCGTAAAGTCCGCATTTTTGACCCGCATTCCGACGTTGCCACGGCTCTTGTCCATCGTTCGGTGGCGATTTCAAATGTAACGTTGGTAAAAAAGGCAATGGAAGCGTTTCCCAATCTTACCAATACCGACGGTTATTATTTGGTTTCGCCCGATTCAGGTGCATTAAAAAAGGTCTATAAAATTGCAGCGTCGATAGGTGCGGAGCGAGTGGCGGAATGTATCAAATTTAGGGATGTAAAAACGGGACAATTGTCAGGTTTTAAGACGTTTGAAGAAGATTTTGGCCAACGACCTTGTTTTATCATTGATGATATTTGTGACGGTGGCGGCACTTTTGCGGGACTAGCCGCACTTTTAAAAAGCCGAAATGCAGGAAAAGTACTATTGGTGGTTAGTCATGGTATCTTTAGCCGAGGGTTTGATATTGCAGGAATAGATGGGATCGTTAGTACAAACTCTTTTAAAGAATTTACTGAAACTCCGCCTTCTGTACGTATCTTTCCCGTAGAATCAGTTCTGTAAATATAGGTTTCTAATGAAAAAACTCATTACTGCAATCACGGCATGGATTTTTGCCACCACCCTGTATGCCCAACCCAAAACAGTGGTTTTTCAAACGGATTTTGGCTTGAAAGACGGCGCGGTATCGGCCATGAAGGGTGTGGCAATGGGCGTAAACCCCGCACTACGGCTGTTTGATTTGACCCACGAAATTCCTGCGTATAACATTTGGGAAGCCGCTTATCGCCTCCAACAAACGGCAACCTACTGGCCTAAAGGAACGGTGTTTGTGTCGGTGGTGGACCCAGGCGTGGGAACCGACCGTAAATCGGTGGTGCTAAAAACCAAGAGCGGGCATTTTTTTGTGGGACCCAACAACGGGAGCTTTTCTTTGGTAGCCGAGTCGATGGGGATTCAAGAAGTAAGAGAGATTGACGAAGCCATCAATCGAAGACGTAATTCGCAAGGCTCTTATACCTTTCACGGACGTGACGTATATGCGTTTACAGCGGCGCGGTTGGCTGCGGGTGTCATTACGCTGGCGCAAGTAGGGACGCGTTTGCCCAACGAAGTGGTTCGAATTCCGTACCAAAAAGCGGTTTTAGAAGGAAATGCCATTGTCGGAACTATCCCAATTTTGGACGTTCAGTACGGTAACGTTTGGACAAATATCCCCGCTGACATGGTGAAAAATTGGGGTTTAACGGCGGGTAAAAAGGTAATGGTGACGGTTTGGGAGGGCGACAAAGAAGTGTTTCGTGGTGAAATGCCTTTTGCCAATACCTTCGGTGAAGTGCCCGAAGGACAAAATCTTTGTTACTTGAATAGCTTGATGAATTTTTCTTTTGCCGTCAATATGGGTGATTTTGCTACCAAATACGGTGTAAAAAGCGGCCCTAATTGGAAAGTAAAGCTAGAAAAACGCTGACATTCCAAGTTTCAAAGACAGTTAGACTTTCCAAGTTTTTGAAACTTGGAAAGTCTATAAAAAACTTCAAAAACATTCTTTAAGTAGTTAGTAATCAGTTGTTTAACGGTTAACAGATAACGATTAACAGTGCGTAAGCATTTATTTCCGCGCCAAACGGGCATAGACCGTCGCCAACACAGGCTCACTTTCGTTGTGAAGGCGGTCGAGGGCCGTAACAGCGTAGGTATAGCGTCTGCCACGTTTGGCACTTTTATCAAGCGCGCGCGTTTGACCTTCATAGCAGCCTGCCAATAGGCGAGGAGCTTCACTGTCGGAATAGCGATAGACGGCATAATAGTGAGCAAGACTACCATCGCGGGCTGCTTCAGAGGCCGCCCAGCGCAGTTCGACGCCGTCGCGGGTATCTTTTACCTGTAAATTCTTGGGAGTCAAAGGTGCCGTATGGTCTTTCCACGGCATGGTAGGCGGAAACGCTGGGTCTTTGTAGAAATTGGTACGCAAGGAATCGGCGTGTCCTAGTTTGTTTCCAATCAATGACTTTGAACTAAAGAAAACGCTTCCCAAAATTTCGGGGTTGAGGCGAATAAACCGCATTTGGTTTGGCAACTCAGATGGATTTGCCCAAGTTCTATCCTTGTCCTCGGTACCAATCCGATACGGGCCTTGACCAATGTATAAATGGCGGCCGTAGGTATAAGGCAACCACCAAGAAGTCAGGATTTTAAAGGGTACTTTGTCAAACTTTGTAGAAAAATAAACCTGCGGAACAAGGTAATCAATCCAGCCCGCTTTCATCCATTTTTTTGTATCAGCATACAGATTATCGTAGGATGTTTGCCCAGCTTCCGTTGCCGAGCCCGAAGGGTCATCTTTCCGATTTCTCCACACCCCAAATGGGCTTACCCCAAACTTAACGTACGGTTTTTCGGCTGTGATGGCATCGCTGATTTGTTTGATAAGTTTATCAACGTTGTCGCGGCGCCAGTCGTTTTTGTTGCGAAACCGACTGCCGTATTGTTGGTAGGCTTCTTCGTCTTTGAGCGTTTGGCCAGTGACGGTATAAGGGTAAAAATAGTCGTCAAAATGAATGCCGTCCACGTCGTATTCGTGGACAATGTTGGTCGTTACCGACGTAATATAATCCCTAACTTCAGGGAGCCCAAAGTTGAATAGCTTATAGCCATCGTAGTCAAAGACCCATTCAGGACGCTTGCGGCCAATGTTATCGTTGGAAATACTCTTACTTGCTCGGTGAGCCGTGCGGTTGAGATTGAGCCACGCGTGAAATTCAATGCCCCGACGGTGGCATTCTTCAATCATAAAATCGAGGGGGTCGTAAAAAGGCTCGGGAGCTTTGCCCTGTTTTCCCGTTAGCCATTCAGACCAAGGTTCTTCGCCACGGGCATAAAACGCATCGGCTGCCGCCCGTACTTGCACAAAAACCGCGTTGATACCCATCCGTTTGTGTGTTTCAATGAGCCGAATAAACTCCTCCCGTTGTTCAGCGGGAGGAAGGTTTTTGCGGCTGGGCCAATCAATGTTATCGACCGTTGCAATCCAAACCGCCCGCATTTCGCGTTTCATTCCCATTGGGCCAAAATCACGAGGCGTGGTACGCGGTTTTTTGGATGATTTGCAACCTTCTAACACTAAAAACAGCAGCAGGCAGAGCCAAGCGAGGTGTTTTTTCACGGAATGATGCAAGAGTTAAAAATGAGCAAAAAAGATTGGTTAACCCACAAATGTAATGATTTTGACCAATCAATCTTGCATCCTTTATCTTGCGGTATCAAAACCGCGAAAGTTGCCTATTTAGGCCGCGTTTGTTCCCCCGTCAAAAATCCTACCATGTACAAATCAAAGCCACCTTTGCCTTGAGGACGGTTGGATGAAAATACTCCTAAATGATAGTTGAAATCGTGGTTGGGAAGCGTTATTGGGCGGTACTCGTCGTAAGAAGTATTGACGCGACTTCCCATGTTTTCGGGTTGTGACCACGTTCCGTTGGTGAGTTGAGCAGAATAAATATCAAAACCTCCCAAACCACCCGAACGATTGGATGTAAAGTACAGCGTATTGCTCCAATAGCTTGTTGCAAAGTGCGGACATTTGTCGTCGGCGGATGAAGAAAGCTGCGTATTTTTCTTAACGGGTAGAATAGCTCTGGCTAATAAAGTGGACAAAAGCTGGGTTTTGTCGTTGGGCAAATCGGCCTCAAAAATGTCAAAATTCCCCTCACGGTTTGAGCAAAAATAGACTTTGCTAAAATCTGAATTGAAGGTAGGATAGGCATCATCGCTCGTGCTGTTGAGCCATGCTACTTCAAAAGGGCCTTCAGCCGTGTTTTTATCGTTGAAATTGTGAACAAATTTAATTTGTAAATCCCCCGATGAATCGTCGGCATAAAGCAACAAAAATTTGCCCTCATGGCGCGTTTCGCCGACGTTAATAATTTGTCGGTCGAACGAATAAACCACCGGCCCTAGCACATTGCACGATTGATTGGCCTTCCGTACTAAAAGCTGGTAGTAAGGTTCGTCTTTGGCAATGTCGAGGTTGTATTGAATGCTGGCTTTAGCGTTGAGTAAGTTGGTTTTGTCGTCGTATTCTAACTCAAAAGGTTTAGCAACAAGGTTAAAAAGCTCTTTACGGTCACGTTTTGAGGAAAAAATAAGGTAGCCATTTCCGTAGCGGTTGCCTGGCAAAGCGGAGTTATAATCGTCAAATTCAGAATTAAAAGCTTCCAAATTGACGGGCTGGGAAAGAAATTTTCCATTGCGGTCATTAAAAAGACCATTGGGGCATGCAGTCATTAAACATACAATTGCAGCAGCAATTCCGAACGATAGAAAACGGTTCATAGAAGAGGTGAGTCTAGTTTTTGGGAAGACGCAAAAAAGGAGCATAACGTTGGAACGCCCATATTGTGCCTCAGGGTACTTGCGTCGTGTCTCAGGGTACTCATACCCTGAGGACTGACAAGTTTGCTTAGTTGTCGGGATATGAGTATCCCTCCTCACGGGTCGTGCCTCAGGGTACTCATACCCTGAGGACTGACAAGTTTGCTTAGTTGTCGGGATATGAGTATCCCTCCGCACGGGTCGTGCCTCAGGGTACTCGCATCGTGCCTCAGGGTACTCATACCCTGAGCAATACACAGCACAAAAAATAGCCCGAACACAAAGGTTCGGGCTTGCAAGGGGTAAGTAGAAAGCGAAAGATTAATTATCCTTAGGTGAGTTAAGAGGATATTGCGTATCTTCTTTTGGCGCTATCTGAGGAGCGTGCTCTTGCGCGTATTTCTCGTAATTGAGGTCTTTTTCCGAAACTTTCGTCGTAACAGGTTCTAACACCGCTTCCACGTGTTTTTCAACCGTAAACTTCACGGCGTCAACGGCAGCTTGGGTACGAAGGTAATACATACCTGTTTTCAAACCTTTCTTCCATGCGTAGAAGTGCATCGACGTAAGTTTGCCGTAGTTGGCATTCTCCATGAAAATATTCAACGACTGCGACTGACAAATGTACGCACCACGGTCGGCGGCCATGTCCACAATCGTCTTTTGTTTAATTTCCCAGGCCGTTTTGTAAAGGTCTTTGAGGTGTTGTGGGATTTCGGCGATTTTTTGAACCGAACCGTTGTGCATCATCAACTTGTTCTTCATCGAATCGTTCCACAAACCTTCTTTTACGAGGTCTTTGAGGAGGTATTTATTAACAACCACAAACTCACCCGACAATACGCGACGAACGTAGAGGTTAGAAGTAAATGGTTCAAAACATTCGTTGTTACCCAAAATTTGGCTGGTAGAAGCCGTTGGCATAGGTGCCAACAAAAGTGAGTTGCGAACACCGTGTTTCACGACATCTTTGCGAAGCTGTTCCCAGTTCCAACGACCACTCTTAGGCGTTACGTTCCACATATCAAATTGGAACGTACCTTCAGAGATTGGTGAGCCTTTCCATGTTTCGTAAGCACCGTCTTTTTGAGCCAACTCCATCGAAGCGACCAATGAGCCGTGATAAATCGTTTCGTGAATATCTTCGTTGAGGCGGCGCGCTTCTTCGGACTCAAACGGCATACGCATCAACAAGAACGCATCGGCCAACCCTTGGATACCGATTCCGATAGGACGGTGGCGTTTGTTGCTGCGTTCGGCTTCTGGGATAGGATAGTAGTTAAGGTCAATGATTTTATTGAGGTTGCGGGTCACCACTTTCGTGATTTCAAACAACTTCTCGTGGTTGAAATGCAAGAAACCATCCGTGCCTTGTTCTACAAACTTCGGCAACGAAATCGATGCCAAGTTACAAACCGCTACTTCGTCTGGAGAGGTGAATTCCATGATTTCGGTGCACAAGTTCGACGACTTGATGGTTCCCAAGTTCTTTTGGTTCGACTTGCGGTTGGCGTGGTCTTTATAAAGCATGTACGGCGTCCCTGTCTCGATTTGCGACTCCATAATTGCAAACCAAAGGTCTTGGGCTTTTACCGTTTTGCGGGCTTTGCCATCGCGTTCGTATTGGGTATATAACGCTTCAAACTCATCGCCATACGTATCGGCTAAACCTGGGCATTCGTGAGGGCAAAGCAACGACCAAGTATCATTGGCTTCTACGCGCTTCATGAATAAGTCAGGAATCCACATGGCATAGAACAAATCGCGGGCGCGGAGTTCTTCTTTCCCGTGGTTTTTCTTCAATTCTAAGAAATCAAAAATATCGGCGTGCCAAGGCTCCAAATAAATCGCAAACGAACCTTTACGCTTACCACCGCCTTGGTCAACGTAACGGGCAGTGTCGTTGAATACGCGCAACATTGGCACGATACCGTTGGAGTTACCATTTGTTCCTTTGATGTAGCTACCTTTTGCGCGAATATTGTGGATACTTACCCCAATTCCCCCTGCGGATTGCGAAATAAGGGCGCACTGCTTGAGGGTGTCGTAGATACCCGCAATGCTATCTTCTTTCATTGTCAACAAGAAGCAACTCGACATCTGTGGCTTCGGCGTTCCTGCGTTGAAAAGCGTAGGAGTGGCGTGCGTAAACCATCTTTCAGAAAGCAAATTGTAGGTTTCAATCACCGAATCTAAATCCTCTAAGTGAATCCCTACCGCTACGCGCATCAACATGTGTTGAGGGCGCTCGGCGATTTTGCCGTTTACTTTCAAAAGGTATGATTTTTCAAGCGTTTTATACCCAAAGTAGTCGTAGCCGTAGTCGCGGTCGTAAATGATTGTCGAGTCGAGCAAAGCGGCGTGTTTGCGAATCACGTCATAGGCTTCTTTCGAAATCAACGAAGCATTTTCGCCTGTTTTGGGGTCGGTATAAGTATAGAGTTGCTTCATCGTTGCCGAGAACGACTTCAGCGTGTTTTTGTGCAAATTGGAAATAGCAATACGCGCGGCCAAGATAGCGTAATCGGGGTGCTTAGTCGTCATAGAAGCGGCTGTCTCAGCAGCCAATACGTCCAACTCAGCAGTAGTTACGCCATCATAAATACCAGATACGACTTTTTTAGCTACTTCAATTGGCTGAACGTAAGCAGCTTCCAGTCCGTAGCACAACTTCTCTATGCGGGAAGTGATTTTATCAAATTTGACCGATTCACGGCGGCCATCGCGTTTAACAACATACATAGGTACTTCGTATTTTTATTGGGGTGATTGTCTGTTTTGTACTGATTTTGGTTTGAAAAGCACAATTCACTTTTGCACGTGCCCAAAAGAGCACCTGAAAGGGCAAATAGCTTGTCATTGGTTTTGCGAAATTACAAACGTTTTATGAGTGACCCTAATCAAAAAAAATGATGTCGATTCACTTTTTATGCCGTCGTATAGTGTTCAGAAATTAGTAACGAATTTGCTATTAGCAGGTTACGAGTCTCTTGGTTAGGGCATTCACTTTTTAAAAATCAAGAAAAAAAATACAAAAATTTAAGAGAGTATCGTAGCCCATTAAATCGCTATGTTTGGAGCTTTTCGTGGTACAATTTACGACGAACCTTTGGGCTCATTCAACTTTTTGGGAGTTTTTTTTTCGATGAATTTATCAAACGGTATTTTCCCGCTATTTATTAGGCATATTCAAAAAGGATATTACAGGGTATCGTACCGCCAAAGTGGAAAAATGTCTCCCTTTTTGAACTCGGTTTGCTCCTTGGGTAGCTCTAAAAACCCTTGATTTTCAACCAAATTGGCAAAATCTCCTGAGCCATGCCCCATCACTGGACGAGCCATCAATGTGGCATTCTCTTGGTATAGTTGAACTTGCAAAAAATAAGTCAAGGGAGATGTATAAACATAGTCGGTGCTCAAGGCCGCGTAGGTGTGGTCGAAAGCCACCAGTCCCAACGACTGTCGTAGCCACGGGATAAAATACCGACGCGCGCACAGGAAGGAAGAAACGGGGTTTCCTGGCAAAGCAAAGACAACGTTACGGTCTTTTCGCCCAAACCAGAACGGTTTTCCTGGTTGCTGGCTCAGTTTATGAAAATACTTCTGCACCCCTTCAGCTTGAAGGGCTTTGGGAATAAAATCTTTTTTTCCTTGCGATACCCCACCGCACAAAATGAGGACGTCGTATTGTTGTAGGGCTTGTTGAATGGCCTGCTGCGTCGTTGCCAAATCGTCGGGAATGTGAATAAAATCTACCTCTATTTGGTACGGTTTGAGCAAAGTGGCGATGCAGTGAACATTTGAACTCCGAATCTGGTGAGGGAGTGGGGTGGCCTCTACAGGCACCAGCTCGTCGCCCGAAGTAATAATCACCACCGACGGCAGTTTTTTTACCATCACTTCCGTGGCGCCAACGCTGGCAGCAATGGCGATTTCGGCTGGGCCCAACAACGTGCCTGCGGGAACAATAGCGGAACCTGCTACACGGTCTTCGCCCCGAAAGTGGACATTTTGTTTCTCGCGAACGGCAAATGTAAGCTGGGCTACTCCGTTGTCGATGGTCACGTCTTCGTATTTGATGACCGTGTCGGTATTAATGGGAAGCGATGCCCCCGTCATTACCTCGATACAAGCCGCAGGATCTTGAAGCGTATGCTGTACGTCGCCCGCAGTTTGGGTACTTTCAATCCGAAAAGTACGCTGACCATTTTGATAACTTTGCCATTGAATCGCAATTCCGTCCATTGTCACGCGGTCGAAAGGAGGAAAATCGCGGTCGGCTACGAGCGGTTCGGCCAATACTCGGCGGTAGGCGTCAGTAAAGGCAACGGCCTTGGTACCGTAGTCGAGGGTATTTTCTAAAATAATGCGCGTGGCATCGTTTACAGAGGTCAATTCCATGGTAAATAAATCAGTCGCGTTCGTGAATAGGGGTTGTGCGAAGGCGCAAGGCTTCTCCCGTACGCAGGGAAAAAACGGCCCGTATCTCGGCTAAAATCGACAAAGCAATTTCTTCGGGCGAAATAGCGCCTATGTCCAAACCTACGGGGGCGTGAATTCGTTCGCTTTCGGCTGTTGAAATAACAATCCCTTCTTCAGAAAGTTCTTTAAGGATTTTTTCGGAACGGACTTTCGGACCCAGCATCCCCACGTAACTCGCCGCCGTTTGTAGCACCTTGGGAAGGTTGTATTTGTCCGTCTTAAAATCGTGTGACATGAGAATAATCGCCGTGTGTTCGTCGATTAAAATGGTGCTAAAATCGGCTGGGGTAACAATCGCATCGGTGACAGCCAGCAATTTAGACATCAGTTTCTGAGGATTGGCAACGATGGTCGTCCGCCAACCAATTTCTTTGGTAAGACGAGCCAATGGTAAAACATCGTATTGGTGCCCCATCAATACAAGGTGAATTTCGGGGGGAAGAATTTCGATGAACAATTCAAGCGTACGGCCGTCGGGGAGGTCAAACGCCTTGGGACGTGAACGCCCTTTTTCGGCATACACCTCTATGGTATGGGTAAGTTCTGCCTGAAGGCTTGGGTTGTCTAAAAATGCAATGCTTTCAGGGCCTGTATAACGGAGCATCGTTCCTGCTTGTAAGCCTTGGTAATCGTCTTCTAACCCAATCACCGTCAATAAAATGTGCGTCTGACGGCGCTCGTTCATGCAGCTTTTGAGAATTTCAACGGGATTAGTAGCGTCCTCAAACGAAAGAGGAGTCAGTAAAACGTCAATGACCCCGTTGCATCCCAATCCCACACCAATCTGGTGTTGGTCGTCTTCGGTGGTGTCGTAGGTCACTAAGCTCGCTTGCGATTTGGCAATGGCGAGGCGTGCCCGTTTGAGGGCATCGCCTTCTAAGCATCCCCCGCTGATGCCACCTACCCACACGCCGTCGTCCATGACAAGCATACGGGCACCCGTACGACGATACGACGACCCTTCGACGCGCACAACGGTGGCGAGGGCGGCTTTGGTGGTGCTTCGGTCGATGCAATCGTAGGCTTCGATGATGGCTTTGATTTCTTTCATGTGAATGTGCTAATTTATCTTGGTAAGAGCCACAACAAAAATAGAGGATTCCCGATTCCCACCAATGATATTCGTTAGCATTGGTGGATTTCGTTCCCGATATTTGTGGCCAAAGCAATTATTAACAAACCGAGAATGAAGACAATTGTTGTGTATTGTGGGGCAAACGCGGGCAAGCGACCTGAGTATTTTCAAGCAGCCGAGGAAGCTGGGCGTGCGTTGGCCAACCGAGGGATAAGTCTGGTCTATGGAGGGGGAAATTTGGGGTTGATGGGAGCCGTTGCCGATGGCGTATTGGCAGGAGACCAGAAAGTAACGGGAATTATTCCTAATTTCTTGGCCGAATTAGAAGTGGCGCATAAAACCCTCACCGAAATTCATTTTGTGGATACAATGCACGAGCGCAAAGCCAAAATGGTTTCCATGTCAGACGGAGTCATTGCACTTCCTGGTGGTTTCGGAACCCTCGATGAACTGTTTGAAATTCTGACCTGGACGCAGTTGAAAATTTTTCATGGCCCTGTGGGCGTTTTGAATATCAACGGTTTCTACAATCATTTATTAGCCCACATCGACCACATGGTGCAAGAAGGATTTTTGAAAGCCGAAAACCGCGCATTGCTCTTGGTGGCGGATACGATTGACGAATTATTGGATAAAATGATGGCGTTTGAACGCAATGAAACCAAACTGGAACTGAAGAACATTCAGCACGAGAATGGGGGCACTGTTTAAGTAATTAAGTAATAGAGTGAATAACAAGTGCAGTTGGTTTCTCAAAACCAACCCTGAGGATGCTCACATCCTCGTTTTTAATCAAAGATTGAATTGACAATGGCAAAGACACTTCAAAACCTACTAGCGAGCGTTCCGATTAGTTCAGTAATTGGAAATACCGATATTGAAATCAGTTCCATCGAATTTGATTCTCGAAAAGTAACTTCGGGAAGTTTGTTTGTGGCCCAGAAAGGGACGCAAGTGGATGGGCATGGGTTTATTCCGAAAGTCATTGAAATGGGTGCAGCGGCTATTTTATGCCAAGACTTACCCAACGATTTGGCCGAGGGAATAGCGTATGTTCAGGTGGCGGATTCAGCCCGAGCGATGGGACAAATGGCTTCTAATTTTTACGATAACCCGTCGGCGAAGCTTAAATTAGTAGGGGTAACAGGAACCAATGGGAAAACGTCGTCTGTGACGTTGCTGTTCAAACTATTCCGCCAATTGGGGCATCGGGTAGGGTTACTTTCGACGGTGCAAAACCAAATTGATGATGATATTGTTCCGTCAACCCATACGACGCCCGACTCGGTTAAAATCAATGAGTTGTTGGCTGAAATGGTTCGTCGCGGGTGTTCATATTGCTTCATGGAAGTGAGTTCACACGCGGTGGCACAGGAACGCATCGCAGGGCTGACGTTTGCGGGAGGAATTTTTACCAACATCACCCACGATCACCTTGATTTCCACAAAACGTTCGATAACTACATCAAAGCCAAGAAAGGATTCTTTGACCAGTTGCCTAAAACGGCCTTTGCATTGGTAAATATCGACGACCGTCGTGGGGGGGTGATGGTGCAAAATACCGCCGCTCGCAAAGAGACCTATTCGCTACAAACAGTTGCCACCTTCAAAGGTAAACTTATTGCGGATAGCCTTTTTGGGCTTCAAATGGACGTGGACGGACAAGAAGTTTGGTTTAAACTGATTGGGAAATTCAATGCCTACAACTTATTGGGCGTATATGGCGCGGCTATTTTGTTGGGCGAAGATACCGAACAGGTGCTGACGGCGCTGTCGGCAGTTACGCCGCCACCAGGTCGTTTTGAGCAGGTGGTAAGTCCAAGTGAAGTGGTGGGGATTGTGGATTACGCCCACACGCCCGATGCCCTACAAAATGTGTTGGAAACCATCAACGAACTGCGCGAAGGCAACCAGCAAGTGATTACGGTGGTGGGTTGTGGCGGAAATCGCGATGCAACCAAGCGCCCCGAAATGGCGCGGATTGCCTGCGAATTGAGCAATAAAGTGATTCTGACGTCCGATAATCCGCGCAACGAAGACCCGTTCGCGATTTTGGAACAAATGCAAGCAGGGGTTTCGCCCGTTGACTTTAAGAAAACCAAAACCATCGAAGACCGCCGCGAAGCCATTCGGTACGCGGTGTCATTGGCCCAGCCGCATGACATTATTTTGGTAGCAGGCAAAGGCCACGAAACCTACCAAGAAATCAAAGGTGTAAAGCATCATTTCGATGACAGGGAGGAATTGCGAGCGGCGTTTGAGTAACCAGCCAATGTAAAAATGTTGTAACTTTACGTAAGTTCAGAAAAGGAGAAACGCTATGGCTACTACAACACAAACCATTCCTCAAAGCCTTATTTACGAAGAGTTTGGCGGTCGGGTTTATTACCGAAAAGGCTATCGTAAAGTATTGCTTGGGCTCAAAACGGAAGAAGAAATTGTGGGAAGTAGTTTTTTACAGGGTTTGATGATACAAGCCCTTGTACATTTTCTAAAAAATCTTTTACCTAAAAAACAATTTTGGGTGCCTACCAATGAAGTAGGGTTGCATTTACGTAAGAATGTCAATTTTTCGGGAGACATTCTTATATGCGAAAAATCAAAATCACCTCATCCGTGGACGGATACTTACACTTCACTACCTCCTAAGTTCATCATAGAGGTGGACGTGAAAATTGATGCCAAAGCCGAAAACGAAGAAGAAGGGGGCACGGAAGCGGATTATATTCTTCAAAAATCCCAAGAACTGTTGACTTTTGGGGTAGAAGGCATTGTATGGATTTTGACAAAAAGTCGTCAAATTTTGGTGATACGTACCCACAAAAACGTAGAAGTATATGCTTGGAGCGAAAGCGTTCCGCTCTTTGAGGATTACACGTTTTGTTTGCAACAAATTTTAGAAGACGAAGAGATTTTGCCAAGCACATGAGATTTTTGGGGAGCGTTTAATCTCCCAAAACCTCCCTTTCAACGAAATACATTCCTTTTTCTCCGCGATTTTTGATGTCTTTTTTGCCACGGTCGGAGCAAATAAAATGCGCTTTGACCAGCTCGTAGGTATCTTCCGAAATATTGACTTTGCCAGGAAGGCTCGCCGATTCCATGCGAGACGCAATGTTGACGGTATCTCCCCAAAGGTCGAAGGCAAATTTCTTTTCCCCCACAATTCCTGCCACTACTTCCCCCGTGTGAATTCCGACGCGGGCTTCAAAAAAAGGCAAATTTTCGTGGAGTCGTTGCTGTTTTCGGGCTTCGATAAACTCTTGCAGCTCAAGTGCCGCCCGCACAATGCGCACGTGAGCGTCGGAGTCGGGCACGGGTACGCCACCTGCGGCCATGTAGGCATCGCCGATGGTTTTTATTTTTTCAATCTTATTGTTGCCCATAATTCGGTCAAAACGCTTGAAACAATAGTCTAGCTCAGCGACTAGTTCTTGGGGAGGGAGTTTTTCGGCCAAAAACGTAAAGCCCACAAAATCAGAGAATAATACGCTTACTTCTTCGTAATGCTTTGCTTCGGCGGCGCCGCTTTTCTTGAGCTCGTCGGCTACTTCTTTGGGCAGGATATTGAGCAGTAGGTATTCCGATTTGTTTTTTTCTTCCTCAATAATTTTAGAATATTTTTTGACATTAAGCAGGCTTCGGTAGATACCCAGAGCGACTACCAAAACCCCCAATACCACGACAATTAGCAAATTTCGTTGGCTTTGTTGAAGTTCGACTTCTGCTTCTTGCCGTCGGAGTTGGTCTTCTTTTTGGGTCAATATTTTCTGCTGGTCGCTGATTTTTAGGGAGTCAATGACTTTGGTAAACGAAATGGAGTCGAGCAATTGTTTTTGTCGCAAGAGCGTCAATTGGATTTTCATTTGCGCCTCGGTCATGAGTTTGAGGCTGTGGTTGCGAACAACAAGCTGCGAATCCAGAAAGTGTTGTTGAACATCCAACGCCTTTTTTTGCGCATCAAGGGCGTCGATTTGAGAGGACAAATTTTGATTTTTCCACTCTAAAAATTGCTTTTCGCTTTCTACCTTTTTCTTCTCTGCCGAAACTTTGTCTTTTTCCTTTGAAACGGCTTCTAACTCTTTATTTTTTTTGTTGCCAAAAAGCCGCCACCCCTTTTTTTTCGTCGTAGCCGAGTCGGTTTTGCTCTTTTGTGCTGCTAAGGGATGGGTAAGTGTCACTACCAATAACAATATCCAAAGACGTCTTTTCATAAATGTGTGGATTACTTGAAGGACTCAAGCGTCGTTTTTAACTGTTCATCTATTGCTTCAATGGCAGTTTGGTAGCCGATTTCAACGATTTTTTCGTACGATTTCCAGTCTATGATGCCAAAATTGGTCACATTGGGGTTGATGTACAGGTCGCAGTAAGGCTTGTATTGATTGGCTTTAAAATCACTAGAAATGGTGGTTGATTGAAAAATTACGGACATCATATTCGGGATTCTTGTTCCCGTACTTTGCCCCATAACTCGCCCTTTGAACGCCTGCCACGTACCACCTGATTGGTAATTTTCATTTTTTTGAAGCGTACGTTGCACATTCATATCGACCGAAATTACTTTTCCCACTCCCTGCGCCAGCATGACATCTACAGGCGTATTATTAAAAATTCCCCCGTCCACTAGTAAGCCTTCTTCGTCAATCACTGGGGGTAAAATACCTGGTAACGAGATGCTGGCCCGTACGTATTTTCGCAATTTTCCCGCTTGGTGAATCATGGCTTCGGCTTTGGTGAGGTTGCTAGAAATACAATAAAAATTGCGCCATAAATCTTCGATTTCGACCTCGCCGCAATATTTTTCTAAAATTTGTTCCACTTTCTTGCCTTTAATGAGCGAGAAGTAGGGAATCAGGTTAAAATCAGCCGTTGGATTTTTGCCTTCTACGTAGATTTTACGCATGACTTTGTCAAGCGTTTCGGCAGAATATCCCATGGCAATAAAACTGCCAATGATAGAACCCATGCTCGTTCCTCCCACAAAATCGACGGGAATGCCTCGTTCTTCCAAGGCACGATAGACCCCCACGTGCACAAAGCCCCGCGCTCCACCTCCCGATAGCACCAACCCGACGGATTGGCCCATGAGGTAGCGCCGAATGCGCTCAACATCGGAGGGGTTATCTTGTTCGACGTGGAAATGCCGCTGAACTCGCCTGCTTCGTAGCCAACTGGAGGTCTTGGTCGGAAAATCAGCCATGGGAGGGTGAAGCAACACCAGCGTTTTGTTGACACTGGAAGAACCCGTGTGTAATAAGGCCATTTCGGCAGCGCTCGGCCCCGAGCCGTATTGACTTTCAGAAATAATCAGCACCTTATCTGCCTGACGAACGCAGCGTTTGGCCCATTCGCTGGTGAGGGTATCGGCCTCGTAAAAAACATAATTATACTGTGCTTCTTGTTCATCGAGCCAATTACTGAGCAGTCGGTAATTGGTCACGTCTGCTTTCTCTACATTCGCAATGTCTGGGTCGTTGAAGTGCTGGCTAATCCGCTCAATGGATAAATAGGAACAACTTGCCTTATGGTTGAGTGCTTTGAAAACAGCTTGACAAAATGCCTTTTCGGCAGGAGAATGATGCAAACAAATGAGGGCAACGTTCGTGATTTTGTAATTCGTTTTTTTGGAAAGATTTTGTCGATTTAGCCGCTCAATAATCAAATTGGTGATATTGAGGACGACTTTGGGCGACACCATGATGATTTTTTCAAAGGCACTTTTACTGATTTTTACCAAAACAGAATCACGGATGGCGACGATACTCGCACTGCGCGGAGACTCCGTAAAAATCCCCATTTCTCCCACCGTTTCTCCTGGCGGAATCTCCCCCAAAGGTATTTCTGACCCATCATCGGTCGGAACATACGCCCGTAGCCGTCCGCTGAGTACGCCATACAAACAATCAGCTTCATCGTTTTTATGGAATAAAATTTCTCCCCCTGCTATTTCTTTCCATTCTAATAAATCAACGACTGATTCAAAGACATCCATTGGGAGTTCTCCAAAAATGCGGGTCAGCGTAATTTGGAGTAATTCGTAGTAAACAGCTTTTTGCATAGTCAAATATATTCCTATCTACAATGATAGTCAAGGAAAGAGTATATATTTCTGGTAGAGTAAACTGCACTATAAAGCATGTGTTGAGAGAAAATCAAATTAGCATAACAAACGCGTAGGTCGTAACTTTGCGCTTTCGCAGAAGATTTCGAAAACTCACCAATGACTCACCTACCACTTTCTGAATTAGCCCAACGTTTTAAGGGCGAACTGTACGACGATACAACCATGCGAACGCTCTACGCTACCGACGCGTCGGCGTATCGTGAAATGCCTCTGGCCGTGGCAATTCCGCAGGACATTGAGGATTTAAAAGTGCTTATCCGTTTTGCAAATACCCATAAAACATCCCTCATTCCGCGTACGGCTGGAACGTCGTTGGCGGGGCAAGTGGTTGGAAATGGCATCGTGGTCGATGTATCGCGGACGTTTACGAAAATTTTGGA
The DNA here is from genome assembly GCF_014195535.1 of Runella defluvii. Lineage (GTDB taxonomy): Bacteria > Bacteroidota > Bacteroidia > Cytophagales > Spirosomataceae > Runella > Runella defluvii. The sequence continues at coordinate 203,684 of NZ_JACIBY010000011.1, read as the reverse complement.
AATCAACGCCGAAGAACGCTGGGTGCGCGTACAGCCAGGCGTCGTACGCGATGAGCTAAACATGGCGCTGAAGCCGTATGGATTGTATTTCGGCCCCGAAACTTCTACTGCCAACCGTGCGATGATTGGCGGCATGGTGGGAAACAACTCTTGCGGGTCAAACTCAGTGGTTTATGGCTCCACGCGTGAACATTTGTTGGAAGTAAAGGCGCTGCTTGCCGATGGGAGCGAGGTTACATTCGGCTCCCTGCCTGCGAATGGGGAAAGTACTTCTTTCCCGACGGAAGGTTTAGAGGGAGCTATTTATGCCAAGACGTTTGAAATCCTTTCTAATCCTGAAAACCAGGAAGAAATACGCAAAAACTTTCCGAAAAAGTCAATTGAACGCCGCAATACGGGCTATGCGTTGGATATGCTATTGGATTCTGCTCCCTTTGGGGGAACGGAGGCCTTCAATATGTGCAAACTGATTGCAGGTTCGGAAGGGACACTTTGTTTTTTGACCGAAATAAAGTTGAACATTATTCCGCCGCCGCCCAAAGCCCAAGGACTGGTGTGTGTGCATTTCGATACCATCGACGATGCGCTTCATGCCACCCTCACGGCGTTGAAATACAAACCGCAGGCCGTCGAGTTGATTGATAATTACATTTTGGAATGCGCGGCGGAAAACCCCGAACAAAGCAAAAACGCGTTTTTTGTTCAGAAAAAAGCCGATGGCTCGTATCCTATCATTTTGGTGGTGGATGTTTCTCAGGATACCAAAGAGGAAGTAGAACGGGTAGCGGCAGCTTTGATTGAGGATTACAAAAAAGAAGGTAAAGGCTTTCATTATCCGCTTCTTCATGCCGACGATACTAAAAAAATATGGACGCTTCGGAAGGCAGGTTTGGGGCTTTTGGCCAATCTACCTGGCGATGAAAAGGCCGTGGCTGTGATTGAAGATACGGCCGTGGATGTGCAAGACCAGCCGTATTTTATTCGTGATTTTAACGAAATTTTGCACAAAAACGGCATGTCGGCTGTGCATTACGCGCACGCAGGCTCGGGCGAAATCCACCTTCGTCCTATCATCAACCTAAAAACCAAAGAAGGCCACCGTCAATTCCGAATGATTGCGGAGGAGATTGCTACTTTGGTGAAAAAATACGATGGCTCGCTGTCTGGCGAGCACGGCGACGGGCGTTTGCGCGGAGAATTTATTCCGCAGATGGTGGGAGAAAAAAATTACGCATTGTTTAAAGAGCTTAAACGAACCTGGGATCCTAATGCGATTTTCAACCCAGGCAAAATTGTGGATACGGCGCCAATGGATACGTTTTTGCGCTACGAAGCCGACCAACAAACGCCTGATGTTAAAACGTATTTCCGCTATCCAAACCAAACCATCCTCCAACACGCTGAGCAGTGTAATGGCTCTGGCGACTGCCGCAAAACGCAGTTGTCGGGTGGAACGATGTGCCCTAGCTTTATGGCCACGCGCAACGAAAAGGATACCACGCGGGCTCGGGCTAACATATTGCGCGAGTTTTTGACGCATAGCCCCCAAACGCCGAATGGGAAATTTAGTGATGATAAAAACAGCTCCACTGGGATGGCGGCTGTCAAAGAAGTATATGATTTGTGCTTGGCCTGTAAAGGCTGCAAAGGAGAATGCCCGTCGAACGTGGACGTTGCCAAACTGAAAATGGAGTTTTTACAGCACTACTACGATGCCAACGGTGTACCGATGCGCTCGTGGCTAGTGGGTAACTTTTCCAAAATGACGGGGATTGCGAGCTACGTGCCTTGGGCGTACAATTTGGTGTTTAAAAACGCTCCCTTGCGCCGCATTGCCAACCAACTCGTAGGTTTTCATCCCGACCGAACCATGCCGTTGTTGCATAACACGACTTTGACGAGTTGGGCAAAGGGCAGAGGGCAAAGTGCAAGTGGCAAAGGGCAAGCAAGTGGCAAAGTTTACCTTTTTTGTGATGAATTTACCAATTATAACGACGTTGAGATTGGTAAAAAAGCCATTCAATTGTTGGAAAAATTAGGGTACGAAGTGGTGATTCCTGAACACGGGCCGAGTGGTCGTCCGCAGTTGTCGAAAGGGTTATTGAAGGATGCCAAAAAAATTGCAGAGCAAAATGTGCAGCTACTCAAAGGGCTAATTTCAGACCAAACACCATTGGTGGGAATTGAGCCGTCGGCGATTTTGACATTCCGCGACGAATATCCTGATTTGGTGAGTGAAGAATTGGTCGAGGATGCCAAACGTTTGGCCAAAAATGCTTTACAGTTTGATGAGTTCATCGCCCGCGAAATCGATGCCAAACGCATTACCAGCAAGCAATTTACCGAAGAACCCAAACGCATAAAACTGCACGGTCATTGTCAGCAGAAAGCGATTGCTTCAATGGTACCGACGAAAAAAATGCTTTCGTTGCCCAAAAACTACGAAGTGCAGTTGATTCCAAGCGGTTGTTGTGGAATGGCTGGAAGTTTTGGGTACGAAAAAGAGCATTACGACTTGTCGATGAAAATCGGGGAAATGGTGTTGTTCCCTACCGTACGTCAGCAACCCGAAGAAGTGATTATTGCGGCGCCAGGGACGAGTTGTCGTCATCAAATCCACGATGGAACGGGCCGTCATGCGCTGCACCCAGCAGAAATTTTGTGGGAAGCATTGCGCTAAAAACAAAAAATGGCAAACCGAGAATCTCACCGCTACAACCACTTACCCTTGCTTCGGTCAAGACCTGGGGGATTCAATGGGAGCTGGTAGTTCCGATTTGCCGATGCAAAATTAGGAAATTGTGAAGAGAGATGCAAAAAGTTAATTGTTAATCGTCAATGGCTAATCGTTAATTGCTTGATAATTATACTTTTAAAATTTGTAAAAATTCGATTTTCTATGGATTATAGGCTAAAAATAATGGACTAACTGATGAAAAAATGGATAGAAGCGGCGCGTTTGCGGACGTTGCCTTTGGCGTTATCGAGTATTCTAATGGGGTGTTTTTTGGCCGCCGCACACCATCAATTTAGCTGGACAATCGCTATTTTGGCGGTTGTAACCACCGTTTGCTTGCAAGTACTTTCCAACTTTGCCAATGACTATGGAGATGCCGTAAACGGAAAAGACACCGAAGCGCGGCAAGGGCCTCAGCGGGCGGTACAGTCGGGAGCGATTTCGGCTAGTTCGATGCGAAACGCCGTGATTTTGTTTTCGGTAGTATCGCTGGTGAGCGGAATTGGGCTGTTGTACGAAGCCCTCAAAGATGCGACATGGCAGTCGTTTTTGGCCTTCTTGGGGTTGGGTATTCTAGCCATCATTGCGGCCATTACCTACACCGCAGGCAAGCGTCCGTATGGTTATGAAGGGCTGGGAGATTTGTCCGTGCTTATATTTTTTGGATGGGTAGGAGTGTTGGGCGTGTATTATTTGCATACCAAAACTTTTGATCCAACGTTGTTATTACCCGCCACAAGTTGCGGATTGTTTGCCGTGGGGGTGTTGAATATTAATAATATCCGAGACATCGAATCAGATACCTTAACGGGCAAGCGTTCGGTACCAGTGCGAATAGGGCGCCAAAAGGCAATTGTGTATCATTGGGTATTGTTGACGGTCGGGATGTTGGCAAGTATTGCCTATTTACTCCTTACCGAATGGACATGGAGCCAGTGGGTGTTTGTACTTAGCTTTCCGCTTTTTGTGCGGAATGGTCTTGCCGTTAGCCGACTGACAAACCCAAGAGAGTTAGACCCGTACTTAAAACAGATGGCGCTCTCCACATTGCTTTTTGTTCTGTTATTTGGAATAGGATTTTGGGTAGGATAATTTACTTTTCGGCATAAATATTTTAGGGGTCATGTTGGCTAGGCGTCTAAAAATCGGTAGTTTTGGCAAGCCAATCCCAATATTCATCAAACTTTTTTTACGTATTGCTATGAAGCAACGCTCAACTTTTATGTTTGTTTTTGCCTGTATTATGGCATTTACTCATGTTTTGAAAGCTCAAAAAACTGCCGCGGAGTATTTTGAAGAAGGTGTTAATAAAAGTAAATCTGGCGATTTTGTGGCCGCTCTTCAAGCCTTTAATTTGGCTATTACGATGAGCCCAGAAAACGCCCCTAGCTACTACAACCGCGCCATGGCGAAGGCGAATCTGAAAGACCACCGTGGGGCAATTTTAGATTTTGACCGTTCTATCGAATTAAATCCTAAGTATTCGGACGCGTACCTTTACCGTGGGGCGAGCAAAGCCAAACAAGACGATTTTCGCTCTGCGATTCAAGACTTTTCACGGGCTATTGAATTGAATCCTGACGATCCACAAGGGTATTATCAACGCGGGGTTAACCGTGCTCGCGTAGAAAACTACCGTGGAGCGTTGCAAGATTTGAATCGTACTATTGAGTTGGAACCAAACAACGCAGGCGCGCTTTTTGCCCGTGGTACGGTCAAAACAAAATTGGAAGATTACCCAAGTGCTTTGGTTGATTTCTCTCGCGTGTTGGATTTGACCCCTAAAAGCCCATCGGCATTGTCAGGACGTGGTTATGTGAAAATAAAATTAAACGATTTTGCGGGTGCCGTAAACGATTACAGCAAAGCCATCGAATTGAAGCCAGAGGATGCGGAGTCATTCTACAACCGTGGTTTTTCTCGTAGCAAACTAGAAAAATACGAAGAAGCTATCACTGATTTTGACCAAGCGATTCGCCTTGACCCACAAAACCACCGTGCTTATTATGGACGTGGGTTTAGCAAAAGCAAATTGGGCAACCAACGCGATGCAATCTCGGATTTGAACAAAGCAGTTGATATTAACAACACACCTACCGATACAAAAGTGGTTTATATGGGAAGCATTAGCCGCTCGATTTTGGACCAGCTTCGTGAAGTAGTGCAAGAGAAAAACAAAATCAACGAGCTTTCGACTGAGCGTTCGGAGGCGTTTTTTGCGCGGGGAGTTGGTAAAAACAAACAGGGTGATGGCAAAGGTGCGATTATCGACTTAAACAAAGCCATTGAGTTTAACCCTACTTATGCAGAAGCATATTTTACGCGTGGTATGATTAAGTCTGCCATTGGCGACCAAAGAGGTGCTATCCAAGATTGTACAAGTGCCATCAAATTGAGCCCTAAACACGCAGAAGCGTATTACGTGCGTGGTTTGATTAAACACAGCCTTGGCGACGAAAATAGTGGTTGTTTGGACTTGTCGAAAGCGGGTGAATTGGGATATACCCAGGCTTACAAAGTAATCAGCGACTACTGTAACTAAGTGCTTGTACGCAGTTAATTGTGTTGTTAGCTGCCATGTAGAAAAAGCCCCATTGAGTTGACCATTGGTCGCCTCGATGGGGCTTTTTCTTTGACCTGATTCTTTCTACGAAGATTTGGCTCCTCTGGAGCAACACGTTCAATCTGACAATTAACGGCTAACTGTTAACCAATCACTGTACATAGCACTTATTCAAAACGTAAGTGTTTGACCGATTCGCCTGAGCTGGCTAGTTCCACCAAGGAGTCGATGCCAAGCTGTAGGTGACGGTTTACAAACTGAGAAGTTACTTTTTTGTCGCTCTCTTCGGTTTTTACGCCTTCGGGCACCAGTGGGTTATCGGAAACCAACAACAATGCGCCATGTGGAATTTGGTTGACAAACCCAACGGTAAAAATGGTCGCCGTTTCCATGTCAATAGCCATCGCTCTGATTTCGCGAAGGTACTCTTTAAACGTTTCGTCGTGTTCCCAAATTCGGCGGTTGGTGGTATAGACCGTCCCTGTCCAGTAATCCAACTCGTGCTTTTTAATCATAGATGATACGGCCCGTTGCAAACGAAAAGAGGGCAACGCAGGAATCTCTGGTCGCATGTAATCGTTGCTTGTTCCTTCGCCGCGAATGGCCGCAATCGGAAGTACCAAGTCCCCGATTTGCGTTTTTTTCAATCCACCACATTTTCCCAAAAATAGCACGGCTTTAGGATTGATGGCCGACAATAAATCCATCACAGTGGCCGCCATGGCGCTGCCCATCCCAAAGTTAATGATGGTGATATTATCGGCAGTTGCGGTTTGCATTGCACGGTCGCGACCATACACTTCGACCCCGTACTTATCGGCAAACATTTGTACGTAATTGATGAAGTTGGTCAACAAAATGTATTCTCCGAAGACCTCCAGCGGAGTTCCTGTGTAGCGTGGGAGCCAATTTTCTACGATTTCTTCTTTGCTTTTCATTGGTTTTGTGTTGATTTTTGGGGAGAATAGGTTAAAAAAAAGATTTGTAAGATGCCCTTACAAATCCTCCTCTGTATGGTTGAGCTAAATTTGCCCCCCTTTGATTACAAAGTTACGAAAATTGCGGGAAAACCTCATATCTTCGACGTAATTCGGCGTAAGTACCTGCTTATCACGCCCGAAGAGTGGGTAAGGCAGCACGTCTTGCACTGGTTGATAGGGCACCATCAGTACCCAAAATCTTTGATTCGTACCGAAAGTGGCTTGCAGTACAACCAACTTGCTAAACGTACCGATATTTTGGTGTACGACCGCTCGGGTGCGCCTTTTTTGTTGGTGGAGTGTAAGGCTGTTCACATTCCGCTGACGGATGCCGTCCTCGACCAAGCCATTCGTTACAACGCCGTGCTAAAAGCGCCCTATTTGCTGATTAGCAATGGACTCGAACACCTATTGTTTGAAATAAAAGAAGGAGAAGCGAACGCGCTAGAAATAATCCCGCCTTTTGAATGAGACATTGAACGGTTCTATTGTTTTACCAACTGCTTTCGGATGATTTCGGTGGGCGTATGAACGCGTAATACGTAAGTGCCCGAAGGCCCTTGAATAGGAATGCTGACGGTAGTTGGAGCGACCGACAAGTACTGAAACTTACTGGTAATTAGCTTGCCACTGAGGTCAAAAACTTCCGCCAAAATTTCCATTGGGCGCGGAGCTTTAAAGAGAAGGCGGGCGTCGTCAGCAAAAGGATTGGGCGCTACTTCGACTATTACTTCGTGGATGGGAGTGGGGTCAACGGAGGTGAGTGTACCAGGAATATTTATGTCCATCCACGCGAGGCGCTGCGTGAGCCATTGTTTGAGTTCAAGGACTTCGCCTGCCCAAGTGCTTGGAATAGGGGTAGGATTGGGCCAAATATATTGACCCAAAACGGGCCACCGCTGAAAATTCCGTTGTTGTGCTTCTTGAAGAACGGTCGCCAGTGAGTCGATATACGACATAAGCGTTTCGGTTTTCCAAGCACCTTTGCGCATTCGTTGGTATTCGTCGTTGAGTTCGGACACATAAGCGGGGTCTTCGAGCATTCGCTTCCAATGAAAAGGTACTTGCCAACTGTCTCTAGGACAGATGTTTCCAAATAAATATGCCCAGCCGTACGTAAGTGGCGCTTCACAATAGTCGGCATTCCCAAAGGCCAAATCGTAGTCCCAAGCGGGGCCTGCTTTTATTTTTCCCCCTTTGCTGTCGCGGTCTTTGTGAAAAAACGTACTGATGCGGTAGCCGTCCACGTTGCGAGCTACTTCGTTGACCAAAAAAATACGCGCAAAAGAAAGACCATCATAAAACCGACGGTAGCCAACTTGAGAGTCCCTGAACTGACCCCCATTTAACGCCGCTTCGGCACTATCTACTTTGGCAATGAGGTAAGCTTTTTGGTTTGGGGTAATTTCGTCAAAATCGGGGTATTCGTACAAATACTGGATACGACCACTGTAGTTGACTTTAGAAAACCAGCCTATCGACCCGCCCGAACCCGTTGGTTTGTCAACCTTAAAAATATACCCCCCCGTAAGCGCATCGCCGCTGTTGTCTTGGTCAGATAACTTGGTAATGTTCAATCGCCCATTGACCCGTTTGATTTTTTCCATAAGAACATACACCCCTTCATAACGTCCATTGACGATGACTTCGACGAACTGCGTACGGCTGGCGTACATCCCCAAATCGCGCGCCATTTTCATGGCGAGGACGTTGTGTAAAAGGCTTTTTTCGTTGTAAGAAGCAAACAAAATCCAGTCTTCTTCCTTAGGCATCCCAAACAGCGCAACTTCTTTGCCATCGCCTTTTTCGTCCCGAAATTCAAATCCGTACGATTTTTTTGGGAAAAGCTGAGACGATGACCCGCGAAACTCAATTCCTGCGATACCTTGATAAACGTTGGCTGCATCTGAGGGAGCTGTTCGTTGGGCAGTGCCGTTGTAAATAATTTTCATTTGCGCATTGATTTTGGGCGAATCCACAATCAACTGCCCTTGGGTATCAATGATGACAAGGGGCAAATTGGAGGTCACAAGGTTTTGGGCCGACACCACCGCACAAAAAAATAAATTCAACACCATCCCAAGCCAAGTTCTCATAGTTACAATCTTTTTGTTTCAGTTACGTTTTTAAAGAGCCACAAAAGCGAGCGTTTTAAACGCTAAGTTCGATTATTAAAAATAACATTGAAAACTACAAAAAAATATCAATAACGCTATGGAAACGGAAGCAACGACGATTGACCGAAAAGAGTTTTTTCGCCTAGTGGGGGTGAGTTTTGGAGCTATCGTACTTCAACAGTGTTTGTCGGGATGTAATACAGGCGCCAGTCCCGATCCCAATCCGACGACTCCCACTGATTTTTCTGTGAACGTCAATAATGGTACATTTACGGCCTTGCGCAATGCAGGAGGTTTTGTAAGAACCAACGGAGTAATCATTGCACGTACGCAGCAGGGTGGGTTTATCGCGGTTTCGCAAGCCTGTACGCACGAAGGAACGGCGGTCAACTACATTGTCTCAAACAATACTTTTCTGTGTCCCAACCACGGCTCCGTGTTTTCGAGCGAGGGAGAAGTGCAAACGGGGCCAGCCACTAAGCCGTTGACGCGCTACAAAACCTCGTACGACCCATCGACGGGCGATATTCGTATTTACCCTTAGTCTATGTTTTATACTTTAGTACCCCAACATATTTTTGAAACTCCCGCGCCCGAGGATGCTTATTTTCGACAGGCGTGGGAGTTTTGTCGTTTGTACGCCTCGGGGCAAGAAACTTTTGTGCTGCATACCTCGGGTTCGACGGGCACTCCTAAGCCTATTACCTTGACGCGCGCCCAAATGCAAGCCAGTGCCCGTGTTACGCAGCGTGCGTTGGATTTGCGGGCGGGGCAGCAAGCGTTGGTGTGCCTCAATGTGGGTTACATTGCAGGAACGATGATGCTCGTGCGTGGAATGGAATTGGGGCTAACGATGCACATCGTCGCGCCTTCCTCGCAGCCGTTTGCTGCGCTGCCCCATGATTTAGCAATAGATTTTGTGGCGGTAGTGCCGCTCCAATTGCAAGCAATGTTGGATGCAGTACAAGCCTCGGTTCTAAATACCTTGGGCGTTATCATTGTGGGAGGAGCTCCTGTTTCTGAACAATTGCTCGAAGGTATTCAGCGGCTTAGCGTGCCTGTATTTAGTACCTATGGCATGACCGAAACGGTATCGCATGTGGCGCTACGAAGGCTAAACGGAGCCGAGGCAACGGATAGTTATTGGCTGTTGGAAGGAGTTAAAGCCGCTACCGACGAACGCGGCTGCCTTCGTCTGTGCGGGGCAGTAACCAACCACCAATGGATTCAAACCAACGATGTGGTGGAGTTTTTAGAATCCCGAAAGTTCATCATAGTGGGGCGCGCTGATAACATTATTAATTCGGGAGGAGTCAAAATTCAGCTGGAGAAAGTAGAACGTGCCGTTGAAAAAACGGGGCTGATCGCTTCGCGGTTTTTTGCGTGGTCGGAACCCGACGAACGCTTAGGACAAAAGCTGATTTTAGTAGTAGAAAGTGAAAAAAAGCTTGATAGCGAACTACTTCAAACGAGATTAATACCTGAGCTTTTGACCTACGAACTTCCTAAAAAGGTGTATTTTGTTAAAAAATTTGTAGAAACACCCACGGGCAAAGTAGATAAGCGCCGTACCTTTGAGGAAAATATACGCTAAATGGCAACTTTTCGTAAACTGACTATCCAATTTGAAACTTCGGCGCAACTTCCGCCGCCTTACTCATATCGCTACGTATTGCGCATTCTTCCGACTGAGCAAACCATTAATGTCGATTTAAAATTGACATATACCCACCGCGACGAACTCGATGCCGATGAAATTGAAGCCGAAGGATTTACCGATAATGATGATTATCAGTGGAAAGGAACACTTGAAAAAGTGTGGTCTGACGAGCTTGAAAAAGTCCTCAAGAAAACCCAGATGGGAGGCAGTATGCTTCAAGACGAAGAATTGGACTTTCTGACCCTAGAGTGGGAAACGGACACGACGAAAAAAGGTCAACCCAAAAACACCGAAGATTGGCTCTATTTTGCCCAAGAATTGCTTCAGGCGATTTATGAAACATCGGAGAAAGAACGCCCGTTTGAAATGCAGGTCATTGACGCGACTTCGCAAGGAACCAGAGAAGCACAGTTGACGGCGTCGTTTCGCACAAGGACGGCACAAGTCAAGCGCGTGGTGGATGGAAAAACATCATTGCGTTTTTATCCGTGGCAAGAACTGCCTTCGTTGATGGAAACGGTATATGCGCCTAACTGGCTCACCGACAATGCCTCAAGTCAAAAACCCAAGCGAAATGGATTGTATTTTAACCTAGGCGATGGCGTGTGGTACGAATGGGGAAAACAGGTAGTAGAGCCTGGTAAAGGAGCAAAAACACTCTCGAAGCTCAAAGATGTTGTAACGACGTTGTTTGGGTAAAGCAACCCCTCGAAAGTTTTGAACTTTCGAGGGGTTATATTAGAGTTTCGAGAGGTTATAAAGGCATAAAATCGCATAAACGAATGAAAATCAGGACCAAAATAGCCCTTCAATTTACGGTAATTATTGCCGCCATTTTGGCCACATTTTCGGTGTCGTTTTATTACGTGGCGGAGCAAAATCGTAAAGACGAGTTCTACAAAAACTTGTGCGACCGCGCCCTAACGCGGGCCGACTTGCTGGTGAAAATCGCGGCGAACAACAAGAAAATCCTGAAAATTCTCGACAAAGAAACCTTGTCGAAACTCTACGGCGAGAAGGTGTTGATGTTTAACGACGAAGACAAAATCGTGTATGCCAGCTACGACCCCGACAGCGCCGAAAATTATTATTACAATGCCGATTTATTAAAATCTGTTCGGAAAAAGAAATACGTCGAAACCGCCAATGGGAAACTGTTGGTGGCAGGTTTGATGTACACCCACCCCGAAAAAGGAGAATTGGTACTGATGACTTCGGCCGAGGATGAACTGGGAAATACCCAGCTTCAACGCCTGCGAGACTCGTTGATTTATAGCTTTTTGTTCGGTATTCTCATCACGATTGTGTTGGGCTTTATTTTTGCGGGACAGTCGCTAAAACCCTTGTCGGATATGAACCGCGAGATTAGCACCATCACGGCTTATAACTTGCGAAAACAGTTGAATGAAGGCAATCGCCAAGACGAATTGGCGCAATTGGCCATCAATTTCAACCAAATGCTTCAGCGTTTGGAACAATCTTTCGATTTTCAACGGAGTTTTGTGTCCAATGCTTCCCACGAACTTCGTACACCACTTGCGGGCTTAAAATCCGAAATTCAAATAGCGCTGGAAAAAGAACGTACGCCCGAGGAGTATCAAAAAGTCTTGGACTCGCTTCTGAACGATGCGCAACGGCTGATTCAGTTGACTAACAGTCTGTTACAGCTGGCGCAATCGGAAAAAAAAGAAGAACGTACGATGAGCTTTCAGTCCATTCGTTTGGATGAGCTGGTGTTTCAAACCCAAGAAGAACTTCAAAGCCTCCGCACCGACTACCAGATTCACATTGATTTTGAAGATATTCCCGAAAATGAGCAGGACATTACCGTCCTTGGAAATGCACCTTTGCTCAAAACGGTACTTAATAATTTGATGGACAATGCCTGCAAATATTCGCCAGACAAACGCGCCGATGTAAAAATCGGCTTTGACGAACAAAATTGCTACATTCGAGTCACCGACCGAGGAATTGGCATCCCTGAAAACGAAACCCAGCGGATTTTTGAACCACTTTATCGTGCCAAAAACGCTACTACTTTTCGAGGATACGGCATTGGGTTGTCGGTATGCCGTAGGATTGTGGACATGCACCGCGGTACCATAAAAGTAACGAGCCAACTGGATGTAGGAAGCACGTTTGAAGTAGTACTCCCGCATATTTAATCGTTTTTAAGCCTTAACCGCCGCTATTTTATGGAAACATCCGATACTGTCCTTTTCAAATCCGAGTTTAACAAACTGGTAAAGCCTTACATGATGCTTTATGTGGCCTCTATCATGTTGGCCACTGTTTTCGGGATTGTACTTATCCCGTTTTGGTTTTTAGGAATAGGCCAGTGGTGGGCCCAGCACTATTATGATAAACTAGAGTGTGAACTTACCGAAACGGTTATTCGCTTTAAAAAGGGGATTCTTGTTCAAGTCGAAAAAACCATCCCGTTGGAAAATATTCAAGATGTAACCTTTGTAGAAGGGCCACTTTTACGGTATTTTCATCTTTGTATTTTAAAATTTGAAACCGCAGGTCAGAGCGCAGGCCAAGCCCACGATATGCAGCTGATTGGAATCGTGAATGCCCAAGAATTACGGAGCTTAATTTTACGCCAGCGAGAAAAAAGAATCATGGCCAAAAATGCGCCCTCGGCTGCTACTTCATCCAATGACAATGCCGAATTATTACGAGAGATTAGGGATATTTTGACGGAAATCAAGGCAGAATTAAAGAAACCCCAAGTTTCGTAAAGATTAGAAAAAAACGTTGTTTTGCTTTTGGAGGCAGCACCTTATAATCTACAACTACTTATGTTTCGTCGCGATTTTGTAAAAACTGCTGTCTCGGCTTCGGCAGCTACGCTAGTGAGCGGTGTAGCCACGGCTAATACTACGACTCCTAAAGCAAAAAATAATTTTAAATTGGCCTATGCCCCTCACTTTGGCATGTTTCAAAACAGTGCGGGTAAAGACCTTATCGACCAACTTAAGTTCATGGCCGACAATGGCTTCACGGCCTTGGAAGACAACGGTATGATGGGACGCCCAGTGGAAATACAAACCAAAATCGGCGAAACATTGGCGAAGTTGGGAATGACCATGGGCGTGTTTGTGGTGGACAAAGGAGGAAATTCTCAGAATACCCTCGCGGCGGGCAAACAAGCACACATTGATATTTTCTTGGATGGCTGTAAGCGCGCCGTAGAAACCGCCAAACGCTGCAATGCCAAGTGGATGACGGTCGTACCGGGCGATTTTGAACGTAACCTTCCGATTGGAATTCAAACGGGACACGTAATTGATGCGCTTCGCCGAGGGGCAGATATTTTGGCTCCTCACGGTTTGACGATGGTGTTGGAACCCTTGAGCGATAGTCCCAATTTGTTTTTGCAAACCTCTGACCAAACCTACGAAATTTGCCGTGGGGTGAATAGTCCCGCGTGCAAGATTTTGTTTGATATTTATCACATGCAGAAAACCGAAGGGCACATCATTCCGCACATCGACTGGTGCTGGTCCGAAATCGGGTATTTCCAAATCGGTGATAACCCAGGACGTAAAGAACCAACGACGGGCGAAATCAACTATAAAAACGTGTTCAAACATATTTACACCAAAATGAAGGCCAACAATCAAAACTTCATTTTTGGAATGGAACACGGAAACTCCAAGCCAGGCAAAGAAGGCGAAGAGGCACTCATTAAAGCCTACCTAGAGTCGGATAGCTTTACGGTGTAAAAAAGTACGTCGGGGTAGTATAAAAACTCATCGGGGTACCAAAAAACTCATCGGGGTACCAAAAAAGTGCGTCGGGGTACTCATACCCCGACGTATTCATTTAAAAACAAAACCCACTATTGGTGTTGAAAGCATTTCTCAAAACGGTGATTGGCCCCGCAGGCCGCAAACAACTAAGAGCATTACAAGCCTCGGCGCAAGCCGCAGTATATGGATTAGGCAATGACGTCGAGTGCCCCATTTGTGGAAGTACGTATAGCCAATTTTTGCCTTTCAACCGCCCCAATGCCCTTTGTTATACCTGTAAGTCGCTCGAACGCCACCGTTTGGTGTATTTGTATTTGAAAAATAAGACCGATTTTTTTACGGGGAAAAAACGAATTCTGCACTTTGCCCCCGAAAAATGCCTGCACGACCAAATCCGTAAGCACCCCCAACTTCAGTACGAAACAGCCGATTTGATGACGACCTACATCGACGCCATCGGGGTGTTGCCCGATCACGTTATGTCGGTGACGGATATTCAATTTCCCGATAACACGTTCGACGTCGTGATTTGTAACCACGTCTTTGAACTTGTGCCTGACGATGCCCAAGGAATGCGCGAGATTTATCGGGTTCTCAAACCCGAAGGCTACGCCATTATTCAAGGCGCGGTGAATAATTCGATGGAAAAAACGGTAGAAACGCAGCACCTGACGCCCGAAGAACGGAAACGCATCGCGGGTGCTCACCAGCACGTTCGCCGTTATGGCCGCGACTATGCCGACCGCCTTGCCGCCGCAGGTTTTAGGGTAGAAGTAAGTGCTTACGTGCAAGAAATCGACTGGAAACGCTACGGACTTATGGCGGATGAGAACGTGTATGTGTGTTGGAAAAAATGATTTGCGTGTCTTGAAGCGAGGTTTTGAGAAACCTCAGTGGTGGTTTTGAGAAACCACCAGCACCACTTGAGAAACCACCAGCACGCCCGTGACGTCGGTTTCTCAAAACCGACGCGACGCTTCAAAACCGACGCGACGCTTGTGGAGAAACCCACGCCATACAGGAGGTAGCAGGACGGGAGGCTGAGAGCAATGAGGTATTTTTGGACTCAACCTTTGTTATTTCTTAATCCTGCCTTTCATCGTGACGCTACGAACCCATCTACTTTTGGTCGTTTTTGGTTGGGGAATTTGCCTTTCTACCTTGGCCCAACCTGCTCAATTGGCCAACTACAACGTTGTTTGGAAGACTCCCAGTAAAAACTCATCCGAATCCATGCCTTGTGGTGGGGGAGATGTCGGCTTGAATGTGTGGGTCGAAGACGGCGACGTTCTTTTTTACCTTTCCCAAAGTGGTACGTTCGACGAAAACAACGCCATGCTCAAACTGGGGCGGGTACGCCTTCGTTTGTCTCCTAATCCGTTTACAGGCCCTGATTTTAAGCAAGAACTGCGGCTTCAAGACGGCGGTGTGTATATAAGTGGCGGTAAAACGCGCTTGCACTTGTGGGTGGACGTGTTTCGTTCGGTGGTGCACGCGGAGTTGCAAAGTGACAAAGCCGTCAATATCAAAGCCGCGTACGAATCGTGGCGGTACGAAGACCGTTTGGTGCAAGGAACGGCCATTCGCGAAAACTCCTACAAAACACCCCAGAAATTTGACCTAAAAACGTACAAAGACGAAATCGCTTTTCGTGGCAACGAACTGTGGTTTTACCACCGAAACCGCGACGATGTACCCACTCTTTTTGATTTTACGGTGCAGCTTGAAGGGATGGAATCGGTGAAATCAAAACTGTATAACCCCATCAAAAACAATACGTTTGGGGGAGCGGTGCGTTCCCGCACTATGCGGCCTGCGGGCATTACCACGGGTAAATACCTTGATACTGATTTTAAGGCGTGGAACCTAGAAACCCCGCGTCCCGTTCGTACCGAACACCTAGAAGTAGTGCTGAACACAGCACCCACCTCCACCCTCGCTGAATGGGAAAGTACGGTAGTCCGCCGACAGCAAGAAGTTACCCGAACCCAACAAACAGCCTTGGCGCAGACCCGTGCTTGGTGGAAACAGTTTTGGGAACGAAGCTACATTTTTATTGAGGGAAAAGACAGCACTATTTCGCGCAATTACCACCTTTTTCGCTACCAACTGGGCTGCAATGCCTTTGGGCAATGGCCTACGAAATTTAACGGTGGGTTATTCACATTTGACCCACAATTTGTGGATAAAAAATACAATCACACGCCCGATTTTCGCTTGTGGGGTGGAGGAACTATGACTGCCCAAAACCAGCGATTGGTGTATTTTCCGATGCTCAAAAGCGGCGATTTTGAGTTGATGAAACCCCAATTTTACTTTTACTTGCGTTCGCAGACCAATGCCGAGCTGCGTTCAAAAGTGTATTGGAACCACAATGGGGCGTGTTTTACGGAGCAAATCGAAAATTTTGGTTTGCCCAATCCCTTTGAGTACGGCTACAAGCGCCCCGAAGGTTACGATGCAGGAATGGAATACAACGCGTGGCTCGAATACCAATGGGATACGGTGTTTGAGTTTTGTTTGATGATGCTCGAAACAGAGCGTTATGAAGGACGGAATATTCAAACGTACGTGCCTTTTATCGAAAGCTGCCTGACGTTTTTTGATGAACATTACCAAGGGCTCGCTAAGCAACGCGGCACCAAGGCATTCGATGAAAAAGGTCAGTATGTGTTTTACCCAAGCTCGGCTTGTGAAACGTACAAAATGACCTACAATTCGACCACGGTGATTTCGGCTTTGAAGGTGATTTTGACGCGTATGCTTGAGCTTCCCGATTATTATTTGCCCACTTCCCAACGCCAAAAGTGGACGACTATGCTGGAACGTTTGCCTCCCTTGCCTTTGCAGGAAATCGACGGATATAAAACCCTGGCCCCCGCCGTGGCGTGGATGCGGGTACAAAACTCCGAAGCGCCGCAGTTGTATCCCGTGTTTCCGTGGGGGCTGTATGGGGTCGGAAAGCCTGAGTTGGAAGTTGCCCAAAATACCTATCGCTACGACCCGCACGTTCAGAAATATAAAAGTCACGTGGGCTGGCGTCAGCACAACATTTTTGCGGCGCGACTTGGGTTAGTAGAAGAGGCCGCTGAACTTACTCGAAACAAATTTAAAGATGCCGACTTACGTTTCCCAACCTTTTGGGGGCCAGGGTTTGACTGGACGCCCGACCATAATTGGGGTGGTTCGGCTATGATTGGGCTGCAAGAAATGCTGTTGCAAACCGACGGTCGAAAAATAGTTTTGCTGCCAGCATGGCCCAAAGACTGGAATGCCACGTTTAAGTTACACGCACCCTACCAAACGACGATTGAAGGCCGTATCAAAAATGGGGTGATGGAAGACCTAAAAGTGACCCCCGCATCGCGCTTGTCGGATGTAATTGTGTCGAAATAAATAGTAAAAAAAACAGGCTTTGTGCCTTCTGTTACCTATAATCCCTTGCATCGAATGAAACCACTACAACACACGACGAGTAGCCGTCGAGATTTCTTAAAATTAGGCGCAGGAGCCGTTGGAAGCATCCTTGCATCAAGTTCTTTGGCAGAGGCGGCACTTTGGGCGGAAGAAAGCCGCAAACTTTCGCTGCCGTTGGGTATTTGTACGTCCTACGACAAAGCGGCGCTGCTCAAAAGCATTGGTTATTCGTACGTTGAAGAAAACGTGGGTCGTTTCTTGATTCCTGACAAAGGGGGCGACGAACAATACGCCAAAAACGTCGAAGCACTCAAAACGACGGGTGTACCGTTGCGTTCGTATGTGTCGTTTATTCCAGGAAGTATCAAATCAGTAGGGCCTAACGCCAACCACGAAGCTTTGTTGGAAAGAGCTGATTTGGCATTTAAACGTGCCAAAGAATGTGGTACACCTTACGTCGTGTTTGGAAGTAGTGCATCGCGCACCATTCCCGAAGGTTTTGACCGCGCCAAGGCCAAAGAACAACATACGGAAGTGAGCAAAAAAATGGCACTTTTGGCCGAAAAACACGGGATTACGGTGGCTTTAGAACCCCTCAACCGTAGCGAAACCAATTTTATTAACAGCTTGGCTGAAGGAGTTGAAATCATCGAAGCCGTCAATCACCCTCGTTTTCGGTTGTTATGCGATATTTACCACATGCTCAAAGACAACGAAGGCCCCGAGCAAATTGTCAAATATGGCAAATACATCGTACACTGCCACATTGCTGAAAAACAAAACCGTACGGCTCCTGGGGTTGTAGGCGATGATTTTAGAGAATATTTCAAGGCATTGAAAAAAATCAAATACCGTGGCGGATTGTCGATTGAGGGCCGTTGGACCAATTTTGATAGCGAAGCCAAAAAAGCCTTTGAAGTACTGACGCAGCAACTGTCAGAAGTATAAAATGATGCTAAAGTTACGATTTTTGAGTCTGTTTTTTGTGCTGAGTACGGGTCTAGGCTGGGCGCAAAAGGCACTTCCAAATCCGCTTATTTTGGCGAATGGGAAACGTGTGCAAAATGCCAAACAGTGGCACAAGGAGCGGCGTCCTGAACTACTTCGGATGTTTACCTCAGAAATGTACGGGCAAGCCCCACCGCGTCCCAAAGAAATGCAGTTTGAGGTGTTTGATGTGGACAAGAATGCCTTGAATGGCAAAGCTACTCGCAAGCAAATTGCGGTCTATTTTAATGGAAAAGCCGATGGCCCACGGATGGATTTGTTGATGTACATTCCCAATCATCTTCAGCGACCTGCTCCTGCCATTTTGGGATTGAATTTTTGGGGGAACCACGCCGTTCACCCCGACCCCGCCATTCGAATCACAACGAGTTGGATGGAATCGGGTAAAGGAAATCCATATGTAAAGCTATCGTGCGTCACCGACCACCGCGCTACCGAAGCGTGTCGGGGTGTGAATGCCGCTCAGTGGCCGCTTGATACGATCATTGCGCGGGGCTACGCCCTCATCACGGCTTATCGCGAGGACATTGCTTCTGACGACCCTAAAACGGGCTTTCAGAAGGGGATTCACCCCATTTATCCCGACTATCAAGGCCGAACTGACAACTTTGGGACAATTGCGGCCTGGGCTTGGGCACTGAGCCGCGCCATGGATTATGTCGTGACCGACAAAGCGATTGATGCCAAGCGGGTGGCGGTGTTTGGTTGGTCGCGTTTGGGAAAAGCGGCGCTTTGGGCAGGAGCTACCGACGAGCGTTTTGCGATGGTTATAAGCAACGAATCGGGTGCGGGAGGAGCCAAGTTATTCCACCGTGGCGTGGGCGAAAACATCCGTCGGCTTTGTACGGTTTTTCCGCACTGGTACGCTGCTAGTTTTAAGAAATACATGGACAGAGATACCCTGCTGCCCTTCGACCAGCACCAAGTGATTTCGCTGGTTGCGCCGCGACCTGTGTATATTGCCAGTGCCGTGGACGACAAAGGTGCAGACCCGCAAGGAGAATTTGCGGCCGCCAAAGCTGCTGAATCCGTGTACTTGTTTTTGGGGAAAACAGGACTTCCTGCCCAAACCATCCCCCCACTGAACCAGTCGGTGCAAGGGCAAATCGGCTATCATATTCGCGAGGGAGGGCACGATGTCACCTTGTATGATTGGAAACAATACCTGAACTTTGCTGATAAACATTTCAACTAGTTGTATAAACCCGATGACACCTTTCAAAAAAATCGCACTTTTTCTCGTTATTGGTTTGTGGAGTACGTCTGTATGGGCCGAAAAAATAGATACGGTAGAAACGTATAGCCCTTCGATGAAAAAAAACATCAAAGCGGTAGTACTCACACCCGACTCGTACGATGGCTCCAAGGAGTTTCCTGTCGTTTATCTGTTGCATGGTTACAGCGGCAACTATGCCGATTGGATAAAAAAAGCCCCCGTCATGCA
Source organism: Runella defluvii (assembly GCF_014195535.1). Lineage (GTDB taxonomy): Bacteria > Bacteroidota > Bacteroidia > Cytophagales > Spirosomataceae > Runella > Runella defluvii. Next base: position 184,000 of record NZ_JACIBY010000011.1, on the reverse strand, counting down.
GCGTATGGCAGATGTATATCAAACGATTATTGTGTGTCCCGACGGCGCGTTTTCGAGCTGGTACTGGGATAGCCCCGTTGACCCAACAATGCGTTACGAAACGTATGTTTCTAGCGAGTTGGTTTCTTGGATTGATGGCCGTTACAAAACCATCAAAAGCCGCGAAGGACGCGGAATCACGGGCTTGAGCATGGGCGGACACGGTGCGCTTTATTTGGCGTTTAAACACCAAGACGTGTTTGGAACGGCAGGGAGTATGAGCGGAGGCGTGGATATTCGTCCGTTTCCTAACAACTGGGACATGGCCAAGCGTTTGGGTAAATACGCCGAAGCTCCCGAGCTTTGGGAGAAAAATACGGTTATCAATTTGTTACATTTACTCACCCCCAACTCGCTGGCGCTGATTATTGATTGCGGCAGCGATGACTTCTTTTACCGCGTCAACAACAACCTGCACGACAAATTGCTGGAACGCAATATTCCGCACGATTATATCTCTCGTCCAGGGGGGCACAATTGGCCTTATTGGAACAACGCCATTGGCTACCAATTGCTTTTTATGAGAAACTTTTTTGACAAACCAAAAAGCAAGTAGGACGTCGAACAGGTGGGGAAGAATATCAAGCATTTTGTAAGAGATAGCTGGCTGACAGCCTCGTACTACACGGGGCTGAGCCACCTCTACCAAGCCTTAGCGGGGCGAAAACGTGGGATTATTTCGTACCACAACGTTCTTCCTGTGAGTGCCTTGCCCGCGTTTGATACGTACAATGTGGACGTGACCGCAGCCATCTTCGACAAACAACTTCATTTCTTAAAAAAACACTTTCTAGTACAGCCCATTCAGGAATTAGAAAACCCAAACGCCAAGGGTATTTTCATTACCTTCGACGATGGGATGCGCAACAATTCCGAGGTGTTGGCGCCTATTTTAGCAAAGCACGACATTTCGGCGCTGTTTGCGATTTGTCCCGCCATGATTGACCGAGACTTGCCTTACATCTGGCGCGACCATTTGTTTGTACTTTTGCACCAAGCCATTTCGCAAGACGTTTGGCTCCCCCTCAACGACTATCAAACGCCGTTCCTAGTTCCAGAAACACCCGCGGGAATTAATGCCCTGACACGACAGCTTAAACAGCACGTTTACCAACATCAATTGGCGGATATTTATGGCCTTGTGCGTGAAATTTGCCAAAAAAATGGGTGGGCGTATGAAGTGCCTTCGCCCGACGGGCTTCGGTACGATTTTATGACTTGGCCTCAGATTCGGGCATTGGTAGCGAAAGGGCACAGGGTCGCATCCCATACGCAAACCCACCGAGTGCTACGTTTTTTGGGACAAGAAGAAAAAAAAATGGAATTGGAAGTGTCTAAACAACGCCTCGAAACCGAACTGAAGCAAGAGGTATCGCTCTTCGTTTATCCTTATGGAAGTAGGGCCGAAATCGACCAAGCTACCGTACAGGCTGTGCAAGAGGCAGGGTATCGGATGGCTTTGATGAACGTTCAGCAGCCTAGCCTTTCCCCCGTTATGTTATCCCAACCGCGTTTTGCCTTTCCGCCGATGGCCGATTCGGCACATCTACACGCCATTGTTTCGGGCTATAAATTTTTGTTTCGGTAGTCAAATCTTTCTTTATCTTTGGCTACGGGGGAGGAAATAAGCTATTTTTATTCGATTTCGATACCTTCTTCCTGCATAAGTTGAGCAAGGTTGAGGACACAATCGTCTAAAACGGGGATGTTGGTATCAAACGGAACCATGACCCATGTTTCTGTTTTTGAAAATACAAAAATGATTTTGGTTTGGGTCGAAACCCAAATCACCTTTTCGGTGCCGAACTCAAGCATTTTTTGCGCTTTTTCAATGATATAGCTAAATTTTTCATCGTGGTCGTCGGGGTCAATATCTATTTTGATGTCTATTTCTACTACCACTTTGGGAGCTACCTCAAAATAACGGTTGTTTAGCGTCAGCCCTTCTTTTTCAAAAATAGCGATGTCATTAGCGAGATTGGTGTTTTTACTGATATGAATCCCAATCTCGTTGGTAGCTACGAAATACTTTTTTCGATTAATATGGCTGTTAATAAACCAAACCATAATACTAACCAAAATGCCTTGTAATGAACTACAACCCATAATTTCAGCCGTTTTTTTCTTTTTTTCTAGTACGTCCCTGTAGCCTTTGTACGGCAATACTTTCCCATTCAAGGTTTCATAAACCAAGTAGGAAGGGATTTTTTCAAGTTTTCGTTTACGACGCGGTACTTTCTGAGTAGTAGTCATAACATAATCAGTTTTAAACAAATATAAGCCCTAAACATCTACAATGCAAACGACTTCATCTCGTTCAGGACTCGCTAAACTCTTCACCAATCTGACCTTTTGGGTTTTGACGGCCATCACAATTGGCATCTTATTAGGGCATTTTCGACCCGATTTGGCGTTGATGAAAGTATTGGATGAACCCATCAAAGGCAAATTCTTAGGTCAAGAACTTGAAATTGGGGCCACTTTTAGCGAAATGTTGGGCAAAACGTTCATTAGCGTGGTCAAACTCTTCATTAACCCCATTATTTTCCTCACCATCACATTGGGAATAATTTCGATGGGCGATTTAAAGAAGGTCGGAAAAGTGGGTGCCAAAGCGTTGTTGTACTTTGAGGTCGTAACGACCGTAGCGCTGATTATTGGGATAATCGTGGCCAATGTCATCCGTCCAGGCGATGGTGTGGTGACGGATAGCATCAAAGGAGGCGATATTTCTAAATACACCAAAAGCGCTGGTGCGTTCAGCTGGTGGAAGTTTTTTATGGATAATTCTACGCTCCAAGTTCTTGCTGTGGCGATTGTGCTTGGGGCGGTGCTAAGTAACTATTCGGGACGGCAAAAGGTAATCGATTTTCTCGCGCCTATTTCCAAAGTAATTTTTAAAGCACTGCACCGCGTCATGATGCTTGCGCCGATTGGAGCGTTTGGCGGAATGGCATTTACCATTGGAAAATACGGTATTCAAACGCTGTTACCTCTTGCAAAACTGATGGTGACGGTTTATACCACCATGGGAATCTTTGTCTGCGTGGTGCTGTGGTACATCCTCAGGACGGCCAAGGTGGACTTGTTTAAGTTTTTGCGCTACATCCGCGAAGAGCTTTTGATTGTACTGGGTACTTCGTCGTCGGAGGCGGCTTTGCCTTCTTTGATGGAAAAACTAGAAAAAATGGGCTGCTCCAAGTCGGTGGTGGGGTTGGTCGTCCCTGCGGGGTATTCTTTTAACCTCGACGGAACGACGATTTACCTTTCGATGGCCGTTATTTTCTTGGCGCAAGTGTTTAACGTGCACTTGGATTTGACCCAAATGCTAACCATTATCGGTATTTTGATGGTAACGTCCAAAGGAGCGGCGGGTGTAACGGGCAGCGGCTTCATCGTATTGGCATCGACACTGACGGCACTCAAGGCCATTCCCGTAGAAGGGTTGGCGTTGTTGTTGGGCGTTGACCGTTTTATGTCCGAAGCCCGAGCCATTACCAACTTCATCGGAAATGCCGTGGCGACGGTGTGGTTGGCCAACCACGAAAAAGAATTTGACCGTCAGAAAATGCACTACGCGTTTGGAAACGTCGAACAGTTTGAAGACATCAAAACCGATAACCTCGATTAAGCTTCCCGAATCATAATCGTGTGGGGAATCCCGTCTTCGAGGTAATCTTCGCCCGTTGATTTGAAACCAAACGATTCATAAAACGTTAACAAATACTGTTGGGCGCCAATCTTGATGGGTTGGTGCCCAAATAATTTTTCACATTGCTCAATAGAATACGTCATCAACTGCCTTCCTGCTCCTTGTCCGCGCACTTTGTTGGAAGTAGCTACCCGCCCAATCGACGTAAAGCCTTCAAAAGATAGGTTTAAGTCAAACAAACGAGTATAAGCTACCAATGCCCCGTCGTTGTCGTAACCAAGGCAATGCCAAGCGTAAAAGTCCTTTCCGTCGGCATCGTGAAAAGGGCAATTTTGTTCCACAATAAATACATCAATGCGAAGTGCAAGCAAGTCGTACAATTGGCGTAAACTGAGCTGGTCGAAGGGAAGGCACTGAAAGGTGATGGCGGCCATAATTTTCGGGAGGTTTGCTATCTTTGACAAAGGACAATGATTTGGCAAAATTGGAACAATTTCTAAATTTTCACACACATAATTCGTCAGAACTTCCCGCTGAACGAAGTATTTTAACTATTCTCGGGCAAGATATGGCTACGTACGGCTTTGACCCCGACCGTTGGGTATCGGTCGGCATTCATCCTTGGTATGTTGATGTTGAAACATGGCAAATCCAGTTGGTAGAATTAGAAGGACGGGTAGCTCAAGAGGAAGTAAAAATGATAGGAGAATGTGGCCTTGATCGTTTGATTCCACTTTCGTTAGAAATACAGCTCCAGGTGTTTGAAGCACAAGTTCAAGTAGCCGAGCGGGCACAAAAACCCGTCGTAATTCACTGTGTACGGGCTTTCAATGAATTGTTGCAATGGCATAAAAACCGACGAACGCAAGTGCCTTTGATTATTCATGGATTTAATACCCAACCGCAAATAGCGCGGCAATTGCTCCAAAAAGGATTTTATCTATCGTTGGGAACGGCATTGCTTCGGGAGAACTCTAACGCCACAAAAGTGCTTCAAGAAATGCCCATCGAACGGCTTTTTCTCGAAAACGACGACCGCGATGTTCCCATTGAGGAGGTCTATCAAGCAGCTTCTGTGTATTTGCAGTGTACTACAGGACACCTACAAAACCAAATTTGGACTAACTTTGCAGCACTGTTTTCGCAGAAATAGCCTAGCGGGCTCTTTTATTTATTTAAGATAGTGTTTGAAATGGCAGATTTAGGATGGCTTTCGCGTACGCGCCTCATGGTGGGCGACGAAGGATTGGATAAACTTCAACAAGCCCACGTGTTGGTGGTGGGGCTAGGTGGCGTCGGTTCGTTTGCCGCCGAATTTATTGCGCGTTCGGGGGTAGGAACGATGACGATTGTCGATGGCGACGTGGTTGACCCTTCCAATCGTAACCGACAACTTCCCGCCCTCGCAACCACCCACGGGCAGTCAAAGGCCGAATTGATGGCGGAACGTTTGTTGGCCATTAATCCCGAGTTGAAACTAACGGTGATTAAAGAATTTTTGACCCCTCAAAAAGTACGCGATATTCTTGGTGCAGCCTCGTACGACTACGTGATGGATTGCATCGACAGTATCACCCCAAAATTGACCCTTTTGGTAACGTCGCGCGAGTATAACTATCCGTTGGTAAGTTCGATGGGAGCGGGGGGGAAATACGACCCCACTCAGTTGAAAGTAGCTGATTTGTTTGATACGTACGAGTGTTTTTTAGCCCATTACGTTCGCAAGCGCCTCAAAAAATACGGGATTACGTCAGGCATAACGGCCGTGTTTTCGACCGAAAAAGTGCAAAAGGATTCGTTGATGCTGACGGATGGGAATAACTTTAAACGTTCCGCCTACGGAACCATTTCGTACTTGCCCGCTACTTTTGGAAGCGTCTGTGCCTCTGTTGTTATTCGAGAATTGTTGGGACAAAAAGTGCCGTTGCACAAGAACCCTTTGAAAGAGATAAAGAAAAAACAACAGCAAAAAAAGGCGAAAAAAGCGCAAAACAAGTAACTTTGATGAATGACTAGCCCACAACAAGCTATTACTTACTGTCCAAATTGGCAGTAACATGGCCAATAAGCCTTACTTCGCATGAGCTTTACCCTACATCTTGACCACGACGCTAAAACCCCTAAATACAAGCAAATTGTAAAATCGGTGATTAGCTCGATTGAACGTGGTGTTTTAAAACAGGACGACCAACTTCCTTCCATCAACGAACTGAGTGAAGAGTACTATTTAGCGCGCGACACTGTCGAAAAAGCCTATAAAGAACTCAAAGCACTGGGAGTGATTGACTCCGTACGCGGGAAAGGCTTTTATATTTTGAACGAAAAGCCAAAGCAAATGCGGGTGTTGTTGGTGATGAACAAACTCAGCGCCTACAAAAAAGCCGTGTATGAAGCTTTTGTGAGTACCTTGGGCGACCGCGCAGCAGTGACGTTACACATACATCATGGCAACGTACGGGTGTTCGACGACATTATGAAAGAGAGCATCGGGCATTATCACTACTACGTAATCATGCCGCACTTTTATGACGAGGCAGACCGCGTGTCGGTATTGTCGATGCTCAAAAAGATTGACCCCAAAGAACTCATTTTACTCGACCGCGAGTTTTCGGATTTTTCGGGAGAATACGCCAGCGTTTACCAAGATTTTACGGACGATATTTACGGTGCTTTGCAGTCGGGAATAGACCTGCTGAGTAAATACGAGGAAATGGTACTCGTGTTTCCGCAGGATGTAAAGTATCCACCTGAGATTGTACGCGGTTTCCGCAACTTCTGTGCACACTACCACAAGCAAGGACGAATTATCGGCAAGGCGTCCGACGACGAAGTTCTCAAAGGCCGCGCCTACATTGTGTTGGAAGATTCGGATTTGGCCGAATTAGTAAAAAAGACCAGACTACAAAGCCTGGTCTTGGGTGAAGAGGTAGGAATAGTATCTTTTAATGATACGCCCCTTAAAGAGGTTTTGGCCAATGGAATCACCGTTATTTCGACAAACCACAGCCAAATGGGGCGTACAGCGGCAGAGTTGATTCTAAAAGGAAAGGTGATGAATCTCAAAAACCCTTTTGGCCTGATTCGGCGCGGTTCCCTTTAAAACGCCACTTATTGCTTTATACTAACCCTTTTAACAAATCGGGAAGTAACCCGAAGAAAAGGGTAATGATGGTTGTTACAATCAACACCAAACGGTAGAATTGTGGCACTTTGATGGCATTTCCTTCGCCTTCGCGCATGTAAGCGGCAATCACGGCTTTGAAGTAATAATAAATACCCACAGCCGACATCAAAACGGCCACAATCAAAATCCACGTCAAGCCACGCTCTACGACGCTTGAGAATACAAAGAATTTACCCCAAAACCCAGCCGTAAGCGGAATTCCAGCGAGTGAAAGCATCGACACCGTTAGGACGAAAGCCAAGAGCGGGTTTTTCTTGCCCAAACCGTTGAAAACGTTGAAGTTTTCGCTCACTTCGTTTGATCGTACGCCCGTTTCTTTCCCAACAATCATCAACACGCCAAAAGCGCTGATGGTAGCTAATGAATACGCCAACGAGTAGAAAACAATCGCATCTTGAGACTGTGAGCTAAGAGCTGTAAGGCTCAGAAGCAAGTAGCCCGCGTGCGAAATACTCGAATAAGCCATCATGCGTTTGAAGCTATTTTGGTAAACTGCCGTAATGTTTCCAGCCAACAGCGTCAGCACTGTAATACCCGCTAGGGTTGACCACCAGAAGGTATAGGCACCCGAAAACGAGCCCGAAAGCAGGCGGTAAATGGCCGCAAAACCTGCTGTTTTTACAATGGTTGACATAAAGGCCGTAAACACCGTTGGTGCTCCGTCATAGACGTCGGGAGTCCAGAAGTGGAAAGGAGCAGCTGATACTTTGAAAAGCATACCAATCAACAACATCAACAAACCTACGTACATCATAACCGACGGACTAGGGTTTGTTAATACGTATGATTTGAGGGCTGTCAGGTTGAATGAACCCGTAGCGCCGTACAACAACGCCATTCCGAAAAGCATAATTCCTGTCGCAAACGAACCCATCAAGAGGTATTTAAGGGCGGCTTCGTTGGAGCGTAAATTGCGCTTATCACTACCTGTCAGTACGTACATAGAAACCGAAAGGATTTCGACGCCTACAAAGAGCATGAGTAGGTTTTCGTATCCAATCATAATGATGGCTCCTACCAACGAAAACAACATAATGGCGTAGTATTCGGCAGGTTGGGCAGCCTCATCGTCGATAAAACCGCGTGTAAGCGCTGAAATCAACAAAGCCGAAATCAACACAATGCCCGAAAAAGCCATCGTAAGCTTATTCTCGAAAAGCATTCCTTTGAAATACAACGACGGTGCATCGTTCCAGTTAGCAAAGTTGGCAATCAAGGTAATAACCAGTACCAAGAGTGTGGCAGGTAGTAGTATATTTTTCGATTTTTGAAAACCCAAAAACAATACCAGAAGGCCAAGTATGGAAAGAAGTATGATTGGAAGCATTTTGTTTAATTTTTCAATTTGAAACGGGGCGGTTCGCCGTTGCGACCGCTTAAAAAACTCTCAAATTAATAATGAATCATTTGTAATAGGTTACTTACCGCAGGCTCGGTCAGCTTCAAGAAAGAGTTAGGATAAAGCCCCATCCAGAAAACCATGATGACCAACGGCACCAATACCGCACGCTCACTAAACGACAAATCGGCAAAGTGCTCAGTGAATGCAGATTTTGCGCCAAACATTGATTTTTGGAACAAACGAAGCATGTAAACCGCACCCAAAATGATGGTAGTACCCGCAATTGCCCCTAACCAAATGTTTGACTCATATACCCCACGAAGCAACAAAAACTCACCTACGAAACCGTTTGTCAATGGAAGTGCAACACTGCCCAACATCAGAATCATGAAGTAAACTGTCAAATGAGGCGTACGTTGGGTAATACCGCCCAATTGCTCGATGTTACGCGTTTTGGTACGAGAGAAAATAATTTCGATGATGAAAAACAAACCTACGACATTGATTCCGTGGGCCAACATCTGAATCAACGCACCTTGTACGCCGCTAAGGGTTTGGGAAAATACCCCCGCCGACATCAAGCCTACGTGCGCAAACGATGAATACGCGATGAGGCGTTTCATGTCGCGCTGCTGAATGGCGATGATAGAACCGTAAACAATTCCGATGACCGACAAAACGATGGCCGTTGTTCCCCACGTTTGTAAACCTAACGGAACGATTGGCAACACAAAACGAATCACCCCATAAACCCCCATTTTAAGCATGATACCCGCCAAAAGCATGGTTGCAGGCGTTGGAGACTCGGTGTAAGTATCGGGCTGCCAAGTGTGGAATGGAAACACAGGCATCTTAATCGCAAAAGCAATAAAGAAAGCCCAGAAAATCCAGCCTTGCTTTTGGGCATCGAGGGCTAATTTATAAAAAGCCGAAATTTCAGACGTATGTCCTTGTGCTGAAGTGGTTTGGTAGTACAAATACACCAACGCCACGAGCATAAACAAGCTTCCGAAAATGGTATAAACAAAAAACTTGAAAGTGACTTTGATACGGTCTTCGCCGCCCCAAACTGCCGCCAAGAAATAGATAGGAATAAGGGCAGCTTCAAAGAATAAATAGAACAAGAATGCGTCGGTTGCGGTAAATACCCCCATCAAAGCAGCTTGCATGAAGAGGATAAGCGCATAAAACGTCGAAGCATTTTTGTAAGGCTGACGGAAGGTCGAGAGAACAATGAGCGGCGTTAAGAAGGCCGTAAGCATCACGAGCAAGATGCTGATGCCGTCGATACCTCCTGCAAACGAAATCCCCGCTGATTGAATCCAAGGGTAACTGAAACTGAACTGTTGAGCCGCCGTAGATTGAAATTGAGCGTAAATCACCACTGCCAAAACCAGCTCAATCGCCGCCCCAACCAGGGCCAGCTGCTTTGCGCTGTTGTTTTTGGTGAGTAACGTAATCACCCCTGCAATCAACGGAATGAGTATAAGTGAAAGAGTAAGCATATTAAAATGTCGATTTCAGAATGTATCAAAAATTTCACTTCAGTAAGAAATTCCACGCCAATACAAGGACGATACCAATCACCATCGCAAACACGTAGAAGCCTGTTTCACCCGTTTGCAACAAACGAAGACGGCCGCCTAAAAACTGTACCAAACGGCCCGAGCCGTTGACGATGACATCAATCAAGAACTCACCGAAGCTGTAAAGAATATCTGAAAGTTTGCTGATGGGCTTCACAAACACCGAATCGTATAACTCGTCGATGTAGTATTTGTTTTGAAGTACTTTGGGGAAACCTGTCACGTCTTTGTCGGCCGCAGGAACCACTGCTTTGCTGATAAACAAGCTGTACGCAAACCCAATCGCCAACACTGCCGCACCTACCGACACACCCATCAAAATATATTCGGTTGAATGTTCAAGGTGACCTTCAAAAAGCGCAGGGTTTACTTGTTTTGACCCTTCAAACAACGGTGCCATGAAGTGCCCCAAGGCTTCGCCGCCGCCCAATACGTGCGGAATGTTCATCAAACCACCCACGGCCGACAATACGGCCAACACCATCAATGGAATGGTCATGGTAGCTGGAGACTCGTGCAAGTGGTGTTCTTGTTCATGCGTTCCACGAAAGTCTCCAAAGAACGTTACAAACAACAAACGGAACATATAAAAAGCCGTCATCATCGCGCCCACAATTCCTAGCGCCCACATGATTTTGTTGTGCTCAAATACGTGCGCCAAAATTTCATCTTTCGAGAAGAAACCTGAAAGTGGAAAAATACCCGCAATGGCAAAAGTCGCAATCGTAAATGTCCAGAAAGTAACGGGCAAATGCTTGCGCAAACCACCCATGTTGCGAATGTCTTGCTCGTCAGACATGGCGTGAATCACACTACCTGCTCCCAAGAACAACAACGCCTTGAAGAAAGCGTGCGTCATAACGTGGAACATGGCTGAGGTGTAAGCCCCCACGCCCAACGCCAAAAACATATATCCTAATTGACTCACGGTAGAGTAAGCCAATACTTTTTTGATGTCGTTTTGATACAAACCAATCGACGCTGCTACCAAGGCGGTCAACAAACCAATGCCTCCCACAAAACCGAGGGTAGCAGGTGCCAACGAATAGAGCACGTTGGAGCGAATCACCATGTAGATACCCGCCGTCACCATCGTTGCAGCGTGGATAAGGGCCGATACAGGCGTTGGCCCCGCCATCGCGTCAGGGAGCCACGTGTAAAGTGGAATCTGGGCTGATTTTCCCATCGCACCTACAAACAAGAGCGCCGTGATGGTTACAATCACTGTATCGTTGATGCCAAAACCGCCGTTGGCTGCTTTATTGAATACTTCGAGGTACTCAACTGAGCCGAAGTGTTGGATAATCATAAAAATCCCCAACAAAAAGCCCAAGTCCCCGATGCGGTTCATAATGAAGGCTTTGCGGGCGGCATTGTTGTAGTTGGTTACTTTGTTCCAAAAACCGATGAGCAAATAAGAACAAAGTCCTACGCCTTCCCATCCGATAAACATGATGACGTAATTAGAACCCATCACCAACAGCAACATGAAGAACAAGAAGAGATTAAGGAAGGCAAAAAACTTCCCGAAGCCTTCGTCGTGGTGCATGTAGCCAATCGAATAAATATGAATCAACGAACCTACGCCCGTCACGACCATCAGCATCAACAACGATAACTGGTCAATTTGGAACGAGAAAGGAATCGTAAGTTGCCCAATTGAAATCCAATCAAAAAGTTTTACCACTTGAGGCTGACCGTCGAAGCTGTTCCATGCCAAGATGGAAATGATAAAAGCTCCCAACGTAGCGGCCGAACCAATGACCCCCACTAGGCTCTTGGGAACGTGCCGAAAACCTATGCCATTGATGGTAAAACCAATCAGTGGCAACAAGGGTATAAGAATAAGTAAGGATGGAGACATATATTTTTGAAACGTTAGTGGTCAATTGTTAACTGTTTAGAAGCGGTGGCTGTTCAACGATTAACAATTAACGGATAACAAACAACAACTTTTAATTACCATTTCAATTTATTCAAGAAACCAATGTCGATGGTTCGGGTATTGCGATAGATCATCACAATAATCGCCAACCCTACTGCCACTTCAGCGGCAGCAACCGCCATGATAAAAAACACAAAAACCTGGCCAACGGGGTCAGATTTGTAGGTTGAAAAGGCGATAAGTAAGAGGTTAACGGCGTTGAGCATCAGTTCGACGCTCATAAAAATGATCAGCGCGTTGCGACGGGTCAATACCCCCAGAATGCCTATCACGAACAGTGTTGTCGCCAACAACACGTAGTTTTGGAGAGGGATAGACTGTATTACGCCAGGAATCGACGGTGTAGCTTGTGGAAACATATAGTAGTTAGGTCGAAAAGATGTCTGTTGGTGAAATAAGTCCCAAAAACGGGGGCAAATTTACTGAATAATCGTAGTTGCCCAAATTAGAAGTCTAAAAACTGTACTTATTAGAAAAAGTACCTCGGTAATTTTTGCGTTACCCTCCTGCTACGCAGGGCATTGGTGGGGAGAAGGAGCATAAAAAACGCCACCTCCGTAGAAGTGGCGTGGAGAAAGCATTTTTATGATACTTACTTTACTGCCTATTATAATTTGGTTACGCTCACAGAAAAATTGGCACTTCTGGCGGTGTTAGTACTATTTGTCTGGGTTAGTTCAAGATAGATACGATCTCCCCCAGTAAGTTTTGCTGTTCCTGTGAATCGCTGATAATTAGGGTCGTCAGCAGTGCGTCTTGCATAAAAAGATTCCACAAAAAGACCGCTTGAGAGCACTTTTATCATTATTTCACCAGCAAAAGTAGTTGGCCAGAAGGTATTTACGTCAATAAGGTAGGTTCCTGTTTCTTCTATTAGGATAGTATCGTCGGTTGCGTTTATGTTAGAAGTTGTATTATTTTTTTTCTCATGATAAACAAGATCAAGGTCCATTTTCGTAGGAATTCTCGAAAGGAAACTTTGCGGCCCACCTGGCGCAAAATAATTGTGTAAAACTATTACTTCTTGCTTGGTTTTGAAATTGGCTACTCCGTTGGCATTGGAGGTCAATCGGTCATTAAGGTCAGCCCCTTGCCCCTTGAAAGTCATTTGTCCAGGCTTGATTTCAATGCTTTGTTGCGCCGCAGCCATAAACGCGCAAAGGCAGAAAAGTAAAAGAAGGGATAGAAGTCTCATAGCGATAGAAAATAGTAAGGTGATTGATAATTGATTAAACAAAGGACGAGGGGAGTGATTTGAGGAGTTTTATTTTTCTTCGTGCCAATGGAATGACGCTGCCATCGCTAAGCAATAATTGACGACCTTGCCGACGACTCAAGTAATACAAATTGAGAAAGCATCCTTTATTGACGCGTACAAACGATTCGGGTAGTTCTGTTTGGTACGAGCCCAGATTTCGTGAAGTCATCAAGCGGCGACCGTCGTTGAGGATGATGTACGTGTAGTTTTTATCGGCTTCGAGACGCACAATACTAGATAGCGGTACCAGTATTTTATTGCGTAGAATGCTCAGCGTAGAAGGAGGACTGGGAAATGTATTCATACGTTTAAGGGGATAGTGTTCTCACGTTTTGTGCGAGGTAAAATTGGCAAATGTTTGGGTAGCTTAGCCCCCCCAATTTTGGTGGTTTTTCGAAGGCCGAGAAACCAAAAAGCCACTTCGGGAGAAGTGGCTTTGAACCATTATTGAGGTATAGGTCTTACCTTAAAATGTAGATAATAACGTGCACCACCTACACTAAGGGGAATCATTGTTGCCTGGGTCGTTCGTAAATTAATATCAGAATCATTGCTAAGAATATCATCAGGGTCCGTGTCTTTTTCTTTAAGTCTTGTCTCAATGCTAACAGATGGATTAGGGCTATTTAATGGCACTTTATAGGTTCTTGACCCATTAGTAGTAATACTACTACCTGAATTAAAGCTGACTGGATTATTTCTACTTTGCTTCCAGAATTTGTGCCAATTAGAAGGTGTTATGCGACTTCCACCCGAACGTCTTACCCTGATTGTCCCAAAAATGTCATCATTCCCAAAAAAATCTTCTTGTTCTTCACACTCTATACTCGTCAGTTTTAGTTCATAATTTTCAGCAATACGAGTACAATTTTGCACATTGAAAGAAGTATTGATAGCAAGAGTAGCAAATGTGTCATCTGTTAGAAAGCGGAGCGTATATGCCAATGGTGTACCAAGCCCTGTATTAATTGACCATTCTGGAAGGTTCGTTATGTAGTTTGCCAGCGCATTGCCCGTTCCAATATTAACGGTATTGGCGGGCCCGCCGATTACTGTGCCAGTAATTGTTGTTTCATTGGTATTGTAAACAGCGTTTAGCTCTGCGGTAAAACTCGTTCTTACGTTAGAGTCTTCAAAATTAGCTCCAGCATATCTGGAAAAAAGAGCCTCAATTCTTGCATCAGTTCTGGTGGTTTTGACCAAAATATACGCCATACTGCCATAAGTTACTGAGGCAACATACATAGCGTTGCAATCAATATTATTAGGATTATTGAAAAAATTCCTTGGATCGTCATTACGCGGATCTGCACTGATATCAAAATAAGTACGCAGCACTTTGATAAGCATGTAGCTGGTTTGACGATTATTTTGTGCATCAAGTCGAGTCTCTTGTTCTACATCTACTGCCAAAGGTACACCCGCAAGCAAACTCATTAGTTCGGGACCCAAATGAGCTGTAGTTCGTGAACCCAACTTTGCAGTAAACTCTTCTCTGTTTGATCCTTTAATAAATTCAAGAGAAAAAGTTTGAGGAACTATTGCATTCCGAACTAAATTATTAACTTTTCTGATTACTTCCGCTCTGTTGTACAAAGTATCAACGGTTTGTAGAGTAGAGTGACTGCCAGACGCTATTAATGCTGAGATTTGATAAGGCATCCTTCTTACGTTAGGGGGTAAACTGTAAACGCTAAGGCTTCCGTTAGGAACACTTGTACCATTGATTATTGCACCAGGATAAATCAAGTCGTTGTCAGGTAAAAATAACGCTTGTTCGTTAAACTGGGCATCAACGGTTACACGTCGGCTCGTACAAGCAAAATTGCCGTTTACAACGGTACCTACTACTTGTTCAGAGTTCTCATAAAATGACTGTCCTGCTCTGATAACCCTAATAGTGGTACTGCCCGAATTAGAACTGGGAAAGGACTGGTTGCAAGGAGTTACTCCCCCAAGGGTTGGCTGGTAACGGTGCGCTAACTCTATCTTCTTTTTAAAGGGAAGATTTTTTAGTGCTGGATTTCCCATAATGCTATCGCGTAGGGCAAACTTACTTTTTTGCAAAAACTGCTCAGGGTTACTAATCTTACCTCGTAAGTAGTTAAAGGTTTTTCGATATTTTACCTGAGAAATCAATTCATTCGGCAGTAATAAAAAATAAAAAAGAACTATCAGTACTACCCTTGATACATTAGATAATGCTTCCATTTTTTTTATTGATTTTAGGTGAAGAATTATTTGAACAACACAAAATTGGCGTATAATCCCCTCTAAAGCACCCGCCAATTTGGGTGGATATTGAAATTAGGATAAAATAAAAAAAGGCCGCTTATCGGCGGCCTTTGAAAAATATATTAGGAAAAATTTTCGACTGTATTAGTACATTTTAGGCAAGAAACGTAGGTATTTGACTTGCCAAACGCCTACTATGAGTAATGTAAAACCAATCATTTGGCTAGAATTGCGCACCAAGTATAGCTTGTAGAAACTTATCAAATCCGTTTGATAAAGCTTAGTAAAAACAAACTCCAAAAACAACTCGGCCAAAGCAGGCAGAATAAGCCCCAAACATATCCAAAAATAAGAGTTTTTTTGGAGGCTCAGGCTAACATTCGGTGCTCTATACAACTGATACAACAACAGGCCTGCGCCACCCAAAACAAAGAAGTTTTTGATAGTGGAAGAAAGAGAATCATATCCTTGATAACTCTTGAATACAAACACCTGAACGAACTCAAATATCACCAACACCCAAATAGCGTACTGAAAAACTTTTTTTGAAGTAGGGTTTTGGAGAGAATCTCTAAAAAATAGCCCTAAGAAAATGAAGCGAATCAGGTAATGAATAGGGTTAAAAAAAGAAAGTGTTACAATACCAAGAGTTTCCATGAGTGGCTTTAAATGAGAGGCGTAATAAGGGAATGATTTACTCAAAACAAATCTGCCTAAAACCCACTCGACTAAAGATATAAAAGCCAAAAAAACTATAAATTTAAGTATCCATTTATAGCTACTTAAATTCAATATTTTTCTATTGGCAATGGCTACGCCAACCATCACACCTTTGAGTGCAATAATCAATATCGCAGTATATTCAAGATAAGTTTCAAGTTCTGTTATCATACACTATTCGATTAATCTTCTCTTGGAACACGTACAGGCCAATCAGATTCATGATGAAAATTATCATCGGTCATTGGATGAATAAATACAATGTATTTCCCCTTTGAGCTTTTACCAATACTGAATCCTATCTTTGAGAAATTGTGTGTAGACCATTGATTTTCCCATATACGAATAGCTTGTTCCATACTTTCTTGAGTTATTATTAGTTTTTCGGCATCCGAATTTACCTCTAAATCTTGCTCTAAATCTTTTATGGAATAAGAATGGAGAGTAATTGATACTTTGTCTTTATCATCAACATCAATTAGTTCTAACCAAATGCCAATATTAGAGTTGTTGAGAATATCCTTAACCTCTTTAGATTCATATTTTATTTTCGAAATTCTATCATCTTTTCTCACTTTTGAAATGCTCCCCCAATATTCATCTCTTAAAGGTCTGTATTCTTCATTGAAAACCTTATCACTATCATAGGGAGCGAACATTTTAAGAAGTTTTCCGCTATCAATTGTTAAGGTGATTTTTGACAATTCATCTGACATCGTCGTAAATGTTTAAAAGGTTTATAAATCAGTTAAGTATCTATCACACCATCTTCCCCTCTATTGCCTTAGCCACGGCTTCGGGGGCGGAGTTGACGTGGAGTTTTTCGTAAATATTTTTCATGTGCCAATGCACCGTATGAAAACTCAGTGAACAGGCATCGGCAATCATCTTATAACTCATGCCTTTGACCATGCAGCCCAAAATCTCCCGCTCGCGGTCGGTAAGGGCTACGTAGGTGGGCTGGGTTTTGATGAACTGACTTTGAAACATTCGCAATACCTTGGCCGCAATACTGGGCGTCATCCATGCGCCGCCGTTGTGGACGTCAATGATGGCCTGAAGCATCACTTCGGGGTCGGGGTTTTTGAGGACGTAGCCGTTGGCGCCTGCACAAATGGCCGAAAACACGCGGTGGTCGTCGTCAAAGACGGTCTGCATCAGCACTTTCGTGTCGGGAAGCGTCGCTTTGATGGCCTGCAACGCCTCAATTCCCGACATGCCTGGCATCTGAATATCCATCAAAACAACGTCAGGTTTGTACCGTTGGATTTTGCTGACACAACCTTCTGCATCACCAAACGAAGCACACATAAAAATCTCGTCCGAACTGGCCAAGTACAGGGCCAAATTTTGGCGAAAACTTTTGTTGTCTTCAAACAAAACTACACGAATCATGCAGTAGAGTGTTTAGGGGCGGCATTAGGTTTTGGTACCGCCAAATTGATTATTTTATCTCAAAACTTCGATACAAAACAATCGAAATTTATCCTGCGGTCATCCCCCCAAATCGGGTAGGCGCAAAACCACCCTTAAACGGGCACTACGATGACTTCCAAACGAGTTCCTTCGCCAATCTTTGAGGTAAGTGTGGTCTCCATGAAGCTGTCCAACGCCCTCTTTTTGAAGTTTTTGAGGCCGTTTCCCTCGTAGCCTTGCGTTGCGTCAAAGCCACGGCCATTGTCCCCAATAAGCATTCTAAGTTCCCCTTCGTTGGTCATGCTTAAGTTTACTGATACTTTACTGGCTTCGGCGTGTTTGAGGATATTGTTGAGGGCTTCTTTAAAAATGAGATAGACATTTTGCCGCTGCTCCATGCTTATTTTGAGCTGATTGATTTGTTCTGGGGTGAGCTGAATAGCAAAATCTAGGGCAATTTCTTGGGGAGTAAGCAGTTGAAATGCCACGGAACGCATTTTTTCAAAAAGCTGATGGACAGAGTCGTTGTTGGGGTTGAGGGTCCAAACTGTATCACGAATACTCTGAATACTTTCTTCGGAGTCGGTTTTGATTTGTTGTAAAATGGGTAGCACGTCAGGGGTTTGCGCTCCCACCTTCTTTTCTACCAAGCGAGTAGCGATGGCGATGCTGCTCAAAGTCGCGCCTACTTCGTCGTGCAAATCGGCCGCGATGCGATTGCGAAGGCTGTGGAGTTTGAGTTTTTGGCGAAAGTTGTAGAGTAAAAAGAAATAAATGGCAGCACCAAGCAACAACAAAATATAGACCGCAACGGCAGGCCAAAACCACCATTCTTCGGTGATGCTTTTTTCTACTTGCAGGAGGAGGCGAGTGGGCTTCGACCAGACGTTGTTTTGCTGTGTTTGTACCCAAAAGGTGTAATCGCCTCCTTGGAGGTTGGTAAACATAGCGATGGGATAGGTCAACGAAACGGTATCGGCATTTAAGCCTTCCAAACGGTATCGGTACCGACAATCGCAGGGTTGCCATTCGATCATGAGCTCATCGTCGAGGGCGTTTAATTGTAAACTATTGGAAGGTGAAAGCGTCTTTTTTTCTCCATTCGCAGAAATGGAAGTAATGCAAGGGCCGACTTGTGCCACAGAAGCTTGCACCACAAGTAACAATACCCCCCAAGCCCACCTGCTCATTATCGTTTTACTCATAATTGTAGAAAGCGTAGTTTGGATAATAGCAACTCTCACGCAAAATAGAGGTTTTGGTGCTATTTCGTATGAGTGGCATCAATGTTTGAGGGGCATTGCTAGCACAAGCGTCCCCGCTCGTGCTAGCAAAAAATCGTTTATGAATATTTACGGGCAGGGCCGATGATCCATCGCTTCAAGGTTTTTTGCCAAGTACTGCCGAGCCAAGCATCAAATAATTTGTCGCGAAGGCCAAGCGGGGGGATTTGAGGGGCGTGTTGGGGCGCTGCCGATAATACCAAATGAAAGCTGCCGCTAGCCGCGCCGCTGTATTTGGTGCCGCCACGAACAAATTGGGTATTAAAAAAATCCACGAAAGCGGCTTGGTGGAACAACCCGAGCCCTTCAAATTTTTTAATCCACCACTCTTTGGGTTGGACGGTTTGGTGAAGATTGACGCCGTTGACAATATCGTCCACCGTGGCAACGCTCATAATCCACAAGCCGTGGGGGGCGAGGTGCTTCTTGATGTTGGAGGCCACGACCTCAATTTTTTCTTCGGCAATGTGCTCCATCAACTCCCACGAAGTCACTAATTCAAACTGAACGGGCGTTTGTTTGGTTTGGGTTTGGATTGAAATATCAAAATTTTCGGTGACATCGCAGGTAAACAAATTGTCGGGGATGGTAGCCCACTCTGCGCGTTTAAATTTTTTGGAATAATCACTTCCCTCCAGTCCGACGGCAAAACAACCATCGTTTAGACAATCGCGGACGAACCCACCGCCCGCACAACCCATGTCTAAAATTTTCCAAGGCCGAGGAAAAGAGGCAAATACTTGGTAAACTTTCTCATTGAAACGGTAATTGCGGCTATTGTCGTTGGCTGTGCCCCAAGGTATCAAGTGGTCAGGCGAATCAAAAGCGACGGGTTTGAGGGTATCAACAACAATGCGGGACGCGTCCGTAAATTCAAAAGAAGGAGGGGAGAAAAGCATAAAATCAATGTTGAAACAAATGAACGGCCAAAAATACAGTAAATTTTGATAGCGCGAGCGTCTTACGATTGCGCGAGCGTCCCCGCTCGTGCTGACTATTCCTAGGCTTCTAGCCTTGGTAGGGAAAACAGAAGGCTAGAAGCCTACTAATAAATGACACGAGCGGGGATGCTCGCGCCATCGGGGTATTTATTTTCTATACTTGTTTTTGTGTAATTAGTATTGAACTAATATATCCAAAGTAGTGTGGCAATAACAATACTTTTACAGATAACTATAAATTAGCTAAGTAATAAAAAAACTATCATTAAAATAGTATATAATTGCTAGTATGAAACAACTATTTTTATTTTTTGTGGCTTTGCTAATGAGCCAACAGTTGACAGCTCAAAACCGCCCTTTCATCACTCGCTGGAATTTGGCTACAGCGGGTTCGGGAACTACGCAGTTGAGTTTTGGAGTAGCGACCTCAGGCACAGTTAATTATACTTGGGAAACCGTTCCCTCAGGAACGAGCGGGTCGGGTACGTTTACGGGTGCTACGGCCACCATCACAGGTTTACCCGCTAATGCTACCATTGAATTACGCATTTTACCGACCAACTTCCAACGATTTATAATGAACAGAGGCTCTGATAAAAGCCGCCTGACCTCGATTGAGCAATGGGGCGATGTGGCTTGGACAAGCATGGGGAATGCTTTTTATGGTTGTAACAACATGGTACTCAATGCTACGGATGTACCCAATACTGCTTCTGTAATGGATATGAGTTGGATGTTTGCTGATTGTGCCTCCTTTAACCAGCCTTTACCCAACGGCTTTAACACATCAGCTGTAACGAATATGAGTTATATGTTTTTAAGTTGTAGTGTGTATAACCAACCCTTACCCAGTAGTTT
Source organism: Runella defluvii (assembly GCF_014195535.1). Taxonomy (GTDB): domain Bacteria; phylum Bacteroidota; class Bacteroidia; order Cytophagales; family Spirosomataceae; genus Runella; species Runella defluvii. The sequence goes on along the minus strand of NZ_JACIBY010000011.1, from coordinate 163,541 downwards.
TAATACGGAAAAGGTAACGAATATGAGCGGGATGTTTTCTACTTGTAGGGTCTATAATCATCCTTTACCCAACGGTTTTAATACGTCATCAGTAACGAATATGTTTGGGATGTTTTTGGGCTGTATTTTCTATAACCAACCCTTGCCCAGTAGCTTTAATACATCGTCCGTAATGAATATGAATTCTATGTTTTTGGGATGCATAGCCTTCAACCAACCCTTACCTAGTGGCTTTAATACATCTTCGGTAACAGATATGACCTGGATGTTTAGGGATTGTGAGTCCTATAACCAAATCTTACCCACTAGCTTTAATACTTCGTCAGTAACGAGTATGTTTGGAATGTTTTCTGGTTGTAGCGTCTATAACCAAGCTTTGTCCAGTAATTTTAACACAGAAAAAGTGACGAATATGTTTGGAATGTTTGCTGGATGTAGCTTCTATAACCAATCCTTACCGAGCAGTTTTAATACGGAAAAGGTAACAAATATGAGTAGGATGTTTGAAGGATGTCGTTCCTATAATAAAGCCTTGCCGACTAATTTCAATACGTCATTGGTAACGAATATGTTTGCAATGTTTGCTAGTTGTAGCTTCTTTAATCAATCCTTGCCTAGTGGCTTTAACACGTCATTGGTAACGAATATGCAAGCCATGTTTTATGGTTGTATTTCTTATAACCAATCCTTACCAAGTAGTTTTAATACGGAAAAGGTAACAGATATGAGTAGCATGTTTGAAGGATGCCTTTCCTATAATAAAGTCTTGCCGACTAATTTCAATACGTCATCGGTAGAGAATATGCAAGATATGTTTTATGGTTGTATTTCTTATAATCAACCCTTCCCGAGTCGCTTTACTACGGAAAAGGCAACAAATATGAGTTGGATGTTTCGAGGTGCCACAGCCTTCAATCAAAATATAGGAGATTGGAATGTTGGGGCTGTAACGAATATGAATATGATGTTTTCAGGGGCCACTGCCTTTAATCAAAGTTTGGCAGCTTGGGGTTCAAAACTTCATCCTAATGTAAACTTGACGAACTTTCTTGATAACTGCGGCATGAGTGTAGCCAACTACGATGCCACGCTAACGGGTTTTAACGCGGGTACTGTAACAGGAAGAAGTTTGGGGGCAGTGGGGCGTCAATATTGTGCCTCCTACGCCGACAGGGCCAATTTGGTAAAACCCATAGCCAATGGCGGTAAAGGTTGGACCATAACAGGCGATGTGCTTGTATGTTTATCCACCTCTGAAATAAACGTCAAAGGGAACAACGTATCCATTGCAGATGGTGACATAACCCCTTCTTCCAATGACCATACCGATTTTGGCACTCAATCGGTAGGAATAGGGGCGGTTATCCGAACATTTACCATTGAAAATACGGGCGCAGGAGTGTTGAACTTAACGGGTTCGCCCAACAAAGTGGTTATTTCGGGGACACATGCCGCAGATTTTACGGTGAATGTTCAACCTTCTTCGCCCGTAGCAGCTAGCAGTGGCAGCACTACTTTTCAGATTACCTTCACACCATCAGCAGGAGGATTACGGAGGGCTACTATCAGCATCGCCAATGATGATGCCGATGAAAATCCTTACAATTTCGATATTCAGGGAATCGGGTGCGGTGTGGCATCGCTTTCGATTGCCAACAACATCAGTTCAGGGACGGGTCTTTACGGAGCTACGGCCATTATGGCGACTAATCAAATCGTCTATGCCAACGTAGAGTACAGAGGAGAAAGCTCGGTGACATTACTGCCTGGATTTAAAGCCGAGCAAACGGTCTTTAAAGCACAAATTGGGGTCGGTTGTAACTAATTTCCGATAGCGCGAGCGTTCCCGCTCGTGCTGACTATTCCAAGGCTTCTAGCCTAGTTTGATAAAATAAGAGGCTACTAAAGTTTCGGGTCAAGCGTTGTGGATTTCTCCTGTCGTCGAAATGACAGAAAAAGGGTATTACTTGGAAATACGCTTGCCTATTTTTTCTCTAATAATCTGTAAGTCAGTTACTTTTAGTAAAAGGCAGATGCCGATGAAAACAAGGGTGGCTACGCCTGCAAGGCTGACCCCAATAAAAAAGCTGACTAGTTTGTTGTAGTGACTAATGGCTTGCCAATAGCCTTTGGCCACCCAACCTACCCCAACGCTGACTAGGAAAGCAAACGTGATTTTGAACACTTCGCCCCGTTCATAAAAACCAAAATAGGCTTTTTTCTTGGTCCACACCGTAAGAAGGGGAACAAGCGCCATGAATGTACTGTGGGTAAACAAATGAATCAAAACGCCCGTAAAACCGAAGGTCTGGATGATGAAGTAGCTAAACAAAGCCGAAAGTACGTGAACCACACTCCAGAAATAATACTGCAACTCAGGATTGGTGACCGAAACGGCCAATTTGCGGTAAATCATGTATGGCCCTGTGCAAATCATGGCGGCAAAAAATACGCACAAAAGCTGATAAACGCTTTCGACGTCTTGGGCGTTGAATTTTACGCCACCCCAAAGCGTCCAAATCAGATATTGTCCTCCCGCTACGAAAGGAATAAGCACCAAAAAGCCAATGAAATACGAAAAATTGAGGTTTTTGGCGACAAAAGCTTTGATCAACTGTCCGTTGTTTTGGTGAAGCAGGCGATTGATTTCGTTGAAAAAAACGGTGCTAACGGGGATTAAAAAGACGTTGGCTACTTTCCCATAAATGAGTTCGGCGTACCGAAACAGCGCATACGTACCCGCAGGCAAAAGCGAAAGTGCGGCGTTGAAAATAAACGTATAGACCTGTACGCCACCCATGTAGGTGGACGTCGCCATCAGCGTACTGGATAGTTCACGAAGGGGAAAGTGAGGGTTGCGGAAAAGCCACGTATGGCGATAATGAATGTGCCGTAAATAGTAGGCGACGGTGCCAAACTGAGCCAAAACACTGATAAAAAGGGCCGCAACCAAGCTCCATATATTGCCGTCTCTTCCCCAAATGCACAAAATTAGCACATGCACGAGCTGCGAAATGGTGCTGGTAAACTCGGTTTTTCCGTAAATATTTTCCGCGTTCAACATACCTTGAAACACGTTGGTGGCAATCTGAATGGGGAGTAAAAAACCCGTAAAACAGAAAATTTGCCACACTTGCTCTTTGGTCGTTAGTTTAAAGCCAGGAACAAGCAGGTTGACGACGTCGGTACCGCTGGCAATGAACAACAGCACCAAAACAAACGCGATGCCAACGATGTAATTGGCCAACGTTGCTACAATCGACATCGCGGCGGCGGTATTTACTTCAGATTTGATGCGGTGATAACGTGCTACAACTACTTCGACAAGCTGGCCTGCGTTGACAAAACGGGAGACGGTCGTCCCTAAAACGGAGGCTGCGAAAAATGCTTCTACTTCGGCAGAGGTACCAAAAAAATAGACCATGAGCGTTGAGTTGACAACATTCAGGATGACATTGATGGTGTTGAGACTGAGTAAAGTAGCTATGTTACGATAATCTAAATTCATTTAAAGCGTTGTAAAATCGTTTTGGCCAATTGCTTGACGAAAAAGCGAAATTTGTGGGAAAAAGTATATAAATGAGGATAATCTTCCTGGCGGTTTGATAAATATTTTTTTTCGATGACGTTGGTGCGGAGTCGTTCAAGGTGCTGGCGTACGTACCGAGGTGAGTTGGTGGAGGTCAATTCCACTTTTTCCATCCAAAGGTCTTTGTGCAAATCAATGGTTTTGTTTCTAAAAGCCGACATCGGAATGTGGTTACAGCGGATTGTTTGTAAAATTTCGGCATCCGAGTAGCCGCCGTGGGGAAACGTTCGGTATTTGCGCAAAATATGTTCTTTTTCATAACAATACGAATACTCAAAGACCAGCGTACGCTCCCATTCGGGCACGGCTCCGATGTAATCAGAACGAAGAAGCCCCATGCCCATGTCGCCCGTGGCTTGGGCGAGGCGTTGTACCGTCACGATAGGCGTAGCCCGAACGGCATTCCAAAGGTTGTCGTAGTCGTACCAAAATCGGCGACGCGGAATCTGAACCAAACCGTCGTTGGCAGCGGTGAGTTTGGTGGTTAAAAACGTAAAATTATCGGGAAAAGAATCAAAATCAATCACTTCATCGGCATCCGAAAGAAGTACCCAAACGTCGGGTTCGTGGCCGTATTTTTCAACGATGTACTTTTGGGCCAACGAACGCTGTCGGCGCTCCGAATCCATCCCTTGGGTATCAATGTCTTTGCGCGTATAATCAATAGGAGGGTGCTGCAACGAGGCCGAAATGAGGTGAATACGGTCGCAAAACGGGGCAAATCGCTCGTCGGAGTCAAGTACTTGTTGGGCAAAAACGCCCTTGTGCTCTCCTTGAAAGGTATATTCGTTTTCAACAATGACCCACTCCGTAATGGCTTCTCCGCCCAGAATAAATTTAATCAGTAGCGCTTCCTTTTCGTGGGGTTCACTGAATAGAAAAGTATCAATAATTTTTGTCATAAGCCAGATGAAACTAAGGCGAGCCTGTTTACGAAAGCGTAAAAGATAGTTGTAAAAACAACGTGTTTACTGCTTGAAACGTATGTGAAATTGAGAAATCGTGCGGTGAGTTGTGTATAACACAGGTTTTTGTCCAACTTTTAACCAATTAATTTCGTACGCATCAAACGACTGCAGACAGTCATATACTTCGGCTTCAAGCCCTTTTCGGAAATAACTTCGCTGCTTCAGCATGGCCGAAAGACCATTCCGTTTGGAAGCAGTTGGGAATATAATGTGCTGATTATCTTTGGAAAGTACCAAATAAATTGCTTCGTTGTCTCGGCTAGGAAATTGGAGCTGAGGTTCTTCAATGAGCCAATAATTCCCGCAAGTAACCCCGTCGAGTTTTTTCTCTTCAAAACGTTCGGCTACGGCCTGACTTGCCAAATCGGTGCGGGTCGCGCTGTTGAGTTGGGTCAACAAATCGTATGGAGCTGTCACGGTATATAAGCCAGTTTGTTTGGCTTCAACAACATCCGCGCCGTACCGAGGGTTGGGGGTGGTAGCAAGCAAATCGAGTCGATTGTGAAGTCGATTGTGGTAGTCCACAATGGTGCGCCATTCGGTGGTTTTACGCAAGCCAATGTCACGGTAAAAACTCAGCACCGTTACCAATCCCACCACTCCCCAAACCGACACGCGTCCCCAGCGAGGCAGGTGAAAAGGAAGGTGGCGGAAAGCCATTAAGAGGCTCACTGCCACGGCCAACGAGCTATATTGCCGATAACGCCCTCCAATGATGATGCTCATGCCTTTCTCGGCCCGAAACAAGCCAACAGCCAAGGCTGTCAGTGCAACAAAAGCAACCAACGCCAAAAGAACAAGGTCGGTACGTTGGCGGGTTTTGAGGTAGTTTTTGGTCGTAATCAATGTCATGGTGGCAACGCCAGTTCCCACAATCACCGCGATGATTTGCCCTGCTTTTCCGCCTAACAACGCCCCGTAAGAGCCCAAAAACGCGAGCACGTTGAAAGGTAAAAGCGGTAAATTAGTTAACAAAAATAAACCTTCAGAAGGCTGTTGACGCATCAAATAGAAATAACTTCCGCAGGTAAAAATTCCCGCGCCAGCCCAAATAGCCCATTGCAAAAAAGGACGGCGCTCAAAGAAGAGCAGTAGAAAGCCAATGGGCCAAATCATCAGTCCGTTGCCGTTGGCAAAGGTCGCAACAACGGCGAAGGGTATTGACCAGTACCATTGTTTTGGGCGAGTGACCAGTAAAATGCTGAGTGTAACAGGTACAAATACCCAAATATTAGACCACAAGGCCATTGCCCACAAGGCCGTAACGGAATATTGAGGATTAAGAAAGACAAGAATCACCAACAAAAAATAAGGCGCAGGATAACGTTCTGTGGGGACGAAGGTGGCGTAAAGCACCGCCAGTGGAACCAACAGCAGGGCATTTCCCCAAAGAAGCAACGCAAAGATGTTGAGATGCCCCGTTAGGCCGTAATTAATCCAGCTTACCATTCGAGTCATCGAAATAATGTGCTCATTGTGAGGAAGTAAGATAGAGCGGAGTTTCTCCCAAGGCGTATCTTCTCGAAAAGCAAGAAGGTACTCTAAAATGGCGTCGTAATCGTCGAGGTAGGGGATGTCCACGGCATAGTGGGCAACGTAATAGAAATACCACGCTACGTAGAGAGCTGCACCGATAAGAAGTCCTGTTAATCCAGCAGTTGTTTTAGGCATTGTTGTTCAAAATGAGCTCCACAAACTCGCGCACGGCACCATCGCCGCCTTTTTTTTCTAGTAAAATAATGTTCGGAATTTCCTTGATGGCCTTGACGGCATTGGAAGGACAAGCCGCAATGCCGACTGCACTCAGAAGTTCGAAGCAATTGATGTCGTCGCCTACGTAAGCCACTTCTTCAAGACCGATGTTAAGTTCTTGGCAAATTTGTTGGGCGGCGGCCAATTTTCCCCCATCACGTTTGCCCTGATAAAGGTAATCGGCTTTGATTTTAGCTGCTCGTCGTGCCACGATTTGGGTATCTTCCGACGTTACAATTCCCGTTTTAATCCCTGCTTTGCGGAGCAGTTCAAACGCCATTCCGTCGTGCGTATGAAACCGCTTGAGCTCGTCGCCACTTTCGGTGTAATACATGCTGCCGTCGGTCATAACGCCATCCACATCGGTCAAAAAGAGCTTTATCGCCATTGGGTCGTTCAATTTAAAATGTTATCCACCTAAGGCCGTATCGTTTGTTTTGTTGCATAAAACTCCGCTTCCTTATTTTCGGCAATGTGCACTAAAAACAGGGTGTATTCTCCCTCAGGAAGCTGACAAGTGGCCAATTCTCCCACGAAACCAGGCTGGAAGTACGTTTGTTGCCGCACAAATTGCGCAGGCTTTGTTTTGAGCGAAGTGGTCGGATACAAGAACGTACGTTGGTCACTCTTCAGCGCCCAAAACCACAGGGCGTTTGGCGTAAGCTCAAACTGTGGCGTTGTTGATTTGACGGTATATACTTCCACGCAACGAGTCGTATCGGCCGATTTATCAATATGAATAGTGATGGGTGCCAAAGGTAGGTTATCCGAAGAACTAGGCCATTTAAAGTCTTCAAAGCTAGTGAGGTCGGCTTTCAATAGGTTTTTGGCCAACGTTTCTTGAAAAATACTGGCAAACTCCTGAGGAGCGGGCATTTCAAGATAAAGAGCGTTGTTGTGCTGCATGTTGTAGGCGTCGGTAAAAAAACGCTGATTGTCCATGTAGCGATAGCCCCAGTCGCGGTAGTACGAGAAAATACCCACCACAAGGCTCGCAGCCATCGTTCCTGCCAAAAGCCAGTTGGCTTGGCGTTTGGGGTATAAATAGACGACACTGCTCAGATACCCCAGCGCAACTGCCAAGGCGGAGTAATGCCGATAACGTCCTAGATACATGGCGTCTAGCCCAACGGGCTCGGTGCGCAAAATGGCAACGCCGCCCGCCGTTGCGAGAATGAACAAAAAGAAGACAAGCATCCGAAAATGGAAAGAAGTGCCGTAGGAAGGCTTTTTCCATTGACCCAAATTTATCACCACAAGTGCGGCCGTAACCACAAACCCAAGCCCTAATGCTACTTTTTTGAGGCTTCCCGAAATAAAATCGCCGTAGTTTCCTACGAAAATCATGCTTCCTAGCAGCCATTTCAACGGATTTTTTTGAACTCCGTAAAAAGTGTCAGGAACTCCGAGCGATTTGGCCCATTGGTAAGCCAAAACCACCAGAACGCTGGCGGCTCCCCACACAACAAGGCGTTTGGGGGCGGTTTTTTGAAATAATAATACCCCAAAACCAATCAATAAGACCAAAAGGCCGTTGCCGTTGGAAAAGGTGGCGGTGAGTCCGAGGAAAAAGGCCAAGCCAAAGCGCCAAAATTCTTTTTTCTCCGAAATCAATAAGTTGAAGGATTCAACCGCCAGCCAAACCACAATGAGGTTGGACCAAAGTGCCATCGGCCAGAGGGCTGTTTCGGAAAATTGAACCTGAAAAAGAATGAAAGGAACGGGCAAGAAAAGCAAGGCTGGAAGCTTGGCTTCTTGGGACAAACGATACAAAATCCATGTAACCCGCACCCAAAAAAGATTGCCCAACAAAATCATCATTTTCAAATCCATCTGCCCCATTACGGCCACTTGGAGGTAAGCAATGAGTTTGGCAGGGAGAATCACGTGTTCCCGAAAGGGCACAAAAAGCAATCGTCCTGCTTCGGGAGCAAACGGGAAAGCCCGATTAATAAAAGCCAAAATGGCAGGAATATCGTCCTCGTTGGGAAAAGGAGTGCTAAAATGATAGGCGTACCAAAAGAAAAATAAAACAGGGAGGCTACCTGCGGCTAAAATGGCGAGTTTTTTGAGCATGAGGGATAACGTTTTTGGAAACTAGGTGTTACTCAAATCGCACACACTCGACCTGATTCATGGTTTCTTCGGCTTTGCGAAAACCAGCAAGGTCGTCGATGTCGATGGCATACTCAAAAGGCAGGACATAAGGCAGAATAGGGTAGCCTGACATAGATTTTTTGTCCAAAATAACGTGCGGACGAATGACGTCGAGGTTCCCGATGTGCCAATGTACGGGCGGGAGCTTTTGACGGGGTTCGTTGTAAAACTCAGGAAGGGTAGGGTGACTCAAAAGCGGCTGCATGGTGGCCGTTTCGGGGTCATATACCCACATTTTGTAAGGAGTAATGGGCGACGGCGTGATGGTACGGATGCTATCGGCCTCGGGGGTATTCCAAAGGGTTTGAATGGCTTCGTCGATGTGCCGAACCGACCGAACGGGCGACGTGGGGCGCAACTGCACCACGAGGTCGGGGCGGTAGCCTTCGTTTTCCCAAAACCAGTTGAGGGCGTGCGTAAATACGTCAAAATCGGTACTCAGGTCTTGGGCAAATTCTGCGGGTCGGAGAAAAGGTACTTCCGCGCCGTACTGCTGGGCAGCGTCGGCAATGGCCTGTGAGTCGGTTGAAATAATGGTTCGCGTAATGGATGGGGTTTCAAGAGCGGCTTTGACACTGTAAGCGACCAACGGATGTCCCGCCAGCGGCAATAAGTTTTTATTGGGAAGCCCTTTGCTACCGCCTCGGGCTTGAATAATAGCTAAAACGTTTGGTTGCGCCATAAAAATTAGGAGACAAAAGGAGTTGTGTTTTTGCGATATTTGAGCTTATCGCGTTGTTCGGCTTCGATGTCCAAAATTTCCTTGTTTTTAAACGTAAGGGCTTGTTGGATTTGGGTCAAATCCCGTACCAGTTTTTGAAGACCTGGGACTTCAAGCGAGGCAGCGTGGTCAGTTCCTTTCCACGTACGGTCTTTGGTGAAATGGCGTTCAATCCAACGCGCTCCCAAGGTGTAAGCGGCAACGTCAGCGGCAATGCCTAAGTGGTGGCCCGAAAACCCAATTTCTTTGACTCGGTGGTCGTAATGTTCGTACAAGCGATTGATTTCCAACAAACAAATGTCTTTGAAAGGCACAGGATAGCCCGATGTACAGTTGTATAATACCAATCGACTTTTTGCTTGGTCGGTTACTTCAAAAAACTTGACCAATTCTTCAATTTCATCGAGTGTCGTCATTCCCGAAGAAATATGGATATCACCAGCGTACTCGTCGCGAAGCAATTGAAGCATTTCGTAGTGGTTGTTGCAAGCCGACGGCACCTTGATAAAATCGGGCTTGAGGGCGGCGATTTCTTGGGCCGAAGTAATATCCCAGACCGAAGTAGCGTAGCCAATGCCAAGCGACTCGGCGTACTCTTTGAGGTCGGCGTGTTGTTCCCACGTAAATTCTAAAAATTCGCGGTGCGCGCCGTACGTATTTCCATACGCGTTGTAGGGTACGGGGTGAGGGGTGTTGTATTGTTCGTCGGTGAGCAATTCGCGGGCATTTCGCTTCTGAAATTTGGCGTAATCAGCACCGCAGTCTTTCGACAACTTGATAAGTTCTTTAGCGATTTCAAAGTCTCCCATGTGGTTACAGCCAATTTCGGAAATGACCAAGGGTTTACGATAATCAAATTTGAAAGCCATAGTACGTGCAATTTGGATTTGTTTTTAGAAGCAAAAAGGTCACAAAGGTAACGGTTGATTTTGAGTTTTGGCTATTGTGTTCCAATCCACCGTGCTAGTTACCTCGTATATTTGCATAAAAATTCGTAGGAACTTTTTTCCTCGAATTCAGTTACAATGATAGGTATTTTAATGAATATGAATCAATCTGTGTCGCAACCTAGTTCGAGTACTTCCAAAAATATTGGTAAAACGGGGGTTTTTATTGTAAACCTCGGTACGCCTGATAGCCCCAATACCCCTGATGTTCGCAAATATTTACGTGAATTTTTGATGGATGGGCGAGTGATAGACATTCCGTTTATCCCTCGTTTTTTGTTGGTTAATGGCATCATTGCGCCTTTTCGTTCGCCAAAATCAGCCAAAACGTACAAAGAAGTATGGCTTCCCGAAGGGTCGCCGTTGAAAGTGTATGGATTGGCGGTAGAAAAAATGCTGCAAGAAGCGTTGGGCGACGATTATGTGGTCAAACTAGGGATGCGTTATCAAAACCCAAGTATTGAATCACGATTGATGGAGTTTCAAAAAATGGGCTTGACCGAAATCATCGTCATTCCGTTTTTTCCCCAATATGCTTCCGCCACGACGGGTTCGGTGTATGAAGAAGTGATGCGGGTGCTTTCTAAGTGGCAAGTGATGCCTTCGGTAAAGTTTGTGAACCAGTTTTTGGCACACCCTAAATTTTTGCAAGGATTTGTCCAAAATGCTCAAAAATACCTGCAAGCGCACCAGTACGACCATTTTATCTTCAGTTATCACGGTTTGCCTGAACGTCAAATTCGCAAAGGAGATTGTACCAAAGAAGTCTGCAAATTGGGCAGCTGCTGCGATACCCTGCACGCCATGAATCAGCACTGCTACCGCGCACAGTGTTTTGAAACGACTCGACTGCTAGTAAAAGCCCTCAACATTCCTGAAGGGAAATACACGACCTGTTTTCAGTCACGGTTGGGCAACGACCCGTGGATTAAGCCCTACACTGAAGACGTTATCAAAGAGCTTCCCAAAAAAGGACTCAAAAGCGTTTTAGCTTTTTCTCCTGCTTTTGTAGCCGATTGTCTCGAAACCACCCTCGAAGTAGGCGAGGAATATAAAGAAGTATTTGAAAAAGAAGGTGGTGAACATTGGGATTTGGTCGAAAGCCTCAACGACAGCCCAATTTGGGTAGAAACGTTAGTAGATTTGGTCAAAACGTGTTAGCGGTTGCTCACAACCGCGCTCTTTCGCAAAAGTAGTTGCTTCAAATATGATGAGTTTGGCAGAGGTGTTGGCTTTTGTCCCTAATGTTCTATTGGGATAATTGCTAAACGCTTTAATTCATGCAACACCAACGACGTTTGTTCCTCACATTTCTACTCTTTACCGTATTTCATTATTCCCGAGCCCAAGCTCCGCCCCAGTGGCAGGAGGTGCAGCCTGGCATCTGGAAAGCCACGGCGGGCAAGCCTGAGAAAATCAGCTTACTGGGCGCGGCGGGTGCCAAACCCAACCTGACAGCACTGGTGACCTTGCCCAAAGCGCCGTTTCCGCTGGCAAAAACCGACATCAGTGTGCGGGTTATCGACGGCAAAACCTACCTGCGCTTTCCGCTGGAAGAAGGCGAGCAACTGTTTGGGCTGGGCCTGAATTTCCAGACGGTCAATCAGCGCGGACGAATCATGGAGCTGCACGTTGACCACTACGGCAGTAAAGACAATGGCCGCACTCACGCCCCCGTGCCGTTTTATGTCTCGTCCAAAGGCTACGGCGTGCTGGTGGATGCCGCCCGTTACATCACAGTTTATGCGGGTACGGCCGTGCGTACCGATGCCAAACACCCGCCCGTCCTGCGCGACCGTAACACCGATAAAAAATGGGAAGCTCAGCCCTATTCTGACGCTGTCGAAATGCTGGTGCCTGCCGAAGGCGCGACCTTGTACGTTTTTGCGGGGCCAACGCCGATGAACGTGGTGCAGCGCTACAACCTCATGAACGGCGGTGGGTATTTGCCCCCAAAATGGGGTTTGGGCTTTACCCAGCGCGTCCCGACGCTGTATTCGCAGGACGATATTCTGAAAGAAGTACAGAGCTTTGAAGAGCACAACTTCCCGCTGGACTTCATCGGCGTTGAGCCGGGTTGGCACAGCATGGCCTATCCGTGTACGTTTGAATGGGAAAAAACGCGTTTCCCAGACCCCAAAGGTTTCTTAAAAAAACTGGCCGACAAAGGCATCAGCGCCAACCTTTGGATGAACCCTTATGTGTCGCCCGTCGGGACGTTATACCCCAAAATCAAACCGTTTACGGGTTCGCATACGGTTTGGAACGGGATTGTGCCTGATTTTACCTTACCGCAAGCCCGTCAACTCTTCAAGGAACATTTTATGAGTCAGCACTTGAACATCGGGGTAGGCGGCTATAAAATCGACGAGGTGGACGGGTACGACAACTGGATTTGGCCTGATGTGGCCACCTTTCCGTCGGGAACGAGTGCCGAGCAAATGCGGCAAACCTACGGCCTGATGGTGCAGCAGATGACGGGTAGCTGGTTCAGGGAAATCAACAAGCGGACCTACGGGCTGGTGCGGGCATCCAACGCGGGCGCAAGCAGTTTTCCGTACGTGATTTACAATGATTATTACAGCCACAAGGACTTTATAACGGCACTGGTCAACAGCAGTTTTATCGGTGTGCTCTGGACGCCCGAGGTTCGCGCGTCCAAAACGGCCGAAGAATGGGTGCGGCGGATGCAGTCGGTTTGTTTTTCGCCCATGGCCATGCTCAATGCGTGGGCCGATGGCACCAAGCCGTGGTCGTTTCCTGAAGTAGAGCAGGCCGTGAGCGATGTCGCCAACCTACGGATGCAACTGCTGCCGTACTTGTATTCGACCTTTGCGCAATATCGGTTTGAGGGAAAACCACCGTTTCGGGCCATGAATTTGGTCGAAGGTTTTGGTTTTAAGTCGGTGACGGTGGCAGGAACGTTTGACGCGACGGCCAATCCGTACGCCATGAGCATCAAAAAAGACATCAAAGACCAATACATGATGGGGGATTATCTGTTGGTAGCGCCGATGTTTGCGGGAGAAAAAAGCCGCGAAGTCTATCTGCCGCAGGGTAAATGGTACGATTTCTACACGGGGAAAGAAGTCGGCGAAAATCAGGTGATTACCGTTACGCCTGCGCTGGACAAAATTCCGTTATTTGTAAAAGACGGCGCTCTTATTCCGATGGTGCCACCGCACCGACAGGCTCCGAAAGCGGGCGAAACGCTTCCCCTGACTGTTCGGCATTACGGCACAGCATCGGGCAGTTTTCAGCTGTATGATGATGATGGAACGACCTTTGACTTTGAAAAAGGAAGCTACTCGTTTACCCAATTAACCGTTTCCAAAACTGCCGATGGTAAACTCAAAGGCGACATGGCCGCTCCTGCCAACGGCAAACCTTTTGGCTATTCTAAAGAAATTAAATGGGAGTTTATGACTCCTTAAAATCTAACATCCCGAAAAGAAACATCCCGAAAGTTAAAAACTTTCGGGATGTTGAAAAACCTCCTCTAATGAAACACATTTCTGTACTAAGCCGCAACATGTTACGGCTTTACGTGATTTTCGCTGCCCTGTCAGCCCACGCTCAAACCCAAACCCGCTACAACCAACCCGCCACCGTTGACTGGTTGGTAACGCCCGTGACCCAAAAAGCCGAAGTCATTGCCGAAGGCAAAAATATCATTTTGTACAACGGGCTGGTCAAACGCGCTTTTCGCATCGAACCCAACGTGGTTTGCATTGATTACAAAAACCTGTCGAACGGCCAACAACTTTTACGGGCGGTTAAGCCCGAAGCCAGAATCGTGGTCAACGGCAAGACGTACAACATTGGCGGGCTAATGGGGCAAAAAGAAAATGCCTATCTGTTGCCCGAATGGGTCGATAAATTGACCGTCGGGAAAGACGATTTTGTGGCAACGGGTCATTCGGTATCGGACATAAAACCGTTTGTGAACTGGAAAGCCAATTCGTGGGCGGCAACCCAAAAAGGCCCTTCGGGCAAGGTGCTGACCTTCCGTTACAAAGCGCAGGCCGAAGCCGTGAAAGGGCTGGAAGTAACGGTAAACTATGAGATTTATGACGGTATTCCGTTGATTGTCAAATGGGTGTCTGTTGAAAATAAACAAAATGCCGAACTGAAACTGAACCGTGTGGTCAATGAAGTATTGGCGTTGGTAGAAGAAGAAAGCGCCGTAGTGGGTAAGCCCACCGAAATGAAAAAACAGCATGGGATTTACGTAGAAACTAACTACGCCTTCAACAACGCCATGCGCTACGACATCAGCGACCAGACCACGCACTGGAAAATTGATTCGACTTATACCTCGCAGGTCAATTACAATTTTGAAACGCCCTGTTTGCTGGAAGTGTATCCCGAAAAAGCGCCGGGCATCGACCTCCAGCCCAATGAGGTGTTCAAATCGGTGCGGACGCACGAGTTGCTGATGGACAGCTATGACCGTCAGCGGCGAGGGTTGATGATTCGGAAAATGTACCGAGCCGTGGCCCCGTGGACGACCCAAAACCCGATTTTCATGCACCTTGTCAGTAAAAATGATCAGGAGGTAAAAAGCTGCATCGACCAATGCGCAGCAACGGGCTACGAAGCCGTGATTCTGAGTTTTGGCAGCCACCTGAACATGGAAGACAGCACCGCTAAAAACATTGGCCGCTGGAAAGAACTCGCCGATTATGCGCATAGTAAAAAAATTCTGCTGGGGGGGTACTCGCTGTTCAGTAGCCGACGTATCAGCGATGAAGATGATGTAGTGGATCCGAAAACGGGCAAACCGGGCGGCGCGTTTTTTGGTCATGCGCCTTGTTTCGGCAGTAAATGGGGACTGGCTTACCGCAACAAAATCAAGTACTTTTTTGCAAAAACAGGGTTTGACATCTGGGAAAACGACGGCCCTTATCCGGGCGATGTGTGCGGGTCAACCGTACATCCGGGGCACAAAGGACTGGACGATTCGCAGTGGCGGCAAATGGAAATTCAGAAGGAACTGTATCGCTGGCTGAACGAACGCGGGGTGTATATCAACGCGCCCGACTGGTATTTTCTGGATGGTACGCACAAAATCGCTATCGGGTATCGGGAGGTGAATTTCTCGTTGTCGCGCGAGCAGCAGCGTATTCTGAACCGTCAAAACATTCACGACGGAACGATGGAAAAAACGGCGGCTATGAGTTGGGGCTTTGTCCCGCTGACCCGCTACCAGGGCGGTGGACCTGAGGCGGTTTTGGAGCCACTCAGCGAACACCTTACGGATTACGAACAACTGATGGTGCAGTACTACGGAGCGGGTGTGCAGGCCTGTTACCGTGGCCCGCGCCTGTACGATACCGAAACTACCCGTCAGCTGGTGTCGAAAACAGTGGCGTGGTACAAGCAGTACCGCGACATTCTGAACGCCGACATGATTCACCTGCGCCGCGCCGATGGCCGCGACTGGGACGGGTTTATTCACGTGGACCCGCAGCAGAAGCAGAAGGGCTTTTTGATGCTATACAACCCGACTAAAGAGCGTATCACGCGGACAATCAACGTCCCGCTGTATTACACTGGCTTGACGTCGGCCGCTACGTTTAAAGAAAAAGGGGCAACGGCAAAAAAATACACCCTCAACCGCAACTACGAAGTAGCGTTGACCGTCACGATTGCGCCTGAAAGCTATACGTGGTTTACGGTGGAGTGAGCCAGTTAGGTTTGACTTCTCCGAAGTCTTTGATGTAAACCTAAAATCTACAAAGGTTATGCTTCTCCGAAGCTTTTTGCCTTGTAGAGGCGCAAGGTTTGCTACTAAAATCTACAAAGGTTGTGCTTCTCCGAAGCTGCTGTTTTCGCCTCGGAGAGGCACAACCTTTGTAGATTTTTTTTTCGTACCAATATATTTGTATTTGCCTCGGAGAGGCATAACGTTTGTTGGTATTTAACGTCAGCTGCTACATTTGTAGCTGTTTTTTTGGTACCAATATAGTTATACGTGGTTTACTGTTTAATAAATTTACCCGTAGCGACTCTGTCGGCATTTATTCGAACCAAATAAGTGCCCGCAGAGAGCTGTGTTGTGTCAAAACTGTGTTCGTGTATCGGAGAATAAGCGAAAGAACGATATTCAGAAAGTACACTTCCTGTCATGTCAATAAGTTGAAAAACGGCTGTTGAAGACACTAAACCCCGCCAAACGACATTGATGCGTTGGTGAGCTATGGAAGGAATGACAAGAAGTTGACTCGTTGGCACACGGTCAATGCCCGTAATGGGGCCATTGGAAGTCTCAGGGAATTCAAAAGGGGGAATGCTAACGGGCGTACCCCCAAAATCACCGACAGGTAGCGTAGTTTCGAACTGAGATTCGCTGATACGTAGGCCATTTCTCCATTCTTCAATCCTTACCACAAAGGTATATTGCCCAATTTGGGTAGGCGCATTCCATGTCAACATACCCGTTCTGGATTGGATGCTAAATGTACCTTCTCGGGTTACTTCATTTGGGTAAAGATACGCATCGATGGGTTGAGACGAACACGTACCTGAGCGGGTGGTTTTACTTTTGTCTATCCGATAGACAAGGCTATCGCCCTCTGTATCAATAGCTTGGAAGTTGCCCGTAAATATTTGTCGAGTAGCGGCAAAATACGTTCCTATGGCTTCGTTGAAGGTAGGAGTCGAATTAACTAAGTTGGTTGAAAAAGTCGTTTGAATGTAAAACGGGCTATTGATGGCGTTGAAATTAGAAATATTGTCACCGCGATTTTCGAGAGCTACCGATACCGTAAATGTGTTGGGAGTGGCATAGGTGTATTGGGCTTGGTACGTATTCAGTGAAACCGCCCCTTGCGATAAAAGCCGTCGAGCTTGGCGAAAAGCCGTTATTGTTTGGCCATTTTCTCCCGTGCAAATGCTGACGCTGCTTTGCCCTTCAGCGGCAGCAGAACCACTACGTTCATCTATCAATAAGTAAACTGTCATGGAATAAGTTAAGCCCGTGGAAGTAGCTCGGGCGACTCGAATGGTCCCGCCTTTGACATGAGTGGCATAAGAAGTAGAAACGATACCCCAAAAAAGGAAGAAGATAGACAATTTTTTCATGGCGTTATGTAGATAGAGTTTCTATTTAAACGCCTGAATCTTAGAAGTTAGTGTTTTTTAGTTGGTAAAGTTTTAGCCAAAGAAAAAAAAGCCGCAATTGTTGCATAGCTTCTAACTAGGCAACAATTGCGACAGAGACTAAGCGAGCTTTTGTCCCAACAACTGATTGACAACTTTCGGGTCGGCGCTGCCTTTTGATTTTTTCATGACTTCGCCTACAAATAAGCCCATTAAGCCTTTTTTGCCTTTTTTGAATTCTTTTACTTTATCAGGCATGGCGGCCAAAACCTCATCCACAATTGCTTCCAACGCGCCTGCATCGCTGTTTTGTAGCCAGTTGTTTTGCTGGGCTACATCAAGTGGTGATAGCGACGGATTTTCGAGCAACACGGGAAGTAGTTTTTGCGAAGCGGTGGTATGGCTTACTTGATTGCTCTCTACCAACTTAATCACCTCCGCCAATTGAGCTGGCGAAAGCGGGAACTGCTCGGCAGTAGCGTCGTTGTTTTCGTTAAGAAAAGTCTTTACGGGGCCTAATACCCAGTTGGCCGCCGCTTGGTAATTGCCACAAGCGGCTCCTAGTGCTTCAAAGTAAAACGCCACGTCTTTGGTATCAACGAGGGTAGTGGCATGGCCTGCCGAAAGCCCGTAGTGAGTGGTGAATTTTTCGAACAAAACGCGCGGCAACGGAGGCATTTCGGCTTGGATTTGGTTCATCCATTCGTCCGAAATAAACACGGGAGCCAAATCAGGTTCGGGGAAATAACGATAATCGTTCATCGTTTCTTTTAGTCTCATTCCCGAAGTTTCGCCCGTTTCGGGGTCAAACATCCGCGTTTCTTGCAAAATCGTCTCACCGTTTTCGACCATTTGTACTTGACGAGGAAACTCGGTCTCCACGGCTTTCATGACGTTTCGGATGGAGTTCATATTTTTGACTTCCACCTTTGTACCAAATTCAGTTGCCCCTTTCAAACGTACCGAAATGTTCAAATCGCAGCGGAGCGAACCTTCTTCCATGTTGCCGTCGCAAATGTCAATAAAACGAACAAGTTGACGAACGGCCGTTAAAAACGCACCTGCTTCTTCGGCCGAACCGATGCAAGGATCAGTAACCATTTCGATGAGCGGCGTTCCTGCGCGATTGTAGTCAAGCAAGGTATCGGTAGCGGCGCCGTCGTGTACCGATTTTCCCGCGTCTTCTTCCAAGTGAATGTGGTGGATTTTCACCGTTCGTTCGACGGTTTTGCCTGATTTGTCTTTGAACGAAACAGGAATCCCACCGCCTACGCAGATAGGTGCTTTGTCTTGCGACAACTGATAGCCCTTTGGTAGGTCGGGATAGAAGTAGTTTTTGCGGTCAAAAATCGTGTGGCGAGTGATTTCGCACCCGCACGCAATCCCCATTCGAACAGCGTATTCAACGGCTTTTTTGTTCAATTTGGGAAGTGTACCTGGATGGGCCAACGTAATGACACTAATATTGGTATTAGGCTCGCTTCCAAATTGGTTAGCGTCGGCCGCAAAAATCTTGGTTTGGGTCTGTAACTGACAGTGTACTTCTAGGCCAATCACGATTTCGTATTTGGCAAGTACTTCGGGCGATAGTGTAAGCGTTTCGGTCATTTATCTTCAGAATAGCCTCCCGTCACTTTTCGGAAGGCGTCGATGATTTCTACAAAATAAGGGTTCTCGCGGTGTAAAATTAAGGCATTCATATAAATGACCCCCATTTCGTCAGTAATAGAGGCATCAACTTTCATAAATTGAGTTGTTTTAAACTTTTCAAACCATAGCCCAAATTTCCGAGCGCGGGCAAGATGTCTAGCATCGGCAGTGTCACAGATATAAACGATAATTCGTTCGCGATTTTTAAAAAAGTCGGTTACAATTTCCGCTATCGTAAACATAATAAGTCCATCAGGAGGGATTTTGTCGTCTAAGTTTTTACTTTCTGTAACGGCAATTACCATTTCAAAAACTTGACTAGAAAACTGATAGCGTTCATCAAATAAATAACTTGAGGGCTTGAATTTTACTTCGTATGTAATGTCATAATTGGTTTCAAATACATACGAATTGTTCTTCCCCCCTTTAAATTCAAAATCATACTTTGACGACTTTTGACCCTCTTTCTGCATTTCTTTCTCGAAGTTTTCGTATTGCCTCTTGGTATTCAGGCGTTTTTACATCTTCTTGTGCTTCTTTCTCCAATTCACGTTTGCTTGCCAACAATCTTTTCGCCCAGGCTACTGCCCGCTCTTGGCGCAACTGCTCCTCTGTTTTTGCGATAGTTTCCATGTTCGTTGGATTTTTTTACAAAGATAGTGATTCGGGATGTAAAAATTTTTAATAGTATGCTTGCATACTATTTTTGTTTGTTCTAATTTTGTATGCAAGCATAACACTATTTAAAAATTCCTGAAAAACCATGACAACCGTAGAAAATCGCGCTAGTATCAAAGGTGGAGAATTCTTGATTAAAGATACGGAGGCATCTCAAGTGTTTATTCCCGAAGAGTTTACCGAAGAACAGTTGATGATTGCGCAATCGTGCCGTGACTTTTTGGCGACCGAAATTTGGCCACGCGTCGAAGAAATCGACAAGGCAAAGTCTCCTGAGCTGATGTCGTCGCTGCTCGATAAAGCGGGAGAGCTTGGCTTGCTAGGAACGGCAGTTCCTGAAGAGTACGGCGGATTTGGAATGAACTTCAATACATCGATGCTCGTAGCCGAAGCGACGGGAGCGGGGAACTCGTTCTCGGTGGCGTTGTCGGCGCATACGGGGATTGGCACATTGCCCATCGTGTATTACGGAAACGAAGCACAAAAATCGAACTACTTACCAAAGTTAGCTTCTGGCGAATGGAAAGCGGCGTATTGCTTGACCGAACCCGATTCGGGCTCGGATGCCAATTCGGGTAAAACCAAGGCGGTATTGAGCGAAGACGGAAAGAGCTACGTGCTCAATGGCCAGAAAATGTGGATAACCAACGGTGGATTTGCCGACGTATTTATTGTATTTGCCAAAATAGACGAAGGCGGAAAAACCGATAAAAACCTAACGGCTTTTATTGTAGAAAAGACATTTGGCGGAATTACAATGAATGAGCCTGAGCACAAAATGGGTATCAAAGGTTCAGACACGCGCCAAGTTTTCTTCAATGACTGCCATGTGCCTGTTGAAAATATGCTTTCTGACCGCGGAAACGGGTTTAAGATTGCGGTAAATATTCTCAATATTGGTCGTATCAAATTGGCGGCGGCTACCATGGGCGGAGCGAAACAAGTAGCGGCCCACGCGGTACAATATGCCAACGAACGTAAACAGTTTGGAACGGCGATTAGCAATTTTGGCGCTATTAAGCACAAATTGGGTGAAATGGCCGTGAAATTGTACGCTACTGAGTCGGCCTCGTACCGCGCAGGTCAAAACATCGACGATGCCATTGAAGACCTCAAAGCAAAGGGTGTAAACGACGCCGAAGCCAAGTTGAAAGCCTTGGAGCAATTTGCCATTGAGTGCGCCATGATGAAAGTACACGGCTCGGAAGTGCTTGATTATGTGGTGGATGAAGGTGTGCAAGTATATGGAGGTATGGGCTTTTCGGCCGATGCGCCTATGGATCGTGCGTACCGCGACAGCCGTATCAACCGTATTTTTGAAGGAACTAACGAAATCAACCGCATGTTGACGGTCGATATGATGCTCAAGCGTGCCATGAAAGGTGAACTCGATTTGATGGGGCCTGCGATGGCGGTAGCCAAAGAAATCATGTCGATTCCTGATTTTAGCAGCACCGACGATGAAGTACCATTTGCTGCTGAGAAAAAAGTGATTAAAAACTTGAAAAAAGCGGCCTTGATGGTAGCGGGTGCGGCGGTGCAGAAGTTTATGATGAAGCTTTCGGAAGAGCAAGAAGTCTTGATGAACGTAGCCGATATGGCCATTGAGATTTACGCGGCAGAATCAGCCGTTTTGCGTACCGAAAAGCTAATAGGAATCAAAGGCGAGGCGGCTTGTGCGTTGCAGAAAGATTTGGCAATGTGCTATTTGCACGAAGCTGTTGAAAAAGTAAACAGCGCAGGAAAATCGGCGATTATGTCGTTTGCAGAAGGTGATGAGCTTCGCGTGATGCTCATGGGCTTGAAACGTTTCACGAAAATTGAGCCGTTCAATACCAAAAATGCGCGTCGTCGCATTGCCGATGCGATGATTGCGGAGAACAAATACGTTTTTTAATCAATAAACATAGTTACACTTTAAGCTAAGAACCAAGTATTTGACCAAGCCGTGCTTCGATTGAAGCACGGCTTTTTTTATGAGTTCAACAACTGCCCCACTACTTCGGGGAAATGTTTGTGTTCCAGTACTTGCACTTTTTTAGCAACGTCCTCGGGCGTATCGGTGGCTACTACGGGACAAGAGGCTTGAAAAATAATGGCTCCTTCGTCGTAGCGCTCGTTGACATAATGAATCGTAATGCCCGACTCCGTCTCTTGGGCGGCTACCACGGCTTCGTGGACAAAATGACCGTACATGCCTTTTCCGCCGTATTTGGGAAGAAGAGCGGGGTGAATATTGACAATTTTGTTGGGAAATGCCTGCACCATGCTTTCGGGAATCAGCATCATAAAACCTGCCAAAACAACGAGGTCAATGGCCTGTCCTTGGAGAAGTTCAACGATGCGGGCCGACTCGTAAAAAGTGGTACGGTCGAACACCACCACAGGAACATGCAAACGCCGTGCGCGAGCAATGACGCCCGCTTGGGGGTTGTTGGTAAGAATCAACGAGATATCGACCTGGCTATCGGAAGCAAAGTGTTCAGCGATTTTTTCGGCATTAGAACCCGAGCCCGAAGCAAAAATGGCAATACGTTTTTTGGTCATGGGAGGTGAGTTTTGAGGTACTTGCGGGGGCAAAGTTAGCTTTTTGTGGGGCTTGATGTGCTATTATCGCATAGAATCGCCTAATTTCGCTCTCAGTTGTTAGTTTTGATTGATTTTTAAATACTATGCAAATTCTTGAAGTAGGCACCGATGCTGCCCATCAGCGCGAGTTTTTGATGTTACCCGTGCGGCTTTATAAAAATAATCCCTACTGGATTCGCCCGCTTGATAAAGACGTGGAGGATACGTTTAACCCCGATAAAAATAAATATTTTAAGGGAGGTGCTTGCGTTCGGTGGATTGCCGTGGACGACCAAGGGCAGACCATCGGAAGGGTGGCGGCTTTTGTCAATCAAGGAACAGTGTTGAAAGGAAACGACCAACCGACGGGTGGAATGGGCTTTTTTGAGTGCATCGAAGACCAAGCAGCGGCGTTTGCCCTTTTTGATACTTGTAAAAAATGGTTGCAAGAACAAGGCATGGAGGCCATGGACGGCCCGATTAACTTTGGCGAACGCGATCGTTTTTGGGGACTCTTGACCGAAGGTTTTGACAAAGAACCTCTCTACGGAATGGGGTATCATTTTCCATATTATCAAACATTCTTTGAAGCCTACGGATTTCAGACCTACTTCAATCAGCTTACGTTCTTTTTGCACATGTTCAAAGAGAAGTTTATGGAGCGGGTAAACATGTTGTTTTTTGAACGCGCGGAGCGGATTTTAAACAATCCAGAATTTTCGTTTAAACACATCGATAAAAAGCAGTTGGGGCAGTTTGCGGAAGATTTTCGGACGGTTTATAACAAAGCTTGGGCAAAACACCTCGGTACCGACGACATGACTCCCGAAAAGGCAAAAGCCATTATGCAGCGGATGAAGCCCATCATGGACGAGGAAATGATGTGGTTTGGCTACCGAGACGGCGAACCCGTGGCGTTTTTTATTATGCTTCCCGAACTGAATCAAATCTTCAAGCACGTCAATGGGAAACTAGATTTGATAGGGAAAATCAAGTTTTTGTACCACAAGCTTCGGAAGAAAAATTACAAAGCCTTCGGGGTAATTTTTGGCGTTATTCCTGAATATCAAGGTCGAGGAGTGGAGTCGGCCATGGCTCTGGCTTCGACGCGCGTGGCTTGGCGTCCCAATTACCAATATACCGAACTTGAATTTAACTGGATTGGCGATTTTAATCCTAAAATGGTTCGTTTTGCCGAACTTTTGGGCGGCGTACCTCACAAAATTCATACGACCTATCGTTATCTTTTTGACCGTACCAAAGAGTTCAAACGCCATCCGATGATTTAAAAGCAGTGGGGAGGGTTGCTCACAACCCTCTTTTTTTGTCGCTACGTTTGACAGCTTTTAACCAATCTTCTACTCCTTTGCGAATTTGCTTCGCCATTTTTTTGCGAAAATCATCGCCGGTCAACAGCGCTTCGTCGTCGGGATGACTCATAAACGCACCTTCTACGAGTATATTCGGATATTCGATGGGGCTATTTAGGGCAAAATTGAACCGCCCGATGTTGCCATATTCCACCAGCCCCATTTCGAGTAACCGCTCCAATACCGCTTGACTTAGTGGTCGGTAGCCAATGTGTTTGTAGTACGTACTTGTTCCACGCGTTTTGGTGGTATCTCCTGCGGCATTGTTATGAATACTAATCAACAAATCGGGTTGAAGCGCGCGGAAATGTACAATGCGGTCAGTGTTGTTAAAAAGCGTATCGTTGGTTCGGGTCATGAGCACGCGTGCCCCTTTGCCTTCCAGTTCTTTTTTGAGGTGTAAAGCGATGCTCAAATTCAGGTCTTTTTCCCATTGCTTTGAGCGCAAACCACGCGCGCCCAAATTACTGCCTCCGTGGCCTGCGTCAATGGCCACGGTAAGCTCCCCGAGTTTGAGTTTTTCGGGTTGGTGTTTGACGCGAATCACAAGGCGGCGCCCTTCGTACCCAATCCGATATCCCCAGTGTTGGCCGTGGGCTAGTTGGATGGTTATGCGCAAATGCTCATCGGCAAGTTGTTCATAATCAACGTTCTTGATTTCGGTGGCGGACTTGAACTGCGTAATCCAGTTGGTATTGGTGGTTGCGCCAAAAATATCAACGACAATCCGCGAAGGATTCATTTCTTGCCAACTCCGATACGGAAGGCGCTCCGTGAGTGGAATAGAAATATAGTCAAAGCGGTCATCGCCCCACGTTCTCCACGAAGTTGTTAAATACTGAATTGGTGGTTTGACGATGGTATCGCGACGGGTAAGGTTTTGTGGAATCCAAGCGGATAGCGTAGAAGTCAGTCGAACGCGGTATTGGTCTTTGTAACGTCCTGTTACTTTCAGCAAAACCAGTGAATCCAAATACCCCATTTTGGCTCCTCCTAGACGGTCTTCGCCCAGGCCATAATTGAGGTAGGCCAACGGGCCTTTGGTACGAACAAAAACGGCCGAGTCGGGGCGAAATTGGTAAAGTGTATCGCGAAGCTGGGCGGAACCAGTGTAGTAAAAAAAGACAAGAAAGAGGCTATAAAACAGACGGGGCATGGGAGTAAGATTTGGCTAAAAGTACGCAAAATCTTACTCCAAATAAAAAGGAAGATACCATTAGGCAGGTTTTAGCGACGATTCCCGAATGACCAATTTAGTTTCCAAACGCTTGGTTTCGAAACGGATGGTACTCTTGGGACGTTCGATTAAATCAATCAAAAATTCGGTGGCTAATTGTCCCATCTCGTAGGCAGGTTGCGTAACGGCACTGAGTGCAGGACTAAGCAAATGCGCGGAAATGAGGTTGGTAAACCCAACGATGGCAATGTCTTCGGGAATGCGTAAGCCTTCGCGTTTGATGAGCGACATCGACGAAGTAGTAAGGCGGTCGCCTGCGGAAAAAATCGCGTCGGGGCGTTCGGGATGATGAATGAGTTCGAGGACGGCTTTTTCCACTTCTTCGGGAATCATCCCACCGTGGCTACAGTACTTGATGTACGATTCTTCAATCGGTATTCCGTGGTTTTGTAGTGCCTTTTTGTAGCCCTCAAGTCGCTCGTAAGTAATTGATAACCAAGAGGGACTGGTCAGGTGGGCGATTTTTCTAAAACCTTGTTGAATCAAGTGAGCCGTGGCTTCGTAGGCACCCACAAAGTTGTCGGCGCTCACTTTATGGGTGATGTAATCTTGCGGAACGCGGTCAAAAAAAACAATCGGAAGCCCTTTGGACTGCAATTCTTTAAAGTGCTCCAAGTCGTTGCTTTCACCCGATAGTGACACGATGAGGCCATCTACGCGACGTTGGGCAAGGTACTGCGTATTGACGAGTTCGCGTTCGTACGATTCGTGATTTTGGGAAATAACAACGTGGTAGCCGCGGTTATACGCAATTGACTCCATCCCATTGATGGCTTGAGAAAAGAAGTTGTTGGCGATTTCGGGAATAATGATTCCAATCGAACGGCTTCGGTTTTCTTTTAGGCTAAGCGCGATGGGGTTGGGGCGATAGTTCATGCGTTCGGCATATTCCATCACGAGGCGTTTGGTCTCAGGGTTAATTTCATAACTCCCCCGCAATGCCCTCGAAACAGTTGAGGTCGAAAGGTTGAGTGCTTTCGCTATGTCTTTTATAGTAATCACTTCCACAGTCCTAGATGTTGGTTTTGTACAATTTATCCCCTCGATAATGACGGAAATAATTTGGAGAGGTGAAGATACACTTTTTTGTAAAGTAACTAAAAAAAAATACCTGAAAGTAAAAACTCCCCTTTTTGGCAACGTTACCGACAACGATTGCATAAAAAAAGTCAACAATTTATTTGTAATGTACTATAAAGGCGTACTAAACTTGACTACTGCTTTCTGAGTAGCTGTTGTATTAACCCAAGTTCAATTTC
This sequence comes from Runella defluvii, assembly GCF_014195535.1. Lineage (GTDB taxonomy): Bacteria > Bacteroidota > Bacteroidia > Cytophagales > Spirosomataceae > Runella > Runella defluvii. Next base: position 137,541 of record NZ_JACIBY010000011.1, on the reverse strand, counting down.
TAAAAAAAATTAAAATTTATTCTTAATGAACAACTTTGACTTGACGGGTAAAGTGGCGTTGGTATCGGGTTGCGATAGTGGTATCGGCATGGCTATGGCCGTTGGGCTGGCTGAAGCGGGGGCTGATATTGTGGGCGTATCGCGTTCAATGCCTTTGGAAGGAAGCGGAATTGAGCAGGCCGTCAGGGCATTGGGACGGAAATTTAGCCCGTATCAAGCAGATGTAGGAAACCGAGATTCGCTGTACCGTTTTATCAAACAAGTCAAAGAAGATTTTGCTCACATTGATATTCTATTCAACAACGCGGGCATTATTTTGAGAAACCCAGCGGCGGAGCATTCTGATGAATATTGGGATCAGGTTCTTTCGGTGAACTTGGACGCTCAATTCATTTTGGCGAGAGAATTTGGAAAAGAAATGATAACGCGCGGTTACGGAAAAATCGTTTTTACGGCTTCAATGCTCACTTTTCAGGGAGGAATCAATGTGCCAAGTTATGCCGCGAGTAAAGGTGCTATCGGAAGCTTGGTGAAAGCACTCGCCAACGAGTGGGCTTCTAAAGGAATCAACGTCAACGCCATTGCACCAGGCTACATTGCTACGGCCAACACGGCGGCACTCCGTGCCGACGAAGACCGAAGTGCGGCAATTTTGGGTCGTATTCCTGCGGCTCGTTGGGGGCAGCCCGAAGACTTCAAAGGGCCTGCGGTGTTTTTAGCCTCGTCGGCTTCGGACTATGTCCACGGAACCATTCTGACCGTTGACGGTGGTTGGATGGGCCGCTAATATTTTTATGAAACGAACAAATCGACTGAAAATAAAGAACCAAATGCAAATCAGACACGAAAGTAGCCGTAAGGAAGTAGCCCAAATGAACACCGAGGAGTTGCGGGAAAACTTTTTGATTGAAACCTTGTTTGTCCCCGACCAAATCTCGTGGGTTTATTCGCACTATGACCGCGTATTGGCGGGAGGAGTGATGCCTGTTGCCACCCACGTAACGCTCGAAACCCACGATGCGCTCAAAGCGAACTTCTTTCTGGAACGTCGCGAGTTGGGTATCATCAACGTAGCAGGAAAAGGGTCTGTAGTGGCTGATGGACAAACGTTTGCGTTGGATAAGCTAGGCTGTTTGTATCTTGGAAAAGGTACGCAGCAAGTGAGTTTTCAAAGCGAAGATAGTACAAATCCTGCGCGCTTTTTCTTGCTTTCGTCGCCAGCGCACCATACATACCCTAATCACGCTTTTACCAAAGAGGAAGCATCGCCCGTGACCTTGGGAGCACTAGAAACTTCTAATCATCGTACCATCTACAAATACATCCACGAAGGTGGGATTCAGAGTTGCCAGTTGGTCATGGGGCTCACGGTGCTTCAGCCAGGAAGTGTGTGGAATACCATGCCGTCGCACACCCACGACCGCCGTATGGAAGCGTACTGCTATTTTGATATTCCTGAAAACCATGCCGTGTTGCATTTGATGGGTGAGCCTACCCAAACGCGTCACCTGTGGGTAGCCAACCACCAAGCCATTATTTCGCCACCGTGGTCGGTACATTCTGGCTGTGGTACGTCGAGTTACTCATTCATTTGGGGCATGGCGGGTGAAAACAAAGACTTTACCGATATGGACGGAGTGCCTATTCTTTCATTACGATAACGATTGCTCACTTACTTAATTTAACTAACACTTGATATGAAAAAACAATTATTCACACTGCTGTTACTGCTGGGTTGCATGTCGGTGGGATGGTCGCAAAACCGTCGGGTGACGGGGGCCGTAACCGACAGCAATACAGGCGAAACCCTGCCAGGGGTAAGTATCTTGGTTAAAGGCTCGTCGGTAGGAACGACGACCAATACGGACGGGAAGTTTACGATTAACGTTCCCGACAAAAAAGAAACGGCGATTATTTTCAGTTTCGTAGGGTATTTGCCCGAAACGGTCGTCTTAGGCGCTCGTTCGGACGTGTCTGTTGCGTTAAAAACCGACCAAAAAATGCTCGAAGAAGTGGTGGTTATTGGTTATGGAGAAGCCATTAATCGCCGCGACCTGACGGGTTCGGTATCGTCAGTTGGCGCAAAACAATTGAAAGATATTCCGTTGACCAATGCGGCCGAAGCCCTTACAGGACGTTTAGCTGGGGTTCGCGTAACGACTTCAGAAGGAGCACCAGGCGCTGATATTCAGATTCGTATTCGTGGGGGTGGTTCGATTACCCAAGACAACTCACCGATTTATATTGTGGACGGGATTCAGGTAGAAAACGCACTTAGTTTTTTATCTCCCCAAGACATCGAAACCATTGACGTATTGAAAGATGCGTCCACCACTGCTATCTATGGAGCACGTGGTGCCAACGGGGTAGTTATTATCACCACCAAATCGGGTAAAAACGGTAAAACGACCGTTAGCTATAACGGGTCGGTCGGTTTCCGCGAAATCTTTAAAAAAATGGATGTGATGAGCCCGTACGATTTTGTGCGTTGGCAATACGAACGTAGTCGCAACGATGCCACTGCCGAAAAAAGCTTTTCGGACATGTACGGAACGTGGGAAAACATCAATCAGTACAAAACCGTTACGCCCATTGATTGGCAAGAAGAAGTGTTTGGTCGGAGAGCTCAGTACCAAAATCATAACTTGAACGTAAACGGAGGCAATGCCAATACCAACTACAACCTAAGCTTAACCGCCAACCGTGAAGACGGCGTGTTGTTAGAGTCAGGGTTTGACCGTTATTTAGCTACGTTCAAGATGGATCACAAAGCCAATGATAAGTTACGTTTAGGCTTTAACGTTCGTTATTTGAACCAGACGGTGAGCGGGGCAGGTACAACGGCAAGCGGTACCAAATCAACCAACCGCCTACGTCACTCGGTGCAATACCGTCCTTTGTTGGTAGCTGCTCAGCCAGAGGTAGATGACTTTGACGAAAACCTGTATATCTCGTCAGGAAACTTGGTGAATCCTATTTTGATGACCCAAGCCGAATACCGTAAAGCCTATACCAAAGCCATCAACTTGAGCGGCTATGCGAGCTATTCTATCTTGAAGAATTTGACCTTTAAAACAACCGTTGGTATTGATAACAACGATGCGCAAACGAACTCTTTTTGGAGCAAAATCACGGGAACGGCTCGCAACTACGCGTCGCAGCCCGTAGCGTCGATTTTACAACAAGGAACGGTGACCATCAATAACTCAAATACCTTGCAGTACGCCAAGAAGTTTGACAATAAACACGACTTGAACGTGATTGTAGGGCAAGAAATTTATCATAATGCCTCAAAGAGCACCTTGATGGAGACGCGTTATTTCCCGACGGATATTTCGGCGGAACAAGCGTTGGCCAATATGGGGTTAGGTTCTGCACCTACGGGAGCTACTCAGCCACGTCCAAGCTCTAATGAAACGCCACCTAACCGCTTATTTTCGTTGTTTGGACGCGTAAGTTATGGCTACAATGATAAATACTTAGCCACCGTCTCGTTACGTTCCGACCGCTCGACAAAATTTAAGTACGAAAATGGAGCGTTGGTATTCCCTTCGGGTACGTTGGCATGGCGCTTTACGAAAGAAGATTTCTTGAAAAATAACCAAATCCTAACCGATGGTAAACTTCGTTTGGGCTACGGGGTAGCGGGGAACAACCGTATTGGTGATTTGTTGTACCAACAATTGTACGGCGTAACGGGCGAATACGCCCTTAACCACACCGTGGTGCCAGGCTATGCGCCCGTAGCGTTGGCCAACGAAGATTTGAAGTGGGAGTCAAACGTGTCGCAAAACGTCGGTCTTGACCTTTCGTTTTTGAACAATCGCTTCCAAGTGTCGATTGATGCCTACAAAAACTCAGGAAATAACCTTCTTTTGGCCGTAGCCATTCCGCCAACGTCGGGGTATTCGTCACAAATCAAGAACTTAGGTTCGACGACCAACAAAGGGGTAGAGTTGCAGCTGAATGCGTACATTATTCAGAAAAAAGACATTACGTGGAACTCAAGCTTTAACATTTCTACCAACAAAAACACCGTAACAAGCCTTGGAACAGTAACCCAACTAACGCGTAACTCAGGATGGCAAGGCTCTGATGGTACCGACGATTACTTGGTAAAAGTGGGTGAGCCAGTAGGGTTAATGTATGGTTTTGTAACGGACGGTTACTATAAAATCGACGATTTTACGTACAACGAAACCACCAAAGCCTATACCATCAAACCAGGGATTCCTGTTAACTCAGTATATGGAGCTCCGCAGCCAGGAATGTTGAAATGGAAAGACATCGACGGCGATGGCTTGATTACGGCCGACAAAGACCGTACGGTGATTGGGAATGCAAACCCTAAATTTATCGGAGGATGGAACAACCAAGTCGTTTATAAAAATTTTGATTTGAGCTTGTTCTTGAACTGGGTTGTGGGCAATGATATTTACAACGCCAACAAAATCGAAATGACGGACGGTGCATTTCCGAGCTTGAACATGTTGTCGTTCATGAAAGACCGTTGGACCAACATCAACGACCAAGGCGCAGTAGTGACTGATCCTGCCGAATTGGCCAAAATCAATGCCAATGCGACGATTTGGTCGCCTGTGCGGGTTCAGCGTTATTGGTTGCACTCGTGGGCGGTCGAAGATGGCTCTTTCTTGCGGGTCAACAACCTAACGGTAGGCTATTCATTGCCGAATGACTGGTTGAAAAAAATCAAGATTTCGCGTTTTAGAGCGTATGCAACGGTCAACAACCTAGCCACTTTTACGAAGTACACAGGCTATGACCCAGAAGTGAATACGCGCCGTGCAGACCCATTGACGCAAGGGGTTGATTTTGCAGGCTATCCTCGGGCAAAAACGTGGGTAGTTGGGGTAAATGTAACCTTCTAACACGCACTAAAACTGATTTTAAGACATTCTAACTTTGATAGAAATGAATAAATTACTCAAAAAAATAGCCACCTTGGGAATTCCGTTTGCCATAACAATGACGATGGTGACGGGTTGCAAGGAGTTCTTGGAAGTACAACCAAAGTCTCAAATTAGCATTTCGGACGCGTTTTCTAACCTTGCCAATGCCACCAACGCTGTGATTGGTGTTTATGACGAACTCATGGGCGACAATGGCTACGGAATCCGTATCAACATGTATTATCCGTACGATTCGGACGAAATGATTGTGTCGGGAAATATCGACAACGGTCGCCGTGGTATTGGCCGTTATCAGTTGTTGTTGACCAATACCGAAATTCGTAACCCTTTTTTGCAATTGTACCGTGGGATTGAAAAAGCCAATTTGTGCATCGAACAAATTCCACAAATGGCGCTTTACAACAACGGTAGTGAAGCAGATAAAAAAGAACTACGTCGTTTGCACGGAGAAGTGCTGACGCTCAGAGCACAATTTATGTTTGAATTGCTTCGTAACTGGGGCGATGTGCCTGCACCGTTTACGCCAGCTTACAAACAAACTGATTTGTTTATACCGCAGTCTGACCGTGATGAGACGTATAAAAAACTCATTGATGACCTCAAAGTGGCTACCGACCTTGTGCCTTGGAGAACCGAAATTCCTGTGCGCAACGAACGCGTGACAAAAGGGGCGGTAAAAGCGCTTCGAGCGAAGTTAGCCATGTTTCGCGGCGGGTATTCGTTGCGTAGTAATGGTAAAATTGAGCGTAATGCCGATTACCAAACGTACATCAAAATTGCGCGTGATGAGTGCGCCGATTTGTTGGCAAAACGTACTGAACACACGCTTAACCCTAGTTTCGAGGATGTTTGGCGTAAGTTGACTTCGTTTACCTACGACCCTTACGGCGAAATTATTTTTGAAGTAGGGGCTGGAGGGTCAAATTCAACCTCGGATAGCCGCATGGGGAATTACAACGGCCCATCGGTCAATGCTTCGTCGCGTTATGGTACAGGAGGCGGTGGTCTATTAGTGTTGCCTAACTATTTTTATGCCTTTGACTCTACCGATACGCGTCGTGATGTAACGACAACATTGTATGCTGTGGCTGCAACGAACGTCAAGTCTCCGCGCCGTTTGGGTGAAATTACGGATGGTAAATTCCGTAAAGATTGGCGGAATCCATTGTTGCCAGGAACAGCCCTAAACGTAGGATACAACTGGCCGTTGATTCGTTTTGCCGATGTTTTGTTGATGTTTGCCGAAGCAGAAAATGAATTGAACGGAGGACCAACAGCGGCAGCCATTTCGGCTTTTGAAGAGGTTCGCAAGAGAGCTTACAAAGGAAATGAAACCAAAATAGGAAAAACTCCTACGGACAAAGCGGGCTTTTTTGACGCCATCGTCAATGAGCGTTATCTTGAGTTTGGGAGCGAAGGGATTCGTAAATTTGACCTGATTCGTTGGAATTTATTAGCGCAAAAAATTGCTGAAACGCGCCAAAAAATCCAAGACATTCGGGATGCCAAAGGGGCGTACGCCAACGTGCCACAGTACATTTTTTGGAGAAATAACGGGGAAGAAATTCAGTGGCAAAACTCTTTCTATAAGCCGAGTACCACCACCACAGCCCCAACGGGTTGGACGCGTTTGGATTGGCGTCAGCACCTAACGACTAACCTTATTGATGGGGTGCAATTGCACGCGGGCATTGCTCGTTTCTTTGTGACGGGTAAAAGCGAATTGTTCCCGTACGATCAAGCAACGGTGGATGCTTATCAAGGTAAGTTGAAGCAAAATCCTGGGTATTAATAATGAGAATAATATCTTTTGTTTTCTTACTATTTTGTAGCTTCATTCTGGGGTGCAAAGCAGGAACTAACTTCCCGAAAGCTCAAAGCTTTCGGGAAGTTGAAGTTCCTAAAGACAAAGCTCAAAGCTTTCGGCAAGTTGAAGTTGTGAAAGATTCAGTCGCTGAGCGGATGTTGTTGTACCAACGAAACAACGGTGGTTGGCCGCAGCCAGGAGGAGACCCCATCAATTATAACAACATTCTTTCGGAGTCGTTGAAAATCAGCTTATTGGCTGATAAAAATAAGCTGGATGCGACCATCGACGATAAAGCAACCACGCGCGAAATCAACGCGCTGGTGTCGGCTTACAAAAAGACCCAAAATGCAGTGTATTTGAAAGCCGCTGAAAATGGAATAAAGTACTTGCTGACGGCGCAAAATACCGCAGGAGGCTGGGGACAGTTCTTCCCAGATACCAGTGGATACCATAAACACATCACGTACAACGACCAAGCGATGATGGATGTGATGTGGATTTTTAAAAACATTACCGAGGGAAAAAACGATTTTGATGCAGTAAAAACCTTGATTCCCCAAGCCAAAGCCGCAATGACAAAGGGAATCGACTGCATCCTGAAAACCCAGTATGTCCAGAATGGAAAACTCATGGCTTGGTGTGCCCAGCACGACCGTAAAACCTTACTCCCAGCCAAGGCACGGGCGTTTGAGCTAGCCTCACTAAGCGGCAATGAAAGCGTAGGTATCGTCCAGTTTTTGATGGCCATCGACAACCCTTCGCCCGAAATCAAAAGAGCTATTACGTCGGCGGTGGCGTGGTTGGAATCCGTCAAAATCGTTGGAATTCGGGTGGATAACATCGTGGATGCGTCGCAGCCAAAGGGAAAAGACCGTATCGTGGTCGCCGACCCTAACTCGACCTTGTGGGCACGTTTTTACAACCTCGATACCAATAAACCCTTTTTTACGGGGCGGGATAGTGTCCCAAGGGCGACTTTGGCCGAAATCGAAAACGAACGCCGCGTGGGCTATGCCTACTATGGAAATTGGCCTGCTAAGCTTTTATCAACGGAGTACCCAAATTGGGTTCAAAAATGGGGAAATAAATAAAAACATGAGAAACGTCCTTTTGTTATGTCTTCTGTTGGCGGGGTCGGTGTTGGCTCAAACAACCCCTAAGAACCTCCTAATTGTTGCCCAAGACGGGTCGGGGGACTTTACAACCGTGCAGGCAGCATTTAATGCTATCCCGCTCAATAATACGAAAGACGTGCTCATTCGTATCAAAAAAGGGGTTTACAAAGAAAAACTGACGCTTGATTCGACCAAAAACCACGTGACTATCATGGGAGAAGACCCCGAAGGTACGATTTTGACGTACGATGATTTTTCGGGAAAAATAAACCCACAAGGCGTAAAACTCGGAACCACTACCTCCACTTCGACGCGCATCGTTGCCAACGATTTTACGGCCATCAATATCACCTTTGCCAACTCCGCAGGCCCCGTCGGGCAGGCTGTGGCTATGTTGGTCGATGGTGACCGTGCTCGTTTTATCAATTGTCGGTTTTTAGGATGCCAAGATACGCTCTATCCCAAGCGAGAAGGAACGCGGCAGTATTACCAAAACTGTTACATTGAAGGAACGGTCGATTTTATTTTTGGCTGGGCAACGGCCTATTTTCAACAATGCCACATACGCTCAAAGTTGCAAGGTGGCTACTACACGGCAGCCTCTACGCCGCAAGGACAAGCCCACGGTTTTGTGTTTAACGAATGCACGCTCGATGGCGAATCGCCCGAGGCAAGTGTGTATTTGGGACGGCCGTGGCGAGATTATGCCCAAACGGTGTTTTTGAACTGTACGATGTCGAACGTGGTGAAGCCCGAAGGCTGGCATAATTGGGATAAGGTTCATGCCGAAAAAACCGCTTTTTATGCCGAATATGGTTCAAAAGGTGCGGGTGCTATTGCCTCAAAACGAGTGGCATGGTCAAAACAGTTGACCGAAATCGAAGCCCAAAAATATACGATTTGGAAGGTGCTTGCAGGGAAAGATAATTGGAATCCGCAAGGGCCGTTGTTGACCTTTGGCTTGACCAACGTCCCTGATACTTCGTTTAACGTACCCAAAGCTTTTTCTCAACTTCAAAAACAGTACCCAAGTGCCTCTAAAGTATCCTTTCCGCTGCCAATTTCAGTAGCAGAAGAACGGAATGTGACCTATTGTTCGGTAGGTACTCGCAATTTGCAGTTAGATGTGTTTTATCCCAAAAGCAAGTCCAAGAAACCTCGCCCAGCGGTGTTGGTGATTCATGGCGGTGGCTGGCGTTCGGGCGACCGTACGCACCACGTGCCTTTGGCGCAAAAACTGGCGGAACAAGGTTTTGTAGCCGTAACAGTTGAGTACCGCCTTTCGACCGAAGTCTTGTACCCCGCTGCCGTTCATGACTTGAAAGCGGCGGTACGTTGGATGCGTGCCAATGCCAAAAAATACCAGATTGACCCCAATAAAATTGCCTCTTTGGGCTTTTCGGCGGGAGGGCAATTGGCGGCTTTGCTGGGGACAACCAACGATAATCCCGCTTTTGAGGGAAGCCAAGGCGAGTACATGGCTTTCTCAAGCCGAGTCAACGCCATTGTTGATTTGGATGGAACCTTGGCCTTTATTCATCCCGAATCGGGAGAGGGCGACGACAGTAAAGGAATTTCGGCCGCTACGTATTGGTTTGGCTACAACAAAACCCAAAAGCCTGAGCTTTGGCACGAAGCAGGCGCCCTCAATCACGTGGACAAAAACACGCCTCCTATTTTGTTTGTGAATAGTTCCGTAGATCGTATGCACGCTGGTCGTGACGACATGCGACGAAAACTGGATGCACTTCATATCTATTCCGAAGTCCATTCTTTTCCCGACGCGCCGCATACATTTGTACTGTTTCATCCGTGGTTTGAACCCGTCTTGAACCACAGCGTTCGGTTCTTAAACAAGGTTTTTGAAACGAAAATTAAATAGCCTTTTTTAACCAAACCATAGTTTCGTATTTTTTCGAGAAAGGGAGCGCTCTGCTCCCTTTTTTATTGCTACTAAATAGGGTTAAAGTTCTATTCAAGCAGACAGTTCAGGAGGGTTAGTTTTTTTAAAAAAAGTATAATTGTCATCAGGTTTCGGAGGGTAATTCTTGAAAAATTGCAAAAACCCCTTAAAATGGCTCAAAAAGCCCTTTTTCAAGAACCCACCTCAACACAATGAAGCTCTGATGAGTCCATTGGCGGAGAAAAACGATAAATGACCTCAAAAGAAAAAAGGAAATCCTTTCATTTGTTTTTGTTTTTATTGCTTTTTTCTTCGTTTGTCGGGAGTAGTTAACCAAAAAAAATAACACAATTAGCTTTTGTTTTCATGGTAATCCAACGTTTTTTTATTCCTTTTTTCTTCTGCTTAGTCGTTACTCAAGCTGCTTTTTCGCAATTGGCCAAATGGCAGTCGGGAGTAGTGGTAGATGAATTTGTTTTTGAAACAGCACCTTTCCCTGAAAGCCACGCTTCAACCATCGCCGAAACGCCCAAAGGGTTGGTCGCGGCTTGGTTTGGGGGGACCAAAGAACGTAATCCCGACGTATGTATTTGGGTGAGTCGTCAAGTAAATGGTAAGTGGACCGCTCCCCAGAACGTAGCCGATGGCGTGGTCAACGACAAACTTCGCTATGCGTGTTGGAATCCCGTTTTGTACCAAATTCCGAAGGGCGACTTGATGTTGTTCTACAAAATTGGCCCAAGCCCGTCGGAATGGAAAGGCTGGTTGAAGACCTCTTCGGACGGTGGCCTTACGTGGTCAGACGCTAAAGCCCTGCCCGAAGGATTTTTAGGCCCGATTAAAAACAAGCCCGTGTTGCTTTCCAACGGAAATTTGATGAGCCCAACCAGCACCGAAGGCAAAGGCGGTTGGCAAATTCATTTTGAGGTAACGCCCGATTTTGGCAAAACGTGGCGAAAAATAGGCCCCATCAACGACGGCAAAACCCTCAACGCCATTCAACCGAGCATTTTAGACCACGGCAAAGGCAAATTGCAGATATTGGCGCGCAGCCGAAACCGCGCATTAGTGGAAGCATGGTCAAATGACAATGGCGAGACTTGGTCGGAATTGACTAAATCAAGTTTACCCAATAACAACTCTGGTACTGATGCTGTAACGCTCAAAGACGGCCGTCATGCGCTGGTTTACAATCACGTATTGCCTCCAGGGGATTTGGCCAAAGGCCCTCGTACGCCCTTGCATCTTTCTGTTTCAAAAGATGGGAAAAAATGGGCCGCAGCGGTGATTTTGGAAGATTCGCCCATTAGTCAGTATTCGTATCCGTCGGTGATTCAGACGTCCGATGGGATGATTCACGTGATTTATACGTGGCGTCGCCAACGCATCAAACACGCGGTGGTCAACCCCAAGAAGCTAAAATTAGTGCCTATCAAAGACGGCCAATGGCCCGCTTTGGAGGGCTATAAAGCGCCCCAACCAATTGAAGCCGCGAAAGAGTAATAATTTGAAAATGTGATAATTCGGCAATTTGAAAATGATTTTAGTTACACCATTTTCAAATTACCCAATTAACCGAATCCTCTAATAACCATAAATAAGTACCCATGCTCACCCATCGTCGTCAATTCCTGAAACAAAGTAGTGTGCTAATTGCAAGTATGCTATTGGGAGGGACGCGTGGGTGGGCGGGTTCAAGTCTCCGTTACAAAGTAGCGGTGGTGGATTTGATGATTTTGAAACGCCAAAAATTAAGTGCTTTCCAGCTAACCAAAGAGATTGGCGCCGACGGTGTAGAAATCGACATGGGAGGTTTGGGTAATCGGGAAACCTTTGATAGCCAATTAGCTAGGCCAGAAGTGCGCCAGCAGTTTTTGGACAAAGCCAAAGAGCTTCAACTGGAGATTTGTTCGCTGGCAATGACGGGTTTTTATGCCCAATCGTTTGCGACGCGCCCCACTTACCAGCGCATGGTGCAAGACTGCATCGATACCATGAAGGCCATGAATGTGAAAGTGGGCTTTTTGCCATTGGGTGTTCAGGGAGATTTGGTACAAAACCCCGAATTACGCCCTGCCATCGTAGAACGACTCAAAGTAGTAGGGCAAATGGCCAAAAAAGCAGGAGTGGTGATTGGCATCGAAACGTCGTTGGATGCTCAAGGCGAAGTAGAACTTTTGAAAGAAATAGGTTCAAAACACATCCAAATCTATTTCAATTTTTCCAATCCGCTCAAGGCAGGACGTGATTTGATGAAAGAGCTTAAACTACTGGGTCGCAAGCGCATTTGCCAGATTCATTGTACGGATGAGGATGGCGTTTGGCTTGAGCATAATACCCGCCTCGACCTTAAAAAAGTAAAACAAACCCTCGATGAGATGAAATGGGAAGGCTGGCTGGTTATTGAGCGTTCCCGCGATGCCAAAGAGCCGCACAACGTCAAGAAAAATTTTGGAGCAAATACCCAATACATCAAGTCTGTTTTCCAAACCTCTTAAACGGATGAAAAAACTCCTTTTTCATATCCTTCTACTTCCTTTTTGGGGGTACGCACAGGACTACCAACTGTGGTACAATACTCCTGCCGAAAAATGGACGGAAGCGTTGCCCATTGGCAACGGCAGAGTGGGGGCAATGGTGTTTGGAGGGGTAAAAAAAGACCGTATTCAGTTCAACGAAGAAACCCTCTGGACGGGCGAGCCACGTAACCCAAACCGACAAGATGCGGCGAAGTACCTAGCCGAAATCCGTCAGTTGTTGGCCGAAGGAAAGCAAAAAGCCGCCGAACAACTGGCCGAAATACATTTTATGGGGCTAAAAACCCAAGAAGGCAAAAAAGAACAATGGACGGCTGACATGCTGGCCTTGAAGGGCTTGGTGGGCAATCCTGCGTTGATGGACTTTGATGATGCCCGCTGGGAAACCATGCCTGTGCCTTCCTACGAAGGCTGGGAAGCCATTGGTTTTGAAGGGTTGGATGGAGCCGTTTGGTTTCGTACGACCGTTGACGTTCCTGCCAACTGGCAAGGGAAAAGCATAGTGCTGGACCTAAACCGCGTTCGTGATTATGACCTGACGTACGTCAATGGGCAATTGATTGGAACTACCAACAGCCTTGACCCTAGAAAATACCGCATCCCTGCCAATTTATTGAAACCAGGCAGCAATGTGATTGCCATTCAGGTGATTAACTTTTTTGACAAAGGTGGAATTGCAGGTTATAAAGATACTTCGCGGCCCATCGGGTTGTATCCTGAAGACGAACCGACTGCGTTGATTTCGTTGGTAAAACCGTGGAAATACAAAATTCAGGACGAAAATCCCCCTGCGACACCCAAATACCAGGCCGATTATCAGCCGTTTGGGGATTTGACGTTGACGCTTTCAGATTTGGGCGAAATCAGCGATTACCGTCGCGAGCTTCGTCTGTCGGACGCACTTTGTAAAACCAGCTTTCGCACCAACGGAACGCATTTTACCCGAACGTATTTTGTGAGTGAACCTCAGCAAGTCATGGTTGTTCGCTTAGAAGCTGACCGCAAAGCCAGCTTATCCCTCACGGCTGCGTTGAGCAGTCCGCACAAAGGCTACTTACTTCGCCGCCTGGACAAGCATACGTTGGCATTGTCGGTAAAGGTAAAAAATGGCGCGTTGAAAGGAGAAAGCTACCTGACAGTGCAGTTGCAAAATGGCACGCTTAAATGCACCGACCAAGGCATTGAAATTGAAAAAGCCGACAACGTCACGTTTTACCTAACAGCAGCGACGAACTACGTCAATTACCAAGATATTTCGGCCAATCCCGTAGCGTTGTGTCAACAAACGATGACGAAAATTGGCAAAAAAACGTACGAAGAAATACTAACAGCGCACAGTAAAGAATACCAATCGTATTACCAAACGTTCTCGATTGATTTGGGTAAAAGCGCCGCCGAAAACCTACCAACCCAGCAACGACTTGCACAGTTTGGCCAAACCCCAGACCCTGCCTTGATGGCGTTATACGTACAATATGGTCGTTATTTGCTGATTTCGAGTTCACGCCCCAAGACCCGCCCCGCCAACTTGCAGGGGATTTGGAACGACTTATTAGCGCCGCCCTGGGGAAGTAAATATACCACGAACATCAACGCCGAGATGAACTATTGGGGAGCCGAAGTGCTGAACCTTTCGCCGTTGCACGAGCCGTTGTTGGAAATGATCAAAGAATTGTCGGTAGCAGGGCAAGAAACGGCTCGCACCTACTACAACGCGCGCGGCTGGGTGGTGCACCACAATACCGATATTTGGCGCAATACCACCCCCATCAACGCCTCCAATCACGGTATTTGGGTCACGGGGGCGGCGTGGCTTTGCCAGCACCTGTGGGAACACTACTTGTTTACCCAAGACCGTGAATTTTTGCAAAAAACCGCCTACCCGATGATGAAAGAAGCGTCGGCGTTTTTTGTGGATTTTTTGGTCAAAGACCCCAAAACAGGTTGGCTGATTAGTACACCTTCCAATTCGCCCGAAAACGGCGGGCTGGTGGCAGGGCCAACGATGGATCACCAAATCATTCGCGGATTGCTTAAAAGCTGCATCGCGGCGTCGGAAGTACTAAAAACTGACGATGCATGGCGCAAAACCTTGCAAACTACCTACGCTCAAATTGCCCCTAACCAAATTGGGAAATATGGGCAGTTGCAAGAATGGCTCGAAGACAAAGACGATACCACCAACAAACACCGCCACGTATCGCACTTGTGGGGGCTACACCCAGGTAACGAAATCAATTGGGATGAAACACCTGAGGTGACCAAAGCCGCCCGCCAATCGCTGCTGTACCGTGGCGACGAAGGGACAGGCTGGAGTTTGGCGTGGAAAATCAACTTTTGGGCACGTTTTAAAGACGGTGAACACGCCCAAAAAATGGTCAAAATGCTGTTGCGCCCTGCTTCGGGAGCAGGCGGGTCGTACGCCAACTTGTTTGACGCCCACCCACCGTTTCAGATTGACGGCAATTTTGGTGGCTCGGCAGGCATCGTCGAGATGTTGCTACAAAGCCACACCAAGTACATTGACCTCCTCCCTGCATTGCCCCAAGACTTACCCAAAGGAAATATCCGAGGCATTAAAGCGCGTGGTGGTTTTGAACTAGATGTGAGTTGGAAACAAGGCAAACTCACCTACGTAAAAATCACGTCTGTGGCGGGAAACCCTTGCACCCTTCGCTACGCTGGGAAAGTACGAGAGTTGGTTATCCAAAAAGGGCAAACGATTGAATTGAAAGAGTTTTAAATAAATATAACTAATTGAAAATGAAAAGACTGTTGTTTGTTTTCTGGGTTGTAGCCACGACTGCATTGGGGCAAGCCAACGACAAAGAAATCGCGTATGAACAAGTAGTAATGCAGCGTGCCCAAAAGATAGTGGCGGCGTTGCAACTGCCTGATTCTGCTCAGTTCAAACGGGTAAGCCACCGCGTAGCCAAGCAATACCTCGATTTGAATACCCTTCACGAAGGCGTAAAGGCGGCTAAAAAAACGTTGACCGACCCGTCGGAAGAAAAAACAAAACAGTTGGAGGCAGAAACGAACGCTCAACTGGGGCAATTGCACAAAAATTACTTGGCCGACCTTGCCAAAGAACTTACGCCCGCCCAAGTGGACCAAGTGAAAGACGGAATGACGTACGGGGTATTGCCCAAAACGTACCGTGGCTACCAAGAAATGCTGCCCGATTTGACCGAAACCCAAAAAGTCCAAATCCTAACGTGGCTCACCGAAGCCCGCGAGTTGGCCATGGATGCCGATACGTCGGAGAAAAAACATGCGTGGTTTGGCAAGTACAAAGGAAAAATCAACAACTACTTATCGGCCCAAGGAATTGACATGAAAAAGGCGGGTCAAGACTGGGAAAAACGAATCAAAGAAGCAAAAAACAAATCCTAATGCCCGTGTAAGCGGTTGCTCACAACCGCGCCTCTATGCACGTGATTGCTCACAACCACGCCTCTGTGTAAGCGGTTGCTCACAACCGCGATTGAAAAATACCAATTACTAAACCTCAATTTAAGTTCACAACTAATCCAATTACTCTTCAATGAATCCTTTTTTACAAACCAAACTAACATGGGACAAAAGCCTCGCCAAGGCATGTCTCACGGCGGTAGTAGCTGTTTGTTTTATGGGAGTTTCCTACGCTGAAAAACACGGAGGAACTGCCCCAAAAACAACCGTGAAAACGGCCGCCATTACCGTAACAGGAAATGTAAAGGACGCTGCTGGGCAACCCATTCCAGGGGCCAACGTGATTATCAAAGGTTCAAAAGTAGGAACATTTACCAACGGCGAAGGGAATTTTAAAATTGATGTACCCAAAGGGAACGAAATCTTGGTGATTAGCTCAGTAGGGTATAAAGTGCGCGAAGTGGCCGTCAATGGCCAAACCAATATTAACTTAACCCTCGACGATGACGTGGCTTCCATCAGCGAGGTAGTCGTAGTCGGTTATGGGTCGCAGAAAAAAGTGAGCCTTACGGGAGCCGTTGCTGTTGTTGACATGAAAGCCATTCAAGAACTGCCCGTCGGGAGTTTGTCGGCGGCGTTGCAGGGGCAAATGCCAGGGGTAGGCGTTTCGGGAGGAATGGGCCGCCCAGGGGACAATGCCCAGCTGACGGTTCGGAATCCAATTATTTTATCTAAAGACGGTGGTACGCTACGCCCTTTGTTTGTGATTGACAACGTGGTACGAACCGAGGATGATTTTAACCTTTTGGACGTATCAGAAGTGGAAGCCATTTCGGTCTTGAAAGATGCCGCAGCGGCTATTTACGGAGCGCGTTCTAACCAAGGGGTAGTGGTAGTAAGTACCAAACGCGGAAAAGCAGGTGCCCCGAAGTTTAGCTACAGTGGTTCGGTAGGGGTATCGGATGCAGCTATGTTGCCCAAAATGATGAATGGGTATGAACATGCTACCTACATGAACGACCTTAATTTTGCTGGAGGAAAGACCGCTACCGACCCATTGATTTATACCCAAGACGAACTCGACCATTTTAAACAAAACAACTACGATTGGTTAAAAATGGCGTGGAAACCGTCGTCAGTGATGCGTCATGCGCTTAATGTGAGCGGAGGAAGTGAGCGGGCTACGTACTTTGCGGGTATTACGTACAATGCCCAAAATGCCAATTTCGACAAGATTAACGCCAACAAATGGACCTTCCGAGCAAGTGCAGATATTACCGTGGCAAAGGGCTTGAAGACGGGTTTGTCGTTGAGTGGTGATTTGTACGACAAACAAATGTATTACCTCAAACAAGGCGGCGAAAACCCCGAAAACGACATGAAGTCGTTGCTATATACACCGCAGTTTAATCCGCCGTATATCAATGGCCTGCCTGTGTTGTTATCAAATGCCAGCAACGTAAACACGGTTGACGCGTTTCACTTTTTTGAAGTACAAAATTCTGACAATTTTACTCGTACGCGCAACACGGGCTTGAACGTAACGGCTAATATTAACTACGAAATTCCGTTTATCAAAGGCTTGAAAGCCCGCGTATTGTTTGCCAAAACCCTTGATAATAGCTTCGGAAAGCAATACGGGACGAAGTACAATGTCTATGCGTTCAGTATGTTAGGCCAGAATAAGCACATTTACGGAGGCGATATTTTACGGACGGTTTCTATGAACAACGGCGACCGTGTACGCATCAACCCAAGTTACAATGACACGTACCAATTTAACGGCTATTTGAACTACGACCGCCAATTTGGGAAACATCATGTTTCGGGAATTGCCTTTTTTGAACAATCAGAAACCAACTACGACAACGTAGCCGCCATGGCCGAAGGTGTCATCATCGGCGGGCTGCCCAATATGCGTTATGCCACAGGTACTCAAACGGCTTCTGAAAGCCAATCAGAGTCAGGAAACTTGTCGTATGCAGGTCGTATCAATTACAATTATGGCAATAAATATTTGTTAGAAGTTGCGGCACGCTACGATGCTTCTACCAACTTTGCTCCCGAGTATCGTTGGGGCTTTTTCCCGTCGGTATCGGCAGGTTGGGTGATTTCGGACGAAAATTTCTTCAAAAACAACGTGTCTTTTGTGGACTTCCTGAAATTCCGTGGGTCGCTTGGGTTCATGGGGGGAGATGCCACCAAAGCCTACAACTGGTTGACGAGTTATTCTATCCAAACGGGCAAAGGAGCCGTATTTGGCGGAAACAGCGACCGTCCGTTGATTATTTCTCCTAACAACGCCATGGCCAACCGTCAGGCACGTTGGGATAACAACACCAAGTACAACTTCGGGATTGATGCTCAATTCATGAAAAATCGCTTGTCGCTGGGGTTAGATGCCTTTTATGACCATCGTTACAACATGCTTACGGCTCTTACGTCGTCGGTGCCGTTGCTCGTTGGGGCTACTCTTCCGTCGGAAAACTATGCGTCGGTCGATGGTTTTGGTTACGAAATTTCGTTGGGCTGGGCTGATAAAATTACCAACGACTGGACGTATAAAGTCAATGCGTTTTTGTCATGGAGCGATAACAAACAGTTGATTGTGGATGTGGACAAAGGTAAAATTGGCACTTACGAAGACCCCATCGGAAAATCTACTGACATGGGCGTGCAAGGCTACCAGTATGCGGGGATGTTTCGTACGCAGCAAGACGTGGACAGCTGGTTGGAGAAAAATCCAGGTTATACCATTTTCGGGGCTGCTCCCAAGCCAGGAATGCTTTATTATCAAGACGTGAGAGGCCCCAAAGATGCAACAGGACAATACACTGCTCCCGACGGGAAAATTACGACGGATGACCAGTTGTTCTTAACCAAAAAAGCAAATAATCATTACGGATTAGGTTTCAACGTAAGCACTACCTACAAAAACCTGTCGGTCTCGGTCGTAATGGGAGCGTCGTTTGGTGGACAAGGGGTAGTTGAATCAACGGCACGTGCGCAAGCGACCTTGACGGCCAATCGTCCGCAGTTTTGGACTGACCACTGGACGCCCGAAAACACCACAGCAACTTACCCAAGCCCTTACTATAAAGATACCTATCAGGTTCAATCCGATTTTTGGTTTGTCAATGCTTTTACCGCGGGTATGCGCAACTTCAACGTATCGTATGGATTACCTGCGAAGGCCGCAAAAAAATTGGGTATGAGCAACTTGAAGGTATATCTGGTGGCGGTAAATCCGTTCAATTTCTACAATCCATACAGCTACAAAGTGTACTCAGGAAGCTACGATGCGTATCCAACGTTGCGCTCGTTCTCGCTGGGTGTTAACCTTGGTTTGTAGTGAAAGTGCAGTGGTTGCGGCTGCTTACAACCGCGCCATAACCTGTTAGTAATGAACAAAAAAGGTGGTTCGCCACAAAACAAATGACAACAATGAAACGGAACTATTTTTCTATACTCAGCCTTTTGGGACTGCTTGGACTGGCAAGTTGCGAAAAGGTACTCGATAAAACCGATTTAGGTTCGGTCAACGGAAGCCTTATTTTTAAAGACTCGGTGCTGGCTCGGATGAACTTAGACTACATTTACGACCAGAACTTACCTGCTTCGTGGGGAGGCACGTGGGGAACGCGCCCCGATCTTTCGGATGAGTCGTCGGGTGAAAGCAAGTTTTTTGAAGGAACGCTGTTAGTCAATGACGTAGCTGATTTTGGAACGGCGCTCAATGCAACAAACAACTACGGGAAAATTCGAGTAATCAATACCTTTATCAATGATGTAAACGGTGGAACCATTGCGCAGGCGACCAAAAATCGCCTCAATGCACAGGCGCAGTTCTTTCGGGCTTGGCGTTATTTTGACTTGGTTCGTTTGTACGGAGGCGTGCCTTTGGTGACGAAACCCCTTCAGGCTGTGGGAGTTGAAGCGCGTGATGCCGCGTTTTTGTCAAGAAATACGACGACCGAAACGTATAAGCAAATTGTCAGTGACTTAGACTCAGCGATGTTGTTTCTGCCAGGAAAGTGGGGCTCATCAGATTGGGGACGCATCACCAAAGGAGGTGCGGCCGCGCTCAAAGGACGCGCACTTTTGTATGCTGCCAGTCCACAATTTAACCCAACCGACGATGCGGCTAAATGGCAGGCTTCGTACGCGGCCAACAAACAAGCGTATGATTTGCTGGTGGCCAACGGATACGGTTTACATGCCTCGTTTGACCAGTTGTGGTTTCAGGAAGCGAACAACCCAGAGGCGGTTTTCTTGACGGGGTTTAATACCTCAACGGGCGACCAAACCAAGAAAAACAACGGCTACGACAATTCGACGCGCCCATCGTACGCAGGAACAGCAGGAGGCTCTAACCAGCCTTCGTGGGAAATGGTCAAAGCGTTTCCGATGAAAGACGGGAAAAAAGTGGGTGAATCGACCAAATACACCTATTCTGACCAATTGTTCTACAAAAACCGTGATCCTCGTTTTGACAAAACCATCGCGTACAATGGTGCCAATTGGCCTTTAAATGGGAATACTTCTTATAAACTTTGGACGTATTTTGCTGGTGGTAAAACGGTAGAAACGAAAGCTTCAAACACTGGTTTTTACACGCGTAAAGCCATCAACCCAACCGTGGGCGTGAGCGATGTGCAGTACTCGGGTACGGATTGGATTGAGATTCGTTTTGCGGAAGTATTGCTTAATTTGGCCGAAAGTGCCTGTGGAATTAATAGTCTCGAAGAGGCTTATACCCACCTCAAAGCCATCCGCAAAAGAGCGGGAATTGAAGCAGGAACCGACGGCTTGTACGGCCTAAAAGCCAACATGACGCGTGCCGAGATGTTTGAGGCGATTTTGTTTGAGCGCCAGATTGAGTTTGCCTTTGAAGGAAAGCGTTTTTGGGACTTGCGTCGTTGGAAACTCATTGAGAAAACCCTCAACGGTAAAAGAAGAACAGGCGTGACCATTAACCTTAAAACAACGGGCGTACCTGCCGATTTTGCTACCACGCGCGACAACGTTGATTTGGATGTGGCCTATACCAATTATTTCACCATTGTGACAAAACAATTGGATACTAAGTACGCAATCAATTGGAAACCAGAATATTATTTCTTTGCCATCCCGCAGTCAGCCATTGATAATAATCCTAAGATTATTCAAAACAATACCTGGGGCGGCGGCTTTGATCCTTTAAAATAACCTCACCCCCTGCCCCCTCTCCTTTTAGGAGAAGGGGTATAAGCTCTCTCGTCTGAAAGACTGAGATGGCGTACTGTAAGGGAGAGTTAAAACAAACCAAATCTATGACAGAGACAGTAATCACACCAGACTTAGAATTATACAATACTGGTTTTTTGAAAAATCTGCGGCTATCAGCGCTTGAAAATCTGCGTTATCTGCGGGCTAAATTTTCATCACTTTTGGTGATAGCGGTGTTACTGGTAACAAAACAACTCGTTTTGGCCCAGTATCCGCAAGTCCCCCAAGACATCCAAAAAGCCAGCGACGATATGCTCAAAGAAGCGATGCATCAGTCGAATATTGCTTGGCAAAAGGCGTTGCCCATCATTCAAAAAGAATCCCGCGAAGGCAAACCCTACATCCCGTGGGCGGCGCGGCCCGTCGATTTGCCCCAAGCGTCGATTCCAGCCTTTCCAGGGGCAGAGGGTGGCGGCGCATTTTCGTTTGGTGGACGTGGTGGTAAAGTATATGTGGTGACGAGCCTCGAAGACAGTGGCCCAGGAACCCTTCGCGATGCTTGCGAACAGGGAGGTGCGCGTACGGTGGTCTTTAACGTAGCAGGTATTATCCGACTCAAATCACCGCTTATTATTCGGGCACCTTACATTACGATTGCAGGGCAGACAGCCCCAGGTGATGGGGTGTGCGTGGCGGGAGAGTCGGTTTGGATCAATACCCACGATGTCGTGATTCGCTACATGCGTTTTCGTCGGGGAGAGACCAACGTCGGTCGTCGCGACGATTCGATTGGTGGCAATCCGATTGGAAATATCATCATCGACCACGTGTCATCGAGCTGGGGCTTAGACGAAAACATGTCGATGTATCGCCACATGTACAACGACAGCACGGGGACAACTGAGCAAAAGTTACCTACGGTCAATATTACCATTCAAAATTCCATTTTTTCCGAAGCATTAGATACGTGGAATCACGCCTTTGGAAGCACGTTGGGGGGCGAAAACTGTACGTTTATGCGCAACCTTTGGGCCGACAACGCTGGTCGTAACCCGTCGATTGGCTGGTTTGGTGTTTTTAATTTTGTCAACAACGTAGTGTTCAACTGGGTACACCGCTCGGTGGACGGTGGCGATTACCGCGCCATGTACAACATTGTCAATAATTATTTCAAACCTGGCCCACTAACACCAAAAGATTCACCTATTGGGTATCGTATTTTGAAACCTGAATCAGGGAGAAGTAAGCTGGGGTACTTGACCTTTGGACGTGCTTATGTGGATGGCAACGTGGTGGAAGGAAACGACGTGGTGACCAAAGACAACTGGAACGGTGGTGTACAAGTCGAAAATTTCAAAAATGCCGACAAGTACATGCCCGACATCAAAGTAAACAAGCCACTTCCCATGCCAGAAATGACGATTTTGACCACCCCAAAAGCCCACGACTACGTGTTAGCCAATGCGGGGGCAACATTGCCGAAGCGCGACCCCGTAGATACACGCATTGTGGAGCAAGTTCGTACGGGAAAAATTACGTACTTAGAAGGCGTCAAACTGCCCGAAACACAGTTTAAGCACCGTCGCTTGCCGATTGATTCGTACAAGCAAGGAATCATTACCGATATTTCTCAAGTCGGTGGGTATCCTGAATACAAAGGAACGCCTTACGTGGATACCGACAGCGACGGAATGCCCGATACGTGGGAAACCAAAAACGGACTAAATCCTCGTGACCCTTCGGATGCGCGTTTGGATAAAAACAAAGACGGTTATACCAACATCGAAGACTACCTCAACAGCGTCGTTTCGGTGAAACAGGTAAAACCATAGTTTTCCTTTTGGACACAGAGTTGCACGAAGTTAGGCACCAAGTTTCACAGAGTTTGATACATCGTGTAACTCCGTGAAAAACTCCGTGTCACTCTGTGTCTATTATTTTCGTGGAGAGGATTGCTCAGCAGTGTGGAGGGTTGCTCACAACCCGACTGAATACATAAACGAATAAGTAAATCGTGGTGAGGGTTGCTCACAACCCGACCGAATACATAAACGAATAAGTCAATATCCGTTTTGAGAATATTTTTACATAAACTATTGTTCCTGACGGTGGTAATGGGCGCAGAGCTTCAGGCTCAAACTCCCAAACCCGTCAAAAAACAACCCCCTGTTTTTCAAAACGAACAGGGCAAAATGCTTTATACCCCCGATTCACTCGGCAACCGCCTTCCTGACTTTTCGTACTGTGGGTATCGGGCGGGAGCCGAGTCCATTCCCGACGTGCCGATTCGGGTAGTAGTGAATGCGCAAAAAGGCGATGCCACTAACCGCATTCAGGCAGCGATTGAGTACGTAGCCACCTTACCCTTGGATAAAAATGGATTTAGAGGAACGGTTTTGTTGGGAAAAGGAACGTTTGAAGTGGCGGGTCAACTGAGCTTGAAAGCCTCAGGAGTTGTGCTGCGCGGAAGTGGCATGACCGAAAACGGAACCACCATCATAGGTGCAGGTACGTCGCGGGAGCATTTGGTCAATGTCATTGGTGGACAAAATGTGCTATCAAAGAGCCGTTTACGAATCACAAACCCGTACGTACCCGTCAATGCGATGACATTGGCCGTGGAAGATGCGTCGGGGCTAAAAGTAGGAGATGCTATCCAAATACACCGCCCTTCGACCAAAGAATGGATTCAAGCCCTTGGGACGGAGCACTTTGGCGGAGGTGTGACGGCGCTGGGCTGGAAAGCGGGACAACGAGACAGCTATTGGGATCGAACGATTACGGCCATTTCGGGCAATGAATTAACGCTTGATGCCCCCTTGACGACCGCATTAGATGCGTCGTACGGAGGCGGAAGCATACGAGTTTATCAACAACAAAACACGATTACCAACGTAGGGGTGGAAAACCTGAGGCTGGTATCGGCTTACGATGTTTCTAATCCCAAAGATGAAGACCACCGTTGGGTAGGGATTTCGCTAGACAATGTCCAAGACGCTTGGGTACGTCAAGTGACATTCAAACACTTTGCAGGAGCGGCTGTGAGCGTTTTGGCCGCTGCTCGTCGCGTTACCGTCGAGGATTGCCGAGCGTTGGAGCCTATTTCAGAAATTGGCGGAGAACGTCGTTATACTTTTTTTACGCAAGGACAACAAGGGCTTTTTCAGCGTTTGTATGCCGAAAACGGCTACCACGATTTTGCAGTGGGATATTGTGCGGCAGGTCCCAACGCCTTTGTGCAATGCGAATCGCATGAGCCGCATAGTTTCAGCGGGACGATTGACAGTTGGGCGTCGGGTGTATTGTTTGACATTGTGAATAGTGATGGAAATGCCCTTAGTTTTGGAAACCGTGGACAAGACGGTCAAGGGGCAGGCTGGACGGCGGCCAACAGCGTATTTTGGCAATGCACAGCGGCCAAAGTCGATTGTCCAAAGCCCCCTACGGCTGAAAATTGGGCGTTTGGTACGTGGGCGCAGTTTGCGGGAAATGGGCATTGGGAAATGTCCAACGAACACATTCGCCCCCGAAGCTTATACTACGCGCAATTGGCTGACCGCCTGGGCGAATCGACAAAGGCGCGGATGATTTTAATGCCCGTCGAGTCCGAAGCGTCGAGTAGCCCCAAAGTAGAGGTGGCGATAGCGTTGACAAAGTTGGCGCAGCAACCTATTTTGACCTTAGACGAATTTATTCAAAAAGCCCCCGAAAGACAGCCCATTCCAACCCAAACAACGGCAAAAACAATCGAACAACTTGGTTTGCCAACGGCGTCGAAGCCTACGAATGCCCCTGCTTTGACCCTTCAAAATGGTTGGTTGGTGCGCGGGAATACCGTTCAAACGGGCAAGCGACAGGATGTGACTTGGTGGAATGGAAGCGCGCGTCCGCATGGGTTGGAAAATGCCAAACCCCATTTAACCCGCTTTGTGCCTCGGATGACGGGACGCGGCCTGACCGACGACCTGAACGAGGTTAGTGACTGGATGAAAGCCAATAATGTGTTGGCGATTGACCACAATTATGGCCTTTGGTATGACCGCCGCCGCGATGACCACGAGCGCATTCGACGGATGGACGGCGAGGTTTGGACGCCTTTTTATGAGTTGCCTTTTGCGCGAAGTGGCAAAGAAACCGCATGGGACGGACTTAGTAAATACGACTTGACCCGTTACAATCGGTGGTATTGGAGCCGCCTCCAGCAGTTTGCCCAATTGGCCGACCAAAAGGGGCTGGTACTGATTCACCAAAACTATTTCCAACACAACATCATCGAAGCGGGAGCGCATTACGCCGATTTTCCGTGGCGTCCTGCTAATAACCTCAACCAAACAGGCTTTCCCGAGCCCGTGCCTTACGCAGGCGACAAACGGATTTTTATGGCCGAACAGTTTTATGACGTGTCGCACCCCGTTCGTCGGCAGTTGCACCGAGCTTATATTCGCCAATGTCTTGATAATTTTTCGGAACAAACGGGGGTCATTCAGTTGATTAGTGCCGAATATACGGGGCCGTTGTCGTTTGTGCAGTTTTGGCTGGATGTTATTAGAGAGTGGGAAAAAGAGAAAAAGAAGAATGTGTGGGTCGGCCTCAGTACCACCAAAGACGTTCAAGACGCGATTTTGGCCGATGCTCCACGCGCTGCGACGGTCGATATAATAGACATTCGCTACTGGCACTACCAAGCCAATGGCACGGCTTATGCACCCGCTGGAGGGCAAAACTTGGCACCCCGACAGCACGCCCGACTGCTCAGTCCCAAACGAAGTTCGTTTGACCAAGTGTATCGGGCCGTGAGCGAATACCGCCGACAGTTTCCCGACAAAGCCGTAATGTATTCAGGCGACGGGCAGGAAGCCTTTGGGTGGGCAGTAGTGTTGGCAGGTGGCTCGATGGCAAGTATCCCTTCGGTGGCCGATGGGCAATTTTTGAAAGACCTACCCACCATGAAGCCGTTGGTATCTTCTCCGCAGCAATGGGTGTTGGGAAACGCCAACGTTGGATTTGTCATATATACCGAATCTTCCGAAGCATCGCTTGATTTAACGCAAGTTCCGCACTCTTACACCGTACGGTTTATTGCCCCAAAAACGGGAGAAATGACCACTTCGGCAGAACAAGTAAAGGGTGGAACGGTAGTGACGGTGAAGAACCCGACGGGAACGGCTTCGGTCATTTGGTTGCAAAAAAGATAAGCCATTCCAAGGTTTGAAACCTTGGAATGGTTCAAAACAGATAACATTCTCCAATGAAACGACTTTTATCCCTTTTGCTCATTACCTATTTATGCTGCTCGTGCAGCAAAGACGTGTGGCTATTTACGTCTTTCCACGAGCCTGCCAACGAGGGCTTACGAATGCTGTACAGCTACGACGGTCGCCACTGGAATGACCTCAATAAAACCTTGTTAAAACCCGAAATCGGTACGCAGAAAGTAATGCGTGACCCCTCAATGGTGCACGGGAAAGACGGAACGTATCATTTGGTATGGACAACGAGCTGGAAGGGAGACAAAGGGTTTGGGTATGCCAGTTCCAAAGACCTGATTCACTGGTCGGAGCAACGACTCTTGCCCGTGATGGCGCACGAACCAACTACCGTCAACGTGTGGGCCCCCGAACTGTTTTACGACGACGAAGCCGATCGATTTGTCATTATTTGGGCTTCCACAATTCCGTTTCGTTTTCCTAGGGGCATCGAAGACGAAGACAATAATCACCGCATGTATTACACGACGACCAAAGATTTTAAGACATTTACCCCCACCCAACTTTTCTTTGACCCAGGCTTTAGTGTGATTGATGCAGTGATTGTCAAGCGTCAAAAAAACGACTATGTGTTGGTACTCAAAGATAACACTCGCCCCGAACGAAACCTAAAAGTAGCTTTTGGTAAAACTCCGTTAGGACCTTTTGAAAACGTATCGGTGCCATTTAGCAAAAAATTTACGGAAGGCCCTTCGGTCGTGAAAACGGGTGATGAGTGGCTGATTTATTTTGACACCTATCAAGATAAACGCTACGACGCCGTTCGGACTCAAGATTTTAAAACCTTTAGCGACGCCAATGCGGATATTTTAGTGCCGCAGGGCCACAAGCACGGGACTATTTTTAAGGCCAAAAAGAAGGTGCTGAAAGGCTTACGGGAGTGAGTAGGTCAGGGCTGAAGCCCTTTTGCTGAGTAGCTAAGGCTGCTCCACGCCCTAAAGGACGTGGTTTTAGGATAATCTTCACTGGCTCGATGCTGTTCTATTAACCCCATGCTTTAGCGTGGGGCATGAAAGGAAAGCTAACTAGAAGGGCTTTAGCCCTGACAAACCGTTTCTAAAAATGAATTACAAACACCATTTAATTTCTCTCTTGGCTTGGCTAATTACCACGACCGTCCAAGCCCAAGATACCATACGTTACGTGGGCAAAACACTTTCTAATGTGGACTATCACCACGGGCAATTAAGTCCTGCGGTGGGAGTGCATAACATTCAGGTATTCAGGGCCGACCGTGAAAACAAAAGCGGCACGGCGTTGGATTGGACTTACAACCACGCCCCGATGCTGGTGTATTGGAACAACACGTTTTACCTGCATTATTTGAGCAACCCCGTGGGGGAACACGTGCCGCCAGGGGCTACCCTTATTACGTCGTCCAAAGACGGCTACCAATGGACAACCCCAACGGTGCTTTTTCCCACTTACCGTATTCCTGACGGTTGGACAAAACAAGGGTATGCAGGCGTGGCCAAAAACCTTGATGCTGTCATGCACCAACGCATGGGATTTTTTGTATCGAAGAAAAATCGCTTGTTGACATTGGCGTATTATGGAATTGCCTTGGATGCCAAAGACGATCCGAACGACGGGAAAGGAATTGGCCGCGTGGTGCGGGAAATTTACGCCGACGGGCGGTTTGGCCCCATTTATTTTATTCGACACAACGCTACTTGGGATAAGTCGAAATCGGCTTATCCGTTTTATACCACTTCCAACGATGCAGGTTTTGTGGAAGCATGTAACGAGCTGTTGGCCAATCCGCTCATGATGCAGCAATGGCTCGAAGAAGCCGACCGCGACGACCCGCTCGTGCCGTTGAAGCGGGAATTGAAGGCGTTTAGTTACTACCATTTACCCAATGGAAACGTCGTGGGTTTGTGGAAGCACGCCTTGACGTCGGTGAGCAAGGATAATGGCAAAACGTGGTTGTACGCGCCATTACGCGCGCCAGGCTTTGTTAACAGCAATGCCAAAATTTGGGGGCAACGGACGTCCGATGGACGCTATGCCACGGTTTATAACCCTGCGGAGTTTCGTTGGCCGCTGGCGGTATCGGTTAGCAAAGATGGACTCGCGTACGATAACTTGTTGTTGGTCAATGGCGAAATTACGTCCATGCGTTACGGGGGAAATTACAAATCGTACGGGCCACAATACGTTCGTGGCATGGAAGAAGGCAACGGCACGCCACCCGATAAAAACTTGTGGGTGACGTATAGCATGAACAAAGAGGATATTTGGGTATCCAAAATTCCCGTGCCCATTACCGATGAAGTAAAAACGCACGTCAATGACGTATTCAACGACTTGCCCGCGGGAGATGAACTGAAGTTTTGGAATATTTTTAGCCCGCTTAGAGCGTCAGTAAAAATGGAAAAAGCCGCCGATGGTTCCAAAAACTTGGTACTACGCGATAGCGATGCGTTTGATTACGCCAAAGCCGAACGGGTTATTCCTGAGAGCAAAAAAGTGGTGGTTACGTTCACGGTTGTTCCCCAACAAACCGACAAAGGACGCTTGCACATTGAATTACAAGATGCCAAAGGCAGTGCCGCTACGCGCTTGATTTTTGATGTGGATGGGGAACTGAAAGCCAAAGTTGGCTACCGAAATTCGGGCATTATGAAATACGAAGCAGGCAAAGCCTACGAAATTCGGCTCGAACTCGACCCAAGCAAACGAATTTTTAATGTGTTTGTAAATGGCCAAAGCAAGGGGGCAAAAGTCTATTTCGCTCCCGTAGCCTCGTTCAAACGGGTCGTTTTCCGTACGGGCGATGTCCGCCGTTTCCCCGATGCTGACACCCCCACCGACCAGAATTACGACTTGCCTAACAGCAGCGCCGTGGAGTCGGAAGCTGTATTTGTCATAAAATCGTTGAAAACATCGAATAACTGATGTTTTTTGCCATACTCCGTGATACTCTGTGTCTAACTCTGTGAACCTCCGTGTTCCCAAAAATAAAAATTCATGAGAAAACAACCCTTTTATTGGCTATATCTTATTCTGTTTTCGGCGAAGGCGGCTTTTTCCCAACAAACCGTCAACATCTGGGCAACTGACCCGAGCGCACGGGTGAATTTTGGGGTAGAAAAGCTAAAAACAGCCTTGAGCGTTGCAGGTTATCAAGTGACTTTAAACAAAAGCATTGCCAAGAATAGCTACCAAATTGTCGTTGGAGTAGCCACCGACCCCGTTTTTCAAAAACTTACACTTGGTCAAAAACTCACGCTTGCCGCCAATCCCTCCAAAGAAAGTTTTGAACTCCTCAAGCAGCCCACTTCTCCGTTGTTTGTGGCGGGGAGCGATGCTTCGGGGGCTTTGTACGGGTGTTTAGAATTAGCGGAGCAATTCAAGAAAAACCAACGTTTACCCCAACAACTTTCGCTCAAAGACCAGCCCGAAATGGTGCTACGTGGTACCTGTATTGGTATTCAAAAACCCGTCTATTTGCCTGGTCGTGAGGTATATGAGTATCCTTATACTCCCGAGACGTTTCCGTGGTTATACGACAAAGCGCAGTGGATTAGGTACTTAGACATGATGGTCGAAAATCGGTACAATTCGCTCTATTTGTGGAACGGACACCCGTTTGCGTCGTTGGTGAAATTGAAAGACTACCCATACGCGTTGGAGGTGGATGAGGCAACGTTTCAAAAAAATGAAGCGCTTTTTAGCTTCCTCACCACCGAGGCCGATAAGCGCGGAATTTGGGTGATTCAAATGTTTTACAACATCATTGTTTCTAAACCTTTTGCTGAAAAACACGGCATTAAAACCCAAGACCGCAACCGCCCGATTGTGCCTTTGATTGCCGATTACACGCGTAAATCCATTGCCGCTTTTGTTGAAAAATATCCCAATGTAGGTTTATTGATTACACTCGGTGAAGCGATGGAAGGGCAGGGGCAGGATGACGTCGATTGGTTTACCAAAACCATTATTCCAGGCGTGCAAGACGGACTTAAAGCCCTGGGAAAAACGACCGAGCCGCCCATTGTGCTTCGTGCCCACGATACCGACGCCCCTCGGGTGATGAAATCGGCTTTGCCTTTGTATAAAAACCTATATACGATGGCCAAGTACAACGGCGAAGCGCTAACGACCTACACGCCTCGCGGTAAGTGGGCCGATTTACACCGCAGTCTGAGTCGCATTGGGACAGTCCACGTTGAAAATGTGCATATTTTGGCCAATTTGGAGCCTTTTCGGTACGGTTCGGCTGACTTTATTCAAAAATCGGTGCAGGCTATGCACAACGTGTACGAAGCCAACGGCCTTCATTTGTACCCGCAGGCATCGTACTGGGATTGGCCTTACACGGCCGATAAAGCTGAAAAACGCCTTTTTCAACTGGATCGTGACTGGATTTGGTACAAAACGTGGGCGCGCTACGCGTGGAATTCAAAACGGGAGCGCCCCGCCGAAATCAATTATTGGGGCAATCAACTGGCAGAGAAATACGGCTTACCGCTCGATAAAGGCAAAGACGTGTTGGAAGCCTACGAACAAACGGGGGAAATTTCTCCTAAACTCCTTCGCCGCTACGGAATCACGGACGGAAACCGCCAAACGCTGACGTTGGGCATGTTGATGACGCAGCTCATTAATCCGTTTCGATACGGTTTGTTTACCCTCATGTACGAATCGGAAGCGCCTGAGGGTGAGATGATTATTGAGTATGCAGAAAAAGACTGGAACCGACAGCCGCACCTTGGCGAAACGCCCGTGAAGGTAGCCGATGAGGTGGTTGTTCATGGACAAAAGGCCGTAGAGGCGATTGAGCGCGCGGCGGCAAGTGTTACCCAAAACAAGGAGGAATTTGGTCGCCTTCGGAACGACGTCCATTGCCAAGATGCCATGGCGAATTTCTATGCCGAGAAAGCGCGTGCGGCACTGGCAACGCTACGTTTTAAGTACTCAAACGATGTTCGTGATTTGGAGAAGGCATTACCGCATTTGGAGAAAAGCGTAAGCCATTACGCTAAGCTCGTTGCCTTGACCAAAGATACTTATTTGTATGCCAACAGTATGCAAACGCAGCAACGCAAAATTCCGATGCGTGGGTTTGAGGGTGCGTACAAAACGTGGACAGAAATGCTGCCCGTTTATGAAAAAGAGTTGAAAACGTTTAAGCATAAAATAGATTCGCTCAAAACCCATAGTTCGCAGACTACCAAGCAATTGGTGCTATTGCAACCTGCCGAAGTGACCCTACAAAGCCCGCAGGCAGCGTGGTTTTCGGCGGTAAAAGGACAAGCCGTTTTTAGTGATACGGCGGCAGTGATTAGCGGAATTGCGCCCGAATTACAGGCGTTGAAAGGAATTAAGTTGGCCAAAAATCAACTTCAATCGCAACGTACTACACTGACTTTCACGACGCAGGAGCCTGTGAAGTTATTGGTTGGGTTTTTTAACGAAAAAAAAGCCAGTTATTTACCAACTCCCGAGTTAGAAACCGACGCCAGCGCCAACGATTACGGGCAAGCCGAAATCAAAATTTCAAATGCCGTTTTGGTCAATGGTTTTCCACCTGCCAACGTCCACGCGTACTCATTTGGGGCGGGAACGCATACGTTCAATCTGGGCAAAGGGGCGTGCCTTTTGTTGGGCTTTGTGAAAGGAAACCAAACCATCCCTATTTTCGACGCGGGCATGGCGGGCAACAAGAAGAATATTGATTGGTTGTTTGAATAGCATCAGGCCAGAGGCCTGATAATAGTTGTCACGCGGCAGAGCCACGCGCCATCCAAGGCCAAAATGACAAAATATAAGATTTAACCCATGTACACGAAAAAATATAATACGCTCTTTGCCTTTTGCCCCTTGCAAATTTGCCGTGGGACGGTCCGACTCTTACCCCTTGCCTTTTGCCTTTTGTTCCTTCAAAGTTTCGGGCAAAAGGCAACGGTTTTAACCACCGACGCACTCAAAAAAGACATTGCTTATTTTAATTCCATCGACGAGGAAGCCGTCAAAAACTACGTCACCAACGAGCAATCGTTTGAATGGCTTTCTAAAAACGTTCCATTGTTTGATTGCCCCGATTCGGTCATTCGGACGGTTTATAATTACCGTTGGTGGTCATTCCGAAAGCACCTCAAACAAACGCCTGATGGCTTTATTTTTACCGAATTTATCACCAAAGTCAACCACGCGGGTAAGCACAACGCCATTAGCAGCGCCTTGGGGCACCACATTTACGAAGGGCGATGGCTGCACAATCCGCAGTACATCAACGATTACATTTCGTTTTGGCTGTACGTTGACCCCAAACATAGCGTTCAACGTTTTCATGCCTTCAGTAGTTGGGTGGACGATGCCGTTTATGGTCGGTATTTGGTAAACTTAGACAAAACTTTTTTACAAAAAACACTGCTTGATTTAGAGGCCGATTACCGTAAATGGGAAACGGAGAAAATGCTTCCAACGCAGCTTTTTTGGCAATTTGACGTTCGTGACGCGATGGAAGAATCGATAAGTGGCTCGCGAAAAGAAAAAAACATCCGTCCGACCATCAACAGTTACATGTACGGAAATGCCCTTGCGTTATCGCGCATGGCGGCCATTGTGGGCAATGATACGCTTCGTCAGAAATACCAGCAAAAAGCCGAAACGCTTAAACGCCTCGTTCACGAAAACTTGTGGGATGAATCAGCGTCGTTTTTTAAAGTAAAACACGAAAACGGCCACCTCGACCAAGCCCGCGAAGCCATTGGGTTTATCCCGTGGTACTTCAACCTGCCCGACGATGCTCCAAACTACGCCCGACAGTGGGAACAACTCACCGATACGACGGGGTTTCGGGCCCCTTGGGGATTGACCACCGCCGAGCGCCGACACCCGTTGTTTCGGACGCACGGTTCGGGGCATGGCTGTGAGTGGGACGGCCCCGTGTGGCCTTTTGCCACGACCCAAACGCTACGAGGACTTTCAAATTTGCTTACTAATTACAAAAACCACGGGAGAATGACGCCGCAGGTGTTCTACGATGAGCTTCACCGTTATGCGCGTTCGCACCAAATGAATGGTAAGTTGTACCTCGGAGAATACCAAGACGAGAAAAATGGCCGATGGCTCAAAGGCGACGACCCCCGCAGCAAGTTTTACAACCACTCAGGCTATGCCGATTTGATTATCAGTGACTTGGTAGGACTCAAACCTCGCGCCGATGATGTTTTGGAAATTCATCCGTTAGTTCCTCAAAATCAGTGGGATTGGTTTTGTTTGGATAAAGTTTTGTACCACGGAAAAAGTGTGACGGTGCTTTGGGACAAAACGGGTAAACATTACCAAAAAGGCAAAGGTTTCCGCATATTGGTGGACGGAAAAGAAGTAGGGCGAGCCAAAAAACTACAACCAATGAAGCTGAAATTAGGGCTGTAGAAGTAAGAAAATCGATATAAATCCTTTAAAAAGCGGACTCTTACTGAGTTCGCTTTTTATTTTTATAAAAAACAGACGGAATGAAACGAAGCAATTTCTTACTGGTTGGCCTGCTGGCAATGCTCAATGTTTGTGCGTGGGGACAAAACGCCGATAAGTACCTCTTCATCGGTACCTACACAACCAAAACCAGCGAAGGCATTTATGTCTATAAATTCAATACCGAAACGGGTGATTTTAGCCCCGTAAGTGTTGCCAAAGGAGTTAAGAATCCTTCTTTTTTGGCTATTTCGCCCGATAAACGTTTTGTGTATTCGGTGGCGGAAGTAAATGGCGGGGCCGTAAATTCGTACTCATTCGATAAAAATACAGGGACATTGACGTTCATCAATACCCAATCGGCGGGAGGCAATGGCCCCTGTCACGTGGCGACTGATAAAAAAGGGAAATGGGTAATGGTGGGAAACTACGGCGGTGGTAGTTTGAGTATTTTACCCGTTCAGGCCGATGGCTCACTTGGGGTAGCTACCCAAACCATTCAGCACGAAGGCAAAAGCGTGAATGAAGCACGCCAAGAAAAAGCACACGTCCATTCCATCAATGTCGCGCCTAACAACGTCGATGTGTTTGTGCCTGATTTGGGTATGGACAAGATTATGACCTACACCCTCGATACAAAAGCAGGACGTCTTACGCCTGGCAATCCTGCGTTTACGGCGGCCACGCCTGGGGCTGGGCCACGCCACTTTACGTTTCACCCCAACGAAAAATGGGCCTATGTTATCAACGAATTGGACGCAACAATGACGCGCTTTGAGTACAAAAAAGGGAAATTAACCCCCGTACAAACGGTGACGACGCTCCCCAGTGGCTACACGGGGCGTATGTGGTGCGCCGATATTCATGTTTCGCCCGACGGGAAGTTTTTGTACGGCTCCAACCGCGCCCAAGAGAGCTTGGTCATTTATAGCATTGCCCCAAAAACGGGTGAGCTTACCTACGTCGGAAACCAAGATGTACTCGGTAAAACACCCCGCAATTTTATGATTGATCCTACGGGAAAATGGGTACTTGTAGCGAATCAAGACACGGATAACGTCGTGATTTTTAGCCGAGATACCAAAACGGGGAAATTGACACCCACTGGCAAAGAAATCAAGGTCTCGATGCCTGTGTGTTTGAAAGTGCTGGAGTAAGAAGGGTTAAATTTGCTTTTCTGACATTTTTCTCTAATTTTGATTAAAACTAAAAGAAGTAAAACGATGTCGGTGATTGAGCTAAAAGAAAAAATACATCAACAAATTGACTTGCTAACCGATGAGCAAGACATTGAAGATTTGTATGCTAATCTCAGTTTCTTTTTTCAAAGTAGAGAAATTCATTTTGATAGTAATGCCCCTGCGTTTGTACAAACTTTGACCACTTCGTTACAACAAAACCCAGCCGAAGGAGTGAGAAGTGATGAGTTGCGAAACAAGGTAAACGAATGGCTTTCCAAATAATATATTCGCCCAATTCCCAAGAAGATATTAGGGAAATATTGGTCTATCTGTTAGATAAATGGGGTTTTGAAGCTTCTCACAACTTTTCAGAATTTCTAATTGATACCGTTGATATGCTTGTACGGCAGCCTTACGCTGGCCGAAAACACGAACTTTTAAGCTCCGTTCGTGAGTTTAGAGTCAAACCCCACTACTTAGTTTATTACAGCGTTTTGGAAGAACAACAAATTATTCATGTGCTGAACATTGTTGATTCAAGGCGCAAACGCTAATTTTTATCCCTACCAATGAACCGAAGAAATTTTCTCCATACCAACGCAGCCTTGGGGTGGGGTGTGCTGAATTGGCAAAAGCCATTGCAACCCGCTACCGAAAACGTGCGCCTGTATTGGGCCAAGCTACTTTACAAAATCGCCGAACCCGTCCTGAGAAATTTGAGCCAACACACGCTGGTCAAAAACTGGAAAGTGGAGTTCAGCCCCACCTGGGACAACCGCAATGCCAAAGTCGCGTACTTGGAGGCTTTTGGCCGTACCATCGTGGGCGTGGCACCTTGGTTGGCCTTGCCCGACGACGATACCGAAGAAGGAGTATTACGCAAAAAGCTCAAACAGTACGCCCTCAAAAGCATCGAAAACAGCGTCAACCCCGACTCACCTGACTACATGCTGTGGCGAAAAGAAGGCCAAACGCTGGTGGACGCCGCCTTTTTGGCGCAGGCGTTTCTCAAAGCGCCCGATGCTCTTTGGAAACCGCTGGATGCTACTACCCAAAAACGGGTGATTGAGGAATTTACACTGTTACGACGAGTTGTTCCGCCCAACAATAATTGGGTACTTTTTGCGGCCATTGTAGAAGCTTTTCTGTTGTCGATTGGCGAAAATGCCGACCGTTATCGCATTGAGTTTGGCGTTCGGAAAATTGAGGAGTGGTACGTAGGAGATGGTTGGTTCAAAGACGGCGAAGTGTTTCACATTGATTATTACAATTCGTTTGTCATCCAACCCATGCTGGTGGACGTACTGCAAACGTGGCTGGAAGTCAACAAACGCCAATCGCCCAACGGAAACCACAAAGCCTTACAAGACCGTACTAACCTTGCCGTAAAACGGATGCAGCGTCATGCCGATTTTTTGGAACGTTTAATCTCCCCCGAAGGTACATTTCCTGCCTTTGGCCGTAGTATTACGTACCGAGTAGCTGCATTTCAGTCGTTGACGCATGCCGCATTGATTCATCAGTTACCCGAAAACGTGACTCCGTCTCAAGCGCGTTGTGCCCTGACTGCCGTTATTAAGCGGATGTTTTCGCAAGAAGGGGTGTTTGACCAAGAAGGCTGGCTCACGCTGGGCTTTGCGGGACATCAGCCCACGATTGCCGACTCGTATTCCAATTCAGGAAGTATGTATCTGACTACGTTGGGATTTTTGCCGCTTGGCTTACCTGCGTCTGACCCGTTTTGGAGCGATGCCGATGCTGAATGGACGCAGAAGAAAGCGTGGTCAGGAAAGCCTTTTAAAAAAGACGGAGCCGTTAATTATTAGCCAATTATGTACAGTTTTCTACTATCGTTGTTCCTCATGAATCTTGCTAACCCTTCTGTTACCTTAACTTCCCAGCAATGGTTGACGTTGCCCGAAACGCAATTCAAATACGCTACCGATGGCCGTACGGCTCCCCAGCCTACAGAGGTAAAACTTCGTTACGATGACACGTATTTGTACATTGATTTTGAGTGCGGCCAAAACCCTTTTTGGAAAGAAAATAGCTACCGAGGGCACAATACCGATATGTGGAATCAGGAAGTGTTTGAGTTGTTTATAGCCGAAGGCGAAGCCATTCCGACGCGGTATTTGGAATTAGAAATTAACCCTAATAATGCTCTTTTTGTGGGGTGGATTGAAAATCCTACGAAAGAAGCCCCGCAAAATTTGGCGTTTGTACCTTACGAAAAAGCGGGAATAAAACATGAAGTGAAGACCGCAGGCGATACGTGGTCGGGCAAAATGCAGATTCCGTGGGCTTTATTGGGTGGGAAAAAGGACACCTATCGCCTCAATTTTTACCGCATCGTCTCGCTCCAATCACATTCAACTACTGATTGGAAATGTAGCCCTGCCGATTGTGCTTTTTTGTGTTGGAGTCCAACCATGAGCGGAGCAACCCCACGATTCCACCGTCCTGATTCTTTTGGGACATTACATTTGAAATAAAAAAAGAACCTCCCGAAAAAACGAACCTCCCGAAAGTTTTGAACTTTCGGGAGGTTGGGCAACCCGACCCACTTATTAAATCTTCACCGCTTGGCGCGCTAACATTTTCCACTGTCCTTTTTGTTTTTGCCAAACGAGCAGAATCGCAATATTAGCGGTTCCTGCTTGCCCTTTGTTGTTGGTTTTGGCAGAAAGCTTGTGGCGAACGATGGCATTGGTGCCCACAATTTTGATGGTTTGTTCGGTCAAATCAATAGTAACAAAATCAGATTCTCCGCTGACAATAGCGCGAACAAACTCCGCTTTGTCTTCCACTTTTCCACTTGAATGCCCGTAGCTAAGGCCGTCAGCAGCAAGGTTTTCGAGGACTGTTTTATCAGCGTCTATCATCGCTTTTTTGAGCGCTTCAACGGCGTTGGCTACCGCTACTTCATCTTTCGACTGTGCTTGCGCTGCCCACGAGCAAACGCTAAGAAAAAGTACTAAGACTATCTTTTTCATCATTATAATTCAACGGGTTTCATTTTTGGTACTAAGAAGTGCATAACCACCCAGGCCAAAACATAGGCTGCTCCGCATACAAAAAACATGATGTAATACGCCGTTTCGATTTGATTAATAGAACGGTAATAGACAAACATGTTTTTCTGAACCAACAGTGAAAGCAAAATACCTCCCAACGCGCCAAACATACCGCCGATTCCAGTGACGGAGGCTGTGGTGTATTTGGGAAACATATCAGAAACTGTCGTGAAAATATTGGCACTCCATGCTTGGTGAGCCGCCGCCGCAAAACCAATGACTAAAACGGCCAACCACATGTTTATACCACCCAAAATTTGAGCAAAAACGATAGGTGACACGCAAAGTGCGTAAACCAACATCGACGTTTTACGGGCTTTAAAGACAGGCCAGCCCATCTTGATGAGATACATAGGCACATAACCTCCACCTACGCTTCCAATCGTGGATAACGTATAAACCAACGCCACAGGAATCGCGATTTCAGTGCCTGTGAGTTTGTATTGGCTTTGGAGAAAATCGGGCAACCAAAACAAGTAAAACCACCAAATAGGGTCAGTGAGGAGTTTACCAAGTGCAAAAGCCCATGTTTGTTTAAAACTCAACAGCTTTGTCCAAGGAACTTGTGGTTTATGTACGTCATTTTTATCGGCCAATACCTCCGCCGCGTCAGAGTGAATGTAATCGTATTCGGCTTTAGAGAGTTTGGGGCTTTTACTTGGCGTTTCGTAAAACATTAGCCAAAGAACCAGCCATATAAAACCCAACATCCCTGTAATAATAAAAGCCCATTGCCAGCCCATTTCAGCCGCGATAAATGGCACAGAAAGCGGGGCTACAATCGCTCCAAAATTGGTGCCTGAGTTGAAAATTCCCGTGGCAAAAGCGCGTTCTTTTTTAGGAAACCACTCTGCTACGGTTTTAATCGCAGCTGGGAAGTTGCCCGCTTCGGTAATACCCAACGCCGAGCGCACGACTGCAAACCCGAAAACCGTATTGACCAAAGCATGGGCTACTGCTGCGAGGCTCCACAGCGTAGTCGCCACTGCATAACCGATTTTGGTACCCAACTTATCCACTAAACGTCCTGCACCAAGCATCCCGAAAGCATAAAATAGTTTAAATGCAATCTCAATGTTGGCATAGTCACCATCGTTCCAATTGAGTTCTTCAGAAAGGGTGGATTTTAGAAGGCTAATAACCTGCCTGTCAAGGTAGTTAATGGTAGTTGCAAAAAACACCAGACCACAAATCGTCCAGCGATAATTACCGATTTTTTCCATTTAGGTAGAAGGGTTTTAATCCTTGTAATGTAGAAGGTTGTTTAGGAGTAACCTTCTACTTTGTAAGGGTTTGGTAATAACTAATTAGAGCACTTATCTTTTGAGTAATTTCTTCGAAATTGCCTGCTTCGACGACATTTTTTGGAAAAAGCTGCGAGCCGATTCCCACGGCGCTTACCCCTGCTCCAAACCATTCTTTGAGGCTTTCTGGCGTGGGTTCTACACCTCCCGTTACCATTACTTTGGTGGCAGGCATGGGGCCTTTAAGCGCTTTCACAAAGCCAGACCCAACCACATTGCCAGGGAAAATCTTCACGATTTCAGCGCCTAGTACGGTGGCGTTATACACCTCTGAGATGGTCATCGCACCTGGCATCCAAGCAATGTTATGTGCTTTACAAACCTCGGCAACATCGGGAGACGTAACGGGTTGTACCAAAAAGTCGGCACCCGCTGCAATGAACTCTTCGGCTTGCTGTCCGTTGAAAATCGTTCCAATACCTAAAGCCATTTCTGGGTAGTTTGTACTTATGTATTGGCGCAATACTTTGAAAACTTCTTTGGCTTTGTCGCCACGATTGGTGAACTCAAACGCCCGAATTCCGCCCTCGTAACACGCCTTGATGATTTGGCAGGTAAGGTCGGCATCGGCATGGTAAAACACGGGGACAATTGGGGCGTTGGCTAAGGTTTGATAGACTTTTTGTGGTTCAAAGGCCATAATGACATTTTTTAATTTGAAAATGTGCTAATTTGAAAATTATAAATTTTGTGTTGATTATCAGGTACTTACAAAAGATAAGGTGTTTAATTGCCGAATTTTCAAGTTTTTTAAACGTTCCAAGTTTTAGGCAGGTTAAACGCATTTAAAAAAACAGCCTCGGAGAGGCAAAACCTTTGTAGAAAAAGTAAACAACCCCCCTCCCTAAAGCCCCATCGGGGCAGCTGACGTTCGGTGAAAGAGGTCACCCCGACGGGGCTTTAGGGGAGAATAATTATTTCTTTCTACGAAGATTTGGCTCCTCTGGAGCAATAAATAGTCACATTTTATTTTAATGCGTTTAACCTGAGTTTTATGTTTAATAGAACTGTAAACTTGGAACGTCTTATCTTAGTTGCTTAACAAACTTTGGAGGGTTTCTTGCACATCCTCTACGCGTTGTTGAGTGGCGTCGCCGTATTCTTGCAGTTTGCCAAAAGCAGCTGCCGCTGCAAAATCAATAATGTCTTGCGGAGCGTGATGTTGGCTTAATCCGTAAATGAGTCCACCCATAAAACAGTCACCGCTGCCGACTTTATCGACTACTTTTTCGGTCGTGAATTCAGGGGAAACGTACTGCTGCCCGTCTTTGTAGAGAGTGGTGTAATACTCAATGCCTTGTCCAAACGCGTCAAAACGGAACGTATGCGCTACCGCTTTGCATTTGGGGTAAGCCGCTTGAAGAGCCTCGGCAGTGGTAATGCTGTGCGCTAGGTACCTTTCTTGGGTATGAACTTCTTCCACCGTTTTATCGACAGGAATGCCCAAAAGCGTATTGGCCGCCCAAATATTGCCCATGATAACATCACAATACTTGACCAGCTCGGGCATGATTTCAACGGGTTTTTTGCCGTATTGCCACAATTTCGCACGGTAATTGAGGTCCACCGAAATGGTCAAGCCTTTGCGGGAAGCAACTTCTAAGGCTTCTTTACAGGCATCGGCTACGTCTTGGTTGAGGGCGGGGCTAATGGCACTAAAATGAAACCAAGAGCAACCTTCCAACACTTCTTCCCAGTTGACTTTCCCTACGGCAAGTTCGGAAAACGACGAAAACGCGCGGTCGTAAATCACGCCTGCGTTTTTGAGGTCAGCGCCTTGAGGAAGGTAATACGCCCCAATTCGGCTTCCAAAATGGCGAATACCTGCGGTATCAATGCCTTTTTGGGTCAAATATTCTTTGATTTCGACCGAAAGTTGGTTTTCAGGCATGATGGTACTGTACCGAACAGGAATGTTCCAATTAGCAAGGGCATTGGCCACATTGAGCTCGGCTCCTCCCACAAACACAGGCATGTTTGCTTGCTTAATCCATTCTCCGTTGAACTGAGGCGAAAAGCGAAGGAGAACTTCCCCAAAGCAGCAAATAGTCCCCAATCCTACGTTATTTTTGATGTCCATAGTGCTATACTTTTAGTACATAGGCGGTTGTGAGCAACCGCCTGTACGAAAAATGAAAACTTAATGAATCTTAGTGCCTTAGTGGTTGAGAAAAAAAGGTTCTAAAATCCAAAGTATTGTTTTGCGTTGTTGTAACAAATGTTCTGAACCACTTGGCCAACCCACTCCATATCGCTGGGGATTTCGCCGTTTTCGATGTCATTCCCGAACATATTACACAAAATACGACGGAAATACTCGTGACGAGGGAACGACAAGAACGAGCGAGAATCGGTGAGCATACCTACAAAACGGCTCAACAAGCCCATGTTCGACAAAGCCGTAATTTGCTTTTCCATGCCGTCTTTTTGGTCTAAAAACCACCATCCCGACCCAAACTGAACCTTACCCGCAATCGACCCGTCGTTGAAGTTGCCAATCATGGTGGCAATCACTTCGTTGTCGGCAGGGTTGAGGTTATAAATAATGGTTTTTGCCAATTGGTCGTATTCGTCCAAACGTCCCAAGAATTTCGACAATGCCATTGCTTGCGACCAGTCACCAATCGAATCCCAGCCTGTATCAGGGCCTAGAAGACGTAAAGCGCGGGCGTTGTTGTTGCGGAGCGCTCCCAAGTGGAACTGCTGTGTCCAGCCAAGTTCGTGGTACATGGTGCCCAAGAAGTGCAAAATGGCGGATTGGTACACCAAGATGTCGTTTTGAGACAGCGTCTGTCCTGCAAGTGCTTTTTGCAAAATGCTATCGGCTGCTTCTGGAGTAAAGTCGGCGGCGTAGATTTGCTCTAGGCCGTGGTCAGACAATTTACAGCCCAAAGAAGCAAAGAAATCGGCGCGTGCACGGAGCGCCTTGGTAAGGTCGTCGTAACGATTGATTTCAAAACCAACGATAGTGCCTAATTTTTGGAGATACGTAGCAAAGTTGGCGTTGCCAATTAAGATAAATTTATCAGGCCGAAAAGCAGGACGCATTTGAACTTCAAACGTCCCTTCTGTAGCTAATTGTTGGTGGTATTCTAACGTATCGAGTGGGTCGTCGGTGGTACATACCACTTCTACGTTCATTTTGCGGAGCAAGTTACGCACCGAATAATCAGGGGTGCGCAGTTTCTCCGAACATTCGTCATAGATACGACGGGCGCTTTTGGGGCTT
The DNA here is from genome assembly GCF_014195535.1 of Runella defluvii. Lineage (GTDB taxonomy): Bacteria > Bacteroidota > Bacteroidia > Cytophagales > Spirosomataceae > Runella > Runella defluvii. The sequence goes on along the minus strand of NZ_JACIBY010000011.1, from coordinate 95,137 downwards.
AAAACTTCGTGAACGTCGAAATAACGCTGCAACTCAAGGTGCGTCCAGTGGTATAGTGGGTTACGAAGGGTATAAGGCACGGTTTCGGCCCATTTTTCAAACTTTTCGTAATCGGTGGCAGCGCCCGTACAATAGTTTTCATTGATACCATTGGTACGCATCGCCCTCCATTTGTAGTGGTCGCCGTACAACCAAATTTGCGTCAGGTTCTCAAACGTTTTGTCGGCTACGATTTGGTCAGGAGGAAGGTGGTTATGGTAATCAATGATAGGCATTTGCTTCGCAAACTCGTGGTAGAGTGTGCGTGCGCTATCGGTTTGGAGTAAAAAATCTTCGTCAAGAAATGTCTTAGTTACCAACATGTCAGTAAATGAGGATTAAATTTAGAGAATCTCGTTCGTTTCGGCTACCTGAGAGGGATGTCTTAGAAAAAAGCTTTCGAGGGATTGTTTTACCCCATTTTCGAGCATATTTTCTAAGTTATCTATGATACTTTGCGTAAAACCAGGTAAAAGCGACAAGTCTGTGTCCCAAAGAGTTTTGTCTTGTAGCACTTTTTCAACTAGCTCTGCGGTATCGTATTGCTGCCATTTTTGGTAGAAATACTCGGCTTTTTCGTCTTGAATGGGGTAAGGAACACCGTTACGTTCACCGAAATACACAAAACCTTCTTTGGCAACGGGCTTCATAAAATACAAGTAAGCAGCAAACCCTAAAGAGAAATATTGAGGAACGCAGTCAAAGATTTCGTAATAACGCAGCAACGTCGCCACGTTTCGCATTTTCATTTTGGAGGTGTAGTTCAGCGTGATGCTAAGCCACTGGTGATTGAGGTGTGGGTTGCGGAAACGGTCAATCACTTGCATTCCAAATCGCTGCGGACGTTTGTCGTCCATCGGGTACGGAATGGCCAAGCCCAATTCGGCCAACATTAAATTGCCGATGAAGGAAGCCATAATTTCGTCTTGCATGGCGCTGATAACCGTGTCATAACCTGCAAGGTAGGCTAAACCGCAGCTAAGTGTATGCGTGCCGTTGAGCAAGCGAAGCTTGAGTTCACGAAACAAGTTAATATCGGGTTCAATAAAAATACCGTCGTCGGTGGTGGCAAACGAGAGTACTTGTTTGACGTGTTCATCGCCTTCAATCGCCCACAAACGAAATACTTCGCTCAACGTCAGTAACTTATCTTCGTAACCTAGTTCATCGTACAACGCTTGGCACGTATCGGCGTCGGGTTTGCCAGGGACGATACGGTCAACGAGCGAGTTGCAAAAGTGATTGGCACTTTCGAGCCAATCAAAGAAGCCCGACTCTAGGCCATTGCGGTGAGCCAGTTCAATCACAATCGACTCCAATTTGGTGCCATTATCAGGAATCAATTCGGTCGGAACAATCACCAAACCTGATTCTTGGCTTCCCCCAAACGCTTTGAAACGAGCGTAAAGAAAGGCCAACAATTTGCCAGGAAACGAAGTAGGAGGTGTGTCTGAAATATCGTCTTGAACCAATTGAATTCCGACCTCAGTGGTATTGGAAAGAATAATCTGTAGTTCAGGATTTTTGGCGCACTCAAGAATAGCCTCCCACTGCGACTTGGCCGAAAGCACGCGGCTGATGGCCGAGCAGATGATGTTTTCTTCGACGAGTTCGTTGTTTTCAATCCCGCGAACACAAAGCGTATATAAACCATCTTGCTCGTCGAAAGCAGCCGAATCGCCCGAGTCAGTCGATTTTACTACTACAATGCGGCCATTGAATACGCCTTGGCGATTGGCTTTGTCAATCAAGTAATCGGGTAAGCCTCGCAGTAATACCCCCGTTCCAAATTGTAAAACTTTTTCGGGAAGGTCGAATAACGATGCCTCAGGTACCACCAAGTTAGGATGTTGGCGAAGTTGAGGTAGTTTGTTTATAGATAGATAGCTCATTTTTTATTTTTTTGGGTTCAATAACCACGATGCTAAGTCTTTGGCGGCCGAAAAATTTTCGTAGGTCATCGGAATGCGGCGGCCGTCGGTATATTCGTTGTAAAGCCAAGGGTCACCCACGGCAAAAACCGTCCCTTTACCGACTTTCGATACGGCCATGATGACGTCGCCTTTTTGCGTGACGAGTGCTTGCGCAGGGGCTTTTACTTCCAACGGAGACAACTCTTTGATGTAAACGGCTTTGGTGTTTTTGAACACTGCATTCCCCACTGGAATGTCCACGCGTCCTTGTTCCCACTGCTGTCCTTGTACCATGTTGACGTTTTTGGATAAAAACTGGAGCCCAAATTCTTTGGCCAAACGGTTGAAGTGAGGATGTTCGCAGTTGGATGTGTCATTAGACATCAGCACAAGCGTTCCGCCTGCTTTTACCCAAGCGCTGATGGCTTTGATGTCGCCCTCTTGGACAAAATTTGGGGCAGCAGTTTCTTTCTTGGTGTCGGGGTCAACGATGATATAGACGTTGACATTTTTGAGGTTAGCAGCGGTTGGGGCGGCTGTAATGCTGGTGGTTTTGGCCCCTAAATCCCGAAAAATAGTTCCCCAAAGCCAAAAACCTGAATGTTGGCGGTCTTCCCACGTGTAGTGAAATTGCTCTTGGTTGCCATTGTGGTCTCTTCTGAATTCATGATTAAAATAATAATCAGCAGCTACCACTTTGCCTTTTCCGAGGCTGTTTTCTGCTGCAATTTCCATTTCTACGCTGGCAAAAATAAACGGCCCCACACCTTTGAGGTCGTTTTTGCGGATTGGCTCGCTCAAGTAATATTCGTAAGTGCCATCGCGGTAAGGAGAGCCTCCGAGGCCACCCACGCTCACCGTTTTGTTAAGGCTGATGGTGCCATTGGCTTCTTCTTCCACAAATTCCTTCAAAATACCCGCGTATCCTTTTTTGGCCGAAGCAAGGTAAGTGGCAGGCAAATACCCCATCCGTACGCCTTTGGCGAGGGCATACACAAACATACACGAAGCCGATGCTTCAAAGTAGTTTCCTTTGCGCGTTCCTTGGGTAGTCATTTGGTACCACACGCCCGACTTGGCGTCTTGGTATTTTACCAATGCAGGGGCAAGGCGCTGAAGGTATTTGATAAGATTGGCGTGTTCAGGATGGTTGGCGGGCATATAATCTAAGACATCGACCAATGCCATGGCGTACCAGCCAATCGCTCTGCTCCAAAAGTGAGGCGAAAGACCCGTTTTGGGGTCTGCCCATTTTTGCTCTTTACTTTCGTCGTACGCGTGGTAAACCAAGCCCGTTTTGGGGTCAACGGCGTATTTTTCGATGAGGGCAAACTGTTTGGCAATGTGGTCGAAATGCTCAGGATGGTTAAAAATAAGGCTGTACTCAGCAGCAAAAGGCTCGGCCATGAAGAGGCCGTCGAGCCACATTTGGTAAGGGTAACGCTTTTTGTGCCAAAATCCACCTTCTTTGGTTTGGGGTTGGTTCTCAATTTGCTTCCAAAGCAAATCGGCGGCTTTGCGGTATTTGTCTTTGTCGGGTTGGGTTTGTTGGTACAAGGTCAACAAAGCCCGACCCGTAGGTATATTATCAAGGTTAAAATCGTCGTATTTGTACGTGCGGATGGAGCCGTCTTTTTGAACATAGCGATCCATGTCGCGGCGCACGTACTCGAAATATTTGCCGTTTCCTGTCCGATTCCATACTTTTTCAATGGCTTTGCACATCAAGCCCTGCTCATAATCCCAACTGGCAGGTTTGTTTTCTTTGACCGCGATGGAGTCTTTGTGCCAAGTCATAAACGACTCAGCCATGCGTACCGAATAGGGGGCTTTTTGGGCGGTAGCTGTGTAGGCTACCAACATACCTACGATGAGATGTAGAAGAACGCGTTTCATATTGATAGTTAAAAAATGGAGGCTAAAAGTAATGACTGTTTGTGGTACTGCTTTCCTGTACCTTAGGCTACAAAAAATCTTCGCGGAGTGGGTTAAATACGTCGATGAGTACACCTTCTTCGTGACATACCGCGCCATGCAATACATTGGAAGGTACAAAATAGACATCTCCTGCTTGAAGCAAACGACTTTCGTCTCCAATCGTCACCTCAAAGGCCCCACTGGCGACGTAGCTAATTTGTAAATGAGGATGCTTGTGCATAGTACCTATTCCTCCCTGTAAAAAGGCTACTTTAACCAACATTAATTCGTTGGAGAAGGACATAATCTTCCGTTGGATTTTATCGTCAACTTTTTCCCAAGGGATGTCACCGTCGGCTACCAAGGCTTTCTCGAATGCAGGATGAATAGAAGAGTTCAAAATTGTATTTTTTAGCTATGAATGTGTTGGCTTTGACTACCAAGGTTGTAGTTTGGTAGGATTGAGTTTATTTTTAATTATGGAGTAAATCAACGATTTGCGCCGATATTTTTACGCAATCGTTACCGATAACGTTTGCAAAATTGTACTTAACAAAAAATAGATTGTAATCAGGCAAGAAAACGCCATTTATTGACGCTTTGCTTCAATAAAAACTACGCATAAAATATTGGCCTAAAAATTAGACTTTTCAAAGTTTTTGGTCGTCCTTCCAACGCACTTTTGTAGTTTTGCATTTGTAGTGCTTCGCATTCTCTCTTCAACTCACCTCCCATGAATCAGACCAACAGTGTTTTTCTCATTACCCTTGGCATTGCCACAATGGGTTTTTTGATTAAAAAATTTGATTTTGTGACCGAAAAAGACGGAAAATCAATCTCTAAATTTCTGATGCACACGACGTTCCCTGCGTTGATGATTGTCAGCACGATTCGCATTGATTTTAAACCCGCCTTGTTTTTTAGCCCTTTGCTTTGCATTGCTTTGGGGTCAATAATGACACTTATTGGCTGGTTTTGGTTTTCGGGTTATTCCGACCGCCTGAGAGGAATGCTGACCATGGCCTGCGGGGGGCTCAATGTAGGTTTGTTTGCCTTTCCTATTATTGAGGGAATTTGGGGTAGAGAAGGACTGGTTTACGTCGCGATGTTCGACATTGGTAATACCATCATTACCTTCGGATTGGTTTATTCGGTGGGGAGTTATTTTGCGGTAAAAGAAGAAGGAGCTTCCGTAGAATTTAAAAAAGTGCTGCGAAAAGTACTCCAATTGCCGCCGCTACAAGCCATGTTTATTGGCCTAACTATCAACGCGCTCGACATCGAACTTCCGACCGTTGCCTACGATTTTTTGGACGTACTGGCCAAAGCCAACAAGCCGTTGGTGCTTTTACTGATGGGGATTTACATGAGTTTTGCCCTCGAAAAGAGCCAAGTATGGGCGGTGGCAAAGGTTCTAGCTATTCGGTATGGCTGTGGGCTATTGGCGGTGGTGTTGCTTTACACGTTTGTTCCTGAGCCTTCCATGTTTCGTAATGTGCTGATTGTCTGCGTAATTCTGCCAATTGGAATGACGATTCTTCCCTTTGCGGACGAACTCAATTACGATTCTCGAATCGCGGGGGTATTGGTCAATGTGTCTTTGATTATTAGCTTTCTATTGATGTGGGGGCTTGTGGTAGGATTGCATTTAGCCTAGCGTCTCCTATAAAATCAGCAACCCATTTTCACGAAGTTTTTTCCACGTTGGCGTTTTGGCGAAAGCGCTAAAACTTCCCAATTGGGCTGCTTCAAACTCCGTTTGTAATTGTTGGAAAGCAAGTGGTTGTTCAAAAAGGTGAATCGCGATTTTTGGAAACAACCCTTCCCAAAAATGTGCTTGTTGGGCAGGAAGTTGAATGCTCCAATCGTGTTTTTTATCGTAAAAATGGAGTTCGGCCAATTCGATTACTTTTTTTCCTTGTTTTACCTCAAAATACTCCACATTAGGGAGCTTCCCAAGCCAAATCACAAACGCATTTTTACGGACGCTATCTTCATTTTGCGCCATTTGCCGCTGAATGTAATTCGATGGAATGGTCGTCGTAGGTACTTTTGAATCAAACCATTTTGAAAGAGGAATATCAAAACCTACTCCGTGCATGTAATTAAAGAGTGACTTACGAAGCCCTTCGCTGTACAAATCGTGGTTGGCACCTTTGGGGTCGTCGTGGTACAAATCATTATCGGCAAAACCTCCGAAGCTAGGCCCAATGCGCTGCACGTCGAAAGCGTCGGGCGCCAAACCCACGGGGCTGTGGGAAGTCATGGCAAAACGGTGCCAAAAACCTGATTGGAGAACGCCGTTTTCGAACAATTGACGCACCATTTCGAGCGAATCAATGGTTTCTTGAGCCGTTTGTGTCGGAAATCCGTACATCAAATAGGCGTGAACCATGATGCCCGCTTGGGTAAACCCATCGGCTACGCGTGCTACTTGTCCTACAGTTACCCCTTTTTTCATCATCGCCAACAAGCGGTCAGAAGCGACTTCTAATCCGCCCGACATGGCAATGCAGCCTGAGGCTTTGAGTAATAAAGATAAATCGTGGGTGAAGTTTTTTTCAAAACGAATATTGGTCCACCAAACGACGGTTAGCTTGCGGCGGATGATTTCAATCGCTACGTCGCGAAGCAAAGCGGGCGGCGCGGCCTCGTCCACAAAATGAAAGCCATTTTGCTGGGTTTTGGCAATAATCTCTTCGATTCGGTCGCAAATCAGCGCGGCCGTGAGAGGTTCATAGTTTTTGATATAATCCAGCGAAATGTCACAGAAAGAACATTTTCCCCAGTAGCAGCCGTGGGCAAGGGTCAGTTTGTTCCAGCGCCCATCGCTCCAAAGGCGGTGCATTGGATTGACAATTTCGATAACCGAAAGGTAGTCCAATAAACATAAGTCGGAATAATCGGGCGTCCCCGTGTCTCGTTGCGCTACGTCTTTTTCCGAAGCACCGTTGTAATAAACGACTTGGTTGTCGGTACGCGCAAACGTCCGTTTGAGCGAAGACAAAGAGCGTTTTTCTTCTAGGTATTGGAGCAATGTGCGCAGAGGAGCCTCGCCGTCGTCGAGGCATACAAAGTCAAGGTAATCAAATACGCGCGGGTCCGAAAGTGAGCGCAGTTCGGTATTACAAAAGCCACCTCCCATCACGATTTTTACGTCAGGATAGTGTTTTTTGAGGTACTGACCACATTTTAGTGCTCCAAACAAATTGCCTGGAAAAGGCACACTCAAACAAACGACGGTAGGCTGGAATGCCCCCATTTTTTGTTCCAATAACTCATGGAGAAAAACGGTAATAAGCGTATCAGGCTTTTGAAGTTCGGCCAAGAGTTCGTCAAAATGCGTAGCAGTGCGTCCTAAGCGTTCGGCGTAGCGGCTAAATCCAAAATGAGGGTCGATGGCTTCTTGCAGAAAATCGCCCAAATCTTCCAAGTAGAGAGTTGCCAAATGGCGGGCTTTATCCTGCGTACCCATGGTTCCAAACGCCCAATCGAGGTCTTCCACGTCTTTGAAGCGGGATGCTTCGGGCAAATAGGTGCGGTCGCAGATGCTGTGGGCGAGGGTGGGATTTTTATTTTGTAGAAAAGAAATGACGGGTTCAATGGTCGCGATGTATTCGTCGCGAAGGTGATAGACACGAAACGCGTTTTCGGTAAGCTCTATGTCATGCTCGGCTTTTTCGAGGGCATCGAAGAGTTGGGTAAGCCCTTGGGCCGAAAATAGCTTCAAAATGACTTCAATCCCCAAATCGGCTTGGTGAGAAACAACGCCCAGCGTGTTCAGAAACCCCTTGATGTAAGCCGTAGCAGGGTAGGGGGTATTCAGCTGAGTGAAAGGCGGAGTGAGTAGTAAAACCTTTTGCAACTGCTATTTTGTAAAGTCTTCGACCAATTCTTCGGCTTTGGCAAGCGCAGTTTCTAAATCATCATTGACCAGAATAACGTCAAATTTATCTTGGAATGACATTTCAAATTTTACCTTGAAGAGTCGTTTAGACAAGCTGTCTTCGGTTTCTGTCCCGCGTGACATGAGGCGTTCTTTGATTGCTTCTTCGCTGGGAGCTTTCACAAAGATGGCCAATGCCCGCTCTTGGAAATACTCTTTTAGCTTGAGCCCACCTTTTACGTCAACGTCAAAAACGACGTGTTTGCCGCTGGCCCACAAGCGTTCGATTTCTGATTTTAACGTACCGTAGTAGCCTCCAGGATATACTTCTTCCCATTCAACAAACTCGTTGTTGTCAATTCTTTTCTTAAAATCGTCGGGCGTAAGAAAGTAATAGTCTTTGCCATCCACTTCGTTGCGGCCACGGCGGTCGCGGGTGCAGGCCGAAATAGAAAAGCCTAAGTTGTTGTACTTAGTAAGAAGGTGTCTAACGATAGTGGTTTTACCAGAACCAGACGGGGCGGAGAAGATGATGAGTTTTCCTTCCAAAGCGTATTATATATTGAGTTTGGCTTTGATTGTAGCGACGAGATTGTCGGGGCAAAGGCGTTTATCAATTTTCGATTGAAGAGATTCTTTGACGCACTTTTCGAGGTGATACATTTTGATGCAATGCAAGCAGTGGTCCATGTTCTTTCGGAAGTGATCCTTCTCGTCCTCGGTTGCTCCTCCATCTAAGACCGCCTGAATCTTTTTCAGACACTCTGCGTGGTGCTCGCAGTACTCTTTCTGATACTTCGTGTTCTCTGTGGCAGAAGGTGACGATTGCATATCCAATACTATTGTAAAGGTTCAATGAATTCTTTGAATCTTTCTGTTTTTTTGTTATTTATTATAAAAAGGAATTCTTCAAAGAAAAAGTTCACGAATACTTCTGAGCTTCCTGTTGGGCAGTGTAAACGACTTTTTATTTTCTAATCTCCCTGTTATTCAAACTAAACCAATTTAACCAAGCAAATCGTTCACCAACAACACAAATGTTTATGAGCAAACATTTTGGGTGTCTGCTTTTGGTGATTTTTTCTGCGCGTTAGCCCGCAAGAAAAGGGTGGTTATGATTGCTACTCTTCGTCAGTATCGTAGCCCATTGAAGCGGCATACGTTCTGAGTTTGTCTTTGAGGAGATTCCGAGCACGGTGCAGACGAGAACGAACTGTACCAATTGGAATATCCAGAATCTTAGCCATCTCTTCGTAGGTAAACCCTTCGATGTCACAAAGGATAATAACCGTACGAAAATCGACGGGCAACGAATTAAGGGCCGTAGCCACTTCGTCGCCAATCATGTCTTGGACAGTCTCGACGCGCAAGTCGGTCGTATGGTCAACTTCTGCGGCTTCTTCCGAGTTGTAGGTAGTCTCTACTTCTTGGTAATCGACTTTAGAAGGTTCCTTACTACGCTTACGGTAGTCGTTGATAAAACTGTTTTTCAGGATTCTGAACAACCACGCTTTGGCATTAGTTCCCCGCTCGAAGGAAGAAATAAAACGGAAAGCTTTTAAATAGGTATCTTGGACAAGGTCGTTGGCATCGTCCTCGTCCATGGTTAGCCTAAAGGCAAAGTTGTACATGGAGTTTATGTGGGGCATAAACTCGCGGTTGAAGATGTCGTTGCGCTCTGTGTCGCTGTACGACGTTTCGGAGGCGGCTAAAGGTATTTCTTCGATTTCTTCTGACATAATGACTGACATGGCTGCCGTAAATTTACGAATTTTAACAAACCATCACCCTTCTCCGCAAATCATCTTTCTTCAATCAACAAAAACAATCCATGAAAGGTTATTTTTTTGTGATTAATTGTTGATAAATGTTCCCAGATTAGTTCGTACTAATATACGTCAAAAACTATTCCAATGGTTTTGGAAAATGAAAAGTGGGACAAAATGTCAGTGAAAAATAAGCGAAGGTTAACGAGAAAAAAGGCGCGTTAGAATAATCGTCATTGTGGTAAACACAAGGCTACACACGATTTTTAAGAAGGTATAGGGGAATAAACGGAGGCTACCTGCTTCAACCAAAAACAACACCATGTGGTGAATCGAAATCAGCATCAGGATGTACGACAAGAAAGTGGGGAAGCCCAACTCTTTAATGGATAGCTGAAGGCGGCCTTCTGTAAGCTTTTGCCCAAGCTGATATTTAATAATAATAGGACGAAGATAGGCGATTAGTACGGAGGCTGAGGTATGCAGCCCCAGGGTGTTGTCGAAGGTGTCGATAATAACCCCCGTAAAAAAACCAATGAACAATAACGCAGTGAGGTTGATTTCAATCGGTAAGAATAAAATAGCGCCTACGTAAATAAAACAGAACGCATAGTCGAACAGCACCAAGTGACGTGCAACAAAAATGTGGAGCAACACGTACACGAGCCATCTGACGACAGTGCGAATGATTTCGGTTGGGTTCATTTGCGTTTTGGAGTGAGGCTTTCTTGAAGCGACTGTTGTTGTTCCAATAATTTGTTTTCTACCAAATACACGTACGAAATCTTCGAAAAGTCGGTAGAAAGTTTGAGGTCGATGTCAAAAAATGCTTGGTCAGGCGCTACACGAAACGATTTTACAATACCAACGGCGATTCCAGGTGGAAAAACAATGTTTTGGTCAGAAGTTACGGCTGTATCGCCCTTCATGATTGTAGTATAACGAGAAATGTCCTTCAGCTGAATGAGGGAAGGGGTGGTATTATTTTCCCACTTGGCCGTTCCTTGGTCACCACTGCGGAGCAGCTTGGTAGAAACCATAAACTGCGAGTGCAGAATGGACGTGATGACTGAGAATTTTTTGTTGCAAATCTTGACCTTACCCACGACGCCTGTCGCCGATACTACGCCCATGCCTTCTTTGATGCCGTCGGCATAGCCTTTGTCGATGGTCAAGTAATTGTCAGCTCGGTGTGTACTGTGTTCAATTACTTTGGCAATCGTCACAAATTTATACCGATTGGCAAAGGCAGAGTCTGCTTGATAGCCTACGGGGGCATTGGCGGGTTTTTGCTGTTGAAGCTTGGTAATCAGCTCGTTGAGGCGACGGTTTTCTTCGGCCAAAGCTGCGTTCACATTCCGTAAATTGGTGTATTCGCGCGCTGCGTTAGACAATTCAAGGCTTCTGGCACTCAGGGTATTAGCTGTATTAAAGTACTCAACACTCCAGTAGTTGTTGTTATTGACAAGCAACCAAAAGCTAAACACCTCTAACAACACAAAGAGGATAAAATTGCGGTTACGCCCAATAAACTCAAATAGTTGGAGCATTTTTTTAGTACATAGTCCATGGGCGGTGGTCCACAGTCCACAGTCCATAGTCCATAGTAAGCATACCGTGGACTATCGACCATTGACTATGGACTATCGACTATAAACCATCCGAATAATTACTGAATCAATACCGATTTATACAATTCTAAATTTTTCAGGATTTCACCTGTTCCTTTTACAACGGCCTTGAGTGGGTCATCGGCAACGTGAATAGGAAGTTTGGTTTTGGCCGCAAGGCGTTTGTCCAAACCATGCAATAATGCTCCACCCCCCGTGAGGTGAATACCGTTGGTATAAATATCGGCAGAAAGTTCTGGCGGCGAAATTTCAAGGGCTTTCATCACCGCTTCTTCGATTTTAGAAATCGACTTGTCGAGGGCGTAAGCAATTTCGCTGTAGGTTACTTTGATTTCTTTTGGAATACCCGTCATAAGGTCACGTCCACGAATCTCGAAGTCAGCTGGAGGGCTGTCTAATTCTGGCAAGGCCGAACCTACTTCGATTTTGATTTGCTCTGCCGAACGCTCTCCGATGAGAAGGTTGTGCTCGCGGCGCATGTAATCCACGATGTCTTTGGTGAAAACATCACCCGCAATACGAATCGATTGCTCGCACACAATACCCGAAAGGGCAATCACGGCGATTTCGGTCGTTCCACCACCAATATCGACAATCATGGTACCGTTGGGTTGTGTGATGTCGATACCGATACCAATAGAAGCTGCAATAGGTTCATGCACCATATATACCTCTTTAGCACCTGCGTGTTCGGCCGAATCTTTTACGGCCCGTTTTTCTACTTCGGTGATACCCGAAGGAATACAAATAACCATTCGATGCGAAGGCGTAAAGAAGCGATTGTTTGGAGCAATCATCTTAATCATCCCTCTAATCATCAATTCCGCGGCGGTAAAGTCGGCAATTACACCGTCTTTTAACGGGCGGATGGTTTTTATATTTTCGTTGGTTTTTTCGTGCATCTGCATCGCTTTGTGACCAATCGCCAGCACCTTCCCGTTGTTCTTGTCCAAAGCAATGATGGAAGGCTCATCCACCACAATTTTATCCTTATGGATAATCAGGGTATTGGCCGTTCCTAAGTCAATTGCAATCTCGCTCGTTAAAAAATCAAATAATGCCATATTGTTTGCTTTCGCAGAGTGACTAAAGTTTTATAAGCCGCAAAATTAAAGGATTTTATCGGCTTTTTGACAGAATATAAAACAAGTAATTTTTTTGATTAAGGTCTTGAAAATGAGTCGAACGTTTTCTGACCTTTGACAAAATAGCCCCAAATCACACTCTTGGGCGCAATAGGCAGGGAATGAGCCTCTTTTGGCTGTCCGATTTCTCGAATAATTTTTTCTCGCTTCTGCGATAAATTGCGCCCAATCCACCCATAAAACGCAAAATGAGCCCGAATGATAGCCCAAATGTTTGCCCACTCACCTTTTGGTATAAATCGAATGGCTGAAATTCCATCCACTACCAATCTCCAAAAAATAATGCCAAAGCGATTTTTAGAAGGCAAGTTTTTGTAGAGCATCGCAAGGCTATTGCGGTAGTTGAGATAGGTTTTGAAGGGGTTGGAGGGCGGTAACGTGCCGCCACCTACGTGATAAACCGTCGATTGAGGAAGACAATAAATTTCGTGACCGCCCGTGTGTAAGCGCCAACAGAGGTCGATTTCTTCCATGTGGGCAAAAAAGTCCTCGTCGAAGCCGCCGAGTTCGTGGAATAAATGCCCCCGAATAAACAAACATGCCCCCGACGCCCAAAAAATGGGCATTGGGGTATCGTACTGGCCTTTGTCGGTTTCGCAATGGTCAAATATTCGCCCACGGCAGTAAGGAAAACCTAGCCAATCCATAAATCCACCCGCAGCTCCTGCGTATTCAAACTGCGTTTTATCGTGGTACGCCAGCAATTTGGGTTGGCACGCGCCCACGTTGGGATGAGTGTCCAAAAACTGCACCATTGGAGCGAGCCAGTTGGCGGTAACTTCGACGTCAGAATTGAGCAAAACGTAATATTCGGCCTCAATTTGGCCCAAAGCAGCATTATAGCCACCCGCATAGCCTCGGTTTTGCGGAAGTTCTATCAACCGAACGCTGGGATAGTGCGCGCGCGTCCAAGCCACCGAATCGTCTTTCGAGGCACTGTCGGCTACGTAAATTGGATACGATTCTGAATGCGCAATAACAGACGGGAGAAACTTTTCTAGAAAGTTTCTCCCGTTGTAGTTCAAAATAACAATGGCGATTTTATCCATTGCGTATTATTTCATGAATTTACTCAAGTCCAACCCTGGAATGTTGGGCAAAACGCCTTCGGTCGATTCTTGGATACGGACTTTGATTTTTTCTTCGATGTTTTCCATCGCCCGATTGACCGCCGCAATGATGAGGTCTTGTACGACTTCGGCGTCTTCAGGTTTCATCAAATCGGGGTCAATCGTCAAGTTAGTGATTTGTTTGCGGCCATTTACGGTGACTTTCACCATACCCGCACCTGCTTCTGCCGACTCACTCAATTGGCCAAGGCTTTCTTGGGCTTCTTTCATTTTGGCTTGGAATTCTTTTACCTTTCCAAGCATTCCCATCATATCTCCAAACATAGTTTTTTCTGATTTTTAAGTGCGCAAAGATACACAATGTCGGTTTACCTTTGGGCGATAACGCAACGTTCTTTTTCCAACAAATGAAGGTTTTCTTCCACACTCAAGCGCGTTTTTTCGTTGTCAAACTCGTCGGCGTAGAGGTTTTTTAATTCGCGGCGTTTGATGGCTTCCAAAAACCGTCGAATGTCTTCTTTGGAGTCCAACAACAACGGCGGAACTGCTGTAGGTTTGCCGTCATCGTCTTTGGCCACCATCGTAAAATACGAGGTATTGGTATGTTTTTGGGTGCCTGAGCGTACGTTTTCGGCAATAACCCGAATCCCGATGACCATCGAACTACGCCCCACGTAGTTGACTGAGGCGTGCAACGAAACCAGTTCGCCGACTTCAATGGCTTGGAGAAAATTGACCCCGTCCACCGATACCGTCACCACATAAGTCCCCGCGTGCTTAGACGCACAGGCATAAGCGACTTTGTCCATGAGCGAAAGCAAAATACCTCCGTGGATTTTGCCTCCAAAATTGGCGTACGACGGAATCATCAACTCCGTAATGGTTGTTTGCGAGCTTGCGACTGATTTGGGCGTCATTATTTTTTGGCGTCTTTTAAGCTTACGTTTCCTTTGGCCAATTTTTCGGCTTCGTCAAAAAGGGTTGCCGCTTTGCGAATGCCTTCGTCCGTGTTGGACATGACTTGGTAGAATTCGTTGTTGAGGCCCCCTTTGTCGCGTTTTTGATAAGCATAACGGGCAATAAGCGCCTTGAGGTACGTACGGATGTAAGGCTTAGAACGGCTAAACTCTTTTTCGTTGAACTTGATGTTATCAGCGGTCGCGTTTTTAACCACGCCGTTCAAATCAGCATCGGTGACATTATAGCTTTTCAAAAACTCGGCAAAAGTTTGTTTTTCAAACTGTTTGCGATTTTGGTTGACGTAGTTGAGGGCGTAGTCGCGTACGGTATTTTTGGCAAACAACTCGTACAAATACGGCGACATCATGCTGGTATCGCGCGGTACAAATACGTCGGGCGTAATGCCACCGCCACCGTACACAATGCGTCCAGCGTCGGTACGGTACTGAAGTTTAGGATTATTTTTGATGCTGTCAGAAACAAACAACTCACCGTGTTCGAACCGATTTTTGATGTCTTTTTCGTAGCCTTCCAAGTCACCCATTTTGTACGGTTTTTGGATGCTACGGCCGCTCGGGGTGTAGTAGCGCGAAATCGTCAGACGTAATTCAGAGCCGTCTGAAAGATTGACTGGCATTTGCACTAAGCCTTTTCCGAACGAACGGCGTCCGACGATGAGCGCGCGGTCGTGGTCTTGGAGTGCGCCTGCCACAATTTCAGAGGCCGAAGCACTGCTTTCGTCGATGAGAACAACCACGCTGCCGTTTTCAAACATTCCTGCATTTTTGGCGCGGGTTTGGCGGTCGTAGCGGTCGTCTTTGCCGTCGGTGTAAACAATCAATTTATCCCCCGCCAACAATTCGTCCACCATGTTGGTGGCTCTGTCCATGTATCCGCCAGGGTTACCACGGAGGTCGAGCATGAGTTTTTTCATGCCTTGGGTTTTAAGCGAACTCACGGCGTTTTTAAACTCATCGTAGGTCGATTCGGAGAAACGAGTAACTTTGACGTAGCCCACTTCTTTGTCCATCATATAAGCGGCATCGACCGAGAAGGTAGGAATGCGGTCGCGGCGAAGCAAGAACGACAGGGGTTTGGGTACGCCACGGCGCAAAATTTCGATTTTAACCTCGCTACCGCGCGGCCCGCGGAGTTTGGAAAAAATGAAGGCATTATCCACTTTTTTACCCGTAAAAATATCGCTATTTACCTTTAAAATTTTGTCCCCGCTCTGAATACCAGCAGCTTCCGACGGCCCCCCGACCAGAGGTGTCACTACGTAAACGGTATCTTTGTAGAGGTTAAACTCAATACCGATGCCATCAAAACCACTTTCGAGTTGTGAGCGCGCAGCTATGGCATCTTTGGGGTTAAAATAATAGGTATGAGGGTCGAGTTTTTCGAGCATTTTGGTGATGGAATAATCCACCAACTCATCGGTGTTGACGGTGTCAACGTAGTTATTATCAATGAGTTGTAGTACTTCCTTGAACTTGGTATGTCCTCGGGCTACATCAGCAATTCCCTTGCTGCCACCAAAAAAAGTAGCACCTAACAACATGCCTGCGGCAAGGGTAACACTCAATAAAATGGGTAAACGAACTGTCCAACGGTCGTTTTGTATGGGATTTTCCATTTGCTTATTTTATCTTAAAAAACACCTAAAGTAACGAACAAAGGCAAAAGGTAGTTTACAAACTTCAAAAATCTCTCCAAACTTTGCGTTATTTGTAGCTAATATACATTCAAACACCCCATGAAACCCGAAAAAAAATTATTTCTCTTAGACGCTTTTGCCCTGATTTACCGTGCTCACTTTGCGTTTGTTAAAAATCCTCGAATTTCTTCTAAAGGGTTAAATACCAGTGCTATTTTTGGCTTTGCCAATACCTTATTGGAAGTATTAAAAGACGAAAAACCGACCCACCTTGGGGTGGCTTTTGATACACCAAAGCCTACTTTTCGGCATGTGCAGTTTGAGGCGTACAAAGCACAGCGCCAAGAACAACCCGAAGACATCACAACGGCGGTTCCGTACGTAAAACAGCTACTCAAGGCAATGTGTATTCCTATCTTGGAAATGGAAGGCTACGAAGCCGACGACGTGGTAGGGACGCTCGCTAAAAAAGCAGCCCGCGAAGGGTTTGAAGTGTTTATGATGACCCCCGACAAAGACTACGGGCAGTTGGTGGAAGAGCACGTTTATCTTTACAAACCAGCTATATCGGGCAAAGGCGTGGAGATTATGGGGCCAAAAGAGGTGTGCGAGCGCTGGGGAATCAGCGACATTAGTCAAGTGGTGGATATGTTGGGGTTGCAAGGAGATGCGTCCGATAACATTCCTGGGATTCCTGGGGTCGGGGAAAAAACGGCTCAAAAACTCGTTGCAGAGTTTGGATCGGTCGAAAACCTGATTGTGAACACGGATAAGCTCGCAGGCAAACTCAAAGAGAAAGTCATTGAAGGAAAAGACTTAGCAGTGTTGTCAAAACAATTGGCGACGATTGATATTAACGTGCCGATTGCCTTTGAAGAGGAAGATTTGCGCATGTGCGAGCCCAACCGTGAGCTATTGTCATCGCTGTTGGATGAATTGGAGTTTAAAACCCTTAAAAAACGCCTTTTGGGTGAAACAGAAGCACCCGTGGCTATTCCCGCTGCCAATAAAACGGGCCAATTGAACCTGTTTGGCGAAGCGCCAACGGCAGTTCCTTCGGTGAGTAAACCAAGCGAAGTGACTTCGACAGGTGTAAGTGCCGAACCAGCAACGAGCAATGAGCGCCGCACAGTGGCTACCACGGCTCACCGCTATCATTTGGTGAATACCCCCGAGCTTCGTCAATCGTTGGCGCAGTATTTGAGTTTGCAAGAATCTTTCTGTTTTGATACCGAAACTACCTCAGTGGATGCCATTGATGCCGAATTGGTCGGGTTGGCGTTTGCTTACCGCGACGGCGAGGCATTTTACGTACCCGTGCCAGCCGACCGTGCCGAAGCGCAAGCTATTGTGGAAGATTTCCGAGAAGTGCTTGAAAATGAAAAGATTGAAAAGATAGCGCAGAACCTCAAATACGACATGTTGATTCTGCAAAATTACGGAGTAGAGGTGCGCGGGCCGTTGTACGATACCATGTTGGCGCATTATCTTATTGAACCCGACAAGCGTCATAACATGGATGCGTTAGCCAATGCCTATCTTAACTACGAACCCGTGGCGATTGAGGCGCTTATTGGTAAAAAAGGCCCTAAACAATTGACCATGCGGGATGTAGCCATCGAAAAAGTGGTGGAATACGCCGCCGAAGATGCCGATATTACCCTCCAACTCAAGCATAAATTGCAACCACTTTTGGTCGAAAACCAAGCCGAGAAACTCTTCAAGGGCGTAGAAGTGCCGTTGGTGCCCGTTTTGGCCGCCATGGAACGTGAAGGGATAAGGGTTGATACCAACGTTTTATCCGAAATGTCGGGGGTGTTGGAAATCGACATGAAGCAAGTGGAGCAAGAGATTTTTGGGCTGGCGGGAGAGGAATTTAATATTGGTTCTCCGAAACAACTGGGGGTGATTTTGTTTGAAAAAATGAAGTTGGTCAAAAACCCCAAGAAAACAGCGACTGGACAATACGCTACGGGAGAAGATATTTTGTCGGATTTGGAATCGGAACACGAAATTGCGCGTAAGATTTTGGATTACCGCGAGTTGCAGAAACTAAAATCGACTTACGTGGATGCGTTGCCGCAGCTTATCAACCCTTCGACGGGTCGAATACACACGTCGTTTAATCAGGCAGTGGCAGCGACGGGGCGTTTGAGCAGTACCAATCCTAACCTTCAGAACATCCCGATTCGTACGCCTCGTGGACGAGAGATTCGGAAAGCGTTTATTCCTAGAAACGAAGACTACGTGATTTTGTCGGCCGACTACTCCCAAATCGAACTTCGCATCATGGCCGCTTTTAGTCAAGATGCCACCATGCTCGAAGCCTTCAATAAAGGCATTGATATTCACGCCAGTACGGCCAGTAAAGTATTTAACGTAGCCCTCGAAGAAGTAACGTCGGACATGCGCCGAAAAGCCAAAATGGTCAATTTTGGTATCATTTATGGCATTTCGGCCTTTGGTTTAGCCCAACGCTTGGGGATTGCGCGGGGAGAAGCAAGTGAAATCATTAAAGCCTATTTCCAAGAATTTCCTGCCGTAAAAAGCTACATGGACATGGTGATTAACAAAGCCCGTGAACAAAAGTACGTTGAAACAATTTTGGGACGTCGGCGTTATTTGGCCGATATTGATTCTCAAAACCAAACGACGCGTGGTTTTGCCGAACGAAACGCCATCAACGCGCCGATTCAAGGCTCTGCGGCGGATATGATTAAGATAGCGATGATCAACATCCACGATTTTCTGAAACGCGAAAAACTACAGTCACGTATGCTTTTGCAGGTACATGACGAATTGGTGTTTGACGCGCACCGTGATGAAATCGAATTGTTGAGCCACCACGTAAATGAGTTGATGGTGAATGCCATTCCGCTGCCCGTAAAAATGGAAACGGGGATTGGAAAGGGGCTTAATTGGCTGGAAGCGCACTAGAGAAGTCAGTTTGTAAATGTGGGAAAAAATCGCGTACTTACTTTGGCATCGTGAAGAGGGTTGCTGAGCATTGTGAAGAGGGTTGCTCACAACCCGACGTATTGAGTGTTGTGGAAAGGGTTGCTCACAACCCGATGTATTGAGTATTGTGAAGAGGGTTGCTCACAACCCCGACGTATTGAGTGCTGTGGAAAGGGTTGCTCACAACCCGACGTATTGAGCATTGTGAAGAGGGTTGCTCACAACCCGATGTATTCAGCAGTAGAATTTTAATTTTGTAAGAATGAATGCAAAAGGCTGGATAGTGGGTATGTTGTTGGTGATGATACAAACGGTGGGGCAAGCGCAGCAAGTATCGATGGTAAAATGGGCGGCGATGGATAGTCTTTTTGCTCAAAAAAGCGATACTACCTATGTATTGAACTTCTGGGCGACTTGGTGCAAGCCTTGTGTGACAGAATTGCCATATTTTGAACAAACCCAGCAAAAATACCTGAATCAGAAGCTCAAAGTGATTTTAGTTAGCATGGATTTTGCTAGAGAATTGACAACGAGAGTCGTTCCTTTTGTGACCGAACGAAAGCTAACATCGCACGTGTGGTTGCTCAATGAACCCGACGCTAATAGCTGGATTGAGAAGGTGAGTAAAGAGTGGTCAGGTGCCATTCCTGCCACCCTGATTTTCAACAATGCCAAGGGAAAAAAAGTGTTTTTTGAACAAAAAATTGACGCCCTCCGTTTGCAAAAGGAACTCTCTGATTTTCTGTGACTTTTTAACTTGATTTCGTCAGAATGGCAAACATACCAACGACCATGAAAAATAAGTTTTGGGCGACATTATTCGCAGCGTTGACAGTGAGTATCGCAACGACGTTGTTGTTTCAGCAGCAACGCGCGCAGGCTTCTTCGGTGGGGTATCCAATCGGCGGGTCGGTAGCTGAGTTTAAGCTTCAAAATGCCAAAGGAGGAACCGTAAATTTGTCGGATTACAAAGACAAAAAAGGCGTGATTGTGGTGTTCACCTGCAACCACTGTCCTTTTGCCAAAGCCTACGAAGAGCGCATCATTGCTTTGGATAAAAAATACGGGGCGCTCAATTTTCCCGTTGTGGCAATTAACTCCAACGATGCTTCCGATTACGAAGACGAGTCGATGGACAATATGAAGAAGCGAGCGACGGAGAAAGGCTATACTTTCCCTTATTTACAAGATGCAACGCAAGCCGTGGCCAAAGCTTTTGGCGCAACGCGTACGCCGCATGTTTTTGTTTTACGAAATGAAAATGCTAAATTCACGGTACAATACATTGGAACCATAGATGATAATTACCAAGACCCCGCAGGCGTCACCAAACGCTACGTGGAAGATGCAGTCAACAACATTTTGGCGGGTAAACCCGTCGTAGTGACCCAAACCAAAGCCGTAGGATGTGCGATTGGTTGGAAAGACGCTTAAAAACAATTGGTAGTCTATATTTTACAGTCGACAGTGAACAAAAAGGACAGCCCCAAGCTGCCCTTTTTTGTTTTTCAGGAAAAAACGCGGTCGCAAATTTCTCTGGTTGTGAGCAACCAGAGACACTCCTAATTCGTCATCCGTTCTCGCTTAATCTAGCAAATTCCATTTCCATAGTCCAATTTTTGCCAAAAAGTAGCGGCTTGATACTCCCAAAACGCCAAAGCCGTATTTCATGCTTCGTTGGAAATTGATTGATGACGCTTCTTCAAAGTATTTGGTAGGACAGGTTACTTCGCCAATTTCGTAGCCTTTCCAGAAAATTTGGGCAATCATTTCGTTGTCAAAAACAAAGTCGTCATTGCATTTCTGAAAAGGAACGCTCCGCAAAACTTCCCCCGAAAACGCGCGGTAGCCCGTGTGGTATTCGGAGAGTTTTTGGTTCATCAAAATGTTTTGAGTCAACGTCAAAATGCGGTTGGCGATGTATTTGTACATAGGCATTCCGCCTTTGAGAGCGCCTTTTCCTAAGATACGTGAGCCAAACACGACCTGATACAACCCATTACCAATGATGGAAATCATGGCCGTTAATAACAGTGGAGTGTATTGATAATCAGGGTGAAGCATGATGACAATGTCGCCGCCCAGTTCGAGGGCTTTGGTGTAGCACGTTTTTTGATTGCCGCCATAGCCTTTGTTTTTATCGTGGCGAATGACATGTTTGATGCCCAGTCGCTCGGCTACTTCGACGGTGTTGTCTGGACTAGCATCATCGACCAAAATAATATCATCTACCAAGTCAAACGGGATTTCTCGGTAGGTTTTCTCTAACGTTAGCGACGCTTTGTAAGCGGGCATGACGATGATTACTTTTTTTCCTTTATACATTAAAGAAATCTGTTTTCAGTTCTATAGCTCTTTTGTATGAAACCTATGAGGTTTACCAGTGTCGTTTCTTAGCAAACCTCATAGGTTTGGAGTAAATAAGGCCGCAAAGTTACGATTAAAATGTCTCGGAGGGCTGATTCTCCAATTTTAGAAACGATTTTAAGCGACGAAATTGTTTTACTCCGTAAATAATCTAGCTAAAAATGTGCCAGCAAATGAGCGTTTTACGGTTAGAAATGCAGATATTTAAGAAAGATTAATCGAGAAAAATATGAAAACGTACCAAGATATTCTCTTTTCGCAAGAAGCAGGAGTGGCCAAAGTAACCCTCAATCGTCCGTCGGTGTTGAACGCCCTCAGCCCCAATCTCATCGCTGAATTGGCAGATGTAGCGCGGAAAGTGTCGTTGGACGAATCTATTAAGGTGTTTGTCGTTACGGGGGCTGGACGGGCATGGTCGGCAGGGGTTGACCTGAAAGCGTTGAATGAAAGCATTGAAGGCGGGCACTTTTCTAACTTTGAAGTAATGGAAATGGGCGCAGCTTTTATTCTGACCTTACAGGCAATGCCACAAGTAACAATTGCCCAAGTCAATGGCTACTGTTACACGGGCGCTACCGAATTGATGCTTGCCTTTGACTTAGTGTATGCGGCCGACGAAGCCCAAATCGGGGACACGCACACCAAGTGGGGAATTGCGCCCAAATGGGGAATGACTCAGCGTCTGCAACAAAAAGTAGGACTGATGAAAGCGATGGAACTTTCGTTTACGGCCCAACCCGTGTCGGGCAAAGAGGCGGACCGGATAGGGTTGGTAAATAAGTCAGTACCTTTGGCAGAGTTAGAATCGACAGTAAACCAGGTAGTTGAAAAAATAAAAGGCAACTCGGCGCAGACCATCGCCGCCATGAAAAATATGTATTATTTTGGTGCGCAGCACGGCCTTCACCGAGGCTTAGAATACGAATGGCAAGCCGATTTTAAAATCACTGACCGCGAGGAGTTTTTGAGGAATTTTGAGAAGAATAAGTAGTCCCAATTTACCACTCCAACGTCACCAACCCCACTCCTTGACGCTCCAAGGAAGTGGTAATAATCAGCTGATTATTTTGAACGGTTTGGGTTTGAGGTGTGCCTAGCTTCGCTAACTGCCCCGCTTTCTCCAGTTCCTTGATTTGTTCGGGAGTTGGATTGGCAGGAGAACCCATTTTTTTCCAGACTTCGTAGCTGTTGCTGTGTTGGCTGTCGATGCGGTAGTGGGTGATTTTAACCTTTTTGGCAGGAAGATGGTCAAGCGTTAACTGCACCGAAGAGGTGGCGGCAGAGACATCGTCGTCGTGGTAATTCCAAAAAAGTACGGCAGCTTTTCGTTGGTCTCTGGCGGCCAATCCACCCACGTCGGGGGTTGTTTTTCGTACGCTCGAATCCCGAACTGTCAAGGCAGGATACATTAGGTTGCCTTTGACCTCTACGCGTTGACCGCTCATTTTACCAAACATCCGAAATACGTTCAGTACGGGTTTGTCCACGCCGTTGGTGGCCAAATCACGAAATCCATAAAACCAAGGTTGGTCTTCAAACTCAAATGACCACGATACAGCGCCTTTGAAATTGACCTGATGGAGGTCGGCCAAGGCGTATTTTCGGGCAAACGACGCGGCGGTGTAGCTTGAGTACATCGTGCCATTGCGGTAGGCGTTTTGCGGGTCGGTTTTCATGCCACAGGCCGCACAGCCTTCGGGGTCAGACTCTCCGATGACGATGGGCAAGTGCTTTAATTCGGGAAAAGACGCGACTATCTGGAAACCCGTCGAAATATCGCGCAGCTGCGTTCCCATGTTCATTTGTACGTGCCCGTTGACGAGTTTAGGCGCTCCTTTGGCATGAAACGCAATAAAATCAAGGGGAGTGCCAATTTTACCTGTTACGTAATTGGTATCAGAAACACAGTGTTTGAGGAATTTTTTCAGAAAATCACCACCACGGCGTCCAGCAGGGCCCGTGACGTGAGGGCCGCCGATTTTGGCCGTTGGCAATGCGCGCCGAACAGCATCAACTGAATAATCGTACAACTTGCAATATTCCTGCACTGTGCCGCCCCAGTAAGGGCTATCGGGTTCGTTCCATAACTCCCAATACCAGCTCTCTACTTCTTTTTTGCCGTAACGTTCTACCGAATGTTTTACCCACTGATAGACCAATTCGGCCCATTTGGCGTAATCTTTAGGAGGGTGCGTCCAACCTGTGTAAATCGAAGTATAGTGCTGACCAGGCGCCCATTGGTGGCGATAAGGCTGGGGTTTGGTTGAAAGCGCTTCTGGCATGAATCCAATTTGAGCCATTGGTTTCATCCCCCGTTCGACGTACGTGTCAAAGATTTTGTCCACAATCGTCCAGTCATAGACAGGGTTTCCTTGGGCATCTTCGGTGTAAGCATTGGTAGAACCCCACTTGAGCGCGGGAGTGCCGTCGCCTGTGGTTAGTAGGTTGTGGGCACGAACGTAAACAGGTACGGGGCTAAGTGCCGAAAGTTCGGACAGCAGTTTTTTGCCGTCTTTCATGTAGGTATAATTTGGCTCGTCGTACCCAAACCACGCCCACGCAGGGTGCATGGGGCCAATTTCTTTGTTAAGGTCGATTTGCAAAGTAGCATTTTGAGAAAAGGCCACTCGGCAGTATAAAACGAGAATAGTAGCAGTAATGTGAAAAATATTCTTCATCGACGGGTGCACGGGGCTTTACGAAAGAGAATTTTGAATTTTTATGTAATAAGCCCAAAAACGCAAACTTTACCCTTCAGTTTTTGTTTTTCCAAGAAAAGGGCGCAACAAAGACCCTTTTTTTTGACTAATTTTGCGAAATCTTACACACAATAGACCGCTCTGATAAATCGGATGAAAATCAGTCTTCACCAACAAGAATCCTTTGAGCGCCGTCACCACGGCCAACGTCCCGAAGAGTTACAAGAAATGCTAAAGACCATCGGAGTAAGCACTGTCGATGAGTTGATTGAGCAAACCGTTCCTGCTGCTATTCGTTTAGCAAGACCGCTAGAGTTGCCCGCTCCCAAATCGGAGTTTGAGTACCTCAACGACTTGAAAAAAGTCGCCCGCCTCAATCGCATTTACCAGTCATACATCGGTACGGGTTACTACGATACGATTGTTCCCAACGTGATTTTGCGTAACATTTTGGAGAATCCTGCATGGTACACGGCTTACACGCCGTATCAGGCAGAGATTGCGCAGGGACGCTTGGAGATGCTGCTCAACTTCCAAACAGCGGTGATTGATTTGACGGGAATGGAGATTGCGAATGCTTCGCTTTTGGACGAAGCAACGGCTGCTGCCGAAGCAATGACGATGCTTCATAGCTTGCGTACAGGAGCCAAAAAGAAAGCAGAGACGTTTTTTGTGTCGGAGCGTTGCCACCCACAAACCATTGATTTGATTTATACCCGTGCTACTCCGTTGGATATCAACGTCGTAGTGGGCGATCACTTTAAAGTTGACTTGACCGACCCTGCTATCTTTGGGGTGTTGGTACAATACCCAGCCACCGACGGAGAGGTCATTGATTATACTGATTTTATTGCCGCTGCCCACGAACTGAACGTTTTTGTGGCAGTCGCTGCTGATTTGTTGAGCCTTACGTTGTTGAAAGCTCCAGGTGAAATGGGAGCAGACGTAGTAGTCGGTTCGGCACAACGTTTTGGCGTTCCAATGGGATACGGCGGGCCACACGCGGCGTTTTTTGCCACTAAAGATGCTTACAAACGTCAGATTCCTGGACGTATCATTGGGGTGTCGGTAGATACCGAAGGAAACCGTGCCTTGCGTATGGCACTTCAAACGCGTGAGCAGCACATTCGTCGCGAAAAAGCTACCTCAAATATCTGTACTGCCCAAGTATTGCTTTCGGTGATGGCTGCTGCTTATGCAGTTTATCACGGGCCAGAAGGTTTAAAAAGCATTGCTTCAAAAATCCAAGGCTTAACGAAAGCATTTGCAGATGCTATTTCAGAAATGGGTTACGAAGTAGCGACGCAAAATTACTTCGATACGGTGACGGTCAATGTTCGTAATGCGCAACAGCTGGAAGAAGAGTCTCGTAAGCGCGGTATCAATTTGCGTCACAATGCCAATGGTTCGGTAGGAGTATCGTTTGATGAAGCGAAAACATTTGCCAACTTGATTGAATTGTTGGATTTGTTTGCAACTGCGTCGGGTGAAGGTATCGAAATGAGCATTCCTGACGAAGTAGAAGTATCGTTACCTGCCAACTTAGCGCGTGAATCGGCGTATTTGACGCATCCTGTTTTCAACAACTATCATACAGAGCATGACATGCTTCGCTACTTGAAGTCGTTGGAAAACAAAGATTTATCGTTGGTTCACTCGATGATTTCCTTGGGAAGCTGTACGATGAAACTCAACGCTACGGCCGAGATGATTCCAGTGACTTGGCCAGAGTTTGGCAAAATGCACCCATTTGCTCCTACTTTCCAAACGGAAGGGTACCAGTTGTTGTTCAAGCACTTAAATGATTGGCTTTGCGAAATTACAGGTTTTGCCGCCATGTCGCTTCAGCCAAACTCAGGAGCACAAGGTGAATACGCTGGTCTGTTGACGATTCGTGCCTATCACGAAGCGCGCGGAGAAAGTCACCGCAACGTGGCCTTGATTCCGTCGTCGGCGCATGGTACCAATCCAGCCTCGGCAGTAATGGCTGGGATGAAGGTAGTCGTGACGAAGTGCGACGAGCGCGGAAACATTGACGTTGAAGACTTGAAAGCAAAAGCGGAACAATACAGCAACGAACTTTCGTGTTTGATGGTGACGTATCCGTCAACCCACGGGGTGTTTGAAGAAAGTATTATTGATATTTGTTCACTTATTCACAGTCATGGTGGACAAGTGTATATGGATGGTGCAAACATGAACGCCCAAGTAGGACTTACGAGTCCTGCGACTATCGGGGCTGATGTTTGCCACCTCAACTTACACAAAACATTCTGTATCCCTCACGGTGGTGGTGGCCCAGGGATGGGGCCTATTGGCGTAGCAGCCCACTTAGTGCCGCACTTGCCAGGGCACGTTAACCTGACCGAGGTCAAGGAAGGGGTTTATGGAGCAGTCTCAGCAGCACCTTATGGCTCGGCAAGCATTCTGACCATCTCGCACGCTTACATCGCCATGATGGGAGGTGAAGGGTTGACGAATGCGACCAAAATGGCCATTACAAACGCCAACTACATCAAGCAACGCTTATCGGGTGAAGGGCAATTTGAGATTTTATACACGGGAAGCAATGGACGTTGTGCCCACGAAATGATTGTGGATTGCCGTCCTTTCAAAGCCGTAGGTATCGAAGCCGAAGACCTTGCCAAACGTTTGATGGATTATGGTTTCCACTCACCAACCTTGTCGTTCCCTGTGGCAGGTACATTGATGATTGAGCCGACCGAATCCGAATCAAAAGCGGAATTAGATCGTTTCTGCGACGCATTGTTGAGTATCCGTGCCGAAATCCGTGAAGTGGAAGAAGGTGTGGCTGACAAAGCAAATAACGTACTGAAAAATGCACCACACACGGCTCGTATTGTGTTGACCGAAAACTGGGACCGCCCGTACAGTCGTGAGAAAGCAGTTTTCCCATTGCCTCACTTGCGTTTCAATAAGTTTTGGCCAAGTGTAAGCCGTATTGATTCGGCTTATGGCGACCGTAACTTGATTTGTGCCTGTATTCCTGTAGAGGAATACGCACAAGCGGAGGTGTAAGAATAGCTGCCAACTACTTGAAAAATAGGGCTTTCGACTTGTTCGAAAGCCCTATTTTTTTGTTTGTGCTTGTTTTTGTTTAATTTTTTTTGGAAAAGGTTAAACAATTTGCCTTATACAAAAAGTTATATGGGTGTTTTTAAACAATTATCTACCCATTCCATTTTTAAACTTTTTTCAAACTATGAACATCTATTGGAAAACACTCAAAACAGTTTCACTGGCATTGACAGTTTTAGCAAGCAGCCTCTTCTTAATGAGCTGTGAGAAAGATGAACCTACTTCCAACACCATTACTGACGTAGTTCTTCAAAACAATGACTTCACAATCTTACGGGCGGCTGTGAGCCGTGCTGGACTAGCCGATGCGTTGCGGGCAGGTACTTTGACCGTTTTTGCACCAAACGATGCAGCTTTTACGGCGTCTGGATTAGACCTTGCAACTATCAATAGTCTGGATGTGAATACATTGACAGCGGTGTTACAGTACCACGTTTTAGCAACAAAAAATCTTTCAACCGACCTCCCAACGGCAAGCAACACGGAAGTGACTACGTTGAGTGGAGGAAAAGCGTACATCACGAAAGGAACTAGCGGGGTGTCTATCAATGGAGCTAAAGTGATAGCAGCCGACGTAGCTGCTGACAATGGAGTGATCCATGTGATTAACCGCGTTTTGTTGCCACCTGCAGGCAATTTGCTCCAAGTGGCGCAAGGAAATACCAACTTTACGTTTTTGGTAGCGGCGCTTAATAAAGTAATTCAAGAAAATCTCACGGTGGGTGCAACAGTTACTGCGGTTTTGACTGGTAGCTCACCCTACACCGTATTTGCTCCTACCAATGCGGCCTTCCAAGCTACTCCTTTCAATAGCATCGAAGCAATCAATGCAGCAAGCGGTGCTACTTTGACTACCTTGACCAACGTGTTACTTTCTCATGTGGTGGTTGGCCGAGTATTTTCTACCAATCTTGTAGCAGGTACGGTTACTTCAGCAGGACAAGCTCCGTTAACGGTTACTTTGGGCGAAACAGTACAGGTGCGTGGAGCTGGAAACGGAACCAACAATGCCACAGTTACTTCGGCTGATGTTGTTGCTACCAACGGCGTTATTCACGTCATCGACCGTGTGATACTACCATAAGCGATTTTTCGGAAACATGATTAAAAGCAGGGTAAAACGGTAGCATTGGTCATAAAGGTTCTGCCAGAAAGAGGGTACTATTGCTCATCACAATCAATCAATCCTCCCAATGAAAAGAAGAGAACCAATTTCGCACATCATGACCAAAAACGTAGCCACTGTTCAAGTTTCCGACGATTTGCATGATGTTATTGACTTAGTAAAGAAAAATCACATTCGACACGTTCCAGTGTTGGAAGGACACGACGTAGTGGGAATCATCAGCAGTACCGACATCAATCGTTTGACTTTCAGTTCGTTGTTTGAAAACCAAGAAGGCGCCGACGAAGCCATTTTGGAGATGTTGAGTATTTCGCAAGTAATGACCCAAAAACCTCGTACGGTAGAGGCAACTTTGAGTATTAAAGAAGTAGCAGAGATTCTAGCTTCGGAAGAATACCACGCCTTGCCCGTTATCGAAAATGGCCAACTCGCTGGAATTGTGACCACTACGGATGTCATTAAGTACTTATTGGAACAATACTAGCAGTCAATAAAACATTCTTTCAATCGGAGCAGTTTGTCAAGAGACAAATTGCTCCGATTTTTTGTTATAACCCCAAAACTCACCTCAGCGATTGTTAGTATATCGGAGCCGTTTTCCCTACTTTTGTGAGTTTTGCAAACCAGCCCAATGAATCAAACGACAAGTAATCCGACTGTATCTTCTTCTGATTTTGAAGGACTAGACCCCAAAAAATTTATCCTCATCAAAGGGGCGCGAGTCAATAACCTCAAAAATATTGATGTGGCCATTCCACGAAACAAACTCGTTGTCGTAACGGGCGTATCGGGGTCGGGCAAATCATCGTTGGCCTTTGATACGCTTTTTGCCGAAGGCCAGCGCATGTACGTCGAAAGCTTGAGCAGCTACGCCCGTCAGTTTTTGGGAAGAATGGAAAAACCCGAAGTGGATTATATCAAGGGAATTTCGCCTGCGGTAGCCATCGAACAAAAAGTCAATACCCGAAATCCGCGCTCAACGGTAGGGACGACCACCGAAATCTACGATTATTTGAAATTGCTTTTTGCCCGAATTGGGGTCACTCACTCGCCTGTTTCGGGGGAAGTAGTTCGCAAAGACACCGTTACCGACGTGGTCAATTACCTTATGGGCCACGAGGAAGGGACGCGGGCAATGATTTTGGCACCGCTTATCATCAAAGAAAATCGTACGCTCGAACAAGAATTAACCATTCTACTTTCCAAAGGCTACACGCGAATCGTAGTAAATGACGAAACACGTTCGATTGAGGAATTATTGGAAGAAGGCAACGTTGAAGGAGCTTTGGAGGGAGCGGAGTTATTTGTTTTGGTGGACCGAGCGGCCATTAAGCACGAGGACGAAGATACGCTATTCCGTCTTTCGGATTCGGTACAAACGGCTTTTTTTGAAGGAGAAGGGTTGTGTTGGATAAAAGTAGTCGGTGGAGAAAAACGTTCGTTTTCTGATAAGTTTGAATTGGATGGGCTAAAATTTGAAGAGCCGAGCGTCAACCTTTTTAGCTTTAATAACCCTTACGGAGCTTGCAAACGCTGCGAAGGCTTTGGAAAAGTACTGGGTTTAGACCCTGAGTTGGTTATCCCCGATAAAAATCTTTCGGTATTTGAGGGAGCAATTGCCCCTTGGCGTTCCGAAAAAATGAGCGAATGGCAGGCACCGTTGTTGCGTCATGGCATTCGTTTTGATTTCCCGATTCACCGCGCCTATAAAGATTTGGCCGAAGACCAGAAAACGTTACTCTGGACGGGAAATAGCTATTTTGAAGGTCTAACGGCCTTTTTCGAGCATTTAGAATCGCAGACACATAAAGTACAATACCGTGTGATGTTGTCGCGGTACCGAGGCCGAACCAACTGCCCCGAATGCCGTGGATCGCGTTTGCGTCAGGATGCGAGTTACGTAAAAATAAAAGGCACTTCCATTACTGATTTGGTTTTGATGCCCATCTCGGAAGTGTTACAATTTTTCCAAAACCTCACGCTACCCGATTTTCAATACGGCGTGGCCAAACGTATTTTGATTGAAATTGAAAACCGTTTGGAATACATGAACCGCGTGGGGCTGGGTTATTTGACCCTCAACCGCTTGACTAATTCACTTTCAGGGGGAGAATTTCAACGGATTAAGTTGGCGACTTCGCTGGGGAGTGCCTTGGTAGGCTCAATGTACATTTTGGACGAACCAAGCATTGGTCTTCACCCGCGTGATACCCGAAAGCTGGTAAGCGTGTTGGAGTCGTTGCGCGACATGGGCAATACCGTAATTGTGGTTGAGCACGAAGAAGAAGTCATGCGCGCCGCTGACCAAATTATCGACATCGGCCCAGATGCAGGAAATTTGGGTGGAGCAGTGGTTTGGCAGGGGAGCTGGGAGGATATTCTCAACCCCACCCCTGACCCCTCCCCTGTTAGGGAGGGGGATGATTTTTCTGATAATCCTTCTTATAGCCGCCCGTTTTATCATAGTTCTCCTGAAACATGGAAGTCAATAAAAGAGGATGTTCGTCAAAATCGTAAAAATCCAACGAGGGCAGAGGAGACACTCTGGGAGTATTTACGAAAAGAGCAATTAAGTGTTAAATTTCGTCGTCAGCATTCCATTGAAAAATATATTGTTGATTTTGTTTGCCTTGAGAAACAACTTATTATCGAATTAGATGGTGAAGTGCACAATCAACAGGTAGAGTATGATGTTATTCGTACAAAACACCTTCAAGAATTAGGATTTAAAGTGATACGCTTTCAAAATGAAGAAGTTTTTGAGAGTATAGAAAAGGTTTTAAGCAAAATAAGAGAGGAATTAAGTACTTCAAGCACTAATTCAGTTGTAGAAGAGCAAAAAGATGTTCTTGCACGGAATGAAAAGGATAATACAACCCCTCCCTCACAGGGGAGGGGCAGGGGTGGGGTTGTATCCCACACCATCGACTTCCTCACGGGCCGCGACCAAGTACCCGTCCCCACCTTCCGTCGGAAAGCGACACATTGGCTAGAGTTGACGGGTGCCAAAGAAAATAACCTGAAAGACGTGGACGTGAAATTTCCGTTGGGAACGCTTACGGTGGTGACAGGGGTGTCGGGTTCAGGAAAATCGACACTGATTCGGAAGATTTTATTCCCCGCCTTGGCTCGCGTAAAAGGTGAGTACAACGAAGATGCGGGCAAATACGCCAATTTGACGGGAAGCGTTGAGCGCATCGACAACCTAGAAATGGTGGACCAAAATCCCATCGGGAAATCGTCTCGTTCTAATCCCGTTACGTACATCAAAGCCTATGATTACATTCGCCAAATGATGAGCGATGTGCCTCTGGCCAAAGCCAGAGGATATAAACCTTCTCATTTTTCCTTCAACGTCGAAGGCGGGCGCTGTGAAACGTGCCAAGGAGAAGGTCAAGTGAAAATTGAAATGCAGTTCATGGCTGATATTTACCTCAAATGTGAAGGCTGCGGCGGAAAGCGTTTCAAACAAGAAGTACTCGATGTCCGTTATCAACGCCCCGATGGAAACTCGGCCGATATTTCGGATATTTTAAACATGACGATTGACGAAGCCATCGATTTCTTCCAGCAAGAAGAGCCTAAATTGGCTGAGCGCCTTCAACCGTTGAAAGATGTGGGGCTGGGATACATCAAGCTGGGACAATCGTCCAATACCTTATCAGGAGGCGAAGCCCAACGGGTCAAACTGGCGTTCTTCTTGAGTAAATCGAACCCTAATCAAGGGCGTTCGTTGTTTATTTTTGACGAGCCAACCACGGGACTCCATTTTCACGATATTCAAAAATTGTTAAAATCCATCAATGCGCTGGTTAATCAGGGAGATACGGTGATTGTCATTGAACACAACGTCGAAGTGATAAAATCGGCCGATTGGATTATTGATTTGGGGCCTGAAGGGGGCGATAAGGGCGGCTACATCACGTTTGCGGGTACGCCCGAGAGTATGTTGGCGCTAGAAAATAACTACACAGCTGAGTTTTTGAAGCTGAAAATGAACCCATAAAACGGGCTACGGTTGTTTTTTAGCTTCTAACTGCTGGTAAACGTCTTGAAAGTCGCGTCCTTCACGAAGATGCTTGACCAGAACGGGGATGGCAGGTTGTCCTGCGGCAGCTAGCCAACGAGATACTTCCATTCCCGAAGTCATGTAAGCCAACATAACACGGCCTTCGGGACCCGTAAAAAATCCGCGCATTGAGCTAATCTCGGTAAGCGCGAGGGTTACTTGTCCACCGCTCGAAATGTAATCACATTCATCTTTGTAATCTATGTAGCGCTGGGCGGGAGGTTTGTTTTCTACAAAACGATAATCAACCATCAAAGCAAGCCCTTCGTTGAACCACTGCGGAATTTGTTGGGTGGTTTTCCACCAACCGAGCCGCGTGAAAAGTTCATCGTGACACATTTCGTGGGCGATGACGTCGGTATTGATACCGTCCAAATTGAGCACCACGTAAGAAGCGCCCCACGGTGTTCCGATGCTACAGCCCGCTCCTTCGTCGCTGTGGCAATATTTTGCATATTCGTGCGGATCGTAGCAAACAATGATTGTCGGCTTTCCTTGTCGGCTACCCCAAAAGCTTTGGATTCGTTTTTCTGCCTCAGCCACTACTTTTTGGGCGTATTGGTGGTGTTTGGGAGAGGATTTGGGGCTGACGTAAAAGTGAGTATTGAGCGCTTTAAAATCAGAAAAACCGACCCATTGGCAATACCAAACCTGCGGAAACAAGACAAAATAACTGATAAGGCCAGCGGCCAGTCCCCCAATAATCCAGAATAAGTATCGCTTGAGCATATTAGACGTGGTTAGGGAGACAGGCTGTTAGCCAAAAGCCGAAATATCAATAGCAAGTGCCGAAGCAGCCTCGCGGATGATGGCTTGCTGAAACGACGGGCCAATGTCGGTCAGTTTTAATTCTCCCCCAATAAGGGTACTAATGACCTCATTGCTGAGAATGTACGGGACAAAAAGCGATCCGTATTTTTCTTCAATCCAACGCTTCATTGGTAGAAAGGTTCCTTCACGCAGGGCGTTGCTTCGGGCAGCGCGTTGCTGCATTTCGGCAAATTCTTGCGGAGATGGCTTCACCCGTTCGTGCAAAAGTTGGCGCTTCGTTCCCTCGGCTTTTGCTTGGTGAATGACTTGTTTGAGTTGATCCACTGCCCAAGGAGTTTGCATACGTGGATTTACGCCTTTTAACTGTAGCCAGTTGTTGAGCGTTGTTGGGTCAATGAGAATTTCGTGTACTTGGGCATCGGTCAGTATTTGGTAAGTTGGCTTGCCAAAACGACGCGCTTGTTCATCACGAAAACGATACAATTCACTTAAAATATGTTGGTCAAACGGGCTGAAATCGCGCTGTTCTTTGGGGCTCAAAAACGTATTGCGTGTTTTGGGAACGTAGCTTTTGTTTTCCAAAAACGCCATACTTTGTTGAAACCATTCCCAGCGTCCTTGCTGCTGAAGGCGTTCCGTTAATTTGTCACGAAGTTCAAGGAGATAAATGACATCATTGGCCGCGTAGTCAAGCTGCATATCGGAGAGCGGGCGTTTCAGCCAATTGCTCTGCTGCTTCTTCTTACTCGACTCAATACCCAGTACTTCACCCAACACACTTGCTAAACCAATTTTTTCAAAACAAAGCAGCTTCGTGGCCACACTGGTATCGAAGATATTGCGGGGGGAGCATCCGTGAAGATAAAGCAGACGAAAATCCTCGCCACTGTCGTGGATTACTTTTTCGACCGCTGGGTTTTCAATCACGCGCCATAGCGCCGACAAGTCTTTTACCTCAAAGGGGTCAATCAAATAACACGCATCGGAGGTAGCTACTTGAAACAAACAAAGGGTAAAGCCATAGGCATAATGATTGTTATCAAATTCAGTATCAATCGCTATGGCTGGGAAGTGGTTCAATCGTTCAACGACACGCTCAAACTCCGCTTGTGTATGAATAAAAATGGGACTCGACATAGTGCCAAAATTACGAATAAATCCGCCATTTTGTCTATAATTTTTGATTTAACGGGCAAAATGATGCCAAAATTTCCGCTTTTAGGCATCGGCATGAGAATTTTAAAATCAGTGTCAACAAACCAATTAACCAACAGCAGAACCCGTGCATAAGCACCGAAGCCATGAACTTTAATCAATATACCATCAAAGCCCAAGAAGTTGTTCAGCACGCTGTGCAAATTGCTCAGGGCAAGCAGCAGCAAGTTGTTGAAACGGGACACATTCTAAAAGCGATTTTGGAAGAAGATCCCAACACGTCGCAGTTTTTAGCCAAAAAGCTGAATGTCGCACTCCCAAATGTTAATACAAGACTTGAAACCATCATCAACGGTTATCCGCGCGTAGCAGGCTCGGCCAATACCGAATACCTTAGCAACGACCTCAACGCCACGTTTCAAAAGGCACAAAGCTATCTGAAAGAATTTAATGACGAATATGTTAGCGTAGAACTCCTCCTAGTGGGCTTATCGGCGGGCAAAGACAGCACCGCTCAGCTCATGAAAGAGGTGGGATTAAAAGAAAAAGAATTAGTAGCAGCTATCAAAGAATTAAGAGGGAAGAATAATCCAGTGAAAGACCAAAATGCCGAAGCTAAGTACCGTTCGTTGGAACGATACAGCAAAAACTTAAATCAATTGGCACGCTCGGGCAAGATTGACCCCGTTATTGGGCGCGACGACGAAATCCGTCGGGTGCTTCAAATCTTGGCGCGTCGTACCAAAAACAACCCCATGCTTTTGGGGGAACCAGGAGTAGGAAAAACGGCCATCGTAGAGGGCCTAGCGCAACGGATTGTACAAGGCGACGTACCCGAGCAGTTGAAAGAAAAAGAAATTGTATCGCTCGATATGGGCTTGCTCATTGCGGGGGCCAAATACAAAGGCGAATTTGAAGAGCGTTTGAAGGCGGTCATCAAAGAGGTGACCGATTCGGAAGGCCAAATTATCTTATTTATTGACGAAATCCACACGCTCATCGGGGCGGGGGCGGGCGGTGAGGGCGCGATGGACGCTGCCAACTTACTCAAGCCTGCCCTCGCGCGGGGCGAACTCCATACCATCGGTGCCACTACCATCAAAGAGTACCAAAAGTACATTGAGAAAGACAAAGCGCTGGAGCGCCGTTTTCAGGTAGTGACCGTCGATGAACCCAACGAGGCTGATGCGATTAGTATCTTGCGGGGTATCAAAGACAAGTACGAACTCCACCACGGAGTACGGATTCAGGACGATGCGGTCATTGCGGCCGTTGAGCTGTCGAGCCGTTATATTTCTGATCGTTTTTTGCCCGATAAAGCCATTGACCTAATGGATGAGGCGGCCGCAAAATTGCGCTTAGAAATGGATTCGGTTCCCGAAGAGCTCGACGATTTGAACCGCCGCATTATGCAGTTAGAGATTGAGAGAGAGGCGATTCGACGGGAGAATGACAAAGAAAAAGAAGCCAGACTTAACAAAGAGTTGGCGGATTTGAACGAAGAACGAAGCGCTTTTAAAGCCCAATGGGAGTTGGAAAAAGGGAAAATCAGCGAACTCCGCGCGTTAAAAGAGCAATTGGAACAACTACGCCTCGAAGCAGAACAAGCCGAACGGGCGGGGGATTATGGAAAAGTAGCGGAACTTCGTTACGGTAAAATCCCTGAAATTGAAAAACGTTTGGGAGAAAGCGGCCAACAATCAATTAGCGGTGAGCAGTTGATTCAAGAGGAAGTAACGGCCGAAAATATTGCGGAAGTAGTTGCCAAATGGACGGGTATTCCAGTAAGTAAAATGCTGCAAAGCGAGCGTGAAAAATTACTCAACTTGGAATCCGAACTCCAAAAACGCGTAGCGGGTCAAGAGGAGGCCATTGAAGCGGTAGCTGATGCGGTGCGTCGTTCGAGAGCAGGTTTGCAAGACCCCAAACGCCCGATTGGTAGTTTTCTATTCCTAGGGCCGACGGGGGTTGGTAAAACAGAGTTAGCCAAGACGCTGGCAAATTACCTGTTCAATGACGACAATGCCATGGTGCGCATCGACATGAGTGAATACCAAGAGCGCCACGCTGTAAGCCGTTTGGTAGGAGCGCCTCCAGGCTACGTTGGCTACGATGAAGGTGGGCAGTTGACCGAAGCCGTGCGTCGTAAACCATACAGTGTGATTTTGTTGGACGAAATCGAAAAAGCACACCCCGACGTTTGGAACGTAATGTTGCAGGTTTTGGACGATGGGCGGTTGACGGACAACAAAGGTCGCTTGGCGAACTTCAAAAATACCATCATCATCATGACGTCGAACATTGGTAGCGATATCATCATGGAGAAGTTCAAAGAAGCGGGCAATAAGATTGAAAAAGGCTGGAAGCTGTACTTCAAAGAAGAAGCTAAAAACGATGTTTTAGGCTTGTTGAAACAGTCAGTTAGGCCAGAGTTTCTGAACCGTATTGACGAAATTGTGCTCTTTGACCCCCTTGGACGGGATAATTTGAAACAAATTGTTCGGATTCAGTTCAACCACATCAAAGACTTGTTGGCCGAACAAGGAGTGACCTTGGATGCTACTGACGAAGCTTTGGTGAAACTCTCAGAAGAAGGATATGACCCTGCGTTTGGGGCAAGGCCACTCAAAAGAGTCTTACAGCGCCGAATTTTGAATGAGTTATCGAAACAGATTCTCTCGGGAAAAATTCAAAAAGACGCCGTCATCATGATGGAACTCAATGAAGAAGGCGAAGTAGCTTTTGAGAATATTTCGGAGGCAAAAATAGAGGTTTGATAATGACAAGGTGTAAATAAGGGACCCCTACTGAATCATTCAGTAGGGGTTTTTGTATAACTTTGCTGTATGGAAATAGCGAATGACAACGGAAGATTTATTTCAATTCTCTCGGATTATGGTTTTAAAGTGACCTTTGGAAATGAAGTGGATACTACTTTTTTAAAGAAAGCGCTTCAGGCACTCATAAATTCCTCTGTCCCCATTAGAGAGGTCTCCTTTATTAAAAACGAACTCACTGCTATAACGATTGACAGCCGAAGTGGAATTTATGATGTAGCTTGCATAGACGAGAATGACAATCATTTTATTGTCGAAATGCAATTGAGCGAGTATCCTGAATTTATTCAGCGTATGAAATTCTATGCTTTGCATCGTTTTAATACGCTTGTCAAAAAAGGGGAATATCGTTTTGAAAATTTGTCAAAAATATATTGTATTGGTATTCTAGCAAGGGTGATATTTACACAAATATCTGATTATCATAATGTTTCCTTTTTGAGAAATGCAAAAAACGAAACTATTGACGATCAAATGGTGTTTGTCACGGTAGAGTTGGATAAGTTTTCCAAAGAAAAAAATCAAGTACAAACCGATTTAGATAAACTGGTTTATACAATGAAAAATTTACACACAGTGACCGAAACTTCTCAATTCCCTGAATTTTGGAGTGAAGAATGGCTTAAAAAAGCTATTGCAGAAGTTGACTTGCGTAATATGACGGCGGAGCAAAAACTGGCTTACGAAATGGTACTGTCAGCTAATGCTTTAGCAGTAAAAAACGAAAATAAGAAAATTAAAGAAGCGCGTTTAGAAGAGAAGAAAAATGCAGTTATAAAAGCCTTGAAGGCAGGAAAACTGAGCAACGAAGAAATTGCGGATTACAATGACACAACAATTGAATTTGTATTTGCTGTCCAACAAGATTTGGTAAATGTAAAGTAGATATTTTGCTAGAGAACGCATAAAAAAGGGGGCTTTCAAGCCCCTTTTTTATGAATTAGTATGTTTATCTGGATTAGAAACGTGTCCTTCCGCGAGTGGAGTTTCTGAAGTAGGCTGAACTTCTTCAGCTGGCTCAGAAGGAGTCTCTTGAGTGGGATTTTCGTTTTCGGTTAAATTGCTACTTTCAGGCTCTGAGCCTTCGCTGACCTCTGTAAGTTGTTCAGTGGCAATGGCATCGGTAGTCGCTACGACTGCTTCGTTCGTGGGATTTTCCATTGCGATAGCTTCCGTGGTTTCGTCGCTTTCTACTTCATCTTGCGGTTCGTCCAAACGTGGAAAGAAGGTGCCTTGGAAAATAAGGATGATACACACGCCAACGAAAATACAAGCATCGGCGAAGTTAAAAATAGGCGTTGTATAATATTGACCACCCCACACAGGTACCCACTCTGGTACAAAACCTTCCCAGAAATCGACAAAAACCATGTCAATTACTTGTCCGTGAAACCAAGGAGTAGGAGAACCGTAAGGCGCATTGCCGATAAGCACGCCGTAAAAAATACTATCAATCAGGTTGCCGATGGCTCCTGCTAAAATCATGGCCATAGCCCACAATAAACCACTCGCAGCACCGCGTACTGAGAGCCGAACAATGTACCAAGCAATAAACACCATTGCCCCCAAACGGAAAGTGGTTAAAAATAACTTGCCGTATTCGTGGTCGATTTGCATTCCAAAAGCCATGCCTGGATTGGTGACGTAATAAAGCTTAAACCAATCGCCAATGAGACGGACTTGACCTGCAAAACCAGGTGCCATGTAATGATGGACGAGCAACTTAGACGCTTGATCTACCGCAATCAGTAGAAGGGCAAACAAAAAAAACTTTAGTGGGTTTCTGGCGGTATGACTCGTCATTCAGCTATCAATTATCTAGTGTAACCTGTGTTGGGCAAATGGGTTGCGCTTGCAATTTACTGAGAAATTCGTTGTTGATGACGTCTTTCTACTTCGCGCTTTACT
This sequence comes from Runella defluvii, assembly GCF_014195535.1. GTDB lineage: Bacteria > Bacteroidota > Bacteroidia > Cytophagales > Spirosomataceae > Runella > Runella defluvii. The sequence goes on along the minus strand of NZ_JACIBY010000011.1, from coordinate 56,164 downwards.
AATAAATACTCACGACTACTTTGGCCAGCTATTGATTTATTTTCTTCGGCACGGCGGAACAAGTAAGGCATGACGGTTTCTACAGGGCCATAAGGTACGTATTTGGCGACATTATACCCTGCATTGGCCAAATTGTAAGAAATATTGTCGCTCATGCCTAGGAGTTGCGCAAACCAAACGTGTGGGTCATTGTGCGGAATATGGAGTTTTTCCATTGATTCGATGCAAAGTTGGCAGCTATGTTCGTTGTGCGTTCCCAAACAAATTGAAATAACGTCACGGTTTTCAAGACAAAATTCGAGCGCTTTGTTGTAGTCGCGGTCGGTGTCTTCTTTGGTGGCGTGGATAGGATCTTGGTACTCATTTTCGTATGCACGCAGACGTTCTTTCTCAAAGTACGCACCTCTTACGAGTTTTACCCCCAACAAATAGCCCGCTGCTTTGGCTTCACGCGTGGCTTTTTTGAGGTTTTCAAGCATATCGTGGCGGTACATCTGAAACGTATTGTAAACGATGGGGGTCTGGGTGTTGTATTTTTTCATGCCATCGTAAGCTAGTTGGTCAATGACATTTTGAATCCAACTTTCTTCCGCATCCACAAAAATCTTAACGTTCAAGTCGGCTGCTTTCTTGCACAAGACATCAACGCGTTGCTTAATGCGTTCAAAAGCCTGTTGTTCTGAGGAATGAAGCTCTTCGCCCGCCTGAATTTTTTCCATAAGTGGGGTTGAACCAACGCCAGTTACCTTGAAAACCGAGAACGGAATGGCTTTGTTATTTGACGCTTTTTCGATAGTTAGCGAAATTTCGTTAGCAGTTTTGTCAAAACTCTTTTCATCGTCTTCTCCCTCGATAGAGTAGTCTAAAATTGTGCCTACGTTCGATTTTGCCAAATATTGTATTGTTTTTTCGCATTCTTTAATATCTTCTCCACCACAAAATTGGTTGAATAAAGTAGTTTTTATGAGACCCTTCACGGGCAATCTCAACAAAAGAGAGAGTTTTATAAAAAAAGTTCCTAATTTTACAAGCCAAACCTGATTCATCATCGAGAATAACCAATAGGTTTTCTTGAGTTGGCCGTTGGACTTGGACGAAAATGCGACCGAAGTGTCATCAAATGAAACACCCGTTTTGGGTGATACAACACTTAAAGGCATAGTTGTAGTGTTTTGTTGATAAATGAAATTGTACGTTCCGAATCGTCGGATTTTCAGGGGATTATCCCCATGACGCGGCGGACTGTCAAAACGGTTGCAAAATTACGAAGATTTAATCGCTTTCAAATTGTTACTATAGATTGTTGTACTAATTAATTTTTTTCTCAGTTATGGGTGCCACCTTAGACATTTTACCAATGAGCTCGTGGGTTGATACGGGAGGAAAGCCGCTCGTTATCGCAGGACCATGTAGTGCCGAAACAGAAGACCAAGTACGTGATACCGTTCGTCAAATCAAAGCAGAAGGATATGCCAACGTAATCAGAGCGGGGGTTTGGAAACCTCGTACTCGTCCGGGCAGCTTTGAAGGAATGGGCGAAGCCGCGTTGCCTTGGTTGGTAGATGCTAAACAAGAAACTGGATTGCCTATTGCCGTTGAAGTAGCAACGCCTCAGCACATTGAGCTTGCACTTAAATACGGCGTCGATATTTTGTGGGTAGGTGCTCGTACCACCGTTAACCCATTCAACGTTCAAGACTTGGCCGATGCGCTTCAAGGAGTGGATGTACCTGTGCTTATCAAAAACCCAGTAAACCCTGACCTAGCGTTGTGGATTGGTGCGTTTGAGCGTATCAACCGTGCTGGTATCAAAAAATTGGGTGCTATTCACCGTGGTTTCTCAAATGCGCAAGAAACGAAATACCGTAACTCGCCTATGTGGAACATCGCCATCGAACTCAAAACTATGTTCCCTGAGCTTCCGATGATTGGTGACCCAAGCCACATGGCAGGTAAGCGTGCGTATTTGTTTGAGTTGGCACAACGTGCCTTAGACTTGAACTACGATGGTTTGATTATCGAGTCTCACCGTGATCCAGACAAAGCGTGGTCGGATGCTTCTCAGCAATTGACGCCACATGCGTTGGGCGAAATGTTGCACGAATTGCACGTTCGTAAAGCGGAGTACGGCACAGATTATCAAAACCAATTGGATACGTTGCGTAGCAAATTGGATAACCTTGACCGCGAATTGCTCGAAGCGTTGGGCACGCGTATGTCATTGGTAGAGCAACTTGGCGAATACAAGCGTGATAACAACGTAGCCGTTCTTCAAATGGATCGTTGGAGACAGCTTCGCAAAAACCGCGCTGATTTGGGTAAACAACTTAACTTGTACCCAGATTTCGTAGAAGAGTTGTTTGAGTTGATTCACATGGCTTCTATCCGTAAGCAAACTGAAGTAATGAACAACGAACCAGCTGCTTAATACAGCTAGGTAAATCGTATATTTAGAAGCCTCTTCCCAAACAGGAAGGGGCTTTTTTATGCCAAAATAAAATGATTCATCGGCAAATCTGTGTGTTAAGTAGCATTATCTTCGTCAAATTAGCCCCTTTTTTGTATTTTTGAATGAAAACCAATTTTACTTTCTCATGAGAAAAATTTCCTTCATCATCTCACTATTTTATGCGGGACTGACGTGGGCACAAGCACCCACCATGCCCAACTACCACGCCAACGACCGTTTTGAACAATTGGGCACGGCGCTGCCTACGCCCAATACCTACCGAACTGCTTCGGGAGCGCCTGGAAAAGATTATTGGCAACAACGCGCCGATTATGACATTAAGGTGGAATTGGACGAGGCCAATAACAAAATCATTGGTACCGAAACCATTACGTATTTTAATCAGTCGCCCGATGCGCTTCCTTACGTGTGGATTCAGCTCGACCAAAATTTGTTTGCCAAAAATTCTCCTGGGCCAATAACTAGAACTGGAGACTTAGGAAATCAAACAACAATGACGAGTCTTTCGACTATTACCGATATGAATTACTCAAATGCGGATTATGGGTATAATATTCAGTCGGTGAAAGATGCAAAAACGGGGAAACCGCTTCGCTATACCATCAATCAAACGATGATGCGGATTGATTTGCCGCAGCCGCTTTTGCCTAAACAAAGCTATTCATTTTCCATTGATTGGAATTACCGCATCGTTGAGGTTGCCAAAGGTGGACGACGAACAGGTTTTGAGGTTTTCAAAGATGGTAATAACGTCTATGAAATTGCGCAGTTTTATCCTCGCCTTTGTGTGTATGACGATGTAACGGGCTGGCAACACAAGCAATATTACAGTCAGGGAGAGTTTGCATTGTCGTTCGGAAATTTCAAATTGGCCATTACTGTACCCGACGACCACGTTTTGGGAGCAACGGGCGAGTTGCAAAACGCCCCACAAGTATTGACGCCAACGCAACTGAAAAACTACGAAAAAGCGAAGACTTCCGACAAAGTAGTGGTGATTGCGTCGCAAGAAGAGCGCGAGAAAGCCGAAAAAGGAAAACCTTCGGGTAAAAAAACCTGGATTTTCAAAGCCGATAACGTGCGTGACGTAGCCTTTGCGACGTCCAGAAAGTACATTTGGGATGGTAAAATGCAGGAAGTAGCGGGCAAAAAAGTGTTGTGCATGTCGTTTTATCCAAAAGAAGGAAATCCGCTTTGGGGTAAATATTCGACCGAAGTCGTGGCTCATACTGTTAAAACGTATTCAAAGTTCTCGGTAGATTACCCGTACCCCGTAGCGATTTCTTGTCATGGCCCCATCGGAGGGATGGAATACCCTATGCTTTCTTTCAATGGCGGTCGCCCTGAAGCAGATGGTACGTATTCGGAAGCGACCAAATACGGCATGATTGGGGTGATTATCCACGAAGTAGGTCACAATTTCTTCCCGATGATTGTCAACAACGACGAACGTCAATGGATGTGGATGGATGAAGGTTTGAATACCTTTGTGCAATATTTGACCGAAAAAGAGTGGGACAAAGACTACCCAACGCGCCGTGGCGAGCCTCAAATGATTGTGGATTACATGAAGCAAGATCCCAAAAATTTGGTACCTATCATGACCATGTCTGACAACCTCATCAATGCAGGGGCAAGTGCGTACGCAAAGCCAGCTACAGCCCTCAATATTTTGCGCGAAACGGTCATGGGGCGCGAGTTGTTTGATTATGCCTTCAAAGAATATAGCCGTCGTTGGGCGTTTAAGTCGCCTACACCTGCCGACTTGTTCCGTACCTTGGAGGATGCTTCGGGCGTGGATTTGGATTGGTTCTGGAAAGGTTGGTTCTACGGCGTAGAGCCCGTTGACCAAGATTTGGTAGAAGTTGAATGGTTTGCCCTTGATACCCAAAATCCTGAAATTACGAAGGCCGAACAGCGGGCAGCAGCTAGCAGTAAGCGAGAAACAGTTGCTCGTCAGCGCGATAAAGACTTCATCAAAGAGTCGGTGGTAGAGAAAAATCCTGACATGAAGGATTTCTACAACTCGTATGATCCCTACAAAGTAACCGATGCCGACAAGAAAAAATACGAAACGTATTTGGCAAGTTTGACCCCCGATGAGCGTAAATTGGTCGAATCGGGGTTGAATTTCTACACCTTGAAAGTGAAAAATAAAGGAGGTTTGCCAATGCCCGTGATTGTAAAGATGCAATTTGAAGATGGTACTGATTCAGTGGCGCGCTTCCCCGCAGAAATCTGGCGTTTGAACGACCAACAAGTGTCAAAAGTTATCACAACCAAGAAAAAAGTGGTGCAGTGGACACTGGATCCATTCCGTGAGATTGCCGACATCGACGAAGAGAGCAACAGCTTCCCACGTCAGCCGACGAAACCAACGCGCTTCCAATTGTTCAAAGGCGGAGGTTTCCAACGTGGCAGCAACCCAATGCGCGAAGCCCAGCAAAGCCAACAGCCAAAAGCAGGGCAACAGGGCGGGGCTAAGAATTAGTGTTTTTTACCACTAAGGTACTAAGGGTATTCTTTTCTTAGTGCCCCTTAGTGCCTTAGTGGTTCAATAATAAACGTACATGACTTCCAAAGTAGCTTACCGTTTTTATCCTTCGTTGCTCAACACCTACTCACGGTTTTTGCAGGGGAAAATCAGTGAGCAGGAAGTGCTAGACCGCATTAATCGAGTGCCTATCCCACAAACCGAAGCCCAGTTTAGGGGAGTATCGTTTGAAGATGCGGTATTGAAAAAAATCGGCGAAGAGCAATTTGACCCTCAAATTATTGCAACCGTTCGCCAAAAACTCCCTTCTCCCATTGTAAAAACCCAAGCCTACTGCCAATACCAAGTAGGCGATGTGATTATTTATGGCTTTGTGGATGTATTGGGACGTAAAGAAGCCGTTGACATCAAAACTACATCACACTACGAAACCCAACGGTTTCTACAAGACCACCAAAACTTCTATTTACCAGCTCTTTACGGCCGTGGAGTTCGTCAAATGCGCTATTTGATAACCGATTTTGTCGGCGTTTATGAAGAAATCTATCCCGCTTCTGCCGATTTTGAAGGGCAGTTGGAGGAATTGTATTCGTTTAAAATGTTTCTGGAAGAACACCGCGAGCAAATAACGGATGCAAAGATTTTTGCCAAAAAGAAGTAATTTTGACCCTTCTGAAAAATAAAACCACTAAGGCACTAAGAAGCACTAAGTGATGATGACTAAAAAAGAGGTCAATCAATTAGCATACGAAATTGTGGGATGCGCAATTGAGGTTCATAGACAGATTGGGCCAGGGCTGTTGGAGTCTGTTTATGAGACTTGCCTAGTTTATGAATTACAACTCAAAGGTTTTAAGGTAATTAGACAACTTACCGTGCCTGTTGTCTATAAAGAGGTGCGCTTAGAGGCAGATTTACGGTTGGATTTACTGGTGAATGATTGTGTTGTAGTAGAACTAAAAGCGGTAGAAAACCTCATTCCCCTTTTTGAAGCACAGTTATTGACGTACATGAAATTGTTGCAAAAACCTAAGGGGTTACTTATAAATTTTCATACAGAAAACATCACAAAAAGCATTAAGCCAATGGTAAATGAGCATTTTGCGGCATTGCCTTAGTGAAACTTAGTGCCTTAGTGGTTAAATATAATTCTCTCACAGAAAACATCACAAAAAGCATTAAGCCGACGGGAAACGAGTAGTTTGAGTCATTACCTTAGTGAAACTTAGTGTCTTAGTGGTAAAAAAAATGAAACTCTGGCAAAAAGAAACGACTTCCATCTCCGAAAAAATTGAGAAATTCACCGTCGGGCGTGACCGTGAAATGGACTTGTATTTGGCTCCTTACGATGTGCAAGGAAACATCGCACACGCTACCATGCTCGAAAGCGTAGGACTTCTGACGAATGATGAATTACGAATGTTGAATGACGAACTACGAATTATTTACCAAGAGATTCAACAGGGTAAATTTGAGATTGAGGAGGGGGTAGAGGATGTACACTCGCAAGTAGAGCTAATGCTTACGCGTAAATTGGGCGATGTCGGCAAAAAAATCCACAGCGGCCGTTCACGCAACGACCAAGTATTGGTGGACATGAAGCTCTTCACGCGCAGTCGGTTAGAAGAAGTAGCGCTAGCTTCTAAAAAACTGTTTGATTTGCTCATCAAACGCTCAAATCAGCACAAAAACGACCTTTTGCCAGGTTATACGCACCTCCAAATCGCGATGCCATCGTCGTTTGGCCTTTGGTTTGGTGCTTACGGCGAAGCATTGGTGGACGACATGAGCATGATTCAAACGGCTTATAAGTTAGCCAATAAAAATCCGCTTGGTTCGGGAGCTGGTTATGGTTCTTCATTTCCACTGAACCGCACGATGACCACCGAATTATTAGGTTTTGAAACCTTGCATTACAACGTGGTTTACGCCCAAATGTCACGCGGGAAAACCGAACAAACGGCTCTGACGGCCATTGCGGCGTTGTCGGCGACGTTGTCGCGATTGGCGATGGACGTGTGCCTGTACAATAGCCAAAACTTTGCCTTTGTCACCCTGCCTGACGATTTAACAACGGGAAGCAGTATCATGCCGCACAAAAAGAACCCCGACGTAGCAGAGTTATTACGGGCAAAAACGAACCGTTTGAAGGCGCTGCCAACCGAACTCACGATGGTCATGAGCAACTTACCATCGGGTTATCACCGCGATATGCAGTTGTTAAAAGAATTGCTGATGCCTGCTTTTGAAGAAATTTTGGATTGTTTGGACATCACGCATTTTATGTTGGAACACTTGCAAGTAAAACCCAATTTGTTGGTCGATGCCAAATACGATTTGTTGTTTAGTGTAGAACGGGTCAACGAATTAGTGGTACAAGGAGTGCCTTTCCGCGATGCGTACCGTCAAGTGGGCAAAGAAATCAATGAAAATACCTACCACGCTTCCCGCGACCTCAAACACACCCACGAAGGAAGTATCGGAAATTTGTGTAATGATCAAATTGTAGGATTGATGGAAAATGAAATGCACCGATTTGGATTTGAAAAAGTGCACGGAGCCGTGGAGAAGTTGTTGAAATAAAAACCTGCCGAAGTAACTTCAAAACTCTTCAGGTTTTTGACGGGTATTGCGAATTGTGATGATTTCGATGCTTGTATCAAGCACACGATAGTAAAATACGACGTGCTTGTTCATCACACATTCGCGTATGTTAGCTTGTTTTTGAGAAACTTTATAGAGGTAGGGCATTTTGCTGATAAGTTTCATCTGATCGGTTAACGTCAACAAAAATTCTATTTTGCTGCGTTCTGACCAGGTTTTGGCTAAATAACCAGCAATTTGTTCTATGTCTCGGCGGGCGCGTTCTGAAAGTTCAACGGTTAATTCCATACTGCGACTTCATAAAATCAAAGAAATCGGTTTTACGCCCAGCGTTCAAGTCTTGAAGCCCTTCTTGGATTGCCGCTTGAGTAGGAGTATCCAGATTATCCCAAAAATCAGGCACTCCTTCAGCTTCGCGTGATAACAAAACAACATACGCCTGTAAGATGGCGTCATCATTAATCCGTTCGATGAGCGTATGAAGGGTAGATTTTAACTCTGTTGTATTCATTTTAAGTGAAGGCTTAATCTTTATGCACTTACATAAAAGTTATTCTACAAGTTTACTGTGTAAATTTTGTAAAATCAAGAATCGGTATTTATCATTTTCAATAATTCCCACACAATATCACTTTCAAAACCTCTACTGAGGGCAAAACGCACCAATTTTTGTTTGGTCGCCGTTGGCTCGCCTTTGAGGGTACGCGCCTTTTTGATAAGTAAATCTTGTAAAACAGCTTCGTACTCGTCGCCATCTATTTCGGTAAGCCCCTTTTGAATCAAGTCATTCGACAAGCCACGAAGTTTCATTTCTTGACGAATTTTCAAGCGTCCCCATTTTTTTACCCTAAATTTTCCCCTGGCAAATGCCCGCGCAAACCGTTCTTCGTTGAGGTAATTTTGGGCAATCAATTCGTGAAGAATGGGTTCCATCTCATCGTCAGTGATTTCGAGTTCGTGCAGCCGTTGTTTTACTTCTTTGGTACCACGTTCTTGGTAAGCACAAAAGGCCGCGGCTTTGACGAGGGCTTGTTTTTGGCGTTCAGTCATTTATGAATTGTTTTGGCAAAAATAACAATAGAACTTTTAGAACATAGTCCGTAAATTGCAGCGTTTTTCCAAACCCCTCTAACACCTTTTAAAATGCCTCCCCATAACTTCCGTTGGCGGATAGTGTTTCTTCTTTTCTTGATTACGACAATCAACTACGTTGACCGAAACGTTTTGTCGTTTTCGATGCTCGACGATGCGTTTCGGAAAGAGATGTTGGGGGTGCCGCTTTCATATACCCTCACCCAAGCTGATTTAGATGCGTTTAAGATTCAATATGGTTGGGTTGACACGGCCTTCAAATTGGCTTATGCGTTGGGTTTTATTATGATTGGTTGGCTCATCGACCGTCTCGGAACCCGCAAAGGTTTGTCGTTTGCCATTGGTTTGTGGAGCTTGGCGGGCGTAGCCACTGCTTACGTAGGCAGTTTTCGGGGTTTGTTGGGAGCGCGTTTTGCGCTTGGGATTGGAGAAGCGGGAAATTTTCCTTCGAGCATCAAGTCGATTGCCGAGTGGTTTCCCAAAAAAGAACGGGCGTTTGCCACTGGCTTGTTTAATGCAGGAACCAACGTTGGGATTATTCTAACAGCCGCCCTAATTCCATGGATGACCCTCAAGTACGGGTGGAGAATGTCGTTCATGACAACAGGGGTTTTGGGTTTTGTGGTGTTGGTATTTTGGTGGCTCAACTATCAAAAACCCGAAGACCATCCCAAGGTATCGACGCGAGAATTGCGGTACATCAAACAAGATAACCAGCCCGAAGAAATAGAAGGCCGAGTCACTTGGTGGCGATTGTTGCGCTTTCGTCAAACGTGGGCGTTGATTGTCGGGAAGTTGATGGCAGACCCCATTTGGTGGTTTTATCTGACGTGGTTACCCGACTTTTTCAATTCTAGCGAAGCACTCACCCAGCGCCTTGACTTACAAAACATTGGTTTCCCTTTCATGGTTATTTATATTATTTCGGACGGCGGGAGCATATTTTTTGGGTGGCTTTCGTCACGATTAATGAAAATGGGCTGGTCGCTGAACCGCGCGCGTAAAACGACGATGCTTTTGTGCGCGCTTTGTGTTGTTCCGATTTTCTTTGCTGCCCAAACCCAAAATGTCTATATCGCAACGGTCTTGATAGCGATTGCCGCAGCGGGGCATTTAGGGTGGTCGGCCAATGTCTATACAATTGCCTCAGACCTCTACCCTAAAAGTGCGGTGGCGATGGTAACGGGGATTGGGGGATTTTCGGGGGCGGTAGGCGGCGCACTTTTAGCGGCTGTAATCGGGCCAATACGCGTTCAATGGGGCTATTTGCCATTATTTTTATTGGCGAGTTCCACTTATTTGATAGCGTTGCTCTTTATCCATTTGTTGATTCCTAAAATGAAACCCGTTGAGATGTAAAAAATAATCTTTTGTCTTTTTAACACAATTTCTTTATCAAAACGTTATAGCTTTGCATTTGCGTAAGATTCCTTTATTTTTCATTTTAAAAGTCCAACCTAGGCATGAAACGATTCACAAAAATGTTAGTAGCAGCGGGAGCTTTCTTGGCAGTATCGACTGCGGCAAACGCGCAAGTTAAAATTCCTGCAGACATTGAAGCTTTATTGACTAAAAATACGTGTTTGGCTTGCCACAAAGCCGATCAGAGATTGGTAGGCCCAGGCTACAAAGAAGTAATGGCGAAGAAAAAATATAAGCCAGAGCAAATCGTAGAGTTGATTGCTAACCCAAAACCAGCTAACTGGCCAGGGTATCCTCCAATGGCGCCACTTAATGTACCAAAGGACGAAGCTATGAAAATTGCTAAGTGGATTGTGTCTTTGGGTAAGAAATAATCCTGAGTAAAATACCACTCCCTAAAAGCCGATGTACTTGCATCGGCTTTTTTTGTAATTCTGTTGGCTTTTTTGCAACTTGGCCAAGCGTTATTCGTTTGTTTTCTATGTTTCTAAAAAGACTTTGTTTTGTTCTGTTGTTTTTGGGGCTTGGTTTGTTGGCAAATGCCCAAGAAGAGGGCAAATCCACGCCAAAAGACACGGTTAGCTTACCTGCGGCGCTGGACAATGCCACGATGACGCCTCGTTTGCCTTCTGACAAGCGCCTCGACGATTACCGTGCTAGTCGCGATTATAATTACGAACGCGACGCCCCTCCGCCCGATAATCCGCTCGCCCGTATTTGGAATTGGTTGAGCCAAAAAATCAATGATTTTTTGAGTAGTAGTGCTTACGAAAACTTTTGGCAGTACGTATTTTTGGTGGGTATTGCAGGGGTAGTGATATGGCTCTTGTACAAAGCTGAATTTATTGGTGGAATGTTTGCTAAAAAATCGGAGGAAGAGCTGGTCTATAATCGTATCACTGAAAATATTCATGAATTAGATTTTGCCAATTTGATTGAAGAAGCAATCGCTGCCCGAAACTATCGTCTCGCAACTCGGCTCTATTACCTCAATACACTCAAGCAATTGACCGATAAAAAGTTCATACATTGGCAGCCAACCAAAACCAACCGTAGTTACGTAGAAGAATTGCAAGAAACGAAATTTAAAAAGGATTTTGAGCAACTTACGTACCAGTTTGAGTACGTTTGGTACGGCGAATTTGGCGTGACCGAATCTCAATTTTTACGCTTGAAAGAAGAATTTCAAGCATTTTCAACCCGACTTTAATACAACACAATAACGAAGGTGAATTGGCGTAGTTACTACTTTTGGTTTTTATTGTTGACAGTCGTAGCCTACGGCCTGTTTGAATACTACCGTCCTAAACCCATTGATTGGACGCCGACCTATTCCAACAAAGACAAAATCCCTTTTGGCACAAAAGCTACCTATGAACTCTTGCCTGATGTCTTCAAAAATGAAAAAGTGACGCAGCTACGGGTGCCGATTTATAATTATCTTTCAGAAAACCCAACCCTGCCCAAAAGCAATTACATTTTTGTTTGTCGAGAGTTTACTATTGACAGAAACGACCAAAAACAGCTACTCAATTACGCAAAGCGAGGAAATAATGTCTTTATTTCGGCCTATTATTTTCCAGATACGTTGGTAAAAACGTTGGGAATAATAGCGACGCTCAAAGACCCAATGTTACGAGATACGGCCTTGGTGATGAATTTTGTGAACCCCGCTTTGTCCAAAAAAGGAGGGTATGTGTTCGCACAAGACGATGGTCGCAATTATTTTTTGATAAAAAAGCCTGAAAACGTGACAATTTTGGCTAAAAACGCCCGAAATGAGCCTATTTTCCTAAAGATAAAGTACGGGAAAGGGGCTTTTTATCTGCATAACCTGCCGCTGGCTTTGACCAATTATTACGCTTTACCTTCCAAAACGTCTGATTTTGCGTTTAAATCGCTGTCTTATTTACCCGTCTTGCCTGTTTACTGGGATGAATACCTAAAACAAGGCCGTTTTGGGGATGATGAGCAGTCGATTTTTAGGTATATTATGACGCAGCCGCCACTGACATGGGCATACTACTTGATTTTGTTTGGCCTATTGCTGTATGCTATTTTTGCGGGAAAGCGCACTCAACGTGTCATTCCTGTGTTGCCTGTACCGAAGAATACGTCGCTAGAGTTTGTGCAAACGATTGGTAAAATGTACTTTCAGCAGGGTGACCACGATAACATTGCTGAAAAGAAAATTCAACATTTGCTGCTCTACATCCGCGAGCGATTTGGGCTGCGTACCCACGAAATTGACAAAGAATTTATAGATGACCTTATCCAAAAAACGGGGCTTCCTCGGATGGATATTGAGTTGCTGTTCAGCGAAATAGCCCATGCCAAGCGCACTACGTCCTTGTCTGAATTTGCGCTCCTGAGTTTACATCACCGTATCGAAGATTTTTACGAACGCGTTAAATAACTGCCATTTTCTCTTATGGATTTTGAATCACGAATCGACTTACAAGACCTCAACGACGCGATAACAGCCATCAAAGCCGAAATCGGGAAAATTATAGTGGGGCAACAGCAAACGATTGAGTTGTTGTTGACGGCAATTTTAGCCGATGGGCACGTACTTATCGAAGGAGTGCCTGGGGTGGCAAAAACGCTGACGGCTAAACTATTAGCGCGTACTGTTGCTACTGAATTTAGCCGTATTCAATTCACGCCCGACTTGATGCCTTCGGATGTGTTGGGAACGTCGGTTTTTAACCCAAAACACACGGATTTTGAGTTTAGGAAAGGACCGATTTTTTCAAATATTGTTTTGGTCGATGAAATCAACCGCGCTCCTGCCAAAACCCAAGCGGCTTTGTTTGAAGTGATGGAAGAACGGCAAGCAACCGTTGACGGAACTACCTATCCCATGGGCAGCCCGTTTATTGTGATTGCGACCCAAAACCCAGTAGAACACGAAGGCACCTATCGCCTTCCCGAAGCGCAGTTAGACCGCTTTTTGTTTAAAATTGTGGTAAAATATCCTTCCCAAGAGCAAGAAGTAGAAGTGCTGCGTGGGCATCACTTACGGTTAAATATGGCCGAAGCGATTGCAAACGTACAGGCCATATTAACGCCTGAACAACTAGCAGAGCTGCGCCGTAAAACGCACCAAGTTCACGTGGAAGACAAACTGTTAGAATACATTGCGCAAGTGGTTGTGCAAACACGGAATAACAAATCGTTGTTTTTGGGGGCTTCGCCTAGGGCGTCGGTGGCATTGCTCAATAGCTCCAAAGCTTTGGCTGCCATTCGTGGAAGGGATTTTGTGACGCCAGAGGAAATTCAGCAATTGGCGCCGTCTGTGTTGCGTCACCGTATTGTTCTAACGCCCGAACGAGAAATGGAAGGAGCAACACCTGACGACATTGTCGCTCAAATTTTACAAAAAATAGAAGTACCTCGATAGTCGATAGTCCATGGTCGATAGTCCATAGTCCACGGTAATTAAAACCATCGACTGTGGACTATCGACCATGGACTATAAAACTATAAAACCTTCTTCACTCTTTCTTGAACACTTTCCAAATCGGCCTTGATTTTTTCGATGTTCGTTTTTATTTCTTTCTGAATTTCAATCATTTGTTCGCCCGAAACCTCAGGGGCTGGTTTGTGGTCGTGGTGGTGATGCTCTTCGCCTTCGTGGTGGTGGTGTTCGTGAGGAAGTCCTGGCACTTCAACCAGATTTTCTTCCCATTCCTCAAACGATTTGGCCACGGCATCTAACTGTGCCACTGTCGAATCAATGCTCGCAATGGCTGCGGCATCAGTTAGGGATTTCTTTTTATCGTTCAAAACTACTTTCAACGAATCAATCCCCTCAATTTGTTCGTGCAGTGCTTCTTCAATTTCCATCGAAGCCAAGTGAATTTTACCTGCTTCTTCCATTTTTGGGTCTTTGTCTGGCCCACACGCCACAAACACGAAGCTACACGAGGCAAGTACACAGCCGTAAACAAACGTACGGTGGATGAATGTTTTCATTTTGAGGTTGGGAGTTATTGGTTAGTCAATTGTTGTCACTTCGTATCCTTGTTGACGAAGTGCAGCCAAGATAGTTTGTTCTGAGGTTTTTCCCAAATAATACCTGACCGACACCACTTCATCGTTAAGTTTTATTTGTGAAGGTACTACACCTTCTACCGACTGCAAGGTTGTGCTTAATTTTTCAACCGATTTTGGTGGTTTTTGTAACTCAAATTGCGCTACCCGTGTGCTACGAATACGCTCAAACTGTGCTTGCGCCAAGCGGCTATCTTCGGCTTGAAAATAACGGTGAGGAATGATGTTAAGCACCACAGTAAGAGCCACCGCAGTCCAAAAAACACGTTTTTCAAAAAGAGAAGCCACGTGAGAAGATCTTAAATAAAGATCGTAGAAAGACCAAGCCAACACGCTTAATTGGAGAACCATCAATGGGGCACGGTACTCGGCCAGCCATGCAATTGAAGCTCCGTTAAAAAGGACGACCACCAAAGGCAACCAGCAACACAGCAAGTGCACCAGCCCCGTTAAACCTACATTTAATGTAACAGAAATAATTCTCGACATATCTATTTGCAACTGTATTGCAAAAGTACTAACAAAAACTCATCATTAAAAAGTTTACTACAAATGCTTTTTTCTAAAACTTGTTTCTAATTATCAACAAATCAGATTGTATGCAAAAGATAGCCATGCTCGGTTCGGGGTTTATTGGGCGTTTTTATGCCGATTCTATTCATGGTCAGCGCAGCCGCGACCGTGTGGTAGCGATTTATGCGCGGAGTGAAGCCAACGCTAAAAAATTTGCGGAAGACTACCGCTGTTCTTTTTGGGCGACTGACATGGAAGAGGTTATTGCCCATCCTGAGGTGACAATGGTGTGCGTAGCATTGCCCAACAATCTCCATGAAGCTGCTGTCATGTTGTGTGTAAAACACAAAAAAGCAGTAGTATGTACTAAACCACTCGGGCGGACGGCCGAAGAAGCGCTACGGATGATGCAAGCAGTAGAAGAGGCGGGTGTATTTGGCGGGTATCTGGAAGACCTTTGCTATACCCCCAAATTTCTAAAAGCGTTGGCCAGCGTAAAAGAAGGAGCATTGGGGCGAATTCTATGGGCAAAATCCCGCGAGACGCACCCTGGCCCCCACAGCAATTGGTTTTGGGACAAAGAACAAGCGGGGGGAGGTTGTATCTTAGATTTGGGATGCCACTGCATCGAAATCGCGCGAAACTTTATTGGTAAAGACGTCAAGCCCGTCGAAGTGATGTGCTGGGCAGCTACGCAAGTGAAGCCGATTGATGCCGAAGACCATGCAATCGCCCTTGTCAAATACGAAAACGGAGCCATAGGGCAGTTGGAAGTGAGTTGGACGTTTCGGGGAGGGATGGACTTACGGGACGAAGTGATGGGTACAGAAGGTACCATTTGGATTAATAATTTTTTGAGGACAGGATTTGAAATGTACACAAGCGGCTCAGGAGGAGAGTACGTAGCTGAAAAGGCAGAAAGTAATACTGGTTGGTTGTTTCCAGTAGGAGATGAAGTGAACGATTTAGGATATAACCACATGTTTACGGACATGTTTAATGCGTATGAAGAAGGGGCTGTACCTGCCGAGACATTTTATGATGGCTATGTCGTCAATGCGGTCATAGACGCCGCCTACCGGTCGGCACAAACAAAGCAGTGGGAACCCGTCGTTTTGCCAGTTTGGCGTGGGCAAGAAGGGGTGTCCCAAAAAACTACGTTAGTAGAGTACGACGAGCACTATTACCTCATCAAAGAGGAAGTAACCCACGACGGGCGCCACAAAATCATTTTGAAGGACAAGCAGAGCCAACAAATTATTGAACGCGACCTCTGATACTTTGATTTATTTTTCCAAAAATTGAAGAGAGCCATAGAGTAAAATAACCCTCCGCTTTTCTTTGGTTTTAGCTTTTGTCTATTTATTGGCAGAGGTATAGTTATAGAAGTGATAAAATAGGGTAATGCTCTTTTTTTGAGCCTCTTAGGGGGTAAAAATAGCCCTTTTAAGCTACTCAAAAGAGAAGGAGGGGAGATTAAAATATCCACTCAAAAATCCCAAAAGGTGATATTTTTATGTATTTTTGGGAATCGTTCACCGCATTTTTTGTAACTATTTCAGAGAATCGCCAATAAAAATTTTCTTGGCGAACGCATTACCCATTTAATATTTTCGTTTTCTTTACAGCGCAAACACTTAAACTATTTTTTCAATTAAACCCTAAAAGTAAGTCTGATGGAAAAGAAGGCTACATCTCCAGCACCGGCCAAGGCGGCCGCTCCAAAAAAATCAGCAGGTGGTCTAAACCCAATTTTGGTTATCCCTGTGTTGCTAGTCATTGGTATTTTATCGTATCAGTACATTTGTGGTGATCCTAGCCACTTTGTTGACGGCGACCACGAGAAAGGTCCAAAGTCGGGAGACTACTTCGGTATCGTTTATGAAGGAGGCCCAATCGTACCGTTGTTGTTTACCTGTTTCCTAACCGTATTGGTTTTCTCAATTGAGCGTTTCTTCATCCTTGGCCGTGCAAATGGTTCAGGTTCAATCGATGAGTTCGTTCGCAAAGTAAAATCCCTACTTGACAAAAACGAAGTTGAAAGCGCTATCAAAGAGTGCGACAAACAAAAAGGTTCAGTAGGTAATGTTGTTAAAACAGCTCTTCACAAGTTCGTATCACTTCGTACAGAGACTGAATTGACAAAAGACCAAAAATTAGCTGCTCTTCAAAAAGAAGTTGAAGAAGCAACAAGCCTTGAGCTTCCTATGCTTGAGAAAAACCTTACTATCATCGCTACCTTGGCATCAGTTTCTACCTTGACGGCTCTTTTGGGTACGGTATTGGGTATGATTCGTGCGTTCGCGGCGATGGGTAACGCTGGTGCTCCTGATACAGGTGCTCTTGCAACTGGTATCTCGGAAGCCCTTGTAAACACGGCCCTTGGTATCGGTACAGCTGCGATTGCAACCATCATGTATAGCTATTTCACTAGCCGTATTGATACGTTGACGTACAAGATTGACGAAATCGGGTTGAGCATTCAACAAAACTTCTCTGCTCATAACTAATTATGGGCGAAACAAGGTAAATACTATATATAAAAAAATTATATATAAATATTTGCTTTGTATTTGTTAATGTTCTACATTTGTATAGTCAATCAAACCATAACGTATTATGCCTGCTTTAAAACCCAAGCGGAATTATCCGATGATGGACATGACGGCGATGTGCGACGTGGCATTCCTTCTACTGACCTTCTTTATCTTGACGGCTCAGTTCAAATCTCAGGATGCTGCAACCATCGAAACTCCTTCGTCTATCTCGGCGATTAAAGTTCCCGATAAGGATCTTATGATTATTAGCATCGGTAAAGACGGTAAAGTTTACTTTGGTGTTGACAATCCAACGACTCGTATTGCCATGCTTGAGAATATTTCTCAAACAGAAGGTGTACAGTTTTCGGATAAGCAGAAAAAAATCTTCTCACTTCAAGCAAACTTTGGTGTACCCATCCGTGGATTATCTCAATGGTTGCAAGTTGGAGCTACTACTCCAGATAAGTTGAAGGAGATTAATCAACCAGGTATCCCTGTCGATTCAACCGCGCAAAACGAGTTAGCAAAATGGATTTATCAAGCCCGTCGCGCTAACAGTGGGCTTCGTATCGCCATCAAAGGTGATAACGTAGCTAAGTTCCCAGTATTTAAAGATGTAATGGGCTCATTGCAAGCACAAAACATCAACAAGTTTAACTTGATTACGGGAACGGAGGCACCTCCTCAAGGCTGGAAGGCTGACTAATTTGTACCACTTTTAAAATTCGTATAAGAAAATGGCAGAAATAGCACAAGGTGGTGGCGGACATGGTGATAAGAAAGTCCGCAGTAAAAAAGCCTCAACCCGTGTAGATATGACCCCGATGGTGGACTTAGGCTTCTTGCTTATTACGTTCTTCATCTTGGCCACTACCCTTAGCAAGCCTTCATCAATGTCGGTGGCAGTGCCTGACAAACAAACGGATGTTAAAAACCAAGAAACTGAGCCATTAAAAGCTTCTAAGGTATTGACCTTGTTTCTAGGTAAGGATAACACTGTGTGGGCATTAGATCGCCTAGCAGCGGATGATGATAAGGCAAAAGCAGAGCTTAAAAAAGTGTCTTATGGTCAAGATTTGCGTGGATTGATTTTTCAATCGCAGGCTCAAGTTGATCGTGAACACGGTAAAGATGACAAAGGGCTGAGTCAATTCGTCTGCGTTATCAAACCGTTGAAGAGTAGCACTTACAAAAATATGGTGGATGCCCTTGATGAAATGGCCGTCACTAAAAGTAAGCGTTATGCCCTTGTAGATGCTCTTACTGATAGTGAGAAGACACTCCTGGGCGACAAAGCGGATTAATTGTAACTTAAAAACTAACCAAACGCAATGGCTGAAAATAAATCAACCGCGATGACTCTCGATGATATAGTATTCGAGAATCGGAATAAAGCGTATGGTGCGTATGACCTCAGAAAAGTCTATCGTCCAACCCTCACTAAATCAGTATTGATTGGTGGTGCCATCTTTGTGTTGGCGATGCTTTCTCCTGCGTTGATTAGCTTGATTCCCAAGGAAGAAGAGGAACAATTCATGCAGGAAATTGACTTGATGAAAATACCACCTCCGCCAATTGACCCGAACGAACCGCCGCCGCCGCCACCTCCACCAATCGAGGTGCCAAAAGTGGCTACGATTAAGTTCCTTCCTCCTGAAGTAAAAAAGGATGAGGAGGTTCCCGAGGAAACACCACCACCAGTAGTGGAAGAATTGGAAAAAGCAGTTGTTGCTGATAAAACCCAAGAAGGAGATGAAAACGCTCAAGAAGCGATTGTAGCTCCCGAAGAAACAGCTCCTGTAAAGGAAGAGGTTAAGGTTGTTGAAGCAGCCCCTGTGGAAGAACAAATTTTCCAAGTGGTAGAGCAAAACCCAGAATTCCCAGGTGGGATGGCAGCATTAGGCCAGTATTTAGGTAAAAACCTTAAATACCCAGCCGCTGCTTCTCGCGCTAACGTGTCGGGAAGGGTATTCTTGACATTCGTTGTTAACACCGACGGTAGTATCCAAGATATCCAAGTGCTTAAAGGTCTAGGCTTTGGCTGCGACGAAGAAGCACAGCGCGTAGTAAAGGGTATGCCTAAGTGGAAACCAGGTAAACAATCGGGTCGTAACGTACGGGTAAAATATAACTTACCAATTAGCTTCGTCTTGGAATAATAGCACGTATGAAGCGTAAACCACTTCACCAGCAGCTGTCGTCATCACTCTCGATGGTTATAGGGCTGGCATATTTAGGAGGAGGCCTCTATTTAGTGGCCTCCTCCGCTACTTTTGGCGTACTCCCTTCTGGAGCACTGAGGTATCTTTTTGGCGCAATGTTGATTGTGTATGGAGGGTATCGGTTCTATCGTGGATATAGTCTTTATAAAAGTGAAAATGAATAGAGTTCTTATTGCTTTTTTGAGTGTGGTAGTGTGTATCATCACCACCTACTCGTGCAAACAAGCCAACGACTCCGCCTTTCATGGCACTGTAACGATTACATCGGATGAATCACTTCAACCAATGGTAGAACAACTGTGTCAAGGATATGTGGGAACCCACGCGGACACTAAGTTTAACGTGAACTACCTTCCCGAACATTTGGCAATTGCGAAAGTACTGGAAGACAGTAGCCGCTTGGCCTTTGTAACGCGTGAACTGACCACTTCCGAACAGAATGTCTTCAAAACCCGTGGGATTCGGTATAGCCCCCAATTTATTGCCATAGATGGCCTAGCATTGCTCACCAGTAGGGCCAATGAAGACAGCCTCATTACCTTGAAAGAAGTAGAAGGTATCTTCAAAGGACAGATTAAAAACTGGTCGCAGCTCGAAGGAAGTCAACAAACAAAAGACATTGTATTGGTATTTGATAATGCCAACTCCAGCAACCTTAACTTTGTGATGAACAAGTTTGGGTTGACTGATTTGAAAGGCTTGCAGATTTTTTCGGCAGGCTCGAATAAAAAAGTCATTGATTACGTGCGCCAAAATCCCAATGCTTTAGGGTTTATTGGAGTTAACTGGATTAGCGACGGTGAAGTCCCCCTGACCGCCGAGCTGTCAAAAGGGTTGAGGGTATTGGCGGTGTCGGATAAAGAAAAGCCCACAAGGCAGGACTATTATCAACCATTCCAGCAAAATCTACGCTTTGGAAATTACCCATTGGCTCGCAAGGTATATATTATTAGTCGTGAGATGCACGCAGGATTAGGGAGCGGATTGCTGAACTACATCATGCGAGATGTCGGAAGTTTAATTATCGAAAAATGTGGTCTTTGGCCTGCAAAACCGTTTAATCGGGAAGTAATATTAAAGAAAGAGATATAATATTTTTCCGTTAAAGGACAATTTCATAGTTTTGTTTCCCGTTTAAAAGTCAAATTTTTCTAATCACCCCACATTACAACCTACTGAAAGATGAACATTAGATCCAAATCGTGGTTGGTAGCGTTTGCCGCAAGTGCGTTCGTTTACAGTCAGGCACTTGCCCAAGACATTGCCACTGGTTTAAAACAATTAGATGGAAACCAAGCGTGCTTGGCAAAAGAAACTTTTGAAAAGTTAGCAACATCTACACCATCAGCAGAAAATCAGTTCTACCTTGGTTACTATCATTTACGTACCAAACAACCTGATCTTGCCAAAGAAGCTTTTGACAAAGGATTAACGGCTGATCCTAAAAACCCACTTAACAAAGTAGGAATTGGCGCTGTTGCGCTTGCAAAAGGTGACCGTACCGCTGCTCAAACTACTTTTGCCGAAGTATTGAAATCGACAAAGAACAAAAATGTAGAAGTATTGCAGCGCATCAGCGAGGCTTATACTGGTTACATCGTTATTGATTCTTTGAAGCCTATTTACAAAACGACGGATCCTGCTGAATCTATCAGATTGGCTGATTTGGCGGTTGCCCTTATGTTGAAGAGCGGCGCTAAAAACCAAGAGGTTTATATGTCGAAAGGGGATGCTTTTTACCTCAAAGGGGAAGCAGGTCCTGCGGTATCGGCTTATGAAGATGCCATCAATGCCAACCCTAGCTTAGGAAAAGCATTTGCAAAAATTGCCAAAATCTATTGGGGAGGACGTAACTTGGAATTGGCTCAAACGAACTTTAAAAAGGCGATTGAAGTGGATCCTGAATACGGCCCAGCAAACAAAGAGTATGCTGAATTGTATTTCTACGTTCGTCAGTACAAACCAGCATCACGCTACATGGATGCGTACGTAGAGAAACTTGGCGTTTGTGCTACCGATGATGAATTGCTCCGCAGTGCGCAGTTTAACTTCGTGGCAGAAGAATTTGCCAAAGTAAATACAAAAATTGCCAAGGTAATGAGCAGTGGTCGTACAAGCGATGTGCTTTACCGTATGCAAGGATGGGCAGCGTACAAAGAAAATCAGTACGACAAAGCGATTCAAAACTTGAAGAAGTTTATCCAACAAGCTCCGCAAAAAGCGATTGACAATGACTATCGCTATTTGGGTAATGCCATGCTACGTATTTCACCAGCAGATACAGCAGCTGCGGTTGCTTACTTGGAAAAAGCGGCTGAAATAGATACTGTTGACAATGGCTACAAAGAAATTGCAGCAATGTACAACGGTGCCAAAAACTACGAGAAAGCAATTGAGTACTACGAAAAAGTAATTAAGAGAGAAAAAAATCCATCTCTTCAGGATATTGTTAACCTTTCGTTGCCACTTTACAACGTTGCTAACCGTATCTTCCCAACGGGGGCTGATTCATCAGCATTGCGTCAGAAGAAGCGTGACTATTTCATGAAAGCAGACGAGCTTTACAAGCAAATGCTTGAGCGTAAGCCTGACTACTTGTATGCCCACGCACAGCGTGCCAAAGCAAATTACTACGCTTACACGCGTGAAGAAGCAATGGCCAATGGTTTGGCGATTCCTTTGATGGAAAATTACGTGAAACTTGCTGAAGAAGATAAAGCACCAATGGACGAAGCTAAGAAGGCTAACTTGAAGTCGTTCTACCAAATCTTGGGTGCTTATAGCGTTATTACGTTGAAAGACGACGCAAAAGCAAAAGAGTGGTTCACAAAATTGATTACAATTGATCCAGGTAATAAAGTAGCTGATGATTTCTTGAACCCAAAACCTGAAACACCAGCAGCACCTGCAACACCAGCTAAAACGCCTGCCAAAGCTCCTGTTAAGAAAGCATAGTAGTTTTAGTAGTTAGCACAACAAAAAACCTCTCGTCATCCGAGAGGTTTTTTTGTTGTATCAAAGGTTACTTTTTAGGTTCCGAAATAACACCCAAATACCGTCCGAGCCAGTAGGGAAGTAGCCAAATATCTCCAGCACTGTGTTCTGAGGTGCCATTGCTGCCTTTTCGGTCGAGGTCAAACATATTGGCATTGTGGCGCTGTACGGGGCGCTCGTCGGGCGGAAGCACCTCTTTCGTGGTTTGACCACGGAAGTTGGGCGAAAGTTTTTCGATGTCTTTGCGGTGGCTGTTTGAAATGCTCCAGTCGATGAGGTCAAGTGGATGTTCTTGCAAATACCAAACCGACTCGTTTAAATCAAAGTCTTTAGCTCCTGTGAGCGCCGTAAAAATGTTCCAAGCACCTTCTTTCTCGGGGCGTTCGATTTGCCAGTGGTCAATGATTGCCTCTTTGAAATGGGTTTTGAGGGTATCGTTAAAGGCGTATCGGTACAAACCCCAATAACACACAAAGTACATCTCATCGTCGGAGTGGTTCCAGCCGTCCGATAGTACTTTGCTGAGGGCGTCGGCATCGTCGGCAGCGGAGCCAATTTCTTTCATTGGACGCATCAAATTTTCAAAGTAGCCGTGTTTGTTCATCAGTTCAAAAGCCTTCTCCTTGTAGATTTCTTTCTTCGTAAAATGGTAGGCAGTTTGTAACATCGCTACGATGTTGGACGACGTAATTTTACGGTCGCCCACGTTTTTGGGCATGGCGTTTACGTACTCAGGACTCCAGCGCCCCCAAGTCGTGGGCTTCCCGTCAAAATCAATCAAATAATAATTGTTCTGAACAATGTGGTTCATCAAGCTGTCTATCAGTGTGATAGCGCGTTTTTTTAGAGATGGGTCATCAATCAACTCAGCCATTGTACCAAAGGCAAAGATGTGTCCTACGGCCTCGTCGCTGCTTGTGGTGGCTTTCCAGTCCCATTCAGGGTCAGCGGAATGCTGCCAACGTTCGGGGTCGGATAACTGAGGAATGAAGCCACTACGCTCATACGAGCGTGAAGGAAAGCCTTTCACAGGGTTGATGCTGTAAAGCCGCTCCATGGCCTCGAAAGCCTCACGGCAGTTTTGAAGGGCTTCTGGGTCTTTGGTGACTGCATAACGGTAAACTTCCCCTCCCAAATACATGGAAGTCCAAAGGCCATCATTGTCAGAATCGGCCAAATAACCCGTGCCAATGTTGCCTTTTTCCATGTTGTCAAGCGAGGCGTTGAAGCCATTCCGAATGTGACGGCTGCGAACTTGCTGTTCGTAGTACATGGCTTTTTCGTGAAGGGTCATTTGTTTGAAACAAATTTGGCCGAGCCCGCCTTTGGTCAATACCAGTGCCGAGTTACTTGGGCCTTCCGAAATATGCACGACTTGGTTGCTTGGAAGCCAGCGCTCACCGTTGTAGTAGTCAAACTTCCCGTCAGCACGTAGCGCAAAAGCACCGTCGGTGGTTCCAAACCAAATTTTGTCGCCAATGCTTTTGACGGCTGTGATGTCCGTCCAAGGCAATTTTTTGCGGATGTCGCCTACTTGTTTTTGCGTTGCCATATCCCATTCGATGTAACCGTCTGAAGTACCGATAAATATTTTTTTATTATCAGTCGAAACATCAAAGGCGGTCAGGTTAGCTCCGCTGAAAACGTTGTTTAGTTGGTTGTTTTTGAACGAATAAAGCCCTTGGCGGCCAAGAATCCAGTACGTACCGCTGCTGGCTTGGTAGCTCATTTGTAGTGCTTCATCCGACGACAAACTACCTTTCCAAAGAAGTTTGGAATCATTGACGAGGTAAAGGGCTTTACCATCCGAAACCAAGAACTCAAAATTAGCACCACCTGCAAACAAACGAGCAGTTGGAAGTTGGTGTTTTGAAAAAAGCTTTCCTGCCCACGAGTTGCTCAGTACAGTCTTATCGTCGAGACAAACAAACTGGCTTTCATAGACGCCAAGCGCGCTTATTTTTTTGTTTTTAAGCGGTCGATACGTCCCGTCGGGTTGCAACTTACCGTGATACAAAAAATGTCCATCATAAGGTTGGGCAAGACCCTTATCGGTCAAAACCTTAATGACGCCATTGCGGTCACTGTAGGCCGATAGCAGC
Source organism: Runella defluvii (assembly GCF_014195535.1). Taxonomy (GTDB): domain Bacteria; phylum Bacteroidota; class Bacteroidia; order Cytophagales; family Spirosomataceae; genus Runella; species Runella defluvii. The sequence goes on along the minus strand of NZ_JACIBY010000011.1, from coordinate 31,655 downwards.
GTGCCGTCGGTTGGTTGAGCGTAAAATTTGACACTATAATCTTGCCAAAATGGGGTGTCTTGGTGGACGGGTTGTTGCGTAGCTGTCGAGTTTTTGGGGCTGCACTTGGAAAAAAGCACAGCACAAAAACAGACAAAAAGTACGGTTTTGATGGTTGACATAAATGAAATATAAATAGTGAAACAGTTGTTGGTCTATCGAATCATCCCCAAATAGCGCCCCATCCAGTAGGGCAATTGCCAAAAGACAGGTTCGCGTTCGCGGTGCGGGTCGCCTCCAGCGGCAGTCCAGGGGTTTTTATCCCAGCGTACCGTCATTCGGATGCTGGGTGGTTGTAAAACATTGACTTGTTCGTCTTCCAAGACGGGCACCCTAACAATTGCGACGTCCTCGCGTTGGCGGTGGTCGATGGGCCAATCAATAAGATCGAGTGGTGTATCAACCAGAAAATCAACCGACGGCTTTAGCTCTACTTGCTTGTTACGGGCATAGCAGTAGATGAAGTTGATGAGCGGATTTTGGTCGCCTTTACGTTTTTCAAACCAGTCGTCCATGTGTTTTTGGTAAAAAGCGAGGCGAGTGGGGTCTTTTTCGCATTTGAGCAAAATGGGGTAAATGTAGGCTTGTAAAACCACGTCAAAATAGATAAACCAAGCAGGATTTTGTTGAAGGACTTGGGCCATATTGTCGAGATAATGCTCTTTTTCGATAAGGAGAAGGTAATGTTGCTGGTAAAGGGGATTTTGGGTAATGTGGTAGGTAAACAAAAGAAATCCGAGCATTTCCATGGAGTTTTGCGCGCGGTCGGGTGCCCACTCGGGGTCGCGGTTGAGCTGGTCGGGCGACCATACCGACCAGCGAGTCGCTTTTCCGTCGATGTCAACAAAGTTGAAATTATGCTTAATAAGGTAGTCCATAATGCGCGTCACGTGGGTGCGAATGGCCTTTTTTTCTGCTTCGTCGGCTACCAGTTCATAATAAAAAAAATACCCAAAGAAGTGCCCACACATCTCGTCGCTACTGGTATCTCCCTTCCAAAGCCATTGCTCATCTTTTGATTTATGCCAGCGCGTTTCGACGGGCTTGAAACGGGGTTCTTTGACCAACTCATCGGCCAATTCCTGAGGGGTATATTGGCGGTTGCCGTCGTGTACCCTCGTCCAATCGGCAGGTACAATGGTACGCGCAAAAAAGCCATCGGTATCGGTGATTTGTTGTAGTTTTTGCAAGAAGAGAAACGCTTTTTTCGCGTTTTCTTTGGCGTCGGGTGCATGGGTGGTTGCGTAGCGAAAACTCTCCATTGCTAGGTAATTGCCAGTATATTCGCCGTCGTTGTCGTCATCTTCGGGTTTCCAGCTCGAAATATCTCCTGCTTTTTCGAGCCAACATTGCCCCGCAATCCAAGGGGCGCGAATATGGCGTTTGAGCAGTACGTCTTGAAAAAAATCGTTTTTGGAGGCCAAGGTCATTTGCTGTTTTTTGATGACACTAACCCCTTTTGGAGTGGCGAGATAAGCATTGCCCGCAGCATCAAACGAAATGGCGTTGATGTGGTCGTGGAGCAGCCAACGCTGACTAAATAACAAAGAACCTTTGCTAGGATTGGTATATCGGACTATGCCTTTTTCGGTACCTACCCATATGGTACCATCGGGGGCTTTATTGAGGCAAGTAACATACACGGTCGGGAGGCTGTGTTGCGTGGTGATTTCTTGGGTTTTCTTGTAGTTGTTCAGAATACTAACCCCGCCAAGCCCCGCAGCCCAAAGCTGTTGTTGGGTGTCCATCGCTACCCCTTTGATATACCCGCTTATGACTTCATCTTTTGCCTTCAAAATACGGGTAGATCCTACCTTATTAATATTATATAAGCCGACGTCGGTAGCGAGCCATACATCTCCTTTCGCATCGCAGCTTGCAGCCCGAACCGAACGGGGGATTTGCACCTCTTTTTTGACAAAACTACGGCCGTCAAAACGCCACATACCCGCTGGGCCAATGGCATAGGTGCCTTCGGGAGAAGCACAAAAAACGGAGATGGGGCCTTCGGTACCCGAGAGTCGCTCCAGTTTGTGGTTGGAGTAGCGATAGGCACCGTTCCAAGTGCCCAACCAGAGCGTAGAAGGGGTGTCGGCAAAAACGGTGTAGGCGGGGCCATCGCCGATGACCGCTTCCCAAGCAGACTGGGAGGCACTTTTACGAAACACCCCACGTGGAGTAGCAATCCAAAGTTTGCCATCGGGAGTTGCCACTACGCTTCTCACTTCGTCGGTGGTAGGGTGGGCTTCGTGGGTTTCTTGCCAAAAGGGACTGTCTGAATAAGGGCTATTTTGTGCGCGGGAAGTAACCCAGCTCCCCAAGAGACACCCAACGATTGACAAACAAGCGATGCAAAACTTCATGTTGTTGTGATTATGCTAAAAATAATACGCAACGCCAGAGAGCAAAGGCTATTACCTAACTGTTAAAATTTGAGCTTCATAAAAGAAGAAATGACATGTAAGTATAATCCTGTATTATGTTTTTATTATTATATTTTCACTTTGCGTGATTTGAGGATATATTTACGCAATTTGAGACGAAGTCTTCTAACCGATGACGTATCTTTACTTCACAAATCCACAAATAGTTCTGTATCTCATTTCCTCCCAAAACCCTGAAAAACCATGGCTTGTATTAATGAATACGTCTTACGGAAAGTAATCCAAGGAGACGAACTCGCTTTTACTCAATTGTATAATCACTACAAGACGCCAGCCACAAAATTTTGTGTTTCTCTGATCAAAGAAGAGGAAGAGGCGGAAAACATGGTACACGATGTTTTTATCAAAATTTGGGAAAAAAGAGGGCAAATCAACCCTGACCTGAATTTTAATTCTTATCTGTTTACGTGTCTTCGCAATTTGGCTTTCGACTATTTCAAGAAAGTAGAAAAGAACCAGACATTGAGACAAGAGTATTTTGATAGAATGGAAGAGGCGTACGAGATAGCCCCTGACACTGAAGAAGCTAAAATTGTACTGCTAAGGGCTGGGATTGAGGCACTGTCGGAGAAAAGAAAGCAAATCCTAAAGTTGAATGTGGAAGAAGGGAAGTCATACCAAGAGATTGCAGAATTGATGCGTATCTCAAAAAATACCGTTAAAAATCAGCTAGTTAAGGCAAAACAGTTTTTACGTGACCGCGTTGATTTAGCCGCGGCACTCTAATTTTATTCATTTATCGCACACTATTTCAGTGAAAAGCGAGGTCAGTGGATGCTACATCCATTGGCCTCGCTTTTTTATGCTTTAACCCTAAAAATATTACAAAAAGACATATTTATTAATTGTAATTTAATTCTGTTTTAATTTCGATTTAATGCAAATTAATAGAAGAAGCGTGCTTTTATACTTTATCTGCTATTTAATAAAATTCTGATAATCAAATAGATAGTAGTGAACTTATTGCCAAAAGTCTTAACTAGCCGCCGAAAATGGTACCATTTTCGGCGGCTGCCTTTATAGGAAGTAAGTCAAATTGATTGACCAGAAACGAGGTATATTTTTAATCGTATTTTAATCTCGTTTTTTAGCCTACCCAATGAGGTAGGGGGTATTTATGGGTACAATCAATTAAACAACTTACTAAAATGAAGGACAACTCTACTATGGGGCGAATGCTGAAGCGAATCCTACTGACGACGATGGTTGTGAGCGGATGCTTCGCGATGGTTTGGGCACAAACCAGAACCATTACGGGGAAAATTACCTCGAAAGAAGACGGGAACGCTATGCCGGGCGTGAATATCGTCTTGAAAGGCACCCAACGCGGTTCGAGCAGTAATGCTGCGGGAAACTTTTCAATCGAAGTTCCAAACAATAACGCAGTCCTGGTATTCTCTTTTGTGGGCTACAAAACCCAAGAAATCCCAGTGGCTTCGCGTAGCATCATTGAAATAGCATTGGAGCCAGGCGCAGAAAGCCTACAAGAAGTGGTGGTAACTGCCTTGGGGATTAACCGCGAAAAACGTTCATTGGCCTATTCGGTGGGAGAATTAAAATCAGAAGACATCGTAAAGGCATCTAACCCTAACTTGTTGAAAGCCCTAGACGGAAAAGTAAGTGGGGTAAACCTCACAAGCTTGAGTAGCGACCCTACGTCGTCGGTGTTGGTGAACATTCGTGGGTCGTCGGCGATGCCTACCTTGAGCGATGCCAACGTTTCGTTGAAAAGTCAGCCTTTGTACGTCATCAACGGTGTGCCAGTGGGTACGCAGTCGTTTACCAACAAAGACGGGGTTGATTTTGGAAACATTCTTTCGCAACTGAACCCTGAAGACATCGCCTCGGTAACCATCCTGAAAGGTGGAAGTGCTGGTGCGCTTTACGGCGCTGAAGGAGGTAACGGGGTGATTATGATTACGACCAAATCGGGCGTGGGGTTGAAAAAAGGAATTGGGGTGAGCTTCACATCGGCGGCAACGACGGAAAAAGCCTACCAGTTTTTCCCCGAACAAACGGTATTTGGACAAGGAGAACGCGCCTATGAGTGGCAATATGACAATACCGATACTTGGGGGCCGATTCTTGATGGAACATACAAAGGGGATTATTGGGACGTAGCGGCCAAGCAATGGAAAAACGGCCCAATGGTATCGTCGGGCGAAGACCGCGTGAAAGAATACCTCCGAACAGGTAGTACACTGACCAATACCGTGGGTGTGACAGGCAACTACGATAAAGGGTCGTTCCGTTTTTCGATTTCGGACATGAACAACAGAGGCGTAATGCCTAACACCAAGACCGATCAGAAGTCGTTTACGTTGAATACCACGTACAATTTGACCAAAGACATTCGCGTATCGGTGAGCGGTAATTACATCAAAACTTTTACCCCAAACAAAGCCAACGTTACTGGTTCTAACAGTGTATTGAATGATTTGTTGTTCAATTTGCCTACTAACCTACAGCCACTTTCACAAATGCGGGATTATTGGTTGACAGGTTTTGCGGGAGTTCGCCAAAACGGAGCCATTATGAAAGACAATGGCATTGATGTAGCTCAAAACAACCCTTGGTGGATTACCTATGAGAAAATCCACAAGTTTGCGCGGGACAATTACTTTGGTAAGGCGCAATTGGACTGGCAATTGTCGAAGCCATTTTCGTTGATGCTCCGTACGGGTATGCAAAACGTGAGAGAAAACTACGAATTGCGCCAATCTTGGGGAGCAAAAGGTGATGCCTACGGACAATACGTCGTGGGTAATAACAACAGCATGGAAGCCAATACGGATGCGATTTTGACCTACAACAACACATTTGGCAAAATGAACTTGTCGGTGTCGGGTGGGGGGAACTACCGCTTCACCAATGCCAGTACGCTCGAAATCACGGGAGGAGATTTGAGCTCGCCTAACTTGTTTACACTCGCCAACATCAAAGCAGGGACTTTGACGGTGAGCGGAACGGGTACTAACTTAGGTACAAACGTAGGCGCGCCGTATTTCAACGGAAAATCAGTAAGTGCGTACGGAACAGCGAACCTTAGCTACGACAACAAGTTGTTTTTGGAAGTAACTGGCCGCAATGACTGGAAAGGGGCGTACGCTCAAGAAAAAATCAGCTATTTCTACCCATCAGCTTCGTTGAGCTGGGTGGCTTCAGAATCATTTAAGTTGCCACAAGTGATTAACTATTTGAAAGCCCGCTTAAACTACGCCGACGTAGGAAACGGTTTGGTGCGTCGTCGTTCGATTGACACGTACAGTTACGACGCCAGCCCTTGGGGTTCTATCAATACGGTTAGCTTGAATGCAACCATCGTTGACCCTGACTTGAAAGCGCAACACTCGATTTCTAAAGAAGCAGGTTTTGACCTTTGGATGTTTAGCAACCGTTTGAAACTTGATTTCACTTACTTCGTGAAAGACCAAAAAGACCAAATCGACAACATTCCGTTGGTACAAGGAACAGGTTACACGGGCTTGTTGACCAACATCGGCGACGTCCGCAACAAAGGCTTTGAGTGGGGATTGAACTTTACACCTATCAAAACCAAAGATTTCACTTGGGATGTTTCGGCAAGTTTTACGCACTATAAAGCAACAATCACCCGCTTGTCTGACAAATTTGCGCCAGCAGGGTATGTATTTGCCAGCTACGATGGTAAAACAAAAGTGAAGTTGGCCGAAGGTGAAGTAATCGGAAGTATCTATGAAGAAAACCCTATTTTGCGCGTAAAAACGGGTAAATACGCAGGAATGCCTTTGTTAGACAGCAAAGAAGGCAAAATCCAGAAATCAAGCGATGAGCGTGACCGTGGTAAACTCGGTAACTTCAACCCTGATTTTATCTTAGGCTTGAATACGACATTGAAATACAAGCAATTTACGCTTGGGTTGGTAGGAAGCTTACGTAAAGGAGGTAAGTACGTATCGGTAAACCAGCAGTATGCGGAATCGAACGGGCGCGCCATGACGACCTTGGGCTCGGGCGACAACAACCCTTGGTGGGTAGGTGGACGTGACGCGGCGCACGGTGGCATGGTTTGGCCTGCTGAAAATGCCAGCGACTATGCGGCTATCAACTCAAATAACAACGACAAACGCTCGGATTTCCAAGATGCGAGTTACGTAAAAGGCGTTTTCTTGAATCCTAACTACAAAGGAGACCCTGCCGCTGCTACTGACGCCGACTACATCGTAAATGGGGCAAATCCTAAAAATACGTTCTACGATTTCCCTTATAACGGCTACGGTGACATCATCTGGAACTTCTCAGCCACCCGAACGTACGATGCGACCAACTTCAAAATGAGAGAAATCACGTTGGCATACACATTGCCCAAAAACCTGACCTCTAAGTATAACCTCAACAATGTATCGTTGGCGTTTATTGGCCGTAACTTGTTCCAATGGAATGCTTCTGGACGCAACGAAGACCCTGAGTCAGCTTTTACGGGGGTAGGTACCAACCAAGGTATTTTGAGAGCAACTTTGCCAGCGATTCGTTCGTACGGATTGAAGCTTTCTCTTGATTTTTAAGCATTTACTATCACTGTACAATCAAGAACATGAAATCATACATAAAAATTTTCGCATTCTCAGCCTTACTGACAGGAATCACAACGTCTTGCAGTGAAGATGAATTACGGGTAGTGGACACCGTACAGCAGCTCGACGCGGTAGAATCGGTCAACGACCCGTTCTTGTTGGCGTCGGTCATTAAGCAAACGTCGCTTTTCTACCAAAACATGGGCTTTGACAACCGCCGCCTTCCTAGTGCGGTGCAACACATGCAAAGCAACTACCAGAGTGGCGACAACTTCTATTCAGGATTTAAGTCGCCGATTGACGACATGTACTCGGCCATGAACATCCTTAAACTGATTGACGGTTCGATTGGCTTAGCCGATAAACGGGCGTCGAAAGTACACAAGGGTATTTTTATCACGTTTCGGGTGATGTTGTTTTCGTACATGACCGATTTTTACGGCGATGTGTATTATACCCAAGCCTTGAAAGCACGCGAGGGGATTTTGTATCCCAAATACGACAAACAGTCGGATACTTACACGGGCTTGTTGAAAGAGTTGGACGATGCCACGGCGCTGATGAACTCAGGGACAGAACCCATCGACAAAAGTTATGACTTGATGTTTGGCGGGGATAAAACCAAGTGGCTCAAATTCGCTAACTCGCTCAAATTGCGCTTAATTATGCGTGCGTCGGGCAAATTGACGGATGCTGGTGCACGAATGACCGCCGTGCTTGCTTCTCCAGTTTTTACGGATGCTACCGAAAATGCCTCCATTGCCTACGTAGGAACAACGGCGGATAACTCGTGGAAAGGTGGTACAATCAACTGGGGTTCGGTCGATGAATTTAACAAACGTCGTCCTTGTAAAACATTGGTTGACAAGCTAGTAGAGTTAAAAGACCCGCGTTTGAATGTATGGGTAGCTCCCGTAGAAACTCCTTGGACTACCGATAAGTCGAAAGATGGACAAACGGTAGCAACAACCGATGCCAACGGCTTTACTTATACGTCAAAGTGGGAGTATTTGGACGTGAACAACAAAGACATGGCCGCGCAAGTATCCAATATCACCGATACTGACAAGCTATATGTAGGATTTATTGCGGGGATGTTGAGCGACTGGAAAAACGGAAACGGGCACTACAACACCGCCGCAGGTGGGGTCGTGGGTAACTTTAAAGTTTCACAGTATTCGCAGTTGTTTCGCCAAAACAAGCATAATTTGCTCAAAGCCCAACTGATGAACAGCGACGAGGTGCAGTTCATTTTGGCCGAAGCTGCGGCTAAAGGTTTGATTTCGGGAAGTGCAGATACGTATTACCGCAAGGGCATCACCAACTCATTATTGCGTTGGGGAGTAAAACAAGCCGATGTGGATAAATACTTGGCACAAACCAGCATTGCTTTACCAGTTGATAAAGCAGGGCAGTTGGCCAAAATTGCAGAACAAAAATGGTTGGCTTTATTTACCGTTTCGACCGAAGCGTACTTGGATTTGCGTCGCACGGGCTTGCCAAACATCTTCAGTAATGGTCGCTTGACGGGTTATACATTCCCCGTTCGGTACCGCTATCCAGGCAATGAATTGGGGCAAAACCGCACGGCTTACGACTTGGGAGTAAGCACGTTATCTCCTGCAACAGATAACGAGTTTTCAAAAATGTGGTTATTGCAATAAACTAATTTATGTAGGTGAGGTAGATTTTTTTATTCCTCACCTACCTATTTTTTATGTGTAGATAAATTGCTGATAATTAGAGAGTTAAAATATTTTTTGTCTATAAACGTTAATCGAACCTTTCCTTTTCTTTACCAAAAAATAATAAATCTGCAATAGTCTGAATATTTGGTTAGTACGTACCATTGGTACTAACTAATTAAACTTAGCAGACTATATGAAACACTTTTTTCCTTTAGAGCGGGTAACGAGGATGTTACTTGTAATAGGATTGGTATGGGGAGGCCTCTGTACTTCAGTGTACGCCCAACTTAGAACCATCACAGGTAAAGTAACGACTGGCGAAGACGGATCTGCCATGCCTGGCGTGAACGTCGTACTAAAGGGTACCCAAAAAGGGACCAGCACAAACGCATCAGGTAACTACTCAATTGAGGTAAACGGGGCTAATCCAGTCCTCGTTTTTTCGTTTGTTGGGTATGATCCAACGGAAGTTGTGGTAGGAAACCGTAACATGATTGACGTAAAATTGAACCCCGGTGCCGAAACACTCGGGGAAGTGGTAGTAACGGCCTTGGGTATCAAACGCGAAAAACGTGCCCTCGGTTACTCGGTAGGGGAGGTGTCTGGTAAAGACATCGTGAACGTACCGCAAGAAAACGTGTTGAACGCCCTTTCGGGGCGCGTGGCTGGGGTACAAATCAACCAGACCAGCGGCGTTGGTTCATCGGTAAGCATCATCATTCGTGGTGCAAAATCATTGAGCAATGATAACCAACCGCTTTTTGTGGTGGACGGTGTACCCATTGCCAACAGCTTGAACAACCTTCGTGCGATGGGAGACCGTAACAACGTTGACTACGGTAACGCCATCTCTGACCTTAACCCCGACGATGTAGAAAGTGTATCGGTCTTGAAAGGCCCAAGTGCAGCGGCATTGTACGGTTCACGCGCTGGAAATGGGGTGATTTTGATTACGACCAAGTCGGGCAAAAAAGGCAAAGGCTTGGGCGTTTCTTTCTCAACCAGCAACGTCTTCGAAACTCCTTACCGCTTCTTGGATTTTCACTACAAGTACGCCAACGGAAACCGCAATGCGCGCTTAGACGAAACGTCGGCGTATTGGGCGGGTCCAGAGTTGGATAAAGGTATCTTGGCAGCGCAGTGGAATAGCCCGTTGGATGCCAATGGTCAGAAAATTCCAACCGAGTTGAAGTCGTACAAAGACAACATGAAAAACTTCTTGGAAACAGGGATTACGACAACCAACAACTTGTCGATTTCGGGTTCGAGCGATAAGAGTACCTACCGCGTTTCGTACAACTACATGCAAAACAATGGTCCGATTCCTAACTCGGATTTGAAACGCCATACCTTATCAGCCGCAGGGACGTACGATATTAGCAACAAAGTTAAACTTAGCACTAACTTGAACTTCGTTCGCTCTTTCTCTAAAAACCGTCCATCGACCGCCAACCGTGGTGCTAACCCATTGGAAGCAGTGTACTTATGGCCACACGTGGACGTGAGAGATTTGAAAAATTACTGGGTACCTGGTAACGAGCAAATTCGCCAACTTTCTCCTTCAGCAAACGGTGACAACCCTTATTTCTTGGCGTACGGAATCAATAACGGTTTCAACCGTGACCGTGTGTATGGAAACATGAAGTTGGATTATAACATCACGCCAGAACTCTCGGCTTTTGCACGGGTATCGTACGATATGTTTACGGAAGACCGTGAAACCAAAATTCCTTGGAGCTACTCTCGTGTAAGAAACGGAGGTTACTACTTGCAAGGAATTGGTCGTAATGAAACAAACACAGATTTCTTGTTGACCTACAAAAAAGCCATCAAATCGTTTGATGTGAGCGTGTCGGGTGGAGCAAACTACATGGTGCAGAACTACAAAGAAGACTACATGGGTGGTAGCATTCTGACTGTGCCAGGCTTGTACCGTATCTCAAACATTCCATTGGCGTCGTTGCAGGTGAGCAACGGAAGCAATAAGAAAGAGATTTATAGTGTCTATGGAATGGCATCGATGGGTTATAAAAACATGCTTTACTTAGACCTAACAGCTCGTAACGACTGGTCGAGTACACTTCCTGCCGAAAACCGTTCGTATTTCTACCCATCGGCTTCGTTGAGCTGGTTGGCCAATTATACCTTTAGCTTACCAAAATCAATTTCATTGTTGAAATTCAGAGCAGGTTGGGCACAAGTGGGTAATGACGCCGCTCCTTATCAGTTGGTACCAACGTTGGGTACAGGGACGTGGGGAAGCTTGATTACGACCAACGTACCGGGTACGTTGTTGAATGCCCAGTTGAAACCAGAAATCGCTACTTCAACGGAGTTTGGATTGGATTTTGGTTTGTTTGAAAACCGCATCCGTTTTGAAGGAACGTACTACTACGTAGAAAACAAAAACCAGATTTTGAGCATTACCACACCTTCTTCTTCAGGTTTTGGTAGCAAGCTTATCAACGCAGGTTTGTTGGCAAGTAAAGGCTGGGAAATCAACCTTGGTGGTAGCCCAATCCGCGACAAAAATGGCTGGAACTTAGACGTAAATGTAAACTTTACTCGTAACCGTACGCGTATCAAAGAGTTGACCGAAGGCATGGATTTCTACCAGCTTTGGGATGACAACAACGGTGGTGCCTTTACGTACGTAGGACAAGAAATTGGTGACATCTATAGCCGTGGCTACGCAACAGTGCAAGATGCGTCTTCGCCTTATTACCGTTGGCCTATTTTGGACAGAAATGGTAGCTGGATTCCTGTCAATGATCGGAATGCTCGGATGAAAGTAGGAAACTTCAACCCTAATTTTATCATGGGTATGCAAACCACGCTTTCGTATAAGCGCTTCTCATTGGCGGCTAGCTTTGACGCACGCATCGGCGGAAACTTCCAATCTTATACTTACCGCTACGGCGAGTCTGACTGGAAATCGCAACGCCAAATTAATAACCTAATTCCTGGTGGATTGTATTCGGAAGCTGAGCTAGTTGCTCTTCTTAAATCTAATCCAGAACAATACATCATTCCTGAAAACGGAAACTTCCCTCGCGTAGGTGGCTACACCAAAGCAACAGGTGGTATGGGTGCCGATGGCGATGGTGCTTTCGTACCAGGGGTAATTTTACAAGCTGATGGTACGTACAAGGAGCATTTGGGTGGTGCAGGTACTAACATTTTCCCTATTTCAAACACCTATCCTTGGAGCTACAACCAACAAATTACGTTTGACGCGTCTTTCTTGAAAATGAGAGAGCTTTCGTTGAGTTACAATATCCCTAACATTGGTGGGTTCCGTAATGCTAGCATCTCAATTTTCACCCGTAACCTCATGCTTTGGAACGCTGCAAAAATCGGAATCGACCCTGAAAGAGCATTCCAAGCAGACGGCGGACGTTTCAGACAAGGTATTGAGTTGCAAAACGTAATGCCTTGGACCATGCCAATCGGGTTTAAGTTAAACTTCAATTTGTAATCAACTAACATTCATAGCGTACGATGAAAATGTTAAAAATCTTATCAAAATCGGCGTTGGCCTTGGCAATTGTGGTTGCCTCGTCGTGTAGCGATCGTTTGACGGAAACAAACGTAAACCCAAACGGGATTGACCCAGCTACTGCCAACCCCAACCTAATGATGCCTGAGGTAATGAACTCGGCGGCAAGAGCGTATTTGGAACTTGGCTACGGCGACGTAGCAGGGGTAGCCCAGCACATCCAACACGACGGCTGGTTTAGTGGCGTCAACCACTATGACTGGGGCCCGCAAGATTGGAGCGGCTGGTACAACATGCTTCGTAACAACGAGTTTATGTATAAGCGTTCGGTTGCGCTCAACTACAAGTTCCACCAAGGCGTGGCGCTGACAATGCGCTCGTTTATCTTTGGGGTTATCACGGATTTGTGGGGAGATGCTCCTTATACATCGGCAGTAAAAGGCGATCAATCTAACGAATTGTTGAAACCTGCTTTTGATAGCCAAGAAGTAATTTACAAAGGAATTATCGCTGATTTGAAGGCGGCTTCTGAGCTTTTTGGAACAAAAGATGCGACGGGTTATACGACAGGTTACGATTTGTTTTACGCAGGAAACCCTACCTCGTGGCAGAAATTTGCCAATACGTTGTTGTTGCGTTATTACATGCGTGTTTCTGAAAAAATGCCTGCTGAAGCAAAAGCTGGAATCGAAGCAATTTATAGCTCAGGTATTTACATCAAAACCCAAGCAGAAGACGCCACCATGGCTTACATCGGTGCAACTTCTGGAAACGCGTGGCCTGGCGCAGTAGCTTTTGACCAAGAGCAGTCAAACTTTAGAAGAAAAAAACCTGCGCAAGCGTTTGTAAATGCACTTGTGTCAACGGGCGACCCTCGTTTGAAAGTATGGCTTGCCCCTGTTCACGTTCGCTGGGTAGCTGACGAAACCCTCACAACCGACGTTGATAAGTTTATCCGTAAAGATGGGGTGATTCAACAAGGCGTAAGTTATTTGACAGACGTAGTGTTGCTGGCTGAGGTGAAAAAAGGGACAAAATATACGCGTCATTATAATCCTAAGTTGTATAAAGGTACGTTGGACACGGGCGAGTATGTGGGTGTACCTGCGGGGCTTATCCAGCCTGATACCTACAACAACAACCCAACGCCTGGCCAAACGGTACAAAACCAGCACGTATCTCAGTTGGCTGAAATTTACCGTGGAAGCAGCGGTGGATTGTTGAAAGCGCGTTTGGCATCATCGGCCGAAGCGTCGTTTATTTTGGCCGAAGCAGCTTTGAAAGGCTGGTCGGTAGGAACCGCTCAGGCGAATTACAATGCAGGTGTCAAAAATTCTCTTGAAACTTGGGGAGTAGGTTCGCAGTATGATGCGTTTATAGCTAAACCAGGGGTTGCATTTAACAATACCTTGGCGCAAGTGATGGAGCAAAAGTGGCTTGCCAACTGGACAATGGCAACGGAAGCGTGGTTTGATTACCGCCGTACAGGTTTGCCAGCGTTGAAAGCAGGGCCTGCTTCGGCCGAGCCTGTTGTGGCGGTTCGTTTCAACTACGGAGACAATGAAGTAAACTTCAACCGTACCAATGCTGACGCAGCTATCAATAAATTAGAGGTAACAAAACATTCTGGTTTAAGAGGAAAAAATAGCCAATGGTCGAAACCTTGGGTTCTTCAAGGGACGAATAAGCCTTGGTAATTTTTTGGGTTAGTTGAACAAAAAAAGGGCAGAATATTTCTGCCCTTTTTTTTATCTAAATGTTTCCAAAATGGCTTTTATGTTACTTTATTTCAATTGGTTGTAAAAAAAGGTAAATGTGGATAGCCCTTTTTACTTTGGCATACGTAAAAGGGAATAATACAACTACTTAACCAATTAATAACATGATTAAAAACTCTACACCTTCTCAGATGCTGAGGTATTTGGGAATGATGATGTTGGTAGTTGGGCTATGTATTTCCCAAGCCATAGCTCAAACACGAACCGTCACTGGAAAAATTACTTCCAAAGAAGACGGTGCTCCTATGCCAGGAGTCAATGTAATCTTGAAAGGAACCCAAAAGGGTTCGACCAGTAACGCCACTGGAGCGTACAGCATCGAAGTCAGCGGCGCTAATCCAACGTTGGTATTTTCGTTTGTCGGTTATGATGCCTCAGAAGTAGTCGTCGGCAACCGAAATGTGGTGGACATTGTGCTCACGCCAGGGATTGAAAACCTGAAAGAAGTGGTCGTAACCGCCTTGGGTATCAAGCGCGAAGAAAAATCATTGGGGTATTCTGTGGGTAAAATCGACAGCAAAGACCTGAACCGCGTGGCCCAAGAAAACGTCTTGAACGCCATGGCGGGAAAAGTGGCTGGGGTGACTATCAGCTCAACGGGCGGAACGGGGTCATCGGTGAGTATGGTGATTCGCGGTGCTACTTCGTTGAGCAGCGACAACCAGCCTTTGTTTGTGGTCGATGGGGTGCCGTTGGCCAACACCCTCAACAACATTAGCCAAGTCGGGAACGATAACCGTGCTGACTTTGGGAACTCTATTTCGAGCCTTAACCCCGACGATATCGAAAGTGTGTCGATTTTGAAAGGGCCAAGTGCAGCGGCGTTGTATGGTTCGCGGGCGGGGAACGGCGTGGTGCTTATAACCACAAAAAGCGGCTCTAAAGCCAAAAAAATGACCGTTTCGATTACGTCTAATACAGTTTTTGACAAACCATTTAAGTATTTGAAATGGCAAACTCAGTTTGGAACAGGACAGTTTTCGGCCATTCCACCTGCCATCAGTGGCACACCTTTGAGTAATCCATTTGGAGGTTTGGTTCAAGAAAACGTTGCGGCTACTTACGGCGCAGCTTTGGACAAAGGCTACGAAGAAGTACAATGGAACAGCCCCATTGGCGCCGATGGAAAGCCCATGAAAATGCCGCTTGTGTCGCACCCAAATAACGTCAAAAACTTTGTGCAAACAGGGGTGACAACCACCAACGGCGTTTCGATTGCCAACAGCACCGATATGTTCAACTACCGCTTGTCGTATTCAAACATGCAGCACAAGGGCATTATCCCCAATTCTGATTTGTTTAGAAATACCATCAACTTAAATACATCGGTCAAAGTAAGCGACAAACTGCGGGTGAGTACCAACTTAGACTTGAGCCGCTCTAACTCAAACAACCGCCCCGCAGGAAACCGAGGTGCCAACCCGCTCCAATGGGCCTATGCTGTGTCGCCGCATACAGATATCCGTGACTTAGAAAACTACTGGTTGCCAGGGCAGGAAGGGTTGCAGCAGCGCTCGCAGTTCAAAGGCATTTGGAATAACCCGTACTTCTTAGCCTACGAAGTAAACAATAGTTTTGTGCGCGACCGTGCGTTTGGAAACATCAGAGCAGAATGGCAGATTACGCCCGAAATTAGTTTGATGGGCCGCTATGCCATAGATACTTACAACGAAAAACGCGAAATGAAGGTAGCCAATAGCTACACCAACGACCCGCGTGGCGCGTACGGAATCATCGACATCGCCAATTTTGAAAGCAATGCCGATTTCTTAGCCACTTACAAGAAAGACATTAAAGACATAAGCTTGTCGTTTTCGGTGGGTGGAAATGCCCGTTACCAAAAAGGCTCAAACGTTACCAATGCTACCAAAAGTGGTACAGGTTTGATTGTACCAGGGGTTTACACCATCCAAAACATTGCCCCTGCTAACCTTGACTACAACAGCTCGTGGTTCCAAAGAGCTATTTATAGTGGCTACGGATTGGCAAACATTGGGTACAAAGACATGGTGTTTTTGGACGTAACTGCCCGCAACGACTGGTCAAGTACGCTCCCTGCGGCCAATCGCTCGTATTTCTACCCATCGGCTTCGTTGAGCTTGTTGGTGAACGAAATGCTTCCGTTGACCAACCAAATCAGTATGTTGAAACTTCGTACAGGATTTGCTCAGGTAGGTAACGACGCCAACCCGTACCAATTGCTCGGAACGCTGGGCAACGCAGGTACTTGGGATGGTGTACCGCGCCTCAGTACGCCAGGTACGCTCCTTATTTCTGACCTCAAACCAGAAATCGTAACGTCGTACGAAAGTGGTATTGACCTTAATTTGTTTAAAAATCGTTTGCGCTTCTCTGGTACGTACTACATGGTAGAAAACCGCAACCAGATTCTAAGTACCAAACTTCCGCCGTCGTCGGGTTATACCCTTAAAAACATCAATGCAGGACTTTTGGTGAGCAAAGGCTTTGAATTTGTGTTGGGTGGAACGCCCATCGACCGCAACAACTGGCGCTGGGACATCAATGCTAACTGGACCCGCAACCGTACCACCATCAAGCAACTTTCGGATGACTTGCCTTACTATACACTCTGGACAGATGCCAAAGGAGGTGCTTGGACGTACGTAGGTGAGCAGATTGGAGATATTTATGACGCCAAAGTAGTGACGGTTGAAAGCAAAGAATCGCCGTATTATGGCTACCCTATTTTGGACCAAACAGGCAAGTGGCAGTCGATTGATGCCATCAATACGAGAAACAAAATCGGAAACTTCAACCCTAAATTTATCATGGGCTTGCAGACCTCGATTTCGTACAAAGGCTTTAGCTTGAGTATGTCTTTCGACTGGCGTAATGGTGGCGACTTTGTGTCACAAACCTATCGCTTCGGGGAAGAAAACGGACAGTCGCAGTTGTTCTTGGATAAACTATTCAATCCTAACGGGTTGACGGGCAAAGCCCTCCGCGATTATTTGGTGGCAAACCAAGACAAAATGGTGCTCATCAACGGCAACAACTTCCCGTTGGTAGGTGGGCCAACGCCTGATTATGGTGGGTATCCGTTTAAGTATGGTCCTTACACGCTTCCTTACGGAGGAGTATTTATTCCTGGAGTAATAGCAACGGGCTACGATGCCAACGGAAATCCAACAGGTTTCAAAGAAAACTTGGGAGAAACAGGGACGTTGGTTTTACCATTTGCAGGAAGTACCGCTTGGTCGTTTACGAGAGCGTTTTTGTACGATGCCTCTTTCCTCAAGCTGCGTGAAATTACGCTTGGGTACGATTTGCCACAGAGCTGGTTGAAAAAAGTCGGTGTACAAAGTGCCAACTTCTCGGTCTATAGCCGTAACATCATTCTTTGGACAGCCGCCAAAATCAACATTGATCCAGAAATGGCATTCCAGCAAGAATCAGGTGTACAAGGCGGCGGAAGCCAGTTTAAACAAGGTATCGAACGCTACAACGTCAATCCTTGGGTTATTCCAGTCGGTTTTAAATTGGGTCTCACATTCTAAGAAAACATAAACAATAGTAAGGCAATGAAAATCAAGAACTTTAAATCAACTTGCTTGGTGCTTTTGTTTTCTTGTACAGTATTTTCTTGTAAAGATTTAACTGTACTCAACGAAAACCCCAACGGCGTCAACCCCGCTAATGCCAATCCAAACTTGGTGTTATCAACCGTTTTGACCGAAAGCGGAAAAGCGTTTGTCAACTTGGGCTACCAAGACATTGCAGGCGTGATGCAGCATACCCAAAAAGACGGCTGGAGTAGCGGCCACAACGAGTACGATTGGGGCGGAAGCCAAAGCTGGGCGGGCTACTACGATATTTTGCGTAACAACCAATACGTCTATGACCGTGCCATTGCTACCAACTCAGAGTTGCATCAAGGCATCGCGCTGGTGATGAAATCTATGATGTTTGGGTTGATTACCGACCTTTGGGGGGATGCGCCTTACACTTCGGCTTTGAAAGGAGCCGATGGCGGCGCTGCCAATACGTTCCCTTCGTACGATTCGCAAGAGGCGATTTACACGGGAATTTTGGCCGACCTTGAGAAAGCAAACACCTTGCTCTCCAAAAATGCGACAGACTATCCCGTAACTGTTGGTACAGCCGATGTTTATTATGCGGGAGCGCCTGCCAAATGGCGTAAGTTAGCCAACTCCTTGGCGTTGCGTTATTACATGCGCATTTCGAGCAAAAAACCTGATGTAGCCAAAGCAGGTATTGAAAAAATTGTAGGAAATGCGACGCAGTATCCCATTATCACGGCCATTGCTGACGACTGCGCCATGCCTTTTGCGGGAAATAGCAACGACGATTCTTGGCCTGCCAACGCCATTTATGATGCCAGTGAAAGTAACTACCGTCGTATCAAAATGGCGGCTACGTTTGTAGATAGATTATTGGCAATCAAAGACCCGCGCCTGGGAGTTTGGGCCAATAAGGTAAAAATTCAGTTGGTAGTGGATCCATCTTTGCCCAAAGGAACGGACAAAATCGACGGTAGCAAACGCTATTTGTCGCCCGATAAAGTGGCTGGAAAAGACTATAATACCAACGAGTACGTGGGTCTTCCAACGGCGATTGTGGGGGGAGCTTCTTACAACCTTAGCCCAACCGCCGAACAAGCGGCCAATAACCCGCACGTATCGTGGTTGAACGACATTTACAAACAAGCCAAAGGAACACTTTTGAAGTCGCGTTTGATGTCGGCTGCCGAAATACGGTTTATTTTGGCCGAAGCTGCGCTGAAAGGCTGGGCGGTAGGCGATGCCAAAACGCATTATGAAGCAGGAGTAAAAGCCTCTTTAGATACTTGGGGCGTAGGAAGCAGCTATGCTACTTACATTGCAGGAGATGGGGTAAAATACGACGGAACGTTGAAACAAATCATCGAGCAAAAATGGATTTCGAGTTGGACGGCGGCGCAAGAAGCATGGTTTGACTACCGCAGAACAGGGTTTCCTGCGTTGGTAGCAGGGCCACAAGCCAAGCGCAAAGTATTGCCAGTTCGGTTTTTCTACATGCTCGACGAACGTAATTTGAATAAGGTGAATACCGAAAGTGCGATGAGTAAACTAGAACAAACCGAGTTTTCGGCGGCAGATGGCAAAAATAGCCCATGGTCGAAGCCTTGGGTAGCCCAAGGAACAAGCAAACCTTGGTAAGAATAAGAGTTGAAGAGAATAAAAAAAGGTGGAAAACTTTCCACCTTTTTTTGCACATACCTCTATTCAATAGTCCACAAATGTAAGTTTACCGTATGCTCTTTAGGAGAGTTTCAGTAAGAAAGTTGCTTACTCAGTGCGGCGGGCTGCTGTCTTCATTCAGTGCAGAGGGTTGCTCACAACCCGATGAGTTTGCGAATGTCGAATGACAGTGAGGAGGGTTGCTCTCAACCCGACCAGCGAAGAAGAAGCAACTTTTAACCCCAAACAGAAAACAACATGAAAAAACGAATAATACTTGGCGTAATCGCTTGGAGTTGGTTAGCAGTGGCGAGCATAGCGCAGGAGCTGCGCGTGGGAGCGGCGTTGCGGGTCATCACGCCCAATCCACTGCTTCCTGCCTCGGGAGGGATAGGTACGCCTAAGCCTACCACGGAGAAAAAAGGTGACTTATTTGCCCGCGTGATGGTACTCGAAAAAGGGGGAACGCGCGTGGCAATCGTAGGCGTCGATAACCTTGGCTGGTCGTCGGTGTTGGGCAATAAATCGCGGGCGCTCATCAAAGGCATTCCTCCCGAAAATGTGTTGATTGGCTGCACTCACACCCACAGTGGCCCCGATGCGTACGCGTTTCCTGACCAGACGGGCAAGTCGTCGGCCGATTTGAAGTACTTGGACGATTGTGTCAAAAAAATCGCCGATGCCGTCAATGAGGCAGTTTCAAAATTGGAACCTGCCACGCTGAAAATCGCGGTGGGGGAAGCCAAAGGTCAAATTGCGTACAACTACTACGCTCCGCAGCTGTACGACCCGCGTTGTGGCGTGATTCAGGCGACCAACAAACAAGGAAAAACGATTGCAACGTTGGTCAACTACGCCATTCACCCCGAAATCATTGGCTCGGGAAGAGGAATTATGAGTCCCGATATGTGCGGGCCGTTGTACGATCGTATCGAATCAAAAGTGGGCGGAATAGCCTTGTTTATGAACAGTGCCCAAGGAGGAATGGTCACGGCTGATAACCGTCGTGAGTCGAACAACGAAGCCAATACGTGGGAAGAGTGTGTCCGAATCGGCGAACTGCTGGCCGACGAAGCCCTGCGCATTGTTACTCCCGCCCCGACCCTCGATAATGCTTCGTTGTACTGCACGGCGCGCACGGTAGAGTTTCCCGTAGAGTCAGAATTGATGCGTTATATTTTAAAAAACTCACCCCTCAAACACCCCAACGCCAAAGACGCCAGCGTGAGTACGCAGGTGAATCTATTGAACATTGGCCCTGCCCAAATCCTGACCATTCCAGGAGAAGCTTTGCCCAACATTGGCTATTACTTAAAGCGAAACATGAACACCAAATTACCGTTTTTGTTTGGCCTTACCAACGACGCCTTTGGGTACATGCTCACCAAAGTGGATTTTAATAGTTTCAAACGCTATGAGTACGTGAGCCGAACCAGTTTGGGAGAAATGACTGCCGAAATTTACATGGAACAAGCCTTAAAACTCGTTAAAGAGAGTCCGAAGGCGCAATAATTGAACGATAAAATGATGAAAAAACAGTGGCTCTGGTGGAGCATGATGGGGTTGTCGATGGGGACGGTTTGGGGACAACGAAACGTCAAAGACATCAAAAAAGATTTCTTGAATCCAAAATCGACTACCGTACTGGTGGCCTCGCACCGAGCAGCGCACAACCAATTTCCCGAAAACTCCATTCCCGCCATCAAAGAAGCGATACGGCTAGGGGTAGATATTTTGGAGATTGACGTAAAAGTAACTTCCGACGGTGTACCCGTCATTATGCACGACGGGACGGTCAATCGCACCACAACGGGCAAGGGAAAGTTAGAAGAAATGACTTTTGCGCAGCTTAATCAGCTTTTTTTGGTTGAAAATGGCAAAGCAACCACTGAAAAAATTCCGACGCTGGAAGAAGCGCTTTTGTTGGCAAAAGGCCATATTTTGGTCGATTTAGACCTAAAAACCGACAAAATGGACGCGGTTTTGGAGGTAATACAAAAAACCAAGACCGAAGATATTGTCATTTTCTTTGATAGTGATTACGAAATCCTGAAGTACGTTGACAAGAAAAACAAACACTACATGATGATGCCACGGGCACATTCGCTGTCCGAAGCCGATTCGGCCATTGCGTTGTTTGAGCCCGAAATTGTCCACATCGACTTCTCGTTTTATACCCCCGAAGTGGTGGGAACCATCAAAAAACATTCGTCGCGGGTTTGGATAAATGCACTGGGTCCCGTGGATGCGGCGCTTCGGGCAGGCAAAACTGACGAGGCACTGGGGCAGCTTCTCAAACACGGAGCAAACGTGGTGCAAACCGATGAGCCCGAGTTGTTGTTGAAATTGCTCAAAGAACGAAAAATTCATTTATAACCCTAAAACTCTCTAACTCCAATCATAATGCGTAAGCCATTTTTTAAACACTTTTTGATAGCGACCATCGTTTGGGTCGCTACGCCGCTACTTCGGGCCCAACAAGCAAACGTTACCCCCGAAACTGCTCTAAAAAGTTACATCAACAACGGTGACGATACCTTTACGTGGGAATTGAAAGACTCGTTTCCGATGGGTGACGTGACGGGCTATAACCTTCTCTTGACTTCCCAAAAATGGCGAGGAATTACGTGGCGTCACCAGCTTACGGTGTTTGTTCCCAAAGAAAATACCCACGATGGCGCGCTGTTGTTTATTACGGGTGGTTCCAATAAAGACGAGCAACCCAACTGGAGTACCAAAGACAAGCTTTGGTTGCCGCTGGCGGGGATTTCTTCCAAAAATAAAGCCATTGTAGTATTGTTGAAACAAGCGCCTAACCAACCACTTTATGGCAAATTGACCGAAGATGCGCTCATTTCTTACACCTTGCACAACTTCAAAAAGGACGGCGATTATACCTGGCCGTTGTTGTTTCCGATGGTGAAAAGTGCAGTGAAAACCATGGACGCCGTGCAGGCATTTTCAAAACAAAAACTCAACCACGAGGTTAATAGCTTTGTAGTAACAGGCGCTTCAAAACGTGGATGGACAACGTGGCTGTCGGCAGCGATTGACGATGCGCGTGTAAAGGCCATCGGGCCGATGGTGATTGACATGCTCAACATGCCAGCAACGCTTGATTATCAGCTCAAAAGCTACGGTGAGTACAGCGTTCAAATCGAAGATTACGTAAAGTTGGAGATTCCCCAAACGGCCAATACGCCCAAAGGAGCCGCCATTACGACCATGATTGACCCGTATTCGTACCGTGCAAAGTTGACAGTGCCCAAAATTATTTTCATTGGCACCAACGACGAATACTGGACGGTGGATGCCATCAAACATTACTATGACCAGATTCCTGGACAAAACATGATTCACTACGTACCCAACGCAGGGCACGATTTGGGTGGCGGAGCGCAAGCATTGGAAGCATTGAGTGCCTTTTTTGGAACGACCATCAACAACCGTGCGTATCCAACCCCAAAATGGAAGGCGTCGTCGAGCCGTAAAGGCGTGAAATTGAGTATAAATACGGCAAGTGATGGTTTAGTCGATGCGATTGTATGGTCGGCTACTTCGGCAGACAAAGATTTTAGAAACGAGAAGTGGACAAGTCAGTCGTTGGGAGTCTCGAATACGTCAAAAATCAAGCTAAAAGAAAACTACCCAAGCAGCGGCTACAAAGCGTTTTACGTTGACTTAAAATATAAAAACCCAGAGGGAGGAACCTACACGGTAAGTACCCGTGTATTTCTGACAGACCAGAAAAAGGTGCTTTAAAGTAGTCTTTTGGGTAGTCTTTGGCGTACTTTAGATATACTGTATAAACAAATGACCATGGAACACTCCCGTCCAGAGTACCTAGTCGATAAGCTATTAAGCAACAAGCTATCGAAAGAGGAATTTGACGAATTGTTGGTAGGACTGGGAGCAACTGAAATGGCTCCAGAGTACTCTGTCATTCTGGAAGAGTATTTCAATAAGCTCATGTCAGAACATGATGCAAAGACGCCCTTTCAACTGAGATAGTTAATTCGTTTTTCTATGAAATATGCCCAAAGGTATGCGATAACACTGCTTATCGCGCTACTTAGCATTTTTACGGGAGTTGCTCAAACAGCTCCCGTTCTTCCTACCTCCAAGAATAAATTGGTGGTCATTGCTCACCGAGGCAACCACGTCAATGTTCCCGAAAATAGCTTGGCGTCTTACGAAGAAGCCATCAAAAGCGGCGCTGATTACGTTGAAATTGACCTACGGACGAGCAAAGATGGTATTTTGATGATTCACCACGATGCCACCGTTGACCGCATGACCAATGGAAAAGGCAACGTATCGGACAAAACGTGGGCCGAACTTCAATCGCTTCAACTCAAAAATCCCAAAGCCGACGACCCAACGGCCTACCGAATCCCTGAGTTTCGGGAGGTGTTGCGTTTGTGCAAAAACCGCATTCATATCTACCTCGATTTTAAAAATGCGGACGTAGCCGAAACCTGGAAACAGATTCAGGCGGAGGGAATGGAAAATCAAATAGTTGTCTATTTGAACAAAGTCCCCGACTACAAAAAATGGCGAAGCGTGGCTCCCCAAATGCCGTTGATGACGAGCTTGTTTGACGAGGTGAAAAACAAAGACCAACTGCGGTATTTTCTGGGACAAGTCAAAATCGAGGCGCTCGATAACATCTATGACAAAGAAATGGTGCAAGCCGCCCAAAGTGAGGGCGTAAGCGTTTGGTTAGATGTTCAAAGCCCTTCGGAAGGCCCCGAAGCATGGAACAATGCGCTTCAGAAAGGCGTCAATGGCATTCAAACCGACCAGCCCGAAGCATTGGTAAAGTACTTAAATGCCAACGGCTGGCGAAATGGACTGAGCCAAAATGCAGCCTCGTTGCCCAAGAAACCAAGCTATCAGTCGCTGTTGGATGTGTCGTATGGCGATGCTGAAGGGAAACAGAATTTGCTTGATGCGTTTTATCCTGACAATCACAACAGTAACACCAAGCTGATTGTCTATATTCACGGAGGGTCGTGGAACCGAGGAGATAAAAGCGAATTTCCCAAACAGTTGATTGAAGAGTTGGTCGGGAATCGGGGTTACATGGTGGTTTCTATCAATTATCGTTTGGTAAAAGAGGGTCAAAACCTTTTCCCTGCTCAAATTGAAGACGTAAAAAAAGCACTTGAATTTTTGTCGAGCAAGGCAAAACGGTACGGTTTTAACGGCAACGAATTTGCCCTCATGGGCGGCAGCGCAGGGGCGCATTTGGCGATGCTGTACGCTTACAAACACGACGCAAAAAAACAGGTAAAAACCGTCGTCAACTTGTGGGGGCCTACCGACTTGACGGACAAAACCATCCGTCCCGACGGCAGCGATGCTGACAATACCGTCATTCGCTTTCTGGGAACACCCGACCACAAAGCCCAAATCTGCGTTGATGCAAGTCCGTTATTACATTTGACCAAAGAAACATCGGTGCCTACCATTTCCTTCCACGGGGTTGAAGACCCGTTGGTAAATGTCAGTCAGGCCGAAAATCTCCATAAAAAGCTACAATCGCTGGGAACACTTTCTCAGTTAGAGCTTTACCCAAAAGAAAAACACGGGATGAGTGCATCGGCGGCGGTAGATGTGTTTTCAAAAATCGTTGCTTGGCTCGAAAAGCAGTATCCTGCGAAGTAGGAAATTGCACCTTCCCGAAAGTTACCATCTTCCCGAAAGTTTAAAACTTTCGGGAAGGTACAAATAAGTTTTAATTAATTGATTTTTATGCAATTACGTTTTCTCACACCATTCGTTTTTCTTGCTTTTTTTACGTTCAAACTCCAAGCCCAAACCACGGTCAAAGAAGTACTCGACGGCGCGGTGACGCGCTTGTACCAACAATTGACTCCCGCTCAGTTAGACACAATTTCGGACGAATACATTCTTGATTTTTTGTCGGCACAAGAACGCCAAATTTTAGCGACGCGCTATTGGACGTTTGAGGTAAACGCGCCCGTGGTGGTTTCGCTCATGCGCGACCAAGCCCAGAAAGTTCCTCCATTTTGGCTGGCTAAAAGTGGTTTCCAAAAAACTACTATGCAAGTCAAAAACGAAGAATATACCTACGAAGTTTGGCAAAAGAAGTTTAACAAAGGAACCGTTCAGTTGGGAATAAACGGATTTGACAAACACCGTCCTGTCTATTTTATCAGCGTCGGTCCTCAAAAAAAGGGTGACAAAGTAAAGATTGCGCGGGTGTTGCCTGCCAATCAACAGTTTCGCGAAATGAAAGTGGGCGCGTTTACTTACCACGATTGGGACGATTTGGTACTTGAAGAAGTGCCTGAGTCGTTACGAGGTCAAATTCTCTTTACGACGATTCGGGGACGGGCGCGGGAAGCTCATTTAAAAAACGCGTTTCGACAGACACTTTACCCGTCGCAGCCGCGTCCTGACCAAGTAGTGCTCAACCTCAGCGGCGATCCCAAAACAACGATGGACGTGCAGTGGCGCACGCGACCCAACGTAACAAAAGGGCAAGTGCTCTATTGGAAAGCCCAAACAAAGGATACTGTACGGACAGAAGCTTCGATGATAACGATAGAAGACCGACTTCTTCGCAACGACCGTTACATCAATCATTTTTCGGCGCATTTGAAAGGATTACAACCCGCCACTACGTACTACTATCGGGTAGGTTCGGCGAGCGGTGGCTGGTCGGAAGTAGCGTCGTTTAAAACCCAAGCGGCTACGCCCGAAGGCTTTTCGTTCATTTGGTTTGGCGATACCCACAAGTCGCCCGACTGGGGAGCAATGGCGCAAAAAACGTTAGCCCGCCACCCCGAAATTTCGTTTTATTCTATCATCGGAGATTTGGTCAGTACGGGCCTGAACCGCGACGAATGGGACGAGTTTTTTCATCATTCAGGCAATGTTTTGAGTTATAAACCGCTGATGCCCATTCCAGGCAACCACGATAGCCAAGACGGCCTTGGGGCAGCGATGTACCAACAACTTTTTAGCTTGCCTACCAACGGGCCTGCGCAGTTGCCCAAAGAGCGTACGTATTCGTTTGAGTACCAAAATGCCCTTTTTGTGATGATTGACGGGACGTTTTTGAACCACGAACAAACGGCTTGGATAGAACAGCAATTGGCCAATTCAAAAGCCAAATGGAAGTTTGTGATGCTGCATTTTCCACCCTATAATTTTGAAGAAGACTATTCGCAAATCCGCAAAGAGTGGGGCGTTCTTTTTGACCGTTACCACGTGGACATGGTCATGAGCGGGCACGTGCATTATTACATGCGCAGCAAGCCCATGAAGGCAGAAAAAATAGTAGAAACCCCAAAAAACGGGACGATTTATACCATTTCCATTAGCATCCCGAGTCACCACAAAGAATGGCCCGAGGAGCCCTATGCAGCAGCGCGTTTTCAAAGCGGCCCTGTGTATCAGCACATCCGCATCGACGGCAACCGCCTCGTGTATCGTTGCCTCGACCCTGACGGGAAGGTAAAAGATGAATTGACGATTGAAAAGTAGTGTACTCTTTGGGTCAGCCTTTGTACCTTTGCGGCAAAGATTACGAGTTGTATGTCAAAGCCCATCTTAGTTTTAAAATTCGGAAGTGCAGCCATCACCAAAGCGAACGGAGAACTCAATCAGCTTGTGATGGTGGAAATTGCCCGCCAAGTAGCGCAGTTATACACCGACTACCACGTCGTTATTGTGTCGTCGGGAGCCGTGGCGGCGGGGAAACAATACATCCGCAGCTACGCGGGAGAAATCACCCAACGCAAAGCGGCAGCGGCCATCGGTAACTTATTGTTGTTGAACAAATACGCGCAGTTTTTCTCGCCTTATGATATTCCCGTAGCGCAAAGCCTGTGCGAACGCGGACACTTTGCCAACCGCGACCAGTTTTTACAAATGAAAGATACCTTTCAAGAACTGTGGGAAAACGGCATCATTCCAATCGTCAACGAAAACGACGTGGTCAGTAGCCACGAGTTGAAATTTTCGGACAATGACGAACTCGCGACGCTTATCGCCGTAGGGTTTGGGGCAGATACCCTGATGCTTTGTACGTCGGTAGGAGGTTTGCTGGATGATAAAGGCCAAGTGATTCCGCGCGTGTTGCAGGTCAATGACGTGTTTCAGTTTGTGCGAAGCGATAAATCAAGTGTAGGCTTAGGAGGGATGACGTCGAAACTGACGTTTGCGAAATTGGCGACGCGTATGGGTATTCGTACCATTATTTTTGGAATGAACGAACCCGATGGCATTTTGCACGCGATTCGTGAAGAAACAGGAACCGTTTTTGCTCCTCAAGACAATAGCCTCTCGGCGCGTAATCGCTGGTTGGGCAGTGGGAGTTTGGTGGCAGGCCGTATTACCATCGACGATGGCGCTGCGCAAGCCCTTCAAAATCGGAAAAGCCTTTTGGCCGTTGGTATTAAAAACGTAGCGGGCGATTTTGAAGCGGGCGAAGTGGTGGAGTTGCTTAATGCGGAAGGGAATTTGGTAGCAGTGGCCAAAGCCCGTGAATCTTCTGTGGTGATTGTCCAAAATCTACGTACTCAAAACTTTGAAGTCGCCAACGCCAACGATATAGTGTTGTTATAAAAAAAACGTCGGGGTATGAGTACCCCGACGCACATTCTAATTTGTGTATCGCGGTACTCATACCGCGATATACATTCGACCCCAACCTACAAACGTACTTACGCAATTTCAATCAAGCGAGGAGTTTTCTTCGCTTCTTCTTTTTTAGGAAGCTCTACGTTCAACACCCCGTCGGTATAAGTAGCTACGATTTTCTCGCCGTCGATGGTATTCGGCAACGTGAAAGAGCGGCGGAAGCTGTTAAAGCTAAACTCTTTGCGCGTATATTTTTCGGTAGTTTCTTCGGTTTTTTGCTCTTTTTGAGCCGAAATGCTCAGCACATTATTTTCCAAGTTGATTTTAAAATCTTCCTTCTTCAAACCTGGAGCAGCTACCTCAAGACGGAATCCGCTTTCGCCTTCAACGATGTTTACGGCAGGGACACCGTAGTTTGTCAAGTTAGCGGGAGCAAAAAGCTCGTTAAAATCTTTTCCGAATACGTTGCCGAACAAAGTGGGGAAGTTGCCGTTGGTTTTTACTAAAGTTGCCATGGTTGCTAGTAGTTTTAAGTTTTTATGTTGTTTGTAATTGAGTTGTGCTAGTTATTGGCTTTTTTTACTGCATCAACGCCTTACTAAGGTCAAATCCTGTACCACGCGATTTTTTTGATAATTTTAATGACAAAATGTCGCAATTGGCGAAATTTTCATTTTTTATTAATGACAAAATGTCTTAAATTGCTGCAAATACCCCTATGCTTCCCCTTCAACCCAACTCCTTTATTGACGCTTCTAAGCAAGGCGACAACCGCCTTGGCCTTTACGTAGCGGTTTTTTTGCTGGTAGTTATTGCCAACGTCGTTGGGTCTATCCCAGGCGCTTGGGCAATGGTCGAACTGCGCTCAAACGAGCAACCTTTGCCTATTTACTTGGTGATGGCGTTGGTTTTTCTCTCCTTCGTCGTAGCCTTGGGTACACTTTGGTTTTGTGTACAGTACATTCACAAGCGCTCACCGTTTACGATGATTGTCCCGTCGGGGCAAGTCAACTGGAAACGCGTGGCGGCGTCGGGCGGACTCTGGCTTGGCTGTTCAGTAGCCGTGGAGCTAGTTACTTATTTGCTTTTTCCTGATAAATACCGTTTAAGCCTCAACTGGTCGGAGTTTTTGCCATCGTTGATTGTGGGGCTGCTTTTTATTCCTTTTCAAACCTCTTTTGAGGAATTGTTTTTTCGGGGGTATTTGATGCAGGGCATTGGTTCTTGGAATTTTTGGGTAGGAGTGACCATTCCCGCTATCTTGTTTGGACTGGCGCATAGTTTCAACGATGAAGTAGAAGCGGCAGGTTCATTGGGCATTGCCATGATTTATTACATTGGCGTAGGGGTGTTTTTTGGCCTTCTTACGGTGTATGACCGAAGCCTGGAATTGCCTTTGGGGGTTCATGCGGCTAATAATTTGTACGCGTTTTTGGTCGTGGGCTATCCGAGTAGCTCTATTCCTACGGCGACCATTTGGATGATGAACGAGCTCAATTTCCCCTTGATGATTGGGCAATGGTTGCTGACGTTAGGCTTGTACCTTTTGTTGCGCAAACGATTGGTGAAGTGAGAGGTGTTTTTAGCTTAGGGTTTACGGTTTCCAGTTTAGGTTTTTTCTTTCGTTTCATTACTCATTGGATTATGATTTACGCTCAATATATTCGACATTCTGCACGTTCTCAGCAGTCGTCGGGTTGTGAGCAACCCTCCCCACGGAAATGATTTACGCTCAATATATTCGACATTCTGCATCGCTCGGGCGACCCCGTCTTCACTCGACATTCCCAGCAGTCGTTGGTTGTGAGCAACCCTCTGTACGGCTGGCTTTGCTCCTTGTTCTTTGCCTTTTTTCCCTTTGCTCCTTGGCGCAGCAGGTAGGGAAACCATTGCCGAAGTGGAAAGAAGGTGGGTTAGATATTCACCACATCAACACAGGACAAGGTAGTGCTACGCTGCTGGTATTTCCCGACGGAACAACCTTGCTGGTGGATGCGGGCGCTATTAATTCGCGAGATTGGCGGACGAATAAGCCCCGAAATATCCCAACAAAACCCTCCAACGAACGACAGGCAGGGGAGTGGATAGCGCGCTATGTTCAGAAAGCATTGGCGCACCAGACCTCGCCCGCTATTGACTACGCCCTAATTTCTCATTTCCACGACGACCACATGGGTACACCTCTCAATGTTATGAAGCAATCGAGTGCTGGATATACCTTGGCTGGAATTACAGAAGTGGGAGAACTAATTCCAATTCGAAAAATAATTGACCGAGGTTGGCCTGATTACTCGTATCCTACTCCCATGACGGCCGATTCGATGGTGAGTAATTATCGGCGGTTTTTGCAATGGCAACAGCAGCACAAAGGGATGGACATTGAGCGTTTTCGGGCAGGAAGTAACGACCAACTTGTGCTTTTGAAGAGCAAAAAATACCCTTTTGAGGTGCGAAACATTGCCGTTAATGGGGAAATGTGGACGGGGTCAGGCAACCAAACTGCATCACTTTTTCCACCGCTGTCTTCGCTAAAATCGGCTGATTTTCCCAACGAAAATATGTGCAGTGCCGTATTTCAGATTCGCTATGGGAAATTCGATTATTTCTCGGGGGGAGATTTACAAGGGGTTATTCGATTTGGCGCACCCGCGTGGCACGATGTAGAAACGCCAATTGCGCAGGTGGTAGGGCCAGTAGAGGTACAACTCGTTGACCACCACGGTTATCCTGATTCCCAAAATGGTGCGTTACTGACTCGCTTGCAGCCACGCGTGATGGTGGTGCCGAGCTGGGCATCGTCGCATCCAGGGAAGGATGTGCTTGAGCGGATGTTTTCGGAAGAGTTTTACAAAGGCCCGCGCGATGTATTTATGACCAACCTGCTTCCAGAAGCCAAAACGGCCATTGCTGACCTATTGCCTCGCCTCCAAAGCGAAGGTGGACACGTGGTAATACGGGTCGAAAAAGGCGGCAAAAAGTACCAAATAATGGTGCTGGACGATACCACCGAATCGTTTCGTGTCAAGGCGGTGTATGGCCCCTACCAGTCGAAGTAAACCTACCTAAAGACGAAAACTAATAAGGCTAAAACCCCTCTATAAGATCATCTAGGTTACCTTTATTCATTTGATGAAACTTCTGAAATTCGTTTGTCCCTCTAAACCACTCTACTACTTCATCGCGCTTTAGTTTTGTGCTCTTTTGCGAGAGAAAAGCATGGTACGAAGAATGCTCCCAGTCATAAGGATGTGATACAAATCCATGATTGACGGGGTTTTGATGAATATAATTCACTGCCGCGGTAAAGTACTCCTCATTATCTACTTCAAATCGTTTGGTGTAATCAATAAAAAGAGCGCCCTTCCTTTCGTATTTAATATTGTATGCTCTCGCATACCCATTGAGCCAATTACTTATTTTTTGCATTACAAATTTGTGCACGACTCCTTCAAATTTCGGGGCTTTTTCAAGTTCGTCCCAAGAGCATACACGAACTAATAAATGGAAATGATTGGGCATTAGGCAGTACGCATACGTCTTTAATACCTCCTGCGTGTGATAGGCATACCGATTTAGAAAATAATAGTAGTTATCGCTACATCGAAAAAGATTCTCGCTGCCAACAGCGTGATTTACCAAATGATAAAATTTATCTGGCTCAAATAACCCTAATCCTTTCATATAAGTTTTAGGGTTTAGACTTGTTGCTCTGCATGAAGTTACAAACCAGACCAGACCTGTGAGGTTTTAGAAACCTACCCGATATACATAATTTATAAACTCGTTTTTTGACATATTGACTTAGTGATAATAAACCCTCGAAAGAGTTGTTTAAAT
>NZ_JACIBY010000010.1 GCF_014195535.1 Runella defluvii | reverse complement strand
CTTAAAGAAATCATTCGGCAAGTGGCAATAGAGAATGATTGGGAAATTGCCACTTTAGACGTAATGCCCGACCATATCCACGTATTTGTAAAGGCGACTCCCATGGATAGCCCTGCCAATATTGTAGCCAGAATGAAGGGACGTTCTTCTTTTGAATTAAGAAAAGAGTTTCCTTACTTAAAAAGCCGACTACCCTCTTTGTGGACACGTTCTTACTATTGCGAATCAATCGGAAGTATTTCAGCCTCGGCTATTACGAAGTATATTGAGAATCAAAAGGCGCGCTAATGAATCGCCTTCGCACAAACCTAAATATCCTTCGGTATATTATCGCTTACATCCCCATTCTAAAGATTGGGGTTTTACGCTAAATTTTCATAAAACACGTTCTTGGGAAAGTCAGGTAAGTGTTGAATTTGGGTGATGGGTGGGTTTGGCAAAAAAGAAAAATTTTGATTTTGATTATTTAATTTTGTTTTTTGTATTTTTATAACCCAAAGCAAAAACGCAATTGGTCATCATTTCAAAAACAATCATTCGTGAGTTTGGACTAAAGCACGCTGATGCAAACGATGCGCTTAATGATTGGTTTGCTACTGTCTCAGAAGCAAACTGGTCAAATTTTACTGACATAAAACAAACTTTTAATTCAGTTGACTATGTGGGCAATGAGCGATTTGTTTTTAACATAAAAGGCAATCGTTATCGCCTAGTAACAATGATTTTTTTAGACATTCGTACAGTATTTATTCGTTTCATAGGAACTCACGCAGAATACGACAAAATTGACTCAACCACTATTTAAACAATGACTTCCCCACTAAAAACCGAAGCTGAATACAAGCAAGTAATGGCTGAAATTGAGACGTTTTTACAAAAAGCTACTCATAATGAAGGTTTTACAAGCCTTTCTCCTGAAGAAACAGAACGTCTCCGAAATCTATCTTTACAAGCAGAAGCTTACGAAGACGCTATCCCAATCATGCCTTTACAAATTCCTACCCCTCAAACACTTTCTGACATGCTGAGTTTAAAAATGTTTCAGTTAAAATTGAAACAAAAAGACTTAGCAGCACTACTTGACATCACGCCTACCCGACTCTCAGAAGTGATGACGGGCAAGCGTAAAGTCAACATGGATTTAGCTAAACGACTTTATCAAAAATTAGCCATCGACCCTGCGTTTATTTTAGAACATGCTTAAAACTCCCGAACCTTATTTTTCTCTTTGAAATAAGTATCAAGGGCTTTTTGTCCAAAAACATAAAACACAACGGGGGTCACTACCATATCAAGTAACGTACTAGATATTAACCCTCCCAAAATCACCGTCGCCACAGGGTAAAGAATTTCTTTCCCTGCGGCTTGGGAATCGAGGGTAAGGGGAATGAGCGCTAGGGCTGCCACCAAGGCCGTCATCAGCACTGGAACGAGGCGTTCGAGCGATCCGCGGATAATCATTTCTTTTCCAAAATGCTCACCTTCGTGCTCGACAAGGTGGATGTAATGCGAAATCATCATGATACCGTTACGGCTTGCGATTCCCGTTAGGGTAATAAAACCCACCAACGTTGCTACCGAAAATACCCCTCCTGAAAGCAACACCGCCACTACACTCCCCACCAGTGCCAAAGGGACATTGAGCATGATTTGAAGCACAATACGGCTTGATTTGAAATGGGTAAAAAGTACCAAGAAAATACTAACAATCGAAATAAGACTCAGTAAGCCAATCAATTGTGTCGCCGACTCTTGGCTCTCAATCAGTCCGGAATAAACGACATACGTACCTTGTGGAAGTTGCAACTTGCCTACTTGCTTTTTTATTTCTTCGACGGTACTCCCCAAATCTCGTTCTTGAACATTGGCCGAAATCACCATGCGCCGCTGCGTATTTTCGTGCATCACTTGGTTGACGGTTACGGTTTGTTCGATGTCAGCAATCTGTTCCAAAGGCACCAGTGTCCCGTCGGGAGTACTGATTTGAGTACTGCGAATGGCTTCAAGGTTTGAACGTTCGTGTTCGTTGGCACGAATGAGAATATCAAACGTTTTCTGTCCGTCGTACATCTGTCCCGTTACTTTTCCGTTGTAAAACACCTCTAGCTCTTCTGCCACTTTTCCAGCCTGCAATCCAAAACGTTGGAGCGCATCGCGTTTGATACGAATCTGCAACTGAGGCACCATCACTTGGCGCTCGATACTCAAGTCCACCACCCCCTCAACGCCTTGCATCACATTTTTGATTTGTCCTGCGGTGGTACGAAGTTCGGCTAAATCGTTTCCATAGAGTTTAAGCGCTATTTGCGCCTGCACTCCCGAAAGCAAGTGCTCAATTCGGTGCGAAATAGGCTGTCCCACGCCAATGGTAACGCCCTTCATCACCGACAGTTTCTCTCGAATTTCAGCGATGATTTCATCCCGACTTCGCTTGGTATCGGGTTTTAATTCTACTTCAATTTCGGAACGGCTGACAGGCTCGACGTGCTCGTCGAGTTCGGCTCGCCCCGTGCGGCGACTGGCATATTCTACCTCGGGGACTTCCAACATGCGTTTTTCGGCCAACGTCCCCAACCGATTCGACTCCTCCAACGAAGTTCCAGGAGGAGCAATAAGGTTAATGGTAAACGAGCCTTCGTTGAAAGGTGGCAAAAACTCCGTTCCTAAAAAAGGAAGCGTACCAACCGAAGCCATAATCAACAAAATAGCCGTAACTAGAATAGCCTTGGGACGCTGCAATGCCCACTGCAACAGCCTCATATCCTGCTTTTTAAGCCACCGCACCATCACAGTATCTTGCTCCTCGCCCTTTTGTCCCTTGCTTTTTGCCTCTTTGCCTTTCAACAAAAAACTACACAACACAGGCGTAACGGTAAGCGACACCAGCAATGAAGCAATAATCGAAGTGATGTAAGCCAAACCTAACGGCGCAAAAATCCGCCCTTCGACGCCTTCCATAAAGAACAAAGGCACAAATACGAGAACCACAATGATGGTAGCATAGACAATCGAATTGCGCACTTCGGAACTGGCTTCATATACTACCCGAAGCGTTGATTTGGGATTGCCTGCGGCTTGGTTTTCTTTCAAACGCCGAAAGACATTCTCAACATCGACAATGGCGTCATCGACCAACTCACCGATGGCAATGGCCAGCCCGCCCAACGTCAGGGTATTGATAGAAATATCAAACAATTGAAAAATAATGGCCGTCATCACCAAAGACAGCGGAATGGCAGTCAGCGTAATAACCGTCGTACGGAGATTCATCAAAAACAGGAATAAAATCACCACCACCAATATAAACCCATCCCGCAATGCTTCGGTGACGTTGTGGATGGAGTTTTCGATGAATGATTTTTGCTGAAAAATCTTCGGGTTCAACGACACATCACGCGGCAACGCAGGCCGAAGTTCTAGGCAGGCTTTTTCTACCTCATCGGTCAAGGCTACGGTATTGGCACCTGGCTGTTTTTCTACCGCCATAATCACCGCAGGCTTTCCGTTGATGCTTCCGTCACCTCGCTTAAAAGCCGCTCCAAATTTTACGTCGGCCACTTGTTTGAGTAACACAGGCTGGCCATGTCGGCTGGTTACGACCGTATTGGCCAAATCGTCCAGCGATTCCGCCCGCCCTACGTTTCGGATCAAGACTTCCGAACCGTATTCGTAGTAAAAATTCCCCGTGGTATTGCGCGATGAAAGCGACAATGCTTTTTCCAATTCGTCGAGTCCTACGCCAAATTGTTTGAGCTTACTACTCGATACTTGCACTTGGTACTGCAAACGGTCTCCCCCAATCGGAATCACTTGTGACACTCCTTTGATAGTCAACAATCGACGCCGAACGGTAAAATCGGCCAAGGTTCGAAGTTCGGCAGGCGAAGTACTGTCTGCGCTCATTCCAACGTACATAAACTGTCCCATTACCGACGAAATAGGCCCCATAATCGGCTTAATTCCGTTGGGTAAGGTCACGGTTTGGAGCTTTTCGGCCACCAACTGCCGTGCTCGGTAAATTTCGGTATTCCAGTCAAACTCCACATAGACCATCCCCAAGCCAATCGCCGAACTACTTCGCACCGACTCTACTCCAGGTGCGCCATTGAGGGCGGTTTCGACGGGTAATACAACTTGAGTTTCTATTTCTTCGGGAGCTAAGCCGTTGGATTCCAAGAATATCGTCACGCGGGCACGGTTCAGGTCGGGCAATACATCAATGGGCAGTCGAATCGCCGTGTAGGCCCCTCCTACCAACAATATCCCCGCAAACGCCAATACAATCAGCCGATTGTTTAGCGAGAATTTTATCAAAGTGTTTAACATTTTTTCTCAATCTGTAAGTGAACAAAGGGCAAGAGGCAAACATGCCAAAGGCAAAGGGCAAGTATGCACAAGACAAATGTGAAAAGGGAAAACCGAAAATATGCAAGAAGCAAAAGCAAGTATGAAAGGGGCGAATCATTAACGAGTCAATTCACTTGTAAGCTTTAATACTTTTCTGGAAATGCCATCATATGGTTTAACAGTCGTCCTATTTCATCACTTTTTAAAGACAAGTCTTCAAACTGGGCTTTTGACACATATCGACATGCCAATGAAAAATCAAGCCAAACTTGAGTTTCTGTATTTTCCATATCAGCGTCCGAAACTTTCGATATAAAGTGGGCGGGATAACGTCTCTTCCGAAAAGCTTCACCCAAATTAGCGCAAACACTTCGCGATGAACGGCGTATTTGGTCTGTTAAAGCATACTTTTCTTCTTGGGGAAATCCCTTAGAAATAGTGTATATCAGCATCGCTAACTCAAATGCTTTTTTATAAACTGACAATTCTTTGAAGTGACTTGCTGGCATTGTGAATAAAAGCTAGTAATTGAAGAAGTAGGAATACTTCAAAAAGACTACTACTACAACTAAAAGTAACTTTTTACGTGCTTTAAGCGGGTTGTGAGCAACCCTTAGCACCGCGCATCACCACTCTTTCACCCTTCGCCAACTTTCCATTTGCCCCTCGCCAACTTGCCTCTTACCAACTTGCCCTTTTCCTATTTGCATTTTGCCAATTTGCCATTTGCTTTACTGGTTTAGGAAAATCATTTTCAATTGATACGAAGAAGTAACTACTACTTTTTCTCCCGAATGTACACCCTTCAAAATAGTCGTAGATGCTCCGTTGTTGTTGCCAATCGCCACATATTCCACCCTGAAACGCTCAGGCGACTCTTTTACAAACACACAAGGTTTGCCGTTGAGCTGGCTTAACGCGCTATTGGGCAACGCCAACGTCCGATTTTCGTCGCGTGCTTGCGCCCGCACGGTCACGTATTCGCCAATTTTAAAATCACCGTCGGGGTTTTCAACTTCAAAGAGCATTTTTTGCGATTGGTTGGCGTTTACGACTTGCGCCGCCGACAATAACCGCACTCGGTTGGTTTTATGCTTTTCGCTCTCTCGCTGACATTCCACCTCAAAGCCCGTTCCTAAGCGAACTTTGTCGGCATCTTGCTCAAATACTTGTGCTTCGACATATACTTTGCTGAGGTTGGTAATGGTAAAAAGCGTTTCGCCTGTACCCACTGTCGAGCCAATCGCCACCGCAAACGGTGCCACTACGCCCGAAATCGGTGCCGTAAGCGCAACCAAACGGCTATTACCTTTGCCATTTTTAGCAATGTTGTTAAACACTTTGAGGTTTTCTTGCGCTTTGCGAAGGCGGGCTTCGGCTTCAACCATGTCACGTTTGGCAGCAATGTCCTCGATTTTTTTCAAGCGGTCGTACTCCTTTTGAGCCGTCGCCAATTCCACTTCCAAATTGTTGCGTTCGGCTTGCAAACTCACTTGCGTACTGGCGTCGATGGTCTGTTCGACGACCGCCAACGTCTGTCCTTTGTTGACACGCTGCCCCACTCGGGTAGTAAGCGAAACGATACGCCCCACTTGCGGTGTCTGCACCACCGCCATCCCCGTCGAAGCAGGAATCACCGTTCCATATAGCTGGGTTGTTTCGCGGAAGTTGCCCGTTTCAACAGGATTGGTCAGTACTTCAAATAGGAATTGTGTCTCTTTAGGTACTTCAAACGCATCACCATTAGCTTGTTGTCCTTTGGCATTTTGCTCCCCCTCGTGATTATGACCGTCGTCTTGGGCTTGACTAGGCTGATAGGTCGGAAAAAGGCAAGCACCGATGAGAAGAATCGAAAAAAGGGTTCGGTTTTTTCTCATGGCCAAAAACATGGCGATTAAACCGATTACCAAACCACCGCCAAACATCACCCACATTCGCCAATTTCCTATTTGCCACTCACCCGTTTGTTCGTTGGCTTCCTCGTGGGCGTGTTCCGACTCGTCGTGGCCTACCAGTACCCCTTTCAGCACCATCAAATCGGGGCCATTGATGCCTTCAATTTTAGCAGTGAGTGAAAAAGTGCGCTCCCGACTAAACCGCGACGTAACCTCATAGATACCCGCCTCCTTGGGTTTTATGTCAAACGTAGCTTTGGAATCTAACGAGGCCGAAAGTGCGATTTTCGCATTGCTAATAGGTCGATTGGTAGCAGGGTCGGCGACGTAGAGCGTCAGTTTTCCCGCTTCGTTGGCGTGCAAGTGTTCATATTTTAAAACCAATTCATAGCGGTCCGATACCGCTTCGGCCTTTTTGGCTTTGATGGTTTCAGCCGCTGGCTCATGAGCTCCGTGGTCATGGTCATCGTGCATGGTACCATCGGCGTGCATGTGCTGAGCGTACGTAAAGCCCCCCATTCCCCAAAGGAAGCATATCAACAAACAAATGAGCTTATTTAAGTTTGCAAAGAGCCCTCTAACAATTCCTCCATCGGGGGTTAGGGGGCTGCTATCTATCTTTTTCATAAATTTCCTGTTAGGTGTTGTATGGTCAAAATCGACTGAAAATAGCTACGTTGGGTTTCGATGTAGCGAAGTTTGATAGTGTAGGCGTCGTTGGTCGTTCGTAGAAAATTGATGTAATCGGTTTGACCATTTTCAAAAAAACGGCGGGCTGTTTCAATAATCGTATTGGCTTGTGGTAGGGCCACACTTTGGTAGTAGGCTAGTGACGTTTTAAATTTCGTCGCCTCATTTTGAGCCATTTGCAAGTCGAGTGATACTAGCTGTTTTTGCGATTCCGTCCGCTCATGGGCGACTTCTTGCGCCGTTTGAGCGGCCTCAATTCGGCTTTTGTATTGCCCCCACCAAAGCGGAATACTCACCCCCGCCCGCAGACGAAGCCCCATCCGCGTTTCTGGCGTACCTTGATTGTAATAGCCTACCACAAAACTGGGCAGTCGGCTGCTTTTTTCTACCCCAACTACCTTTTGACCAACCACTTCCATTTGCTTGGCCATTTCTACAAGCGGAGCAGAATCCACATCACCTAAAGTATCCATAAGCAGCGGTATTTTGTCCAACGGAAGTACTGCTACCTCTGGCGCGAGCGCATTCCCCATCAATATCCCTAGTTGATTTTTTTGCAAGATTACCTCTTGACTAGCCATCGCAACTTGGTTACGGAGTTCCGCTGCTTGCGTTTCTGCAAATACCAACGCTAGCTTGTCGATGGTGCCTACTTCAAAGCTCCTCTTTGCGGCAATGGCGATTTGGGCGTAAGCGCTGTCCTGACTTTGAAGTTGTCGAAGGTACGACTGCCCAAATTGCGCATTGAGATACGTCCATTTTACCCGAAATTTCAGCTCGTTTTCGGTAATTTTTTGGTCTTTTTGGGCCAACCCCACGTACGCTTGCTGTAATTGTGCCTGCTGATGATAGACCGTAGGCAAACGGAAACTTTGCTGCACGCCCAACGTATAAAACACCCCTGTCGGACTATCGAACGTCAGTTCAGGGTTAGGAACCGCTCGGGTGGAACGGATGAGTTGCTCGTTTTGCTTTATCACCAAACTCGAAGCTTTCAACGCACGGCTGTTCTTGAGCGCTGCTTCCACGGCTTCTTCGGGCGTCAGCGTACGTTGTGACCACGCGCAAGTACTCAACACCCACCCAAGTCCGACCGTCAAGGCTGACTTTTGCCAATAAGTGTTCATCAAAAATGAAGATTTGATTTAAAAATTGAGAAAAAGTAAGAGGCGAGTTTGCAAGGGGCAAGGAGCGAATTTGCAAAGGGCAAGGGGCGAGTTTGCAAGGGGCAAGCCCTCTTGCCTATTTGCTTTTTGCAAACTTGCCTTTTTGCCATTTGCTTATTTGCCTTTTGCCTACTTGCTATTCGCCTTTTGCTTACTGCTTTTTGCACACTCGTGCTTTTTTTCTAAATCAAAAAGCGCTGCACCAGCACGAGAAGAAAACGCCCGTACGTTCGTCGAAAAACGTAGGGTGGTTCAAAAAAAGCAGTACGTATCTCTTCTTTTTGGAAGAAAGTAGTCCTGTAGAAAAATGTAGAAAAAGAGGGAATAAAAGGAGCAAAAACCGTAGAGGAAAACGCCAAAGCTTTGGTCGTAACTTCGGCATAACAGTACACAAAATTGACTTGCCCTTCTTCTTCGTGAGACTGAAAACCCGAAGCGGCCTCGTGATGATGATGTTCATCTTCGTGCTCTTGGTGTTCACACGATGTTTCCGCCCAGCTTGAAAGAATATGCCGATGCGTTCCATGCTCCTGACACGAATGTTCCAGCACGCCATAGCCATTGCCCGCCCAAAGGGCCAGCAACGCCATTGTCAACGCCAAAAACTGTTTCAGAAGCTTTTTCATCAAAACCGATTTTTAGCAAAAATAAATCAAAAGCGCGTGCAACAGGGTTTCAGGTAGTAAAAAGCGTAAAATAAGTCTGTCAAAACCTCTTTGGTTTTAGTATAATTGCACCAAAAGATAACTCCTAAACGACCATGACACTACTCGGCTTTCCTGTATTGGTACTTGCAAAAATCCTGTTTGCGGCTTTCAATGGCATTTTGTTTACACAATCGGGCTTAGACAAGGTTTTTCACTACCAAGGCAACCTCGACTATTTTAAAGACCATTTTAAAAAATCGCCGTTGGCTTCCAGCGTTGGGGCGCTGATGCCTACCATTACCTTGCTTGAGACATCAGCGGGGTTGGTCTCCTTGGTTGGCGTAGTACTTTTGCTCATTGGGAGTGACTTGGCCAATGTGGTAGCGGCTTCGGGTATGTGTTTGGGGGGAGTTTCGTTGGTGTGTTTATTTTTTGGACAACGGCTGGCGCAAGACTACGCAGGTGCCGCATCGCTAGTGCCTTATTTCTTAATGGCCGCAGGTGGATTGGTTCTGTATTCTTTGTAAGCATTCGGGTTGTGAGCAACCCTAGGCACAAGAGTGCTGTGTGTTTGGATACTACTATCCAAACATGGGGTTTCTCAAAACCCAATTCAAAAATCGAGGTTGTGAGAAACCTCTGTCACAGTTAAGAATTCGGGTTGTGAGCAATCCTAGGCACAAAAAAGAGGGTTGTAAGCAACCCTCTACACAAGTAGTACTGTGTGTTTGGATACTACTATCCAAACACAGGGTTTCTCAAAACCCAATTCAAAAATCGAGGTTTTGAGAAACCTCTGTCACATCTGAGTATTCTGATTGTGAGCAACCCGAAACACGAAAAAAGAGGGTTGTAAGCAACCCTCTACACAAGAGTGCTGTGTGTTTGGATACTCCTATCCAAACACGGGGTTTCTCAAAACCCAATTCAAAAATCGAGGTTTTGAAAAACCTTTGACACAGCTGAGCATTCGGGTTGTGAAAAACCCTAGGAACGAAAAAAGAGGGTTGTAAGCAACCCTCCACACAAGAGTGCTGTGTGTTTGGATACTACTATCCAAACACGGAGTTTCTCAAAACCCAATTCAAAAATCGAGGTTGTGAGAAACCTCTGACACAGCTGAGTATTCGGGTTGTGAGCAACACGAAAAAAGAGGGTTGTAAGCAACCCTCTACACAGTAACCCGCCACACAATCTCGTAATTCCTCATTCGTAATTCGTAATTCCCCACTCCTTCCTTATTTCACTCGATTGGTTTTCCACTTGCTTTTGGCAGCCACAGGAACCGTCGTACTTCCACTGGTAGGTTGTTTGGTTTGATTCATTAAATAGGCTACCAACGCCGCCGCGACTTCTATTTCTTCCTGATTGGCTTCTCTTTTGAGGACTTCGGGGATGAAGTAGTGTTTGACAAAATGCGTATCGAAGTTGCCCGAAGTAAAAGCTTCGTGCAACATCACAAAACGGCAAAACGCCAACGTTGTTTGTACCCCCGTGATTTCGTATTCGTCAATGGCCCTTACCATTTTATCAATCGATTCCTGGCGCGTCGCCGCGTGGGTGATAAGTTTGGCAATCATAGGGTCATAATAAATCGGGATGTCCATGCCTTGCTCAAATCCATCGTCCACCCGAACTCCATTTCCTTGCGGACGCACGTACGTTTTCAGGTTTCCAACATCGGGCAGGAAGTTATTCGTTGGGTCTTCGGCATACACCCGAATCTCCATCGCGTGCCCGTTGATTTCAAGGTCTTCTTGCTTGAGCTGAAGTTCTTGGCCTTCGGCAATATAAATCATCTGGCGCACCAAGTCCACTCCCGTAATCATCTCGGTAACTGGGTGTTCTACTTGAAGACGCGTATTCATTTCGAGGAAATAGAAGTTCAGTTGGTCGTCCACAATAAACTCCACCGTCCCTGCGCCA
This sequence comes from Runella defluvii, assembly GCF_014195535.1. Taxonomy (GTDB): domain Bacteria; phylum Bacteroidota; class Bacteroidia; order Cytophagales; family Spirosomataceae; genus Runella; species Runella defluvii. The sequence goes on along the minus strand of NZ_JACIBY010000010.1, from coordinate 265,405 downwards.
TAATACCCGCACGAGCGAGCTACGTCCACGGCGCATTTGCCCATTGCTTCTCGGATTTCGGGCGTAAGGCACGACGAAGGCGCTTCCTCTACTACCTTTTGGTGACGGCGCTGCACCGAACACTCCCGTTCAAAAAGGTAAATAATATTTCCGTGCTGGTCGCCCAACACCTGAATTTCGATGTGCCGTGGCGAGGCCACGTATTTTTCGACAAACACCGCTCCATCGCCAAAAGCCGAAATAGCTTCACTGACGGCGCGCTCCATTTGTTCGTCAAACTCTTCTTCGTTTTCGACAATACGCATTCCTTTTCCACCCCCACCCGCACTTGCTTTAATCAACACAGGATAACCGATTTGACTCGCAATCGCTTTGGCTTCGGCGCGGTCGGTAACGGCATCGGGGGTACCTGGCACCATGGGAATTTTATATTTTGCCGCCGCCCGTTTTGCCGACAGCTTATCGCCCATAATTTCGATACTCTCTGCCGATGGCCCCACAAAAAGAAGCCCTGCGTCTTTGACCATTTGTGAGAACTTGGCATTTTCGGACAAAAACCCGTATCCTGGGTGAATGGCATCTACGCCCAATTTTTTACATACGTCTATAATTTTGTCACCCCGCAAGTACGACTCTGAAGATGCCGCTGGGCCAATACATACCGCCTCGTCGGCATAGCGTACGTGCAACGCGTTGCGGTCGGCTTCACTATAAACTGCCACCGTTTTAATGCCCATTTCGCGGGCAGTTCGCATGACCCGAAGAGCAATTTCCCCACGGTTAGCGACCAGAAGTTTGTTGATTTTGCGCATGAACAGCTAGATATTTTTCTATAAAGGCACCGAAAGTTACAACATATCGTTCAGTGTCATAGAATTATCTTGGTAAAACAGTATAGCTATTGGTTCCCGTACTTCACGGCAGTTCCTGCCATGACAAAACCTTGGTAATCTTTTCCTGTGTAATATTGGTATTTGACGTTTACGATGGCATGGGCGCCCATGCTTGTCGCCTGAATGATTAATTGATCAAGCAAAGCCTTTTTTTGTTCTTCGTCATTGCCACGGTACAGCATTCGTCCGCCTTTGGTTTGCTGGTTGCTCAACGGCACTTCCTTTTCTACTTTCACGGGGCCAATGGGTGTGTAAACCCGCGTTGTAGGCTGATTTTCGTAAAATACATCAATCGGATACGTTGCATCCGCCAATTTGATAGGAATTCCCAAACCTCCGTCGGGGGTTGTTACAGGTCGCGCACACGAAAATGCACCCAGCACAATGACTACCAAATACGTAAAAGGAAGAAGTTGTCGAAGAAATCTCATGGTTCAATTTTTCTAAAGTTTGCAACGGGAAACGTCATCGTAAAGTTTTTTACAACCAACACTCCCCACGGTTTGAAAAGAGCAATGTCAGGAAACAAGGCCGCATTTACCTTGATGTCGGTCAGTTTTCCAAAATAAGCCTTTCCTTTCGCGCTGGGCTGCGTCACTACCCACTCGTCGCGGAGTTGCTGCGTGATACGCACAAAGGCAGAAAGGCCGTTGTTAAAGGAAACGAAAAACTCCCTCGGCGTATTGTCGCTTCAAAGAAGGGCTCATCTCCCTGTTTTGCTACCAACTTGTCGGTACGTTCATCAAGGGCTTGAAAGTCAAAATCACACAATTCTTTGGGAATGCCCCAATTTTCGATGCCGTTCCAGACACTATTTGCGTCAGAAACGTAAATTTTTGAAATCGAAAACGTGTTTTTTTCCAACAATTCAAATACCCCTGGAATAAACAGCAATTCGCGGTAAGGACCAACGGGTGTAGTATGGTAATCGACCAGCATCATACTTGCTAGTAAACCTTTGTAGTTATCTCTTTGATAATCAAATAAAAAACACTTTTCTCTAACAAATTTTTCGGGCAAACGGTACAAGAAAATATAGCCATTTCCTGTCAGCGACCACGGCGCAGGAGCTATTAGAGAAGGCGTCGGTAAGTGTTCGGTAGAAAGCATCTTTTTCAATAAAAAAGGGAGGCAAATGCCCGTTTTGTAACATTTTCAAGAAAGATATAGACGAAACAAGCAATATAAAAAATAGAGGCACTTGTTTAACAAAAAAAATGGTACGAAATTTGTCACCGCTTTTCTGAGCAAATTATTTTTATGAAACAACGGAAACTTTACACACGGGTTTTTTCTGCGGCGCTGGCCTTTTTGTTGCTTTTTACAGCAACAGCGGGAAAAGCATTGTCGCTTCGTAAAGTTAGCCCGAAAAAGCCCGTTGCCGAACAAACTGCTAAAAAACAACAAAACAACGACGAGCGTCCTGTCATTCAGGCAATGTCGTTGGAGGCCGTAGTAGCTCCTGCTATTTCGTTTGATTTTGAGCAAACATTCTACCTTCTTCCCAGCATTTGGTGCATCGAACTCCCTTCGGTCAGTCTTCTTCCGAAGCGTTTTGATGTTTTCTACTACTTTTTCTCCTTTTTCCGAAACGTTTTCGGCCACTTTATTGCCACAAACGCCCCCTAATAGGTACGTCACGGTAGCTTTGTACCCATTGCTTGTTATCCATTGAGGTAAAAGCTGGGACGAAGTCCTATTGCCATGTTTTTTACTCCCAATTTATATCAACTTTCGAAAGTTAAACGCTTTCGTACAACTTCAATTCAATTAGTGTAAACCAATTTTATCAATCATAAACTAATGCAAAACAGACTTGGTATTTGGATTTTGACAGTGGTAGTAGCGCTTTTGAGCATTTACTACTTGTCATTTACGTTTGTAGCGCGCAGCATCCGTAGCGATGCCGACGCATTTGCTACAGGCAAGGATGGTGTTGTTGACACCAAGAAAAAAGAACGCTATTTAGATTCACTTCGCCGCGAGCCTGTTTATTTGGGTTCTACCTACCAAGAAGTGACCCAACGCGAGCTTGGCTTGGGTCTTGACCTTCAAGGTGGGATGCACGTCGTGTTGGAAGTAGCCCCTACTGATATTATGAGAGGCTTGGCAGGTGGCAATGCCCGCAACAGCCAAGTAAATGAAGCCTTGAAAAAAGCCGTTGAAGCTCAGAAATCAAGCCAATCTAACTTCGTTGATTTGTTTGTAACTGAATTTAAGCGTTTGGCGCCTTCAACTTCATTGGCACAAATTTTTGCAAACAGCACCAACCGTGGCAAAATCAACAGTACTTCTTCTGATAGCGAAGTAACCGCTTTCTTAAAAACAGAAGTGGATGGTGCTACTAGCCGTGCGTTCCAAATCATCCAACAACGGGTGGACAAATTTGGGGTTGCTAACCCGAACATTCAGCGTTTGCCAGGAACAGGCCGCATCTTGATTGAGTTGCCAGGTGTGGACAACCCTGAGCGTGTGCGTCGCCTTTTGACTGGTTCTGCCAAATTGGAATTCTGCGAAGTATATACACTTAACGAAATTTCTCCTGCCCTCAATTCACTTGGAGCGTATTTGACGCAGTTGGATTTGGAGAAAAAGATTGCTACCAAAGGTTCGGCTGCTGCTGACACTAGCAAAGCATCTGACCTTGCATCACAATTGGCAAAAGGAGCAAAAGCAGATACAACCAAAACAGACACAACGGCCAACCAAACTGGTTTAGCAAGCTTGTTTGTGCCTATTTCGCAAGGCCAGTTAGGTGTTTATGCCAAAGATACCGCTCGTGCAAACGACATTTTGGCCCGCCCAGAAGTAAAAGCCATGTTCCCATCAGATGCCATCATCATGTGGGATCGTAAGGGAATGGAAACAACTGACAAGCGTAATGAAATTGTGGGTGTTTATTTCATCAAAAAATCAGGCGGTAAAGCACCACTTGAAGGAGATGTGATTGTGGACGCTGGAAACGACTACGACGACCGTGGCCGTCCAGAAGTAACAATGCGTATGAATGCCGAAGGTGCTCGTAAATGGAGAAACCTTACGGCCGCCAACGTAGGTCGCCAAGTAGCGATTATCCTCGATGGTTTTGTTTATACAGCGCCTAACGTACAAAACGAAATCCCGAACGGAAACTCAAGCATCACAGGAAGCTTTACGGTAGAAGAAACCAAGGATATGTCCAACGTGTTGAAAGCAGGTAAATTGCCAGCTCCAACTACAATTGTTGAAGAAGCTATCGTGGGTGCAACCCTTGGTTCTGAGTCTATCAATTCAGGCGTGATTTCTTCGTTGGTAGGGTTATTGGTAGTATTAATCTTTATGTTGTTCTATTACAACAAGTCTGGATTTGTTGCCGACATTGCCTTGGTTATCAACCTATTCTTCTTGATGGGTATCATGGCATCGTTGGGTGCAGTTCTTACACTTCCTGGTATTGCAGGTATTGTTCTTACAATTGGTATGGCCGTCGATGCCAACGTACTTGTCTATGAACGTATCAAAGAAGAGCTATTAACAGGCAAAGACATAAAACTTGCCATCGCAGACGGTTTCAAACACGCACTTCCTTCTATCTTAGACTCCAACATTACAACTTTACTTACGGGTGGAATTTTGTTCTTCTTAGGTACTGGTCTTATCCTTGGTTTTGCTACTACCCTCGTGATTGGTATCGTTACCTCACTTTTTGCTGCGCTATTTGTATCACGCATCATTTTAGAATGGTGGGTTGGCAAAGGAAACAAAATTGAGTTCTTCTCTAATTTCTCAAAAAATTGGTTCCAAGATACTCACTTTGACTTTATCTCTCGCCGCCGTGTTTATTACACTATTTCATCGGTGATTGTCGCTGCGGGTATTATCTCAATGATTTTCAAAGGATTTGGTCTAGGCGTTGACTTTAAAGGTGGACGTAGCTACGTCGTACGTTTTGAAAAATCAGTTACTACGACTGACGTCAGAGAAGCATTGACAGAGCCTTTTGGTGCTGCACCAGAAGTAAAAACATACGGTGGAACAGGTATTGGTGCCAACGAGCAGGTCAAAATCACTACCAGTTATTTGGTGGAAGACACTGCACCTGATGCCGATAAGCGTGCTGAACTTAAACTCAATGAAGGTCTAAGTAAACTTGGAAATAAAGCAACCATCCAAAGCTCACAAAAAGTAGGACCAACGATTGCCCATGACCTTATCATGACCTCGTTGAAGTCTATTTTACTGGCTATATTAATCGTTGGGATTTATATCTTCCTTCGTTTCCGTCGAATGGGCTTTGTGTGGGGATCTGTGGTCGCATTGTTACACGACGTACTCGTTACAATGGCCGTGTTCTCTATTTTCAACGGAATTCTTCCATTCTCATTGGATGTTGACCAAGCGTTTGTGGGTGCGATGTTGACCATCATGGGTTATTCAATGAACGATACTGTCGTTATCTTTGACCGCGTTCGTGAGTACCTCAACGACAACCGTGGTAAAAAAGAAACGATCTCTACGGTTATCAACAATGCCTTGAACAGCACCCTTAGCCGTACTGCCGTAACGGGTATTGCCACGATTTTAGTACTCCTCATTCTCTTCCTTTTTGGAGGTGAAGTAATTCGTGGATTCTCATTTGCTATGTTGGTGGGTGTTATCGTAGGTACCTATTCTTCATTGTTTGTGGCGACACCTATCGTGGTTGACTCGCTTACACGTGCGCAAGCAAAAGAAGATAGCCTTCCTGCTGATGCAACAAAAGCTGCGCCAGCTCGCCTTATCTCTGATTTTCCAGATGGTGTAGGTGAATTGGAAGCTCCGCAAGACGACGAGCAACAAGAAAAACCTAAAAAAGAGAAAAAGGCGCCATTGATTAAGCCTTCTTTGAAAAAATAAGGGACATCATTCGTCACCAAACAAAAAACGGAAGGCATTTGCCTTCCGTTTTTTGTTTGGTTGATCTTAGCTATTCAATGCTTTTGTGAAGGCTATTATAGTATCCTGCAAAAACTGCACTTTGGATGAGTGTACCAACAATACCCGTCAATACATCACCAAAAGTAAACAACAATACTACAATCAAAACATAGAATGTAATCAATACGCCTGGACCAACTTGTTGTTCCTTATGTGCTTCCATTGAAATCAATGTTTGAGTGGTTGAAGAAAAATATCGTCGCAATTTAGGCAAAAAAACGTTTGACGCTCTTCTCCTTTTGTGATTTATTCTCCCAATGCTTTATTCAGTGCTTGCTCCCAACGGGCATAATTTTCGGCATAGACTGCGCGAAGTGCCTCGTTTGGCTCAAAAGTTGCGATTTGATTTAAACCTTCAAACGCCGACTTCACATCGTAAACTCCCACGCCAATTCCTGCCGCACGCGCTGCTCCTTGCGCTCCGTCGGTGTCGTACAATTCGATGGTAGCGCCTGTTGTATTGGCAAAAGCTTCGCGGAAAAGTGGGCTCAAAAACAAGTTGGCATGACCCGCCCGCACCGTCTGCGTTTCTACGCCCATTTGGCTCATGACTTGTAATCCGTAATTAAGAGCAAAGACGATTCCTTCTTGAGCGGCTCTGAAAACGTGCGCCGACGAATGGGTATTGAAGTTCAACCCTTGCAAATGCCCTCCTACCAATCGGTTTTCTAAAACACGTTCGGCTCCGTTTCCGAATGGCAAAAACGTGAGTCCTTCTGCTCCAATCGGCGTCTGAGCTGCCAGCTGATTCATTTCATCATAACCTAGTCCACCCGCAAAACGGCGCACCCAACTGTTCAAAATCCCCGTTCCGTTGACGCACAGCAATACGCCGTTGCGTTGTGCTTCGGGCGTGCTATTGACGTGGGCAAAACTATTTACCCTCGAAAGTGGATCGGCTGTAGGTTGGGCATTGATTCCATACACTACCCCCGACGTTCCTGCCGTCGTAGCCACTTCGCCTGGGTTGAGGACATTAAGTGAAAAAGCATTGTTGGGCTGGTCACCTGCGCGGTAGGCAATCGGGATGCCCGCTTTTAGTCCTAATTCTGCCGCCGCCGACGCCGAAAGCTGGCTTTGAGGGGCAAACGTGCCAACGATTTCGGGAATAAATGAATTGTCGAATCCGTAATAATCCAACAATGCTTGCGATACTTTCTGCTCCGCAAAATCCCAGAAAATCCCTTCTGACAAGCCCGAAACGGTCGTTTGAGGCGTACCCGACATCCGAAGTGCTAGGTAGTCGCCTGGGAGCATAAAATGCCGAATTTGCGAATAAATATCAGGTTCGTTGTCTTTTACCCATTTGAGTTTCGACGCGGTGAAGTTGCCTGGAGAGTTCAGCAAATGCCCCAAACAAGCATCGTCTCCCATGTCGGCAAACGCTTTATTTCCAATTTCTACCGCACGACTATCGCACCAAATAATCGAAGGACGCAACGGGCGCAAGTCTTTATCGACCACCACCAAACCGTGCATCTGGTACGAAATCCCAATCCCTGCGACCAAGTCGGCCGAAAAATTGTATTTATTTTTGAGTTTGTGCGTGGCGTTTACGGCTTCTTGCCACCAGCTATCGGGATGCTGCTCTGCCCAGCCTGCACGGTGCGCAATCATGCCCATTTCTTGCTCAGGCGAAGTGGCAGTTGCTACTGCTTTTCCCGTTTCAATGTCAAGTAATGCAACTTTTACCGACGAGCTGCCTACGTCATAGCCTAAAAGATATTTCACTGATACGTTTGATTTTGGTGGTTACAATAAAAGAAAAATTGTTATTTTCGTAGAAAAAATTATCCAAAACAAATGCTTGATTTTTTTACTACCGAACGATTGGTTTGGATTGGAGCCATTTACCTCGTTTTGTGCTTGTTGGCGTACTTTATTCAACACAAATTTATCTTTAAACCCGAAAAACTCCCGCAAGATTTTATTTATAATTACGAAGACTCCTTTGAAGAACTGTTTTTTGAGCCCGAACCTAACGTCCGTATCAACGCACTTCGCTTTTATCAAGACGACATTTCCCGAGGGCTCGTGGTCTATTTTCACGGCAACACGCGAAGCATCAAAGGTTGGTCAAAATATGCCAAAGACTTTACCCAACACGGCTACGACGTACTGATGATTGATTACCGAGGTTTTGGCAAAAGTACGGGAAAACAAACCGAGGAAGGGCTCAAAAACGATGCGCAACACATCTACAATAAAATGCGCTCCAAATACGGTTATTCCGAGGAGAAAATCATCATTTATGGACGCTCGTTGGGGTCGGGCTTTGCCACAAAACTGGCCTCGGCCAATCACCCAAAAATGCTTATTTTAGACGCTCCTTACTACAGTTTTACCCGCCTCACTACCCGATTTTTACCTTTTTTACCTGTTTCCTACATTCTCAAATTTTCGATTCGTACCGATGTCTGGATTCGTTACGTCAAATGCCCCATTTACATTATTCACGGAACCAAAGACCTGCTCATTCCCTTTCGTTCGAGTGTGCGGTTGATGAACCTTATTCCTCAATCGGCTCGCCTTATTCCGATTTATGGCGGCGGGCACAACAATCTTCCGAATTTCCCAGATTATCACCGTCATTTGGATGACATTCTCAACGACCGTTTTGATTTGATTTTTGACAAGTACGAAAAGCCGTTTTGACTTTATCACACTCATCAGGCGTATTGATATTTTGTAACCAACGTTCGTCAGGACAAGCAAGCCCTTGGATGCCCATTTTTCGCAACAGTTTGGTGGGTGAAAACTCCCCCTTGGCCATTGCTTCTCTCAACCATTTTTCGGACGTTGGCTCCCAAATCCCCACCAAAGGCTCTAAAAATCCCGTGGAAGGATGTCTAAAAACAGTGGCAGGCAAGTGCGCCTCCCGATGAGCCACCAAATAGTCCACTGTTTTTTGGTTGACAAAAGGCATATCACAGGCCACCACCAGCCACGGGGTAGATGGTTGGGAGAAAATAGCGCTCGCAATTCCTCCCATTGGCCCGACCTCCAACGAATCTAACAAAAGCGGCGCATTTTCGAACAAGTCTTGTTGCTCTTTCCGACATGATAGGTACGTCGGGGCAACACCTGAAACCAATTCAAATAAGTATTCCCACTGAGGTTTCGCGTGATAAGAAAGCTGGCTTTTGTCAGCCCCCATGCGCGTACTACGCCCTCCTACCAGAATGAGCCCGTTCATGGTTTTTGTAAGAACTCTAGTGCCCTTACTTCCGACCAATAAGCCCCTTTTTGGTCAAAACGTCGGGGTCGAAACCCGCAATGCCCGCCTTGCGCAGTAAGTTCTAGCCACACATTGGGCATAGCTGTAATAGTCTTGATGGGCAAACTTTGGTAAGGAACCAACGGATCGTTTTCGGCATTCACAATGAGGGTTGGCACCGCAATTCCTTCGACAAAATAGGTAGAACTACAGCGCCGATAGTAGTCATCCGCTCCTAAAAACCCATGCAATGGCCCCGTATAAATATGGTCAAAATCCCAAAATGTTTTCACCTTCTCCCATTGCGAAACATCGAAACGGTCGGGATATTGGGTAGCTTTGGCTTCAATTTTTGGCTTTAGTGTTTGCAAAAAACGCCATAGATAAACCTTATTTTCTGGTTTTTCGATGTTTCGGCTACAGCCCAACAAATCCATTGGCACGCTAAAAACCACCACTTTATGAATCTGCTTGGGCAACGTTTTTCCTCGTTCGCCAGCGTACTTTAGCGTTACGTTCCCCCCCAAACTAAAGCCCATCAGTGAAATCTCCGTATAGCCTTTGGCAATGGCATACTTCACCACAAAGTCCAAATCAGAGGTTTCGCCACTGTGATAAAACCGAAGCTGACGATTGATTTCTCCGCTACAACTGCGGTAGTTCCACGCCAAGCAATCGTATCCATGATGATTCAGCAAACGGACCATTCCTGTGATGTACTGACGCGTGCTACTTCCTTCCAATCCATGCGAAAGAATCACCAAGGGTGGCTTTGAAACAATGTCAGTAGAAGTTGAGGGTGCGAAACTCCAGTCAATATCCAGAAAATCATCGTCGAGCGTCGTGAGACGTTCACGCTGATACGGTGGTTTAATTTTCCGAAACAAGGCAGGAAATATGCTCTGATAGTGGCCATTGGGAAGCCACCGTGGAGGCTGGTGGGTGTGCGTACGCAAAAGAGGCATAAACAAAACGACTTTACAAAGACAAACATAACTTTTCTTTGTCAAAGTTCAGCGTTGTTGTTAGTGCTTAATAAAAGGCTTTGCAATCACCCGTCGCCCGTCGCTTACCCGAATAAAATACTGCCCAGTGGGCAATTCTGATACATCAAACTGGTTCAAGAAAACGCTTCCGTTGTCATAAAGAAGCTTTTGCGCGAGCGTTCGTCCATCGTTGGTGATAATTTCGGCCGTTAAATCATACGTATTGTCCGATTCGTACGCTACCGTCAAGGCATCTACCACGGGATTGGGATACAGCGAGAGCTTTTCTTTTAAGATTAAAATTTCGGGTGGGCTGTTCGTAATCGGGCTATTAGGCGCGTATTGGGTATTGGTCAGTTCAAGTACTTTTGACGCAATCGAACATCCTCGCTGGGTAATTTCTACGCTATATTTTCCTGCGAGGGCTGCCACCAATCGTGGCCCCGTTGCAGTAGGAATCACCGTCCCATTCAAAAACCAGCGATAGGTCATTCCTTCTCCTGTACTCGTTGTAAGACGAATACTTCCGCTTGGCGGAATAATTGTCCCGCTATTGGTTGAAATGACGGGACGTTGTAGCGACGAAACAAGTTGGGTGGACGGGGTTGTGACCACACAACGCCCTGCCGTAATCACCACACTGTAATTGCCTGCTTCGGTAGGATTGAGGGTTGAGGTGGTTGCGCCAGCAATATTTTCTCCATCCCGACGCCATTGATATCTATATCCCGAACCCGCACTGGCTGTCAGTAAAATAGGGGTACCCGCGCAAATGGTCGCGGTACCTTCTGGGGTTATTTTGGCATTGACATTGGTCACGGCGACCGATATTGTTTTCGATTGTGCCGAACACTGGTACCCAATGGCTTTTACACTATACACTCCTGCTTGCGTAATTTCGTAGGTAGGCGTGGTGGTGGTGCCAACCACGTTTCCATCTTTCAGCCATTGGTAAGTGATGGCGTTGTCTCCCTGCACTTGCAACTGCACTTTATTGCTGCTACAAATGGTAGTGTCTTGTCCTTTCAGCATTTGCACTGCTGCCACACAATCTTGCGGCTTTACACCGCTCATAATCAGTGTGTAGGGCTGTCCGTTATTTCTCAAGGTACGTTTATGCCGTACGGTCACGGTATAAACCTTCCCCGTCGGAGGAGTCAGAATAAGTACCTGCTCTACATTATCTCGAATGTTGTCACCGCCCGTAGCTGCCTGAGTGGGCTTCGTAGGGTCGAGCACCCAAGGGAAGTAGGTTGTTCCAGCTTCGTCGGTCAAGCGAACGTCCAAATCATTGATTAATTTCAACGACGGACTATCTACATTTTGGGTAGAAATACCCGTCGCAATCCCCTCTGGGTCGGTCCAAGAGAGTGTTACAATCAGCGGTTCGGTACCTGCGGCGATGACTTTTTGCTGGTAGGTTTCGTTTTGTTTCAACGTATTTTCCAACAATACGTGTCGGTTCACCGTATTAAGCACTACTTGAGCAGCTTTTTCGGCGTTCAGCAAACCCCATCCGTACTCATAACTTGGCCCCACTTTTCCTTTTGGGGTACTTGCAGTATGAAGCACCAGGCCCTTCAACGTAGCCGAACGCATAAAATAATTTTGACGACGGTAAAAAAGCTCTTGCAGCAAAATCAACGACCCTGATACATTGGCGCTGGCGGTAGAAGTCCCCGACATGGTCGCGTAGGCATTGTTGGAGGAGGCAATCGAGGAAATAATGTTGCTCCCAACCCCCAGCAAATCGGGTTTAATACGCCCGTCGTCTGTAGGGCCCCAACCACTAAAATCAGCCACTTTAAAATCAGTAATGGTCGTTCCTTGCAGTTGAATAGCGGCACCGCCCACCGTTAAAATATTTTTAGCATTCGCCTCCGACGGAATAGCGTCATAGGCATCATTGCGGCTGCGTTCCAGCAAACTAGTTTGGCTAGTATTTCTCAAAAAATAAGGAGAACCAATAGGGGGACCCGTTTCGGCATGTTTGTTATCGGCCGATTTTACGATTAAGTAATAAGGGCTGTTTGCGGCCAGTTGGTCTAAATCGCGGGCTTTGTCGTCATAAAACCCAAAACGATAATCTTCTGTTGCGCTAATTGACGTATTTCCCCACCATTCCCATTTAAGGTTGGGGTTGGTTCCTGGGCGATTTTCGTTAAAAACCCAACCCACCACGGGGCCATAAGCATGATTTGAAATGAGCATTCGAGTCGCTTCTCGGGCCATTTCTACCAAATCGTCGGTATAGTCCCAAACGTCCAATTTTGCCCCGAAGGCCATTCCTTTCACTTGCGGATTAACCCCTGCGGCAGCCATCGTTCCCGACAAGTGGGTGGCATGATCACTCAAGACCGTACTTTGGTCTTTTAGTCGTACCCTACCTCCAAATTCAACGTGAGACAAGCGCGGCAAGCCACCATCCCAAATACAAAGGCGCCCGTCGAGCTCAGGCAAATCCCCTTTTAAGTCCACACCCAGCCCCCCACCAACGTAAAGCCCCGTGGTATGTGTTCCCATCGAAGCGACGACATTATGGCTGGTATAATAGACAGGCTCGCCGACTGCGTCCACTCCTTGTAAAGTCAAAATTCGTCCGTTGGCATATTTTTTGCTAGTAAACCAACCTTTCTTTTTTGCATTTTTGAGCGCCCATTGACGATTTTGGGTATAGCGTTGTTGAAGACTGTTGACGAAGAAATGAGAGACAGAATCGTTCTTCAAAAGTGGTACAACTTGCGCTTGAACGCCAACGAAGAATGTAGCGGCTGATAAACAGAGCACCATAAAACACCTGTTTATCAGCCGAGTAAAAAAAAATAATAGTGTAAGGGGTAAAATAATTGCCATTCCTATCAAGTACAGCGCGCGCTCTAAAGCTTCTGTATCGTATGCACAACGCGCATTGGTGTACCCTCCTCTTCGAATATAGCAAAAAACGTACCGCTTTGCAAAAAAGTTACGTTAAACTGCGTCCGAAATGTTTTTTCAATTTTTTCCATTTGCTGTTGTCCTACCATTCGGCCGCCTAAGTCGTAGAGCGTTGCTCTGATGGCTGTCGGTTTGGTATTGGTCGGCGGTACGTATTCACATACCAAAAATGCGTGCGCAGGATTGGGATACACCCTAGAGGTTGCAACGGTCGAGGTAGCATTGTCCTCCAAAGCTGTAATGGTAATTCTGACTTCATCCGATACCACTTCTCCGCAGCCACTCACGTTGGCCCTTACGGAATAACTGCCCGTTTGAAACGCCGTAAACGTAGCCGACGTTGCGCCAGGAATTGGCAAACCATTGATCAACCATTGATTACTTGTCGTCGCATTAGAACGAAGCGTAATTCCATCCACAACGGTGATGGTAGGCTTCTCGGGCTTACGGGTAGTCAAGGCGACGGGCGTCGATAACGTTGGCAAACAATTATTGACCGAAGTGCTTACCGCATAATTACCCGCCTGGATTGCATCAAAACTGTTGCCGACGGCTCCGCTAACTGGCTGACTGTTGAAATACCACTGATAAATCCCCGCATTTACTGGTGCTTTCAGGGTCAGAGAACTACCTTCACAAATACTCGCAGCCCCGTCAAAACTAATGCTTGGGGTGGACTTAGTAGCGGTTTTGGCGGCAATTGCCACTCTTTCACTCGGACAGCCAAATGATTTAACTTTCAAATCGTACAAATAATAATACGCATTGGTAAGGGTATCCACGGTATTGTTTTGGGCAAACAGCGCTCCGCGCAACGCAATCACCCCAGGAATGCTATACGGGAAACCCGTGACCCCCACATTGCTACGGTAAATCGTGGCACCGTTTTCGTATTCAATGGTGATTTTATAATTCCCCGCTTGCGGAATCGACAGATTGAGCGGATAGACTTTCCCTTCGTCCGAAGGGTCATCCGCATATTGTCCCGCAGGTGCGCCCGTATTCGGTACATTGGGGTTTCGGCTGGCCGTCACGTCTATTGTCGTACTCGACACGAATCGGTCGTCCAGCCCCATGACGGTAAAAGTCAATCGACCCGACGTAGCCGTGTATAATCGGGCACTTTCAAGAATCAAAGGTACTTCGGTTTTAATCAACGGCGCAGGGCCAAAATTTCCCGCGTAAGACCCTCCTCCGTGAAGCGACTTAGATGCTGGGCCTACATTCCCACTGAAGTCATTTAATGCCACATAAAATGTTCCGTTGGGGACTTTCAACGAGCTACTTGCAAAATTTCCAATCGCAAATGGCTTTGCTTCCGTGGGACTATCGTACCAAAAAGCCGTGCCCGAATCCCGCGAAATCAAGGATAACGGATCCGTATCACAGTAAGTCGCGGTGGCCAAAGTAACCGTTGGAACGGCGGCAACAGTCCGAACCTCACGAAGAACGTTATTGGCCGTATCTTGATCATTTGCAAGGTTAGTACGGCAAATAAACTGGTAATTTTGACCAGACACCAATTTACTTAACAGTGCATCAGAGAGTGTCATCGTAGCCGTTGAAAAAGGAGCAATCGCTTGATTAACATTCCCGTTTATTGTTCCAACCAATGCACCAGAGGCATCCCGCACTTGCACCGAAACGGGGATATTTTGTTGCGTTTCGGTTCCTACATTTCTCACCTGTACGGTGATATTCTTCAGTTGGTTACCACAAAAATTATTTTCTGGAGTTACCAACGACGCCAAGGCTACATCCCGCGTTGGACGGACATAACGGACTAGGTATTCTTGCGTTTCGCCCTTGGCATAGACTCCGCACGCCACCACCGACGAAGGTGTGTTGGTTTCGACGCATACAATCCGAACACGTGCCAAATTTCCTACCACTAACCCAGAAGGCGCTTTTACATCCGCTTTGAATGTCGCATTACCTTTTAGTACATCCGACGTTGCCACATTTTCATTGGGGTCGTCAAAATCACCGTCACCATTCCAATCCACAAATGCTTTTACTACTTTGTCAAAATCGCCGCCACAGCTTGTTAGTTTCACTTCCAATGGCAACGTTTGTCCTGCCGCCACAGCGACTACTTGCGTTGTAAAATCGCTGTAGTCTTGGCAACCCTCTTTTCCTGCTTGCACCACATTGCCGAATGTCACTTGGGCAATTTTGGTATCTGCGTTTGAATTTGCCTTCGATTCGCAAAACACCTTCCCGCCTATTCCACTCACAATCAAGGCATAAGCCTGTGATGTATTGGTTAACGTGGTTCCTTTGTGCTTTACGGTAATTGTATAAGTACGCCCAGGAACGGGATTGGTAATACGTATTTGTTCGACGTTATCCCGAATATTATCACCCTGCGTTGCATTCTCCGACGGTTGATTCGGATCTAGTATCCAAGGCAGCGATTCCATCGTTCCATCACTCACACGTATGTCTAGGTCATTAATTAGTTTGGGAGTTCGGTTGTTGAAATTCGCCGCCGATACGCTACTCGCTTGGGCTTCGGGGTCCGTCCAGCAAATGGTAGCCACCAACGGACCACGTCCCGACGCAACCACTTGCGTACTATAAACTTCATTGATCGCCAGCGTACGCTCTGTCAATACATGGTTCAAATCACGGTTCAATATCACTTCGGCAGCCTGCTTCATATTCAAAAGCCCCCAGCCATATTGATAGTCAGGCCCAGGATTACCCGCATCGTCGGCGGTATGAATTGCCAAGCCTTTCAGCGTTGACGAACGCATAAATTTCTTGTTTTGCTGCTGATAAAGTTCCTGTAACAAAAACAACGACCCTGATACGTTTGGCGATGCCATTGAGGTGCCACTGAGCACTGTATAAGCGTTATTGGACGTGGACGTTGTCGAAAAAACACTCACTCCAACGCCTACAATATCGGGTTTAATGCGACCATCGTCCGTCGGTCCCCAACTACTAAAACTTGAAATTCGGGGGTCTGAAATTTGGTTGTAGCCATTGCTTAACACACTCACCGCACCCACCGTCAAGATATTTTTGGCATTCCCGTAGGTCGCAATCAAATCATATCCATCCTGATTAGCTCGTTGGATGGTGCTAGTCCGAGTTGAGCCTCCCAAAAAATACGGCGTTCCCGCAGGAGGGCCATTTGAGCCTCTTGCATTTCCTGCGGCATTGACAATTAAATAATAGGGCGCGTTATAAGCAACACGATCCCATTCTCGCGCGCGGGTGTCGTAGAACCCCATTTTATAGTCGTATTGCTCATTAACCGTTGAATCGCCGTACCATTCCCATTTACGGTTCACATCGGTACCAGGGCGGGCTGAATTATAACGCCAGCCAGAAACTGTTCCGTAAGAATGGTTAGAAATCAACACATCAGGGGCCAAGTTGACCATTTCTGGGGTATCGTTGCTAAAATCATGGGCCAAAAGCGTCGCGGCATTCGACATTCCTTTAGCCCGAGGATTCACCCCCGTTGCGATCATGGTTCCACTGACGTGCGTAGCGTGGGCATCTGTCGTTGTAACATTATCTACCTGAGTCACACGCCCTGCCAGTTCGGTGTGCGTTCCAAGTACCTGTCCACCGTCCCATATTGCCAAGCGGTCTTTCATCGGCGCACTACCTCCTGTCAAATTTAGTCCAAGGCCGCCATCGTTATAAAGTGTATTTGTGCGTGTTGTGAAGGCAGCCCCAACGTTGGTCGTGGTAATATCATACAAAGGTTGTCCCGTTTCGCTTACCCCTGCCAGAATCATCACCGACCCATCGGGAAAGGACTGTCGTTCTACCCAATTATTCTTCTTTGCTAATTGCTGCAACTCAGCCGCCGCTAGTCGGTATTGATTATCAATTGATTGTCGTACATTTCTAATCTTTTGCTGCTGTTCGGTCGAATATAGTGGCGAGCGCTGGGCATACATAGTTGACCCAATCAGTGCCGACACACAGAAAATCAAGTAAAAACGAAAGTGCATGATGAAGCGATTTTTCTTTTTAAAACGTGAAAATGGGGCTTGAAGTTATACAAAACTCCGCAAATCATAGCAGTTTTGTACACGTACTGGCACGCCTCCAAATACTGCATTCCCCGTCAAGTCATCCAGCACTTGTTCATCCGTTAAGTCATTTACGCTAACCCCTGCGTGAGCCTGCGCCACATTTAGCCTAACTCCGCCTCGCCCATGCCCATAACCGTGCGGCAAACTCACCACCCCTCGCATTATTTTTTCGGTCAGTTCCACCTCTACCTTCAGTTCTCCTACCCGTGATAGTACCTCGACTTTCGCTCCCGTTTCAATCCCTCGTTGTTGGGCATCTTGTGGGTGCATCAATAGTGTACAACGGTTACGTCCCTTCACCAAGCGTTCTGAATTGTGCATCCACGAATTGTTATCTCGAACATGGCGTCGATTGATAAGCAATAAATCAAAATCTGAAGACGCAGGTTGTGCCAACGCTTTTTTGATTCGTTCTACATCTTTGACCAATAACGGTGGCGCCAACCCAACTTTTTTATTTGAAGTCTGCAAACGTGCGGGTAAACAGGGTTCTAAAGCTCCCAAATCCAAGCCGTGCGGATGTTGTCGAAGCGTATCTAAACTTAATTTATATTTCCCAAAACGCAGGGCTAAATCGACTTTTGCGTGCGGGTCTTCGGGAGTAAATGAGGGAGAATAATGGCCCGTCAAACGAGCTGTTAGTTCCTGAAAAATCTCCCAATCATATTTCGTACCTGTTTCTTTGGAAAATAATGGCTCCGACCATCGTGCTACATTTCGGATGGCCAAGGCATTAAAAGTCAAATCATAATGCGCTACTTCCAAGCCTGTCGCAGGGGGTAAAATGAGGTGGGCATGGCGGGTTGTTTCATTGATATAGATGTCGATGGAAACCATAAATTCCAACGTTTCAAACGCCCGATCCAACTGCTGCCCGTTTGGCGTCGAGAGAATTGGGTTTCCGCAACTCGTAATCAGCGCTTTTATTTGTCCCTCACCTTCCGTCAAAATTTCTTCTGCCAAGGTCGAAACGGGAAGTTCACCCATGAACTCAGGCAATCCACGTACCCGACTTTGGTAACGGTTGTATTTGTTGTACTCCCCTTTGGAGGCAGCTAAAATATCCATGGCAGGCTGGGTAAACATGGCTCCACCCGCTTTATCAAGGTTTCCAGTGACACAGTTGAGGGCATTCACCAACCATTGACAAGCGCCTCCAAAAGCTTGGGTTGACAACCCAATTCTCCCATACGCAACCGCCGATGGGGCATTGGCAAACTCCCTAGCCAACTGTCGAATGTGTGCTGTTTCAATCCCCGTACGTTCAGTTACCTGTTCAGGTGAAAAAGCCGCTACTAGCGCTTTCAACTCCTCCAATCCATCAGCATAGGCTGGCACTTTTTCTAGTTTTTCTTCAAAAATCACCTGTAACATAGCCAACAATAAGAATACATCCGTAGCAGGACGAATGAAGAAATGGGCGTCGGCCTTGGTGGCAGTTTCGGTATAACGCGGGTCAACGACCACCACTTTGCCACCGCGCTGTTGAATCGCTTTCAAACGATTTGCCACGTCAGGTGCGGTCATCAAACTTCCATTAGAGGCAAGGGGGTTGGCTCCCAAAATCAACCAAAAATCGGTACGATCAATGTCAGGAATGGGTAGTAAAAAGGGATGTCCAAACTGCTGCCAAGCAGCAAAATGGTGGGGTAATTGGTCGGCCGAAGTGGCAGAGAAAATGTTTTTTGTCTTCAACGCCCTCATCAGATTCGTTCCTGCCAAATACGTCCCAGAATTATGCACCGATGGATTTCCCGCATACATTGCGACTGCATCAGAGCCATCACTTGCCTGAATTTTCCCCAAACGGGCCGCGACTTCCTCCAACGCTTCTTCCCACGTTATTTCCTCCCATCCAGCAGCGGTTCGGCGCACGGGTTTCTTCAAACGATTGGGATCTTCATAAATATCTTTCAATGCCACGGCCTTGGGACAAACATGCCCACGGCTAAACGGATCGCTTTTATCTCCTGCTATCGAAACCACTTGATGACCCGTGTAGTGGATTTCAAGGCCGCAAATGGCCTCGCAAAGATTACATGCACGATAATGTACACTCGAATTTGTCATACTTTACATTCGTTTGATGCAATATAAATATTTTTACCAAACTTCTTTGGGAGGATACTTTTTTGATTTTCAAAAAGTTACTATCTTTGCGTCCCGTTTTGAAACAAAGCATCGTAACATCATAAAGCGCTGATACAGAAATGAAAAAAGGAATTCATCCAGATTACAGAGAAATCGTATTTTGGGATTTAGCAACTGATGACAAGTTCGTAACACGTTCTTGCGCCCCAACAAAAGACACTATCGAGTTTGAAGGAAAAACTTACCCTGTGTTCAAGGCCGAGGTAACTTCTCAGTCACACCCGTTCTACACTGGTAAAAATACATTGCTTGACACGGCTGGTCGTGTTGACAAATTCCTTAGAAAATACGGAAAGAGATAATTCTTGTTCGTTTTTTTACCACAAAAAAAGGAGCTGCCAAAACAGCTCCTTTTTTTGTGTCCATGTGAAAGCTACGAATGATAAGGCGACGGGCTCACCGACGTCCAGCCTCCATCTACAACCAACGACTGCCCAGTCACGTGGCCTGCCCCTGGCGAGACCAGAAACAATGCCGCATTGGCAATATCTTGCACAGTTGCAGGGCGCCCCATGGGTGTAATTTTACTCCACGTTTGGTTATAGGCTGGATCTTCAGCCGTGCGTTCCGTCATTGTCGCGCCTGGTGCTACGGCATTAATGGTAATCCCATAGGGAGACAGCTCCACCACCAAACTCTTCGCTAGCATTTCGAGGGCCGCTTTGGTCATGCCATAAGCTGCCAAAAATTGGTGTGCTTGGTGGCCTGTTACCGACGACATCAACAACACACGCCCTCCTTGCCCCTGTAGGCGCATCTGACGCGCCGCCGCTTGGGTCAGGAAGAAACTACCCCTAATGTTCAAATCTAACAGCTGCTGAAGCGATTCTGGGCGATACTCAAAAAAGTCACCAAACGTCGTCATACCTGCATTTGCCACGACTGTCGTCAGTTTTCCAAAGACCTTCACAGCCTCGGCTACCATTGCTTGCACAAAATCAACGTCGGCCGCATTTCCTGGATAACTGATACAATTTCCTCCTTGCTGCTGAATGGCAAGCGCTCCTTCGTCCGACAATGTTTGATCGAGGTCGTTTAGCACAACCGCCGCTCCCCGTTCTGCCAACTGACGGGCTATTTCTAGGCCAATTCCTTGGCCAGCCCCCGTTACAATCGCTACTTGGCCACTAAACTCTTTTTCTTTCATGTATTCGCTTCTTAGTTCTACCTACTTATTCGGTTGGTTTTTTACTCCACCAACTCGCCAACAATGACCCTGTAATGTTCATAATTGGGCCAAACAATGCTGGAGCTAAACCTACCGTTGCTACTTTCCCCATTTGGAGCGCAATTCCTGAGGCTAAACCTCCATTTTGCAAACCTACTTCAATAGCGACTGTTCGGCAATCTTGTTCGGGAAGTTTCAATAATCGCGCGCTCCAATACCCCAACACATACCCTGTCAAATTATGAATCAATGTACACACAATGAGTATCCCTCCTACCTTCAACAAGCTCTCTCGTCCTGCAGCCGTAATGATACAAATAATAACGGCAATTCCTGCCATTGAAACCAAAGGCATGTATTTGTTTAGAAATGCGGTTTGGTTTCTAAAGATTTTATTCACGGCCAACCCCACACCGATGGGCAAAATGATGATTTTTAGGATTTCAATCATCATCTTCATAAAATCAATTTCGATAAATGACCCGCCCAATAATTTCATCAAAAGAGGAGTAAGAATGGGAGCCATCAGGGTTGCACAAGAAGTAATAGTCAGCGATAAAGCCACATTTGCCTTGGCAATGTACGCCATCACGTTTGAGGCTAAACCGCTCGGTGAACAACCAATTAGAATTATTCCCGCCGCAATTTCAGCAGGAAAATCAAAACTTACGGCCAAAGTATAACCCACCAAGGGCATAATAGTGAATTGACAAACAAGGCCAATGATGACACTTTTGGGAGATTTCACAACCGCTTCAAAGTCTTTTGGGCTCATGGTCGTTCCCATGCCAAACATGATAATCTGCAAGAGCGGAACGATAAGGGTTTTTAATTGAAAGTCCCCAATTTGGGTAAAAGTTTGAGGGAAAAATAGGGCAAGTGTTGCCGCTACAATGATGGATAAGGTATAAAGGTAATTTTTCATGTGAGGTTAAGGAATATAAAATTAGGCAAAAGCCGCACCCACAAAAGCGTAGGTACGGCCAAAAATACCCTGCAAATAACAGGTTATGCTAACGACTTTCTTGCGTCGCGGTCGGGGTCATTTTTTACTACTGGTACATCATCAAGAATCATTGTTTCTCCTTTTCCTGTGGTGTATTGTGGCCAATTGGGCAGGCCACCTCCGTTGGGGTTTCCTGTCCGTGCAAAATTGACAAACGATTTGGCCATTTTCTCTGCAAGCCGTCTTGGTCGCGCTCCCCCACCCGTGTGCGTGAGCATCAAATCGGTATTATAAAACCAAAAACAAATATCGTCGCAGTGGAAAGCCCGCATTCGCCCATCAAAAAGAGGGGGTTGCCACCCAAACCAAGCCACATACACAGGCGCTTTTTGTTTTACCTTGGCATCGGCAGTCGCAATTGCATTTTTACGATTACTTAATATCATCGACCAAATTTCGACTGGCTTTTTATCAGGGAATGTTTTTGAATAAGCATCCGCTACTTCTCCCGACTTTTCGCCAAAACGCACTTTCAATTTTTCTTTGACATCATTCATCGATACTTTTTCGAGTGCGGAATCAACCCTACTCGGCGACTGTTCGTTGAAGGTTGTGGAGATAATCATCGGAATATCGGCTGAAAAGTGCGCCGAATCGCTATAAAAAGGCGTCGCCGATAAAAACGTTCCATCTGCTACAGGACTAAACCCTCCTCGCGTTAGGTTCAACCGCTTTGCCTCTTCGGCCATTTTGGCTACGGCACGATTGGCAATATCTATGTACTCACGCCACGGTATTTGCTGTAATTTATCAATTTCATTCGCGCCTAGCCCCGCTTCTTTGAGCACCATTGCCCCCAATTTCTCGGCGTATTCTTTGTTTACCCCTCCTAACGATGACCCACTCAATGCCACCGCTTTATGAAACAGCCCTTTGGCCGATGGCATTGCCATCAAGGTGCAAACTTTTGCCCCACCGCCCGATTGTCCAATGATTGTAACGTTAGAGGCATCTCCTCCAAAGTTGGCGATATTGTCCCGTACCCATTCAAGGGCTGCAACAATATCTAACATACCAACATTACCTGAAGCAGCAAACTTTTCACCTCCTACTCCCGCGATGCTGGTAAAACCTAACGCCCCAAGACGGTGGTTGAGGGAACAAAATACGACATTCCCCATTCGACTCAAGTTCTCTCCATGATACCCATCTTGCTCGATACCATTTCCATTAACAAATCCACCGCCGTGCAGCCATACAACGACTGGGCGTTTTTTGGTATCTAATGCAGGCGTCCAGACATTTATCCGAAGGCAATCTTCGCTTACATCGTCGTAGTTCCAATGGTCAACAAATGAAGCGTATTGGTCAGCATACCGCTTTTCCATGATTTGAGGTGCCGTATTTCCCCACCATACAGCAGGACGCACCTCCGTCCACGACGTTGGTTTTTGAGGTGGCATAAACCGATTTGCACCCGAGGTATCTGCCCCATACGGGATTCCTAGAAAAGTATGAACACCTCTCAAAATAAACCCTCTGACTCGGCCATAGGCTGTATTTGCGACGGCGATGTTATCGCCAACAAATAAAATTTGCTCATCCTCTTTTGGCTGAACGTTGATTGGTTGCGCACTAGAAGCAAGCGGGGTACTTACTCCCGCCGTTGCGGCACTAAGCCCCAGCGTCTGAATAAAACTTCGGCGATTAGCTTTCATAAAGTGAAACGTATTTAAGAGTGAACTGGTAAAAGTCAACACTTTACAAAAGCCTTTTAAAGCAAAAAACTCCCCAAGGATTTGGGGAGTTTTTTGGATATTACTTTGATTTTTTATGCTTTAAACAACTCAATAAAATTGTCGAACAAATAGCGTGAATCGTGCGGGCCTGGCGATGCTTCAGGGTGATACTGTACTGAAAATGCAGGCTTATCTTTCCGCTTAATGCCTTCAATGGTTTTATCATTGAGGTTGATGTGCGTCACTTCCACATCAGGATGCGCTTCGATTTCTTCTGGGCTTACTGCAAAACCGTGGTTCTGTGAAGTAATCTCACAAAGTCCCGTTTGGAAGTTTTTCACGGGGTGGTTCAATCCGCGGTGACCGTGGTGCATTTTGTAAGTAGAAATTCCACTTGCCAACGCAAGGATTTGGTGCCCCAAACAAATTCCAAAAATGGGTTTGTTGGTACCCAAAAACTTCTGAACTGTTTCGACAGCATACGGCATTGACGACGGGTCACCCGGGCCATTTGAGATAAAGAAACCGTCAGGATTCCAAGCCATCACTTCTTCAAAAGGAGTTTTAGCTGGGAACACCTTGCAGTAGCAGCCGCGTTGCGTCATGTTCAAAAGGATACTTTTTTTGATACCATAATCCATCACCGCGATTCGGTACTGCGCCGTTGTTTCATCGCCCATGAAGTAAGGCACTTTCGTAGAAACTACCGACGACAACTCCAAACCTGCCATGTTAGGCACTTCTTTTAAGTGCTCCATGAGTGTTTTTTCGTCCAAGATTTCGGACGAAATGATTGCGTTCATTACCCCTTGTTGGCGAACGTGACGTACCAATTGGCGGGTATCCACTTCGCTAATTCCAACGATATTTGCTTTTTCAAAATACGTTTGGAGCGAAAAGTCAGCTGTTTTGCGAGAATAAATACGCGAGAAAGAGTTGCAAACCATCCCGCTAATTTTTACAGAATTTGATTCTTCCTCGCTGTCCAACTGTACACCGTAGTTACCAATGTGAGAATTGGTGTTGACCACAATTTGCCCAAAGTACGAAGGATCAGTATAAATTTCCTGATAGCCAGTCATACCTGTGTTGAAGCAAATTTCGCCACCCATTGTACCAATTTTGCCAAGCGCCAACCCTCTGAGGGCTGTTCCGTCTTCGAGAAGTAAGAGTGCTGGTTGTTGAGAACCCATTTTTTAGTTGGTGTTGAATAATTTGTTTTGCAAATTTCCAAAAAAAGGGGCTAAACTTTCGTTTAACCCCTTCTGTATTTTAACTTTTCTTCATTTTATAAAAGTAATTCTGAGAAAAGTTATTCTTGGCCTCCGTTTAA
Organism: Runella defluvii; assembly: GCF_014195535.1. Classification (GTDB taxonomy): domain Bacteria; phylum Bacteroidota; class Bacteroidia; order Cytophagales; family Spirosomataceae; genus Runella; species Runella defluvii. The sequence continues at coordinate 241,021 of NZ_JACIBY010000010.1, read as the reverse complement.
TTCGTCTTGCCAAGCTTTCAATTCATCAAATTTACCATCGCGAGCGAGGGCAGCTTGCTGAGGCCATGTGGCAGGGCTCTTAGAACCGATACCTGCAGCCGATACGATTTCTTGAATTGCTTCAGGAGTTGAGTCTGCCAATTGAGCAAAGGTTGTTACACCCGCTGCTACAAGCGCGCTTGCAATTTTTGGACCAATTCCTTCGATGATTTCAAGGTCATCAGCAGCAGTTACTTCCGCTGTTTCAGCAGCAACTTCTTCCACAACTGGTGCAGAAGCTTTTACTTCAGTTTCAGCTTTTTTACCACCACGACGACTACGACGTGTTTTTGCTGCTTTTTCTTCAACCGCAGCGAGGAGCGTTTCGTTGAAGTCAACTAGCTCAATCATACAAACTTCGGCAGCGTCACCTTGACGAGTACCCAATTTGATGATACGAGTGTAACCTCCAGGACGGTTGGCGATTTTGTCAGCAACTGTACTGAACAATTCTTTTACAACCTCTTTCTCAGGGATGTAAGAGAAAACGATACGGCGGTTGTGCGTAGTATCTTCTTTAGAGCGAGTCAAAAGGGGCTCAACATATTTTTTGAGTTCTTTTGCTTTCGCTAAAGTAGTTTCGATACGCTTGTGGATAATCAATGACGAAGCCATGTTACGTAGTAAGGCACTACGGTGTGAGGAGGTACGCCCCAAATGGTTGTCTTTTTTACCGTGTCTCATTAGTTTGAGTTTTTGATTAGCTTCGAGCTGCGGCAACCGCGCTTCAGAATACTAACCGGTTGAACAATACATAAAAAGACCTTTCTCTTTGCAGAGAAAGGTCGAAAGATTTTAGTCTTCGTCGAGGCGGTATTTCGCTACGTCCATACCAAACGTCAAATTCTTCTCAGCAATTAATTGCTCCAACTCAGTCAATGACTTTTTACCGAAGTTACGGAACTTCATCATATCAGCCACTTCGAGTCTAGCCAAATCACCAAGAGTTTTGATGTCTGCCGATTTAAGACAGTTATAAGCACGTACTGATAAGTCGAGGTCAGCCAAAGGCGTTTTCAACAACTTACGCATACGCAACATTTCTTCATCTACTTCGCTCACTTCGTCATTTTTCTGAGTTTCAAACGTCATCGTTTGATCAGAGAACAACATAAAGTGTTGAATCAAGATGTAAGCAGCGCCTTTGAGGGCTTCTTCTGGGTGGATAGACCCATCCGTGGTAACCTCAATAAGTAGTTTTTCGTAGTCAGTTTTCTGCTCTACGCGCGTATTTTCTACGCTGTACTTAACGTTTTTGATTGGTGTGTAAATGGCGTCAATTGGAATATGACCAATCGGTAATTCCAATGTACGAGGTTCGTCAGCAGGGACATAACCACGACCTTTCTCAAGGATAATCTCCATTTCGAAAGTCATTTGGTCGTCGATGTGACAGATAACGAGGTCAGGATTCAAAACCTGAAACGATGATGTAAACTTAGCGATGTCGCCAGCTGTCACCACCGATTGGTTTTTCACACTTACCGAGATTTTGTTATCAACCAATTCCGAAACCTTCTTGAAACGAACCATTTTGAGGTTCAAGATGATTTCGGTAACATCTTCAACAACTCCCTCAATCGAAGAGAATTCATGAAGAACACTTGGAAAACGAACGCTAATGATAGCGTAGCCTTCCAGCGATGAAAGCAGGATACGACGTAACGCATTTCCTATTGTTACACCGAAACCTTTTTCCAGCGGCTTGAACTCAAACAACCCGTGAAAGTCGTCGGCTTTTTCCATTACGACCTTGTCAGGCATTTGGAATGCTAAAATAGACATAGGATTAGCAGTTTTTTTAGAGTCCGAAGAGCGGTTATTAACCGCAAAAAAGTATGTTTTTCTAAACATACAAAAACAAAACCCTTGACGTGGTAATCCACCCCACAAGGGTTTTGTAGAATAATTTAAGACTATTTCGAATACAATTCGACGATAGCTTGCTCGTTCACGTTTTCAGGAATCTGATCACGTTCTGGGTACTGAACAAACTTACCAACCATCAAACCGTTATCCCACTCAAGCCAGTTAAAACGTTTTGCGGCAGCTGTACGAGCTACGATGCTATCGTTGATAGTTTCAAGTGATTTTGATTTCTCACGAACGCCAACTACTTGGCCTGGGCGCAACGAGTACGAAGGTACGTTTACGACTTCGCCATCAATAGTGATGTGTTTGTGAGTAACCAACTGACGAGCAGCACGACGAGTAGGAGCAATTCCTAAACGATATACTGTGTTGTCAAGACGTGCTTCGCAAAGTTTAAGCAAGTTTTCACCTGTGATACCTTCACGTACTGCTGCACGGTGGAAAAGGTTACGGAACTGACGCTCCAAAATACCGTAAGTATATTTTACCTTTTGTTTTTCTTGCAATTGAAGTGCATATTCTGACTTCTTGCTACGACGCCCTCTGCCGTGTTGGCCTGGAGGGTAGTTCTTTTTACTAAGTGCTTTGCTTGGCCCTAGGATAGCCTCACCAAAACGACGTGAAATCTTCGATTTCGGACCTGTATAACGTGCCATGTGAATTGATTTAGAATAAACACAAAAATTACCGTAGGAACAATCTAGCAACCCCAGTGTCCAAATTGCTGATTGTTCGTACGGTGTTATAAAATCTTAAAGATTATACTCTTCTGCGCTTTGGAGGGCGGCAGCCATTGTGAGGTAGTGGAGTAATGTCCTTGATGGTAGTCACTTCAATACCTACGTTTTGTACGGTACGGATAGCAGACTCACGTCCAGAACCTGGTCCTTTTACAAACACTTCTGCTTTACGCATTCCAAGGTCATATGCTACTTGGGCACAGCTTTGAGCGGCTGTTTGGGCAGCATAGGGCGTATTTTTCTTTGAGCCTTTGAAGCCCATTTTACCAGCTGATCCCCAAGAGATAACTTGACCAGACAAATTGGTAACTGAGATGATAATGTTGTTGAAGGAAGCTCTAATGTGAATTTGACCCACTTGCTCCACTTGTACAACGCGCTTTTTTGCTTTATCCTTACGCTTATTTTGAGCCATTGTTTTAATCGGTATCTGTTAGCAGTTATCTGTTATCCTACTCATTATTTCAAACAAATAACGGACAACAGTTAACAATTATGAATTACTTCGTAGCCTTCTTCTTATTCGCTACAGTCTTACGCTTACCTTTACGAGTACGGCTATTGTTCTTCGTTCTTTGTCCACGCAAAGGAAGACCTTTACGGTGACGCAAGCCACGGTAACAACCGATGTCCATCAAGCGCTTGATGCTCAACTGAACTTCTGAGCGAAGGGCGCCTTCAGTAGTAAATTCACCATTAATGATTCCACGAATAGCATTAGCTTCTTCGTCCGACCATTCAGCTACTTTTTTGTCGTAACTAATTCCAGCTTTTTCCAAAATTCTACGAGCGGAGCTACGTCCAATTCCGAAGATGTAAGTAAGCGAGATTTCGCCACGTTTTTTGTCTGGAATGTCAACACCTGCAATACGTGCCATATCTTAAATTATCCTTGTCTTTGTTTGTACTTGGGATTTTTCTTGTTGATCACGTAAAGTTTACCTTTACGGCGAATCACTTTACATTCAGCACTGCGCTTTTTAATAGACGCTTTTACTTTCATTTTTGTATTTGATTTTGGATTTTAGACGATAGGACTTTCAAAATCAAAACGAACTACTTAAAGCCCTACTATCTATTATCAAGTTGTTACCTTTATTTATACCGATAGATAATTCGAGCTTTAGATAAGTCATAAGGCGACATCTCTAATTTCACTCGATCACCCTGCAAAATCTTGATATAATTCATTCGCATCTTTCCGGAAATGTGAGCAATTACTTCATGCTTGTTTTCGAGTTGTACTCTAAACATTGCATTTGAGAGTGCTTCTACGATTATTCCGTCAACTTCGATGAGTCCTTGTTTTGCCATATACTCTTTTGGTAAGGAAAATTAGACGCTTACCATTAACGTCGTATTTTGGGTTACTTCTTCGATATACTTAAACGTTGTAAGAATTTCAGCTTTACCTTTTCGAACCAATACTGTGTGTTCAAAGTGAGCCGCTGGTTTTCTATCCGTTGTTCTAATCGTCCAACCATCTTTTTCTTGAACTACATTACGTTTTCCAAGTGTAATCATTGGTTCGATAGCAATAACGATTCCTTCTCTTAGCCGAGGGCCTTGTCCTTTTTTTCCGTAATTTGGAACTTCTGGTCCTTCGTGCAGGTTTCGGCCTACACCATGCCCAACTAATTCTCTTACAACACCGTATCCAAACTTTTCAACATAGGTTTGGACAGCATATCCTATATCTCCTACTCGTTTGCCTTCAACTGCTTGTTCAATACCTAAATAAAGCGACTGTTTTGTTCTTTTAAGGAGGTTTGAAACTTCAGGACTCACATTTCCAATCGGATATGTATAAGCACTATCGCTATGAAACCCATTTAACTTTACGCCACAATCAATCGAAATAATATCGCCTTCCTTTAGTTGGTACTGGCTTGGAAAACCGTGAACCACAATATCATTCAAAGAAATACAAAGTGCCGAGGGAAAACCATTGTAACCTTTAAATGACGGATGCCCTTTATGGTCTCTGATAAACTCATCAGCAACTTTATCGAGCTGCTTTGTAGCCACGCCTGGTTTAATCCATTTAGCTACTTCTGCATGTGCTTTGCCTAACAGCTGGGCACTTTCCTTAATGAGTAGTACTTCTTCTTCTGACTTGAGAAAAATCATCTTCTTTATTAGGCAGCTACAGTCTCAGTACGTCCTTTCACGCGCCCTGACTTCATCAAGCCTTCATAATGCTTCATCAATAAGTAGCTTTCTACTTGTTGTAATGTATCAAGTACAACACCTACTAAGATAAGAAGCGAAGTTCCACCAAAGAATTGAGAAAACTCTCTTGTCATACCTGACATACTTGCAAGTGATGGTAAGATAGCAACAACTGCTAACAAAATCCCTCCTGGCAATGTGATTCGGTCTAATACAGTAGCGATGAAATCAGATGTAGCAATACCCGGTTTTACACCTGGGATAAAACCACCCCCACGCTTCATATCGTCTGATATTTGTTGTGGGCTAATAGCAATCGCCGTATAAAAGAAAGTAAAGACAATAATCAAAGTTGCAAACAATACATTGTACTGCCAAGTCGTGTAGTCGTTGAATGTTGTAGCAATAGAACTAGCTACATCACTTTTCTCTGCAAACAAACCAGCCACTAGTGATGGGATAAACATCAATGCTTGCGCAAAAATGATTGGCATTACTCCTGACGTGTTAAGTTTCAAAGGCAAGTACTGGCGTTGACCCCCCATTACCTTGTTACCAACCACCTGTTTTGCATACTGAATAGGTACTCGACGTACTGCTTGAGTCAATGCTACTGCAAACATTACCACCACAAAGAGAGCAACAATTTCTGCAACAAAAATCAACAGACCACCACTACCGCGTGAAGCACCTTCCTGAACAATTGCTTTTGGAAAACGAGACACAATCCCAATCATAATCAACATTGATGTTCCGTTTCCAATTCCCTTGTCAGTGATACGTTCACCTAACCACATACAGAATATTGTTCCTGCAGTAAGGATAAACACGGCTGAAATGGTGAAAGCTGCACGATCAATCAATAAAGCTTCCGAAGAGATGGTTGTTTGTAAATAACTTACCGATTGTGCGATGGTAACAAAGATTGTTAATACACGCGTAATCTGATTAAGTTTCTTCCGTCCAGACTCTCCTTCTTTCTGCATTTTTTGAAAGTAAGGCAACGCCATTGTCAATAACTGAATGGCAATTGACGCAGAAATGTAAGGCATAATACCTAGCGCAAAGATAGATGCTTTCGTAAATGCACCACCGAGGAAGGTATCTAATAAGCCTAAAAGACCTGAATTATTCACCTCAAGCTTGTCACTATCAATACCTGGAAGTACGATGTACGAACCAAGGCGATAGACCGCGATCAATAGAAGAGTATAAAGAATTCTACTTCTAAGCTCTTCGATTGAAAAGATATTTTTTAAGGTCTGTATAAACCGTTTCATGCGTTTTTAGATTTACCTGTGTAAAAAATCAGGCAAAGTTACGAAAATCTTTTGAATCAAGATTATAATGTAACCGCTTTACCACCTGCTTTTTCGATAGCTTCGGCAGCAGTCTTAGAAAAAGCGTGAACTTTTACTTCAACAGCAGCTTTTAATTCGCCACGATTAAGCACTTTTACTAAGTCTGTTTTAGATACCAATCCATTGCTGTAAAGTGTCTCAATATCGATTACAGTAGCATTTGTTTTTTCAACAACTGCTTGGATTGCATCCAAATTAAGAGCTTTGTATTCAACGCGGTTGATATTCTTAAAACCGAATTTAGGTACTCGTCTTTGAAGCGGCATCTGTCCACCTTCAAAGTGACTTTTTTGGCTATATCCCGAACGAGACTGCGCCCCCTTGTGTCCGCGTGTAGAAGTTCCGCCCATTCCTGAACCTTGACCTCTACCCAAACGTTTTTTTGTTTTTACCGAGCCTGAAGCTGGTTTCAATGCGCTAAGATTCATTGCTATATCGCGGATTAAATCTCTTCAATTTTCACTAAATGATCTACCTTGCGAATCATACCTTCAAGGGCTGGATTCACATTAATCTCGACACTACGATTGATTTTGCCAAGACCTAAAGCAGCAAGAGTGCGTTTCTGGTCTCCTGGACGGCCAATCATACTTCTAACTTGTGTAATTCTTATCTTTGACATTGTCTCAAAAGATTATCCATTAAACACTGTGGCCAACTTTACTCCACGTTGGAATGCAACTTGGTGCGGAGCTCTCATTTTAAGAAGCGCGTCAATTGTTGCCTTCACTACGTTGTGAGGGTTAGAAGAACCTTTTGACTTGGCTAATACGTCGTGTACACCTGCGGCTTCTAATACGGCACGCATCGCACCACCTGCGATAACTCCAGTACCTGGAGCTGCTGGCTTAACAAATACTAAGCCACCGCTGAATTTTCCGTGCATTTCGTGAGGAACTGTTCCTTTAAGAAGTGGAACTTGCACGAGGTTTTTCTTCGCGTCTTCAATTCCTTTTGCAATGGCGTCAGTTACTTCGTTAGCTTTTCCTAATCCGTAACCTACAACGCCTTTGCCATCTCCAACGACTACGATTGCAGAGAAGCTAAAGCGGCGTCCACCTTTTACTACTTTGGCAACACGGTTGATAGCTACTACCTTTTCTTTAAGGTCAGCTTCGTTGTATTTCAAAGGTTTGATACTGTTTGACATATCTTTTTAGAATTTGAGACCACCCTCACGAGCGCCGTCTGCCAATGCTTTTACTTTCCCATGATACAAATAACCATTGCGGTCAAATACAACCGCACTTACGCCTGCTGCGAGTGCTTTTTCGGCCAATTTAAGACCTACATTCTTTGCATCTTCAACATTGACACTCGCTTTTGTAGCATCAAGTTCAAGAGATGAAGCAGAGACTAATGTTAGACCTTTTGTATCATCAATTACCTGCGCATAAATACGAGCGTTTGAGCGGAAAACAGAAAGGCGAGGCTTTTCTGAAGTTCCTTCTACTTTTTTCCGAATCCGGTATTTGATGCGCTGTCTTCTTTCGCTTTTTACTGAAGCCATGATTGCTTACAATTTTTTCAGATTACTGATTACTTCTTAGCAGCAGCTTTACCAGCCTTACGTCTGATTTGCTCACCCACAAAACGAATACCTTTACCTTTGTAAGGTTCAACCTTGCGGAACGAACGAATTTTCGCCGCGATTTGCCCGAGTAGTTCCTTATCAATACACTCTAAGAATACTTTCGGGTTTTGTCCTTTTTCCATCGTTGCGCTTACCTTCACTTCTGAAGGTACTGCGAAATAGATACCGTGTGAGTATCCAAGGCTAAGCTCCAAAATATTATTGTTAACAGAGGCTTTGTAACCTACCCCTACAATTTCTAATTGTGCTTTATACCCTTCGCTTACGCCCACAACCATGTTATTAATGAGTGCACGGTAAAGTCCGTGCAATGCTTTGTGACGTTTTTGCTCAGTTGGACGAACAACTGTCAACTCGCTGCCCTCTACTTCCACCTTGATATCACGGTCAATATCACGAGTTAATGAGCCTTTAGGCCCTTTAACGGTCACGACGTTATCGTCTGACACTGATATTGTAACGTTTGCAGGTAGCGTTATCGGCTTCTTTCCTATACGTGACATTTTCTTTCAGGTTTTATCAGTAAACGTAACACAGCACTTCTCCACCCACGTTAAGTACGCGAGCTTCTTTGTCAGTCATTACCCCTTTTGAGGTAGATACAATTGCAACGCCAAGACCATTCAAAACGCGTGGCATTTCTGCTGAACCAGAGTACTTACGAAGTCCTGGCTTACTTACACGTTGTAAATCAACAATGGCAGACTGCTTTGTTACTGGGTTGTATTTCAAGGCAATCTTAATAGTACCCTGCGGGCCTGTCTCCTCGAACTTGTAGTTCTGGATAAAGCCTTTATCGTAGAGTACCTTAGTAATCTCCTTCTTAATGTTAGAAGCAGGTATTTCCACAACCCGGTGCTTCGCCCTTATGGCGTTTCTGATTCTCGTCAGATAGTCTGCTATGGGATCGGTTATCATTTCTCTACTGATTTGTTGCTTCCCTTCTGTAAAAGGGCTGCAAAGTTACGGAATTGATTTTGAAAACAAAAGCGATTTTTACCAACTTGCTTTGGTTACGCCAGGAATTTTTCCTTGAGAAGCCATTTCGCGGAAAACAACACGGCAAATACCAAACTTGCGCATGTATCCTCTTGGACGGCCTGTAAGGCGGCAACGGTTATGCAAACGAACTGCCGATGAACTACGTGGCAATTTGTCTAAACCTTCCCAGTCACCAGCTTCTTTCAAAGCAGCACGCTTTTCAGCGTACTTAGCAACTAGCTTTTGCTTTTTCAATTCTCTTGCTTTTACTGATTCTTTCGCCATTTCCTTATTTCGTTGAAAAAGGGATTCTTATTTTTTACCTTTTGTAAAGGGCATACCAAGAGATTTCAACAATTCGTAGCTTTCTTCATCTGTCTTTGCAGAGGTTACGAATGTAATATCCATACCTGAAATCTTATTCACTTTGTCAATTTGAATTTCAGGGAAGATAATTTGCTCTTTTACACCGAATGTGTAGTTACCGCGGCCATCAAAGCCTTTGTCGCTAATTCCTTGGAAGTCACGAACACGTGGTAAAGCGATGCTTGTTAGACGATCTAAGAATTCGTACATTTTGTCTCCACGAAGCGTTACTTTCACGCCGATTGGCATTTTTTCGCGTAACTTAAAGTTAGAGACCGCCTTCTTAGACATTGTTGGAACTGCCTTCTGACCTGCAATAAGTGTGATTTCTTCCAATCCAGCATCAATCAATTTCTTGTCAGATACAGCAGCACCAATACCTTTATTGATAACAATTTTATCAAGGTGTGGTACTTGCATAATTGATTTGTATTGGAACTTCTCATGCAAGTGAGAAACGACTTCCTTCGTGTATTTCTCTTTTAATCTCGTAGTTGCCATTTTGATTATTAGTTTGTGGATTTCCGACCCACAGTTAATTTATAAGTGACAAACGAAAACTACTTTGAAGGATCTGGGATAAATTTCCCTGATTCTTTTGAATAGCGCTGTAGTTTCCCTTGCTCGTTGAGCTTGCGTCCTGTGCGGGTTGGCTTACCAGTAGCTGGGTCAATCAACATCAAGTTACTGATATGAATTGATCCTTCTATCTTTTTAAGCTCACCTTGAGGATTCGCGGCAGTTGGCTTAACGTGTTTTGTGACAAGGTTAACACCTTCCACAATCGCACGCTGTTTTTCAACCAACACTTTGGTGATTTTGCCCGACTGGCCTTTTGAGTTACCAGCTATCACTTCTACTGAGTCTCCAGTACGAATGTGCAACTTGGGCTGTTTGTTGAATTTTCTTTCCATTGCTTACAATACTTCAGGTGCCAATGAAACAATTTTCATAAAGTTTTTCTCACGCAACTCACGAGCAACGGGCCCAAAAATACGGGTACCACGTGGTTCGTCTTGGTTGTTGAGTAACACGACGGCGTTATCCTCGAATCGAATGTAAGAACCATCTTTACGACGGATTTCTTTCTTGGTACGAACAACAACGGCCTTAGAAACTGTACCTTTCTTTATGTTGCCCGAAGGAATTGCCTGTTTAACTGTCACCACAACTTTGTCACCGATAGATGCGTAGCGCTTGCCAGTACCACCCAATACACGGATGACAAGTACTTCTTTCGCTCCACTATTATCAGCAACAGACAGTCTTGATTCTTGCTGTACCATTGTTATTTCGCTTTTTCAATGATTTCGACTAATCTCCAACGCTTATTCTTACTGAGTGGGCGTGTTTCCATTACGCGAATTGTATCGCCAATGCCACACTCATTATTTTCGTCATGCACCATTAATTTGGTAGTTTTTTTCATAAACTTACCGTATTTCGGGTGCTTTACTTTACGCTCTACCGCGACAACGCAAGATTTCTCCATTTTGTTGCTTACTACGCGGCCAACTCTGACTTTGCGTAAATTTCTTTCTACGGTTGTTTGTGCTGCTGCCTCCATTGTGTCGGTTATTTTACAATTGGGGTCTCCTGACCATTATTACGCGCTTGCGACTTTATTTTTAGCCGACAATTCCGTGATCAACCTAGCTATTAGGCGGCGCGTATTGCGAATACGCATCGGGTTTTCGATCGGAGATACGGCATGAGCAAACTTTAACTTTAAAAGACGATCTTGCTCTTCAGCAATAGTTTGCGTCAATTGTTCTACCGTTAGCGCTTTTATTTCACTATTTTTCATTTGACTAATACTTATTCTGCTTCTTCTTGATGATCGCGACGAACTACGAACTTAGTCTTAACGGGAAGCTTCTGAGCGGCTAAACGAAGAGCTTCATTAGCTAATTCGAGTGACACACCTGTGGCTTCAAATAAGATTGTACCCGCTTTTACTGGGGCTACCCAATACTCAGGAGCACCTTTTCCTTTACCCATACGTACTTCGAGAGGCTTCTTTGTGATTGGCTTATCTGGGAAGATACGAATCCACACTTGACCTTCACGTTTCATTGCACGGGTAACTGAGATACGAGCTGCCTCAATCTGACGGGCTGTAATCCAGCCAGGTTCGAGCGCTTTAATGGCAAACGTACCGAAAGCAATTTGGTGGCCACGAGTAGCCATGCCTTTTTCAGACCCTTTGCTTTTTTGTTGTTTGCGGAACTTGGTTCTTTTCGGTTGTAACATGGTTCAGCAGTATTATTCGGTGTCAACTAAGACCCGTTTGCTTTCGATAATTACTTTTTCTTGTTACGGTTGTTGTTGTTGTTGCGGTTTTTATTGCCGCCACCGTTTCCACCACGACGGTCACCACCTTCGCGGTCACCACCACCTCTACGACGGTCGCCACGCTCTCCGCCACGGTCATTTCCACCGCTACGTTCTGCTGCTGCTGCACCACCGCTGATTGGTGATAAGTCACGCTTTCCAAAGATTTCACCTTTGAAAACCCATACTTTGATTCCAATCTTTCCATAGACGGTCAAAGCTTCTGAGATAGCGTAATCGATATCAGCACGAAGTGTATGCAAAGGCACGCGACCTTCTTTGTACTCTTCGGTACGTGCCATTTCAGCACCGCCTAGACGACCTGAGACACGAACTTTGATACCTTGTGCTCCTACACGCATTGCCGAAGAAATTGCTTGCTTCATGGCACGACGATAAGAGATACGGTTTTCAAGTTGTTGAGCGATTGATTCACCTACCAATTTAGCATCAATTTCAGGACGCTTGATTTCGTAGATGTTGATTTGGATATCTTTACCCGTAATCTTTTTAAGCTCTTCTTTGATTTTATCTACCTCGTTTCCACCTTTACCGATTACGATACCTGGGCGAGCCGTGTGAATCGTAAGCGTAATGCGCTTCAAAGTACGTTCAATTACTACTTTAGAGATGGCGCCTTTTGGAATACGAGCGGAAATATATTTGCGGATCTGCTCATCTTCAATCAACTTGTCAGCAAACTCACGTCCGCCGTACCAGCTTGATTCCCAACCACGGACGATACCGAGTCGCAGACCTACAGGATTAACTTTCTGTCCCATTCGTTATTGAAAATTTTTAGGCTTCTTGTTGGATTAATTCTGCTGATGCATCATCTACCACAAGTGTAATGTGGTTTGAACGCTTACGAACGCGATAGGCACGGCCTTGAGGAGCCGGACGCAGACGCTTCAACATAGTACCGCCGTCAACGAATACTGTCTTTACATACAGTTCAGCGTCTTCAAGTTTAGTATCCTCGTTGAGCTGTTGCCAGTTAGCTACGGCTGACATCAAAACTTTTTTCAAAACCGGAGCGGCAGCCTGTGGCTGATACTGCAAAATCGCCAATGCGCGGCTCACTTTCTGGCCCCGAATCATGTCGGCTACTAACCGCATTTTACGAGGTGAAGTGGGTACGTTTCTTAATATAGCTCTTGCTTCCATTTTCTTTGTGACTATTACTATCGCTTACCTTTGTCCTTTTTGGCAATGTGCCCACGGAAATTGCGCGTAGGAGAGAATTCGCCCAACTTATGCCCAACCATGTTTTCGGTTACGTACACTGGGATAAACTTGTTTCCGTTGTGTACTGCAAAAGTGTGACCAATAAAATCTGGGGAGATTGTACTGCGTCTTGACCAAGTCTTGATTACTGATTTCTTGCCTGAATCATTCATGGCATCTACTTTAATTTGCAGACGGAAATCAATATATGGTCCTTTTTTTATCGAACGTCCCATTTATCTTCGATTATTTTTTACGTTTGCTAATAATCAAACGGTTAGAATACTTTTTCGGAGTACGGGTCTTTTTACCCTTCGCATATAAGCCCGTACGAGAACGTGGGTGACCACCTGACGCACGACCTTCACCACCACCCATTGGGTGATCGACTGGGTTCATCGCAACCCCACGTACACGTGGACGAATACCTAACCAACGCTTACGACCTGCCTTACCAAGGCTCACGTTCATGTGATCGGGGTTAGATACTGAACCTACCGTTGCCTTACATACTGCAAGAACCATCCGCATTTCGCTTGATGGCATACGCAATACTGCATATTTACCATCACGTGCTACTAACTGAGCGTAAGTTCCCGCACTACGAACGAGCTGACCTCCTTTGCCTGGGTGCAATTCCACGTTGTGGACAATTGTACCGATTGGCATCACAGCAAGCGGAAGAGCGTTTCCTACTTCTGGAGCTACTTCGCTTCCAGAGATAATTGTTTGTCCTACAGCAATTCCTTGTGGAGCAAGGATGTAGCGTTTTTCACCATCTTGGTACTCTACCAATGCGATACGAGCTGAACGGTTTGGATCGTATTCTACTGTCATTACAGTACCTGGTACGTCCAATTTATTACGCTTGAAATCGATGATACGGTACATGCGCTTGTGACCACCGCCAATGTAACGAGCAGTACGACGACCTTGGCTGTTACGTCCACCTGTCTTTTTGATAGGGGCTAACAAGCTTTTTTCTGGCTTGTCGGTCGTAATTTCGTCAAACGACGGAGCCGTACGGTAGCGCTGACCTGGAGTTGTTGGTTTGAGCTTAATGACTCCCATTGTTGTTGTTCAATTATTTGCTACTTCAACGGTTTATTAAACAATATCAGCGTAGATATCAATAATCTCGCCTGCTTTCAATGTCACAATGGCCTTTTTGTACGTTGAAGTAATACCACTAATGGCCTTACCGCGTGACATTCTTGTTTTCTTTCTACCAATCGAGCGCATTGTATCCACACTCGCTACTTTCACGCCGTACATCTTTTCGATGGCGTTGGCGATTTCAATTTTATTGGCAGTTTTTGTTACCTCAAATACATACTTGCCCAAGTTGCTAAGAGCAGTAGCTTTTTCGGTCAATATTGGTCGCTTAAGTACACTCATTGTCTTACTTGTTCAAGAGATTTTCTAACTTCGACACCGCTGTTTCACTGATTAACAACACCTCAGCATTCATAAGGTCGTATGTATTAACATCACCTGCTGTAGTGATATTTGTTTTAGGAATGTTACGTCCTGACAAATACACGTTGTTATTGTATTCTGGCAAAATAAGAAGTGTTTTCTTACCAGTAAGTGAAAGCGCGCTCAAAAACGAAAGGTATTGTTTTGTTTTTGGAGCATCAAACGTAAAGTCTTCTACTACCGAAATACCGTTTGCTTTAGCTTTCTGTGAAAGCACTGACTTACGCGCCAACGCTTTTACTTTTTTATTCAATTTGAAGCTATAATCGCGTGGTCTAGGACCGAATACACGGCCACCACCTACGAATACTGGCGACTTGATTGAACCCGCACGAGCTCCACCAGTTCCCTTTTGGCGCTTGATTTTTCTAGTTGAATAAGAAACCTCGGCACGCTCTTTTGACTTGTGAGTACCTTGACGTTGATTGGCCAAGTACTGTTTCACATCCAAATATACTACGTGCTCATTTGGCTCGATGCCGAACACTTCATCGGAAAGAGAGACTGTTTTACCAGTCGCTTGTCCTTTTATATTTAATACTGAAAGTTCCATTGTCTTGATTCGCCGTTGCGATTGATTACTTTTCAATGATTACAAACGAATTCTTCGCACCTGGCACTGAGCCACTGATAACGACGATATTCTGCCCAGGGATTACCTTCAACACTTTGAGGTTTTGAACCTTCACACGGTTGTTACCCATACGACCTGCCATGCGAATTCCTTTGAATACACGCGACGGAAACGAACAAGCCCCAATCGAACCTGGGTGACGTTGACGGTTGTGCTGACCGTGAGTTTGGCCTCCAACCCCACCAAAGCCATGACGCTTTACAACACCTTGAAAACCACGACCTTTGGCAGTTCCAACCACGTCCACAAAGTCTCCTTCAATAAAAACGTCAGCAACTTCCAACGTCTGACCCAAAGCAAGTTCTTGTGTGAACTCTTTGAACTCGACGAGCTTGCGCTTAGGAGTAGTTCCTGCTTTTTTGAAGTGACCCATGAGCGGCTGAGTCGTGTGTTTTTCTTTCTTCTCACCGAAACCGAGCTGAATAGCTTGGTATCCATCGGTTTCTTCGGTTTTTACTTGCGTTACAACACAAGGACCAGCTTCAATAACCGTACACGCCAGAGCCTGCCCGTCCGCATTGTACACGCTTGTCATTCCGATTTTTTTTCCTATTAAACCAGACATCTTTTTGATTTACAGCAGGTTATACAATTTATTTTACAAAATGGACTGCAAAGGTCAACATTATATTTTTGCATTCCAAATTAGCCTTCGTATTTATTTTCTAAAGACACAAAAAAAGTCAGATGATAGAACACCTGACTTCAGTTGCAACCAAATTAAAGCTAATAAACTAGCTAAATTTTTGCTTTGAACTCAGATGCGGTTTCCTTAATTCAGGACCTTCACCCAATGTATGTCTTGACTAGAAAATATACGTCTTTTGAAAAGGCTTGCAAAGGTCTTAATTATTGTTCAATATTACAATACATTGCAACAAAAAAGAAAAAATATTTTTTTGTTTTTGAGGCAGTTACGCCTTCTTTTCGCAAATTCTACCTAAATCCATATTAACTTTGGCATCATTTTCGTTATTGTCGCTGTAAACATACGAGGCTTAACCCGTAAAATATGACACAACTCCCTCTTCGATTGGCTAGTTTGTTGGTATGTGTGATTGGTTCTGTATCTGTTCTAGCCCAATCGTCCCGTAATTCTCACCTGTATCGTAATACTCCTGCTTTTGGCGTTGTAAAACTTAGTGTGGGAACTGGTATTTCCTATTACATGGGCGACATGCGCGCAAAAACTGATTTGCGCTTTATTCAACCTCACATTGCGGCGGCCATTACTTATCGGTTGGCCGAACGCTTTTCGGTACGCGGAGAAATTGACTTTTATCGTATTTCTGGAAAACAAGAAGGCGGGCCTATTTGGTACAATAATCTTTCGTTTCGTTCGGACAACCCTGCTGGGTATGTGGGACTACAAGCAGATTTGTTCCGTTATCACGATGAACGGGCAGTGAATCCTTATTTATTTGGTGGAATCGGAATCACTCGCATTACCCCTAAAGCACAGTACCAAGGAACTTGGCATAGCCTTGCACCGCTACAAACGGAAGGTGTTGCCTATAAACGCAATGTGCGCATTGGGGTCATCGGGATTGGTACCTCTTGGAAGTTCAACGAGCGTTGGAGTTTTGCCGTCGAGTTGAGTAATAACTACGCGAACTCCGACTATTTGGACGACGTCAGTACAGTTTATCCTAATCCGACAGGAATGTCTGAACTTGCACTCCAACTTTCTGATCGCCGCCCAGAGCTTGACCCTGCGACACTTCCAACAGGGTATCCTGTTAGAAATGAGGCAGGTGCGCAACGCGGAAACCCCAAAGTAAAAGATTCGTACGGTTTTTTATCTTTTCGGGCAGAATATCTCTTGGGAACCCAAGCCCGCCGTGCGGAGCGCCGCAAACTCAAGTGCTATTATTGACACCTCTCAAGGAACAAAGCTAGCAACAGCTTGATTTCGAGCGACAACATGCTGTTTCAACGATGGAAGCGCTGCCGTAAAGCTTGTCGTATTGGTAAGATTTGAATACGGTGCTTGTTCTTTCTCGGTGCCGTTTACGAATGGGGTAATCAGGTTTGTATTTTTATCAAAAAGCGCGTTCATTTTCGCGGTCGTAAAGACGTTATCGTTGAAGTCTTTCACGTACGTTTTGTATTTTTGATAATACACTGCATCGTCGGCAATGTACCGAATCAAGGGCCAAGAAGCCGCAACACCCGCCAAGGAAAGCTGGACTCTTGCATTACTGGTCAAGGCTTCGTTGTTATCCCACGGAATCCACGTTAGTTTTTTCGAGGAATGGTTGTATAGATAATGGTTGTGCGCCATGGCTCCGTACGTATCCCAATTGACCATGGTTGTGTTAACAGCTAACCATTTTATAAAGTGGTCAACGTTGAATACTTTTTCAAGATTAGTACGCCACTGGACTGGGTTTGACGTTCGGATAGGCGCATTAAGTGCCGTTATCGTCGCTTGAATATCACTCCAATCAGCCAAATCTTCGTTGTTTTTTTTCTCAAACTGAGTTTGATTAAAGGTCGTGAAGTTTGATTCTGGTTTATATACGTTCCCCTTATCTTCTCCAAACTGAGCCTTGAGCATTTCGTCTTCGATGGTTTCGAGCATGGTATAAACCCCGCAGTATTTTAGTCCTTCGCCAAAATCAATATAGACTTTGTAGAAGGCCGTTTGCGCCGCAGGAATTCCCGCCATTCGAAAAATATCAGCCGTTACTTTTTCTCGAATAAGTGAGTTGTCCTTAAAAGCAGGCGACATCGACAACTCCTTAAATCCATAAAACCGTTGGTCTAAAATTGCGGGATACTGGTCTTCAAATTCATCCATTTTTAACCGAAACGGTAATTTGTAGATACCCGCTCGCCAAATAGATGATAAGCTTGAGTTTCCTTTTAGTCGAAAACCTACTTTGTACCACTCTTTTCCGTTAAATTTCATCGAAACCGCCACATAACGCGGTTCGGTAGTTGTATTGACTCCACCACCTCCGCCACCAGTTCCCCCCACGCCAAAATCGGAACCTTTCAGTGTTTTCATATCGGCACGGATGGCCGTCCAGTCGTCTTTCGTCATCCTAATTTCTAACGAATTGACGTTATCTTGTGGGAAAACAACCGAATAGTTAGCATCGGCTTTCTTTCCGTGAGTTTCGTCCGTCCAATCGGACAATCCAGCATGGTCGGGCGTAGTTTCTTCTGGATTTTTACAGCTTACGATTATTCCTACCAAAAGGCTAACGACAACAAGTGCGTGAATAGGTTTCATACAAGCATCAAAGAGAAGGGTGTCAGAAATAGGGCTTAAGTTCAGCTAGTTAGTTTGGATTACGCTGACTTTTTCTGTTTTGATGCAAAATACTATTTATTCTTGCGGATTTCTTCTAAATCAATTTTTCTTTGCGCGCTTTTTCTATCGCTTCTGCCTTTGAATGAACCTCTAACTTCCAGTAAATATTTTTGATGTGAGTCCGAATCGTTTCTTTATCGACAAACAGCTCATCGGCAATGGTCGTGTAGCTTTTTCCTTGGGCAATTCGCTCTAACACCTCCGTTTCGCGGGCAGTTAGGGGCGATTGGTAATTTTTTTGGAAGGACGCAACCACCATTCGAGCGATATTGGTACTCATGGGCGCTCCGCCTTGGCGGATTTCTCGAATGGCGTCAATCAAACGACTTGGGGGCATATTTTTGGTCAAATAGCCTCCCGCTCCTGCACACAACGCCTTGAACACTAAACCATCGTTTTCATATACCGTCACGACGATGAGCTGGGTTTGGGGGCGGAGTTTTTTGGTACGTTCAATCCCTTCCACTCCTCCCATGCGAGGTAGTTCCAAATCCATCAAAACAACGTCGGGGCGGTCATTGGCTAGATTTTTGAGGTAATCTTCGCAGTTAGAATAGGCTCCTACCACCTCAAAATCAGGCGTCTGACTTAAAAGTGCCGCAAAGCCTTCTCGGATAATGTAGTCGTCTTCGACCAAACAAAGGCGTGTTTTTATCATGTTAAGTAACTGATTTTTAGTTTAATTATGCACAAGGCCGCTCAAATAAAACGACAAAACCTCCGTGTTTAGGCGAAGTGAGTGTCGCTACACCGCCAATTTTTTCGGCCCGCGTTTGAATATTCATCAAGCCATTTCCTGGTCGGCTTCGTTCTAAGTCCACGCCTCGGCCATTGTCTTGCCATTCGATGCGCAATAAGTCAGGAGTGGGGACAAACGAAAGGGTTGTTTCGGTCGCTTGAGCGTGTTTGAGGGTGTTGCTCATGGCTTCTTTGAACAAAAGCACCAAATGCCGACTTGCACCCGTAGGCAAATTGACGCCACGAAGCGCATCGTTTAATCCTTCTACGTTAAATCGTATTCCTGTTTTGTCAAAAACGTCGTCCCCAAAGTCTTTCAAACGAACCGCGATTTCATACAGGCTATCGTGTTCGGGGTTAATCGCCCAAATAAAATCTTTGGTTCCTTGGTACATCCGATTGGCATTGTCGCTGATTTTGGTCAACAACTCCCCTACTTCACCTCCCACTTGGCCATTCATTCGGTTTTTTACTAATTCGGTCAAGAGGGAAATCCGCGTGAGGGTATTTCCAAACTCATCGTGCAAATCTTGGGCAGCTAGTTTCCGAACGCGCTCGTTTTCCTCCAATTTCGCTCGCTCAAGGGCAAGCAGTTGTCGAACATGATTATCATACAGCAGTTTTGCCACTGCCGCCACCAATAGAAAAAGGAGTCCATAAAACCACCACGTTTTCCAAAAAGGCGGGGTAATCACCAGCGATAGTTGTAGGTAATCTCGGTCGTTCCACTTTCCTTCGTTATTGGCCGCCTTTACCCATAATTTATAGTTGCCAGGATTAAGATTAGTAAAATCGACAAAGCGGCGCGTGCCCGTATAGACCCAGTCCTTATCAAATCCTTCGAGACGGTATGCAAACTGATTGCTTGAAGGATTGGTATAGTCCAATGCTGCCCACTCAAAGGAGAAAAAGTTTTCGTCGTAGTCTAAACGAATGGGCTGACCGCTCGCAATGATGCTATCTAAATGAACAACTGGTTTTTCAAACTTTTTAAAAGAACGTAGCAAAATCCGTGGGAGGTGCTTGTTTATCACCAATTCATCGGGGCGAAAACTGAGCAACATTCCGTTTCCACCCACAAAAAACTCCCCATCGGGGCTGCGATGAAACCCTCCCGAATTGAACTCCAAGCCTCCCAAGCCATCTTGGCTGGTGTAGGTGCGAAATGTTTTCTTTTCAGGATTGAAGCGAATAAGCCCGCCGTTGGTCGTCAACCACAAATCCCCTGCTTTATCGCTCATGGCACCATAGACAAACGAATTGGTAAGGCCATTTTTTTCGGTAAAATGTTCAAACTCTACCTTTCCATCTTGGTGTTTTGCCAAGCTCAACCCCTTGGCTGAGCAAATCCAAACGCGCTGTTTGGCGTCCACGTGCACGTCCAAAATCATATTACTGATGAGCGACTTGGCATCGTTGGGGTTGTTTTGAAACAAACGTGCGTACTGAGTTGGGGAAGGCCAATAGATAAGTCCTTGCCGCATTCCAATCCACATTCCTCCTTTGGCGTCACGCTGAATCGTTCCTACTGATTCCAACTTTGCTTTGGTGGTCTTAGAAACAGGCAGCTCTTTCCACGTACGAACTTTTTTTTGCGGGTCAATTTGTGCCAAGTAGCCCCGCGTCCCGACCCAAACTTGTTGGCTTGGGTCTTCATAAATTCGCAACACCCACGGCTGATGACCTTCGTACAGTGGCAGATTAAACGTTTCAAATTGCTGCTGGGTATTGTCCAAATGAAACAACCCCGTGTTTCCTCCTACCCAAAAACTACCCTGTGTATCTTCCAAAGAGGTTTCGACGATGGTATTGGGGGGCGTTTTGTACGTTCGGATGTCGTGCGTTGCCCGATGAATACGGTACAAGCCAGAATAAGAACCCACCCACAGATGCCCTTTTTTATCGGTCGTTAACCCAAAAAACGTACGAGTAGCTGCCGATTCTTGGGTAAAAAGGCGTTCCCAATGCTTAAAAGTGTTTTTGGAACGACTGTATAATTGCACGCCCGCTTCGCGCGTTCCTATCCAAACAATATCTTCATCGGCCTCATTTCCCTCGTACAAACAAGTAATATGGCTACTTTTCAAACCATTGGTATCAAAAAAATCTTCGTCAAAAGCATCTAAAGGCACGTATTGCTGCTTATCCGCTTCATAGCGAAACCGATAGATGCCTTGGCCGCGCGTTCCGACCCACACAATGCCCAGGTGGTCGGTTATAAGCGAAGAAACGGATACCTTCGCAGGAAGTAAGGGGGTAATTTGAGCCAATAATGCTTTTTTCGCATCGTCAGGACTGCGTTTTGTTACCTTAAACTCCGTTTCATTGGTGGCCATAACCCACCAAGTCGTTTTTGTCTGAACCCAAATGGCCTTATTTTTATCTTCAATGATTTGTAAAATGACCGTTTTGAGCTGCGAACTACGTCGAAACGTCCCTTTGGCAAAATCATAGCAGTTGAGCCCCTTGGCAGTACCTACCCAAAAACGCTGTTTGGAGTCTTCGTGAAGCGTCGTGATAAAATCATCGGACAAGGAGGTAGAATCAAAAGGCGCTTGACGAAAGACCTGCACTCGCTGCCCATCGTAGCAATTGAGGCCATCTTGCGTCCCAAACCACATCAAACCACGGTGGTCTTGTAAAATACAGTGGACTTCATTTTGGCTTAATCCCTCGTTGGTTCCTAGGTGATTCCAAAAGTCAAAGCCAATCGGTGGCGCAGCGTTTGCCCAAGCCGCCCACATCCACATAAGCCCGATGAGTAGTTTCGTTTTCATACTTTCAAACAAAAGTATTGGTAACTGAGGGTTTACGCTTCCCCCAAAGTGGGTGAAATGTATTTTTGTCGTACCTTTGTATATTCAAAACGGATTTCATCAGAGTATCTGCTCTACATACCCCCTCGCAAGGCCAAACTTCTGATTATCTGCGGGGCTATGTAGTCATCAAAGAAACACAAAATACCAATGTTAGAACAGTTAGAAGCTATAAAAGAGCGTTTCGAAGAGGTCTCGCAACAAATTGTGCAGCCTGAGGTCGTTTCTGACCAAAAGCGCTTTTCAAAATTGAGCAAAGAATACAAAGACTTAGACAAAATCGTACAGAAGTACCAAGCGTACAAAAAAGTACTGAGCGACATCGAAGGCGCTAAAGACCTCGTTGCCAACGAAAGCGACGAAGAAATGCGCGATATGGCCAAAGCGGAATTGACAGAGCTTCAACCGCAAGCCGAAGAGCTTGAAGCAACGCTCAAAGATATGTTGATTCCTAAAGATCCCAACGACAGCCACAATATCATCCTTGAGGTGCGTGGTGGTACAGGTGGGGATGAAGCGGCGATTTTTGCGGGAGATTTGTTCCGCATGTATCAGCGTTTTTGTGACCGCATGGGCTGGAAAGTCGAAATCATGGACTTTACCGAAGGAAGTACGGGCGGCTACAAAGAAATTATTGCCAGTATCATCGGCGAAGACGTGTACGGTAAGCTCAAATTTGAATCAGGGGCACACCGCGTACAGCGCGTTCCTGTGACCGAATCGCAAGGACGGGTACACACTTCGGCGGCGACGGTAGCGGTATTGCCAGAAGTAGAAGACGTCGAAGAAGTAGAAATCAACCCTGCCGACATCGAAATCATCACTTCGCGTTCGGGAGGTGCAGGTGGACAGAACGTCAACAAGGTAGAAACCAAAGTACAACTTACCCACAAACCAACGGGCATCGTGGTGGTATGTCAGGTAGAACGTAGTCAACACGGTAACCGCGAGCGCGCCATGAACATGCTTCGTTCAAAACTATACGAAATGGAGTTGAAGAAGCAAAACGAAGCCGTTTCGTCGCAGCGTAAGTCGTTGGTCGGAAGTGGTGACCGTTCGGATAAAATTCGTACCTATAACTACCCCCAAAGCCGCGTGACAGACCACCGCATTGGTTACACCATTTACAACTTACCTGCCTTTATGGAAGGTGAAATTGGCGATTTTATTGAGCAACTTCGGATTGCCGACAATGCCGAACGCATGAAAGAAGGAATCACGGCATAACACGCTCACATTTATACCACCTGACAGCAGAAAATGCTGTCAGGTTTTTTTGTGCCACATCGTAGCGGGCATGACAGATTTTCGTTAGATTTCGTAGTTTTTGTTCCCTTTATCATCTTACCTTATCACATGGAAAAGCAAATTACCAAACATTACACCAATGGCGAAGTAACCGTTGTGTGGCAACCGCACCTCTGTGTTCACTCTGCCATTTGTTTTCGAGGGCTTCCTACCGTTTTCGACCCACGCAAACGCCCTTGGATAACAACTGAAGGTGGAAGCACTGTCGCTATTGTGGAGCAAATCCAGAAATGCCCTTCGGGGGCTTTATCTTATTTTATGAATACCCAAGTAGAAGAGCAAGAACCCGTAGAAGTAGAAACTGAAACCATCATCGAAATTCTTCCTAAAGGGCCTTTGTTGGTCTATGGCAACTTAAAGGTCAAAGACGCAGCAGGCAACGAAACCAAAAAATCACAAGTAACTGCTTTTTGCCGTTGTGGCCAATCGGGCAACAAGCCTTATTGCGATGGCTCACACGTCACGGCCAAATTTGAAGGATAAGTAAATAGTACATTCGACCTTTGTGAGCGTACCTTTCTAAAACCCGAATTATCTAATCTACCCCTATGAATTCACCTTCTACCGATTCTCGCCCCAAACGGTTACTGTCGCTCGATGCCTTGCGAGGCTTTGATATGTTCTGGATTGCGGGAGGCGAAAACATTTTTCATTCGCTGGCCGAAGCCACTGGCTGGACGGGAGCCATCTTAATGGCCGAACAGCTCTCACACCCCGAATGGAACGGCTTTCGAGCGTATGACCTTATTTTTCCTTTGTTCTTGTTTTTGGCGGGTGTTTCAACCCCTTTTTCACTTGGCCGCCGTATGGAGCAAGGTGCCGACCGCTCACAGTTGCTTCGCAAAATCATCCAACGCGGACTCACGCTCGTTTTGCTGGGTATTATTTATAACAATGGATTAGAGATTAAACCCTTGTCCGAAATGCGCTTCCCAAGTGTTTTGGCTCGGATTGGTTTGGCAGGGATGTTTGCCCAAATCATTTACCTTTATTTCAGCACAAAAGCGCAATACATTTGGTTTGTTTCGCTGTTGCTGGGCTATTGGGCCTTTGTGATGCTTGTCCCAGTGCCAGGTTGCGGAGCAGGTCACATGACGATGGAGTGTAATCCAGTGAGTTATCTTGATCACCTGATTATTCCAGGGCATTTGCACAAAGGCATCCACGACCCCGAAGGTTTGTTTTCTACCTTCCCTGCCATTGCTACGGGATTATTGGGAATTTTTGCGGGAAATTTACTCCACGCCGATGAACGCTCTACAAGCCGCCAACAAAAAACGCTTTATTTGTTTGTGGTAGGCATCGTATTTTTAGTGCTAGGAAAACTTTGGGATTACGTTTTTCCCATCAATAAAAACCTTTGGACGAGCTCGTTTGTGTTGTTTGTAGGTGGCTGGAGCCTCGTTTTATTATCCATTTTTTACTGGATTATTGACGTTCAAAACTGGAACCGTTGGGCGTGGGTACTAGCCGTTATTGGTATGAACTCCATCCTTATATATATGAGCGATAGTTTCTTCGATTTTCATTATACTTCGGAGCACTTGTTTGTAGGAATCGTCAAGTATTTCTCGGAACCCTTCCAGAAAGTATTTTATCACATCGGATTTGTCGTAGTCGAGTGGCTCGTTTTGTACTTCCTTTATAAGAAGAAAGTCTTTTTGAAAGTGTAGGTGCTAAAGCACAGTTAAGTAGCTAATCAAAAGTTTTTGAGTAATACAATGTAGCCTCGGTAGAGGCGCAACATTTGTAGTAGCAGCAGGAGTTTTTTTAAATTTTTGCTTCGGAGAAGCATAACAAAAGCCAACGAGTTATGCTTCTCCGAAGCAAAAGGATTCTAACTTTATGGGCGGATTACTACTACAAAGGTTTCGCTTCGCCGAAGCGAAATAAACAATTAATACACTAAAATTTATGCGCAACTACTTAACCCCAGCTTAAAAGCATGGGGTTAGAAATCCAAACCTTACTCTTGTTCCGATTTTTCGCGATTAGCCAATTGCCCACAGGCGGCATCAATGTCTTTACCTCGGCTGCGGCGTACGTTGACTACTACCCCTTTGTCTTCCAAAAACTTGGCAAACTGCGTCAGCTTATCGACCCCCGTGTTTTTGAAATCGGCTTCGGCAATAGGGTTGTATTCGATGATGTTTACTTTTGAAGGCACTTTTTTGGTGAACTCCCACAATTCTCTGGCATCCTGAATCGTATCGTTGAAATTGTGAAACACAATGTATTCAAACGTAATGCGATTTTGGGTTTTACGGTAAAAATGCTGCAACGCCTCCGCCAAGTTTTTCAACGAATTCGACTCATTGATGGGCATGATTTTGTTGCGCTTTTCATCGTTGGCCGCGTGAAGCGACAATGCCAAGTTAAACTTTACACCATCGTCACCTAGTTTGGTAATCATTTTGGCGATACCCGCCGTAGAAACCGTAATTCGTTTGGGCGACATTCCCAATCCATCGGGCGAAGTGATTTTTTCCACTGATTCGATTACATTGGCATAATTGAGCAGGGGTTCACCCATTCCCATATATACAATGTTCGACAAAGGAATTCCGTAGTTTTCCTTGGCTTGGCGGTCGATAGCCACCACTTGGTCGTACATTTCAGCCGCGTCGAGGTTACGTTTACGATCCATGTAGCCCGTCGCACAAAACTTACACGTCAGCGAACACCCTACTTGGCTCGACACACAGGCCGTCATACGGTCGTCGGCAGGAATCAAGACCCCTTCAATTAGATGGCTATCATGCAGTCGGAAGGCCGACTTGATGGTTCCGTCCGAGCTTTTTTGGGATTTGGCCGTTGCGATGGACTTTATTTCAAAATGGGTATCCAATAACTCCCTCGTTTTGAGCGAGAGGTTACTCATTTGTTCAAACGACGTGGCAGATTTTTTCCACAGCCATTCTGCAATTTGTTTAGCACGAAAACCTTGTTCCCCGTGGGCCGCTAACCAGTCTTTCAACTGTGCTACCGACAGTTTACGAATATCTTGCTTTTTTATGGTTGTTGTTTCTATCATGTTATAAAGACGACAGTTTGGCCATTGCGATGAGCCAAACTGTCTTATTTTCTGCAAAGTTACTGGCTTTCAGGGCAATCATCCAACTTTCAGGACAATCTTCCCAAATTGGGCACCACTATCCATGTGTTGTAAGGCGGTTTCAATCTCTTCTAAGGCAAACACTTGATCCACAATAGGCTCAATTTTGTGCGCGGCTAAGAAGTGAATCATATCGGCAAATTCTGCCTCCGTCCCCATTGTTGACCCATATATATTGAGTTGTTTAAAAAATACCTTCCCAGGCACGATGTCGGTAATGTTCCCCGTAGTTCCGCCAAAAAAACAAATACTTGCTCCTGCCGTGGCCACATCTATCAATTTGGCAAAACTTGCCCCGCCTGCACTGTCGATGATGATGTTGAAATACCCACTACGGTCGCCACCCGTGGCGGCGATTAGGTTTTTGGCCCAGTTGGCATCTTTGTAATTCACGCCGCCTTTGGCTCCCAACGCAACTGCCTTGGCAATTTTTTCGTCCGAACCCGACGTTACCCATACCTCAGCCCCCGCCGCTACTGCAAACTGAAGCACAAACAGCGCTACTCCGCCACCGATACCAGTCACCAGCACACGATCGCCTGCTTTCATACCTGCGCGCGACATGAGTGCCCGCCAACCCGTCAAGCCAGCCAATGGCACGGCCGCGGCGGCTTCGTACGACAAATGGGTAGGTTTTGTGGCAAGGTATTTTGCTTCAACTTTCAGGTATTCGGCAAATGTTCCGTGGTCGGGCATTCCCAAAATTTTGAAGCTTTTGCTGTAAAAAGCAGGATTTTCTCCCCAATTGTGCGACGGGTTAATAATAACATCTTTCCCTAGCCATTCTTCCGAAACTCCTTCTCCTACTTCTACCACCGTACCTGCACCGTCGGAGCCTAAAACGGCGGGGAGTTTAATCCCAGGATAAAGACCTTGCTGAATAAAAACGTCGCGGTGATTGAGGGCGGCGGCTTTGATTTGCACCAGCACTTCACCCGTGCCCGCGCTTGGTTTTTCAACTTCTTGTACCGTAACGGTTTGTTTGATTTCTGGAAGAATAGCGGCTTTCATACAAAACAAAAAAGTTTTTTGAGTGTCAACTTCCAATACAAACAACCTTTTGGGATGAATGGTTGACAGACCTCCAAAAATTTCGTTATTTTTGAACTAATAAGCCATGAATAGTTATGAAAGCCCCCTCTTTACTTTTGCTAGTAATTGCTTCGCTTTTTGTCCGATGCGCTACGGGCGAAACAGCCCTCAAAAAAGGCAGGCTCGACCTTGCTATTAAGCAATCGTCGTACCGCTTGACCAAACGGCCTTCGCATACCAAAGCAGCGAAGGTCTTCATCGCTGCCTACCAAGCGCAGGAACGGATTCATCAAGACAACATACAGTTACAAATCAGGAACAATCAACCCTTTAAATGGGAAGATGTCTTGTACCAATACCAGCGTTTACAACAAAACTTTCAACAGTTTTCGAAGTGTACGGCTTGTCGTTCGCTGATTCAGCCCCTGCCTCGCCCTTACACCGAAAGTATAGAACAGGTACGCGACCTCGCCGCCGCCGAACGCTACGAAGCAGGGATTCTCGCGTTTAAGCAACAAGGCAACCGCCAAGCCTGTAAGGAAGCTTTTGCTCATTTTACAAAAGTGAAACAACTGCGGTCGTCGTACAAAGACGTGGAGAAATTACTGCCGTTAGCCAAAGAATATGCTACGCTGCGGGTGGTGATTGAGCCTTTTAAGGACGTGCATTCACTTTCCAAGAATGACTACAGGTATTTGGAGGAGAAACTAGCAGATGCGCTATTTGATACTCGCCAACCGCACGAATTAGTCCGCTTTTACCCTCCTGCCGTTGCTCGTTACGACAGCATTCCGCCTCATCATTTGATTCAACTTAGTTTTACCAAATACAGCTCCCAAAGCGAAACTTTGTCGTCGAGTTGTACGACCGTTGAAAGTAACGAAACGTACAAAGTAGGCACCAAAAAAATCAATGATACCACCGAGGTGGACGTGATGGAAAAGGTAAAAGGAAGCCTCACTACGCACCGTCGGGAGTTGTCAGCGAGTTGTCGGTTAGAGTTCAAAATCATTGATTTGGACACCGAGCGCCCGCTTCATTCTGATCATATCAACGATTGGGCAGATTGGGCCGACGAATGGCATGAGTTTAGCGGAGACACCCGGGCCTTGAACGGCAAAGTGCTGACTACTTCCAAAAACCTTTTTCCGCCTTCGGATACTGATTTTTTCCGAGACATGAGCAAGTCACTGGCATCGCGGCTGCGCAAACGCCTCCAAGATTTTTACCGAAAAGAGTGATTCTATTACCAAAAAGTGCGCGAAGAAGTATAGTGACTTCGTGGGCCAAGCGTGACTCCCAGCGTAATTTCGTGCGACCCTCTCGTAGCCACTTGTAGCGTAGAAATGGGGTACTCATAGGTATAATTAACCCTCAATTGCTGAGCTACTTTTGCCCCAAAAAAAGCCGTAAAAGACTCTAATTGGCGGTAGGAAGCCCCAAACCACCAATCGGAAGAATAGCTTATTTTTAAATTCAAATCCCAAGATAGCGGCGCACTAGGTGCTTTTTTTAGCAAAACAGAAGGGGTAAAATCCCAATCTTCCACCAACGGTAAACGATACCCCGCCGTCAGAAAAAAGTGAGGAACGACCTTGCCTTGCCAATTGCTGCTACTGTTTTTAAAGGAGAGCGTTGAAGGCCAAAGTTGGTTTACCGAAAACCCACCAAAGAAATCGGTCGAATACACCCAAACGCCCGCGTTTAGGTCGGGACGAATGACGGATAGTTTTCCCGATGCCACCAACGGGTCTTGTGGATTTGCCAAACGGATTTGGTCAAAATCAAGCGTATGCTGACTTAGCCCTGCCGTTAGCCCTGCGCTTACCTGCCACTCTTCATTTATTGGATAATGATAGGCGCCCGTTGCGCCCATCGAAAACCGCGTCCACGGCCCCGTTTGGTCCCGCACCACCGTCAGCCCTGCCCCTGCGTGCGCATCGGGCTGCGACGAATACCGTTCTCGCCCAAAACGAAAACGAGGAGACGAAGCGGGTTCTATGCTAAAATCAGGATTGCCCAAAGGCAGGTGAGCCGTCAAATAAAACGTTCGAGGCGCATCTTCGAGGCCGCCCCACTGCTGTCGATAGCCCACTCGGGCATCGGCATAGCTTTCGATTCCAGCTACGGCAGGGTTGATGAGAAAATGATTTTGTAAATACTGCGAATAATGTGGCACCTGTTGCGCAAAACTTGCTCCCACTACCAAAACCCCCATCACGGCCCACAAGGTAGTCTGCCCAAACACACGTTTCTTCCTGTTCAACTTATTTTTTCAAAAGGGTATCAGATTCAAGGATTTATTGCAAAAATCGCGCCTAAAAATACCCTTTACCCGAACTTTATCAAAGCTCGGCGGTCGCAATTTTAGCCGACAAAATCGCCAGCGGAATTCCGCCTCCAGGGTGTACGCTTCCTCCTACAAAGTAAAGGTTTTTGAACTGACGGGAAAAATTGGCGTGACGAAGAAACGCCGCAAAGCGATTGTTGGAGCTATTGCCATACAGTGCTCCCTGCGAACTTGACGTCTTAGATTCGATGGTGCGCGGGTCTAAAATCGCCTCACACTCAATCAATTCGGCTAAGTTAACTCCTAAATTATGGCTTAATTTCTGCACAATTGCTTCCCGCGTTTGGGCAATGAGAGCGTCCCAATCCTGTCCTTCGTTATTGGGGGCATTGACCATTACAAACCAGTTTTCACCTCCCGCTGGCGCGTCGTCAGGTTTATATTTGGAAGTAATATTGATGTAAACGGTCGGGTCAGAATAAATGGTTTTCTTTTGAAATAAATGCTCAAATTCTGTACGGTAATCGTTGGAAAAGAAGATGTTGTGAAGCTCTAGTTCGTTAAATTGCTTTTTTACCCCCCAATAAAAAATCAAGGCCGAACTTGATTTGGGTTGACGCAAGATACGTTCAGGTTGGCGGGCGTTGGGTAGTAATTTGCGAAAGGTATTCACTACATCCATGTTAGAGACGACGACATCGAAGGTTCGCTCTTCTACTTTTCCGTTATTAGTTAGCTGTAACCCTTTTACCTGATTGTCTTCCGTTAAAATGTTGGTTACTTTCGTTCCGAAATGAAACGTCACGCCCAAGTCCTGCGCTAATTTTACCAAACTATCGGTGATGTCCACCATTCCTTTTTTTGGAAAAAATGCCCCAATGTTGTACTCCAAATGCGGGATGATGTTCATCGTCGCGGGAGTTTCGTAGGGGTTAGAACCGTTGTAGGTAGCATAACGGTTGAACAATTGTACCACCCGTGGATTAGAAAACCGCCGTTCGTTGGCGCGGTTCATGGTGGTAAAAGCGTCTAAACGGTGCAAATTTGCGTAACCTTTGAGCGCATCTCGGTTAAAATACGTCCCCAATTTATGCAACGAGCGGTGTAAAAACAGCTTCTCGGTAACATCGTATTTTAGGGCGCTGTCGTCCAAGTGTTCCAACACGTCTTGGGCGGGTACTCCCAGCGTTTGTTCGAGCGCTTGCGCAAACTTTTGCTGGTCGGCATGGGCCGTTAGTCGAACCCCATCGTCCCAAAAATACCGACACACTTCTTCTAATCGAATATAATCAAAATAGGCTTTGGGGTCTTTTCCCGACAAACGAAAAAGCTCATCGACCAACTGCGGCATGGTAAACAACGACGGCCCCGCGTCGAAACGATAACCGTTTAATTCAAAACTCGACAGTTTACCTCCTGGATAGGTGTTGGCCTCAAAAACGTGCACTTCATACCCCTTATTGGCCAGCCGAATGCTCGTTGCAATGCCTGCAATTCCTGCGCCAATGACCGCTGCTGTTTTCATTTGTGTTACAGACTTCCCGTCCGTTCGTTAAATTCCTTCACTCATTGTATAACGCACCTTCCGACTAACGACCACGACCTCATCTCCTACTTTAATACGACCCGATTCTTGCGTGACGACGTTTTGGCCAAAGAAAATCTTATTGTTTCTCTTTCGATAGCTGGACAGCGTACGCAAAGGTTCTTTGCCCGAAATCTCCCCTTTTTCTGGGTCAACCGTGGTCAGAATACAGCGGGCACAAGGTTTTACGCCGTAGAAGCGGATTCCTCCTATCGTAAACTCGTACCATTGGTCTTCGTCGTAAGGCTCGCCTCCTTCAAAAACAAAGTTGGGGCGAAAGCGTACCATAGAAACTGCGTCGAGCAGTCGAGTGTTTAAATCATCTAACGAAGATTGGCCAATCAACAAAAAAGGAAAGCCATCGGCAAAGCTTACGTTGACGTCGAAAGGGGCGTAATCTGGATCAGCCAAACGCGGCGAAGTATCAGGCAAATACATTAAACGCACCGAAAAACCCAACGCCTCCGTCAGCCAACGGTTACAGGTGTCGTTGACTACGACGGCTTCGATGGTATCGTCCCAAACGGTCACAGGTACCAAATCGAAGGTTTCAGGAAGTGCAGGTACGGTTAAGGCCCCCAAGTCCCGCGTACGGTGTCGAAGTTCCAAGCCATGGTCGGTCAAGGTTACCTCAATTAGCGCCATGGTCGGATGTTGGCGCTGAGTTACAAAACGATTGGTGTCATCAATCACCACCCAACGGCGATCAAAGCGTATCCCCCGCTCTTCGACTTCGGCCTGCGAAACCCGAATTGCGCCCAATGATTTGACGGGATAAATGTAAATGTCGGAAAGAATGAGTGAAGTGTTCATAAAACAAAGTAACGTCGATTTTCGTATTTTTGGAAAAAATAGCAACCTAGCTGTCCACAATGCCTACTTACAAGCATCTTTTTTTCGACCTCGATCACACTTTATGGGATTTTGAGCGTAATTCGGCCGAATCTCTTTCTGAAATTTACCATACGTTTGAACTGCATAACCACGGTATTTTATCGCTTGGCGATTTTGTCAAAACCTTTATTGAAATCAATACGCAACTTTGGGCCGATTTCGACCGTGGCCACATTGCCCACGGTTTTATTCGTGAAAATCGTTTTAGATTGGTCTTTGAGGCGCTCAACGTCGATAACCTCGCCGTTGGAAAAGACATGGGAGAAGAATACTTGCGGCTTTTACCTCAAAAAGCTCATTTGCTCGATGGCGCCGTGGAATTACTGGATTATTGTGCCAACAAAAACTACCAACTCCACATCGTCACCAACGGTTTTGATTCGATTCAAGCCTCCAAAATGGCCAGTTCGGGCATTCAGCAGTATTTTGAGCACGTCATTACCAATGAAAAAGCAGGGGCTAAAAAGCCTGATGCCCAGATTTTTGAGTTTGCACTTCGCTCCGCCAACGCCCGCTCGGAAGAAAGTTTGATGATTGGCGACAATTGGGAAGCTGACATTATGGGAGCGCTCCGTTTTGGCATCGATGCTGCTTTTTACAACCCCAAAAGCCTAAAATTTGAGCAAACACCCACCTACGATGTGCAGCATTTGAACGAGTTGATGTCAATTCTCTGAGGTCGTGGTGGTGGGTTTACAAAAATCACAAACACCTTTTTTACCGCTTTCAATCAACGTATTTTTTTCCAACAAAGATAGCTTTCGGACTTTAACGCCAATGCTCTGAAAATCAATCGAAATCGTTCGTTTTAAATCTTCAGGGCGAAAACTGGCTCGATTGGCAGCTTCCGAAACAAGGTTATAAAACGCCCCCATGTAGGTTTTGAAACTGCGAATGGGGTAAGGCGCTAACCCGAAGTTCTGGGCATCGGCCTTGATTTGCTCGGCACTTTCGAGGCGCAAACCGAGGGTTTCGTGGTTAAAAACGTAGGCATCGGGCGACAATTGGGGCTGCGGTTGACTCAAAAAGCGGTTTTGGTCAAACAAACCAATCGGATAATTGAGCAACAACCCGCCGTCCACCAGCACGTCGGCGGGAACCGTGCGCGGAGGGCGCGAATAAAAACGCCCCGTACTATCCATAAACACCGCACAGTAATACAAAGGAATCGACATGG
Organism: Runella defluvii; assembly: GCF_014195535.1. Taxonomy (GTDB): domain Bacteria; phylum Bacteroidota; class Bacteroidia; order Cytophagales; family Spirosomataceae; genus Runella; species Runella defluvii. The sequence goes on along the minus strand of NZ_JACIBY010000010.1, from coordinate 207,945 downwards.
ACGCCCGTACCGCATCCGCAATCGCGAGGTTGGGGAAATTCTCGTACGACAACACCATTGGTTTTTGCTGCGTGAGGTTGGTCACCGTTACGTACAAATCTTTGAGGCAGCTGTCGCGTTGGGCGAGTTCATGCAGTTCCCCAAAAGTCAACCCCGAATTACCCGTTCTAATCTCAATCTTTTCACCCATCCAGCGTCGAAACGCATCGCCTCGGTACCAGCCAAAACGCTCCACCAATCGCTGAGCCCCTCCCACAAAAATGTATTGACCGTCGTTGAACGACTCCACTTTCATCTCAGAAACCAAGTCTGTCAATTCTGCTGCCGAATACCCTACTGACAGCAACGACGCTTGAATGGCACCCGCTGACGTTCCGCCAATGCGACGAATATGGTGCAACATCCCTCTTTGTTCCAATTCTTGCAACGCTCCACAATACGCCACGCCGCGAATCCCACCCCCTTCAAGCACTAGATTATGGTACTTTGGCTGCGCCAATGCCGTTGACAAACCCCAAACAAAATGAATGAAAAGTCCGTTGAGTAAGAGTCTAGGTAACACTTTTTGGGCCATAAAAACGTTTTTTGTTGTGTAACGATTTTGCTAAAGAAAAATTGAACAACGAATGAAGCTTCTGCTACCAAATTTCACCACACCACTCGTCCATTTCTGCGCTTGTCGCGGTTTGGTGGGAATTATTTTAGGTGTATGCACGACTTTCTCGGCATTGGCTCAGTCGTTTTCTTTTCAGTGGGATAATGCCGTTCCCGTGACAATGCAGGAAAAAAAGCTTCTTAACCCTTGGGCGGGTGGGCTAAACAATGCTCAGTTTTCTAAGATGCACCTCAACGACGATGGGGTCGAAGATTTGGTGGTTTTTGAACGTTCAAGCCATTCCGTCAATACTTTTTTGGCCGTACCGCAAGCCACTGGATTGCAATGGAAACACGCCCCTGAGTACGAAACACGCTTCCCAGCGGACATGCTTCATTGGATGTTGCTGGTTGATTTTGACCAAGATGGCCGCAAAGACCTTTTTACCAGCACCAACGGCGGTATTCGGGTTTTTAGAAATGTAGCTACCTCCAACGGTTTTTCGTGGTCACTCATTGCTGACCCCATTCTTACGCAAGGTTTTTCAGGAAATATCAACTTATACGTTCCTTCCACCGACTTACCCGCGATTGCCGACATCGACGACGACGGAGACATTGACATTCTGACTTTCGATTTTACGGGGACTTCGGTCGAACTTCATCAAAATTTTAGCAAAGAGCAAAAAAGTACAACTCCGTTCATTTTTAAGAAAACCACCAACAATTGGGGACGCTTCAGCGCTACTTCCTTTTGTGACCAATATCTTTTTAATCTTCCACCTATCGACGTTGCGCTTCAAAACCTCTCCAACGCGCGCATTGCCCACGCAGGAAACACCCTTTGGGTCGGCGACCTCAACGGCGACGGCAAAAAAGACGTCCTGCACGGCCACGTTGCTTGTGACAACGTAGTGATGCTGACCAATGTAGGTGGAAACGGAATGGCGGCACTGATTGGCAGTGCTCAAGCTTCCTTCCCTGCCGTCACCCCCATCAATTTCCCCGTTTTTCCTTCTCCTTATTTAGAAGACATCGACGGAGATGGCCAAAAGGACTTGATTGCCAGCCCCAGCAGTACCGACATTGCGACCAATCCGTTGCTCAATTTGCGGCAATCCAATTGGTTGTATAAAAACGAAGGAACCACTACCAACCCTAAGTTTACCTATCGTCAAATGGATTTTCTCCAAGATGGGATGATTGATTTGGGAGAGAACGCCACCCCTGCCTTGGCGGATATTGATGGCGATGGTGACTTAGATTTAGTCGCGGGTTACGGTGGTTTACGCGCCACCGATGGCTATCGGGCAGGCATTGCGTTTTTCCGAAATACAGGTAACGCCACCCAAGCAGCCTTTGAATTTATCAATGAAGACTTTCTCGGGCTGAGCGCCCAGCTTTTTAAAAAAGAAAACGTGAGTATGGTCAATGCCAAACCTTTTTTTGCGGATTTGAACGGCGATGGCACTACTGATTTGGGCTTTTGGGCCAATACTTTTAGAGGAATGGACATTCGCTACCTGCCTAATCTCGCCCCACGTGGACAAGCAATGCGGCTAGATACGAGTCGAATCACCAAAATGCCGCTTCCTAAAAACTTTACCAACGGCGAAAACTTGCTCTACTATGACATTGATAAGGATGGAAAACTAGACGTACTGGTGAGTAAAAATTCGGGGAATGTGGAGTTCCATCAAAATGTGGGAAGTACGGCATCCCCCATCTACGAACTTAAAAGTGAAGCTTTTGGCGGAATTGACGTTGATTTTGAACGCCGAGCCCAAGGAATGGTCGTAGCCGACCTCAATGCTGACCAAAAACCCGAACTTATCATGGGGGATTTGCTGGGTCGCTTGCGTGTTTACCAAAACTTTACCACACTGACTACGTTTAAAAGCGACAGCAACCTCATTTTCAACGCATTTAGCAATAAATCTGAATTTATCCGCATTGGCGTGGGGCTCTTCCCTGCGGTAGGTGATATCAACGGCGACCAACTGCCTGAACTCCTTATTGGCAGCAATACGGGTGGGATTCGTTTTTTGAAAAACAACTCACCCAAGGGCACTCCCACTGGCAACGAGCTGGAGTTTATCGTGTATCCAAATCCTACTTCCAACTTTCTTTACGCCCAAGTTCCCGAAAAAGGAACGCTTGAGTTGTTTTCCATCAGTGGACAATTCATCCGCAGCCTCGTTGTTCCACAAGCCACTACCGAGCTCCCAATGGATACCAGCAAATTACCTGCGGGCTTGTATGTCCTGCGTTTTACGACCGCCAATGACGTTAAAATGTCGCAAAAGGTAATAATAACCCGCTAAGACCGCCAAAGCATACACCGCGTAGCCCCAACTTTCGCTGACAGTCCAGCACTCTACGCACCAGCGATGTGTTTCGCTAGGAAAACGCCCAAGGTCAGGTTCTACTTCGTACAAACGCATCAACGGCAGCGACATCAGAAACACGTAGCCAGTGACCCAAGTAGGCTGCTGGTTTAAGCGTACCAGCAAAAATGTCAACACAAACGGCATTCCGTTAAATAAAATTCGGCTCGTATCACCGCCTCCAAACACGCTGAGAAACAGCCATAAAACCACCTGGAATTGTAAATAGGCACTCACCTCACCCCCTGAGTCCCCCTCTCCTTGCAGGAGAGGGGAATTTTGAACGCTTTTCTCCTTCCAGGGGAGAGAAATAAAACGCTTATTGGGTGAGGCAGATAGCCACAACGTTCCAAAGGCCAATAACCAGCTTATGGGAATCCGCGCTAATAATTCTGGTTCTACCAAGTACCTTTTTGCCACCCGAAGCAATGTTACTAGGGAGTTATTTCGCCAATCGGACGTGGGGGGCGGGAAAAAATGTGAAGCTATGGAATGTGCCAACAAGGCCACCAATAGGGCTAATAATGCAATAAAAAAAGGGCGTTTTGACTGGTTGAAAACAAAGCTATTCACCCCATTCCACAAAGCTATACAGCCAATGACGGCAATAAAAGACTCCTTTTGTAGCGTTCCTAAAGCGGCCACAAGCACTATAAAAAGCCATTTTTTATTTTCTACAACCCCAAAAAACAGCAAGAGCGTTAACCAAAAATAGCTTCCCACATCTGCCGTTACGGGGTCGGGCAGGTACATGCGCACCAGTCCTTTCCAATGAAAAAGTAGCCAAAACAATCCCAGTCCAATCACTGAAAGGCGAAGATGTAGTCGTTGCCAAATCAACGTCAGTAGCCCCACAGTCAGCACCACAAACAGACCATTGAGGCCGACAAAATCCATTTTTAGGTCATGGAAGGGAAAATGCGCTGCCAACCACGGGCTCAAAATTCGGGTATTGAACGGAAAAGAAGAGAGATATTCAGGCGTAAGACCTCGAAAATACCGATAGCTTTCCGCGTATTTATGGGCGTCAAAACGCCTATCCAACAGTTCGTAGGAATACGTGGGCTGCACCATCGCGTACGTCAAGTACACCATGGCGCTCAAACCCATCGCTATCCCAACGTTTTTTTTCATGTTGGGTTATTTTTGTTCCAACAAACAACCTTTCAAACCTTCTTCCAAGGTCTTCCACGGAAGCGGGTTACCTCCGATGCACTCCACGCGGCTGTCGCGGCGGTAAGCAAGGTACTCAATCGAAAACTCGCCTCGAACTGAATTAATCAAGACCCAATCGACGCCCGTCCGAAACGCTCCTTTTACTCGTTCGACATGTTTAAGGGAAGTCACCCAAGCTTTTAACTTTTGCAAATCAAAGACCTCATCGGGCGAGAATACCCAACCGCAGCTGTATCTTCCTAAACCGTGGCTTTCTTTCATCAACGGCTTGCCCACTTCAGGAATCGGTAAGTCGTGTGCTTCATCGTGATGATGGTGGTGGTGATGTTCGTGCTCATGGGCATTGGGGTGCAACGCTTTGCGATTGGGAAAAGGCTCGATATTCAACCAATGAGGGTCAACATCGCCCTGTGCGACCGCTCCAATTAGAATCTTCGGCGGAAACAGTTCTTTGGCCCAGCCCAAAAACTCACGCGTCAATTCTTCCCCTGCGAGGTCTATTTTGTTGGCAATCAACACATCGGAAAGCGTAATTTGGTCAATGAACGTCTCGTGCTCGCGGTATTCCTCTTTGTCCCATTGCCGAGGGTCCACCAAGCACACCGTCGCCCGAATATCAAGTACGTCTTTCAAAAATTTTCCACGAAGCATGTCCAAAATGGCCTCTGGATGCCCCATTCCCGTGGGCTCAATCAAAATCCGATGCGGCTTGATTTGGCGCAGCACCAGCGTCAGGGTCATTTGCATGGGCAGATTGGCGGAGCAACAAATGCAGCCCCCCGCGACCTCTTTCACTACTAGTCCATTTTCGTCCGCACCCGCAAAAGGCGTGTGGTCAATGGAAACCGACCCAAATTCATTGATAATCACCGCCCAGCGTTCATCGGCGGGTTTGCGTTTGAGGATATTTTGGAGCGTTGTCGTTTTGCCTACGCCCAAAAAACCTGTGATCAAATTGACGGGTATTTTTTGTAATGCCATACGTTCTTATTTTTTTCTTTTACCCCAAATTGGGGGAAAATACGCCCAAAATTGGCGATTCTAATTGTCTTTGTTACGTTTTACAACAATTCTGTTTTACCTTCGTTTTTCTGCAAATTTCACTAAAATGTTTCGACAACTCTGTCTTTTATTTTTAATTGGTCTTGCCACGTTGAGCCATGCCCAACCCACGACCTCCAAATACGATCCACACGTATTATTTAACCCATTGTTTAACTACCAACCTGCCAATGAGTTTCGAACAGGAAGCGGTGCTCCAGGGCCTCGTTATTGGCAAAATCGTGCCGACTATAAAATTGCAGCTACCCTCGATGAGGGCGCTAATCAAGTCAGCGGTGAAGTAGAAATTACGTACACCAACAACAGCCCCGAAACGCTCCCTTTCCTCTGGCTCCAACTCGACCAAAACGCCTTCAACGATAACTCTCGCAGCGGCAAAACAACGCCGCTCAGTGGTGGGCGTTATGGCAATTCGGGGTTTGAGGGCGGCTACGTGGTTAGCACCGTGACCGTCCAGCAAGGAAAAGGCAAAGCGGCACCTGCCGAGTACATTGTCGATGATACCCGTATGCAGATTCGCCTAGCCGAGCCGCTCAAGTCGGGTGGCGACGTTATCAAAGTCAAAGTCACTTATTCGTTTAAAATTCCGTCGTACGCCTCCGACCGCATGGGAAAACTCGACACGCGCAACGGCATAGTTTACGAAATGGCGCAGTGGTATCCTCGCATGTGCGTTTTTGATGACATCGAAGGCTGGAACGTATTGCCCTACCTTGGCGCGGGCGAATTTTACTTAGATTATGGCGATTATGAATACAGCGTCACCGTACCTTGGAACCACATTGTGGTAGGTTCGGGTGAATTGCTCAACCCTACCGAAGTACTCACTTCGGAGCAACTCAAACGCCTTGAAGAAGCCCGTAAAAGCGACAAAACGGTGATGATTCGCACCGAAAAAGAGGTGAAAGACAAAAACTCTCGCCCCAAACAAGAAGGAATGCTCACGTGGCGCTTCCGTTGTACTAACGCCCGCGACGTAGCCTGGGCTACTTCGCAGTCATTTGTTTGGGATGCCGCCAAAATGAACCTTCCCAGCGGTAAACCTGCTTTGGCGCAGTCGGTGTACCCTGTCGAAAGTGCGGGTAATGACAGTTGGGGACGCTCCACAGAATACGTAAAAGGTTGTTTAGAATTTTATTCAAAATATTTACTCGAATACCCCTACCCCGTCGCCAGTAACGTGGCAGGAATTGTGGGTGGGATGGAATACCCTGGCATCGTTTTTTGCGCCCACAACGACAAAAAAGAATCGCTTTGGGGCGTTACCGACCACGAATTTGGGCATACTTGGTTTCCGATGATTGTGGGAAACAACGAGCGTAAATTTGCGTGGATGGACGAAGGTTTTAATACTTTTATCAACATGCTTTCAACCGAGGCATTCAACGACGGCGAGTACAACCAAGACCGTTTGGACGATATCCAGAACATTGCCCCTACGCTTTTCCGCGACGGCGCCGACCCTATCATTACCATTCCAGACGTTATCAAAACGACTAATCTTGGTTGGGATGCGTATTACAAGCCTGCGATTGGCCTCAAGATTCTGCGGGAAGTGGTAGTAGGCCGCGACCGTTTCGATTATGCTTTTAAACAGTACGTAAAACGTTGGGCTTTTAAACACCCTACCCCTTACGACTTTTTCCGTAGCATGGAAGATGGCACGGGCGAAGATTTGGGTTGGTTTTGGAAAGGATGGTTTTACGAAAACTACAAACTCGACCAAGCCGTCAAAGAAGTACAATACGTAGAACAAAGTCCCGCCAAAGGTTCTATCATTACGATTGAAAACTTAGAACAGTGGGCTTTACCAGCCGTCGTAGAATTGGAAGAAACTAACGGTAAAAAAACGCGGATTCAACTCCCTGTTGAGGTTTTTCAACGCAGTGGTTCGTGGACGTTTAAAGCCCCGACCAAAGGGCCGCTTAAATCGGTCACGATTGACCCAGATTCAAAAACCCCTGACGTCAACCCTCGCAATAATACGTGGCGACCTGCTCGCTACATTTCTCCCGACGAGAACTAATCAAGTGACTTTCATTTCCAGCCGAGGCCCGCAATGGTCTCGGCTTTTTTGTGTTTTATTCCCCAAGGAACAGCCTCCAACTGCAACGCAAACGCAAAAAGGCACGTAAATCTCAAAAGTACACACACATAGATACACCAATACTCTTTTTACCATCTGATACCATGAATCAAAAACGTTTTGCAGTAGCGAGCTTTGTCTTGGCCCTTATTTTGGTTTTTCAAGCCTGTAAAGACAAGGAAATCACCGCCGAAAACGCTGCCACCATCACATCATTAAATTGTTCAAGTGCTACCTTCTCAGCTTCTGCTACAAGCGGAGCTTCGTTTACTGCCACCGCGAGCGTACCCTATACGGGCGGAAACGGCGCCTCCTACGCTGAAGGAACGGCCATTGCTTCTACAGGCGTGACGGGATTAACTGCTACCTTGTCGGCGGGTACGTTATCCAACGGCAACGGAACGGCTGCTTTTGTCATTACAGGAACTCCTTCGACCGCAGGAACGGCCAGCTTTGCCATTGATTTAGGTGGGCAATCGTGTTCGATAGCATTGCCTGTCACTGCCTCAAAAGCGAGTGTCGCAACGCTCACGGGAACCGTAAATCCTACCACAGGAACCAACGGCGTAGCATACACGGGTACGGTGACCATCACCTACACTGGCGGGAATGGCGGTGCTTATGATGTTTCCACCGCTTCATCGACGGGCGTAGAAGGGCTTACGGCTACTTTGGCGGCAGGTACACTGGCGAATGGCTCGGGCACGCTGGTCTATAACATTGCGGGAACGCCTACTTCGACGGGCACGGCTGTTTTTAACTTGAGTTTGGGCGGACAAACCTGCACAGTTTCTGTAACTATCAGTGCTTCAAGCACCGCCTCTACTGCCAAAGACACCGTTGTGATTACCTATTCAGGAACCAGTGCTTCTGTTAGTAATGCCTTCCAAAACGACGGCGTAACAGTAACTACCAGCGGGGCTGATGTCACCGTAAAATCAACCAATACCTCCAAAGAAATTGTGTACCTTTTATCGGGTACTGCCACCAAAGGCAGCTTTAAGATTTACAGCGAATACAAATTCAACATCACCCTCAAAGGCGTTAGCATTACCAACAGCGCAGGCCCTGCCATCAATAGCCAGTCGAGCAAAAAAGCAACCATCAATGTCATCGGAACCAACACCCTTGTCGATGGCACCACCTATGCCACCAGCTCAGAAGACCAAAAAGGAACACTTTTCGGCGAAGGACAATTGAGTTTTATGGGAACAGGTACGCTGAACGTGACGGGTAACAACAAACACGCCATTGTATCCGACGACTACATTTACGTCAGCGAGGCCAATATCGTCATCAAATCGGCAGCGAGCGATGGTATTCACGCCAATGATTATTTTGCAATGGACAACGGCAGTGTCACCGTAACTGCCGCAACAAGTAACGGCATCGAAGCCGAAGAAGGCTACGTTGTTATCAACGGCGGGGTAGTCACCATCAACAGTGTCAACGACGGAATTGCCGCCTCTTACGAAGGTACTGATGCCGCCGTTACGCCTTATGTATTGATAAAAGGAGGTAAAATCACGGTCACAACGACGGGTGATAAAGGCAACGCTATCAAAAGCGAAGGTTACACGACAATCGGCACAACCGATGCGGTTACACTTACCGTTTCGGGCAAAGGTTCTAAAGGAATCAAAACGGGCGGCGATTGCACCATTACTTCGGGCACGGTTAAAATAACCACCTCTGGAGCAGCTTATTACGACACAGCCGACGCCGACATTGCCGCCCCAGCGGGAATTAACTGCGACAAAAACCTCGCCATCAAAGGCGGAACATTAACCGTCACCAGCACAGGAACGGGTGCCAAAGGCATCAGCGTTGACGGAACAGCAACCATCAGCGGAGGTACCACCACTATTTCTGCTACTGGGACAAAATATACCTATAACACGGCCAATACCAGCGAAGCCAAAGGTTTTAAGAGCGATGGTTCTTTTGTGATGAACAATGGTGAACTCAACATTGCCGCTACCGATGATGGCTTAAAGTCAGAAACGTCGATTACCATCAATGATGGCACGGTAAACGTTACTAAATCATATGAAGCCATGGAATCCATTATTATTAAAATCGCAGGCGGAGTTGTTAACTTAACCGCAACCAATGATGGCTTAAATACCTCGTATGGCACCGTTTCGGGCGGAACCGAGTCGAACGACAACAGCCAATTGACGGTAAGCGGCGGGATTGTGATTGTGACAGGTTCCGATGCCATTGACAGTAATGGCAACTTCACTATTTCAGGCGGAACGGTTATTGCAAACGGAAATGAGGACATCGACGTCAATGGAAACTTTTTGGTCAATGGAGGCTTTTTGATTGGAGCCGAACCAGCTAGTAACATGACCAAAGCCATGGGAACGGCCTCTACCCAAGTTGGAATGTTTATCAAATCAAGTGCATCTGTAGCCACTACCTCTCTGATTCATATTGAAGATGCCTCTGGGAAAGACTTGTTGACGTTTAAGCCCAAAACGGCCTCGGCTTATTTCCATTTTTCAAATCCAAGTTTAACCAAAGGAGGTCAGTATAAAATCTACTTCGGCGGAACGTACACGGGCGGAAGTTACATAGGCAACTCGTCGGGATGGGGCCTATATACGGGCGGAACGTATTCTAACTCAGGCGCTACGCTCAAGTCAACCACCACGACGTCGAGCTCGGCTACGGTGAATACCGTTTCGTTTTAATTACTATTCCCCTTTTACTTCATACCACGCCGAGGCACTTCGCAGTGTCTCGGCTATTTCTTTTTCCCCCTCCCCTGACTTTGTTCTTCCCCAAACGTACCATTATGTGAGAGATTGGCGTTAATTTTGCAGGGTTTTCTACGTTGAGCTTTCATACCATGTCATTTTTGAAATATACACTTCTTTTACTGCTGATTAGTTGTTCGCTTTTTGCCCAACCCAAACGTGAGTTTCGAGGGGTCTGGATTGCCAATGTGGGCAATGTTGACTGGCCCTCTCAAAAAGGGCTATCGGCGCAGCAACAGCAGCAAGAACTTCGCGATTTACTGGATTTGATTCAACTAAGGGGGTTAAATGCCGTCTTTTTCCAAATTCGCAACGCCTGTGACGCCGTTTATGAAAGCAAGCTCGAACCTTGGTCGGAATGGCTAACGGGGCAGCAAGGACAATCTCCTGGCTATGACCCGCTCGCTTTTGCCATTCAAGAATGCCGCAAGCGTAACCTTGAAATTCACGCTTGGATAAACCCCTACCGCGCCGTTACTGATATTCGTCGGGCGTCGTTAGCACCCAACCACATCGCCAAAACGCACCCCGATGTGCTACTTTCGTACGGAACGCTACGGATTCTCGACCCAGGGCGGCCCGAAGTGCGCACCTTCGTCACCCGCGTGGTTATGGACGTCGTTCGCCGCTACGACCTAGACGGCATTCATTTCGACGATTATTTTTACCCGTATCCCGTTCCTAAAGTAAGCCTCAACGACGAAGCAACTTTCCAAAATTACAGCCGAGGTTTTACCAACAAAGCCGATTGGCGGCGCGATAACGTCAATTTGCTCGTCAAAACCGTGTCTGATAGTATTCGTCGCGTCAAACCTTGGATTAAATTTGGGGTATCACCTTTTGGTATCTGGCGCAACCGCAGCAGCTCGCCCGAAGGCTCCAACTCACGCGGTTTTGAGGCTTTTTCGGGCAATTTTTCCGATTCTCGTAAATGGGTACAAGAAGGCTGGGTGGACTACATCGCCCCGCAAGTCTATTGGAGCATGGGAAGTACGACCGCCAATTATGCCCAATTGGTGTCGTGGTGGAGTGATAACGTCTCCGAACCTCATCTCTACATCGGCCACGGCGTTTATAAAGTCAACAGTGATTCCCACTGGAAACGTCCGCTGGAAGTGCCCAATCAAGTGCGCTATAATCGTTCGTTTGAGAATGTTCATGGAAGTATTCTATTTAGCGCCAAAACCCTTAGGAACAACCCCAACCGCTTTTGCGATGCACTTTGTCAGGAAGTGTATCAAAGTCCCGCGTTGGTGCCTGCCATGCCTTGGAAAACCCAAGCAGCTCCACCGAGCCCTAAAGAACTAACCGCAAAATTGAACGATAACAACACGGTTACTGTCTCGTGGTCTTTTCCGTACCAGTTGACGTCCGAGCGCGATAAAGCTCGCTATTTTGTGGTGTATCGCAGCAGCCAACAATCGTCGATTGACCTGCGCTCGGCCCAAGCCATTCGAAGCATTGTGGTAAAAACCGAAGGTGCATCTACCTTCAGTTTTACCGATACCCAAGTAAAACCCAACACCAAGTACAACTACACGGTGAGTGCTTTTAATCGCCTGCACAACGAAAGTCAACCCACGGAAGCCAGTAGCTTAACCACCAATTCCAAACCGATTGAGGCAGCGCCCGAGCCTGAAAAGATTATTCTACCATTGGCAACCCAACTCAAGAACGCGCCTATAGTAGCTAATTCGGAAGAACCAATGGAAGCCGTTGCGGCCGCTAATGAAGAAGAAGAGGACGACGAAGAAGAAGTGGAAGAACAAAAAACACCTGCAAAACCACAAAGCACTTCTATCGCTTCGACCGAATCGGATGAGTTTCTTCAAATTTTTCCGAATCCATTTAATCAACAAATCAACATTCGCTACCGCTTACCCGAAGCCGCCGAAGTATCGCTTTACGTGTATGATTCGCGCGGAACGCGGGTGGGTGCTTTGGTGGTCAACAAGCAGCAAGAAGCTGGGAATTACACCGTTCACTTCAATGTACAGTTCATGAGCGAAGGCACCTACTACGCCCGACTCATGGCGGGAGAAGTGCAGAAAACCGCCAAAATCACCTTGAAGCGTTAGGAATCATTAACAAAACTATTCACAATTTGGGGACTACTTTGACGTTTTTAGCCCAAAACCATCTAATTTTTCTTTACTAACCATGAAACGTTTCGTATTAACAGCCGTTTTGCTTGTATCAAGCCTATCCATGTTTGCTCAAACATCTACCACCGTGGACAAAGACCCCATCAAAAAAATCGAGGTGACAGGCACTGCCGAACTCGAAATCGTACCCGACGAGCTTTATTTCACTATTTCGTTGAAAGAATATTTTAAAGACGAAAAAAATCAGAAAGACAAAGTATCGCTCGAAACGCTTGAAAAGCAACTGATTGAAGCCGTTAAAAGTGCAGGTTTGCCCAAAGAAAATCTTTCGGTCAGTGGCGTAACAGGCTACCGCGAATGGACGGGCAAGAAAAAACCCCAACACTTTTTGGCCGCCAAGCAATTTCAACTGAAACTTTCAAACGCGAATAATATCAACGACCTCATGGCCAAAGTCGATGACCGTGGCGTCGAATACGTAAACATGAGTCGGGTCGAACACTCGAAAAAAGAGGAGTTTCGCCGCCAAGTAAAAATCAACGCCCTCAAAGCGGCTAAGGAAAAAGCAGGCTATTTGTTGGAGTCGATCGGTGAAAAACTAGGCGAAGTACTCGAAATCCACGAAGTAGAAGAAGGCAACGTCTATCCGATGTACAAACAAGCTCAGTACAACGTACGAATGATGGCCGCTGATGCCATGCCTGAGTCGGGCGGTGGACTTGAATACGAAAAAATCAAGTACAGCTACCGTATGAATGCGACGTTCCGCATTAAATAATTGGTTGTCAATCTTCAACCTACTCCAACCTCCCGAAAGTTTTGAACTTTCGGGAGGTTTTTTTTTAGCCTAAATCGGCCTTCCATTCCACGCGCAATACCCGCGCATTGACCCCCAAATCGGCCATGAAGTGCATCCAATGCAGCTGCTGAGCCGAAAGGTGGTCGGTCGGAGACTTTACTTCCACGAGCTCCAGTCCTTGTTCGCTCCACACCATCAAATCGGGAAAACCTCGGGTGTTTTCGCGTAAATTCGTCGCCATTTCGAGCAAAATAGCCCGCAGCTGCATCGGGCTGAGACTTTGCGCAATCAATTTCACCAATTCCAACAAGATGTCATTCCAATCGACCAATACGTTGGCAATCCCAAACTTTTCGATAAACGTACTTTCAAGCACTTGGGCAACTTTTTCGTTGGTATCCAACTCCGACAGTCGCTCACGGATTTGGGGAGCACGTTTTCGGTAAAAATCAGGTTGGTAAAAATCCGATGGCATCCGTTGCAAGGGATGATGGATAGCCTGAACGTTAGTATCGTAAATAATTTCCCAAAAAATAAGCCCAAATAGCCCCCGCCATGGATAATTTTCGGCATGAACAGCCCCGTAACCTTTTTCTACAAAATAGTCAGCCACTCCCTGTTCGACCCGATACCGATAGCTAATCGGGACTTGTACACTGCTCGATTCTTGCAAAAACCGCGTGACACTCTTTTTCACCCGTTTTTTGGTACTCGTAATTTTTTCCTGAAAATCAAGCGCAAAAAAACGTTCATCGGCATTTTGGGGGGTATGCGCAATCGCCTCGCACAACGCCATAGCCTCTTCCACAAACCCCATCCGATGCAGCAGTCGAACCCGACGCTCCCGCGACGGAATCTGGTCGATCAACTGATACACCGTTAGCGCTTGTTCGGGTAATTTTTGTCGCTCCAAAAACGCCCCCACTCGGTTTATCAGCTTGACATACCCAGGTTGGGCTACGTCGCTGAGCGTATGCAAGGCCGATTGCCAGTTCATAAACCAATCGAAAATTTCTTCGGGCGGAGTAGCTGCTTCCTGAAATTCATAGAATTGCTGCGCCGTCAGCGACACCATAAATTTATCCTCAGCATCTTGGCGCGTGCCAAAGCGTGCCGTGTAAGCATCGTCGCGGTAACGTTCAAAATTCACTTTGCCCAAATCACGCACCACAAACTCGGTCATGTCGGCATGACGATTGCCAAAAAACAAGAATTTTAGCATCATCACCTCCACTTCGTAGCCTACTTTAATCACAGGTTCCCCCAGCAATTCGGGGGAATTGATGCGCGATACCAATAGCTCAAACGTAAACGTATGACTCAAAAAACGAATCAAATCGGGCTTTTTGAGGGGTTTGAGCGATAATTCAGTCGGAGGTGCTAATTTTATCCATTCGTCTTTGGTAAATAAATTCAGGATTTCGCTGGCATAAGCTTCGTGTTTTACCTCCAAAGGTTCAATAAAACCGCGTTCTTCCAGTTCGTAAAGTGCCGCAGGAATATCTTCGAGTTCATTGTATTTCAACTTATTGGTTCTAAAAAAAAGCCCTCTCCGATTACTGAATCGCACAAAAAGGCACTGAGCATCTTCCGACAGCGCTCGAAAATCGGCGATAAACTGTTGTTCGGCTTCATTGAGGATTTCTCCGTAAAGTTTTTCCACAAAATCAACCAGAAACAAAAAGTAATCAAGGTAATACTTGGGCGGAAGTTCGACGGGAGGTGTGGCTTCGTTGGGTACTAGCGACTCCATTTGTGAGGGTTTGAATGGGTTATTGTTTGATTGTAGCTTTGGAATCGCAAAGGTGTGCCGTTGGATTCTCAAATCCAACACTGAGGTTTCTCAAAACCTCGTTCACAACTCTTGTTTTCAGAAACCGACCAGCCGTTATTGTAACCGCTGACACAAAAACGTGCAAATGCGTGCCGTTGGATTCTCAAATGCGTGCCGTTGGATTCTCAAATCCAACACTGAGGTTTCTCAAAACCTCGTTCACAACATTCGGTTTTCAGAAACCGACCAGCGGTTATTGTAACCGCTGACACAAAAACGTGCCGTTGGATTCTCAAATCCAACACCGAGGTTTCTCAAAACTTCGCTCACAACATTCGGTTTTGAGAAACCGACCAGCGGTTATTGTAACCGCTGACACAAATGCGTGCCGTTGGATTCTCAAATCCAACACTGAGGTTTCTCAAAACCTCGCTCACAACATTCGGTTTTCAGAAACCGACCAGCGGTTATTGTAACCGCTGACACAAAAACGTGCCGTTGGATTCTCAAATCCAACACCGAGGTTTCTCAAAACCTCGTTCACAACATTCGGTTTTGAGAAACCGACCAGCGGTTATTGTAACCGCTGACACGCGCTTTTGCGGACAAATGTCGTAAGTTTGCCCACAAAAATGTTTTGAATATCAATTTTAGCAACTATTTCGTTAAAATGGTACGAAATTCGCTTTTTAGCGTAGAAAAGCCTCTAACTTCCATTTTGAAATGAAGTCAACTCTTATTGCTTTTAGCTGTTTTATTTTTCCAACTGCGATTGTTTTTGCCCAGCCTAAAGTCGAAAACTTGGGCAATGCCATCAACTCCGAATACAACGAAATCAACCCCGTCATTTCTCCCGACGGCAAAACCCTCTATTTTGGGCGGGTAAGTCATCCCCAAAACGCCCACGGTCAAGAAGGAAGCCAAGACATTTGGTTTTCGGAGTGGCAAAATAGCCAATGGAGTTTGGCCAAACGAATGACTCCTCCGCTCAACAAAGAAGAATACAACTGTGCGTACAGTGTCACACCCGATGGCAATACCTTGCTGATTATGGGCGCTTACGACCGTGGTGCCTACGAAACGCGCGGATTTTCGTTTAGTAAGCGTACTGTCAATGGCTGGTCGGCTCCCAGTAAATTGAATATTCCAGGATTGGAAGGAATGAGTAAAGGCGAATACATGTGCGGTTTTTTATCGAACGATGGCAAAACATTGCTCATGGCTTTTAGCGAGAAAAAACGCAGTACCAAAGACGATTTGTACGTAAGTTTTCTCCAAAAAAATGGCACTTGGACCAAACCACAAACCCTCGGCGTAGAAGTAAATACCGACGATTTTACGGAAACAACACCCTTTTTGGCCTCTGACGGTGCCACCATTTATTTTTCAAGCGACCGCCCAGGGGGACAAGGTAGCAACGATATTTATTATACCAAACGCATTGATAAAACGTGGAAGCGCTGGTCAAAACCTGTCAATCTAGGCCCAGCTATCAATACCGATGGCTACGATGCCTATTATGCCATTGCAGCAGCAGGTGATTATGCCTACATGGTTTCAAAGAAAAATACCCTCGGCAAAGGAGACATCGTTCGCATTAAAATCAAATCGGACGAGCCTTCTGCCGCACCTATCGTACCTGCGCCTGACCCAGTAGCATTGGTGAGTGGAAAGGTTGTTGATACCAAAACGGGTAAACCGATTGACGCTCGCATCATTTACGAAAACCTTGCTGATGGTACGGAAGTGGGAACTGCTCAAACTGACCCCCGCACGGGAGAGTACAAAATTGTGTTGCCCAAGGGTGTGAAATATGGCGTGCGGGCAGTGGCGAAAGACTTTATTGCCGAAGCTCAAAGCATCGACCTTACCAACATGAAAGGTGGGTTTCAGGAAGTAAACGGAACCAACCTTACGCTTGTACCGATTGAAATCAATGCGGTTGGGGTACTCAATAACCTCTTTTTCGATACTGGTAAAGCAGCTTTACGTCCCGAATCTAATGCTGAGCTAGACCGTATGGTGCTCACTTTCAACGAAAATCCAGGCTTGGTGATGGAAATTGGAGGGCATACCGATAACGTTGGTACGGATGCTGCCAACTTAAAACTTTCGCAAGAACGTGCTGATTCAGTACGGGAATATTTTATTGGCAAGGGCATTGAACCCGACCGCGTGCAAAGTAAAGGCTACGGAGAAGCCAAACCAAAAGCCACCAACGACACCGAAGAAGGACGCCAAATCAACCGTCGGGTAGAGTTCAAGATTTTGAAGAAATAAAGGCTCTATTTTACTCAAATAAAGGGGTGCTCACAGTTTTCCGCATACGTCGGGGTGTGAGCACCCCTTCGCACGTCAATCGGGGTGTGAGCGCCGCTTCGCACTTACCATTTCTCAATGTCGATATGACGACGGAAGTTTCGCTTGGCGTGATTAAAGGGAATCGAAATTTTTAGCACGTTGGCTTGAGCATCAAAGCGTGCCACAATTTCCTCTACATTCACGTCATTTGGCAAAAACAAACTACCAATTGTATGGGCTGTTTTTAGGTTGTCTAGTCCCTCGGGACGTTCGGCAAAAAGATCGACGAAGTGATATACCCAAAGACGGTCATTGACGACATCTAGGCCAAAGTTGTCGGCACTTACTCCTGCTTTTTTGACTTTGACTTCATACCCTTCTTCGTTTTGCTGCACTGCCAAAGTAGGCTCGCTCATACCTCCGTTGGTGGTATTGGCGTAGTCGATGGCGGTAATTATATCTTGCGGAATTTCAATCTTTGCTTTCATTGTCGTAAGTGGTTGCTGTGTGATGATACAAGTACAAACCACATACCAACCCCATTTTCACGACAAAATGGCTTCTTAACAAATGTACTAACTGCCAGAATGGCGCAAAAACTCCACAATTTCTTCCATTGGGTACGGTTTTGCCCCATCAATCTCCATCAGATTGGCCAGCGAAGCAGGAGGTTGGCCGTAGGCTAAGAAACTTTCCCAAATGTACGTCACGTACCATTCGGGCTCTTGCCCCCAGCGCGTATCGGCCGCTTTCCGAATCCGAAAGGTTTCTTCCGAAATAACTGTAAAAAAACAGCGGTCGTACATCGAATTTAATTCAGCATCGGCAAACGCTAAAAACCCTTCAACCACCACAACGTCAAATTGAGTCTGCAAAAAAGCGACTGTTTTACGCAACAATTCAAAGTCAATCGAGGCAGGGATTTCCCAATCAATGTGATCGCGAACGAGTGGGATGTCTTCTATTCGGTTCACAAAATCGTCTTGGTGCAGCGTAATGGCCTTTTTGTTTTGCGAACGTTCGTGCCAAACCAGTGTTTCGGCGAGGGTAGTTTTTCCAGAACGGCTTCGGCCGCCGATACCAATAATCATTTTGTCTGTGGTAGGTTAAAGCACAAACTTAAAAGCAAAGTCCCTCAAAAACAACAAATCCCGACAATTGTCGGGACTGTTGCTTCGGTTTTCAATTGTTGATTTTTATCTTTTAAAGTGCTAACTCTTTTTCGGTTTCAATGGTCAACACTTCGGTATCTTTTAAGCGAACCGCCAATCCAAGCGTTTTTGGCACTTCGTAGTGGAAATAAAACTTCATTGTATGAATTTTGCTTTCGTAAAATGCCAATTCGTCGCCTTCAGGTTGTTGGGTAAGGAGCGCATTTTTGGCCACAACTCCTTGTTTCAGCCACTGCCACGCCACGGCAATAATCCCAAACATTTCCATAAACAACGTTGCATCCATCAAGTAGCGCTCAATGTCGCCCTGCATGGCATACGGCATCAAGGCCATCGTTACTTCTTGCAAACGTCCCAACTCCGCTTTCAACTTTTGGGCATAAGGCTTCAATTCCTCGTGGGTTTCGGCTTCAGCAATGGTTTTTGCCACTTCGGCAAACAGCAATTGCGCAGGTTTCCCGCCCTTCATGGTCATTTTACGTCCCAACAAATCCTGCGACTGAATGCCCGTAGTACCTTCGTAAATAGGCGTAATACGAATATCACGGTAGTATTGCTCCAGAGGAAAATCTTCCGTAAATCCGTAACCTCCAAGCACTTGCAAGCCATTGCTCACAGCTACCAAACCCATTTCGGTAGGGTACGTCTTCGCAATTGGCGTCAACAATTCGAGGATGAGGTGGTATTTTTCTTTCTCTTCGGGATCTTCACTAGCGTGGGCAATGTCAACACAACGCGCCGTTTCAAGCAACAACGACAGTGAACCTTCTACTACGGCTTTTTGTAAAAGCAACATCCGTTTTACATCGGGGTGCTGAATAATCGGAATTTGCGGACTATCCAATGCGCCTTTTTCGTTCAAACGGCGACTTTGTGGACGTTCTTTGGCGTACTGCACCGATGCACAATAAGCCGCCGACGCAATCGCCGCGCCCGTCATCCCGACGCCGATACGCGCTTCGTTCATCATCTGAAACATGTACGAAAGCCCTTTGTGTGGCTCACCCACTAACCAACCACGGCAGTCGTCGCGGTCGCCCATGGTGAGGTGCATGGCAGGCACACCTCGTTGTCCTAATTTATGATATACTCCCGTAGAAGTCACGTCGTTGTCAGCGCCATCTAGGCGGTATTTTGGCACCACAAAAAGCGAAATGCCTTTGGTACCTTTGGGAGCGCCTTCAATACGCGCCAACATCAAGTGAATGATGTTTTCACACTGGTCGTGGTCGCCCGCCGAGATAAAAACTTTTTGCCCTTTAACCAAATAGCTTCCATCGGTTTGCGGAGCAGCAGTGGACGTAATGTCCGAAAGCGAGCTACCCGCTTGAGGCTCGGTCAACGCCATCGTTCCTTGCCATTTGCCCGAAAGCATGTTGGCTACGTAGGTTTGTTTTAATTCATCCGTACCAAACGAGTTAATCAACCCCGCGGCTCCTGAGGTCAAACCCGTGTACATCATGCCATTGTTGGCCGCCATGACGATAAAGCCCAAGCACGAACTCACCGTTTCAGGCAGTTGTTGACCACCATCTTCAAACGAAAAACTTGTTCCAATCAAACCCGCTTCGCCCATCGCTTTGAGGTAATCGCCCACTTTTGGATGAACCGTCATTTTTCCGTTATGCAGTTCGGGGGGATTACGGTCAAGGTCGCGTAAGTAAGGATACATCAAATTATCCCCGATTTGGGTTACCGCATCAATCGTCATATCAATCGTTTCGCGGTCGTGAGCATTGAAATACGGGTATTTGTTAAGCGAGGCGGCGTCGAATACTTCGTGAAGTAAAAAGTTGAGATTACGACGGCTATAGTATTGTGCCATTGGAGGTTAAGTGTTTTGGGTATTATGCAAGCATACGGTTTGCAAATATAGGAGGAATTTCATTGAAACAAAAAAGGGAGATTATGAACGCCCTGAGACACATTATATTTACGTCTTCAATACGTATCGTAGAAGTACAGCCACCAGCAGCATCTCGTTTTTTATCGGGCTGGCAGGATAAATAGGAGGTGCCGTTGAGTAGATAAGTAGGTAGCGTTTAGTTTACCAGATAAAATAACTAATCGTAACCCGAAAAAATGAAATCAATTCTTATTTATCCTCTCCTTTTATTTTCCGCTCTACAGGCATCAGCACAGGCAAAGCGAGAAGTTTTTTTTGCAGATGTGACCGTCTATGTAGAAGGAGGCAAGTATTACCTTACTGGGTCAAAAAGTGGAAACGATGGGCCGCAAGGATTTGCGTTTTTAGAATCAAAAGACCTGAAAACATGGACACTCCCTGCGAAGTCAAAAGATTCACTGGGGATGGTTCTGACCAAAGGCGACCACACCTTCGGCACCAAGGGCTTCTGGGCACCCCAACTATTCAAAGATAAGGGCACTTATTATATGACCTATACGGCCGATGAACAAACCGTTTTGGCAGAATCAAAATCGTTATTGGGTCCCTACAGGCAAAAAGAAGTGGGGCCTATTGATGGCACTGAGAAAAATATTGATTCCTATATTTTCAAGGATTCTGACGGCAAATATTATCTCTATTGTGTCCGTTTTGACAGAGGAAACTACTTGTATGCCGCCGAATTTGACCTGAAAACCAGAAAGATAAAACCCGAAACCCTGAAAAGATGTTTTGACCAAACTGAATCTTGGGAGGCAACGCCTAATTTTAAATCAGGCCCCATTATGGAAGGCCCTACGGTTATAAAATTGAAAAATAAATATTACCTGTTTTATTCAGCCAACCATTTCCAGAATATCGATTATGCCATTGGCTATGCCGTGGCCGATTCGCCCTACGGCCCTTGGGTAAAATATAAGAACAATCCTATCATTCATCGTTCAATCGTTGGTGAAAACGGCTCAGGACATGGAGACCTGTTTGAAGGACTTGACAAACAACTGTATTATGTTTACCACATTCACAATTCTTTAGAAAAAGTAGGCCCGCGCAGGACACGCATTGTACCAGTCGTAAAACAATGGGATGAAAAAGCCAATGTTTACACGTTTAGCGTAAAAGGAAAGGAGGTCATTGTACCCGTAATTATTCCAACAAAGCGAGTCAGAAACTAAACCCCATCAAAAAAGCCCAATGAGTTCATTGGGCTTTTTGATAAATAAGAGATAATAGTTATGCCAACGTATTCAAGTCAAAAGGCAATCGACGAATGCGTTTTCCTGTGGCGGCAAAAACGGCATTGGCCAATGCAGGGGCAATCGGCGGGAGTCCTGGTTCGCCTACGCCTCCTGGCTCTGCACCACTTTCCACAATATGAATTTCTACTTTGGGCATTTCGTTCATCCGCATCACTTGGTACTGGTGGAAGTTGGTATGGTCTGATTGGCCATTGGTAAAGGTGATGCCTTTTTTCACCGCAGCCGTAATCCCCATCACAATATTTCCTTCAGTTTGGGCTTTTACGTTATCGGGATTTACGTAATGACCGCAGTCAATCACCGACACTACTTTTTCGATTTTTACGCCCGTGCCTTGTTTTGCTACTGTCACGCAACAGGCACTGATACTTCCAAACGATTTGAAAATTGCAATGCCTTTTCCCTGTCCCGCAGGCAGTTTTTCACCCCAATTGGCTTTTTCGGCCAGCGTTTCTAGTACTTTTTTGAAACGGGCATCGCTCATCAGTTCCAAACGAGCTTTCAATGGGTCTTTGTTGGCCGCGTGCGCCAACTCATCGAAAAACCCTTCTTGACTGAAACCAAAGTTGGACGCATACACCGAACGCCACCAAACGATAGGGATTTCGGTAGGAACGTGGGTATAAGAAATTTTAAACGCAGGAATATTATATTTCTGTTCTTTTTGACTCAACTCGCCACATACCCAGTCGTCGGGTTTGTTGCTAGGCGCTTTAAATACCTGAAACTGAATCGACTCACCAATCGGATGATGGTGGTAAGCCACGATGTTTCCTTTGGCATCTACCCCTCCTTGCATCCGCGCCATCATGCCTGGGCGGTAAGGGCCTTGTGTGATGTCATCTTCCCGCGTCCAAACCAATTTTACGGGCTTTTTCACGTCTTTTGAGAGAAAACAAGCCTCCAATAAGAAATCGTGGTACGCTTTACGTCCAAATGCTCCACCCAACAACGCTACGTTGATTTTGATTTGTTCGGGCTTTATTTTCAAATACCCTGCCAAATCGCGCAATGCCCAGTCGGGCCCTTGAATCGGTGCCCAGACTTCGGCCGTACCGTCGTCTTTGATGTGCGCAATGGCATTTTCGGGCTCCATAGGTGCGTGCGCCAAAAACGGTGTTTCATACACAGCCTCTAATTTTTTGGCAGCCGCTCCAAACGTCGCGGCAAAATCGCCTTCTTCTTCCGCTTTTAGCCCTTCTTTGGTCGCGGCTTCAGCACATTTTTTAAAGTAAGCGGCCGTTGTCAACGTTTGCCCTAACGTACCGTTATCCCACTGCACTTTTACCGCTTTTTTGGCCGAAAGCGCCGCCCAATAATTATCGGCAATAATCGCAACGGCTTCCGACGTACGGTGCGGCATTGGGCGCTCGCATTTTAACACTTTTTGTACTCCTTTGATTTTCAACGCTTCCGAGTCGTCGATGGATACTACTTTTCCGTGAATCATCGGGCTGTGTAGCATCACGGCATACACCATGCCTGGCACTTCTACGTCGATACCATACACGGCTTTTCCCGTTACGCGGGCAGGCACGTCCAAACGAGGTGCGTATTTTCCAATGATTTTAAAATCTTTGGCGTCTTTCAATTTAGGATTTTTCGGAATTTCGAGCTTTGAGGCATCGTCTGCTACTTCCCCGTAGGTCAACGATTTTCCGCTTGGACGGTGAATCACCTTTGCTTTTTCGACATAACATTCACTTTCAGGAACGCTCCAGCGCTGGGCAGCGGCTTTGATAAGCATTTCTTTGGCTGCCGCTCCTGCTTGACGAATCGGCGTCCATAAAGCGCGCACGCTACTGCTTCCACCCGAGGTTTGATTCCCGTATTTTCCTTTTCCGTCCGACTGCGCAATGGTTACTTGGTCGAGGCTTACTTCCAGCTCTTCAGCCAACAACGACGGAACCGCTTGGGTAGAGCCTTGCCCCATGTCGGGACGCGGGTTAATGAGGGTGATTTGTCCCGAAGGCTGAATCACAATAAAGGGGTTGATTTCGAGGGCCAACGACAGTGGGTCGGTAGTCATGTTTACGACGGCATTGCCTTTCGCAAAACTCGATACCCCCAGCACAAAACTCGCCGACGAAAGTCCGAGGGTTTTTAGGAATGTTCTTCTATTACTCATGTCTTTTTTTGCGTTTTGAGAATGGATTACTTACCTCCCGACATTTCGCCTTTGGGTGATTTAGACTTTGCCGCCGTATGAATCGCTTTACGAATGCGGTCGTAGGTACCGCACCGACAAATGTGGCCTTGCATGGCACTGGTAATGTCGGCATCGGTTGGGGTAGGTTTGTCTTTCAACAACGCCGCGGCCGCCATAATTTGCCCCGATTGGCAATAGCCACACTGCGGTACTTGTTCGTCAATCCAAGCTTTTTGAACAGGATGAAGGTTTTCTTCGGTACCAATTCCCTCGATGGTCGTAATTTTACTTCCTACCACTGACTGAACTGGCAATACACACGAGCGAGTGGGGTGACCGTTCATGTGAACAGTGCAGGCGCCACACTGTGCCATTCCGCACCCAAATTTTGTTCCTTTCAATCCAACAACATCGCGAATGGCCCACAAAAGTGGCATTTTAGGGTCGATATCAAGGTCATGTTTTTTTCCATTGATATCTAAAGTGATAGCTGCCATAGAATATAAAATAGCTTTGTTTTTTAAGTAAAGTTTAGGATAAAAACGGTCAAAACCAAGCGCCCCGACCGAAGATACATTTTTGCGACCTCATCCTACACAAACGAAGGATGAATCGACAAAATTTGAAAAGCGAATTTTCTTACAATGAAGTAAACAAATGAGCTACTGAATCATCGGTAAAACGCGCTTTTTGGGCAATACCGCGCTTTAAAAGTCGAACATAGTCTGACTTCGGAATCTCAATCGCCCCAAATCTACGTACATTGTCATTGATGAATTGGGTGTCGAGCAATTCATACTTTTGCCGACGAAGGGTTTCAATCAGGTAATGAAACGCGACTTTAGAAGCATTACTAACCGTATGAAACATGGATTCGCCAAAGAAAACTGCCCCAATAGCCACCCCATACAAGCCGCCAACGAGTTGGTTGTCAACGTAGGTTTCAACGCTGTGGGCAAAACCAAGTCGGTGCAGTTCGGTGTAGGCATCAATGATTTCTTCCGAAATCCAGGTGTTTTCTTCATCGGGACGCGGCGCGGCGCATCCCCGCATGACGCCCTCAAAATCGGCATTGATGCGTATTTCAAACGTGCCTTTGTTGAGAACAGGACGCAATGACTTGGCAGGTTTGTACGTATCCAACGGAATAACAGCCCGAGGGTCGGGAGAATACCAATACAATGTACCGTCGGAATCTGCCATCGGAAATATCCCATTCATATATCCGTAAATAAGATCGTCGGCAGAAAGTAAAGACATAGAATTATTGAAGGTGGTTACAAACAAAAATAGTATCCAACACGTTGAAAAACAAAAAAACCATGAAGTGGATTTATAGTATATTGTTGCTGATTTCAGCTTGTTCTGCTCAAAACTCGTCCTCTATGACACCCGAAACCCCTATTAATCAGGGCGAATACCGCTACCTTTCTCTTGGAGATTCATATACAATTGGAGAGCGCGTTGCCGAAAATGAACGATGGAGTGTTCAATTGAGCGAAATGCTCCGCCAAGAGGGGGTAAAAATTGGTACACCCGAAATCATTGCCCGTACGGGATGGACAACGGCCGAATTGGCAGAAGGTATTAAAAATAAGAACCCCAAAGGACCGTACAATTTGGTGTCGTTGCTGATTGGGGTCAACAACCAATACCGTGGGCAAAGTTTGGAACGTTACCGAACGGAATTGCAAGATTTGCTTCAACAGGCGATTGGGTTTGCGGGGGGAAATATCCAGCGTGTTTTTATGCTTTCGACACCCGACTGGGGCGTGACGCCCTTTGCCCGTGGCTCAGACACAAAAAAAATCGCGTCAGAGATCGACGCGTTTAATGAAGTAGCCCAACAAGAATGTGAAAAACTAGGAATTGCCTTTATTGATATTACCGCACTTTCAAGAACTGCCCAAAACGATGCGTCCATGATTACCTACGATCAATTGCATTTTTCGGGTAAAATGTACCGTCAGTGGGCTGAAAAAGCACTACCAACGGTACGTAGATTGCTCAAATAAGTTTATTTATTCAAAATGGCGAGTCTCCATTTTTTGCCGAGCCAAGTCATCGCGGAGTGTTTTCGCCATTTTTACAAACATGTCGCCATCGCTGGTATCAAACCCGTTTTGAATCAAGCCAAGGGCTTCTTTTTCGCTATCGTCTGGGCGGTCGAGTAGGTAGTACAATTTTGCCAAGTTGTAATAAGCCGAATAGCGCATTTTTTGTTCGCGCTTGTCGCTACCCTTGTATTTTCTCTTTAATTCTTCAAAATAAGACATCACTGGCCCCAAGTTTTTTTCCAACACCTTAATGTTGCGAAACGCCGACATTTCGGTCATCAGTTGTTTTACGGCTTTGATGGCTTCTTGCTGAATAGGGTACTCTGGGTGGCTTTTTGAATCCAAAATCCACAAATGGTCACGGCCTTTCGATTCGTCAAACCCGTATAAATCCGCCAATTGTTGGTTGATGGTTGAAATGGTTCGGTTCACCCATTCTCTCGTAATTTCCTCCCGAATCAAGACTTGGTTATCGCGGTAATAATCACGAACATCCATTGAGTTCTTAAATTCACTCGTTTTGTACGTTTGGCTATACGAACCCGTTGAACCAGACATTACTTTGAAAGATTCATTAGAAACATTGGCTTGCTGTAAAAAACGGTTTTTTTCCATCTCTTTGGCCTGTGCCTCTGCTTGTTTTTGGGTAGGCGTACGTGGCCCCATAATGGCATAATTTCCATCTGAGCTGTATTTTACTTCCGCCCAATAATATACTTTTCGTTCCGTCACTCGCCCGTCTTTGTCTTTCTTCTCTTCTACCCGCTCTTTGATTTCGTAACCCAAGATTTTGAAGCTATTAAACTGTACTTCCACGCCTACCGTGGGGTTCTGGCTTACTTTATCAAACCCACCCACGCGAATTCGATCGTAAATTTGGTTGACGTCCGTTACAATTCCGAGACTTTTGGATGTTTCCACTCGCACTCCAAAAGTACGCTTCGCAGGGTCGATGTATTCTTTGGGAAGTTTAAGGTAACTATAATCAAAAGAAAAGCGGTCTAAATCCACTTTTTGAGCAAAAGAGCTTATACTTAAAAATACGACACAGGCCCCAAATAAGATATGTTTCATAAGTAGTTTAGATAATGTTAGAGACGCAATTTATTAAAAATGGGAATGTAAAGCATAAAAAAAGGTTCTGTACGATTTGTCGGGAATTACCCTTCATTTCATACAGAACCCCTTACATTATGCAATAAAGTAGGGCAATTTGAACTTCTCACGTATTTTAAGACGAGAAGCAAAAAACAAAGTCACCGATTTCTAATTGAAAAAAAAGTTGATACCTAGCGAAAATTGGAGCGTGCGCACATCGGGTCGGTCTTGGATACCGCGACTGTTCACTTGGAAAGAGTTAAATTTCCCAAAAGTGCCCGTGGCGTTGGCGTGTAAGGCCAAATTGGGAGATAAAAAATAGTTTACTCCTGTTCCTAATGCCAAGGAAGGGCCTTTAAGACGGTATTCGACCAAATCTCCATTGAACAAAACGGGATTGATGAGCAAATTTACTCCTGCCACTCCTCCTTCTACGTAGGGTCGCAACCGCTGGAGCGTACCGCCAAAATGCACCCTAATGCCAGCCCCTAATGACGAAATGCGGTAGGTATCCCAGTCGTTTTTAATGGCAAATGTTTTGGCATTGTACTGCGCAAATACCTCAAAACGCTGATTCAGCCCATAGCCCAAACGCAGCCCACCTCCCACTCCTATGGGTTCTA
Organism: Runella defluvii; assembly: GCF_014195535.1. Classification (GTDB taxonomy): domain Bacteria; phylum Bacteroidota; class Bacteroidia; order Cytophagales; family Spirosomataceae; genus Runella; species Runella defluvii. Next base: position 180,632 of record NZ_JACIBY010000010.1, on the reverse strand, counting down.
ATTCATCAAGATTTAAAAAATAACTCGACGACCAATTTCCCACTCCCGCATGAACGCCAATGTTGAATCCTTCGGTGTTAGATTGAATATCTTGTGCTTTGACGCTTGCGGCATAGCCTAAAAAGCCCATCACCATTACAAGTAATTTTTTCCGTATCATGAGTAAATGTTGTTTAAAGTTGGAGTGTAAGCGTGCTACGAGACACGCGAAGATTGTTGACGCGGCGTCCTCGTTGAAATACGACTTGATCGCTTGATTTATCGCTATATTCAGGAAATTTGACGGGCAACCACTGCCCATTGACGGCTTCGACTGCTTCAAAACGAAGCGATAAGAGGGCCTTTTGGGAATTGCTCGACGAGCGCGCATCCTGCACGATTGCCCGCACCCGTGCCCCCGTTTGCACCACCGTGACGCCATCAACCGAAATCTCCGAAACCGTTTGCAACCAAACCGTTTGTCCTTCCGAAGCGTCGGAAGTCACCGTTTGCGCAAACGCTACCGAAAATGGCTCGTTTCTCACCTCCACCGTTACGTTTCGTTTGGCAGGTTCTTTTTTCACAATGGGTTCTTCTTTTTGAACGGGCTTAGGCTCTTCTTTGGGCGAAACGGCAACGGGCGCTTCTTCGCGAGGTTTTTCTTGGACAGGCGTTTTGGGGGACTCTTTTTTACGGACAGGCTTCTGCATTTTGGGCTCGGTAGGTTCAGGTTCAATTTGCTTTGGCGCAGGCGGCAAGGAAACTACGGGCGACGTCGTGGACGGTGTTGTTATAAGTTGGCGGTTTTCAACAGCTACGTTTGTCGAATCAGGCTTTATTTCTTTGACCGTAGGCGAAATGTCTGAATGTAATTTGGAATGCGTGGTCGTGTCTTGGGCTACTTGTGACGTAGGCGTGGGGTCGGTATTGACAAACCAAAAACCAATGATTCCAAGCGCTATCACAATCGCCCCTAATAGAATCAACCCTTCCAAACTCAGCAGCTGTGATTGTAGTTTTGAGTTTTTTTTGGGAAGGGTGTCGGAGGTAGAGGACGCCAACCGCGTCGGCCCTACCTGTGGTTTATTCGGTTGGGCATTGGCCAATTTCGTCGCAGGCAGGGTTTTCCCCGATTTTCCCTCCGCCGTTTGCCACACAATCGGCCCCGCCGCTACCACCGACAACAGCGCATATTTCAGTTCCGAAGCCTTTTCAAAGCGTTTTTCGGGCTTTTTTTGAAGTAATTTATCCAAAATTTCCTCGACCGACCTTGGCAAATCCGCAATCCGATTTCGGATGGGAATCGGCTTTTTGGTCAAAATTTGGGTAATGAGCGTGGACTCCGTCGTTGGCTCAAAGGGCATTTTTCCCGATAACATTTCGTACATCAACACCCCCATGGCGTACAAATCTGACTGCACCGAAGGCTCGGCACCGTTGAGCAACTCGGGCGCCATGTATTCGAGGGTGCCAACTACCCTATCAGCCCGCGTCAATCGTTGGCTGCCCATCAATCGAGCAATGCCAAAATCCATCAATTTTACCACGCCTTCGTGGGTCAACATCAGGTTGGCAGGTTTGATATCACGGTGTAAAATGCCTTTGTTGTGCGCGTGTTGCAAGCCATCCAACGCTTGCGCGATAATCCGAAACGTCGTTTCTAACGACAACTTCCCGTGTTTGGTCAACAGCCGCTCAATGGTGTATCCATCGACCAACTCCATCACCATGAGGTTATCGGTGCGGTCGTGCAGCAAGTTATAAAGCGTCGCAACGTTGGGGTGGTTGAGCTGCGCCGACAACACCGCCTCGTTCCGAAAACGCTCCATAAACGTCGAATCTTTCAACAGATGCGGATGCAGCATTTTAATGGCTACGGGGCGACGAAGGAGCGTATCCGTTCCTCGATACACCGTCCCCATCCCTCCTTCTCCGAGAAGTTCTTCGACGTGGTAGTTCTGAATCGTGCGCCCAATCATAGTTGTCCTTCTTTACGTAAACGTTTATCCATTGATTTCTTCGGTGGGTCGAACCGACTGAAACGATTCGTTACTCATGCGCTCAACCAGCAATACCGTGATATTATCGTGACCGCCTCGTTGTTTGGCTAATTCGACCAATTGATGTGCGGCCTCGTTGAGCAGGGGAATCATGAGTAATTGCGCAATTTCATCGTTGTTGAGGTAGTCATACAGTCCGTCGGTGCAAAGCAGCAAGCGGTCATCATTTTCAAATACTTGGGGCAACGCTTGCACGTCAATCTCTACCTTGTTGTGCGTACCCATCGCTCTCGTGAGTACATTACGTTCGGGATGTTTTTCGGCTTCAGCCGTCGTAATAATACCCTGTTGAACCAGCGACTGAACGTAGGTATGGTCGCTGGAAAGCGGTAACAGTTGTCCATTTTTTAAAATATACGCCCGACTGTCGCCCACGTGGGCCAAAAACAGTTGGTCTTCACATACCGCAATCGTCGTGCAAGTCGTGCCCATGCCTCGGTAGCGCGTATTTTTGCTTGCTGTTTGCCAAATAGACCGATTGGCTTTGGTCAACGCAAAAAACAGGCTTTCTTCGGGCGATTCTTCGCGTTGGTAATAAGTTTTCGCGACCGTTTCTACCGCTAATTGGGAGGCTATTTCGCCCGCAGCGTGGCCGCCCATTCCGTCGGCAACAATGGCCAAAAAGCCCTTAGTAGTTCGAATCAAGGCCGTGGCAGGGCGAACAAACCGCGCCGCATCTTCGTTGTTGACCCGCACACACCCGACATCCGACACCACCACTGCGCGCAAATCCACCGAATTTGAGGAAGAGGCTTCCGCTGTTTTGCCCGATAACCATTTTTTCCAAAACATAGCTTTATAGGGAGTTATCTGTTTTTAAACCAACGTTTTACGGGTAGCTTTTCCACAAATTCGGTCAAATTATCCACCCAGTCGGCCAACCCAAATCCATTGTCTGACTGTGGGCTTTCTAACTCCTGAATCAAGGCCGCCGCGCTGATGCGACTGGTTGGATTGACACGCAACAGTTTACCAATCAAGCGTTTGCTCCGTTTCGAAATTTGTGGCGCCAACAAATCGGGCTCGGTATAATCTCCTTTTTCAATCTTTACCCGAATCTCGGTTTCGGTACGTCCGTTGAAGGGCAAATAACCCGTCAGCATTTCGTACAACAAAACCCCCAGCGCCCAGCAATCTGACTGCATACTTACCTTTCCTTGAAACTGCTCAGGAGCCATGTAATGCGCCGTTCCGACGATGTAGCCTTCTTGCGTCAACTTAGGTGTATAAGCCGATTTGGCGATTCCGAAATCAAGAAGTTTGGCAAAACTATCTTTGTTGACCTTCACATTGCCTGGCTTCAAATCGCGGTGAATAATTCCTTTTTGGTGTAAATGAGCCACTGCGGTAGCCACCTGCGCCAACACTTTCCACACAAACGACTCAGGAAGCCGTCCTTGACGCTTGATGAGTTTTTCAAGCGTGATTCCCTCCACGTATTCCATAATGATGCAGGGAGTGCTGTCTTCGATAACGTATTCGTACAGAGCGGCAATGTGGGGGTGCTGTACCGAGGCTTGGATGTAGGCTTCGTTCCGAAAACGAGCCGCTTGGTCGGCACGGTACAGCACCTTGACGGCGGCCGTTCGGCGAGTAGTCTGATGCTGGGCCATGTAAACCTCCCCCATCCCTCCTGCTCCCAACCACTGCGTAAGTTGGTAGCCTCGAATTGTTCGATGTATTAATGGCTCTTGCATCACTAATTAGTTGATTACTTTGGTATTTCCCATCAATTCTAGTCCGTAACGAATCGGTACGGCAAAGGTGATTCTTGTCGCATCGGCGCGGCTGGTACTGGCCGTAAAAATGCCAATCACATTTCCTTCTTTGTCAAACACAGGCCCACCGCTGTTTCCTGCCCCCGTCGCATTCACGGTCAGCTGATAATAATCCCCAAAGGTGCTGTAATAACCTACCACGCCACTTTCTTTGGAAGTATTGCTTGTTCCTCGAATGACTTTACCAACGCTTCCGTCCGTGACCGTTGGGTCGGGAACTATCACCACTTGTGTAGTACGATTCGCAAAATCATTGCCTGCGGTTGCGACCACTACGCTGGGAGAGATGCCTGGATAGCCCATGGTGACCACTTTTTGGCCTGGAGCAATCGTCGCATCTGCATCTTTCATCGTCACGGCTTGCATTTCGCTAGGTAAATCAATTTTAATCATTGCCACATCGTGCTTGTTGGATACCCGAACCACTTTAGCAGGTGTACGCTGGTCGTTTTTGGCAAACGTTACATCTATATACGTATTCGTTCCATCAATGATTTTTCCTGAAACGGGCTTTCGACCAAACAGTTTTGTCTCGGCAGGTATCCAGCGGATGTTTTGTCCCATTTCTTGCGTGATAATTCCCGCTATTTGCATCTCTCCTCCTTGGAAACGGTACAACACCCCAGGGAAAGCGTCTTGAGGAAAACTGTAATACGAATGCCAGCTTGCTGCGACGTGGCGGTTGGTGAGAATATAACCTTCTTTTGACACCACAAATCCCGACCCGCTTCCTTGCAGCGCAATCGGCTGGCCATTAGGCGTATTTTTCTTTAAATCAAGCAAAGGTTCGATTTGGCCATCGACTTCTACATAGACTGGAATGGGTCGGTCGATGCCCTTGTAGGTTTCGTAGCGGTGGTAAATATCGTCGCCCGATGGCGCGTGAACAAGTTTTGAACTAAACTCAATAAGTACCACTTTATCTATATTGGCTTTGGCAATGGCTTCGGGGTCAAATGATTCTTTGACAACATTCGTAACGTTGGTAACCAAGGTCGTATCATTTTTGACGACGTTAGTAACTTGCGGGGCGATCTTGTCCTTAAAAGCAAAAAATGCTGCCCCTGCGACGATGATAAGCCCAGCGACCGAAGCCACCAATGTGCGCTGCGATTTTTGGCGTTCGTGCGTGATGACGCGCTCAAACGTTTGCTTTCCGATTCCTGATTTTTCGGGAGAAGCCGCTGCTACTTCGGCGGGAACAAACTCGCTGGTGGGCTTCACCACTTCGACAAAACGCGTAGCGGGCATCAATTCAGCGGGGCGAGGATCCACATCAAATAAAAACACGGGGCCATTGCTTCCCAGTTGCACCTCGTCACCTGGCTGAATCGGTGTGCTGCCTTTCACGCGTGCCTTGTTGACAAAAATCCCGTTTCGGCTGTTGTTGTCAATCAAGGTAAATGCCAACGGGCCGTCTTTGACAATTTTTCCATGTTCACGGCTCACTACGGTGTCAATTTCGGGGTCAAACTGCACGTCGCTATCGCCCGAGCGGCCTAATGTAAGTTCGTTGTGTCGGCTAAAATCAAATTCTTCGATTTGGTTAGCTTTGGCACCTACAAGGTGACGAATGACAAAATTTTTAATAGAAGGGTTCATTGCTGTACTATTTTTAACTGTTTGAATGTTAGTTTCTGTTTTTGGGCGCGAAAGCTTTTTGTTTGTTTCTTTCTTGCTTTTGAGTGATACAAAGTTCCCCCAAAAGCCGACGCCAGTAAATCCAGAAACACCTACATTCTTTTTTAGGAAAACCTGTATTTTGACGTATAGGAAAACCTATATGCCTTCGGTCTGCTAGCCCCCGAGTCAGACGATAGTCAGACTCACCTCCTGCCAAAGCCGTTGTATTCGTTGCTCACAACAAAGCTCGGTCTGACTATCGTCTGACCGAAGCCTGAGTCAGACGATAGTCAGACTCACCTCCTGCCGAGGCGGTTGTATTATTTGCCCACAACAAAGCTCGGTCTGACTATCGTCTGACCAAAGCCTGAGTCAGACGATAGTCAGACTCACCTCCTGCCGAGGCCGTTGTATTCGTTGCTCACAACAAGCTCGGTCTGACTATCGTCTGACCGAAAGCCTGAGTCAGACGATAGTCAGATTCACCTTCTGCCAAAGCTGTTGTATTCGTTGCTCACAATAAAGCTCGGTCTGACTATCGTCTGACCTATTGCAAAACCGTAGCGGCTAGGCGGCCAATGTTGAGCGTACGGGCGTTGGAGTCTATAATGTCGCGGTAGAGCCCGCCTTCGGCATACAGGCTTTCGTGGTTGCCACAGCCGATGATTTCGCCTTCTTGCATGACATAAATCTGGTCAGCATCCATGATTTGGCTGATATTGTGCGAAATAATCAGCACCGTTCGGTCTTTTTTTATGGCATCAATGCTATCCTTGATTTGCTCGGCTGTAATCGCATCCAAACTAGCCGTAGGTTCATCGAGAAAAATAACAGGCGGGTTTTTGAGAAATAAGCGCGCAATGGCAATCCGCTGCTGCTGCCCTCCCGACAGCGCTTTGGCTTCCGATTGATACCCTTTAGGAAGTTGTAGAATCTGATCGTGTAGCGATGCTTTTTTGGCAGCTTCTATAATTTCCTCCCCTGTCGCTTCCAGTTTTCCGTAGCGGATATTTTCCTCCACAGTTCCCGAAAAAATATGGTTTTTCTGCATAACCAAGCCCACGTTTTCCCGTACCCAATGTTGGTCATAATCACCCAACAAACGCCCATCAAGTAAGACTTGACCACGCGAAGCACTGTAAAAACCTGTAAGCACGTTCATGGCTGAACTCTTCCCCGCCCCCGACAGCCCTACCAAGGCCGTAGTTTTTCCTGCTTCAATAGTCAGCTGTACGTTTTTGAGCGCTTGTTTTCCGTTAGGATACACAAAATCAACTGCTTTCATCTCAAACGTACCTTGCATTTTTTGTTCTTGTACGCCCCCCTCCGCTACGAGGTAGGTATCGTTTTCAATCATGTCAAAAAAGCCTTCGGCGTAGGTAAGTGCTTCGCTGTATTCGTCATAGATACGGTGTAGATGCCGCACGGGAGCGGATACGTTGTTGAACAACATGATGTGCAACAAAATCGCCCCCACGGTCATTTGTTGGTTCAACACAAAATAAATCGTCACCACAAACACCATTATAATTCCCAACTGCTCAGCAATACTTTTGAGACCATCAAAAAGGTAATTGGTACGGTGGTGCTTTACTTCACTGTCCGATAAAAACTGCGTAAGGGTCTGCTGGCGACTGGCTTCGTAGCTTTCGCGCACAAATGACTTTACCACAAAAATGGATTCAATCAAGCTAAAAAGGGTATTGGCTTTCTCTTCCCGAAAGTGCTGAATGCTGTGTCGAATGGACTTTTGCCGCCGCGATTGCTCACGGCTAATGAGGGCATACAAAGGCATGACAAGGGTAGCGCACACGCCCACCCAAATGTTTTTTTTGTACATCAATGCCAACGCCAGTGCGGCATTGGCAAACATGGGCACGATGTCCACAAAAATATTTTTGACGGTTTTGGTCAGGCTTTCAATGCCTTTGTCGATGCGTTTTTCGAGTTTACCGATGGCATTTTGGGGCAACGCAAAAAACGATAAATGGTACGAAACCATCCGTCGAATGGTATAATTATGCAAATCTGCCGCTAATCGAAACCGTAAACGGTCGCTCAAAAACTTTTGCCCCAGTTGAATCAGCAAGCTCAAGATTTCTTTGCTCAACAAAATCAACACCAACCAACCCACCACCGTCCAGGCATCGAGCCCTTGGGTCTTGTCGCGGAGCATCAACTGTACCCGATTCACGGTATATTCCATCACGAGGGGCGTCACTTGCGCCAACAGCGCCCCAATGGAGGTCAACACCAACGCCCCTACGAGGCTCTGGCGGTATTTTTGGACAAACGGCCAAAGTTTTTTTATCAACGTACCTGTGGACATAGTGCTTAGATTTTACGCATAAACTCGCGGGTATTGAGGGCTGCGTCGGATTCATAATCGTAGAATAATTCGACCATCGACGACACAATGTGCGGGTCGTCGGTCAGGAAAGCCGTGAGTTTTGAGGGGCGCCCGCTGGAATTGGAACCGCTGCCTAAGATACACACGCACAAGTTTTTCTGAATTCCAGGTTTGTTGTCGTTGGGCGTGCTAATAAAGAGCTGAATCGGTAAGGTTTTGTTCACTTTTGTCACCCGAACGCCCAAGTCTTGCATTTCGCGCATGGCCTGAGCGTGGTCGTTGTACAACTGCCGAATCAAGGCCGATTGAGCATCACCATTCTCCTGTCCATTGGTAGCAATCATAAACCGATTGTGGTGCGGCACGGCTTCGTTTACCGCCAAAGGAGAGTTGCTCCCGCTTCGGTAGGTTTCTACCGATACGTGTTCGTTGAAGATTTTGCCCAAATACTTCAAAAACGCGTGACTTGCCCCTTCGTTTTGGTCGTTGAGGGTCACAAATTCCACGCGAGCGTCGCTGCCAATTTTCTGAAGATAAATGGCCGTTTCTTTGAGTTTATTTTCTACGTCCGAACAATCCCGCAGTAAGCTTTCGGCTTTGCGGGCATAGTCAAACTGCGTAGCGTGACGAAGTTCGTGGGGTTTCAGGTCGGCGTGTTTTGCCACCAAATCCATCCGAAACGGCGAAATTGCCTCGATACGCGCCGTATTTGATAACACAAGCAGGTTGTTTCCTTGGGCTTTGGACAATTCTACGACCTTGTCGATACCTTCCAACACATCTTTGGTTCCCTCCATCAATTGCACCTTTTCATTCACTTTTCCGCTTACTTCGACCATAATCGAATTGAGCGACTTAGTGGCCTGCACGAGCAAGCTCGTCTGGGTCTTGAGATGATCCATTTCTTGCTGGTTGGTACGCTCCTTTTGGCGGTTTAGTTTTTCGGTCGTGACTGTCAGGTACAAGCCAATAAAAATCCCGATAATTCCTCCCACCAAGCCCGCTATGTCTAGCTCACGGATGTATTTATCAATTCCTGGACTAAAATAGGGATGGCCGTCCGACCACTTCCCGCCTTGCAGTTGGTGCTCCGTCAAATAATGCGAAGTGTCAGTAAATACATAGTACCATTTGAACCCCAAGGAGATGAGCAAAATCACGAACGGAATCAGAAAAAACACCGTAAACAACACGGGGTGCTTTTTGGTGATGTCGAACAATACGCTAAAAAAGCCTTCGTCTTGCACTTCCACGTCCGTGTGTTTGGGGGCTGGTTCGGACAAATGCGTTGTAGTAGGATTCATGTGTAAAAAGGTTGACGATTGAACACAACAAAGGTCTTTCAAAATCTCCCCCTCGTAAATCCAGAAACACCTACATTTCGGGTATAGGAAAACCTGTATTTTTGGTATTTACGCTTGTGCTAGATGCTCTTTTATCGTTAATTTTCACCAAGTTCTCCAACTCGTTACACGCTCATGAAGAAATGGTTGTTTTGTATTTGGTGGTTTTCACTGGCAGCTCAAGCCCAGAAGGCAGATTCGTTGGTAGGAGTTTTGAAAAAAGCCCCCCGTGACACCAACAAAGTGAACACTCTTTTTGAAGTAGGTAGGGCCTATTGGCGAGAAGGAAATGACTCTTTGGCGCGGCTTTACTGTGACCAATCCATTGCTTTGGCTCAGCAGCTCCATTATCCACGAGGGGAGGTCAAAGCGCGTTTACAGTTGGTCAGAATCGAATTTGAGTACCTCACCGACCTCAAAACCGCTTATGCGCATTTGGACATCGCGCTGAAAAATGCCCAATCCATCCCCGACAAATCACTAGAAGGCCAGGTTTATCTTCGTCGGGCGCAGCTGTACGAGTCGTTTTTTGAGAAACAATCGCAAGTCAATCCTTTATTAAACAAAGCATTACGCTTGTTTATCGAAGCCAACGACTTGGTTTGGCAAGGCACTGTGTATGCCGAAATGGCCACGCTACTTACCAACGAAGGGAAATACGCCGAAGCCGTTGATTTGATGCTAAAAGCCCGACGCCTCCAAGAAAAAGCCAATGACATCAACGCGCTGCGCTCTACGATACCTAATTTGGGGACATTCTACGCTTCATTGGGTCGGTACAAAGACGCGCTCCAATGCTATAAAGACGCCGAAAAAATCGCCGACAAGCTCAACGATTTACGCCTTCGAGCGTACGTCATCGGGCAGCGCGCTGACATTCACGAAAAACAAAAACAATACCCCGAAGCGCTCAAGGCTTTCCAAGAAGCCGCCAAAATCCACGAAATGACGCGCTCTACCCAATGGCTCCCGCGTACGTACGGACGCATAGGCGGGGTTTATTTTCAACTTAAAGACTACAAAAAGGCGCTTTATTATACGACCATTGCCGACAGTGTTTACAAAAACGAAATTGACTCCAAAGAATCGTTGGAACACGTGTGTCAAATCAATTTTGGCAACATTTTTTTAGCCCAAAAACAGTATGATAAGGTCATCAAGTACGCTACTGCGGGCATCGAGTGGGCTTCGTCGTCTCAGCCTCCACTTCGGAGAGAATTGGCCGAATACCACCGTCAGTTGGCTGAGGCGTACACCCATTTGGGAAAACCTGCGTTGGCATTGGGTCATTTTAAGCAATTTAAGTCGGAGTCGGACAGTCTCATCAACAACGAGGTATTGCAAAAAACCATGGTTTCGTCGATGACCTACGATTTTGAGAAAAAACAACAAGGCAACAAACTCCGCATCCAAACCCTTGAAAACGAAAAACTGACCCAAACCCGAAACATCCTCCTTGGACTTTCGGCCATTGGGCTGCTGGGATTGGCTTTTGTGCTCTGGTATAACCGCCGTTTGAAGCTTAAAAACCAAGAACTCAGCCGTAAAAATCGCGAAATTGAAGAAGCTTTGTTCAAAGGTCAAAAAATAGAACGCAAACGCGTCGCTTCCGAATTGCACGACAACCTAAACACCAAACTCGCCGCTCTCCGTTGGCATTTGGAAGCCATGCAAACCGACGAACTAAACGGTTTTAACCAAAAAATCCACGACAAGCTCCTCGAAATGGCCAATGACGTCTATGCCGATGTTAGGCTTATTTCCCACAATATGCTGCCCGCCGAGCTCGAAACCCATGGGTTGGCTTCTGCTCTTCAAAAACTGGTGGAAAAGTTGACCATTAATACCAAAACACAGTTTCATTTGGTCGTCACCAATCCTTTTCCTCGCCTCCCGTCGTCGGTTGAACACCAGTTGTACACTATTGTATTGGAACTGGTCAACAACGTTATTAAACACGCGCAAGCAACCGAAGTTTGGCTCAGCCTCAGCCACAACGAAAACCAACTTTCGCTGACCGTAAGTGACGACGGCATTGGGATGCCCCAAGAAATCCATTCCGATGGTATGGGAATGCAAAACCTAAAAAACCGCGTAGAAACCTTGCAGGGCGTATTACGCATCGAGAGCGAACCTCGCAAAGGCACAAAAGTATCCGTTACCATACAGCTTTAAGCCCGTATCGATCCCATGAAACTACGACTTGCCCTTGTATTTTTACTGCCCTTCCAGCTCTTTGCTCAAACTACCGACTCGCTTCTGCGGCTTGTTCGTTCGTTGCCTACAGGTGTTCATCGAGCAGAGGTGTTAATAAATTTGGGAAAAAACCTGTGGATTGAAGGCAACGACTCATTGGCGCGGCAGTACCTGAATGAAGCTATAAAGCTAGGACAAAAACATAATTTTGGAAAACACGAAGCAGAAGCAAGGTTACAATTGGTGCGTATCGAACGAGATAACCTCGCCGACGTCGCCACCGCCTATGCACACCTAGATGCCGTCGATTTGCTCGCCAAAAACCTTAACGACAAGTACTTGGAGGCATTTTCCTACATTCGACGGGCACACCTGTATGAGCCCAATTTTGAAAAACAAAAAGAGATTCCTAACCTTCTTGCCAAAGCCCAGCGCATTGTATCAGAAATCCATAACGACGAACTTCAAAGCTATATCTATGAGCGAGAAGCACTTCAGCTAATGAATCAAGCCAAAAACGCCGAGGCGATTGAGCGGATGTTTCAAGCCAAACGCTTACAAGAAAAATACCCAGATTTACGCATCCGTAGATCGTCGGTCGCGAATTTGGGCGTTTTTTTTCTTTCGGTAAACAAATATGACGAAGCCTTGCGGGCATTTGAAGAAGCCGCTGTGATTGCCAAACAGCTACATGACCCACGCGCCGAAGCGCATATAGCTAGTTATCAAGGGGAAATTTTGGAGAAAAAACACCGCTACGCCGAAGCGTTGGTGGCTAACCAAAAGGCTGTAGCCATTTTAGAAATGACCAAAAGCAGCGGCAAGCTCCCTCGCGCCTACGCCCGCTTGGGAGGCGTGTACATTGCTCTAAAGGACTACGACAAAGCCCTCAAATACAACCAAATGGCCGCCCAGTTATACCATAAAACAATGGGAGGAGAAACCATGCAACATCTTTCTCAGATTAATTTGGGGAAAATTTACCTCATTCAGAAGAAGTACTCTTTAGTGATTGAAAAAGCAACGGTGGGCCTCACATGGGCACTTGAGAACGACCCACCACTCTTGGAAGAAGCCGCCGAGTACCACCACCAATTGGCCATTGCCTACGAAAAATTGGGACAACCTCTCAAAGCCCTCGAACATTTTAGAGCGTACAAGACTGAATCGGATAGTATTCTCAACAACGAAGCAATTCAAAAAATTACCGCGTCGTCGATGACTTACGATTTTGAGAAAAAACAACAAGGCAACAAACTCCGCATCCAAACCCTCGAAAACGAAAAACTGACCCAAACCAGAAACATCCTCCTTGGACTTTCGGCCATTGGGCTGCTGGGATTGGCTTTTGTGCTCTGGTATAACCGCCGTTTGAAGCTTAAAAACCAAGAACTCAGCCGTAAAAATCGCGAAATTGAAGAAGCTTTGTTCAAAGGTCAAAAAATAGAACGAAAACGCGTCGCTTCTGAGCTTCACGACAACCTAAACACCAAACTCGCCGCCCTCCGTTGGCATTTGGAAGCCATGCAAACCGACGAACTAAACGGTTTTAACCAAAAAATCCATAACAAGCTCCTCGAAATGGCCAATGACGTCTATGCCGATGTCAGGCTTATTTCCCACAATATGCTGCCCGCCGAGCTCGAAACCCATGGGTTACACGCAGCTTTGCAGAAGTTGATGTTGCAACTGAATGTTAATTCTAAAACGGTGTTTCATTTTGTGACCAGTGGCTCAAATGAACGTCAACCCTCTCCAATAGAGCATCAACTCTACAACATCGCCCTCGAACTTATCAACAATGTCCTCAAACACGCTCAGGCTTCTGAAGTCTGGGTAAGCCTGAGTCAGTCTGACCACCAACTTTCACTTACCGTGAGCGACAATGGCGTTGGTATATCCGACGAAAGCAAGTCCGAAGGGATGGGCATGAACAACTTACGCAATCGGATGGAAGCGCTTTTGGGCGAACTAACCATCGAAAGCGCCTATACACAAGGCACTAAAGTCACCGTTGGAATACCGATATAGACAGAAATCGACCAACCATGAAGAAAATTGTACTGAATTTCTTTTTGTTGTATGCACTCTCAACGCCTTTGCTGGCGCAAAATCCGCTGCTGGATAGCCTCATTCAAAACATTGAAGGCTGGGGCAAAAAACCACCTTCGGTCGAGCGGGATACCAACCTTATTTTGAGCCTTAGCTTGCTTACCGAGCGCTCTATCAATCTCGGGGATGCCCGCAAAGTATTTTTTCTGGATTCACTGTCTCGCTTTACCCAAAAAGCCAACTGGCTCAAAGGATTGGGGTTGTACCAACGGGCTTTGGGTAAAAAAAACGACGTACAAGGCAATTATACCGATGCCTTTAACCACTACGAACAAGCGATTCAGCTGTTAAAAAAAGCAGGCGGTGATCCTTACGAGTTGGGATATGCTTACGTATTGGCAGGCTTTGTATTGAACAATAATAAACTGACCAACAAATGTTTAGAGTATCTTAACGAAGCTCTCCCTTACGCCAAAGCCACCAAAAACAAGAACAATTTATGCTGGATTTATGATTTTTTGGGAGACTACAATTACTATGACTCGTTTGGCGTCCGCAATTACAAAAAAGCACTATTTTACTACCAAGAAGTCGAAAAAAATATTCCGTTTACAACCAGCCCAACGCTCAAAGCTGATAACCCGCATTGTTTGGCCAATGTACATATGAAACTCGGGAATGAATCTCTCGCCAATCAGTACCGCGATAAAGCATTGACCATCGCGAAGCATTACAACAACCGAGTTGTGATTTTTGCTACTTATGCCGACCTAGCCGATATTTACCAACAACGAAAAGACTATCCTAAAGCCATTGAATACCGCCTTGCTAGTCTTGATTACGCGCGGCAATCGGGGTGGAAAGAGATGGAATCGCGGGCCGAAAATTACATTTACACTACATATAAGCTTGCGGGTGACTATCAAAACGCGTTGAAATATTTTGAAGCCCACAAGGCGCATGAAGATAGTTTGGGGCGATTTTCGGTTCAAAAAGCCTACGACGAGCTACAGGCCAAATACAAAACGGAACAACAACAACTTCGCATTACCGAACTTGAAAACGAACACCTCACCCGCACGCGCAACATCCTCATTACCTCTTTGTTGTTGGGCGTCGGGCTGGTGCTCTACATCATTTGGAGCAACCAAAAGTTACGTTCTAAAAATGACGAATTACAACGCAAAAACAAAGAAATCGAAGAAGCCTTGTTTAGAGGACAAACCATTGAGAGAAAACGCGTAGCGTCAGAATTACACGACAATTTAAACACCAAAATCGCTGCACTTCGTTGGCGGCTCGAAGCCCTTGACACCTCTCGCTATCCTCAAGCAGATCAAAAAATTCACGAGAGTTTGGTGCAAATGCTGGAAGATGTCTATGCGGATATTCGCTTAATTTCGCACAATTTGCTCCCTCCTGAGCTAGAAACCCAAGGACTTGTAGTGGCGCTGCACACCCTCACCGAAAAGCTCAATCTCAACACCAAAACGCATTTTCGGCTGGTTTCGGCCGACATTAACGAACGCTTTGACCCCAAAATAGCCTACCAGTTGTACAGCATTGCGCTGGAATTAGTGAATAACGTGCTCAAACACGCCCACGCCCAAAATGTCTGGATGAGTGTTTCAAAAAACGAGCGGCATATCATCCTGACCGTCAGCGACGACGGTGTGGGATTTCAAACAGAACACCAAACCGATGGGGTGGGATTGCGCAACATCAGCGCCCGCGTTGAGGCATTGGAAGGGCATTGGGAAGTCGAAACAAAACCCCATGTAGGCACAAAAGTAACGATTGAAATTCCTGTCTAAAATTTGAATATGTTATAGAATTATATAACTTTAAACCATGGATTCTAAACTTAGAGAAATCATCGCTTACAAGCACTATTTCCCTGAGTTCTTTCAGTCGTTACCCAAAGAGGTTCAGGAAAAATTTGTTTATCTTTTTAGGTTAATACAAACAGTACAGAGAATACCTGAAAAGTTTTTGAAGCATCTTGAGGGGACAAAAGGACTTTACGAAATACGTGTCATGGTAGGAAGTAATATTTACCGTGCCTTCTGCTGTTTTGACAAAGGCAATCTAGTGATTCTTTTCAACGCTTTTCACAAGAAATCACAAAAAACACCTCCAAAAGAGATTGAACTTGCGGAGAAACTAATGAACGAATATTTTGACCAAAAGAAAAACCAGTAAACGCTCATGTTAACTAATGTAGAATCGCTTATCAATGACTCATTTGGGCCCAAAGGCACACCAGAAAGGGATTCGTTGGAAGAACGCGCTGAGTTGTTCGTAATTACAGAAATGATTAAAGAAGCCCGTAGAGAAGCGCACCTAACACAAGCCCAGTTAGCCGAACGAATTGGCGCAAAAAAAGGCTATATATCTCGCATCGAAAACGGCAAGACAGATATTCAATTACGAACGCTCAAGCGAATAGTTGAAAAAGGGCTTGGGAAAAAGCTAAAATTAGTATTTGAATAACTCATTCTAAACCAATTTATGCTTCACGGCATACTTGATAATCCCGATGGAGTTCTTCACGCCTAATTTACGTAGAATATTATGACGGTGCGTTTCGACCGTTCCGACACTGATAAAAAGCCGTTCGGCGATTTCGGAGGTGGAAAGTTCTTGGGCTATCAATCGGATAATCTCTAACTCCCTTGCCGTCACCGCAATGGGCTGTCCTGGCGGTTCGTCGGTAGGGGTCGCTGTCAGCGCCGACGGGCTTAGAAGCTCTTTCATCACCGCTTCGCTAAAGTACTTTTCACCGCTTGCCACTGTTGTCAGGGCGCGTTCTAACTCAGCGCGATTGGCTTTTTTCATGACATAACCCGCAATTCCCGCCTGAAATGCCTTCCGAATCGTATCGGCATCTTCCGAAACCGTTAGCATCAAAATTTTAAGTTGGGGAAATTTACTCCGAAGTTGCAACGTCAAGTCCACTCCCGTCAGATACGGCATACTTAAATCCGTCACCAACACATCGGCTTCGTGGGTTTCCAAAAAAGCGAGTACTTTTCGGCTATCGTTAAGTGTACCTACCACTTCCATGTTTGGAATGATAGAAATAAGCAACGAAAGGCTATCGAGCACGATTTGATGATCGTCGGTAATAACAACACGAATTGGCATTTTTAGGGGAGATTAGGGCTATTCAAAAGTAAAAGAAGATTTTTGAAAAATCAAAACCTGATTTCAAATCCCTTCATTCTTTGTCCTGACGCTTTAAAACCCTAATTTTGTAGCCCTTTCGTGGTTATAGTTTATAACATTCACAATTTACCAATTACAAAAAGTGGGTCCGATACAGATTAAACAGATTCTTTCCGAGGCCAGTGTAGGCAGCGAAGTGGTAGTCAAAGGTTGGGTACGCACCAAGCGGGAAAGTAAAAACGCCATTTTTATCGCTATCAACGATGGTTCGACCATCCATAATATACAGGCTGTAGCAGAACCTGGTCAAATCGCCGAAGATACCCTCAAACTTATCACCACAGGCTCTTGCCTCAAAGTGACGGGCGAGCTCGTGGCGTCGCAAGGTTCGGGACAAGCCGTTGAGGTAAAACTCACGGATGTACACGTGTACGGCACCGCAGACCCTGACGAATACCCGCTTCAGCCTAAGAAGCACTCGTTGGAGTTTTTGCGCGAAATCGCTCACTTGCGCCCGCGTACCAATACCTTCAGCGCTATTTTGCGTCTTCGCCACGCGTTGGCGTTTGCCGTTCACAAATATTACAACGACAACGGTTTCTTTTACCTCCATACGCCTATTATTACGGCATCCGACGCCGAAGGAGCAGGTGAAATGTTTCGCGTAACAACCTTAGATTTAGATAAGCTTCCTCGGACAGAAGAAGGGAAAATCGACTTCAAAGAAGATTTCTTTGGGCGCGAAACCAACCTCACCGTATCGGGGCAGTTGGAAGGTGAACTTGGCGCCATGGCCTTGTCAAAGATTTATACATTCGGACCAACATTCCGTGCCGAAAACTCAAACACAACTCGCCACTTAGCAGAGTTTTGGATGATTGAGCCAGAAATGGCCTTTTTTGAGTTGGAAGACAACATGAACTTGGCTGAGGATTTTGTAAAATACGTGATTCGTTATGCGTTGGAAAACTGCGCCGACGACCTCAATTTCCTTCAAAAACGCCTCGAAGAAGAAGAAAAACAAAAGCCTCAAAACGAGCGTTCGATGCCATTGTTGGAGAAATTACGTTTTGTGGTTGACAACAATTTTGAACGCGTCACTTATACCGAAGCCATCGACATTTTGTTGAAATCAAAACCTCACAAAGAGAAGAAGTTTCAGTACAATGTGGAATGGGGCATCGACCTTCAATCAGAACATGAGCGTTTTTTGGTAGAAAAACACTTCAAAAAACCCGTGATTTTGATCAACTATCCACGGGCTATCAAGGCGTTTTACATGAAGCAAAACGAGCCAAATCCTGCCGAACCAGGGCCAACCGTACGCGCGATGGACGTACTGTTCCCAGGCATTGGCGAAATCATCGGTGGCTCGCAGCGGGAAGAAGACCACGACAAATTGGTAGCGCGGATGCACGAAGTAGGAATCGAACCCGAAGCTATTTGGTGGTACCTAGAAACCCGCAAGTTTGGAACCGCTCCACACGCAGGTTTTGGACTCGGCTTTGAGCGCTTAATTTTGTTCGTAACAGGCATGGGTAACATTCGTGACGTAATTCCATTCCCACGCGCACCAAAATCGGCTGAATTTTAAGCCCGTTTTGTCATCCGTAGGAATCTATTTATTAGGTCCGTATCGACTGTGTTTAAATCCTTTTTTGTAGCTTTGACAACTCTAACAGGGTTGTCAAAGCTATTTATAGACCTTTCTAATACATGAAAATAGAACTCCAAAATTTCGGCCCCATTGACCATTTCGAGTTTGATTTGGACAAAGACCTGTACGTGATTTACGGAGAAAACAACCTCGGTAAGTCATATGCTATGAGTGCTGTTTATTTGATTTTGAAGAATCTATTATTTGTATCAGAGAAAAATTTCAACGTACAATTAAAAGACCTGATTCGTCAATCAGTTGCCATATCTTTCCCTACGCAACTAACTAATAATCGGAATGCAAAAGGTGTTGAAATTCTATTAAGCTCTTCACAAGGCGCTAGTTATCAAATTCGTCTGAACGATTCTGAATCCCCTACCCTTACCTTGAATGAGTTCATGGATGTAAAAGATTTATATTTCCTAAAAAAATACTCCCTGCACTACTTACCTGCTTCACGTTCTGGGCTTTACAACGGCATAAATTCTCTTTCACCCATTATTGCTCAGTTATCACAATTGCGAAATTCCATTAAAGAAACTATTAGCATACCAACATATTCGGAGCCTATTTCTGATTACTTCTTACTACTAACATCTATTAATCAATTACCTAAAAACGAACCAATTACATCCATCGTTGAAAAAAAAATCTTAAAAGGAGAAGTTATTTTTGACAAGGTACAAAGAAAGCTTTTATTCAAACAAGAAGGGTTAGATTTTGACTTAGAACTCTCACAAACCTCTTCAATGATAGCTGAAATAGCTCCTTTAGTTGCTTTTATTAAATATATTGTCACCGATAAAAGTATCCTCTTCATTGAAGAACCTGAAGCCCACTTACACCCTAAAATTCAGGTTGAAATGATGAAGGTGTTTGTCGAGTTAGTTAAAGCAGGAGTCAAAGTAGTGATGACGACCCACAGCGATTACATGAAGGATACGTTAAGCAACTTGTTATTAGCAGGAGAAATTTCACCCGATAAAGTCGCAAGTTATCACTTTGTGATGGGGGAAAATGGAAGCTACGACGCAGGCGATATGAAAGCAACAGAAGAGGGTATTGAAGACCACAATTTTACCAGCGTGTCGGTGGCGTTGTACGAAGAACGTATGAAACTATTAGAGAAACGCTACGCAGGCAACCATGATTAGTGATATAAAAAACGATTTTATTCTCAAGAATTTTGTGAGAGAAAAGTGTGAAGACGAAGGACTCTGTGTTGACATTGATTCACGAATTCCACCAGAAAGAGTAGTGATTATCAAGGTTGATGATTATTATAATAGTTTCAACGTCGAAAAACGTCCTGCTTCTCCCGACTGTCTTATTATTGTTCAGTGCAGCGACACTACATTTTCAGCAACGATTGTTGAAATGAAAAACATTGATTATTCTGCGGGGTTCACGGTTGAAAACATGAAGGAAAAATTTGATACCTGCTTAAATGACTTTATGCGAAAACAGTTTGCCAAATATTTTGACCGAGAATTTAAAAAAATCACCTTGTTTTTCGTAAATAGAATTGAATTACATCGGGCTTCCGCTTACGATGACACTTTGAAAACGAAAATTTTGATGAATACGTTATTTACTTTTCGGGATCGTCCTTGTAAAATAGAACTCAGGTTTCCAACACCCGCCGTCAGGCCTTGTTAAACGATACAAAATACCAACATATACCATGCAAGAAGATAAACACATCGAAATCGAACAACAAATCAACGTCGAAATCTCAGAAGAAATGGCCGAAGGCGTTTATTCTAATTTGGCTATGATTGCCCATTCCAACAGCGAATTTATCTTAGATTTCATCCGTCTCATGCCTAACGTTCCCAAAGCGAAAGTGAAAGCAAGAGTTATTCTTACCCCCGAGCACGCCAAACGTTTGTTGGCCGCTTTAAAAGACAACATCCGTAAATTTGAAGATGCCCACGGCGACATTCGCCAATCTAGCGAAGAAGAGTTTCCCTTTATGAATTTTGGCGGCCCTATGGGCGAAGCCTAAATGGAGTGTCGAGGGTAGAGTGCAGAATGTCGAGTGAGTTTTATTCGACATTCTGCACTCTACCCTCGACATTCTGAATTCTTTACTCTGCATTCTCCCCTCGACATTCTCCATGATTAGTTATAATCCCAAAGATTGGTGGAAGCTTATTTTTGCGTTCCACAAAAGCGACACTTTTCGTTCTTTATTGCCTGGAATTCTGGGCGTTGCAGCTTACACAGTGGTAGTCGCCTACATCGAAAACGATATTTTTCACGCCTCTTTCAAAAACACGACGGTCGTTCACTCGTTGGTAGGTTTTGTGCTTTCGATGTTGTTGGTTTTTCGTACCAATACCGCCTACGACCGCTGGTGGGAAGGCCGTCGGCTTTGGGGAAGTTTTGTGAATAATTCGCGCAACTTAGCGCTTAAACTCAACGCGTTTTTACCCCATCATCCCGAAATCCGAAAGACGTTCAAAGTACTCATTACCAACTACATTCTTGCCGCAAAAGAACACTTGCGTTCGGGAGTGCATGTGAAGCACCTAGAGAATATAGGGGAATACGACAGCCAGTTTTACAGCAAAAAAAAGCACGTTCCCAACCAAATTATGGGGGCGATTTATGACGAAGTCAATACCCTTTACCAACACAAACAGCTTACGGGCGACCAGCTTTTCCTCATCAATGAAGAACTCCGCTCTTTTACCGACAACATCGGTGGCTGTGAGCGTATCAAGCGCACGCCCATTCCGTTTGCCTACAGTTTGTTTTTGAAAAAAGTCATTTTCTTGTACGTATTTACGATGCCCATTGGGTTTGTGGTAGAGTTTAAGTATTGGGCAGCCCCCATTGTAGCCATCGTTTTCTACATCTTCGCCAGCATCGAAGTATTGGCCGAAGAAATTGAAGATCCTTTCGGAACCGACGCCAACGACCTCCCTACGGATACCATTTACGAGACCATCAAAGCCAACCTCGACGAGATTCTATAAGCATACTTTTCAAGGTTTTTGAGGCAGAATATTTCGCAAACGTGCAGGGATTTGTACCTTTGCAAAACTTTTTTTGTGCTCCTGACCATGTCACAACTTTCCGTAAGGCACCTACTCGGCATCAAAAACCTCACCGAATCAGATATTTACACGATTTTAGATACGGCTACTCAGTTCAAAGACGTCATCAATCGGCCCATCAAAAAAGTCCCTTCTTTACGCGATGTGACGATTGCCAACGTTTTTTTTGAAAACTCTACCCGTACTCGTTTATCGTTTGAATTGGCCGAAAAACGACTTTCTGCCGACGTAGTTAATTTTTCTGCTTCGGGAAGTTCGGTCAAAAAAGGAGAAACCTTGCTCGATACCGTCAACAACATTTTGGCCATGAAAGTCGATATGATTGTGATGCGGCACAGTAGCCCAGGCGCTCCGCATTTCTTGTCTGAACGGATTCCTGCCAATGTCGTAAACGCAGGCGACGGCACCCACGAGCACCCTACCCAAGCGCTGTTAGACGCGTTTTCCATTCGTGAACAAATTGGCGATTTGGCGGGAAAAAAGATTGCCATCATTGGCGATATTCTTCACTCTCGGGTTGCGCTTTCTAATATCTTTTGCCTCAAAAAACTAGGCGCTGAGGTCCGCGTGTGTGGGCCCACTACACTTATCCCAAAATACATTTCTTCGTTGGGTGTGCAAGTAAGCCACAACGTAAAAGAAACGCTCCAATGGTGCGATGTCGCCAACGTGCTTCGTATTCAGCTGGAACGCTTGCAAGTAAAGTATTTCCCAAGCCTTCGTGAGTATTCGTTGTATTTTGGCATCAACCGTCAAATGCTCGACGAACTCGACCGCGACATTGTCTTGATGCACCCTGGGCCTATCAACCGTGGGGTTGAGCTTACGTCGGATGCCGCCGACTCGCGTCAAAGTATCATCTTAAACCAAGTAGAAAACGGAGTAGCTGTGCGCATGGCGGTGCTTTATCTATTGGCTCAACAGTAGTTGGGAGCTAATAGATAACCTATCATGAAAATACTACCAAAAAGTCGTGCGTTTACTACGCATACGGCTAAGGCTGTGGCCTTTTGCTTCTTGCTCTTTTTTGCATTTGGTTCAACTTTTGCCCAAACACGAACGTACTGCAACCCGATTAATCTGGATTATGGCTTTACTCCCATTCCCAATTTTTCGGAAGCAGGACGACATCGTGCCACCGCCGACCCCGTCATTGTCAATTTCAAAGGCACCTATTTTCTTTTTTCTACCAACCAATGGGGCTATTGGTGGAGCAAAGATTTGTCAACGTGGAATTTTGTAAGTCGTAAGTTTCTCCTTCCGCACAACAAAGTCTATGACGAACTATGCGCCCCCGCCGTTTGGGCCATGGACGATACGCTCTACGTTATTGGTTCTACGCATACCAAAGAGTTTGCAATTTGGAAAAGTACCAACCCCACGGTTGATGACTGGGAAATTGCCGTTTCGGCTTTTGAAGGGGCAGCTTGGGATCCTGCCTTTTTGTACGACGACGACAAACGTCTTTACCTTTACTACGGTTCTAGCAATTTTTACCCCTTGTACGGTTGGGAAATCAACCCCAAAACGCTCCAACCCATCGGCGAGCGCAAAGAACTCGTTCGCCTCCACGACGACCAACACGGCTGGGAACGTTTTGGCGATTATAACGACAATATTTTCTTAAAACCGTTTATCGAAGGTGCGTGGGTGGACAAACACAACGGAAAATACTATTTCCAATACGGCGCCCCTGGAACAGAGTTTAACGGATACGCCGACGGGGTTTATGTATCAGATAGCCCATTGGGGCCATTTACCTACCAAAAACACAACCCGTTTTGTTATAAACCTGGCGGATTTGTGCGCGGGGCAGGTCACGGCGGAAGTTTCAAAGATACGTTTGGCAATTGGTGGCACATCACGACGGGTGTTGTGGCCGTCAAAAACAACTTCGAACGCCGTTTGGTACTCTTTCCCACGGGTTTTGACAACGACGGCATTATGTATTCTAACACCACGTTTGGCGACTATCCCCATACGTTACCCACGGGCAAAGCTGACCACCTTACAAGTCGTTTTACGGGCTGGATGTTGTTAAATTACAACAAGCCTGTACAGGTTTCCTCATCATTGAGTGGTTTTACGCCCAACTTCGCCGTGGACGAAGACATCAAAACCTACTGGAGTGCTACTTCGGCCAACGCAGGCGAGTGGCTACAAAGCGACTTGGGCGAGGTATCGACGGTCAATGCCATTCAAATCAACTATGCTGACCAAGACGTGGATTCGATGTATTTGGGGAAATTTACCAATATCTACCACCAGTACCGTCTCTGGCATTCGCTAGACGGTAAAAAATGGCAGTTGTTGGTGGACAAAAGCAAAAACAAGACCGACGTCCCCCACGATTACATTGAGCTGAACAAACCCGTTGAAACGCGTTTTATTAAACTAGAAAATCTTCACATGGCTACGGGTAAGTTTGCCATCAGTGGGCTGCGGGTATTTGGAAAAGGAAAGGGGAAAGTGGCTAACGCCGTTAAAGGCTTTGTGGTACTCCGACAAGAAGACGACAAGCGGAATGCGTGGCTCAAATGGTACCCCGAAAGCGGCGCGCAGGGCTACAATATCCATTATGGTATCGCCCCCGACAAGTTGTATAGCAGCGTGATGGTGTACAACAAAAATGAATACTACCTCAAAGCCCTCGATAAAAATACGACTTATTACCTTTCCATTGAGCCTTTCAACGAAAATGGCATTGGGCAACGGACAGCGGTCATGAAAGTGGAGTAAAACCTTCCCGAAAATTTGAAACTTTCGGGAGGGTGAATGATTATGATATATAACAAAAACGAGTACTACCTCAAAGCCCTCGATAAAAATAGGGAAACGCACAGCGGTGATGAAGGTGGAGTGACGAGGGGTAAATCGACCTTTTGCTAAAAATCAGTTTCGTAGTTATCTTTGATAAAAAAAATGACCGATGAACTTAGACATATCCTTGAAGGAACTGGCGGAATTACAGAAACAGATCTTATCCAAACAACCCTCTTTTACCTTAGAAAAGGCCAAACAGCAAGTGGAAAGATTGAAAAATCAAAATTCGTCAATAAAGAAGACGAGGTAAAACACCTCACTACCTTTGCCTCTCGCTATCATCTTTGGTACACTGCAATACCTCAAAATGCCTATATTGGAGAAGGTGCCGAACAAAAAGTCTATCTGAATGAAGATGGAAAGAATGTTATCAAAATCAACGATACCATTTTCTATTTAAGCTGGGAAGACTATTTTGTCAGCTTACTGATCCACAATTATTTGTTCCCTAACACCGCTTACCAATTATTGGGTTTTTATCAGCAAGAGAACATCTTCTATGCTGTTGTTAAGCAGCCATTTATTGAATCTACAGAGCCTACTGACCTCTCTGCACTTAGGTTATTTTTGGAAAATAATGGATTTAAGCACAAGAAAAATAATGATTTTTTTCATCCAGAGTTAGGCATTATTCTTGAAGACCTTCACGACGAAAATGTATTAACTAATCAGGGGCTTTTCTTTTTTATTGACAGTGCTATTTATTTGATTACCCATTAGAAGAAAGCACTATTGAAAAATACGCCCCATAGCCAATCAATACGAAGAAGTTATCTCAACCTTCCCGAAAGTTTAAAACTTTCGGGAAGGTGAAAAAAGGATTAGGCAGAGTTACGCGCGGCGTTGATGATACCAAACATCGCCCGAATGACAAGTTTGTTATACACATCCACGTCGGCGGCAGAGAGTTCTCCGCTTTGTAGTTTTTGAAGCGCGTACTGCTGAATCGTCATCAACGGCAAGACAATTCGCTCCCGAATCTTGATGGATTCTTTGGTAACGGGATTTTGGTTAAGCAGGTCTTTCTCCCCCGAAAACTCCAACATCAACGCAATACTACGCTCGTATTCCTCAAACATCATGTTCCAAATCGTTGCGAACTCTGGATTGTCTTGGAGGTATTTGGTAGCTGGATAGTACGCCTTCATCAGCGACTGCATTGAGTTTTCGACCAACGTACGAACAAACAACGAACGCTTGTAGAGCTTCTTCAAAGCATCCATTTTCCCTTCGTTTTTCAACGTTTCCAAGCCCGACCCAAACCCGTAAAAACCAGGTACATTTTGTTTCATTTGGGCCCAAGAACCTACAAACGGAATGGCACGAAGGTCTTCAAACTTGAGTCCACCGCCGCTTCCACGCTTGTCGGGGCGGCTACCAATTTTGGTTTGTCCGTAAAAACGCAAAGGCGTAATTTTCTCCAAATACGGCACAAACGTCGGGTGGTTTTTGAGTCCCAAATACGCATGATATGCCGCATCGGCCAACTCCTCCATCAATGCCTTATCGGCTTCAGAAAGTTGGTCTTTGGTGTTTTTGGACATAAAAAGATTGTTTTCCAATCCTGCCGTAAACAATCTTTCTAGGTTATAAATGGCCGTTGGTACAGTACCATAGTTGGAGCTAATGGTTTGTCCCTGAACCGTCAACTGAATTTCTTTGTCTTCAATATCTTTCCCCAACGACGCATAAAACGCGTGGTTGTTGCCACCCCCACGACCTGGAGGCCCTCCACGACCATCGAAGAAGGTCACTTTGACATCGTACTCGCGCGAAATCTTTGTGAGTTGTTCTTTGGCCGAGAAAATTGACCAGTTTGCCCGCAAATATCCTCCATCTTTGGTTCCATCGGAGAAACCCACCATGATGGTTTGTTGATTGCCTCTCTTGGCTAAATGCGCACGGTAATACGGATTTTCGTACAACATTTTCATTACCTCCGACGCATTCGCAAGGTCATCTACGGTTTCAAAAAGCGGGACAATATCAACGTGCAAATCATCCGTTTTCCACACATTTTTAAACAGTGCCAATACTTCCACCACATTCAGCGCACTCGCACAGTTGCTGATGACGTAGCGGTGAGCCCCTTCTATTCCATTTCGTTTCTGAATTTCACGAATGGCTAACATCGACCCGTAAATATCTTGCGTAATCGGGTCTTTGAAATCGCTTTCTGCCAATTCTACCTGCAACGACAACAAGAAATCTATTTTTCGTTTTTCATCCCAACTTTCATAATCAGAGAATGAGAAAACAGGAACTTGTTTTTCAATTTTCGTAAGAATCTCCTGCCACGCCAACGAGTGTTTAGGACTTACTTGACGAATATCCAAACTAGCAAAGAAGAAACCAAATAGCTTGACTTTCAGCACTGTTTCATCCAATAACTCCACAAAGAGCGAGTCATGGTCGCGAACCAATACCTCTCGGGCTTGGCTCAAGTCCGCCAATAGTTCTTCGGCTTTGGTGTAGTGCTCTTGATCAGGGTAATAAATCGCGTTGTTGGTCTTACGCTCTGCCGTTGAGATAAACTCCTCTACGCCATTAAACGTCAATCGGCGCTTGAGGTATTTAATATCACGCCAATAGCACTTGAGCAATATTTGGCGCAAGCGGTCAGCCACCTCCAATGTCACGTCTGAAGTAACAAACGGGTTTCCGTCGCGGTCGCCTCCAGGCCAAAAGCCCAAGCGGAACAAACCCGTGTGTGTCCATTCGTGCATCGGTACTTCAAGGCCATTGAGCAGGCGCTGCACAAGCATCGGAATGGCTTTGTAAAATACGTTCTCCAAAAACCAACACAACGTCATGGCTTCATCCAGCGGCGTCGGCTTGTTTTTGTTGATAAAACCCGTTTTTCCCAACTGCAACAGAAGATGGTTTACTTCCACAAAGTCATTGTCTTTGATGGATTCTTCCAAATCAGTAATGATACCGAGTACTTTGCCTGGGTAAAACTGCGTAGGGTGCGCTGTCAACACGATGCGTACGCAAAAATCTTCCAACTTACGAAGGAGTTTTTGGCGCAAATCGTCGCTATCGACGCGATTGAGCAGCTGCGTAATCGACCCTTGCCCATTGCTGTCATGTGTGTGGTCAAAACCCGCATCTTCTACGGAATCAAACAATACAACCTGCCGTTCGATGAACTTGATTAAGTTAAATAGCAAGTCGCGACGTTCATCTTCGGTCGCATTTTCGGTGTATTCCTCAAAAAACGACTCGATGATTTGCAAAGGGCTTTTGCCCGCATTAAACCCTTCCTCACTCGCCTGAACAAGCAACGGAAGAAGCGTACCCGTACGGTAGATGTCCTGAAACGGTAAGCTCAGAAACAGGCTGTTGAAAATGTTATATTTCGTTACAACAGCGTCTTGATAAACGTTAGGCATGTGGGTTGTTAATGTTAGGTGGGTATTAGACAGCGAATAAAAGCATAAAATTGTACATTTTCAAGAAAAAAGGCCAATTCTTATCAATTTTAATAATTAAAGTAGGGGTTTTATTGAAAATTTCTTAATTTAACCCTAACAATCATACGTTATGTTCAATTCTCAAACACAAAGAAGAAACCATTGTATGTTTAAACGTATCCATTTTTACTCGTTTGAAATCACTACTTTTTCTCTCGTTTGGGGTTGGCTTAGTTGGAACCGTTTCCTATGCGCAAGAATTTCGCCGCCGCGAAATTGACCCCACTTCATTTGTTCAGAACCTGCTGCCCATCACGGCAGAAGACCTCAATTATGGCACGGTCTATGAGAATCTGATTCAGCTCTACACTGCTCCGCTCGACCTCAACACCTGCACGCGCGAAGAACTAGCCGCCACGTATCTCCTCAATGAACGTCAGCTCAATCGCTTCTTTGAGTACCGCGCTCAGTTTGGCATTTTCCTCTCTATCTATGAGTTACAGGCTATTCCTGAGTTTGAGCTAGCACTCATTTACCGATTGCTCCCCTTCGTCACTGTTGCCCCTCAAAACCGAAAATTATGGAATGGATTGACCAATCCTAGTGACCATTATTTTTTGGTAAGAACAGAGCAACTTTTGGAACAAAAACGCGGAGCTACGGCCGACGCACCCCAGTCACGCGATGGGACATTGCAGAAATTTGCGGGTAGTCCGCTGCAATGGTACGCTCGCTATCGCTACAGCCGAAGCCGCGACTTTAGTTTTGGCATTACGGCCGAAAAAGACGAGGGAGAAGCTTTTTCGTGGAAGCCTTCGGCGCACAAGTACGGCCCTGATTTTTTATCATTTCACGCCCAAGTACAGCACCGTGGTCGCCTCAAAAACCTCATTTTGGGCGATTACCAACTCCAAGTAGGACAAGGGTTAATTTATTCGGCGGGTTTTTCGCTGGGGAAAGGCATGGAAACCGTTTATACCATTCGTCGCCCCACGACAGGCATCCGCCCCTACACTTCTGTCACCGAAACGGGCTTTTTTCGCGGCATTGCGGCTACGTATTCTTTGGGCAAGCGTCTCGAACTCACCACGCTACTTTCTCGGGTTCGGCAGAGTGGAACACTCACCGCTCAACAAACCGTCAGCTCGTTCCAAACCGACGGGCTTTTTCGCATTCCCAACGAACTCCAATACCGCGCCAACCTCGTAGAACAAAACGCGGGAGCGCATTTGGTGTATCATCTTGACCGTGGGCAACTAGGTGCTACCTATCTTCGTACTTCTTTTGACTATCCGTTGCAGAAGGCAGAAGCACCACGCAATGAATTTGAATTTCGGGGAAAACATAATCACCTTTTGGGGCTTCATGGCAATTATGTTTGGCGAAACTTTCATTTTTTTGGTGAAACAGCACGCTCCAAAAGCGGTGGAACGGGTACCGTTGTGGGCGTACTCGCCAGCCTCACCAAACGCTGGGATGCTTCCCTCCTTTTTCGGAATTTTGACAGAAACTTCCATAGTTTTTATGCCAATGCTTTTGGTGAAAACAGCCGTACTATCAACGAAGCGGGGCTGTACTTGGGGGCAAAATACAGCGTTCATAAGCGACTAAAATTAGCGACTTACGTTGACCTCTATCGCTTCCCTTGGTATAAATATTTAGTCGATAAACAACCTACCAAAGGTTGGGATTATCTGGTACAGGGCACGTGGACACCTTCCAAAAAATGGACGTTGTACGCCGTTTACCGCCAAGAGCAAAAAGAAAAAAACATCGCGTCTGATTTGTCAAAACAAAAATTTGTAACCCAAACCCTGCGCCGTACCCTCGTGCTGAATGCCGAATATGCTCCCCACCGCAGTTGGTCGTTTCGCAGTCGAATCCAGGGAGGGACGTTTGGTTACCACGGCTTCAAAGCCGACAAAGGATGGTTGGTGCTGCAAGAAGTAACGGCCAAGTGGAACAAATTGGCGGCTACCGCCCGCGTTTCTGCGTATAATACCGATAGCTACGACGCTCGGCAATACGCCGTAGAGCAGGATGTACTATACGCGATTTCGATGCCTGCTTATTACGAACGTGGCTTTCGGCATTTTTTGTTGCTGCGGTATTCGGCAAATGCACACACAGATATTTGGTTGCGGATTTCGCGCACAACCATGCCCGAACGCGAAGCCCTCAGCTCATACGTGGACGAAATCCAAGGTACAAACCGAACAGATATTAAATGCCAAGTACGCTATCGTTTTTAGTGATTTTCAACAAATTTAACTTTGGCATAACTTTTGATAAGTGATGGTTAACGTATCTAAAAGGTATATAACCCTCTGCTTTTCAATTGTTTTTTATGAATCGTTTTTACCGCTTTGGAATTTTAGGGATTTTAATGATTGTATTTTTAGGCTGGATGATTAATTGTACTGGCACAAAAACCGCATCGCATACTCCCTCGTTTATTAACCTCAATACTTCCGAAGTAATTACGTCGGACTGGATTGATGCCAACCAATGGGTGACGACAACGGTATTTGGCTTACCCGCTCGTACTTGCGAGCTAACGTCCAAACAATTAAGCCCGTCGTTGTTAGAAGGGAATCAGTTGTACGTCTATTCTAAAATTGACGAGCAAATACATCCCATGCCTTTTAACATTCGCCAAAACAGCGCCGAATTGCGTTTTGACTATACCATGCCTACGCCCTCTACCCTAAAAATTGTGATGATTGGCTTGAAAGGCAACCTAAAACCCATGGGCGAGCAGCAGTACCGCTATGTGTTAATTCCAAATTCGTTGGTCAAAAAATCCCCGATTAACATGGGCGATTATGAGATGGTCAAAACGGCTTTTCATTTAGAAGACTAATTTCTTTTTCTGATTTTCTTAAAAATGCCTATACTTGCCGACATCGTGCCAAGTATAGGCATTTTTGCGTTTGCCTAACCTCCAATTTACTATGCTTTATTACCTATTTTCGTATTTAGACAAGACCTTCAATTTCCCTGGGGCAGGGGTATTTCAATATATTTCGTTTCGGGCGTTAGGAGCTACCGTCACCTCGCTCCTCATCGCGGCCATTTTTGGACGACGTATCATTGATTTTTTACGTACCAAACAAATTGGCGAAACCATTCGTGACTTGGGACTTCATGGACAGATGGAGAAAAAAGGAACCCCAACCATGGGCGGGTTTATCATCTTGGCTTCTTTGTTAGTTCCCGTGCTTCTTTTTGCCAAACTCTCCAACGTCTATATCGTTTTACTGCTCATCACGGCGGTTTGGACAGGCTTGATTGGGTTCGTTGACGATTACCTCAAAAAATTCAAAAACAACAAAGAAGGACTTCATGGAAAGTTTAAGGTAGTAGGCCAAGTAGGGCTCGGATTGATTGTTGGGATTACGTTGTCGTTTAACCAACACGTTAAAATTCGGATTTATGACAAACCCCTCATTAGCTCGGCCATTGGCGAGGTTCAGCGTTATAATGACCTCATTAACCCTACCGTTACGACGCTTCCTTTCATCAAAAACAATGAGTTTGACTATTCAAACCTTCTTTTTGGACTTCTTCCTGACAGCTATTCTTGGATTATTTATACCATCGTTGCTATTTTCATCATTACGGCTGTGTCCAATGGCTCCAACATTACCGACGGTATCGACGGTCTTGCCGCGGGTACTTCTATTATTATTGGACTTACGCTGGGCGTTTTGGCTTATGTATCGGGAAATGCCAAATTTTCGCAGTATCTCAACGTCATGTACATTCCTAACTCTGGGGAGATGGTAATTTTCGTGGCGGCTTTTGTGGGGGCTTGTATTGGATTTTTATGGTACAATTCCTACCCCGCCCAAGTGTTTATGGGCGATACGGGCAGCTTGATGCTCGGGGGCGTCATCGCCGTTATTTCGTTGGCGATTCGGAAAGAGTTACTGATTCCTATTATGTGCGGAATTTTCTTTGCCGAAAGTCTCTCCGTCATTATGCAAGTGAGTTATTTTAAATATACCAAGAAAAAATTCGGCGAAGGGCGGCGCATTTTCTTGATGTCGCCGCTTCACCACCATTTTCAGAAAAAGGGATACCACGAAGCTAAAATCGTGGCACGTTTCTGGATTGTGGGCATTATTTTGGCCATTGCCACCTTGGTTACGTTGAAACTCCGCTAACCAAACACATCTTTTTTTGCAACGGCGAGCAACTTCTATAAGTCACTCGCCGTTTTTGTTTTACACATCCAAAACAAGTAAAAACACGTAGATAAAAACCGTACAATCCCTCAGAAGGGTACGGGTAAAAATCTGCACTTTTGTAAACTTTTTAAATCAGTGTTTTCCTAACTCCAACAAATCATGAATAAGCTCTCGACACTGCTGCTGTGTGCCGCTCTTTTTGTTACTGGATTTTCACAAACTACCCTTGCTCAAACGCAGCCTACTCCAAGTATGCAAGAGCAATATGATAAACTCCACGGAATCAAGCCTAAAACGCCGACCACTGATAAATCAAAAGAAAAAACGAAAACTACTACCCAAAAACCTGAGAAAACCACCGCTCCCTCTAAACCTCCCAAGCAGGCCAAAACGGTTGAGCCAGCCAAGCCCAAAACTACTAAACCTATCCCTGCACCAGCACCCGCGATGGCAAGCGAAGGTGGATTTGGGGTAAAAATAGGTCTTAGAGGCGGTGTCAATTACAGTTCTATCACTTCAGATGCCATCACAGCCAGCGGAATCACCGTTGACCCTCTGTTGGGCTACCACGGTGGGTTGGTGGTAGAACTTGGTGGAAAAACGTTTTCAGTTCAGCCAGAAATCCTGTACTCTCAAACAGCCTATAAAATCAGCGCCTCGCAAGCAGGAAATTTGCTCGTGGGCGAAAGCCGCCTCAACAGTGTGACCGTCCCGCTTTTGTTCAAAGTATCGCTTGGTAATGGCCCCACGAAGTTTTTTATCAATGCAGGAGGCTTTGGAAGCTATGCCCTCAGTGGCAAGGCGAAAACAACCTTTAGTGGCATTACGACCACCACTGACTTGAAATTTGACTCGGGTGATCAACGTCTCGAATACGGAGCTGTGGGAGGTGCAGGGGTAGCGTTGGGACTTGGAAGGGCACAATTGCTCATTGAAGGACGCTACTATTATGGTCTTGGTAGCGACGGGGATGTGCCTGCTGCGAGTAAAATGTTTACGCGAAACATCCAAGGGTCGGTAGGGCTATTGATTCCGCTTGGGGGGAATTAATCACAAACGAAATGAGCGCGTGAGTATAAATTCACGCGCTCATTTCGTTTCTTGAAAAGTTCCTGAGCGAATAAATGCTTCTAGGGTATTGAGGTGCTGCGTAAACGCCGTGCGGCCATCGTCGGTAGCGGCGTAGGTAGTGTTGGGTTTTCGTCCAATAAATTGTTTTTGAACACTCACATACCCTTGCTCTTCGAGCGCGCGCAGGTGCGTAGCGAGGTTTCCGTCGGTCAGTTGAAGGAGGTCTTTGAGGGCGTTGAAACTCAACGACTCATTGACAATCAACACCGACATGATTCCTAACCTTGCCTTACTCTCAAAAGCTTTATTGAAATGTTCGAGCATTTAGTGTGTCTTTTCTTTAGTTGCAGTAGGGTAATCTGCTAGCGTTTTATGTCGTACTTAAAATACATGTAAGTTCCATAAACAATGTGAAGAACTCCAAATCCTAGCGCCCAGACCAGTAAGTTATACCCCGTCATAAACAGTGAAATCAAGCCTAAAATTACTTCACAAATACCCAGGTATTCGACGTCACGAACGGTGTATTTACTAGCATTGAGCAGGGCTAATCCGTAAAAAATGAGGGTTGCGGGAAAACTCACCCACAAAATACCTCTATAAAACATCGCTAAGCAAAAAATCCCTCCCGTTACGAGCGGAATCATTAAACTAATGACCAAGCGTTTTGATGTACTATTCCAAACACTTTGCCCCGACTTCTTTGCTTTACGGATGGTAAAGAATACCCCAAAAATTAATGCTAAAACCAAGACGATGGTTCCATCGAGGAGCACAAAACGCATCATTTCACCGCGAGTGAGCTCCGAAACGTCGCTCATGCCATCGTAACTCAGCGCATCGGTTTTGAGACGCAAATACGCCACTAACGCCCCCCCGAGTGCAACAATACCAGCGAATATCCCTGACAAACCACTTAAAGACAGGAATTTTGACGAACGCTGCATCAAATCCCGAATCTCGGTCAAGGTTTCTAATGATTGATTGTGAGAATCCATCTGTTTATTTTATGGAATTTACATATTCAAGAACCAACACCACAGCTTACCGCCAAACACAATCGCTCCCACCACTACAGCCACTACCGATGTTATCATTACGCCTGCCGCCGCCAAATCTTTGGCCGCTTTGATTTGTGGATGGTAATCGGGTGAAACCAAATCGCACAACTTTTCAATGGCCGTATTAAACGCTTCTGCTGCCCAAACTGCTCCTACTACTATCGCCACCAGCGCCCACTCGAAGCGCTCTAACCCAAGCACCATTCCTAACAAAACTACTCCAAAAGCCGCAATAAGGTGAAAACGCGCATTGTTTTCGTAACGAAATAGTGCTACAACTCCTTCAAAGGCATAGCTAAAACTACGAATCATTTTGCGAATATCAACCATCGAATTTATTCATTCAAAACGCTTTCTACTAACAAAACGTTTTTTTCGTTTGATGCAAAGATAGGGAGAAGACATC
The DNA here is from genome assembly GCF_014195535.1 of Runella defluvii. GTDB lineage: Bacteria > Bacteroidota > Bacteroidia > Cytophagales > Spirosomataceae > Runella > Runella defluvii. The sequence goes on along the minus strand of NZ_JACIBY010000010.1, from coordinate 146,391 downwards.
AGAAAACTAACGTCCACTCCCTATCTAAGCACTTTTCGGCTAGGTTTTTAGTCCACTTTTACCTTTCCACCACCCGAATAACTTCTAAAATCGCCCGAGTACATGGCATCAGCACTTACGGGGCCAAGCGTGAATGTGCCTTTGGTAATGACTCGAACCATGTAATAAAACGTTTTGGGTTCGGACGTGGCGGTAGTATAATAACTGATACGGTCGTCGCGAATGTCAAAGTGATCGGGAACAGTAGGTGCCTGAATCCACGGCATATCGCGGGGTTCGGTCAAACGTGGGTTTTCGATTTCAAACGACGCTGGGAGCAAATCCGTCACCACCACATTTTCAACTGGCGAGCCGTCGGTGCTGCTGAGGCTAATCTTTACCACCACCAAGTCGTTTTGTCGGAACGTGCTGATTGGTTGTCCAAAGCGATTGAAGAATTGTTTACGAACGCGCAAACCTGCATCTTCTTCCGTGTAAGTTCCTGTGGCACTGATGCCCTCCGTTTGGGCAAACCAATAGACCGAGCCTTTGCCCGAGGCAGCCCCCACCCCGCGAAGGGGGCTATTTGTTGAAACTATCAACTCTTTTCCATCAAATTGATACCCTTTGCCATTGATAGTCATTTTGGCAGTTGCCGTCGAATTCGCGTTTTTCTTGGCCAATTTACCCAACGCCAAAAACGAGAACGCCGCTTCTTGGGTATTGAGGTACGAACTCGCTGCCATCGCTTCTGATAAGCGTCGGGCAAGTCGAGGAATCTGGAGGTTATTCGGGTCGGTTTCAATGAGGGTATTAACCGTCAAAGCCAAGTTACGAATCGGACTAGCAAAACTTCCGCCTAGCCCTCTAGCTCCTACTGGAGGCACATAATCGGCGGGCAATAACGCTTTATAACTGCGTTCGTCACCGATTTGCTTGTACGCCGCTGCCAATAAATAGCGCGTGTCGAGCGTCAATAACTGTTGATTTTGTTTGTAATAATTCATCGACGCCCGATTGGCTTTTCCACCCAAGGCCAAGGTGTACAACGAATACATCGTCGTGCGACTCGCAATCGTCAACTGCGTATAGCCGCCTGTTTCGTTGTAAACATAATCGTATTCGGTCGCGGCCGTTCCTGCTTTGGTCGTCAGGTAGTCCAACATCCGCCCCAGCGCCGACGCATTCACCTCAAAACCAGCCCGCTGAGCTTCCAACAAAAAGTGTGTTGCGTAGGCCGTGCCCCAGGCCGACTCCTCGGTACTAGCAGGCCAATAACTTACCGCACCGTTGGGCAACTGCATACTTTCTACCTTTTGAATGGCCGCTTGGACGTTGAAAGTCGGGTTAAAATCGCTTTCGCCTGCTTTGAGGAGGTAGGTTTTGGGAGCAATCGTTTTGGCCAACTCCCCAAAATAAAGCTGGGGAAATGCCTTCGAAATCGTTTGCTCAATGCAACCATGTGGATAGCCGAGCAGGTAGTCGAGGGCTTTGGCGTATTGGACCATCGGTGAGCGACTCACTACGATTCGGCTCGTTACGGTTGACGGGATAAAATCATTTCCTCGCAAATCAATGGTAGCAGTGCTACCGCCCGCAATTACTCCCGACTGACTCGCTTTGAGCAACGAAGCGGCAGGGCGCACAGTTAACTCCGTTTTTTCGACAAATTTCTCTTTGCCATTATTCACCGTCACCACCACCGAGCCATTGCCCATCGCCTCGGCCGCTTTGATGGTAAAATACGTTCTGGCTTCTTTTTCGGGGGCAATGCTTAGGCGCTGAGTTACCTGACTAACCGCCGATAACTTCCCGCTGATAGCGATACTTGCCGTGACATTGGCCGCTGTTTTTTCGGTGTTGCTAATATTTACGGGGACAATTACCTCATCGGTTGGGCTCAAGAAGCGCGGCAGAGCCGTACTAATTACAATAGGGTCGGCCACTTTCATATTTTTGTTGTTCGACCCAAACGCATTGTCTTTGTAGGCGACGGCCATAATGCGTAAATCGCCCGAAAACTGCGGGATGTCCACCTCAAACTCGGCTTCTCCGCTCAGTCCTGTTTCAATTTGTCCCGACCAGTACGCCACCAAATTTACTCGCCCGTTGGAAAGGGGATTGATGCGTTTTTCCAAATCGTAGCCGTCTCCCCCGACGCTGCTTGTGGAGGCCAACGATAGTTCGGGAAAAAGGAACGGATATAAGTCGTGGCTATTGACTTCTAAGGCTCGTTTTTGGTAGAAAAACCCGTGAATGTCGGGGGTTTGGAAGTTTTTGATTTGCAAAATTCCTTCGTCCACCACCGCGACCGTTACTTGGGCATTCCGCGCCGTTTTGATTTTTATTTTCTGCTTCGTCTTTGAGCGCGACTTTTCAACCGCCACAATTTCTACGGGAATTTTGGTATCTTCTTCTTCCACTTTCACCGAGGCAAAACCGTGCGCTACTGTCAGCGGTAGATTTGAATTATCCAACGGACGAATCAAAGTAGCAGTAACGTAGGCATTGGGCAAATGCTCATCGCCCAACGAGAAAGTAAATTCGGCCGATTTGTTGTCGGTTTCTAGGTAATGATGCTCCAATACCTGATTGCGCTCCACCGTCACCAATAATTTTCCCGCAAACGGCGTTTTGAACAACACCTTTGCCTTATCCCCGACTTGGTAAGCTGGTTTATCGAACTCCATCAACACCTCCCCTTCGTTGCTTACTTCAAACGACGAAGCCGACGTACCTCCCCAACCGTACGCGTAAAAGTGCGTCACCGAATACCCTGCCACGCCGCTTGCCCGACGAATGCGAACTTCGTATTCGCCCGACACTGTGGGCACGTATCGTACTTCGGATAGGCCATTTTTAAACGAAACTACGTTGGAATACACTACTTTTTCCCGCTTTTTGGACGCGTACCGTAGCTGGTCGTTTTGTTTTTCTACGACGGTTTGATACTCCATCCGCACAATGTCCACGTGGGCCGTCGCGGTTGCTTTGGGGCGACCGTCTTTGTCCACCGCCACCAAACCAATCGGAACAGGGGCGTTGAGCCCGACGTAGCTATCGGGCATTCGTACCCCATAAAACACGTCTTGGGTAAATACGTCAAAGCGCTTGAGGCGATTGACGGGGCGGCCTGTTTCGTCAAAAACCGTTACGTAAATTTTTCCTTCCAACACACCCACATCTTGGTACGTAGCAGGAAGCACAAAGCCCTCTTTGGCCTGCCCGTTGTCGTCGGTTACTCCTTGACGTACGGTGTTTTCGTATTTGCTATTGTTGGGTATATCAAAAATATATTCCTTGTATTTTTCGGCAAAAAAGGCTTTTTTCTTCAACGAAAATTCCATTTCGTAGTTTCGCCCCGAGGCAGGTGGGCCAAACAAATTGAGGGCCGTTGCGTTGAGCTGAATGGTTTGCCCCGTACGGTAATGGTCTTGATTTGCTTTGACGTCCACCTTAATACGGTCGGGCATAAACTCCTCAATGCTCAGTTTTTTGGAGGTCAGCAACACATCATTGGCATTATACACTTCGACACTGTACCCACCCGTGACGGCCGCTTTGTCGAGTGCTACCGAAGTTTCAACGGCTCCTTGGCCGTTGGTAGTGACCCGAAACGTCTTCAATTCTTTTCCATTGGGCAAAATCACTTTGATTTTCAACGGAATTTCACCCACGCTTTTCCAATTTTGTTGACGAACAACGGTATTAAAGTGCACCGTTTCCCCTGGACGATAGATGTCGCGGTCGCCATACACAAACGCCTCAAAACCCGACGCATTATCGCGTTTGCCTTCTACCTCAAAACGGGAGGTTTCGACTTGGGCATCTTCCAACAACAAGTAGTTAAAGTCCTGAACCGTGTTATCCTCCGAACGCGGCGTTTGGGCCACAATCATCGCAATTTTAAAATTCGGCGCTTTTTCCGACAACTTCTCAAATTTCACCACCCCGTCTCTGTCGGTTTTCCCTTTTACGACGGTTTGGTTGTTGGTCGAAACCAAGCTAACTTCCAACTTACCGAGCGGCTCGGCGGTTTTAATCGAGTTGGCAAACACCCACAATTCATCTTTACCTTGTTTGGCAATGAGCCCAATGTCCGACAACGACACCATTTTGATGGCGCGGTTGTACTGTTCATCTTTCGACTGCACCGTCACCACATAAATTCCTCGAAACTCATTGGTCGCGTCGGGAATCCCCAAATTCAACGCTGAAACGCCCTTTACTTTGGGCAAATTATCGGTTTCCACCGTTTTGTCCACTACTACATCGCTGAATACTTGGTTGTAATCTTCGTCGTAGTTGTAATTTCCCGTAGGCCCCCAATTATCCTCACCTCCACCCAAATACCCGTATTCTTCGTAACGGTTGCTGCGGAGGTACTGCAAAATGTTATTTTCGTAAATTTTCGCAATTTTTACCTGTACTTTCGGAACGTTCACAATCTGGATGCCCACATTTCGCGCGCCTTTTGACGAGAGGTAAATGGCTTTTTTGTTGACAAACGAAATACTGGCAGGCATCAGCCCAAAAAACAAATCTTTACTGACGGGTTCTTCCAAACGCGCGCCCAAAACTCCTTGCACTTGGTCGGTGAGGGTGAGCACGTAGGTATCAGTTTCGTTAAAATCACCCCGAATGACGAAGCCATTTTCGGTCAATTCGGCTTTGGTCTGTACGGCAGGCTGAATGGTGTAATAGGTGCTTAAATCCTCGTTTTTCAGTTCTTGCGTCGTAATGACCCGCACCATACCTCGGTTGTTTTCAAAGCCCGTTTTGACGTCTTTCACTTCGAGCGTTGTGGCCGATGGGATGCTACTCGACAAGGCCAAAGGCGCTGTGCTTGTGTAGGTTGTGTTAGGAACTTTTACCCCTTTTTCAACGGCTACTTCGAGCGGTTGTTCATTTTTATCGGCGAGGGCTTCCCCCAAAGCGACCGTCACCACGGGCGCATTTTGCGTAGGAATGACGGAAGGATTTAACTTTTTCTCATCGCTTTTGGCACTGAGTTTTCCGCCAATTTCACCACTGCTGAGGTCATAATTAAAATATAACTTGGTTTTTGCCAAGGGTTTACCCGTTTCGCGCGACTTAGTCCAGTAGGTTTCGGCCTCGGTAAGTTGGAGGTAAGGCGTATGAAACGTCACATCGTCGCCCGATACGTCGTAGCGTTTGTCGATGGTTTTCTTGGCCAACTCCTTACTCAATTCGGCGCGGTATTCGGTCGCAGGTTCAAACCCACTCGCGGGCGAAAACACCAATTCGTTGGGAGCTGTCCACTTAAATTTTCCCGCCACGGCAGGAATAAACTCAATAAATTTGGTCGATTCCCAGCTGTTGAGTTCGGACGTGGGAACGATGTCTTTGTTGAACGTAAAAACCAAGTTTTGAGCGAGGTTGATTTCGTCTTCAAAATTTCGACCTACTACTCGAATTTCGTTGAGTTTTCCACATTGTGAGAGGAAGGTGGTGGAAAAAAGCGTGAGTAGAGCGAGTAACCTCACCCTAAATCCCTCTCCTGCTAGGCGAGGGACTCTGAAGTGCTTCATAAAGGAGCGCATTGGAAAGACGGTTTAGAATTTGGCCAATAAACGATGAAAGTTCGGTAAATTGTGAACAGTACGCAACAAAAAGTACGGCCAATTATTTGACGGCTTCGCGAGGGCCTTTTTTGCTATTTTTTAGGGGGTACAGCACGTGTTTTGAAGTACTCACCACATTTATTTTTATCGCTCCGATGGTTGTATTTGCTTTGGGGCATCATCTTAAACCATACAGCTATGCACATCAATAAATGGCGATTGTTCTGGATTCATTATGGGATTTTATTGCTCTTACTTTTAATATGGCATTTTTTTACAAATAACTACTTCGAAATTTATCATGTTAAAAACGTAACCATTTTTATACCATGGCAAATTATTGCTATAAACCTATTTGCAAAGAAAGATGCCCCATTTATTTGGGCTTTTTTGGCTACCTCTGTATCAACCTACTTTTATTTATCCATTTTTCAGCTCCTGCTTCAAAAGCAGTTTAAACGTTTTGCCATTAAATTTTGCCTCCTTATTGGAGCCCTACTAATACTACAAATTATTCTGTGGGCTTTTTATGATTGGCTTCTCTTCAATTATACCTACGAATATGAAAAAAACCAGGCTTGGATTGAAACCCAAAAGGAAAACGGAAACCTTTTCCGCTCTTTTTCAGCTCTTTTGCTTGATTCGTTTCATATCCTTACCCAAAACAGATTTGTCTATGGCTTGCTTGTTTTAGGAGTAGATGATATTATCTTCTATCTCCTCTACACTGCCTTTTTCACCCTCGTCATGTACGTTTGGCAAAATCGTAAGCGGGAAGAAGCACTGGAAAAGCAGCAACGCGAAGTAGAAATTCAATCGTTGAAAGCGCAGTTAAACCCTCACTTTCTGTTCAACTCGCTCAATACCATTTACAGTTCGGCCCTCACCGAAAAAGACACGCCCACGGCGCAGTTGGTACAACAATTATCGGGGATTTTACGGCACAGCGTAGAAGAAATTCGTCACGAAAAAACATCGTTGGAAAAGGAACTGGCATTTATTGAAAAGTACCTCGCCCTCCAACGTGCCCGCTTGCCGCAACACCCCCACGTATCCATCAATACGTCAATCCATTGGGACCAAGAACCCGCCGATATTGCACCGTTGTTGTTGATTCCCTTCATTGAAAATGCGTTCCAATACGGCATCAGTTTGGACGCGCCTAGCTTTGTCACTATTCGCTTAACGATTGAAGACAAAAAACTCCACCTGCGCGTTGAAAATAGCCTTCTAACGGTACAAGATCCCCAAAAAGGGGCAGGAACGGGCCTAGCAAACGCCCAAAAGAGGCTGGAGTTGCTGTATCCCCACCAATATACCTTGGCGTTTGGCCCCGAAAAAAGTACTTTTCTCGTAGATTTGACGCTTCAATTGTAAACCATGAACGTTTCCTGCATCGCCATCGACGACGAACCTGCGGCTTTGGCCGTTATCGAAGAATATACCCACCTTGTGCCATTTTTGGACCTAAAACAAACCTTTGTGAGTCCCAAAGAAGCCCTAGCTTTTTTGAAAAAAGAACGCGTCGATTGCGTGTTTTTGGACATCAAAATGCCCGATTTACTTGGCACCGATTTCGCACGGATTCTTCAGGGACAAACGCAGGTTATTTTTACCACCGCCTACCCCGAATTTGCCGTGCAAGGGTTTGACGTTCAGGCATTGGATTATTTGCTGAAACCGATTGAGTTCCCCCGTTTTTTACAAGCCGCCAATCGCGTCTATGCCCAGCAAAGCCAACGGGTGGAAGGGCAGGGTTACATTTTTGTGAAAGAGGGCTACGATTGGGTGCGCGTGTCGCTGGGTGAAATTCAGTACATTCAATCAGACACCAACCTGTTGTTTATCTACGAACGCAGCCGTCGCGTCATTACACGCATGACTGTCACCGAACTGCTTCGCATTTTACCTCCTGAGCGTTTTTTACGCGTTCATAAGTCGTATATCGTCGCCATTGAGGCAATCCTCAAAATTGAACGACATCAATTGGTATTGACCAAAACCACCATTCCCATTGGTGAATCGTACCGTGAAAGCGTGGAAAGAGTGTTGTTGGGATAAAAAACAAAAAAGTTTAAATTTGTAGAAAAAGCATAAAATGGCGACCGAACAGTTACTGTTAGAAGAATTCAACAAATTACCTACCCCGTTACAGCAGGAGGTTTTGGACTTTATTGGTTATTTATCTTCAAAATACCATTCAAAGCGTTCTGCGCCAAAACGCAAAGCGGGAAGTATGAAAGGATTGGTCACGTATATGTCTAATGACTTCAATGCTCCTTTAGAAGATTTTAAAGATTATATGTAGTTCCAATGATGTATTTACTAGATACGCATACCATGTTATGGTATTTAGAAGATAACCCCCAATTATCATCTAAAGTAAAAAAACTGATTGAGAATGAGACCTGTTTCGTTCACATAATTTCTTTTTGGGAAATCGCAATCAAAATTTCTATTGGGAAACTATCTCTTTCATATGATCTTGATCAATTGATTTCACAAGTACAAAAAGAAGCCATTACCATTTTACCAATTTCCGAAAATGCAATAAAAACAGTAAAAGAACTGCCTCTCTACCACCGCGACCCTTTCGATAGGCTACTCATTGCCGAAGCTCTTTCTAATAATTATGTTTTTCTAAGTGTAGATAATCAAATAGACCCTTATCCCATTAAAAGAGCTTGGTAAAAAACAAAAGCCGCTCGTTTAGTTGAGCGGCTCAAAATTCTGCAATTAATGTGATGCACTGCTTTACACCAACGCCCCATACAACGCTTCGCGTTGGGCTTTTACGCGTTCGTCGGTGATGTATTCGTCGTAGGTCATCATCTTGTCCAAAATACCATTTGGCGTGATTTCGATGATGCGGTTGGCAACCGTTTGGATGAATTGGTGGTCGTGCGAGTAAAACAACATCGCGCCTTTGAAATCAATCAAGCCGTTGTTCAAGGCCGTAATAGATTCCAAATCCAAGTGGTTGGTTGGGTCGTCTAAGGTAAGGAAGTTGGCCGCCGAAAGCATCATTTTCGACAACATACAACGCACCTTTTCTCCTCCCGATAACACACTTGCTTTTTTGAGCGACTCTTCGCCTGAAAAAAGCATCCGTCCCAAAAACCCACGGATAAAGCTTTCATCTTTTTCTTTCGAGAACTGACGTAGCCAATCCACCAAGTTATCTTCGGTTTTGAAGAAGTGATCGCTGTCTTTCGGGAAATAAGCATTCGTAATCGTTACGCCCCATTTGAAGTCGCCCGCATCTGGTTTGATTTCCTCGTGCAAAATTTCAAACAAGGCCGTTATTGCCAATGTATTACGCCCGATAAAAGCAATTTTATCTTCGCGATTCACACGGAATGAGATATTTTCAAACAACTTCGTACCGTCTTCGGCCGTTTTCGACAAGCCTTCTACCGCCAATATTTGATCACCAATCTCGCGCTCAGGCTTGAAGTTGATGTACGGATACTTACGCGACGAAGGCTGGATTTCGTCCACGTTGAGTTTGTCCAACATTTTCTGACGCGCCGTTGCTTGTTTTGACTTCGCTACGTTGGCACTAAAGCGGCGGATAAACTCCTCCAATTCTTTGCGCTTTTCGTCAGATTTTTTGTTCTGGTCAGCACGTTGTTTCAACGCCAACTGGCTTGACTCGTACCAGAAGGTATAGTTACCACCGTACAACTGTACTTTGCTAAAGTCAATATCAACCACGTGCGTACACACTTGGTCAAGGAAGTGACGGTCGTGGGATACTACGATGACGATGTTTTTGAAGTTGTTCAAAAAGTTTTCCAACCACATTACCGTTTCTACGTCCAAGTTGTTGGTAGGCTCATCGAGTAGCAAAATATCAGGGTTTCCGAAGAGTGTCTGAGCCAACAACACCCGTACTTTTTGGCTGGGGTCGAGGTCAGTCATTTGGGCATAGTGAAGGTCTTCCTTAATTCCCAAACCACTCAACAACGACGCCGCTTCGGGTTCGGCTTCCCAACCGTTCATTTCGGCAAACTCCGCTTCAAGGTCAGCGGCTTTCTCACCGTCGGCTTCGGTAAAGTCTTCTTTGGCATAAATCGCGTCTTTTTCGAGCATGATTTCGTACAAACGCTTGTAGCCCATCATTACCGTTTGTAAGACTTGGTACTCATCAAACTCAAACTGGTTTTGTTTCAAAACCGCCATCCGTTGACCAGGCGTAATCGCTACGCTTCCTGTTTGTGGGTCGATTTCACCTGAAAGAATTTTTAAGAACGTTGACTTGCCTGCTCCGTTGGCTCCAATCACCCCGTAGCAGTTTCCTGGGTTAAATTTAATATTTACTTCGTCGAAAAGCACTCGTTTACCGTAGCGCAACGACACATTTGAAACCGTTACCATTTAATGAATTGATATTTTCTGTGAAAGATGGTGCAAAATTACGAATTTTTCGGGTGAAAGTTGGCACTTATTCCTATCTCTGTTTGAAGAGTTTCTTGGAGGTAATTGTTTCAAATTTAGGGTTTATGTAGGTTTGTACATCAACAAACGACATTCCATTGAAGACGCTCGACCTACGCTCGCTTTCGGCAGATGAACTTCACGCTTGGGCTTTGCAACAAGATGCCATCGACCCACTTCGCAAGTTTCGTTCTCAGTTTTTTATTCCTGAACAAAACGGTACTCCTTTGACTTATTTTTGCGGCAATTCGCTTGGTTTGCAGCCTAAAACGGCCCGAACGGCAGTTGAGCAAGAACTCACTACCTGGCAGCAACACGGCGTAGAAGGATGGTTTGAGGGAGAAAAACCTTGGCTAAGCTATCATCGGTATTGCCAACAAGCGCTTGGGCAAGTCGTGGGGGCTTTGGCCGAGGAAGTTTGTCCGATGAACCACCTTACCGTGAATCTTCACTTGATGCTGGTATCATTCTACCAACCTACCCCTCAGCGGTATAAAATTTTGACCATCGCAGGTGATTTTCCGTCGGACCAGTATGCCCTTGAAACCCATCTAAAATTCCGTGGCTATGACCCCGCCGAGGCCCTCATCGAAGTAGCTCCTCGCGAAGGTGAATATACCATTCGACTAGAAGACCTCCTCGAAGCCATCGAAACCCACGCCAACGACCTCGCCTTGGTTTGCATGAGTGGCCTCAATTATTACACGGGGCAGGTCTTCGACATGCAAACCATCACCGCAAAAGCCCACTCATTAGGCATCAACGTCGGGTTTGACTTAGCCCATGCCGCTGGAAACATTCCAATGCAACTGCACGATTGGGGCGTGGACTTCGCCGTTTGGTGTTCGTACAAATACCTAAATTCTGGCCCAGGCGGGGTATCGGGCGTGTTCGTTCACCAGAAGCACCATTCTTCCAACCTTGTACGCTTGGCAGGCTGGTGGGGCTACGAAGAAAATCGCCGTTTTGAGATGACCAAAGGCTTTGTCCCCATGGAAGGTGCCGCAGGGTGGCAATTGAGTACTCCCAACATCATGGCGTTGGCCGTTCACCGCGCCTCGTTAGCTATTTTTGAAGAAGCGACCATGCCTCTTATTCGTCAAAAAAGTGAAGCGCTAACGGGATTATTGGCAGAAATTATCCGTCGATTGAATGAATCGGGGACCAAAATTGAAGTGATGACGCCCACCGACCCCTCGCAACGGGGAAGTCAGCTTTCGCTGTTGATTGAGGGAAAAGGTAAAGCTGTTTTTGATTATTTGGTCGAAAACGGCGTGATTGGCGATTGGCGCGAACCCAATTGTATCCGCCTTACGCCCGCCCCGCTTTATAATACCTTTGAAGAAGTGTGGCGAACAGGAGAAATGTTACGAGCGGTGATTTAAGCAACAGCTTCCCGAAAGTTTTTAGAAGCAAGACCTTCCCGAAAGTTTCAAAAACTTTCGGGAAGGTATGACACAGACATTCCAAGTTTCAAAAACTTGGAATGTCTCCACTATTTATTTCAAATCCGCTAATTTATCCAAATCAATATCGCCAAGCACCGACTTTATTTTGTCGATACCCACACCGTTTCCGCGCACATTCACGATGTAGCGATTGGCGACTAGGACCGAAATTTCACCGTCTTTTGAGTCGGAATTGTATTTTTCAAACGCTTTGTGACCGTCGTATTCGGTTGTTTTTTCGTAGCCGTGCTCAGTTTCTTTATCTACCGACGCCATCGACCACGCAGCCATTCCCATCAGCGCTACGCCCGTACCCGCTACGTCCACAATTTCGACATCAATGCTTTGCCCGTTATCGTCGCTGTAATCGGCCTTAGCAGTAGATACGCCGAATCCCATCGCCGCCGTTTTTTCACTCGATGCTTCTTTGCGTTTGAGACCATCGGCATCCGCAGGTAGCAATGCTTTCAGCAATTTAGGGTCAACCGTCTCTTTAGGGCCTTCTTTCGACATTTTCTCGGCTTCGTCCGCTATTTTTTGCAGGGCTTCCAAACCATTTTTAGGTTCTTCTTTGGCTTTTTCTTCTTCCGATTTCCCAGCACAGTTCGACAGTACAACCGATACTGATAACAGTAGGGTTAAAAACGAAATCTTTTTCATGAGTTCAGGATGATTTTTGTTAATAAAAAAAGGGGACTAGATGTCCCCTCTAAATTACAGTTTTTTCAACACTAGACACCGTCTTACTTTTTAAAATTAGTATTCGGTTACAGCTATCTCGTATTTCACCCAATGCGGTTGGCTTCTTCTACCGAGGCATCAGTAAATATTTTTTGCTCTTTGTCTTTGTTCTTGAGGGCATATACCAAGAAAAACACCCCTAGTAGTACCGCAGGAACGCTCAAAATTTGTCCCATATTAAAGGTGAGTTCGTTTTCAAAAGCCACTTGGTTTTCTTTGAAAAACTCAATGACAAAACGAAGCCCAAAAACCCAAATTAGGAAGATACCTAACAATAAGCCCTGCGGAGTTTGTGCTTTGCGTTTGTTCCAAATCCAGAACAAAAGAAGACACAATACCAAGCACGCAATGGCTTCGTATAATTGGGCTGGGTGACGCGGGTACTGCGTAAACTCAAAGTTATGCGTAAAGACAAAACCCCAAGGCATGGTCGTTACTTTCCCTACAATCTCTGAGTTCATCAGGTTACCCATGCGAATAAAACAGCCTGCCAGGGCAACGGTAATCACAATACGGTCAACCACCCACAAAAAGTTGATTTTTTTGGAACGAGAATAAATAAACAAGCCCAACAAAATACCTATGGCTGCTCCGTGACTTGCCAAACCCGCAAACGGAGGGGTAATAACTTGAAGAGGGTTTTTAAGCAGAACCTCCGGTTCGTAAAACAAGAAATGGCCAAATCGTGCTCCTATAACGGTCGTAATCACCATTGTTAATAAGAGTGAGTCCAGTAACGTTTCTTTTAAGCCTTCCTTGCGAAAAATGTGAGACATGATGCGCTGGCCGACCAAAAATCCTGACGCAAATAACAATCCATACCAGCGAATCGAAAAACTACCAATGCTAAAAATTTCGGGATTAACGTCCCAGATGATGTAGCCAAACATAAATGACTGATTTTGAATAAAGGTATCAATGATACTAAAACCTCTACAAAAATCAACAAAGATTATTAGAAGTACATAATGCTTTGGCTCGAAATGTTGAAATTAGCACCTACCCTAACAACAAATTACTGACTATAAGCGAGTTAAATATATACCGTTTGAAAACAAGTTCAGATCGGAGGTTGCTTACAACCTCCGACGCATTAAAATTCCCACTTCCCTTTTTGGTAAAAGTCCATGATTTGACGTTGGAGCGTCAATTCGTAGTTGGAACGAATGGCATTGGCTTCGGCGCGGGCCAAGTTTGCTTTGGCAAGGGTATATTCAAACACACTGGCCGTTCCAGCGGTTAATCGACTTTCGGCGGCTCCAAAATTAGCCCTTAACGACTCCACTTGGCTTTGCGCAGCTGCGTAGCGGTCGATGGTCGCGGCCAGCAATTGCGTTCCTTGTTCAATCGCTTGGCGAAGTTGTTGTTTGACCGTACTTACTTGGTTTTCCGCCAACTGTTGCTGCACTTTCACCGTTTCGACGCGGGGGCGTATCTGCCAACGGCCCATGATGGGTACGTTCAAACCCAAACTCAACGAGCCGTTTCGGGTAGCGTCTAATTGTTTGAAATAGCTACGTTCGGCGTTTGATGACGCATAAAAAGCGCCAAAATTCCCTGATAAACTCAACGATGGCAGGTTATTGGCCTTGACGGCCTTGATTTGACTCGCAAAACTTCCCAAACGCAATTCACTGCTTTTGATTTCTGGCAACATTTTTACGGCATCTTCATAGATACTCTCGGCGCTCAATGTCGTTGCCGCTACATCTCTCGATTCGACAGGCGCAAAGGTGACGGTTCCATCGGGTGGCAAATTAAGCAATTGAAAGACGGATAAACGAGCCAATTGTTCATTGTTACGGGCTGTTACTTCGTCAAATTTATCGTTTGCCAACTGCGCCTTAATTTCGTACAGGGTATTTTGGCCTACCGTTCCTGCCGATACTTGGCGCTCTACTCGCTCCACTTGCTGCTGCGAAGACGTTACTTGTTCTTGGGCGGCTTTGTGCAAGGCTTCGGTCGCCAAAACTTGGACGTAGGCTTGCAGCAATCGAATGATTTGCTGGTTGAGGGTCGCTTCTTGGTTTTTAAGGGCGGCATCACGCAGGGCTATCCCCTGCTGAATTTGGTGCTGAATCTGGAAACCTTGAAAAAGAGGCATCTGAAAGCCAACCCCTACGTAGTTGGTATTATAAACTTGGTCGATGTACCCGTTGGTAAAACGGTCGATACTGCGCCCGAAGTTTAGGTTTTGGCCCGCATTAAAACCAATTTGTGGCAGCTGCTGCGATTTGTTTTGCTGCAATTGGGCCGACGCTCCCCGCGCTTGTAGTTGGCTCTCGCGGTAGGTAAGGTTATTTTTTTCAAGAATGCTTACGCACTCTTTGAGCGATACCGTTTTTTGTGCCATCACGGAAGTTGAAAACGCCAACGCTCCTATGGCTATCACCAATTGAATTGTTTTCATTGAATTTCTACCAATAAATATGACTCACTTCTTTATGAAACCCAGCCGTCTTTCAATCGAATGACTCGATTTCCGTAGGTGGCATTTACTTCCGAGTGCGTTACTTGTACGATGGATACTTTGTCTTTTTCGTTGAGTTCTTTGAACAGTTCCATAATTTGCTGGGCTTGTTCCGAGTGCAGGTTTCCCGTTGGTTCGTCGGCAAAAATGATGCTTGGTTCGTGGACAATGGCCCGTGCAATACCGACCAACTGCTGCTGCCCTCCCGAAAGCTGGCTGGGGAAAAGGTCTTTTTTAGCGACCATATTAAAGCGGTCGAGCAGTTCGGCTACCCTGCTTTTCCGCTCCGACGATGATGTTCCTTTGTACAACAACGGTGTTTCGATGTTTTCATAGACCGTCAGTTCGTCAATCAAATGGTACGCTTGAAAAACAAACCCAATGCGGTGGCGGTGTAATTCGGTGCGTTTTTTTTCGCTGAGTTTGTCAACGCGTTCGTCAAAGAAGAAATATTCGCCTTCGGATGGTTCTTCCAACAACCCTAAAATGTGCAAAAGAGTGGACTTCCCTGAGCCTGACGGACCCATGATGGACACAAACTCTCCTTCATTTATGTCTAAATTGATGTTTCGTAGTACGTACGTTTTCCCAAATCCTGCGGGATAATACTTAGAAATACCTTTGAGCTGAATCATGAATTGTGCTGTTGTATAATGTATAGTTTGTAGTAATTACACGAGTTGTGCCAGTATGCTATTCTGTTGATTATCAAACCTAAAGCCATACCGCAAAAATAAAAAACGTCCGAAAACGGACAACATTTGTACGCCTTCGGACGAAGAAAATATCGTTTATTTAGACCTAGGCAAAGCGCATTTGCTCTTTGCCTATTTGTCTTTTGCTTGCTTATTTAGCGTAAGCGACCGAGCGCATCTCGCGGATAACAGTCACTTTAATCTGGCCAGGGTACTGCATTTCTTTCTCAATTTTTTGCGAAATATCAAACGAAAGCTTGCTGGCCGTTTCGTCGTTTACAGTATCTGAATTGACAATCACGCGCAACTCACGACCCGCTTGAATGGCGTAACATTTGTCCACACCTGGGAAGCTGGTTGCCAAGTTTTCGAGGTCTTTCAAACGTTGGATGTACGATTCCATCATTTCGCGGCGAGCGCCTGGGCGAGAACCTGAGATAGCATCACACACCTGAATAATCGGCGACATCATGCTTGTCATCTCAATTTCGTCGTGGTGAGCCCCAATCGCGTTGCAAACCTCTGGGTTTTCTTTGTATTTCTTGGCCAATTCCATCCCCAAAATTGCGTGTGGCAATTCTGATTCTTCGGGCCAAACCTTTCCAATGTCGTGCAAAAGCCCCGCCCGTTTCGCCAATTTCGCATTCAAGCCCAACTCTGCCGCCATCGCTGCACAAAGACGCGCCACCTCGCGTGAGTGCTGGAGCAAATTTTGGCCGTACGACGAGCGGAAGCGCATCCGACCTACCATTTTCACCAACTCAGGGTGCAAGCCGTGTACGCCCAATTCGATAACGGTACGCTCGCCAATTTCGACGATTTCGTCTTCGATGTTTTTCTTGGTTTTTGATACTACCTCTTCGATACGTGCAGGGTGAATACGGCCATCTTGTACCAAACGGTGCAACGACAAGCGGGCGATTTCACGACGAACGGGGTCAAAACCCGAAATAACGATGGCTTCTGGCGTATCGTCCACGATGATTTCGCAACCCGTAGCGGCTTCGAGTGCGCGGATGTTGCGCCCTTCGCGACCAATGATTTTACCTTTTACGTCGTCACTTTCGATGTTGAATACTGAGACCGTATTTTCGATGGCATGTTCAGAAGCCGTGCGCTGAATCGTCTCGATAACGATTTTCTTGGCCTCTTTGGTAGCGGTAAGTTTTGCCTCGTCGATGGTGTTTTTGATAAACGCCGACGCCTGCGTTTGGGCATCTGCCTGAATCGCTTCGACCAACTGCTGTTTTGCTTGTTCGGCCGTAAGGTTAGCAATGCGCTCCAACTGCTCTACCTGAGAGCGGTGCATTTTTTCGGCTTCTTCGCGGCGTTTGGTCGCTACTTCCGTTTGTTGTTCGAGATTTTTACGAAGACCTTCCAACTCATTTTCGCGACGTTTATTTTGTTCCGTCATCTGGTTGAGTTGCTGCTCGCGCTGTTTGATTTTCTGCTCGTTCTGAAGAATAATCTGTTTCTTCTTGTTTGAATCTTCCTCAAACTCACTTTTCAATTTGAGGTATTTTTCTTTGGCCTCAAGGATACGGTCTTTCTTTATATTTTCGGCCGAAATTTCTGCATTCTTGACAATCTCAGCGGCGCGCTGTTGAGCATCATCTTCCATCTTTTTATTGGCTTTTTTGATGGCAAAATACATGATAGCTGCTCCAACGGCTGCCGAGATGGCGGCATCAAGCAATAATATTGGATCCATTTTTTTGTGCTGTGTGTTTGTTGGTTTAACATATTCCCAACGCCCATCAACGAACGGAGCAAGACTGATTGGTTCAAGAACGATTTCGACAAAAAAGCTGGCTTAGGGCTGTGTTGTCGATTGGAAGTTATTTTGTATCGTGTCTAAATTCTTGAAGACATCTTCTTTCAATGTCCTCAAATCATAGTCGCCTTTTAAGCGTGCTACTGTAGCATCAAGGCAAACCATCGACAGTATTTCTTCTAAATGTACTTCTCCTTTTTTATTTTTCATCCGATATTCTATTTGCTCTGTCACCAGTTTGGCGGCTTTCCGTATCAATTCTTCCTCAAACTCAGAGCTTGTACGAAGTTCAAACGATTTGTTACCAATTGTGATATTGATAGGAGGCCGTTTCTTTTTGGATTCCATTGGTGTCAAATCAAATAGTTCGTAACAGCGTTATCGTTTCCTCTATGTATCGAATGTAATCGTCCAATTTGCTATTCAGTTCCGTTATCGCGTTGGCGTTTTTCGGGTTTTTTACAATTATAGACAATTGTTTGAAATTATTTAACTTTTCCTTCAAAGAAACTTCTTTTTCGCGCAATTGTTTGTTTTCTGTTTTTAAGGTTCGTAACTGTTGTCGGGCTTCTTTTAGTTCTTCACTTTGTTTTTCGTGCGCCTTTTCGAGCTGTTCAAAACGCATTTTCAGCTCCTCGTGCGTCACTTTTTCAAACTGTAAAGTAACTTGCAACGTATTGATACGCTGTTCTATCTGGCGAAACTGCATATTGAGCCGTTCCAGCACATCGCTATTGCCATACGTTACAAGTTTCCGTTCAAAGTCTGGCATCGCTTAGTACTATTTACGAATCACTGCTCCCAACTCTTTCTCAAAAGCCATCATAAGCTTTTGCATCGTTTTGTCAATCACCTTGTCGGTGAGTGTCTGTTCGGTGTCTTGAAGGGTGAAGCTCACCGAGTACGATTTCTTATCCGCTCCGATGTTTTCACCTTCATACACGTCAAAAACGTTCACATTCGTCAACAAATTGCGTTCGTATTTTTGAGCCAACTGACGAATCTGTTCAAAACTCACCGTTTTGTCCAACACCAACGACAAATCGCGGCGTACTTCGGGGTATTTTGATACTTCCGTAAAGCGGACTTTGTCTTGGTATTGTTTCAACAAATACGCCCAGTCGAAGTCGGCATAAAACACAGGCTGCTTGATGTCGAGCATTTTGGTGTGTTTGCCTTTTACTTGTCCAAAACTCACCACTGGTTTTTTCTTTACGGTGTACGTAAGCCCGTATTCAAAAACTGTTTTATCCTGAATCTCTTGTTTTTCAACGCCTTGTACTCGAAAAGCACTGAGCACCAAATGTACCATAGAGGCTAAATCGTGGAACGCCAGCTTTTGATCTTTGGCTACCCAACTTTCGGCGTGCTGGTGTCCTGCCATCAACAACACAAGGTGTGCAACGTCTTTGTATTTGCCTTCTACTTTGTGGTAAGTTTTTCCAAACTCACAAATTTTGAGGTCGCGCTGACGGCGGTTGAGGTTGTAGGCCAAGGTTTCTAACCCTGAAAATAACATCGTTTGACGCATCACCGACAGGTCTTCGCTCAACGGGTTGAGCATCACTACATCTTCCCCAACTAAACTCGCCCGCACTGCTTCGTTGTAGGCTGGTTTGGTGAGCGAATTGGTCATGGTTTCGTTGAAACCATTTCCTGCCAAGATGTTAGCAATGCGCAATTTTTGCTTGTCGGGGTCCACCAACGGGAAGCCCGAGAGGAAGTTGGCCGACAAGTGTTCCGACAACTCGATGTTATCGAATCCATAAATCCGCAGAATTTCCTCCACAATGTCCGCCTCACGCGTCACATCAACGCGGTAAGGGGCGACCGATGCCAAGAAACCTTCGGGTGTTTCGTTTTGGATTTCGATGTCGAGGCTTGTCAAAATCTGCTTAATCAAGTCGCGGTCAAGCGATTTTCCAATCAAGCGGTCAATGTTGCGGTATTTTACCGCTACCTCGTGGTTTGGAATGGGATTAGGGTAAATGTCCACTACTTCCGACGCAATGTGCCCACCTGCCACTTCCAATATCAGCAATGCCGCCCGTTTGAGGGCATAAATAGGCATGTTAGGATCAGTTCCACGCTCAAAACGGAACGATGCATCGGTTTTGAGGGTGTGGAAAGTACCCGTTTTACGAATCGACGCTGGAGAAAAATAAGCAGATTCCAAGAAAATCGCCGTAGTGCTTTCAGTCACGCCCGATTTTGTTCCCCCAAAAACACCCCCGATACACATGGGTTCTTCGGCATTACAAATCATCAAGTCACGCTCAGAAAGTTTGCGTTCTACGCCGTCGAGGGTTACAAAAGGAGTTCCTTCGGGTAGGTTTTTCACGATGACTTTATTGCCTGTGATTTTTGCGGCGTCGAAAGCGTGCAGTGGCTGCCCCAATTCGTGACAAATGAAGTTGGTGATGTCCACGATGTTGTTAATCGAACGCACTCCCACTGCTTGCAACTTTTCTTTGAGCCACTCGGGCGACTCACCCACGGTCAAGCCTGCCAAGCAAACACCCGCATAACGTGGCGCAGCTTCGGTATTTTCGACAGTTACTTCAATAGATGACGGGAGATTGGTTACGGGCAACTGGTCAAATGCCGCTACCGACGGCTTGGTCAGTTCACGTCCCCAAACAGCTTTCAAGTCGCGAGCCACACCAAGGTGCGACGCTGCGTCGGCGCGATTGGGAGTAAGACCAATTTCAATCACGTAGTCGGGCAATACGCCAAAATACTGCGCCGCGGGAGTTCCGTTGGGCAAATCGGTGTCTAGCACCATGATACCCGCGTGAGAATGACCGATACCGATTTCGTCTTCGGCGCAAATCATCCCTTCCGACGGCTGGCCATAAACTCTACGTTTTCCAATCGTAAACGGCTCGCCTTCGGTAGGATAAATGGTTGCCCCGACGGTAGCGACAATCACTTTTTGTCCCGCCGCCACGTTGGCCGCTCCGCAGACAATCGTGCTTGGTTCGCCTGCGCCAGTATCAACGGTGGTGAGGTGTAATGTTTTTTCTTTGACAGTAAACGGCTCGCAGGTGAGAACTTCTCCTACCACGATTCCTTCCAATCCGCCTTTGACACGTTCGACGGGGTCGATTCCTTCTACTTCCAAGCCCGTTGCGGTCAATAATTTACCAACTTCTTCGGGAGACTCCTGAATATCAATGAGTTGTTTAAGCCAATTGTAGGAAATTTTCATAGATAACCCAGCCCCCTGCCCCAATGGGGAGCTTTTTTATGGTACGTACAAATCCCCCTTTGGGGTGAGGGGCTTTATTTGTATCGCAAAATTAGGGGTTTTTAGGGAAATTTATGACTTTATAAAGTGGGTTGTTGCGGCCAAAGGCGCTGTATTACTCTGACCGCAGCGAATCTACGGGATTTCTCAGCGCCGCTTTGATGGATTGGTAGCTGATGGTGAGCAAAGAAATGAAGAGCATAACCAAGGCCGTGTAACCAAAAATACGCCACGAAACCTGTATTCGGTAGGCAAAATCCTGCAACCATTGCTCCATAAAATAATAAGCAATCGGCGAAGCTACCACCACAGATATTAAGACCAACTTTAAAAAAGAATTGGAAAATAAGAACACTATGCTCGGTACCGAAGCGCCCACTACTTTACGAATTCCTATCTCTTTGGTACGTTGCTGAATGGCTAAGTGCGTCAATCCAAACAAGCCCATGCCGCAAAGGACGATTGAAAGCAAGGTAGCGAAGCCAATGATTTTTTGCCAACGTTGTTCCTGAAGATAATCGCGGTTGTTGAGTTCATCCATAAAATTATAGGCATAAACGGCGTTAGGTAGGGCTTTTCGGTAAATCCGTTCAAAGGCGGTGAGGGCTTCTTGCTGGTGATTTTTGTCAATTTTAAGCCAAATACCGCCATTATACATGTCGTTGGTAGCCATTACTAAAGGTGGGATTCGTTCGCGCAATGAACCAAAATGAAAATCTTTCACTACCCCCACGATTAGCGCGGGTGTTTTCAGAAAAAAGTCTTCCGTAGTCACCAAAGCGCCAATAGGGTTTGTCAAACCCGCCTCCCTCACAAACGTCTCATTCACAATCACTTCTACTTTGTTCGCATTTAAAATAGCTCTCCCCTCTTTTAAACGAACCCCCAACACCGCCAAGTAATTGGAATCAATGTTTTGGTAAGTGCTTTTCACCGTGCGTTGATTCGCTTTGGTTTTGAAATTGGAACCCCGTTCGTCCCCAAACGAAATTTGCACAATGGATGACTCTTTGGCTACTTCGTTTCTGATAAACTCCGCCAAGGGTTTGGTTTCGCGGTTGCCACTGATGTACGTCCGAATGACTTGGTACGGATTATACCCCAAATCCTTGGTGCGCACAAAGTTCATTTGTTGGTAAAAAACGATGGAAGCAATGAGCAAAATAGCCGCCAACGAAAACTGAAGAACCACCAAGCTTTTTCCGAAAAAACCACTTCCTGATAATTTTTGCTTATGGTATAAAACTTCGGTAGGGTTGAACTTGGAAAGAACAAAAGCAGGGTACAAACCCGACAACAAAACATTGCCCAGCAACAGCCCGCCAAAAGCAAAGAAGAGCTTCCATTCAAAAACTTCGGAGAGAAGAATTTCTTTATTGGCCAACTGATTAAACACAGGCAGCAACAACAATACAAGCACAAAAGCCAGAAAAAACGCCGCCACACACAGCAAGGCCGATTCGGCTAAAAATTGAACAATAATTTGCCCTTGGCGACTGCCCGTTACCTTGCGAATCCCCACTTCTTTGGCCCGTTTGAGCGAACTTGCAATGCTGATATTGACAAAATTGATACTTGCCATCAACAGCATAAACAGAGCTATCCCCAAAAAAATATAGGAATACAGCGGGTTGCTATAATTGATGGCGCCGCCTTCCCCGCCCGTTTGGAGTGGGTATAAATGAAGGTCGGTAATGGGTTGAAGACCATAGGTAACTTGGGGGTCGTGGCCGTTTTCTTTTATTTGTTCTTTGGCGAGTCGGGCGTGAACTTGGTTGAATTTCTTACAAACCAACGATTTGTCGGCTTTGGGATTCAGCACCACAAACGTACCGAGGTAGGCATTCAGCCAAGCGGTATCCGTAAAACTCAGTTCCATGAAGCTGAACGGATGCAGTACGTCAAACTGAATGGACGAATTTTTGGGAGGATTTTCCACCACACCCGAAATCACCAACGGTTTCCCCAAACGGTCGGCCGAAGGGTCGGCTTCCATGTGTAATAGTTGGCCAACGACGTTGGTAGAGTTAAAAAATTTCAGCGCTGTTTTTTCAGTAATCACCACCGAACCCACATCGTTTAACACCGTTTTTGGGTTTCCGTGAAGGAGTTTAAAGCTAAAAACATCAAAAAAATGACTGTCCGCAAACAGCAACTGTAGTTTCAGGGCTTTGCGGTTGGTGCGAATATCACCAAAAATAGCCCCTCCCATGATTCTGACATAATCCTCGACTTCGGGCACGGCCGCTTTGAAAGCTGGGCCTTGTACTTGCCCCGTTCCTCCCGAGGTGTGTGGGTCTTCGCCTTTGTTCTGAATAGCTGTTGTCGTAATTCGGTATAAATGAGGGCTTTTTTGATGAAAATTATCAAAGCTATGTTCGTCTCGGATGTATAAAATCGCCAACAACACACAGCCAAGTCCAAACGCCAAACCAATGGTATTGATGGCCGAATACAGCCGATTGTGCCAAAGGTGGCGCAGCGCGATTTTGAAATAATTACATAGCATGGGAAAAAGAGAACAGTTATTTATTGACGGTTATCCGTGTATTTTAGGAAACAGTCACTTCCAAGCGATAGCCAACACCGTGAACGGCCACAATTTTTAGGGAAGTATCCTCCTGGAGTAATTTTCGTAGGCGCGAAACAAAAACATCAATACTGCGCCCCACAATAATGCCCTCGTCTTCCCACACCGATTTTAGAATAAACTCTCGTTCAAGGAGTTGGTTCTTATTTTTCACAAACAAGTGGAGCAATTTTGCCTCGCGATAGGTCAGGTTATGGTGCGTGTTGGCAATATAAAGCAGTTGATTTTCTACATCCATGCTCGACGCTCCGAACGTCAGCCGCGTGGGTTTTTCGATGGGCTGTTCGTGAGGTGTTTCAATGGCTGGCACAGTGCTTGTTTTTTTTCGCGACCATACGCTGTACGAAACGCCGACCAAAACTAAGCCCAGCCCCAACGTCCACCAGACGGGATTCGTTGAGCTAGAAGGATTGGTAGAAGATGCAAAGGTTACTTTTACGTTATTACACCCCAAGAGCTGTTCACGTCCGATACAGGCCACTTCTTTACTTTTGGAATAATCTAAAAAGTTATACCCTAGTTGCAGTTCGTTGGTTTTACAGTCGATGACCGCTACATCGTAGTTATTTTTGATACCATGAAGGTCAAAAGATTCTTGTAACAAGGACGGCAACTGGCTGTAATTGAAGGCTCTACTGAGTTGTAATACATACGTACCCTCCGCCGTTTTTTTGACCGCAGTAATGCGAGACGTAGAATCACCGCTTGCTAACAGCAGGCGGTGGCCCGTACGACGAAGTGCCAGATTGACTTTCTCCTCGAACCGTTGCGAAGTGCTCGACTCGGGAGTAGAAGTAAACCAAGCAAACCGCCCAAACAGCAAGCTGATGACCAACAATGAAGCCCCAATTGCCAATTTCCCCGTCATGATTTCCATAAGTTCTGTATCAAATTTAGTAGAAATAGCTTACAATCAGTAACGCCCTACCAAGGGCCGTTCTTTTTCACTTGATAAAAGCGCTTGCCATCAAAGCGATAGAGCCCTTGTCCCGTACCCCACCACATATTTCCTGACTTATCCTGATACATACTTTGAACACAGCAAGTGAATCCGTCTGCTACTGTAAACACGGTAAATGCTTTAGGATTCGGCAAGGAAACAGAAGGGTCAAAGCGCGTCGTACTGCCTCGGGCGGTAACCCAAATGATACCTGATTGCTCAATGATGATTCCCCAAAACTCCGTTCCGCCTAGGCCGTCTTTGGACGTGTATTCGGTAAATCTTTTCCCCACTTCCTGTTTGGGATCGTACTTACAAATACCGTTTTTCATGGTAAACCACATATTACCCGCTTTGTCTTGGGCAATTCCTCCCGCGTAGTTCTCACCCAATTGCTCTTTTTCGGCCACATGAGTAATGGCATTATCACCTTTCTGCTCAGGGTCATAACGAAAGACCCCCTGATTAGAAGACGCAAACCAGATGTTACCGTCTTTGTCCTCCATGACGCCAGCAACGTTTACAGTAGCAAGTTCTTTGAACAATGAAAAACTTTTTCGTCCCTCGCTATCGGCCACAGGATCATAGCGGTAAACGCCGCCGTGCGTACCAACCCAAACCATGCCCGATTTATCAACAAGAATGCCTTTTCGGGTAATGTCAACGTGGTTTAGGCCATCTTTTTGGTTGTAATTCTTAAACGTTTTTCCGACTGCCCGTCTGGGATCGTACTTATACACCCCTTGGTCGGTGCCAAACCACATATTTCCGTCTTTATCTTCATTGATGGCATAAACGGTTTGGTTATAAAATCCGTCGGGATTGGAAAAGTAGGTCAAGGTTTTTTGATCGTACCTCACGACGCCATCCCCTATAGTACCAAACCATAGATTCCCTTTTGAATCCTGAAAAATACTTCGGATGTATTGGCTGACCAAAGTCGTGTCAAAATCGGGCGCCAACCCCACGGACTTAAAGTTTTTTATGACTTTGGGACTTGGTTTGGGCGTATTTAAGCCTTTTTGTGTATTTGTTTTTTCTTGTCCGCTGCAAGATGTACAAAAAATAACCACAGAAACCAATGCATAAATAGGCAAGTATTTCATCATTTTTTGAGATGTTAAAAGGGGCGCTATTTTTTTCTAATTTTATTTTTTCCCCGCAGAAAGCCGCAGAATTACAAACGCTGATTCTCGCTGAAAAAGGGCTTTATATGGTCATTAATCAGCGACTTCTGCGACTTTCAATCGGCGTAAATCAGCGGGTAATAGTTAAAGAAAGCTGCCTAGCAATATAGCTTGTTGGCTTAGTTAATATCTTCGTTCAAAAGACTTTCCATTGAAACGATACACCCCATTGGGGCCTCCGCCAAACCACAATTCACCCGCTTTGCTTTTGTAAATAACCCAAGTAAAGTCACCATCCAGACCATCTTTTTGGGTGAAATTCTTCATGGTATGCCCGTCATACCGCCACACACCTGACGCTACTGTTCCAAACCAAATGTTACCCAAACTGTCCTCACCTATCGAAAAAACTCTGTCCAGGGAATTACCTTTGGTATCTTCTTTTCTTAATTGGTGTTGTTTGGTAAAATGGATGAATTTTTTGCCATCATATTTTAATACCCCGATGCCCCCAATTGGACTGCCACCGCTATTGTTTCCAATCCATAAATTACCTTTGCTGTCTTCCATTATGCACCGAATATGCAGAGATTCGGTTGGGGGGCCATTCAATCCTAATGAGTCATCGGTATATATTTTAAATTGCTTACCATCATGCCCAACCAAGGCATTATAAGTTCCAAACCAAACCGTTCCATTTTTACTTCTGACAAAAGGTGTTGAAATTGAATAGGCGTTTTCCTCTCCTAATTTTGATTTTATGGGGAAGGTGCGGTAATAGAGGTTTTTTCCATCATATTGATACACGCCCGGTCCACCTTCAAGTTTTTTGTAACCCGCAGTTTCATCCCCTTTAAACCAAAGGTCACTCTCCGTTAATTTCCACCCGTTTTTTGAATCATACTTTCTTTCATTGTAAACAGTCATTTTTTCACCATCGTATCTACTTAACCCAATTCCACATTCAAACCAGATAATACCATTTTTATCTTCATAAATGCTTCTCACCTGGTTGTCACTCAATCCGTTTTGGGTTGTAAAATAGTGCAACCGACCATTCTGAAGCATACACACACCTTCGTTGTGACTGCCAAACCAAGTATTTCCTTTACTATCCTCCAAAATTGAACGAACTCCTTTGGTGTATTTCAACCGTGTGGTGTCAATTTGAGAATGAACAATCTGATTTTCCTTAGTTGATTGACTTTGACTATTGCAAGAGTTGATTACTATAATCAAAACTGTCCAGCCAAGACCAAACAGGTTTTGTCTATCTGATTTTACTTTCATTGTAAAGGTGTCTTTTAGTATGACGCACAATAGATAATGATATTGATTAATGATAATTGACAAATGATTTTAAACTCAACGATTCATATTATTTCTGACCCGCTGCATTCACTGGATAAATCAATCCCGAACACAACGAACAGATTCTGCGTAAGAAACAGAGGCAGGGAAACGGAACGCTTTTGTTTTAAGTGGTTTTTCCCCTGGGCCACCATAGCTGAAGTTCCATCCCCAGGCTTTACCCTCCTGACCCGAGGGTGTGGACGTCCACCAGAAACCCATAACACTCATCACTTCATAAAGATTATTTCTGCGAATACCTGCTGGATGACCGTTAAACCCGCTGCTGTTAGTACCGTTGCCGTCTTCTGCCCAGCCACTGACGCTTTTCAAGACTTCGCCAGCCTTATCCATTCCACCAAATTTAGTCACCAGCATAGACCATTCCCTATCCGTTGCCAAATGCCAACCGCTGGGGCAGGCTTTTTTCGCGGCTTCCCAAGTGTAAAGCAAGCCGAGCTCTTTTCGATTGCTCTCTTTGTCATCATAAGCGTAGCTCTCCTGTACTTTGTAGTTCAGGTTTTGGGCCATCCAAGTAACCGTGGTGTCGGTCGAGGCATTTTTAAAGCTGAACGTTTTATACGTTTGCCCATCGCGTGAGTCGGTAAAAGTGCCCGTGGATTGGGCAATGCCTACCTGAGTAAAAAACAAGACAACAAGTAGCGTAATGGTGTGCTGTTTTATCATGTAATGTGTTGTTAATACTTCGGATTGAAGCTACGTGGTCAGACGGTAGTCAGACCACGCATCCTACTCTGGGGTCTGACTACCGTCTGACCCCTTCAATGCCTAACAGCCGTCGCCATTTTCAGCCGTCACTTTCTTGAAATTAAGCGGGAAAAGGTATTTGGTAAATACCACTTTAGGCTTTTGGTTTTCGGCCGCATTTCCTACGGTTTCTACCACCAACGCGTCGCCAAAACGTGCCCGTGACACCAAAAAACCAATTTCAGCTTCGTATTGCTCTTTCCCGTTGGTTTGCCCTCCAAAACTCACTTTTTGGTCACCGCGTTTTAGGTAAATACGGAAAGGCATTTTTGACTCTGACTCTAACGAATTTACGGTCAAAACACCACTGCTCACGGTCGATAGCTCCGTTTGGTTCAGTGGTTGGCCGTCTAAGAGCAAAGCCACGGCCATTTTAGCGTCGTTGGTCGAATTAGCGGTTGGAACAACGGTAGTTGCCGCTACGAAAACAAGCATACCGAGGGCAGCAAGTCCAATAAATGATAGTGTTTTCATGATTGTGAAGAGATTTAATAGTTAGTGAATTACGATTTCGTTGTGAGGGAGTGCGTAGGAGTCTTTTAACGTCAATAGCACGATTGCGTCTCCTTTGTTGCACTTTGAAAGCACGTTTTTGATGTCCACTTTTTGGTACACCTCCTTCGAGAACATCGTCAACGTTTTGCTGTTTTTGTCCCGAATTGCCACCATGAAGTCAATCGCTGCTGTTTGGCGCCATTGGTTGTTTTCGTAGGTCGCTTCAGCCACCGAAAGCGTCCCCTGCGCGTCTTGCGTCAGCGAACACTTTCCCGTGGGAGAATAGTCATCGACCACCACCCTGTTGTCTATAAAAACCGCCGAACAATTTGAAAATTTGGTCTGCGCTTGCCCTATCAATGATGCGCCTACGAAGCCCGCCACGCACCACATTCGTTTCAGTGTTTTCATTCTCTTTAGGTTGTTTATAGGTGTTTACTCCCTTGATGTTGACAAAGGTATTTTCACCCACAAAATCTTCTAAATTTTTCCCGTAAAAGAATGTAAACGAAATGTAAAAGTTTGTTATTCGACTTTTATCGAATGCGTAGGGTTTGATAATGAAGCTTTTATGGTTTGCACACTTACCAGAAGAATAATAACAATTCCGAAACTACCTGCCACAAACGCAAACGATGTCCAGCTCATTTCGACCCGATAGGCGTAGCTTTGAAGCCAATTTTTCATACTCACAAACACCAACGGAAACGCGACTACCGTTGCCAAGGCCGCTACCACCAAAAACTCCTTCAAAAACAAGCCCACCAAACTCGCAGGTGAAGCGCCCAAGACCTTACGAATTCCGAGTTCTTTGGTACGACGCGTCACACTGAGCGACACCATGCCGATGACTCCTAACAATACAATGATGATGGCCAACAACGTAGCTGTGTGCGCGGCTTTTTTGAGGCGAATTTCGGTTTGGTAGAGCTTTTGAAGCATGTCGTCCAAAAACTTATACTCAAAAGGAGCGCCTGGGAGTAATTCTCGCCATTTGTGTTCTACCGCCGCCACACCCGCTGCCACGGTAGCAGGGCGCAATTTGAACGAAAAGTAGCGATAGTTATTCAGGGTTTTGAGGTGAACAAAAGCCAAAGCCCCCACTTGGTCGCGCATGGATTGAAAATGAAAATCTTTGGTGACGCCCACGATGTGGAAAAGTTGTCCAAAACCCACCAAACGCACTTGCTGACCAAGGGCGCTTTCGGGCGTGAAGCCGAGTTTTTTAGCCGCCGATTGGTTGATGACGAGCGGTACTTGAGTACCCACCGCTGGATTTTGTCCAAAATAAATCCCGCTCGCCATCGGAATCTGGTAGGTTTTGGCATAATGTTCGTCGGTTTGCAACACAGGCATAAACGTCGCTTGGGTAGAATCTTGCCCCAGCTTAAAAACCCCCGACTGAAAACCTGTACGTCCGTCGGGGATTTCGTACGACAACGATACCTCGCTCACCTCCGGCAAACGCGCCATTTCATTGCGAATGGTTTCCATTTTGGCCACCCCTTTCGCCGACCAGTCGCGCGGGACAGACGCCCACACAATCGCCTCTTTGGAGTATCCCAGTTCTTTTTCAAAAAAATAATTGACCTGATTTGTGATAATAACTGCCGCCCCAAACACAAACAACGCCACCGAAAACTGTCCCACCATGAGCGAATATTTAAAAAGGCGGTTTTCTTTCACGTTTTTGAGCTTGCCTTTGATGGACTCCACCGAAGGCAACGAAGAAAGCACAAACGCAGGGTATGCGCCCGCCAAGCCACCCACAAGCATTCCCAAACCGATGCCCACCGACAAAAAAGCCAATGGGGCGCTCGTAAAAGGAAGGAGGTCTTTCCCCAAAAATTCACTAAACGATGGTCGTAAAAGCTCGTACAACCCCCACGAAACAACCGTGCTGAACAAGGCCAAAATGGTTGATTCGGCCAAAAACTGCCGCATTAATTGGGTTTTGGTACTTCCAAGCGACTTCCGAACGCCAATTTCTTTGAGACGTGCCGCCGAACCACCCATCGAGAGATTGACGAAATTGACCACGGCCATGAGCAAAATAAAAAACGCAACCAAGCTCAGTGTGGCGATTGTTTTGTTGACCAAGCCGTTGTTTTCTTCGCGGTAAAGTGTGGAAAGGGGCGTAGGAATCACTTCGATGTTTTCTTGAATGACTTTGGACGAATGGGTGGCTATCTGCTGTGCAATGGCTCGTTTCAACGCGGGAAGGCTTGCCCCTGTTCGGAGTTTTAGGTAATTGACCACATACACGTTGTCCCAAGAGGTCATGGCTCCGTCGCGGCCAAAGAATGCCAAACTCTTCAGCGGAAGTAAGAGGGGGATTTCGCTCGACACAAATTGCGTCACGGAATTGTAGGGGATAGTGGCCAAAACCCCCGACACCATGAAATCGCGGCGCTCGCCCGAAAATGACTCAATTTGAAGTGTTTGCCCCACGACGTTGGTTTTTCCAAAATATTTCAGCGCCGTTTTTTGCGAAATAACCACCGAATTGGGTTGACTCAGGGCTGTTTTCGGGTCGCCTTCCAACAACGGGAATCCATACATCGACAAAAGGGTAGAATCGCCTAGTTGCAGGTCTTCTCGGAAATTTTTATCTCCTTTCGATACCACCGACGTCACGGCGTCAAAATGATAGTAATCTTCTACCAACGAAGGAAAATTTTCTTTCAACGCTTTGGCCAGCGGCGCAATGGTCGTGATTTCGATGCCCATGTTGGGCTGTTTCCATTTCGACTTGAGGATGTATTGGCGGTCGAGGTCTTTTAGCTCGGCGTTTACCCGCCATTCTCCCCAAACGTAGCTTCCCATGAGCATCGTAAAGGTAATGCCTACTGAAAGTCCAAAGACGTTGATGATAGCGTATAACTTGTTCTTTTTCAGGCTGCGCCAGCCGATTTTGAAGTAATTCTGAAGCATGGTTTTGTACGTTTAAAATGGCGCAGCAAGGTACGTACAAAACGCATTGACGGTCTGTTAAAAAACCTTAATTGTTTGAACAACAAGACTTACCAAGTTTGATTACAATCGCACTGGCTAAACTTGGTAAGTCTAAAAAAGAAATCATTCTGATTTCAACGATTTTACGGGATTCATCAAGGCCGCTTTAACCGACTGAACGCTGACCGTCAGCAACGCCACCGCCAACACCCCAACCGCCGTAGCAGTTACGACCCACCAGCTGATTTCGGTCTGGTAGGCAAACTCTTGCAACCACTGACGCATCAGATAATACGCAACGGGCGTGGCCAACAGGACTGCAAAAGCAATCAGCTTGAGGAAATTGGTCGAGAGCATCACCGTAATGCTAAGCACCGACGCGCCCAACACTTTACGAATGCCAATTTCTTTGCGGCGGCGCTGTACATTGTAAGCCGTCAGCCCCAAAATACCCAAGCACGAAATCGCAATGGCAAACACGGCAAAAATGCCAAACACTCGATTAAATTGGCGCTCATTTTGGTATTGCTGGGCAAAGTTTTCGTCCAAAAACCAGTAACGAAACGGCTCTTCGGGGTAGATTTTTTTCCAAGCAAACTGCATACTTCCAAGCGACGCTTCCAATTGGCGGGCATTCATTTTTAAGGTCAAATACCCCAATTCTTGCGGCGCAAAACAGTAATAAAAAGTAGGCTTAGGCGCACTTTTGAGCGATTCGATGTGAAAATCTTCGACCACCGCTCCTACCGTCATGGAGGCATTATTTTCGCTATTTTCGTAAGCAATTTGCTGACCAATGGCCGCTTCGGGCGACGGGAAACCGAGCGCCTTTCGCATGGTTTCGTTGATGGTAATGGTGTTAAATCGCGCTACGCGGTCAGGGAAAAACTGGTGTTTTCCTGCCAACAATTGAACCCCAAACAAAGCAAAAAAGTCTTGGTCGGTTTCCACAAAATAGGAAGTGATTTTGGCAAAATCAGGTTGCTTCACCCAATGAAGCGGGCGGTTGCTTCCCGCGATGGTATTGATACCCAACCCTGGAACGATGTTGGACGAAGACGCACCTTCAATCCCCGCAATCTTTGCACATTCCGACTTGAAAAGCGCTAGTTTTCTAAAAATCGTACTGTCTCTGGTGTCTTCAGACGCAGGTACTTTGACCGACACCAACTGGTCGAGTTGTACGCCAAGTTCATGGTTATTTAGGAAATGTAATTGTTTTTCAATCACCAATACCCCAAAAATCAGCCCCGCCGAGCAAGCAAACTGAACCACCACCAAGCTTTTGCGAAGCGTTTCGGTGTTACCCGCCACAAATCGCCCCCGCAACACTTCCACGGGTCGAAAACCCGAAAGCTGCAAGGCAGGATATAGCCCCGCCACAAACCATATCAAGACAATAAACCCAATACTTACGCCCCAATACACCCCATCTATGGTGTTGCTCACCGATAAGTCGCGGCCAACGATGCCCCCAAACCAGTCAAGTGAAAGCTGTACGCCCACCACTGCTGCCCCGAAGGCAATGCTGCTTATGACAAAACTTTCCCACAAAAACTGTTGGGTGAGCGTACCACGGCTTGCGCCTAGCACTTTTCGTACGCCTACTTCTTTACCGCGTTCGTTGGCAAGGGCCGTTGTTAAGTTGATGTAATTCACAAAAGCAATCACCAATATCACCAAAGCAATGATACCCAAAAACTGCACGGTACGCGCACTACCGTTGGGTTCGAGTTCGTAGGTAAGATTGGAATGGAGGTGAATATCTTTAAAGGGCTGAATCACGAGCTGAATTCCTTCTTTTTTGAGGAACGTCTGGTTGATTTCGGCTAATTTTCTGGTCACTCCGTCGGTCGAAGCATTGGGCGCTAATTGGAAATAATTATAGTCCCAGTACGACTCAAAGTTGTCTTCGTGCCCCCGCGCATACCGTGAAGCGTACGACACCAACATGTCAAACTTTAGGTGGGTATTTTTGGGAGGGTCTGCCACCACTGCCGTCACGGTGTAAGTTCCTGCTAGGCGACCATCTTTGAGACGCAGCCCCTTGCCCACTGCGTGTTCGTTCCCAAACAAGCGCTTTGCCGTTGTGCTGGTCAAAATGACCGTATGAGGTGCCGTCAAGCAGTTTTGGGCGTTTCCTTCCACGATTTTTTGGGGAAACATGCGCAGAAACCCTTGGTCGGTGGCGTAATAACGACGAATATCAAAAGGCTGATTGCCGACTACAACCGTAGCTTCGGGCGTATTGCCACAGTACAAACGGGCGTAATCAATCACACTTGGCACGGTTGCTTTGAGGGTAGGCCCTACGGCGCTGTGCGTGTTGGCATCTTGGTTAACGACCGTTTTTCCGTTGAGGGTTTGATTATACACCCGCCAAATCGACCCCGCGTGGGGGCTTTGTAAATCGTACGTTTGTTCGTAACGCACGTACCGAAACAACAACAAACTCGCCGCCATACCCAACACAAGTCCCACGAAATTGATGGCGGTAAAAATCGGTTGCTTCCGAAGCAAAATTTTGATGTAGTGTAGTAGCATGATTATTCCGTTTTCAAGGTATTGGCAGGATTGGTCAACGCCGTTTTAAGGGCTTGGTACGCAACGGTTCCGAGGGCAACCACCATCGCTATGACGCCCGCAAACACAAACACCCAGGCATTTATCTCGACGCGGTACGCAAAGTCTTGGAGCCATTGATTCCCAAAGTAGTAGGCTACGGGACAAGCAATGAGAATGCCGATAAGCACCAGTTTCAGGAAGTCTTTTGACAAAAGCGCCACAATGCTCGTTACGCCTGCCCCCAGCACTTTCCGAATGCCGATTTCTTTGGTACGTTGTTCGGTTACGAAAGTGGCCAAGCCAAACAATCCCAAGCAGGCAATCAAAATAGCCACCAGCGACGTATAGGTCAAAATTTGCTTCCAGCGCAAGTCGTCGGCGTAGCGTTCCATCCGAAAATCTTCCAAGAAATAATATTCCAAAGGAAGGTAGGGAACGTACTTTTTATACACTTTCTTAATCTGCGCCAATGCTTCTTTTTGGTGGTTGGCAGTAATTTGAACGTGAACACAACCCGCTTGCCGAGGGGTATCGCGTGCCCACACGATGGGTTTTATTTTCTCCTTAAACGAAGCATAGTGAAAGTCTTTCACAATCCCGACGATGTTCAATGCTTTGTCCTGTTGGCGAATAGAAAGGGTAAATGGATTTTGGCCTTTGGGGACAAATTCCCGTACAAAAGCTTCGTTGACGATGATATTTGAAACCGTATCCAACGCATATTTTGGCGAAAAATACCGCCCTTGCACCAACGGAATTCCCATCAATTGCAAATGATTTTCGTCGATGTACTCGTAGTAAGTATAGTCGGTGCTTTTGCCATTGATTTGGTAAATGGTGCTGTTCCAATCCCCTGATTTGCTGGAAACTTTTTCGACGTACGGCAATTGCGCCAACTCATTTTTGAGTGGAGCGGCTACTTTTTCTATTTGATCCCAAGGCAACCAAAAGCGAAGAATGTTGTCGGTTTTATAACCAAGCTCGGCCTGAGCGATGTAATTAAACTGACGAGTCGCAATAACCGTCCCGATAATCAACACCCCTGCCAACACAAACTGAAACACGACCAATGCTTTCCCGAACGTTTGTCGGCCTGTTAGTTTAAACGGACCACGCAACGTTTCGATAGGACGAAAACCTGACAGCACCAACGCAGGGTAAAACCCAGCTAAAAGCGCCACTAAAAACAACAATGCGCCAAAAAGCAACAAAGTAGTCGGCTGAAAAAGGTACGTGCTTTCGAGGTGTTTGTCGGTCAATTCGCTGAACGTAGGCAGCAACAGGTAGGCCAACAGCCACGACGGAACAAACGCCAAAGCCGTCAGCAAAAACGATTCTCCCAAGAACTGCGCTAAAATGTGCTGACGCGTGCCTCCCGTTGCCTTTCGGATGCCAATTTCTTTGGCGCGTTTGAGCGAGCGAGCCAACGTAAGGTTTACAAAATTGATACAGGCAATGACCAAAACCAACAACGCCAGCCCCGATAAAATCTTCGGATAACGCTCATTTGACCAGTATTCCAAGCCATTGGAAGCATAATACTCAGGGTTTAAGTGCATTTCGTACAAAGGTTGCAGCTTAAACTTCATTTCGTAGGTTTTGCCCTCATTGTTCTTTTTACGCACTTCGGTCAGAAAATCAGAGGTATATTTGGCCGTCACGGACTCCATTTTTTTGTCCAACCGTGCCACGTTTGCTTTGGGATTGACCAACAAAAACGTGTTCAAACTTGCATTAAACCAATTTTCGTCGTTGGCGCGCTGCTGAGGGTCAGGTGAAATGAGGTGGTCGATAGACATCAACATATCAAACTGAATCGACGAGTTGGCGGGTGGGTGTTTGACGACGGCCGCCACCACAAACGGCTTAAAAGCCGCCCCTTCATCCCCGATTTGCATTAGTTTACCCACGGGGTCTTGGCTTCCAAAATACTTTTCGGCCATTCGGTCGGTAATCACCACGTTTTTTAAATCCTTGAGGGCTGTGCGGGCGTCTCCTGCCACTACCTCAAACGAAAACATGGTCAACGCCGAGTTGTCGGCGTACATCAAATTCTCTTTAATCCCTTCATTACCTTTCTTCACGAGGGTATTCCAGCCGTTTTTAAAGCGGCAATACGCTTCAAAATCACCTAGTTCGCGCACAAACGCGGGGCCTTGCGGCATCCCTGTGTTTCCCATTTTACTCAGATTTCCTTGCAGGTCTTTGCGGTCTTGTATCAACCGAAAAATCTGCGGGCCTTTCGCGTGCATACGGTCAAAGGACAAATCATCTTTGACGTACAGCATAATCAGCATCACCACCGTCAGTCCGAGGGTAAGTCCTGAGAGGTTAACAAAGGAATACACTTTGTTTTGCCAAAGGTTCCGAAAAGCGATTTTGAGGTAATTGCGTATCATGGTGGTATAATTGTTATGGCGATGACGTAGAGACGTTGCATGCAACGTCTCTACCAATACGTCGAATTATTCAGATTTCAATGATTTGACAGGATCCATCAAGGCGGCTTTGATGGATTGGTAGCTGATTGTCAGCAGAGCGATGGAAAGGCTCAGTAATGCCGCGATTGCAAAATACCACCAAGTAATTTCAATGTGGTAGGCAAAGCCTTTAAGCCAAGTAGTAAGGAAATAATAAGCAATGGGGAAAGCAAGAACAATGCCTATTAAGACAAGTTTCAGGAACTCACCCGAAAGTAACCCGACAATGCTTGCGACACTTGCCCCGAGCACTTTCCGAATGCCTATTTCTTTGGTTCGGCGTTCGGCCGTAAAAGCCGTTAATCCAAACAAGCCCAGACAGGCAATTAAAATGGCCAAACCCGTAAAAGCAAAAATGATTTTGCCCGTGCTGATTTCATAGTCATAGAGTTTTTGATAAGCTTCGTCTAGGAAATAGTAATCAAAAGGTCTTTCTACTTTATAACTATCATACACATGCTTCATAACGGCGAGTTTTTCCTGAACATTGGCATTTTTTGCCAGTTTGACGTAGATGTATTCGTGAAACAAATCGTTTTTACCAATAAAAAACGCCATTGGACGAATCTGCTGGTGAAGAGAGGTAAACGGAAAATCTTTAACAACACCCACCAGATTTTTGGGCGTTCCACTGCCGATATCAATAGGTTGTTGGTAGTTTTTGACATTTATACCCAGTTCTTTTGCGGCGGTCTCATTGATGATAATACTGCCCTTACTACTTAGTGCATCCTTTTGGGTGGGTGCAATCGCCCACTGTACACGCATCGTTTTGATGAATTCTTTATCGACGGGAAAACTATTAGCGCTGACCACTTTAGCGGAATGTAGGGTCTTAAGATTCAAACCGTTCATATAACCACCATAAATGGGCAACGATGAGGCTGTTACGGCTTCTACGCCACTGATTTGGCCGAGATTAGCTCTGAGTGATGAGTAATGTTTGTCAATACCCGTTTCATCATCTAAACGAATTCCTATAACCCGTTCGCGCTCCAAACCTACGTTTTGCCTGAGAAACAAATCCAACTGTTCTTTGATCAGAATAGAACCGATAATAAGCGCAATGGAAATGGTAAACTGAAAAACGGTCAGTGATTGTCTTAATGTCGCCGTGCCTTTCCCCATCCCCAATTTACCCTTTAAAATAGAGATAGGTGTAAAGTTAGACAGCAAAAGCGCTGGATAACTGCCTGAAAATAAAATACTCACGAAGTAGAAACCAATGGCAGGTACCCAGAAGTAGGGGGTAGATACAAACGATGTATCAATCTTAAGTTGTAATGTGTTGTAAAAAAAAGGCTTTAATAAACTAAAAAAGACCAACGCAAATCCAAAGGCTAAGGTCACATACAGCGTCGATTCCAGATAAAACTGAACAATGAGCGATTTGCGAGCCGCTCCCACCACTTTTCTGACCGAAACTTCTTTGGCGCGGATGGTTGCGCGGGCAGTAGTGAGACTCACATAATTGATGAGCGCCAAGCTCAGTATCAATACCGCGATAATTCCGAAGGTATTAACGGTCTTTTGAACTGATTTATAGGAAGTATCAAAGTGATAATTGGGCAGCGCGTACAAATAATACTTATCGTATTTGCTTCTAATCTTTGCTTTTTCGCTCAAAAGCGACGGGATTTTACGCGCTACGTTGGCGGCGGCATTTGCATTTTTTAGCAAAAAATAAGTATCAAAACTACCTGTAGCTCCAACCGATTCGAGTTGTTCATTCGTTTGTTTTTCATCCATGAAACTACTGTACATGGCGCGGTCCATAGCACGTTGGGCTTCTATATTGGCTAAAAAGCTAAATTGAATAGAAGAATTGAGTGGAGGGTCTGCAACAACTCCGACAACTTCAAAAAGATGCTTTTTGTCATAAGTAATCGTCTTTCCAATGGGGTCGGCGTTACCAAAATACTTTTTAGCCATCCGTTCAGTTAGCACTACCGTATTCGGACGAGAAAGCACCGTTCGACGGTCGCCTTTCAGTAATGGAAAAGAAAATACCTCAAAGAAACGATTGTCGGCAAAACCAAAGCCCGATTCGTAGTTTTTATGCTGTACATCGGACATGATTTGCTTAGTGGAATAGCTACCCACTTTAATGCGGGCATAATTTTCAACCTCAGGCGAAGCCTGCTGAACAGCTTCCGCAAAGCGATAAGACATCCAGGGGACAGTATATGTTTGGTCACCTTCCTGATGCTTAAACTCTACTTTTACAATGCGGTCAGCGTGTTCGTGAAAACGGTCAAAGCTGTACTCATGAGCTACGTACAGTACAATCAACAACGTGACGGCCAAACCTGTGGCCAAACCTGCAATGTTGATAAAGCTGAAGAGGCGATTGTGCCAAAGGTTCCGAAATGCGATTTTGAGGTAGTTGCGTATCATAACGATATAATTTTTATGGTGGTGACGTAGATACGTCGAATTATTCCGATTTCAATGATTTGACAGGATTCATCAGGGCGGCTTTGATAGATTGGTAACTCACCGTAAACAAGGCAATAACGACGGTTACAAGCCCCGCTAGCACAAAAACCAAAGGATTGATGGTGATTTTGTAGGTGTATTCATCCAACCATTTATTCATAATCCAGTACGACAGCGGACTCGCAATCAGAAAGGCCAATAGCACTGGCGTAACAAACCCTTTTGACATCAATAGCACAATTTGCCCTATTCCCGCTCCTAAGACTTTACGAATGCCAATTTCCTTGGTTTTTTGCTGGGCTAACGACGTGGCCAAACCAAGTAAGCCTAAACAAGTGATAAAAATGGTCAAGAACGCAAAACCTTGTGCCATAAACGATAACCGCTCTACACTTGCAAATTTTTCATTGTAAGCATCGTCCACAAAATGATACTCAAAAGGGTAATTGGGATTGTATTTCCTAAAAATGGCTTTTGCATTTTCTAGGTTTTCTTTGATAGGTTTTTCGGGGTTGTATTTGACATGAATCGCGTTGAAAAAATTCATTTTCGCCCCCGCAATTGTCACCGCGTTCACTTCTCGAAAAGGCGATTGCATCACAAAATCTTTCACCACCCCAATCACCTGAAACTCCCAACCTCCGTCGGTAATTTTTTCGCCAATGGGGTTTTTGAAACCCATCATCTTCTTGGCTGTTTCGTTAATAATTACCCCCGAAGAATCGGTTGGGTAGGCTTTTAAATCAAAATCGCGCCCTTCGATAATCTCTAAACCAAGCGTTTTTACAATTTGGTCGTCTGCTCCAAAACGGTCAATGTTCCTGTGGTCGTCTGTCGCTTTGCCCCGCCATTTCATTCCGCCTGTGTTACTCCACGTTTCGGTAATAGGTGAAAATGTTTTTACGACCGAAACCGCCACGTTGTTTTTCAACAATTCAGCTTTTATGAGGTCAAAGTTTTTAGAAATATCGCCCTCTACGGGGTGATAGACCAGGTTTGCTTTGTCGTATCCTGATTTTCTGTTTTGGGCATAATCCAACTGTTGCTTGATAATCATGGTACAAGAAATGAGCAAAACAGAGAACACAAATTGACAAACGACGAGTATTTTTCTGGGAGTAATTGGAGAAGAGATATTGAAATAACTTCCTTTCAATACTTGCAAAGGGTCAAAACTCGAAAGGAATAGCGCAGGATAAGACCCTGCCACCAATCCCGTGACAACAACAAAACCCAACGAATAGGCAATCCATTGAGCATCCCACCAATCAATCACAATTTTGGACTCAATGAGTTGATTGAACGCGGGGAGACTGACCATAATAATGCCAATTGCCAACACCCCTGCCAACAATGAGGTGAGAATAGACTCGGAATAAAACAGCTTAATGAGGGATAAACGGCTAGCTCCCGACGCCTTTCGGACTCCTACTTCTTTGGCCCGTTTGTCGCTTCGGGACGTGCTCAAATTCATGAAGTTGATGCACGCAATCAGCAATATCAAAAGGGCAATGACCGTAAAGTTGCGAACTTGCTCAATTTTACCACCTTCTTCCACTCCATTTTTAAAGCTTCCGTAAAGCCGCAATCGCTCAAAAGGATACACGAAGGTCTCCCAAGAGGCGGTTTCTTTGTCATACTGCTTTCTTAGATGTTTGACTTTTAAGTTGAATGCCTGAGCGTCAGTGTTCTTTTTTAACAACACATAAGTAGTGGTAGAGTTGTTGCCCCAGTGCAAACTCTCCATGTTATTGACTACCTTGAAACGCCACGGCACCAAACAATCAAAATTAAAATCGGTGTTGGTTGGAAGTGATTTCACTACGCCTGTCACCACAAAATCGCTTTCGTTATTGAGCTTGACGATTTGGCCAAGTGGCTCACTATTTCCAAATAATTTTTTGGCAAAACCTTGCGTAATTACCAAATTATTGACCCCGTTTAGGCAGGTTTTGATATCTCCTTTGAGCAATGGAAACGTGAATACGTCCAAAAAAGTAGAATCCACTATCTGAACCGTCCCTTTTATTTTTGTGTCTTTCGCTTGAACCAAATATTTGTCTGCCCAATCGACCCGCACCATTTTTTCAACTTCGGGATAGTCTTTTTGCAGGGCGGGTCCCATGGATTGCGGCGTAACGTTCCAACTACTGGTTTTGCCTTTTTCGGTGACTTGGTTCCACGCCTGAAAAATCCGCTCTCGGTTTTCGTGGGTGTTTTCAAAGTTCATTTCGTCATTGACCCAAAGTAAAATCAATGCCGATGCCGAAAATCCGATGGCCAAGCCTAGGATATTGATACTGCTAAATACTTTGTCGTTCAGTAGGTTCCGAAATGCGATTTTGAGGTAGTTTCGTAGCATAACGATGTAATTTTTATGGTGGTGACGTAGAGACGTTGCATGCTGTGGAGACGTTGCATGCAACGTCTCTACGGGAAATTACTCCGATTTCAATGATTTGACAGGATTCATCAGGGCGGCTTTAATCGACTGGAAACTAACCGTCAAAAACGCCAACAACATCGTAGCCACGCCCGCTGCCACAAAAATCCACCACGGAATTTCGACCCGAAACGCGAAGTCTTCGAGCCAAGTGTTCATCGCGTAGTAGGCCAACGGCGCGGCAATCAAAAAGGCGATTCCTACCAATTTCAAAAAGTCTTTGGAAAGAAGTCCCACGATGCTCCACAAGCTGGCCCCCAGCACTTTCCGAACGCCGATTTCTTTGGTACGCTGCTCGGCGATGTAGGTAATGAGCCCGAACAAGCCCAAACAAGCAATAAAAATTGTCAGAATGGCAAAAATGAGCGCAATGGTACCGACGCGCTGTTCGGCCTGATACATTTCGTTGAAAGAATCATCAAGAAAATGGTAATTGAACGGCATCCCCGTCGAGAGTTGTTTCCACTTTCCTTCGATTTGTTTTACCAATTGTTGCGACTCCGACGTATTTATTTTAAATGCCATATCCCAGCCACTACGCCCGTACCGAAAGCACAAAGGGCCGACGTTTTCTCGCATCGACGAATAATGAAAATTTTTCACCACTCCAATAATCGTCAGCGTACTTGTTTCGGAAGCATTGCCAGTACCCGCATAGAGATTTTTGCCCACGGGGTCATCATAGCCTAACATCTTCGCCGTTTCTTCATTGATAATAATCGAGCTAGAATCTGCCCCAAATGCTTTGGAAAAATTA
Source organism: Runella defluvii (assembly GCF_014195535.1). Classification (GTDB taxonomy): domain Bacteria; phylum Bacteroidota; class Bacteroidia; order Cytophagales; family Spirosomataceae; genus Runella; species Runella defluvii. The sequence continues at coordinate 105,100 of NZ_JACIBY010000010.1, read as the reverse complement.
CGCCCCTTGATGATTTCCATGCCCAAAGTCGGGATGTATTCTTCATCAATCACCCAGTTTTGCATATTAAACCCATTTTTCACGTCGATAACCGCCGTTTTAGAGTAAGTATTATCGCTGCGCGACGAGTTGGCCACGGGTAAATACCCCGCAAAAGCCCCCGCTTTTACCCCCGCCATTTTTTTGACTTCTTCCTTAAAAACGCGGTTATTTTCGCCCAACGACGACGTACCCGTCACCACCAACACTTGGTCTTTTGAAAACCCGAGGTTTTTGTGTTGGATGTAATTGAGTTGGCGGTAAATGATAAAAGTAGAAATGACCAATACCAACGACGTCACGAATTGGAACGTCACCAACGCATTTCGAAAATTAGAGCGTTTAAAATTGGCATTGAGCTTGCTTTTGAGCACTTCAATTGGCTTAAACGACGACAAGAAAAAGGAAGGATAATAACCTGCCAACGCCCCAACGCCAAGCGGCAACGCCAATAAAAAAGGCAAGTACGCAGGCTGGTAAATCGTAGTCGGCGTAAATTCTTTGCCCGCAATTTGATTAAAATAAGGAAGCAATGCCGTCGTAAATACCAACGCAATACCAAATGCCAAATAACTCGTCAGTATCGACTCCGCCATAAACTGTCGAATCAAGCTGTTTCGTTCGGTGCCTAATACCTTCCGAATCCCCACTTCTTTGGCGCGGTTGGCCGAGCGAGCCGTGCTCAAATTCATAAAATTGATGCAGGCAATGAGCAGTAAAAACAAAGCTACAATCGAAAAGATATACACATATTCGATATTACCGTTGACCCCAAACTCGTATAATTTGTTGGATTTTAGGTGAATGTCCAGCAGCGGCATCAGCGAATACTGAATGTAATTCCCCGCTTTTTTGAACTCGTCCATGCTCTTAATATCTATGAAGGCTTTGGCTTGAGGAAGAATATATTTGTTGATAAAGCCATCAAATTTTTTCTCAAACTGCTTATAATCAACACCTTCTTTCAATTTAACATACGTATAAAAATTGTGACTCAAGAAGTTTCCAAAGGTGTAGTCCACATTTTTGAAAGAAAAAATAATATTCGTCCGAAGGTGAGAATTCTGTGGTATGTCTTCATAGACCGCCGTTACTTTATACTCTTGGGGATTGTTAACTCCCGTCGAAAGGATTTTCCCCACCGCAGGGCCATCGCCAAAGTATTTCTTCGCTACCGACTTACTAATAGCCACTGTATTGGGGGCATTGAGGGCTGTTTTGCCGTCTCCTTCGAGCACATGAAGTGGAAAAACCTCAAAAAACGTCGAATCCGCATTTACGCAGTTGTTTTCTACCAAAAACTCATTGCCTTTTCGGATAAATCGGCGACTGTTTTGGGCGAACAAACGCACGTATTGCTCCACCTCAGGATAGTCTTTTTTGAGCGTTGGGCCAAAAGGGTCGGAGCTCAAGGCCATTTTCATTTCGGTTCCCCCAAATTTGATGTCCGAATGTATGCGATAAATACGAGCCGCGTCTTTGAGGTAGCGGTCGTAGCTCAATTCATCGACTACGTACAGCGAAATCAGCAAAAAACAGGTAAGCCCAATGGCCAACCCGAAAATGTTGATGATGCTGTATAGTTTGTTTTTGAGGAGGTTTCTCCAAGCGATTTTGAGGTAATTCCGTAGCATGATGATATGATGGTTATGACAATGACGTAGAGACGTTGCATGCAACGTCTTTACTCCGATTTCAATGATTTTACAGGATTGACCAAGGCGGCACGTAAGGTTTGGTAACTGACCGTCAGCAACGTAATGACCAATGCACCAGCGGCAGCTATCGCAAACACCCACCACGAGATTTCGACGTGATAATCGTAGCCTTTCAACCAATCGTTGAGGTAGTAGTACGCAATAGGGCTGGCAATGAGGCTCGAAAGTAATACCAAACCGACAAAATCGCCCGAGAGCATTCGCCACAAATTAGGCACGCTTGCGCCCAACACCTTCCGAATGCCGATTTCTTTGGTGCGTTGTTCGGCCACGAAGCTCGCCATTCCGAAAAGTCCCAAACACGAAATCAGGATGGCCAAGACCGCAAAGTAGAGCGAAAGCGTACCGATACGCTCTTCGGCCTTGAACTTATTACCGTATTGTTGGTCAATAAATTCGTACGAAAAAGGCACATTCTGTACGTACTTTTTCCAGATACGTTCGAGGGTGGCGATGGATTTGCTCGAACTTTGAGCAGGGTTGAGTTTGATGGTAAGATTATACAAATCCTTGTCGCGGGTATGGTACAACGACGGGCGCACGGGATAAAACGGCGACTCGGCCATAATATCACTCACTACCCCAATAATGGTGTAAGGCTTGCCACCCCATTTTAAAATTTTGCCAATGGGGTCTTTGAACCCTAAAAACTTCGCCGCTGCCTCGTTGATGATAAACGCCGCCGAATCGGTGGCAAACTCACGCGAGAAATCACGGCCTTGTTTGATTTTCCAGCCCACGGTTTTGCCCCATTCTTTGGTAACGCGGCTGTTTGGAAAATCAACGCCCAAATTCGGGTCTTTCCCTTCCCAATCGAAACCGCCGTTGGTATTCCATACGCCCGTAAGTGGGCTGTTGGACGCCGTCAATTCTTCAATTGCTCCCGCCGATTTTAGCTCCCCTCTGAATGCTTCAAAGTGATCCTGAATCTCTTTATCCATCCCCATGCTTATCAGGCCGTTGCGTTCGTAGCCAATGGGGCGATTTTTGGCGTGTTGAATTTGCTGATACACAACGATGGTTCCAATAATCAATACCACCGAAACCGTAAACTGAGTCGTTACCAATACCTTACGCGGAATAGCGGCCCATTTACCCACTCTAAACGTCCCTTTGAGGACTTTTAAGGGCTGGAAAGACGACAAGTACAAAGCAGGATAGCTCCCTGCCAATAGACCTGTGAGTACAATAAAGGACAAACTAAGCAACCAAAAAACGGGGTTCGCCCAAGGAAGTTCTATTTTTTTATCGGCTACTTCGTTGAAAAACGGGAGACACAGCATGACAAGTAAAAGTGATACTACAAAAGCAAACACCACCACCATGTACGACTCCGAAAAAAACTGATTGATTAACTGCGTGCGAACCGACCCCACTGCTTTGCGGATACCCACTTCTTTGGCGCGTTTTTCGCTGCGGGCGGTGGCTAGGTTCATAAAATTGATACAAGCCAACATCAACACAAATACCCCAATGATACCAAACATCCATACGTAGCGAATGCTTCCGCCCGTGTTGATGCCTTCTTTAAACTCACTTTCCAACGCCCACTTGCTCATCGGATGCAAAAATGCCTCCCATTTGTACTTCAATTCTTCCTTATTAAGGTTGTTGGCTTTGACATTTTTAATGCGTTTCGATGCAACATCCATGGTCACATTATCAGCAACTTGAACAAAGGTTTGGCTAAAGTTGCTGTCCCAAGGATCTTCCATTGTTTTTACCCAGGGATTATCTATCAACCAAAGCGACCACGGCATGATGACCTTCACGTTGCGAAACGAGGTATTGTAAGGCAAATCTTCGTAAACGCCCGTCACTTTCACGTCGTAGGTTCGGTTGATTTTTAGCGTTTTATCCAGCGGGTTTTGGTCGCCAAAGAGCGATTTAGCCACCGATTCCGACAACATAATCGAATAGGGGTCTTTCAAACCTGCGTACGTTCCGTAGCGCATCTTGAGGCTAAGCATCTCAGGGGCACCTTCTTCAAAGTAAATCCCCGATTTTGTTACGTGGTTATCCCCTAGCGATAACACGTACGAGCCTTCCCACGAGGCTTGCACTACGTGTTTGAAGCTACTTCCGTATTTTGCCCGAATTTCGGGGCTCATTTGGGCAGGATTAGAGGTTTGGGTTCCCACTTTTCCGTTGAAAGTAGCGTGTTGCATAACCTGCGCGATGCGCTCATAATTTTGGTGATAGGTATCAAACGACAATTCATCGTTGACCCAAAGTCCAATCATCATGGCTACTGCCATTCCCACCGCCAGTCCACCAATATTGATGAAACTGTACATTTTGTTTTTAGTGAGGTTGCGCCACGCAACTTTGAGGTAATTCCGTATCATGATTGTATAGGTAAATTGTGATATTGGAGTAGAGACGTTGCATGCAACGTCTCTACTCTGTTTTCAATGATTTCACAGGATTGACCAGGGCGGCACGAATGCTTTGGTAACTGACTGTCAGTATCGCAATTCCGATAGCGATGGCACCTGATAGCACAAACATCCACCATTCAATTTCGATGCGATAGGCAAATTTGGACAGCCATTGCTTCATTACGTACCATCCCAAAGGTGAGCTAATGACCATCGCCATCCCAACGAGCTTGACAAAATCAATAGAGAAAAGCCCAAAAATATGCGCCGTAGTCGCACCTAATGATTTACGAATCCCAATTTCCTTGGTGCGTGATTCGGCCATAAACGAGACGACACCGTATAATCCCAAACAGCCGATAAAGAGGGCAATCACTGCCAAAAGGCGAAAAAGTGCATAGCTACGTTCTTCCCCTTGGTAAAAATTGGCAAGGGTTTCGTCCAGAAATTCGTACGAAAAGACAAACTCAGGAAAGGTGCTTTGCCACGCGGTTTCTACCTCTTTCAGTAATTGACTAATACCTTTAACTCCTCCTTCTTGGCCTGCCAGTTTCATTCCTAAGGTAGTATAATTGCCTCGTTGGGTCGTCAATACGCTTGGTTCTACCTGATCACGGAGCGAAAACACGTTAAAGTCTTTTACAACCCCCACAATTTGTTTTTCAATATCCTCCCCAGCTACTTTCATTTTTTTCCCAATGATTTGTTCGGGATTCTGAAAGCCTAAGCGTTTTACAAATGTTTCGTTGACAATCAACTCTCTAATTGTATCAGCGGGCAGGTAATTACGTCCTGCCAATAATTTTAACCCATACGTCCGAATGTAAGAAGTATCTGCGGGACGCATCACGACGCCGTAGTCGGGGTCTTTCTCTTGGTTTTCGAACCGAAAACCAGTACTCCAGTTGAATGCAGAAGATGGCGTTGTCATCGAAAAACTAAGCGATTGGACACTGGGTAAGCCTGCGAGTTTAGCCCGTAGATTTTCCAACTGACCTGGTTCATTTCCAGGAAGCTTTACTGTCAAAATAGCATCGCGGCTAAAACCCAAATCGGCCGAACGGAAATAATCCATTTGGTAATACGCAATGATGGTACCGATGAGCAAAAATTGAGACACTGCAAACTGCCCAATAATCAGGCCCCGACGCAACGTAAAATAATGCGCAGAGCGGGTTGTTTTCATTTTTCCTTTAAGGGCCAAAATAGGCTGATAACCCGACAGAATCAACGCAGGATAAAACCCCGCCAGCACGGTGGTGAGCACGCCAAGTCCTGCCAAAAAGACCAATATGACAGGGCTAAATAAGCTTACAGCCCCTGTTGGGATATTTAATAAATCACCGACGTAAGGCCATGCAAGCTCTGCCACTAAAAGAGCCAGCATCACCGCAATGCTTGTCAACACGCTCGTTTCGCCCAAAAACTGTCGTAACAGCTGACTACGAGTGCTCCCCAGCACTTTTCGTACGCCTACTTCCCGCGCCCGACGAATTGCCTGTGCGGTCGCCAAATTGACGAAATTGATACAGGCCGTTACCAAAATAAAAATGCCAATTAGGGCCATTGCCCAAATCATTTCGATGCTCACACTACGTCGAGCAAAGTTAGTGGTATTCGTTGCGAAGTGAATGTCGGTCAGTGGTTGTAACGCATACTTAAACTTCTTGGCATCCTCTGGAGAATGGTATTTTTTTACGAAACTGACCAATTGGCTTTCCATTCGAGCCAAAGTGAGCGATGGAGGCAACAACAAGTAAATCTGCGCCCCACCATAGCTTGATTTCCAGTCGTCGATGGGAGAAGTATTTCCAAACGCCACCACAGAAGCATGGGTCAGAAAGACATCGAAGGGAAAACTACTGGTAGCAGGCGGCGCTTGCACAATACCCGTCACCACAAAATCCATCTGGTTATCTATCCGAATTGTTTTGCCCATTGGGTCGGTATTCCCAAAATACTTACGCGCCATTCGCTCCGAGAGTACCACCGTATTCGGGTTAGTGAGCGACTGCGGGCTACCTTTTTTCCATTCATAATCAAAGAGATTGAAGTATTCAGGTTCGGCAAATGTAATTACTCCATCAGGCTCCTGAAACCGTTTTTTCTCCGTTGCAGCAGTTCCTCCTACCGATACTACCGCTCTTCTCACACGGCTTACCATCGTCAGTTGGTGTTTCAATTCGGGGAAATCGTTTCGTAGCGCTGCCAATGCAGGGAAGGTAATTCCCGTATTTGGCGTTTCGGGAGAACTTTTAGAGACACCAAGCATTCGATAAATACGGTCAGCATGACGATGATGACGGTCAAAACTTAGTTCATACCGAACTGCCACAAACAAAACCACGCAACAAGCCAGGCCCAAGGTCAGACCTAAGACATTGATGACAGAGTAACTCCAATTACGTTTTAAAGCACGAATGGCTGTTTTAAAATAACTTATAAGCATTGTTTTTTTTATTTCAGGTGGACGCCCCGTAGGGACGTATGGATTATTCTGTTTTCAATGATTTCACAGGATTCATCAACGCTGCTTTGACTGCCTGAAAACCTACCGTTAGCAATGCAATCACGATGGCTAATAGCCCCGCTACTGCAAACAACCACCAGCTAAGTGCGATGCGAGAGGCAAAATCTTTCAGCCATTGTTCGGTCAAATACCACGCAATCGGCGATGCAATCAGAATCGCAATAAGCACCAACTTGAGGAAGTCTTTGGACAACAATGCCATGATTCCAAGCACCGAAGCTCCTAGCACTTTGCGAATTCCGATTTCTTTGGTACGAGACTCAACGGTGAAAGTGGCCAAGCCGAACAATCCTAAGCAAGCAATAAAAATCGCCCACAACGACGCCGTCGTGAACATACGGCTGTATTGTTGTTCAGAAACATAAAGTTTGTTGTAATTGTCATCCACAAAAGAGTAGTCAAACGGATTGCCAGGGAAATAGGTCTTGTACAACTTATCCAAGGCTGCTATTTTTTCAGGCATTCGGTCGGCGGTCAATCGGATGGTGAAATAGGTGCTGTTGTTTTGGGGGTAAAAAATGATAGGGTCAATCGTTCTTTTCAATCCTGTATGATGGTAGTTTTTCACCACCCCGATTACGTCCAAATAACGCTCATCCCACTTGATTTTGGTGCGAAGGGCTTCTTCTGCATTGGCAAATCCTAGTAACTCAACCGCTCGTTCGTTGAGCAATACTTTACTATTTTGGTTCCAATCTACGTCGCATTCGGCGGGGGTAAAGTTGCGCCCCGCTTTGAGGTCGATTTGGTACGTTTTTAGAAAACGGTCGCCAATGATGGCAAACGAGTACGAAATCAGTTCGTCGCCTGGTTTGGATTTGGGTTGGGTAAAGCCTGCGGTCGCAAAATTGTACCAGCCACTCGGCACCGCCCCTGAGGTCGCGTAGTCTTTCACAAACGTTTGTTGCATTAGCTCGTTCTGAAACGTCGTTTGGCGCACTTTATAGGTCGCATCTTTGCCTACTTCTGGCCCACGAACCACCAACAATTGCTGCGGATTTAGTCCCAAACTTTGCGTTTGCATGTGGTGTAGCTGACGATAAATAACGAGCGTTGTAACAACCAAACACACCGAAATAGCAAACTGAAACACCACCAGCGATTTCCGAAGTAGTCCTCCCCCCGACGTTTTGGCCAACTGCCCTTTCAGGGTTTTGATAGGGTTGTAACTGGAGAGCAAAAAGGCCGTGTAGCCACCCGAAAGTAGGGAGCCAAAGAGCAAAATACCCAGTCCCCACGCCCACACCGACGTAGCGCCCAAGGAGGCAAAAGACAGTGGCGTCCCGATAAGTTCATTAAAAAATGGCTGAAGTAAGACTACGATTAGCAGAGCCAATCCAAAACTTAGGAGATTCACCAACAGCGATTCGCCCAAAAACTGCCGCACCAAATGGCTTTGCGTTGCGCCTACCACTTTCCGAACTCCCACTTCGTTGGCGCGTTTGAGCGACTGAGCCGTCGAAAGATTGACGTAGTTGAACCAACCAATCACCAGAATCAAAAACGCAATTCCACCCAACATATAGACGTATTTTAAATTACCCTGCGTGAGGTAGGTATCGCTCAATGAAGCCGCCAAATGCACGTTTTTGAGAGGTACAAGACGAAACTTTACGCCGTCATTTTCTTTGCTGAGTTCGTTTCTTAGGGCTGTTAGTTTTTTCTCAAAAGCGGAGGAAAGAACGTTGTTATTTAGTTGAAAAAACGTATTAATATACTGGTTATCAAGATTTTCTAAATTAGCCCAATCGTTCCCGTGCAAGTTGGCGGGGTTACGCAAGGTTTCCAACGAAAACACCATGTCGTATCGAATGTCTGAATTGGTAGGCATATCGGCATAGACCCCTTCTACCGTAAAAGGGTTGGTGTCAAATTGATTGGAAAGCATCAACACTTTCCCCAAAGGGTTTTCGGTACCAAAATATTTTTGGGCATAAGAGGCCGACAAAAACACTACGTTTGACTTTTCCAATGCCTTGGGAGAACCTGCAGTAAGTGGAAAATTGAAAAACGAGAAAAAATTACCTTCGGCGTAGCTGATGTTGGTTTCGCGGAATGCTTCGGTTTTAGCACCTTCACGCCGCACAATGCCTTGCGCCATCCCGTCCGCAAAACGACAATAGTCTTTGATTTCGGGAAAGCGTTGCTTGGCGCGCGTAGCCCAGCCTGGTTCTACCTCACTCCACATGCCACCTTTGACATCTTCGTTGAGAAGTCGATACATGGAAGGCGCATTGGCATGAAACTGGTTAAAACTCTTTTCGTGGCTTACGTATTGTAGAATCAGTAAAAAAGCCGCGATACCCATCGCCAAGCCAGTGATGTTGATAAAACTATACACTTTGTTTCGGAGCAAGTTCCGAAAAGCGATTTTTAGGTAGTTCTGTAGCATGGGATGTTCAGGTTTATCCTCTTAGTCCCAAATGCCATACCAGAAACATAATTCACTGTAAATCAATTTTTTATGCCAAATTAAAACAAATAAAAATGTCCATAAACGGACAAATTCAGTTCGTTTATGGACAGGGGCTTTAGAAGAACAAATATGTATCAGTAAGGTAATTATCTTTAACAAAAACCTTTTATTTTAGCAAATTTGAAGCTTTGTACAAAAAAAAATATAAATATTTCATTCTTCTTTCTTACTTTTGTGCACACTTTAGTAATACCATGAATCTAAAACTGTCTGAAATTGCTGAAATCCGATTTGGGTATTATGATGCTCCGTCAGAAGACGGAGAACTCCATTATTTGCAGGCAAAACATTTTGACGAAAGTGGTATATTAACTCGTTTTGATGAGTCTTATATTCCCAAAGATGAAAAAAGTCAAAAACACATTCTAAAACCGGGCGACATTCTTTTGGCAGGCAAGGGCTATCGGTTATTTGCTTGGCAATACCGAGGTGAACCGACCCCAGCAGTAGCCTCCACTTTGTTCTTTGTTATCGAACCACTTGACAAAACGGTCATATTACCCGAGTATTTAACTACCTTCTTGAACTTACCACAAACTCAGGCTTATCTCAAACAATTAGGAGCAGGTACCAGTATTCCTTCGATTCGTAAAAACGAATTGAGTGACCTTAGTATTGCGGTACCAGATGCCTCTATCCAACAAAAAGTAGCCCAAATTTATTCGCTTCATATACAAGAAATAGACTTACTGCGACAACTAATTGTAGAAAAACAAGTCTTTATTGAAAATCTATTAAAAAAGATAATCCATGCTCCCCCTAAAACGAACCCTTAGCCGCGAAGAAATTGCAGCTGTTGTGTGGCGCGGCTGTGACACTTTGCGCGGTGCTGTTGACCCTACTCAATATAAAGACTATGTGCTCACAATGCTCTTTGTAAAATATTTATCAGATGTATGGAAAGACAAGGTTGAATACCACCGAGAAAAATACCAAGGTGACAACGAGCGTATTGAACGCGCTTTGCGCCGAGAAAGATTTTATGTACCCGAAGAGTGTACTTTCGATTACTTGTTTCAAAATCGTAATGATGACAACATCGGAAATCTCATTGACATCGCGCTCATGGGCTTGGAAGATGCCAACCGAACCAAACTCGAACGTGTGTTTCGAGCCGTCTCTTTTAACTCTGAGGCTCAATTAGGCCCTGCCATCGAGCGAAATCGGCGCCTAAAAAATTTATTACTGGATTTTTCAGCCCTTGATTTACAACCGTCACATTTACAAAACGCCGATGTCATCGGCGATGCTTACGAGTATTTGATTGGCGAATTTGCAGGTAAAGCAGGTAAGAAAGCGGGCGAATTTTACACGCCTGCTGAGGTTTCCGAGCTATTGGCAAAATTAGTGGCTCCTCGCCCTGGCGACCGAATTTGTGACCCGACATGTGGCTCTGGCTCTTTGTTGATCAAAGTAGCTGCGCAAGTAGGTAGTAACAATTTTTCTCTCTACGGACAAGAAAACAACGGCAGCACTTGGGCTTTGTGTCGAATGAACATGTTTTTGCATGGCATGGATAGTGCACGTATCGAATGGGGAGATACATTAAACAACCCCAAACTCATTGAAAACGATACCCTGATGCGATTCAACGTAGTCGTGGCTAATCCTCCTTTTTCACTTGATAAATGGGGTGCGGAAAAAGCACACGGCGACCCTTTTAATCGCTACCATCGAGGGATTCCGCCTAAGTCGAAAGCAGATTTTGCTTTTATCAGTCATATGATTGAAACAACTTATCCTACTGACGGACGCGTGGGGGTAATTGTGCCTAATGGCGTACTGTTTAGAGGAAGTTCAGAAGGTACTATACGGCAACAGCTCGTGGAAGAAAACTTACTCGAAGCAGTGATTGGATTGCCTGCCAATCTTTTCTATGGAACAGGCATTCCTGCCGCCATTTTATTGTTTAATCGAACTAAAGGCCAAAACAAAGATGTGTTGTTTGTGGATGCGAGCCGTGAGTTTGAGAACGGAAAAAACCAAAACCGCTTGAATACTGACGCTACACTCCATATTTTAGAAACGGTACAGCGTTTTAGAACTAGTGCACCCAACGCTACCTCGCAAGGACAAGTAGTCGAAGATAAATACGCCTACCGAGCTACCTTGGAAGAAATTAAAAGTAATGATTTTAATTTGAACCTCCCACGTTACGTAGATACCTTCGAGGAAGAAGAAGCGGTAGATATGACAGCCACAAAAGCGAAAATTCAGCAAATTCGCCAAGCCCTTGCCGACACCGAGCGACAGATGGAAAAGTACTTGACTGATTTGGGTTTCTAAATAATTGATGCCATGAACCTACCTTTCGTTGGACTTGTCCCACCAATTGACATAGGATATGAATGTTTTTAATCTCCCCCAATTTACTTTTTCTGCATGGAGCCGATTCATCATTTTACTGAAATTCTGACGTTGATTCAGCAGGCTCGGCAGCGGGCAGTGGCGAGTGTTAATCGGGAGTTGATAGACCTCTATCAAAAGGTCGGTGGGTATATCAGTCAAAAAATAGAAACCAGCGAATGGGGCGATAGTACTGTGGTACAACTCGCACGCTTTTTGCAACGACAACATCCTGATTTGAAAGGATTTAGTTACCGAGGTCTGTATCGAATGAGGCGATTTTATGAAGCCTATCAAGGAGCTGATGAAACTTTGACGGCACTGCTGTCAAAAATAAACTGGACAAATCATCTGACCATTCTTGCCCAGTGCAAAACATCGGAAGAACGTCAATTCTACCTGTTTCTCACCGCAAAAGAACGATATAGCACACGCGAACTCGAACGGCAGATTGCGGCAGGAGTATATGAGCGCGTCATGCTGTCGCCCAATGTGGCCGCTGTACAAACCCAATTGCAGGAACAAGGCCGTGAGGCGTTGGGGGAAGGTATTTTCAGGGACCGATACGTATTTGAATTTCTTGACCTGCCCGAACGCCCCACCGAGCGTACCCTGCAACGGGCGTTGATTCAAAACATGAAACGCTTCCTGCTCGAAATAGGGCGCGACTTTACCTTCATGGGCGAAGAGTACCCTGTACAGGTAGGAATGCGCGATTTTAGACTCGACCTGCTGTTTTATCACCGCGATTTGCGCTGCCTCGTAGCGTTTGAACTCAAAGCAGGGCCGTTTGAACCGGAATACCTCGGCAAGCTCAATTTTTATTTGGAAGCTCTTGACCGCGACGTGCGCAAACCCCACGAAAACCCCAGCATTGGAATTCTGCTTTGCGCCGGCAGCGACCAAGCCGTGGTGGAGTATGCCCTGAGCCGAACACTCTCGCCCACGCTCGTAGCCGACTATACCCGCCACCTACCCGACAAACACCTGCTCGAAGCCAAATTGGCCGAATTTTATGAACTCAACCAACCCCAAGCCGATTAACCCTTTTTGTTTGTAAACCCCACCCCACATGAACCCACAAAAAAAACATACCCTGCCCGAAGGATGGGAAATGAAGAAGTTAGGAAACTTAGCATTAAAAGTAGGAAGTGGAATAACCCCTAAAGGTGGAAGAGAGACATATTTATCAAGTGGAATACCAATTGTTCGTAGTCAAAATGTTGTTGATGGAAGATTAATTCTTGATGAAGTAGCTTTTATATCTGAAAAACAACACCAAAAAATGAAAGCGACTCATTTACGTGCTGATGATTTACTTTTAAACATTACTGGTGCATCTATAGGTAGAACATGTGTTGTACCTTCTGATTTTAAAGAAGGAAATGTTAATCAACATGTTTGTATAATTAGATTAGACTCAGCAAAGTCAGACTCTAATTTCGTAAATGCTTTTTTAAGCTGTGAATCTGGACAAAAGTTAATAGATAGTTACCAAGTAGGTGGAGGGCGTCAAGGGCTCAATTTTGAGCAAATTAAATCTTTTCCAATTCCCCTCCCCCCCCTCCCCGAACAGCGTCGCATTGCGGCCGTGTTGGGTACGTGGGATACCGCTATTGAGCAAACCACCGAGCTGCTCAACGCCCTCCGCGCCCGTCATCGCGGCTTGATGCACCAACTCCTTACGGGAAAAGTGCGCTTGCCGGGGTTTGGCGGTGAGTGGAAACGTGTGGTGTTAAGCGATTTATTTGAACGTGTAAATCGTCGGAATACTGAAGGAAATACCAATGTTTTGACAATTTCTGCACAACAGGGGCTGGTTGGTCAAGGGCGATATTTTAACAAAAATGTAGCCAGCGAAAATTTGGCAAACTATTTCCTGCTGTATCGAGGTGAATTTGCCTATAACAAAAGCTATTCTGCCGGTTATCCGATGGGTGCAATCAAACGCCTTGACCAATATGATAGAGGCGTTTTGTCTCCATTGTATATTTGTTTCAGGATGCGTAACGAAGCAGAAAATGAAGCTAAGTTCTTTACTCATTTTTTTGAAGCAGGTTGTCTCAACGAAGGTATTGGAGAAATCGCTCAGGAAGGAGCCCGCAATCATGGCTTACTGAATGTTGGCATAAATGATTTTTTTAGTTTACGAATTGTAGTTCCCTGTCTCGCCGAACAACGTGCCATAGCCCAAGTGTTGGATGCTTCGCTGAAAGAGATTCAGTACTGGGAGGCCAAATTGGAGGCAGTTCGGGAGCAAAAACGCGGCCTAATGCAGTGCTTGCTCACGGGGCAGGTACGGGTGCCTGCGGAAGTCGCCTAAAACATAAGCAGTCAAGGGGCTGCTTTTTTTAGGTGCCAAAAATTTATTTTGAAAAATTCTACAAAAAATATTTTTCAAAAAATGAACTTTTATAATTTGTACATAGTTTCAAAAATATAATTAATTATTAAATCATGGAAACAGTTATTACATTTACCCCGATTAAAATCAGCCAGTCGGACTTGCTTGATTTTGCCATGACCAGTGGTGTTGCTCAGCAAACCAAAGTTCGTGCAGTGAAGTGCCGTCCCGAGTACGACCCCAAAAATGATTACTGGAAACGCCTCCGCGACCGAATTACCAAAATGCACAGCAGAGAAGAACCCCTCACCGTCCTCGATGAATTGTGCACTCTGGTACCTGATTCGAAAAAGGCCAACTACACAAGAGCCGTCGAAGTCTATAAGCGGTTTTTACGGGGTAAAACCATTGAGTGGTTTAAACCTATTCACCGTATTTGGCGACATGGAGAGCTGGAAGTAAGTATCAACCCTGAGCTGGGTTTGGTCATCAACGGTACGCCACACGTGATAAAGCTCTATTTTCGTGAAGAAAAGCTATCAAAAGACAAAACAGCAGGCATTATTCAACTCATGGAAACGACTTTGGAAGGGTATCATCCCGAAGAAACCGTGTATAGTGTTTTGGATGTTCCGAATAACAAACTCTTAACCAAAAACCAAAAGCACGACCTGATGCCCCTGATTCGTGCCCATGCTTTAGCATTTGTTCAAATCTATCACGAACTATAATCTCAACGAAATGGAAACGACGCTCTCCTTGCTCGAAAACGACAGTAGTAAAATCCCTGCCCTGCACTTACTGGTACAAATGGGCTATATTCCCCTAACACCTACACAAGCCTTGGCAGAGCGAGGAGGGCGCAGCGGTGCCGTTTTACTGGAAGGGGTTCTTCGTCAGCAGCTCAACGCCCTCAACAGTATCACGTACCGAGGGCGTACGTATGCCTTTTCCGAAACCAATCTCAACGCGGCGGTTTTGGCCCTGCGCGATTTGCCCGTTCAAGATGGTTTTACAAGTGCCAACAAGGCCTTCTACGATTTGGTAACGCTGGGAAAGAGTTTCGAACAAGTGATCGACGGAGACCGTAAGAGTTATACCTTGCGCTATGTAGATTGGGAACACCCTGAAAACAATGTTTTTCACGTAGTACCCGAATTTAGTGTTTTACGCACCGAACGCCACGACGCCTATCGGCCTGACTTGGTGTTGTTTGTAAACGGAATCCCGATGGGAGTCATTGAATGTAAAAGCCCCAAAATACAACATGCCTTAAAAAAGGCCATTGCTCAACACATTGACTACCAATCGGACAGTGGCATACGAGCCTTGTATTATTATTCCAATTTACTGCTTGCATTGGCGGGTAACGAAGCTCGCTATGCTACCACTGATACAGGAAAAGAATTTTGGGCAAGTTGGCGCGAGCAAACCGCACAAGATATTCGTCAAGCAGATGAGGAACGCTTAACAAGGCTGGTAAATAATTCGTTATCGCCCGACTACGAAAACACGGTATTGGCATGTATGAACAATGACTCCCGCCTATTTTATCAAGAGCTCCGTAAGGCCCCAGTGAGTATCAGTGAACAAGATAGAATACTCTACAACCTCTGCCGCCCCGAACGCCTTCTTGACTTAATTTATAACTTTATTGTTTTTGATGACAACGTTAAAAAGATAGCCCGCTACCAACAATATTTTACTATCCGTCAAACTCTTCAACGCGTTAGCAAGCTAGACGAAATCTCAGGGAAACGAACAGGCGGGGTGATTTGGCATACCCAAGGAAGTGGAAAGTCGTTGACAATGGTGATGCTTGCTCAGCTTCTTGCCAAGCAGCCCGATATTCCTAATCCTAAAATAGTACTTGTTACCGACCGCGTTGATTTAGATAATCAATTGACCGAAACATTTCGAAAATGCAAAAAAGACGTAGTACAAGCAACAACAGGAGCATCGGATAAGATTCGGAAAAAACTCACCAACGATTCTGACGAAATAGAAGAATCGACAGAACCTATCCGCTACAAGTCAAATCGCCCACCGCGCGACACCAGCCTGTTGGCATTATTGCACGAAAAATCGGATGACATCATTACTACTGTCATCAACAAGTTTGAAGTTGCCTTAAAAAGCAACTCCGAACCGATTGATTCCCCCAATCTTTTCATTTTGGTCGATGAAGCCCACAGAACCCAACACGGCAATTTCCATATTAGTATGCGGCGCCTGTTTCCGAAAGCGTGCTTTCTAGGTTTTACTGGAACACCACTAATGAAAGAGCAAAAAAGTACGGCTCGTCAGTTTGGCGGATTGATTGAGCCTGCTTATACCATTCGTGATGCTGTCGAAGACGGGGCGGTTGTTCCGCTATTGTACGAGGGGCGACATCATCATATTACGGCTAATGCCTCTGCACTTAACCGTTTTTTTGATAAGGTATCAGAACCACTCAACGACTATGGAAAAGCGCAGCTGAAACGAAAATTTAACCGTATTGATATACTCAATGAAGCAGACCAAATCATTTATGCCCGTGCCTGGGACATAGCAGAACACTACGTAGCCAACTATCAAGGTACGGGAATGAAAGGGCAAATCGTAGTAGGAAAAAAATGGCAAGCGGTTAAATATAAGAAGTACATTGATGAAATCGGCAGCGCCAACGACGAACTTCGCGTTACGTGTGAAGTTATTATTTCGCCACCCGATGTGAGAGAAGGTGAAGACGGAGAGTCTGATGGGTACGATGGTGAAGTAAGAGGTTTTTGGAAACGGCAAATGGATCGTTACCGAAATGTCGAGAACTATGAAAAAACCTTGATTGGTGCTTTTAAAAAGCAAGAAGTACCCGAGTTATTGATTGTAGTTGATAAACTATTGACAGGTTTTGACGCCCCAGCTAACTCCGTTTTGTATCTAACGCGTAGTTTAAAAGAGCATACTCTATTACAAGCAATCGCACGGGTTAATCGGGTTTTTCCAGAAAAAACACATGGTCTTATTGTCGATTATTATGGAAATTTAGGGCACCTTGACCAAGCTTTAACCATGTATTCGGGCTTACAGAATTTTGATTTAGAAGATTTACAAGGCTCTCTCAATAGTATAAATTCCGAAACTGCTAAACTACCGCAAGCTCATGCAGAAGTCTGGTCGATTTTTGAAGGTCTATCAAATAAACTAGACCTAAAATCGTACGAAGAGTGGTTATTTAATGAGGAAAAAAGGCAACTTTTTTATGAGTCACTTTCAAGATATACTCGAATTTTACAGTTGGCACTTTCGAGTATTGCTTTTATGGAAACTACTCCAGCCGAGCTAATTAACACCTATAAAAAAGATGCTAAAGCCTTAATGGACTTGCGCGACATGGTCAAATGGCGCTACTCCGACAAAACAGACTACACCCTTTATGAGCAGCAAGTCCGTAAGTTGATAGATAAGTACATCAGTACAGAGGGTGAAACGCTGATTGTCACCCCTCAATTTGCATTACTAGACCAAGAGCAACGTCAACAGGAATCAAATTTACAACCTGAAAAGAGCTTAGCTGCGCAGGCTGACCACATTTCTAGTAAAACATTAAAGGCAATTGAAGTAAAGCTTAATGAAGCTCCAGAGCTTTATCGAAAAATGGCTGAGCTTATTCAAGAAACGATTGATGACTATCATTCTCAAAGAATTTCAGAACTTGAATACTACACGAGATCGAAAGAACATGAACAAAACTTTGAAAACGAACGCTTTGAAGGTGCTCCTAGTCCTTTACAGCAAAACCCTATTGCTATGGCCTTTTACGGAGTCACAAAAGTTCTTTTAGCTAAATTCGTAGATACTGACTTCGCAGACACCCTATACACAGGGTTAGCTTTAGGGATAGAGCAAAAAATTAGGGAGTCAGTCTTAGACAATAATCGTCCTCTGGTAGATTGGCAAAACAATTTTGATTTAATTGGAAAACTGAGAATCGAAATAGACGACTTTATTCTTGAACAGTGTAGTGAAATACAAATTAGACTTCCTTATGACCTTATTGATCAGCTCATAGAAGGATGCCTGAGCATTGCCACTTTAAGGTATGTATAAGCAATGGAGATAACAACAAATATACAGGTTCAATTAATTGACCAACTATTTTCATACGAGTTGAAACGCTCGGTAAGGAAATCTGTAAGAATCCAAATACATCCTAACGGAATGATTCAGGTAATCGCACCGTTAGAACTACCTCTCGAAGAAATTTCAAAGATAGTCAAGCAAAAAGGAGTATGGATTTTAAGACAGTTAAGGTTTTTTGAACAGTTTCGGCCTGCAACCTCCCCGAGTCAACATGTATCAGGGGAAACCCATCGCTACCTTGGTAGGCAATACAGGCTTAAAATACAAGTAGGTGAAGTAAAACATATCAGGTTAGTCGGCGGCTTTATTGAAATAAATATCCCTGAAAATCACCCCAGTAAAGTAGAGTCTTTTTTAAACCAATGGTATCGTGGAAAAGCCGAAATACATTTTCAAAGGATTTTAATAGAAGTAATGCCTCGTTTTGAATCCTATCAGCTACCTACTCCAGAGATAAAGCTTCGTAAAATGCCTACTCGTTGGGGCAGTTGCTCTTCCAAGGGCACAATCTATTTAAACCCCCAATTAATTAAAGCTTCTGGTAGCTGTATTGAGTATGTTATCATACATGAGATTTGCCACCTTATACACCATAATCATAATAAACTTTTCTACACTCTGCTTGAAAGAATTTTGCCTGATTGGAAACAACGTAAAAACTACTTAGAACGTCTAATGGCCTGAGAACTCCTTATTCCGATTTCAACGATTTTACAGGATTCATTAAGGCCGCTTTGATCGACTGCGTACTTACTGTTACCAACGCAATACCAACAGCCGTAAGCCCAGCTACCACAAACACCCACCATTCTATCTCAATTCGGTACGCAAAATCATTGAGCCAGTAGGTCATCGCATACCATGCCAAGGGCGAAGCAATAAGGATGGCTACCAAGACTAATTTCAGAAAATCGGCAGATAAAAGCGTTGTAATACTAACGGTGGATGCGCCAAGCACTTTGCGGATTCCAATTTCTTTGGTACGCTGTGCCGTGACGTAGGCCGACAAACCCAACAGTCCTAAACAAGCCAACAAAACGGCCAAGGCAGAAAAATACGTAAACACCTGATTGATACGATTTTCGTTGGCGTACATTTGGTTGTATTCGTCGTTTAAAAACGTGTAGGTAAACGGACGATGTGGCGCAAACGTTTTCCATTTGTTTTCCAAAAACGTCAATGTTTGTGGCAGATTATTTCCCGTCAACTTGACCAACAACACATTCCCCCAAGTGACTGGAAAAATCACCAACGGGCCAATCGGTTGTTTCATTGAGGCAAAATGGAAATCCCGAACAATGCCTTTGACTTCGCCCGTTCGGCCTCCCACACGTACTTTTTTACCAATCGCTTCGGCAGGCTTCCAGCCCAATTGCTTTATCATCGTCTCGTTCAGCAAAAAGCGGTAATCGGCTTGGCTTTCGTCTTTGCCTTTGAGCCGTTCTAGATCTTCTGATGACAAATCATTTCCTGCAACCAACTCCAAATTGAGCGTTTCGGCCATGTCTTCATCACAGGGAAATGCGGTAATCATTTTTTGCACAGGCGTCGCCGTTCCCACCGTTTCAAGCCCATCGCCCCACTTAATAAACGTGGGAGTTTCGTAGGCCAGCGAAATACTTTTTACATTCGGATTTTGCCGCAGTTCGTTCTTCAAGGCAGGCAAATTTTTGTTAGTTCGCTCGTCGGTTGTGAGCGCAATTACGTGTTGTTTGTCGTACCCCAGCTTTGTGTTTTGAATAAAATGCAGTTGATTCTTAACCACCAACGTTCCAATCACCAAAAACACCGAAATCATAAACTGCAACACAATCAACGACTTACGCAGAGCCAAACCCGACGCCGTATTCTTAAATGCGCCTTTTAGCACTTTAATAGGTTGAAAATACGACAACGCCACCGATGGGTAACTCCCCGCAATGCAACTGACAACCAACCACGCCCCTACCAACGCCCCTATTCCTGCGGGTTGAAGTAGTAGTTGCAAAGTCAGTTCGCGTTCGGACAGGGTATTAAATACAGGCAATAACACCACTGTCAGCACGATACTGAGCAGCAAAGCCACCAGCGTCACCACCATTGATTCGCCCAAAAATTGCCAAAACAATTGCCCACGTACTGCTCCCATCACTTTCCGAACCCCCACTTCTTTGGCACGCTCCGTTGCGCGGGCCGTTGTAAGATTCATGTAGTTGGTGGTTGCAATAATCAAAATGAGCAACGCAATCGCCGAGAAAATATAAATGTAGCGAATATCACCTGAAGCAATAATGCCGCCTTCGGCCTCCGACCGAAGATGAACGTCCGTCAAGGGTTCCAATAAATACGTGACAAAGTTTTTTCCCGTCATTTCAGTTTCTGCCGACTGCTTACGCATATAGACAGGCAATTTGGCCTGAAGCTGCGCCGCCGAAGTAGCAGGTTTCAACAAGAAGTAGGTAACATAATTGGCATTCCACCACGTCTCGGTTTTGGCGGCTGAGAGCGACATAAACGACGCAATAAAATCAAACTGAAGCTGCGAATTGGAGGGCGCATTGGCCGCAACGCCCGTTACGGTATAATCCACGCGATCTTCTAACCGCAGGATTTGGCCGATGGGGTTTTCATTCCCAAAATACTTGCGCGCCATCGCTTCCGTCACCACCACTTTGTTGGTACCGTTCAGAGCCGTTGCCGCGTCGCCTTTCAACAACGAAAACGAGAATACCTCAAAAAACGTAGAATCGGCCCACAAAAAGCGAGATTCATTAAACTGTTGTTCTCCTTTTTTTATGACCACTTTCTGCTGAGAAAAGGCGGGGTCAGCTACGCGTACAAACTGTTCAATTTCGGCAAAATCACGTTTCAACGCAGGCCCTACTTTCGTTCCCGTCATCACCGTTTTATTGGCCGTTCCTTCAATGCTATAGTGCATTACAGTACGAACAATTTGCTGCTTTTTTTGGTGGAATTGGTCAAAACTCAACTCGTGCTGAATGTACAACACAATCAACATGCAAGCCGTCAAGCCTGCGGCCAAACCAAAAACATTGATAAGCGTAAACGACTTGTGTTTCCAGAGGTTTCTCAGGGTTGTTTTTAGGTAATTCTGAAACATAGCTATTCGGATTTTAACGATTTCACAGGGTTTACTAAAGCGGCTTTGACCGATTGAAAACTAATGGTGACCAACGCAATGACAATGGCAATCAGGCTTACCCACACAAACGTCCACCCACTGATGGTGATGTGATAGGCAAATGACTCCAACCACCGATTCAAGGCATAGTAGGCCAACGGCGAGGCAATCACAATGGCCAAGGCCACCAATTTTAAAAAGTCTTTTGACAAAAGCGTTAAAATACCCACTACCGACGCACCCAACACTTTTCGGATGCCAATTTCTTTGGTGCGTAGTTCGGTCGAAAAAGTGACCAAACTAAACAACCCCAAACACGACACAAAAATCGTAAGGAACGCAAAGGCATTGAACAACGTCATCGTAAGGCGGTCTTTTTGGTATTCTTTTTCGAGGGTGCTGTCCAAAAATGAATACTCAAACGGCTCAAAAGGATAGTGCTTTTGCCAAACGGCGCGGAGCAAAGGCAGTTGTTCGGGGCTGGTTTTGAGCATCAGTGTATTGGGTGGATTAACGTTCCAAACCATCGCCATGGGCTCTACCAAATTGTGCAACGATTTAAAATGGAAGTTTTTGACCACCCCAATCACCGTTCCTTTTTTATTCACACCTTCTATTGGTTGCCCAATCGGCTGTTTCCAACCGCTCATTTTTACAAAAGCCTCGTTGACAATAAAACCGCTTCGTTTGTCCGAAGGATGGGCAGATGAAAAATTGCGGCCTTGGGCTAATTTAAGTTCAAGCGTAGGAAGATAATGGTCATCAACAAAAAAGAACAGGGTCATCACCTCTCTTGCTTTGCCATTGACAGTAAAATCGGTCGAAGCCAACGACGCAGGTTCAAACCCCGACCCCGCCGTAATTTCAGAAATAGCGGGATATTTTTTCAAACTAGCCGCCAGCGCGTATCCTTTCATCTGAGCCAACGAATCGGCGGGGAGTTGTATCGTCAGTACCTTATTTTTGTTAAAACCCAACGAATGGTTTTGCAGAAAATCCATTTGTTTGTACATCACCAACACGCCCGCAATCATCCCAACGGCCAGCATAAACTGAAAAACGGTGATTGTTTGTCGCAGTTGAAAACCGCCGCTCGCTTGATGCACTCCTCCGCGCAATGCCTCGGCAGGGCGAAAAGCCGAAAGCACAAAAGCAGGATACAACCCTCCGAGTAAGGTAGTGATAAGCAGCCCAACGGCCGCCCATACGCCCAGTTCCATACCCGTCATTTGAAATTGAGTTTGGAGTAAATCATTCATCAAAGGAATAACCAGCTGCAAAATCACAAGGCCAATTACGACCGAGAAGCTACTAATCAGCAGTGATTCAAACAAAAACTGCCAAATCAACTGAGAACGCAGCGCTCCGTTGGCTTTCCTGACGCCCACTTCTTTGGCGCGTTCGGTCGCTCGGGCCGTCAGAAGACTGATGTAATTGAGTAAGGCAATCACCAAGACAAACACGGCCAAAAAAGAGAATAAGTACCCGTATTGTTTGTTGCCTTTGGGGGTATCTTCCAACTTGCCTTGGCTGTAATGGACATCGGTCAGCGCCTCCGCTCGAAACTCCAGCGAATAGTCTTCCGAATCCATTTTTGTCAATTCGGGCTGGATATAGCGCCGACTGATGGCGGCCATTTTTTTCTCAAAAGCGGCGTTATCGGGCTTTCCACGGAATAAGACAAACGTATAAGCAGAAAGGTCCTCAATCCAAGAGTTTCCCTTGTCAAAATCGTGAGAAAGAAGCGCGCGGATTTTTAAATCGGTATTGGTCGGTAACTCCGCCATCACGCCCGTAATCTGATAAGGCTGCTTGTTGATTTGTACGGTTTTTCCCAACACATCAGTAGTACCAAAGTATTTTTTGGCCAATGTCTCCGTAAGTACAACGGTCTGAGGTTGGGTCAGGGCTTGACGGGCCTCTCCTGCTACCAGCGGAAAGGTAAACACGTCAAAAACCGAGGCATCGGCATAATATACGTCTGACTCGTTGTATAATTTGGTGCCTTGGCTAAACGTAGCCGCCATCGACTGAAACCGAACGGCTTTTTCTACTTCAGGATAATTTCGATTCAAAAAAGGAGCCAAGATATTGGGCGTATTGGCCAACTCCATCGGGGCTTCGGGGGTCTTTAAATGAGACGTAACCCGCAAAATCCGCTGGGCTTTTTGGTGAAAAACGTCGTAGCTCAACTCATGCCGAACATACATTGCCATCAAAGCACAGGCAGCTAGTCCTATCGACAGCCCAACGATGTTAATGCTTCCGTACAGTGCATGACGTCTGAGGTTACGAAGGGCAATTTTGAAGAAATTGAAAATCATACGTTTGAGAAAGTAGAAAAGGTGGCCAATAAAAAATGCAGAAAAGTGCCGCAACGACGACACTTTTCTGCTCTATTTTCTTTACTGTACTTATAAATGAATGAAAGGCTGTATGAATGTTGTTATTTGTTCTCCCAAAGCTATGCCAGCCCACTAACTCACTAAATAACAATCAATTACAACTCCATAAAAACAAAAAAGTGTCCGAATGTGGACACTTTTCGTACGCGAGTGGACAACTACTTAGTCTTTTTTACCGCATTCGCCTTTGGTGAAATTGGTAATACCAACAGTACCCGCTATACAGGCATTGCCGTAGGTTTTACCGTTGCACCCACAAACGGGGTCGTACTGCATTGTGCAAACCATGCCATTATTGGGCTTTTCTACACACTCACTTGCTATTTCTTCTTTTTGGCAGCCTACCAATCCTGCAAGTACCAGCGCCACAAATATTGATTTTTTCATCGCTATGACTGTTTATTTGAAGTGATGACGCCTTTCAGCACAAAAAGGTTGGAACAACTCTTCACTATTCTGTTCGGAGGGATTCGACAGGATTGACCAACGCCGCTCTGGTAGCGTAGTAGGCAATCGCTCCAATGGCTACCACCAATACAATGCCAAAGAATAGGCCCATCAAACCAATATTTAGCCCCGCATAGAAGGTGAACATCTTATTCATAAACATATTTTCGACTAACCCAATCGGCAAGGCGACCACCGCCGCGATGAACAACAGTTTCAAAAAGCTCCACGACAAAATCCGAACGATTTCCCACACACTGGCACCCATCACTTTACGAACGCCAATCTCTTTGTAGCGTTTTTCGGTGCTGTAAGTCACCATACCCAACAAGCCTAGCAACGCAATCACAAAGATAATGACCGACGCCAAGCCCATCATTTTCATGTCTTCGGCGGGATAATAGCGGTCGTACAGTTCTTTCTCGTACCACGAATACCCCAATTCTTTGTAAGGGCTGTATTTTTTCCAAAGGGCTTTCATGTCGGCCAAAAACGCCTCTTGATTGGCTTGTGGGTTTATTTTTATCGACACCATCGAAAACTGCGCAGGATTGTAATGAAACACCAACGACTCTTTCTGGTATTGGTAATGAAAATGACAAAAATCTTTGACCACCCCCACTACTTGCAAGGGAGTTGCGCCATTGAGAAACACCTGTTGTCCAATGGCTTCGCGCGGCGTACCGAGCCGCAAACGCCGCACACCCGTTTCGTTGAGCAGCACAAAATTTCCCGCTGAATCGTTTAAGGCCACGGGCAAATTTTGTCCCGCTACCAGCGTTAGCTTCATGTTTTCAATGAAATTTCTGTCCACCGAGTAATAATAGGTCGGCACATTTGCCTCTTTTTCGTGTACCTTGATGACTTGCTGCGACGGTACACTTCCAAAAGGCATCGACACAAGACCTACTTTTTCCACGTCTTTGTGTTTGCTGATTTCGTCCTTCAACAATCGGTAGTTCTGATCGGCCAACGATAGGTTAAAAATTCCTTTGCGGTTGAAGTTGTCGTTTTCAGTCGCCATGTAGCTAAACTGATTGTACAAATGACCAATCATAAACATAAAGCCCAACGTTGCCACAAACTGAACAACAATCAGGCTTTTTCGGAAGTTTATTTTTCCAAACGATACAGGCCCTAAAACACCTTTCAACACCAAAGCGGGCTGAAATTTTGACAAAATTAGGGCAGGTAATACCCCCGCAACTACTCCCACCAGCAACGTAAAAGCCACAAAAACTCCGCCAATCAGCGTACTGTTTTCGACCTCCCAGGTCAGCCATTGTACCTGTAAGTTTTGTTTCATCAAATACAGTAACACCAGCCCGACGCCAAAGGCAAAAAAGGCAATGATGACGGCCTCGCAAATAAACTGAAACACCAACTGCAACCGAATCGCGCCCATTACTTTACGGACTCCCACTTCTTTGGAACGGCTCAACGACCGCGCCAACGTCAGGTTGGTATAATTGAACCCTGCCAGCAACAAAATCATCAGCGGAATCCCAAAATTGAAGTAAATGTCCTGCATCGAATCCACGTAGGGGTTGTAGCGCAACTCTTCGACGCTTGGCGATATATCGGCCAATGCTTGTTTACGAAATACATTGCTTTTTTTGGCCGCCACAAGGTTAACGTTGGTCTTTTTGGCCACCGCCCCCAGTGCCGACTCCAAAGCGTTGGGCGCGGCATTGGGCTGGAGCCGCACAAACGTATGGGTTTCGTAGGTGCCCCACGATGCAGTTTGTTTGGCATCGGGACGTTTTTTATCAAAAGTCGCCATCGACACCATGACATCACTCCGAAACTGGGTTTGTTTTTTGAAGGGTTTTAATACCCCCGTCACCGTCATGGCACCGTAGGTAGCGTGCATCAATGTTTGCCCGATGGGATTGGCCTTGTCAAAAAACTTTTTAGCAGCCTCTGCGCTCAATATCAAGGTATTGGGAGCAACGGGCACACTTCCTTTGGCCAACGTAAAACCAAATACCTCAAAGAAAGTAGGCTCAACGTACAACGTATTGACCCGCAGCGATTTAAAAGGCGTGTTGAGTTCCCAACCAAAATCGCGCACCACTTTGGTCGCTTTTTCGATGTAGGTGTAGTTGTTTTTTAATTCGTCCGACAACAAGTAAGGCGATGACGCATACTTCGTAACGGTTCCGTCTCGGGTGACTTCGTTGGTTAAGATTCGGTAAATGCGGTCGGAATGAGGGTGAAAATTATCAAACTCAAACGTGCTTTGGAGGTGCATCAAGGCCAAAAGCGCAAACGGAATGGCCAGACCCAAGCCCATGATGTTGATAAACGAAAAAAGTTTGTTTTTCCAGAGATTCCGAAAGGCTATTTTGAGGTAATTTTGTAGCATCTTGAGGTCGTTTTGCTATCCTTGAAAAAGTAATGTATGCATAAAACTTTCAGTAGCGTATTACCACTTAATACCTACTTTATTCCCTGAACGCGCCGCTTTATATACAGCTTCAATCACTTTCATGTCTTTCCAGCCCTCAATGCCGCTGATATGGTCAAGCATGGGCTGATTGTCTAACAATAGCTTCCCGATGGCATTCATTTGAGCCGCTTGTTGGTTGATTTGTGGAAAATCCATTTCTCCTTTGGTAGAGCGCCCCCGAAAAGGCCCATAACTAATCGCTGGGCTAAGTTCAAAGTGTCCTTGTTCGGCACTGGCATACAGCCTGTCGATACCCGCTGCACAAGTGGTGGTTGAGGTACAAATCGCTCCACTAGGGAACTCCATTTGCCACGTAATCGACTCCTCCACTTCGGAAAAAAGTTCTTTACGCAATACAGGACCAAACTGAGCCGTGACGGCCACAGGGTCTTCGCCCGTGATGTACCTCCCCGCCTGAATACAGTACACGCCCAAATTCATCAAAGGGCCGCCACCCGCCAATTTTTTGTTCAATCGCCATTCGCCCGCTTGACCTGAAAAATAACCCAGTGACGCCTCCACAATTCGCACTGAACCAAATACTTTCTCTTGCCCTAGCCGTTTCATTTCAAGGTTATAAGGCTCAAAATGAAGTCGATACCCCACCGCGAGCTGTACGTTGTTATCTTTACAGGCTTTCATCATTTCTTCGCATTCGGCAGGATTAAGTGCCATCGGTTTTTCCACAATCACGTGCTTCTTTGCTTTTGCCGCCCGAATCGCAAATTCTTTGTGCATCGCATTGGGTAAGATAATGTACACTATATCAACGTCAGGGTTGTCCTTGATTTGGTCGAAATTCGTGTAGTTGTAGCGGTTTTTTTCAGGAATATTGTATTCCTTTCCCCACGATTCGGCTTTTGAAGGCGTGCCTGTCACAAGTGCTCTAAATTCGCAGTACTGGCTTTCTTTCACCTGATAGGCCATGTACTCGGCATAGCGTCCTAAGCCCACCAAGGCCACCCCCAATTTTCTAGCAGCAGGCGGTGAGGGAATTACCGAAGAAGCTAACGGGAGTACCGACGAAGCCACTGAAACATTGCGAAGAAACGTTCTACGGTTCATAAAATAGTGTCTTTTATTCTGCTTTTAGTGATTTTACGGGATTCGTTAAAGCCGTTTTAAACGACTGATATCCTACGGTCAAAAGCGCAATCAATAAGGCTGCTGCACCCGTTGCCACAAACATTCCCCAGCCAATATCAATCCGATACGCAAAATCGGCTAGCCATTTGTCTATCAAATAATACCCAATGGGCGAAGCAATCAAAAGCGCAATCAACACAAGTTTCAAAAAATCTTTGGATAAAAGGGCTGTTACCGACAAAACCGAAGCACCCAACACTTTCCGAATACCGATTTCTTTGGTGCGCTGCTCTGACATAAATAAGGCCAAAGCAAACAGTCCCAAACAACCAATAAACAACGCCAAACCCGTAAAAACCATGATAATAGAAGCCGTATGTTGTTCGGAACGGTATAAATTGGCAAACGACGCATCCAAGAAATCATACTCAAAAGGCACATTAGGAATCGCCCGTTTCCACATGTCGGTTGCTTTCTGAATCGTAGCCTTTTCGGTTCCTGGCTGTAGGCGAACGGCGAGGTAAGAACCCCACGTTCGGTACGTTTTTGATGATTCGTGGAAAAGCGCCGTCGGATCTATTACCGTCCGCACCGACCCCAAATGAAAATCTCGCATGACGCCTATCACCTGAAAACGCTGGTTTGCATTGCCTGGGTAACGCATCCATTTTCCAATCGGGTTTTTCCAACCAATGGCCTTCACCGCTGTTTCGTTCAAAATCACCGCCGCCGAGTCGGCAGGGCTGTTGGGGCGAAAGTTCCGTCCCGCAATGATTTCTAGTTTTAGGGTAGGCACAAAATGCTCGTCGGTCATAAACGAACTTATGGGTAAATTTTGGGCGACCGCATTGGCTTGTTCGCCCTGTTCGGGTTCGTAAAAATCGCCAAAACTCCCCAACGAAGGCAAAAAGGTAGAATGGGTAGCTTCGCTGACTTCGGGAAGCTGTTTGAGTTGTTGACGAAATACCTCCCGCTCCGACAGATTGGCAAAATGCCGCCCGTTTTTGATAATCAGCACATTTTCTTTTTCCATTCCGAGTTTGGAATGTTGAGCAAAATACAACTGACGGTACATGGCCGTCACTCCCAACATGAGCACAATCGCCACCGAAAACTGAAGCACCACCAAGCCGCTCCGCACCAAGCTAAAACCGCCGTGGGCACTACCTGTCGATTTTTTCATGCTATCGGTGGTCTTGAAACGCGAGAGGTACAGCGCAGGGTACAAACCTGCGACCAAACCCGTTATGACGGGCAACGCCACGATGATGCGCATCACCTCCATAGAAAAGAGATCATCGGGCGTAAAGGCAATCTGGGTCAATTGGTTAAACAAGGGCAACACGCTCCACGTGACTGCCGATGCCAGTAAAAAGGCCACACCACTCAACAGCGAAGACTCGACTAAAAACTGTCCTACCAAACTGCCTTTTGAAGACCCCAAGGCTTTACGTACCCCCACTTCTTTGACACGTTTCATAGACCGCGCCGTCGATAGATTGATAAAGTTGACACAGGCCAACAACAATATAATAAGTCCACCAAGGGCAAGCGTCCGAACTTGATTTCCGTCACCGATTGTAGTGAGGCGACTTGATAGCTGTGGATACCCCAAGTGGAGTTTTGTCAACGGCAACAACCGAACATTGTATCGGTCGCCGCGTTTGATTTGTTCCTCAAAATTTTGTCCTACCCGCTCAAAAGCCGAGGGCGCGTGTTTGCGCACCATCGCAGGGAGCTTGGTTTCAAGAGCGGCGATGTTGGTTTCAGTCAACGGTTGACGAAATTTTACCCACGTATCCATCTGTAGCCATATCCAGCTCCACATAAAGTTTTCAACCACCCGAAAGTCTTTGACAGGAGCCAAAAAGCCAAAATTTAGGGAAGAGTTTGTGGGCAGGTCTTTGACGACTCCCGTTACTTTAAACAAACGGTCATTGAGCGAAAGTGATTTTCCGACGGCCTGCGTTGTTCCGAAGTATTTTTGAGCCATTTTTTCGGTCAAAACAAGGCTTAACGGCGCATTGAGTGCATTTTTATCGCCTTGCACCATCGGAAATTCAAACAACGACAAAAAGGTAGAATCAACCGCCAACGCATTGGATTCACTAAAAACGGTACTTTCTGTTCCCTCACTTTGGCGAATCAGGACATCGCCCAGCGCAAACGTCCGTGCCGTCATTTCGACTTCTGGGTATTCGGCCAAACGCATTCCCAACGGCGGTGGTGTGTTGGTGGTAACGCCTTCGGTATCGCCCATTTTCAAGTCCAACGCCGCCGCCGCAATACGGTTGACAGGGGGCAAAAAAGTATCGTATTGTTTTTCGTGAAAATAATAGGTCGCCAAAAGCCAACACGCTACCATGCCAATGGTCAATCCAACGACATTGACCAGCGTATAAAACGGCTGACGAATGGCGTTTCTAAAAGCCAGCTTTAAATAGTTGAGAATCATTTTGGGAGAACGATTTAGTACATTATCAAGTAAACCATTTCAATTATCTCACCCGCAGATGCCGCAGACGAATACAAACGCAGATTTTCGCCGAAAAAGGACTTAATGAAAGAATTCATCTGCGCTTATCTGCGGCTCTAAATCTGCGCCAATCTGCGGGTAAAACTTTACACAACCTTCAGCTAGCTAGCACACTTATTCTGTCTTTAAACTCTTGACAGGATTAGAAAGTGCGGCTCCGATGGCTTGAATACTCACCGTCGCAAAGGCGATACCCACCGCAATGAGCCCCGTGACGACAAAAATCCACCAATAAATTGGGGTTCTATACGCAAAATCAGCAAGCCAAGCATCCATGGCCCACCACGCCAACGGCGACGCAATGACGATGGCAATGGCTACCATTTTGAGGAAGTCAATCGACAATAAGAGTGTAATGCTACCCACCGATGCTCCCAACACTTTACGAATCCCCACTTCTTTGGTACGTTGTGAAATCACCATGATGGCAATGGCAAATAAGCCCATGCACGAAAGCAAAATCGCCAACGTAGCGGCACTAAAAAACATTTGTGCCATGCGAGATTCGCTTTTGTATTGGTTTTCAGCATTTTCATCCAAAAACGACCCTTGGAATTCCGATTTAGGCGCGAGTTCGTGGTAGGTTTTCTTCAACAAAGCGATGGTTTCTTCCGTATGGTCAGGGGCAATTTTTACAAACAAATAATTCAACCCAAAACCATTCATGAAGAATGTGACGGGTTCTATTTCGCGGTGAAGTGACTCAAAATGAAAGTCTTTAACCACTCCTATGACTTTTTCTTTGTTCTCGGTATTGAGGATAACGCCCAGTGGATTTTTGACGCCCAATTGTTTGGCCATCGTTTCGTTGATAACCACCGAGTTGACGGTATCGGTAGGGTACGCTTGCGAGAAGTCGCGGCCGTCTATCAGTTTTAGCCCCAACGTTTTCACGTAGTCGTAGTCGGCAGTTCGCATATTGGTCTGAATAGTGCGGCCATTTTGTTCAAACCCTAACATTGATTTAGAAAAAGACCCATCTAGCCCGCGTCCCAAATTGACATCACAGCCCGTCATGCTGTAAATGCGCGGCTGACCTGCCAAACGGTTCCGAAAATGCTGCAACAAGCGCTTGCCCGACACCTCGTTCCCAATCGGAATGCTATATACTTCGGACGTGCTGAAACCGAGCGGTTTATCGCGCAAAAATTTTATTTGAGTCCACACAATCATCGTACACGCAATGAGCAACACAGCCATGGCAAACTGAAACACGATGAGCGAATTACGAATTCCCCCCGAACGACTACTGAGTTTGATTTTCCCTTTTAGTACTTCAATCGTATTGAAACGGGTAACGGCCCACGCAGGATAGCCGCCCGCAATGAGGGTAATGAAGGCAAAGCAACTCAACATAGCTACCAGCAAGATGGGTTCGGTCATGGTTTTAAGTGTGATGCTGGTTTTAAAAATCGCGTTGTATTGGGTATTCAGCAAATACGCAATCGCGATACCCAACCCAAAGGCAAACACACAAATGATAAATGCTTCACCCCAAAATTGGCCTACAATTTGGGTTTTAAGCGCTCCAAGGGCCTTACGCATTCCCACTTCTTTGGCCCGTCCAAACGATTTTGCGATGGATAAATTGACAAAATTGATGGCGGCAATCAGCAAAATCACGATGCCAACAATCAACAGCACATACGGAAAAAACTTGTTGATGGCGCGGCCTCGTCCCCCTACTTTGGTATCAAAATGCGTATCCGACAGCTTCATAATTCGGGTACTCATTACCTCACCGCGTTCGTCTATTTTTGCGCCTTCTTTTTTAAGCTGCTCAATGCTGCCTTTGTAATATTTGGCCGTAAAAGCCTTTAATCCTTTCTCAAATGTGTCTGGATTGGTTCCTTCTGCCAATTGGATGTACAACGAATTTTGGCTTGCATCCCAGCGGTCTTTGTTGTTGTTATACTCGCCTAGGTTCTCCATCCGCACCAGCATTTCGTTGGCGATACTGGTGTTTTCAGGGCCTTTTTCAAGGATACCACTTACCACAAACGCATGGGGCAGATTGTCATAAATCAAGGTGATGGTTTTTCCCAATGCGGGCTGTTCCCCAAAAATACTTTTGGCCACATCCTCCCGCAATACCACGTTACTCAACTCACTCAATGCCTTCTTGGGGTCTCCTTGGAGCAATTGATACCCAAACATTTTGAGGTAATCTTCATCCGTGAACGCCATCCCTCTATTAATAAGTTTGTCATCTTTTAACACCTGACCTGGACTTGTCACGATGCGTGTGGCGGCTTTTACCTGTGGGTAATCGGTTTTGAGGGCAGTCCGCATCGGTAGCGGCATGGTATTGCCGTATTTGGTCTCTTCCGCGTTGTTGATTTTGTCATAAACCCGATAAATATCTCCCTTTTTTTCATGAAACATATCGAAGGTGAGCATGTCGTAGGTAGTCAGAAACAACAAACTACTAACGCCAAACGCTACGGACATTCCAATGAGGTTGATGAACAAATAGGTTTTGTTCTTCCACAAGTTTCTAAGGGCAATTTTTAGATAATTTTTAAGCATGGCTTACTGAGATAAGTATTTTTTTAGGTTATTATTTTTGAAGAAACAACGCGTGTTGTCTTTCTAAATCTTCTTTTTTGACAAAAGTAATAGGCACAAACTCATCCGTAGGAGCCCCTATGTAGTACAGTGACCAATCGTGGTCATACGACGAAAGAATATGCCGCAGGCAGTCGGCGCGGTCAACGCTGGGCAGGCCGCATTCGTCCCAATAAAACAATTCTACGCGGTAATGAAGGGCTTGCTTTTGACCATTGATAGTTACCTCAATTTCAATGTCTTGCTTCCCTAGCTGGGTTGGAATCGGAATTGCGATGTGTGCCATGTCGTTAAGGATTTAGAAGTGAATACAAAAACGGTGAAAGCAGAATCAGTTCTTTTTTCCTGACAAAAGTCACTTGTATCGACTTGTCGGTGGGTAATCCGATGTAATACAGCGACCAATTTTGGTCATACGTTGAAATGATGTGGTTCAAGCAATCGGCACGGTTGGCGGGAGGTACCCCGTATTCATCCCAATAAAACGACTCCACCCGATAGTGCAAAGCCTGCCGTTGCCCATTGATGCTGACCTGTACATCAATGTCTTGTCGTTCAAGGTTCGACGGAATCGGTATAGCGATGTGTGCCATAGGGTAACGGTTTTTTATTCTGATTTTAAACTATTTATTGGGTTTGTCAGGGCAGCTTTCAGTGTTTGGAAGCTGACGGTAATTAACGCTATGATAATGGCAGAAGCACCGACACCAGCAAAAATCCACGCACTGATTTCGATGCGATAAGTGTAGCTATCCAGCCATTTTTGCATCAGAAACCAAGCCAATGGAATGGTGATGGTCAAAGCAATAAGTATCAGTTTGATAAAGTCCTTTGAAAGTACAATGACGAGGTTGGGAAGACCAGCTCCCAACACTTTACGGATACCGATTTCTTTGGTTCGCTGTTCAATCACCAGCAAGGCAACCGCAAACAGCCCCAAACAAGATAAGAAAATGGCAATCCCCGCCGCTAGGCTAAAAACCTGCGACATCATTTCTTCATCTTGGTACCAATCGTCAATGTTTTTATCCAAAAATGTGCCCATAAATTCGGCCTGCGGCGCTACTTCTTTCCATACATTTTTCAATTTGTCCATTGAGCTAACCAAGCTTTGGGGCGTGACTCGAACAAAGATATAATGAATGGTTTCGGTGTTAGAAATGTGCATCGTAATCGGCCTACTTTCTGAGGTCAACGAATACAAATGAAAGTCAGGGACAACCCCGATGATTTGGGATTTAGTACTTGTCGTATCGCCATCATCTCCCAACAGCAAACCCACTGGATTCATTTCGCCCATCGCGTTGGCCATACTCTCCGTAATCACCAACCGATTGACCGAATCGCTTGGATAAGCTGGGTCAAAATCCCGTCCTGCTGCTACTTTGATATTCAGCGTTTTGAGGTAATCATAATCCACCAACAACCAGTCGGTGGCTACTTTTCTGCCTTTGTAAGTGAACCCAACCACCGATCTCGAACTGACACGATCTTTACCTTTCCCCAAATTGACGCCTGTACCCGTTACAGAAACGATGGCAGGGTCATTGGCCAATTTATTCCTCATTCGTTGAAGTACCTGCCGACCATTTGTGTAATTGCCAACAGGAATACTGATGACTTGTTCTTTTTGAAAACCGAGCGGCTGTTGACGTAAATAACCGACCTGTTGAAGCGCAATAATGGTGGCACAAGCCAGTAAACAAGACATGGAAAATTGCACGACAAGGAGTGAATTTCGTAAAAGCCCTGGACGTTTTAGGGAAACTTTCCCTTTTAGTACTTCTACAGGATTGAACTTAATCATTTGCCAAGCAGGATAACCTCCCGCAATAAATGTAACCAAAACGAACAGGAACAGCATCACGACCATAAACCCAGGCTGGAATGCGTACTCAAGTTGAATTTTAGCATTAAATTGGGCATTAAACTCAGACAAAAACGAAAAAGCCAGAAGAATACCCACCCCAAACCCTATAAAGCAGATGATGGTTGACTCGCTCCAAATTTGAATAAATAGCTGTTTTTTTAAAGCACCCAACGATTTTCGGACACCCATTTCTTTGGCACGTGTAAACGAACGGGCGATGCTCAAATTGATAAAATTGATGCAGGCAATCAACAAAATAAAGAAACCTATACCCAACAGCACATAAATCAAAGCAATAGGAGTTCCCTTGCCCCCATCAATATCCCGAGCAAAATGAACATTGGCCAAAGGCTGTAACCGAAGCGTA
Organism: Runella defluvii; assembly: GCF_014195535.1. GTDB lineage: Bacteria > Bacteroidota > Bacteroidia > Cytophagales > Spirosomataceae > Runella > Runella defluvii. The sequence goes on along the minus strand of NZ_JACIBY010000010.1, from coordinate 70,289 downwards.
AACAAATCACCACGCTCATCGGGCTTGACACCTTTTTTGACAAGTGTTTCAATCACTCCCGCATAGTATTTTTTTGCAAATGACTTTAACCGATTTTCGAATGAAGCTTGCGTTACTTGTGGGTTTGTTTTGACAAAAACCAAGTGAGAGTTATTCGACCAGTTATCCTTTTCAGATTGGTAATTGGCTAGGTTTTCAACCCTAATCAAAGCATCGTACTGAATCGTCGAATTATAGGGGGCATCACTCAAAATACCCGTAACAATGTATTGTTTCTGATTACCTTCATTCCCAATTTTTAATGATTTTCCAATGGGGTCGTCGTTTCCGAATATGGCCTTGGCGGTGTTTTCGCTAAGTACAATGCTGCTCAATTCTTGAAGGACTGCTTCGCGATTCCCCTTGAGCAAAGGAAACGAAAACACCTTCATAAAATCTGGGTCGGTAAGGGTTACCAATTTATCAAAGTATTTCCCTTGGTATTCAATCAAACTTTTTCGACCAGCTATAATTCTTGCCGCTGCTTCAATCTCAGGATATTCTACTTTTAAAGCGGGCGTCAACGGTATCGGCATTGTACCCGATTTGCGAGCGCTTTCTGGGTCATTGTTGGCAAAATACGTTTGAAAAATTCGGTTGCTATCAGTATGAAAGGCATCAAAAGTTAGCTGTAAATAGGCTATTAAAAACAGAAACAAGCAGATACATACCGCCACCCCAATACCTATTACATTGATAGCGGCATAACCTTTGCTTTTAAGCAGGTTTCGATAAGCGATTTTGAGGTAGTTACGTAACATAGCTGCATTGGGTTTTCATGTCTTAATCTACAGCACGAGGCAATACTTATGCCACATACATATCTATTTAATAATCAGAAAATTACACAAACCCACAAACACAAAAATGTCCGTAAATGGACGATTTTTCGTTCACTTACGGACAGGAGATTCCTTGTTAATTGTATTTATGCAACCATATAAGACATATAAGAGATTATAAGAAAAACTTATATGCCCTTATATGTCTTATATGGTTGAAAAAAACCTACTTCGCTTTGCGGATGTAAATATTGCCGTGCATGTTTTTCATCATCACTTCACTGCCACCGCCGTTGACTTTGCCTTGAATCCAATCGTCGATGCTCACTTTGTACATGCCGTCTTTGGTGACTTTGTTCGATTTTGGCTCGCTTTTGTCGGCATCAACGTCAAAATCGCTGTAAATCTCGCCACGGTCGGATTTGAGTTTTACGTTAAACTTCGCCGAAGGTGGGAACGTCACGTCGATGCGACCATTGAGCGACGTAAAAGCCATCGGAGTATCAGAGGTCACGCTTTTGAAATTGGCTTTCACTTCGCCGTTGACCGTCGTCGCTACCGCCGAACCTGACACGTTGGTGAGGGTAATGGCGCCGTTCACGTTGTTTACCTCCAACGTCCCCGTTACATTTTCAACGACAATATCGCCTTGATTGATGGTGCCAACTTGCAACGAAAACTGCTGAGGAACTTTGATAGACAACTCTACGGGGCGCTTCATCAAATTGGAGGTCACTTTTACGTGGTTATTGCGCTCCTCGGCGGTGAGTTCAATCCCCCCACGGCTTGTTAATTTTTTCATACCCGTCGCCAATTCGTCGTTTTTACTTTCAGTTTTTTTGCCAGTGTAGGCGTCAACTGTAGCGTCGATGATGACATCTTTGCCCGAATATCCCGTGATTTTGATGGAACCGCTGATGATTTTTAGCTGCAAACTCCCTGGTTTGCTAGGGTCAGAAAGAGGCACGACCAATTGTTCCTTGATTTCTCCTTGGGCGTAGGTCGGTGTTGCGAGGTTCATGGCTGCAAGCGCAACAACCGAAAAAATGGTTTTGATGCTGGTTTTCATACAATTATGATTGTTTCTTGATATAAATATTTCCGTTAAATGTTTCAAATCGGAACAGTTTCCCGCCATTCCCAATCCGCACCGACGTTTCGGTATTGAGTTTATAGACGGTGGTTTTGTCGCCGCGCTGTTCTTGATTTTTTACCACTTTCACGGGTAAGGTTTCTACATTGTCAAAGTCGGTGTAAAATTCACCTCGGAAGCTTTTAAACTCGCAGTCGGCCGACAACGCAGCAGGGTAACTGATACGGATGTCGCCGTTGAGGGTTTTGTACGACGATTGGCCTGGCGGAATGGCCGTGTAGTTGGCGTCCACGTTGCCGTTGACAGTTCGTAATTTAGTCGCGCCTTTTACATTTTTCAACGTAATGGCACCGTTTACGTTTCCAACCTCCAGCATCCCTGTCACGTCGCTCACCAGCACTTCCCCACCGTTGACGGTCGATACGTGTAGGTTCATCGAATAAGGCACTTTCACTTTAAAATCTAATTTGTAGTGGTATTCGATACGCCGATTGTTGTTGCGGTCGTTCCAATTGCGGTTAGGCCGCGAATCGTAGGGCTCGATGAGGTACGCCACCACGGTATCCGCATTTTGTTCCATCACAAACTTAAATTCAGCTTTACCTTGTTCCAAGATTTCTTTGGTTTTTCCCGAAATGGTTTTATCCACGTCGATGATGACTTTATCGCCCGAATATCCCTCGACTTGAATCGAGCCGTTGATGTTGTAAATGGCCAAGGTACTGCTAGCAGCGTTTTGGGTCAAGGTAAATTCTTTGGTCGTGTGTTCTTTAAATTCCTGCGTTTGCGCGGTGGAATGGGCACAAGAGAGCACCACCCCCGCTAACAAGGGGAGAATGATTTGTTTCATGGCTATACAGTTGGATGGTTAAATTAAGATAAGTCTTTGATGGTTTGTTGGAATTTACTTTTCACCAAGTCGTTGAGATCTTCTCGGCGAAGCATCTGTTTGAAGGCTTTAATGGAGCGTTTTTCTTGGAGTTTTACCATTATATCGGCCAACGCCACTTGCACCAGCGGGGATTCTTGTTTTGTCAACGACAGCACCAACCCTTGCCGAACGTCGGGGTCATGGGCTAGTTCGGCCAATGCCTCCAACGTCACGAGGCGCACGTTTACGTTGGGGTCATTGTTGAGCGTGGTAAAGAGCGCTTGTACCACTTTATCGTCCACATCGGTGATTTCTCGGGTATAACTTACGGCTTTGAGGCGCTCGCTGGCCGACGGGTTTTCAATCAGCGAAAGCATCATCATTTGGCGCATTTCTTGGACTTCTTTGGTGAGCGTATCCATTTTTTCTTGGTACGCTACTTCTTTGGGGCGCATCAAAAAATACCCACCTAGCACCCCCACACTCATCAAACACACACTGTAAGCCACCCGCAGTGCCAAACGGGGCGTCCAGAATTGCTGTATTTTCTCAAAAATCGCCTTCCACTGGCTCCGACTCGACGGGGCTTCGGTTTGTTTATAGGTTTCGAGCATGGCATAAAACCCTTCGCGCATGTGCTCGGTGTTGGCTTTAGGCGCGGGGACCTGCCCCATGAGCTTCCACAGTTGGCGGTCGGCGTCAAAGGCTGCTTTGCACTCGGCGCACTCTTTCAAATGAATATGTATGGCTGTTTGTTCGGACTCTGTTAGTTCGTTGGTCAGCCAGCCCGTTAGCCGTTCTTTTGCTTCTTCACAGTTCATGAGCTTTGCTTCCTTTTTCTGAGGTCAAAAAATTCTTTTTCAATTCTCCCAGCGCTCGGTGTACCCGTACTTTCACTGCGCCTTCGGTAATGTTTAAAATACGCGCAATTTCTTCGTACTTTAGTTCTTGGTATCGGCTCAAGACCAACACTTCGCGGTGGTCGGGACTGAGCCGCGCCATGGCATTTTGCAAAGCATCGAGTTCTTGTTCTTTTTCCAATTGCTCATCGGCGGCCACTCCGCCTCCGAGGCGATCCGACAAGTCGGCAATATCATAAGCATGTCCTCCCCAGCGCTCTTGTTGTCGAAACGAATCGTTCAAAACATTCCGCGCCAAATGATACATCCACGTTCTAAATTCACCCTCACCGTTAAAAGTATGTCGGTACTTGAGCATTCGGTAAAATACATTTTGTGCCAAATCTTCGCACGCATGGGCTTGTCCCGTCATGTGGTACAAAAAAGCGAATAACGGCCGATGGTAGCGCTCAAAGAGCAGCCCCATCTTGTCCAAATCTCCCGCTTTTACTTTAAGCATGAGTGCGTTATCCGATAGTGTATTCAAGCGATGATGGCTGTTTGTAGGTGATTTGTACGTGGAAACTCCCGAAGTGGGGGAAGGTTACAGGAAAAAGAAAAAATTTTAAACATTTATTTTAAAACACATAGCACACACAGGTTAAACGCATTAGAAAACAGCCTCGGAGAGGCAAAACCTTTGTAGAAAAAGTGAAAGAGGTCACCGAGCGTCGGCCGCCCCGATGGGGCTTTAGGCGAGGCTAATTATTTCTTTCTACGAAGATTTGGCTCCTCTGGAGCAATAAATAGTCACTTTTTATTTTTAATGCGTTCAGCTCTCAGCCGCCAAATTCAAAAAAAGTTACCGCTAACTTGTAATGTTTTTTCAACTCGCTCGTCTATGCCCTTGAAATGGAACTCAAAGCGTTTACCCAACTCATCCTCCCAACCCAAGGCCGTCTTTTTAGATTGGCCAAGTTGTTTCTTCGCAACCGCGAAGAAGCCGAGGATACGTTGCAAGAAGTATTGATGAAGCTTTGGTCCCATCGGCAGCAGTTAGAATCGTACCAAAACGTAGAAGCGTTTGCCGTGCAAATGACCCGTAACCTCTGTCTCGACAAGCTCAAATCGAAAGAATGGCAAAGTCGCGCAGGGGAAGCCAACTGGGAAGAGGTAGAAGAGCAGAAAGTATCGCCCTACCAGCAAGTGGAGCTATCAGACAGTGCGGCACTGATGCGCAAACTGATAGACGAACTACCCGAAACGGCCAAGTTGATTCTGCATTTGCGGGACGTAGAAGAGTACTCTTTTGAGGAAATTGAGCAAGTAACGGGGATGAACGTCAACCATATTCGGGTGGTGTTGTCGCGGGCGCGGAAAGAGGTACGAGATAAGTTTTTAAAAATTCAGGCGTATGAATCTGGACATTGAACAATTGATAGAAAAGTATTACGAAGGCGAAACAACCCTGGAAGAAGAGCAGGAATTACGTGCTTTCTTTTTGAGCGAAAATGTTCCCGCTCACTTGGAAAACGAGGCCAAGCAGTTTCGGTATTTTGGCCAAACGCGCAAAGAACAGCCTTCGGCGGGGGTAAGCTACCGCACGGTTACGCAGCTGAGCAAACGAAGCAAGGTGCGCTCGTTGAACTCGTGGGGCTTACGAATCGCCGCCAGTCTCACGTTGTTGGTGGTAGGTTTTGGGGCGGGGATTTGGTACACACAGCACGAAGGGGGGCTTTCGGAAGAAAATAGCCACGTGGCTGAAATGAAAAAAACGTTACAAGCTCCCGAACAAACCTCGGCGAGTGAACGCATTTTGGCCGTCAACCAGAGTTACGAATTGGCGCAAGGCGACGAAGAAATCACGCAGATTTTGCTCAATACCATGAATTTCGACGAAAACGTCAACGTCCGTCTCGCGGCTTGCCAAGCCCTGCAACGCTTTGAAAATGAGCAAATAGTGCGCGACGGATTGATTCAATCATTAAAAATCCAAACCGACCCGAGTGTTCAGTTGGCACTTATCGAAGCATTGGTATTGATGAAAGAAAAGCGAGCCGCCTCCGAAATGCTCCGTTTGGCTCAAAATCAAAAAGTACTGGAAATTGTACGCCTCAAAGCCGAAGAAGGGGTGTTCCACCTAAAACAAGAAAAACAAACGAATAATACCTAACAATTAACGGTGCGCAAGCACTCAAAAACCATGAAATCAACCGTGTTAGTATGCGCCCTGTGGATGGGGTGTAGTATGGGGCTTTTTGCCCAAGAATTTAAAGCGAAGTTGGCCAACAGCAAAGACCGTAAAATCAGCATCGAAATGGATGCCAGTACCCTCAAAATCGAAGGCTACGACGGCGACGAGCTTATTATCAAGGGAAACGGCTTTCAGGAACCACCAGAACAAGCCAAAGGGCTGCGGTCGTTGTATAACTCGGCCGTCGATAATACAGGCATCGGACTGGCCGTCACTACCCAAGGCAATGGCCTGAAAATCGAAAAAGCATCGCGCAAATCGACGTCGTATATCCTCAAGGTTCCTAAGAAAGTAGCGATTTTGTACGAACAGGTCAACTGGAACGGAGGCAACATTTCTATCAGCAACGTAGATGGTGATTTGGAAATAAAAACCAACAATGGCAAAATCGACCTCCTTAATGTCACGGGTCCCGTAGTAGCCAATAGCACCAACGGCGACATCAAAGTGGTGTATTCCAGCCTCAATCAGGAAAAACCCAGCGCCATTTCGTCCATCAGCAGCGCCATTGATGTGAGCCTGCCCGCCAATGCCAAATCAAGCCTTAGCATGAAGTCAATCAGTGGTGAAATCTACACCGATTTAGACCTTGACTTGAAAAATGCCAAGGAAGGGATGTCTCGCGTGGGCGGTGGCCATAGCATCAACGCAACCACCAACGGCGGTGGCGTAGCGATTAAACTTAGCAGCATCAGCAGCAATATTTATTTACGTAAACAATAACCCTTTTCTACTACCCATATAGCCATGAAAACTTTTTCACTGGTGCTCTTTGTGAGCACGTTGGCCCTAACGGCTTGGTCACAAAAAATTATTACCAAACAATTTCCGTACGCCGCTGACCAAACCGTCAACCTTAACCTCAAGTTTGCTGACAGTATTCGGGTGCGGTATTGGGATAAAGCCGAAGTATCGGTTCGGATTTCGGTTCTTATCAACGGCGGCCGACTTAACGACGGGTTGACCGTAGAAAACACCACAAATGCCCAAGAGATTAGCCTAAAAACGAATTTTGACAACGAAATTCTAAAAAAAGGAAAAGCCGAAGACTGCCCCGATTCAAAACACAGCTGGCGTACCCAACGCGACGGCCAAGACATGTACGTTTGTAGCACGATTCATTATCAGGTGTTTTTGCCCCGCAATGCCAAATTAAAACTCGAAACCATCAACGGCAACGTGGACATTCAAGGAGCAGCAGCGCCCGTTTTTGCCAAGAGCATCAGCGGCTACATTGATTATAGTTTGCCTAGATCAAAAGGGGCAAACTTGGCCATGAAGACCATTACGGGCGAAGTTTATACCGACTTAGACATTGACTTCAAGTCCAAACGCCAAAAAAATCCGATAGTAGGTTACTTGTTGGAAGGCTCCGTCAATGGCGGCGGCCCCGACATCCGCTTGGAGTCGATTAGTAATAACGTATATGTTCGGAAAAAAGACTAATCCCGCCCCAACCTCCACACCAACCCTCATGCAGCGGCACGCAGCTATCCCCCTCTCCAGCAAGGAGAGGGGATAGAAGTGAGGAGAAAACCATAAGGAAAGTTCTACGATACAGCGAGAAAAACCCCCTTTCCGTCGAATATGTTTGGGATTCCACGCGCATCTCCCCAACTTAGTCGCTTTACTTGTACGCGCATGGAACTAACCAAACCAACTAGCACACTCACGGTGGTTTTACACATAACCGTTTGGTCGCTGCTTGGCTTCATCGTTTTATTCTATCCTCCCCTTACTTGGGACTTTAAGGTACCGCTAGGATTTTGGATCAAACAATTGGCCAATTTCATTATGATGGTAGCGGTTTTTTATTTTTCTGCCTACTATCTGGTTCCCAACTATTTAGTAAAAGGCAAAAAGCTTCTTTTTTCCCTTTCTGCTGTTTTTTTGGTTGTCCTCTATTTGGTCATTGCCCGCATCATTGAGGTGCCCATTCTGAACGTGCCCAAACAATTGGCTGCTGTTAGAGGGTGGAAACATGCCAAAAGTATTTTTAGCATTGATGTCCATTTGTTCATGGTCGTAACGATGGTGACGGCCATCAGCATTGGGTTTGCCATGATTCAGCGGTGGCAGGCGGCGGTAAAATTGCACGAACTCGTTGAAAAACAACAGATAACTTCCGAATTGGCGCTATTAAAAGCCCAAATCAACCCCCACTTTTTCTTCAATACCCTCAATAACATTTATGCCCTTACCTACTCCGACGTGCCGTTGTCGCGCGAGGCCATTCTGAAACTATCACGAATGATGCGGTACGTCCTCTACGATACCGTCCTTGACCGAGTGTTGTTGAGCCAAGAAATATCTTTTATGAACGATTACATCGAACTGATGAAGTTACGGCTACATTCGTTCACGAAAGTGACCATCGAAGCGCCCAAGCCCGACCAAGATTATTCGGTAGCGCCCATGCTTTTGTTGCCTTTTATTGAAAATGCGTTTAAGCACGGGACGAGCTCGCTTCACAAAACCGAAATTTTGATTGTGATTAAGGCTCAAAATGGCGTTTTGGATTTACACGTTTGGAATCAAATTCATGCCAATACCGATGCGATTCCCAACGCAGGAGGAGGTATTGGATTGGTAAACACCCAGCGCCGCCTTAATTTAGTGTATCCTGAGCGGCACGAACTGATCATTCAAGAAGACACCAACCTTCGGACGTTCACCGTTGATTTGAAAATACAGCTATAATACTTACGCGTTCCTGCCATGAAATTAAATTGCATCACCGCCGACGACGAGCCGCTTGCCCTTGGGCTTATCAGCGCGTTTGTTCAGCAAACGCCGTTTTTAAACCTTGTTGGTCAATACGCCAACGGCGTCGAAGCCCTGCAAGCCATTCATAATCAACCTGTTCATCTTATTTTTTTGGACATCCAAATGCCCAACTTGAACGGGATGGAACTGGCACGGATCATTAGTCAAACTTCTTCTTTGGGACAAACCAAAATCATCTTTACGACGGCTTACAACCAATTTGCCGTGGAAGGTTACAAAGTCGATGCGCTCGATTATTTGATGAAACCGTTTGGATACGAAGAATTTTTAAGGGCGGCCACCAAAGCCAAAAACTACGTTCAACAATGGTCGGAAAACAACAGCCACGGCTGCATGTTTGTGAAATCAGACTACAAAATGGTGCGAATTGATTTTGACTCCATTCTTTACATCGAATCGTTTAAAGACTACGTGAAAATACACCTTGTGGGAGGACAGCCCCCCGTGGTGACGCTTAGTACCCTCAAGCTGATTGAGGATAAACTGCCGCCTTTTAAATTTTTGCGCATTCACCGTTCCTTCGTTGTGGCCATTCCCAAAATCGACTCATTAAGTCGCAATACCGTCCAGATTGGAAATATATCCCTTCCAGTTGGAGATTTATACAAAGATACCTTTCAAGAACTGATGGGTTTGTAAAAAGACGGGGTTTACGAGAAAAATTTGCGTTTCTGTCCATAAATACTGCCCTTCTAACTGGTATTTGTTGCCAGCATCCACCTTGAGACGTACCTTTGGATGTTTATAAATAAATAGAATGGTAGTGCATACACCGCTTTTGTGATACATTGGCGGTGTTTTAGTGCCATTTTTGCTTCTAAAGGCTTACCTTTGCCTTTATTCCCCAACTTCATTAACACTTTTTCTATGCAAAAATCACTAGGCAAATCCATTCTCATTGGCCTGTTTAGCACTTGTTTTGCCACCAACATCATGGCCCAAAACCCGTTTTTTGACACCTACAAAACGCCTTTTGGCGTGCCTCCTTTCCACCTCATCAAAAACGAACATTTTGAACCTGCGTTTGTGGAAGGAATCAAACAACAAACGGCCGAAATCGCCGCTATTACCAATCAAAAAGCAGCTCCTACGTTTGCCAATACGATTTTGGCACTAGAAAATAGCGGGGATTTGCTCGACCGCGTTGGAGGGGTATTTTTCAACTACAACAGCGCCAATACCAGCGACGCTCTCCAGAAAATCGCTCAAACGCTTTCGCCCCAACTCTCGAAGCACCGCGACGATATTCAGCTCAATGCCGAGTTGTTCAAACGCGTTAAAGCCGTTTACGACCAACGTAATCAGCTCAAACTAACGACCGAACAACTCACTTTACTTGAAAAGACCTACAAAGGATTTGTAAGAAGCGGAGCAGCCTTGCCTGCCGACAAGCAAGCACGTTTACGTAAAATCAACGAGGAATCGTCGTTATTGACGCTCAAGTTTGGCCAAAACATTTTGACGGAAACCAACGGTTACAAACTGGTTATTGATAAAAAAGAAGACTTGAGTGGCTTGCCTTCTTCGCTCGTGGCTGCTGCTGCCGAAGACGCAAAAAAACGCAAACTCGAAGGAAAATGGGTATTTACGCTGCAAAATCCGAGCATTATGCCGTTTTTGCAGTACGCCGATAACCGCGCCCTTCGCGAACAAATCTTCAAGGCGTATTTGGAACGCTGTAACCACAACGATGCCTCCGACAACAAGGCGATTATGTCTAAAATCGTGGCACTACGGGCCGAAAAAGCAGCGCTGCTGGGTTATGAAAACCATGCGGCTTACGTGCTAGAAGAAAGCATGTCGAAAACCCCTGCTAAAGTGAGTGATTTTCTAAACCAACTTTGGACCGCTACCGTCCCTGTCACTCAGCAAGAAGCCTCGGAATTGCAGACATTGATGGACAAAGAAGGTAAAAACGAAAAATTGGAAAGCTGGGATTGGCGCTACTACGCCGAAAAGCTTCGCAAGCAGAAATATGACCTTGACGAAGAAGAGCTTCGCCCGTATTTTCCGTTGGAAGGGGTACGTCAAGGAATTTTCACGTTGTGCAAAAAACTATACGGTCTCACGTTTGAACGCCGCACTGACATCCCTGTTTACCACGAAGAAGCCGAAGCGTTTGAAGTAAAAGAAGCCAATGGACAACACGTTGGGGTGATTTACATGGATTTTCACCCACGGGCGAGCAAACGCGGCGGCGCTTGGATGACAAGCTACCGCAAGCAAGAAACCGAAAACGGCAAACGCTCTGCCCCCGTCGTTTCTATTGTTTGTAATTTTTCTCGTCCTGCGGGCGACGCCCCTGCCCTCTTGAGCTTGGACGAAACGCGTACATTTTTCCACGAATTTGGACACGCACTTCACGGGCTACTTTCCAACGTGACGTACGGTAGTTTGTCGGGCACGTCGGTTCCCCGCGATTTTGTAGAATTACCTTCTCAAATCATGGAAAACTGGGCAACCGAGCCTGAAATGTTGAAGCTATACGCCAAGCATTACAAAACAGGTGCGGTCATTCCTGATGTGCTTATCGACAAAATGGAAAAAAGTAGCTTGTTTAATCAAGGGTTTCTAACAAGCGAATACCTAGCGGCATCGTTGTTGGACATGAGCTATCACACCCTCAAAGCTGACCAAGCACCTACCGACGTATTGGCGTTTGAAAAAGCGGCCATGGATAAAATTGGATTGATTTCGCAAATTCCTCCTCGTTACCGTACTACTTATTTCCAGCACATTTTTGCGGGCGGGTATTCTGCGGGTTATTACAGCTACATTTGGTCAGCGGTGTTGGATGCCGATGCCTTTGAAGTGTTTAAACAAAAAGGCTTATTTGACCAAAAATCAGCCCAATCGTTCCGAAAAAACGTCCTAGAACGCGGTGGAACTGACGAACCGATGAAACTCTACCGCAATTTCCGTGGCGCAGAACCTGACATCAAACCGCTCCTTCGCCGCCGTGGATTGCTGAGAGAAGCGAATTAAATAAATGGGCAAATTTGCAAGTAAGACAAAAGGCAAAATCCTCAGGTTGAACGCATTAAAATAAAAGTGACTATTTATTGCTCCAGAGGAGCCAAATCTTCGTAGAAAGAATGAATGAGTCTCAGCTAAAGCCCCATCGGGGCGGCCGACGCTCGGTGACCTCTTCCACTTTTTCTACAAAGGCTTTGCCTCTCCGAGGCTGTTTTCTAATGCGTTTAACCTGATAAATACTTAAAATAAGCCGAATAAAAGCCCCAAAGTACGATTAACTTGATTAGCCGTACTTTGGGGCTTTTACTAATGATGATGCTCGTAGTACGTATTTTCCACCCTGCCATCTTCGTATAATTTCAGAATAGCGTAGCCTGGAGGCGTTTCTTGATAATAGCCTGGTTGAGCTGATTTTGCATCGCCTTTATCCCACCAAAAACCGCTCATAGCGCCGTTGCAATAATAATGAACGTTGTTGTAAACCGCTGCATCCAGTAAATGCTGATGCCCGCTCAAACACACCCGAACTTTGTCTCTGTGTTCATAAAATAACGCTTTGAGTTGTTTATGGTCCTTGTGCTGTCCGCCTTCCCACGATGCGGTTACGGTCAAGATGGGATAATGTGACATGAGCAACACAAAATGCCCTTTAGGAACGGCTTGGAGTTCTTTGCGGAGCCACTCCATCTGTTCGTCGTCCAGCGAAATGCCTGGGTTATTGCCATCCAACACCATAAAGTGCCAATTCTTTTTGCTGAAACTATAATAGCGGTGTGGCATCTTCGCCCTTTTTACCACATAACCAATACCATACATTTCATCATCTTTGGAAGGAGCGGCCCACCAAGGGTCATGATTCCCGATGCAGGTGTAAAGTTCGTAGCCATCAAAACTCGACTTACATTCGTCCCAAGCAGCCCATTGTTCCAACACGCGCTCACGGGTAATCTCCTTGTAGTCAGCGGCATGTATTGAATCGCCCGTATTGAGAAAGAAGTCCACTTTTTTCTTTTTCACCTCCTCCAAACACTTCCTAAACCGCGCAGGAATGCCATTTTCGGGGCGAATATGAACGTCGGTAATGTGAGCAATCGTTAAGGCAGGTTTAGGAGCAGACGCCGTAGGAGGATTCATCGACGAATTGACCCCCGCAGCGGCGGTCATGGCTAAGGGAAAGTTCTTGACAAAATTTCTTCTTTTCATGGAAATGGTTGCCCTATATGAGCTTATAATTCTTATATGGTTCCAAAAAATGCGTCTAAAAAACCAAAGATAGTTCACAAATATTAAACAATAGTTTACAAAATCAAATACTAGGCCCCATTCATCCATTTTCCTGCCTGTTCATTTGCCTAAAAAAACTTTTCATCAGCCCATAACGGCATTTTATCCTTTCGATTTTGGGCTTTATCCTTTTTTGTTTCACGAATGCCTTTTTGTGTTCCAACTTTGTAACGTTAAAACCAAACGGCCATGAAACAATTATCTTTACTTCTCGCCATTACGCTTTGTATTTCTACTTTTTCGGGTTCAGTACACGCCCAATTTCCAATGGGTGGAGCGGCTCCTGTCAAAGCACTCCCTGGCACAGCAGGTGACCAAACTCCCAAAGGAAGCGCCAAAATCACAGGCTTCGTCGTTGATTCCTCGGTGACCAAAGCCGTTGAATTTGCGAGCATTGCTCTCTACAACAAAACGACTGGTAAGGCCGTTGACGGTACCATTGCCGACGAAAAAGGGAAGTTTATCCTCAACAAATTGGCCGATGGAAATTACCAAATCTTGATTTCTTTCCTTGGTTTTAAAAACAAAACCATCGACAACATCACCTTAGCCAAAGGACAAGACCTTGACTTGGGCGTCATCAAACTTTCGCCTAGTGTGCAGACACTCAACGAGGTAGTCGTAACGGGACAGGCTGCAATCATTGAAGAAAAAGTGGACCGCTTGGTCTATAACGCCGATAAAGACATCGCAGCCAAAGGCGGTGACGCCACCGACGTGTTGCGTAAAGTACCTTTGTTGACGGTCGATTTGGACGGAAACGTATCACTTCGTGGTAGTTCAAATATCCGCGTCTTGATTAACAACAAACCAAGTACTATCATCGCCAGCAGCATTTCGGACGCGTTGAAACAAATTCCTGCCGACCAAATTAAGACCGTGGAGGTCATCACGAGCCCATCAGCCAAATACGATGCGGAAGGTTCGGGTGGGATTATTAACATCATCACGAAGAAAAACAGTTTACAAGGATTGAACCTCAACGTGGACGCTGGGGTAGGTAACCGTGGTTCTTCGCTGTCACTCAATGGCAACTACCGCAAAGGGAAAGCTGGACTTACGTTGGGAGGTTTTGGTCGTGCCAACTACAACACCATCACCAAAACCAACATGGACCAAACAAGCATTTCAAACGGAGTTTCGACGCTCATTCGCCAAAAAGGGGATGGCTACAGCGAGTTTTTGTTTGGCCAATACAACTTAGGGTTTGACTACGATTTAGCCAAAAACCAAAGCCTAACGGCGGGGGTTCGCTACGGTGCTCGTAACATGAAAAGCCAACAAGACTTGATTACCGAACTTTACAACAACGGGGTAGCAGGTACAGGCTCTCGCCGCGACGTGGACGTTAAAAACTTGTCGGGTACGGTCGATGTCAATTTGGATTACCTTCATACGTACAAAAAACCACAGCAAGAATGGAGCGTATCGACGCTGTATAGCCGCAACGATTTGACCAACAACTTCGACGCCAACATTTTGAGTGGCGAAGGCAACTTACTAAGCCGTCAGCGCAACTTGAACTCAAACTTGAACCAAGAGTTTACCCTCCAAACCGATTACCAAACGCCCATCAAGAAAAACCAAATGATTGAGTTTGGGGGAAAAGGCATCTTCCGTCAAGTAAACAGCGACTACCGCTTTTTGGCCGCTGGCTCAACTGGTGATTTCACTACCCAAGCAGGTCAGCCTGCGGGTGAGTTGCTTTACCACCAAAACATTGCCGCAGGATATACCTCTTATACTTATACCACCAAAAAACGCTATACGTTCAAAGGAGGTTTGCGTTATGAGCATACGTTTATCGACGCCTCTACTCGCGAAGGCGGGCCAATTGGAGTCGCAGATTATGGCATATTAGTCCCTAGCTTGAACGCCTCAAAAACCATCAAAGGAACTACCCTAAAATTAGGTTATAACCGCCGTATCCAACGCCCAGGTTTGCAGCAATTGAACCCTAACTTCAACTCGGCTAACCCTCAAAACATCAGCGTTGGTAACCCAGCATTGCGCCCTGAGTTGACCGACAACATCGAATTAGGCTTGAGCAAAACCATCAAGAAAGTGTTCATCAATGCCTCGTTTTTTGGACGTTATACCGACAACGCCATCACGCAAGTACGTCGCCCCTCTGATACCCTGTCGGGTGCTATCATCACCACTTTCGAGAACATCGGTCGTCAACAAGCGTACGGAACGAATATTTTTGCCAACATTGCTTTCACCTCGAAGTTCAACGTAGGATTGTTCTCTAACATCTTCTACACCAAAATGACAGGACAAGCCCTTGGTTTGAACGGTGTAACCCAAGACTTTACCAACGATGGCGTCAACGTAAGCGGTGGTTTGTTTTCGCAAGCACAGTTCAAAAACGGTTGGGGAGTACAAGCCTTCGGATTTATGCAAGGCCGCCAAGTACAACTTCAAGGGTTTCAGGGCGGATTTGCTTTCTATACCTTCGGGGTCAAGAAAGATTTCAAGAACAAAAAGGGAAGCCTTGGCTTAGCGGGGGAAAACTTCTTCAGCAACCGCTTCAACATTCACTCGGAGCTAAAATCACCTGTGTTTAACCAAGTGAGTAACGTGTATCTTTACAACCGTGGGGTGCGTTTGACCTTCACTTACAAACTCGGAAAAATGACTACCGACGCACCGAAGAAGAAAGCCCGCTCGGTCAACAACGACGACGTAAAATCAGACGGCGCAGGCCAAACAGGCGGCGCTCCTGGAGGAACCCAACAACGTAACCGATAGTCACTTTTTAATAATATTTTCGTCTATACAAAAACAACCATAACTAAAATGAAAACTAACAAATTCCTTGCCGCAGCCCTCGTTGCCTTTGTATCAGTTGGTGCTTATGCCCAAAACGTAGATGAAATTGTCGATAAACACGTAGCTGCCTTGGGTGGCAAAGACAAATTGAACAGCGTAAAAAGCCTCATTATTGAGCGTTCGCTTGCCGTACAAGGCATGGAAATTCCTAACAAAACGATTTTGGTGGTGGGGAAAGCTGCCCGTTCTGAATCGTCGGTCATGGGAAATACCATGGTGCAAGTGTTTGATGCTACCTCGGGCTGGATGGTTCGTCCAACGATGATGGGCGGAACGGGCGAGCCTGAAGATATGCCTGCCGAAATGGTAAAACAACAAGGCGGTCAGCTAGATCCGTTTGGTGGATTGGTCAACTACAAAGAAAAAGGGAATAAAGTAGAGTTGATTGGCACAGAGAAGGTGGACAAAAAAGACGCCTATCACCTTAAACTTACCACTAAAGACGGACAAATAGTAGATGAATACATCGACGCTGCCTCGTACATGATTGTTAAAGTCAAAGTATCGGCGGGTGGTCAAGACAGCGAAATTTCTTTCTCTGATTACAAAGCCGTAGAAGGCATTCCGTTTGCCAATACCATGGAAATGACAAGCCAAATGGGTGCCCTTTCGTTTGCTACGACCAAAGTAACCATCAATCCTCCCGTTGATGAGTCTATTTTTAAGAAGCCTGTGAAATAACTAGCACGCACTACAGTTGGCCGTTAATTGTTATCAGTTAACCGCATTATATAACACAAAAGCCACCTCGAACGGGGTGGCTTTTATGTTTATAACTTTATCGTTTTTCCAAACCGACTAGCCTCTGCGGTAAGGGCGGTTGTCAAAACGCTGTGAGTGATGATACGCGGTCCAGCGGTCGCGTTGGGCTGGCGTCAACACCGACCAAATGTCTTGTTGTTTTTCGCGTTGCAAACGTTGGTATTCAAACTGGCTCAACCGACGGTTTCTGAACAAACGGTCGTAGCGGTCTTCGATGCGTTTGATTTCATTTTCTTGCTTCCGCGTCAACTTCACTACGTTGTCGAGTCGGTTGATGTTTAGCTCTTCCAACGCATTATCTACGCGAGGATTCGCCGCTTGAGGAGCAGCAGGAGCTGGACGATAATCGCGTTGAGCGTTTACATTGGCAATGCCCAAAATGGCGAAAGCGGCGATGGTTACGATGGTCTTTTTCATGGTTGTTGCTGTTTTAAATTGTGTTTAAGTAATTGCTTTACGATTCTTAGAACAATTATGCCCCCTATGGTTTAAGACCTCTATGTTTGCAATCTGCCAAACGCCATTTCGTATCGATGGCTGGGAAAAGTTGACCGATAAATCCCCCATACCTACCTCGTGCTTATTCATTATCTACCCCACCCCTTATTCCAATAACTTACTCAATACTGTTTTAATGGTATTTCCAGAGGAAGGGCGCGGTGCTTGCCTGTTGATAATTTGTCCTTCTTTACTGATAATCATGTACGTAGGAAACCCCTCCAATTTCAGCCTGCTCTTTAGTAATTCTGATTGATCTTTGTCAAAGAAATAATTTTCTCCCGCTATTTTTTGTTTTTCAATCGCGTTTTTCCACGCTTCTCGATCAGATAATAGACACAAGTTTACAAACACGATGGGTTGATTTTTGTATTGATTGTGCAAATCAATGGCGTGCGGAACTTCACTTCGACAGGGGCCACACCAAGTAGCCCAAAAATCGAGGTAGATGATTTTTCCTTTGTGTTTTGCGATAAGGCCATTCATAAAATCGCCTACAATTTCTTTTTCTTCTTTAGAATCTGACTTAAAAAATGAGATGTGATACTTGGCGTGATTATCGTCCTTTGTCATCTTTTCATTTAGAATCGACGTTAGTTCTTTGGTCGATACGTACACCTTACTGTTTTTCATTAGCTCCCGAAAAACGTTATTTGCTTCTTCGGAAAGCATGTACAGAATTTGATAGCAAACAATATCTCTGCCGATGCCAGGTTTTTCTGTTGCCATAATTTTTTTTAGAACAGCACGATACGTTTCTCCCTTTTTTTGCTCTTTTAGAAGCCCCTGTATAACCGAATCGCGTTGGATGTATTTATTGGTAGCATACTGCCACAGATGGTACTGGTACCAAGAAGAAACAATGGCGTCTGTGTCATTGACAGGAAACACATTGGTATCATAAAGTACGCCTTCAAACTTCGTTTTTTGCATCGAATGATGGTATTCAAAATCAACGAGGTAATTGGCATTGCGGTAGATAATATCCTTTTTTGCCCAAACTTTGAATGCTTCCGTCGGTTGAAATTTTAGGTTAAAAAGGGCAAGGAGGGAATCTTCAGTAGCAATTCGGCGTCCAATAGCTGCTACGTATTCTTCGGTGGACTTATGAGCGGGGGCAGGCTCAAAATGCTTGAGTTTGTTAAATAAACGATAGCTCAGCATGTCCTTCGATGTTTGAGCATTTTTCCCTGAAACAACAAAATCTGGGTATTGATTTTTTTGAAAATCCTCCGAATTTAATTGAACATCCAAGCTATCTAACGGCCTGACATACAGCAGCGAAGTTCCTTTTTCATACCTTAACGTAATATCATGCGGATGTAGAATTTCAAACTCAAACTGGAAGTATCCCGTCGAATCAAGAATGGCGCTCAAGCGGGTTGGAAAAGCTGACAATTGTGAATAAATCAAGGAAATCACCTTGGAAGAGCTTTTGGCCAATTGTACATGTCCATTGATGATGACTTTGCCCTTTTTGACTTCAGTGGCTTCTTTTGCAAAACCATAAGAAAGGCTCAATGCAAGTACGAATAAAAGTACAGGCATTGTTTTAAAAGATTTATTTTTCGGGGAGATGGCCATAATGGGATTCCAGTAGATGTAATATAAAAATAAATTATATATACAAATAAGAGACAACTCTTACACATCTACTGGAATTTCACCAAAATATGCTTGCGTGGCTGGTTGCCAAAGCTATCACCGTTTCTTTTTCAGCTGCAAATAATCCAAGAAGTAAATCACTTTTACCGAAATATTGTTGTTTTGGTCGGCTTGGAGGGTATTTTGGAGATTATCAAAATAGCGTTCGTCCACGAGGTTAGAGCTGTGGAAAGTAGCATTTTTCCAAACAGCATTGAAGAAACTACCTGGTGCAAACTGCCACGTATAGACCATGTCCACGTTGAAGAAATTTACGTTTCGGTTGAGTTGGTCGCTCAATTTGGCGCGAGATTCTAGCGAACCATCCTTTTGCAAGGTAAAAAACTCCTTGTTGTTGACCACACTCGAATAATGCCGTGCTCTGAACGTCAACCACATTTTGTTGGTAAAGCTGTATTTGAGGTTCACGACGTTGTTGATGGTGTTGACTTTACGCAGCGCCATCACGATGCTGTTATCGTCCAAAATCGTGGTAAAACCAATACTGCGCGGCCGAGGTTCTAACCCAAGCAGGTGACTTACCGATAATTTACTGTTGAATCGGTAGGTTTGGTTGATGTACAAATCCAAGCCGTTTAGCTGGTAGAAATTGACGAAAGCTCGCTCAAATGCCTCCACTGAATAGGAGTATTTTTTGGCAGGGTTGCTTTCTATCCAGCCGCCGATTGTCACGCTATTGCCACGGGCATACATATAACCCGTTTTGCGTGGCTCGTAGAAATCGTTCTCTTTCGGACGGAAATTAAGCATCAGTCCAAACCAAATCAGTTTTTTGGTTTGGGCATTAAAATTAAACTGCACCCGCGATTGCTGGTACTTCGATTTGATGTCGCCGATGGGCGAATACAACGAACTTATGTTGGCATTAAGATTTAAAAAAATGCGGTTGTACCACCCTTTGGGCTCCGTGTAGCGGTAGCCGACATACATGCGGTGATTGATGAAGTTGTTGTTGGTAAAATACCCCAAATCATTGCTCGTAAACTTGGTATCCGTCAACTCTTGGGCGGCATTGAACGTAAAACGGCCACTGGTTTTGGCAAACGAAATGGTATGGCTGTAACCTGTGCTGTTGTCGGCTGCACTTTTAAAATTTAAGCGACTAATGGCCGCGCTTCCCGCCAAGTTGTAGGTATTGGTTTTATCAAAAAAACTAAACAAACCCGCACTCACGTTGGCGTTGTAGTTGTTGTTTCCTCGAATAACGCTCGTGTTAACAAAACTCACGCTTGAGTTGTGTTTGAAGGTTTGGTCTAACACCGCAATGTTGTAATTGGTGGTTGGGTCGGTTTCAAAGCGGCGGGTTTGGCCCGTTTCAGTATTTTCAATCAGGGCGTATTGGGGGCGAGTAATCGCGTTTAGAATCCCAATTCCCAGTCCATTTTTGGTACGTCCCGAGATTTTGGTGGCGTTGAGCAGCTTCGATTCCGTGGGGTTTTTCGTTACCCGTTCTCCCGCTTCCAAATCGTCATACACTTTTCCCAAATGAATCGGTGTTCCACCAATTCGGCGCGAATAGAACAGATTTCCTTTGTTAAACAACTCCGTTCCTTCGGTAAAAAAGGTACGGTTTTCGTTGAATTTTACCTCAAACGGGCTCAAGTTTAGCACTTGATTATCGCTTTGGACTTGTCCAAAATCGGGAATTAGCGTAGCGTCTAACGTAAATGCTTGACTCAGTCCTACTTTTACGTCCATCCCGCCCGATACTTGGTGCGTCCAATCTTTTTGGGCGGGTTGACTCGTTGGAAAATGATTGGCATACACCGAGAAATAAGGTGAAAATTGCAAACGCAACGGCGGTTTTATGTCCTTAATGCCCGTCCATTGTCCTTCTTGGGTCAAAAAGCCATTGACGTTGGGGTCAATGGCATTCCAAGTATATTGTTGTTCGGTTTTTCGACGGCGGCGGGTGATGTTTAGCCCCCAATCTTGTACGTTGGATTTGCTAAAACGAATGGCCGAGTAGGGTAAAAACACCTCAAACGACCAGCCTTTGTCGTGCATCACCACGGCGCTTTGCCATACGGCATTCCAGCTAAAATCTTCCCCGCCGTTATCGCTGTTGGTGTTAGACGTCATTTTGGCGTCCCATTGCTCGCCCAGCGGCGTGACAAAATACTCAAAGCCATTGAGTTTGTCGTTGTAAGTATCGAAGATAATACCGATGTAATCGTTCATCCCAAATCCATCCCGACCTTTGAGTTCTTTTGAAATACTGTCGAGGCTACGTTCGTAACACGTTCCACCAAAATAAATCCCTTCGTCGTTGTACATCAAGAAGGTTTCGGTATGGTTGCCTTGCTCTTCTTTGCGTCCAATTACGGGGCGAAATTCGGTGTAATCGTCGGCTTTGGCGGCTTCCTTCCACGCAGGGTCGTTTAGTTTTCCATCAATCAATACGGGCAGGGTAGTGCGTTGGGCGGGAAGTTTTTTGGGAATTACTTGCCCCATGAGGAGAGAGGTTTGCACCAACGCAAACCCCCAAAAAAGAATAAATGTCTTTTTCATCGACTGTTTAGGTAACGAGATAGGCTGTAAAAATTAAGTACACAAAGCTACTTCAAACTTTATTGGGGGGCTGTTAAAGAATCTTAAAAAATGGCTGTTGGGATAAAGATGTATTTCGGAGGGCATTCGTTGCATGAGTAAAAAAAAAGTTACCGAAGAATGTTTCTTTCCTCGGTAACCGGTGGATATAGCCGCAATTGATGCGTTCTTTATTCTGACTTCAAACTCTTAACAGGATTGGTCAACGCCGCCCGAATCGACTGGTAACTTACCGATGCAAACGTAATGACGAGGGCAATGATACCCGTGGCGATAAAATACCACCATTCGATGGTCGTTCGATACACAAAATCATCGAGCCACTGCTTCATCAAGTAGTAAGCGACGGGAAATGCAATGAACATCGACACCACCACCAGTTTGATAAAATCTTTGGAAATCATCAGGGTGATGTGGCTCACGGTGGCTCCCAGCACCTTCCGAATACCGATTTCCTTAACGCGCTGTTCGGCCACAAATGTCACCAATCCAAATACGCCCAAACAGGCAATGAAAACAGAAAGCAGCGAAGCAATGCGGTATAACAAGCCCAGTTGTTGCTCGGTTTTATAGTATTTCTCCAGTTTATCCTCGTAGAAATTTCCGTTAAATACTACTTCTGGAAAGACCTCGCTGTAAATCTTTTCGATTTTGGCAACGGTTTCGGTGAGGTTGGCCGACGTTATCTTGATTCCACTTCTCCAGTGGTATTTTTCTAATTTGGCAATCATCACGGGGCGTATGGCATCGCGGGCGCTACCCACCTGAAAGTCTTTGACGACTGCCACAATCGGCGCGGGCTCCCACCCTCCTACTCTGACCATTTTACCAATGGCGAGTTCAGGATTTTTGACGTTTAATTTTTTCAAAATGGTCTCATTCACAATGATTTTACGCAAAGTATCACTCACCAAATACGGATTACCTGCAATGATTTTTAAGCCATAAGTAGCGGCATAGTCGCCATCGGCAAGTTTCAAATCAGAGTTAAAAGGAGCATCTTTCGGCGAATTATCGTATGAAAAATTCACCTGCCAGTTGTTTTGTGAAGAAGGCTCATCGCTCGAAAACGACACCGCTTCTACTTCCGAAAGTTGCTTGAGACGGTTGCGAAAGAGGTCATAACGGTTTCGGTACTCCACGTCCATCGCCAAGGTATATACGCCCGTTTTTTTGAAGCCTAAATCCATTTTACTGATAAACTCCATCTGCTGAAAGTTGACAATGGTGCCAAAAATCATCACCAAGGCAATCGTAAATTGGAAAACAATCAGCCCCTGACGCAACGAAACCCGCCCTGTCCAATTGGTTTTGGCTTTTTGCCGAAACGCATCCAACGGTGAAAATGACGAAAGAATCGACGCAGGATAAATGCCTGACAAACTATTAATCACAAAGAACAACACCCCCACAAATACCCAAAGAATGGGCTCTGAAAAAGGCCTGGCCTCGCTCGGAAAGTCAAATAACTGCGTAAGCAAGGGCAATGCCATCGACGCCAAGGCCAGCCCCAACCCTATCGCAATGCCGACTACCACCACGGTTTCAATCATAAATTGACTGACCAACTGACGATTGGCACTGCCGAGGGTTTTGCGAACACCCACTTCTTTGGCGCGCTTGCTGGCAATGGCCGTAGAGATGTTGATAAAATTGATGCAAGCCATCAAAATAATCAATACGCCCACAAGTGCCACCCCGATAAGCTTGTTTTTGGAAACAACACGGTCGCTGAAATTGCCATAACGGTCGTCGTAATGCACCGTTGATAACGCTACGATTGCATGTTCTTTTTTATCGTTTGTATCGTCTTTATAATGTTTTTGACCGAAAGTTTTTAACAATTTATTGGCGTTTTCGGCTGAAAATCCTTTGGGCATCAACACGTAAATATTATCCATGCTACTGGTAGAGCCCCAATTGTCAAACGTACCGAAACCAAAGGTGGCAGGGTTTTTCCGCTTTGATTCGTACGAAAAAAGGATATTGACGGGGAAGTCGGTGTTGAGGGGTACGTCCTCCAGGATACCTGCCACGCGCATCGTTACTACGTTGTTGACTTTTACGTATTTTCCTACGGCATCCGTATAATTTCCAAAGTACTTATTGGCGTATTTTTTGGTCAACACTACCACATTAGGCTCTTTCAGCACCTGAGGTGTCCCGATAAGCCACTGATAATCAAATACGTCGAAAAACTCAGGGCCTGCACAAATCCCCTGTTTTTCTTCATTAAATTTCACGGAAGTATTGGTGCTTTTGGCGTCGTTGCCAAGCACCGTAATCTGCGGGTCAATCGTTCCGCACAAAGGCACTACCTTTTCAAACTGCGGAATGTCTTGCGGCAAGGCATCCACCATGGCCAAGGGCGCTCCCGACGTATGTTCTACATTCCCATCGGCGTAGGTATTGGTCCGAACAATGCGGTAAATGCGATCACTTTTTTCGTGAAATGTATCGTAGCTCAGTTCAAAATGAATTAAGGAAAAGAGCAGCACAACTGCCGCCACACCAATCGCCAATCCCGCCACATTAATGACCGAATAGACACGATTTTTTGAGAGGTTTCTCCACGCGATTTTGAAGTAGTTCTTTAGCATAGGTTCTAGTCTCAGTTCTTACAGAATACTTTTCCTAAAAAACCGTCAAATAGTTTGCCAACTACCAAGAAATGAAATAAAACACTGATTATCAGTATTATAGAAAAGAAAAATTCAACCATAAATGTCCGTTTTCGTACACATTTGTACGGCATAGGACATTGTGGTGTTTATTCCGACTTCAATGATTTAGCGGGATTGGTTTGTACCGCTCGCCATGAAAAATAACCCACGATGGCCAACGAAACGCCCAAAACAACTAAAAGAAGAGCCGCCATCGTGAAATAGCTAACGCCGTTATGAAACACAAGGTAACTATTCATGTACAGCCCTATCGCCACTCCCAGCGGAACTGCCACAACAGCCGCAATGCTGAGGAGTTTGATAAAATCGGCGGCCAACAGCCTCATCACTTCTTCCGCAGTAGCCCCGATTACTTTACGGATACCAATTTCTTTGGTTCGTTTTTCTAAACTGTACGTCAGAATGCCAATCAGTCCTAGAATCGCTACCACAAAAATGACAATGCTCTGCATACCCGCAAACTGCATGTCTTCGTAGGGATAGTAACGCTCATACATGTCGGTATCAAGCCACGACGCATTCATTTCGACGTACGGATGGTGTTTTTTCCAAAGCGAGGCCAAGGTAGCTTCCAAAGATGCTCGGTCGGTGGCAGGCGAAGTTGTCAGGCACATAACCCTGAACGCAGCAGGCTGGTACTGAAACACGACGGGTTCGATTTTGTGCTCATAATCGTAGTGACAAAAATTGGCCACCACCCCAACAATCGTTGCCGAAACGGTATCGTTCAAAACGATGAGTTTGCCAATCGCCTCTTGGTCAGCCCCTAAGTGCAAATGCTCTACCGCTTTTTGATTCACTACCACCATGGGCAAAGCCATTTCGGACTTGGTTTCGGGCAGGTTTTTGCCAGCTACTATTTTTAACCCCATGTTGTCGATAAACTGGCGGTCAGCCGCGTAAAAAAACGCGGGCTTTGGGGCGTCATTTTTGGTGTTTTTTATTTCGATGTAAGGCGGAGTATTGCCAAAACTCAGCGACGTGTAGCCGATTTTTTCCACTTCTTTGACGGTGCTTACCTCCGCCGCAAAACGCTCGTTCGACGTTCCTGTCAGGTGAATGTTCAGCCTATTTTCGCGCTGGTAATTTACGTTGTCATTCGCCATGTACTCTATTTGGTGGTAGGCGTGCCCAATGAAGAAAATATACACCAGTGCAATCGTAAACTGAACAATTATCAGCGATTTACGAAAACCGATTTTACCAAAACTCGCGGGCGAAATAGTGCCTTTTAGTACTTTGACAGGCTGGTAGGACGACAATACAAGGCTAGGAGAAGCCCCCGCAACAATTCCCAAAACGAAGTTAAAGGCCAAAAACAGCAAGATAAGGTATTCCCAATGGTCAATCTCCCACGTAAGCCACGAAACGTGAATAAACGTTTTTATCATCCACAGTAAAAACAAACCCATGCCCAGTGCGAGGTACGAAATCAGCACCGATTCGGTCAAAAACTGAAAAATGATTTGCGACTTGGTCGCTCCCGCTACTTTTCTCACGCCTACTTCACGGCTTCGGTTCATCGAACGAGCCAGCGTAAGGTTGATGTAGTTTAAGGCTGCGAGAACAAGAATAATTAACTGAAACCCAAAATTGATGTAAATGCTTCGGACGTCTTGAACGTACGGGTCGTTTTTTAACTCATTTTCCGACGGAGAAATGTCACCCAAGGTCTGTGCCTGAAAAGCCAAACCCTTTCCCGCCGCTGCGTTCAGTAATTTGTTGACTTCGCTCGAAGTTGCGCCCAATTGTTTGTTAAATGACGCGATGCTCCGCCCTTTCGATAGTTTGACAAAGGTATGGGCATTTAATTCCGACCATTCTTTTGCTTTATCACTACCGTTCGAGTACCCCGCTAAAGGCACCAGCACATCGGTTCTGAACTGCGTTTTTTGCTGGTTAAAAGGCTTGAGAACGCCTACTACTTTAAAACCACCGTAGGTAGGGTGTTCCAAAATACGCCCGATTGGATTTACTTCTTTAAAAAACCACTCGGCAGTTTCGTGGGTAAGCACCACGGTATGGGCTTCTACGGGATAGCTCCCTTTTTCCAAAGGAAAATGAAAGACTTGAAAAAAGGCCGCGTCGGCGTAAATCGCCCGTACGTTTTTTGTTTTGATTCCACTGCTCAACACCCATTTAGAATCACGCACAAGCGTCGTGGATTGTTCGACACCCACCCATTTTTCCTTGATGTATTTCCCCAACGCTACGGGACTTGACGCCCAGTGCGTCATTTCTCCATCTTCTTGCTTTTCATCGGTGATGATTCGGACGATGCGGTCGCTGTCTTGGTGAAAATTGTCGTATTCGTAATAGGAAACGATTTGAATCAACGCCATTAGTGCCGACGGCAACGCAAGACTCAGGCCAAGCAGGTTGATAAAAGAAAACAATTTGTATTTCAGCGCATTACGAAAAGCGATTTTGAAATAATTACGTATCATCGTTGGACTGTATAAATAGGTTGTGGGATACTGAGATTGTTTGTCTTTGGCAAATGGGCGTAAAAGTTTCAAGGCATTCAAGGTATATTTCCAATTGGCTTTGCGTTCGCCAACGGTAGCTACCCAATAGTTGTATAATTCTAATAAATCACCTTCAACTTCTTCCGAGGTATTGGGGTCGGCCCACCATCTCAGCAGTGTCCTGACCCAGCGCGGTGGCGTGTGCTGCATAAATGGGTGGCGTTTATTCCGATTTTAAGGATTTCACGGGGTTGACCATTGCGGCTTTCATGGCTTGATAACTGACCGTTAGAAGTGTAATGCCAACGGCCAAAATCGCCGTAAACACAAACACCCACAACGAAATCTCGGTACGGTAGCTGTATTGTTGCAACCAACCATTGGCAAAATAATACGCGACGGGCGAAGCAATGACGAGCGAAACCATTACCAATCCGATAAATTCTTTCGAGAGCAACCCCCAAAGATTTGGAACAGATGCACCCAGCACTTTACGAATCCCGATTTCTTTGGTGCGTTGTTCTGCCACAAAACTAGCCAATCCGAATAATCCCAAACACGAAATAAAAATGGCTAAAACCGCAAAGAGCCCCGAGAGGGTTTTAAGCCGTTGTTCATTTTCAAACTGACTGGCGTATTCTTGGTCTATAAATTGATAATCAAATGGATACGCCGCATTGAACTTTTTAAAAATCTGCTCGGCAGTAGCAAGGTTATCTGCCGTAGGGCGATTAGGGTTTAATTTGATGTGCATCGTATTGAACCACGCCCCAGGGCCTTCAATCACCGTAGGAGGTATCTCTTCGTAAGGCGATCCCGTCAGATAATCTTTCACCACTCCCACTACTCTCCACTGGGTTTTCCCAGATTTACTAAACAGGAGTTGACCAATTGGGTTTTGAAAGCCCATCAACTTAACCGCCGTTTCGTTCAAAAGCACCGAAAAACTATCTGTAGGGTATTTCGTGATGTCAATGTCTCGTCCTTCTACCAACTGTAGCCCTGCGGTTTTAACAAAGTCTGCATCGGCACTGAATAACGTAAGGGCAGTGTTCGTGTCCTTGGGCGCTTCACCTGCCCATCGTAACCCCCACGTCCGTGAGCCACTTTCAGTGAGCCGGTTCATGGTTTTGGTCACCGAGGCGGCACTGCCCGAACGGAGCAGCTCTTGCTTGAGCAATGCATAGTTTTTATCAATATCACCCACAAAAGGAACGTGAATCAAGTTATTTTTTGAATACCCCATTGCCCTATTCT
Organism: Runella defluvii; assembly: GCF_014195535.1. Taxonomy (GTDB): domain Bacteria; phylum Bacteroidota; class Bacteroidia; order Cytophagales; family Spirosomataceae; genus Runella; species Runella defluvii. Next base: position 42,645 of record NZ_JACIBY010000010.1, on the reverse strand, counting down.
GCGCGTGTTGTATCTGGTTTCTCACCACCAAAGTAGAAATGATGAGCAAAATAGCAAACGTAAACTGCGTCACTACTAACAACTTACGCGGCGACACAGCGGCTTGGCTCTTTTTGAATTGTTTTTTAAAAATTCCAATGGGGTTAAAAGACGACAAGTAAAACGCAGGATAACTCCCTGCCAACAAACTTGTGAATACCAAAAAGGCCAATACCCAAACCCAATATGAAACATTGGAATAGGGAATGATGAGTTCGGTATTGATGAGCGTATTGAAAGAAGGTAGTGCCAATTGGACAATCAACAATGCAAGAACCCCCGCAATGCCCGCTGTCATGAAGGCTTCCATCATAAATTGGCCCACGAGCAGCCCTTTGCCAGCCCCTACTGCTTTCCGAATCCCCACTTCTTTGGCACGTTTTTCGGAACGAGCCGTGCTGAGGTTCATAAAATTGATGCAGGCAATCAACAAAATAAAAGCAGCAATCAACCCAAACATTCGCACCATATCAATGCGCCCACCGACCGATTGCCCATTTTTAAATTCATCGTACAAATGCCAGCGGTCGAGTGGAAATACAAAATGAGTCCAAACATCGTTGCGCCCTGCGTAGCGCCGTGTTAAGTCTTTGATTTTTGCGTCAAAAGCCGCTACATTGGTGTTAGGTTTTAAGAGCAGATACGTTGGGGTATTGTTACTGAGCCAGCTTTCATTGATCGACCCGTCGCCGCGTTTTTTTAGGTAATCCCAAGGCAGTAGGTACTCAAAATGAAAGTCCGTATTGGAAGGTAAATCCTTCAAGACACCTGTCACCGTAAAATTGTCAGAGGCATCAATTTTAACAGTTTTGTTTAGCACCTCTTTGGTTCCAAAAAGCTTTTTAGCCAACTTTTCGGTAATGACAATGGAATTTGGATGAACTAACTGCTTCATTTCTCCACCTTGCAGCAGAGGAAAACTAAATAATTGAAAAAAATCAGGGTCAACAATGTTTCCTTCAACCCCTGAGATGCTTTTATCGTTGGCTGTGATCAAAAAACTGTTGGTTCCCTTCACGCGAGCAAAGGCTTCTACTTCGGGATACTCCTTTTTTAGGGTTGGCCCTAGCGGTTGCGACGTCACAGGAATGGCATACGCTTCCCCATCAACGTTGGCCGCTAAGCCATATACTTGGTAAATACGGTCTTTGTTTGTGTGAAAAGTATCAAAACTGACCTCATTTTGCAACCACAATGCTATCAAGCACGTACCCGCCATGCCGATGGCCAAGCCAGTAATATTGATAAAAGAAATGCCTTTTCCTGCGACCAAATTTCGCCAGGCGATTTTGAAATAATTACGTAACATCGTTGGACTGTATAAATAGGTTGTGGGATACTGAGACCGTTTGTCTTTGGCAAATGGGCGTAAAAGTTTCAACGCATTCAAGGTATATTTCCAATTGGCGCTTCGCTGGCCAAAAGTCCCTACCCAATAGTTGTACAATTCTAATAAATCGCCTTCAACTTCTTCCGAAGTGTTGGGGTCGGCCCACCATCTCAGCAGTGTCCTGACCCAGCGCGGTGGCGTGTGCTGCATAAATGGGTGGTGTTTATTCAGATTTTAAGGATTTTACGGGATTAATCATCGCCGCTTTGATAGCTTGAAAACTGACCGTTAGGAGAGCAATGCCAACGGCCAAAATCGCCGTAAACACAAATACCCACCATGAAATCTCGGTATGGTAGTCAAATTTTTGTATCCAGTTGTTCATCCCATACCACGTTATTGGCCCCGCAATAACGCAGGCTACCACGACCAAAATCACAAACTCTTTCGATAAAAGTCCCCATAAGTTGGACACCGAAGCGCCCAATACTTTCCGAATACCAATCTCCTTCGTGCGCTGCTCGGCCACAAAGCTCGCCAGCCCAAACAATCCCAAGCAAGAAATGAATATGGCCAAAATGGCGAAGAACGTGGCTAACTTGCCGATGCGAACTTCATCGGTGAATTTTTTGGCGTATTCCTCATCAATAAATTGATACTCAAACGGTGCGGCAGGGTTGTGCTTGCGGAAAACGGTCTCGATTTTGGCCAAGGCATCGCTTGTGCTGGTCGTAGCGTTGATTTTAATGTTGATGATACTAACGTCTTTGTAGTCCAACACAAAACTGGTACGAAAAACGGGCTGGTATGGCGACTGCATCACCATGTCTTTGACCACCCCAATGACGTGAAACACTTTGTCGTCGATTTTTACAATTTCTCCAACAGGCTTTTTCAATCCCATAAACTTTACGGCCGTTTCGTTGAGAATCATCGCAGTAGAGTCGGTCGGAAACTCCCGTGAGAAATCACGGCCTTCTTTTAACTCCCACCCAATGGTTTTCCCGAATTCGTGCGTTGCCGACACCGCCGCAAAATTGCCTTGAATGCCTGGATCTTTGCCTTTCCAACTGTAGCCGTTATTAATTGCCCAAACGCTCGTAATTGGGCTCGAAGATTCGGATACCTCGGCGATAGCACCCGTTTTTAGTAAATCATTGCGCACTACTTCGTATTTGTTGGCCAAATCGGGGGTTGAAATAGGCACAAAAAGAAGCTTATCAACGGCATAGCCAGCGGGACGTTTTTTGGCAAAATCTATCTGTTGGAAAACAACTATCGTTCCAATCATCAAGGCCACCGACACCGTAAACTGAACCGTTACCAGTACTTTACGCGGCACCGACGCAAAACGCCCCACTCGAAATGTACCCTTCAAAACCTGCACAGGCCGAAACGACGATAGATAAAACGCGGGATAACTCCCCGCAATGATGCCCGTGAGCACCGTAAAACCAATTGCCGACAGCCAAAACAGCGGCTCCTGCCACAATATGACCATCTTTTTGTCTGCTACTTCATTAAACATGGGCAAAGCAAGCTGTACCAACAAAATAGCTACGCCCAAGGCAATGAGCGTTACTAACAACGATTCACTCAAAAACTGGTTGATTAACTGTCCGCGTACCGAACCTACCGCTTTGCGAACGCCTACTTCTTTGGCGCGTTTTTCGGAACGCGCCGTGCTGAGGTTCATAAAATTAATGCAGGCCAACAGCAGTACAAACCCGCCAATAATGCCAAATAACCACACAAATTCAATGCGACCGCCGATGTTAACTCCATCTTTGAATTCTGAAAACAAATGCCATTTACGCATCGGATGCAAAAACACCACGGGCTTAAAGGCCCGTTCTTCGGGACGCACTTTGTGTAGTTTGACGTCTTTAATTTTGGCCGAAACTTGGTCAATATCAGCGTGCTCGGCCAGCATGGCGTAGGTTTGGGTAAAATTGCTGCGCCACGGGTTGGTCATTTCTTTGATCCAAGACTGACTGCTAAGGTACAACGACCATGGCAAGAGAAATGTCAAATCTTTGAAATCGGAGTTATAAGGCAAATCTTTGTAAACGCCCGTTACTTTAACGTCGTTTTTGTTATCTATCTTCATCACTTTACCCATCGGGTCTTCACTGCCGAAATACGCTTTTGCCGCCGATTCAGACAAAAGAATCGAATTGACGTCGTTCAAGCCTGCCCGAGAACCTTTCAGCATTTGAAGGCTCAACATTTCGGTAATGCTTGGCTCAAAATAATTGCCCGTTTTGGTCAGTTTTTTATCACCGTAGGCCAAAATATGGCCGTTTGTCCACGACGACATCACAATGTATTTAAAATCATTGCCGTACTTATTTCGGATTTCTTCCCCCATCAAATAGGGGTTCGCCATTTGGGTATTCACCTGACCATCAAACGTTTGGTGTTGCATTACTTGAACAATACGGTCATAATTTCCAAACTGTTTGTTATATGATACCTCATCCCAGACCCAAAGCCCAATGAGCATTGCCACGGCCATACCCATGGCCAAGCCTGCGACATTTATAAACGAATATCCCTTGTGTTTGAGAAGGTTACGAAAAGCGATTTTGAAATAATTGCGTATCATCGTTGGACTGTATAAATAGGTTCTTGGATAGTGAGCCCGTTTGTCTTTCGCTAACGGACGTAAAAGTTTGATGGCATTCAAGGTATATTTCCAATTGGCGCTTCGCTCGCCAACGGCTGCTACCCAATAGTTGTATAATTCCAATAAATCACCTTCTACTTCTTCCGAAGTGTTGGGGTCGGCCCACCATCTCAGCAGTGTTCTGACCCAGCGCGGTGGCGTGGGAGTGGTGTTACGTAAGCCCATTAGCCTCCCATTAATTGCAAGGTTTGAGGGGGCAAAGCTCCCCAAAGCTCTTCTCGCACTTGTTTGACTTCTACCAGTGCTTTTCTTCCTGCAGCCGTCACCGTAAAAAACCGTTTGCGACGTCCACCGCGCTCGGCCGTCGCACCGCCCATCTGAGAAGCCAGAAATCCCTTCTCTTCTAGGCGTTGCAGGGTCGTATGCACGGTGCTAAACCCCACCGAGCGTCCCGTTTTTTGCTCCAGCTCTTGCGTGACGGTCACGCCGTAGGCTTCCTCGCCCAAAATAGCCACCGTTAGCAAAACGATTTCTTCAAATTCTCCCAAAAAGGTTCGTTTCATTGGATTAATTTATTTCCTCCGATAATGTCGATAAAATGCCGTGCCAACGAAAGACAACCCTTAAATCGGGTCTTTCCAGCGTCCTTTTACGTAAAATGAAAAATAAAAATGTCCGCTTTTGGACAGTATTCGTACCAAAGCGGACAAGGTAAGTGAGACAAAAGAAGGGAAAAAACAAGCAGACTTATACCTTGTTTTTGACAGGATTTAGGATAGCCTATTTTAATGGGATTACATTACAACTTCTTAAATACATCAGTTGACACCCAATAAATATCTTTCCTGCTGGCGTAAAAAAGATACTGTCCATCGGGGCTTACGTAAGGGCAAAAGTCGTCAGTTTCGGTATTGATGGTATTTCCTAAGCTTTTTGAAGGTGACCAGGTTCCGTCTTTTTTGCGGAAACTTACGTATAGATCCCCCTGTCCCAATCCGCCTGGGCGGTTGGCTGAAAATACCACATAAGATTCATCAGGGGCAACATAAACATCGGCCTCATACGAACTTGTATTTATTTCAACGCCTAATTTGACGGGTGGTTGAAAATCTCCATCTTTTAATTCAGAGGAATAGATGTCAAAATTATTCACTCCATTTTTGTCCGGTTTGTTAGAGGAGAAATACATTTTACCTGATTTCGTAAAAGAAATGTAGTATTCATCCTTGTCCGTGTTTATGTTTCTGCCTGCGTTCTTTGGCTCAGACCAAGTGCCGGCTTGGCGTTCAACATACCAAATATCATAATCTTTTTTGGGCCCTGAGCCTGACAGTGGCCGGTCGGAGATGAAGAATAACTTCCTGTTGTCAGGTGTCAGAAAAGGGTCATTGTAACTGTAAACTTCGTGAGAAAGAATGGTAACGGCAGAGCTCCAGCCTCCATTTTCAAATTTCATCATACGGGTTTCTGCTTTACCGGCTATTTCTACGCCGTAGTAAAACTCAGTTCTATCGTTAGAGAAAACAGAACCGAATTCAAATTCATTTTCTTTTGAAATCCTGCCCGGTGCAAATACCTTAGGATTTGTATCAGGAGGCACCTCATTGAAGTATTTCGGGTCCGGTTTCGATTGACCAAAAACGAGATCACTTACCCAAAGGGCACTAAAAAAGAGAAGGGTTTTAATCATATCTATGTTCCTTATAGTTGTTTGCGAATTGTGCAATTTCAGTGCAACCGGATTTTTATTCAGTCTTCAAACTCTTTACCGGATTCATTAAAGCCGCTTTAATGGCTTGGAAACTCACCGTCAGCAACGTAATGGTCAGCGCCCCTGCGGCCGATGCGGCAAAAATCCACCACGAAATCTCGGTTCGGTACGTATATTTTTGGAGCCATTCATTCATGAAATAATAAGAGATCGGCGCGGCAATCAGGCAGGAAATAATGACCAACACCACAAAATCTTTGGAGAGCAGTTGCCACAGATTCGCCACCGTGGCACCCAATACTTTACGGATTCCAATTTCTTTGGTGCGCTGCTCGGCCACGAAAGAGGCTAATCCGAATAAGCCCAAACAGGAAATGAAAATGGCCAGAATAGCGAAAAAGGTAGCCAATTTACCGATGCGCTCTTCGGCTTTAAATTTCGTATTGTATTCTTCATCCACAAATTTATAATCAAAAGGAACGGAGGGAACAATTTTCTTAAAAACAGCTTCAATTTTAGGGATAGCTACACTTGCACTTACGGCAGGATTGATTTTTATATTGATAAAATTTACACCACCATTGTGTCCTTTTATGTAAAAAACAGTCGGCTCAATCGCATCATAAGGTGATTCCATTACCATGTTTTTGATGACACCCAGAATTTTATAATCCAATACCTTATTGTTTCTCCACCACGTCCAGCGTACGGGTTCGCCAACGGGATGTTCTAAATTCATAAGCTTTGCGGCAGCTTCATTGATGATCAACCCCGAAGAATCTCCCGGAAAATCGCGGGAGAAATCGCGCCCCTGCACAAATTGCCAATCGACGGTTTTTCCGTGTTCGTGAGTAACGGCCAACGTTCCGAATTGTTCTTCCGGGTCGCCGCCTTTCCATTCAAATCCTTGATTTCCGGAAGCCAGGTTGGTCACAGCACCCATTGATTGCGACATTTCATAGACAGCACCTGTCTTTTTCAATTCAGCTCTTAATACATCGTATTTTCCATAAAAATCGTCAGATTTCATTTGTAGCATGATCAAACCGTCGCGCGTATAGCCAACAGAGCGATTTTTGGCGATTTGAATTTGCCTAACAATGATAACGGTACTGATGATCAACGTGACAGAAACCGTAAATTGAGTAACTACCAATACTTGGCGGGGAATAGAGGCAAATCGTCCAACTCGGAATGTGCCTTTTAAGACTTTTACCGGTTGAAAAGAAGATAAATAAAGCGCTGGATAACTGCCTGCCAATAGCCCCGTAATCAAAATAAAACTAAGACTGAACAGCCAAAAGTAAGGATTAGCCCAAAGCACAGTCAATTGCTTTTCTGCAATGTTATTAAACCACGGCAGTATCGGTAAAACCAACAAAAGTGCTAAAATGAATGCAAGAACGACAATCAAAAATGACTCGCTGAAAAATTGATTGATCAATTGTCCGCGCACTGAACCGATGGCTTTACGAACACCTACTTCTTTCGCCCGTTTTTCGCTTCGTGCCGTACTCAGATTCATGAAATTGATGCAAGCCAAAAGCAACACAAAGGCACCGATAATGCCTACGATCCACACCATACGCATGGGTTCTGTATCAGGTACGCCACGACTGAATCCGTACAAATGCCATTTGCTCATGGGTTGCAGAAAAACCTGCGGGTTTTGGGCAGCTTGCTCTTTATAATTTGCCAAGTTTTTGAGTTCGGCATTTTTGATGATGGAAGAAACATTTTCAAACGTATCGTTGGGCTTGATTTCGGCGTATATCGTCAGAAAATGGTTACTCCAATCCTGTAAGGCTCTTTCTTTGATCCAAGGATTTTGGGTAACCCACAATTCAAAAGGTCCAAAAAATTCCCGGCTGTGAAATTGGGTATTCAAAGGTAAATCTTCGTACACTCCCGTTACTTTTACATCTACTTTGTTATTTAAGCGCAGTGGTTTATTGGTTGGGTCTATATCGCCAAACAGCGCTTTGGCCGTGGAAGCAGAAAGCAGAATGGAATAAGGGTCTTGCAGACCCGACCAAGAGCCGTAAATCATCGTTAGGGAAAGCATTTCAGGTGCTTCCTGATCCATAAACTGCCCTTTTCGGGAAAGTTTCTTTTCGCCGGTGGAAAGAATATAATCCTGCACCCAGGAGGCCTTTACCAAATGTTTAAAATGGCTCCGATAGTTGATAGCGAGTTCCGTCGATAAAGGATACGGCATGGAATGATTGTGTCCGAGACCGTCTCTCTCATGGTTTATAAGAGTCATCACTTGGCCAATACGGTCGTAGTTCTTGTGGTAGGTATTGAAGGATAATTCATCGTATATCCATAATCCAATCAGGATCGCTACGGCCATGCCGGTCGCCAATCCGAAGATATTGATGAAGGAGTAACCTTTGTGCTTCAACAGGTTCCGAACCGCGATTTTGAAATAATTGCGTAGCATATTGAGGCTGAATAAATAGGTTTGAGGGTATTGAGAGGATTTTCGTTTGATATAGCGCGGCTGAAAAAAGCCCAGCACGTCGCGCCAGTAACGCCAGCGAGCGCGCCGCGCACCCACGTGTTTGACTTGGTACTCAAATTCTTCGTGCAAATCTCCCTGCACCTCTTCCAGTAAGTGAGGCGCACAGAAAAACTGCAAAAAGCGGTCGGCTAGGCGGGGTGGGTTGGAGTGCATGGGGCGTTGGGGAAGTTTGCAAGGGGCAAGTTTACAAGAGGCAAGAGGCAAAAGGGGGTACTTTTTGCCGATTTGCCCTTTGCTATTTTGCCTCTCTTTTTATTCAGATTTTAAGCTCTTCACGGGATTCACCAAGGCAGCTTTGATGGCTTGAAAGCTGACGGTGAGCAATGTAATACCCAAAGCACCTAGACTGGTCACGCCAAAAATCCACCACGAAATCTCGGTTCGGTAAGTATATTTTTGTAACCATCCATCCATGAAATAGTGAGAAATAGGCACTGAAATCAGGCATGATAGAATTACTAATACCACAAAATCTTTGGACAACAATTGCCAAATACCAGCGACCGAAGCACCCAGCACTTTACGAATGCCTATTTCCTTCGTACGCTGCTCGGCCACAAACGATGCCAGTCCAAATAAGCCTAGGCAGGAAATAAAAATAGCAAGAACAGCGAAGAAAGTAGCCAGTTTTCCGATGCGTTCTTCGGCTTTAAATTTGGCATTGTATTCGTCATCCACGAATTGGTAGTCGAAAGGAACGGTGGGAACAATTTTCTTAAAAACAGCCTCAATTTTTGGCAATGCCTGACTGATACTTACAGATGGATTAATTTTGACATTCAACCAATTAGGCTTCCCATTAATGGGTTTTATGTAAAAAATAGCAGGTTTGACGGGCTCATAAGGAGACTCCATTACCATATCTTTTATAATACCTATCACTTGAAAGTAGGCCGTGTTTTCGCGAAACTTCCAGCTGATTGTTTCCCCAACAGGATTTTGTAATCCCATGTATTTCATGGCAGCCTCGTTAATAACGATACCCGAAGAATCAGTGGCATACTTCCTCGAAAAATCTCGACCTTTTACAAACTGCCAGCCTACGGTTTTGCCATGCTCATGGGAAACGGTTAAGGTGCTGAAATTTTTGTCTTGCTCGGGCTTTTTTCCTTTCCACTCCAAACCATCATTGTTTGAAGACACCTGCGTCATTCGTCCCATTGATGCCGATATTTCGGACACGGCACCTGTATTTTTCAGTTCAGTTCTAAGTATCTCATGTTTCCCCGAAAAAGCATCAGATTTCATGGCCAACATCAATAACCCTTCGCGGGTATAGCCCACAGGGCGGTTTTTAGCAAATTGAACTTGGCGATACACAACAATCGTACTGATAATGAGAGTAACTGAAATGGTAAACTGAAAAACGACCAAGACTTTTCGGGGTGTAAACGCAAAGCGATTGACAACGTTTATGCCTTTCAAAACTTTGATAGGCTGGAAAGAAGACAAATAAAAAGAAGGATAACTACCTGCTAACAGCCCAGTTACAAAAATAAAAAGCAGACAAAATAGCCAAAAATAAGCATTAGTCCAAGGTATGCTTATCGCTTTGGCAGACAAATCATTGAACCAAGTGAGCGTAAATAGCAGCAGAACAAAAGCGAGAAAAAAGGACAGCAGTACCACTAAAAAAGACTCGCTAAAAAACTGACTGATTAATTGACCTTGAACCGACCCAATCGCTTTGCGAATACCTACTTCTTTGGCACGTTTTTCGGAGCGAGCTGTACTTAAATTGACAAAATTAATGCAAGCCAATAGCAGTACAAATGCCCCAATAATACCAATTAACCAAACCATTTGAGTAGGTTCGGGATTTACGGCTCCGTTTTTAAACGGATACAAATGCCAATTGTGCATCGGATGTAAAAATACCTGTGGATTTTCAGCGACCTTGTCTTTTAAGTCACCAATATTTTTCAGTTCAGCATCTTTGATTGTTTTAGAAACGCGCTCAAAATCCGTCGTTGGTTGAATTTCTACGTAAACTTTCAAAAAATGGTTGTGCCAATTGTTAGCAGATTCCCTCACCCACTCATTGTCCGATACCCACAAGTCAAACGGTGCAAAAAAGTTGATGTCATTAAATACTGAATTAAGTGGCAAATCTTCGTACACGCCCGTGACAGTGACATCTAATTTGTTATTGATTTTCATCACCTGATTAAGTGGGTCGGTATTCCCAAATAGTGCTTGTGCCGTAGAAGCCGAAATCAATATAGAATGAGGGTCGTTAAGACCCGCCCAACTACCATAAATCATTTTTAAGGAAAGCATTTCGGGGGCTTTTGCTTCCATAAATTGGCCTTTCCTTAAAAATTTATTCTCACCTGCCGTCAGAATATAATCTCCTGCATTTGAAGATGTTACAATGTGTTTAAAGTTACTTTGGTAATTCGTTTTTAATTCTGTTGCCAGCGGATACGGCACCGAATTAGAGTAACCTACATTTCCTTCATCCGTTTCCTTTATCATCACTTGGGCAATCCGCGCATAATTCTGGTGGTATTGGTTGAAACTCAATTCATCCCAAACCCAGAGCCCACTGAGGATAGCCACGACCATGCCTACAGCCAAGCCACCGATATTGATAAAAGAATAACCCTTGTTTTTCAACAGGTTCCGAACCGCGATTTTAAAATAATTGTGTAGCATATTGAGGCTGAATAAATAGGTTTGAGGGTATTGAGAGGGTTTTCGTTTGATATAGCGCGGCTGAAAAAAGCCCAGCACATCGCGCCAGTAACGCCAGCGAGCGCGCCGCGCACCGGCGTGTTTGACTTGGTACTCAAATTCTTCGTGCAAATCTCCCTGCACTTCTTCCAGCAAGTGAGGCGCACAGAAAAACTGCAAAAAGCGGTCGGCAAGGCGGGGTGGGTTGGAGTGCATGGGGTGTTGATTATTTTGTCGTGATGTAGAGACGTTGCACGCGTAGATACGTTGCATGCAACGTATCTACTCTGATTTCAACGATTTCACGGGATTCACCAAGGCGGCTTTGGTCGCTTCGTAAATTACCGTCAGGGTAGCGACAAGCAGTGTGATGGCAATGGTTACGAAGAATATCCAAGGCTGAATCGTGATGTGAAACTTAAAATCTTGCAGCCATTGGTTCATAAACCACCACGCAATGGGCGCCGCAACCAGAAAGGCAACGACAATTAAACGGGCAAACTCTTTTCCAAAAATCCATAAAATCTGTGCGAGGCTACTGCCCAATACTTTCCGAATCCCAATTTCCTTGGTTTTCTGCGCTGCCATGAAAGAAATAAGACCGTACAATCCCAAACACCCAATAAACACCGCAATGAGCGAAAACAGCTGAATGAGTTTTAGCATCAGTGCCTCCGTTTCATAAAACGACGCAATGTGCTCGTCCAAAAAAGTGTATTCGTAGAGTTGGTCAGGGTGCATTTTACTCCAAGTTTTTTCCACCGCAGCCATGGTAGCAGGGACGTTGGCGGTGCTGATTTTGACGGCATAATTATTGTAAAAATCGCTGGCCGAAGGAATACAAACGGCGTTGATGTCTTCGTGAAACGAATGGTCGTGGAAGTCTTTGACCACGCCCACAATCGGCCCCGTCATGTTGCCGTTGACGCGGAGGTTTTTCCCTAGTAAATCTGAAGGAGAGGCTACGTTCAGTTTTTTTGCAAACGTTTCGTTGACCAAAAACTCTTTTACGGTATCCGAAGGGTATATATTTCGACCTGCTGCCAATTGTAGGTCAAACGTAGCAAGATAATCATTGTCGGCAGCCCTTACCGATACCCTAAACGACTCCTCTTCTGAGTGGTTATCATAGTGAGGCGCCGTTTGCCAATGGCCATTGGAGGCGGGTGCAGAATAACACAGCGACACCTGTTCTACACCTGCCAAACTTTGCAGTTGCGCCTTAACGGTTTTGGCCTGTTGAGGCGTTGAGGCAATGGGTAGCAGCATGATGGCGTCTTTATTAAACCCTAAATCTGCTTTTTGGGCATAATAAATCTGGCGCGCAATCACAATCATCCCGATGATTAGTACCTGGGAAATTGAAAATTGAACAACAATCAAGGCGCGGCGCGTATTGAAGCCTCCGATATTTTGCTGAGAAAGTTTGCCTTTGAGCGCCAAAATAGGTTGAAAACCCGCAAGAATTAATCCTGGATACGAGCCAGCAAAAAAAGTAACAATCAATATCAACGCGGGGATAAAAGCTACCAATCGCCAGTCGGTCAGCAAGTTAAGCGATATTTCGGTGGCAAACCACTGATTCACATACGGTAAAGCCAGCGCGGCTAGCCCCAACGCAATCCCCCCTGCAATGGCTGCAATGAGACCCGTTTGGGCAATAAATTGCCAAAATAACTGCCCGCGAAGGCTTCCAAGTACTTTTCTTACGCCCACTTCTTTGGAACGATTGAGGGCTTGGGCCGTGGCCAAATTGATAAAATTAACACAGGCGGTTATGATCAAGAAAAGCCCAATTAGCGACAATATCCATAAGGTCTGCTTGTTCATTGCCCCTCCGTATTGAGCGTTAAAATGCACATCGTTAAGGGGTTGCAGTTTGTAGTGGTGTACGTTTTTGCTGGTAGGCCGATACCTCTTCACATAAGCAGGAAACACTTTTTCCACTTCCGACGGTGACACCCCTGGTCTGAGACGAACAAAACATTTCATCGAGCTTTGAATCCCTCCCCAAGCGTCGTCGCTGCCAAGCCAGTCGTTGTAAGATTTGAGGGTGGGATACGAGACAAAAATCTCGGCTTTTTGGTCTGAGTTGGTCGGTAAGTCTTTCAACACGCCCGTTACCCGAATGTCAAGCTTATTGTCCAGTCTAAAAATTTGATTGATGGGATTGGTATTACCAAAGTATTTGCGCGCAATTCGCTCGGTAATAATGCCCGTATTGGGTTCATTGAGCGCATTTTGGAAGCTACCGACTGACAATGGGAAATTAAAAATAGCAAAGTATTCGGGCTCCGTAAACGCCACCCCTTGGGGTTCTTTAAACTTGTTGAGTCCTTTTTCAGCCTTTATCGAGATAAGCATGTCTTCGAAAGTACAGATTCGCCCTACTTTTTCGGCAAAAGTGTAGTCATTTCTAAACACTTTCCCCAGCGGGCTTGGCACGGCCGATACATACGAGATATTGTCGCGGTGCTGTTCGGTGACAATGCGATAAATGCGGTCGGAGTGCGCATGAAAATTGTCGAAACTCAAGTGGTATTTGACCAAAAGAAAAATAAGAAGTCCGCAAGTCATGCCAAGCGATAATCCCAACAAGTTGATGGAAGTATAGACTTTGTTTCGTTGGAGGCTTCTGAGGGCGATTTTAAAATAGTTACGTAACATATTGAGGCTGAATAAATAGGTTTGCGGGTATTGAGAGGGTTTTCGTTTGATATACCGTGGCTGAAAAAAGCCCAGTACATCGAGCCAGTAACGCCAGCGAGCGCGCCGCACACCCACGTGTTTGACTTGGTACTCAAATTCTTCGTGCAAATCGCCCTGCACTTCTTCCAGCAAGTGAGGCGCGCAGAAAAATTTGAGGAAACGGTCGGCGAGTAGTGGTGGTTTAAGTGGCATGGGGCGTTGGTGAAGTTTGAAAAGGGCAAGTTTGCAAGGGGCAAAAGGGTCTGCTTTTTTGTTAATTTGCCATTTTGCCTTTTGCCTCTTTTTACTTGATTAATTATTAAAGAACACTTTTCATATTGGCATCGTTAGCTTCAGGGGATTGGCCATACGTTCCCAAAAACTCGCTCTTACTTCTTGAATTTCTTGAAGCGTGCGCTGGCCAAAGGCCGTCACCGAAAATAGGCGTTTGCGACGTCCGCCGCGCTCGTTGGTAGGCTCCCCCATTTCCGAACGAACCATCCCTTTTTCTTCGAGTCGTTGCAAGGCCGAATGCACCTGATTCAAGCGAACGCTGCGGTCCGTTTGTTCAATGATTTCGTGCATCAGCAATACCCCGTAGGCTTGGCCGTTTAGAACGGCTACCGCGAGTAAAACGATTTCTTCAAATTCTCCTAGGTACGTACGTTTCATCGGATTTTATTATTTCTACTTTTGCTGATAAAATACTTTGCCAGCAACGAAACAACCAAACAACCACCTGACTTTCAGACATATAAACAATACACAAGTTTATTTTGATTGTCCATAATCGGACAACTTTGTACGCTTTAGGACAGTGATTGAAAGGGTAAAAAGGGTCGCCTCCTTACTTTTGTCCAAAAAACAAATCATTGATTTTATGAAACATACTGCCAAATACTTCTTGTGCGGACTGTTGCTTTCGCTAGGCGCATTTTCTGTTCAAGCACAAAAAAACCCTGAGGACAAAGCAGGCTGGCGTTTAGGCGCTCAATCGTACTCGTTTCGTTTGTTTTCCTTTGCCGACGCACTGCGCAAAATCGACAGCTGCGGCCTGAAATACGTGGAGGCGTTTCCAGGACAGACCATCGGGGGCGGTATTGAGGGAAAAATGGATTTTACGATGGACGCGGCCAAGCGTCAGCAAGTAAAAAAACTCATCAAAGACAAAGGCATTACCATTGTGGCCTACGGGGTAGTGGGTGCCAAAACCGAAGAAGAATGGAGAACTTTGTTTGAGTTTGCCAAAGACATGGGCGTGATGAACATCAACTCGGAGCCGTCGGCGGCCCAAATGCCCATGGTTCGGAAGTTGGCGGAAGAATACAAAATCAACGTAGCGTTGCACAACCACCCCAAACCTTCACGCTACTGGCATCCCGATACGGTCATTGCCGCCATTGCGGGGAGCAAATACGTAGGGGCTTGCGCCGATATTGGTCACTGGGTGCGGTCGGGACTTGACCCCGTCGAGTGTTTGAAAAAATTGAACGGGCACGTAATTGGTATGCACTTCAAAGATGTGAAAAAAGATACCCCCGACGGAAAGTACCACGACGTGATTTGGGGAACGGGAGATTGTAAAGTGGAAGCGGTACTTGGTGAATTAAAACGCCAGAAATTCAAAGGCCCGATTTCGGCCGAATACGAGTATCACTGGGAAAACAACGGCCCCGAAATCGCCGAAAGCGCGAAAAACTTCCGCGAAATTTATACGCGAGTGAAAGCTTCGCAGTAAAAAGGGCAAATTTGCAAGTAGCAAAGGGCAAAATAGTAAGACGTTCCAAGTTTTTGAAACTTGGAACGTCTGTTTTTTAAAACTATTCCGATTTTAAACTCTTCACAGGATTCATCAGCGCCGCTTTGATGGTCTGAAAACTGACGGTCAAGAGGGTAATTATCAAAGCCCCTGCGCCCGTCAAGGCAAAAATCCACCACGAAATCGCGGTGTGATAGGTGTATTTCTGTAGCCATTGGCTCATAAAATAATACGCAATGGGCGACGCAATAAGCAACGAAAGAACCACCAACACTACAAAGTCTTTCGACAATAAGCCCCACAAATTGGCAGTCGTTGCCCCAAGTACCTTGCGTACTCCCATTTCTTTGGTGCGTTGTTCGGCCACAAACGACGCCAACCCAAACAAGCCCAAGCAACTGATGAATATCGCTAAAATGGCAAAAATGGAGGCTATTTTGCCCAAACGTTCTTCATTGGCAAATTTTTTGGCATATTCCTCATCCACAAATTTGTAATCAAACGGCACCGCAGGATTATACTTTTGAAACACCTCGGCTATTTTGCCAACGGCGGTAGAAGTGGCCATTGTCTGATTTAGTTTGATGTTAATCGTGTATTGGTTGTTGTAATCCAACAAAAACACCGTAGGCAATATCGGCTCAAAGGGCGATCCCATCACAATGTCTTTGATGACACCAATCACCTCGTAGCTTTTCCCGTTCCATTTTACCGTTTCGTTAATGGGGTTTTTCAAGCCCATGTACTTTACGGCCGTCTCATTGATGACAATGGCCGAAGAGTCTGTTGAAAACTTTTTGGAAAAATCGCGTCCTTCCCGAAAGCGCCACCCTACGATTTTGCTGTAATCGTGCGTCACTCGGAAAGTCGCAAAATTATCTTCAAAGCCTGGGGCTTTACCTTTCCATTCAAACCCACTTTGGTTTTCCCACACATCCGTAATCGGAGAAGAAGAAACGGCCAAGTTGGACACCGCTCCCGACTGAAGTAACTCGTTTTTAATCACTTCGTAGTTTTGGTAAAGGTCGGGCGTAATCATATAGACGGCCATCAGCCCTTCTTTATCGTAACCCACGTTTCGGTTTTTTGCGTGCTGGATTTGGAGATAAATAACACTCGTGCCAATGATTAGCACAATGGAAACCGTAAACTGTATCACTACCAAAATTTTCCGTGGCGTCGGGGCAAAGGCTCCTCTCCGCAAACGCGACGACGGGAAACCGATTCCTTTAAGCACTTTTATCGGCTGAAAAGAAGACAAGTAAAACGCAGGATAGCTTCCTGCCAATAAGCCCGTAAATACGCTAAAGCCCAGTACCGACAGCCAAAAAACAGGGTTTAACCATAACATTGTTATTTTTTTATCGGCCAACTCATTGAAAAAAGGCAACGCCAGTTGCACCAAAAGCAACGCAAAACCCAAGGCAATAAAAACAACCAAGAACGATTCTCCAAAAAACTGCGCAATCAATTGTTGGCGAAGCGACCCCATCGACTTCCGAATCCCGACTTCTTTGGCCCGCTTTTCGGAACGTGCTGTACTCAGGTTTGTAAAATTGATGCAAGCCAACAACAACACAAACACGCCAATAACGCCATACAGCCAAATAAATTCGAGTTGGTCGCTCATCACGCTTTTTCGGTTGGCAAACTTGGCATACAAGTGCCATTGGCTCATCGGGTGAACAAACAATTCGGGATTGTATGCGACGCGCTTTGCATCCAAATGCTTCCGTTTTATGTCTTTAATTTTGGCCGAAACACCCGCAAAGTCAACTTGAGGAGCAAGCTGTACATAAATCTTGTATGAATTATCGTTCCAATCGTTTTCTTGCTCTTTCATAAAACTCATAAAAGAAGCCAGTAAATCCCACGGCCCGATAAAGGTCAGGTCTTGAAATTCCGAGTTTTTGGGCAAATCCTTATACACGCCCGCCACTTTTGCCTCCATCCGATTTTTTATCTTTACGATTTTATCCAACGGATTTTCTTCGCCAAAAAGCTTTTTGGCGAGCGATTCAGATAGTAAAACCGAATGAGGGTCTTTAAGCGCCGCGCGGGTTCCATACACCATGTCTAGCCCAAACAATTCGGGGGCATCGGGCTGCATAAAACTCCCTGATTGAAAGAACTTTTTATCCCCCGACAATATCGCATACTTCTGCGTGGAGGTAGTCATGGCGATGTATTTAAAATCAGAACCATACGACGCGCGCAACTCGGCTGCCAACGGAATGGGGTTTGTCATGTACGTTCCTTCGCCATTGTGCACCATTATTCGCCCAATGCGGTCGTAGTTTTTGAAGTTTTTGTTAAAACTCAGTTCATCCCAAACCCAAAGTCCGATGAGCATTGCCACGGCCATGCCCGTCGCCAAACCAAAGATGTTGATAAACGAGTAACCTTTGTGTTTCAACAGGTTACGAAATGCGATTTTGAAATAATTGCGTATCATAGCGGGGCTGTATGTGTAAGAGGTTGAATACTTTGCATCGGCACGAAAACGGCGTTTCAGAAAATAAGGGCGACAAAAACGGATAACTTCAAAGAAATACATCCAACGGGCTTTTTGCACTCCAAGCTCTTCGGCCTGAAACGCAAACTGCTCGTGTAAATCCCCCAACAGCTCTTCGTAAAGCTCCGAGGGTAGAAATCGTTTGACCAAGGCATCGAGCCAAGCGGGTGGTTTCATGGTGCTTAATTAAGTAGGCAAGTTGGCAAGGGGCAAATAGGCAAGTTTAACTCATTGCAAATTTGCCTACTTGCATTTTGCCTTTTAAAATCACTCTGATTTTAAACTCTTTACGGGGTTCACCAGCGCCGCTTTGATGGCTTGAAAACTGACCGTCAAGAGGGTAATTATTAATGCTCCCGCTCCAGCCGCCACAAAAATCCACCATGAAATAGCGGTATGGTAGCTGTATTTCTGAATCCAGTTATTCATAAAGTAATACGCAACTGGCGACGCAATAAAAAGCGAGATAACCACCAACAGTACAAATTCCTTTGAAAGTAAACCCCACAAATTAGTTATACTGGCTCCTAACACTTTTCTTATTCCGATTTCTTTGGTGCGTTGCTCAGCAATAAAGGAAGCCAAGCCAAATAAACCTAAGCAGGAAATCATAATGGCTAAAATGGCAAAAAGGAACGCTAATTTGCCGATGCGTTGTTCAGCTGTAAACTTTTTACTGTACTCCTCATCCACAAAAAAATAGCGAAAAGGGGCAGACGGAACAAGTTTTTTCTGAGTAGCCTCAATTTTGGTAAGTGCCTCCGACATAGGTAAGTTAGGATTGATTTTTATTTGCATCTGTCCCAAAGCACGAACATTTCGTTGGAACATATACAAACCCATTTTCACAGGCTCGTAGGGCGATTCAGCCACTAAATCCTCGATAACACCGATGATTTGCCAGCGGCGCTTACCGTCGCCTGTCGAGGTGATATACTCACCTATTGGATTTTTCAAAGCCAAGTATTTTGCTGCCGATTCATTGATGATAACAGCGGCGGTATCCATCCCAAATTCTTTAGAAAAGTTACGCCCCTGTTTTACTTTCCATTGAATGGTAGCCCCAAAATCTTCGTCTAATTGGGTCACCGAAAAACTGGATTCGGCATCTGGATTTTTGCCTTTCCAATCAAACCCTCCCCAATTGTCCCAAACGGATGTAACGGGCATATTTGAAAAAGCGACATTTGACGCTATGCCATTTCGTAGTAACTGATCTTTCATGACCAATTTACTATTTTCAAAGTTGGGGTCGTCCATCGAAATCCTCACCAAACTGCTTCTATCATACCCCACAGGACGGTTTTGAGCATATTGGATTTGCTGATATACGACGATAGTACCGATAATCAACACCACAGAAACCGTAAACTGCACAACCACCAAAACTCTACGCGGCAGCGAAGCGTATTTACCTAACCGAATTGTGCCTTTCAGTACTTTTACAGGTTCAAAGGAAGACAAATAGAAGGCAGGGTAAAGCCCTGACAACAAAGCCGTAGCAGCAAGAAAAATGAAGCTAATCCCCCAAAAATACACATTGAAAAACGGAATACTCACTTGCTTATCGGCAAGTTCATTAAACCCGCCAATAGATGCCCCAACGATACCCAGCATGACGAAAAACGCCAGCCCTACCACCAAAAACGATTCCCCTAAAAATTGGTTGACCAATTGGGATTTTATCGAACCAACGGCCTTACGGATACCTACTTCTTTGGCTCTTTTCTCGCTTCGAGCCGTACTTAGATTCATAAAATTGATACAAGCCAAAAGCAATACAAATATCCCCACGATGCTAAACAGCCACACAAAAGTAATCCGTCCTGTGGCTGGGTATCCGTCTTTGAATTCAGAATACAAATACCAGTTTTTCATGGGGTTTAGGTAAAGTATTGCCTTGTATTTAGGGGCTAGTTCTTTAAGATTGTCAGGTGCATCTTTCAAATAAAAATCCCTCACTGCGGCATTTGCCTGTTCCATCGTAACATTATCGGCCGTTTGTACAAAAATGCGCTGTGAGCTGGCATCCCACCTCTCTTCGTTGTTTTTTATCCACTTCTCGTTGGTACGTAGGTATTCAAAATTACCGATAAAATGGATGCCGCCTAGCGTAGAATTTTGGGGAATATCTTCATAGACACCGCTCACTTTGCAATAAAACTTATTGTCTAATTTTACGGCTTCCCCTATGGGGTCTTTATCGCCAAAAATAGACTTAGCTGCTGATTCAGACAGAATCATCCCTTGTGAGTCATTGAGGCTTTCTTTGCTGCCTTTGAGCATTTTTAGGGAAAACATATCTATTACGCCGTTTTCAAAAAACTGCCCTCTTTTGATGTAATTATCATTACCCACACCTAAGGTGGTTTCGCCCTCCCATTGTACTAATAACACATGCTTGAAAATGTGTCCATATTTTTCTCGTAACACTTTAGCCATTGGTTGTGGCTGACTACTCCCTTCTACTTGTTTTTGATCCAAAGGCTCAGTGACGTGATTGTAAACTTGAGCAATATGGTCGTAGTTTCTAAAGGACTTGTTGTAAGATAACTCATCCCACACCCAAAGTCCAATGAGCATCGCCACGGCCATGCCCGTTGCCAAACCGAAGATGTTGATAAAGGAGTAACCTTTGTGTTTCAACAGGTTACGAAAAGCGATTTTGAAATAATTGCGTATCATAGCAGGGCTGTATGTGTAAGAGGTTGAATACTTAGAATGGGCACTAAAAGGACGTCGCAAAAAATAAGGGCGACAAAAACGGATGACTTCAAAGAAATACATCCAACGGGCTTTCTGCACTCCAAACTCTTCGGCTTGAAACGCAAACTGCTCGTGTAAATCCCCCAACAGCTCTTCGTAAAGCTCTGAAGGGAGAAATCGTTTGACCAAGGCATCGAGCCAAGCGGGTGGTTTCATGGTGCTTAATTAAGTAGGCAAGTTGGCAAGGGGCAAATAGGCAAGTTTAACTCATTGCAAATTTGCCTACTTGCATTTTGCCTTTTAAAATCACTCTGATTTTAAGCTCTTTACGGGATTCATCAACGCCGCTTTGATGGCTTGAAAACTCACAGTTAGCAGCGTGATTACCAAAGCACCAACTGCAGCCAACGCAAAAATCCACCATGATATTTCGGTGCGGTATTCGTATTTGTGCAGCCAACCGTTGAGGAAATACCACGCAATCGGCGTAGAAATAAGGCAGGAGATAATCACCAACACGACAAAATCCTTGGATAATAAGCCCCAAAGGTTGGGAACAGTAGCCCCAAGTACCTTTCGGATACCGATTTCTTTGGTGCGCTGCTCGGCCACAAACGACGCCAATCCAAACAAGCCCAAACAGGAAATGAAGATGGCCAATGCCGCAAAAATCCCTGCCAATTGACCTATGCGCGTTTCGGCTGCAAATTTTCGTTCGTATTCTTGGTCAGAAAATTTATAATCAAACGGGCTTCCTGGGTTGAATTTTTGGAACACGGTTTCTATTTTTTTGAGCGATTCGCCCGCACTCAACGCAGGGTTTAATTTGATGTTTATCACATTGGCCCACCCATAATCCATCATAAAAACGGTCTGATAGACAGGCTCAAAGGGCGACCCCATCATCATGTCTTTCACCACACCGACCACTTGAAAAGGTTTTCCATTCCACTTCACAATTTTGCCTACTGGGTTTTTTAATCCCATATAGCGTGCTGCCGTTTCGTTAAGCACCATGCCCGATGAATCAGTCGAGAAGTTTCGGGAAAAATCCCTGCCCTGCACAAATTGCCACCCGACTGTTTTTCCGAAGTCGTGTGTGACCGCAATGGTTCCAAATTGTTCTTTAAAATTAGGGTCTTTGCCTTCCCAGTCGAAACCGTTGTTTTGTGAATTCAAATTTGTAGCGGGGGCAGACGAAGTTGACATTTCGACGGCTCCGCCACTTTTTATAAGCGCGTCTCGGAGAGTATTGTAGTTTTGATGTAACTCAGGCGTGTTCATCGTTACTGTTATCAGCCCATTGCGGTCGTATCCAATTGGGCGATTTTTGGCGTGTTGAATTTGGCGAAGCACAATCGTCGTCCCAACAATGAGTGTCACTGATACCGTAAACTGTATCACTACCAACACTTTACGAGGAATTGAGGCAAAACGCCCAGCCCTAAATGTTCCTTTTAAAACCTTTACTGGCTGGAAAGAAGACAAATATAACGACGGATAACTGCCTGCAATCAAGCCCGTTAGGATGCTAAAGCCAATGCCCAACAACCAGAAAATAGGGTTAGCCCATAAAAGCGTTAACTTTTTGTCGGCCACTTCGTTAAAAATCGGGAATAGCAAAAGCACTAACACCAAAGAGACCACAAAAGCACAGGCCACCACCAACAACGACTCACTGAAAAATTGACTGATTAGCTGCGAACGAACCGACCCCACTGCTTTGCGAATGCCTACTTCTTTGGCGCGCTTTTCGGAACGAGCGGTACTCAAGTTCATGAAATTGATGCAAGCCAGCAACAACACAAAAACACCAATGATGCCAAACAACCAAACGTACTGAATACGGCCTTCTGACTTCCCTGTTTTGTCCCAACCCGTGTATAAGTGCCATTGACTCATCGGTTGAAGGAACACTTCATTTTTAAAAACAGCTATTTCTGGAACGTGTTTTATTTTTATACCCTTGATTTTTTCATTGATTGTCTCAAAATCACTATTGGGTGCAATTTGAGCCAGTATTTGCCACGAATTGTTATTCCATTCGGCATTGTCTTTTGCACGCTTTACCCAACCTTCTGTCGAAACGTAAAGATCCCACGGAGCAATGAAGGTCATGTCTCTAAACTCGGTATTATAAGGCAGGTCTTCATAAACGCCTGTTACTTTGACGTTTAATCTGTTGTCGATTTTTACGATTTTCCCCATGGGGTCGTTATCACCGAAAAGAGCCGTCGCTACCGATTCAGACAATAAAATAGATGAAGGATCTTTTAAGCCCGTTCGGGTGCCTTTAAGCATGTTGAGCGACAGCATATCGGGTGCGTTGGGGCTTAAATAATTACCTTGTTTTGTAAACTTTTTATCCCCGTATGCCAAAATATGCTCATACGTCCATGAAGACATCACAACATGTTTAAAATCAGCAGCATACATCGTTTGTAGTTCATTCCCCAACGGAATTGGCATATGAGCGCCTGCCCCAAACTCTCCGTTAAATACGCCACGCTGCATTACTTTGGCAATGCGGTCGTAATTTTTATGGTATTTGTTGTAAGATAACTCATCCCACACCCAAAGTCCAATGAGCATGGCCACGGCCATGCCTGTCGCCAAACCGAAGATGTTGATAAACGAGTAACCTTTGTATTTCAACAGGTTACGAAAAGCGATTTTGAAATAGTTGCGTATCATAGTGGGGCTGTATGTGTATGAGGTTGAATACTTAGTATCGGCACTAAAACGACGTCGCAAAAAATAAGGGCGACAAAAACGGATAACTTCAAAGAAATACATCCAACGGGCTTTCTGCACTCCAAACTCCTCGGCCTGAAACGCAAACTGCTCGTGTAAATCCCCCAACAGCTCTTCGTAAAGCTCCGAAGGGAGAAGCCAACCCAAAAATCGGTCGGGCCAGCGGGGTGGACTTGGTTGTTGTTCCATCACTCAAGAAAAAGAAGGAGTTGGAATAGCGTCCCACAGCTCATTACGCACTTGTCGCATTTCGGCCAAGGTACGTTTACCCAATGCCGTGATTCGGAAAAAGCGCTTTCGACGCCCACCACGCTCGGACGTAGCGCCCCCGAGCTCAGATACGACAAAGCCTTTTTCTTCCAAGCGATACAATGCAATGTGTACCCCGCTCAGACTAATGAGGCGGTTGTTCATGCGCTGTTTTAATTCAGCCGCAATCGTGACGCCGTAAGCCGTTCCTTCCAGTACCGCGACCGTGAGTAAAACCAATTCTTCAAATTCACCTAAGTAAGAGCGCCCCATGGGTATGTTAGCGTGTTTTAGTATTTCATTATTATTTGCTAAACAAATAACCATGCCATGAAAAAAACAGCCCCAAAAAGAGCTGTTTTCAAAAATCAGTGTCCGAAATCGTACAGGGTTTGTCCGCTGGTGACCAGAGACATTCCAAGTTTTAAAAACTTGGAATGTCTATCCGTCGAAGAGACAAATCAGCAAGTAAGCAAGGCGCAAATAGACAAGTTTAACTCATTGCAAATTTGCCCCTTTTAAAAATTACTCCGCCTTCAAACTCTTCACGGGGTTTACCAAAGCTGCTTTTATCGCCAAATAACTGACCGTCAAGACCGCTACGACCGTAGCCAACACGCCCGCCAGCGCAAAAGCCCACCACGGCAAGTCGATTCGGTAGGCAAAATCGCGTAGCCATTGGCTCATGGTATAACCCGCAATCGGCGAGGCAATGAGGGTGGCAATAAGAATTAATTTGAGGTAATCGGTCAGCAACAACGTCACAATGCCCGTCACGGAAGCTCCCAGTACCTTGCGCACCCCAATTTCTTTGGTGCGTTGATGGGTAGTAAAGGCAGCCAATCCAAATAACCCCAAACAGGCAATCAGCACGGCTAAGCCTGCAAAAACGGCAAATAACTGGCTGATATGCTGCTCCGATTGGTACATCTTGCTAAAACGTTCGTTTAAGAACGAATACGCAAACGGATTATCGGTAGTAGCTTTCCATTGTTGTTCTATCTTTTGGAGAAGCGTCGGAATATCATTAGTCTGAATGCGTAACGCAAGCTGATTGTTGTCTTTACCGTAGAAAATAACCAAAGGAGCGATGTGCTGGTGCATGGATTCAAAATGAAAATCTTTGACCACGCCTACCACCGTATAGGTACGTTTACTGCCCGCTGAGCCGTCGCCTACGGTAGAAATTTGCTGACCAATCGGATTTTTAAAGCCATAAGTCCGAACGGCGGCTTCGTTGAGCAAAACCGAAGCGTTTTCAGTAGAAAAAGCTTTGGAAAAATTACGCCCTTGCGCCAAGCCAATCCCCAAGGTCGGCAAGTAATCTTCGTCGATGTAGTACCCTTTGGTACGATGTGTGGCGGTACGTGCTCCGTCCTGAATCTGAACTCCGTCAACGCTTTGACTGGTGTGTCCCGCTGGCAAAAACCCAGCCGATGCCACTTTCACAACCGATGATAGTTTTGCCAATTCAGCTTTAAATGCGTCAGCTTTGGCTTCTAACACGTGCGTATCGTGCAGCACCAGCACTTGTTCTCGGTCAAATCCCACTTTTTTGTTTTGCATAAATTGGATTTGACGGTTGGCCACGATGGTCGCAACAATCATCCCAATAGAAACCACAAACTGCGTGGTTACTAAGGCATTGCGCAACCAACCACCCCGCCCGCCAATTTGTAGCTTGCCTTTTAACACCGTAATGGGCTTGAACGACGCCAGTACAAACGCGGGATAACTTCCTGCCAACAAACCAATCACCAAGGAACACACCACCGCTCCCATGAGAAGCCGTCCATTGACGAGGTCATTGACGGTAAACTGTTTGCCCGATAACACATTGAAACTAGGTAAAAGCAAAAAGACCAAAACCAGTGCCAGTACCAATGCAAAAAAAGTAAGTAAGACCGACTCGGTCAGAAACTGAGTAACTAATTGCGTCCGCACCGAACCCAACACTTTCCGTATTCCGACTTCTTTGGAGCGGCTGGCCGAACCTGCCGTCGATAAATTGGTAAAATTGATACAGGCCAATAACAGAATAAAAAACGCAATGACCGAAAAGATATAGACGTACTTAGCATCGCTGTTGGCTTCTAATTCATCGTCCAAATCAGAATGCAAATGAATATCCGTAATCGGTTGAAATTGAAAGCCAAAACGATTGCCTTTTTTCTGAAATTCGGTAAAGTCCATGCCAAAAAACTCTTTGATTTCGGGAGCGATGTACTTACTGACAAACCCCCGACTGATGGTTTCTACCTGCGTCAGGGAATGCCCTTCCCGAAGTCGTACGTACGTATAAGCTCCACTCGCCAGCCACTTATCCCCCGTTTTGACCGATTCAAACGACCCAAACATATCGTAGTGGAAATGCGTATTGGAAGGAACATCTTCACAAACCCCCGTTACCCGAAAAAGCCCTAAATTGCCCAAAGTAAGAGATTGTCCGATGGGGTCGGCCTTGCCAAAATACTTTTGGGCAGTTGTTTGGGTGAGTACCAACGTATTGGGTTCAGCGAGTGCATTTTTGGGGCTTCCTTTCATCATCGGAAGCGAAAAAACGGAGAAGAAGTTAGAATCCACAAAGGCAACTTTTTCCTCTTTTATGATGTCCTGACGATGCTTGACCAAAAAAGCCCCTTCTTTCCGCAGTCGAGTAACAGCCTCTACCCCTGACGATTCGCGCAACAGGGCTTGTCCCGAAGGCCCCGTTGAATAGGCTAAATTGATGTCTTTTTCATCCATACGCGCGTGCATCGTCATTCGATAGATGCGGTCTGCGTGTGCATGGTAACTGTCGTAACTCAATTCGTGCAACACATACAGTACAATCAGCAGGCAAGAAGCGAGTCCTACCGATAAACCGACGATATTGATGGCCGTAAATGCCTTTTGCCGCCACAAGTTGCGGAAAGCTATGGTTAAATAATTGGATAACATGACTGTAGAGGGTTGATTGGAATAACTGGATTTGATCGTTTGTCGTTTAGTAAAAAAGGGAGTAAGGCAATGAAATACAGCCCACAGGTACTCGCGGCGGGCGCGAGCGATGCCTACTTTTACGACTCGCTTATGAAAGTTTTCGTGCAGGTCACCCTGAATGTATTCCAGTAAGTGTGGCGCAACAAACCATTCCAAAAGCTGATCGGCCCAGCGGGGAGGTTGGTCTGGCAAAGAGTTGGTTGACTTTTTCATACGGGCATTTAAAACGGATTGGCTGATAAACCCATGAGTTCAAGTTTAGCTTGCGGTATCGACTGCCAAAGTCGGGTGCGGGTTTGTTGGATTTCCAGCAATACTTCACCACCTGCGGCAGTCAGCGCAAATAATCGCTTGCGCCTCCCTCCTCGTTCGGCCGTTGCCCCTCCCACCGAGGACGACAAAAAGCCTTTTTCTTCCAAACGATACAGCGTAGTATGTACCGCGCTGATGGTAAAGTCGCGGCCCGTTTGCTGCTGAAGTTCCTCCATAACGGGGATTCCATATACGTCTTCATTGCAAGCGGCAACCACCAGTAGCACCAGTTCTTCGAGTTCTCCCAGTATCGTTTTTCTCATAAAATGGTCGGTCATTGATTAGATACAATTTTTTAGATGAAATAATCGTGCCACAACAAAAACCACCTTTGTTGGAGCTATTTTCAAAAATCAGTGTCCGAAATCGTACAGACATTGTCCGTTGATGAAGTAACAAACGGCATAAGTAACAAGATTCCAAGCCCTCCAAAGTGCAAAGAGTGTTACAAACTTGGTTAACATTAGGTTTAATAATTGGGGCTCAACAGAACACTTAAATAGCAGAATATCAATTTTTTATAAATAAAAATCAACAATTAACCATTAACGAACTGTTACATAGTAGCAATTTAGGGCAATCTAAATTTAGTTTGCAGTGAAAACACTTTTATAAAACAGACCCATGCCCTACTTGCTTTATCTCTGTATCAACGACGGCTCGGATACTAGAATCAACAAAGAAATCAAAACGTTATCGAAACACTTTGATGTTGTCTATTTGGGCATTGGTCGGGACGAATCTCAGTCGTTTGTGAAACCGCTTTGCCACGAGTTTCATTTGGTCAGAGGTCATCATAAATCCATCGGAACGTTGGTTCGGTACGTGGGTATGTTTTTAAAGCTGTATTTTACTCACGCATACGACAGCATCCACGTCATAAACGAGCAGCTTTTGGTGATTTTTTATCCGTTGTTGTGGTGGAGTCGCGGCCGCTTGGTGGCCGATATTTTTGATTCCATCTTTTTGCGCTCTAGCAGTGCGTTGGTGCGGTCGTTACAATCGTGGGTGTACAGCCTTCCTTCGGCTATCATTGTTACCGACGACAATCGGTTACAGCTCGTACCCGAAGGCTTTCGGAAGAAAACAGTCGTCGTAGAAAATTATCCTTATGCCTTTACGGACGTCCAGCCCAAAACCGCCAGCGACGACGAATTACTGATTTTATACAGCGGTTCGTTGGGCGTAACGCGCGGAACCCAACTGCTGAACGACTTGGTAACACTTTCTCCCAAAGTGCGCGTTTGGGCCATTGGATGGGTATATGACGAACCTACTCGCCAACTTTGTCAACATCCTCAAGTGGCGTTTTTGGGGGTAAAAACGCAGCAAGAAACCATGCGATTGGCCTCAGCATGTGACTATATTTTGTCGGTCTATGAACCCATCAACGACAACAACCTCAACGCCAGTCCCAACAAAATCTACGATGCGGTTCAGGCACAGACGCCCGTTATTATCAATGCTGAAATCAAAGTCGCTTCCTTTGTCGAAAAGGAAAATTTGGGCTACGTCACCGACTCGTACTACATTACGGATACTCAAAAGCTGCTCGAAGCATTGGTTGCTCAAAAGAAAACCTTTGTTTTTGACCAAAATCTAAGTCAACGTTACACTTGGGAAGCCGTAGAAGGAAAGCTGTTGGGGGTGCATCGGTAGAGGTTTTTCGTATTTTTTTCTAACTTTGATAAAACGCAAAATACATTCCAAGAATGGATAAGCAGAAATTACCTTTACAGGTTTTACGGGATTTAGAAGAATTAAAACCGCTTATCAAAGACCCCAGTTTAGATTTGGTGGTTAGTTCTGATAAAGAATTTCTTCTTTTGATAAGAACAAAAAAGTATGAAGATTTCTATTTTAAGATTGCTAAAGGTTCAAATAGCTATTTTAAGAGGATTTTTCCTTATAATGATAATGGGTCCGATTTATATAAGTCTTTTGATGGAAGTATAAAAGAAGATTTCATACAATGGACTGAAAAAATCAGGGAATATGATTCAATAAACCTTAATTCTCTTTTTGAAAGTCCACAATTAGAACCAGAAGAAGATATCTATGAAGAAGAGGACAAAGTTCTTCCTTGTTGTCTCAAAAGTTTATTGGTAAGCAATTTTCAGGGTATTAAATCAGCAGAGATAGACAATCTGCCCGTTGACACCCAATGGGTATTTTTGGTAGGAGAAAATGGTTTTGGTAAATCTACGGTACTCCAATCTATTTTGCTGGGGCTAAACGGCAGCAAAGACGGAAACTTTGAATTGATTCAGGATGAAAGTATCAATATACAAGTTGCGTATAAAAATGACAAAGAAAATTTCGTTAACGACTGTTGGAGAAATCCACACCCGCTACCATACCTTGCAGCCTATGGCCCAGTAAGGCTGAATCTAAAAGCTGATGCTAAAATCAGTGACGAAGCGCGCATGAGTTCATTGACCTACAATCTCTTCAATTCTGATGGAGCACTGCTCAATATAGAGGCTAAAATGAAAGATTGGCTGCTTCAAAAAAACACAAAACGATTCGATTTGGTCAAAAAAGCGCTTTGTAAACTTATTCCAAACTTATCTGATGTACGTTTTAACGAAAAAACAAGCGAAATCGAATACATTGAAAAAGATATAGTAGATGGTTCTGAAACCTACGAACCTCTACCTTATCAAAAATTAGCATCTGGATTTAGAGCTATTATTGGCTTGGCAGGCGATATGATTGTCCGCCTTTCCCACTTACAACCCGAAGTGAGCGACCCTTCCCAATTGAAAGGTATTGTTATCATTGATGAGTTGGATCTACACTGGCATCCCAAACTCCAAAAACAGATTCCGCAGTTGTTTTCAAATGTTTTTCCCAAAGTGCAGTTTATTGTTTCTACGCATAGCCCAATTCCGTTGCTCGGTGCACCTACCAATTCTGTTGTTTTGAAGGTGAATCGTACTAAAGAAGAAGGCATTAAAATAGAGAATATCAAGATTAATCTTAAATATCTCACACCTAATTTACTATTGACATCGGGTATTTTTGACATGGAAGATGTGCTTTCGGTCAATAATGATGACATAACCAAAACGCGAACGGAGGATTTGTTTGAAGAAATGCAACATAACAACGAAGTAGAGCAGTATTTGGCTGAATTTGAAGCCAGTAATCGACAATTTCCCGATGCACTTTTTGAACCCAAGGCCAACTAAAAATAGGAGATGATTCGAGTCGAGAAAGATTTCACCAATCCACCTGTCAAACTAACTACCGATGAGCGTACGAGACTTATCCAATTGACTTTGAGCGAGAAAGGCAACCACGAGTTTAAGAAAAAAGTTTACCGAGACAGTGTGTATGATGAACTCGTTGTTCTTTATCATGGCAAATGCGCTTATTGTGAAACAGATACTCGTGCGGGTGCTCCTATGCAAGTAGAACATTATCGACCCAAAGCCAAAGTAACTGAGGATAATTTGCACGAGGGATATTATTGGATAGGCTATGAGTGGAGTAATTTATTTTTGAGCTGCTCTAAATGCAATAATAAAAAACGCAACAGTTTCCCCGTATCAGGGATGCGTGTTATGTCGCCTAACTTCACCCAAGAGGGCTTATTGGATGTTGATTCCAGCATTGCTAATTCACAAGTGTTTCAGCAAGAACAAGCTCTTCTGCTACACCCAGAAATAGATGAAGCAGAACGTCTTTTTATTTTTTTGCCTAATGGGAGAGTTGATGCGGCGAATCAAAATTTAAGAGCCATCAAAACAATTGAAATTTGTGACCTAAATCGAAAAGACTTGGTTGAAAAAAGATTAAAAATTCTCAATTATTTCTTTGATCAGCTACAAACAGAGTTGAGAGATTTAGAAATGCAAAAAATTACCGAAGAGAAAGCTCGTCATGCTATAAAACGGCTTTTTGAAAAATTAGCACTACTTCAAAACCCTAAAAATGAGTACTCTCGTTTTGGGTATTTTATGTTTGTCAAATTTGATAAATTTTTCAGCGAAAGGTTACCAACAAAACAAGGAAACGCAGCCAAGAGGCTTTTCGAACAATTTAGAACTGGCCAACTTTAATGGTTAAATTTGCTCACTTCCATTTACCCAAACGCCAACCGAAACTCCGTCCCAACGTTGGGCGTGGGGTTTACCGTGATTTTGCAGGAAATCGCTTTGGCCAAGTCGCGAATTAGGTGCAAGCCCAGCCCCGATTTTCCACCCACGTTGGCCGTTTCGGAGTAAAGGGCGCTCAATTGCTGTTCCGAAACCCCACCTGCATTGTCCGTAATGGCCAAAATAACCTGCCCTTTTTCCTCTCGTGCCTCCCAACGAATGTGGCCATTAGGAACGTTTTTAAGTGCTTTTAAGGCGTTGCCCGTCAGATTTTGCATAATCACTTTGAGGTAATCTTCGTCCGTTACGACGTGTAAATGGCTGGGGTTTTCAAACTGAAACACCACTCCCGTATTTCCAGAGAAGAATTTTTGCAAATATTCAAACAATTCATTTACAGCCACTTCCTTCACCTGTGGCCGAAAGTTTTCCATTTGACTTTTACTCCACAACAGCATCGACTCCATCGTATCGAGCAATCCTTCGGCAGCAGTCGTGATGCGTTGCTGGTGCGCGGCAGCCAATTCGGGCGAAAGCAAATCAGGGGCTTCTTTTTGGAGGTTCAAAAAGCTGATAAGGTTCGACACGGGGCTTCGTAGGTCGTGGCTCAAAATAGCAAAGAATTTGGCTTTCACTTTGTTGGCTTCGTCCAATTCGTTGTTGAGGTGCAACAGCGTCGTATTGGTGCGCTTCCGCGTCTGATTTTGCCAATACAACAAAGCCCCAATCACTCCCAACAGCACAAGCCCAATCACAAAACCCACTCGCTGTTTTTTCTGACTCTCCAATTCCAATCGATTGATTTCAAGCCGTTTGTCGCGCAACTCTATTTCACGTTTGCCTTCTACCTCGGCTATTTTATTTTTATTTTCTTGGGAAAAAATGGAATCTTGCCCCGCTTGAAACTCCCTGAAATTGAGATAGGCGTTTTTATAATCTCCTCGTTCTGCCTGTAATTCGGCCAAAACGCCCGTCCAGTACGATTGGTTGCTTACCTCTCCCTTTTGCTTGCTTCGGCTGATGGCGATTTGAAGGTATTTTTCGGCTTGTTGTAGCAGTTCCTTTTGTTGGCTCGGCTGGCTTTTGGCTTTTTCAATGTACGCTTCGCCGAGGTTTCCCGCATTCTGAATCGCATCCGACTGCATGGGGTTTACTTTCGACCATGCCTCAAATGCCTTGAGATTATAGCGAATTTTACTGTCGATGTCCTTATCCGAAATCGTACCTAAGCTACCATACGCATTTGCTAACCCTTCCAAATTTCCCGTTTTTTCTAAGAGAGGAATGGCCTGAAACAGGTATTTTTTGGCATTTGTATAGTCTTCTTTGGCGATATACACCGAAATCACCTTCATCATCGACTGCCCTACTTCCCGTTGAGCCTCGCCTTCAGACTCCTTGGTTTGTTTTTTTGCTTCCTGGAGCCCTTTAAGCGCATAAGCTAGTGCTTTTTCGTAGTTTTTTTGAGCTAAAAATGTGGTGGAAACGTTGCCCAATGCCAACGTTTTCAGGTAAGTATCGCCCAGTTCTTCGGAGATTTTTAATGCTTTTAAGTAATAGTCGATGGCTTTGGGATAATTGGACGCAATGTTTTGTTCCGCCGCCCCCAGATTGTTCAAAATCGAGGTCATGTTCCATTTATCGTCAATTTCGCGGTACACCGCCAGTGCCCGTTGAAAGTACAATTGGCAAGAATCGTACATCCCCTTATCACTGTAAGCACGCCCTATTGCCCCCGTAAACACGCCAATTCCCCGCTTCCACGGCATTTTTTGCGCGTGTTTTAGCCCCAATTGACTGTAATAAAGGGCTTTGTCTGAGTTAATAAAGAAGTATTCTTCCGCAATACGCTTATACGTACGGGCTTTTAGGGTATCGTTTTTAATCGTAGGCAAAACCTTTACCAACGAATCAGCCAGGGCCTGTCCTTGTTTTTGGGCATACGTAGCGTTGATTAGCCCAAACAGAAACAAAATAATCCCGCCCCCCTTTTTTAACGTCTTCATTTTAAGTTCAGTAAAGCCTCTTTGTAACTTCTCCCCACGGGCAACGCAAATTCCCGAACCTGTACCTGCTGCGCCGATACTCGCTCAATGTAGTGCTTCTGCACGGCATAGCTACGGTGAATTCTAACAAACGACTGAAAAGCTTGCTCTTGCAATAATAGCCCAATCGACGCCAACACACTATATTTTTTGGTCGGGGTCACAATCCGCGTATAGTCTTTGAGGGCTTCCAAATACAAAATCTCATGTAAGTTCAGCTTGACTTGCTGGTGACCATCTTTGATAAAGACCGTATTTCCACCCAAACTGTATTCAAAAAGTTCGGCTTTTCGCTTGAGCGACAGGTAACTCTGCAAACGCATCATGCTATGGTCAAAACGGTCGGCTTTCAGTGGTTTTACCAGAAAATCAAAGGCATCGACGTCAAAACTCTCGGCGGCATAATCGGGGTAGGCCGTGATAAAAATGCACACGGGAATGGCCCTAAACTGCGCTCGAAGCTCCAAACCCGAGGTTTCGGGCATGTCAATATCACTGATTAATACGTCTATTTGTCCTTGTTGCAACACGGGAATCGCCGCTTGGGGCGATTCAAAAACCCCAACCACGCGCAGCATCGGGTATTTTTTGGCATACATCAGTGCCGTCAGACGATCAATCTCATTGTCATCAATGATAACACAGGTATAAGTAGTATCCAGGTTCATGTAATAGTAGCACTTGACCAGTTAAAGATAGATGCTTTTGGGATAGAAGTGTGCTTCTATCAGGATTTATTTACTTTTCGGTAGGCTTGATTTCCCTTTCCATTCTGTCTTCCGTCTATTAAAACTGTTGTTGGTCGAGTACCGATTGATACCCCACCTTCTTCTGTATAGTTTTGACTTGCTTAGTTCACAAAGCAATTATTCAAAACGAACGATACCATGGAACGACGAGATTTTTTACTCAATTCGGCACTCTTGACCGCCTTTACTGGATTATCACAAACGGCTTTTGGAGAAAGTAGTCATGGGATTTTACCAGACGGTATCAAACCCGTTTTACTACCATCTTTACCTCCACTCGACCACAAAGGTAGCTCAGACATACGGGTTTGGATTCGGACTTCGATGACCAACGGGCTGTTTTCGAGCGTGGAATGTGCCGTAGCTCCCAAAACCATGGGCCCCGCCCCACATTGGCACAAAGAGCTCGACGAGTTGATGTTTGTTCTCGAAGGCACTGCCAGCGTTTTGGTGGGCGATGAAGTTGTGCAAGTAGAAGCAGGCGGGTGGCACCTGCGCCCACGCATGATTAAGCACACCTTTTTTAATGCCTCCGATAAGCCACTGCGCTTCGTAGATATGTACTTCAACCAGCCGTTTGAGGAGTTTTTAGAAAAAATCTACCATCAACTTACCCCCGAAAACGGTTTCCCGCGTGGTTCGGCGGCACTAAGTCGGGAGCGTGATGTCCTCAATGAAAAATTTGGGCTTTTCTATGGTGCCAACTCAGGTGAAGAACGAGCAGCTATTGTGAAGAAATACGGGTTAAAATAGTGAAAAGCCCTACTAACGATGCGCACGTACAATGTCCGTTTTTTACCACTAACTATCATACGCAAATCCCAATTTTTGTATTTCATTAACCCCATTCTCAAAACCATGAAACGACTCGCATTTTTTCTCATAG
Source organism: Runella defluvii (assembly GCF_014195535.1). GTDB lineage: Bacteria > Bacteroidota > Bacteroidia > Cytophagales > Spirosomataceae > Runella > Runella defluvii. The sequence continues at coordinate 7,985 of NZ_JACIBY010000010.1, read as the reverse complement.
GAACCCTTCTGTGGATTGGGTGCTCACCCACGGAAGATTCTCCCACGCCCAACGACCCCGACACTACGAATCCTGTCACCAACGGGGCTATGGGCAAAGGCCAACCTGGCGTAGTTGGTACGGCGGGTGTTGCCGACTGGGACAAACTTTCGACTTCCGAAAAAGGCCGCATCATGGGCTGGAACGCCCTGTTTTTGCACCAATCCGTCGGGCAAGATTTGGAAGAAGGCTGCAAAGCCAACGGCTATCCTTTTGATTATTACGGCAAAGGCGACAAAACCGACGGTGCGGCGTCGGGCAAAGGGCTAAAAGGCGGGATTTTTGTCGATGTGGGTGGTATTCCAAACGGAAACCCTTCCGAAAAAATCAGGGTATTTCGCGAAAATGCGACTCGCAACAAGGACGTACTCCAAATCATGATTTTTAAGTTTGGCTACGCCGACATCATGGACGATAACTACGAAAAAGTACAAACCGAGTACAAAGCCATGATTGATGCCCTCCGTGCCCAATCGCCTTCGCTTCGTTTTGTGCACGTAACCCCGCCGTTGGTGTATTCCACTTCATCGTACGAAGGAAACGCCGCCAAAATGAAAGTAGGGCAATGGATGAAAGACACCTTCAAAGGCACTGATGTCATTTTTGACTTACAAGCCCTTGAAGCCAACGACGGTAGCTGCCAACAAAGCAACGTCTGGCGCATTTGTCCCGACAATCGTAATACCTCTGCTGACCCCAGCGACGTCAACGGGATAGACACGTCCGATGGCCAAGGACACATTGGCAAAAAAGCAGGCCAACGCATCAGCAAAGCGCTGTTAATGAGCATCTATAACGCTGGACGATAACCCTTTTAATTCCTCTCTCATGAAAAAGCTATTATTACTATTTTGCACAATCGGCTATGGAGTGCTACACGCCCAAAACCCCGTCGTAGAGATACGCACTTCGGGTAGTACCGCCATTACTTCAAAAGCTTCACTCCACGCACTTTATACCACGTCTCCTTACATTCCTATTTTTTCACAGGCATCTGGTACGGGGATTTATTCCCAAGAAGGACTGCACGGAGAAATTACGCCTGACGCGAGCAACCCCAAAAGTCAATTTATTGGAGTGGTCGGACTAGGGAAAAACGCTCCTTCCCTTGGTGGAAACGGCGCCTACAACATAGGCGTATTTGGTTCTGGTAAACATGGACTTTGGGGAAAATCAAGCGAATCTTTTGGCTATGGCGTCTATGGTGATGGGCATACGGGGGTACTTGGCATATCGAATACGGGCGGAATCGGAGTACAAGGGATTAGTTACGGAGGCGGGTTTGCTGGTTCATTTTTGGGAAATGTTACCATAACTGAGCGGCTTGGAATAGGCATTAGTGGAAACGCTCCTGACTTCACGCTGGACGTCGGCGGGAGAGCTCGTCTGCGCAGCGGCGGAACCAACGAAAACAGCGCGGGAGTTTGGTTCAACAACAACGCCAACAACCAATTACGGGCGTTTATTGGAATGCGTGACGACAACGAGTTTGGCATTTATAGCCAAAGCATGGCGCAATGGCTTTTGCGATTGAATGTAAATATAGGCTCTATTTGCTCATATTCCACCATCACCAACTGCTCGGATATACGCCTCAAAACCGACATTACGCCCATTCAAGGCTCTCTTACCAGAATTCAAGCACTAAACGGCGTCAACTATCACTGGAAAAAACATCCAGAGACATCGCTCCAAACGGGGTTCATTGCCCAAGAAGTTCAGAAAATTTTTCCTGAATTAGTCGAAACCGACCAAGAAGGCTTTTTGAGCGTCAATTACACGGGGCTGATTCCGCATTTGTTGGAAGCCATCAAAGAGTTGCAAGGCAAAAATGGGCAGTTAGAAGCCCGTCTTAGCGCCATTGAAGCAGCGTTGAATTTGCCTACAGGTACAGGAAAATAAACGTTCACAGGGTATGAGAACATGGCTTTTGTTATTGGTTTTTCCTACGTTGCTCAAGGCGCAATGTGATAAAACGCCTAGCGCAACTCCTACGACTTGGTACGTGGCCACCAATGGTAACGATGCCAACGCAGGGACAGTTTTGCAACCTTTTCGGACTATCCAAAAAGCCATTGATACCGCCCGCCCCAACGATACAATTGAATTGCGAGGCGGTACGTATGTCCTTAACAATGAACTCAGAATCAGAACCTCAAACCTCACCCTACGGTCATATGCCAGCGAATGGGCCATTATCCAAGCCCCCACGCATATCGAAGACATCAGCAGTACGATTTGGTACAGCGAACCCTGCGTTGTGGGCGGAATGTTAGAGAACCTAGAAATTATTGGTGGTTATTATTATGGCCTTAAATTTGAAAATAATTTAGGCTGGGACGAGCCGATTGTGCACGGTACAAGCAACATTACCGTCAGAAACTGCAAAATTCACCACACAGGCCGCGATTGTATTAAACTGGTTCCTTACTGCGACAACATAGCTATTCTCAATTGTGAAATTCACCACTCGGGTGTAGGTATTGCCAATGTCTCTGCCCAAAACGCCGAAGGAATTGACAACGTCAACGGCGACCAGATGCTCGTTCGAGGATGCTACATTCACGACATTGCCACGACGGGGCTTTACGCGAAAGGAGGAGCCAAAAATACAGTTATTGAGAATAATCTTATCGTCAATTGTGGTGAATTTGGAGTCATGTTGGGTGTGGGAGGCACCGATAACGACCTTTTTGATCCCAATAATCAAACCTATTATTACGAAAACTTCGATGGAATTATTCGCAACAACATCGTTGCCAATACCAAACATGGTGGCGTCGGGCTTATCGCAGCAGTACGCCCTCAGGTACTTAACAATACCTTTGCCAACGTAGGCAGCGAAGCTTTAGCCCCCTTGTACATTGGCCCCAACGAAGTATGGGTCAGTGAGACCACGACCATTGCATCGCCTTGTGTTGATGTAAAAGTCATCAATAATATTTTTGTTGAAAACGAAGCCAGCACTTTGCCGATGGTGCGCATTCGTTTCCACCAAGACTACCAAGCGAGTGGCATTTCGGGGACAAATAACGAAATAGATTACAATCGGTATTTTCGAAATACCACCTCCCCGACTTACACCTATCTCCAAACATCCAATCTTACCTTTACCCAATGGCGTACTACCTCGGGGTTTGATGCCCACAGCAGCGAAGGAAATCCTGCGCTTACTCCCCAATATCACCTCAACTCCAATAGCGTATGTATCAATGCTGGGAAGTCGCTACAAAACGTAAACGTAGATTATGATGGCACCAACCGTACGTTTCCACTTGATATAGGGGCGGATGAATGGGGTGGAAATTCGCTTACCGTTCCTCCACCTGTAGGAGTTATCGGAACGGGGTTACGTACTATTCCCTGCGTATCCAGCATTTCAACTACCGATTTACCCTCTACGATTGCCACTAACCAGCGCTTCGAAACCAACGGGGCTATTACAGCAACCAACAAAGTGCTTCCTACAGGAACGGCCACGTATGATGCTGGTACGTATGTGTTACTTAAAGCAGGTTTTGAAGCGCAAAAAGGGGCTGTTTTTACCGCCTTTTTAGAGGGCTGCGGAAATAAATAACGAGTTTTAATCGCAAAACACCATGAAAGACACCATTGAACTCTGCCCAAAATTACAATTGAAACAGCCCTTTTACATTGAAGAAATTGCGTGGCTGGAAGGCATGGGCAATTACACCACCATTTATTTTCGGAACGGCAAGAGCATTCTCACCTCTAAAACCCTAGCGCTTTTTGCCCGCGAACTCCCCAAAGAGGTTTTTGTAAGGGTAAATCGTTCTTTTTTAATCCGAATCAGCGAGGTGTCAGTTCATAAGTCCGATACCCGAAAATACCTATCGCTTGTCTTACACAATGGACAGCAAGTAGAAGTGTCACGTCGAAAAAAAACGTTGGTTAAAAAGTATCTCCGCCAAACAACATGAAAAAGCTACTCATTTTTGGGCTCATCATCTCATCGGTGATGGGTTGTAAAACAACAGAAATAGCCCCCGCCGAACAACTCACTAACAGTATTTGGACGGGCTTTTTCAAATACAAACCCGTTCGCGAAAACGACAACAGGCAGTTTGTACTCACGCAGTGTTTTGCTGTTTCCTTTTTGCCCAATGGTGTTTTTAAGTTTTACGAAGCGTTGGGCGAGTCAGGAGGCACGTGGGTTTTGGGCGAAGACAACGTCATTACCATCACCCAAACCAATAAAAACATACTTAAGTTTGAGTACAACCCTGCCAGCCAAGCACTTACGTTTAAAAGCCTAACAGGTGCCCCCGACGAGTGGACGGCCTCAAACATGGAGCTATCGGACGTAGCTAAAACCAGTAAAATGGAAAATGTCAAGTGGAATTACCCTTATGCGGGTAATTATATCATCATTAAAAAAGACAATTTTAATGACAGTTATTTTGAAACTGTAACGGGCAAGCAGTCTATACAGCGGTTTAAAACCGTAATTATACAGTCGGGCAGGGTGTTTATTTATCGAAACAACGACGAAATGTACAATACCACTGCCACAGGCCCCACTACAGGAATCTCCATCCAACTTATTAAATCATAAAGCAGATTCAGATGAAAAAACTTCTCGCTCAAGGTGTAGTTACCCTGCTGACCTTACTCGCCATAAATCACTCTCTGTCAGCCCAAAGTATCGTGGGTGCTTGGAAACGAACTGCCATCATCACTACCTATTCGGACGGAAAAACCACCGACGTGATGGCAGAACTTACCAAATCAATGCCTTGCACCGCTGATATTGTGTATGTTTTTGAAGCCAACGGAAATTTGAGTATGCGCGTCCCGAAAGGCTGCCCCATCCCTGCGGTACTTTCTACTTGGAAGCTCAACGGCTCCACCCTCACAACCAGCATGAAAGACCTTACAAATACCGACCAAGTGAGCATCTCTGGCAACACCATGACCACTACGCACGCGTATAGTCCACAAGATAAGTATGTACCCGAAGGGGCAAAATCAATGAAGGTTATTTATAAAAGGAATTAAAATAAATCCTCCAAATCATGAAAAAACTCCTCATTTACGGCATTTTGTTGGTTGTATTCTTCGTGAATATGGGCGCAGGCTGTGGCTCTCAAACCAATGACCCACAACCCGATAATTTCCCTGGAATCGTCGGAAAGTGGAAACTAACCAAAACAGGCTATTATATCACAAAATCTGACGGCACAAAAGTCAACGACACTTTCGATACCGAGCCTAGAGGCATCAATATCGTGTATGAATTTTTTAGCGATGGGCGATTAGTAGTTACCGATCTACAAAAAAATACTACTGCCGAAATTCGCTGGACACTGAAAGTAAACAAGTCTGACGCTAATGGAATTTTAGGAGGCCAGCTTATCCAGATTGGAAGTGAGCAAAAAAAGCTGGCAGAATCTATTGGCCAAGCGGGCGACCTTACCTTTCAAATTTCCACCGCCTCTAACTTCATAGCATTGACGGTCGATGTCACTAAAATATCGACCTACAAAGAAATGACGCTCATGCAAAACTTTAAGAAGATATAATTTCGGAAAGAAGCGTAATTTTACTCGCAAACAATCAGAATGGTACTTTTTCAGGTTTTGCAATTTTGAGATTATGAACAAAAGAAAAATAGTGCTCGCCCTTGGTTCTTTGATACTCCTCAGTTGGCTTGTTTATGAATGTAAGTACTACACAAGCTACTGGTTTGATACTTTCGACCGACCGTGGGCTTACAGTTCTGATGAAAACGCAAAATTATTGGTAGGAAAATGGCACGGAAGTTTTATCGACCCCGATAATGTAAAAAAAACGCTCGAAATAGAAATCGATGAGCCAGTGACGGAAGAAGAACGCGAACGCAACGCAGCTCGTAAACGTAGTAGCCGAAGAAGGGACAACAAACGTGCTTTTGACGGCAAAGCCATTGCTCAAAGTCGATTAGGTACCGAAATATATGAGATTTATGGAGCTGTTGAAAAAGACGATTTCCATCATCTTCACTTTAATTTCCGCCCCGAAGATGAGAAAAAACGCGTTCTTCCTAATTTCACTCTATTAGAAGCAAACAGTGGGAATTGGCAAGACGATGGCATGACCCTAACGCTTTCTTTTACATATCATAATGCCGACGGCTCTAGTACATGGAAAAGTTCGGACCCTCGCCATTCTAAAAAAATAACCGCTACGCTGAGCCGAATTCCCAAATAATCTCTTTTTAAGGACATTTTTTATCCATTGCGAAGCTGTTTTTGGCTTCGTTAGGTACGCTTTTGCCTTTATTTTCCATACATCGACACTCATTTTAAATTCATACATTGATGAATCGCCCCTCTTTTTACATTACCATTTTTTTGTTGCTGGGTATTTTTGGATGCAGCAAAGAAAACATCGAAACCGATGAATGCGACACTGACCCAACAGCCTGCGGGTGTTCCCAAGCCCCGCCCAACTGTGATAGTAGCAGTGGTACACTTAGTGGCATTGTTTACGTTTCCCCATCAGGCAACGACTCCAACGATGGAAGCGAAAATAAGCCGTTTAAAACCATTCAAAAAGCCGCTGACGGCGCTGACCCTTCCAAAGCTTTGGAAATCGTTCTGAGAGGTGGAACGCACGAAAGCAAAGAGATTAAGTTTCGTACGTCCAACATTCATCTTCACTCCTATCCTGGTGAATGGGCTATCATTAAGGCATCCACGACCGTTGAAGACATCACAAGCTGTTTGTGGTTTCGAGAACCAACCACTGAAAATATCACCATCGAAAACCTCGAAATAGTCGGTGGTTATCTTTATGGGATAAAGTTTGAAAGCAATTGGGACGACGACCGTAGCGTACCTTTTTCGAAAAGAAGAGGCGTGCGAAATGTAAAAATCTTAAATTGTAAAATCCACGATACGGGTCGGGATTGCATTAAAATTGCGCCAGGTTGCCAATACCTTCAAGTTCTTAATTGTGAAATCTATCGCTCGGGCATTGGGCCTCCCAATGTTTCGGCCCAAAATGCGGAAGGCATTGATAACGTTAATGGCTCCAACATGACCGTCCGAAATTGCTACATTCATGACATAGCGACGAATGGTCTTTATGCCAAAGGAGGCGCTAAGGATTGTGTTTTTGAGCAAAATTTACTCATGAATTGTGGTGAAGGGGGCTTAATTGCAGGTTATCTCGACACTGATGTTGAGTGGTTTGACACCGATAGTAATCCCAATTATTATGAAAGTATCAATATAATTATTCGAAATAACATTGTTGTGAATACAAAATGGGAAGGAGTGGGGCTTTATGCTGCCCAAAATGCGCAGGTATATAATAATACGTTTATTAATGTAGCACAAAATGCCAGTGCGGCGTTATTGATTGCACGGGGTGAGATATACGGCACTCCCAAAGGGGATAAATTCCCAAAGTCTAAGGACATCAAAGTAGCTAATAATATTTTTGTACAAGCCGCTTCGGCTCAAGGACACATGGCGCGTTTACGAGGTTTGCCCGAAGGGGTAAATGAATTAGGCTACAATATTTATTACAAACCCAGCCAAGTGTCGTATCGCATAGATAAAAATGACGACGAATACGAAGAGTTTTTAGGGTTCGACAACTGGAAGAATAAAAGTAAATTTGATAGTAACAGTTTCCTTACCAATCCTAAACTTGACAATTCCTATCATTTAGCCGACGGTAGCCCGTGCATTGGAGTGGGGAAAGTACTACAAAGTTTGGTAGAAAAAGATTATGACGGCAAGGCGCGGGGTGCTAAACTAGATATTGGTGCTGATCAGTACAACAATGGTTCTTCATTGAGTGTACCACCCGTGGCTATTACAAACGGCACGCGAGGCACTGGTGGGGAGTAAATTGTATGACAAAAAAAGAGGAGCTCGTTTCTGAGCTCCTCTCGGATTTTAATATTGTGGCGGCTACCTACTTTCCCACATTTT
>NZ_JACIBY010000009.1:261321-293939 GCF_014195535.1 Runella defluvii | reverse complement strand
TCTATAATTTGACAATTTTTAAGCAAAAAATCCACTCCAAATTGAGTGGATTTTTTGAAAATATTTTTTGAAAAAGTAATTTCCAAGGGAAGCCTTAGTAAATGACTGAGACAAAGGTCAGGGATTCATCTAAACTCTAATCTCCCCAAAATTGGTAGTTTTTAAACCAACTTTTGCTCAATGGCTTTCACCACTGCTTCGGGGGCTGAGTTGACGTGTAGTTTTTCGTAAATGTGCTTGATGTGGTAATGCACGGTGTGGACGCTTAAATTACACGAGTGGGCTATCATCTTGTAACTCATCCCTTTAACCATGCAAGCCAACACCTCACGCTCCCTGCCTGTCAGTTCGACATACGTGGGTTGTGACTGCACAAACTGGCTTTGAAACATCTGCATCACTTTGAGTGCAATGGCGGGCGACATGTGCGCGCCGCCTTGATACACATCTTGTATGGCCTGAAGTACATCATCGGGGTCAGGGCTTTTGAGGACATAGCCCGAGGCACCGCCGCAAACCGCCGAAAAGATGCGGTGGTCATCCTCGAAAATGGTGTGAATCAGCACTTTGGTGTCTGGAAAAGTAGCTTTTATTCGACTCAATGCCTCAATACCCGAAAGTCCAGGCATCTGAATATCCATCAGCACTACGTCGGGGCGATGTTTACGGATTTTGGCTACGGCTTCGTTGGCATCTTCGTAGGCTCCAGCCAAATAAATTCCTTCGGTGTTATTAAAATAGAGTGTCAGGCTTTGCCTAAGCACTTTATTGTCTTCAAAAATAACGATACTAATCATTGAGAGCGATTGAAAATGATTGTTGCCATAAAGCTAAGGAAAACCAAATGAATGCGTTCTCCCCAATTTGGGTAGGCGCGTTTTCAAATTCTCTTCTATTTAGCGTCTATGGCTTGAGCAATTAAACCTTGCAACAATTTATCTGGTATATCGGCTCGTTCTGATTTATCGTAAAGTTGTTTGATTAACTGACCTAAGTCAGCTCTTAATGAAGCATATTTTTTTGCGAGCCGCTTAAACTCGCGGTCGAAGCTATCAATGGTATAAATCTGTACCATTTTATGAAGCATCTAATTCATCTAATAGGTCTTGAACAGGATGGGCTCTGCGTTTACCTTGCTTGACCTCCTTCAGCTCTTCAAATCCTTCCTTAATAAGTTGCCATGTTTCTTTTTCTGAAGGATTCAATGTGTTCTCAAGTGTCTCTGTATGAGTAACTTGTACAAATGGGAGTGCATTGACCAATTTCATAAAAAAAGGAAATTCGCTATCAGGTACGTTAAGAGTTATTTGTCTCATAAGTAGTTGTATATGCTGTTATAATACCAAAATAAGTACAAATAAAGTGCATAATCAAGTTTTAGAAGCAGTTGACAACACGACCTCAACTCTAGCCCCACTTTTCGACGAAACGTTCACCTCAAATCCCCCTTCCTTCGCCCGTTTTTGAAAATTTTTCAGCCCGTTACCATCAGTGATTGTGGCAGGATCAAAGCCTTTGCCATCGTCTGAGATACGAATGCGGAACTCCCTGTTTTGTTGATAAATCCGTACCTGCGCGTGGGTTGCTTCGCTGTGTTTGGCGATGTTGTGCAGGGCTTCTTTATAGACCAGATACAAGTTGCGCCGTTGTTCCATCGAAAAGACGGGAAGTTGGCTGACAGGCACTTCATTCTCAAAAACAAAGATGATGTCATGGGGGATAAGCAGTTTAAACCCCACGGCTTTCATTTTTTCGATGAGCTTTTCGGGGGCATCGTTGTCGGGGTTCAAGGCCCAGATGGTATCTCTGATGGTTTGAATGGCCTCTTCCGAATCGTTTTTCATTTGGCCCAATACGGCTTTAAGCTCAGGCTGTTGGTTGTCCATTTTCTTCTGAACAACTTTGGCTGAAGTCGCAATTCCCGTGAGGGTAGCGCCCACTTCGTCGTGCAGGTCGCGGGCGATTTCGTCACGGATTTGCAGGAGTTTATGCTGCTGATGGAGGTTTTCCTGTAATTGAATGATGAGTTGTTTCTGGGTTTGCGCTTGTTCTTTGCGGTGTCTATTGGCACGTTCGGCAAGGATAAAGCCCAGCATGATGATTTCAATCAATGTCCCGGGAACAAAGAAATTATTGTAAGGAAGGTAGGGGAGCCACGAAATAGTATAGAGCGAGAACATGCTGATAATCATGGCGATTAGGCTGATACTGAATGCAATGGCATACACCCAGACTTGCTTTAGGTTTTTGATGGCCACATAAATCAGACTCACCAACAAAAGAAACAACACGAGCAAAATAAACCCGCCCCAGTCAACTTTGAGCCACAGGAGTAGCCGAAAAAGCGGAGAAACGAAGCTTGGCTCCACTAATTGAACAAGTTGAGTAATGGCTGAATTAGCATAAAACAGCCCGTTTAAGCCTAAAATCGCCCAATACAAGCTTTTGGAATAAGCACGAAGGTTGAGAAAATAAACGTGGAAAAGCGACCAGCAAAGCTGATAAGCAAAAGCCGTATTGACGTATTTGTTGATGGGGAAAAAACTGTAATAATCAACGTAGAAGAAAAGAATACTCAGCATCAGCAAGGCGTACCAGCCAATCAGAGAGTCTCGCAGGCGAATTGCAAAAATAAAGGCATAGATAAAGACAAGCACATAAATACCCATTGCAAAACTTTGCCAGACGGTATTGAATCGCTGGTAGGAGAGTGCTTGTTCCAAATTACCAATGTGAATAAAATCGCCGTGGGCATTTCCCGTTACGATAGAAAGATAAACAGTAGAAGGATGACTACCGATTGGAAAAACGGGGGGCTTTGTCTGTACTTGTTGATAGAAAGCAGGCATTGATTCACCCGCCTGATACGCCCTTTTTTGCCCGTTTTCGTCAATAATAATAACGTCCATCCGACGAAACCCCCGGTAGCTATGAATGAGGTAGAGGTCTTCCTTTGTCTTATTTTTTATCTCGAACCGCAGCCAGATTTTCTCGTAGAAATAACCAAATTGAACAATTTCCTGTTGGTTTAATCGCTGGAAAGAATCCAACGGAAATCGGGCTACTTGTTCGTAAGTGAGTTGCTTGGTTTTGTCCTTAAATACATACACGTATGGTGCAATAGGATTGCTTCGTTGGGCATCGGTAATGGTGAGCACCTGCTGCCCCCAAAGTGGCGTCCGCACTCCGAAAAATAGGAAGAAAAGCAGAAGGCGCATATTGAGCAGATTTGTGCTAGAAGATAAACTTCTTCAAATGGCCAAAGTTATGGACTTCTTTATCCGTTTACTATCCCCAATTGTGGTAGTCTAAAAAACAAACCTCCCGAAAGTTCTAAACTTTCGGGAGGTTAATAACTGTCTTATTGTGAGATGATTAGTTTCTTGGAGGGCCACCTGCTGGACGAGCACCGTTAGGACGGCCTGGGTGTGCTTCGCCACGGTGGCAAGTAGAGCAACCGATGCGAGGTTTACGGTCTTTAGTTGCGTAGGAAGGCAACGCAGCAATGACTTCATCGTTGATTTTGCCCACCATCGCCACCATATCAGTCGCAATTTTGTGGTCGCCTTTTTCGTCCGATGCCCAGTCGTTTAGGTTGTGGCAGTGGCTACAGCTTACGCCCAGCGTTTTGCTCCAACGGTTTTCCATGATGCCCAAAACGGCTTCTGCGGGTTGACCCTTAAAAATTTTAATGTTTTTGAATACCTGTTCTGCGGGTAATTTTTCTTTGCCCACAATCGCCTCCTTAATGGCTTTTACGTGCTTGGCGCGGTCAGCAGCTAGGCTGTCTTCACGAGGGTCAGCAGAGGGGGCAGTGGTGCGAGAGGGAGTTAAAGCCAATAAAGAAGCGATGGCAGTTACTCCAAAAAGGGATAAAATCCATTTTTTCATGGGAAGGAAGAGGTTTAAATGGGAACTTTGATTACGATAGCAAACATAGATAAAAAGTAAAAGTTTCCAAGAATCTACGCTAAAATAAGTTAGGAAAACGTGGAGATTTGATAGATTTGAGGCTGTTTTGAACAAGTACCTAACAAATTAACCATGCTTATCATTGACGCACACCTCGACATGGCCATGAATGCCGTCGAATGGAACCGTGACTATACGTGTTCTGTTCAGGAACTTCGTGAACGTGAAATTGAAAAAAACTTAACCGATAAACGCGACCGTGGTAAAGGGACGGTTTCGTTGCCCGAACTTCGAAAAGGGAAAATTGGCTTGGTCGTGGCAACGCAACTGGCCAGAGTAACCGAGCGTGGCAGTGCCTTTGACGGCTGGTATTCTCCCGCCCAAGCTTGGGCCATGACCCAAGCTCAACTCGCGTGGTACCAAGCCATGACAGATTTGGGTGAAATGGTGCAAATTACGGATTATGAAGGGCTCACAAAGCACCTTGCGTTGTGGGAAAATACGTCTATCCCCGACGAAACCAAACCTGTTGGTTTTATTTTATCCTTAGAAGGAGCAGATTCGTTGGTAAATCTTTCTTACCTCGAAAAAGCCTACGGCTACGGATTGCGTGCCCTTGGGCCTGCTTGGTACGGGCCAGGTCGGTATGCGTCGGGCACGGCTACGACCGACGGTTTGACGGCTGCTGGAAAAGATTTATTACGAGAAATGGACGCGCTCGGAATAATTCTGGACGCTACGCACCTTACCGACAAAGGTTTTGACGAAGCGTTGTCTATTTATAAAGGTACGATTTGGGCGAGTCACCACAACTGCCGTACGTTGGTGCCTCATCAACGCCAACTTTCTGACGAGCAAATTTTACGTTTAGTGGAAAGAGGTGCCGTAATTGGCGGGGCGTTGGATGCTTGGATGATGGCACCAGGGTTTGTACAACGTCAATCAGACCCCAAAGAGTTTGGCGTAACGATGGATAAACTCGTAGATCACTGGGACCACATTTGCCAATTGACGGGCAACAGCCTCCACGTAGCATTTGGGACGGATTTGGACGGAATGTTTGGCCGTGAGCAGTCGCCTTACGACTTAGACACCATCTCCGACCTGCAAAAGTACCAAGACCTACTGCGCCAACGCGGCTACGCCGAAAGCGATATTGAGAATATATTTCATAAGAATTGGTTAAGATTGTTGGAAAAGACGTGGCGAAAGTGATTTGTCAATTTTTTTTGAGGCTATAAATTGCGAATGGTGAGGCTAAATACATTTATTTAGCCTTTACCTTTAAATGGTTTAGCTTTTGTAGAATATGGTTGGTAGTTCGGTAATTCACTCGATTTTTCATAGTTTGACAATACCCGCTTTGACAGCAAACATGGCAAGCCCCGTGCGGGTTTTGATATTGAGTTTGTCAAAAAGCGCGTCTCGATACCCTTCAACAGTACGTGGGCTACAACACATTTGGTCAGCGATTTCTTTATAGGTGAGTTCTGTACAAGCATAATGTAAAAACTCCAGCTCTCGATGGCTGAGTTTTTCATCAGAGGTGATAAGCTTCTTATGTTTGTTATTTGAAATTGTTTGGAGTACAATACTTGTGGCCCAATTTGGAAAATAAATTCCTTGTTCGGTAACATTTGTTAAAGCTTTCTCTAATTCAGCAGGAGGAGTATTTTTATGGAGGTACCCTTTTACACCGTATTTTATCATTTTTATCACCGAATCTTCATCATCTTGCATCGAAAGAACGAGTATTTTTACTGTAGGGTATTTTTCTTGGAGCCATTGGGCTGTTTGAAATCCATCCATTATAGGCATGGAAATATCAAGTAATACAATATCAGGGACAGAGTCGCGAGTTTTGAATTTGTTGATAAGCACACTACCATTTTCAGCTTCATATAAAACCTCAAAATGAGCCATGTTGCGTACCATTGAGCTAATGGCTTTGGCGATAAGTAAGTGGTCATCCACAATTACTACTGTGTGTTTCATCGGGAATATTTAAAAATGGAATTGAAAATTGTAAGGTAGTGCCACTGCCCAAAATTGATACGAATGATTCATCAAAAGCAGTTAATTCACTCAAACGCCGTTTTACATTGGATAATCCAATCCCCGTACTTTGCATATCTATTTCAAACCCTTTACCATCATCTTTAAATACAAAATCAAGCCTGTTTGGTTTTATATATATACTAATCCAAATATTTTGACAAAAAGCGTGCTTGAGGCTATTTTGCATAAACTCCTGAGAGGTACGAAAGATATTATTTTTGATAGAAGTATCCAATAAAAGAGGAGCCGACGGAAGTGATAAATGAACATGGCAACTTCCAAGTTGGTTGAATTGGACTACTTCCTGCCGAAGTAGGTCTTCTAGTGAAGTATGGGTGAGCTCAGGTTGGACAAGTGATTTTGAGAGTTGCCTTAAATCTTGTAATGAAGTGTCAATTAGTTTGGCGATTTCAGATATTTGAGAAAAAAAAACATCACTTTTAATCGTTTTAGAATGGAGTAAGCCTTGTGTGTAAATAGACGCGAGTGTAAGCTTTTGACCCACATCATCGTGGATTTCCCTGCCTATATCGCGCATAGTCTGCTGCTGGATAGCCAGTTGGGTTTCGATAAGTTCTTGTTGATGAAGCTGTTGAAGTAATTGGGTCTCACGGATATATTGTATTTTACGTTGTCGGTAAAGTACAATAAATGCCAAAATCCCGCCGACAAAAATTAGCAGGACTACGTTGACCAGAATCAGAAATATGGTTAGCTCTTTTTCTGCCATAGGAAACCTACCGTAAATAGTAAATACATACAAATAGATAAGCAGTACACAATCACCTGATATATTTCAAAAATGTGTTTATAATTTTGAGTTAATGTATTGTAAGTACCATAATAAGGCAGGGATAGTAGATAATACGAAATGATGCCCAAAATAACCCAAAATTCTATGGTTTTAGCAAAAGACAAAATATAGTCTGATGCTACAATTTGATACAAATACACAATAATTAGTATCACCATCAAGATACTTCCTACTGTCACCGAAAACGACTGAAAAGTATAGGTTTGTTTTGAAAAATAAAAATGGTCAAAAAACCAAGCTATTGCATAAATCAATATACTATATTCAGGAACTACCAATACCTTTTGTTTTCTACTTCTAATAAGCTGACTCAACAGCCATAGAAAAAATAAATATTCTGAAGGTATAGAGACATAATTATACAATCTGCTGTTGAAGTCCATTTTATTCCATAATCTTGACAGCCATCCAATCCACTCAAGTGTGCTAATCCAAATCAAATAGTAAGTTAAGTAACTCCAAAGGGAGTCACTTAACTTACGGTGTTGGGAAATGCCAGCAATTGCTGCAATCGTTTCTGAAATGATGACCCCAATACTGAGTATCATTATGATCGCGACCATTGTAATTCCGTTTAGTAATTATCAGTAGATTGCATTAACTCATCACCGTCATTGTAAGGTGGTGGCCCCATCCCCCCTCTGTTCATTGCAAAGGGGTTACTGGCGTCTCCTGGAGCAGCTGAAAACATGGAAAAAGTAGCTTTTTCTAGGCTTTTTTCTTTTCTGTAATTGGCCATTACTTCGCTCATCGGCATATACACACACATTCCTTGGGTACTTTTTATATCAAAATCTACATGGGTGTTTTTGCCTTTTTGGAAAGTTGGTACCAAAAGTAAATTGTGTTTTCGATAATAGACTGAAGATAAGGGGTTAAAATAGTTTTGGGAGGGAGTGTCCATCCTAGTTAGTTGTGCCTTGTCTGGATATTCTATAAAATAGAAGCGAACTCCCAAGGTAGTTTTTGTTTCTGCTAAACATTCTTTACAGCTTGTTTTTTCCACAAGATAAATAAAATGCTTTAGCTTTTCTAGCGGAAACCACACCCATCGTGTGTCTTTTTTTTCAAACTTATTCCCCCATCTATCTCGGTAATTATCCATCACAGTATTCATTGCTTGATATGGGATTTCTTCAATAGGTTTGTTGGAATAATTGTAACAAAACCAATCACAGTTTTTGCCTTGGATACTTGCTAGGTTACTATACTTATAGCTTGTATATAACCATAAACTCAATGTAAAGAGGTTAGAAATAATCAGGAACTTCTTCATCTTAGGAATAATATTAAAGTGAAACACTAAATGAATATTACAAATATAGATGCTTTGGGAAATTAGAATCGTTGCCAGTGAAGCGTGGTAAATGCGTATTTTGGATTAAGTATCTGTATATCAAATATTTATGTTTAATTTATCTCTTGCAATCAAGTGTTTTTACGCATTAAATACCGTTAAATAACGGTATATGTTCTCGTTAAAAATCGGCATAAAAATCCGTTCTTTGTGGCTTTTGCCGCTTTTAAAAATGCTACACCTTTGTACTGTCAATTTTAATAATTCTTTACATAGTATCATTATAAGAATTATAGTTTTTAAAACGCAGAAGCCGAAAAGCGTACAATAGAGTAGGTAAGTTTATAAAATAATTTCCAAATAATGAAAGAGTTAGAAGAGCAATTTAAAAACATGTATTTGCTAAATCGGGATGAGAGACTAGATCTTATAAGAAAACTAGAAACTTTGAAACCCGAGTTTTTTAAGGCATTTACGCCAAAATGGTGGTGGTGGCGGCGCTGTACCGTTAAGGTTTTGGTTGTTACTGATGGTGGACTGAATTTTGGTACTGGCGTTGTAGGGCTTTCTGAATTTTTAACAGCCTTTAACCAACTTCAGGCTACTACATGGAATAACTATCAGATTACACTTGGGCATCGTTCTAGCTCTCCTCCAAGCCTTAATCCCTTGGTGGTAAATCAGATAAGTAGCTTCAACTTTCAAACCAGTGTCAACTTGAATGATTTTGATCAAGTTTGGCTGTTTGGTATAAATTCAGGTTCAGGACTTTCGCAAAGCGAATTGCCTGTTGTTGAGGCATATATGAATGGTGGTGGCGGTTTGTTCGCGACTGGTGATCACGGAAATTTGGGTTCTGCCCTGTGCGGAAATATTCCAAGAGTGAAAGATATGCGTTATTGGGCTGATACACCTGCAGGTGCTTCAAATGATGCCAATGAGGTGAGTATGAGTGGGCGTAGAAGAAACGACACTAATAGACCTCGTTTGGGTGATGCTACTTCTCTTTTCTTCGATAATCAGTCCGACAATATTCCACAGACTATCGCCGTGAGAACGTTTGGCAGTGGGATGCCGCATCCCTTGTTGTCTATTAGCACAAACATTAGAGCATCTGGGATTATAGACATCATGCCCGACCACCCGCATGAAGGAGAATGTAAGCCCGAAACGTCGTTTACCATTAACAATGTCACCGTTCCTACCCAAATTATTGCTACCTCCTTTGTTATGGGGGGAAGTACAACTGGTGGAGGGAGTGGTAAAGCACTGACAGACCCTCACTGTTTTCCTTCTATTGCCGTGTGGGATGGGCGTTTGGCCAACGTTGGCCGTGTCGTTGTGGACTCTACTTGGCATCATTTTGTAAATGTGAATTTGAATGGAGTAGGCTCACAGGGAGGAATGGGTTTTACGCCAAATGATAGACCAGGGCAACAATCTGGTTTAGCAACTGCCGATTTTAACATCATACGGCAGTACTTCATGAATATTTCATTGTGGATGTCAAGAAGAAAATCTTGGCTGTGCTGGAGAAGATTCTTGTGGATTGAACTATTGAGAGACTCCCAACTCATAGAAGCTAGTTTGAACAATCCTGTTGAAAAGCTTGAAAATATTTCATTGGCGGATTTAAGTAGTATTGGATCCTTAGCAGAAGAAATATTATCATCAAAACTTAACCCGTCACTCGCTCGTGAGTTTTTAGTCGAATCGCTTGAGACAACAAACCCTAATGTGGCATCTATGCTTAATGTGTGGAAGCCTAAAAGCAAAGAGCAGCAGAAAGGGTATTATCAGCCATGGCTCAATCTTGATTTGATTCTTTATACGTCTATTGGGGCGGGTTTTATTGCTTTAAGAGATGATAAGAGTATTTCGGGGGAAGAATTGAATGAAAAAGACTTAGACCGTGTGACAGAAATATTCACTAAAGGCATGGCTTTCGGATTCGATAAATCCATTGAAAACCTCAGTTCAAATCTTAAAAATTTTGCTTCTGAAGCGAGGTTAAAATTATAGTTCTAAAAACGCCGAAGCCGAAAAGCGTATAATAAAGTAGGCAACCGAAAATTAATAACCCTTATTATTATGGCAAAGGCAAAAAATGAAAAGCGTTACATCGTCACTTACATGGACGCCGACACAACCCAACAAGAAGCGGCCTCTATTCTTGGTATCTCTGACATACAGGATGGAGTTTCAATCATGGCAACCGACAAGACAGTAACTTCTGCAGACGTGTTTCATTTTGAAGGGCTCGGTGCGAGTTCATTGACATTAACTGCCGCAGAAGTAGAAAAACTCAAAAATGATGAGAAAGTTCTGGCAGTCGAAGAAGATATTGAGATGCACATTTTGGAGGAAAATATAAACTGGGATGTGGCTTTAACAGAAACCAACGATCAATTTCAAGAGGGGTACAAAAAAGGAATTGCTGATTTGTTTGCAAAGTTTACAGCTACTGCAAAAGAGCTGTATGAACAACAGAGTTCAAGTGCTATTCCCCCGATTGTACCTATACAGCCCCCTTTAGTTCCTCCTATTGTCATCCCACCTCAGCCTATTCCGTGGAACATTAATATGGTAAAAGCTCCCAGAGCTTGGTCAAGAGGAATTAGAGGTGAAGGGATTAAGGTGGCCGTTCTTGATACGGGAATAGCTAGCCACCCCGATTTGGTCATTTCAGGTGGAGTATCATTTGTACCTGGAGTTGTTTCGTTCAATGACGGGAACAGCCACGGAACACATTGTGCTGGTATTATTGCTGCTAGAAACAATTTTTTTGGAGTGGTTGGTGTTGCTCCTAGAGCTTCTTTGTACGCTGTTAAAGTACTGAGCGATGGTGGTAGTGGAAGTACTTCGTGGATTTTAGCTGGGATGGCATGGGCACGTCAAAATGGTATGCACGTAGTTTCAATGAGTTTAGGCTCATCTTCTTGCCAAAGTGTAGCTTATACTAACGCAATTGCGACACTCAACAACGCTGGTATTACGGTAGTTTGTGCTTCTGGAAATGCATTTGGAACGGGATTCCCCTGTGTTGGTAGCCCAGCTAATAGCCCTGGTGCAATTGCCGTAGGAGCGGTTGCTCAGAATGGTGTCATCGCTCCATTTTCATCAAGAGGGGTAGGCTGTTGCCCTCCAGGTGCCAATCCTGTGACGCTTGTAGCACCTGGTGTTTCTATCAATTCAACAGTTCTAGGTAATGGTTACGGAATCAAAAGCGGGACAAGTATGGCTTGCCCTCATGTAGCAGGCGCAGCAGTATTGGTTAAACAGCGCTTCCCATTTTTTACGCCTGCCCAAATTCGATTAAAGTTGATGGCGACTGCTTCGGATTTAGGAGCTCCAGGGAATGACCCCACATATGGTATGGGTTTAGTTAATTGTGACTTAGCAACGTTGTAATACATTTTGTCAATTGTGAAGTTAGGGAGTTTGTTAACGTAAATTTCCTAACTTTACAACATATCTAAACTCACAGATTATGAAAAAGATAAATGCAAATTTTAACGAACAACTGCTTAAAAATTCAAAGAATGCGTTTTCAGTGATTGTAACAACTACGGGGGTAATTGACAGTAAAAAGCTCGGCCTTAGCCCAATTGATGGGCTTGAAAACATATATACTGGAAGTTTACTGCCAAAGAAGATTTTTGATTTGGAAAAAATAATAGAAATAATTGCAATCGAACCTGATGGCGAAATGAGGGCTTGGAAAAAATAAATGTTTAGACTAGTCTATTGGTGTGGATTAGTGATAACCGTCCAATTTTTGAGATTGAATTATCGGCTTTTGCTCTTAATTTATTTACACCTGTCATTTTGTTTTGGAGGAAGCATATGGATACTGGCTGTGTCAATGCCCCGAACCACAAGGTTGTCATACATTCAAAGACCGCGATATTGAGAATATATTTCATAAGAATTGGTTAAGATTACTTACAAATACTTGGAAATAGCCTAAATGGGTTTTGCATTATTGCGAGATTAAATATTGGTATATCGTTAATTTGTCCAATTTTTAAGTGTATAAATGACATATTAAAAAAATTTAACAAATGTTGTCATTTAAATAACAATAATTTAAAAATTGCGCATAACTTGCGTTTGGTAATCTAAACTAATCCAAATCTATTTATGCGTAAAATTTTATTTGCCAACTTAGTTGTAATACTTATTGCGACTGGGAACTTGATGGCGCAAGACAGGGCACTGTCGGGAGCCGTCAAGGTTAAAAACGGGCAACGACTGCCCTGTGTGAACATTCTACTCAAAGGCACCAACCGAGGAACGAACTCCGACGGTGATGGTGCCTTTAAACGTTCGGTTCCAGTGTCTGGGACTTTTGTGTTTTCTTCGGTGTGCTACGAAACAAAAGAAGTAGCGTTCAATTCTTCCACCTCTCAACTGAAGGGCTTCATCCATTAATCAAAACTACTATGCAAAAAAATAAACTTGTATGGTTCATAGCCATTTTACTTTTCATGGTAAATGGCCTACGAGCACAAACGCGTGTCATAACAGGGAAGGTGACTTCCTCGGCAAATGAAGCCCAACCTGGCGCTTCGGTGATTGTTAAGGGCACAAACAAAGGAACGGTCACGGACGCTAATGGTGTCTATAGTTTAAGCGTGCCTAATGGCGATGTGACGTTGGCCGTATCGATTATTGGCTTTAATGCCCTAGAAAAACTAGTGGGAGCTAATGTTTCGAAGATGGACTTTTCGCTTACTGAAAATGCAAGTACCCTAAACGAAGTAGTCGTGACGGCACTTGGTATTTCTCGCGAAAAGAAAACACTGGTGTATGCAACCCAAACGGTAAAGCCGACTGAATTGGTTGAGGCAAGAGATCCGAACAACGTGATAAATTCACTATCGGGTAAAATTGCCAATGCCGTTATCACGCAAGGTTCGGGTGGGCCAGGTTCGGGTGCTCGAATTGTCTTGAGGGGTAACCGCTCCATTCAGGGGTCAAACAATGCGCTGATTGTAGTAGATGGTGTGCCATTGAGCAATGGTACAAACGGTACCGCTGGAAGCGACTTCGGTTTTGTGCAAGGTTCTGACGGTGCTTCGAGTATCAACCCTGACGATATTGAGTCTGTGACGGTACTGAGAGGAGCCTCCGCAGCAGCGTTGTACGGAAGCCAAGCAGGTAATGGCGTTTTGGTGATTACAACCAAGAAAGGAAAAGCAGATAAAGTGGCGGTAAGTATCAATTCAGGGTTTAGTACTGAAAATGTTTGGGCATTGCCTCGCTTTCAAAATACCTACGGACAAGGCAACGGTGGTACATTGAGCACGACATCGGGCGAAAGCTGGGGCGCTAAAATGACGGGACAGTCTATCACCAACTATTTGGGACAGCCTGGGACTTATTCTGCACAGCCTAATAATGTTCGGGATTTTTTCAGAACGGGTTCGAGCTTAAATAATGCGATTAGTGTAACGGGCGGTACCGATAAAATGCAAACGTATGTATCTTATACCAATAACCGCATTGGGGGGATTATCAACAAAAATGATTTATTCCGAAATACGATAAACCTTCGTATTACGAATCAAATCTCGAAGCGTTTTTCGACGGATGCCAAAATCACGTATGTGAATCAACGGATAAATAGCCGCCCACGGTCAGGGGAAGAAAACGCCCCCGTCGCGAACGTTTATAACGTGGCGAGAAACATGACGACTGCCGATTTGATGCAATATGAGAAACTGAACAATGTCGGTATCCCAGAACCTACTACTTTTCCATCTACGTTAAGTTCGATTTATCAAAACCCCTATTGGATGATAAATAATTACATCAATAACGAAGCGAGAGATAGGGTGATTGGATTTTTAACGGCTAAATACAAACTGACTGATTGGTTGACTCTTTCAGGAAAAGCGAACCTTGATAAAACTACTGACAACGGCGAAACGTCGATTTATCAAGGAACAATCTTGTATTCGAAGTCTGGTGGTGATTATTCAAGAAACACCATCAACGTAACTGAAAAATGGTTTGACTTGATGCTTGATGGTAATAACAATATCACTGATAATTTAAAAATCAATTATCGTGTAGGTGGCATTTTCCAAGATAGCCAATACGACGCTAATTCTCAAGCAGCGGGAGGTTTGAATGTAACCAATAAATTCAGCTTGAATTTTGCCCAAAACCCATCCATTTCATCAAACTTTACCCAAGTTCAAACACAGTCGGTATTTGGACAAGCCAACTTGTCTTTGAAAGAATCCGTATTTTTGGATTTAAGTTTGCGTAACGACTGGGATTCACGGCTTCCAAGTCCTCACTCCTTCCTTTATCCTTCTGCGGGGCTTTCTACCATCCTTTCGGATTTAATTAAATTACCAGAAAGTATCTCTTTCTTGAAAGCAAGCTTAAACTATGCCGAAGTAGGTAATGGTGGCCGATTTGGTCTATTGAAATCGGTTTATAACTATGGTCAAGGTGCTGGAAATGGATTTTTACAAATCAGTTCAACCCTTCCTTTCCCTGACTTAAAGCCTGAAATCGTTAGGAATTTAGAATTTGGACTTGAGGCTAAATTCTTACAAAATAGATTGGGGGTAACCGCTACCTATTATAAGAGTAATTCATTCAACCAATTGTTGAGCGTGAGCTTACCAGTTGCCACTGGATTCAGCAGACAATACATCAACGCTGGAAATATCCAAAACTCGGGTATTGAATTAGTACTAACAGGCACGCCTTTGCCGCAAGATTCGCCTTTGAAATGGGATATTACTTTCAATGCCGCGATGAACCGCAACAAAGTAGTGGCATTGAGTGACCAAGTAAAAATATTCTATCTTGGTGGTGGATTCGGTCGCTCGGCAACGCCAGTTGTTGAAGAAGGCAAAGCTTATGGTGATTTGTTGGCTTTCAAATGGAACAAAAATGCCTCTGGACAATACCTAGTTGATGCCAATGGCAAGCCTAGTTTAACACAAGAGCAGAGCTATATCGGTAATTTCAACCCAAAAGCTACGCTCGGTCTAACCAACTCGTTTGACTACAAAGGTGTTTCTCTACGTTTATTGGTGGATGGCCGCGTGGGTGGTATTGTCGTTTCAGGAACTGAAATGAACCTAGCTTTTAGTGGTATTACAGAAGGAACGGAGGCATATCGCGAAGGCGGCTGGAATTTGGGTGGCGTAAATGATAAAGGAGAAGCCAACTCAAAAGCCATCAAAGCTCAGGATTTCTGGCAAATTGCTTCTGGTAAAAGATACGGTGCAGGGGAGTTTTTTGCGTATGATGCAACTAATTTCAGAGTACGCGAACTTTCAATCGGATACAATCTTCCTGTAAAAAACATTAAAGCGGTGAAAGCAGCCAAATTGATGCTCGTTGCCCGTAACTTATTGTGGTTATACAGAGGTAGTTCAATATTGGACATCCCTGGTTTAGAAAAACGTAAAATGTGGTTTGACCCTGATATGAGTTTGGGTAATGGCAACTTCCAAGGGGTTGAATATGGTACAATGCCTGCAACTCGTACATTGGGAGTGAATTTGCAAGTAACGTTCTAAGGTTTAATTTTTTCAATTAAAAATTTACAAAATGAAAATAGATAGCTTTTTAAAATCCTTGTCTGTTCTCAGTTTTTTTGTACTCCTATTCAGTTCTTGTACAGACAAATTTGACGAAATCAATACAGACAGAAACTCAGTTGCTACCGTAGGTTCGGCCGAATTACCCTTCCTTTTTGCCAAAGCCGAGGCTTCAGCGGTTCCTAATATTTGGAATTATCAGATAGCACAAAACCTGTTTGCTGATCAATATGCCCAATATTTTGCTTGTACGGCTACCTATTTCCCCTCTGACCGATTGAATATTCGTATGGACTGGGTTGGGGCTGCTTTTAATCCGATTTATACCGACATGGTGCCTCAGTTGCAATCAATCAAGGCAGCTGCTCCTGCGGGTTCTGCTGAAGCGGCGATTGCCGACGTGGTTTGGGTGCTTGGTTTTCACAGAGTCACGGATTACTGGGGGCCAATTCCGTACTTCAATGCTGGAAAATCGGGTAATTCGGTGGCGTATGATGCACAGGATAAAATCTATGATGATTTCTTCAAAAAATTAGCTGCCGCTTCTGAAGTGTTGAAAAATAAGCAAAACGAAAAGCCGTACGGAAGTTTTGACTTGATTTATGGTGGCGATGCTGGTAAGTGGTTTAGATTTGCCAATACGTTACGATTGCGTTTAGCTTTGCGTATTTCAAAAGTGGACCCTGCACGCGCAAAAACCGAAGCGGAAGCAGCGGTGGCAGCAGGCGTATTTCAGTCAAGTCCAGGCGATGATGCGTTGCTTCAGAAAAGTACAAAAGGGTCAGACAACAACGGCCTTTCCATCATGTCAGATTGGAACGAGTTCCGTATGAGTGCTTCGATGGAGTCTGTGATGAAAGGCTATAAAGACCCTCGTATGTCGGTTTATTGGTTGCCAAACAATGCTACAAAAGCCAATCCTAATGGGACTGGTAAATACGATGGTTTGCGCAATGGGCTTACTTCTACCCAATTGACGGAGGCAGTTAACCTACCAACCGCCAATGCCAAAGTAGGGCCTAGATGGTCTTCCCCTGATTTTGGTGGAAATGCCAATTACTTGGAAACTCCCCACAACATCATGTCGGTAGCAGAGGCGTTTTTCTTACGTGCCGAAGGTGCCTTGTTGGGTTGGAATATGAACGGTACTGCCAAAAGTTTGTACGAAGAAGGCATTCGACAATCAATGGTACAATGGGGAATTACGGATGCCGCAGCCATCACGGCCTACATCAATAGCCCAGATGTGCCAGTTGCTCCAGAAGATTTCTTGAAATCGCCAGCGGTGTCAAAAGCTCCAATTAAATGGGCAAGTGATATAGCCACCCAAAGAGAACAAATTGCGATTCAGAAATGGTTGGCAATCTTCCCTGATGGATCAGAGGCTTGGGCCGATTATCGTCGTGCTCGTAACTTCATTTTATATCCAGTGGCAAATTCTGAAAACCCTGATATTACAGACCCAACAAAGCAATGGATACGAAGAATACCATTCTTGTTGTCAGAAAAACAAAACAACAAAGCGGCGGTTGATGCAGCAGTTCCATTGTTAGGTTCTGGGGGCGATAAAGTGACGACCCCTCTTTGGTGGGATAAAAACTAGCGCTGTCTTTTTGTACGAATACTTTTTTGTAGATTCCACCGAATAGTGTTATTTGGTGGAATCTCTTTATCACTCATACCCTAAACCATGCGAAAACTTCTATTGGCCCTTTTTACACTGGTTTTTTTGAATTCGTGTAAAGACAATAATGCCCTTTTTACTGAATTGTCCGATTCTGACACAGGTATCAATTTTAGAAATACGCTGTTTGAAGATGGCCCTTTAAACGTTGCCAACTACATTTATTTCTACAACGGCGGAGGGGTAGCCGTTGGTGATATTAACAACGATGGGCTACAAGACATACTTTTTACGGGAAATATGGTAAGAAATAGGCTCTTTTTGAATAAAGGGAACTTTCAGTTTGAAGATATTACCAAAAAAGCAGGCGTTGACCAAATGCAGGGCTGGTGTACTGGGGCAACGATGAGTGATGTAAACAATGATGGAAAATTAGATATTTATATTTGTCGAAGTGCCGATATTAATCCAGATCGCCGTAAAAACCTTCTTTTTATCAATAATGGCGATTTAAGTTTTACCGAAAAAGCCGATGAATACGGCTTAGCTGACAATGGTTATTCGACCATGGCTTCGTTTTTAGATTATGACAAAGACGGTGATTTAGACTGTTTTATCATCAACCACTCGATACAAAAATATACCGCAGGTGTACAAGATAATCCTGAGTTAAGAAAAGAACGGAATCCAGATTATGCCAGTAAACTTTATCGCAACGACAATAACCACTTTACGAATGTCTCAGACCAAGAAGGCATCTTTTCAAATGTCTTGACTTTTGGTTTGGGGGTCACGGTCTCCGATTTTAACAATGACGGTTGGCCTGATATTTCGGTGTCCAATGATTTCAATGAGCCCGATTATTTCTTTGAAAACAATGGAAATGTGACAGGGGCATCCCCACGTTTTACCGAAAAACTTGTGCAGAAAATGGATAACATTTCCCTCTATTCGATGGGAACCGATGCTGCTGATTATGACAACGATGGCAATGTTGATTTGCTGACCCTCGACATGATGCCTGAAGACAATAAAACCATCAAAATGCACAGTGGCCCCGAGAATTTCGATAAGTTTCAGTTTCTGTTTAGGCAAGGGTTTTATTATCAATTTAGCCGAAATATGCTTCAACGCAACAATGGCGATGGTACTTTCAGCGAAGTGGGGCAGTTGGCTGGCGTATCAAATACTGACTGGAGTTGGGCGGGTTTATTCAGCGATTTTGATAAAGATGGATTCAAAGACCTCTTCATTACCAATGGCTACGTAAAAGATTACACTGAAATGGATTTTTTGAAGTATTCGGTGGACAGAGTTATCAAATCCATGGCAAAAGACTCCGCCAATGTGGATCCTATTCCTGAATATTTACGAAAAATGCCTAAAAATGAAACCCAAAATTATGCGTTCCGAAACAAGGGCGATGGTACTTTTCAAAAAATGTCTAACGAATGGGGATTTACCACAAAAGGCGTTTCTGCGGGTGCTGC
Source organism: Runella defluvii (assembly GCF_014195535.1). Lineage (GTDB taxonomy): Bacteria > Bacteroidota > Bacteroidia > Cytophagales > Spirosomataceae > Runella > Runella defluvii. The sequence goes on along the minus strand of NZ_JACIBY010000009.1, from coordinate 275,170 downwards.
TTATGCGGATTTGGACAACGACGGCGACCTTGATTTAATCGTGAACAATACCAACGCATTGGCGAGTATTTATAAAAACAATGCAGAATTAGTAAGTAAAAACAATTATTTGTCCGTCAAATTGGATGGGGGTGCTACGAATCGTTTTGGCATTGGTGCAAAGGTAAAATTGTACTGCAAAGGACAGCTAATGTACCAAGAACAATCGCCAGTAAGGGGTTTCCAATCATCCAATGACCCTGTTTTAAATTTTGGCGTGGGTGAAAATACCACGATTGATTCGTTGATAGTCATTTGGACCAATGATTCCTATCAAAAGCTCACTTCGGTTAAAACAAATCAAGTGTTAGAAGTAAAAATAGCGGATGCCAAAAACAAATGGGTGTATCAGAATCAAAAGTCAAATCCGATTTTTACCCAAAGTAATTTGGCCAATGTAATTCATAAAGAAAACGGATTTGGCGACTTTACTGTGCAATCGCTTTTGCCAAATTATTTCAGCCGACAAGGGCCATCCATTGAAGTGGCAGACATCAACAACGATGGCTTGGATGACTTTTTTATGGGAGGAGCCAAAGGCGAAGCTTCGCAACTATTCATCCAAAATAAAAACAACACATTTAGCAAAGCAAATACGTCAGTTTTTGCACAAAATGCGGGCAGTGAAGATGTCGCAGGGACGTTTTTTGATGCCGATAACGACGGCGATAAAGACCTGTATGTAGCGGCGGGAGGGTATGAGTTTGAAGCAAACGACCCCTTGCTACAAGATAGATTGTACCTGAATGATGGAAAAGGAAACGGTTCGTCGCCACGATATACCCTAAGCGAAAGCGCCCTTCCAAAATTGTTAACAAGCAAAGGCTGTGTAAAAGCGGCTGATATTGATTCTGATGGCGATTTAGACCTTTTTGTTGGCGGACGAATCGTCCCCCGAAACTATCCTGTTACTCCAAACTCGTATATTTTGATTAATGACGGAAGGGGAAACTTTGCTGATAATACCCAAAAAGTCTGTGCATCATTGAGTCAGATCGGGATGGTGACTGATGCCGTTTGGATGGATTTAAACAATGACAAACAGCAAGATTTGATTGTAGTAGGAGAGTGGATGCCGATTAAAGTTTTTATCAACTCAAAAGGAAAATTGACGGATAAATCGGAGGAATATATCCATTTTGCAAGTACTGGATGGTGGAGTAAAATCAATGCCACGGATATGGACGGCGATGGCGATTTGGATTTGACCATTGGGAATTGTGGGTTAAACACCCAATTTAAAGTCAATGAGAAAGAACCGATGACTGTTCATTACAAAGATTTTATGGATAACGGTTCGATTGTGCCTGTCCTGAGTTATTACATTGGTGGGGTATCGTATCCGATGGCCTCTCGGGATGATTTATCGCACCCCATTCCATTTATCAAGAAAAAATTCACTGATTATAAATCGTATTCAACGGCTACGATTACCGATGTTTTTAGCCCAGAAGAGCTGGCAAATGCTAAAGTGTTGAAAGCAGAAATCATGCAAACCCTTTATCTCGAAAACCAAGGAGCCAAAGGATTTAAAGCCCATGCACTACCGATGGAAGCCCAATATGCGCCTGTAACGGGCATCATAGCGGATGATTTTGACAATGATGGTAAAAAAGATTTGCTCTTGGCGGGTGGCAATACATGGACACGCATCAAATTTGGGCGTTACCTTGCCAATCACGGTGTGTTGCTTTTGGGTGATGGAAAAAACAATTTTAACTATGCTCCCCAATCCAAATCAGGATTGAGCCTTAGAAGTAATATCAGAAGTGTACAAACGATTAATTCAGGCAAAATAAAACGGATAATTGTTGGGGTAAATGACGGCGAAGCGTTGATGTTGGATAGAAAGTAAAATTTAATAGTCAATTTCTTCGTCTCGAAGCAGTTGGGCAAGATTCAAGGTGCAATCTTCCATCAAGGGAATGTTTTCCTCAAAATTGACCAGATACCAAGGGGCATTGGGCGTAATGACAAAGATTTTCTTGGTGTGGGTTGTAATCCAAATGACTTTTTCAACCCCAAAATCAAGCATTTTCTGCGATTTGTTCAACACATAATCAAAGTCGTTCGTCAGCCCCGTTTCTTCGAGAGCTACTTTAATGTCCACTTCAATTACTATTTTGGGGGCTACATCGAAGTATTTATCGGTCAATGTAATTTTATCTTTTTCAAAAATGGCAATATCGTTGGCTAAATTACTCCCTGAACTTATGTGCAAGCCAGACTCATTAGAGGCAATTAAATATTTCTTTCGATTGATATTATTATTAACAAACCAATTGATAATAGAGACCAACACGGCCTGTAATGAACTGCTGCCCATGATTTCTTCCAATTTTTTCTTTCCTGACAATACATCCAAATAACCGCGATAAGGCAAGGCTTGCCCGTTTAGCTCTTCATAGACCAAGTGGGCGGGTATTTTCCGAATTTTTGGGCGTCGTTTGGTGGCAATGACAACCATAGCGTGTTCTTTTTTTGACAATTTTACTCAAAAAAGCGACATAAACCAAGCCAAAATTTTATCTTGCATTATCCAATAACTTCACACACACCCATGAGTCCGCTCTCTTTTTTAGCCCCCAAACAATGGTTAGTTATCGGCCTGATGTTGGGACTGTTCCAAGCTTCAACGGCTCAAAATGCAGTGGTTCGTGAAACCACCCAAACCCTCACCACTTACCCATTTTCTGACCCTGACCCCGTGCCTAAACCTGGGCGTATCTATCCTTATTTTCGTTACGATGGCTATACCGACAAGCCCATATTGAAAGACTGGAAGTTTATTGAACTTGAGAACGACTACATCAAAGTATATATCACGCCCGAAATCGGGGGTAAAATTTGGGGTGCGTATGAAAAATCTACCAATTTCCCTTTCATTTACTTCAATCATGTCGTCAAATTCCGAGATGTGGCCATGCGGGGCGCGTGGACGTCGGGCGGGATTGAAATCAATTTTGGCGACATTGGCCACGCGCCTACGGTATCGGCTCCTGTTGATTATTTTACGCGAACCAATGCCGACGGAAGTGTGAGCTGTTTTTTGGGGGCATGGGATTGGTCGGCACGAACGCGCTGGATGGTGGAGGTGAACTTGCCCAAAGACAAAGCCTATTTTACCACCAAGTCGCATTGGTACAACGCTACGGCTTTTGAAACGAGTTATTATCATTGGATGAATGCAGGTTTTAAAGCGGCAGGAAACTTAGAATTTGTATTTCCAGGGACAAATTACATTGGTCACGACGGCGAGGTAGGCCCGTGGCCAAAAGATTCGCTGGGAAGAAACCTGAATTTTTACGAACAAAACAACTTCGGGACGTACAAGTCTTACCACGTTTTAGGTAAAAAAACCGACTTTTATGGTGGTTTTTGGCACGACGACAACATGGGTTTTGCCCGTTATTCACCCTACCATGATAAATTAGGCAAAAAAATCTGGATTTGGGGACTGTCGCGCGAGGGGATGATTTGGGAAAAACTCTTGACCGATAACGACGGCCAATACGTTGAGTTGCAGTCGGGAAGATTGTTTAATCAAGCAGCGGAAGGGAGTATGTACAGTCCTTTTAAGCACGTGTCTTTCATGCCTTATACCCACGATACTTGGACGGAATACTGGTTTCCCGTTAAAAATACCCGTGGCCTTACCCACGCTACACCTCAGGGGGCTATGAATCTACGAGTGAAGGACGGTTGGCTTAAAATGGATTACTGTGCCGTTTCATTTGTTCAAGACACACTCTCTATTTCGCTTGATAATCAGAGGCTTCTTTTAAAAAGATTGGATTTGAAGCCATTAGAAACGGTTCGGGATTCTATCCGCTGGTCGGGCGAGGTGGAGAAATTGGCGATAAAGATAGGCGAGGAACTTATAGCAGACGGACAGCCAACCGCTACTCGAAGACCTTTAGCTGCCCCAAAAGAGTTTGATTGGGAGTCGGAATATGGGCTTTATACCCGCGCTAAAGACCTAGCCCACCAACGTCATTACGAGGAAGCGGAGGTTTATTTTACCAAACTTCTAGCCAAGAATCCTACGCACGTCGATGCGCTGGTGGACCTTGCTGAGTTGTATTTAACCAAAAAATGGATAAAAAATGACCTTGCCTCAGCTAATCTAAAGCAAGCATTGTCCATCGATGCTTATCACCCTAAAGCAAATTATTTACGAGGTACGGTAGAGTGGAATAACTTGAACGTTGCGGAAGATTTTCTAGGTGTAGCTTCGCTGGATGTGCGGTATCGGTCGGCGGCAAAAACGCATTTGGCTACCGTTGCCATCCGAAACAAAGACTGGAAAAAGGCCGAAGAATACCTGAATTTAGCCAAGGAATCCGATGTGCAAAACATCCGAGCAGCAGAACTGAGCCTTATTAACACCCGAAAACAAGGAAAAATGGCGGAGGCGCTGAAGCTTGCCGAAACGCTGCTGTACCAAGACCCACTCAACCATTTGGCGCGTTTTGAAAAATACCTTGTTACCCAACGCCCCGAAGATAAAATCGACTTCGTCGCCTCAATTCAGTCAGAACTCCCGCACGAAACGTACCTCGAACTGGCGGTTTTGTATGAACAACTCATTTGTAGAGAAGAAGGGCTACAACTGTTGGAATTGGCGCCAAAGCACCCCATGGTGTTGCTTTGGAAAGGAGATTTTATGAAGTCATTAGGGCAGGATGGCAAGTCGGTGCAGCGTGATGCGTTGAAAATGCCAGCGGAAGGAGTTTTTCCGTTTCGGGTGGAAGATAACTTGATGCTTCAGAATGCTCAGTTCGATGAAGACAAAGAGCAAGTAGCCAAAGCAAGTTACTATTCATTTTTGGTAGCATCAGCGGTTCAAACCCGCGATCCAAAATGGATAAAGAAAGAAGAGGAAGAAATCGCCTATGCTCCTTATTTTCTATCCAAAGCAGAGTTGCTGAAAGACAACAAGGAAGAGGTGTTAAAAGCCCTCGAAAAAGCCTACGAAATTGACCCTAAAAGTTGGCGTGTGGTGAAACGTCTGGCTGAGTTTTATGCGACCAACGGAGAGTTGAAAAAGGCCATTCGCATCAATGAGGAGAAGTTGACCAAGTACTTAAAAACCAAAAAAGTAGAAACTTCGGGCTTGCCCGAACACGAAATTTATATTTTGGGACAACAGCGAGCAGAACTATTGAAGCAGGCTGGGCGCTACCAAGAAGCCCTTGAGGTGCTAAATTCGCTGACGATTTTGCCCAACGAAGGCGCTTCGGGAGCGCATAAGTTGTACCGCGAACTCAATATTCGGTATGCTGCTACGCTCAATCAGCAAAAGAAATACCGTGAAGCGTTTGCCGTTTTAGAACAGGCCGAAAAATGGCCCGAAAACTTGGGCTCGGGCGAGCCGTACAATCCCGATAACCGCTTGACGTGGTATTTGAAAAAGTGGATGACCCAAAAGTTGACCAAACAAGAACCACAGCCCGCAGACATTACTAAATTAACCAAAAACTTGTCAGCTTACGAGTTTGAACTGTTAAAGCTGTTTCAGTAAGATAGGAATCAATGAACAAACGACTTGTCATTATTACAGGAAGTAATCGCGGCCTCGGGAAAGCGTTGGTGGACGTTTTTGTGCGAGAGGGGACTGAAGATATAATCGTGGGAATTTCTCGCACGTACGTGGAGCAATCTTCGCCGCGCTACGTGGACGTAGGGGCGGATTTGAGCAGCATTGAAGGCTGTGAGTCGGTACTTTTGATGCTTGGTCAACTGATTGAACGGGACGCATTTGAGCAAGTGATTCTATTCAACAATGCAGGTCGTTTGGGGGAAGTTGTACCTTCTTTTCAAGCCTCCCCGTACGACATTGCCCAAACCATTTTTGTGAACCAAACGGCGCCGATGATTTTACAAAATGGCCTGCTGTCCATTGGTTCTTCCCAAAACGTCGCGGTCGAAATCGTCAATCTTCTATCAGGGGCCGCCCTCAAAGCGTACGATGGCTGGGGGGCGTATTGTGCGTCGAAGGCAGGGTTACTGATGGCTACGCAGGTGCTTGGTACGGAGATAAACCTTCATCAGCTGCCTGCCAAAGTTTGGGGTTTTGCTCCTGGCGTGGTGGACACCGAAATGCAGACAACGCTTCGCACCTTGGACAGTTCTCAGTTTTCTCAAGTCGAACGTTTTCAGTGCCTTTTTGCCGAAGGACAACTCCGCTCTCCCGCCAGCGTTGCGACATTTTTATACCAAGCTGTTGGAAATCCTCAATTTGAAAATGGCGGTTTTTATGACATTCGAAGCTTTTAAAAAGCCGTTGATTGGCGCGTGCCAATTTTGCGACTTACCACCTTCGATTTTTAGGATTTTTGCGTAGAAATTTGTAGTTTTACGCCTTAATTAATACAAAAAGTACATCAATAAGTACCCTATTCGTTACCAATTCCAACATATGGCAACCGAAACGATTGAAATTTCCGAACAGATTGACAGAAGTAATTATTCAGCCGAAAACATCCAAGTTCTTGAAGGTCTCGAAGCCGTTCGCAAGCGTCCTGCGATGTACATTGGAGACATTGGTATTAAGGGACTTCACCACCTTATTTGGGAAGTAGTTGATAACTCGATTGACGAAGCACTAGCGGGGCATTGTGACCTTATCAGCGTTACTATCAATACCGACAACTCAGTTACAGTAAAAGATAATGGTCGGGGGATTCCGACAGGCATTCACCCCAAAGAAAAAAAATCTGCGTTGGAAGTGGTAATGACCGTTTTGCACGCAGGGGGTAAATTCGACAAAGACACATACAAAGTATCAGGTGGTTTGCACGGGGTAGGGGTATCCTGCGTAAACGCCCTTTCAAAATACCTTCGCGTGGAAGTACACCGTGAAGGAAAAATCTTTGAACAAGAATATAGCATTGGTAAGCCCAAGTACGCCGTTCGCGAAATTGGCGAAGCAACCGATACAGGAACGTTTGTACATTTCTTGCCCGATGACAGCATTTTTACGGTGTCAGAATACAAGTACGAAACAGTCGCCAACCGTATTCGTGAACTGTCATTTTTGAACAAAGGCATCCGCTTGACGTTGACCGATTTGCGTGATTTAGATGAACATGGACAGCCACGCACCGAAGAGTTTCACTCACAAGGAGGCTTGACAGAGTTTGTGACCTACCTTGATAGTACCCGCGACCAACTTATCCAAACCCCTATTTACATGGAAAATGAAAAAGGGACGGTGCCTGTGGAAGTGGCAATGATTTATAATACTTCGTACTCAGAAAACGTGGTGTCGTACGTCAACAACATCAATACGATCGAAGGTGGTACGCACGTTTCGGGCTTCCGTATGGCGTTGACGCGTACGTTGAAAAATTACGCGGAAAAAACGGGGATTTTGGCCAAAGAAAAAATCGAAATCAGCGGCGACGACTTCCGTGAAGGCTTAACGGCCGTGATTTCGGTAAAAGTAGCCGAACCGCAGTTTGAAGGACAAACAAAAACCAAGTTAGGAAACTCCGACGTGGCAGGGGCAGTGAGCCAAGTGGTGAGCGAAATGCTCGAAAATTTCTTGCAAGAAAACCCCAAAGAAGCCCGTACGATTGTTGATAAAGTGATTTTGGCGGCAAAGGCGCGTATCGCAGCGCGCAAAGCCCGCGAAATGGTGCAACGTAAAACCGTGCTTGGGGGCGGTGGTTTGCCAGGAAAACTAGCCGACTGCTCAGAAACCGACCCGTCTGCTTGCGAGTTGTACTTGGTGGAGGGAGACTCGGCGGGAGGCTCGGCCAAACAAGGTCGTAACCGCGCATTTCAGGCTATTTTGCCGTTGAGAGGTAAAATCTTAAACGTTGAAAAAGCCCAAGAATACAAGATTTACGAAAACGAAGAAATCAAAAACATGATTACTGCCCTTGGGGTGCAGTTTGGTCGTGATGGCGATGAACGTGCGCTCAATATCGAAAAACTCCGCTACCACAAGATAATCATCATGACCGATGCCGACGTGGACGGGAGCCACATTCGGACCTTGATTTTGACGTTTTTCTTCCGCTATATGAAAGAACTCATTGACAATGGCTACATCTACATTGCCCAACCACCTTTGTATTTGGTGAAAAAAGGCAAAGAAGAGCGCTATTGTTGGACAGAAACGCAGCGTGAACAAGCCGTGCGCGAGATTTCGGGAGGAAAAGAAGACAGTGTCTATATTCAGCGTTACAAAGGTTTGGGGGAAATGAACCCAGAACAGTTGTGGGAAACAACCATGAACCCAGAAAACCGTAGCTTGAAGCAAGTAGGCATCGAGTCGGGGGCGGAGTCAGATCACTTGTTCTCTATGTTGATGGGTGATGAAGTAGCGCCTCGCCGTGATTTTATCGAACGCAATGCAAAATACGCCCGCGTTGACGTTTAAACGTCGCTTGAGAATTTATTACGTGGCGAAGGCTATGTTGAAATAACTCTTGTTAAGAAAACGTTAATAAAAGCCATTCGTCCTATCCGACGAATGGCTTTTTGTTGATAACCACCTATTTTTGAAGAATAAAATAAGTAACATGCCTGCATCCGATAACCTTAAAAATTTAGCGTCTATGTTTTCCTTTGGACGCGACCGCCGTGAACCCAAAGTAGGAGGACAAATAGCCGAAGACCAAGACCGTTTCTCGCGTTCGGTAGAACGGGTGAGTCAAACCATCGAACAAAGTAATTTTATCAGTCGTGATTTGAGTTGGTTACAATTCAATTTTCGAGTGCTTGACCAAGCCCGTAGTAGCCGTCGAACGCTGTTTGAACGAATGAAATTCTTGGCCATTTCAGACTCAAACCTAGATGAATTCTTCACCATTCGGGTAGGGAGTTTGTACAATTACCTCGACTATGGCAAAGAGCGGGTGGATTATTCGGGGCTGAGAGAAATCCCCTTTCGCAAGGCGTTGATGTCGGCTATTCATAAATTCACTGAGGCGCAAGACGAGGTGTTTGAGAAACAACTTATGCCGTTGTTTGCGGAGCATAAGCTTCGCATTGGTGGTTGTGTGGATTTGGACGAAGTTGAAAAACAGGAGGTGGGTAAGTATTTCGACCGAACGATTTACCCGATGCTGACACCGATGCTTTTTGACTATACCCATACGTTTCCTGTGTTATTGGCCAAAACCCTGATTTTTGCGGTGATTACCAACTCACACGAAAAAGGGAAAGGTGACGAAGAAAATCGGCGCATTTCGTTTGTTCAAATTCCCGTGAACCTTCGACGGTTCTATACGATTGAGCGAAAAAACGGAGAGTTTTTGTTTATTCCAATTGAAGAGATTATCCGTCACGAATTACATAAATTATACCGAAACGTAGAGATTACGGACATGCACTTGTTCCGTATTGTGCGTAATGGTGACTTCTCCATTGAAGAAAATGACGATGATGAAAGTGATTTTCTGGACGAAGTAAAACAGAAACTAAAAACGCGGCGCTTGGGACGTGTAGTGCGAATGGAGGTCGAAAAAGGAATGACCGATTGGCTCCTAAACCTACTCAAAAAGCGCTGGGAATTTGATGATTATAACGTTTTTACGTGCAATCACTTACTCGATTTTACGTGTTTGTGGCAAATTATCAAACATCCCGAATTTGCCGAACTTACGCCGCCGCCCCCGTCGGCAGTTCCGCCGTTGGGCCTTGAACCTGGGCAAATTTTAGACGATATTTTTGAGACCATCAAGGAGGGAGACGTAATGCTGCACCATCCTTACAACAACTTTGAGCCAGTATTGAAGATGTTGGAAAATGCCGCAGAAGACCCGCAAGTTTTGGCAATTAAGCTGACGATTTATCGTTTGGCCAAAAAATCACGTATTACGGCTGCCTTGCTAAAAGCCGCTGAAAACGGAAAGCACGTATCGGTTTTGTTTGAAGTAAAGGCTCGTTTCGACGAAGAGAATAACATGCGTGAAGCCGAGCGCCTGCAAAAAGCAGGCTGTTTTGTGATTTATGGCATTACGAGGTTTAAAACCCACACAAAACTCCTCCAGATTGTTCGGGCAGAGGAACAAGGAGTCATCAGTTACTCTCACCTAGCTAGCGGTAATTATAATGAAGAAACGGCAAAACTTTATACCGATATTGGTTTGCTCACCTGCGACGAGGTTTATAATCGTGACATTACGGAGTTTTTCAACGTAATTACGGGGCATTCGTTGCCAAACGATTATCAATACCTACTCACCGCGCCGCGCGACATGCGTAAACAAATTGTCAAATTAATTCGGCGGGAAGCAGAAAATGCCGCTCAAGGACTTTCAAGCGGGATTTGTATCAAAATCAATTCATTAGAGGACAAATCGACCATTGAAGAATTGTACAAAGCCTCGCAAGCGGGTGTGCCAATTCGCCTTATTGTCAGAGGTATTTGTTGTTTGCGTCCAGGGCGGGCAGGTTTGAGTGAAAACATTACTGTGCGCTCAATCGTGGGTGATTTCTTGGAACACACCCGTGTATTCTACTTTCATAACAATGGAAAACCCAAAGTATATGGAGGAAGTGCCGACGTGATGGTACGTTCGTTTGATCGTCGGATTGAATCCATGTTTGAATTTGTCAACCCACGGGTTAAACAACAAGCAATTCATATTTTGGACTATAATTTCCGTGACAATGTCAATGCGTATGAGTTACAGGAAGATGGTAACTACATCAAATGCGAAGACGAAAAAGGGGAGGTTTTCAACATCCATGAACGTTTTTTCCATGTTACCTTAGAAGAAGTAATGGCCACGCGCTTGTTTGTAAAAGAAGATGCGGCTTTATTGGAAAAACAAAAACAAGAGGCTACAAACATTCCAGCGGCCACAGAAACGGGAGAAGAATAAACCATGAAGTATTTTAGAACACTTGTTCAAGCTGGAGTCATCTTCTGGGGGCTATCCATGGGCGTAGAGGCTCAAACACGCACGCCCAAATCGCTTTTTGTGATTGTGGATGGAATTGCCTCAGATGTGATTGAAAAGCTTGATTTGCCTAATCTAAAAGCTATCGGACATCCTGGCGGTTATACCCGTGCGTATGTTGGGGGAAAGAAAAATACCTATTCTCAAACCCCCACCATATCGGCGGTGGGCTACAATAGTTTATTGACAGGAACGTGGGTGAATAAACACAACGTTTGGGACAATAACATCAAAGAACCCAATTACCATTATTGGACTATTTTTCGCTTTTTTGAAGAACAATATCCTTACAAAAAAACGGCTATTTTCTCGACTTGGTTAGATAATAGAACCAAGCTTTTAGGTACTGGTTTGCCTCAGACCAACCACTTAAAAGTAGATTATTATTTTGATGGTTTTGAATTGGATACCTTGCATTATCCCCACGATGTAGAAAAAGAATACATTCACAAAATAGACGAACGTGTGGTGGAGGAAGCCGCCCGATATATCAAAGACGAAAGCCCTGATTTGACTTGGGTGTATCTTGAATATACCGACGATATGGGCCATAAATACGGGGACAGCGAGCAGTTTACCAAGGCGGTTAAAATCATGGACAACCAAATGGGAAAGTTGTGGAAAGCAATTCAGTACCGTGAGGCTAACTTTAAAGAGGATTGGCAGGTGTTTATCACCACTGATCATGGGCGGGATGTTGCGAGTGGACGAAACCACGGCGGGCAGTCGGAGCGAGAACGGAGTACTTGGATCGTAACCAATGCAAAGGGATTGAACGATTACTTTGGTGATAAAAAGAAGCAAAATGTTCTGCCAGCAGTGGTGGATATTATGCCAACGATGGCCAAACATTTACAAATAAACATCCCTAAAGAACAGGCATTTGAAGTAGATGGTACCCCATTAACTGGGAAATTATCTTTTATTGATATGTCAGTCAAAAAAGAGTCTTCAACGATACAGGTGGGTTGGAAAGCTTTTGAAAAAAAAGAAAAAGTGAAGGTTTGGGCAACAACAACAAACCATTTTGAAGAAGGAGGGTATGATTTATATTGGCTGATGGATGAGGTTCCAATTGAAAATGAAAAAACGGTAATTGATGTTTCAAAACTGCCGTCTAAGTTGTATAAAATCGTCATAGAGGCTAAATTTAATCTTCAAAATAAGTGGGTGGTCGAATAAAAACTTCCAACCTTTTTGCTGCCAACAACGTCATGGTTTTAGAAAACACACCAATTATTTAAAGTAATTGATAATTTATAAAAACCATGAGAAAAATACTGTTAATAGGCTTAGTAGCGTTGGTTGGATTACGATGTAAATCAACTTCTGAGGCCATGATGATGCCCTCAGGCTGTGCCTCAGAAAAGCCTACTTTGGTAGGGAAATGGACCATGACGGAGTTTCGTTATTATGGAGGTTGTTGCCCTGTTATTGCAGATTCTACTTGGAAAAAAGCAACTGATAAGTCGTATGCCATTGAGTTTACCAATAATGGGAAACTCAAAGTGATTGATTACATGGCCAACGGGCTGTCGTCGAGCAACGCTGCACAATTGGTGACTAATTATGCCTTTGATGGCAAAGAGATTGTCATAGATGAACAAATTTTAGGGGGAGTCCCTTGGCAAAAGAATGTAACGATTGCACAACTTACCACCCGAGAACTAATTTTCGTAGTTACGGTTGGAAAAGAAGGTGAAAAAAATGCCCGAAAGTTTGTCCGAATATGTGAATAGCGTTTTTTATCCTACATTTGAAGTTGAATAATTAACACTTAAATCAACTACTTATGTCACGTATTGCCCTCATTACGGGTGCTTCTTCTGGAATTGGTAAAGCGACCGCAGAAGCCTTTGCAGCCATTGGGATTGACCTAATTTTATGTGGCCGCCGCAAAGAACGTTTAGAAGAACTTGCTGTTCAACTTGGCCAAAAGGTAAAAACAACTTTTTTGGTTTTTGATGTTCGTTCCTACAAAGAAGTTACCGAAGCCGTTCAGTCGCTACCCGAAGCGTGGAAAAATATTGATATTCTAATTAATAACGCGGGAAATGCGCACGGATTATCATCAATTCAGGAAGGAGATGTGGCGGATTGGGATGCAATGATAGATGGAAACGTGCAGGGATTGCTTTATGTGTCAAAAGCCGTGATTAATGGGATGATCGAGCGGGGCAAAGGTCATATTGTCAATTTGAGTTCAGTTGCTGGAAAACAAACCTACGCCAACGGTGCGGTGTATTGTGCCTCTAAAAAAGCCGTAGAAGCCATCAGTGAAGGAATGCGCTTAGATTTAACGCAGCACGGAATCAAAGTGACAAACATTGCGCCAGGGGCCGTAGAGACGGAGTTTTCGTTGGTACGTTTTAAAGGAGACGAAACGAGAGCTTCAAAGGTATATGAAGGTTTTGATCCACTTTTAGCCCAAGATATTGCAGATGCCATTGTTTATGCAGTAAATGCACCAGCACGCGTAACTATCGCAGACTTAACGATTTATGCCTCTGCGCAGTCAGCACCCACAATAATTTTTCGAAAATAATTAAAAAAAAGCTTGACCAAAGAAATTAAATCGCACATATTTGCAGCCCGAAACGACGAAAAAAGGGCATCGGGAGTTTAGCTCAGCTGGTTCAGAGCATCTGCCTTACAAGCAGAGGGTCGGGGGTTCGAATCCCTCAACTCCCACGAACAAACGACGAGTTTGTCAATAAAAATAGTGAAGAAAGACCTTAGGGAGTTTAGCTCAGCTGGTTCAGAGCATCTGCCTTACAAGCAGAGGGTCGGGGGTTCGAATCCCTCAACTCCCACGAACAAACGACGAGTTTGTCAATAAAAATAGTGAAGAAAGACCTTAGGGAGTTTAGCTCAGCTGGTTCAGAGCA
>NZ_JACIBY010000009.1:24632-261223 GCF_014195535.1 Runella defluvii | reverse complement strand
TTAGGGAGTTTAGCTCAGCTGGTTCAGAGCATCTGCCTTACAAGCAGAGGGTCGGGGACGGTCGGCCGCTGCCGTTCGAATCCCTCAACTCCCACAAAAATAGAAGGAGACCAATCTGCCTTACAAGCAGAGAGTCGGGGACGGTCGGCCGCTGCCGTTCGAATCCCTCAACTCCCACGAACAAACGACGAGTTTGTCAATAAAAATAGTGAAGAAAAACCTTAGGGAGTTTAGCTCAGCTGGTTCAGAGCATCTGCCTTACAAGCAGAGGGTCGGGGACGGTCGGCCGCTGCCGTTCAATCCCTCAACTCCCACGGAAAATAAAAGGAGACCAATCTGCCTTACAAGCAGAGGGTCTGGGACGGTCGGCCGCTGCCGTTCAATCCCTCAACTCCCACGAAAAATAGAAGGAGACCAATCTGCCTTACAAGCAGAGGATCGGGGACGGTCGGCCGCTGCCGTTCGAATCCCTCAACTCCCACGAAAAATAAAAGGAGACCAATCTGCCTTACAAGCAGAGGGTCGGGGACGGTCGGCCGCTGCCGTTCGAATCCCTCAACTCCCACAAAAATAAAGGAGACCAATCTGCCTTACAAGCAGAGAGTCGGGGACGGTCGGCCGCTGCCGTTCGAATCCCTCAACTCCCACGAACAAACGACGAGTTTGTCAATAAAAATAGTGAAGAAAGACCTTAGGGAGTTTAGCTCAGCTGGTTCAGAGCATCTGCCTTACAAGCAGAGGGTCGGGGACGGTCGGCCGCTGCCGTTCGAATCCCTCAACTCCCACATTAAAAAAGCCTCAGTTATCTGGGGCTTTTTGCGCTTTAAGCACTTGAAATGTAATGCCTCTACTGAGGCTACTTTGAATTACTCTAAAAGTTTTGACTGAATACTTAAAATAGAGCGCTACTATTTATCGTCCCAAAAGAGACTGCATCTTAGTAGAAGAAACATTGCGTTCCTAAAATTTCGAAGCATACCGATAAAAATCAATTCTGTTTAAATCCTCTAAAAAAGCTTCATACTGCGATTCTGTCATGTTCTGTACTGGCAAACGGAATTGTCCACAGTCAAGTCCAATCGCCCGCATGAAAGCCTTTCCTGTGGCTATACCGCCATATTTCCCCAAAAGCTGGACGATTTCGATGGATTTTTCTTGAAGTTTTCGCGCTTTTACTAAGTCGCCAGCCTTAAATGCTTCTATCAATTGATGATACAAAGGAGCTGCATAATTGAAGGTGCTGCCCACTCCGCCGCGGGCTCCCATGGCCATTCCTCCCAAAAATACTTCATCCCACCCCCATAAAATATCGTACTTTTCATCTGCAAAGTTTAAACAGCGGTTAAATTCCATCATATCGTGGTGCGTGTATTTGATGCCTTGGAAATTGGGAAGTTGGCCATCCATTTTTTCTAAGAAGTCCACCATTGATACGTTAACACCCGTCAAAACGGGAATATGATAAAAATATAGCCCCGTTTTTGGAGCAGCTTTACCCACCTCAATGCAAATTTGGGCTAACACCTCAGCTTTATTTAAAATAAAATAATGGGGAGCTAAAATGGCTATGGCGTCGAACTGAAGTTGCTCGGCAAGTTGCGCAAGGAGTTTCATTTCTTGAACAGAATTTCCGCCCACCATGGCAATTTTTAACAAAGACCCCTTGGGAATTTTCCCCCATGCCTTTAATAGCTGCACTTTTTCATCAAAACTCATCGACACTCCCTCACCTGTCGAACCTGCGATAAATGCCCCCTTTACTTTGTTTTGAATGAGCATATTAGCATAAACAGGAATTAGGCTCAGGTTTAGGCTACCATCAGCGTACATGGGGGTAAAAGGCGCGGCTACTAACCCTTCAATTTTTGAAATCATTTGCGTAATAATTTTGGTTGAACGAACATTTTGTTCATCAATAACCTGGTGTTTGGATTAATTTCGGATCGGTATTCAACATCGTGACCGTAATGGGTAAGAGGAGCTTGAAACCTTGCCCTGTCGAAAGATATTGCGGATTGACGTTGGCAAATACATAGGCATCTCCTGCGCGTCGTAGCGCCCACCAGCGTTTTCCTTCACCGACAAACTCACGCAGGTATTCATCGAGCAATGCGTTCATATTTTCGGTTTGGCTACTGTTGGTGTGAGGCTTGTAAGATGCTCCGTAGGCCCGTGCTCGAAGGAGGTTGATGTCAACGGATGGGTCAAGTCCTAATTTGGTATTTGCTTCGGCCAAAAGCAAAAGTACATCAGCGTATCTGAAAATCGGGAAATCATTGTCGTACAGTTGAACGCCAGCGTCCACCCGTCCAATAAATTTGGTCAACATAACTCCCGCAATCGGAAAGCCAGCGGTATTTCGGTACATAATTCTAAAGGTTGTTTTAGCACGACGGTCGGCGGGGTCGTTCAGTTTTGAAAGCATAGCATTGGACATTCCTACGCGACTTGCTCCTGAAACAAATGGATAGACGCTGTTTACGGCTGTAGGGGTTCCCGATGGTGCGTCAAAATAAAGAGTGCCTGCTTGGGTGGTATTTACTAAAAAACTACCGTAAGCACCTTGCGTAGCTTCATTTTTTTCAAAACTCAGGCTAAAAATAATTTCTTTGTTATTGCTTTCTTTGGTCGGATCAAAAACGTCGGCATACGTAGCTTGCAAACCTAGGGTAGAAAGGGATTTTACTTCTTCTAAGGCAGCTTTGGCGGCTGTAAAGTCAGCATTGCCGCCGCCTAAATGAGTCCCAGACCAAATAAACACATCACCTTTGAGCGTAAGGGTAGCTGCGCGGTTCCAATACACCCGTTTGGGCGCGAAGGTCGTCGTTGCTCCAAAAAGTGTAAGGGATTGCTCTAGGTCGTTTTTTATCAATTGCATTACTTCTTGGGCTGAAGAGCGCGTTTTGTAAAGATCGGTAAGGTTACCTACCGATGTCACAGGTTCGGTCGTGATAGGAACTCCTCCCCAAGTTTTGAGCAAGGTGTAATAGATGTACGCCCGAAGCCCATACATTTCGGCCAAATACTGTTTGCGTTTGGTTTCTTCAATAGAAGTTTGGGGAAATAATTTGATGACTGTATTGATTCGGTCGAGTAAATTATAAAAACCACCCCAGTTGCTGGCAGGGACATTGGCGGCACTGATGTTGTGCGACCAATATTGTTTTAACCCCGCATCTTCTGATTCAGTATAAAGACCATCAGCCCAGAGGTCTGAACGCATTTCTCCCAAATTGACCAAAGTACTATGGTACCCTCGAAGCGACGCATACACCCCATTGTAGAGCGTAAGTGCGGCGTTGGGGTCTGATAGTACCAATTGCTGATTTAAGGAAGTTTGTGGGGTTACTTCGGCTAATTGTTGTTGGCAAGAAGTAATGGTTAAACATAATCCAACGCCAACAGCAAGGCTTGAAAAAGAAGCATTTATTTTCATTTCGATGTTTTTCTTTTTGTGTTAAAAAATAACTTGACTGCCTACATTGACTCTTGCTGATTACAAGCTAAGGGTAGCTCCCAGAGTCACAGTTTTGGGTAATGGGAAGCGTCCTGCATCGTTTCCACCGACTTCGGGGAAGGTGCCATTGTATTTGGTCAAATACACTAGATTCGAACCCGTCAGAAATACCCTGAGGTTTTGGACGCGATTTCGAGAGAACCGTGATAGCATTTTGGCGGGCATCTCGTAGCTGAGGGTAACTTCGCGCATCGCGAGATAATCTCCTTTTTGCCAATAATTAGCGGGTGCAGTGGTACCCCCTCCTGCGTCAGTAAAATAATTGCGACCGTAATTGGCCCAATAATAGCGAGGCAAAGTTCCCGAAGTATTGTCAGGTGACCACGTTTTGGTGACGTCAAGGGGGCCATTTTGAGAACCTTGAACTTGCGACATTCCGCGCAAATACATTTGGTTGACAATCACAAAACCAAGTGAGTAATCAAATTGCCCGTAAAAATTGAAGCCTTTCCACGACAAATTGGTCGAAAAGCCCCCTTGAATGGTTGGAGTTGTGCGGCCGACATAGACGTAATCGCGAAAATCAAGGGTATCGTTTTTGTCAAGGTCTGTCCAACGAGCGTCCCCAAGGAGCTTGATGCGTTTGTTGGTATAAGGTAAAAAGGTGTTTAACAGCTTTGCGTTCGCGTCCAATTCGGTTTGATTGGTATAAATTCCATTAAATGTGGGTGCCCATATTTCATCCAGTCCAATTCGGTTTCCTTCTTGCAAACCTGCCACCCAAACCAGCTTGTTTTGGGTAGGATCCCATACTTGAACGGCGCTTTGGCGGTTTTTATCCAAGCCATTGTTGGGTAATTTTTTGGTATAGTTTTTTACTTTGTAAAAATTCGCACTTACATCCCAACTTAGCCCGTTTCCGCTTCGAGGTCTAAGGAGGTTGGCTTTTATCTCCAGTTCAATGCCTTTGTTTTGTAATTGAGCTAAATTGGTGGTGTAGCTGTTGAATCCTGTCCAAGCTGGAATCGTCAATGAGCTAATTTTATCATAGACGTTGCGCACAAAGTAGTCGGCAATGATGGAGAAACGGTTTCCGAGCAAGCCTACATCCACGCCTAAATTGAGGGTGGTGGCGCGTTCCCACCGCAAATCGGTATTCGTGATATTTCCAGCGGCAAAACCTGGCGCGCCGTTGTAAATTCCGACGTTGCCGTATTGAGGAATTGCGGCATAGTCGCCAAGTGGGGTAATGCTGCCATTTTGCCCCCAACTAATCCTTGGTTTGAAGTTAGAAACGTATTTACTGACGATAGAATTGGCAAAGAAATCTTCAAAGTGCATGTTCCATCCCGCCGAGACTCCTGGGAAAAACCCATAGCGATTGGTCGTAAGTTTAGAAGTGCCATCATAGCGCATGTTGAGGGTCAACAAATAGGTATTGGCGTAACTATAGTTAATTCTACCAATGGCCGATGCCAGACGCTGCCAACTCGAAAAAGCGGAATAAGGGATGCCTACGGCGGCAGTAGAAGCCGAGAGCCAAGGGATAAAATCGGTGGCGGCTAAGTTGGCCGTAGCGTTATAATCATAGATTTTGAAGTCGTAAAATTCTCCACCAGCCAGTGCGTTGATGGAGTGATTCCGAAACTCTTTTGCGTATTGCAAAAATCCGTTGTACGAATATTGGGTGGTTCGTTGGTTGGCAAAAGACGAGTTGCGAGTCGCTACAAGTGCACCACCTGTTCCGTTTATGTACGCTTTGGTAAAACTCTCGGAGGTCGTGTAGCGGTAAAATCCTGAGCCTGAAGCTAGTAGTTTTAAAGAAGGGAGGAGTGTGTATTCAAGGTTGAGGCCGCCTGCAAACCGCTGCTCAATGGTTTGATTGTAAAATTTATCTTTGAAATACAGAGGATTCCCAAGCGTACTAGCATCTACTCCTGGGAGAATCTCCCCCGTGAGGTCATGCGTCAAACGGGCAGTAGGAGCAATGCCAGTGAAGCGCTGAATCAGTCCACCGCCCACTGCGCCGCCGTTGTCGGCAGTTAGGTACGAGGGGTTGGTTTTTGTGTTGTATCCCGATAAGTTGAGTGTAATTTTTAAATCTTTACCGACGTTTAACCCACCGTTGAAATTCAAATTGAGGCGGTCCATTTTTGAGCCAATCACCATGCCAACGTCTTTGAGGGCGCCTAATCCCAGTGAAAAATTGCCTTGCTCATTGCCCCCCGAAAAATTGAGATAGTGCTCATTGAGGGTACTTTGTTGTAGAATTAAGTCTTCCAAATCGGCCTGTGACACAGAACGATAAAGTAGGCTATCCATTTGACCTGCCGCAAACGGATTGGGATCCACCAACAAATGGTATTGAGGGTCGCTTAATAACTTACGATTAGCGTTTGAAACCAGTTGAGTCGAATATTTGCCATCGGGAGCAATCCAACCAGAATTGACGCCAAATCCCCAAGCACCTGACAGTTGGTTTCGGGTATTGTTCATTTCGGCGGTATTATTGTCGGCTTTTGCGGCTTCAAATCGGCTGGCAAGCCCTCGGCGATTCCACCGAATGTAATCTTCGGCGGTCATGTAAGCCATCGGATTGCGACGTACGTAGTTTTGGGCGGTTTTGTAGCTGTAAGTTACCTGTGTTTTTCCTTGTTTTCCTTTTTTTGTAGTGACTAAAATAACGCCGTTGGACGCCCGAGAACCGTAAATTGCGGCCGAGGCAGCATCTTTAAGAAGGTCGATTTTTTCAACATCTTCCATGTTGATACCAAACAACGAAGGAACGATGACGCCGTCCACGACGATTAGGGGAGAACCACTTCCGTTAAAATCAGTTCCACCTCGGAAAACTATCGTTGGAGTGGCGCCTGGTTGTCCCGTTGTTTGTTGCACCCGTAACCCTGCGGCAGTACCTTGCAGTGCTGTCCCTACGTTGGTACGAGGTACAGATTTAAAAACATTTTGATCAATACTGGAAACCGAGCCTGTCAACGATTTACGGCTCTGTTGGCCATAACCAATGACTACTACTTCGTCCAGCGATTTTGACTCTTCGATGAGGACAACCGTGAGAGGTTGTGTGCCTGTCACGTTGATTTCTTTGGTTTGAAAACCAATCATCGAAACGACGAGCATACTTTCTTCACTTGCTTCAATGCTAAACTTTCCCGCGGCGTCACTGGTTGTTCCGCGCGTAGTGCCTCGAACGAGGACAGTAGCTCCAGGAAGTGATTGTTGGCGAGCGTCTAAAATCGTACCTGTTACTTGAAATTTAGCTGATTGGCCCTTTGCATCAATCATGAGCAACCAACTTACAATAAGTATGACATATTGTAGGGTTTTGTAAGAAATTCGATACATGTGTAACATAAAAAAGAGAATTGGTTTTATATGTATGATGTAACAAAGGTAATAAATAATACATAATGTCAAGAAAAATTGAAATTATTTTCAAAAAATAGGGTGTTTTGTTGCTTTTGACGAGAAGGTAGGCTAATTTAGCCGCATCGTTTCTGATATTAAGTAATACATATTATAAGCAAATGGATTATTCAGACATTCAAAATGATTTGCAACTGACCGATAATCAGACATTGGTGGACAAGGCCGAAACAAGTATGTTGGAGTTTTTTACCGAGCAGCGTTTCAAGGCAGGGGATGTAATTCCGAAAGAAATGGAATTGGCCGCTAATTTAGGCGTAAGTCGAACGGTGGTTCGGGAAGCAATTTCAAGGCTACGGATGAGAGGCTTGTTGGACACCCGAAAAAAGCGTGGAACGGTGATTACGAACCCCGATTTGTTGTCGTTGCTTGAAAAAAATCTTTACCCAGGTATTCTTGATGACACTACCCTTCGGAATATTTTTGAGCTACGAATGGTACTTGAAATTGGAATGGGCGATTTGATTTTTGAACGAGTGACTCAAAAAGACATCGACGAATTGTACCGCATTGTGGAAACGGAACCGACCAATACCGAAGAAATGATTTTTGACATTGAACAGGAGGTAAACTTCCACGGAAAGCTCTACGAAATCACGGGGAACGACACCTTGGCGCGTTTTCAGCAAATGTTGTTGCCCGTATTTGAGTACGTTCACAAAAGTGGAATTCTGCGAAAACAAGTGGTGCAAAAACGATTTGTGTCGCACCGAGGGTTGGTCGATGTCATTCAACATGGTACGCCCGAAACGTTCCGAAATGCCATGAGGAATCATTTCGAAAATCATTTTCAGCGGATTTTTTAAGCCAAACTTCGCTTGAGTACAAGCCTTAGATTTTAACCTAATAACACGCTAGTTCTATGTATTTACTATTTCTATTTACGTTTCTCCTCAATGTGGGTGTTGGGGAAACTGTTGAAAGTCAACAGTCATTACCTCAGGAGGTTACTGTATTTCAAAATGGACTTGAAGGATATAAATGTTACCGAATTCCTGCCATCGTCAAAGCACCTAATGGCGACTTGCTGGTTTTTGCTGAAGCACGCCGCAACAATTGTGGCGATTTTGGCGACGTGGAAATTGTAATGAAAAGTAGTTCTGACCAAGGAAAATCGTGGTCAGCGCTGCAAGTGGTGGCTGATAATGGTTCCGACCAAGCGGGAAACCAAGCGCCCGTTTTTGACCTTACCGATAAGCGCTACCCAAAAGGCCGCCTGTTCTTGTTTTACAACACAGGCACCGCCCACGAACAAGAAGTGCGCGAGGGAAAAGCCATGAGGGAGGTCTGGTTCAAAACAAGTATTGATAATGGACGTACGTGGACTGAGGCGGTCAACATCACGACGCAAGTATCAAAACCTAACCATCCAGCTACCAATCCAGCGTATCGTTTTCAAGAAGATTGGCGCTCGTATGCCAATACTCCTGGGCACGGCTTGCAAATTCAGAAAGGTACCTACAAAGGTCGAATCTATATCGCAGCCAATCATTCGGAAGGCTCTCCGCAGCCTAAGTCAAGAGATTACATTGCGCATGGGTTTTACACCGATGACCACGGCCAATCATTTAAACTATCTCCCAATGTAGCCTATGCGGGTAGTAATGAGGCGATTGCGGCAGAAACATCGGACGGCAGTTTGCTTTTTAATTGTCGCAATCAGTCGGGAGATGCCAAGTATCGAATTCAGGCTTTTACCAAAAATGCGGGTGAAACGTGGTCAGAAGTGAAAGTGATGACCGACTTGCCTGATCCCGTTTGTCAGGGAAGTATGATTGATTTTGAGCCCAAAAAAGGGAAAAAAGTGTTGATTTTTTCCAATTTAAACAGCCAAACAAAACGCGAAAAATTGACGATTCGGGTGAGTGAAGACGATGGGAAAAGCTGGTCGGCTGGTAAGGGAATTTATGCAGGTGCAGCGGCTTATTCCGACTTGGTGGTACAAAAAGACCAGCAAATTGGGGTTTTGTATGAAAAAGATGATTATACCAAAATCGTCTATGCTGTTTTTGGATATAACTGGTTGATGAATTAAAAAAACATGAAAAACAGCATTAATTCTTACCTAGCGCAATACCGTCAAAACCTCTTGGAAGACGTTATTCCCTTCTGGACAACGCATTCGCTCGACCGAGAAAAGGGGGGCTACTTTACTTGCCTCGACCAAAAAGGAAAAGTATATGATACCGATAAGTTTGTTTGGCTACAAGGCCGCCAAGTGTGGACCTTTTCGATGCTTTACAATCGCGTAGAGCCGCGTGAAGAATGGCTGGAAGTAGCCAAACACGGAGCTGATTTTCTGGAAAAATACGGTCGTGCCGAAGACGGTAGCTGGTATTTTTCGTTGACCCAAACGGGCAAGCCGTTGGTGCAGCCGTACAATATTTTTTCGGATTGCTTTGCCACGATGGCTTTCGGACAACTGTCGAAAGCGACTCAAAATCAGTACTATGCCGATATTGCTAAGCGAACTTTTGACCAAATTTTAAGCCGTCGAAACAATCCAAAAGGGAAATGGAGCAAAGCCGTAGCAGAAACGCGACCGCTGAAGAATTTTGCTTTGCCGATGATTTTGTGCAACCTCTCCCTTGAAATTGAGGAGTTGTTGGATTCAGAATTGGTTAATCAAACCATTCAAGCATGTATTCGGGAGGTGATGGAGGTGTTTTATGAGCCAAATTCTGGCCTCATTTTGGAAAATGTGACACCCGACGGGAAGTTTTCGGATAGCTTTGAAGGACGCCTGCTCAACCCTGGGCACGCCATTGAGGCCATGTGGTTTATCATGGATTTGGGCGTACGACAAAACGACGTTACGTTGATTGAAAAAGCGGTGAAAATTACCTTAGATACCCTTGAATACAGTTGGGATAAAGAATTTGGAGGAATTTATTATTTTCTCGATTTGAAGGGAGCGCCTCCGCAGCAACTAGAATGGAACCAAAAATTGTGGTGGGTACACGTAGAAACCCTAATTGCGTTGCTCAAGGGTTATTTGCATACCCAAAACCCCGCCTGTTGGGAGTGGTTCGAGCGGGTCCATGCTTATACGTGGAAACATTTTCCAGATGCTAGTCACGGCGAGTGGTTTGGGTACCTAGACCGTCGTGGGGATATTTTACTGCCACTTAAAGGTGGAAAATGGAAAGGTTGTTACCATGTTCCGAGGGCATTGTACGTTTGTTGGAAAACGCTGGAAGAGATAAACGCCAAACAAATGGGTTAAAGTTGCACACGATTCGTATAAAATAGGGTATTTTAAGGTATGTTTTAGGTAAGGACACCTGCCTTCTGACAATCTATGTGTATATTCGTACGTTTGATACGAAAAAGCCAATTGCCCTACTATGAAAACCCGATTATCCATGCTCTTCGTTATTTGGAGCTCGTTGGTGCAGTTGGGAGCGATGCAGGAGCCTCAGTGGAAAGTGTACCCCAATCCCGCCACGGAGTACGTAACAGTTGAATTCAAACTGCAATTACCTTCGCGAGTGGTTGTTAAAATTCTTGACCCCAACGGGCAGCTTATACGGTTATTGACCAATGATTTATACCCTACGGGGACGCACTTTATAAAGACCACGCTGTTTTCAATTCCAACGGGTTATTACCTTATTCATTGCGAGCGAGGGGATGAGACGTGGACAAAGAAATTGGTTGTCAAATAAAACTTCGTAAACAAAAATAGCCCTTCTGAAAAGGGCTATTTTTGTTTATCCACTTAATGGAAACTATTTCTTCGGCATCGCAAATATGCTTTCGTCGATGGTTGGATTCAGTTCTAGTTTGGTAATAGTCGTTACGATTGCACCCGCTTGAGGGTTTGAAATCTCCGTTGTATGGGGAAACGAAATTCCATCGACCACTTTATAATTTGACATTTTTGTATCAACCTCTACCGACTGCCCACTCACCGTTACCTTAATGGATGTTTTGGCCGTAAGATACGTTTTTGTATCAATGTAGTGGGTCATAATGGTGCCGTCTTTGGAAGTAAGTTTTACTTTAAATGTTTCGTTTCCGTCCAAGGTTTCTTTGCCCATTAATTCGGCAACAGCACCTGACTCTTTGATGTTGGCCATACCCGATAAGTCCAATTGCGATGCTGTGGCTTTGACTTGTTCGTCTGGAAGGGCCACGGGGTCAGAACCCTGCATTGGATTAATGGTCCAGCCTTTGTCGCCGTCGATGGCAACAACGATGCTCTGACCCATCACTTGAATGTCGTTGCGCATTCCGCGCTTATGGACAATGACCGACTTGGAGGCCAAATCCATACCCATGACCGACGTCGTGCTTTCCATTCGCATCGATTTGAGGGCGTTGAGTTTGGCCGAGCCACCACGGGCATCAATGGCCTTAGAAATAATTTCATCGGCTGTTTGTGCGAAACTGGCAGCTGCACTTGCAAAAACGATGGTTAAGGAAAAAAGTAGCTTTTTCATGATTTTATTGGGAAGTTAAACAAGTGCTGAGGCGCCTTTTACGCCCTGAACGTACGAAGTGATGTCTTTTTCAAGCTCAGTGCTTTCTTGCAAAACCCGAATGAAAGCACTACCGATGATGGCGCCACTTGCGTGTTCACAAGCTTTGTTGAAGGTTTCGTTGTCTTTGATACCAAAGCCAATTAAGCGCGGGTTTTTGAGGTTCATGGCATTGACACGCGCAAAATAAGCTTCCATGTCGTGGCTGACGCCCGACTGAGAACCTGTCACGCTGGCCGACGATACCATGTAAATAAATCCTTCACTTGATTCGTCGATTTGGCGAATGCGTTTTTCGGTAGTTTGAGGCGTAATTAAGAAAATATTGAGTATGCCGTACTTGTCAAACGTAGGTTTATAATAGGCTAAGTACTCATCTACGGGCATATCAGGCAAAATAAGCCCATCGACGCCTACCTCTGCACATTGCTGGCAAAAATTTTCAATGCCAAATTGGAGAACGGGGTTGATGTATCCCATTAGCAACACGGGCAGCGTTATTTCTGAACGCATTCCACGAAGTTGCTCGAATAGTTTCTTGACACTCATCCCGTTTTCAAGCGATTGCTCGTTGCTTTTTTGGATGGTTTCACCGTCAGCCACGGGGTCAGAATAGGGCATACCAATTTCAACCAAATCCGCTCCTGCTTCTTCGAGGGCTTTTAGCACACGGCGGGTGTCGTTTAATTGTGGAAAACCTGCCGTAAAATATACGTTTAGATTGTGGGTGGGGTTCTTCTGAAAAAGTTGAACAATTCGATTCATGCTGGGTTTATTTTTTTGGTAAATGTAGGATTTTCCACTACGACAACCAAAATTTAGGGTGTGCCTATTTGGACGGCAAAGCGTACTACTTGGCCAGCAACCTGTTTTTGACAACCACCTCCAATACCCGCTCGCGGAGGTTGCGGCTGATGGGAATGAGTTGATTCTGAATAGAAAGCTCGGTAGGCTCGATGCGCTCGATTTTGGCAATAGCCACCAAATATGATTTATGAACCCGTAAAAATTGGCTTGGGTCGAGGTACTCTTCCACGGTTTTTAGGGGAAGTAGCGTCATAAATTTTCCCCGCAGGGTGTGAATTATCACGTAGTTTTGAAGGGCTTGAACAAACAGAATTTCGTCCACCAAAATTTTCTCGTACTTGCTTTCACATTTGATAAACAGATAATCGGGTTCGCTGTTTTGAGGTGAGTTTTGAAGCGCCTGATTCTTTAAAAAGTACAAATCTTTGGCTTTGTTGGTGGCTTTAAAAAAACGATTGAACGTGATGGGTTTGAGCAAATAATCGACCACATCAAACTGAAATCCTTCTAAGGCGTAGTTAGGGTAGGCCGTTGTCAAAATGACCATCGGAAGGTTTTGTCTGATTTTTAGAAAATCTAGCCCCGTCATGTGGGGCATTTGAATATCCAGAAATAGAAGGTCAATGGATTGGTTATCAAGTATTTTATTGAGTTCGAGTGGATTTTCTGCCACACCTACAAGGCTTAGGTAATCGACCACCTCAACGTACTTCATAAGCCCTTCGCTGGCCAAAGGTTCGTCGTCCACTATAACGCATCGTAATTTCATAGCTGCCTTCTCCAAGGGGAGTTTTTATAGATGGATGGTTAATGTAACTTTAAAAAAATTCACTCCTCGTTCTATGTCTAAGGTATGTCGATTTGGGTATATCAAATTGAGCCTTCGTTCGACATTTTTTAACCCAATACCCGAATTTCCGTCTGTTTTCTCCGCATTGTGACTGTTTTCGAGGTGCAACTGAAGTACTTTTTCGGTGTCAACTTTCAAATCCAATTTTATAAAATTTTGTTGGGTTTTTCCCTTCGATACGTGTTTAAAGGCATTTTCAACAAAAGGCAACAAAATAAACGGCGCTATCTGATGCCCTGCTGCCGACTCATGGTTTACTTCAAACGCTAATTCGGTTTGATTTTCGTTCAAACGCAGGGTTTCTAATTCGATAAAGTTCTCCAAAAATTGAAGGTCTTTGCTTAACAAAATCTCTTGGTCGTTGCACTCATAAAGCTGATAACGAAGCATTTGTGAAAAAGATGCCAGCGACTCAGAGGCTAAATCGGGGTTTTTGTGAATCAGGACAAAAATGGAATTTATGGTATTGAACAAAAAATGGGGGTTAATCTGCGATTTTAGGTACTTCAGTTCGGTTTCGAGATTGGCTTTTTCAAGGGTGAGACGTTTTCTTTCTGCATTTAGCCAGTTTTTGCCCAATTTTATACTCATGGCTAAGGTCATAGAGCCTACCGTAGAAGGCAAAGCCGCCGTAGAAAAAATGACAAACCATTGGTCGGGACGTTTGCCAAATAATTCAAAAAATGTCAGTTTTGAATAATAAGCGTTCAAAAAATAACCTGCCGTAATGAATGCCGTACACACCAAAACGGTGAGGAGTACTGCCAAAATATAGCTACGATATTTGCCCACATACAAAAACTTCGGGATTAGATAGTATAGAATAAAATAAGCTCCCGCTGCTTGAAAAATAATGTATCCGATGAATTTGACAGGCAATTCTCCTTTAAAAAGATAATTAATTACTCCTTCAAAACTACCTACATTAATCATCATCCAAGCCAGATGGTTGGTAATCCAAAAGGGAATGTGGTGAAGTTTGTATTTGAAAAACCAATGTTGCATTTTCGCCTATTTTAGACTGAAAAATAACAGTTTATGACGTACCAATGCCCCAAAGATTGATGTAGTGTCGAAAATAATTGACGAAACTTTAATTATTTTTATTACTGAATGCCACTTTAGTTGGCAAAATGTGTCTTTTTTATTGAACAAAGTCTTTTGATTAACCATGATAGAAATTTTTGATAATATACGGAAGCTCTATGATTTTGCCCGACCTTGTGTCGAATTGGCAGATTTCGTAGAGTTTTATTCAGAAACGTCTCCGCAGTCTGTCGAAAGACATATTGATACAGAATCATTTTCTGTAAAACTTTTCCCCAGTTTTACACCTACATTATGGATAAATTTAGGAGAAGAATATTACTTAAAAGGGCTAAACTCAAATCACAGCATTGCTAAAAATCGGGATGTTTTGGTACTGAGGGGTGAAACGTTAGAGCGTATTGTTCGCTATAATGATCGAATCTTTACCATAAAATTTCACCCGCTGGGCTTTGAAAGAATATTTGGGTATAGCCAAGCACGAATTGGCGAAGGTAAATTTGGGGCGGATGATATTTTGGGTGAAAATACAGTGCAAAAGCTAAAAGCAATGTCGGGTTTAGGAGAAAAAGTCAAATGGATCGAAGCTATTTTGTTGCATACGTTTCATCAAAACAAAAAATCAAGTTATTACCTTACCCCCCTGCAACAAAGCATTGAACAGTATATTCAATCAGATTTCAGTAGCAAAATGCACCAAATTTCTACCTCCCTCTGTCTGACCGAAAAAACATTTTATCGGCAATTTCAGTCGGTAATCGGTACAAATCCGCGCTATTTCTTCAGTATTCTTCGCTGTCGTTCGGCCCTTACCTGCTATCAAAACGACAGAGCCAATTTCTCCCCTTTTGCCTATGGTTATTACGATTGGGGACATTTTTCAAAAGAAATTCAGGTTTTTACGGGTCAAAAGCTAAGTTTGTATGGGATTTAAAGTAAAATGTCTGATTTTTACTTTAAGGCACTCTGTCGTTTTCAGAACTTTGGGGCATGAAAAATTTATGGCTTCCCCTCATTTTATTAGGAGAGCTTTCAACGCTCGCCTACTCTCAGAATTACAAACCCGTCATTGAACCTTGTCCTTGTTTAATGAAAGTGGACTCCCGCCTCAAAACCCGTTGTGGCTACTTGGTTGTACCCGAAAACCGGGCAAAACCCAAAGGTAATCAAGTTAAAATTTCATTTTTATTTGCTTGGCAACCCCTCCAAGATTCTACAAAAAACATTTTACTCCATACCGCTGGTGGACCGGGTTATGCCACTATCAACGCAGGCGATAGTCTGAAGTATAATGCTGATTATTTTGCCTACGGCGGCGTTGTACTTTTTGACCAGCGAGGTACAAAAAACACACAGCCTTGCCTTGATTGTGAGGGCATTAACGAAGCTACTCGTGAAGCATACCGAAAAAATGTAAGTTCGGATAGTTTAAAAATGATAGCCATAACAAAGTGTCGTGAGAAATTCATTAAAAACGGAATTGATTTGTCAGCCTATAATGAGGTAGAATCGGCGGCGGATATTGCTGATTTAAGAAAAGTGCTTAACATTGATTCGATGATACTCCTCGGTATTTCGTATAGTGGCGGTTTGATGCTCAACGTAGCTCGAAATCACCCCAAGGGTATAAAAGCGTTGCTGCTCAATTCACCTTTGCCAAGCTATGTCAATTATGAAGAACACGCCCTTTTTAATCACAATGAAGCCTTAGAGCAACTTTTTAATAATGTAGCGGCAGATACAGTTCTGAATACAAAATTCCCCCATTTGAAATCACGTTTTCAAAATTACTTTATCAAAATTTCGGGGAAACGATTCGTTATAAAATACTATGATACTGAGCAAAAAGATAGTATAGACGTAGAATATGGCAAAAATGAGCTGTTGGATGCGGTGTTTTTTATTATGAATAACAGATGGGTCTCCACAGTCCCACAGACTATTGATGACCTTGTAACCGGAAAACACCAAGTACATATTACCAAAGTGTTGAACAGTAAATTCAGGGGTGATAACGGCATTTCGTATGGGATGAGATTGTCCCTTTATTGTTCTGGGCAAATCGCTCACTCTGACCCATTACTGGTCAAAAAACAAGATGAGATTTTACCTTGGTTGGCACAATACCCCTTCAATTCTCCGACTCACCAAACCTGCAATTGTTGGAAAGTAAAACCTGTAGCTAACTATATAAAAGAACCTGTATATTCCACGATTCCCACCTTGGTATCACAAGGAGCTTTAGATATTTGGACTCGTCCGCACTATAGCCAGACCATCAAACGAACGATGCCCAATGCCCAAGCCATAACCGTACTTGACAGAACCCACGTGGCGGGATTTGGCAATGGTATTTTAAACCAATTCATGGCAAATCCTTATCAAAAAGTTGTCTCAAGTACAAAAAATGTTGTGGTGGAGTAAAGTCATTGGGATTTACTCAAAATGAAGATGTTCAAAAGCTACCATTAATACCAGCTGAAGCAGGATGATTTAGTAGATTTCAAATAAATATTTTTCTAATTGAACATACAAACTATCACGGTCGCTGGGTCTTTTGGCGTTTGATTCTACTAATTTTCCTTTTTTGTCGATGATTAAATAGCGCGGCATCAGTATTGTACTATCTTTGGTAGATTGCCGATAGAGTTTGGCATATTGGTCTTCACTAATAAAAATATGATTTCCCTCTACATTGTATTTTTTGATTTGCTCACGCCAGAGGTATTCATTTCCTTGTGCTACGTAAAGGTATTTAATGTCCTTTCTTGTGCGATATTTCTCCTTGAGAGGCTTGGTAAAATTCCTAAATTCTTGTAGGCAAGGGCCGCAAGTAGTACCCCAAAAATCCACATCCACAACACTACCTTTAAAATGCGTGTTATAAATCTCTTCAAACGAAGAAGTATTTGGGTTGATCGAGATAAGATTCACATTTTCAATGGAATCGACTCTATTTAGTGCGAAAATTTTTATTGATAAAAAACAAGCCACCATTCCAATCGTATAAAGCAAAGGTTGCCAGACTTTGGGTTTTGTTTGTTTTTGATAACGCCAGAAAAAATAACTACTCCCTACCACGAAAAGCAGAATAGCAAAGCTTTTGACATACATAAGAAACATTAAAGCTTGGTTTCGCACAAACACTCGGTCTAAGATGTTAGCTTTTTGGTCTTTGGTGAAAGTATATAGGTTTTGTACAACAATGATAAGTTCTTCTCTTACTTCTTTTTTCCAATCAAGGTAGTGGTGTACAATGTCGATTATGAAGCAGGGAATGATAGCGACCATAAGTGCGGCTAGCCAGAAATAGGGGGATTTTATCATGAGAGTGTTAAAGTTTTGAAACGCAAGTTTAGCGCATACATCTCTCGTGAAGTAAAAAGTGGTTTGAAATGCCCCAAAAATGGGATAAAACAAGGGGTGCAGGAATGAAGATACCTCAACTCAGTGCTAATAAGTTTTAATTGCGTTTAACCTGCTGATAAAACGGGGGTACTTTAGGTATTCTTTTCAATCAAAGCTGTGGGGTTTAGACCAAATCGTTTTTTAAAACTGGTTGAAAAATGAGCTAAAGTTTCAAAACCCAGTTCTAAATAAATTTCGGAGGGTTTCCGATTTTTCTTTTGCAACAAAAAGAAGGCTTCCTCTAGCCTTCTTTGCACCAACCAACGACTTGGGGTTTCGTTGAAAATTGCCTTAAAATCTCTCTTAAAAGCCGATAAACTTCTTCCTGTCATGTACGAAAAGCGTTGGAGGCTGACATTAAACGTGAAATTTCGGTTCATAAAAGCTTCCAAATTGATTTTTTCAGGAATTCCAAAATCAAAAAGAAGATTGGCAAGTTCAGGCTGATTTCGAAGCAGAATGAGCAAGAGCTCTTCGTGTTTGAGCGCTTCAAACGCCTCGTCGAGTTCCATCACATCTTTATGATAAGGCTTCAACGAACGGATGAATTCATCAATCAACATCGTTGGAGCAACGTTGATAAACGCATTTTTGGATGGATTTGCCGCGATGGCACGTGGGTGTTTTTGCAAAAAATCTTTTAAAAATGCCTCTTCAAAACAGATGATGATGGGCTCAAACTCGTCGATTGAATCAAGTAAACTAAACTTTGCCAAACGATTTTTAAGGGCAATGCCACATTGGCCTTCGTGGAAGGGGTAGTTTTGGTCGCCATCAAAAAAACGTATCCCTCCTTTTTGGATGTAAAAAAAAACGTGGTCAGGGATAAATTGTTCTCGTAGTATCGCCGACTTTTTATCTTTGGTAATTGCTCTCATGGGAATTTTCGGTATTGAACCATACTTTCTGCCGCTGTCAAAATAGTCTGTTCTTGGGTGGCAATGGGTGTCCAGCCCAATAAAGTTTTGGCTTTTTGATTGCTAACATTACGATTCACGTTTCGTAGCATTGCCCCTTCTTTTGCTTTGGTATTGAATAAAGATGCAAAAGAAAGTAACCAATCTGGAAGTTTTTTGGTAGAAACTTTTTGAGAAACTGCGGGAAGGTGTTTTTTCAACAATGTCGCAATGGCAGGTATGGAAATTTGCCCGTCGGCAGAGGCGATAAAGCGGTGCCCGTTTGCAAGTGGGTGGGTCATGGCACGGATATGCAAATCGGCAACGTCGCGAACATCGACTACGTTGAGGGGAATGTTAGGGACGACTTTCATCGAGCCATTCAAAAGGTTTTCGAGCAAATGGAAGCTTCCCGAAAAATGAGCGTCGAGCGATGGCCCTAAAATCGCTACGGGATTGATGGTTGCAAATTCTAAATTACCCCCTTTGCTTGCTATAAAATCCCAAGCGGCCTTTTCGGCCAGCGTTTTTGATTTTTCGTAAACCGACAAGCCCTTGAGGTGAACGTCGGTCCAGTCTTCTTCGGTGGTTTGGGTAGTTTTATCAACATGGCTAAATCCAACTGCTCCAAAATTAGACGTCATGATGACTCGTTGTACCCCTGCTTTTTTTGCAAATTTCAACACCCGAAGAATTCCTTCCACGGCAGGGCGAATGGCCTCTTCTTCGTTTTGGGGAACGTCAAAAAAAACGGGTGAAGCCACGCTCAAGACATACTTGCAGCCGTTCATTACTTGCGCCCAATGGTCATCTTTGGTCAGTTCTGCCTGAACAAATGAGAGGCTTTCAAAGGACTCAATTCCGTGAGATTTTAGAGTAGTGATGATACTTTCTTGGTTGGCAAGGTTACGAATGGTGGTTCTAACCTGATACCCTTTTTGCAAAAGTTGGAGGATAAGTTGTCTTCCTACAAAACCTGTTCCTCCTGTGACTAATACTGTTTCTTTGGTTTTCATTTTTATTCAGTTTGTGTCACAAAGGTCTGAATAAGAATCATGCCTCGCTTTTCTGAAAAGTCCAAAAGTGCTTTCTTGAAAAGCCCATTTTTTTGTTTGATTTTTGTAATTTTGCTGGATGAACAGAACCGAAACAATCGAGGATTTTTATAAGCTCAAACTGAACTGGATGCCTCAAAATTTGGGGAAAGAGATGGGGCATTTTAATGTTTTCAGACTGGAAGACTTTGTGGCAAAATACGCGCAATGTATCCCGTATAGTCGGAAAGATTTTTTCAAAATAAGCTTAATTATTGGAAAAAACAGGGCGCATTATGCCGATAAAACCATTGATATTGACAAACAGGCATTGATTTTTTCTAATCCACAAATCCCCTATAACTGGGAATATCTACAGGAGGAGCAGTCGGGCTATTTCTGCATTTTCACCGAAGCGTTTTTTAACCAATTCGGAAATATCAAAGAATACCCTGTTTTTAAACCTGGTGGAAACCCTGTATTTTTGATAGAAGACGAAGATTTAGAGCCGATAAAAACAATTTATCTAAAAATTTGTAGAGAAATTGAGTCGGACTATCTCTATAAATATGATGCTATCCGTGCTTTAGTGCTTGAATTGATTCATTTGGCACAGCGAATGCAGCCCGCAACAGTTCTGTCTAACCACCAAAATGCGGCTACGCGTATTTCATCCGTATTTATGGAATTGTTGGAGCGTCAGTTTCCGATTGAGTCTCCTTTTCAACAAATGAAATTTCGTTCACCTACGGATTTTGCCGATCAATTGGCCGTTCATGTCAATCATTTAAACCGTGCGTTGAAAGATATTACGGGCAAAACCACATCGCAGGTGATTGCAGAACGTATTGCCCAAGAAGCAAAAGCACTGTTGAAACATACCGACTGGCAAATTGCGGAAATAAGTACTTGCCTTGGCTTTGAAGAATCACCTCATTTTATCAATTTTTTCAAAAAACACACGCAGCTTACCCCTAAAGCCTTCCGAAGTGCACAAGTTGTTTGATTTTTGCAGTTATTGGTTTGCTTGTTACAACCTCACTCGGGCGTCTTGCTTCTACTTTTGTGCCATCAAATAATCGAAAAACAGAACAAAAAATGGACACACAAAAAGTTTGGTTTGTAACAGGCGCATCGAAGGGTTTGGGGCTTAGTTTGGTGAAAAAACTAGTAAACGAAGGCTACAAAGTAGCGGCAACTTCAAGGAAATTGGAAGACTTAACGCAGGAAATGGGGGAAGGCTCAGATGTATTTTTGCCACTTCAAGTTGATTTAGTCAATGAGCAAAGCGTAGCAAATGCCATTGCTGAGACGGTGGCAAAATGGGGGACAATTGAGGTCGTGGTCAACAATGCTGGGTATGGGCAATTGGGTACGTTGGAAGAATTAAGTGATGCCGAAGCCCGTCAAAATTTTGATGTAAATGTTTTTGGCTCCCTCAACGTAATTCGGTCGGTTATGCCACATTTTAGGGCGCAGCAATCGGGTAATATTTTCAATATTTCATCCATTGGGGGCTTTACGGGCAATTTTCCTGGTTGGGGAATTTATTGTGCTACCAAGTTTGCCGTCGCAGGTTTTACCGAATCGCTTGCGGCCGAAGCAAAGGCGTTTGGCATAAGTGCAACAGTGGTGTATCCAGGTTATTTTCGCACCAGTTTTTTGTCGAAAGAATCGCTCAATACACCCATAAATGAGATTGCTGCGTACAAAGAAGCAAGAGAAGTTCAGGCATTGCATGAGACCCAAATCAGCGGAAACCAACCTGGCGACCCCGATAAAGCAGCCGCAGTGTTGATTGATGTGGTTAAAAACGGTACGGCTCCTTTGCATTTATTTTTGGGACAAGATGCGTATGAGTTGGCAAAATCTAAGTTAGTCACCATTCAAAAAGACTTGGCAGCCCACGAGACATTGGCTACTGCTACTAATTTCAGTTGAGGCATTTTAAAGGCGATTAATAGTAGCTAATCCTTCCTTCTGACCGTCTGTCTAATTTTTGGGTTTACCGTATTTACACTTAGTAACTTTGGCTAAGGTCGTTGGTATTTACTCTAAACTTTAAACGAAGATGTTCAACAATGTTTTTTCTTTTGAAGGGCGCATAGGACAAAAGGAGTTTGGCTTTACCCTGATTGTATTTGTGATTGGTATGTTTTTGATTCAAACCCTCTCCGCACTTGCCATCGGTACCAAACTCCTGTCCGAAGAAATTGTAATCCCTGTTTTTTGCCTACTCGTGCTGCCTATTGTTACGTTTTTATTGGCTCAAGGTGCAAAACGGTGCCATGACCTTGGACTGAGCGGTTGGTTTCAACTGATTCCATTTTTTGCGATTTACCTCCTTATGGCTAAAAGCCGCCATTAAGTGCTAAAACAGGATGATTATCGGTAGGCCCAATTTTTTTTACTCTGCTATGTCTATTTCGATTGCGCCATTTTTACCCGAATCACCATACTTTGCAAGGGCAGTTTGGGCCGATAACGACCTGAGGCTGTATTTTTTGTTGGTTAGACTTATTATATCACCCAATTTTGCAGGTTTGCCATCTATTACTAAATAAAATACCTTACCCAGAAAATTTATTCTACCATTCGTAATGGTATTATTTTTGCCAAATTTGATAATGGATTTTCCTTCAAAATACAGCTCGTTATTTTCTGACGACCAATTGAGTTTTTCGCCATAAAAAGTACCTGAAATATTGGTGTTTATAGGATTGTCCATAACAGTTTTTTGTCGTTTGTCGGTATGTATTTCGACTGGATTATCCAAAACAACCATTTGTCGCTTTTCGGTATTTACACCGACTGGATTATCCAAAATAACCGTTTGTGGTTTATCTACAATTGTTTCCATTTTAGCGGTGGAGTTTGTAGAAATTTTTGTCTGTGCATTGCTATTTACGGCAAAACTTGCGACTGTGGCTGTTACCAGCCCGATTGATTTTAAATTTTTCATTGAATCTGAATTTATAGTTAAAGAATCTTTTTGACTATTGATGCGATTTTCTGAAATGGTGGCAGTGTCTTCTAAAATATTATTTTTTTTTGCTTCAATTATTGAACCTTTTTGTTCAAAATTTGCCCAAAAAACCAAGTAGGCTACCCCGATACTTAAAATGGGAACCACGGCACTCAAATAAGTATAAAAAAAAGGGAGTTGAGGGTTAAATAGGGGTTTAGAAACACTGGAATTTGTAAATAAATCGAATGAAATACTTTTGGAAGCTGAGATTTCAAAATACTCGAAACGGTTTCTATATAGTTCATCAATATTCCAAAAAAGTAATAAAACGGCTGATTTTTTCTTCTTTTGATTGAGTAACTCCTTGATTCTCTTACGAGCCCTCGCCAAATGCGATTTTGAAGTACCTTCGCTAATACCAAGTTCTTTGGCAATTTGAGCATGGCTAAAGCCATCAATCACATAAAGATTAAACACCATTTTATGATGCTCAGGCAATCGGTTAATTACCGCTAAAAGTTCTGCTTCTGAGAAGTCTTGTTTTTCTTCGTACGTTGATTCTTCGTTATTTTCCACCTCATGTTGCAGATAATCAGTTATGTATTTCTGTTTTTGTTGACCACGTAAATATTGCAAGCATTGATTCACCATGATTCGCCGTAGCCATGCTTCAAATGGTCCTTTTCCTTCAAACTCACCCACTTTTTCATAAGCCAACAAAAAGGCATCGTGGGCTAAATCTTCGGCTATTTCCCTATCCGTCGTATAGCGATAGCCTATACCAATCAATTTGTTGATGTTTTGGCGGTAGGCTTTTTCCCAAAATGTTTTTGAGGCTACTATCAAATTTGACTGTTCCATAGATTACATGATGCAAAAAATAGAAATGGTGGCAGGAAAGAAAAAAATAAATTTATTAAAAAAATTGATGCTTGCTCGAAAGTAGATACATCCCTAATGCTTGCATTTCATCAATCAATCCTCGCACTTCGTCAATCGTATCTAGTTGAAAGAAAAAGACTCACTTGCTTTGAGGAAAAAAACAGCAAAATGAGGACACTATTGTTTTTAGCATTTTTTTCAAACGTCGCCTTTGCGCAAATCACAGGCAAAATTATCACTCCCAAAAGAGAAGCTGTTCCGTTTGTCAACGTGCTGCTTTTGGCTGCCTCCGACAGCAGTTTGGTATCAGGTACCACCACCAATGAAGGGGGAAACTATCAACTTTTGTTGCCAAAAATGGGGCGTTTTTATTTGAAAATCAGTGGGGTAGGGTATCAGACGCGATTTTCTGAGGCGTTTGAAGTAAATGCTTCCAAATCGACCATTGCGCTGGCTGATTTGACACTTTTGGAAGAAGAAAATACCCTGAATGAAGTACAGGTTTCAACTAAAAAAGAGCTGGTTCAAACCACGCCGTTGGGCAAAATTATCAATGTTCAAAGTAGCCTGATGACCAAAGGAAGCAACGCTTTGCAGGTACTGGAGCGCCTGCCGGGCGTGATTTCTGACCGACGAAACAACCAATTTAGCTTGAACGGACAAAGCGGTGTAACGATCATGTTCAATGGCCGAAAGGTGCAGATGCCGATGGAAGAACTGATGGCGTTGCTTGAAAATACGGTGGCCGATAACATCGAAAAAATTGAACTTATCACTTCTCCCACTGCCCAATACGACGCCGACGGAGGAGCGGGGATTATCAATATTATCTTCAAGAACAACGAACTATTGGGGACGAAAATCAATTTTTCGGCTACGGCAGGGTATGGTTATAAAGAGAAAGTCCTTACCACAATTGGCATTTCTCATGGAGTTAAAAAGCTAAATCTTAATGCTTCCTATTCGTTCAATCATGATGTTCGGAAATCTGGATATGCAGGTGATGGTACAGCAGGGGCTTCGTTTATGCTGGGCGAAACCTACAATACTTTTTATGGAATTGCTCGTCGATACCAAAACAATCATAATCTAAATTTTGCGGCACAATATCAGCCTAATCCCAAAACTACACTTGGTGTAGATTTTGTTGGAAGTTTTGATAAATCTCATAATTTGGTAAACAATGGAGGCACTTACCAGCTAAAAAGGGGTGATTTTTTTGAAGTAGCGATGCTTTCAGATGGCTTGACGACCAAGCAAAACAATATCTCGTCGTTTTATCTAAAACAGACTTTTTCGCCTAAAACACAATTCAATGCCGATTTTAGCTACATAAATTATTCCAACAACAGCCCCGCAGGTATTTCTTTGGAATATTTTGATGAACAAAAACAGCCGATAAAACCCCAGTTTTCAATTTTTACGTATGGAAATAGAGGCGAAAGTATTTCTAAAATACATGTGGGTGTTTTTAAAGCTGATTTGACTACGCAGTTTAGCGAAAAAATCAATGCTGATTTTGGTATAAAAACAAGTTTTGCACAAAATGAAAACGACAGCAAGGTAGAAAGAAAAGTGAACGATACTTGGGAAATAGATCCACGCTCGCAAAGCCAACTCAAAAGCCTGGAACGGATTGCGGCGGCATATTCTCAATTCAAATTTTTGCTTAATGCTAAAACTAATCTTCTTTTGGGGTTGCGGTATGAATATTGGAAAAGGGATTTTAGTAATCAAGAGGAAGTATTTGAGATTTCAAAATTCTTTCCATCGGTGCTTTATACCTATGCCATTAATCAAAATACGTCGGTAAATTTCAATTATAGTCGCCGTATCAGTCGCCCTGCCTATACCGACTTGATTTCCAATTTGTTTTACACCGACCCCACTTTTATTTTTTCTGGAAATCCATTGCTAAAACCTACGCTTTCTGATATACTCAAAATCGAGTATGTAAAAAATGGTTTGAGCCTTGGTATTTCAGCTCAATACGATTTGAATCCTATTTTGAGGTATCAGATTACCTCAAACGCCACCAAAGATGTAGGCATATCTTCGCCACAAAACCTGGATTACATGAAAAGCCTGAATCTATTTTTGAGTTACCCTTTTCAACTTGCAAAATGGTGGAAGGTTACCCTCAATACCTTCACGTCTCTCCGAGATTATAAGGTGTCTTACAGTCAATTCCCTGCCGAAAAGCGGTATGTGTTTCAGAATCTCAATTTTTCACAACAAATCAACTTACCTAAAAACGTTGAAGTCGAGCTTTCGGGATGGTACAATATGCCCTATTTTGAAGGCCCAAATACAATCAAAGGCTTTGGAGTAGCCAATGTAGGAATTGCTAAAAAACTTAAAAATGACAAAGGAACCTTATTGCTTACTTTACCCGATGTATTTCGTTCGTTTAGTGTACATTCACACAACGGCGGCATGACGCCTATTGCGTTTGACATCAATACGGTGTCAAATTGGCGTGACGAAACGGTGTTTTATCGGGTTATCAAATTGACCTATGCACGAACCTTTGGTAAAAACACCCGCAGCGTGAAGTACGACGCAAAAGATGAAGAAAGGGAGAGGTTTTAAAATCTAAGAAAACAAAAGATAAGACAAGTATCCACGCCCTTTTTTCAAAAGTAACTGCTTCTGTGTAGTTTTGTTGGATGAAAAATAGAATTCAACTTCTATTTTGTTTAAGACATAAATTCTTGGGTTAACTTAGGAATAACTACTCAGAAAAATGGCCTTTGGAGATAAAGTATTATTCTTTTTTAGTGCATTAGGGGCGTTTAACGGTCTGATTCTGAGTCTTTATTTTTTCTTTTTTACAACAAAAAAATACCTGCCAAATTACCTATTAGGGGCGTTGTTGTTGGTGCTTAGCCTCCGAATTGGGAAATCAGTTGTGTATTTTTTCGACGCCAATTTGCCTAAAATATACCTCCAACTGGGGCTTACAGCCTGCTTTTTTATTGGCCCTTTTTTATATTTCTTCATTAGGGCCGAAATTCAACAAATTCAAAAGTTGCCCAAATCGTGGATAGGTCAAACGGCTTTTTGGGCTTTCGTCATTGTGGTGGTCGGAGTGGTGTATCCTTATCAAGC
Organism: Runella defluvii; assembly: GCF_014195535.1. GTDB lineage: Bacteria > Bacteroidota > Bacteroidia > Cytophagales > Spirosomataceae > Runella > Runella defluvii. Next base: position 234,835 of record NZ_JACIBY010000009.1, on the reverse strand, counting down.
GGTTCCTTACTGGTGGAGGCATTACATCATCCCGCTTATTTATTTGCAGTGGGGAATTTACGTCATTTTTTCGGGGGGAGTAATTTGGCCGCTTCTTAAAAAAATACGGCAAAAAGAAAGCCTGAAAGCTTTTGAAAAATGGGTTTTAACCATTTTTGGTGGCGTTTTGCTATTGTTTGTCTCCTACGTTTGGGCTATTTTAAATATCATCAAAGGAAGTTACATCTTTGGGGCGCTTTATTTTTCTCTCATCATTTATCTGGTCGTATTTATTTTGCTCTACCGTAAGAAAACAAACGATTTGTCTTCTTTTTCATCCCAAAAATACGTCGATAAAAAAATGGATGAGCAGGAAGTTGAGCTGATGGTTGGGAAGCTAAAGCGCGCGATGGAAGAGAAAATGCTTTATAAAGACCCCAATCTGAAATTGAACGACCTTGCCAAAGAAATTAACCTTTCGGGGCATCAATTGTCGCAGCTTTTAAACGACAACTTGGAAAAAAACTTCTCCCTGTTTGTCAACGAATACCGAATTGAAGAAGCCTGTAAAATGCTTTCGATGAACGTGCCACTTACCATTGATGCCATTGGAGACGAAGTAGGGTTTAATGCTAAATCTACCTTTTTTGCTGCTTTTAAAAAGATTAAAGGCTTGACTCCCAGCGCTTACCAAAAACAACGAATTCCAGATTTATAAAACCGTACTACTGATTTTAACTTCCTGAACTTTCATCATCAAAGTTTCTTGAATTTTTGAGGTGCAAAATGAAGCGTTTTCATTTTGATAAACTCAAAAGAACTTTACGATGAAAAAAGGAATGTTGCTCCTAAGTTTATTGATCAGTTGCTTCTCGGCGTTTTGCCAAGAGAACCTCTCAGAAAGGCAACAAATTGAGACTACGATTCAGCACTATTTTGATGGCTGGGCAACTGGCGATACCACCAAAGTAGGGAAGGCCATGCACGCTTCTTGCCACCTGAAAAATTACCGAGATGGGAAGTTTATCAACTATTCAAGAAATCAGTACCTCAGCCTTTTCAGGCCACACCCACGACCCAAAAACCTGACTACGCGCATTGTAACCATTGACGTAACCGACAATATGGGAAGCGCAAAAGTGGAAATCAGTACTGAAAAAGACCTGTTTACCGATTATTTTAACCTCATGAAAACCAACGAAGGCTGGTTGATTGCGGATAAAGTTTCTACTCGAAAGTCGCACAGAGTCTTTGATGTAAACGCCATTCAACTCGAAAAAGAAACAATTGTGGAAGGACTAAAACGCCCTTGGAGCATGGCTTTTATCTCCGAAGAAGAAGCACTGATTTCGGAAAAAGAGGGCGATTTGGTGCTGTTGAATTTAGTGACTAAAGAACGAAAAAATCTTCAAGGCTTTCCGACCGACTTGGAAGATAGCCTTGGGAGCTTTGGGGATAATACGGGTAAATTTGAGGTATTGCTTGATCCTGATTTTAAAAATAATAACTACCTCTACTTGTCTTATGCTGCCAAAAGTGCGAAAGGTAGAACCACCAAAATTGTCAGAGCTGTGCTAAAAAATGGGTTTTTGAGCCAAATAAAAGTACTTTTTGTGGCCGAACCTTTTACGTCTGAACGTGTACATTATGGTGGAGGAATGGCCTTCGGTAGCGAAGGGAAATTGTATTTTACCATTGGCGAACGGCTATTCAACGAAAAAGATGAGCCTGTACTTCCCATTGCTCAAAATAAAGAAGACAAACGGGGGAAAATATACCGCATCAACCCTGACGGAACGATTCCTAACGACAACCCTACTTTTGGAGAAAATGCCATTGCTGGTTTGTACGCCATGGGGATTCGGGCTGCGCAAGGAATCACCCTAAATCCTACAACCAACCAACTCTGGTTTAGTGAGCACGGAACGCACCAAGGCGATGAAATCAATGTGCTCAAGGCAGGGGCTAATTACGGCTGGCCGATGAAAACCACAGGGAAGTATCGTTTTGCCGAATTTGACCCAAAGCCCATTGCGGGAAATGTTTACACCGACCCCGTTTGGTCGTGGTCTCAAACTGTCGCCCCTACGGGATTGCATTTTTATGCGGGTAGCGAATTTGCCGCTTGGAATCAAAACTTACTCGTGGGTGGCTTGGCAAAAGGCAGTTTGTGGCGGTTGGTGATTGAAGGCGAAACCGTGAAGAGTGCCGAAGAACTGTTTGTCAATGACCGCTTGAGAATCCGTAAAGTGATACAAAGCCCGTTGGGGAAATTGTACCTGCTTTCGGACGAGGTAAATGGGAAATTGATTAGGGTAAAGAATGCGGGATAATTTTCAACTTTTGTCCCTTTTGAACCGATTTAATTGCTTGAATGTTTACGGGAGTATATTTGAATTTTACAACACAAAGATGAGCATCACATCGGTAGAAGAATTTTACAATGAGATACACCTTCCGTTTCCTGAGGGCTTCAAAAAAGAAATCGGGCATTTCAATGTATTTGAAATTGACGAATTTATCAGGGGGCTGCGTGAAAAAAATAGTATGCCCTACAATCGTCGGGCCTATTATAAAATTAGCCTTATCCTTGGGAAAAACCGTGCTGAATATGCCGATAAAGTCATTGACATCGAAGAAAATGCGTTGCTCTTTGCTACTCCTTTGATACCGTATCATTATGTGCCACAAGATGCCGATCAAAGCGGCCATTTTTGCGTGTTTACTCCCGACTTTATGCTCAAAAGTAAGACGGGAGTCTCTTTGGATGACTTGCCAATTTTTCGACCAGACGGCTTTCCCATTTTCAAATTGAGTGATGAAAATGTGGAAGAGCTCAAGGCAATATTTAAAAAAATGCACCGCGAAATCGTGTCTGATTATGCGTATAAATACGATTTACTCCGTAATTATGTTCTTGAATTGATTCATTTTGGACAAAAATTGCAACCTGCAACGGCCCTGTATTCTTCGCATAATGCCGCGGCGAGGGTTTCTTCTTTGTTTCTTGAATTGTTGGAAAGACAATTTCCGATTGATACGCCGCATCAAAAACTCAGCCTCCGCACTGCGAAAGATTATGCCGATCGCTTATCGGTACACGTAAATCATTTGAATAAAGTGCTAAAAGATAACACAGGAAAAACGACGACGGAGATTATTGGTAGTCGTGTGACGCAAGAAGCTAAAATTTTGCTTCGACAAACCGATTGGCACGTTTCGGAAATTGCGTATTCGTTGGGTTTTGAAGAAGTTGCCCATTTTTCTAATTTCTTTAAGCGCCATACTTCTATTTCGCCTGCTCAATTTAGAGCGTAGAAGAAGGGATATTTGATTTTTGCAAACATTGCTTTCGTTTTTGCAAACAGCGAGCCCGTAATTCCTCGCAATTTTGCATCAACAAATTAATCACATATCCCATGAACAAAATTGCATTAGTAACGGGCGGAAGCCGTGGATTAGGAAAAGATGAAGCCCTTCAGTTGGCAAAAAAAGGTTTTGATGTTGTTATTACCTATCAAAGCAACGAAATCGAAGCCCAAAAGGTAGTTGTAGAAATTCAAAAATTAGGACAGAAAGCAGCGGCTTTGCCGTTAGATATTTCATCGACGAACAACTTTAATGCGTTTGTTGATGAATTGCAACGAGCACTAAGCGAAACATTTGGTACTCAAAAAATGGATGTTCTCATCAATAATGCGGGAACAGGACATTACGGTGCTTTTGCAGATACTACCGAAGAGGATTTTGATAAAATGGTCAATATTCATTTGAAAGCGCCTTATTTTTTGACCCAAAAACTGCTGCCTTTGATAAATGATGGCGGTGTAATTTTAAATACCTCGTCGGGGTTAGCTCGTTTTTCATACCCTGGCTCGTCGGCCTACGCTATGATGAAGTCGGGGATAGAAACACTAACGCGCTACCAAGCCGCAGAGTTAGGACATCGAAAAATTAGGGTAAACGTGATTGCGCCAGGCGCTATTGCGACCGATTTTGGCGGAGGTAGAGTTCGGGACAACCAAGAACTGAACGGGGCCATCGCCTCCCGAACAGCGCTTGGCCGAGTGGGTTTAGCCGATGATATTGGAAGTGTGGCTGCTTTTTTGTGTAGCGACGAGGCAAAGTGGATTAACGGCCAACGCATTGAGGTTTCGGGGGGAATCCACCTTTAAAAATGGTTAAGAACTCGTTTCGTCAAAATAGCTAATTGCGACGCTGATGATGCTCAAAATCGAATAGATAACGGCGAAACGAGTTTTTTCTAGCCCTATAAAGGCTAACGTCCCGAGCGAAAACATCGCGATTTTGAACAGATTTAGCCACGGAAATCGAATGCGCATGGAAGATTTGGGGGCGGCGTATATTCCCCAAAGTGCAGCAACTGCAACAAAAAGTATGATGGCAAACGCCCACTTGGTCAATGTCGTTTTTCCAGAGGAATAACCCCAAAAGGCAACACTAAAAATAAGGACAAGCTCCAACCCAAAGGCTAACAGGTAATTGATGTAGCGGAGAGTTTGCATAAGTAGTTCAAAATAAGAGGAATAGTAAAAAAGGAACAGACAAATTTACAAAACAGGAGCTACATTTTTTCGAAAGGCGGTAGGATTGTTGCCCGTGTATTTTCGGAATTGTTTGCAAAAATGACTTTCGTCCGTAAACCCAAATTCATGCGCAATTTCGGTCAAGGTCATGGAGCTGTAGAGAAGCCTGGCTTCAATCAATTTAATGCGGTGTTTGACAATAAATTGCTTGAGCGATTCTCCCGTTTGTTTTTTGAAAAAGATACTTACGTAGGAAGGCGCTAAGTGAAACTCCTCGGCAATTCGTTCCATACTGAGTTTTTGTGGTTCATAAATGTGTTGTTTGATGTACCTCAATATCGCCTCGGCGGCATTCGATTCTTCCGATTTGGCGGGAGTTTGTTGGGAGAGGTTACGAGCCAAAATCAGCAGAATACTCCGCATCAAGCTGTCTCGTATCATTTCAAAATGTGCCGATGGTGGGTTGTCGTACTCACTTTCAAGTACTTTTAGAAGTTGGTGTAATTTTTGTTTTTCTTCTTTGTCATGTACAATCGTTCCCCGACTTTGGGTAGAAGTCAATAGCAACGACTGGAAAATTTGTTGCCAATATTTGTCCGTAACGCTGTGGGTTTTGCTGTAAGATTCGTTGAAACGGATAAAACAAAACTCTGTAATTGACACTATATCAAACGAATGAAAATCTTCTGGGCCTAACAAAAACACATCTCCTTGCTCGTAAGGGTAGGTATTGCCATTGATGTTGTGGTTGCCAAACCCCTTCAAAATAAAAATGATTTCGTAATAGGTATGTTTGTGTACGGGGTGTTCCCATTGGGCTGCTTCAAAGTGGTAGATGTTAAAAGGACTGTGCAAAACGTAGCGTTTCATCGAAAGAAGGTGCGTTATTTTTACCAAAATAAAATGGATTTTTACAGAAAGTAGCAACTCTGTCCTCTCTAATTTTGCCGAACAATGCTTAAATGAACTTTTTCTCGCATTGACCTATAATGAAATAGTACAGAATCGGCCACAAAACGCTAAGGCTGAACGGATGAATTAGAACAAAAAAACGACAAAAGATGAAAGTGGTAAAAAGACGCTCGATGCTGAAAAAAGCCCTCCTTGCCTCGGCGGCTTCGATGGCTACCTTGTCAGCGGAAGCAAAAAAAGACAAAAAAGTGTTTGTCCATCACGTATATTTTTGGTTGAAAAACCCTTCAAATGAAGCCGACCGCGCCAAGTTAATCGAAGGCTTAACGGCCTTGGCGAAGGTACCAACGATTCGGATGCACAACATTGGCACGCCTGCAACCACCAATCGTAGCGTTATTGAGCGCAGCTATGCCGTGTCTTGGTTGTGCTTTTTCGACAATTTGGAGGAAGAAGAAGTTTACCAAAAACACCCTATTCACATCAAGTTTGTAGAAGATTACTCGCACCTTTGGGAAAAGGTCATTGTGTATGATTCGGTGCAGGTGTAGTACAGGTAGGAAGTATTTTCAAAGGGAACATGCCAGGCTATGTTCCCTTTGAAAATTTATAATTCTAAGTAATCAAGAGCAAAATTTAATATAATTCGTCGATTTTGAACTGATAACGATTAACTTATACCTTACACCTAAAATACCGTTTGACGAATTTTGACTTCGCTTTGGTGATAAACCTGCGAGTACGGTTGTACGCTCGCCGTTACCCAGGCGTTTCCGCCGATGATAGAATCGTTGCCAATCACGGTTTTTCCACCTAAAATAGTGGCATTGGCATAAATGACCACGTTATCTTCGATGGTTGGGTGTCGCTTGGTTTCTGCCAATGATTTTGATACGCTCAAAGCGCCCAGTGTGACCCCCTGATATACTTTTACGTTGTTTCCAATTTCGGTTGTTTCGCCAATGACGACCCCTGTGCCGTGGTCGATAAAAAAAGATTTTCCAATGGATGCTTTGGGGTGAATGTCAATGCCTGTCAAACCATGGGCGTATTCGGTCAACATCCGTGGTAGAAGTGGAACGTCCAAGTCAACCATTGCGTGCGCTAAACGATAGACTGCAATGGCATAAAAACCTGGATAAACCGCAATCACTTCTTCAATACCGATGGAGGCGGGGTCGTTGTCAGAGATGGCCTGTGCATCCAGCAGGAGATTTTCATAAATATCGGGAAGCTGCTCCATAAACTGCTCCGTTACCGCTTCATGATTTGTTCCAAGGTTGCCGTTTAGGGGTTCTAACAAACACAAAAGCCGTTGCTGAAGCTTGGCGTAGGCATCAGGTAAATTGGTGGCTGAGCGCGAACAATCTTGGGTGATGGGAAATAAAAACCGCATCATTTCTTCGACAAACTTCCCAACTTCGTTGCGGGAGGGCAAACGATACTGATAGCGGGTGTTTTGCTCGGCGAGACGTTTAAAAAAAGTGTTTGACAACGTATGGAAGAATTTTTATACTTGAGATACCAAAAACCGTGCAAAAAGGTTCAACTTTGGCCGTTATTTGAAAAATATATCTACCTATTCATAAATTCATTTTTTGTGCGTCGCTTTTGTTTGTTCATTTTTGCTTTAGTGTGTTTTGTTTCGTTAAAAACGTCAGGACAACAACCTTCATCGCTTCGTCGATATGCCTACGCCCGCAATGCCATGGGCTCGGAGTTTAATCTGGTTTTTTATGCGCCAAGCGACTCGCTTGCAAAAGTAGCCTCCGACAGCGCTTTTGCGAGAATTCAATTGCTCAATAACCTATTAAGTGATTACCTAGATGGAAGCGAAGTGAACCGCCTTTCGGAAACAGCAGGGACGGGACAGCGTTTTTATGCGAGCGCTATTTTGTTTGATATTTTGGAGAAATCAAAGCACCTGAGTGGCAAAACCAATGGCGCATTTGACGTGACTGTGGGGCCAATCGTTCAGCTTTGGCGAAGGGCGATTCGGCGCAACTATTTTCCCGATAAATCCCAACTCAAAGAAGCGCGCGCTGCTGTTGGCTATCGTTTGGTTCAGCTTCGAAGCGAAGATCGCTCTGTTGTTTTAAAACGTAAAAAAATGCGGATAGATTTTGGGGCAATTGGAAAAGGATACGCGGCCGATGACGTGTTGAAGGTGCTAAAATCGTTTGGAATCGACCGAGCCTTTTTGGACGCAGGTGGAGATTTGACCATTGGTGACGCCCCACCAGAGAAAGATGGTTGGCGAATTGAAGTGAGTTCGGGAGGAGGCGATACCACCGCTACGCACGTACTGACCTTGAAAAATTGCGGGGTAGCCACTTCTGGAAGTACGTATCGGCATTTCGATTACAAAGGTGTTCGCTATTCGCATATTGTGAGTCCTTACACGGGAGTAGGTCTAACCACACATACACGCACGACCGTAATCGCCCCAACTGGCACGGACGCCGACGCCTTGGCTACTGCTTTTAGTGTGCTGGGAATAGAAAAAGGTAAAAAAGTAGCCAAGCGTTTGAAGGGAATTGAAGTGTGGCTTTTGGAACAAAATGCCAGCAAAAAAGCACACTACAAATAGGGAGTTTGTCGGTATTCTTTTGGGGTTTTTCCTGTTTCTGCCTTGAAAAACCGACTAAAGTCGCTAGGGTCGAGTTTCCCAATTTTGAAGGCAATGTCAGCGATGGAGAGGTTACTTTGTTTTAATAAAACTTTGGCTTCCAATACCCGCATTTCATCCAGCAAATCGTGGGCACTTTTTCCCGTGACAGCCTTCACACATTTGTGGAGGTGATTGGGGGAGACAGACAATAGCTCGGCGTATTCGGATACGGTATGTTTTTCGTAAATGTGCTGAGACAGTGCTGTTTTGAAACGTTCCGTCATCCGAACAGCAGCGTTGCCAATGGGTTTTTCTAGGGGACGAACAAATTGGTTTACCTCCGTAAATAAAGTGAATAGATAGGAGGCAATCAGACAAAATTGTTCTTCGCAAATCACTAGGTTAATTTCAAGGAGCCGCTCAAAGATTAGCACGATAGCTAGGTGACGCTCTTGGCTCAGTTCAACTACTGGTGAACCCGCTAATTGAAGAAAAGAAAAGGTCTGTAATGATTCTGATTTCCAGGGTGACATGCTAAAAATGTCGCTGCTAAAATGACAATAAAAACCTTCGGCGTCGTCGCTGATTTCATCCAAAGTTGTGATTTGAAAAGCGGGTAAAAAAAAGAACGAACCTGCCTTAATCTCGTATTTAGTAAGTGCTTTTCGGCGGGTAATGCTACCTTTGGTTAAGAAAATAAAAAACGTAACCGAGCGTCGATGAGGAGCTTGTGGAATGATGAGGTGCTTTTTATAATCTTCTAATCGAATGACGTGGAACTGATTAAAAAATGGCCGCTGCGTGTTTTTCCATACCAAGGTATCAAACACATAGTCATCGAATTCGGCGGGTTTAAGAAGTGGAATTTGGGTGGCTTTCATACAAATAAGACATACATGTCGCAACATCTACTTTGTTAAAAAGGGAATAGCGCGCATTTACTACTATTGCTAAAGACAGTATGAACCTAACGAAATGTTAGTTGGTGATTTGTTGAGTGAAATAGATAAATCAGTCAATCACCATTTCTAACAACGCATAACTCAATGCTTTTCCGTGGGTATCTATGGCCAGTGAGGTAGTTACGCCTGTTAGCAAGGCGTCTTGACACACAAACAATAACGACGAGATAGTGGGCAGTTCGTACCGTACAATTTCACCCGAAACGATGTCTTTTAAATGTTCTTTTACCCGTTCTACCGTTATTGCTTTGCACAAAAATTCATAATCTTTCGCGTCGTACGGAATCAACGATAGGGTAGAGGTATTGCCTTTGTCTCCAGCGCGGCTGTGGGCGATTTGATGTAACTTCATATTTTTAAAAAAGTATTACTTCTGGACTCACTTTCTTTCTATTCACCAAAACCGAAACAATTCCGACGAGCTCAGTGACGTACTTCCTAGCCCCCCCGCCACCTGCTGGGCCATTGGTGTAAAGGGCTTCTACTTCTTCGCCGATGATAGCGGCTTTTTGGGCGGTTGCGGCGTTGGCAGCTAGGCGTAATCGCACTTCATAAGGTTCAAGGTGATGGTTAAAATCAGTCCGATGAATGGCCGAAACGCCGACGTAATCGGTTCGCAAATCGGGAAAATCAGCTTTGAGCCTTTTTTCGAGGGTATCGCCTGCCAACTGCGCCCTTGCGAGGGCATTTGCCCCCGCGTATGAGATTTCGCCTTCCCCCAAAAAACCAGCCTGATAACCCACGCTTACTTTGAGCGTTGACGGTTTTTCTTGGCCAGTGCCACCCCATACTTTGACTTGATTATCACCTATTTCTTCCAAGTGTACCGTCGTAAAATTAGCTGATACATCGGGCGTAAGGTAGGCATGTGGGTTGACGACTTCGTACAATAATTGCTCTTTGACCGTAGCCAAATTGACAACGCCCCCCGTACCTGCAACTTTGCTAATGATGGCCGAGCCGTCCGCAAAAACATCGGCAAAAGGATGACCCAAGGTGTCTAGGTTCGTTACGGGTTTGGTGATTGGGTCGGCAAAATATCCGCCAGTTATTTGCCCCGCACATTCTAATAAATGCCCGACAATGGTTCCTTGTCCTAACAAATTGTAGTTGTCGGTAGCCCAGCCAAATTCATGAATCATGGGGGCTAGAAACAACGATGGGTCGGCGACTCTTCCCGTGATAATGATTTGAGCATCAGACCGTAATGCTTCCAAAATCCCTTCCACTCCCATGTACGCATTGGCAGAAATAAGAGAGGAGGGAGGAGTGTTGAGAGAGGAGGGAGGAGTGTTGAGAGAGGAGTGATGAGTGATGAGCGCGATGGCAAAATCTTCATTATTGAATTTAGAAATCTCATCACTTATTGCTACTAACTTATCGCTCAATTCGTCTCCGATAACGGCGGCTACTTTTACTGAAATGCCTTGTTTCTGAGCGATTTCAACGATTTTTTTTGCACCTTCAATGGGGTTAGCTGCTCCCATGTTGGTAATGAGACGAATGTTATTCTTTGCCAAAATAGGTAACAAACCCTCAATGCGGCGTTCCAACAACGGGTCGTAGCCTTTGGTAGCATCTGCGCGTTTTCGTTTTTGGGCGAGGGCAATGGTGCGTTCGGCCAAACATTCCAACACCAAATAATCTAAATTGCCTTGTTCGGCCAAAATAATGGCAGGTTCTAATCTATCCCCCGAAAAACCCGCCCCGCAACCTATTCTGATTTTATTTTTCATTCCGTATGAAATTTATCGTTATTCCAATTTTTGGGGTTGTTTTCGATGTAATCATTGATGCGTTGGTATTCGGCGTCATTTCGGATAATATGATCATGAAATCTGGATTGCCAACCAAATACAACCCCATCACTATCGGTCAATTGTAGCCGATTACAGTGTTTTGTAACGGCGGATTTATAGGAACCAATGATGGATGAAACGGTATTTTGCCCCTGATTTTGAAACCGTTGTTGGGCAGGGGATTGCGATTGTATCGGTGGTTGTATCGGCGATTGTATTGACGATTGTATCGGTGGTTGTATTGGCGATTGTATTGGTGGTTGTATCGGCGATTGTATTGGTGGTTGTATCGGCGATTGTATCGGCGATTGTATCGGCGATTGTATCGGCGATTGTATCGGCGATTGTAGAGACAAGGCATGCCTTGTCTCTACGTTATTTCGGACGTCATTACGGTTATTTCGGACGTTATCGTGGACGTTATTACGGTCATTATCGTGGATATTATCGCGGACGTTATCGTTAATAATATTATTGGTAAACGGTTCATTTTCAGGTTTATCCAATATCAAAATACCATGAATGTGATTTGGCATAACCACAAACGCACCCAATTCAATATTCTTTGCATGGTTTTTAATCTCGTGCCAAAATACGTCGGCCAGAACACCGATGGATGATAATTGCATTTTATGATTGATAATTTTACCAAAAAAATGCTCGCGATTTTTAGTACAGATAGTAATAAAATAGGCACCGTTCCATCCATAATCCCACCAAGAGGCACGTGCCGATGCAATACGGTATTTGTGTTGAAATTTTTCCATGATTACAAATGTATTGACCCCGTCAAAAGCGCCATAATCATCATCACAATGGTCGTACCCCATGCCCAGAAAAACGTGTGGCGTTGGTGTTCGCCTAAATCCACCTCAGTGAGCCCCACCAGCAAAAAAGTCGAAGCCGTAAGCGGACTGATGGGAAAGCCGACGGTCATTTGACCTAGCAAGGCCGCACGACCAATTTCGAGCGGGTCAATGCCGAATTGGGTAGCGGTCTGGCTCAAAATAGGGACAACCCCAAAATAATAAGCATCGGGAGTAAACAAAATGCTGGCGGGCAAACTCGTGAGCGCAGTCAGGGTAGGTAGCCAATTGGCGTGCTGCTGAGGTATGAGCGCCACCAATGAATTGGCCATGGCGTCAATCATTTTTGCCCCCGTGAGGATGCCAGAAAAGATACCTGCGGCAAAAATCATACTCGAAACCAAAAAAATATTGGTACCGTGGCTTTTGACGACCTTTTGTTGGTCCGCAAGTTTGGGGTAGTTGACGAGCAATGCAATCATGCTCGCAATCACAAACAGTACGGGAGCGGGAAGCCATCCTTTGGTCAACGCAATAATGAGTGAGATAGTAAGAATGGCATTGATAATGAGTAGGTTGGGGCGGCGTAGCTGATGCTGTTCTGTGTTTAAGTTGTCTTTGTGATTGTACTCAAACTCAATGATTCCAAGGCGTTTTCTTTCTTTTTGGCCAAACCAATACGCAACAAAAAGCACCCAAACAATACCCGCTACAATGGCTGGAATGTTGGGGTTGAAGATGTGAACCGCATCGCTCTTTAACGTAGAAATCGCCCGCGCGGATGTCCCCGACCACGGAACCAAATGTAAGGGGCCGACGCTCAGGGCCACGATACTCGCCAAGATTTTTCGGTTGATTTTCAGTTGTTTGTAAATGGGCAAAAACGCCGACAACACAATCATAAAGGTGGCTGTACCGTCGCCGTCGAGGTGGACAATCATGGTCAGAATCGCCGTTCCCAAAATCACCTTGAGCGGGTCGCCCTTTACTGATTTAATGATAGCGGCAATGACAGGGTCAAAAAGCCCTGCGTCGAGCATGGTGGCAAAGTACAACACCGCAAACATCAATAAAACCCCCGTCGGTGCTACCTGTTTGATACCTGCTAAGGCAAAATCGCCGAGTTCTTTGGGACTAAAACCAGCCAAGAGTCCAAAAACAACGGGCGTAATAACCAAGGCAGTCATCACCGACATTTTTTTTGTCATGATAAGTGCCAAAAAAACAAGAATTGTCGCAAAGCCGAGGAGGGAAAGCATTGATAATTAGGAGTTTTTAATTAAAAATTAGGAGTTGTGATTTTTTAGCGTTTTAAGAATTGCTCCTCTTATTTTTAAAATTTCGTCGCAATTTTTCAATAAAGAAGAAGCCTGAGATGGGTCAAAGTAATCTGTATATTGATAAGCACGGACAACACGAATCGCAAAAGCGCAAAATTTTTGCCGCAAGATATTGTTGCCTTTCATCCTAATTCTTAAATGCTAATTCGTAATTAAGTAGTTGAGCATAAATTTTAGTGTATTTGTAGTTTATATCGCTTCGGAGAAGCATAACTTGTTGCTTTGTTATGCTTCCGCACAGGCGGCCCTGTCCGAAGCAAAAATTAAAAAATCACCTGCTGTTACTACAAATGTTGTGCCTCTACCGAGGCTGCTTTGAATTCCTCAAAAACTTGTGATTAAATACTTCAAATCAACCTCTCTTCAACTGTTTATATTTCTCAATGTACATCTTATCCAGTGCCTCTGAGTCTTTGTATTTGACGCGGAGCGCTGTCAATTTTTTGTGCATTTCTGCCTTTATTTTGGCGTATTTAGGGTCGTTATAGACGTTCTTGAGTTCGTTTTTGTCGTTAGTACGGTCGTACAATTCCCATTCATCAACATCATGATAGAAATGCACTAACTTGTATTTTTCGGTTACGATACCATAATGGCGTTTTACCATGTGAATCCCTGGATATTCGTAATAATGGTAATAAGCCGCATCCCTGAAATTTTTGCCTTGTCCTTTAAAAATCGGAATCAAACTTTCTCCTTGCATGTCGGCAGGAGGTTTTACACCCGCAGCCTCCAAAAACGTTTGTGCATAGTCAAGATTTTGAACCATTTGCGAGTTTTTAGACCCTGCTTTTATTACCCCAGGCCACTTGATTAACAAAGGTGTTTTGAACGATTCATCAAAAATAAAACGCTTGTCAAACCAGCCGTGTTCTCCCAAATAAAAACCTTGGTCGGAGGTATAAATGACGATGGTATTTTCCTCTAAACCATTCTCTTTCAGGAAGTCTAATACCTTGCCAACACCTTCGTCCACGGAGGCGATACAGCCCAAATAATCCTGCATATAGCGCTGGTACCGCCATTTCATTTTGTCGGTATCGCTCATTTTAGGATAATTTTTGATAAACTCCTCGTTCATGTTATCGTAAGTGGCATCCCAAACTTTGCGCTGTTCAGCATTCATTCGACCAACGGTGTAGTCATAATTGCGTTTATCGTACGGGTGCGATTCCTTGATGCCCAATTTATCCATGTTTTCGGGCTTGATTTTGGAATCACCCGCCCAGTTCATGTGCGTGAGCAGGTTCATTTCGGCCTGCTTAGAGGCACTTCCACGGCCTTCATACTTGTCAAAAAGGGTAGAGGGTTCAGGGAATTTTTTGTTGATAAACTCCTTAAAGTGACGTTCAGCGGGAAGCCATTCGCGGTGAGGGGCTTTGTGCAAATAGGCTAAGAAAAATGGTTTTTCTTTATCTCGTTCCTTTCCTAACCAGTTGAGAGTCATGTCTGTGATAATGTCCGTGACATAGCCCATGATTTTCTTTTTACCCTCTTTTTTAGTGATAAAGTCGGGGTTATAATAATCGCCTTGGTCGGGTAAAATTTTAAACTCGTCAAATCCTTTAGGGCTGTTACCAAAGTGTAATTTTCCAAACATGGCAGTTTCGTAGCCATTTGCTTGAAGTAATTGTGGAAAGGTGATATTGGTGGTGTCAAACGGAAAATTATTGTCAATTTTTCCGTTCAAATGACTGTGTTTCCCCGTCAAAATCACGGCCCTCGATGGTGCACAAATGGAGTTGGTGACGCAAGCATTGCTAAAAAGCATCCCTTCCTTGGCAATACGGTCGATGTTAGGAGTTTGGGTGAGACGGTTGCTGTACGCCGAAATCGCCTGATACGCATGGTCGTCTGACATGATAAAGACGATGTTGGGACGACGACCCTCTTGGGTTTTCTTGGTAGCCTGCTTGAACGAAAACATACCAATAGCAATGATGGCTACAGTTGCGATGGAAATGGTGAATTTTTTCATAAATACTTTTTAATCAATGGTTACACCATTACTTTTTAAAACTTTGTGAAAGAAAAGCACGTGAAATGGTAACGAATTTTCCCAATATGGCCATGTGTGCGCACCTGGCCTTTCAGTATAATCGTGTGGAACATTGGCATAAAGTAAACGGCTGTGAAGTTCTCGATTGGTATCAATCAAAAAATCATCCACACCACAATCAATGATAATGGGCATGCCGTTTTTCTTAATGGCATCCACCATATTGACGATTGAATTTTTCAAAAAAACATCTTGAGAAACATCCGATGTACCTAAAAGTTTTTCGAATCGCTCTTTTGTTGAATTTATATACTCACTGCTGATTTTGAACTTGGTATAATTTATGTCCATGGCACCGCTCATTGTTCCTGCTGCACCAAATAACTCTGGGTGGCGAGTCGAAAGATACATTGCACCGTGCCCGCCCATTGAAAGACCTGTAATTGCTCTGCCTTTATTGCTTTTTATTGTTCGGTATGTGGCATCAATTTTTTGAATAACTTCTTTTGTTATGTAAGTCTCAAATTGACTATTCTTGTTAGATGGGCTATCTAAATACCAACTATAAATTTCACCGTCTGGCATAACAATAATGATATTGTATTGGTCAGCTAAGTTTTTTACCAGATTCTTATTAGGTGTTTTTGTTAACCAATTACTGAAATTCCCTCCAGCACCATGCAGTAAATATAAAACTGGATAATTTGATTGATTTTTGGCGTAAGACGCAGGTAAAACTACTGCTGCTTTGTAGGTTTTGTTCATGACTGCACTGGGTACATCAAGGCTATCAACAGTCGCGGCTTTTGCCATAAAAGCAAATAAAATCAGGATTAAGCAGATGAAATTCCGCATGGTATTATAGGGTTAAATGAATCAAAACGTCAAATAATCATTAAAAAATGGTAGTAAATCGTTTAAAACACGTCCGTCAGTTGTCCAGATTTTATTGCCGTGGTCGCCGATGTATTCTTCAGAAAAGTGATTAATCCCCAGGTTCTCTAAACGCTGGCTCAACATCCCGATTTGGACAGGAAAACGGGGAGAGTCATTTCGCCCCCAATCCAATTTGATAGCGGTTAGTTTGCGCAAATTATCAGCATATTTATTGATCATGTAAACGGGCATATTGGCCTCCCATTTTTCCAAAATTGCTTGATTGACAATCATTTTATCGCCTTCGTAGCTAAACGGAAAGTCGCAATAAAACGGAGGTTTGTTTGGATTGGGCGACCACGCCCGCGCTACGGCCACCAATACTTTGGGGTAATAGGTTTTCTTTAAATCTTCTTGCGTTTTTACGTTTTGAACCTCTTTGAAAGACGGACTGTTGGGGCCAAATTCCTTTACCATTGCCAACAACCCTGGACTCAACGCATAAATGCTGCTAAATACCTCTGGGTGCAACATGCCAATTTTGAACGCACCGTAGCCACCCATCGAATGCCCAGCAACCCCCCGACTCTCGCGAGTGGCAAGGGTTCGGTAGTTTTTGTCAACGTATTCGACGAGCTCTTTGGATTCAAATTCGTCCCAATTTCCTGTCAATGAAGAGTTTGAGTAGAAACTGCCTTCGTAAAGCGTGTACTGGTCGGCTTGAACAAAAATAAAAGGTTTGATTTTGTTACGTTTGATACCTTCGTCGAGGATAGCTTGCATTTGCGGAAAAATATTATCCTTCCCCATAAAGCCATGCAAGTAATAAATGACAGGATAACGTTGCGTAGAAGCATCATAATTGGGCGGAAGATAAACCGAAACCTTACGATTTGGGTCTTCGCCGCCCGTATTTTGAAGAGCTTTGGAGTTGAGTACGAAACTGACGACTTTGCCTTGAGCCAAAGCCTCACTTCCCCCAACGGAGAAGCAAAAAATGAGAATTAAAAATAAAAGTTTTTTCATCGGGTTAGTTTGAAAAAATAACCTTCCCGAAAGTTTCAGAACTTTCGGGAAGGTAGCTTATTCGGTAATTGCTATTTTGCTAATTGCTTTTTGACTTAGCTCATCAAAATATTCTTAGCAAAAGCTACGCATTTTGCTACTTCTTTGACCGCATCCGAACCTTCGGGGATTTGGTACTCAAGCTCAACCGAAACGGGAAATTTGTATTTGCGGTCGCGAATCATCAACAAAATTTCACGGATAGGCGTGTCGCCCGTGCCCCACGTCAAGTTGCCTGCGCCGTGTTCGGGCGTAGTGCGGTCTTTTAAGTGCATGGTCGAAATACGGTCGTGCTTGTTTTCGATAAAGGCCATAAGCGCCTCTTTGGTGTTTTTACCCCCCGCCGCAAGGTAGTGACCACAGTCAAAATTAATCGAGTTGTAAGGCGATTGACTTAGCGCGTTATCCCACAGTGTATCAGTAGCTTGGGTGTGATTGTGGTAGCCTACATACACCTTGTTTTTTGCCCCCAAATCACCCAAACGTTGGGTTTGTTTGGGGTCGGTGGGTAGTTCTAACGTTACCGAAGTAGCTCCGAGTACTTTGGCCACTTTCATACCGTATTCAACCTCGCCATCGGTATTGGTTGGGCTAAAGGCGTTGGGTTTGAAGGCATAAATAGAGATGCCCGCTTTGTCAAACTTCTTACGAACTTCTTTGAATTTATCCATCGAAACCGTACTGCGCCATTCCGCAACTTGTTTGTTGTAGTCGGCCATTTGGGCTTTTTGCTCGTCGGTCAACTGTGGGCGCTGGCCAGGACGTGCATTACGGAAAAGCTGCGCCATGTCAATCGGCGATTTTGGTTTTCCAGCATATTCTTCCACCGAATCGCCCATCAATTCGATGGCACTGAGGTTGGAATCAATGCAAAACTGAATCAATTTATCGACATCATGCGGCATACTACGGAATGAATAGGTAATAGCGCCAATTTGCACACCTTTAAACTTAGAGTTGGGTTTGTCGGCCAATGCCCATGCTTTATTGACGTTAAACAGGCCTCCCATCGCAGTGAGTGACGCCATTGCTATAAAATTTCGGCGAGATACTTGTGTATTCATAAGTGAAAAGGGTTTTATAAAGAATGATGGTTTTATGAATTATCATTAAAAGAAAAACGCGTCTGTTTTTTCCTGATTAATTGTTCCTCTATTGCCCAAATATGAATAAATAACGCTAACGTGCATCTGCATCTATCTTCAAACCCCATGCCTTTAGGCTGGGGTTTAAAAAAAAAGTGTAACTTAGGGCTTCAGCCCTGACTTTTTAAACACTAAGGCTATAAAAGTCAGGGCTGAAGCCCACGTAACATGTTCCTATTGCATCCCCAGCCTAAAGGCGTGGGGTTAAAATAGAAAAAGCCTTATACTTTGCGTAGTTAATTAAATAATTTCGGAGCAAATTGGCTTAAATAGACCCGCCAGTTTCTCCAAATATGCCCACCTTCCGATTCCACATACTCGTATTTCATTCCCATACCATCTAGTTTTTTGCGGAAATCGACATTGGCTTGGTAAAGGAAATCGGTTTTGCCAATGGCTATCCAGTAGAGCTTGGTTCCGTTTTCTTTTTGTACTTTCAAGGTTTCATCAATGTTGCTATACACCTTTGCCGTAGCATCTTCGCGTGGCATAATGGCAGCAGAAAACAAGCCGACGTAGTCAAACGTATTTGGATAAAACCGTGAAATGTGCATTGAATGAAAGCCGCCCATGGATAAGCCTGCAATAGCTCTGCTCTCTTTTTTGGCGTTTACGCGGTAGTTTTTCTCCACAAATTTTACAATATCCATAAAAGCACCTTCATACGAACCTTCCATGGTACGAGGAGCCATAAATTGCGGTTTGTAGAAGCCCGTATTTCCTTCACCAGGGGCGGCATCTTGCGAAGCGTTCCCGTTTGGCATGACCACAATCATTGGTTTGGCTTTGCCTTGAGCGATAAGATTGTCCATAATTTGTGCCGTGCGTCCGAGTGCTATCCAAGCCTCTTCATCGCCACCCGCGCCGTGCAATAAATAAAGTACGGGGTAATTGGCTTTGCTGCTTTCATAACCTGGAGGGGTGTAAATGGTGAGGCGGCGGTTGATGCCTAAGCCTGGTGAGTCGTACCAACGTCGGGTTACGCTACCGTGCGGAATGTCGTTTACTTTGTAAAAGTCAGCCTGAGTACCTCCCACAATAAAAATATTAGTAACAGTCGCTACATCACGGTTTAAAAATGGATTATTTGGGTCGATGCTACGAAGGCCGTCCACCGTAAATGAATACGAATACAATTCAGGGGCGAGTGCATCGGAAGTAAAAGTCCAAACGCCTTTCTCATCTTTTTTCATCAATGCAGGTTTTGGAACATCCACTAAACCAAAACGCGATTTAATTTTCATGGTAGGTAAGAAATCCCCTGTTACAAAAACAGAGTCGGCTTTTGGGGCAAAAAAGCGAAACGTAACGGTTTTGTCCGCATTGATTTCAGGCGACTTGAGGTCGGCAGCGTTGAAAAGAGCTTCTTGTGAAAAAGCTAAATGGCTCAATAGTAGGCCAAAAAGTAAAACAATTGATTTTTTCATGTTTTGATAATTTAGTTTAAATATCACCGCCAGTGAGTTTGAAAACCCCCTGACGGTGACGGAACGAATTGAACTTTGATAGGTAATTGAAATTTATTGTGGCGCAACGACCTTCATCAACTCTTCGTCGTGGTGGTACCGAATGCCGCATTTATTGTCGAAAAACATCGTCGTTCCTTTTTCGGCCGTATAAGCATCCCATTTGGGAAGACCAGCATGATTTGGGTTGCCCGTTTTGGCGAAATTAATCCACGATTGGCTCATTTTATCGGCCAACACGTAAGCGTCTTTGAAACCTCCCGTCATTTCTTCGCAGCGAGCGATGTTGTTGAATACAAACGGAATTTCCATGCAGTGGACAGCCTTGTATTTTCCATCCATCACAGGCGACTGCCAAGTAAACATAAACATGTAAACAGGTGCCCCGCCTGCCAACGACGACTTTTGTTTGGCTTGAGATACGGCCCCTGGACGGAAAGTTACGTCAATGTCCAAAACTGCTGAAGGTTTGGTGTCTTCGGGGAATGCTTTTTTTGCGGCAGCAATGTACGCTTCAGCTTTGTCGCCATACGATTTTTTGACCAGTTCCAATACTTGCTCAGGGGTGCTGTTGGCGGGGGCCGCTCGGAAAGCGGCAAACTCATTTTTAGTTGTGCCAATCAATAAAGGAATGTTTTTAGAAAGTTCAAAAGCTTCATTTGAAAACAATTGGTAGGGGAGAACCTCGCCGTCCACGCTTGGCCCCCAGCTCAAACCAAAGCCAATGACAGGTTTTCCTTCTGCTTTCATTTTATCGGCAATGGTTTTTAAGGCTCTTTTGCCCGCATCGCTCAAGGTTTGGAAAGGTACTTTTTGAACTTCATCCACTTTGTCGGTCGAAATGTTGAGTTCCTTTAATACCTCAGCACCAATGGCTTGGGTTGTTTTTTTGTCGAGCATGGCGGCACGAAAAGCCCCACTTTGGTTGATGGCTTTGTGGAATAGTCCTTTGGCCGATGGCATCGCCATGAGCGTATTTACCTTCGCTCCCCCGCCTGACTGTCCAAAAATGGTGACGTTGTTGGGATCACCGCCAAAGTTCGCAATGTTGGTTTTTACCCATTCCAGCGCTACTTTCATGTCTAGCACGCTCAAATTGGCCGATTGTTTGTATTTATCACCGTAAGCCGACAAATCCAAATACCCTAAAATATTCAAGCGATGGTTGATAGAAACAACAACGACGTCTCCTTTTTTAGCCAAATTTTCGCCATCGTACGAAGGTAGTTCTTGCGATGAACCTGCCGTAAAGCCCCCTCCGTGAATCCAGAACAACACAGGGCGTTTTTTGCCATCGTTGATACCAGGTGACCAAACGTTGATGCGCATGCAGTCTTCACTTGTATAGCCCCAACTATGGTTAAAAACGAACTCTGGCTCGTCCGTCACCGAAGTAGTGGGGTCCATCAGCGGTGCAACGGGGCCGTAGCTCATCGAGCTTCGTACATTGGTCCAAGGCTTTGGTTTTTGAGGAGCTTCAAAACGTTTTGCTTCGGCATACGGTATTCCCTTATACGTAAAAATGTCATTGTGAATATAGCCTCTAACTTTGCCCGCATCGGTATTGGTGACAGCTACGTTTTCGCCCGTTTGCACTTGAGCGAAAGCACTATTTAGGGTGCAGGCGAGCGCAACAGCGCAAGATACAACCAGTTTTTTCATGTGTTAAAAATGTGTTTTGATAGGTGTTTGAATGGTTATTTTTCTAATTTTTTCAACGTGTTCTTAATCTCCTCTTTGGAAAGCCATTTGCCATTGAGCATCACCCCTTCTACCTCACCCACAGCGCTTATATCTTTCATTGGATTTGCATTGAGCAGAACCAAGTCGGCTACAGCCCCTTTTTTGATGACCCCCAAGTTGTCGTTCTTAAAAAACTGTCCAACGTTATAGGTGCCTGTTCTGAGTGCTTCGTAAGGAGTTAGTCCTGCCTCCACCAAGTAAGTTAGCTCGTGTTTGAGTGAAAACCCTGGGACGCTAAAAACTTGCGGCGCATCCGAACCCAACAACAGCCCAACCCCTTGTTTTTGGCATTCGTAAATGACTTTCTTACGGATTTCGTTGTATTTTAATACAGATTCGGGTTTGTATTGAGGGCTTTTAAAGGTGTTTTGTTTGGCCGTTGCCCAACTAGCTAACTGGGCTTTGCTCATGTATTTCATCTCGGGTGCTGCTAGCATATCGTCCACCGAGCGTTTGGGCGATTGCCAATGCTCGGCAAGGGTTTGGGTTGGAACAATCCAAATATGGTGTTCACGAATGGCTTGTAGCGCTTTGTTGAGTTGGCTTAAATCAGCCCGATGCCCAGCAAACATTCCAAAGAGCCCCACTTCGTCTTCGCTGAGGGTGTCCAAGCGGGGGATTAAACTTTGAACAATACCGTCTAAGTGGTCAATGGTGGCATAATTGGCCTCAATGGAGCGCCAAAGTCCTACATTAAACGAAACGTGCCCGCCGTAGGTCATGCCCTCCTCATTGGCAGCTTTGATTACTGCTTCAAAATTGCTTTTGGAGAGCCCGGGGTGCATTTTCATAAAATCATACCCAGCCCGTTTTTGGCTTCTTACGCGCTCAATGCCTTCTTCTGGCGTTTTGACACTTGCACCGCTGAACGAAGGCCCTGAAGTATATAGCCGAGGCCCCAAAATGTCTCCTGTTTGTATTTTTTTGCGTAGCTCCAAGTGCAGTGGATGCCCCAACATTCCTCGGATGGTTGTGACACCGTTGGCAGCAAAGAGCAACAATACTTCTTTCATCGGTTCAATGTCATCGACGGGCGGAACGTGGGCGTGCATTTCGGCCAAGCCAGGCAGTAGAAATTTACCTTTGGCGTCGATGACCAGCGCGTCTTTGGCGTAAACAACTTTTGTCCCCATTGCAGAAATTTCCCCATTTTTAACCACCACCGTTTGGTTGCTGAGAACGGTTTCGGTATTCATGGGAAGGACTGACACGTTTTTAATGACGATTTCGCGTTGACGAGAATCAACAATTTTTTGGGCGTTTAAGCCCCAAGCTACAAGTAGCGCAAGAAGTGTAAGTAAGTGTTTCATTGTCGTCGTGTTTTTGTACTACCAAAGCTACGCTAATTTGCTTCTAAAAAGTCAAATTCGCGTTTAAATAAGCCTTGTTGGGAATAGGTTTTGGTGTCCAATACAAGAATATTGCCCGTGGCTTTGTCGTAGGTTTTCCACTCAGGAAGTCCTTGGCCGTTCGGGTTGCCTGTTTTGGCAAAATTGACCCAATAAGACGACATAATGTGCTCTAATTCTTTGTCTTCTGCTTTCCAAGGACGGTTCCATGTGTGTAACGTATGTAACGCATACGGAACTTCGGAAGTGTGAAAAGCGCCATAATTTGGGAAATTAGGCTTGTCGGGTGGAACGTGGCTGAACTGATATAAATAGCTTGGTTTGTTGGTATAAGTAGCCAATAAGTGCGAAGGCATTGCGGCAAAGCCCAGCAAAGTTTGTTTTTGTTTGATTGCCTTTACTTCATCATTGGTGGTAGCGGGAAAAATACGCAGGTAGTCAGCGGCTTTGTCACCGTAGTTGGTTTGCGCTTCTTTTTGATATTCCTCCAAGGTGGTTTTGCTTTCACCTAGAAAACTGCCATCGCCCGTTACCCAGCCTGTAAGTAGTGGAACTTGGTTGTGTTTGCCGTTTTTAAAATGAGCCAAAATATCTGTGGGCAAGACGTATCCGTCCATTGTTACCCCAAACCGCCCTGCATCTTGGGCATTGCTAAGTTTTTGAAGTTCGTCTGCTGATTTACTGCGCAATTCGGCGAGGGAACTACACTTGGCTTTTTCCATAAATTTAAGCCCTTGTTTTTCCGCATCGGTGAGGTTGTAACTCAAACGGTTTGATAGCAACCCGCCACTTTGTGGAATGGCTTTGTGAAATAAGCCTTTGGCCAAGGGGGAAGCAATCAGGGCATTCACACTAAAAGCGCCTGCCGATTGGCCTGCAATGGTGACGTTGGCAGGATTTCCTCCAAAATTTGCAATGTTTTGTTGAACCCATTGAAGTGCCGCGATTTGGTCTAAAAACCCGTAGTTTCCTGAAGCATGGTAGCCCGATTCTTTGGTAAGGTCAGGATGAGCCATAAAACCCAATACCCCCACGCGGTAATTGATGCTGACAAAAACAATGCCTTTCTTAGCCATTTCTTCACCGTTATAAATGTCGCAATTGGCCGAGCCACTGTTTAGACCGCCGCCATAAATCCAAACAAAAACGGGTAGCTTTTCTGCTTTTGATTTGGCGGGTGTCCACACATTGAGATACAAACAATCTTCACTTAACGGCTCAGGTTTGGCAATAAACTCTTCAGACCAACAGTAAAAAGGCTGGGGTTTGTTTTGAATTGGACTTGCTGAAAATTCGGTACATTTTTTTACGCCTGTCCAATTTTGTACGGGTTGGGGGGCTTTCCAGCGCAAGTCACCAATGGGTGGTGTAGCAAAAGGAACTCCTGTGTATATACGTAAATTTTCTTTAACGTAACCTTCGACTTTACCGTTGGCGGTTTGAACGACAAGTTGTCCTTTTAGAATTGGGATGAGTGATAAGTGAAGTGTGATGAATAAAATGAGCTTTTTCATTTTTCGTATAGTTTTTCACTTTGGGAATCGGGACAAGCGGGAATCTTGATTGGTAAAGAAAAAATGCAGGCAAGCTTACGGTCGTTTACGGTCTGACTATCGTCTGACCATAAACTCGCCCACGTATAGATAGGTTAGTTTTTATACGCTTTGTCAAGAAACAAATAACGAGCATCGTCTTTGGCACTTTCGGTACGAGACTCAACATCCAAAATCATCACGGGTGGGGTACTCTCTCCCGCCTTTGCGGCTTTCCAATTGGGAAGTTTATCTCCGTTTGGATTTCCTGTTTTGACAAAATTGGCAAAATAATTCAGCATCGTATCCGATACTTTAAAATCATCGGCAGTCCAAGCATATTCTTTCACTAGCGGAAGGTTGCCCATCGCGTATTCAATTTCACAGGCGTGTGGTGCCCCTACGGCTTTGGGAGGCTTGGGGGCATTGGCGTCGGCCCGTACTGTACCACCAGCTAACCCAGATGCCAGCGATTTGTCCACCAAGTCAGGGCGAAGTTTGCTGTATAAATAGCGGTAAACAGGTTGAGAACTGTTGTTGCGGTGCAAATCAAACCATTTCCAAGTGCTGTAAGAAATGAATCGGTCGGCTGCTAAGGCCGTTGCGGAGAGTTCAATTTCTTTTTCTGAGCCGTGGGGATATAATTTTAAAACTTCCTCAAAATCAGTAGGATACTCTTTTTTGACGCGTGCTACGTAGTTTTCTTCTTTATAGGGTTGTCCTTGCATGAAGGCTTGCCCTGGAATTTCGGCAGAGTTCCAGCCGACCAACAGGGGAACTTGCGCTTGTTCTTTGGCAGCGAAAACCTGAGGTAATGTTTTGGTTAAGAAATAGTTATCAATTACAATGGGGAATCCAAAGCGGCGAGATTCGTTGTAAATTTCGTAAATCTCACGCGTTGACATTCCTCTCAATTCTTTGATGGATTTTATTCCAGCTTTTAGCAAAAACTCAGCGCCTTGTTTTTCACCTTCTGCCAGCAGTACGGGTGCCATCGTTGGATTGATACCTGCACCACTTTCACCAATAGCTCCTGCAATCAAATTTCTCGACAAAGGAGAGGCCATCTGGCAACTTACGCCAATTGAACCAGCCGATTCGCCCGCAATCGTTACTTTTTTAGGGTCGCCACCAAAGGCTGCTATGTTTTTTTGAACCCATTTGAGGGCGGCAGCTTGGTCAAGCATTCCGTAATTACCAGAAGCTTTGTAAGGCGCTTCGGCGGTGAGTTCGGGGTGTGTTAAAAAACCAAAAATATTCAAACGATAGTTGCAAGTGACGACCACTACTCCCTTTTTAGCCATGCTTTCGCCGTCGTAGCGTGGTTCTGAGGCATCGCCAGCTACATTGCCGCCACCATAAAAGTAGACCAGAACGGGTAAATCTTTGGTGTTACGTTTGGCAGGTGTCCATACATTAAGGTATAAACAGTCCTCGCTGACGCCATTTGAGCGGGAATTCATGTCGCCAAACACAACGGTTTGCATCGGACGAGCACTAAATTGTTTGGTTTGTTTTACCCCTTTCCAATTGTCGGCGGGCTGGGGGGCTTTCCAACGTAGTTCGCCAACGGGAGGTTTGGCAAAAGGTACGCCAAAATAGGTTTGAATACCCGTTTTTGTATCATAATTCCCTTCAATGACGCCATTTTCAACGGTGGTTTGCACCGAAAATGCATTATTTTGAGCTTCGGTGGGCATTTGGGTAGCTAAGAAAAGTCCTAACAAATAGACTAATTTCTTCATAAACTTTGATTAAATTTATTTATTGTCTCATTTTGTGACAATAATAATTGCTTTTTGAAAATTATCCTATTTATTTGAAAAAAATTTACATTTGTCGGTTAAAAATCAGTCACCAGTGAAGCAAACAGCGTATTTAAGACACATTGCCTACGATTCGGTTATCTTTGGGTTTTCGGGAGAAAAACTCAAAATATTGATTACAAAGTACCATAATACAGGGCTTTTTGCTTTGCCAGGGGGCTTTGTGAAAATAGATGAAAACCTAAACGATGCGGTGCGCCGAGGTTTGAAAGAACGGACGGGCTTGGATAATATTTACCTAGAGCAGTTTTATACCTTTGGGGACGTGGCTCGATTTCGACCAGAAGTGATGCAAACGATTCTTGAAGCCAATGGGCATTCCATCCAAACGTACGAATGGATGTTGGATCGGTTTATTTCGGTAGCCTATTATGCCCTTATTAATTATAGTGAGGTGGTTCCTACGCCTGACGCACTTTCTGATTCATGTGATTGGTACAGTTTAGACGACCTTCCCGAACTGATGCTTGACCACGGCAACATAGTGAACAAAGCCCTACAAACACTACGCGACAACTTAGAACGACAACTTGTTGGGATGAACTTATTGCCACCGCTTTTTACGATGGGAGATCTCCAAAAGGTCTATGAAGCTATTTTAGGTGAAAAACTTCACCGTGGGGCATTTCAGCGTAAAATGTTGGGATTGGGGATTCTAAAGCGCCACGATAAGCAGTATTCGGGCGCAGCCCATAAAGCACCTTTTTTATACAGCTTTGAAGCAAAATAGAAAAAAAATGTCCCAACTCATCAACCAATGAGCTGGGACATTTAATTGTTATTCATTCGGGTATCAAAATTGTCCTTGTACAAACTGTTTTGGGGTAATGTTGTAACGTTTTTTGAAGACAATAATGAATTTGATGGCTTGCGTATATCCTAAGCGTTCAGCAACTTCTTGCACTTTAAAATATTTTAAAAGCTCGCAGGCTCTTTCAAGCTTTCGGTCAAGGTAATATTCGTAGAGTGATTTATTGTGAACTTGTTTAAACTTGTTTTGGAGCGTTACTTTGTGCATGTTGAGTTCTAAAGCTATCTCATCAATTTTGGGTAAAAAACCTCCTTCTAAGTGATTCTCAACAAGTTCCTCTAAGTGCTTTACCACCTTATTGGTTGGTGCAGAAGGGCTGTTGAGGTCAATTGACGAGCAAGCCTGCCGTAAAAAGTCATGAATAAGTTTTTTTGGGGAGACAAACTCCTTCAAATCGCCCGTGGCCCAGCCAGTCAGAGCTAACAGAGACGTAAAGCAGGCGGGGGGGAGCGGATAGGATGTTTGGTTCATCCGTAACTCATTGGTTTGTAAGGCGAAACTTTTTTCTAAATAGTCATCTTTTGTGACGATAAAGAACCCTTTCCATTTGGTGTGCGGCCCTACCCCTTCAAACCACGTAATGGGTTGATTTGGATAGAGGGCGCAATCAATAAACTTAATGGAGGGGGTAGGTGAGATAAATACAATGGCAAGTTTAGCCCCTGAATTAGGCAATGGGTACTGAAACCACTGATGCGAGGGTAGAATTGGAAGGTTAAACTCATTCCATTCAAAATCAGCGTCTGAGTATAATAAATTGACGTTAAGGGTTGACTCTGCGGCAGTTGTCATGAAAGTATATGGCTTCATTGCATCGGCAGTTAGTAGGTTGGAACATTGGATAGTTGTAAGTTTTGACGCAATGTGAGTACCAAAGATACCTAGAGATAGTAACAAATTAAACCAATTGGCAAGTTTTATAGCGAAATAGGACAAAAAGTTTAATAAAATGGCTATTTATGGTCAATGACAAAATAATTATCTTGGTATTTGTGGGGCATAAATAAGGATATATTTGGGGTATGTAATTGATTTGAAGGATAAAATTACTTGATTTTGGTATCGATAAAATTGCTAACGTTTATATATTAGCGTTCAATACGTTGACGGTTACCAGTGCCCCACACGCTGTATCTGTCGTCTCAAATTCCCCATTGTTGATTTCTAAAAGAGATTGCACGAGGGTGAGTCCTAGTCCCGAACCTTTTTGTTTGGAATTGGCTGTATTGCCAAACCCAGGGCCAGAATCAAGAATTGAAAGGGTGATAAATGGTGGTTGTGTACCAGAAGTGATGGTAATAGATGTACCATTTGGTGAGAATTTGATGGCGTTTTGAAGTAGATTTCTAATAATGATTTTAAAATGATTTTCATCCATAATACATTCTAATGTTGGGTCAACTTCATTGACAATAGATAGCTCATTTAATTCAATATTGGTTTCAAGCAATTCTAAACACTCTTCAACAATTTCAAGCAAGTTACATTGTACGGGCTTTCGTTTAAAAGATTTTTGTTGGCTATTAGACCAATATAGAAGGTTATCGAGTGTTAGCAAAAGTGTGTTGAGCCTAACCATTTTTGAATGGAGTGAATTTCTGATTTCTTCTGCGGTTAATTCTGGGTTGTTGATGACCCGTTTTATGTTTGTATAAGCGGCTAAAACGGGGCTACGTAAATCGTGTCCAATAACTCCAAAAAGAGTATTTTGAGTGGAAGTTAATTGGAGTAGTGTGTTTGTTTGTTTTCGGTTTTTTCTTATTTGAATGCCAATAACAATGAGTGAAATGAATAATATCACAATTGATAAAATGAGTCCAGAAAATTCTTTAAGTTTTTGGGCTTGAAATTGCTCCGATTCGTATTTTTTTAATTCAATTTCTTTTTGAAACTCTTTCAATTTTAAATCACTTGCTACTTGTTCTTGAAGTAAAATAAGGTTAAAGCCAGCAAATAATCTATTCAGGCTATCTTTGATAGGAATGAGATTTTTGTAAACGTCAACACTCTTTTTTAACTCATTTTTTTGTTCTAGAACTGATAACTGATTGATTAGAAAGTCGTACCGATGAGTGATAGATAATGTAGGGTGTTTTAATAAGATATTTTTGGCCAATAAATTGCAGTAATTGGCTTCATTAAATTGTTTTCTTTTAATATAATATGTTGCAAAATTATTATAATATGTAAGGCTATCTGTTCTTCCTGGAAGTAAATAAAGTCGTGGCTTGAGTTGAGACGCTATTTGGGAATTTAAAGAAGGATAACTGAGTGACTCCCGCATCATATCGCTGATATAATAGGCATAGACCATGTCACTAAGTTCTTTATTGGCATGAAACCTAGTCAGGTTTTCGAAGCATTTTTTTGCATTTTCAATGTCTTTTTTATAGATAAAATACCCAAAATAGATAATTTGATAATTAATAGATGTAGGAGGTAATGGGTTGCTTTTTAAATGTTTATCGAAAAATGAGTAGTAACTAGAATCTTGTTTATAGGTGTAGTATATATCCTTAAACAGATAAATAGTTTTATATAAACTCTTCTTAGATTTTGATATTTCAGAAAATCGTATGTTCTCGTATAATTGTTTTACTAAATTTCCTTGACTTGCTTCGCTTGTACTACTTCCCAAGAAAATATCCGAGTACACTGTCAGTTTCTTGTAGTTTATTTCTTCAATAAATAAATTGTCTTTTCTCTTCTCAGCCCAATACAAAGATTTGTTAAACATTTCAAGGGCTTTATTCCAATTGTATTGCGTATGACCTCTATAATATTGGCCGTATTGAAAGTAAATTTCAGGGTTAAAAACATCTATTTTATTTTTCTTTGAAAACGAACTGATTTTGTCAAGATATATCAAAACACTGTCGTGCTGAGCGTCGTAGTAAAGCGTAGTGATTTTGGTTAATATACTGCGTATATAGGTGGTGTCTTTTGAGTAGTTATTTGCAGGCTTGTTTCTTGTAGATTGTGAATGTGAGAAATTGCAACAAATCAATAAGACAAACAAGAAAAAATAAGCTCGCGTGGACATGAGATTAAGAAGCTTATGGATAGTGATACTTAAAAACATGGTTTTAAGTATCACTATCAAATTGTCATGGTTTAGAAATTAGGATCCACATTTAAGTATTCTGCCAAACGACCTCGGTAGCTAACACCCAATGCAAATTTTTGATTGCCAATCCATAAATGTCGGCTATCAAAAGAAGCGATATGGATACAATTATAAATATAAGATTTATGGAGTCGTACAAGCTTGGTGTGTTGTAGTTGCTTTTCAACTTCCGAAATATTACTGTTGATAAGGCTTCGTTCTCCAGACTTCAAATAAATCATACTGTAAATTCCATCGGCCTCAATGTATAAAATTTCGTCAAGTTTATACTGTTGATTTTTGTGTCCTGCTTTAAAGTAAATGGTATTTTCGTCTATCTTCTCTACTACCTCCTGCATGGCCCTGCGGATTGCTCTGCCAATACGCGTGACGGTAAATGGTTTTTCTACAAAATCGACCACGTCGTCGAGGTCAAAACACTCGGCGGCATATCCTGGATGGGACGTGACCACAATGGTTGGTGGCAGCGCCAGCGACTTGAGGAGTTCTATTCCACTAAGCTTGGGCATCTCCATGTCCAAAAAAAGTAAATCGTACTCGTTTTCAAGGAGTTCGGCGTAGCCTTGGGTAGAGTCATTGATGATT
Organism: Runella defluvii; assembly: GCF_014195535.1. GTDB lineage: Bacteria > Bacteroidota > Bacteroidia > Cytophagales > Spirosomataceae > Runella > Runella defluvii. The sequence goes on along the minus strand of NZ_JACIBY010000009.1, from coordinate 204,355 downwards.
TTGATGGAAAGAAAAATAGGTAATTTTTCTAGGATACTTTGAAGGTGTTCTGCTTGTTCCGGGTCGTCGTCAATGATTAATGCGGCCAAATTTTTCATAAGGTTTTCTGCTTTAAATGCTTCAAGAAGGGTAAGTTCAGAATAGGACTAACACTTTGGGACAAAGTAACATGTTTTTTTGAATAAAAATACAGATGCTCTTCGTTCATTTTTTCTGGAAAATAGGATATACAGCGTGTGCTTATTTGGGGTATAATTCATGTTTTAGACATTACATTATATAAAATAGCCATTTTGATTTATATTTTTATGATTGTTGGTTCAAATGATTTGGCATAAAATTATACGATTTGGAGGGGGTAATGAGGTTATTTTTGGGACATAGTATTGATTTAGCTCATTAAAACTTTTTAACATGACATTTTCGTCAAAAAAAGTGCTTTAAAGCCGATAATTTCCAATGGTATGTTTCTGTTAGTAGGTAATTTAAGTAGATTGATGGGGTGAATATCTCATGAATTGCCTTCTTTAGGATGCCTTAGCCTGTTGTATATCTATGAAAAAGGGTTTGTTTATAAAATGGCATAATTATTGATAAAGGGGATTTTAATAAAATTTGTCCTTCTTTATCATTGATGCTATATAAGCATATATTCATGTCAATAACTAGCCATTTTATGTAATAATTGGTGCATTTCTGGTGCAGAAAATAAATACTTGGTAAGCTTATTGATACGTTAATTGTCTTCTTATTTGGTATATATATCTTTGGTGAAGTATATAGCCATTTCATTTGGTTAAGTCGCCATTTGGTTTAAAATCACAGTTACTTCTTTCATTCTTGGTGTCATTTTAGTGTGCTTTTAGGGGTGCAGTTTATTACGTAGCTGCGCTATTACTATTGCCAAGTTCAAGCTATTTACCTCTTATCCTTATTTAGTCCTAGGGTCAACAACCTTAAAACAGTATTGTATATGAAAGCATTTTATTACCCCTTGCTCTTGAAACGATTGAAGAATCGCAGTACCTTTTATTTTGGAATGAGTCTCCTACTTGCTAGGATCACAAGCTTTGACTCCTTTGCCCAGTCAGGCTTTGAATTAGGCGACCCAGCCTACTCTACGTTGTCGTGGGATCATATTTCTACGAATGATAATAATGACGTATCTGCTGCCATTGGAAAAACACGCGATGGACGTGTATATACTTGGGGAAGTAACAAAGGTTTTTATATAAAAACTGGGCTTTCAAAAGACAACAAATACATATTTCAAGTAGCACCTTATTTTGTGCAATTGCCCGCGGGCGAAACTGCCGCAAAAGTACGTATGGCGATTTCAACTGGAGCATCGGCAGCTGCTGGGGCAGGTACTTATCCTAATTTTTTCTGCCTTACTACTAGCGGCAAAATGTACGCTTGGGGTATAAATAGAGGATTGGCGGGTAGTGATCTTGCAACATTTCCGAGATACACTTCATCCATTGCCGATAACGATTCTACCAGAGCCAAACGTTCGCCCATATTAATGACTAACATTGGGGAAAGCACTTTTGTAGATATGGATTTTTCCTCACTGAATGGTTATGGGGTGGTGATTGGTGCATCGGGTACTGCTTACCACATTGGCACGCACGGTAGTAGTAGTACATTCCTCACCACCTTCGCGGCTATGCCCAAGCCAGCAGGGGTAAGTGCTGGCTTTAAATATACAAATGTATGGGTATCTCATGCTGCTGGCTATATTCTCATTTACTTGAAAGGTGATGATGGCAATGTTTATTTTACTGGGTCGATGAGTGGCAATGCTCTTTCGGGCGTTCCTTCGATTTACTATAGGAATACGCCTGCACCTACGCTTACAAGTGATGAAACTGCTGGGAACGTCAGAAATATTACGCCTAGGCTGGTTCCTTTTCCAGCGGGAGAAGACATTATTGAGATAAAGACCCGTTCGAAAAGTATTTATGGGAATACGTATGCCATTAGTGCCAGTGGAAAAGCATATACGGCTGGTGCTTGGCGTTTTGCCAGATCGGCAGGAGGGACAAACCCGCCTGGAAGCGATTATTTTCATTATGTAGTTGCTCCATTGAAAACAGCACCTCCTGCGGCTCAATTAGATGTATGGTCACCTAATAATACGTTCCCTATAGATACGGTTTATACACTCAAACAATTTACGGAAGTAGCCATGCCACCAGGTGTAACATCTATATTGGATATTCAGGGGGGCAGAGATTATGGCGAACAAAATTATGGCACGTTGATAGTTGGCAATAACAACAAGGTGTATTGGAGTGGAACAGGAACTGGTTTTAATATAAATGACAAAAATATTGGTAATTACTTACAAGTGTCATCTGCAAGTCGATTAATGCCTGATCAATGCAAAGAAGTGACTTATGGACATTCTACTTCCTATTATTCCTGGTCGTATGAAGCAATTAACTTTCGGGGTGCTCATAAGCTATTTGAGTCCCAATATATGCAGAACCAGTTGGGTATCATTGCAAAATCAGGCAGGGGCTATTTTGTGGGTTATTTGTATCCCAATACAGGGGCAGGGAAAATACAATCAGTAACTGATCCCTGGGCTATCTATCCAACTCCCATTGCCAATGAGCTTCTACTCAGCTGCAACGACAGCCCAGGCACGGGTGGTCCGCTTGGTGAGCCAGTATCAACCCCAGCGGTAGGAGTGATTGATTGTTCAAAAACGAAATTGTATCCCGCTCCCGTGCAAGGAACACCTTCGGAGTTGTCGCTGCTCGTAACGATTAATGTCACTACCATTGGTGATTTTTCTCCGATTACTATTAGTGGATCAGGCATGAGTTTGGTGAGTGGTTTTGATAAAGTAACCGCCACAACGACGGGCGTTCAAACCTTCCACATTCCGATAAAATACAATGGCAGCACGTTGACCAATAATTTTCAATTTACGATTGGTTCAGCAGGTAGCTGTTCGGCCGACTTAACCAATAAGCCTTCCAACGAAATTACCAAAGTGTGGAGTTTGAACAATTGTACGGCCATTACGCCAGGCGTACTTTCAAAATAAGCAAGACGTTAGGGAACTCACAGTTGATACATCCTAAAATCGATACAAAATGAATACATCATATTACCCCTTACTTTTAAATCAGAAACAGCCGAGGTTGTCAGGAGATACGCTTCGTCGTGTGTATGTTTGTTTGTTGTTTTGCTGCTCGCTTTTGGGTGGGCACAACGTAGTGGCCCAGTTTGGGTCAGATTTGGGAAAACTGGCGGTTTCTACCTTGGCTTGGCAGGATATATCTTCCCACTACACCAATAACGAAACGATGGCTTCCATTGGTTTGACAACCGATGGGCGGGTCTATACTTGGGGGGGGAACATGTATCATACGATTCATGCTAATCGGAATGGAACCACGGCAACGCTTGGAAACTCCTATCAGGTAACTCCTTATCATGTGCGTGTGCCTGGAAATGAAACAGCGACAAAAGTGAGAGTACTCATCTATGAGGGGGCTACGTACAATAATGCCAACACCTTTTTCTGCTTGACTTCTACGGGAAAATTGTGCGCGTGGGGGATTAACACAGGGCTGGTGGGGACGGTAGCTGGGTGGACGTTGGGTGTTCCCACTAGTTATGCTGATACAGTTATGGCAAAGAGGACTCCCATCCCACTGACGATTTTGGGGGAAAGCCAGTTCGTTGATTTTGATACGCCTAGAAACTCCTTATTTTGGGTATCGGTGGGGGCGTCTGGAAAGGCCTATCACATTGGGGTAGGAGGAACATCCAATACTTCGACATTTGCGGAAATTCCTAAACCATCGGGCACGGATGCCAGCTTTAAATATACAAGAGTTTGGGTAGGTAAAATTAGTAACACCCTCCCAATTATTTACCTCAAGGGCAGTGACGGAAAAGTCTATTATACAGGACAAATGATTAATATGTACGCCTTGGGGGTACCATCCCTTTTTTCTCCAAATGGACCTACTTTGACCACCAATGAATCTCAGGCCAAAGTAGCCTTGATCAACCCACGGGAAGTTCCCTTTCCAGCTGGCGAAGATATTATTGATATAAAAGTGGGGAAACCAGATATTTATGCTTCTACTTTTGCGATTGCAGCCAGTGGCAAGGCGTATGCAACGGGAGTCTGGAGAGTATCAAAGCGTTATATTGATGCAGCTTACACCAAACCAGGGGTGTATCCTTCCAACTATGTCATTGCACCGTTAAAATCGGCCCCTTTGGCAGCAGATGCTTACATGCGAAATCCCTCGGGCACCGATTCTTTATTTTATCTCAATCGTTTTGTGGAGATGGCCATGCCCTCAGGGGCGTCAAAAGTGCTAGACATCGCATCGGGGCGAGAGTTTGGGAGTGATTATGAAACAGCAACGCTGGTAGCTTGTGATAATGGGAAAGTGTATTGGACTGGCAAAAATGATAGTAGGGCGGCTAATACCATTTATTCGGGTAACTTTCTTTCATTAGTCAATGCGCAAGGTGAAAAAGCAGTAGGACAGGTGGGGGAGTTTGCTGATGATTGTAAAGATGTGTTAGCTGCTAACTCAATCTCGCGGTATTCTTGGACGTACGAAGCGGTGAATTATTCGGGCGCCGAAAAATTAATTAGACCAGGGAGTGGGAACGGGGATCAGCTTCTTATTATCTCTCAGTCGGGTCGAGGGTATGCAGTTGGAAATTTAGCCGCCAATTCTGGTGTTGGAAAAATTAGCTATGACAACTTTGGAACTAGCCCTTACTTTTCTCCCTTTCCTGTTCCTATTGCCAACGAACAGTTATTAAGCTGCAACACCAGCCCAGGTACGGGTGGTCCGCTTGGAGATCCTGTTTCTACCCCAGCGGCAGGGGTGATTGATTGTTCAAAAACGCAATTGTATCCCGCACCCGTGCAGGGAACACCGTCTCAGTTGTCGCTTTTGGTGACCATCAACGTAACGACGGCGGGCGATTTTTCACCACTCACCGTGAGTGGGTCAGGAATCAGTCTCGTGAGTGGATTTACCAAAGTAACGGCCGCTTCAACGGGAATTCAAACCTTCCACATTCCGATTAAATACGATGGAAGCACGTTGACCAATAATTTTCAATTTACGATTGGACAAGCGGGTAGCTGCGCGGCTGATTTGACAAAAACACCAACGAAAGCGATTACTGACATTTGGACGCTGCAATGTGTGCCATCGGTAGGCCCTATGCTAAAGAAATAAACTATGTGCCCTTTTTACAATACCCCTCTATGAACAAGAAAATACATTCTTTGAACAGGGCCATAGGTCTATTCCTCGTCATACTTCTGACGGTGGTTGGGCAGGTATTCTCCCAAACACCCTCCGTAAATATCACGACCTATCAGCCTACAACTGTACCGCAAGGGGCAACCTTTGAATGGCACAGTGATTTGCCCGTCAGCGCTGCTAACCTAATGACCCCCGCGCAAGCACAAAGTGCCGCTCCAGGGGTATATTATGCGGTTTACAATTTGGGTGGAAACCCCGTATGTTACAGTCAACCGACGGCACTCAAAGTAGCGACGAATGTTTGTCCTGCTACGACCGTTGAATTAAAAGCTTCGGTGGATAGTACGGGTAAACCTAGCGGTTCGATTGTTACCTTTCATACTGACCCCCTAGCAACGGATGCCAACCGAATTACGAATACACTGATTACGACTACTTCAACAGCAGTGGTGTATTTTGTCGCGTACCGAGATGCCGCAGGTTGTTATACTACTTCCAATTCAGCCATCGTCGCCATTGCCACAACTTGTAGTGTCCTTTGTTTAGCGGGAAGTTCATCACCAGTATTGAGTAGCTCGACAAAAAGTAACGTATGCCCAGCTACGGTAGCTAATTTAGAGTCAATAACAGCCTCAAATTTACCAGCAAATACAACCTTGACGTGGCATACTTCTAAAGTAGCTACTACTGCCAATAAATTGGGCAGTGTGTCAGGAGTAGGAGCAGGAAAATATTATGCTGCTTTTTTTGATGCCACCAATAACTGTTACAGTCCAGCTGATTCAGTGACAGTAACCATTAACGCATGTAGCTGTCCTGCGGGTACAACAGCACCCATCATTACGGCCACTTCGCTGCAAAATTCTTGTCCTGCCGTCACAGTCTCGCTGGCAACTCTAACAAATACAGGAACAAAACCTTCGGGTACAACGCTTGTTTGGAGTACGCACAAAGTACCTACCTCATCGGCAGATACATTGACCAGTTTAACAGTGAGCGCAAGTGGTAAGTTTTATGCCATGTATTATCACAAAGTGGCCAATTGCTTTAGCCCAGCGGACTCAGTAGCGGTTCAAATCAACGATTGCGAGTCACCCATTCCACCTTTGCCACCAGTACCAACAGCTTGTGATTACAACGCCGCCCCCGCTAACGTAACGTTAACGGTGTCGAACGAACCCGCAGGTTATTTGAAAACGTACTTGTTGGTGGATATGGCCAATGGTCAAATTGTTAAAATCAACCCAACTAGCCCAAGTTTTACGGGGGTAAATGCAGGGAATTACTATGTTGTTGGCGCTTATTACGCTGATACATTGAGAGATGCGACGGTTGGTAAGCGAATAACGGAGGTGTATAGCACCAGTGGTTGCTTAAAATATTCAACTCCACTTGCCTTTAGAGTATGTGGTGCGTGTGATTACACAACAGCACCTGTTACCATCACTTTTAACGCAACTCCAAGCGCAACAGCAGGTGTAACTACCTCGTATGTGTTGATTGATGAAAAAACAAACACAATCAAAGCCATCAGTTCAACCGCGTCTTTTGCGGCGGTAGATACGGGCTATTATGCAGTAGTAGCCGTTTATAGAACCAAACCCATTAATTTTGTTGTGGGCGATGTGCTTTATTCAAAAGTGACGGTTTTGGATAGTTGCTATGAGGTATCAAACTCTGTGCATTACCGCGTTTGTTCTACTTCTAATTTACCACCTATTGCAGTCAATGATATTTTTAATACGGTTCAAGACAAGCCAGTCTCGGGAAGTGTACTGACAAACGACCGCGACCCAGAAGGAGGGCCGTTGACAGTGACCACAACGCCAGTAACGCCCCCTTCAAAAGGTACGGTCGTGTTGAATGCCAACGGAACGTTTGTATATACGCCAAATCCAGGGGTGACGGGGCAAGACGTGTTTTGTTACGAAATTTCGGACAATGCAGGATTGAAGTCAACAGCGTGCGTGACTATCAATATTTTACCTGCACCAACTGTTGAAAATAACAAGCCAATTGCGGCCGACGATGCTACTGAAACCTACCTAAATACAGCGGTGGTGATTAAGGTAAAAGCCAATGACGTTGACCCAGACCCAACAGGAACGCCAAACGGGACATTGGGAAATCCAACCAAGTTGACAAACCCAACAAACGGTACGGTGGTGACGAATCCAGACGGAACATTTGCCTACACACCGTCACTTGGATTTATCGGAAAAGACAGCTTTACGTACAGTATTTGTGACAACGGAACACCAAGTTTGTGCGATACCGCAACGGTGACTATTACGGTGTTACCAACGCCATTGGCAGGAAATAAACCGCCAGTTGCGTTGGACGATGCGAATGCAACTTTGATGAATACGCCTGTAAATGGAACAGTTGCTAACAACGACTTTGACCCAGATAACAATACGCCGTTAACTTTTACAAGAGTAAATGCGCCAACCAATGGGACGGTAGTCTTTAATGCTGACGGAACCTATACCTACACCCCAAATACAGGTTTTGTGGGTAGCGATGTCTTTACCTACAAGGTGTGTGACAGTGGTATTCCAGTGAAGTGTGATACTGCCACAGTTACGTTGACGGTACTACCACTTCCTGTGGCGAAACTTGTATTGAGGGTTTTATTACAAGGGGCATTGTACGGAACAAGCGATGGTTTGATGCGGGATGATTTGAGAAGATTGAATCTCCTGCCATTAAAAGAGCCTTATAAGGCGCTCAATGATTCACTTGGCGCATTAAGTACGCGATTTAAACACATAAAAGGCGGAACCGAAATAACCACTTCGGCCGTATTGAGTGCTAATGTAGGTACTGGAAATGCCATCGTGGATTGGGTATTTGTTGAATTACGGTCAAAATCGGATTCTACGGTAGTACTTCAAACGGCTTCGGGATTGGTTCAGAGAGATGGGGATGTAGTGTCATCCACTGATGGAGTATCTGCACTTACCTTTACAGGTTTAACCAGTACATCCTATTTCGTGTCGGTAAAACACCGCAATCACCTTGGCGTAATGACCAAAAAAGCGATTCCGATGACTACTGTAGGGACGTTGGTGGACTTCACCGTGATGGATAGCTCCGACGTGTGGAATCGTCCTAATATTTTGACTTTAAATTATGACGGTGTTGAAATGAATACAACCGTATTGCCTGGTAAGAAAGCGTTGTGGGCTGGAAATGCCGTCTCTGACTTCCGTTTAAAATATGATGGAGCCAATACGGATTTGACAAAACCACTAAACGAAATTTTAGTGGAGTTCTCAGCCGCTTCTTACAATTTTAACAATGGCATTGGTTATAAACAGGGAGATATAAACATGGACGGAAAGGTTAAATATGCGGGTGCCAATAATGACATTATTTACATCCAAAATAACCTGCTGTTATATCGTCTGAACAGTGGTTTGCTGTACAACTTCAATAACATGTTTGAACAAATCCCTTAAACCTTACCCTACAAACTATTATGGAACGATTGATAAAATATCTTTTAATCTTGTTCGGGGGGCTTTTCGTGAGCGTTCAAGCAATGGCTCAGAAAGTAGAATGTACCATTCGATTCAACTCAACTACGAGTGAATACGAAGTATATGGCCGCCCTGACTTTTCTGCTTCAACATTCAATGTTGGGGGAGGAACCCAGATAACGGTAGTATTACCAAAAAGCATTGCTGATGCAAAGTTGGTAATAACCTCAGTAAACGGCGGGGTGTGGGCGGATAATTCAACCGTTTATGCTCCAACGGCTGCCCCAAATTCTGATTTCCACGGAGTATCTACTACGGGGGCTCCGATGGCTTGGACGAATGGGCAAGAGACAATGTTGTTTAAGTTTTCATTGTCTGGGAATTGCGTGGCAGGCGTACGCTTGTTTGAAAATACTACTGACCCACAGTCGGATGCGCCAGGGATGCTTTTTGGGGATTACAATAACTACATTGGTAATGCTCTGAATTTTGCAGACGTTTACAAAAGCAATTACAATAATACAGGAACGACATGTAGCGTAAATTTACCACCGCTTGCGACGAACGACATAGGTGAAACACCACAGGATAAGCCCTTCAATGGAAATGTGTTGACGAATGACAAAGATCCAGAAGGCGGGACATTGACAGTGACGACCACGCCAGTGACGCCACCGACGAAGGGAACGGTAACGTTGAATCCAAATGGTAGCTACACCTACACGCCGAATCCAGGGGTAACGGGTCAAGACGGTTTCTGTTACGAAGTGAAGGACAATGCGGGCTTGAAAGACACAGCTTGTGTGGTGATAACGATCATTCCGACGCCGACGCCAGGCAACGACAAGCCGATTGCGATGGATGACAATACGCAGACGGAAGTAGGCACTGCTGTGACGATTAATGCGAAAGCCAATGACAGCGACCCCGATGCGACAGGAACTCCCAACGGCACATTGGGCAGTCCAGTGAAGTTGACGAACCCGACGAACGGAACGGTGACACAGAATGCGGATGGTACGTTTGTTTACACACCGAATGCGAACTTTACGGGCACAGACAAATTCACGTACCGCATTTGTGATAACGGAACTCCAAGTTTGTGTGACACGGCGACGGTGACGATTAATGTGGTGCCAGTGATAGCAGGCAACAAGCCCCCTGTGGCGGTTGACGATGCAAAAACGACGACGAAGAACGTAGCAGTAAATGGCACAGTAGCTGAAAATGACAGTGACCCCGACAACACGGCGGCACAGTTGACGTACACAAAGTTGACAAATCCGACGAACGGGACGGTGGTACAGAATGCGAACGGAAGTTACACCTATACGCCAAACACGGATTATGTAGGCAGCGACAGCTACACCTACAAGGTATGTGACCCAAGCGGAGCGTGTGACACGGCGACGGTAGTGATAGCGATCTTGCCACCAGCAAACCAGCCGCCGCTTGCGACGAATGACATAGGCGAAACGCCACAGGATAAGCCATTCAATGGAAACGTCTTGACGAATGACAAAGATCCAGAAGGCGGGACATTGACAGTGACAACTACGCCAGTGACGCCACCGACGAAGGGAACGGTAACGTTGAATCCCAATGGTAGCTACACCTACACGCCGAATCCAGGAGTGACGGGTCAAGATGGCTTCTGTTACGAAGTGAAGGATAACGCGGGCTTGAAAGACACAGCTTGTGTAGTGATAACGATCATTCCGACGCCAACGCCAGGCAACGACAAGCCGATTGCGATGGATGACAATACACAGACGGAAGTAGGCACTGCTGTGACGATTAATGCGAAAGCCAACGACAGCGACCCCGATGCGACAGGAACCCCCAACGGCACATTGGGTAGTCCAGTGAAGTTGACGAACCCGACGAATGGAACGGTGACTCAGAATGCGGATGGTACGTTTGTTTACACACCGAATGCGAACTTTACGGGTACTGACAAATTCACGTACCGCATTTGTGATAACGGAACTCCAAGTTTGTGTGACACGGCGACGGTAACAATCAATGTGGTGCCAGTGATAGCAGGCAACAAGCCCCCTGTGGCGGTTGACGATGCAAAAACGACGACGAAGAATGTAGCGGTAAATGGCACAGTAGCTGAAAATGACAGTGACCCCGACAACACGGCGGCACAGTTGACGTACACGAAGTTGACGAATCCGACGAACGGGACGGTGGTACAGAATGCAAACGGAAGTTACACCTACACGCCAAACACGGACTATGTAGGCAGCGACAGCTACACCTACAAGGTATGTGACCCAAGCGGAGCGTGTGACACGGCGACGGTAGTGATAGCGATCTTGCCACCAGCGAACCAGCCGCCGATTGCGATGAATGACATAGGCGAAACACCACAGGATAAGCCCTTCAAAGGAAATGTGTTGACGAATGACAAAGACCCAGAAGGCGGTGTGTTGACAGTGACGACCACTCCAGTGACGCCACCGACGAAGGGAACGGTGAGTTTGAATCCAAATGGTAGCTACACTTACACACCGAATCCAGGGGTAACGGGTCAAGACGGCTTCTGTTACGAAGTGAAGGATAATGCAGGCTTGAAAGACACGGCCTGTGTAGTGATAACGATCATTCCTACGCCGACGCCAGGCAACGACAAGCCGATTGCGATGGATGACAATACGCAGACGGAAGTAGGCACTGCTGTGACGATCAATGCGAAAGCCAACGACAGCGACCCCGATGCGACAGGAACCCCCAACGGAACATTGGGTAGCCCAGTGAAGTTGACGAACCCGACGAACGGAACGGTGACTCAGAACGCGGATGGCACGTTTGTTTACACACCAAATGCGAACTTTACGGGGACAGACAAATTCACGTACCGCATTTGTGATAACGGAACTCCAAGTTTGTGTGACACAGCGACGGTGACGATTAATGTGGTACCAGTGATAGCAGGCAACAAGCCCCCTGTGGCGGTTGACGATGCAAAAACGACGACGAAGAACGTAGCGGTAAATGGCACAGTAGCTGAAAATGACAGTGACCCCGACAACACGGCGGCACAGTTGACGTACACAAAGTTGACGAATCCGACAAACGGGACGGTGGTACAGAATTCAAACGGAAGTTACACCTATACGCCAAACACGGACTATGTGGGCAGCGACAGCTACACCTACAAGGTATGTGACCCAAGCGGAGCGTGTGACACGGCAACGGTAGTGATAGCGATCTTGCCACCAGCGAACCAGCCGCCGATTGCGACGAATGACATAGGCGAAACGCCACAGGATAAGCCCTTCAATGGAAACGTGTTGACGAATGACAAAGATCCAGAAGGCGGTACATTGACAGTGACGACCACGCCAGTGACGCCACCGACGAAGGGAACGGTAACGTTGAATCCAAATGGTAGCTACACCTACACGCCGAATCCAGGGGTGACGGGTCAAGATGGTTTCTGTTACGAAGTGAAGGACAATGCAGGCTTGAAAGACACGGCTTGTGTAGTGATAACGATCATTCCTACGCCAACGCCAGGCAACGACAAGCCGATTGCGATGGATGACAATACGCAGACGGAAGTAGGTACTGCTGTGACGATCAATGCGAAAGCCAATGACAGCGACCCCGATGCGACAGGAACTCCCAACGGAACATTGGGCAGTCCAGTGAAGTTGACGAACCCGACGAACGGAACGGTGACACAGAATGCGGATGGTACGTTTGTTTACACACCGAATGCGAACTTTACGGGCACAGACAAATTCACGTACCGCATTTGTGATAACGGAACTCCAAGTTTGTGTGACACGGCGACGGTAACGATCAATGTGGTGCCAGTGATAGCAGGTAACAAGCCCCCTGTGGCGGTTGACGATGCAAAAACGACGACGAAGAATGTAGCGGTAAATGGCACAGTAGCTGAAAATGACAGTGACCCCGACAACACGGCGGCACAGTTGACGTACACGAAGTTGACGAATCCGACGAATGGGACGGTGGTACAGAATGCGAACGGAAGTTACACCTACACGCCAAACACGGACTATGTGGGTAGCGACAGCTACACCTACAAGGTATGTGACCCAAGCGGAGCGTGTGACACGGCGACGGTAGTGATAGCGATTTTGCCACCAGCGAACCAGCCGCCGATTGCGATGAATGACATAGGCGAAACACCACAGGATAAGCCCTTCAAAGGAAATGTGTTGACGAATGACAAAGACCCAGAAGGCGGTGTGTTGACAGTGACGACCACTCCAGTGACGCCACCGACGAAGGGAACGGTGAGTTTGAATCCAAATGGTAGCTACACTTACACACCGAATCCAGGGGTAACGGGTCAAGACGGCTTCTGTTACGAAGTGAAGGATAATGCAGGCTTGAAAGACACGGCCTGTGTAGTGATAACGATTATTCCTACGCCGACGCCAGGCAACGACAAGCCGATTGCGATGGATGACAATACGCAGACGGAAGTAGGCACTGCTGTGACGATCAATGCGAAAGCCAACGACAGCGACCCCGATGCGACAGGAACCCCCAACGGAACATTGGGTAGCCCAGTGAAGTTGACGAACCCGACGAACGGAACGGTGACTCAGAACGCGGATGGCACGTTTGTTTACACACCAAATGCGAACTTTACGGGGACAGACAAATTCACGTACCGCATTTGTGATAACGGAACTCCAAGTTTGTGTGACACGGCGACGGTAACGATCAATGTGGTACCAGTGATAGCAGGTAACAAGCCCCCTGTGGCGGTTGACGATGCAAAAACGACGACGACGAACGTAGCGGTAAATGGCACAGTAGCTGAAAATGACAGTGACCCCGACAACACGGCGGCACAGTTGACGTACACGAAGTTGACGAATCCGACGAACGGGACGGTGGTACAGAATGCAAACGGAAGTTACACCTATACGCCAAACACGGACTATGTAGGCAGCGACAGCTACACCTACAAGGTATGTGACCCAAGCGGAGCGTGTGACACGGCGACGGTAGTGATAGCGATTTTGCCACCAGCGAACCAGCCACCGATAGGTATTAATGATATTGCAATTACACCACAGGATAGCCCAGTAAGTGGAAATGTGCTAGTTAATGATACTGATCCCGAAGGTGGTCCATTGACAGTGACAACGACGCCTGTAACGCCACCGACGAAAGGAACCGTGACGTTGAATCCAGACGGGACGTTTACTTACACGCCGAATCCAGGGGTGACGGGTCAAGACGGATTCTGTTACGAATTGAAGGACAATGCGGGCTTGAAAGACACGGCTTGTGTGGTAATTAACATCATTCCTAATCCTAAGCCTACAAATGATAAGCCTGTAGCAATTGATGATAATACGCAAACGTATCAAAATACGGCGGTTGTCATCCCTGTGAAGTTCAATGATACAGATCCAGATGCGGCAGGAACGCCAAATGGTACGTTAGGTACGCCAGTGAAGTTGACAAATCCAACGCATGGCACGGTTGTTGCAAATGTAGATGGTACATTTACTTACACGCCAACGACAGGATTTGTTGGGTCGGATAGCTTTACGTATCAGATTTGTGATAACGGAACGCCAAGCTTGTGTGATACTGCAACGGTAACTATCAATGTCCTTGCACCACCACCAGCAGGAAATAGACCTCCTATCGTTGTTGATGATGCCATCATCACTTCGGTGAATACACCTAAGAGTGGCGATGTTTCTAAAAACGACTATGACCCAGATGCTGGCCAGACGTTGACCTTCAGCAAACAGACAAACCCAAGTCATGGTACAGTTGTCTTTAATGCGGATGGAACATACACTTACACGCCAACAACAGGTTACGTTGGTTCGGATCTATTCACTTACAAAGTATGTGATAGTGGAAATCCACAACTTTGTACGCTAGGAACGGTAATTATAGCTGTTCTTCCTCCTGCCAACAAAGTTTGTTTGCAAGCTAAGGTGTATTTGCAAGGGGCATTGTTTGGGGTATTATTACCAGATACCTTGATGCGTGATGACCTACGAGTGAAAGGTTATTTGCCAACCACTAGTCCATATCCAGCAATGGGAATGACAGGCTTAACAACGGCCAATACCAGTACTTTGGCGGTGCTTGGTGCAAGTAGCCCATCTGGTAAAGATGCAATTGTTGACTGGGTATTCGTAGAGCTACGCAGCAAGACAAATCCAACGACCGTAGTGGATAGCCGTTCTGCGCTATTGCAACGTGATGGTGACATCGTCGATGTGGACGGAGTAAGCACGATAACTTTCAATTCGGCTTCGCCAGATAGCTATTATGTAGTTGTGAAACACCGTAACCACTTAGGGGTCATGAGTAAGACACCTGTGGATATGACAAGCACTTGTGGTGTGATTGACTTCCGCAAAACAACGACGCCAACGTACAATTTGGACGAAACAAACGTAGTCAACAAAGCCCAAGTGGACGTTCTTCAAGGGGTTGCGTTGTGGGCTGGTAATTCACTCTTCGATAAACAAGTGATTTATCAAGGAACGGATAACGACGTGAACGTTATCTACCAGCAAGTAATCAACTACGTAGGCAATGTCTTTGTCAGCAAGTTTTACACGCTGAAAGGCTACTATACTGGAGATATTAATCTCAACGGAGATACCATCTTCCAAGGTACAGGCAATGATGTGGAATACATTTACCAAAACATCATTAAGAACCACCCTGGCAATACCTTAGGACAGAAGTTCTTCATCATTAAAGAGCAAATTCCCTAACCAACAATAGAGTGGAAGCCTACCAAGGCTTCCACTTCAAACTCGATACGAAAGAAGAAGCAAAAACCAATTTTAAACCTTAAAAATTTATGAAGAAAGCTCTCTGCCTCGTTTTTGGGCTTGTAATGGGAATGATGAACACGCTCTGGGCCCAGCAATCCTCAAACACTGTTAATTACAAAGTGACTTTTGACGCAACCAGCCAAACGTACACAGCATGGGTAATTCCAAATTACAACGTTCCAAACACCAACAATGCTGGAACCAGCGAAATAGGAGCTACCGCCCAGTTTACCCTTGTTGTTCCCAAAAACTTTGTGATTCAAAACATTACCGACGTCAAAGGAACGTGGGAAAAAACTCCTGACAAACTTGGTCAAGGCCAAGTTGCCAACGGCGTAACCCAATCGTATCCTGCAACCATCCCCAATAATATCGCTTTTTATGTGATAGGTAAAACGACCGACGAAACCAACTATGGTGCTTTTGCCAATGGGGCTCCCGTTGCTTTATTTACCTTTAAAAGTTCAACGTGTTTTGGACCAGTACGTGTACTTCCGCCAGGTGATCCATTTATCACGGCAGCCAGTTCAAAGTACAGCTTAAACGTGGCCAATAGTTTTTATTCACGTTCGGGACAACCCGCAGGTGGAAATATTGATCCAAGAGAGCAATTTCAAAATGTAAGTGGTGGCCCAGCCTTGTGTAGCAGCCCTTATATCTATGCCTATGATGACGATAATATCACGAATCAAAATACGGCTGTGACGGAAAATGTACTTACCAATGACGATTTAGCAACGGGTACAGGGCCATTGAAGGTGACAACTACGCCAGTCCAAGCACCTGCCCACGGAACGGTTGTGTTGAATGCAAATGGTTCTTACACCTACACTCCTGCAAATGGATTTACTGGAAACGATAGTTTTGTTTACCGCGTTTGTGATAGTGGGAACCCTGCTATCTGTGATGAAGCAACCGTAACCATCTCAGTTCGCCCTACTAACCCATCGGGAAACAATCCTCCTGTGGCTATTGGCGATAAATTTGCAACGACCCAAGAACAACCTGTTTCTGGCAATGTGATTTTAAATGACAAAGATCCCGACGTTGGCCAAACCCTCACTGCTTCGGTGATTCAGCAGCCAACACATGGCACATTGACCTTTAATCCCAATGGAACATTTACTTATACTCCTACAACAGGTTTTACGGGTGATGATTTCTTCTTGTACCGAGTGTGTGACAATGGAACGCCTGTTTTATGTGATACTGCAAGGGTTGATTTGAATGTTTATCCTGCCAATTCAGGTGCAATTCCACCTACCGCTAACACAGATTTGTTCTTTAGAAACCCAACGGGGACTGCCACTGGAAATATCATTGCCAACGACAAAGATAACTCAAACACGGGGCTTGATATTACCACAACTCCTGTTTCAGGACCAAGTAGCGGAACCGTTGTTATCAACTCAGATGGTACATTTACCTATACGCCAAACGCAGGTTATACAGGAAGTGATACGTTTGTGTATCAAATCTGTGACCGACAAAACCCAAAACAATGTGCCACGGCAACCGTATTTATCTTAACAAGAATTGTTTCAACAGGAAGTGCAGATTTGAAGGTAACGAAGGTAGCTGATAAAAAAACAGCCGTAGTAGGGGATGAAATTACGTACAGAGTCGTAGTTAAAAACCTTGGAACTGACCCTGCAACGAATGTGGCATTAAAAGATAGCCTGATGGCTGGAATGCAATTTGTAAGTGCAACGGTAAACAAAGGAACGTATTCAAACCCACTTTGGACAATTCCTAACCTTGCAGCGGGCGACAGTGCCGTATTGACGCTAAAAGCCAAACTATTGGGAGAAGGTGTTTGGTTTAATACTGCTAAAATTATTTCATCTGACCAAAATGACCCTGCTTCGGACAACAATGAAGCCAGCGCTTGTACCACTGTACCAGTAAAATTGTGTACAGGTGAAAAAGTGGAAGTAACCGTACCTGCGACTTATACAAACGTACAATGGTTTAAAAATGGTGGAACTACAGCGGTAGCAACGGGCAACGTGGTGCTACTTACAGAGATTGGTACTTATACTTATACCGCAACCAACGGCGCTTGTCCAGCGGGAGGGTGTTGCCCAGTGATTATCGAAGCAGGGGTAAATTGCTGTCCAGTGCAGCTATGCGTACCTGTAGCGGTAAAAAAACGTAAAAAATAACAACAGTAACAAGGGGCCGTAAAAAGCCCCTTGCTATCCTAACCAAGTTAAATAGGATGAAAATGAAATTTTTAAAAAAGGGAGCTGCTTTATTATCATTTCTTGTAAGTGGTACGGGTGTATTTGCACAAAGTGCATCACCGCTAGGTGTTCACTACATGGTGGACTACGATGCAACACATCAAACTTATACGGCTTGGGTAGTACCACAATACAGCACCCCAAATCGCTATAATTCAGATTCGGAAGAAAAAGGGGCGACGGCGCAGGTGACAATCAAGGTGCCTAAAGGCTTTAAACTAACAAGTTTAGAAGATATTCGTGGAAACTGGGACAAAACACCTGGGCGGATTGGTAGCGAAACACCGCTGCTAAAAGCGGGCGCCAACGAACAATTTGCTTACTATGTCATTGGCAAACAGGCCGCTGAAACCAATTACGGCGTTTTCAAAGAAGGAGAACCTGTGGCACTTTTTCGTTTTAAAGGCACGGGGACAAAACCAGAGGATGTAACGGTGTTGGATACCAGTGATCCGTTTGTTGAGATTGCCAACAAATCAATGTCGTTGAATGTGAGTAACAGTTTTTATTCACGCTCAGGGCAACAGCCCAGTGTTTCGGTTCGTCCACTTGAACAGTTTGCACAGCCAATTACATTGCCAAAAGTGTTGGCACAACTCGCTAAGAAACTTCAAGCGAGTATTGGGAGTATGACCAATGAGTTGGAGGAAGCGGCGGGTTTAATCACCTATCCCAATCCTGCGATAAATGACGTGAATGTGAAATACTTTTCCAAAAGTGACGGCGGTAAAGTTCACATTGAATTAATTGACCCGTCGGGTATTGTACGGTATGAAGCGTATGAAACGGCGAAGCAGGGGATAAATACGTTGAAGATTAATGTAGAAAAACTTTCTTCGGGTTCTTACTTAATCCGAACTGATAAAGACAATAAGATAATCACCAAGAAATTCACAAAAGGGTAAGGGTATAAAAGGAAGAAGACGAATGGTTTTCGTCTTCTTCTTAATCAATGGATAGGGCTATCTTTTTAGATGGTCCTATTTTTTTATTATTTCAATAGTAAAACCTTTCCCGTTTGTTGCCAATTTTCGTTAAAGAAATCAGTGGCATTGATCAAATATGTATATACCTGATTAGTAGCGGGTGTACCATCTGGAAGGATACCATTCCAAGTGTTGGTTGGAGTGTCAGCGGTAAAAATTTCAACCCCACTTCGGTCAAATAACTGTAAACGAAATGTCTGAATCAAATACGTTGTGATAACCCAAGTGTCATTAATGTTGTCGTTGTTCGGAGAAAAGGCATCGGGGACATAAATCGCAGGGAGGTCAATGAGTTCATACAGCGATGAATATAATTCAGTCGTTACAGGTTGTCCGTTTACCTGTATTGTAATAGTCGCCGTAACACGGTAAGTATCATTGGGTTGGGCTTGTTGTGTGAGCGTAAATCGTTCCGAATTTATCCAGTTGGAAACATCGACGGGAGGAGCGTCAATTTTACTGACTTTGTATTGAATGGCTCCTGATTGAGTTGGAAAAGGGGAATTCCATTGCAATGTTCGGCCTCTGCCTTTTAAATGAATGGTACATGCGCTACTGGATGGTTCCGACATCTGTCCACAAGAATTTTCAGTTTTTATATAGTAGCAGTAACTACCAGCGGAAGGGTCAACGTTGGTATCACTAAATTGTGGGGAAGAAGTGGTCGCAATCTCTTCAAAGGTGGTAGAAGAAAAAGATGCACGAAAAATATGATACCTTTCATCGGGTTGTGCGTCCAATACCTTGACCGTTGCAAGTGACCCCTCCACTGTTGCTAATACTGATTTTTTGGGTTGAGGGGAACTACATTGAGCGGCCAGGTGTATTGGGAATAAAATAAAGATACAATAGCAAATAAAACGCATTTATTGTGTAATTTATCATGAGTTAAAAATACCTCTTTTTGACGTAAAAAAATACTAAAAGCAACATGGAAATGAAACAAAGAATTTTGATTTTTTGGTTTTTATTGTTTGCAGTCATTGGTCAATTAAAAAGCCAAACTTCTACAAATACCATTCGTTATCAAATTACATACGAAACCGTTAAGCAATTATATACCGTTTGGGTAATTCCTGGGTATAACACGCCAAATACGTTTAATGCAGACACCGCCGAACGGGGGCCAACGGCCCAAGTGACGTTGCGTGTACCAAAATCGTTTTTGATCACTGAGGTCATTGGGGTGAAGGGCGAATGGGATAAAACGCCGTTGCGTTTGGGACCCAACGAACCCAACCAATCTTTCTTTAACTCACTGAGCGACGCCTACCGCTACTATGTCATTGGGAAATCTGCGACCGAAACCATTTATGGGCGCTTTACGAAAGACAAAGCCGTGGCGCTTTTTCAGTTTAAAGGGAATGGGTGCTTTGGAGCCATATCGGTTTTGGATGAGTCGGACGAATTTGTGAAGTTGGCGGACAAATATGCCCTAAATGTGCGGCCCAGTTTTTACTCTCGTTCGGGTCAGCGAAATTTTGTGAATGCGGTGCCATTGGAACAATTTGCGGATCCGCTCGATCCCCCAGCGTATTGTTGTGGCTCAGGGGTGACGATCAATTCCGCGATTACCATCAATACCAATCAAAGCTCTTTTTGTCCTGGTGCGACGGCCACCCTTTCCCTCAAAGGGATGAGCGGCG
Organism: Runella defluvii; assembly: GCF_014195535.1. Lineage (GTDB taxonomy): Bacteria > Bacteroidota > Bacteroidia > Cytophagales > Spirosomataceae > Runella > Runella defluvii. The sequence goes on along the minus strand of NZ_JACIBY010000009.1, from coordinate 183,913 downwards.
TTTCTAACCAAGCCGTTCGCTTTCGACTGACCACCACCGAGCCTTTGACGGAAGAGGAAGCCTACGCCTCATCGGGTACGTTGCTTGGGGTGGTGCCCAACAGCGCGCTGACTTCTAATAAAACGGAAGCCGTTTTAACGAACATTGCACTGCCCAAAAACGCGGGGAAGTACTTTGTCGTTGCCACCCTCGATGGCGTAAGTGGCGCTTGCCGCCCGTATTCATCGGCTCGTTTTACGATCATCACCCTTGCCAATGCGGCCATTAGTTCGGATAAAACGGGGACGATTTGTTTGGGGGAAAGTGTGCTTCTGACGGCTCAGCCCGCTGGACAGACCAAATACGAATGGCTAAAAGACGGCCAATCGGTTGGGGTAACTTCAACAAATACCTACCGAGTGACTTCGGCGGGGGAGTATAAAGTGACGGTGACGAACGAATTTGGGTGTACTTTAGGAGCCTCCAATGCGACAACTTTTACGACGATTGTGGTCAACAAACCAACCATTAAGCAAGTAGGGGAGCGGTTGGTTTCCAGCTCAAAAACGGGTAATCAGTGGTTTTACAATAATACGGCTGTACCGAATGCCACCGACACGGTTTATTCGGCGACCAAACAAGGCGTATATACATTACAGGTTACGTTGGGAAACTGCAAAAGTGAACTATCGGAGCCTGTACTTTTTGCGATAACCTCGGTAGAAAAGCCCGCAACGGCGCCAACGATTGGCCTCTATCCCAATCCCACCTCAGGCGTATTTTACGTTCCCTACGCAGACAATAACCCCTATACGGTTGTGTGTTATGATTTGACGGGCAAAAAAATAAAATTACCAGCCGAACCCATGACTGATAAAATAAAGGCCGACGCAATCCAACTTCCCCGTGGCACCTACCTCATCCGACTAGAAAGTGATAAGAAAGTTGAAGGGAGCTGGGTTTTGAAGAAGGAGTAGATTGCTATTGAAGGGCTTGGTTTTCGATAGATGCTGTAAGTTTAAGAGAGAAAGTACGATGAAATTAGGGATTTATAGTATTTTTTGTACTTGTTTAAACTGATTTAGTCAGGGTCTAAACTGAGCATTTAACGTTTTGGTGATATAGTAACTTTTTTAAACAAAAGTTTATTTGAAAAATGAGGATTAAACCGTTAGCTTGTTTGCTGTTTTGCAAAACTTGGCTTGTGTATTGACTTGGTTGGTTTTGCAAATGTGCCAACAAATAGTCTAAAATTTAAAAAAATATATTTAAAATTATACCAATTATAAGCATTCCAATTGCTGAAAATAATAGAGTTTTTAATGTGTTAATTTCTTTTTCCTGACGGGCAAGTCGTAAAATAATATTGTCACACTTATCTCTTATTTCTTCATGCTTTTTAGTGATTTCAATATTTTGTTTATCTGTATGGTTTGTTAAAGTACTCAGCATGTGTTTAAAATGTGATTCTAAGTCAATTCTTTCAATGCGTAATATTTGTGCCTTGAATTCGTTGATTTTTAATTGAAGGTCTATTACTTTGTTGTCAAGATTAGTGAGTTTTTCTTTTAAGTCTTTATTAAATTGACTGATAACTTGTTTTTCAAGATTGCTAAACGAATCTTTGAAATTGTACTCTGTTAATTTAGTGACTTCTTTTTCAATATTTTTAATTTGCTCTTCTAAGCCTTCAATTGGTTTGCTTAATTTTTTTTGAAATTGTTTTATTGCCTCACCTTCAATTGACTTTAAAGCCTTTGACGTATCAAACTCGCTAAGTTTTGCAGTTTCTTTACTTAAATTTTTTGTTTGCTCAGATAGTTTTGCAATTGAATCAAGGTTGAATTTTCTTGAATCATCAAGAACGGCTTTGACATTGATTGATAGACTCTCAAAACTTGCCTGATATTTTTCTATTATTTTTGCTAAGTTGCCTGTTGTAGTAACAACATTGTTTACTTGCTCCTTGGCAGAATTGATATTTTTTAAATTCTGCTCCAAAATAGCTAAAGACTGTAAAATATTTTCGTTTGTTGTACTCATTGTGCGTTAGTGTATTTTTCTGTAAAACTAGTTAACCAATTTGTATGAATGTGTAATTCACATTCAGTTGTCCAATCGTGCATTTTCTTGATTGTCTTTTTGGGGATATGGCTTATTTTTAAATTTGATGCCAACTTTTCAATCCCAATGTAAAACTCATCTTTGTTAGTGTTATTTGAATAAAAATCTCTGTAACCTTCTTTATAGCTATTTTCTAATTCTTGTTCTAATACTTCATTATTATTTGTACCAAGATAGGCTATACTAAATGCATTTAACATTGCAAGTGCTGGGTTATTGTCAGTTAAAGACCTTCTAATTAATCGAACTGCACCTTGCAAGTGTTTAACACTGTCTTTAGGAGAACCACTTGAGCCGTAAACATCTTCGTTTATTACACGTAGATATTTAAATAATATATCAAATGAAGATAATTTCCCTTTGTCTGTATCGGTTGTTAAAGAAAATGCTTCTCCGTTTTCAGTTTCATAATTATCCTGGGCATATTTTGAATTGAAGTAATAGTAAATAAAGTCTTTTAAGTCTTCATTTACCTCTTTCCAATCTTTTTTGTCATTAATCCCCTGCACACAAAAAGTACGCATATCATCAATTGCTCTTTTTCTTTTGACAGCGATTTTTTCATAAATAAACTCAGTAAGGTAAGAAAGGCATTTATGAATTTCGTTATCGCCTTTATATGCTGGTACTTTTTTTATTTCTTCTTCTGCTCGTTCGATAGAATAATATCGCGTTAAGAACCTTTTAAGTCCTTTGTAATATTCCCCGTCTGCTTTACGTTTTGTAACAATTCTGAATTGTTGTTTACTATAGTCTTGTGTAAAGTCGTCAATCAATTCAATGCAACACATTCGATAAATAGCTTTTGAGTAATCGGCATAATTATCCCTGTAAGAAATAAAAGCAACTATCTCTACGCCAACTTCGACAGATAGTAATTTTTCCAAAAAGTTGTTAACTGTTTCAATTTCATTTACTTTAATTTCTTCGTTGTCATCTAAAAAATATTTTGTTGCAGATTTGCTAAGAATTGCGTGCATTGTTTTTTTCTCATTCAAGCTTCCATTGAAGCTGTTATTATAGAAAAACATAACTGTTTCGTAGTCTGCACTTATGTATTCTAAGTTTTTCTTTGAAAAATCTAAACCATTAATTTTTAAAATTTCTTCTAAATCTTTAATATACTGAAATCCTTTAGCTTCTTTTGGGGTTTTACTCAGACTGCAATTATTGACTAATTCACAGCTATCACATTCGCCAAAAGTAAATTTCTTATTATCATCTTCGCATCGTAATTTAACCAAATCGTGGTGCGGTGTGAAATAATCTAAAAATTCATTCCCAATGATTAAGTTGTAATGTTTTATAATTTTATTTAAGTCTTCTTCTTTAAACCATTTGTTTTTAATGATACGTAAAGGGAATTGATTTGATGGAAACTTAGAGTTTATTCTAACCAACTTATAATCTGCAAACAATATCGTTGCTAAAGCAATTTTTTTATCTCTGCCTGCTCTACCTGCTTCTTGAATAAAACTTTCAAGTGAGCTGGAATAGTTCATATTTACAGTAAAACGAACATTAGGTTTGTCAATTCCCATTCCGAAGGCCTTTGTAGCAACCATTATGGGTAATTTGTTATCCCTAAATAGTTCTAAATTTTCAAATGAAGCTCTGTCTATTTCATCTGAATCTTCATCATCTCCACTTCCCATAAAAGTGCCAATATTAGGAGTGTAATCTTTTAAAGAAATTGCATTTTCATTTACCGAAATTCCTCCATTTTTTTTGTGGGGACAAAAAACTATGCCCGCTTGTTGATATTCATTACTTGAAGTGTAGAAGTCAATTGGGAAGTCAACCTTTAAATTTATTCCATCATTATTTTCTTTTGTGTTTTGCCTATTGTTGAATTGTGTTTTTACTCTTTTTAATGATATTTCTGTTTGTAATTCATTTGCATAGGAAGGAACTAGAGAAATGTATTTTTTTAAAAATTCCTTCTTGGAATTATATACAGTCCATTTATCGGTGATATTTACAGCTTTGCCTAGAGAACTGTCTAACAAGCCATTTTTGTCGAAGAATTTGTCGGCTTCATATTCGATAGGTACTTTTTCAATTTTGTATTGAAGTTCTAATCTGTTTGTATTCTCATATCTCACAATTGTATCAGAATCCAAAGCAAAAGCACCATTACCTGATAATTCTCGTTCAACATCAGCAAGCACGTCAAAGGAAGCCGTAGCAGTTAATCCAAACAATGTTAGTCGCTTATCCTTGTTTTTAGGCAACACATAATTATATAGGTTACGCCCTAAATGTAAATATGAAAAACGGAAATCGTGCCCCCATTCTGAAACGCAATGAACTTCGTCTATTACTCCGTATGCGAAGTAAACATTCATATCTCTCATTGTCTTCAATCGTTCCCGAAACTTGTAAATACATAAACGTTCTGGCGAAAGAAAAACAAATTGCATTTGAGAAGACCCCATTTGCCTTTCTCGTTCGTCTTTTTCTTGTGCAGTCAAGGTTGAGTTTATGAAAGTACAAGTATCGATTCCTATGTTTACAAGCCCGTCATATTGGTCTTTCATCAATGACCTTAATGGGTCAATAATAAGCGTTACACCTGGTTGCAACATTGCAGCCAACTGGTAAGTTAGAGTTTTCCCACCGCCCGTTGGTAAAAGACCAATTACACTCTTGTTTTGTAACGCTCTGTTTAAAATGGGAAGCTGACCTTGTCGAAAATCTTCTTTGCGAAAAAGTAATTGAACGAAGTACTTTAAGTGTAACTTGTTAGTTTCAATATCTTCATAATTACCTTGTGTATCGCTTGTAACTAATGGTTTATATTGAATCGTATCTGATGTGTAAATATGCCTTTGATTTCTTCTTATTTTGGCTGAACGGATATTGAAGTAACAATGATTTTTGCACTTGAACTCGCTAAAAGTTTGCTCTTTTATTTCTTCTATTATAGCCATTGAAATATCTATGACTAAATCATAAACTTTGCTTTTTTGTTGAGATGTCGCACTAGCAACGGGTTTTGTATTCAAGTGTAGTGGTGAAGTCAAATATTCCTGCGAACCAATTATTTCTAGGTTCACCTGTGGAAATTTCATTGTTTCAAAGTCAAGACTTAATGCCGTCAAATTCTCGAATATTTGCTTTAAATCTTCAAAAGCCATTGCGGCACAAGGAACGTCATTTTCTTTAACCAAGATATTCCATTGACTTTGTTGAATATCTAACTTTTCAGTAAGAATTGCTTCAATAATTGTTTTCTGCAGACGGGCAATTGCAACGGGCGATTGCGTTAATTGTAAATTGTTTGGGTCAACATTTTTGTTTTCAAAAATGATCGAACCAAAATCGGTACGTTGAAAATTGTTGCCAAAGCTCTGAAATTGAGTTTCAATAAACGGACTTGCTTTGGTAGGTAATCCTCTTGTAATAATATTATTGAGAACTGCTAATATTGGATTTATATCTTGATAAGCACTGGCTCCAATATCAAAAGGTGCAGAAACCTCAAAGTCAGATAGTAGGGATAAATTAGCCCGTTTGTCTTTAAAGCAATCTAAATAATATCCTGCGTGAAATTGTACAGCTGGATAATAGTCGATAGGAATATAGTAAGTCTTGCCTTTTTCAAATTTGAAGACTTTTAGCTTTAGCGTATATTTTCTAAAAACATCTTTACCGTGTGCTTCTTCCGCTAAAAGATTTAATTTGTTTTCACTTTGCTCAAAATCAGAAAGTACTGGAGGTAAATCGAAATAATTGTAGAAAGCATCTAATCTGTGGCTTCGTCCTTCAATCAATGGACTTACACAGAAAAAATAATGTTCTCCTATTACGTTTTCACCAACAAGCTGAGCTAATTTTTTTAAGTCAATCTGCGGTACATCAAGAATATTTGAGAAAAAATGAATCGTAATTGATTGATTTGTTTCAATATCCGTTCTTTCAACTTCGTCTAAGTATTTGTTTACGAGCTGAATTTTTGTTTCATCTTTGATGTAAACGTTTGTGTGCAGTTTTGCTCTTTCTAATGCTTGTTCAGATGGCTCAATTAAAATTACTTTTTGTGTGTTGTTAGGTATCCCTTGACTTTTTAGAAAATCAAAAAAGCAAACAGTTGCCAAACCTTGACCACAACCCCAATCAATAATTGCTATATCAGTTTTAAAAACTTCCTTTGGATTGCTAATCGAAGATAAAGCCTTTTGGATTTTGGCTTCGTGCATATTTCCATAAGAGAAAATATATTGACACATTAGTTCGTGTGAATCTAATAAATCAACTCCTTGATTTAGATTTTGCCAAAAAGTATCTCTCTCACTTTTTGAAAAGTGCGACAATGCATCATTAGAAATTTTTCTAATTTGCTGAAAAGTCGGATTTTGTAATGACTGTATTCTATTTGCGTATTCTTTCATAAAGTCATCACAACTTAATCACTCTAAAAGTTAGGTTTATTCTTTCGTTTACAACTTTGCTTGTTTTTGGTACTTGATGTTGCCAAAAGTGTTGCATTTCTCCTTGCATTATTAAAAGACTCCCGTGTGTTAATTCAATTTCTAACTTTTCTTTAGTCTTAATGTGTCTTAATTGAAATTTTCTTGTTGCACCAAAATTAACGGAAGCAATTACTGGGTTTGGCCCTAATTCCTTTTCTGCGTCTGTATGCCAAGAAATGGAGTCGTTTCCATTTCTATATCGATTAAGCAAAACGCTATTAAATTGAACTTTTGATAAAGGTTCAATCTTGTCTTTTATTTCAAGAAGTTCTCTTGTCCAAACTTTTGGTGCTAATGTTATACCTGAAAATGAATAAGGTTTGTCATTATCACCGTACCACGCTGTCAAACGTGGAAAGGCAACTTGTTTGCCATACATATTCATTGATTCTTGTTTCCAATCAATGTTTTCTTTTAGATTTTGCAAGTACAAATCACTTTCTACTTTTGAAAAAAAATCTGGATAAAATAAATACTCACCGTTTTCAATTTTTGTTAATCCTGACTTTGGTTTATTATTATCTAAAGAAGGTATGATGTTGCCAAATAAGTCTCTTTGTTCCATTTTATTTATTGGTTTGCTATGAAATTTGTGTTTTGGGCAAAAGCAAATGTGCTGCATTGTGTTGGCTTTGTGCTAGGGGATGCAGCTCTTTTGATTTTGCTGAAGCGTTGGCATTTTGTCTTTCATTTTTCTGTTCGTTTTTATTGGTTGTGTCGTCTTTTACGGTGAGGCACAACGAGTGGATAGACGCCACTCCATCGTTTTCAAACGGGTTAAGTATTTGCTGTCGGGTTCTATGGCGTCTATTTCGCAATAGATATGTAATATCTTTACCCTCACTGGCTAACCTAAGTTGTAAGCCTTCATTTACGTTAAGCACTTTGTTGAGTCAAGCCAACAAAAATTTTCGCACAATTAACAAAACTTTAATTCAAAACGCCAACTTTCTAACGAATTTATTATTCGGTGAATGTGCTTGGCAGGAGAAGGGGGGATTTGGGGCTCACTTGAGTGAAAATGAGGGAAGGATAGGCTAGAAGCCAGTAGATAAAAATCACGAGGGGGTGCGCTCGTGATTATCGGAGTAACTTTGATAGAAGCAGAAAGCTTGATTTAACCACTGAGCTGCCACTTTTGGTTAGGTGCTTTGCATCTGTCTGTCGTATATGTTTTTTAGTTGCGAATCTCCAAATCCATAAATTCCTTCTCTGTCTGAAAACTCTGAAAAAACAGCCTGAAATTCTGTCGAGTTAGTGGCAATTATTTCTTTTACAACTTTGTCTGGTCTGCCCAAAGTTTTGTCTAACGGAAATCGATCAATGTGTGCTTGACAAACTTCCTCTAAATATTGAAAACAGTCAGATTGTTTTTTAGATAATTCTTTCAACTTAGTTAAGTCACCAATTTGATACGATGCCCACAAATTTTTGCCTAATTCAATGTCCTTTGGCATAAACCGAATCTTTGAATCAAACGCCTGTTCAAGTTTTTCAGCATTGGCAATACCAAAGCCTTTCCAAGTGTCTGCATTATTTTCAATTGTTGGAAAAACTCGAAAGATTTTAAGTGTCGTATAATTTGCAAGAATTGAGATTACAAACCACATATTTGTCTGACAAAACAAATCGTTTTCAAACCAAAGACAAACTTCAGAATTGTCAGGTAAATTATTTAGTTTTTCAAATTCATTTACTGTTTTAATAAAATATTCTTCAGTCGAAACATGATGAGAATCAGCAATAAATTTGGCCCGAACCGTCCAAAAGTCAGCGATATTGTCGGCATATAAATGACCATCAATTAAGCATTCTCTACAAACAATAAAGTCTTGATTGATTTTTGTTTGACTTAATTGGTCAGCCAAGCAGTCCCCGTTTAATATATGATATGTTTTCATTATTTTGTCGATGTTGTCTGTTTTACATTACTACTAACGGTTTCTGGCTTTGCGTTCGGGCAAGATTACGAAGCATAAATGTAAAGTTTATTCGAAGTACAAGGCCCCAAGTTTGCACCTCAGCCCGCCTAACGTAAAACCCGTGTTATGTCTTTATTCTTCTTTTTTAGTTCTGATTTGTTGCCTCATACTGTTTCAAATTCTTTCGGATAGACTACTGTCCCCGATATGTTTTTAAGCCCATCAGTCGCTAATTCAATTGCCATAAATACATTTGAAGGAACGTCAAATGGTGCTTTTATTTTCCATTTGTCGGCTGGCTGAAAACCGAATTTTGGATAATAATGTTCGTGTCCCAAAACGATTACTGATTTGAAACCCAATTCTTTTGCTACTTCAAATCCTTTTCTGATTAGTTGCCCACCTATTCCACATTTTTGATATTCAGGTCTAACAGCCATAGGTGCAAGTCCTAAACTTTCGTTCAAGTTTCCTTTGTCGTCTTTTATACTGATTTTGGAAAACAAAATATGCCCAACTATTTTATTGTTGTCAGTTGCTACAATTGAAAGTTCTGGAACAAAAGCTATCTGATTAATTCTTAAAGCGTCAACCAGTTTTGCCTCGTTGTCCTGTCCAAATGCAATATGATTAAGTTCAAAAACTTCTCTAAAGTCGCCCTGCTTTTCTCGTCTTATTTTAATCTGTTCTGTCATCTTTTATATTATGTAGTGTCGTCTTTTAGGGTGAGGCATAACGAGTGGATAGACGCCACACCATCGTTTTCAAACGCGTATAAGTTTTTGTTGGCGGTTGTATGACGTCTATTTCGCAATGGTAAGTAATATCTTTACACTCAGCCGCTAGCCTAAGTTGAAAGCCTTCATTTACGTTAAGCACATTGTTGGGTTAAATCAACAAAAAATTTTCGTACAATTAACAAAACTTTAATTCAAAACGCCAACTTTCTAACGCATTTATTATTCGGTGAACGTGGTTGGCAGGAGAAGGGGGGAAGTTTGGGGGGCACTCGCGCTATCGGAGCATACTTTTGGCGTAACTGCAAACGAAAAGGCAGTATAAAGGAGTAGGATAAGGGCTTAAAAAGTAGAAAACCAACGCGTTATAGTGCGGTGGCCTTAGTTTGAGCAGAGTCGAATAAGTTACCTTAGAAAAACCACTATGGCCACCACAAATGTTTACCTTGACACTCGCCGTCAACTTCAATCTGGAGAGTATCCTATTTACCTTCGTGTCACCAAAGCCAGGAAATCGAGTTATGTTTCTTTGGGTTTTTCTTGTAAAAAGGAACTGTGGGATGACATTAATAACCTACCCAAAAAGCGCCACCCTCTTTACAAAGAAATCACGATTGCTATCGAGAAGGCAAAACTGGAAGCAAACCGAGAAATTCTTAACATGCACAACGACGACCAATGAATATTCTATGCTTTCAATTCTGCCGTTATCAACGGCAGAATTGAAAAATATTGATAGTCAATCAATTGCATTTAGCCAGTTATCAACTGCCCAATTTGAAGGACTTACGCCTGAGCTATTTTTCGGTATTGGTTTTACACAACATATTCTGCTGCTCAATAAATGCAAAGATTGGAAAGAACGGCTTTTTTACATACAAAAAACTGCCGAAAACCATTGGACGGTTGAAATGCTCGAATGGCAAATCAAAGCCAATTTGTACCAAAAACAAGGGGCAACGATTCAAAACAATTTTGATAAGACCTTGCCCAAAGCCTTACAACACAGCTCGACGCTTGCTTTTAAAGACGAATACCTGCTCGACTACATCAATCTGGGCCGCCAGCGCGGTCGAAACCGATGATGAACGTGTGGTAGAGAAGGGAATCGTGAATAGTATCAAGGAATTTATAATGAAAATGGGCAAAGGCTTTTCGTTTATTGGCAATCAGCACCGATTGGTCGTTGACGAAGACGAGTTTTTCATAGACCTGCTTTTTTATAACCGCATCTTGAAATGTTTGCGGTCCGCCGAAGCGGTAGCATTTGAACTCAAAAAAGGCAAATTTCGCCCACAAGATGCAGGTCAACTCAACTTTTACCTCAATGTGCTGAATGATACCGAGCGTCAACCCGACGAAAACCCCGCCATCGGGATTGTGCTGTGCAAAGAAAAAAACGAGAAAACGGTAGAGTATGCCTTTCAGCAAATATCCAACCCAATGGGCGTAGCAGTGTATTAGCTCAGTAAAGAACTCCCCCAACACCTCAAAAATGTATTGCCCGATGCTCAGACTTTACAGCAACTACTGGGGTGATAGATTCATAAAAAGTGTTTTGACATACTCAGTAACTAATTGTTTGTTTTTGACTAATATGTCGCTTTCTTTGCGTTTTATTAGCCATTTCTAACTACTCAGGTTATGTCATTCAATGAAAATACTCGTGTCAAGATTCCTGCTATTCTTCACCTCTGCCGTTTGGGGTACAATTATTTGTCACTAAGTCAATCAGTGATAGATGAGAGTACTAACATATTTACCGAAATTTTTACAACGAGTATTGCTAAAATAAATCACGGGATTGAGCCAGAAGAAATCCAACGTACCTTTGAAAAGGTGTCACTAACCCTTGATAATGAGGACTTGGGGTGTGAATTTTTTAAACTCCTTACTGCTACATCGGGAGTAAAATTGTTGGATTTTAAGAATTTTGAAAATAATAGCTTTCACGTTGTTACTGAGCTAACTTGCAAGAACGGTGAAGATGAGTTTCGACCTGATATTACACTTCTAATAAATGGTATGCCTCTGGCTTTTATTGAGGTAAAAAAGCCTAACAACCGAGAAGGTGTTTTAGCCGAACGAAAAAGAATCAACGAGCGCTTTGGAAACAAAAAATTTAGGAAATTTATCAATATCTCTCAACTATTGGTTTTCTCAAACAATATGGAGTATGATAAAGAGTCTATTGTACCTATTCAAGGGGCGTTTTATGCTACTACCTCATTAAAAGACACTATATTCAATTGTTTTAGAGAAGAGCAAGCGCTAGACCTTTCCCAGCTTCTTAAACCAGAGGATGATGCCTTAGAAAATTTTGTTTTGAAAGATAACAACTTATCTACCATTAAATATTCCCCCGAGTTTATTACAAACAAGGAGGTTAGTACGCCTACCAACCGAGTCATCACCTCGCTTTTTAGTAAGGAGCGCTTAAAGTTCTTATTGAAATTTGGAATCGCTTATGTACAGGAAGAAAAGGGGCTTGAAAAGCACATCATGCGTTATCCACAGATTTTTGCTACCAAGGCCATCGAAGCACACCTAGACCAAGGGGTCAAAAAAGGAATTGTATGGCATACTCAGGGGAGCGGAAAAACAGCACTTGCGTATTATAATACCCACTTTTTGACCGATTACTACCAGCATAAAGGTGTTGTGCCTAAGTTTTATTTTATTGTAGATAGGCTTGATTTACTAACTCAAGCAAGTAAGGAGTTCAAAAGTAGGGGATTGGTGGTACATACGGTTAACTCCAAAGAAGAACTTATTGCCGATTTTAAAAAGCAACAGGCGATTCATAACAAAACGGGGCAACGCGAAATCACGGTTGTAAATATTCATAAATTCAAGGAAGATACCACTGTTCTCTCCTCAAATGAGTACAATATCCATATTCAAAGGGTGTATTTTTTAGACGAGGTTCACCGAAGTTATGACCCCAAGGGTAGTTTTTTAGCCAATTTAACCAACTCTGATAAAAATGCCGTTATCATAGGCTTGACTGGAACTCCCTTGATTGCAGATGACCGTAAATCGAAATTTGTCTTCGGAAATTATTTTCATAAATATTACTATAACTCCTCAATTGCAGATGGTTATACCCTAAAACTCATTCGAGAAGACATCGAAACGACTTACAAGATTCAGTTGGTCGAAGCGATGAAAGAGATTGAGGTGTTGAAAGGAAAAACGGATAAGAAAATTATCTATTCCCATGAACGCTTTGTGGAGCCAATGCTTGACTACATCGTTCATGATTTTACAGAAAGTAGAACCAAGTTTGGAGATAAAACGATCGGAGCGATGGTGGTTTGTGATAGTTCTGAACAGGCTGAAAAACTATTTGAACTGTTTACTACAAAGTACGTCATCCCTCAAACGGTTTCTTTTCATCAACAAGCCTCTTTTGCAATGGCTGCCGAGCCTATGATGGCCTACAAAAATAATGCTCCATTGTCTGCTGCGTTGATTTTGCACGATGCTGGTTCAAAAGATGATAGGAAACAACAAGTCGAAGATTTCAAAAACGGTAAGATTGATATTCTTTTTGTGTTCAATATGTTGCTGACAGGCTTTGATGCCAAACGACTCAAAAAACTCTATTTGGGTAGGGTAGTACGGCAGCATAATCTTTTGCAAACACTTACCCGAGTAAATCGCCCCTACAAAGAGTTTCAATACGGGTATGTGGTGGATTTTGCCGACATCAGCAAGGAATTTGACGCCACTAACCGAGCGTATTTCGATGAATTGCAGCAGGAGTTGGGCGATGAAATGGAAACATACTCAAACATCTTCAAGTCAAAAGAAGAAATTGAGTCCGAAATAAAGGATATAAAAGAGCAACTCTTTCATTTTGATTTGAAAAATGCTGAGTACTTCTCGCGGCAAATCTCCGAAATTGAAGACCGTAAAAAAGTACTTGAGATTAAGAAAGCGCTTGCTACGTTGCGGGAATTATACAATGTTATCAGGCATTTGGGGCACTTCGACCTTTTGGAAAAGACCGATTTCCAAAAATTCAATGATTTGTTTAAAGTTGCTAACGACCGCTTACAATTGCTCAACGATAGAGAGGCATTGATGAACAGTCCCGAAACACTTAATTTGCTCAATGTCGCCCTCGAAAACGTGCTTTTCATGTTTCGAAAGCGCTCTGAAAGCGAGTTAGTATTAGCAGACCAGCTTAAAGATACCTTGCGAAAAACCCGCGAAGCACTTGGTAGTAATTTTGACCAACGAGACCCCGAATTTGTGTCGCTTTACGACGAACTGCGACGCTTGTTTAGCAAGAAAAACCTCGATGAAGTGTCTCAAGAAGAAATGAGGGCTAATATTGGGGCATTGCGGTTGATTTACGATAAAGTAACGGAGCTTAATCGAAAAAACAATCTCCTCAAAGCCAAGTACCAAAATGACGTAAAATTTGCTCGCTTGCACAAACGGTTGGTTGAACGGGGAAACATCACAAAAAGAGAGTCAGAAATCCATGAAATACTGACTGATATAAAGCAACAAGCCGATGACGTAGTTCTTATTAATCAGCGATTGTTGAAAAATGAGTCATATTTTGAGCAACAGATGCAGAAGATGATTATAACGGGTTTTCAGAAAACAAACGTTAAATTAGCCCCCGATTCTGCCAAGTACATCAATGCTTGCGTGGTAAAAGAATATCTAAACGAATATCAAGGAATAACTAAATGGTAGTACAAGATTTTACAGCAAATACTAAAGACCTGATTGACAACCTCAAAAGTATTTGTACCTCATACGGTTTAGGCAATGATGGTAATGAATTTAAAATTATCACGCAGGTTTTTCTGTATAAATTCATGAATGATAAGTTTGGCTACGAAGTCAAACAGATTGACCCAAGTTTGCAAACCGCCGATAAGTGGGAAGTAAAAATAAACGAATATTCCGACGACGACTACGAAATGTTGCTCTTGCAGCTCAGCCCCGATAGCGCCAAACTCAAACGGGAGCATTTCTTAGCGTCATTGTTTGAAAAACAAAACAACGAGGAGTTTGCCAAAACGTTTGATGATACCCTTCGTGACATTGCTATCTTCAACAATGAAATATTTTCGGTAAAGACAGGAACGGGGGCTAAAATCACCCTTTTCGACGAACTGAGCCAGTTTGTGGCTGACCCTTCGCAACGAGATAATTTTTGTAAAGCTATTGTTAATCAGTTGGTTAATTTTAGCTTTGAGCGAATATTTGAACAAAAGTTCGATTTTTTCTCTACCATTTTTGAGTACCTCATCAAAGATTATAACAAAGACGGTGGTGGTAAATATGCCGAATATTATACCCCTCATGCCGTTGCCAAAATCATGGCAGCTTGTTTGGTTGATGCCCCCGTACAAAACGTCACTTGTTATGACCCGTCGGCGGGTTCGGGTACGCTCCTGATGAATTTGGCTCATGCCATTGGTGAAGACCGTTGTACGATTTATTCGCAGGATATTTCGCAGAAATCAACGGCTATGCTGCGCCTTAATCTTATCCTGAATAACCTCGTTCACTCTATTCCGAATATCATTCAAGGCAATACGATTCTTGCTCCTTACCACAAAGAGGGCGACAGATTGATGAAATTTGACTACATCGTCTCGAATCCTCCTTTTAAACTTGATTTTAGCGAATACCATGCCGACCTACTAGCAAGCAACAATAGCGAACGTTTTTTTGCGGGGGTCGCCAATATCCCCAACAAGGATAAAGACAAAATGGCTATTTATCCCTTGTTTATTCAGCACATCATGTATTCGCTTACCAGCAAGGGACGAGCTGCTATTGTAGTGCCTACGGGTTTTATTACGGCTCAAAGCGGCATTGAACGTAAGATTCGGGAGCGATTGGTGGAGCAGAAAATGCTGCGTGGCGTAGTGAGTATGCCCAGCAATATCTTTGCTACTACGGGTACAAACGTTTCGATACTGTTTCTGGACTGTGCCAATACCAAAGGTGATATTGTACTGATGGATGCCTCTAAACTTGGCACAACCGTAAAAGAGGGCAAAAATCAAAAAACGCTACTCTCGACCGAAGAAGAACAGCGCATCATTGATACCTTCAACCGCCACGAGGCTGTGGAGGATTTTTCGGTGGTGTTGAGCTACGAACAAATTGCCGAAAAGAATTATTCGTTTAGTGCAGGGCAGTATTTTGATGTAAAAATTGAATATACCGATATTACGCCCGAAGAATTTAAAACCAAGATGGATGATTTTAAGGCAAATTTGAGCAATCTGTTTGCTGAGTCAAAATCTTTGGAAGTCCAAATAGAAAAGGCTTTGGAGGGGCTACGATTTGAATAACGACCTCAAAAACAATGACATACTCTACGATAAAGTGGCTCAGCTCATTGAGCAAGCCCGCAAGCAAGTAGCTACTGCCGTAAACTTGGCAATGGTACATACCTATTTTGAAATAGGCAGAATGATTGTGGAAGACGAGCAGCAAGGCAAACAAAAAGCTCAATATGGCAAATACATTATCAAAGACCTTGCAAAAAAACTTAATGATAGGTTTGGGAAAGGTTTTTCGGAGGTTAATTTGAGACAAATGAGGGCATTTTATGAAGCCTATTCAATTCAGCAGACGCAATCTGCTGAATTGGGGAAAGTACGTTTTACGCTCTCGTGGTCGCATTACTTGGTACTGATGCGAATCCCAAATCCTGATGAGCGGAGCTTTTACGAAATAGAAGCTACCAACAACAACTGGAAAATCAAAGAGTTAGAACGCCAATACCATTCGAGCCTATATCAACGCTTGGCGCTAAGCCGAGATAAAGAGGGCGTAAAATTGCTGAGTCAAAAAGGGCAAATCGTAACATCAACCCTTGACGTACTCAAAGACCCCTATGTGTTGGAGTTTTTGGGGTTGAAAGAAGAACATCAGTATTCGGAAAGCCAATTAGAAACCCGTATCATCGACAACTTACAATACTTCATGCTCGAACTCGGCAAAGGCTTTGCTTTTGTGGGCCGACAAGTACGGTTTTCCTTTGACGAAAGCCACTTTAAGGTGGACTTGGTTTTTTATAACCGCCTGCTGCAATGCTTCGTTCTGATAGATTTGAAGATTGGTAAACTTACCCACCAAGACCTCGGACAAATGCAGATGTACGTAAACTACTACGACCGTTACGAAAAGCAAGACTACGAAAAACCAACCATCGGTATATTGCTCTGCCAACAAAAAAACGATGCTTTGGTAGAACTTACTTTGCCCAAAGATGCCAATATCTACGCCGCAGAATATAGCCTCTATTTGCCAGAAAAGCAATTATTACAACAAAAACTAAACGAATGGGCAACCGAGTTTGAAAATAATTTGAAAAATGATGAGTGAATTAAAAAAACATAAATTCAGTGACCTTTATTCTATGAGTTCAGGGATTTCGTCAAAACCTGAACAAGCAGGGCACGGTAGTCCTTTCCTCACTTTTAGTGACGTTTTTAATAATTACTTTGTTCCTGATTCACTGACTAACTTAATGGATACGTCTGAAAAAGAACAGGAAACCTATTCGATAAAAAAAGGCGATATTTTCTTGACTCGAACAAGCGAAACCATTGATGAATTAGGCATGAGTTGTGTTGCTCTTAAAGATTACCCAAATGCTACATATAGTGGATTTGTTAAGAGATTAAGACCTTTACAAGATGATGTTACCTATGAAAAATATATGGGTTTTTATCTGAGAAGTCGTTTTTTTAGAAAAACGATGACCAATAATGCCGTTTTAACATTGCGAGCGAGCTTAAACGAAGAAATTTATTCATACCTACATCTTTATCTTCCTGATTACAAAACACAAAAAAACGTAGGCGATTTTCTATTACTTTTAAACGAAAAAATAGCCCTCAACAATCGCATCAATGCCGAACTTGAAGCAATGGCAAAAACGCTGTATGATTATTGGTTTGTACAGTTTGATTTTCCCAACGAAGAAGGCAAGCCCTACAAAACATCGGGTGGAGCAATGGTTTGGAATGAAGAGTTAAAAAGGGAAATTCCTGAGGGGTGGGAGGTTGATAAATTAGATAAGGTAGTTAGCATTGTAAGAGGAGCGTCCCCAAGACCGATTGATGATTACTTGAGCGATGAAGGAGTAAATTGGATAAAAATTTCAGATGCAACAGAATCAAATAATAGATTTATCGTAGCAACCAAACAGTTTATTATACAAGAAGGGGTTTCAAAAAGTAGGTTTCTTAAACCTAATACCTTGATTCTTTCAAATAGTGCATCACCTGCAATTCCTCGAATTGTAAAGATTGAGTCTTGTGTGCATGATGGGTGGCTTATCATAGATAAATATAAAGATGGTTTAACAATTGAATATTTGTATCACTATTTTGATAATGAACGGCCTAATATTTTAAATTTAGGGAATGGCAGTATTTTCAAAAACTTAAAAACAGAGTATTTGAAGGAATATAAGATGGTTATTCCACCAAAATCAATATTAGACCAATTTATGCCAATATTTAAAGATTTAAGCGATAAAGTGTACATAAATACACTCGAAAACCAACAACTTGCCACTTTACGAGATTGGTTATTGCCAATGCTGATGAATGGGCAAGTGGTGGTGGAGTAGAGGATGAAATGACGCCTTTCCAGAAGAATGTTCATATCATAAAGAGCCTATAAAAGTGAATGCACGGAAGTAATAACTTTGAAATACTTTCGCAACAGGTGCCCTGTACATTGTTTACGGGGTATTTTTTGTTTTAATGCAGTCTCAAAATGGAAAAATTTAAGCTAAAGAATCCACTAAAACAATTCTAATTTGTTTTGGCAATGTTTGAGCAGAAACAAAAAAGAGTTACGATTGTGGTCGTAACTCTTTGATAATGAAGGTGGAGAAGATGGGATTCGAACCCACGACCTCTTGCATGCCATGCAAGCGCTCTAGCCAGCTGAGCTACATCCCCTTAAAAATGCTATCGGTGCGACGCTTCGCCAAGCGCTCTAGCCAGCTGGTACGCCAGTCCGATGAGCTACATCCCCTTAAAAATGCCATCGGTGCGACGCCTCGCCAAGCGCTCTAGCTAGCTGGTACGCCAGTCCGATGAGCTACATCCGAAATCGGAGTGCAAAGATGAATTTTTGATTCGATTTTTGCAACTACTTTCCCCAAAATTCTTTAATAAGAAACGTCCGTTTTGTTTTGGGTTAAATTTTCCATGATGGGTTTTGAACGACTTAATAACATAGGATCCTCAGTGACAGGATTTTCGCGGAGGTACAGCTTTTTGAGTCGTTTTAGTTGTGGCATTTGAGTGGGGAGTTCGCTAAGGTTGTTATAGCTCACGTCAATCTCTTCAACGACCGATAAAGCGCCAATGGAACCTGGTAACACACTAAATTGATTGTGATTGAGGTCCAAAATGGTCAAACGCTTCAATCTTTTGAGGCTGCTGGGCAGACTAGAGAGTTTGTTGTGGTGCGCATACAGGGCCTGAAGGCGTCTCAACTTCCGAAGGTTTTGGGGTAGATGCGTCAGTTGGTTATTTGACAGTGCCAATTGCTGTAATCTCCGCATTCTTCCGATGGACGAAGGCAATTCTTTAAGGTTGTTGTGGTACAGGTCAATCACTTCTAGCCTTCTTAGTTTGTTGATGCCTTGCGGCAACGTGTTGAGGTCGCACGAATACAAATTGATGTCGCGCAAGCGCCGCAAACCCAGAAAACTTTGGTCGTTTAGCTGTGAAAGTTTGTTGTAGCCCAACCATAAACTTGAAAGCTTTTTACAGGCTTGAACCGCCGCTGGAACATCAGTAAAACGATTGTTCTGGATATTTAAAATACGGAGTGTTTTGTTGGGCGTGAGCGTTAAGCTGTTGTTTGACAATTGGTTGGCATTGAGCCAGAGGTGTTTGAGTTTGGGTAGGCGAGTTAAATCTATGTTGGCATTCTTGAGCTCATTTCCGCCTAAATTAAGCTCCTTCATTTCGGTAAACTTATAAATTATCTCTGGTACTTCCGTTAGTTCAAGCTGATTGAGGGCAAGGATTTTAACCGTATCAGGTCGGGTGGTAGCAATTGCGTCATCGAGGGTGCTAATGACATTGCGGCCTTTGGGAAGCTGGCGTATCAGCCCAATGTTAATAAGTTGGTGAAAAGAGTACGCTGCCGTGATTTTAACGGGAAAACGATAGTTATCCAAATAGACACGGAGCGAATCCAATACCTTCGTTTTCGATTCTTCCGATACTTTGCCTTCAAAACTATAAAGAAAATAATCAAAATGACCTTCCTTGCCAACATAAAAACGTGCCCATAAAATGCCGTTATCTTTTTTAGTACTATTTTTTCTTGCCTGACCATTGACACTGAGCAAGAACGCTTGTTGCGATTTGAAATACGAATCAGCCGCGCCATCAAAAAACTTTTTGGGGCTAGGATAGAGGCTGTCCAATTGCTTTACACTCAGGTGCTTGCTTTCTGCTTCTGAGAAAGTCATGATTTTTATTTGCGAATACGCAAACGAGCTAACGAAGAAGATAGACGACAAAAAAAATAGTTTCATAGTTGTAGGAGGTTTACTCTTCTAACTACGAAACTAAAGATAATATTTTGTAAAACAATATATAAAGTAAAATTTTATATAAATTTTCTCTTATCGAGAAAGTTTCCCAGAGCTATCACCCGAAGATAACCGTTCAACTTCGTCTATGGAAACCAAGTTAAAATCGCCTTCAACGGTATGTTTGAGGGCAGCCGCCGAGGTGGCAAACTCAAGGGCGTGCTGCACACTTTGGTCAAAATAGTCGTAGCCATACAAAAAGCCAGCGATAAAAGCATCACCGCTTCCGATGCGATCCACAATGTGGTGAATGTCGTAGGTGGTAGTTTTGTAAAACTTCTCGCCATTCCAGGCTTTTCCCTTCAATTGGTTGTGGGAAGCACTGATGGAATCTCGTTTGGTGTCAAGGATCAGCTTAATGTTGGGATACTTTTCCATGATTTGTTTTGAGGTGGACACCCACTTGTTCTTATCCTCGGGTAGGGGCTTAATCCCAAATAAATCATCGGCATTGCTATTGCCGCAGACGATGAGGTCACAGTAAGATACCAATTCTGGCATAATATCCTGCGGTGTTTTGCCCCAATTCCATAGACCTTTACGGTAGTTTACGTCTGCCGAGATTTTAACGCCCAACTTTCGGGCGGTTTGCACCGCTTCTAAGCAGGCCTGTGCAGCACTTTCCGACAGGGCAGGGGTGATGCCCGTGAAGTGAAACCAATCGGCACCCGTCAGAATTCGTTCCCAATCAAAACTATCAGCCTCAAGGGTACAAAAGGAGTCATTGAGGCGGTCATAAATCACTTGGCTTGCTCGGGCGTTGGCACCATTTTCTACGAAATAAATTCCCATGCGGTCGCCACCTAACTGGATTTCGGAGGTGTCGAGGCCGTATTTACGCAGGTACATGATGGCAGCTTTCCCAATGTCGTTGTTGGGAAAACGGGTCACGTGGACGGCTTGAACGTCCCATTGGGCAGTTGCAATCGCAACGTTGGCTTCTCCACCAGCGTAGGTAATGTCAAAACGATGGGCTTGGCTAAAACGAGCAAAAGCAGGCGGTGATAACCGCATCATGATTTGACCGAAAGTAACAATTTTTTTCATACCTTGTAAAGCTAAGTTTTGGGCTATTTACTCCGTTTTTCTTGGCGTTTTTTGATGGTTTTTTTAGCCCATTGATACGAATCTGTAAAAACTTCACTTTCAATCGTAAAGCCTAAACTATAATAGGGGCCGTTGTAATTGGAGGGTACATTTTTTTGGTACAACGCATAGCGATAGCCACCTTGGGCACTGAAACCCACCCACCGAGTTGCTTTCCATTTAAGAAAGAGCCCGACTTGGGCAGGCATAAAAATATCGTTTCGCCGCCAAATCATCAAATCATTCAGAAGTTTGTTTCTCGAACTTTGGGTTGCCCCCACACCCAGTTCAACAGGTATGCTAAAACGCCAACGCTTGTTTTCAATGATATTGGGAAAATACATTAAGCTAAAAAAATAAAGGTCGGTTTTGGTATAGTACCCCAAATTGATGACTTGCGAAGCATTTTTACGGAAGTCAATGAGTCGTAGAAATGAGTTAAACGTAAGCCAATAATACCCAAAAGTAAGTTCATGGCGTTTCCGCCCAAATTTTATTCCTGTATTTACGCCCCAAATATTGACAAATTTTTTGTCAATAAACGAACTTCTAGCGTCCCAGTTGAGGGTGTACATGAGGTTGGGGCCGCGCCTCATGCTGTCTTGGCTACTGGAAAATAATTCTTTGAGGAATTTGAGCGATTTAGGAGTATGGGTAGAGTCACTGGTTTTGACAGAAGTGGAGTCAACGTCAGCTGCCCACACTCGAGCAGGAATGGTAAAGGTGGTTAAAAATAGATAGAAGAGGTGTTTACGAAACATGCTGTACTTCACGCTAAAACAATTATTATCAATAACGTTTTTCTCAGAAGGTTTAGTTTTATTTTTTTGCTAATTGGAACAATTTTTACTGTACGTTTGTACTACATTTGTCAAGCCTCCCAAAAAAGAGGCTTTCAATTATCGGATAAACCATACAAAGCCGATAGTCTATAAGTAAAAATATTCATTCCACAAAAACTCTTATTTATCATGTCACTTAGATTAGGCGATGTTGCCCCAGATTTTCAAGCGGATACTACGCAAGGCCCTATCAGTTTCCACGAATGGTTAGGTGATTCTTGGGGATTGTTATTTTCTCACCCTGCCGATTTTACACCAGTTTGTACGACAGAATTGGGCAAAACGGCGTTATTGAAGGGCGAATTTGCAAAAAGAAACGTAAAAGTAATAGCGGTGAGCGTGGATGATTTGGATTCTCACGCGCGTTGGGTACCAGATATAAACGAAGTAAATGGTACGGAAGTAAATTTCCCAATCATTGCGGATGAAAACCGTAACGTGGCAACGTTGTATGACATGATTCACCCAAATGCGAGTGAAAAAGCAACGGTTCGTTCGGTGTTTGTGATTGGCCCAGATAAGAAAATTAAACTTACGTTGACTTATCCAGCATCAACAGGCCGTAACTTCAACGAGCTTATTCGCGTTATTGATTCGCTTCAACTAACGGCTTATAACCAAGTAGCGACGCCAGCAGACTGGAAACCAGGAGAAGATGTGATTGTGGTACCTGCTGTTTCGACGGAAGATGCCCAGAAAAAATACAGCGATTTGCGAATCGTAAAACCTTATTTGCGTTATACCGCGCAACCTAATAAGTAAAAAAGCTATTTGGTCAGACGATAGTCAGACCAAATAGCCTTTTTTACCTTTGGGTCTGACTATCGTCTGACCCTGTTTGACCTTTTTGCTCGGTCTGACTATCGTCTGACCGAGCAAAAAACAAGTAATGGCTTAGTAGCGGTACAATTCTGATTTGAATGGCCCTGCTACTGTAACACCGATGTAAGCTGCTTGCTCTTCATCAAGGGTTTCAAGCTTCACCCCAATGTGTGACAAGTGCAATTTCGCTACTTTTTCGTCGAGGTGCTTAGGCAAGATATAAACTTGTTTTTCGTATTTGCCTGGGTTGGTGTATAACTCAATTTGTGCCAATGTTTGATTACAGAATGAGTTTGACATCACAAAAGATGGGTGACCCATCGCACAACCCAAGTTCACCAAACGACCTTCTGCCAAGACGATGATTTCTTTGCCATCTACTGTATAAAGATCAACCTGTGGTTTGATTTGCTCTTTCGTTGCGCCGTAGTTTTCGTTCAACCAAGCCATGTCGATTTCGTTATCGAAGTGACCGATGTTACAAACTACTGCTTTGTCTTTCATTGATTTGAAATGACGGCCTTTGATGATGTTGATGTTACCTGTCGCCGTTACAAAGATGTTAGCACGCGTCGCAGCTTCATCCATCGTAACTACTTCAAAACCATCCATCGCTGCTTGTAATGCGCAGATTGGGTCGATTTCGGTCACCAAAACGCGGCAACCAGCACCACGAAGTGATTCTGCCGAGCCTTTACCTACGTCGCCATAACCTGCTACAACGGCCACTTTACCAGCCAACATCAAGTCAGTAGCACGACGGATAGCGTCCACCAATGACTCTTTGCAACCGTATTTGTTATCAAATTTCGATTTAGTAACCGAATCGTTTACGTTAATTGCTGGAAGGTGCAATGTGCCGTTTTTCATACGCTCGTACAAACGGTGTACACCTGTTGTTGTTTCTTCCGACAAACCACCGATTCCTGCAATCAACTCAGGATAGTTGTCAAACACCATGTTTGTCAAGTCACCACCGTCGTCAAGAATCATATTTAATGGCTGACGCTCTTCTCCGAAGAAAAGTGTTTGTTCGATACACCAATCAAATTCTTCCGCAGTCATACCTTTCCACGCATATACTGAGATACCCGCGGCAGCAATAGCAGCAGCAGCGTGATCTTGCGTTGAGAAGATGTTACATGAAGACCAAGTTACTTCAGCACCCAATTCAACCAACGTTTCAATCAAAACGGCAGTTTGGATAGTCATGTGCAAGCATCCTGCGATACGAGAGCCTTTCAATGGCTTCGTAGCGCCATATTCAGCACGAAGTGCCATCAAACCAGGCATTTCGGCTTCCGCCAAACGAATTTCTTTGCGGCCCCAATCGGCCAATGTGATGTCTTTAACTTTGTACGGTACGTACGTTCCTGTTGCTACTGACATTTTATGTTAATATTAAATGTGATTGCTTATTCGCTACGTGTTTACCAACACAAATGCAAAATTAGTAGGTATTAGCTGGAGAATGATTGTTTAAACAATTGAAAATGTGCCTCTATCCAAAAAAAAGATATTTTATAAGGTAAGAATAGGGGGAAACGTTACAATGTTAGATATAAACAGTGTTATATAACATTATGGTAGATAAAATGTCTAGTCAAGATTTTTGACAAAACACACGATTCTTGCCGCTTCGCTAAAGCCTGCTTTTTCATGGAAGAGAATACTAAGTTGATTTTCAATTTCAACATCGGAGCAGAGTTGTTTAAATCCATGTTGAACAGCCCATTGCTCGGCACGTGTAATAAGCATTTGCCCCAGACCTTTCTGTCGGTAATCGCTAGCGATGTAGAGCCCTTCAATGTAGGCAACGGGTAGTTCGTCGGCACCTTCTACGTAATCATGACGAATGCTAAGTTCAATAAAACCAATGGGTTGCCCTTCTTGGTATGCCAAGAAACATGTACCCTCACCTAATTCTAAAACTTCTTGATAATGACTTAGCATTTCATCCAATGAAGTATCAGGCCAAAGTTGAGTGGCTAACTGTGCAATGGCTCGAATGGAGGAGGGATTAAGTGCTTCGATGAATGGCATTTTTGAACGTAGTAAACAAATTGCTAAATCAAAACTTAAGCCCAAGCTTCAGTCAATGAATTGCGAAATAGGCTATTGAGTAATTGGCTGGAAGGCGGGGCAACTTTTTCAATACTTTTGACAAAATTGGTATAAAATGCTATTTTATCTTCTAAAAAAAGGTTGAGAGCTGGGATAGGGTCAGCTTCATTTAACTCTTCACCTGACTTTTTTCGTATCAACAATTCTTGAATAATGGCTTTTAAACTTGGGTCATCAATCTGACTTTCAAGGAGTACGTCAAATTCTACTGGAGCCATACGGTTAGTTTTTAGTATCCAATCGCAGGCAAGTAGCGGGCGTAAAACGTAAAAATATTTCTTTAAGCGGACTTGTTCTTTTAACAAATAATCTCGGTAGTTGCCTTCTGCCATGTGTAAATAGTGGTGAAGGCAAGCTCTTGGGTTAAAAACCTCCTGTGTCAGCTTTTGAAGTTGTTGGGCCGTCGAAGTTTGTTCTAAGTAAACAATAGGACTCTGTAACCACTCTAACAAGGGAGGGTTTGATTTTCGAAATAGTCTTAGGGCTTTTTTTAGCTCCCATCCTGAAAAATCAAGCTCATTGGGTAACATTTCCTCAATACTATCTCGCTTTTCATCGATTGTTAAATACCAATCTAGCGAATGAATATATACAAATCGAACATCCCAATCACTATTGGTAGAAGCAAATCCCCAAGCACGACTGCCACTCTCAACAGCAAACAAGATTTTGATGTTGTGCTGTTTTTCTAAGCGTAAAAGTTCTTTTTTAATTTCCTGGTTCATCGCATTTTTAGAATTTTATGGTAAAAGATCCTTCTACATTTTCAACAAAAAATGCGCAATTAAAAAATAGGTACCTATCCCAACGAGGTCGTTGGCAGTAGTAATGAATGGCCCCGAGGCAACTGCGGGATTAATACCAAAGCGGTCGAGGATAAGAGGGGTAATTGTCCCCATAAAGGAAGCCAGTAATACCACCGCCATCAGGGAAAGACTTACCACCCACACCAACTGGGTTTGACTAAAAACAAGTACGTATAATCCTGCTAAAAGCCCAATAATGAGGCCGTTGAGGGAGGCAATGACAATGATTTTAAGCAAACGTTCTTTCCAACTTATTTCTAACCCTGACTTGTCGGCCAAGGCTTGCACAATCAACGAAGCCGTTTGGATTCCGACGTTTCCACCCGTCGAACCCATGATGGGTATGAACATCGCAAGGGCGGCTATTTTGCTGAGTTCGCCCTCAAAAATCCGAATTACAGTAGCGGCCATCAAGCTTCCAATCACGCCCACAATCAGCCATGGCAGACGCCCCTTCACTTGTTGCCAAAGGTTATCGTCTTCTTCCACTTCGCCCGTGATACCCGAAATTGCTTGAATATCTTCTTCGGCTTTTTCGATAATGACGTCCAGAACGTCGTCAATGGTGATGCGACCAAGCAAACGTTTTTGGACGTTTACGACTGGAATGGCCTCTAAATCGTACCGTTGCATGATTTCGGATACTTCCTCAACGGGGCGGTAGGTTTCGACGTAGTGAATGTCTTCGTCGTAGATGTTGCCGATTTTGGTGTTTTTTCGGGCTAACACCAAGTTCTTGAGCGAAATAAGCCCTAGTAAGGTCTGATTGTCGTCAACGACATAGACAGCATACACTTTTTCAACGTCTTCGGCTTGTTTACGAATCTCTTCAATGCACTCATTGACCGTCCAATTGACATTGGCTTTGACCAATTCTTTTTGCATCAATCCCCCAGCCACATCTTCGTCGTAGGGGAGGAGGTCAATGATAAAACGGGCTTGTTCACGGTCTTCTAGCAGCCCAATGACTTCTTCCCGAACCTGAATGGGCTGCTCTTGGAGCAAATCCACGGCATCGTCCGAATCAAAAACTTCGATGTAGCGGGCAATTTCGGCGGACGAAAAATTCTCCAAAAAACGTTTGCGGTCTTCGGGTTCTATTTCTGCCAAAATTTCGGCACCTATTTCCGTATTGAGCAAGCTGAAAAGGTAATGGGCGGGTTCGGTCTCCAGCTCATACAACAACATGGTGATGTCGGCAGGGTACAACTCATCCATTTCTGCCCGAAGCAAGGCATCGTCTCGTCCAGTGATGGCCGTTTCAATTTTTTCGAGAAACTCTTTGGTTAATTCAAACGTCATACCTTCAATACGTCTTTATCGGCTATTCGCCGCTGGCAGGTTGATTTTCTACAAGCTGGGTTAACAAAACAAAATCAGCCACGCTAAGTTGCTCGGCGCGTTTGTCAAGAAGCGGGTGATTAAAAGTGAGACCGAGCGGTTTGAGCGCATTCCGAAGCGTTTTACGTCGTTGATTAAAACCCGCCTTCACTACTTGGGTAAACTGCTTTTCATCACAATCAAGTTTGTCAACTTGGTTGCGTTTGAGTCGAACTACGCCTGATTGTACTTTTGGTGGCGGGTCAAAGGCTTCGGGCGGAACGGTAAAGGAATATTCGATGTCATAAAAGGCTTGAAGCAAAACGCTCAAAATGCCGTAGTCCTTTTTCCCTGGAGGCGCTGCGATTCGGAGCGCTACTTCTTTTTGAAACATCCCAATGATTTCAGGAATAAGGTCGCGGTAATCGAGGGCCTTAAAAAGAATTTGGGACGAAATATTGTAAGGATAATTGCCAATCAGGGCAAACCGTCCCGTCCCAGTCGAAGTACCATTTTGAATAGACTGATACCATTCGTTGAGGTTCATTCGGAGAAAATCGCCACCGATGATTTTACCTTCGAGTTTGGGGAAATTTACTTTTAGATAGGCGACTGATTCACGGTCTATCTCAACCACATAGGTGTTGTACTGTTCCTTGGGTAAAATAAACTGCGTCAATACCCCCATTCCTGGGCCGATTTCGAGCACGGTGTCGTATCCTCCGTGTCCAGAGAGAAGGTCAGCGATGCGGTAGGACGCATCCAAATCGCGTAAAAAGTGCTGTCCTAAGTGTTTTTTTGCTTTAACTTTCATGCCTTGGAGGCTTTTGTGGGGCTATGTTTGCGCAATTGCGGCACGAAAGTACAAAATAACCCTTTGGGGAGGGCTATCGAGGAGTAGGAAATGTTAGAGCAGTGGTCGTGTGGTCTGGTTGCTTCCAACCAGACCGCACGTTTCGAGAGGGGGGTTATTCAAAACCCAACTTAGTTTTAGAAGTTTGGACTTCGGGGCACGACATAAAAAGTTTCCACAATAATCCTGTACGGTGGTTTTCAATCATGCAAATAATGGGGCCTTGGTCGATGGCCAAAAATGAATTGGCCCACCAAAGGTTGGTAAGGTTGAAGCCGTCAACAAAACCGTAGTCTTTCCAAATCTTATCGCCCAATTTGTAATAGAAAAACCGCAATGCCCGCATGGACTCTTGTGGCGTATAAGGCATGGCCGAAATCGCCGCAGTAGGGCTGATGACCCCCAAATCTTCGGTGGGAGAGTGGGCCGCGTAACCGTTGTTGGTGTCGCTTGCCGTAAGTCCCCAACAATCAGCACTGTAGCCCGAATAATTTTTAGGATTGGCCAGACAGTACTTGTAGTTGATTTGAGTATGCGCTAAGTTTTGTTGCCAATAATCGGCGTATTGGTCTTTTAATCCTTTGGGATTGAGGCCCAAAAACGAATAATGAGAGAAGAACAACGGCCCGCCTAAGTCAAATCCGAGGGGCAGTGTTACGCCATAAAACTGCTTGCCATTTTTCATTTTGCCATTTTCAGCCCAACCATTGGTATATACATCTTTGTTGATACTGTGGGTAGGAGAGCCCGCAGCCAAGAAGTACGTAATCAAGCATTCGTTCCAGCCGTGAATTTGGTGATTCATGCGCCATTCGTAGTTGGGCGACCAATGCCAGTACAATACTTTTTCGCCGTTTTTGGTATGCCAATCCCATTCAACAGCATTACAAATGTCGTTGATGGTTTGGCGAAGCGCGGTTTCTTCCGTCGTTTTTTTGTCAAAATACTGCCGAGCGGTCATTAACCCTTGGATGAGATAAGCGGTTTCGACCAAATCGCCGCCGTTATCATAGGTACTAAAAGGAACAGTGGCGCCCGTTGTGCCGTTCAACCAGTGAGGAAAAACGCCGTGGTGGGTTTTGGTTTTATTTTTTAGAAAATCAGTCATTTTGGCCAAACGCTCAACCGCTTGTTGACGAGTGATAAACCCGCGCTCAACTGCCACCACCATGGCCATGACGCCAAAGCCTGTTCCGCCAGAGGTACAAACATCGCCAGAGGTATTTCGCTCGCGAGCAAGCCCAGAGACAGGATGACCAAATTCCCAGAAATAGCGAAAAGTCTGCTTTTGTACCAAGGTCAACAGCTCATCGTCGCTAATACGCGGAAATTTATCGGCGGTATCGAGCGCCGTGGTTAGTCCGAGATTAATGTTGGTATTCAGAAGGGTAGTTTTGCGGGACTCCAGCTCAGGGCCTACCAAAATACTATACTGCGTAATGCTTTTTAAGGGTTGTTGCGGAACAAGTCGAACCGCGCTGTCGGCCTTAAAAAAAGTATAATTGAGGGGGATTTTTGCCGACGACTGGCGCTCTACCAACGAAATCGCCGCGGTGGCGGAGGTTGTATTGAGTGGTGCCGAAAAACTTATTTCTATTTTGGGCAAAAGGTTGGTATTGTTGGCATAAAACCCACCAGATTGTTGGTCGTTGACGGTCACCAACGTATAGTAAAATTTCTCTGGGGTGGCAATGTTTTGGGTTTTGCAAGAAAAAAAACTCGTTGAAACAATAAGCGCAGATACGC
This sequence comes from Runella defluvii, assembly GCF_014195535.1. GTDB lineage: Bacteria > Bacteroidota > Bacteroidia > Cytophagales > Spirosomataceae > Runella > Runella defluvii. Next base: position 154,456 of record NZ_JACIBY010000009.1, on the reverse strand, counting down.
TGGCAAAGTAAAGGAGTGGTTTTAGGGTAACCATAATGAATGTGATTTTAGGATGCGCCAATGACTTGAGTGCCTAAAGTAAGAGCACCCCTCGGAGGAGATGGTGCTCTTGTATCGTAAAAAGTAGGGTAGAAAATCAAAAATTAACAATTAGCGTCCAGCAGTCTCAAGCTGAAAAAGGGAGCTAATGTCACCTTCAGAAAGGGCTTTGTTCCAAACCCGAACTTCATCAATCATTCCTGTTAAAGGTACTTGCCACGCGTCTGGTGTTCCCGAGATGTTGGTGCCCCATGCACCAATGATTGGCTTGGTTGGAGTTGTGAAGTTGAGCGTACCTGTTGTTCCTCTCAATTCCCACTCTGGGTTCGATACCTTAACGCCGTTTGCGTAAATTTTGAAGTTAGACGTTGCGCCATCCCATGTCATTACTATGTGCGTCCATGTACCGCCAAATTTTGCGGCCTGAACTCCTCCTTTGGCAGGTTCGTTGCGCGAGTCTTGCCAAGAGTCGTTCCCATTCACTTTCGTAACAACCAGTCCTTTCAATACCAAAGTATCAGAAGCGGCTTTTCTCCAACCTGTTTCGGCCATCAAGTTGACGTTACCTGCCCATTCGTTGGGGCGAGTAAGTGTAAAAAATACCGATGGATTTGAACCATTGTTTTTTACGTTAGCCCAGAGACTAATGGTGGCATTGGGAAGGCTGTTTAATGAAGCGATGGCATCGTATGCCAAATAACCCGCGGCAAAGTTAGCCGCTTGCCCTTTGATACCTGTTGAATAAGACACGTTTTGAGACTTGGTAGGAGCGCTTCCTGATTTTGCTTCTTTAGGGTCGCCATTAAGGCCCCAATACGCCACTAAGTTTGAGCTTGCTACTTCGTCGGCGTTGTTGTAACCACCGATAGGAGGTAAAGCTTCTTCTTTGCTGCAAGATGTCAACATGCTTCCTGTGATGATGGCACTTGCCAATGCGCCTAAAAGGATTTTGCTAGTTTTCATGTGATTTTTAGATGTGTTAAAAAAAAGTTGAAACAATGAATAAGAAAAATTGAAAATAAGATGCTTGATGTGTTTTTGGGTGCTTAGTAGCCGCTGTTTTGGATTAACTTTCCGCCACTTAGCGCAATTTGAAGCGCAGGAATTGGCAATAGCTCATGCGTGCCTTTGACGAACTTTTTGCCCGTTTTTTGCAATGTTTCAGCCGCACGGCCTTGGCGAACTAGGTCAAAGAAACGGTCGTGTTCCATGGCCAATTCGACGTGGCGTTCTTGCCAAATGGCTTCGCGAAGGGCCGTTTGTGCGGTAGAGGTAGCAGCTTTTAGCCCTGCTCTTTGGCGAACCCGATTCAGCGGAGTAAGTGCTTCGCCGCTTCTGCCTAGTTCGTTGGCCGCTTCGGCGTGGATAAGTAAAACCTCGGCAAAACGTAGCAAGTGGACATTTTTTTGCTTGCGGTCGCGGTTGCCCAGCCAGCTTTCTACGTTTTTGTTTTCGCTGTGGTACGCTTTGTAGTTGTATCTGAGGTTTTCAACGGAGTCGGCACTTGGGACACGGAAACCATCAAATAATACGGTGCCTTTGTACGTCCCGCTGTTATCGATAAAAATGATGGTTGCATTTTTTCTCAAATCACCTGCTTCGTACGAATTTGCCAAGGTCGTGGTGGGGTTACAAAAGCCCCAACCTAAGTCTGTCCAGCCGCCTTTTCCACCTACCCGTGGCCCTTGGAACATCGAATAGTTGCTGATTCCAAAATCTGAATTATTGAATTGACCCGTTTGAACTTCCAAAATAGCCTCTTTGCTGTTGTCTCCCACTTGCCGCCAAATCGTCGAATAGTCGGCCAGCAAGTCATATTGACCCGAATTGATTACTTCTTTGGATAAATCATACGCCTTTTGCCACTCTTTTCGGTACATATATACTTTTGCCAAAAGAGCTTGTGCTGTTCCTTTGGAGATACGCCCCGCTTGCGTCTGGCTGCGTAGAGGAAGGGTGCTGACACCATTTTGCAAATCGTCGATAATCACTTGATAAATCTCTTCCGCAGACGCTCGGGTTTGGAAAACGGGGTCATTGTTTGCATCGGCGGCGTCTTTAGGCACCCGAAGAATTTTGGGTACTCCTCCGAACCAACGCACGAGGTTGAAATAATAATAGCCTCTAATAAAGCGTACTTCGGCGCTTAAACGGGCTTTGGTGGCCTCGTCGAGGGTTGAATTACTGATGGCAACGAGCGATTGGTTCACTTTGGCGATTCCGTTGTAATAGCCACTCCAGAGCGCTTGGACGAACAAATTGGTTGGGGTGTGGGTAAATTCATCCAAAACGCCTACAGTTCCAGCTTGGTCGCTGGCAGTGCTGCCTTTGTCGGCGTCGTCAGAGAGGATATTGGTCGCCGAAACGAAAGCGATACCGTGTACATCTCCTTCTGCGCCAAATGCTTCACCCAACATCAGGCTGTTATATACCCCAACGACGAGGTTTTGGGCAAAATTTGGATCCGTATCAGCCGTAGGTTTGCCTTGTAATGGAACATCTAAGAAGCTGCTGTTGCAAGCTGTAAGGCTCAATAGCAAACTCACTATACCTACCGAAATGTTATGCTTTTTCATGTCTTTTCTTAGTTGGAATACCACTGATTTAGAAACCTACATTGATACCTACCGCCAACGTTTTTGTGGTTGGATAGGCATTTAGCTCAATCCCCGCTCGGGTGGGGTCCCCTGGGAGTTCGGGCGTAAAACCAGAGTATTTTTTTAACGTGAAGATATTTTGGGCAGTAATAAACACCCTTGCTGTGCCGATATGGGCTTTTTGAAGGGTAGCAGCTGGGAGCGAATAACTCAGCGTAACGTTGTTGAGACGAATGAAATTTCCTGACTCAATAAAGTAAGTAGAAGCAGGAAGGTTGCCCGCATTGGCAGCAGGTTCGGTTTGAATGCCACTACCACGGGTCCAACGGCCGTAAGCCATTGAGCGCTCAACGTTGTCGAGCAATGCTTGGCGGAAGGCTTTTTTACCGTTGTAAACCACATTCCCGAGGTTTCCGATGGCATCAGCGCTGAAATCAAAACTTTTGTAGGTGAAGCCAAGGTTGATTCCAAAAAATACCTTGGGTTGATACGAACCCGCAAACACGCGGTCAGCGTCGTCTATTCGTCCGTCATCGTTGGTATCTTGGTATTTAAAGTCGCCTGCCGAAGCGCCTGGCTGAATCACTTGTCCTTTGGAGTTTTTATAGCCCGATATTTCATCATCCGTTTGGAAAACCCCGAGTACTTGAAGCACGTAAAAACTTCCAACAGGGTGGCCATTATCGGTTTTGGTTGTGTATTGTTGGGCGGCTCCAATCCCTCCGTCAAGAATTGGTTGTCCGCCGTTAAGGCCAATCACACTATTTTTGTTGAAAGTGGCATTGGCTCCAATGCGGTACGAAACGGTCGAACTGATTTTGTCTCTCCAGTTAAGCATTGCTTCTAAACCCGTGTTGCGAATCGAAGCGGCATTGGTCAAAACGACGCCGTCTTTATCGCCCGTAACCGACGGAACTTTGACGTTGATGAGTAGGTTGCGGGATTTTTTATCATAAAAACCAAATTCTCCCTGCAAACGCCCGTTCATGGCGCTAAATTCTACGCCTAAGTCCATTTCTTCGGTGGTTTCCCACTTCAAATTTGGGTCTTTGATTTGGGTAATGGCCGAACCTAACGTGGCAGTTCCTCCGCCAAAAGCATAGGCAAGGTTCGGCTCAACGGTCACAAGGTAGCCATCCGAATCAATGCGGTCGTTGCCTACACGTCCCCAGCTTGCTCGCAGTTTGAGGGTTTCAAACAAGTGTTGACCTTTCATAAATGATTCTTCTGAAAGAACCCAGCCAAGCCCCACCGAGGGGAAATATCCCCAACGGTTTTGAATAGGAAAACGAGAACTTCCGTCGGCACGTAAGGTAGCTGTTAATAGGTATTTGTCTTTAAAATTGTAATTAGCACGGCTGATGTAAGAGTTGCGCGACCATTTGTCACCGTCGCCTGAGTTGGTGGAGGTGTTGGCATTTCCCGTGTTGATATACCAAAGGTTAGAAGCCGCAGGGACGTCTCTTCGGTAGGCACTGAAGGTATTCATCGAATACGCTTCGGCAGTTGTACCTACCATTACGCCAAAGGTGTGGTCGTTCCATTGCTTATTATACGACACCGTATTGTCCCAAACCCAACGAAATAGGGTTGTTTGGCGACTGGTTAGGTTACTGTTGGGATTTCGTTGATTTCCACCAGGCTGAATAAAGGTCGTGCCGTCGTTGTTGAATTGATAGTTGTAAACACGCTGGTTAGCGAAAATCAAATCGCCTCCCATGCTGCTGCGAAATGTCAGAAAAGTAAGGGGTTTAAACTCGACATATCCCGCACCTTGCAAACGGTTGTTGAGGGTTAAATCATCGTTATTTTTGATGTCTAAAACGGCATTCCCTACGTTTTGATAGAGCGACGTATTTCCATACAAACCATTTTCAACCGCAGGAATGATAGGAGCAGCCCGATAGGCATTGTTGTAGGCCGCTCCTAAGTTGACATTCTGATCTCGACTGTTGGCGTACGAGGTCATCAAGCCGATTTTTAGTTTGGGATGAAGTGTAAAGTCGTTGTTGAGGCGGGCAGTAAAGCGCTTAAAAATGTTGTTAATCACAATCCCTTCGTCGGTCAAATACCCCAAGCTCAAATAATGGGTTGCTTTTTCGGAACCACCCGAAATCGACAGGTTATGATTTTGCATCATGGCCGTTCGCAAAATTTGCCCATACCAGTCGGTTGATACATTTCCTGCCTGAATTGGCCGTCCGCTGGCGGCGCTCAAATAGTTGGCATATTCGTTTGCATTGGCCATTTTGACCAAGTTTGCCGCTTGACGCGCCCCAATTTGGTTGTTATAATTGACCGATAATTTGCCCGATGTTCCTTTTTTAGTGGTAATGATAACCACCCCGTTGGCACCACGCGAGCCGTAAATAGCGGTGGAAGAGGCATCTTTCAAAATATCGACATTGGTGATGTCGGCCGTGTTTATGTTACTAATGTCGTCGGTCAAAACTCCATCAACCACAAACAGCGTGGCGGTTCCTGCCAAAGCTGTGCCTGTTCCACGGATACGGATGTTGGGAGAGCTTCCTGGGCGGCCACTACTGATGATTTGAACTCCCGCCACTTTTCCTTGAATGGCTTGGGTAGGCGTCATCACAGGCTGCTTGGCGAGGTCTTCTCCTTTGATACTCGATGTTGCTCCCGTAATATCAACTTTGCGTTGGGTGCCATAACCAACCACGACCACTTGCGCAAGCTCGTTGGCGGCTTCCGAAAGGCTGATGTTGAGCGTTGCTTGTCCAGTATAAGCAACTTCCTTGGTTTCGTATCCTACACTCGAAATGACCAACGTGGCAGTAGAAGCAACGGCCAACGAAAATTGACCGTTCATGTCGGTGGTTGCGCCTAGGTTGGTTCCTTTGATGGCTATCGACACGCCTGGGATTCCTTCTTTGGTTTTTTCGTCAGAAACCTTACCAGTAAGTTTGTTTTGGGCTAAGGTCGCAAATCCTACGAACAGCAGGAAAAGCGTATTCGTAAGTGTTTTCATCGTTAGCTGTTGTAATGTCATCATCATAGTTTAGTATAGGCTAAATAAAATCGTTAATTGTAATAAAGTAAGATATAATGGTGTAATATGAAGGCAAAGGTAAGGCTGTTTGCGAATCGAATCCTAATTATTAGATACATCAATACCACATCATATCTTAGAAATTTTCAAATAAATGCGTATTTTGCCACATCATTGTCGATTTTTTGATGTGAATCACCCTCTTTTTTATGAGTAAAAGGTTTTTGCGTAGTATGTGCTGGCTTGGGTTTTGGGGATGCTTTTTTTTGACTAAAACAGCCCTTTCTCAAACGCTAGAATCGCTCTGTTTGCCTGCGCTGTATAACCATAGCCACCTGACTTATAAGGCCGATAGACAAAACTGGAAGATTACCCAAAGCCCCGTAACGCAGTTTATGTACTTTGCCAATTCAAAGGGGCTTTTGGAGTTTGATGGCGCACGGTGGCGGGTATATGAGCTGCCAAATAAGCAAATTGTACGCTCGGTTTGGGCCGATACAGATGGGCTAATTTATACGGGAGCACTCGGCGAATTTGGTTATTGGAAAGAAAACGCAAAGGGTGTTTTGCAGTATCATTCCTTGAAGAAATTGGTGCACGACCAAGCGTTTCAAAACGAAGAAATTTGGCACATCTTGGAAACTCCCGCGGGCATTCTTTTCCAATCGTTTGCTTTTATGTACTTGTACCAAGGGGGAAAAGTAAAAAAACTCACAACCCCTGGCAATATCTTGTTTACGTTTCAGGCAGGAAAGGCATTCTACCTTGAAGTCATCGACAAAGGCTTGTTTGAATTAAAAGGGGAGCGCTTTCAAAAAATAGCGGCCAGTGAGTTTTTGGGAAAGGAAGCGATTTATACCGTCGCTACTACTGCTATTCCTAACGAACTGCTGATTGGGACAAACAAGGGCCTGTATCGTTTTGATGGCAAACAATTTTCGGTGTTTAATCAAGAATTGCATGATTTTATCCGAACCAACCAGTTAAATGCAGCTACCCGACTTCGTAATGGCAATTATGTGTTTGGAACCATCCGACAAGGCTTGGTCTTGACCAACCAGCGCGGGGAGATTTTGTACAAGATTAACCAAAAAAATGGCCTTCAGAACAACACGGTTCTTTCGCTTTTTGAGGATGAAAAGGGCAATGTGTGGGTTGGGTTAGACAATGGTATTTCGATGCTTGCGCTGAGTTCGCCCTTTAAATATTTTGAAGACCTAGAAGGCAAAATCGGTACCGTATATGACATCATGACGTTTCAGAACACGCTTTATCTGGCTACGAATCACGGAGTTTTTGCCAAATCATTGACGTCAAAGGCCGAATTTCAGCTCATTCGGGGGCTACAGGGACAAGCCTGGGATTTGGAGGTGTTTGACGACCAGCTTTTGTGTGGTCACAACAACGGAACGTATCGGATTGAGGGAGATAAGGCCGTTCAATTGTCTAATATAACGGGTGGGTGGCAACTAAAACGCGCGCTCAATAAACCGTCGATGCTGATTCAAAGTACTTACACCAAGCTCTGTTTGTACGAAAAAGATGCGCAGGGGAAGTGGGTGTTCAAACATACGATGGAGGGTTTCTCAAATCCAACGGCGCAATGGGAGGAGTTGCCCGACGGTCGATTGATTCTTAACACTAAAAATGCGGGTTTGGTGTTGCTTCAACCTGCAAGTGATTATAAAACGGCGAAAAAGGTAACCAATCTGGGGCTGAGGGCAATCAACTTACTGAAACAGGACAAAATCTACGTTACGTCAGAGAAAGGTGTGCAGGAGTTTGACCAAAAGCAATCAAAATTTATACCATCAGCTCGGTTTGAGGAAAGTAAAGCACAAAAACTCTTTGCCTTTTCGGATAAAAGTTGGTGGGAGTTGACGATTTCGGGGGGGCTACGTTTATTGAAAGAACCCAACCAATGGCAAGTGGTACCGCTGCAAAACAATTTTTTGGTGGATGATTATGAGACCATTGTCTCGCATGATTCGGTTGCAAGAATTTTTGGTAGAGAAAACGGATTCGCTTTTTTGGCTTCCACCGACTTGTTGACCCAAAATAACGTCCGCCCGTTGATTCGAGGTTTGGAAGTAGAACAGTTTCCAGAACTAACGCAGTATTACTCCAAAAATGGCCGCTCGGGCGAAATAGCGCTGAAATACAACCAAAATAATCTTAGGTTTAAGTTTAGCTCTACCGATTTTGCTTCTAGTGTCAAATACAGTTATTGGTTAGAAAATGCGTCGAAAGATTGGTCAGACTTTTCTGATAATTCGGTGAAAGAGTTCAATAATTTGATGCCAGGGAGTTATACACTGCACCTCAAAACGAACACAGGTTTGCAAGAAGCAACCCTGAATTTTAGTATTTTGCCACCTTGGTACTGGAATTTGTGGAGTAAATTGGTTTATTGTCTATTTTTCTGCTTGATTTGTTTTTTCTTGTACCAATGGCACAAGAGACGTTTAGCGGCTGAAAATGAACGTTTGCAGCAGCAAAAAGCCCTTGAGTTGAAAGAACAGAAGGAAAAAAATCGACAAGAAATTATTAGAATTAGGAATGAACAATTGGAGCAAGACTTGGTGAGAAAGTCGGAGGAGTTGGCCAATTCTACCATGGAATTGATTAAGAAAAATGAGCTTTTTCAAGAAATTCAGGCCAAGGTAAGTGAGATGCAGGTTCATTCTAAACCCAATGATTTTCAGCAACTTTCCAAATGGATTGAAACCCACATTTCAACTGGAAAAGATTGGCAGGTTTTTGAACAAAATTTCAACCAAGTACACGAACAGTTTTTTAAAAAATTGATGGAAAACTATCCAGATTTGTCCAAAGGTGATTTGAAACTTGCGGCTTATTTGCGCATGAATCTTTCATCAAAAGAAATTTCTCAGTTGTTGAATATCACCTATCGAAGTGTTGAGCTTAAACGCTATCGACTGCGGAAAAAAATGAACCTTGGGCAAGACGAGAACCTTGCCGAATTTATGATGAGTTTTTAGAGCCTTTAATTACTTTTTTTGTGGAAATCACCTTGAAAATCGAACCTAGCTCCTTTATTGACCAACTTAATTTGTTTGGACTGACGGTCCTGCCCACGGGTAGAATTCGTTTTGCCAATGCCTACACCACCCGTATGCTGGGCTGGAGTGTGGAGGAGTTGCAACGCTTCAATTTTTTTGAAGATTTGCTAACCGCCGACCACCGTAACGCAATCCAAACGTTTATCAATGAATCTATCGAACGGGGACGGGTGGCCGAATTTCGAGAAATACCACTGGTTTCAAAAAACAAGCACCTCCGAACGATTTTGCTTAACTCCTTGATTTTGAATAAAGATGAGGCAGGTCTTGTTGATTTTACCTTGATTGGAGACGATGTGACAAATAAGCTTCGCGTCGCCAATGCCCTCGATAAATCGAATGCCCAGTTGCAAGATTTGGTGGACAATACCAGTGATTTGATTCAGTTGGTGTCGTTGGAAGGTAAATTTTTGTTTGTCAATCGGGTCTGGCGCGAACGCCTTGGCTACGATTTGGAGGATTTGGCAACGCTTCAATTGAAAGATATTTTGTGGCCTGAAGCCGCCGATGCAACGCTTCAACTCCTGAAACGCATCCAGGAAGGTGAGCAAGTGCCTGATTTTGAGACTGTTTTTTGGGATAAACAACACAAAAAAATATACTTGACGGGCAGTGTAACTTGTCGGTATGACAATGGAAAACCGACTGCTTTTCGTTGTATTCTTCACGATGCTACCAGCCGAGTACGGGCCGAACGCTCCCAGAGTTTGTATTACAGCATCGCCAATTGGATGATTAAAACGCAAGACTTGGATGAGTTTTATGAACGCGTACACGAAGAATTGGGAAAGGTAATTGATGCCAAAAACTTTTTTATTGCGCTCTACGACCCCACAAAGAGCTATATGTATTTTCCGTATTATGTCGATGAATACTTCAAAGGCAATGTGCGGTTTACAAAACGAAAAATTGGCAATGGCCTGACGGAATATGCCATTCGCGCCAATAAATCACTGTTTTTATACGAAAAAGACATTGAAGAACTCGCTGAAAAGCAGGGGCTTTATATGTATGGAAAAATACCAAAAGTGCTGCTGTGCGTCCCGCTCCGCATTGGTGATCGGGTGACGGGCATCATTGGCGTAAAATCATACACAAACCCCAACCAGTACCGTCATCGTAACCTCGAAATGTTGGAGTTTATTTCGGGGCAAGTTGCATTAGCCATCGCGAGGAAGCAAAACGAAGCCGAACTCAACCGCCAAACGGCCCGATTGAACGCCATCTTTGACAGTAGTTCGTACTTAATTTGGTCGGTCAACAAAGCGTTGCAGTTGACTTCATTCAATAAAAACTACGTGTCGTTTTTGCAGCAACACCTTAGGACAACGCCCGCCATTAATACCACAACCGAGCGATTGGGATGGCAGCTGATGACGATTGATAACCGTCGTTTGATGGAAGAGCGTTATCGTCAGGCATTTAGAGGGACGCCGCAGGGTTTTGAAATGAAAATTGAATCCAGAAATGGGGACATGGACATGTGGCTTGAGTTTAGTTTGAGCCCCATCCGTACCAACGGCAGCGCCATCGAAGAAGTATCGGGTATTGCACGCGACATTACGCCAAGAAAACTTGCCGAGCTTTCGATGCAGCAAAGCGAGGAGAAATTTAGGGGTATTTTTATCAACCTGCAAGATATTTACGTGCGAGCCGACCGTTCGGGAAGAATTACCATGATAAGTCCGTCGGTGCTTAAACGTACTGGATATACCATTGAAGAAGCCCTCAATACCAAAGTTGCCGATTATTTTGTAAACAAAAAGGATGTTCATAAAGCCTTGGTTCGCTTGTCACGGGATAAAAGCTTACGAAATTTTGAGGCCGAACTGCGAATAAAAGACGGGACGGCGCGTCAGTTTATGTTTAACATGCTTTTGTTAAATGACGAGGACGGTGCGCCAATTTTTGCGGCGTTGGCACGCGATATTACGGAACTTAAACGTAACCAAGCCGAATTGGTCAAGGCCAAAGAAGAAGCCGAACGGTCGTTGAAGGTTAAAGAACGGTTCTTGGCCAACATGAGTCACGAGATTCGTACGCCTATGAACGGCGTGATTGGAATGTTGGATCTGTTGAACGGAACGCAACTGGATGTGGAGCAAAAAGACTATGTCCAAACGATGCGACGTTCGTCGGAAACGTTATTGAATATTTTGAACGATATTCTGGACCTTTCTAAAATTGAAGCAGGAAAAATGGCGCTCAACGAAGCCCCTGTTTCGTTGGAAGAAATTTTTGAGAAATTAACGGCGCTTTTCTCGCAAGTTGCTAAAAATAAGAATAATACACTTGTTTGTAAGTTTGACGAAGGGCTGCCTCAGTACATCATTGCGGACCAAACGCGCCTGCTTCAAATTTTGTCAAACCTCACTTCTAACGCCCTCAAGTTTACCGAGAATGGGGAGGTAAAAGTGGACGTGTCGCTGGTTTGGTCAAAAGGAAAGTTTCACAAAATCAAGGTCGAAGTGCGGGATTCTGGAATTGGAATCACGCCCGAAAACCTCAAATTGTTGTTCAATGCCTTTACACAAGTCGATAATTCGTCACGCAAAACCTTTGGAGGAACGGGGCTTGGTTTAGTGATTTCCAAGGAGTTAACTCGTTTGATGAAGGGCGAAATAGGGGTGGAGTCTGAGCTTGGCCATGGAAGTATGTTTTGGTTTACGTTTGAGACCAAAGAGACGGTTATCAGTCCGATTCAGCAACAAAAATCGTCGTCGGAAGAAATTAAACTTGAGAATTATTTTAACGAGTATCGCCCCACTATTTTGCTGGTTGATGACAATTTTGTGAACCGAAAAGTAGCCAGTGAAATTTTGAAAAAAGCGGGTTGTATTGTCGATACGGCTGATAGTGGTAAAAAAGCGATTGAACTCGTTGCCGCTACATTTTCACCCGAAAAACAACATTATGATGTCATTTTTATGGACATCCAAATGCCAGACATGGATGGCATCGAAACCACCCAAAATTTGAGAAATCAATTTGGGAAAACCCTGCCAACCGTAGTGGCCATGACGGCCTACTCAATGAAAGAAGATCGGGAGCGCTTTTTGAGTCAAGGAATGGACGATTATGTGCCCAAACCTATTCGTGCTCAGGTGCTTATTCAAAAAGTAAAAGAGATTGTTGACGCAGGAAAATCCCTAAAAGATACCATTGCCCTTAGCCAAAAGCAAAAGGAAATAGCCCAAGAAATCAAGCTTCCTATCATTGATTTAGACATTGTGGCGCAATTGCGTGATTTGGGAGGAATGGAGCTAATTAGTTCTATTTTTGAAGATTTCGTCATCGAGTCCTCGGAGTTGGTAAGCGAAGCGGTGGCGGCTTTTGCTGAAAACGATATACCAGTTGTCAAAAGCAACATGCACACGCTCAAAGGAAGTGCGGGCACGATTGGGGTGTCGCGGGTGGCCGAAATTGCCAGAATAGGAGAGGGCAAACTTAAAACAAACGATACCAGTACATTGGCAGTGGATTTGGCCAACCTCGAACGAGAGTTTAACGTGTTTTTAAAAGAATATCAACAGATTTTAGAAGAATTTGCTCAAAGTTAGCATTTAGATACCATGTCGCACCGCACTTTTTCTTACAGCCTTTTGAGGGCTTACGTTCGTTTTTGGCACAATACTATTTTTTATCGTCAAGTAGAAATTAAGAATTTTCCGTCGCATTTATCGCCAGATGCGCCGTTGTTGATTATTTCTAACCACCAAAATACTTTGATGGATGCCTTGGCGATTGTGCTCAACGTGGGCAAACGCCAACCTTACTTTTTGACCCGAGCCGATTTGTTTAAAAAAGATACCGTTCGGAAATTATTGATGTCGCTAAAAATGCTACCCGTGTATCGTTTGCGGGATGGGGTAGATGAAATGCAGCAAAACGACGAGATTTTTCAAACCTGCGTTACTATTTTGAGCACTGGAGGTACATTGGCGGCATTTCCTGAAGGAAACCATGGCGTTCAATATCACCTTCGGCCGTTTAAGAAAGGACTGGCGCGTATCGCTTTTCGGGCAGAAACAGAGCACGATTGGAAGGTGAATTTGCAAATCCTTCCCTGCGGATTGTACTATTCGCATTGTCAAAAAATGGGAGAGAGGCTAGTGCTAAATTTTGGTGAGCCCTTTAAAGTAAGCGACTATCGGGCTGATTATGAGCAAAATCAGCCACGCACATTGACCCAAATTACCCGTCGAATGTCGGACGAAATCAAAGCATTGATGTTACACATTGATGATTTGCCCCACCACGATACGATCAAGTGGCTAACCGACAAAGAAAGCCGTAAAGCGGGGGATATGTTGACCCATATTTTACAAAAATCGGAAGAACTGTCGAGTCTAAAAACCAATGAACCAGAGGTATATGCCCAAAAAATAGAAGAAGCATCGGCGGAGAGAAAGCGGCTTTCGAGCCAAGGAATTGAGGCTGAGATTGCGGGGCAACCTCAGCCTTCGTTTATTGCTTTGCTGTTGAAAACCTTGGGGATGATTGGCACGTTGCCAATTTGGCTTTATGGTACTATCAACAGCGGTATTGCTTACGGGATTCCTTTTTTGATGACAAAAAAACTAAAAGACCCGCAGTTTTCGAGCGCATTCCGAATTGTACTTTTTGCCCTTGTTACATTCCCTTTGATATGGTTACTCCAAACAGGTATTGTGTGGGCAGTAACTGATTTTAAAACCGCCGCCGTTTATGCCCTTTTGCTGGCACCTACAGGATATTTTGCGCACCGTTGGGCGCGTTGGTGGAGCGAAACGATGCAGCAGTGGAAACTTCGCTAGAAGTCGGTGGATGACTGGCTGATGTCCATTTTTTGAATCCAAATATTTCGATATAGCACGTCGTGGCCTTCGGCTTGTAGCTTGAGGCCACCAGGCGTATCGGTAATGCCTTTTCCGCCGTCGTTTCCTCCGTCAATTCCTGAGTTAGCCCCGCCCCACACTTGGTTAATGCGCTGATTTTTATGGACTTTCTTGCCGTTGAAATACATTGTTACGAGAGCTTTTTCAACGAGTTTTCCGTCTTTAAAACGAGCTGCTCTAAACACAATGTCGTACGCATTCCATTTTCCAACGCCATTGTAGGCATAATAAGGGGAAGGCGTTTCGTTGATGACCGCCGCCATTCCGTGCGAAGTAGTGTCACCGTCAAGCACCTGAATTTCGTAGCGGTTTTGCAGGTAAACCCCGCTGTTTCCTCCAGGTTTTTGAATCAAAAACTCAATGTGTAAACGAAAATCGCGGAACTTTTCCTTCGTCACAATGTCGGCCGAGCCATATTTCCCACCAGCCGCTGCGGGGTCATTGGTGTTTAAGGCCGTTCCTTTATTGACAGGGTCATTGACGATAAACCATTTGATGGGCAGGGTAGCGGCTAGGCGTGGGCCATCCCAATACGTCCATTTCTCATCCAACATTTGGCGAGAACCATCAAAATAAACCTCCGCTTTTTTGGGAGCTTTAACGCCAACCCCTACTTGGGCCGCCGATTGGTAAGAAATAAAAGCAGTCAGTGCTGCGATGACGATAGGTTTAGAAAATTTAAAATTCATGTTGAGAGGTAGTTGAATTACTTTCAAAAGCGCCAAATCACGCTTTCTACTTCAAAGTAGCCTCATAGACAAACAGGGTAGAGGCGGCATCGTCGTCAGGGACAAAATAGGCACGCAGACCCTTTGCCGTTGATTCGATGAAAAATGGGTTGTTGGTCATGGGGGCACCCGTAGGCGACCAAAGTAAAAGCGGAACCTGAAAAACGGGTCGATTATCGGTCAAGTTGACAATCTCTAGTCCTCCCAAACTAAGCGTTGTCCCGTCGTTTTTTTTGAATTTTTGCAAACCGCCGCAGAGCATAAGGTTGGGGCTTATTGAATGGCAATCTTGGTAATCAATGTAAAAAGAAGGGTTGCTAATGCGTTGTTTTTCAGGGATATTTGTGGTTGTGGTCACTGCCCCAGCTTTGTCTAAATTCCAGTGGTAAAAATGGCGAGAACCCCAACTTGCACCCGACAGCGTTTGGGAGGAGGGCGGATGTACAATAGCGCCAATGTGGTCATCAAACCGCATTACTTCTTGGGCGGTTAGTGACTCGGGCTCTACTTTATAAATGATGGAGCGGCTGTTGGGGCGGTATTCGGCCACGGGCACCCAGAGGTACTTTCCGTCAAAATCAATACCACCAGGGTGATACATAGCGCCTTCGCCGAGGGTGATTTTGCCCAATAATTTACCCGTAGCGTCAAACTTAAAAAGGTGTCCAACACCTTCGCCACCATCACTTGAATCGCGGCGTTTTCGGGTTACTTCGACCGAGCTCATGTAAAAAAACTCCCCAATTTTAACCATTCCTTGGGGGTGAAAACTAGGAAATTGAAGCCGAATCGCGGCGGTTTGCGACCATTCGGTGGCTGGGCGCAATTGTTTGATTTTTTCGACAAGGGAATGTTGGGCAAAAAGAGGGCTCGTGATGAGCCAAAAGGAGACTAGGTATTTCATGCGCGAAAACTTTACCAATGAAAGTACGCCGCCAGCGAAATCTTTGCACTATTTTTGGAAAAAATCAATCCAATGATTCCAGAAACAACCCTAGCACTTGCCCAGCAACTTTGGGACTATCACCATGTTAATCAGCATCTACAAAAATCAGACTGTATTTTGGTATTAGGAAGTCACGATTTGCGCGTGGCTGAGCGGGGAGCCGAATTGTATTTGCAAGGTTGGGCACCTTTGCTTATCATGTCAGGAGGTCTTGGGAGGCTTACCCAAGAAATGTGGTCGGAGCCAGAAGCCGATAAATTTGCAAAAATTGCCCTCGAAATGGGTGTTCCTGCGGAAGCGATTTTGATTGAAAACAAGTCAACCAACACGGGAGAGAATATTTTATTTACCCAGCAATTACTACAAAAAGAAAACCTTGCTCCAGAGCGGTTTATTGTCGTCCAAAAGCCCTACATGGAGCGCCGAAGTTTTGCTACGTTTAAGAAACATTGGCCAGAAAAAGAGTTGATTGTGACTTCCCCCCAACTTTCGATGCAAGCATATCCCACTGCCGAAATTACGTTGGAAGAAGTGATACATATCATGGTAGGAGATCTTCAACGCATCAAAGTTTACCCAGAAAAAGGATTTCAGATTGAACAAGAAATTCCCAAAGAGGTGTGGGAGGCGTTTGAGAAACTCGTTTCGTTAGGCTTCAACAGCCACCTTATTGGCAGTTGATTTACGATTTTTCCACTTCTTTTTTATCCGTTCTACCCAAATGATGTAAATGTCTTTATCAAACAATCGAGAATCTTTGAGGGCGCGGTCGGCAAAATACATGCCTACAAAAAATAGGATGGTGTTTGAAAACCAAGCCCCCACAGGTACCCAAACTAGACCATCTTTGGCCCATTTGTCGCCCTGAAGGGTAAGTACGTAGGATAAAATAAATAACAAAACCGACACTAAAACGGGAATACCAAAGCCTCCTTTTTTGATGATAGCACCAAGCGGAGCACCGAGCAAAAACATGATGAAACACGACACGGCTTGGGTGTATTTGTGGTGCATTTCTAGGTCATAGCGGTACCATGCTTTCCCTTTTTCGGTGATGTAGGTTTTGTTACTTTCGGCGTAAGAGCGGATGTTTTGGGCTTGACTCAGGGCAGTCGCTACTACTTGTTCTTTCTCCGCAGGAAGTACAATGGCTTTTTTCTTTAACAAAGAGTCCACCCATTTGCCAAATTTTGGCGTGGTATTTTTCGCCATGGTTTCAGCACGGAAAGCGTAGCTAAAATATTGTTTTGACTGAGGCAGGAGGCCATCCCTACTTTTGCGGTATTCTTTTTTGAGCGAATCGGCTACTTTGCGAAGTTCCTTCGCGTCTTTCATGTACTCGTGGTACTGAAATTGATTCTCGTCGGTTCGTTTGAGACCAAACGATTCTAGGCTTACGACCATTTTGTAGTGCCCAAAATGGGAACGGGTAAACTGGCCTCCACTATTGGGTGATGAAAAAGAGTTGGCAGTTTGGGCAGCCTCAGAATATTGGGTGCCGTTGAAAAGCTCAAATACCAAATAACTTTTGTCGTTGATGGTGTACATCAAGCCCGAATCGGCTAAAATCACTTCACGGTTACCTGCGTTGTAATCATTGACGTTGTGACGATACACGACCAATCCTTTGAGGCTTCGTTCGTTGGGCGCGGGGAATTTTTTGTCCACCTTAATATTATGTCCTGGAAGGTCATTGTAGAAAATACCTTCTTTAATATTAAGCGTAGCTTTGGCTGTTTTAATATCATAGAGCAGACTGTATCCTTTCAAATTGGCCCAAGGTGCTACCTTATTGTTGTACCAAAATGAAAAAAGGGTGATGGCAATCACCATGACCATGACTGAGCGCATGGCACGCCAAGTAGAAATGCCCGCACTTTTAATGGCGGTTAGCTCAAAAAACTCACCCAAGTTGCCGAAAGTCATGAGCGAAGAAAGGAGCACTGCCAAAGGAAGCGCGATAGGGATGGTTATGAGGCTAAAAAAGACGATGAGTTTAACATAGTTTAACAAATCAATGTCTTTGCCGACGAGTTCATTGAGGTATTGGGAAATGAGGCGCATCAAAAAAATGAAGACCACAATGCACAACGTCAACGCAAACGGCCCTAGAAATGACCGTAAAACTAGCTTATCAATCTTTTTCATGCACTTTTAACTGAACCTCGGCTACAGATACCTAGCTTCCTACAATTTCTTTGAGACTATCGATTAAACCATCCCAAAGGTCTTTTAGTTCTTCGCTGTCGGTGTTTGTAGAGTAGTCGGTAATGCGCAAATAGGTTGAACCCGTCAGGTCGCTTACCTCTACTTTAAATTCGATATAATTGTTATCGCGGTTATTATCGCTTGTGTTTAAGAACTCAAATTTGGCACTTTTATTGAGCCGAAGTGAGGTTTGTTCGGCGATGTGGCTTTCTTTATCCCAAATAAAATCGAAGCTATGGTTAGGTTTTACATTTACTTTTTCACAAAACCATTCAGAAAGTCCCGATGCTGTACTCAAGTACGGGAACAACATTTTAGGCGAGGCGCGGAGCTCGTATTCGTTTGAGTATTTGAATTTTTGCATAGCTTTTTTTTTTGTTCGGTCTTAAAGGTAAGAAAAGTCTTTTACTTAGGTAATTACCTTCCCCAACAAAGAGGCAAAATAGAAACTTCTCACAATTATTCAAAATGTGTTTGCGTAATTAAAATATTTATTCTACTTTTGCACCACCAAAACGATGGCGGGGTAGCTCAGATGGTTAGAGCGTAGGATTCATAACCCTAAGGTCGGCAGTTCGATCCTGCTCCCCGCTACACTGATTGTCAGGCCGTTACGATGAAAATTCGTAGCGGCTTTTTTTGTTAGTGTGACATAATTACAACATCGTCTGATTCCAATTTGTACAAATTTTACTCAGAATAAATTTATTTAAATGCTAAAAGTGAGTGCAACGGAGTCAAATTTTTTCAATTATTTTAACATTTCTAACGTTAAATCATCAAAATAAGCGGTTCCTTCACAATCACCAGAAGTGAAACCCAAACGACAAGTGATTTTCACGTACCCATCTCCTGAGTTGAAAGGAAGCTGTATCAATGTCCAGTCGTTGGTGCCTTTTAAATCTTTACTACGAGGAGGAAAACTAGGATTGCTTGTGCTTGTTACTACACTCAAATTAGCTCCCACGCCATTTGAATTGGTTTGTGTAGTGATGTCCTGAGTTTTGATCCAACCTTTTAAAATATAATTAGTATAGGGTATCACCCGAATGGTTTGATACACTTGTAGGTCATTACTTTGTACTGACCCATAGGCGGGACCTGAATATATTTTGATGCAATTTGAGCCATTCCTCCCTTGCCCCCTGAGCCATGAAAATACGCCTTGGTCAATCTTCCAGCCTGCTTTTAACCAAGGCAAGGTTAAAATGCTACTCACAAAACTTACGGAGTCTTCAAAGCTATTATTGGAAAGTGGAGAAAAGTAGGGTTGTAAATTGACTGTTACTTGCGCTTGTGAGCAGGAGGAGGGATTGCTTCGATTGCAAATGGCATAAACAAAGCGATCGGTTCCGCTTTTTTCGTTGGAAAAGTAATTGAGGCTGCCATTCGGATTGACCGTTACTGTACCTTTGGTAGGGCTAGTTACAAGGGTTGGTAAGGAGATTTGAGTTAGATTCGTTACTGCTGTGCCATCGGGGTTTTGATCGTTAGTCAAAATAGAAATAGTTTGAGCTACCCCGCCCCCCGCATAACTATTGTCAATGTGGGCGATTGGCTCACTGCACCCTTTTAAAAGGGCTGTAAATGTACTTCCTCTTTGTGCCTGAAAGCCTGGCAACAACGTAACGCTATTGTTGGCTATGTACAATCCATTTGTTTTATCAGGTATATTTTGCGTGGAAATAAGCGTACCCGCTGTCCGCTCAATCCCTGATATGTTGGTGCCTGTAAGTGAAATAGTATCGGCAATGATTGACACGGTAAAAGGCGTACTTGTCAGACTGTTACAACCATAGGTACATGTGACGGAGTAGTTGGTGGTAGCATTTGGAGTGACTATAATGGAAGAGCTAGTCTCACCCGTAGTCCATAAGTTGGTACCATAACAACCATAGGCCGTCAATGTAACCGATGCACCTGGACAGACCTCAGGGACGCCACTGATTGTCGGGGCATCTACGCCGCAGGTATTTCCATAATTTCCGCTAATCGGACTCGAAATGGCCGACGCACCGTGCGCATCAGTTACCCGAATGCGCGACATGTAAGGCCCTGATTGAGGGATTTGATAGTCGAAATAGTGAGTGTTCAGCGGAGGTGTATCAAAAATACCATCATTGTTGACGTCGAATTCAACTGTGAAGGAGTCGCCGTCGGGGTCTGTGGTTGTCGTTGCGTCAAATCGAGTAAATGGCCCCGTGTATGCAGTGGTAGGGTACAGAAGTTTTAAAAAGGGCTTAGGCGCCTGATTTCCCCCAGTCACATTGAGGGTAAAGGCAGAAGAAACTTTCCGATTTCCTTGCCGATCACACACTGAAATAGAAAAAGTATTGTTTTGCCCTGCCGTATAATAAGGGGTTTTAAACGTGGCTATTACTGAGGTAGGATTCGAGGTGGATTTTTCAAATATCAATTCATCAATAGCATTTCCTTGGTAGTCGAATAGTTGTGCGTAAGAAATACTGTCAGCATCAGCTGCATTAAAACTTATATGGAGTAGCCCATCCACAGGAGAGAGGATATTGGAAGTTAGTATAGTGAGGCTTGGGGCAGAATTTACGGTTTTGATTCGGTTGAAATAATGGCTTTCGTTCAGTTGAACCGATGAACCATATTCCAATCTAGTGTATTCTTTAGGGTAAAGTGTTGGGAAAAAACTCCCACGTATTCCCCTTAATCCGTTATACATTAATCCTCCAAAGGCATTATTGTCGTGGCGAGCATCGTGACTGAGCCCGAAAGCATGTCCCATCTCGTGGCACAAGGCCCCTAAATAGGACGATGCTACGGAGCTGAAGGTCTCTCCTTCAAACCACATAAAAGAGGTATTTTGCACCAAGGGATAAGGCCCCCATTCGGGTACCGTCTGACCAGCATAAGGGGTGTTATCCAGTAGTCGTTGAGGGTTAAATAATTGTATAACGGTACTTCCTAACTGCATTAACCCCGAATTTTTTCCGCTTCCTCCTCCTCCTCCCAAAGCCAAACCGCCGTAAAAACTGCCATCTGGATTTTGTACGTGCGTTTCGGGAATCAATATCCATAACTCTCCCTCAAAATCTACGGTTAATCCTACATTTTTGGCAGCGATCTTTGTTCGTTCAAAAAGTACATTTCCATTTCCTCCCCACAAATAATCATCGGTTTCGGGGACATTGACTAGGTGAATTTTGGGCCTTGGAGATTCTTCTTCGGTTTCATAAATAAATGTTTTGGGCCCGAAACCATTTTGGAGCATGTTGTTGCGGTACCACATTTGCGCCATTTCAACTGCGAATTGAAGGTTTTCCTTATAGTGGGGTTGAGGTGTGCGATTGGAAGGAACGACATACCCTATTCTGACTTTCGCAGGTGGTAGGGCTGGTACTCCAGTCCCGAAGGTTTTATCCATCGACAATGGCTGTTCTGTAACAACGGTTCTGGCGGGAATTGTAACCGATTCGTGCCTTACTGAATCTCTCAGCAGGGGGAGTTGCGCCATGATTACAGTTGTATTGTAAAGAGTAAGCAGAACTATAAACCAAATGACTATTCTAGGCGCCCAATACTTTTTCATAAATCCATCATGTTTGTGAAACGGCGTGATACCCCCTACGTTTTGTAAGAGAGTCTAAACTAAGAGAAAGTAAATCATGATGGTATGATGCAGGTCATCTTTGGACTAATGCCGTAAATTTCTGTACTGTATAAAACATGGGGCTTACGTTAGCAAAAGAGCCCATTAGTAGTGTAACTTTGAAGCGTTTTGAAGTATAGTTTACAATGAGACAAATACCACGAGTAAAAATTTGTTGTATCAGTAGCGTAGCCGAAGCACGCCTTGCGGTTGCGCATGGAGCGTCAGCGTTAGGATTGGTGGGAAAAATGCCTAGCGGGCCTGGCGTTATTACAGATGATCTTATTGCTGAAATTGCTCAGCAAGTGCCACCACCAATTTCAACGTTCTTACTAACGAGTGAGACGTCGGCTGCTTCCATTATTGAACACCACCAAAAAGTGAATACAACGACTATTCAGATGGTTGATGCCTTATCAGAAGGTACTTACCGACAAATTCGGGCACAATTGCCTGCGGTCAAACTCGTTCAAGTCATTCACGTGATTGACGAACGAACTGTCGAGGAGGCCATTGAAATTGCCCAGCACGTTGATGCTTTGTTGTTGGACAGCGGTAATCCCAACCTTCAAGTAAAAGAACTTGGGGGAACTGGGCGGGTACACAATTGGGAGCTAAGTCGAAAAATTCGCGAAAGTATTTCAATCCCTTTGTTTTTGGCAGGAGGGATTCGGGCGGAGAATGTGCGTGAAGCGATTGAAACCGTCGAACCTTTTGGTTTGGATTTGTGCAGTAGTGTTCGTTCCAACGGTCAATTAGATGAACAAAAGTTGGCCACCTTTTTTGAGGCCGTTTTTGCGTCTAAATAGTTTTCATTTGGCGTAAAAGTTCACAGTACTGCCTGCTGAAAGCTGACTGCTAACTACTTATATGAAATGGGGGTAAATACTTTTTGAATTGTCTTTGCATTAAAATTCGTTGGAAAACGTTAATTTAGTGGTAACAAATTAATCTAATTAGCTATGAAAACCCGATTCACACTTTTAGCCACCTTTTTGGTGCTTGCTACCGTTTTAAGTAGCTGTTTTTATTCAGGAGGATATCGTTCGCGGTATTATGACCCTTATTATGCCCCCCGCCCTTACGTTCGGGTAGTGCCACCGCCGCCCGCGTATCGCCCTCGGGTTTACGTAGCCCCACCACGATACCGCCCTCCACATCGGTACGAAAGTCGCGGACGTTATCAATACCATCGAGGGAATCGCAGACGTTGGTAAATAAAAGACCGATTATAAATTTTTGACATGAAAAAGATATTTTTATTGATGCTTTTGGGGTTAATGCTTGAATTGCCAACCGCCCAAGCAAAAACAGCTTCGATGGCCGAAACGACGACCATTGAAGCTGCTTCTGATGCGAAAACGCTGCGTAAGAAGAGACGAAACCGCCAACGTAAAGGCTTTATGTGGGGGCTATTTCGTAAACGCAATGCCTGCGATTGCCCTAAACATTGATTGTTAACTCACTTTTTTTAGCCAAAATGTCGTGGTAGGCTCCTTCCCAAAGCGCGAGTCTTTGTTCTAAAGAGGCTACCACGGCTTCTTCGGCTTCTTGCCAAAAAGCGGCGTTTGTGCCACACAAATTTTCGGTCATTTGAATCGCTAAATGACTATGGTGGTCGCCATCTACTTCAATGTGACGTTCGAGGTAATACTTAAAAATTGAGATGTTGTCGGGAGAGGTTTGGTTTAAATCATTGACCATCGAAACAAACATATTCGGTATCAAATCTTCTCG
This sequence comes from Runella defluvii, assembly GCF_014195535.1. Lineage (GTDB taxonomy): Bacteria > Bacteroidota > Bacteroidia > Cytophagales > Spirosomataceae > Runella > Runella defluvii. The sequence continues at coordinate 131,609 of NZ_JACIBY010000009.1, read as the reverse complement.
CCCAAACGTAAAGACCGCTGCTTGAAGGTGGTCTTTTTTGCTATTAATGACATCAAACGTATGCGTCACAAAATTTGCGGCAGCGGCAGGTGTACCTGCAAGCTGAAACGCATTTGAAAGTTGCCCCGAAGTCAAAAAGTGTTGGATAAAATCTAAAACAGGTTGGGTGTCTGCTTTGGCTTGGTGCATGGCATCCAAGTAGAGCTCAAAGTGGCTTTTTCGATTCCCTTCAAGGTCAACATCAGATTCTTCTCCTACCACAATTTCATTGATAAGAAAGCGGGTATCTGCCGAACCTTTCGGATACCACGGGACAGTTGTGCAAGTCAGTGATTGTTGTAATGATTTTAGGAGCGACATAAAATCCCAAACGGCATAGACATGATACTGCATGAAGATTTTTAGGTCGTCGATGCTGTCGATAGCAGCATAAATTGGGTGGTTAATAATTTGTTGGCGTAGTGGCTGAATTCGTAAGTTGATTTGTTCAATGGAAGGATTCATACGTACATGAAAAATGGTTTATTCTTTCCTAACTACGTTTTTTACAGGAAGATGGTTTTAGAATTTTTGAAAAAATAAGAATAATAGAAACAAAGAATGACACAAAAAGGCATGAAAATAAGGTGTTGCTGATTTTTTAAGACAAGTGGAAATGTCTAAAATTTTCAATAAAAAGTGATACATTTGAGAAGACTAAAACCAACCTTTTTGATTTATGAGAACAATTGATTCTTGGCTGAATGAATACGGAGAAAGCCACCAAAACCCTACCAACAAGCTTGTACATTGGATATGTGTTCCTGCCATCTTTTTTAGCATCGTGGGTTTATTGTACGGAGTAAAGCTACCTTTTGCCATTACCGAAATGCTCCAGCTAAACCTGGCCATTTTGATTTTAGCTTTTGTAAGTATTTACTATTTCCGTCTGTCGGTAACTCTCGCAATTGGGCTTTTGTTCTTCTCAGGGTTTTGTTTGTATTTGGCACAACAGATAGAAAATCAAGGTTTTACGCTTTGGAAAGTATCAGTTGCTATTTTTGTGATAGCGTGGATAGGGCAATTTTGGGGGCATAAAGTAGAAGGGAAGAAACCTTCTTTTTTTAAAGATTTACAATTTTTAATGATTGGCCCCGCGTGGCTGATGCACTTCATCTATAAAAAAATAGGCATTCCGTACTGAGCAATCGTCTGACTTGTTGGTAAGTAAATCATTTGGTGAAAATGAATGGATTTGAGCGTCAAAAAAAGATATACCTCGACGGTGCATCGGGTCTGGTTTCTTCGATTCCTGTTGATAATGCCCTTTTAGAAAAAAAAGCTCTGGGGGCTATGTCGCCCAAAGCGGCTGCGTATATTGGAGGAGGAGCTGGTCACGGTAGCACCATGGCTCAAAACCGCGCGGCTTTTGAACGATGGCGGGTATTGCCCCGAATGCTTCGCGATGTGTCGGTGCGAGATACCAGTATTAACTTGTTTGGCCGAAAACTACCTTACCCACTTTTACTGTCGCCGATTGGCGTATTGGAAATGGTTCATCCTGAGGCCGATTTGGGGGTAGCTAAGGCGGCAGCGGAGCTAGGAATTCCTTATATTTTTTCCAATCAAGCGTCGGTGCCGATGGAACAATGCGCGGAGGCGATGGGTTCGCAACCACGCTGGTTTCAATTGTATTGGAGTAAGTCGGATGAGCTCGTGGCGAGTTTTGTAGAGCGGGCCGAAAAATCAGGCTGCGAAGCCATTGTTGTTACCCTCGACACGACTCTTTTGGGCTGGAGAACCCAAGATTTAGAATTGGCGTATTTGCCTTTTATACACGGTCTCGGCATTGCGCAATATACTTCTGACCCCGTATTTAGAAAGTTGTTAGACGAGCCAGATGCCGCACCTGCGCCAAAACCAACCATCACTTTTGATGCCATTCGTACGCTTTTTAGCGCGATTAGCCATTATCCAGGTAGTTTTTGGCAAAACGCTACCTCGGGTTATCCCCGCAAAGCCGTCAAAAAATTTATAGATATTTATACACGGCCATCGTTGACGTGGGAAAACTTGGGTTATTTACGAAAACGCACAAAACTGCCCATTTTGTTGAAAGGCATTCTTCATCCCGATGATGCACTGAAAGCCCTTGATTATGGCCTAGATGGGATTGTGGTATCCAACCACGGTGGTCGGCAAGTCGATGGTGCCGTTGCGACGATGGACATGCTGCCGCTGATTGCCGAGGCACTGCAAGGCCGTATGCCTATTCTTATCGACAGCGGTGTACGTGGTGGCGCTGATATATTCAAAGCGCTGGCCTTGGGCGCAACGGCTGTGTGCTTAGGGCGTCCGTACGTATATGGGCTTACATTGGGTGGAAGTGCAGGGGTAAAAGAAGTTTTATCGAATTATTTAGCCGATTTTGATCTTACCATGGCTTTGGCGGGCTGCCGTTCAATAAAAGAAATTGGGCGAGAGTCGTTGAGACACCAATAAATTTTTGCTGTAATTCAAAAACGGGGAAGTAAAGGCGACTTTGCTTCCCCGTTTTTATGTTTTTTAAAAGAAAAAATAGAGCAGTTTTCGCAACGTTTACATTGTAGGCATCGTATAGTCTATCTGAAAGCTTCTTGTGAGGCTAAACTCTTTTTTAACCTATGAATTTCAAGTGAAAAAATTAACCATTGCCGTTGGACTTTATTTGAGTTTTTTGTGCGGGGCTAATGCCCAACAAAAAAGCCTCGCGACGAACTCAAACTACCAAGTGAAAAAACTAAAATTAGAAGAAGTAAATTTGGTCTCAAGTTATTATCACCAAAATGGTAATAACTCTGCTGTTACTGGCGGTATTGGTACCGAAAAACTAACTGATTTTGGAAATACGCTGGATCTTAAATGGGTGAAAACGGATGCTAAAAAGCGCAAACACTCATTGACCGTGGACATGGGGGTGGATACCTACACGTCGGCTTCGTCGGATAAAATAAATCCAAATCCAGTAACGCAAGGTACCTTGACGGGCGCTTCTTCAAGTGGTTCTTCAACCAACATACAGCCTGTAACTCAGACCGTCACGTCGGCTTCGGGTAAAGGTGGAGGACGTTCTAAACCTTCGCGAACGACAAGCGACCCCAATGCGGTTATTTCGCTCACTTCGGCCTCTTATCGTGATACACGCGTGTATCCAACGATTGGTTGGTCGATGAAAGATGAAAAATCGAGAACAACCTTTGGGATTTCGGGTTCGGCCTCTACAGAATACGATTACAAATCGTTGGGGGGGAGCCTTAATTTTGTAAAAAACTCCCGCGATAATAACCGTGAATTTGGCGTTAAAATCAACGCATTTTTTGATACGTGGTCGGTTATTTTACCAGTAGAATTGCGTCCAGTAGGATATGGGTCTGGGGCCAAAAGTGACCCAAATCCGATTGACTACAAACCGCGACAATCTTTTTCAGCGGCGTTTTCTTGGGCTCAAGTTATCAATGCTCGCTTACAAGTGGCATTGATTGCCGAACCATCGTACCAACAAGGATTATTGAGTACGCCTTATCACCGTGTGTATTTCAATAATGGCTCCGAAGGGCTTGAAAAACTACCAGGGACGCGTATAAAGCTACCAATTGCGCTTCGAGCCAATTACTTTATGGGCGATAAATTTATTTTCCGTACTTCCTATCGTTTTTACCAAGATGACTGGGGGATGACGGCCCATACGGCCAGCCTCGAAACTTCAGTCCGAATGTCGCCGTTCGTTGTCATCACTCCTTTTTATCGTTTTAATACCCAAACGGCGATTGACTATTTCGCTCCTTACCAACAAAATTCGGCGTCGAGCGAATTTCATACCAGCGATTATGACGTTTCGGCCTTGCAGTCGCATTTTGTGGGCGCTGGGTTTAAGCTCATGCCGTTGAACGGAGTCATGAATTGGAACCACTTCAATTCGCTGGAATTGCGAGTGGGGCATTATATGAGAAGCACGGGGCTTGTTGCAAACAGTGTGACACTGGCAGCGAAGTTTAAATAAAAACAAACTTGTACTAAACATAGCGCTGGATAGGTTGACTACCCAGCGCTAGTTGTTATTCAAAAGAGATAGTTTTTCCCGACTGACTACTTTCGAGGGCTAATTCCATCACTCGGGTGGTATTTCGAGCTTGTTGAGGTGTCACCTCTAATGGCACTTTATTGACAATCGCTTGATACACATTTTCGTAAAAAGGGGCATAATGCCCAGCTTGGCTCGGGATTATTTCCGCACCTGCCTCGGTATAAAGTGTTCCCCAAAGCTTTTCTGGTTCGCTTCCCCAGTCATCAGTGTTGGGTAGCGCATTTTTGCGAAGCGTTTCTTCCTGAACATCCAATCCTGACTTAAAAAAGCTGCCTTTATTGCCATGAATAATGTAGCGAAGGTCGTTTTGGAACACCATCAGACTGGCTTTCAAAATGACGCGTTTATCTGCATAGTTCATTTGAATGTCAAAATAATCGTCCGTCTCTCCGTCAGGACGAATGGTTTTGATGGTGGCCGTTACGCTTTTGGGTGTTCCGAAAAGTACGAGTGCTTGGTCAATCAAATGTGGTCCCAAATTATAGAGATTACCCGCGCCCGCCGACGCCACTTCTTTCCAGGTACCTTTGGCTACTTCGGGGCGAAAACGGTCAAAATGAGCTTCGTATTCTACAATATCGCCCAATTTATTTTCTCGTAATAACGCCTGTATGGTCAGGAAGTCGGAGTCCCAACGGCGGTTTTGATAAGCCGTAATCGTAAGTCCTTTCTCTGCCGCCAATGCAATTAAAATATCAGCTTCGGCAGTGGTATTGGTAAAAGGTTTTTCGATAACAACGTGTTTGCCAGCCTCCAAAGCCGCTTTTGCGTAGGGGAAGTGGAGGTCGTTGGGGGTACAAATAAACACCAAGTCGATTTCTGAATCGGCCAAAAGCGCTTCTGCACTGCCTACAACGGCAATAGTTGGGTCAAAATCGTGGACAGAAGTGGTGTTGCGGGTAACAACTTTTGAAAGTTTAAAATGTGGATTTGTGGCTAAAAAAGGGGCGTGGAAGTACCGTCCCGAAAGGCCAAACCCAATTAATCCGACATTTACAACGGGGTCAAGTGGTGAGTTCATGCGACTAAAAATGCGTTTTCTTTCTTACCGAAGCGTTTTTTACGACAAAGTTACTGTAAAGTTGGGGATAAAATACGTGCGAGCAGGACTGCGGGCGTAGGATTAATTTGTACCTTTGTGGGCTCATTTTGAACAGCTTTTTACGAATGCAATTTTTTGAAAAAAATAAGACATTGCTTGCCCGACTGGGCGTTTTTATATCGCTAGTGACGCTGTTGTTAGTGGTGCTTATCGGGGTTGAGTTTTTTGTGGGAAACGGTGATGGCGTTTGGTTTGACTACGATTTGCGCCTGATTGGCTTTCGCGTAGCCGCTTGGGCGGTGTCGTTGGTGGCGTTGTCGCTACTCATCAGAAATTCATCACCTCTTTTGCAAAATATCCTACTTTCGGTGGTAACGATTGTACTCGTGATTTTGGGGGTGGAAACGGCCGTTGGATGGATACATGATGCGGGTCAAAAACAACCTACCACCCCAACGGGGCCTCAGTACGCTGGTCCTGCGTATGATTCGAGCTATGCTTTTGACGAATTTTTGGGACGTAAGCCCATTCCAAATCATACTTTTGTTTGGGCCAAAACGCTGGACGGAAAGCCTTTTATTCAAATTCCGATGAAGGTCGATTCGTTCTCGCGGCGGATTACGCCTTTTGCCGATTCTGCACACACTGTGCGAAATAAATATGCGCTGTTTTTTGGGTGCTCGTTTACCTACGGAGATGCCGTGCGCGACAATGAAACCATGCCTTATTATTTCCAAAAAGACAACGCTGACGTTCAGGCGTACAATTATGGCTTCTTTGGTTATTCTCCGCGACATGCACTGGCTCGTTTGCAGCACCAAAATGTTGTGCAACAAGTGGCTCAAAAAGACGGTATTGGGATTTATACCTACATCGAAGACCACGTCAACCGAGCTATTCCGTCGGTAGGCTGGATTGGCATGTACGATGGCTATTTTCCCGATATTGATGAAAAAAACATGCAAACGCAAGGGGTCTATCGGTTTGCACACCCTTTGAAATACCGTTTTGGAATGATGTTGTTTAAAAGCAAAGTTCGTCAGCATTTTGCGATGGATTTTCCTTTTGTGTATCGCCCGAAAGATTACGAATTGACGGCAAATTTGATTAAAGCAACGGAAGACGAGTACAAAAAGCAGTTTAAAAACGATAAGTTCTACGTGATTTTGTACCCCGATGCCTTGAAAAAGGATTCACCTATGCCTGCTCTATTGAAAGAACGGGGCATGAAAGTGCTGGATTATCGTCAGCTTTTTCCCTATCCAGCAAAACAATACCAGCTTACGTACGATGGACACCCCAATCCTGAGGCACATCGGTTGTTGATGGAGCAATTGACCAAAGATCTTAAAAAACAAGGCGTACTTTAAAATGACATTGTTAAGCATCGAACGTTTTGGGTTAGAAGACATCGAAGAGGTGGCCGCCAAAGTCCTGCAAGCTTGTGGGAACGAAACCATTTGGCTATTGAATGGAGCCATGGGAGCGGGAAAAACAACGTTTGTGAAGGCGCTAGGCAAGGTCATGGGGGTGATGAATAACGTTCAAAGTCCGACGTTTTCGATTGTGAATGAATATATCACCGCCGATGGGGAAACGATTTACCATTTTGATTGTTATAGACTAAAAAATACGGCTGAGGCGTACGATATTGGGGTTGAAGAATACCTCGATTCTGGCTATATTTGTTTGATTGAATGGCCCGACCGAATCGAAGAACTTTTACCAGAAAGTTACGTAGAAATCCATATTTCGAGCCTGCCAGATGGGTTTCGGAAACTGGAGGTTCTCAAAAAAGCATAAATCAACAAACGTAAATCGACTAATTTGGACATGATGGGTTTTGGCGAATTGGCGCAACAAACAGCTTTGTATCCGCAAGAAGCGCTTGCCCCGCTCAAAACAAGCCAGCAAAGCTTGTTGATTGGGCTTCCAAAAGAAATATCTCTGCAAGAAAACCGCATTGCACTGACGCCCGAAGCCGTGGCGATTTTGGTTCGAAATGGTCACCGAGTCGTTGTGGAAAAGGGAGCGGGAGAAGGGGCTCAGTTTCCCGATAATGAGTACAGCGAAGCTGGAGCGCAGATTGTGTTTTCGCCCCAAGAAGTTTTTACGAGTGATTTAATCCTTAAAATTGAACCCCTCGTAGAGCAAGAGTTTGGAATCCTGAAAAATGGCCAAACCATTATTTCGGCGCTCAATCTTCCCACCCGCGACCGTTCATATTTTGAACACCTCAATCAGAAAAATATTACGGCACTTGGCTACGAGTACATTGAAGACCCCGCTGGCGGTCAGCCTGTGATACGTTCATTGAGCGAAATTGCAGGAAGTACCGTCATGCTTATTGCCGCCGAGTATTTGAGCAGTGCCAACAAGGGGAGAGGGATAATTTTGGGCGGAATTACGGGAGTTCCACCCACCAAAGTAGTCATCATCGGCGCGGGAACTGTGGCAGAATACGCCGCCCGTACAGCGCTGGGGCTAGGGGCTGAAATCAAAATTTTTGACCAACACATTTACCGTCTCCAACGGCTGAAATATGCCATTGGGCAGCACATTTATACCTCAATTATTGAGTCAGATACGCTTTCGGAAGCCGTGCAGCGGGCCGATGTCGTTATTGGTGCTCTGCGCCCCGAAGACGGCCAAAATATTTACGTTGTTACCGAAGAAATGGTCTCAAAAATGAAACCCAACTCGGTGATTATCGACGTGTCCATCGACCAAGGAGGCTGCATCGAAACCTCGCGAATTACGACCCACAAAGACCCAATTTACCGACAATACGACGTCATTCATTATTGTGTGCCCAACATTGCATCGCGGGTGGCACATACGGCAAGTGTTACGTTGAGCAACGTCTTTTTGCCTATGTTGTTGAAAATGGGCTCGTTAGGAGGCGTTGAGGAAATGATGTATGCGCGTCGTTGGTTTAGTAAAGGAGTTTATACGCACCGTGGCACGTTGACAAATCCTTTTATCGCCAAGAAGTTTTCGATGCGTCACAAAGACCTTAGCTTGTTATTGGCAGCACGGCTCTAGTCAGATTGTATTCAATAATCTGAATTTTTACATTCGACATTCAAAAAACATGATTAACCACAGCAACGAAAATACCTTAATGGATGATGCTAATTCACCCGAAGTAAACAAACAGCTTTTGGGGATAGTATCACAAGATTTTGTCAAGGTTTCTGACCAGCTCAAAGAAGCTTCCTATCAAATTCGGAAGCGAGGCTTTTCCACCCACCCCATTTTTGTGGCGGTACAAAAAGAGATAGAACTTGGGGTATTGCTGATTGGAAAAACCGAGCTAGAAAACGAATGGTCGTACCGCGCTTCCATGTTAGACGAATTTATCCAACGCAATCTCGTAGGTCTTGAATCCATCGAATTGTTCAAAGAAAACTATAAAAACCCCGACGAATACTGCTGTTTATTTGTCATTCAAGGCGATTTTGCTGGCTTTATTTTCATTCCATACCCCGAAGACTAAATTATGAAAACCAATTCTGTACTTCTTTTTTTAGCGCTAGGCTTCAGTGTTTTATTGGTAAGTTTTATCCCAAACAACGAGGAAGGAACGTACCAAAATGAAATAAATCAGTGGCATCAAAAACGCATGGATGGGCTGAAAAGTGAAGAAGGTTGGTTGAACCTCGCAGGTTTATTTTGGCTGAAAGAAGGAGATAATACCTTTGGAAGCGACGAGAAAAATGACATTGTTTTTCCAAAAAAAGCATCAAAACAAGTAGGGACGCTAGTACTCCGTGATGGCAAAGTGAGCTTCAAGGCGCATTCAGATGCACAGGTAAAACTGATTGAGGTAGAAACTTCTCCCGAATTTGTGTTTGAGGAGGGCAAAACAACTACCATGGAACAAGGCGCTCTTCGGTGGTTTATCATCAAACGTGGACCAAAATATGGCATTCGACTTCGGGATTTGGAACATCCCGCTTTGGCGCATTTTAAAGGTGTTGAGCGGTTTGTGGTCAATGAATCGTGGAAAATAAAGGCAAAGCTTGAAAAACCAGCTACTCCACGCACCATTGCCATTACTGATGTATTGGGATTGGTAAGCCAACAATCGTTGGTGGGTCATGCTGTGTTTCAACATAACGGAAAAACGTATCGCCTAGCTGCGACAGACGCAGGAGGTGGACGATTGTTTATTATTTTCAAGGACAAAACTACTTCCCACGAAACCTACGGTGCAGGGCGCTTTTTATACACAGATGTGCCCGACGAGGCAGGAAATGTCGTATTGGACTTTAACAAGTCTATCAATCCACCCTGTGCGTTTAGTCCTTACGCGACTTGTCCATTGCCTCCTGCCGAAAATAACCTTGCAATACGAGTAGAAGCGGGAGAGAAAGATGCTAAGATGCACTAGTCGAGAGGGGCAGATACTAGGCTTTCATAGAAATATAATACCTGTTTTTTGTACAGAAAGTAGCCCCTCGTAACGGCCGTATTGAAGTTACGAATGGCATCAAAAAGGACATTGATAGCTTCGTCGTCATAGCTAGGTTGGGTAAAATAATCCCACGTCTTTGAGAGGTATTTTTTGAAACTTTCCTTCATTTGAGGGGACAATTCCGTCTCAACGAGCGAAAAATCTAAAAGCTTTCCAATGTGTTGCTTAAAATCGCCTTCTATTTTGCCTACCGTTATTAAGTTTTCTCTAATCGTCTCGAAGGGCGTGGTTTCTTGTATAAATTGAAGTGAATCAGACAATTTGCCTGAAATCGCCATTGCTTCATCACTCCATCTGTCAAATTCGATAAACGAACGATATACCACGTTAAACTGCTCAATTTCTCCTTTTTGGGTAGCCAAGTGATGAAAATAATGGTAAATCGCGTGGTCGTTTTCTTCAACTTTTACTTTTAATTCATCTAACTCTTTTTCCAATGAGGGCAGGAGTTGGGCTAGGTCATTGACAGTGTATTTGACCCCGTCATAGTCAAAGGTTTTGATACCTGTGTTATCTTCTGCAATTTGTTTAAGGATGATTAAATCATAGCTTAGTGCCATGGTGTTGTTGAGGGTTTCTAGCATTTTTGCCCCAAATAACTCATCTAAATTGCGGTTTGGCGCGAAGTTCGAAGGTTCATTGGGAAGTTGGGTAAGTAAATTTTGGCTGTCGAAGTACCCGTTAAAAAACGAGCTAAACCGACGTTTATGATAGTTCTCCGTATAATCCGCTGCGAATTTCTGGGCTGGAAGCTCAGTCGTTGGTTTTGAATAAACTACGGTAGAGAAAATCTTTTGTGTAAGAAGTTGCTGATGGGCTTCAATATGGCTGAATACGGCTGATGCAGGTCGCAAATCTTCGTGAGTTGGCAAAAGGTCAAGCTGTTCTAGCCGTTTAATCCTATCTTCGGTACTTGGGTGGGAGGCCCATTGATCAGTAATTACCAATTTTGACTTATTGTAACGATTGAGTTGTTCTAGTCCCACCATGGGTAATTGATTCACAACAGGGAGCCCATTTTCCTTGCCCAAAAAATTGAGCACAAAATAGTGTTGTGGGTAAATATTGTTAGTCGTAACGGCTTCGGTAAACCTTTCATCATAGTAACTGAGTACATTATTATAGGCCTCGTCGGCGAGGCTAAAACGTAAAAGCGAAGTAATTAAAGGTTTAGAACCTGCAATGTGAGCCGCTACTTCGTCGGCGTGAAATTCCATTTCACGAGAAAGGCTCATGTAACTGAGGTTGACGACCTCGTAAACTTTGCGGAGGATAAATTGAATACCTTGGATGATTTTAACCGCCACCATGACGAAAAAGCCAATAATCGCGTGTATATCCGCAATTTTCTGAGCTAGGGTCCCGTACCAGTTGTTTTCATAAAGCATGTTATAAATAATTTGGTTAACGTTATACACGTAACTCCCAATCTTCATACTCCGTTGAGAAAAGTGCCCAAACTCATGCGCAAGTATGGCTTTAAACTCATGTACCGAAACAGAATTGACAAGCGCCAATCCTATTTGGAGGTTTTTGCGAATGGGTAAAAACATACTCCAGAAGCTAGAATCGTAAAAAACACAGGCATTGACGTCGGCAGAAAGATAAATTTTCTTTGGGAACTGAGTACCAACTTCTTTAACAAGGGAATCTATGAAGGCAAATAGATGAGGGTCGCTTTCTGCTGTAAGTTCGACTAAGTGAGAGCGGTCCACTATGTGTTTTTTGAACATGAACTTTAACAAAAACAAAAGAACAAGCAATCCCATAACGATAAGTCCAATGCCTACCGCAATGGTGATCCATTGTACTTTGAGGGTAATAAACATGATACCTAAGTAACTGCTTAAAAGTGTGAGGCCAATAGCCAACACAATTAAAATTAGATACACTATAACAAAGAAGGAAATCGCCAAAATGGCTTTGGTCGTCATCTTTTTGAAGTCGCTTGTTAGCTGAATGTTAGGGGTAGGCATGGCAAAATGGCGTTTGTGGACATTTTAAGCTATAAAAACGTGTAGTTTGAGTATCAAAACTACAGTTCTTTTTTTATTTTCCAACTAAATGGGTCGTAATATTTGAGATTTTAGAATTAAAACACTACCTTTGCGGGCTCATTTTCAATGAGTTTATTTTTATACACATTTAACAATTCTCAGTATGTTCACAAAACAGTATGAGATGGTGTTCATTATGACTCCCGTTTTATCTGATCAACAGATGAAGGACACCGTTGATAAGTTCCGCAAACTCCTTACCGATAACGGCGCGGAACTCGTACACGAAGAGAGTTGGGGGCTCAAGAAATTGGCCTACCCAATCCAAAACAAAAACACTGGTTTTTATCACTTGATTGAGTTCAAGTCGGAGCCTAGCCTTATCCAAACGGTTGAGACTGAATTCCGTCGCGATGAGCGCGTTATGCGTTATTTGACAGTTGCTATGGAAAAGCACCACGTAACTTATGCTGAGCGTAAGCGCAGTGGATTAGTTGGAAAAAAACAAACTGAAAACAACTAAGGAGGGCCAAGACATGACACTTGTAAACGAACCAATCGAGCGTAACCAAAATCGCAAAAAGTACTGCCGTTTTAAGAAAGCGGGTATCAAATTTATTGATTACAAAGACCCAAATTTCTTATTGAAATTGGTAAATGAGCAAGGTAGAATTTTACCTCGCCGCCTTACTGGTACTTCTTTGAAGTATCAGCGCAAAGTGTCGCAAGCTATCAAGCGTGCGCGTCACTTGGCTTTATTACCGTATGTAGCTGACCAATTAAAGTAAAAAACGGAAGGAGAAACTGACGATGCAAGTTATTTTAAGAACTGATATTGCTGGGCTTGGTTATAAGAACGACGTCGTTGACGTTAAACCTGGCTATGGTCGTAACTATCTCATTCCGCAAGGATTTGCGGTAATGGCGACCGATTCAAACAAAAAACAATTAGCTGAAAACTTGAAGCAAGCTGCTCACAAAGCAGAAAAACTCAAGAAAGATGCCGAAGACTTGGCGGCTGCTATTGGAGATATTACGCTTAACATCGCTGCAAAAGTGGGTGAAAGCGGAAAAATCTTCGGTCGCGTTACTAGCATCCAAATCTCTGACGCACTTAAAGCAAAAGGTTTTGATGTTGACCGTAAGAAAATCACTATCGAAGATGTGAAAGTTGTAGGTACTTACAAAGCACAACTTGACCTTCACAAAGAAGTGAAACACACAGTAAGCATCAGCGTAGCAGGCGAAGAATAAGCCGTCTCAGCAGATGTGGATATACAAAAGGCGCGTTTCAAACGCGCCTTTTGCTTTTGTGCCTATCCTTGTGACGGTGGGTCGTTGGGAACGGCTTCGGCGGTAGGCGTTTTGCCTTTTATGCTGTCTAGCAGCTCTTGCAAAAGACGTTCTGCCTCGGGCGTATATTTCTTCAAAGCCTCAGAACCTTCCGTTTTGAGTTGTTCAAAATACTCAGGCATTTTATCCAGTGCTTGTTCGGCTTCTCCTTTGAGGTCGTTGGCCTTCGCTTTTAAATCCTCAAATGTCTTTTCACCTTCTTCGGTTTGTAGGTACTTGTGTAAAGCTACGCCAGCGGCGGCGCCTAAAATGAACGTTGCTAAGTGTTTTGCATTGACCATGACTATAGGTAGTTTTAAAGTTGTTGGCAGAAAGGTAAAGAATCCCCAAACTTAATACAATGACTTTCTACAGGAATGGTGCACCTTATTTGGCGGTCGGGTAAAATGCAGTATGAATTCATGCAGCGTGTAAGTCATGGTACATTTGCTCTCTTCCTTTTTTGTAGGCTTCCCAGTCAAATTTTTTCAAAAAGTCGGCGGCAGTTTGCGCTCCTTTTACAAAAAGTTGGCACTTTTCTTCGTCCGAAATGTTAAAATTGAGCCAATTAAACCCTCGAACGTCAATTCGGCCAATGGTTTTCTCAAAATCTCGGTTTTTTAGCAAAAATTCACGGTCGTAATTAAACCTAACGGTGTTAAACATACCCATGATAAAACTGCCAAATGTCTCGTATTCATGAATGGTAGTGGCATCGTCGTCGAGCTTAATACCAAACGTAGGCAAACGAGGGGTTTTAAGGTTGGGGTTGAAAAAAACGTTGATGGGGAAATTGGAGACAATCCCGCCGTCAACAAATTGCACACCACTAGGAATATCACTGAGGTTTTCTACCAAAAAGAATTCTTTCCAAGCTTCTTTTACGCTGTTTTTGGGAATATTATTGATTTGGAATGCCTCAAAAAAAATTGGAACCGACATCGAAGAACGTACAAAAGCAGAGGGCTGAACTTGGGCTTCGTCGTCCCAGTACAATCGCCACATTTTGGGAAACTCCACTTTCACTTGTTTTGTAATGTCGCAGGCAATGATGGTAATAGAATCCTCTAGTTTGGGTTGATTGAGGTCAGTCACTTTGAGGTGGTCTTCGCGCGTTGGGCGGAGTTGAATGTGGGTCGCCGTTTTTTCAATTTTTTCACGAAAATCTTTCAAGGAAGAAATACCATTGTTTTCTAAAATGCCTTGCATCCATTTTAAAAAAGCATTGCCCTTGCTTATGCCAAATCGGCTGCGTTTGAAACGGTAATACAAATAATAAACGTAGCTCACAATCACGGCCGAACAAATAAGTAACACCCCACTAATGGCATATAAAATGCTAACGAGGGCAGGCGTAGAGGGGGCGTCTCGGTAAATCCAGTAAAAAATACTACATACGACGGCAAGAATTAGGCTAAGACCAATCGCCGAAAACAACGCTTTGATTGTCAACTTGGGCTTATACTTCATAGCCCAAGCGATTATGCGCTTTACCACCCAAAAGGCATCCACAAAGTCGAAAAGGTTGGTGCTGGACAAAATTTTAAGGGCTTCAGTCGATTTCTCTTCGTTGCGGTATCCGATACTGGCCAACAGCATGGTATTAATGGCTCCTGCGCTAGTCCCAGCCAGTTTCAGAAAACGAATGCCCATTTTTTCGAGCACATAGGTGTAGCCTACCAACGCCACTCCGAGTACGCCACCACCTTCTTGCACGAGATTGACGTATTGATGGGATTCATCATCTATCACATCCGAAACCACAAATTCTTTGTTCTCAAAATGGGCTTTTAAATCCGTTAAAATCGGCGCAACGGCACTTTCATAGTCATTAAGGGTGAGCTTTTTCATAGGGAAGTTGAGTTTATTTAGAAAATGTCCAAACTGAATTCTGTTTTATTTTGTTGTCTTAACCAAAAGTCAAAAACTATTAGCAATAAATCAAACCGAATACTCAATTGTAGGTTGATTTTTGACTTGGAACTCACTTATCTGTGTTTATGCTAGATATTCAAAAAATACGCCAAGACTTTCCCATTCTCAATGAGGTAGTTCATGGTAAATCATTGGTTTACTTTGACAACGCCGCCACTACCCAAAAACCCCTTCCTGTTCTTGAGGCATTGGCCAATTATTACGGGCATTACAACGCCAATATTCACCGTGGTATTCACTTTTTAGCCGAAAAAGCAACCTCTGCTTTCGAGGCTTCGCGCCATAAAATCCAAACCTTTCTTAACGCATCCCGCGTAGAAGAAATCATTTTTACCTACGGAACGACCGACGGAATCAACCTAGTGGCTCAATCGTATGGCCGTACTTTTTTAAAAGAAGGGGATGAAATCATCATAAGCACCCTTGAACACCACTCCAACATCGTGCCTTGGCAGATGCTTTGTGAAGAAAAAGGCTGCGTACTTCGGGTCATTCCCATCAATGATGCAGGCGAATTGCTCATGGATGAGTTTGAAAAAATGCTTTCAGAGCGAACCAAATTGGTGTCGGTTGTGCACGTTTCAAACGCGTTGGGAACCATTAATCCCGTGGCTGAAATCATCAAAAAAGCGCACGAAGTAGGAGCAAAAGTGCTGATTGATGGCGCACAAGCTACGTCACACATTGACATTGACGTTCAGGCGTTGGATTGCGATTTTTACGTGTTTTCGTTGCATAAATTGTACGGCCCTACGGGAATGGGGGTGTTGTACGGCAAAACAGACATATTGAACGCCATGCCGCCGTATCGTGGTGGTGGAGAAATGATAAAAGAAGTAACGTTTGAAAAGACGACGTACAACGATTTGCCCTACAAATTTGAAGCAGGAACGCCTAACATTGCCGATGTTGTAGCGACAAAAATGGCCGTTGAGTACGTAGAAGCGCTTGGAAAACAGGCCATTGCTGATTATGAACATGAGCTTTTGGTATATGGAACCGATGCCTTGCAAAGCATTGAAGGCTTGCGAATTGTGGGTACGGCTAAGGAGAAAGTAAGTGTATTGTCGTTTGTAATGGAAGGCATTCACCCGCAAGATATTGGCGTCATTTTGGACCAACAAGGCATTGCCGTTCGGACGGGGCACCACTGCACACAGCCGTTGATGAAACGTCTTGGAATTGTCGGAACTTCCCGCGCTTCTTTTGCCGTTTATAATACAAAAGAAGAAATTGATAAATTAGTAGTGGGGTTAGAGAGAGTTAAAAAAATGTTGAGCTAAACAAAAATAACGAGTGCATGGCTCGTTAAAAATAAATGACAATTAACGAAAAACAGGACGCTCTTATCGAAGATTTTGACCTCTTCGATGACCAATTGGAAAAAACCCAGTATATCATTGACTTGGGAAAAAAGCTGTCTCCGATTGCGGAGGAATATAAAACCGATGATAACCTCATCAAAGGTTGCCAGTCGCGGGTGTGGTTACATACCGAAATGCGTGGCGACCGGGTGTATTTTGAAGCCGATAGCGAACCTACTGCCCAAATTAGTAAAGGATTGGTGAGTTTGCTGATTAAAATCCTTTCGGGCGAAAAACCAGAGGACGTAGCCAATGCAGATTTGTACTTCATTGATAAAATTGGCATGAGTACCATCATCACTTCGCGCCGCGCAGGTGGGTTGGCTTCAATGATTGTACGTATGAAAGACTTTGCCCAAAAACAACTTATTGCTTAACACTTACGTATTATGTCTGAAGCAGAACTGAAAGAAGAAGTCGTCAAAGCCATCAAGCAAGTATATGACCCCGAAATCCCCGTGGACGTGTGGGAACTTGGCTTGATTTATGACCTAAAAATATTCCCTGTCAACAATGTGTATGTTGAAATGACCCTCACGTCGCCATCGTGCCCTTCGGCAGGAACAATTCCTGTTGAGGTAGAACAAAAAATTCGCGAAATTGAGGGAATCAACGATGTTAGCGTTGAGCTGACTTGGGATCCGCCGTACTCTCAAGATATGATGAGCGACGAAGCCAGACTCGAACTTGGGTTTATGTAATCCAAAGGCGAATACTATATTTAAAACTGTCAACTTAAAAACTGTAAACAGATTATGTATCCTCCACATTTAGTAGCTCCTATGCGGGCTCAATTGACCGATAACGGTTTTACTAGCCTCGAAACGGCTGAAGCAGTGGATCAATTTATGGCCAATACCAAAGGAACGACCTTGGTCGTTGTAAACTCGGTGTGTGGTTGTGCAGCAGGTGCAGCCCGTCCAGGCGTGTTGGGAGCGTTGCATTACAGCGACGTGAAACCTGATAACTTGGTAACCGTGTTTGCGGGTGCTGACCAAGATGCAACGGCCAAAATGCGTGAGTATTGCTTGCCATATCCTCCATCATCGCCAGCGATTGCGATTTTCAAAGACGATGAATTGGTGCACTTTATTGAGCGCCACCACATCGAAGGACGTAATGCCCAAATGATTGGCGAACACCTCATTACGGCTTTTGAAGAGTTCTGCGGCGAAAAAGCTTAATGATGTATTGACCTAGATTCGCAATTTCTAAAATCAAAATTGAAAATAATCAACCCTTTTGCCATTAATTGTACCTATGAATAATCAAGAACTTGTTAAAGAGCAAAGTAGATTCCTTGAAATGAATGGCTTTATAATTCCTCGGACGGAAGGTGAAGCTGAGAATGTGTTAGCAAATTTAAATGGCTATACACTACTAATGATAGGTTCTTATAAGAATTCAACTTGGCAAAATGGGGTAGTAGATGCACTTAAAAAAAGTGAGGGTATCATTATTAAACCAGTAGCAGTATTTTCTGATGTTAATAATGCTGTCGTAAATAAAGTTTTCGACTATGCTCCTTCTATTCCAAGAGGATTAAATGGCGTTGCTATTTTTAACGGTTCAGAATTGATAGAATTTATAAAGATTCTACAATTGGAAGAGCAATCGGTAAGTTCTAAAATCCTTGGAGCTATTTTGAATTTAGAGATGTAGAACATTGATAAGTTATCTTTCTTAAAAAGCCTCTCGAGTAAAAACGAGAGGCTTTTTAATGAAAAGATGATTTGGCCTAAATTAAACTTCTACGACCTTTTATTTGTTAGAATTCAAAAAGGAATCTAAGCTTTTACCGATAACCTTTAAAAATCAATTCAATGATAGGGCATCGCTTTTCTGAATTTAAACCGTCTGAGCAATCAGGTAAAAACAAGTTTGAGGAGTTGTTGAATATCTTTCAACAATTGCTTTTGATGACTTCGGGCGATGTGTCGCAGGCGATGTCGTGGATGAATCAGTTGGACCGTCAATACAAACTGACGGATGACCAATACGGAATTGGTGATTTTTTCGACGATTTGAAACGTAAAGGCTACATTACCGAAGAAAACGAAGAGGGGCAAGTAATGATGACGCCCAAAAGCGAGCGGAGTATTCGTAAAAGTGCCCTTGAAGAGATTTTTGGAAAGCTCAAACGTTCTAAGTCGGGGGGCAATCACCGTACACCTTACACGGGCGTGGGAGACGAACTGAGTAGCGATGTTCGTAATTTTCAATTTGGGGATTCGTTGGAACAAATTTCGATGACGGAATCCATCAAAAATGCGCAAATCAACCACGGAGCCGAAGATTTCTATTTGTTAGAAAACGACTTAGAGGTCGTTGATAAAGAGCAAAAAACCAGCACGGCTACGGTGCTGATGATTGATATTAGTCACTCCATGATTTTGTACGGGGAAGACCGTATCACGCCCGCCAAGAAAGTGGCGTTGGCCATGGCCGAACTCATAAAGACCAAGTATCCCAAAGACATGCTCGATATCATCGTTTTTGGAAACGACGCCTGGCAAATTCAAATCAAAGACTTGCCGTATTTGGAAGTAGGGCCTTACCATACCAATACGGTTGCGGGGCTTGAATTGGCGATGGATTTGTTGCGTCGTCGCAAGACCAAAAACAAGCAGATATTCATGATTACCGACGGAAAACCGACTTGTTTGAAGGAAGGAATAAAGTATTATAAAAATAGCTTTGGCCTCGACCGCAAGATTGTTAGCAAAACGCTTACGTTGGCCGCGCAATGCCGTCGATTGGAGATTCCGATTACAACCTTTATGATTGCGTCAGATCCTTATTTGAAGCAATTTGTACAGGAATTTACGCGGGTCAACAACGGCCGTGCGTATTACAGCAACCTCAAAGGCTTGGGAGGTTTTGTGCTTGAAGATTTCCAACGTAACCGTCGTAAAAACTTAAAATAGTGTCCTCAAAAAAACTGTTTTACCTTTCTCTTGCTGTTTTTGTGGGAATTGTGGCGTATCAAGTCTATCTGAAAGCCACTGAAAAAAAAGTAGTACCGCTCACTAAAAGCTGGGAAAAGGCGGTGCCACATCAGCAAGTTCCAAAGGGATTGGCTTCTTTGAGCGCCAAACAGTGCGGAGCTTGCCATCAGGCACATTACGAAGAATGGCAGCATTCAACGCACTCTCACGCGTGGACAGACAAGCAGTTTCAGGCGGAGTTAAAGAAAGAATCTAGCCCATATTTGTGCATCAACTGCCACATTCCGCTTCAAAATCAACAAGAATACGTTGTTTCTGGGTTGCTCGACGGAGATATTTATCAGCCTGTAAAACAAAAAAATCCACATTTTGACCGCGAACTTCAGCAGGAGGGAATCAATTGCGCGAGTTGCCACGTGCGCGACAACGTTGTGATTGGTACAACAGGGACGGCCAAAGCCCCGCACGCCACTAAAAAAGACCCCGAATTTTTATCAGAAAAGCTCTGTATTTCGTGCCACAATGCCAGTGCTGTCGTAACGCCAACGCTCGTTTGTACCTTTGAGACAGGCGATGAATGGAAAAAAGGGCCTTTTTACGGTCAAAAGACGTGCATTAGCTGTCACATGGAGCCCGTAGAAAGAGAAATTGTAACAGGCTATGGCAAGCGGCTAAGCCATTTACACTACTTTGCAGGGTCGGGCATACCGAAAGAAAAAGGCGCTAAAACCAAGGGGCTGAAGGGGTTGTCGTTTACGACTTCAAAATTGGCTACTACTTACAAGGTCGGCGAGGAACTTGATTACCGATTGACGTTGAAAAATGAATTTGCAGGGCACCGCCTTCCAACGGGTGACCCCGAACGTTATTACTCGATTTTGTTGGAACTCGTAAATGCTGAAAACAAGGTTATTGCTTCAAAATACGACCGAATCGGAGAGAAATGGGAGTGGTGGCCTGCTGCTAAAAAACTTTCAGACAACAACCTAAATCCTGGCGAAGAACGCTCTTTTGTGTTGAAACAGACATTGAAAAGCTCTCAATCGTTGACACTCCGCGCCAAAGTGACCAAACACCGCCTCAATCAAGAATCGGCTACTTACAACAAACTAGACAGCAGCTATCCGTTGTCGATAACGGTGTTTGAGAAAGAGTATAAGGTTTTGGTGAAATAATTGGGGCTTAAATTCTCTTCACATTTTTGCAACGTGGTGGCCTTTAGAACTCTCAACTACGTCAAATGGGAAACAGGCGCATTTGTCAAAGATATTTGAGTGATGTACAAATGTGCCATTTCTGCTTCTCTTTATAAAATAACAAAATTTTAATTTCCTTGACTCATTTGTTAAGTTATAAATATATAGTTATTTTAGTGAAATCTAATTTGAAAGCCATTTGTATCTAAAGTATTTCCAATGAAGCTCAAATTTATATTATTATTCCTGATTTTTATGGCTGTTAATGCTGTTTTAAATGCACAGTCAATCACAATTGCTGAAACGGCATTGCCAACAACATGTTCAAGGGATACTTTAAAAATCCCAGTTGTTCTTAGCGGAAGTTGGGATAAAACAAATATCTTTGTTCTAAAGCTTAAATCAAATTTTGCTCAGGTTGATACAACGATTTATGTGACTTCTTTAAACAGCACCTCACCTTTGTTGTTTAAACTTCCAGAATTTTTTGCTACTGAAAAAATTCAATACAATTTTTCATTTTTAGCAACAATTGAATCAACGAATCCCAAGGTGATTAGTAATTCTTCGTATTTTAATATGAAGATGTTGTCAGTAATAGAAATGGGGACTCCAGTAGAAATTATTAATTCTAATGTGAAAATACCTAGTTATTATGTGATGAAAAATTCTGTTGCCAATATTCCTGTTAAAATATTTCGCGGAACGATGGATACATTCGAGAAGGGAATGTGGAGTGATAGCACTTTTGTGCTTTTTCAGGATAATATTATTAATCTATTGCCCAAAAAAACTACGAAATATAAGCTGGAAAGTATATCAAACTCGTGTGGGTTAGGTAAAGTAATACCACCTTCTGAATTTACATTGAAAGTAAATAATTTTAATATAAAAGTAGTAGATGTTTATCCCAAAAAAATATGTGATATTAAAAATATTCAAATTGAAATAGACTATGATGGAGGAATAATTGACCCTGATAAATTTTATGTGGAAATGTATGATGAGAATAAAAAGGCGTTCAAGAGTCATAAATTGAAAAATGTTGATTTGAAAAGGTTTACCTTTAATATTGATACGGTTTATACATTTGGTAAATATTATTTAAGAGTAAGGTGTGATAGCCCAGATGTTGCTTCTAATTTTACCGAAATTAACATAGTGGAACCTCCAAGAATTGAATTAGACTATTTTTCGTATGAAATGGAAAAATATACAATTGACTACAAAGCACTATTGAATATTTATTTAAAAAATATAACTTCTAATAGTGATAATCCAACTCATTCGGTGAAATTTACAAATGGTTTGGAATTAGTAAATTTTTCAAATGATTTTTATGGTTCAACCTCAGGGATAGAAATAAAACCGACAGAAAATCAATATTATAAAATTGAATCTGTTATTACTCAAGCATGTGGTTTTACTAAAAACTTTACAGTAACGGGGGAAAAAGAAATTAAAGTTAAAAATGACTTTATTATAAAAGATGTATTAAATAAGAAATATTGTGGAAGTGAAAAGGTCAAATTTAGAATACAAACAGATAAGGTATTTAACTTTGATAATTTTTTTACTGTTGAATTGAAAATTATAGGAAGTAATATAAAGAATATTGATATTCCAGTAAAACAAAATGAAGATGGAACTTTGGAGTTTATTCTGCCCAATGATAGTGTTTTTCGACCTACTATTAAGTTCTTTAGTTTTTATATTAAATCCTCAAACCCTGAGGCGAGAAGTGCCTTGTATGATGAACAATTGAAAGTAACGACTCGGCCTATTGTTAGGTCAATACCTCAAAATAGTATAATTGAGACTCCAAGTTTTTACACGAATACTGTTGTAGAGTTTGAGGGTTCTACTAAAGGTAAATTGAGTTTTTCTGATGGGGATACTACATTTAGTGTTTCGTTCGATGAATCAGGTGAATTTAGGACAATCTTTCTGCCAATCTTTGCCTTAAAAACAAAAACATATACGATTCAGTCTATTGAAAATAGCTGCGGTGTATTAGTTCCTACTCCAAAATTAGAGTTTACAATTGAAGTTAAAAAAATAACTAATACTATCCAAGTTACAGATTTTCCTAGGCAAGTCTGTACTAAAAAAATATATGGTGTCTCATTTGTAACTACTGGCTCGTTTGAACAAAATGAAGTAATAATAGCTAAACTTACATATTATTCAATCAAGGACAATAAAGATATTGCTGTGGAGGTAGGAAAAGGATTTAAAAGCCCAATACCAATACAAATTCCTGATTCTATTCCAAGAGGGCGAACAAGTTTAGTACTTTTGACTTCAGCAGCAAATAGTCAAAATAATTCTATTGAATCAAAAGTATCAAACATATTTATAATTAATGGTCAAGAAATAGAAAGAAATAATTATTTTATTTCTTCGAATTTACATGAACTTCCGATAAATAAATCTGTAGATATATTAAAAGGAGATGAATTAAAATCTGTATTTATTTCTTCAAATTCCCCCTATCAGACATTTGGATTAAAAGTTAATGACACTTGGTACGAAAATCTTTCTGAAACTGCCAGCACTAACTCGAAAATAGAGATTTTTTTTAAGCCAAAAACTGATACTTTGTATATATTAAAAGAATTAAAAAATGCTTGTGGTATTCAAGAAATAAATGACACTCTTCGTGTTTTTGTAAAAAAAAATCGAATTTGACCTGTGTTGAATAGTGAAATCTTTAGATGTCAAGGTAATTTATTAAGCATAGCGTTTTTGATTGACGGAAAAGGAGGTAAATTTGATAATTATAAAATTTATTTTAAGCCCACTTCTATCGGTTTCTCGGGGTCAATACCTGAATCTTTGAAATATGAAGCAAAAATTGTGAGTAAATCCTTTCAGGGCTGTACAGTTGTGATACCAGACATGCCTTATGAAAACCAAGTGTCAGTATATTTTGAAGCAGCAGAAGATAGTTCTGATTACGCATCTGTAGTAAATCCCCCTTATGGTTATTTTGGAAAAAAATATATAGTAAAATTAACAAGTAAAGATGAAAAAGATACAGTTTGGGTTTCAGAACAAATGAATACTGTGCCGTTTTATATTTCTACTTTGAACTCTTTTAATCCAAAATGGATAGGTAATATAAACAGCGAAAATAGCAGTGATAATTCTTTTTATGAAACTTCGTTGAACGCTTATCAGCAGAGTATGATTCAAGAGTCATATTTTGGTGCTGATTTAAAATATATTATAAAAAATATTGAAAGTACATGTGGCTACGGAATAGGCTTGGGCAGTGTTTTAGTAAAGCGATGCTTCGATAACCCTTATTTGTCAAATGGGCCTAACTCACGAATTTCTCAAGATTGGTATTCAAAGAATACAATTAGATCGGAAGTAAAGGTTGATAAAAGTAATACACTTTATTCCGCAACTCAATCCATTGAGCTATTACCAGGTTTTATGGCTGATGGGGGAAATAGGTTTAAAGCAGAAATAAAAGGTTGCAAATTAGATGTCAAGTGAGATGTTTATTATATGCTCTTAGCCATTACATAATCATTCTGCACTTCGGTGCCAAGTACAAAAACGTGCTCGCCTACTTTCTCAAAACCCATTTTGGTGTAAAACTGTAACGCGCGGGTGTTTTCTTCCCAAACACCTAGCCAAACGGTTTTAAAGCCCGAATTTTTGCACCAATCCAGACTTTCATTCATTAAGTGCTTTCCCAAATTTTGCCCGTGAAAGGCTTTGTCCACGTAAAATCGTTCTATTTCAATGGCGTTTTCAGACGATAGTTCTTTCGGAGCATGGTTTTTAACCAATTTGGTGAAGCCAATGAGTTGTTCTGCTTTTTTCAGAAGTAAGTATTGAACGGAAGTGTCTTCGAGTTCAGCCTGAATTTGTTTCAGGGTAAACTTCGTGGAAATGTGCTTTTCCATGTTTTCGGGCGTGTTATAAACGGCGTAGGTATCAATAAACGTTTGCTCGCTTAAATCTCGCAATGCTTGTGCATCGTGGAAGGTTGCTGGTTGGATTGAAACAGACATCAATGAAGCGTTTTCTGGTAAAAGACACTGTCAACGGCCATACGTGGAAACTCAATGGGTAATTCTTCAACGGGTACTTGAGCAAAACCATTTTTTTCGTAAAAGCGCATTGCTGCTTGGAGGCGTGGGTTAGTCCCCAAATATAATCGGTCGATGTGGTGTAATTCACAGTGCTTTGTAAGCGTAGAAAGTAATCGAGACGCCACCCCAAATGCTTTTCCACGAAAATCATGGTGAACGAACATTTTACGGATAGCGCCCATGTTGTTGCCAATGTCGATGAGGGCAATTGTGCCTACCAACGTACCATCAAGGGTAGTTGCTACCCAAAAATTACCCGCATTTTTGCAATAAAACTCAGGGATAATCAACAAATCGGGTTGGTCTTCGAGGGTGATGGGGACTTTAAATTCAAGCTGTTGAATGTCTAAAATTAAGTCAATAATTGGTTCTTCATAGACGGATTGGTACTCCAAAATTTGTATCATGGCAGTATAGGTGGTGGTGAGTTTTAAAGTAATGGTGCAAATTAAATACGTGGTTTTAATAATTAGAAATGTTATTTTTTGATAGATTTATGCTGAAAACGTATAAGTGTTTTCTTTTTATAAAATGGATTTCCGTCAACTGAATTATTTTTTGGGGGTTGCAGAGGAGTTGCATTTTTCGCGGGCTGCCGAGAAACTATTTATTGTTCAGCCTGCACTCAGCCGTCATATTCAGCAATTGGAAGAGGAGTTGGGGGTTGTTTTGTTTGAGCGTGACAAGCGTAACGTAAAATTGACACCAGCGGGAAGCTATTTTCGAGATGAAATCAGTCGAATGCAGCTTCAGTTGAGGAATATCATTGAGCAAACCCAACGAATTCACGGTGGTTCGATTGGTACGATACGAATGGGACACCCTGGTTCGGCACTTTATTCTATTCTTCCCGAAGTGTTGTCGATGATGTACCAACGATTTCCCGATGTGAAGGTACAACTTACAGAAATTGCTGAGGTAGAGCTTATTGCAGCTTTGTCGAGCCACGAAATTGACGTGGGCTTTACCCGTGAAATTTCTACAGATGCGCAGTTTACGACACAATTATTGTTTGAAGAACATTTTGCCTTGGTTGTTCCTACCGATTATTGGCTCAATGAACATACGTTTACGGGCATTGAGCAGTGTTTGGAATCGGGCTTTATTTTGCCCAAAATCGAAATGGATGTCAACTATGGAAAGTTGCTGAACAATGTGTTTGAACAAGGTGGTTTTCGACCAAAAGTAGTCTATCATTCCAATTATGGCGCTACGATTTTGCGGTTGGTGGAGAAGAAACTCGGTTTGTCGGTGCTTCCTATTTCGTATCGTCAGGGTTCGTCGGCGTTGGGGGTACGCTTCATTAAATTACCAAATCTTACCCAATTATACTTAATTTGGCGCTCTGAAGACACCAACCCCGTGCTGCCACACATTCGCGAAATTGCGCACGAAGCAGTGGGGCATTTATCATTTGACCAGTTTTAAGGGTGTTAACCGTTTTTAAGGGTGTTAACCGTTATTTGTTATTCGTTCATAATCAACGAATTATATTGATAACAAATGGCCTGAAATTTTTGCTCTGCTACTTAATAAAGTTGTTTAATAGGATGGAGATTAGAAAATCAACGCTAGAGGATTTGAGCCGAATCCAGCAATTGTACAAAACTGTCGCGCGGCGCTCGGGAGGAATTGCCCGCAAAGAACACGAGATTTTAGAAAGCTATATTTATAATTTTTTGAGTAAAAGCTTGGCGAATGGTTGCTCAATGGTGGCCGAAGAAGCAGGTGAGATTGTAGCCGAAGTCCATACCTATTCATTGGGAATTGAGTGTTTTACGCACTTATTTGGCGATACAACCATTTGTGTACATCCTGACTACCAAGGCAAAGGCGTGGGAAAGAGGTTGTTTACGGCTTTGTTGAAATACGTTCAAACGGAAAGAAAAGACATACTACGGGTGGAGCTTCATGCCCGCGAGAGTAACCCAACGGCCATTGAACTGTATAAAAAAATAGGATTTAAAATTGAAGGTAGGGCAGAGGGGAGAGTGCTTGACCCCGACGGGAGCATTGTGGCGGATGTGCCGATGGGTTGGTTAAATCCTAATTTTCAACGATCTTAAACGGCTCGCCCCGACAATATGTCGGGGCGAAAACGGTCTAGCGTCTCTGACGCAATTTAGGAAAAGAAGTTGGCGTAAAACGCTTAGAACAATTTCCGATTCAAGTCAAATTCCGAAAGGTAGTCGCTTACGCGTTTGACAAACATTCCTCCCAACGCACCATCTACCACGCGGTGGTCGTACGAGTGAGAAATGTACATCATGCTACGAATACCGATTACATCGCCTTGGGGAGTTTCGATGACCACGGGGCGTTTCTGAATGGCTCCAAACGCCATGATGGCTACTTGGGGTTGGAGAATGATGGGCGTTCCCATGATGTTTCCAAACGTGCCAATGTTTGAAACCGTATAAGTGCCTCCTGCAAGGTCGTCGGCAGTCAATTTGTTTTGACGAGCACGGTTGGCCAAGTCGTTGACTTTTTTGGCAAGCCCAATCAAACTGTATTGGTCGGCGTTGTGAATAACGGGAACAATGAGGTTGCCGCTTGGCAAAGCAACGGCCATCCCGACGTTGATGTCTCTCTTTTTGAGGATACTATCGCCTTCTACCGAAATATTGATCAACGGAAAATCTTTGATGGCTTTTACAACCGCTTCAATCAAAAGTGGGGTAAAGGTCAATCCTTCGCCCGTTTGGCGTTTAAATTCATCCTTGATTTGATTCCTCCAAAGTACGATATTGGTCATGTCGGTTTCCACAAACGACGAAACGTGCGGGGAAATACGCTTCGATTCCACCATTCGCTCCGCAATCAACTTCCGCATTCGGTCCATCGGCACCACTTCAATTCCTTTCGAAGTTTCGTGTTTTGGGTTTGCTGTTTCCTGTTTCGGGTTTGCCTGTTGACTATCAACCATGGACTGTTGACTATCGACTATGGACTTAGAACTACGACTCGCCAGGTAGTCCAAAATATCCTTTTTGGTAACGCGATTTTCAGCTCCAGTGCCTGCGATTTTTTCGAGTTCTTGGAGGGACACACCTTCCATTTTAGCGATGGTTTGGACCAAAGGAGAATAAAATCGAGTACCAACTGCCTCGCTGGTTGTATGCGTTGGAGAGGAAGGCTGGAGATTGGCTACCAACGATTGCGTAACCGTTTCGATTTCTTTTTCAAGGGTTTGTACTTCCTTCGACTCCTCGGCCACGGGAACAGCCACCGAACCATTGGTTTCAATCCGAATAATGGCATTTCCGACGGGAACGACATCGCCCTCTTTTACTAAAATTTCTGCAATGACGCCACCGTAAGGAGTAGGAACTTCCGTATCGACTTTATCAGTAGCCACCTCCATCACCGAATCGTCGGCTTCGACGCGGTCGCCTACTTTTTTTAAGATGCCAATGACGGTACATTCCATGACACTCTCACCCATGCGAGGCATCACCATTTCTACTATTGCCATTTTTGTTGATGTTTATCGATTCGCCAAAATCTGTTTTCTAAGTACATTCAAAAGGTAAATTCCCGTGTATTGGATGTTCTGCTCACGGAATTTGCCAAGTTGTAATTTTTGGGTTACGGTGCCTGAAGGCCCAGCGCACGCAATCCAGATTGTGCCAACGGGTTTTTCTTCCGAGCCACCATTAGGCCCCGCAATGCCACTTGCGGCTATGCCGTAGGTTGTTCCCAACCGCTGACGAACTCCTTCCGACATTTCAATAACAGTGGCCTCGCTTACTGCACCAAACTCGGCCAGCGTTTCTGGCTTTACGCCCAATTGGTTTATTTTAACTTCGTTACTATAACTCACGATTCCTCCCACAAAATAATGAGAAGACCCAGGGATTTTAGTAAGTAAGTGAGATACATATCCTCCCGTGCAACTCTCGGCAGTGGCAACCGTTTCACCGCGTTCCTTTAATAAACGCCCAACGACCGTTTCCATTTCATCGTCGTCAAACCCAAAAACGAATTCTTGAATCAACGGAAGTACTTTGTCCACTTGTGCTTGATTTTCAGCTTTGAGTTGCTCGGCATCGGTACCTGTAGCCGTGAGGCGCAACTTTACTTGGCCGAAACTTGGCAAGTAAGCCAAACGGATGTGTGGAGGCAAAGCGTCTTCCCATGCTTCGATGCGTTCGGCCAAAAACGATTCACCAATCCCCACCGTCCGTATCATTTTATGCTGAATGACGGGTGTTTCAAAAAACTCCTTGAGCTTGGGTAAAATGGCGTTGGTCATGAGGTTTTTCATCTCAAACGGAACCCCTGGCATGGAAATAAAAACCTTGCCATTACGCTCAAACCACATGCCTGGCGCCGTTCCCCAATAATTGGCAATGTAGGTGCAAGCTTTGGGTAACGCCGCTTGTTGCCGATTGAGCTCCGTCATGGGGCGGCCCCGTTTTACAAAAAACGACGTGATGATTTCCAGCGCATGCTCATTGATAACTAGCTCCGTATCAAAGTATTTGCACATCGTTGTTTTGGTAATGTCGTCTTTGGTAGGCCCCAAACCTCCCGTAATTAGAATGACATCTGCCCTGGCTTCGGCTTCGGCCAATACCTCCAAAATAGCGGCCTCGGTATCACCCACCGATGACTTTCGGATGGGGCGTATGCCAATATTGGTAAGTTCGGTGCCTATCCATTGGGTGTTGGTGTCCGTGATTTGTCCAAACAATATTTCGTCGCCAATCGTGATTACTTCTGCTCTGACCATGTATTCTAATTTTTTTTCAAAGTTAGACAAAATTCTCTTTTGGTATGAACGTTGTACCAATGCTTTAGGTTTGAAAATATAAACGGAGCAATGATGTTACTACCTATAAACATTATTGTCCAAAGGTTAGACCAATTAAAACCCACATTTTTTGTCCATGAAATCTATTGTTAGTGTTTGTGTGGCTTTTGTACTCGGAACGAGTGTGTATGCCCAAGATCAGCCAAAGAAAAAAAGTACGTTTGGGGATTTGTTAAAAAAAGCCGAAACGGCCATCACCGACGTAACCAAGGGAGGTACCAGCCTGACCAACGACGAAATTGTCCAAGGACTTAAAGAGGCCCTTACAGTAGGGATTTCAAACGGTTCGGCACAAGCTTCGGCGGTGGATGGTTATTACAAAAACACCCTCATAAGGATTCCATTTCCTTCTGATATTCAGAAAGTTGAAACTACGCTACGTAAAGCTGGCTTAGGAAATGAAGTCGATAAGTTTTTGTTGTCGCTTAACCGCGCGGCTGAGGACGCTGCCAAAAAATCTAAACCTATTTTTGTGAAGGCTATCACGTCGATGAGTATTCAGGATGCTTTGGGGATTTTGAAGGGAGATTCGACCGCCGCTACAAGTTATTTGAAACGTACTACGAACGCTGATTTGTATAAACAGTTTTATCCCGTGGTTGACAGTACCTTGAAGCTCAACAATACTACCAAGTACTACGCCGATTTGATTAATGCGTATAATAAAATTCCTTTGGTGCAAAAAATCAATCCTGATTTGAAACAGTACGCTACCCAAAAAGCCGTCGATGGTTTGTATGTACTAATTGCCCAAGAAGAACGCAAAATCCGTAAAGACCCCGTTGCCCGTGCTACCGAATTGTTGAAAAAAGTTTTTGGACAGCAGTAGGGAAGGGTTTCAAAAGGCAAGTTGGCAAAAGGCAAGTAAGCAAGGGGCAAGTAAGCAAGGGGCAAATTTGCTCTTTGCAAATTTGCCCCTTGCCTAATGTGCCAAAACCAGCTCTAAGCTCTTCATCACGACCTCGCCCATGCTTCGACACTGCAAAAAGCTGTTGTTTCGATAGTGTTGGGCGAGTTCTTTTTTTAACTGGTTTAAGTTATCAGGAAGGCAGATTTGGTCTTCCATCATCACGTTCATCAAATCCTGAATCCGCGAACGCTCCACCCGAATCCTCCCCGCAATCAGCGAACGCTCTTCTCGCTGGTATTGGAGCACACTTTCGTTGGTCAGGCACTTCATTCCCAACTCAATGATGGCATTGTTTTGCTTAAAATATTGGGGCAAATACACCGCTTTTTTACCCTCGTACGACTGTTGGTCAAAATCAATCGATCGGATACGGTAGTAAATTTCTTCAAAGTCGGGGGTAATGTCCACCACAAAATTACTGGAGTGCATATCGCCCAATAGCCTTACGAAGCAGCGTTCGTTGAATTTGACAAACTCTTTACAAAAACGAATGGCGTTGAGGTTGGGCTCGTTGAGGTAGTTTTTGATAAACATATCTCCAGGAATCCCCGCAATGTGTTCTTCGACCAGTGTGTCGCCGCTGGTCATGTAACTGATTCGGTTAGGCGAAAGAATGTGCTCTAATTCAAGGCCATAAATCCGCGACGAATCGGCATTTTTGATGTAAAAATAATCGAAGTTATCGTTCACTTTATTGACAATCCGCACCCGAAAAGGACGAGAATTACCGTACGAACAAACGTCCACGCGGTCCACGTACAAGTGCTTCATTACCGACAAATCACCGTCGGCACGAAGGTCGGCGTAAATGGTTTTGAGGGCATCGTAAATTTCATCAATCTCGCTGTACGAATAAAAAACCGTCTCCCAAAGCGTATCAGTTCCTTTTTTGTCGTAAAGCGGAATGGCGTTTTCGTATCGTAATAAATAGCTGTAATCAATAGGCAATGCTACCTCTCGGTTGTAGCTTTCGAGGTAGCTGCGTAGCTCTTTATTGATTTTAAACGGTTTTTTTTTGTTGGCAATAAAGGCCATATCTATGGAGGAAATTAGGTTCGCGACAGCGTATAAGGTCGCTGCGCGTCTAATTTAAGAAAAATAAACAACAGAATCGTAAAGGACCACATCGAAGAACCCCCGTAGCTAAAAAACGGCAGCGGGATTCCGATGACGACCATGAGTCCGATTGTCATGCCAATATTGACCAAAAAGTGGAAAAACAAAATGCCTGCCACGCAATAGCCATAAGCCCTTGCGAAGCGCGTTCGCTGTCGTTCGGCCAAAAATACGACCCGACACATGAGCCCAAGCAGTAATAAAACTACGGCTGCGCTGCCGATAAAACCGTGTTCTTCGCCGATGGTACAAAAGATAAAATCGGAGTGTTGTTCGGGGACAAAGTTAAATTTGGTTTGTGTTCCATCTAAGAACCCTTTTCCCCAAAGCCGTCCTGAACCGATGGCAATCTTGGATTGTGTTACGTTCCAACCGATACCAGTAGGGTCTAGTTTTGGATCGACCAATACTTTGATACGGTTGCGGTGGTGGGTTTGGAGGACGTTGTTGACCAAAAATTCCACACTGGTCGTAAAAAACATCATTAATCCAAAAATGACGACGAGGTTGATGGCCGTTTTTTTAGTGCGGTCGTACCGAGGAATGATGAAGTAATAGACCAAAAATCCAAACAACGTCAACCCGAGAGAAATGTATAAAGGGGAGAAAAACAGCGACAAAATGAACAGCACAATGGCAACCAAGACAATGGAAGGGTAAATGCCAGGCAGTCCTTCACGGTAAAGTACAATCAGGAACGAGACAAACACGAGGGCACATCCCACCTCTTTGGAGGCCACAATGAGCACCATTGGCAATAAAATGATGCCTGCCGTCCAAGCAATGTCTTTCCAACGCGATAGGTTAATGTGGGGTTGGGTGATGAATTGGGACAGAAGTAGTGCCGTTCCTGTTTTGGCAAATTCGGCGGGTTGGAGCGAAAATGAGCCAAATTTAATCCATGATTTGGAGCCTTTGATGTCGGTTGCTACGACCAATACGACCAAAAGAAGCAAAATACAGGCGCCATAAATGAAAGGTGCGAAGACCTCCCAAAATTTGTGGTCGATGACCAAAATCGCAATGACAATAAGCGCTGACGTACCAATAAACATAAATTGGCGCCCTGCGTTGTTGGAAAGGTCAAAAAGCTTGGTTTGTTCTTCAGGGTCATACACGGAGGCATAGACGTTGAACAAACCCATTGAAACACAAGCTGCGTAAATCAAGACCGACAGCCAATCCAAATTCTGAATAATATTTTGTTCGTTACGAGCCATAATGTCGTTTCAAAAAGTCAATAAAAAATAACCAATTGGGAGAATCCAGAGCAGCCTAAGGCGCAGGTACCGCTGTGCTTTTGGGAGCTGTTTGGTGGACAATCGTGGCCTCTGGTTTGAGGGGCGTGGGAGCAACATTTTTGGGTTTTGGTTGTTGCGAACGGGGAAGAATTACGTTTTGAAGGAAGTTTTTGTTTTTCCATTCTTGTTCGTAGGCTTTCCGTTGAACGTGCCCATTGAGGTAGCGTTCGATGGCCAAAGAAGCCACAGGAGCGGCTGCAAACCCTCCAAACCCTGCGTTTTCAACAAATACGGCAATCGCAATTTTGGGGTTGTCTTTGGGCGCAAATGCAATAAAAATGGAGTGGTCTTTTCCTTTTTTGTTCTGTGAAGTTCCTGTCTTACCGCACATCTGAATGCCTGGAATCATTGCCCCACGCGCCACTGTACCACGGACGACGGCCATTTCCATGCCATTCACGACGGGTTCATAGTAATAACGGGCAACCCCCGTTTCGTGCTTTTCGTTGTACTCGGGAAGTGGATTGTTGTTTTTTCCAACTCCTTTCACCAAGTGCGGAACTTTAAACCAGCCACGGTTGGCAATGGTGGCGGCTAAGTTGGCCAATTTTAGCGGAGTAATGAGCAATTCACCTTCCCCGATGCTGAGGGAGTAAATTTGCCCAAAACGCCATTGGTTTTTGCCAATGCGTTTGTCATAATACTCAACGCTAGGGAGTACCCCTTTGGCTTCGCTGGGTAAGTCCACGCCAAGTTTTTGTCCGAACCCGAATTTTTCGGTGTATTCGTGCCATTTTTTGAGGCCAATAGAGGAAGCCTTAAACGCATTTTTCTCGGCATTGGCATAAATCATCCGACGGAAAACGTGGTAAAAGTAAGGGTTACACGACCACTGAATGGCGCTGTTTACACCTGAAAGTGCTCCGTGACCGTGGCATTTCATGGGTGCTCCTGCGTGGCTAAACACACTTCCTGGACCAATGACGCCCTCTTGCATGGCTACCAACGCCTGCACAGTCTTAAACGTAGAACCAGGGCGGTAGCTTCCCATTACAGCGCGGTTATAGAGCGGGCGATAAGGGTTTTTTTGAAGTGCAGTGTAGTTTTTTGAAAAATCGCGGGTTGCAAACAGCGCAGGGTCGTAACTAGGTGCAGAAGTAATCGCAATCACTTCGCCAGAGGAAGGCTCAATGGCCACCACAGCACCTGCTTTATGTAGCATCAAACTATCGACATACTGCTGTAAATCTAAGTCGATACTTGTATAGAGGTTTTGTCCTGCCATGGCCACGGTATCCATTTCTCCATCTTTCCAAGCGCCCTTGGCTACACCGTTCACATCTTGCATGACGTAGCGCACCCCTCGGCGACCGCGAAGTTGCTCTTCATAAAATTTTTCTAATCCACTTTGCCCTACCAAGTCTCCTTGACGATAGTAAGGGTAGTCTTGGTCATCAAGTTGTTTTTTTGAAATCTCGCTCACGTAGCCCAATGCGTGCGCAAGGGTAGGGGCGGAATAGGTCCGAATGGAGCTTTTTTGATAGTCGAACCCAGGGTAGTCCACCAGAGCATCCTGAATGCGGGCAAACTCTTGCTTCGAAAGCTGACGAAGAAAAAGGGAAGGCTTGCGGTAAGAAAATGTTCTGGCCGCTTGCATTAGGCTATCAAACTTGGGACGTGTTATTTTAAATAAATTGCAAAGCGCCAACGTATCGGCTACTCTCACTTTGCTTGGCGTCACGTATAAGTCATACACGAGGGTGTTGAAAACAATCAGTTTTCCGTTGCGGTCATAGACTTGTCCCCGCATCGGCACATCGGGAATGGCGCGGATGGAGTTGCTCGCGGTTTCGTACGTATTGTCAAGAACTTGGAGGTACAATAGTCGAAATAGAAAAATTATTCCTACCACCACAAACAACCCATAAACATAAAATTTTCTACTCTCAGACATCTAACTAATGGTTTTAACGTATTATTCCCTCGCTTACTTCTTACTATATAGACAAGTAATTACTTTACAAAGTTCGTAGGTTTTAAGCGATTTACAAGAAATTTTGAGAAGATATTCAATAAAAAAAGAAGGCTTTTGGCCTTCTTTTTTTATTGCGATTTTTAAAGTTTTGTGGCTTACCAACCCGCTCCTTTTACCTTGGTTTTGATGCGGCACAGGTACATATCGGCGGTGATGTACAAGGTGCTGCCGTCGTCTCCCCAGCCGCAGTTGGCGGTGGCTTCACCCGTGTCGATTCGCCCCAACAACTGCCCCGTTGGCGTGAGGATTAAGACACCTCCTGGCCCCGTACACCAGAGATTGCCTTGTTGGTCGGTTTTGAGTCCATCGGGTAGCCCTGCTAATCCTTGTTTGACCATCGGCGTGGCATCAAAAAGCACTTTCCCTGCGCCCACCGAACCATCAGCAAGCACAGGAAAGGCCATAACGATGGCTTTTTCGGGATCCGACTGAGCAACGTAGAGCGTTTTTTCGTCGGGCGAGAAAGCCAAGCCGTTGGGGCGGGTCATTTCTTTGGTGATTAAACTCACCTTGCCGTCGTTGCCCACGCGATATACCCCAAACCAGTCGATTTCGCGAGTAGGGTCGTTGTGTTTGAGGGGCATTCCGTAAGGTGGATCGGTAAAATAATAAGCTCCGCTCGAATGCTGCACCACGTCGTTGGGACTGTTGAAACGTTTTCCTTGAAAATTATCAGCAATGGTTCGTTTGCCTGCATTGGACAACGGCATGGCCGAAATCCGACGGTCGCCGTGTTCGGCTATGATGAGGCGACCTTGTTGGTCGAGGGTGAGGCCGTTGCTGCCAGGTTCATCGCCATAGGTGCCTGCCCCCGTAAAGCCCGAAGGTTTCAAAAAGGGAGTAAGTCCTTCTTTGGCGCTCCATTTGAAGATGGTGTTAGCGGGCACGTCCGAAAACAGCAAACAGTTTTGGGACTTAACCCACACGGGGCCTTCTGCCCAGATGAAGCCAGAAGCAAGTACTTCGATTTTGGCTTCAGGGGCGACCAACGCATCGAGCCGAGGGTCGTTGCGGACGATTTTGCCAAGGGTAGGGTAGCTCGACTGCGCTAGAAGTTGGGGGCTGGCAAAAACCAAGGCCGCCACCGCCCATCGTTGAAAGAAAGTCATGGTTGATAGGTTTAGAGTCTCAATGACCAGAAAAGCAAAAAACGGATGCGATTTAATGGTGAAGCACAATAGCGCGTGATAGCGCGAGCGTCCCCGCTCGCGCCATCGGGACTTCGATGATAACAAGCTCGCCTTTCTCGTTTTCTACGAGAATACCTACCCTATTAAACTTATCGTCCACGGTTTCCTTATTGCTTTCACTGTCCAAGACCTGTTTGATTTTCACATCTTCACCAAGCAGCTCTGATAGAAACCCTTCAAGCACATCAAAATTGGCTTTTTGGCGAAGTATTTTCTTCATCGCCCAATCGAAACGGACTAATTTTTTTATCATGGCAATGAACTTTAGGGCAAAAATAAAAGAAACGTTATCAAAGGTTCTACCTCGTACTGACTATTTTTAGGCTTCTAGCCTAAATTATGGAAAAAGGCTGGAAGCCTTGTAATAGTTGTCACGAGCGGGGACGCTCGCGCCATCGGGAGACATATGTTACATCACTCATTTAGTTTACCAATTACCGTTTAATAAAATCTTGCTGAAATAACCTAAGTGGTTATTGGTTAGGTAGTTGTTTATTTCGTCATTTGTGAGATAACCTTCTTACTTTAGCTAAACCATGCCAAAACTATATTCCTTCATCGTCTTTATCTTGTTTGTATCTAGTCAGGCGTTGGCGGTGATTCGCTACGTAAAACCTATTGCCTCTGGTACGGGAGATGGTAGCTCATGGGTCAATGCTTCGGGCAACTTGCAGGCTATGATTAACATTGCTTCTCCCATCATGGATGAACTTTGGGTAGCGGCAGGTACGTATTTCCCCACAGCTTATCCGAGTGGCTGCGCTACGTGCGGTACGGCCAGCATAACCAACCGCAACAATACATTTCTGTTGAAATCGGGGCTTAGAATTTATGGCGGCTTTGCAGGAAATGAAACCAATCGCGCCACCCGAAATTCCCACCTCAACGAGACAATCTTGAGCGGCGACCTTGGTACCAAATACGAAACCAACGACAATGCCTACCATGTAATAACGGCCATCGACTGTGCAAATAATACCATTTTAGAGCGTTTTACCATCAAAAACGGAAACGCCAATGGCACAACGAGTGTGACAGTCGCAGGACGCACTTACTATCGAAGCTGGGGGGGAGGGGTGCTTTGTGTATTTTCGCAAATGAGAATAGCGCTGTGTGCAATCGTCGAAAACCAAGCTACTGATGGCGGGGGTGTACTCAACAACAGTTCTAATACGTACATCACCAACTCGGTCATTGCCGAAAATACAGCAACAGCAGGTGGTGGTGGCGTCTATAACCACGAAGGCTCGGCAGCCGATATGAGAAATTGTACCATTGTCCAAAATACCGCCAATGTAGCGGGAGGGGCGATGTACAACTATAACTCAGGACCGTTCATTATCAATAACATCATTTGGGACAATAATAGCCCGAGCTTGCCAGGTATTGCCAACAATGGTAGTATAGTTACTGGCTATTCTTCCAATGTTCAAGGTGGGTATTCTACTTGGTGTAGCGATTGTACGAGCTCCGAGCCTCAATTTATGAATCCAGATTTTCCCGCAGGTATTGATGGAAAATGGGGCAGCCGCGATGACGGTTTGCGGATTACGTCATGCACACCTGGCAAAGACCAAGGCACGAATGGTTCTACCGAAGGGGTGGACATGGCCAATCAGACCAGAGAGGTTGATGTCCCTTCTATTCCCAATAACATTGCAAGTATCTCATTGGACATGGGGGCGTATGAATATCAAAATACCGCGCCATCCAATCAAACATTATACGTCAATGTCAACCTTTCAACGGGGCTAAACGATGGGAGCAGTTGGGCCAATGCGTTCAGAGGAGCTACTGCTTTTGGAACGGCACTGCTGTATGCCAACAACTGCGATAACAACACCATTTTAGTAGCCAAAGGCACTTACAAACCGCATCGACGGGCGTTTGGGGTCACGAGCGGATCAAATCGTACCTATACGTTTGCTCTCAAAGGCGGGTTAAAAATTTATGGCGGATTTATGGGTACGGAATTAGTTGCGGACTATTCGACTCAAAAAGCCCGTCAAAATGAAACCATTCTTTCGGGTGACTTTTCTGACAATGACATCGTGACGGGGGAGGGTGGTACATTGGCGATTTCAAACAACGCCGAAAATGCCCACCATGTGTTGACAACCTATGATGGGGCAAGACAGGTGCTACTCAAAGGTTTTACCATCAAAGGAGGCAATGCGTTAGGGTCTTCCAACCAATATGGCGGGGGGATTTATGCCTACAGCAGTTTTTCTTTTGAAATAACCGATTGTATCATAAAGCACAACAGTGCCGCTACTGGCGCGGGTTTTTATTTTCGTTTGAGTTCTCCTTTGGTGTTGAACAACAATTATTTTGATAAAAATTTAGCGTCAACTGATGGAGGTGGCTTTTACATTTCGGAAACTACGTTGAAAGCCAATAACAACGTTTTTGCAGGGAATAGGGCGGCTGCGGGGGTAGGTGGTGCGGTGCGCAATGACCTTTATACTGGAGAGTTTTTTAACAATACTTTTTATAATAATTCGGCACAAACTGCGGGAGGGGCGTTTTACACCTACGACCCGGGCATTGCTGGTGCTCCTATCGACATCAATAAAACGTACAACAATATTTTTTACAAAAACGCGATTGGAACAAACACGACGACCATCTATGCCGATTTCTTTATTGAACGAAATGGCCGAGATTTTAAAAACAATATTTTGCAGTTTGCCGCGTCACAATACCCCTTAGACAAAACGCCCAATGGCATTGGGGCTACGGCTTCCAACAATCTTTTTGCGGTCAATCCACTTTTTGTGAATGAAGCTAATTTGCTCGGTCCCGATTTGATTGGCGGTACTACCGACGACGGCCTGCGACTGCAACGAGCCAGCCCTGCCGTCGATGCGGGAACGTATGCTTTGGCTCCCTCTTTTGACATCCTGAATAATCTCCGTTACTTGGTTTTTGACATTGGTGCGTATGAATTTCAGCCCAAAGAAGCCTGTCCCGACAACCGTTACATTACAGATGCGCCGATTGAGGCTGGAACTCACTACGCAGGCAGGAAGGATAGGTTTGGGTTTTTGATTGGAGATGGGAACATTACAGCATTAGGAACGGTCGCTACGGGGACGAATGTGGTTTTTGATGCCAGCAAGAGTGTGACGTTATTGCCAGGTTTTGAGACGCAATCGGGCGCTGTTTTCCGAACAAACTTGCAGGGTTGTATCACTTTTGAAGCACCCCCTCTGCCCGCTTCATCTCAAAAGTAATCAGGCTGGAAGCCTTGTAATAGTTGGCACGAGCGGGGACGCTCGCGCCAACTAGACTAATAATACTTAAATAATTGGTTTAGATAGTTTGTTAAGTACAAACATAAGCCAATTATTGATAGGTTTATAAACGCTCTAAAAGTCCATTTTTTATTTGAAAAATCGTAATCTATCAGTTTTGAAATCGTGACGGCTGTTCCCATTAAAAGAAACCAAACAGAAAAAAATAATGAAAGTCTTCCTCGTACCAAAGTCGTGACTAAATCGTGAATAAAACCGCAGAAGGCAAATGTTAAAACTAATGACAACCCAGCTGGAAGTACTTTTTTGAGTGGTTTGAAAATTTTTAAACCTAAATAATAGCCAAAAATAGGGTTCCAAAAATTCCAAAAGGTAGAAAAATTTTTGGCTCCAAGCGACCTTTGTAAATTATTTTGAAGTGAGCTTGAATTCCCAATTGGAACTCCATTTCTCTTTTTTACGTATTCGGACAATTTCATTATTTAGTCTGCCGTTTGTTTTAGTGTTTGTCGCAAACTGATAAAGCCTAAAAGCCCTGCTGCCAAAGAGGAAAGCAAGATTACTAATTTTGAGTTGTTTATGATTGTTTCATCGTCAAAAGCGAGTAGCGTAATGAAAATGGACATCGTAAAACCAATTCCAGCCAAAAGACCAACGCCAAAAATTGATTTCCAATGGAGGTCGGTTGGTAGTTTGCAAAGTCCCAAAGTCACGGCTAAAAATGTTACTACAAAAATACCCAGCGGCTTACCTACGATTAGTCCAAGCGCGATGCCTAAACTGTTGTTTTCGGCTAGAGTGTGAGTTATGTCACCACTAACAACGATGGCGGTGTTGGCTAACGCAAAAATGGGTAAAATAATAAATGCAACGGGCTTGTGTAAAAAGTGTTGTAAAATGTATGAAGTTGATTTTTCGTCTCCGTTGCCAAAGGGAATGGCAAAGGCCAATAAAACCCCCGTTATAGTGGCATGAACGCCTGAATGAAGCATAAAATACCACATTGCAATCCCGCCAAGGAGGTAAGGAATTAGGTTTCTCACTTTTAGCCTGTTGAGCACCAAAAGTAAACCAAAAATAAATAACGCAATAAATAAGTTAATCCAAAGTAGCGTTTTAGTGTAAAAGATTGCGATTATGATAATAGCACATAAGTCGTCAATAACTGCTAATGCTGTTAAAAATACTTTTAAAGAAGTTGGCACTTTATTGCCTAATAATGATAGAATCCCTAGTGCAAAAGCAATGTCTGTTGCCATTGGAATGCCTGCACCCGACTGTGTTTCAGTGCCATAATTAAACATTAAAAATATTCCTGCGGGTAATACTATCCCGCCAATTGCTCCTAATAATGGCAACAGCGCGTCTTTTATTTTTGAAAGTTCGCCAATGTAAATTTCCCTTTCTAACTCCAAGCCGATGAGTAAAAAGAAAATAGCCATAAGGCCGTCATTTATCCAATGTTCAACGGATAATCCTGCAAATTTGCTATGGAAAAAAAGCTGATAATCTGTGCCAAAGGGTGAATTGGTAAGTACCAACGACACAATGGTGCAAGCAATTAAAACAAGTCCCCCTGCTTTTTCGCTCTCAAAAAACTCTTTAAACAATTTAGTTGCTATCATCGATTAGGTCTATCAGTTTGTGGTGGGTAGGGTGGCAGGTAGCGGTTTGCCACTTGGTGTTGTAGTGGTAAATTTAGCACAAAAGTTTAACAGATGCACGGACGTTCAATCTGCAACTTTCCACCTCATCGAGGCAAGTTGCTGTTAGATAATGTATTAGGAAGTTGATTTGCCTCAGAAGCGCCAAATTCTAACGCCAATCTAAGCTTGAGTGTACTCCACAAACGCACCTAAAGCCCACGCAGCTACGGGCATTTGCCAAATCGAAGGTGTTTACGATGGGGATTTTGGGGTTGGGGACGATAGCGCGTGATAACGCGAGGTTCTGCCCCGTGCTGATTATTTTCAGGCTTCTAGCCTAAGTTGCGGAAAAAGGCTGGAAGCCT
Organism: Runella defluvii; assembly: GCF_014195535.1. GTDB lineage: Bacteria > Bacteroidota > Bacteroidia > Cytophagales > Spirosomataceae > Runella > Runella defluvii. Next base: position 90,525 of record NZ_JACIBY010000009.1, on the reverse strand, counting down.
TGTAATCGTTGTCACAAGCGGGGACGCAAAAGCCCTCCGAATGTCTATTTGCTAGTGAGCTTCTGATAAACGGCTTTAACAAAGTCCACCGTAGTATCGGCAATATCTGCGATTTGCTCAAAAGTTTTGTTGCCTTCTCTAATGAGGTATGTAACAAACTTTGCTTTTTCCTTCTCTTGTCCACGAAGATAAAGTACATCTCTTTCTTCTTTGATGTATTCTGCGATGCTATCCATAGCGTTTTTTAAATTTAACTCTAAGTTACGGAGTTGCGCTAAAACTCGCAACTGATTAAAGTATCTATTTAACGAAAAATCTCCTTTGGTAGTTTCTTTGATACGCACAAGTATCTGTTTTAGAGCATTTTCGGGGTTTTCGCCTTTGAAGTTTGCCAAAATACCCAAGATAATTTCTTCGGGTTTGTCCGAGTTCAAGAAAATATGATAGTCAAGGGTCGAAAGAGAAACAAGTGGATAACTGAATTTTAACCGTTCTCTATCAAGTTCGGTTGGCATTTTAGGATTGCCTGACCCAAGAAAAATGACGAATTGCCTTATGGGGGTTCTATACTTTCGTTCAAGCATTCCGTAATATTCAAGCATCCGATACACCATTTCAGGTTCGTCTCTCACTTGGAACTCAATTTGAAGCACAAAAGTGTCTCCTTTTGTATCGGTTACTTTTTTGAGTACATCAGGTTTACGTTCTTTGGTGTGTTGAATGTCATCGGGCAGTTCTTCCACAGAAACAGCCGTAATTTCAAGTACATTTTGCATGATACTCGAAATCACAGCTTCAAGATTCTCTTTGAAAATCTTGTCGTATTGTGCGGGTTGCCGCCCACTTGATTGGCGTTTTTTCTTTTTTGCCTCCATGAAGCAAAGTTATATAAAAGCAGCAATTTAAAAGTATAAATGAGTAACTACTTTGACAATCAATGTGTTACAAATACTCTATTTATTTTGTGTTCCCAGTCTCTCTACGGAAGACAACGAACAACGCGGGTAGTTGCTAGATCAACAATAACTCTATAACAAAAGAAAAGGGTTTGGTGAGCACTCGCCACCAGGCTGGCAGCCCGCCCGAGTTTCGTTCAATCCCGAACGCTTTCGGGAGCTTTATGGCTTGGCCTTCGGCCACCACGAGAGCTTGGTTATTATAGCCAGTTTTTAATCGCTTTCGTCTGTGTTCAGCCAAATAATTTTTTGCTCTGGGACATGATTGTGCCCAATTATGTCACGGTACAAGTTTGGTCTTCTTGCTTGGATATAACGATTTCCACCTGCATTCTCAAGTTTTTCAGGTGTAATCGTGGCTGTTACAAAACTATCATCAAAACTGCGACACTCGGCAATAATATCTCCAAATGGGTCAAGAATCATTGAACAACCATTTTTTAGCTGGTCGTCGTCCATGCCAATTGGGTTTGAAAATACCACATATATGCCGTTGTCATACGCTCTTGCTGGTAGCCACTTCATTAACCAAGCCCTGCCTTTCATTCCATCAAACTCCAAACGCAAAGACGTTGGGTCAGTTTCACGGTTTTTCCAAAGTTTTGGGTCAACAAAACCCGCACCTGGTCTGGTTGATGGCGTACACATGGTTACGTGGGGCATAAAAATGATGTCTGCTCCCAAAAGTCTTGTAGCCCTAACGTTTTCAATGATGTTGTTGTCGTAACAAATTAAAATACCACATTTCCAGCCATGAATTTCAAAAATGGTATAGTCTTGTCCAGCAGTTAAATGTGGATTTATGAAAGGATGTATTTTATGATGTTTTGCAATCAAACCATTTTTATCTACACAGATGTAAGGCTTGTATAAATTATCATATTCATCTTTTTCAAACAATCCTGCTAAAACTACCATGTTATATTTAGTAGCTATTTCTATTAATTTCTTTGTGCTTTCGCCATCTGGTACAAATTCTGCCAAATCAAGCATTTGATCTTTGCTTAGATGTCTTGCAAATGTGTACCCTGTAATAGAGCATTCATGAAATGCTATTACGTCAGAACCTTCTTCGGCTGCTTTTTTTGTCAATTTTTCAATGACTGATAAATTGTAGGCTTTGTCGGCATTTTTAGCCTCGAATTGGGCTGTTGAAATTTTTATTTTGTCCATTTTTTGATAGTTTACAAATTTGGGACAAAAATAAATTATGAGTTTTCCTATAAATTGTACAAACCCGACATTCGTATTGTATCTGCTTTAATTTCCATGAAATTGATTGCCAACCTACTTGTATGGTTCAGATACTGGCTTGGTGTTATTCCTGTATATTTTTTGAATTCTTTGATTAAATGCGATTGGTCAGCATAGCCAGCTTCGTAACATAAATCGGTAATATTACTTTGGTCGGATTTGTATTTGAGTAGGTGCAAAAAGAAATGCAACTTCACAATGTTTCCAAACTTTTTTGGACTTAATCCGATGCTCTCGTTAAAAATTCGTTCGATGTGCCGTTCCGTATAGCCTGTATATTTTACTAAATGATTTACAGTAACAGACCCTTTATTTTTCAAAATAAAATTTAAAGTGGAATGAATAATGGTTTGATTTGAAACTGATATTTTGGTTATGAGTTCAATGAAGAAAGAGTTCAAAATTTGTAATTTCGTTTCTATCAACGATTGTTTAGATAATTTTTCATAAAATAAAGCGCTCTGATTACCAAAAAATACCTCTGTATCAATGATGCTGTCTCTTAATTCATTTGCAGGTATTCCCAACAGGTGATTTATCCCAAAAGGTTGAAAAACTACAATTATGATTGATGCTTTTCCCTCCAAATACAAGTCTTTAAACTCGCTTATCTGCCCATACAAAAACGAATTTGGGTAGTTTAAAACTTTGTGGTCATGATAATTTGAGATAAGATTGCCCTTAAAAAGCAAAACCATACCAGTATTACCATCAGAAAATAAACGAAGTTTTTTGATACCGTCCCCCGCACCCTCTAAAAAAAGATAGTGTTTAATATATGGCGATAATTCTTTTGTCGGTGCTATCTGCATGGTCTGTCAAAAATTGCCAATCGATTGGATAGACGCCACTCCATCGTTTTCAAACGCGTATAATTGTTATCGGTTAGAATGGCGTCCATTTTTCATTTTTGCGCAATGAGTTGAGTCCTCAAGACAGTCAACACATACAAGCGCCCGTTTAGTCTTTGCGGGCTACATTGCCTATAAGCGTTCTCAAATAAAAAGACCTAAGTACAAATATACAAGTAGTTGAACGAAATTTTTATTCGATAAAGCCAACAGTTACCATTTTGCGTGATAGCGCGAGGTTCTGCCTTGTGCTGATTATTTTTAGGCTTTTAGCCCAAGTTGCGAAAAAAGGCTGGAAGCCTTGTAATCGTTGTCACAAGCGGGGACGCTCGCGCCGTCGGGGGGGCCATTTCTAAAATTTAATAGCATTGTTGTCTTTCTTGATGCGTCGCTTTAAAATACCCGCTAACGGCAGCATGGGCGATGTGGCGGCGAGCATTGGCTTTGTGGCTTGGGCTTTCGCCGCCATGTGCGACCATGCTTTGTTAGTGGTTTTTTATGATTCTTTCTGCTTACCAAGCAATAACCCAATATAAATAATATCAAAAACAGCAATACAAATACCTAAAACCAATATGAATAGATTCGGCTTCCCAAAAGCGGGCAATCCAACTATGCCCACTAAAATCGTAGGGGTAAGGGTTCCAATAAATTTATTGATAGCAAGGGTTAGGCTTTGCCCTTCGTTGCCACGTCTTTGCACAAACATCGCAATAAATAAAATAGACATGGCTAAATTTTGCAGAAAAGCAGAATACGAACCGCCTTTTACAAGCCCAAATTCTTCTACAAAGTAGTATTGAATGAAATAAGATACGATAAGTCCTAAAACACTCCAAGCGATGAATACATTTTTGGAAAGAAAGTCAGGAAAGTATTTTTGTCCATACTTGAAATAAGTATATAAAATTCCAATATCAAAAAAACACCAAACGGCATTAAATCCCACTTGCAGGGTCAGCCCTTCTTCTCTGTACCCTATAATCGTGTGCAATGTCTCCCAAGCAATATTTAAAGCCAATGCCCAAAAAGGCATGGAGTAGGTTTTTTGTTTGAAACCCAAGCGGATACATTCGATATAAACGATTGTCCAACAAATGCCGCTGATACCTGCTAAAACTAATGATGTATTCATAATGATTGATTCTAATTTAATGATGAAAATTTATGTTCTATTTGAGATAGCCATTGCTGACGCTTTTCTTGTGTCACCATTTTGACTTGATTAAAACTAATCCATTTGCGGTTTTTATACCCCATTTTCCAAAAAGTACCCAACATCATGGCTTTTTTAATGGCATTTCCAAATAACGACCAATACAACCATTTGGGCGTATTCATGGTGGTAATCATTGTTACACTTTTGATGTTTGGCATCAAGGGCTGCATTAAGGTGTTACCTGCATTGGTATAATCATACATGACACCAGGGAATATGACTTTATCCACAAAACCCTTCATCAATGCAGGCATCAATTCCCACCAAATAGGGAAGATAAAAACCAGATGGTCGGCTTTTTCTAAACGTTCTTTGTATTCTATAACTTTGGGGTCAACAGGCTTTTTATCGCGGAACGCTTTTAAGTCTGCGGAAGTCATGATAGGATTAAAATTGTCCTTATCTAAATGAATAAGGTCAATTTCATGAGAGGCTCTTTGAAGCCCTTTGAGCGCAGCCTGTAAAATGGCATTGCAAAAACTCCCGTCGTAGGGATGATTGAAAACGATAACTACTTTCATATCAGCACATTAAAATTTATGCTGCAAAGGTCGGGAGAAAAATGAGGTAGAACGATAACAATTGTTAAAAACGCTATCGCCTGTTTCTAATTCTACTCAACGAAACCGAAGTAATGCCCAAATAAGAGGCAATATAATGCTGCGGTACACGCTGAAAAATTTCGGGGTATTCTTTGAGCATCTCCTTATAGCGTTTTTCAGGATTATCTTTAATGCGAGAGAGAAAAAGTTTTTGATACAAAAACAAGCGTTGCAAGATATGTGCATTGATTTCTTCCTTAATCGCAGGTTCTTGCGCTGTCAGCGTTTGAAAATCTTTTTTTGAAAGCGTATAAATAACGCAAGGCTCTAAACTTTCGATATTAAACAGGCTGGGTTCGTTGGTTATAAAACTTTCAATAGAAGAAACTCCCTGCCCCTCAAAGAAAAATTGAAAAGTAACTTCTTTACCATCATTATTAAACCAAGAGCGCAAACTACCTTTTTCTATCAAAAAGATAGTGTTAGCAATTTGCCCTTCTTGTAAAAGCAGGGTTTTAGCAGATATTTCTTCCCTTGCGAATAAATGACTGAACTTTTCCCAATTTTTTGAAATAGGTAGCATTATTTATTTGATGTATATTATTGCCACTAACCATTTTTCGTGATAGCGCGAGGTTCTGCCTCGTGCTGACTATTTTCAGACTTCTAGCCTAAGTTGCAGAAAAAGGCTGGAAGCCTTGTAATCGTTGTCACAAGCGGGGACGCTCGCGCCATCAGAAGTTCAACACATACAAGCGCCCGTTTAGTCTTTGCGGGCTACATTGCCTACAAGCGTTCTCAAATAAAAAGACCTAAGTACAAATATACAAGTAGTTGAACGGAATTTTTATTCTAAAGCCAACAGCTAACATTTTGCGTGATAGCGCGAGGTTCTGCCTCGTGCTGATTATTTTCAGGCTTCTAGCCTAAGTTGCAGAAAAAGGCTGGAAGCCTTGTAATCGTTGTCACAAGCGGGGACTTGAAATACCCATAAAAACAAAAAAGCAGGCCAAAACCTGCTCTCAGCGTAGTTGTCCACCCGACGACTGGGGCGGCACTCCGCAACTCCATAACAAAAGAAAAGGGTTTGGTGAGCTCTCACCGCCAGGCTGGCCGCCCGCCCGAGTTTCGTTCAAGACTGGGCGTTTCCCATCGTCTTCATGGCTAGGCCTTCGGCTGCCACGAAAGCTTAGTTATTAGGTGCTGGCTTTCTCATTCATTAAAGTCAATTTTTAATTGCATTGGATTGTCAAAATTGATTTCTCCAGTGTCGTCTTCATTATATTGATATACACAAATATTTTCGTTCTCAGACTTCCATAAGTAAGGACAATTGCATTTCCAATCTATTTCGCTATTAATAATTCCTCTATCTCCACAATCTTGACAATGAATATAAATGGATTTACAACTACGGCATTTTCCGCCAAGCCACCAATTTATCAATCCATTAACCTCAAAAAAACCATTACTATCAAGAATTACACAATCATCATTACAAACCTGACACATAACCCATTTGTCATCTACTATTAGGTCAGTAGCTTCGTCAATTGTGAATATTCTTAAATCAAGCCCATTAAATTTAGCACTCAATTCTGCAGGTTTTGTCCACTCGTTATTTGTCACAATTATTGCTTTGTCAGCTTTAACAGCTTGAGCTAACATTATTATTTCTTCAACATCCTTCACATCGATTTTATCTTTTCTTTTTTTAGCGTCTATCAATATTTTGAATGTGTGATTTTCAAGTCGCATTTCCCACCAAACATCAATTTGCCTCGGCTGTCCAGTAACTTTATCTGGAATTGTAATGTTCTTGCTTACAACACCAAATTCTGCCATTTGTTCATAAAGTATTCCAACTGCTTCCTGATATTCTTGCCAATTCATTATTTTGTTCGTTGTTACTTTTAAGCTTACACCTAACGTTTTGGCGCTTGGCGCAGTGGAGGATTTCGGAGCACAAAACTGTCAATACACCACAAAAGTTGATGCGAGGTAGAATGTTCAATTAACCACGTCACCCGCCATTGAGCCAAACGCCTGTTATGCCTTCGTTCTTCTTTTTCAGTCTTGTTATTCTTCATTCACTTCAATTAAAAAATCTGACGATATAGAGTTTCTTGTTTTGTTGATTATTTCTTTAAGCTCATCTATGTCAAAGTCATTGTTTCTGTACCATTTATCAAGTTCGGTAAAAAAACTGTTTGACACACTTTCACTAAAAACTAAGTCATCTATAGAATCAACATAATCTCCATATTCTTCCATTATTGTAGATTCAAATTCGTCAATGAAGTCAATCAGGTCTTCATTGTCATCAGCGTATTCTTTAAACTTTTCTAAAAAGGTGGATAGTGGAAGTCTTGGAATTAAAAAGTGTAATCCGTCAATTATTGGGTCTGTACTATCAGAGTTCATTATTCTATTTGCTAATCTTCTGTTTTCAGCCGATTGGTCAGCAGTCATATGGCTAGTTAAGTATCCTTCTACTTCCTGTTGTACGTCATTTGTTTCTCTATTGTAATAAATTTTCGTATCGTCATTTCTTCCCATTGCAGCAAAAACACATTCTAATAGTTCGTCTGAAAAATATGTTTGTCTTGTTTGTAATCGAGAATTGTCAAATGGTTTTATATTTCCTACAAAGTCTGAATAATCAAAAACAACTTGAAGAACTTGCTTGGAAGCTTGCGGGTCTTTTAACCAATTCTTAATTGTATTAAGTTGCATTAAATTTAGTTCAGATGCAGGAGTAGTAAGAAAAAATGAAACCAAAGTAATTGCTCTGAATAATTCGTCTTGGTCAGCAAAAAATGAAACGTTCCTTAACCCTTCAAGCGTTTTTTCCGCTTCTGCTTTACGGCCCAATCTTGCGAGGCAATAAGCTTTTTGCGGAATTCTTTCAGTATGATTGCCTATTGAGTCAAAAAGTTTCATTGATTCATCATATATGTCAATTAAACCTTTAAAATCTCGTTTAGCTTTCAACTCTTCTTCAAGTTGATTAAGTTCTTTCAGTCGTTTTATTTTGTCGTCTGTTGTCATAATTGTCTTTTATAAATTGTTTTGCATTTCTTTTATGAACAATGATTGCAAATATTTCTCTGCTCCCAATTGGTCAAATATTTGTTCAATGACCGCATACTCATTGATTGGCATTTCAGCAATAACTGCCCTAGTGATTTTTGCAATTGCATTAATTTTGGTGTCCCCTGAAACTACCATTGCAACCCATACTAAAATTAATTCGTCAAAAATCCTATGAAGGAAATATGTGTATTCAATTCCTTTTAATGCGTCTTTGTTACCCGATGCAGCTGCTTGAATGTATGAAGTAAAGTCTGAAAACCTAATAGAAGTCACCTTGTCGTTTGCCTTAAGTTTAGATTCTAAAACAGGATTAATTGTAAGTGCCACTTCTCCATATTTATTTTTCAAACTTGCATATGCAGTTTCCCAATTTGAATATTTTGTATTGAAGATAGTAGGCCACATTTTTTCAATTGTATATTTTCTGTAGAAAATATTCATTATGACCTTTTGTGGATATTCTGAGGCAGAATACCTTGTCTTCCAAGTGTTGGTTAGTTGTCTAGCATCTTTAAATGTGCTTGTTAAATCAATGTTCATTTTTTCTTTTTTTTAATGGTTAATGAAATTTTATTTCTGTCCTATTTGATTGTCTGTTTGTTGATTCGTTGTCTTTGTAGAATGAGGCATAACGAGTGGATAGACGCCACTCCATCGTTTTCAAACGCTTATAAGTATTTGTTGTCGGTTAGTATGGCTACGCAAAATGATTCAACTTTTGGGGCTAATTTCACTTACGCGCTGCCGTTTGCACCTTTATCAAGTACATTGCATACAATTACCCCCAAAAGTAAAAAACAAGTGCTTAATTACTCATCTAGTTCAACGAATATTTTATTTGGGAAAATCGAAGATGGGTTATGGTGCAAAAAGCTGGGAAATTCCACTGAGTGCAGGTAAGTGGAAAGGTCAACAGAAGAAAAGGCTGGAAGCCTTCTAAGCTAGGGGAGGAGGACAGCTTTATAGGGTGGAAAGCCTACTTTTCAGTCAGTTGGCGTTGTACAGATTTAACAAAGCCCACAGTAACACCAGCAATTTCTGCAATTTGTTCAAGAGTCAAAGACATTTTAGAAAGTAAGTTTCTTACAATTCGTTCTTCGGTTTTTTCTTGTCCAATGAGAAATGCTACATCTCTTTTTTCGTCAATATATTTTGCGATGCTGTCCATTACAATATTCTTTAATTTTTGTTCTAATTTACGCAGTTGAGCTAAGATACGCAACTGTTTGAAATACCTTTTTAACGCCAAATCTCCGCTAGTAGTTTCTTCAAGTCGTAAAATGATGTCTTTCAGGGCATTTTCGGAAGTTTCTTGGCCAAAGTTAGCTAAAACAGATAGAACAATTTCCTCTGGGCGGTTTGATTTTAGGAATATTTTGTAATCTACCGAATTGATAGAAAGCAAATTGTACTCGAAAGTCAAACCCACATCGGTCAAATGTGTCTCCATTTTGGGTTGTCCTTTACCCAGGAAAATCACATACTGATAAATGGGAAGTCGGTACTTTCGTATGAGCATGGCCTTGTAATCAAGCATACGATGTACCATTTCATCATCATTTGCTACTTGAAATTCAATCTGAAGCACAAATGTGTCACCTTGGTTGTCAGTTACTTTTTTGAGTACATCAGGTTTTCGTTCTTTAGTGTGTTGAATGTCATCGGGCAGTTCTTCCACAGAAACAGCCGTAATTTCAAGGATGTTTTGCATGATACTTGAAATCACAGCTTCAAGATTCTCTTTAAAAATCTTATCATATTGTGAAGATTGCTGCCCAATAGGTGGGCGTTTTTTCTTTTTGGCTTCCATGAAGCAAAGTTATAAAGATATTCTCTATTATATCTGTATAGAATTCTTTTTAAGTGAAGTCAAAAGCCGCCATTTAGGCAAAAGAAGAGACAAAAAAAACAGCACGAGCCTATTGCCCGTGCTGCTTGGTTGGTACTTTATAATAATCTACTGTTTGGTCAATGACGCCTTGATTTGGGTATAATAAAGGGTGGTTAGTCCCTCAAAACCCGAATCCGTGCCTACGATGAGCCAAAGCTCGCCTTTGTCGTTGGCCTTGGCCGAGAAAGGCGTTTGGCTATTGGTACGTTTGATGAGTTGGTATTTGACGTCCTCACCTTCAATGCCAATCGTGCCAAGGAGCACGGCATCTTTTCCGCCTTCACTTTGTGCGCCCTTGTCCCAGTTGAGCTTCCACTGTCCCGTGTTGTCTTTGGCGCGTTGAGGCTCAGTTCCCGCGGCTCCCGCTTTCAAATACACGGAGCCACCAGGCGAACCGCCAATGCCAACGCTGTTTTGAGGGTATTTGGAGGCCAATTCTACCTCAAACCCGATTTTATAGGTTTGGTTGGGCGTCAATCCTGTCAACTTACGGGTCAAATACATAAAGGCATCGTCGCTGCGGTTGTGACTCTGAATCATCATTGATTTTTTGAGGGTGTCCGTCGGCAATGCCGCAATCTTAGAACTAAATTCCATGATTCCCTCTTGCTGTTCGTTGTAATCGACCAAACCAGCCGTCCAACTATCCGCTCCTTTGTTGAAGTCGGTGGTGAAAGTTGGGTTCGGGTCAGGCGTTTCGTTTTCGGTGTTACAACTGCTCAATCCCATGGCGAGAACGGTTCCAAAGGCCCAAATAACGTTTTTGACGGGGGCTACTGATGCTACTTTCATTGCTGTTTTTTTTCGTTTTTTAAATGAATAATGGTGAATCCAAGGCCTCGGAAATCAGTGAAATGACGTGGATGGTGAATGGAAGGTTGGAATGGAGGCGAAAAAAAAGCATTGTTTTTTCGGCTTGGGTAGGGCAAGTGGCGGTAGCTCTGAGGGTTGGGAATCGGCTTATTTGTTCTTATTTAGATTTTTTTTAAATATATTTGCGCCCAAAATAGAACATTACTCTGCCGTTTTTTGTTGGAAATTTAGAATAAACGCATATCTATACGCGATGAGCAAAGAAGTTGAATTGTTAGAAGAAATAACCAATTCGGAATACAAATATGGTTTCGTGACGGACATTGAAGCCGAAGAAGCGGAACCAGGACTTTCCGAAGACACAGTTCGTTGGATTTCAGCAAAAAAAGAAGAACCCGAATGGATGACCGAATGGCGTTTGAAGGCGTTCCGCGCGTGGCAAACCATGGTAGAACCCACATGGCCAAACGTTCATTACGCGCCCATCGACTTCCAAGTCATTAAATATTACTCGGCCCCAAAACAGAAAAAAACGGTTAATTCGCTCGACGAAATCGACCCTGAGTTGCGTCGTACTTTTGAGCGTTTGGGCATCTCGCTCAACGAGCAAAAACGTCTGTCGGGAGTGGCTGTCGATGCCGTTATTGACTCAATTTCGGTCACTACAACTTTTAAAGGTGAGCTAAAAAAACAAGGAATTATTTTCTGTTCTATCAGCGAAGCCATCAAAGAGCACCCTGACTTGGTTCGTAAATACCTAGGCTCGGTAGTACCTGCCAAAGATAACTTTTATTCAGCGCTCAACTCAGCCGTTTTCTCGGATGGCTCGTTTTGCTATATCCCCAAAGGCGTACGTTGTCCGATGGAGCTTTCGACCTATTTCCGTATCAACGCGGCGGGAACGGGGCAGTTTGAACGTACGCTTATCATTGCCGACGAAGGTTCGTACGTGAGCTATTTGGAAGGCTGTACGGCACCCATGCGCGACGAAAATCAGTTGCATGCGGCGGTGGTAGAAATCGTTGCACACGAAAAAGCCGAAGTAAAATACAGCACCGTTCAGAACTGGTATCCAGGAGATAAAGACGGCAAAGGAGGGATTTATAACTTCGTAACAAAGCGTGGTCTTTGCGAAGGCGCTAACTCTAAAATCTCTTGGACGCAGGTAGAAACAGGCTCGGCCATTACGTGGAAATACCCTTCGGTTATCTTAAAAGGGGATAACTCGATTGGGGAGTTTTACTCGGTGGCGGTGACCAACAACATGCAAGAAGCTGATACGGGTACCAAAATGATACACATTGGAAAAAATACCAAAAGCCGTATTGTATCAAAAGGTATATCAGCAGGGAAAAGCCAAAACTCCTACCGTGGACTTGTAGAGGTATTTAAACGTGCCGAAAACGCGCGTAACTTCTCACAGTGCGACTCGTTGTTGTTGGGTGATACGTGCGGAGCGCATACCTTCCCGTACATCGAGGTGAAAAACTCAAGTGCGACGGTAGAGCACGAAGCAACTACCTCAAAAATTGGCGAAGACCAGTTGTTTTATTGCAACCAACGCGGTATTCCAACCGAACAAGCCGTGGCGTTGATTGTCAATGGCTATGTGAAAGAGGTCTTAAACCAACTTCCAATGGAATTTGCGGTAGAAGCTCAGAAATTGTTAGAAATCAGCTTGGAAGGTTCGGTAGGATAATTTTCTACAGAATTTACCGCTTTAGATAAAGTAACCAACTACGACGGTATGGCTTTTTAAGGAAAGTCATACCGTTTTTTATTGGCAAAAAGATGAAAAAAACGCCCCATTCCACCGAACTTACCCCCGAAAAACTAACGGGACTTTCGCTCGAAGCACCCAAAGAAGTGGCCGTCGGACTTCCTGCCGTAACAAGCGCAATGCGTCATGTGTTTGGCGCAATGGACGTGGGGCGGGGCGTAAAAGCCTTGTTGAACCTCAATCAAAAAGACGGATTTGATTGCCCAAGTTGCGCTTGGCCCGACCCCGACGATGAGCGTTCGCGGATAGGGGAGTACTGCGAAAATGGCGCAAAAGCCGTTGCGGACGAAGCAACAACCAAACGGTTGACGGCCGATTTTTTTTCCAAACATTCGATTGAAGAACTAGGAACGTGGACCGACTACGAATTAGGTCAACAAGGCCGTTTGGCCGAACCCCTGTTTAAGCCCAAAGGAGCAACCCATTATCAAGCCATTTCGTGGGACGAGCTTTTTTTGAAAATTGGCACGCACCTAAAAAGCCTTGCTTCTCCCGATGATGCTGTTTTTTATACGTCAGGGCGAACGAGCAATGAAGCAGCGTTTTTGTACCAACTTTTTGTAAGGGAATTTGGAACCAACAACTTTCCAGATTGCTCCAACATGTGCCACGAGTCGAGTGGGGTAGCTCTCAACGAAACTTTAGGGATAGGAAAAGGGTCGGTCAAATTAGATGATTTTTACAAAGCAGATTTAATAATCATTGCGGGTCAAAACCCAGGCACAAATCACCCACGGATGCTGTCGGCGCTGGAAAAAGCGAAGAAAAATGGGGCAAAAATTTTGGCGATTAATCCATTGAAAGAAACGGGGTTGGTGGCGTTTAGTAATCCGCAAACGGTAGGAGGCTTATTGGGTGCAAAAACGGCCTTGGCCGACCAGTACCTACAAGTACGCATCAACGGCGATGTACCGTTGTTTAAGGCGCTTTTAAAGTACTTGTACAAAGCCGAAAAAACGACGGGAGGGGTGTTTGATTGGTCATTTATTAAGGAAAAAACGCAGGGCATTGAAGCACTGCTGGAAGACCTTGAACAACATGATTTTGAGCAACTGATACGTGATAGTGGCTTACAGCTAAAGGAGGTGGAAGAGGCGGCGGAATTGATAAAATCGTCTCAAAACATCATTGGCTGCTGGGCAATGGGGCTGACGCAGCATAAAAACGCCGTAGATACCATTCGCGAACTAGTAAATATACTTTTAGTAAAAGGGTCGATTGGAAAGCCTGGCGCAGGAACTTGCCCTGTTCGGGGCCATAGCAATGTGCAGGGCGACCGAACGATGGGGATTTGGGAAGCTCCTCCGCAAGCATTTTTAGATAAAATACAAGCGCAATTTGGGTTTGATCCTCCTCGCAAACACGGCTATAATACCGTGGAGGCTATTAAGGCAATGCACGAAGGTAAAGTTGGGCTGTTTTTTGCCATGGGAGGAAATTTCCTTTCGGCAACCCCCGATACGTCTTTTACCGCTCAAGCCCTCCGAAAGTGTCAGCTAACAGCGCACGTATCGACAAAACTCAATCGAAGCCATTTGGTGACGGGGGAGGAAGCGTTTATTCTGCCCTGTTTGGGACGTACAGACAGCGACGTTCAAGGAGATGAGCCTCAGTTTGTAAGTGTCGAAAATTCGATGGGCGTCGTGCACAAATCCATGGGTAAACTAACGCCCGTCTCGGCACATTTGTTGAGCGAACCCGACATTGTTCGACGGTTGGCAAAGGCTACCTTGGGCAATACATCAAAGGTAAATTGGGATTTTTTGGTACAACACTATGACCATACACGGGAAGCGATTGAGCGAACGATTCCAGGTTTTGAAAATTATAACCAACGCGTGCGGCAATTAGGCGGATTTTACTTGCCGAATGGCCCTCGCCAAGGAGAGTTTAAAACCGTGAGCCAGAAAGCCATTTTTTCAATAAACAGGTATAGCCCAATTATGTTAAGTGATACCGAATATTTGATGATGACCATAAGAAGCCATGATCAATTTAACACGACAGTCTATGGGTTAGATGACCGTTACCGTGGAATTTTCAACGAACGGCGCGTTATCTTAATGAACCAAAACGATATCCAAAAAGCAGGGTTGGTGGCTGGCGAAAGGGTCGATTTATGCAATTATCACGGTGGCGTAACCAGAACAGCTCCTAACTTTGTCGTTGTACCGTACTCATTGCCTGAGCGTTGCGTAGCGACGTACTTTCCCGAGGCAAATACGCTCGTTCCAATCAATAGTTATGCTGACCGAAGTATGACACCTACGTCTAAAGCAGTAATTATTGAAATTATCTGTAAAGAGAAGAAAAATTGAAATAACCTCGTTCGTCAAAAACCATGCCATAAGCAAATTTGTAAATGGTAGGGTGTTAAAGTGGTTTGTATCCCAATATTAATCGGTTTAAAGAGAGGTTATTTATAAAAAAAAGTGCTTAATAGCCCTATAGGGTGCTTTTTTGCACGGTTTTTGATACAGGTATATCAGATTACCCCTTTATCAAAAACATGTCCCAAATGATTATACGTGTAGCAAGAATTTTGTGTGTACTGGCATGGGTGGTTTCTTTAAAAACCAGCGCAAAGATTAATTCTGACCCATTCACTTCACCTCAACCGCACCATTTTGTCGCAGATGACAATCAACGCTATTTGTGCGTTGCTTTATTAAATACCACCGAAGGAGACGAGCATGGCCTCAATGTCATACGCGAAGCCGCCAAACAAGGTTGTAATGCTGCCATGATTACGGTACGCTGGGATGTTGTGTATCCACAGGTGTCAAGTTCCGCCAACTGGGTACAATTCGATAACCAAGTGAAATTGTGCAAAGAGCTAGGGTTGAAGATTTTTTTTCGGATTCACTTGGCACGCTGCTGTAACCGAAACGAGGGTTTTTGGACCGAAAACGAGGCTTCTAAAGACCAACAAGGCCGCGTGTTTAAAGAAATTTTTAGCATGGCGCACCAGTCTTCTGTCACCAAAGCCCTCGGTTTTGTGAAAGAAGTAAGCCAAAGGTATGTTTCGTATTTGCAAGAAGGGCGCGTTTTGTGCGTTGCCGCGACAACCACGACGACCCAAGAAGCGGGCTATCACTACGAAGGGTACATTCCGAATGGCAACATTGGCTACGGAGATCCTTACTTATCGTTGTATGATTATACTCCCACAATGCTTACGGGTTATCAAAGCTGGTTGGCTGCTAAATATGGCTCCCTAAAAGGAATTAATGATGCTTGGAAATCTGACTACAGCGCCATTGGCGATATTCAACCAATTACGACCGATTATAGCCATCCTGAAAATAAACGTTGGTCTGATTGGTACATTTATCGGCACACGCTTCTAAAAAACTTTTTGGACGGGGTAAGCAGCACTGTTAAAGGAGTGAATGCCAATTATAAGGTTATCAATGATTTTGGGTCGGTACACGATGGACTAAGTTTCCGTCGTGGGACATTGGCTTTCAAGGATTTAGCCCGTAACGTTGACGGTACTAAAATCAATGATTCTCAATATTACAATCACTATTTTAGTGCGGACGTGTTGCGCGGAAGCATGGGTGATAAGTGGATTATGAACGAAGCGTTCCGTGAACCCGATTTGTCGCAGTTTGGCATGGAGCAAATGCTAGGCCAACATTTTGAACGTGGATGTAAGTTGGTCAATGTCGTAATCAACAACACGGCGGACTTAAATTGGTTTTCCCCCATGATTAAAAGTGTAGCGACTAACTGGTTATCTAAACCCATGACCCCCATTGTGAATAAACAAAAAATGGTGGTTAAACTGTCAGAACTGGTAAGAACAGGGAGCTACGGTATTCCAGGTTATAACAATCGTTGGGAAGAAAAGCGCGTAAGCGGCCCAGTTGAAATTCAATTGGTAGAGGATTTGCTCGGCGAACCAGAAGTCAATCAGCCCCCTGTGGTAAAAACCGCACTCTCAGATTATACCATTACGGCTGGTTTTGATGCGACCTACACCATACCCGAAGGTTCATTTCAAGACCCCGATGGCAGCATTGAATCGTATGCAGTGAGCGGCCTACCTACTGGTTTTTATTTTGACAAAAACACGATTCGTGGTAATTCGTTGATTGTAGGTACGTATAAAATTACAGTTACTGCAACTGATTTGTATGATGCTTCAACCAGCACTACGTTCAATCTCAAAGTCGTAGCTCAAAAACCTTCTACATTGGCCTTGTTTAAAGCGGGTAATTACCTGAATCGTACATTTTTACGCAATGTAAAAGATAGAGATACCCTTAATTTGAATGACCTCAACTTCCTTACAAATTTTATCGCAACACCCGATGCGTCAGCCAAAGCAGTGATTATGAAACTGACAGGGCCTGTCAATCAGACCCGTACCGAAACGGATGTTCCGTTTGCACTATTTGGGGATGATGGAGGAACAACCCTAAAGTTGGGAAATTATCAATTGGTACTTGAAGCTTATAATTCAACGTCAATTGTACCCGCCAATGGTGTAGGTCGAACGACCATTAATTTTGTCGTGGCAAATCTGCGGGTCAATCAAGCGCCAGTTGTAGTGACAAAAATTACTGATCAACAGGCCACCATCAACCGCAATTTTATCTTTATCATTCCTACCAGCACTTTTCAAGACAAAGACGGACAAATTTCAAGGCTTGTTGTGACTGGTCTCCCAGCGGGAATGGTGGCAAATAGTGGCGTGATTAGTGGCGCTCCGACGGTAGCAGGAAATTTTACGGTGACAGTAGAGGCTTTTGACAATGAAAATGCGTCGGTCAAAACCCAGTTTTTACTAAAAGTATTATCTGTGAACCAAAGCCCGATTGTTGTGACGACCATTCCTGATCAAGTAACGGTAGTGCAACAGGCGTATGAGTACGAAATTACGCCTAACATTTTCCGTGATAATGACGGATATATTGTGCGGGTGTTGGTGCAAAATTTGCCGCAAGGAATTACCTATGCCAACAACAAACTATCGGGGAAAGCTGCAACAGCGGGTGATTATAAAGTGACTGTGCGGGGAATTGACAATGAAAATGCTTCGGTTGAAACGTCCTTTCAGCTATCTGTTAGAAGTATTTCCTCGAATTTGCCACCAGTAGCAACGACAACTTTGCCTACCCAACGGGTCGTGGTGGGTAATCCGTTTTCATATACACTGCCGCAAGGGCTTTTCCGTGACCCTGAGGGTGGAACGGTTCGGTTAGAAGTAAGCAACCTGCCATCTGGATTTGTGTATGCCAATGGGGCAATCATCGGAACATCAAGCGTGGCAGGCGAGTATAAAATTGTGGTGCGAGGCTATGATGGCCTGGGTGCATTTGGAGAAACAACCCTCACGTTGTGGGTAACGTTGAGTAATGGAAATATTCCGCCAGTAATCGTTACTCAAATCCCTGATCAAGAAGCCGTCGTTGGAGAAGCTTTTTCACTGAACATTGACGTGAATGGCTTCCGCGACCCAGATGGTATTTTGTTTGGTGTTTTGGTGAGGAACTTGCCTCCAGGCTTGTCATTCCAAGGTGGGAGTATTGTCGGAACACCAACAACTGTTGGAAATTATACAGTAACAGTTCGTGCCATAGATAACCAAGGAGCGATTGTTGACGAGTTTTTTGTCATTAAAGTAAGTGAAAGTACGCCAATGACTGCCAATCTTGTTTTTAGTTTGTTCAAAGCAGGGGGTTCGTCATCAAGAAGGTTTATTCGCACCCTGCGTGATGGGGACAGGATTTCACTTTCGTCGGTTCAAACCATTGCAACTTTTGTGAACATTTTTGCGGAATCAAGTCAGGCAGTGGATCGAATCGAATTTAGTATGACTGGGACAAAAGTGCAGTCTTTTTCAGACGCAGCTGCTCCTTATGGGTTATTTGATGACAATGGCGGTTTTAGTGCTGAGCTAGGAACTTATAAACTAACAGCCAAAGCCATTAGGGCTAACAAAGTAATAGGAGAGTCAACAATTACATTTACGCTGATAGCTGGTAATGCCAGAATAGGTGAGGAGGAAGCTGAGGTAGTGGAAGTATGGAGTGCGTATCCGAATCCGTTTGTGTCGGTTTTAAAAATGACCCTTCCCGATACCTACAAGCCAGAATCCACGACATTTTCAATTGTAACGCTTGCGGGCTTTATGATGCCAGTGCCGCAGGTTCGTTGGCAGGGACGTGAGGCCGAATTGGAACTGGCACCGTTGCAGTTGACAAAAGGTACGTACCTACTCCAAACGTCGCATCCAGACATGCCGACTAAAGTGATTAAGGTACTGAAACAAGAATAAAAGCACAACGTCAATTACCCTACAATGAAATTCCCCGTCAACCAAGCAATTTGCAAAGGTGACGGGGAAAATTATTTTAGGACAAAACCTGATTAAACGGTGATGGTTTTACCAGGAACTGCGACAGGATAGAATCCATCGGCAAGTGGTAAAATTTTTGGTTTAGCATCCCACGCAATTTGATCAGGGAAAAGGCTAATGTTTGAATTGAGGGCTTCTTCCCATTTTATTAACTTACCAGAATACGTAGCCATACGTCCCATGATAGAAGTGAGGGTACTTTTTGCTCCGTTTTCGGCATCAGCAAATTTGTATTCACCTTTCGCAATGGCTGCAAAAAGCTCATCGTGCTCTACTTGATATGGGTTACGGTCGCCTTTTCCTTCGTGGGCATAAATGACTTTTCCGCCTTGGTATGACTTCAAAACGGTGTTGTTGCCATTGAAGCTGTCGATGCGGCCTGTGGTGCCCAAAAACTGCTCATCTACTTTACTAAATGTTCCTTCATAGTGGCGGCATTGGCTGTTGATAAGCGTACCGTCGGCGTAAGTGAAGTCCACGATATGGTGGTCGAAAATTTCACCAAACTCTTTTCCGTTACGGATTTGTCGCCCACCCGTGCCCTGTGCCGAAACAGGATAGCCTTGCTTTGCCCAGTTCGCTACGTCGATGTTGTGCACGTGCTGTTCGGTAATGTGGTCACCGCACAACCAGTTGAAATAGTACCAGTTACGCATTTGGTATTCCATTTCAGTTTGATTCGGTTTGCGAGGGTTATTCCATACGCCACCCGAAACCCAATACACACTTCCACCAACGATATCGCCAATTTTTCCGTCGTGAATGCGGTTCATTGCTTCACGGTAGTTGCGTTGATAGTGACGTTGAAGCCCAACTACTACGTTCAATTTTTTGCGTTTTGCTTCTTCGGCCGTTGCAAGCACTTTACGAATACCTGGCGCGTCGGTTGCTACAGGTTTTTCCATAAATACGTGCTTATTTTGGCGAATAGCTTCTTCAAAGTGCATTGGGCGGAAACCAGGAGGCGTAGCTAAAATAACAACATCTGCCAAGGCAATAGCCTGTTTGTAACCGTCAAAGCCCACAAACATCCGATCTTTTGGTACATCAATTTTTGATTTAACATCAATCTCTACACCAGCATCATCTTTGTATTTGCGTTTGGTCAAGGCGGTGTATGCGTCGTCCAAGCGATCTTGGAACGCATCTGCCATGGCTACGATTTTTACATTTTGTTTGGTGCTAAGGGCTTGGGCAGCTGCACCCGTTCCGCGACCACCACAGCCAACAAGGGCGATTTTGATGGTATCATCATTTGACGAATGAAATCCGTATGAAGCAAAAGGTAGGCTACTTAGCAAAGCACCTCCTGTTAATAAACTAGACGATTTGAGAAACTCTCGGCGATTAGTTTCCATTTTTAGAAAAGAGTTTAAGTTGGAAATTGTGGATGTCGTTGATTTAGCGACCTAAAATCAATGTGTTTGTCAGCCTATAAAAGTGCCCAAAAAACAAAAACTACCCGTAAAGAATGAATCTACGGGTAATTTTTATGTTGAAGGCCAAATACTTATTAATAATCCTCAATTAGAGGCGGGTTATAGTAAGCGGCGATTTCTTCTTTGGAAGGAGTTTTAACTGGGCGAACGATGCGAAAACCAACAAACGAAGCGCTGGTCATCCACCACTCACTTTTGGGACTCTGAGGGTCAATAATTTTCCAGTCAGGAACTGAAGGGATACGGGTAGCACTGCGGCATACACTTGCATCGTCGTCCCAAGAACCACCCCGAACGGATGTTGGATACAACTCAGTTACTTTCAAAAACGCTTCCTTGGCTTGGCCACCCGCTTTTTTGGTATAATAATCTTTGGCGTATTGGTCGAGTGTCCACTCCATCACGTTTCCGTGCATGTCGTGCAATCCCCAAGGATTGGGCTTTTTTGTGCCCGTTTTTTTGTAACCACCGCCACTGTTGGCTTTGTACCAAGCGTATTCATCTAATAGTTTTGGGTCATCTCCAAACGAATACGCAGTAGTGGTACCCGCACGGCAGGCATATTCCCATTCGGCTTCGGTAGGAAGGCGGTAAAATACGCCTGTTTTTTCATAAAGCCACTTGCAAAAATAAATGGCGGCATATTGAGTCATGTTGACAGCTGGATAACCGCCACCGCGTCCCATTCCAAATGACATATCAACGTAGGCAGCACTTGGGCGCGTACTTCCATCGGTTTTGGATAGGCTGTTTTCGGTATCTGGAAAACGCTTTGCCATTTCAATTTCGATATTTTTGGTGGTAAAAAGATCATAGAAATCCCAAGGAATTTCGTACTTACCCATCCAAAAAGGCTCAATTTTTACTTTGTGTTGAGGACCTTCGTCTTCTTTACGGTCTTTTTCTTTGGCAGGACTACCCATCATAAAATCGCCACCTTTGATGGCAACCATATCGTATTTAATGTTACTTCCCGAAATGGCTTGCGCGTAGTTCTCGAATTTCTGCTGGGCAAAGGCCGTTCCGCAGAAAGCACAAAGAAGGAGTGTTTTTTTTACGAACTGCATTGATGTTTTGATAATAGAAATGAGCTAAAAAAGATTAGAGCCCGAAAGATACCGCAATCCAATGATTTTCACGAATAGAGTGCCAAAGATTTCTATAAGTCAAAGCTCTCCCAAGTCAGTTTGTCGAATTGTTTGTACAAAACATAAGCGATAAAGGTGGCAAAAACACAGGCAACTGGCACGCCAAATGGGATGAACGTCAGTCCCCAATGTCCAAAACCACAAATGGGAAGCAAAAGCATAAAAATGACAAACTGAGAAGTTTGCCCTGCTTCTTTCATCGTAGCTAGGCTTTTGGAAAATGGAAGACGATTTTGGGAACCAATCTTGCTCTCAATCATGGATAAACACACCGATGCCACAAAGGCTAAGTACAAATCATCGAGTGCTTTGATGCCCCAAATGGTCAAAACGAAGGCACTAAGTAGCAGATAAAACGGGGTGTAAAATTTAAGAAGAATGGCTTTGATATTGCCTACCACTACGTCGCGGGGGGAATCAGTGGGCGTGGCAAAATAAACCCATGCAGCCTTAAAATCTTCACTAAAATGACTTTGAGATTGAAACGTACCTGCAATAATATGTGCCATATAAAGCAACATTAAATAAAGGTAGCCTTGTGCCATCTCTGACCATTTTTGGGGGTCAAAAAGCTCCTTTCCAAAAACAAATACCAACGGAATTAACGACCCAAAAGTGGGGTAAGTACGCATCTTAAACTTGCGATCGCGGGCAGTAATTTTCCACGAAAGTTCAAAAATGGCTTTTTCAAGGTGGCTTCTGGTCATTAAGGAAGCTAATCGGCTAACAAAACCACCGCGTTTTTGTGTAATGACTTTTTCGGAACCTCCCCCGTCGCCCACACCCATTTGAGCGATTTTTTGGGTGAATTGTGGAGCCAAATATCGTATCAAAATCCACATGGCAAGAAGAGGAATACCAAAAGATAGCAAGGATAAAATCCAAAAACTGGGGGCTCCTTTAATCACAAATTGCATCCAACCACTGAACCAGAGCGGAGGAAGGGCGTAATGCCACCCACGAATGGCAACTGCCGTGGTATCGAGGTCGAGCCAAGTGAAAATACGCCCTACCATTTGATAACCAGCCGTTACCAAAAGTGTGAATACAATTTGGAAGTAGCTGATGATGTCTTTTAATCGTTCTTCGCTGGTAAATTGCATTAAAAGCATGTAGAGGAGCGAGGTAAAGAAAACCGACAACATAGCCAAAACAAAAACAGCCAATGCAAAGGCCAAAAACGCTAAAATGCCGTACTTAAAAAGAGTAAAAATAAGCGGCAAAAGGGCAATTCCGTAGGAAAGAATAAGGACATAGGAGGCAATATGAACCAATCGGGCCAATAAAATGGTACGTCCCGTGACTGGCCGTGGAAGAAGCACCACATTGTCGGTGGTATCGAGCAGCAAGGACGAAAAGTCGGTGACTAACGTAAGCACCGACATAATCATGATATACCCAAAAGGTAAGGCATAAGCGTAATAGGGTTTGTCGATGAAGAAAATACTAATGCCCATCAATCCGCCAAAAATTGAAAGTATCCCCACCATCATCCAAAAGGAATTGTTGGTGTCTTGGTCGTTGTTATAAGATTTGTATTGCGAAAACGACGCCATTGGCCGACGGTTTTGCATTTTGAATTTCACTTCAACGATTGTTCGTAAAATGTCGTAATCGGCACCTAACCACCGAAATACGCCTTGCATCAGGTCGAGAATTCGTAAAACTGCGTTGCTCATTGGGAGACTCGTTAAGTGGTTTGGACTTTACTTCAATGCTTGTAAAAAATCTTCGGCGCGGTGGCTATTCTCGTTGTCGCCCGTCAGTCCTTGGAAAATAAGTTCCAGCGAACCCGACTGCGCCTGGGCTTTGAGTTCTTCAAAAGTACCGTTGGCGATAATGGTTCCTTGGTTAATAATCACAATTCGGTCGGAGATTTTTTCTACCACGTCCATGATGTGGGAGCTGTAAAAAATGGTTTTACCAGCGGCTTTCAATTTGGCCAACACTTCTTTTACCAAAATCACGGCATTGGCATCCAGTCCCGAAAGAGGTTCGTCCAAAAAGATGACGTCTGGGTTGTGAATAAGTCCCGAAATCAACAACACCTTTTGCCGCATTCCTTTGGAAAAAGTATTCATTCTCACGTCTGCGTGGGTTTTTAGACCAAAAATTTCGAGTAATTCCAACGCCCGACGTTCGGTGAGTTCGTCCTCCATTTTGTGTAGTCTGCCTATAAACAACAAGTACTCCATGGGTGTCAGAACTTCGTATAACATGGCATTTTCGGGCACATAACCGATGCGTTTCTTGACTTCAAGGGCATCTTCTCGAATGTCGTACCCGAGCACCTTGGCCTCCCCTACAAAATCGGGAAGCATCCCAATCAGTATTTTGAGGGTTGTACTTTTGCCCGCACCATTGGGGCCAATGTACCCAATGATTTCACCCGCATACACGTCCAAATCAATTCCTTTGAGGATTAAATCGCGGCCATACGATTTTTTTAGGCCGCGTAAACTTACGACTGGCTGTTTTTCCATGTTAAATTCGTTTAGGTTTTGTGAAGAAATAGCAAGGCGGTTGTGCCCCCATGCCATTGAGACGTTAAATAACGAATAAGTTCACATTTCTAAACTAAAATATAGATGAACGGTTTAAAATGTCTTTTTGTGTAATTTTTGAAAAGATAGCATTTGAAATTAGCTCAGAACGCCTAATTTAGCAGCAGACTTTCCAAGTTTGATGAACAACTTGGAAAGTCTATCAATTATTAAAAAGACAAATGTTAGAAATCAGCAACGTAACTACGGCAGAACTGCCCGAAATTCAGCGCATCGCTTATCAGACCTGGCCCATGACTTTTGGGGATATTTTGTCGCCCAAACAAATTGATTACATGCTTGACTGGATGTACAGCATTCCGTCGTTAACAGCGCAAATTGAGGAAAAAGGGCACGTTTTTCTGTTGATAAAAGAGAACGAAGAGTGGTTGGGGTACGTCTCGTACGAACTCAATTACAAAAATGAACCCAACACGAAGATTCATAAAATTTACTTGTTACCTGCTAGTCAGGGCAAAGGGGCGGGAGCAGCTTTGATTCGTAAAGTAGCCGAAATTGCTACGGAGAATAACAATTCGGCGCTACTACTCAACGTCAACCGTTATAATAAAGCGGTTGGGTTTTACGAAAAAATGGGCTTTAGCATCGTAGGAAGTGAAGATATTGACATTGGAGATGGATTTCTAATGCAAGATTACATCATGGCAAAACCGCTTTAGGAAACCAACGACGACGAGTAGGGAGCTAAAGTTGGTTGACATCATCAACAGATAGCCCAGTCATTTCGGCAATGGTTTCAGTTGCAAAGCTATTTGCTTTCATTTTGATAGCCATTGCCAAACGTGCTTGTTGTTCACCTTCAATGAGACCTTCAGCTTTTCCTTCAGCTTTTCCCTCAATGCGAGCGGTAGCGATTATACCTCGTTCTGAAAGGAACATTTTTTCGTGCCTTTCGTAGGCCAGTTGCTCTTGTTCAGAAAGCCCATCAAATTGTAATTGTGCTTTTACTTCGGCCAAACCGCGTGCGTTGAACTCGTCCTTTACTTCGTTGTTCTTAAAGTAATAAATCCATTGATCGAGGTTGTCGCGGGCTATGTCGTCGAAATTGTTGATTTTGATGACATAGTATTCGGGATAAATTTCAAAAAGGGCTTCTTTGTGAAAAAGCTCTTTTTGTTTTTCTGAAAGGTCTAAAATGTCGTTTTGATGGATGCCCCTAAACTCAGTTTTACCATGATAAACATAGTCAGTGCCATGTCCTAAATCAAAGTAAATCAAGTTGATGGAGAATATTTTTTTGATTTCTTGGTAGGGTTTGCCTTTTTGAAGGGTTTCAGTTAAGTGTTTTGAAGTAGCAAAAAGCATTCTTTGAAAGAAGTCAAATTCTTTGCTGTATTGGAGTTCAATAATGAGTCGTTCTTTTTGCTCGTTTTCAACCAACAAATCCACGCGATTTATTTTTTGTTCATCGTCGTTCACGTTAGATTCGCTTTCTAGGAGGTTGATAATGACGATGTCTCGTTTGAGTAAGACACTCAAGAAACCTTCAAGAATAGCAAAGTTGGCCTTCTGTCTGAGGAGCCTTTTTAGCGCCCAATCGAAGCTGATAAGAGTACGGGTCATTTTGAAAAGTTTATAACAAAGCTACGAATAACTTTTTAACACTTCTAGCATAACTTCCGCTAGAAGTGTTGAACCGACAGACTAGACTTGTATGGCCGTAAACCCTGCTTTCTCGATTGTTTCTAGAATAAGTTCGCTTGATAATTCTTCACCGTTGATGGTCAAAATTTTATCGGGGTTGGCAGTATCAACGCGCCAATCTTCAATCTCTTCAACTTGATTTAAGAACGGCGTTACTTTGGCAATGCAGCCTCCGCAGTTGATGTTGGTTTTGAATTGTAATGTCTCCATTTTTATGACGTTTTGTGTTTAAAATCATGTATTTGGGTCGGTTTTGAGAAACCGACTGCACCAGTTTTGAGAAACCGACCGCACCAGTTTTGAGAAACTGACCGCACCGATAAGCGCTAAACCCCTTTCCATTTCAGCCTGAGGCTATTTGCTACGACTGATACTGAGCTGAGTGCCATCGCCGCCCCCGCAATCATGGGGTTAAGTAAAAAGCCATTTATGGGATACAACACTCCCGCCGCCAGCGGAATTCCAATGAGGTTGTAAATAAATGCCCAAAAAAGGTTTTGGTGGATGGCCGCCACCGTCCATTTTGAAAGTCGGATGGCTTGAGGGATTTTTTGTAAATCGCTGGAAATAAGCGTCATCTTCGCAACATCCATGGCAATGTCGGAGCCTTTTCCCATGGCAATACTTACGTCGGCTTGTGCCAAGGCATGAGAATCATTGATACCGTCGCCGACCATCGCCACGATTTTCCCTGCGTGCTGAAGTTGTTCAACAAAAGCAGCTTTGTCTGCTGGAAGTACGTGTCCTTTAAAGTGACTAATTCCAACCTCTTGGGCTACTTTTTGGGCCGTAAATGCGTTGTCGCCCGTCAACATATATACTTCTACTCCTTCACGTTGAAGGTCAGCAATGGCCTGCGCTGAGGTGGGTTTGATAGGGTCAGTGATGGCCCACGCCGCCAGCACGTTTGTACTATTGGCAAATACGACCACTGTTTTGGCCGATTCTTGCCAAGTATTAATCGGTAAATTGGTAAAAGACAACCCACGTTCTGCTATCCAAGATACGCTTCCAATCACGTACTCATTCCCTTCAAATAAAGCCTTGACGCCTTTCCCCGCCACATTTTCAAATTGTAATATCGGAACACTTTTGATGCCATCGGCTTTGAGCGTTTGCACAATGGACGCGGCCAAAGGGTGCGACGATTGACTTTCGAGTGCCAAGGCAATGGATTTGAACGTAGGTTCGTCGGAAGCCCAGTACGTATCAGTTACTGTTGGTTTCCCTTCGGTGATTGTGCCTGTTTTATCTAGTACAACCGCATCGATTCGGTGTGCCAACTCAAGGCTTTGGGCATCTTTGATTAAAATGCCGTTTTCTGCCCCTTTCCCGACTCCTACCATAATAGCGGTGGGCGTAGCCAAACCCAGCGCACAGGGACAAGCAATCACTAGGACGGTGACGGCGGCTACTAAACCTTGGGTGAGGGCGTTTTCTCCACCAAAACTTGACCAGACAACAAACGTAAGTACTGAAATGGCCATGACGATGGGCACAAATACCGCTGCAATCTTGTCGGCCAGTTGCTGAATGGGGGCTTTGCTGCCTTGGGCTTGCTGAACCATCCGAATGATTTGGGCCAAGAGCGTAGCTTCTCCCACTTTTTCGGCCAAAAAACGAAAACTCCCTTGCTGATTGACCGTGCCTGCAAATACTTTACTGCCTTTGTTTTTTTCAACGGGGACAGGTTCTCCCGAAATCATACTTTCATCGACGTAAGAAGTACCCGAAAGCACTTTCCCATCAACCGCAATTTTATCCCCAGGTTTTACCAACATTCGGTCGCCTACCCGTACGGCTGAAATGTCAATTTCTTTTTCTTCCCCGTTTTCAATAACCCACACCGTTCGTGGTTGTAATCCCATCAGTTTTTGGATGGCGGTTGAGGTGTTGGCTTTGGCTTTTTCTTCCAACCATTTGCCTACCATAATAAACACAATAACCACTGCAGATGCTTCAAAATATACGTGCGGATGAAGTCCACGGTGGTGCCAAAATTCGGGATAGACGGTATTAAAAAGGCTGAATATAAAAGCGATTCCTGTACTCAGTGCCACTAGCGTATCCATATTGGCTTGACCGTATTTGGCCTGTTTCCACGCATGAATAAAAAAATCACGACCAAAAATAGCCAATACGGGCGTCGTCAGTGCCAACATAATCCAGTTGACGAAAGGGAGTTCCATAAAAAACATGCCCAACACCACCACGGGTAACGTCAGAATGGTCGCCCAAAGTAAACGTTTTTGTAGCGTAAGTAGCTGATTCGCTTTTTGTTCAGCTTGTTGTGCTTGGGCTTTTTCAGGATGGAGCAATAAATCGTATCCTACCGCTTGAAGTGCGTGTTTTAGGGCTTCAGGATTGGTTTGGGTCGTGTCAAAAGAAATGCTGGCTGATTCATTGGCAAAATTGACGGCACATGCTAGCACTCCTTCCTGTTTTTTGAGTATATTTTCAACACTCACGGCACAAGCCGCACAGGTCATCCCCGTGACGGGCACCAAAAGTTGTTGATTATCAGTTTTAATCTCGGTTTCCATTGCACTATTCATTTGTCGTTACAAAAGTAGTGGCTTAAATCGGGAAGCTAGTTACACGATTTTCAAAAAGGATTACAGGATTTTCGTCAGTCTGGAAACTTTTGTATTATCGTTGGTCTTTACCATTTAAAAGAACATTTTATGCCAAACCGCCTCATCGAAGAAACATCGCCTTATTTGCTTCAACACGCTCACAACCCAGTGGAATGGTATCCTTGGGGAGAAGAAGCCCTGACCAAAGCCCGTACCGAAGACAAGCCCATCATTGTAAGTATTGGATATTCGGCTTGCCATTGGTGTCACGTAATGGAAAGAGAAAGTTTTGAAAATGAGCAAGTTGCGGCGGTTATGAACGCAGGCTATGTGTGTATAAAAGTAGATCGTGAAGAACGCCCCGACGTCGATTCAATCTACATGGATGCGCTTCATGCCATGGGTGGGAGAGGTGGCTGGCCGTTGAACGTATTTTTAACGCCCGAAGCCAAGCCTTTTTACGGGATGACTTACATGCCGCCACGGAATTGGGTGAACCTCCTCAATAGCGTACAAAATGCCTTTGTGAATCATCGGGATGAATTGGAAAAATCGGCAGCAGGTTTTGTTGAAAATATGCTCATGAAAGAGTCCAATAAATACCATTTGGACGGTTCAACGACGGAATTTCGTCAGGAGGATTTGGATGAAATGTTTGAGCATATCAAACAAAGTTTTGACTTGGAAAAAGGAGGGATGGAGCGTGCCCCCAAATTCCCGATGCCTTCAATTTATAAGTTTTTATTGCGCTATTATGCCCTTTCGCAAAACCCCGAAGCTCTGCGCCAAATCGAGCTGAGTTTGAATCGGATTGCGCTGGGAGGAATCTACGACCACGTAGGTGGTGGATGGGCGCGGTATTCGGTGGATGAAGACTGGTTTATTCCGCACTTTGAAAAAATGCTCTACGACAATGGACAACTTTTGAGTATGTATTCGGAAGCTTATACGTTGACCAAAAATGAGCTGTACAAACGTCGGGTGTATGAAACGGTTGACTGGCTGCGTCGGGAAATGCTAAGTCCAGACGGCGGGTTTTATTCGGCCTTAGATGCGGATAGTGAGGGAGTAGAAGGGAAGTTTTATACGTGGACACAAGCCGAATTGCAATCAATTTTAGGCGACGATTTTGACTGGTTTTCCAAATTGTATTCCATCCGTACCGCAGGAAACTGGGAACACGGCTATAATCATTTGCACTTGACTCCTCAGGCAGATTGGAACCTTGTTTTTACTGAAAAATACCGCGCGGCGCTGGACAAACTTTTTGAAGTGAGAGAGAAACGGGTGCGTCCTGGATTGGATGATAAAATTTTGGCTTCGTGGAATGGGTTGACATTGAAGGGATTGACGGATGCGTATCGTGCTTTTGGGGATGAACAATTTAGAGAATTGGCGTTGCAAAATGCGACCTTCCTCAAAACCAAAATGACCAACGAAAATCACCGCCTTTGGCACAGTTATAAAGCAGGAAAAGCCACGATTGTTGGATTTTTGGAAGATTATGCCTCGGTGATTGATGCGTACCTTGGGGTGTATCAAATTACGTTTGAGGAAGAATGGCTCGACGAAGCCCTCAAATTGACTGCTTATACGATTGAGCATTTGTACGATGAAGAAGATGAACTTTTTTACTTTACAGATAGCTCATCTGACGACTTGATTGCCCGTAAAAAGGAAATTTTTGACAACGTTATTCCTGCCTCTAACTCGTTAATGGCGCATAACCTATATACTTTAGGGATGCTCGTGAGCTACGATGAGTATATTGAATTGGCCGATTGGATGGTGTCAAAATTGAAACGTTCGATGATGACCGATGTACAATGGGTGACAAACTGGGCGGCACTGTACGTGATGCGCGTACAACCTACCGCCGAAGTAGTACTGGTTGGCCCAGAAATAGACGCTTTTAGAAAAGAATTAGAGACAACTTTTTGGCCAAATAAAATTGTTGTTGGGGCCAAAACTACCTCAGAATTACCGCTTTTGGAAGGAAGGTTGTCTTCGACGGATACCACAACGGTATATGTTTGTTTTAACAAAACGTGCCAATTACCCGTTTACTCTGTAGAAGAAGCCCTGCACCAACTAGCCGTCAGTGTAAGTTGAAATGATCACAAAAAGGTAAATTGGCGGCGGGCAAATAAGCCATAACCAACAAACTCACAAAACTCACAAACTGTAAACCCAAAATTCGTTCTTGACATGCCCACTTCAAACACGTTCGAGCAGAAGAAACAGTTTTTATTCCTGTTTTTATGCGGATTATTTTTAACCAATGCACTCATTGCCGAGATTATTGGAGTAAAGATTTTTTCGGTAGAGACATTGTTGGGGGCGAACCCCGCTCAACTTGATATTTTTGGCACAAAACTCGATTTCAATATGTCGGCAGGGGTCGTGAACTGGCCCATCGTTTTTATTACGTCTGACATTATTAATGAGTATTTTGGAAAAAAAGGGGTGAGACGTATATCGTACCTTACGGCAGGATTTATTGCTTATATGTACATTGTGATTTATGCAACTACATCGCTTCCACCTGCTCAGTTTTGGTTAGAAGTAAATAGCCAAGATAGCCACGGAAACGCCATGAATATTGATGGCGCCTTTAATCAAATTTTCCGCCAAGGCTTAGGCATTATGTTGGGTTCTATCGTTGCGTTTCTTATCGGACAGGTGCTCGATGTTACGGTATTTTCGTGGTTACGGCGTCGTACGGGAGGAAAATACATTTGGCTACGGGCTACGGGTTCGACGCTTTTCTCGCAGCTGGTTGACAGCTTCGTCGTGATTTTTATTGCCTTCTACCTTTTTGGGAATTGGTCCGTGACCCAAATTCTTCAAGTAGGGACAATCAATTATATTTACAAAGGTTGTATAGCCCTCTTAACAACCCCCGTATTGTACGGTGCCCATTACTTAATTGACCAATATTTAGGCAAAGAAAATGCCCATCAACTGGCCAACGAAGCTGCTGCATCGAGTTTTACACCCATGTAAAATAGATTTAGTCAGTGAATAAAATGAAGGAATATATAGCGAAAAAGTGGTAACTTGGCCGAAAATCCCTATTTTATTCATAAGACAAAACTCTACATGGAATCCACAGTTACGTTCATTAACGACATTATTTGGAGTAATGCCCTCATCTTACTTTGTTTAGGTGCGGGCATTTATTTTTCGGTTACAACCCGTTTTTTGCAAGTTCGATACGTTCGAGAAATGGTAAAACTACTGTTTGGAGGAAAAACCTCTGACAAGGGAGTGAGTTCGTTTCAAGCCTTTGCGATCGCCATTTCAGGCAGAGTCGGGACTGGGAATATCGCAGGGGTGGCCACTGCCATCGCCATGGGAGGGCCAGGGGCAGTATTTTGGATGTGGGCCATCGCGTTTTTGGGCGCGTCTTCGGCGTTTATTGAAGCAACCTTGGGGCAAATTTACAAGCAGGTACAAGATGGGCAATACCGTGGAGGCCCTGCTTTTTACATCGAAAAAGGGCTCGGAATCCGTTGGTATGCCTTGCTGTTTGCGGGGGCTACGATTTTGAGTACAGCGTTGTTTTTGCCTGGTGTTCAGAGCAATAGCATTGCACTTAGTGCCAAAGCTGCTTTTGACATTCCTGTAGAAATAACGGGAGCGGCGGTGACAGCCCTGTTGGCACTGATTATTTTTGGGGGCGTAAAACGCATTGGCCAAGTGGCAGAAGTAGTGGTGCCATTTATGGCGGGTGCTTATATTCTGATGGCCTTGGTGGTTATTGCCCTTAACATCACCCAAGTACCAGCCGTACTTGGCTTAATCATTCGTTCGGCTTTCGACATCGAGCCAGCCTTTGCAGGAATTTTTGGCATGGCCGTTTCGTGGGGGGTAAAACGTGGTATTTACTCCAATGAAGCAGGCCAAGGAACGGCTCCGCACGCTGCTGCTGCTGCCGAAACCAGCCACCCAGTAAAACAAGGATTGGTGCAGGCTTTTTCAGTATATGTTGATACGTTGTTTGTCTGTACGGCTACTGCCTTGATGATTCTTTTTACGGGACAGTACAACGTCGTCAATCCAGCAGGAGGGTTTATTGTCGAAAATGTACCTGGCCTTGCCATTGGTTCAGAGTTTACCCAAGCGGCTATCAACACGCATTTTCCGTCGTTAGGTAGTGGTTTTGTGGCCATTGCGCTGCTCTTTTTTGCCTTTACGACCATCATGGCGTATTACTACATTGCTGAAACAAACCTGAGCTATCTTTTATCAAATAGTAACAACAAGTGGTTAGTACAAGCGCTACGGGTGATGATCATGGCCGCTACTTTTTACGGTTCTATCAAAACGGCGGCGTTAGCTTGGACAATCGGAGATATTGGGGTAGGAATGATGGCTTGGTTGAATATTATCGCCATTTTCTTGCTACGAAAACCAGCATTTAAGGCATTTAAAGATTACGAAGAACAACGTAAAGCAGGGCTTGATCCTGTATTCCACCCTAAGAAGTTGGGCATCGAAAATACCGACGAATGGGAAGGATAGAAAGGTACTGATGAAAAGGTGGTTGTGGATTGATTCCAAACCACCTTTTTTTAGGCTTCTAACAGAGCTAAAGCAGCCGTACAGTCGTCGTCGATGGCTTTTTTGAGTGCTTCAAGACCATCAAACTTTAACTCAGGACGAATAAACGCAACGTTTTCAACGGTCATTTTTTCTCCGTAAATATTCTCCTGAAAATCAAAAATATATACTTCTTGGGTTCGGCCGATACCGTTGACTGTAGGGCGAAAACCTATACTCATGACGCCCTTGAGCCATTGCCCACGCACATGCACACGAACGGCATAAACGCCATCAGCGGGAATGAGTTTGTAGGATTCAAGCACCTGTACATTGGCTGTTGGATAACCAATGGTTCGCCCCAGTTGGCGACCTTTGACAATCACGCCCGTAAAAGTATAGATGCGCCCGAGCAGTTCATTGGCTACTGAAGTTTTTCCTTCAACCAATGATTGCCGAATTTTGGTGGAACTTACCGTCAAATGGTCAATTTCTTGGCGTGGAATTTCTTCAATTTCAAAGCCAAATCGGTGGGCATTTTTTTGTAAATACTCGAAACTCCCTTCTCGATTTTTTCCAAAATGATGGTCATAGCCAATGACCAATTTTTTGGTGCCGATGGTATCAATCAAAATTTGTTGAATAAACTCATCGGACGTTAGCTCGCTAAATTCGCGGGTGAAAGGAACGACTACGAGGTGCTGAACGCCATTTTGACGAAGCAATTCAATCTTTTCGTCAATTGTGGAAAGCAACCGAAGATTTTGGCTGTCGTTAGAAACCACCATGCGAGGATGGGGCCAAAAGGTAATCACCACCGTTTCGCCACCCGAGGCTTGGGCAGCTTCACGAAGGCGACTCAGGATTTTTTGGTGCCCCAAATGAACACCGTCAAACGTCCCGCTGGTCACAACGGCGTTACTCAACGGACGAAAATCTGCTATATCGTGGTAAACTTGCATTAACTACGTCTTAACTGAACTGTTATGATGAAAGACCTAATTCGGCTCTTTTTCGAGCAACGTATCCTTCAATCTCTTCTGCATCTTTTAACCAAAATTTGCCGATTCGGGTTCGGCATAATTCGCTCATGTAGGCGCCCGATTCGACCAATATCCCCACATCCCGCACCAAACTGCGGATGTACGTGCCTTTAGAACACACAACTCGGAAGTATATCTCAGGAAAATGAGAGTCATCAATCTCAAAAAGTGACACAGTAACCGTACGGGGTTTTATTTCCACGGCTTCGCCTCGGCGTGCTTTTTTGTAGAGGCGTTCGCCCCCAATTTTTACGGCCGAATAAATGGGCGGAAACTGCTCAATGGTACCTGTAAGCTGCTGAACCGCTTTCATTAAGGCTTCATGCGTAATATGGTCAGTGGGGTATTCGGCATCAAAAGCCGTTTCAAGGTCAATCGAGGGGGTAGTTTTTCCAAGTACCATTTTACCCGTGTACTCTTTTTCCGCTCCTTGGTACGAGTCGATTTCCTTGGTTTTTTTGCCCGTACAAAGAATCAACAAACCTGTGGCGAGGGGGTCGAGGGTACCTGCATGGCCAATTTTTTTGACCTGACACGATTTTTTGATTTTGTTGACGGCATCGAATGATGTCCACGTCAGGGGCTTATTTAATAAGATTACCTCTCCTTCTTCGGGAGAGGTTGGCGTAATGTCTGTCATGTACGAAATAAAAGGTGCAAATCGCAACCTGTGTTTAAACTATTTGTAAGTTATATCCTGCCAAAAGCAACGCAAGGATAATGCCGCCTACAATAATGCGGTACCAACCAAACAAACGGAAGCCGTATTTGGTCAGAAAATCAATAAAGAATTTGATGGCCAACATGGCGACAATAAACGCCACTACGTTTCCGATGGCCAAAAGTTTGATTTGTTCTTCATTGAGGACGAAGCCCAATTTATAATAATCGTACGCCTTTTTGGCGGTTGCGGCAAACATGGTAGGAACGGCCAAAAAAAACGAAAATTCGGCGGCGGCTTTGCGAGAGAGGCGTTGCGACATCCCACCTACAATGGTTGCTCCCGAACGAGAAACGCCAGGAACCATGGCGATACATTGGAAAAATCCAATTTTAAGTGCTGTGAGGTAGTCAACTTCGTCGGTATCAACAATATAAGCTTTGGTAAACCATTTGTCAACAAACAAAAGAATGATACCGCCAACAAGTAGCGAAATGGCTACTCCGAGCGGACTTTCGAGCAGGGCGTCGATGGCATCGCTGAATAAAACACCAAAAATGGCACTTGGAATGAAGGCAATGAACAGTTTGATGTAGAAGTCAATGCTTTTAAAAAAACGCTTGAAATACAAAACTACAACCGACAAAATAGCACCTAGTTGAATAGCCACTGTGAAAAATTTCACAAAAGGATCCGAAGCAATCCCCATAAAAGAGGAGCCTAAAATCATGTGGCCAGTGGATGAAATAGGTAAATATTCGGTGATGCCCTCAATGATGGCTAAAATAAGTACGTGAAGAAGGTTCATCTACTAAATTGTAATTGGGACAAGATAAAAGCCGATTAGGGCTTACGTAAAATGGCAAAAAACTCAACAATAAAACCAGACACGACCACGAGTGGGCCTACGGTAAGTCCAAGTGTTCCAAAACCAAATTCGGCAGAGTCCATACTCATCAGGACAAAACCACCGAGTACAAGGACGATGCCCACGATCATGAGCGTAAGGTTATTTTTTCCAAAAGGTAATGCGTTCTTTTTCATGTTATGTTATTTAAAATCAAATGTGGTAGTTTAGTATAAATCATCTAAAGCCATGCGCAAATAACGGGCCAAGGCTTGAAAAGTACTTGCAATTCCAATCAGCGCTCCCAAAATGATAACTCCAGCGAGCAAAAAGCTAAGTTTGTCATATTCTTGAAGAAGATGAAGTCCTTCGATTTGGTGAAGGGCAAGTTGCTGAAGTGCTACGATTAAACCTGCGGCAATCAACCCGCTGATGAGTCCTTGAACAGCCCCATTTTTCAAAAACGGACGCTGAATAAAGCCGTTTGTAGCACCGACCAATTGCATACTCCGTATCAAAAATCGCTGCGAATAGAGCGCCAAGCGAATGGTGTTATTCATGAGCAAGATGATGATAACGAGCATGATAACGGCAAACGTGGCCAGAATCAAATAAATTTTGGTGAGGTTTTTGTTGATTTGGTCTGCCAAATTTTCTTGGTAAACGACCTCAAAAACGCCATCATTTTTTTCAAGTTCGGCCTTGATTTGTTTGAGCTTGGTATCTTCAAAATAATCTTCTTGCAAACGTACACGGTAACTGTCGTGCAGCGGATTGTCGCCTAGCAACGTAGAAAAATCTTCTTTGGTGTCGGCGATAAATTCCTTGGCAGCCTCGTCTTTGGAGAAAAAAGTAACTTGTGGTTTGCCGTCTATCGAAAGCACAAATGGACGAGCAACGATACCTTTATATACCTTCGTTACTTGATTTGAATCCAAACCTTTGTCGAGCATTACCCTTACTTCGATGTTTTGTTTGATAATGGAAATGAGCTTTTTGGACTGCATTACCAATAACCCGCAAAAACCAATCAAAAACAACGCCGCCGTCAAACTGGCGATGATCATTGCGTTTGGATAGCTACCGACTTTTTTCTTTTTTAAAGGCATACGTAATGACAGTACGGTTTGTGTTTATTGAACGGAACGTCGCAAAAATAGCTATTTATTTCGATAACGAACCAAGGAAGAAAGCGAGTGAGGCTTTTTTAAAGAATTTTAACCAAATTTTGGTTTAATTTGACAAAACCATTTTGAACCTAGATGTTACCTTCACTTCAATTCAACTTACCGTCCGACGTTCACTTCATCAACTGCGCCACTCGTGGGCCTTTTTCTAAAGCGGTAGAACAAGCAGGCATCAACGCTATTTCCACTTTTACGCCATCCATTCATCAAATTCGACCTGATGATTTTTTTGAAGGTGTGTGGGGAGTTAGAGCACTTTTTTCCCAACTTGTTAATGCCCAAGATCGCGAACGGATTGCCATCATTCCGTCGGTTTCGTATGGCATGGGAATCGTCGCCCGAAACCTACATCGGAAGAAAGGGCTGCGGGCTGGTCAACACATTTTACTTGTGGGAGACGAATTTCCGAGCGATGTCTATCCTTGGCAACGCGTCTGCGAGGAGTTGGGACTGGTCATCAAAACAATTCCAATGCCCGATGCTGAGAAGGTGGGGCAAGTTTGGAACGAACAAATTTTGGCAACAATTTCTGAACAAACAGCCTTGGTCATTGTGCCACACGTGCATTGGCAGTACGGAATAAAGTTTGATTTGGTCTCCATTTCCCAAAAAGCAAAATCGTTTGGGGCACTTTTGGCGATTGACGCCACGCAATCGTTGGGTGCGTTGGCTTTTGATGTGCAAGCCGTCAAACCAGATGCCCTGATTGCGGTAGCTTACAAATGGCTGATGGGGCCTTATTCGATGGGATTGGCGTATTTTGGTGAATTTTTTGACGATGGTGTGCCTCTGGAAGAAACGTGGATGGCCCGAAAGCAGAGCAATTTATTCAACCAACTGACGGATTACCAAGACGAGTATCGACCCAAGGCGTTTCGTTATAATGTGGGAGAACATTCTCACTTCATCCAGATGCCGATGCTGGAAGTGGCCCTTCGAGAAAAATTGGAATGGACAACTGAGCGCATTCAAGCGCACTGCCAATCACTTTGGAAGGGGGCATCGCCTGCGTTGGAGGAATTGGGGGTATTGTTTGAACCCGAAGCCGAGCGAGCGCACCATTTAATGGGACTGCGATTGCCTGCGGGAATTGACGTAATGAAAGTGCAACAGGCATTAGCTTCCCGAAAAGTGATTGTAGCCGCCCGTGGACAAGGTATTCGGGTTTCGCCTCATTTGTATAATACGGAGGAAGACATGGCTGCGTTGGTATCGGCGCTTCGCAGTGCTTTGAGATAGTATCGTACCTTCCCGAAAGTTTCAGACTTTCGGGAAGGTGAAAGAATAATAAAAAGACCCTCCAAGTTTTTAAAACAAAAGACCTTCCAAGTTTTAAAAACTTGGAAGGTCTAGCAAGTGGTTGGCAACTAGATAATATTTGCCGTTTGCTCCTTGATTTTTTCTAATTCATCTTTCATCTGAACCACCACGTGCTGAATGGAAGAATCGTTGGCTTTGGAACCAATCGTATTGATTTCACGACCAATTTCTTGGGCAATGAAGTTTAATTTCTTGCCGTTGCTTTCGCGGCTTTCCATGGTTTCGATGAAGTAGGAAAGGTGGTTTTTGAGGCGTACTTTCTCTTCCGAAATGTCGAATTTTTCGATAAAATAGACCAATTCCTGCTCAAAACGGTTTTCGTCAAATGCTTCGTCTTGAATCAAATCACGGACATTTTTACGTAACCTTTCCCGAACCGAAGGAATGCGCGTTTTGTCAAGCTCTTCTACTTCTAAAAGCGAGTCAGCGATTTTTTGAATGGAAGTCCGAAACACTTTTGCCAAGGCACGTCCTTCCTGTTGGCGAAATTCGTTGCATTTTTTAAGTGCTTCGAGCGCTGCTTGTTGAATTTGAATACTTTCAGCGGCTTGCTGGTCTTCGGTAGGGGCGTCCGCCAAATAGACATTGGGCATTTGAAGCGCCATCCGCAATACCTCCGTAGGCGTGGGGGCAAAGCCAAGTTCTTCGGCCGTTTGGTGCAAATCTTTAAAATAAGCTTTTACCAATGCTCGGTTGACAACTGTTCCCGCGCTGTTGTCGCCAATGGGAGTAACTGTCATGGTGAACTCCACCTTACCGCGTTCCAACGACTGCGTAATGAGGTTGCGGATTTCAATTTCACGCTCCGAATAATTTCTTGGAATACGGCAAAATATATCCAAAAACTTAGAATTCAATGATTTGACTTCGGCAGTGACCGAAAGCGTATCAGATTCGATGGTGGCTTTCCCAAAGCCCGTCATTGATTTGAGCATCTTACAATTATTTAAAAATTTGGCAATGTGCTAATTTAAAAACAGCGCACTATTTCTCCTCCTGCGAAGTCATCTTCTCCACAACGGGGTTTTTCTTCAACGCGTTTTTTTCTAGTTCGGCCTGTTCTTTGCGTTGACGGACGACATCAATCGCCGTAAAAATCGCCTGCCGCATGGATGTTTCGTCGGCTATGTTTTTACCCGCAATATCGTAAGCCGTACCGTGGTCGGGCGAGGTACGAACGATGGGCAAACCTGCCGTAAAATTGACCCCATCATTGAACGCAATCGTTTTGAAAGGCGTCAAACCTTGGTCGTGATACATGGCCAACACGGCATCATACTTGCGATACGACTGAGCCGCAAAAAAGCCATCGGCAGGATAGGGGCCGTAAACCAACTGGCCTTTGGCGCGCATTTCTTTGATGAGCGGCTCGATAATTTCGTTTTCTTCGCTTCCAAGCAAGCCGCCCTCGCCAGCGTGGGGATTGAGCCCAAGCACTGCAATGCGTGGTTTGCGGATGCCAAAATCGACCCGCAGCGACTTTAACATGGCCTGCAATCGCACCATGATTTTTTCTTTGGTAATATTCTCGGCGATTTTGCCCAGGGGAATGTGGCCAGTAACAACGCCCACCCGCAAAATATCACTCACCATAAACATCAACGGCTCTTTTACGCCAAACGCTTCGGCAAGGTACTCGGTATGCCCAGGGAAGTTAAATTCGTCGTTTTGGATGTTATTTTTGTTGATAGGTGCCGTAACAATCGCGTCAAGGTGGCCTTCTTTCAGGTCTTCAACGGCGCGTTTTAGCGATTCATAGGCCCCTTTGCCCGCTTCGGGAGTTACTTTTCCAGGCTGAATATCCTCTTGTGGGTCTTGCCAACACGTAATTACGTTGGTCATTTTGGGGTTAATCACGTCGATTTTTTGCGCCCCAAATAGGTTCCAATCCTTCATTTCGAGTTGGTTACGATAACGATTCAAGATGCGCATCGAACCATATACGACAGGCGTACAAATACGATTAAGTTGGTTGCCATGTAATACTTTAAGAATGACTTCGGGGCCAATACCATTGTAGTCTCCTAACGTAATTCCAATGACTGGTTTATCAGAAAGTAATTCACTCATGATTCAAAATAATAAATGAGATTTGTGCAATGTGCCGCAATTTACGAATAAAGCGCACTATTTTTGTAACCAGACTCACGCTGACATTTTGATATGACGATTTTAATTGCCGACGACATTCATCCTTCCCTCTTCGATATGCTCACTACGCTTGGCGTATCCTATTGTTATGAACCTACTTTCAAACGTGCCGACATTCTCGAAAACCTTGCCAAATACGAAGGGTTAGTCATTAGAAGTAAAACATACATCGACGAAGAAATTTTAGAAAAAGCACCAAAATTGCGTTTTATCGCAAGGGCAGGGGCGGGGCTTGACCTGATTGATTTGGAGGCCGCCGCACGGCGGAATATTCAGGTGTTTGCGGCCAACGAAGGCAATCGCGATGCCGTGGCCGAACACGCATTGGGCATGTTATTGGGGTTGTTTGCCAACATTGCCAAAGCTGACCGCGAGGTGCGACAGGGAACATGGGACCGAGAAGGAAACCGTGGGATTGAACTGATGGGCAAGACCGTAGGTTTGATTGGTTTTGGGTTTAACGGCAGTGCTACTGCCCAGCGATTAAGCGGCTTTGGCTGCCGTGTGTTGGCCTACGATAAGTATTTGACCAACTACGGAAATGCTCATGCGGAAGAAGCAACCCTCAATGAGATTAAGAACCAAGCCGACGTAATTAGCTTTCACGTACCGCTGACGGAAGAAACCAGGCATTGGGTAAACGACGCGTTTGTGGCAGAAGTAGCTCGTCCATTCTTTTTGATGAATGTGGCACGGGGCGAAATCGTGGATACTGAGGCCGTTGTAAGAGGTTTGGAGAGCGGAAAAATTCGCGGAGTTTGTTTGGACGTGCTAGAAAATGAAAAATTAAAAACACTTACGCCAGCACAACAAGCAGTTTTTGATTATTTACGGGCTTCCAATCGTGTCATTCTTACGCCGCACGTGGCAGGTTGGACACAAGAAAGTTACGTAAAAATCAATGAAGCTTTGATGAAGCAAATTCGGAGTCTGGTTAAGGCTTGATTAACAAAGCCGAATTAAATGAGGCTAACAATTAACTTGCCTGTTTAGCGTGACCAAAGTACCAGCCCAAGGGCGATAAGTGCGGGTAAACCTTGCACAAACCATATTTTTTTGCTGGCACTGAAGGCACCATAGGCTCCTGCTACAATGACGCACGAGAGGAAGAAAATAGCGATTTTGCTACTCCATTCGGGTTCTGAAACGGTCAAACTCCATAAAAGTCCTGCGGCTAAAAAGCCATTGTAAAGCCCCTGATTGGCCGCCAGTGTTTTGGTAGGTTTAAACAGTTCGTCTGGCAATGAACCTTTGAACGTCTTTTTGCCGAGGGTTTCCCACGCAAACATTTCAAGATACAAGATGTAAAGGTGCTCTACTGCAACGAGGACGATGGCGATTGTGGCAAGAATTTGCATGAATGAATTGTTTTTGCTTCTCACAAAGCAAAGTATTTAGGGCGTTTTTGATTTAATTCGTTGATTTTGACCTGATAACGGCTAACGGTGCCTAAGCACTTAATTGTAAAGTTGCTGGGTGTGTTCGATTTGTTTGATAATTAATTCTTCCAACACATCCAGATTGACTTCGCTGAGCCTTTTGATATAAATGCAGCCTTTTTCGGTTTTATACTTACCAAGCTGAGATAAAAGCTCTTCTCGTTGGTCAAATGACGTAGATAAATAAACGGTAAGCGCCGCCGCTCGTGGAGAAAAAGCCACCAAAGGTGCTTCCCCTTCTCGCCCACTTTCGTATTTGTAATGGTAACTACCAAAACCAACAATGCTTGGCCCCCAAAGTTTGGCGGGTGAGCCCGTAATTGACTCGAACAGTTCGACCAACTTGAAGCTATCAGCGCGTTTGGTCTCGTCTTTGACGGCGTTTAAAAAGTCGCTGACACTGGCGTTGGTTTCGGTAGTTTTATTTTTTGACATGATGCTGAATGGTAAAAAGCATTACTCAATTTTAAATCGGGTACTTGGTTTGGTATCTTCGGTGATGGTTGCAATAAGCTTGCCACTTTTGGTAACAATCGTCACCCCAGGTTTTACATATACACTACTAATGAATTTGCTTCCAATTCGTTGTAGCGAATTACTCATTCCTTTAACGGTGAAATAAACATCTTCCGAAGTTAAGTTTTGTAATTCAATTTTAAACGTTTTTTCGGTAGTTTTTGCTGGTTTTTCTTTATTTGTGCTCGTGCTGGTATTGCTTCCGCCGTTGTTACT
The DNA here is from genome assembly GCF_014195535.1 of Runella defluvii. Lineage (GTDB taxonomy): Bacteria > Bacteroidota > Bacteroidia > Cytophagales > Spirosomataceae > Runella > Runella defluvii. The sequence goes on along the minus strand of NZ_JACIBY010000009.1, from coordinate 48,457 downwards.
GGTGCGCGGCGTGCTTGCACCCTCCAGCTCTCTTAAAGCTTCTTTTTGACCATCAATCTGTAAATCGTATCGTTTTTGAAACGCCTTTTGATGGGTAACGAGTAGGTCATACAATTGCTCATCGGTCAGGCTTTTGGCTTTACTTTCTTTGTCTTTGGTATATAAGACTGCCACGGGGTCAAGTTTCTCTCGGGCAACGTCGTCGGGAGTTCGTCCACCTTTGGGAATGTAATAGAGTCCACTGCCATTGGTCATCAGCAAAATGCCAGGCTCAATAAGTACAATGTGCATGACCGAGCAATCGCGGAGTGTCTCTTTGGTGTCTTTGACAACTTTACCGTCTTCTACCTGCGTGTGTTTGGCATAAAATCCATAATAGGCTCCTTTACTGAGTGTTGCGTCAAAACGAGGTTGTTTAATGGCCGCACTGACTTTCAAATTTAAGTCGGCAGGGAAGTCATCTCTCCCTAATACTAGACTTGAAACGCCCTCCGCCTCGTAACTTGGCGTGAGTTTTAACTTTACGGCGTTGGTTTGTTTTTCAAAACTTACCAAAAACTTTCCGATAGCTTTGTCGAGGTTGTTGGTTTCACTGCCACACACAAACAATTCCCGTGTATAATAAATACCGCCAAGTCCGTAAGAATCTTTGGCAATGGTTTTTTCTTCTAGTATAGTTTTAGCGGCATCAGCTTGTTGTTTTTCGTATAATGCCTTGGTTGGACGGGACGACGAGCTGCCATTTAGTCCTTCGGTAGCGGCTTGCGCTTTTTCTTTGATTTTCTGCAAAAACTTTTGCGCAAAAAGGGCTTGGCTGGTAAGTAGTCCTGCTGCAAATACAACCGAGGTAATGAGGGGGGATTTTTTCATTGGCGTACGTTTTTTGAACAAAACTACACGCCTTTGATGCGAAGGTTTGCCTAACTCTACCAATGGTTAAGCAAAGGTTTTGAAATGTCGTTTTGGGTTTATGAACCGTGTGAATGTTAGGTTTTGCGTTTTTTCTTTTTTGCCGACGGAAACAAAACATTATTAAGAATGAGCCGATATCCAGGCGAATGCGGGTGGAGGTTGAGGTCGGTCGGCATTCGATGAAAACCGCGTTGTCCTTCGGGGTCATGGCCACCGTAAAAAGTCCACTGCCCGCGTCCTAACTCACCATAAATATAACGATCCGACGATTTGCTTTGACCCATGACCAAAGCACTAGATTTGACTGTTTTTTTGTTGAAAGCAGTGGTTTGCCCAAAAAACTCACGGATAAGGTTTTCGTGATTTTGAACCAACATAGAAGGAATAACATCCCATTTGGCCGAAAAGTCAAACAACGAAAAATAGTTAGTGGTTTCGTCGCCCCAGCCTTGTCCTGAAGAAGAGTTGATGCTCGAAAACGACATTCCACCACCTCGGTAATCGTCGTCATTGTTGAGTTCGAGGACAAAATTTTCAAAGGCTATCGTTTTGCCAAAATCAAGCTTGGATTGGGCTTTAGGATCTACGCCGTCTCCGTCAAAAATAGAAGGAACAATATCAATCCCTTCGGCTGCGAGGGCGACATCCAATGACTCTGCTCCTGAACACATGGCAAACAAATACCCACCGCCCGCGCAAAAACCTTTGATGCTTCGGGCGACGTCGAGCTTGAGCTGTGACACTTTTTTGTAACCGTATTTTTTGGCAATATTTTCTTGGGCTTGCACATCGGCAACGGTCATACGGCGGCGGTTTCGGCCAAATTGCCCCGTAAAATCTTCATGGTGAAGGTGCAGCCAGTCGTATTTGGCCAAGTCGCCTTTTAAGATTTCTTCGTCATAGACGATTTCAAACGGAATTTCTGCGTACTTCAACACCAGTAAAACGGCATCCGTATCTTCAAAGGATGAAGTGCTGACTTTGATGGGGCTATACACCACAATTCGGGCAGCCTTGTGAAGTTTAACAGCATCCATGTTGACATCAGGGTGAGCAATTTGGGCTAAAATAGCTTTTACATTGGCATCTGAAATGACCTCATACGACACCCCACGCAGCCGACACTCACGCTCAAGGGCGCTTGAATAGTTCATCATAAAACTTCCGCCACGGTAGTTGAGCAACCAATCCACTTCGCGGTCGGCTTTCAGTTCCCAATATGCCACCCCGTAGGCTTTGAGGTGATTGGTTTGCTTATCGTCCATGGTAATTAGGATAGAATTCGCCAAGGACGTTGTGCAACTGACAATAAAAAACAACACAATTCTGAAAAGATGCGCTTTGGTAAGAACAGCATTCATAAGTTGAAAAGTCAAAGAGTGGGTGGAATCAGTAAGCAAAACAAAATTAGCAGAAAGTTTCAGATTGTCAAGGAGTTGTCCGTATTTGTTGGGAGGCTTTTTTAGCGTTTTGGTCAAATATGCAAATTGCGCCAATATCTTGCGTAATTTTGTCGCTCACTTTTTACATGTATCTATGAAAGCTTTATTTCGTTTGGTTGGATTCTTGGCGGTTTTTGCCTTGGTAGTAAGTTGTAACCGAGAAGATTTATCGGGAACTGAAGAGCAACAAATTGAGAATTACATCAAAAATAACAACTTGGTAGTCACGGAAAAGACGGCTACGGGACTGCGCTATATTTTAACCAAGGCCAATGCTACGGGGGCAAGTATTAAATCAGGGCAATCGGTAACTGTCAAATACACGGGAAAACTACTCACCGACCGTACGTTTGATGCGGGCACGTTTAGCTTTTATTTAGGAGCTGGTCAGGTGATTGAGGGTTTTGATGAAGGCATTGCGAAAATGAAAGTTGGTGAAAAAGCAACGCTTATTTTTCCTTCTTCGTTGGGATATGGCTCAAGAGGAGCGGGGGCAGATATTCCTGGAAATTCTCCACTTTTGTTTGAAATCGAAGTAGTTTCTGCCAAATAAACCTGAAAAGTGGAGGCAAATAGCCTTACTTATGAGGGCTTGCCTCCACTTTTTTGACGCGGACCAGCCCTGTAATCGCCTTGAGCCGAACCAAGAGACTTTCAAGTCGTTCGAGCTGGTCTAGTTTAATTTTGAGAAATCCTTGCGAGCGCACGCCGTCAGCTTCAAATCGTACGCTAACAATGTGACCATAGGCGGAGACAAATCTCGTCACCTCTTCTACAAAACCGACACGGTCAAATCCTAATATTTCAAGTTGAGTAAGGGTAAAATTGGGTGTAATAGCTGGTTTCATGTCGTTGAAAATAATTTAGAATAATATCTATTGATTAACTATGCAAATATAAGCCCTTATTTTCTTTCAAGCCAAACTTTCAGGGGACTAATTTTGGCAAAAGCCTTAAATTTTACGGATATAAGCGCCTTTTTGATACGTAAAATACCAAGAATGAAGGCTGGAAGGTGACTTTTGGGCAAGAGATTTGAGGTAATAAGAGGAAACTGAACTGTCGAAAATGAGGGGAACTTGGTCAAAGTAAGCATTTTTCTGAATGCTTTTGATGGCTCCCTTTCGTACGATGATTGAAGAGGTAAAATGAGCGGGCAGTGTAGAAATTGGCCGTTCGGCAATGATTAATTCCTGACCTTTCCACACAATAAGTTTTCCAAAAGGAAGGGGGCGGACCATTCCTGAATTGGTGGCTTTGTCCAACGAAATGTTGGTGATTTCGCGTATCCCGTGGAGGTCATAGAAGTTTTTAAGATAAAATGAAAAAGGCTGTTGATTGGAAGCAAAAAACGATGAATCAGCCACGAGAATAGCACGTGTGCCTTCAATGAAGCTGACGACCGTTTGTTTGGGTATGTCGTGTACAATAAAGAGCTTTTGGGTGTTGTTTTTGTACAAATGAATGCCTTGTAGCACAAAGAGAATGGCACTCATTGCCAAGGCCACCTTTACCAAAAAAACTTCTTTTTGATACCAACAATAAGCAAGTATCCCAATGATAGCATAGACAATCGCTACTTCCAATTTACCAAAAGTAATACCAGTGAGGGTCGCGCTTGGAAGCTGTTCAATCCAAACCACGGATTGGTTGAGCAACCACGTAATTCCTGTTAAAACCCAACCGATTACGGATCCAACAAAGGGTACAGCGGAGAGCGCCAACGCAACCAACGCAACGGGAATCATGGCGGTAGAGAGCGCTACAACGAGGGGATTCGCCACCAAAAAATAGGTGGGAAATTGATGAAAATAATAAACTGACAGGGGAAAGGTGGCCAACTGAGCGGCAAGTGCGACTGCGGTGATTGCCCAAAGTTTGTCTAAAAAACAATCCTTGGCTGCCACCCATTGATAAATCGTTGGCTGCCAAAAAATAATTCCCGCAAGCGCAGCATAAGATAGTTGAAAACTGACCGAAAGGAGAAGGAAAGGGTCGTAGGCCAGTAAAATCAAGGCAGAACCGTAAAGCGCATTTTCCCCGTTTGGTTTTTTACCGAGTGGCTCGGCCAAAAGAAACAAACTGAACATTAATGCCGAACGAACAACAGGTGCTGAGAGTCCAGTAAGGATGGCATAGAACCAAAGAATCCCAAAAGTTAGCGCCACATACAGCCAACGTCCTCGGCGGTGGGCTTTGAGTTTTTGGAGTAAAAAGGCAATAATCGCCACAAATACACCAATATGAAAGCCAGATACCGAAAGCACATGAACGGCGCCCGCCGCCGAATAGGCTTGTACAAGTTCGGAGTCCATATCGTCGCGCAGTCCCAAAATCATGGCTTTCGCTACGGCATATTCACGCTCGATAGGGACGAGTTTTTTCAGGGCGTCGTCGCTCCATTGACTTAACTGATAAGGCCAACGGGTGTACCATTGTGCAAAATTGTTACCAGTTGTCGCAAAATCGGTGCGGCGTAAATAATGTTGGAAGTGAATCTGTTTATGCGCCAAAAATTGCTTAAAATCAAATTGATTTGGATTTAAAGGAGGTGCTACTTGCTGCGGTGCGCCAAGCACAACTAACTCCGCACCGTAAGCAGGGCGTGGGGTTGACTTATCAATATATACCTGAATTTTTCCTGTCGCTGCTCGCCAATGATGGTTTAATTTAACGTGGGTTATCTCCAAAACGGCGCGGTGCGTTTTTCCTCGCGTTTCGGGAAACGTGATTACTTGTCCGCGATAAGCTTGGATACTATCCAGACGAAAATGTACAAGGTGGGTAGGGGCGAGGGATTCGTTTTTTAAGGTGGTTGCCAGCACGCCCAAATAGACAAATACCCCAAAAGTGGTAGCGCCGAGTAGGTAACGATTGTGTGACCGAGCCAAGCCAATAAACCAAAGAATGCCTAATGATGTCCCCAAAGCCCATAGCATAGGCGTTGGCAGTGGCCAGTGTTGTGGAACTAATATACCGATAACAAAAGCAATGGTGACGCGCAAAAGTGGATTCATGGTTGTTGGCGTTGGGTTTTAAAACAAAAATGTCAGGTTGGGAGCAACCTGACATTTTTTTATCATCGAATTACAACAAGGCGTTGGGTGACGGTCTCATCTTTGGTTTTGACCCGTATTAAATAAGTTCCTGGTGGTATATCTACCGTGGAAATGGGGACATCCCAGCTCGGATAGTTTTCAAATGCTTTTTGGTGCAAGAGCTGGCCACTTAGCGTGAACAACTCAACCGTAAACGTACTAAACTCCTTTAAAGTAACCCTCACATACGTAACGTCAACGTTTTGGGCAGGATTAGGGGCAATCTCAATGGCGAGGTTGTTGCCAAAGGGGAGTTGCGAGCACCAATACTTGACCAAACTGTTTCGTCGGGTTGATTTTTCAATCACGGCCATCATTCGTTCGGTCTGATTTTTGGTGAAAACATTCATGCAAGAATCAGGTGAATAGTCCATGTAGTTTTCGGTCATGTTTTGGGTACGAACACCCGAACAAAAAGAAAACACGGGGCCGCAATTGGTAGATTGATTGCCGCTTTCACAACGAGGGGTGTCGTCACAATAATCATTGCCACAATTGTCGTCCCCCCACGTATGAATTAATCCCAGCCAGTGACCTACTTCGTGGGTGGTAGTACGTCCCAAATTATACAGACGACTGGTGACAGTTGCGCCAATGCCAAAAACGCGGTAATCAATAAAGACTCCGTCGGTACGAACTTGTAGTTCTGTACTGTTATCGAGGCCATTGACGCCCGTAACAGACGGGAATTGGGCAATTCCGAGGTAATTATTGGCAAACCGAGTCACCCAAATGTTTAAATAGCGATCAGTGGGCCATTCTTTTTGTTGGGTGGTGATGTCGGCCAAAAGTTGGTCATCATTAAAAACGTCAAAATTTGTTTTTTGAGCATAATAATGACGCGTTATTCCGTTGGTTGATTTGCCATCGGGGTCGATATTGGCCAAATAAAATTCGATGCCTGTATCTGCTCCAACGGCATTGGTGTTAAAGCCCCGCGTACCAGCTTTGCGGCGGTAGTCTTCGTTGAGTATTCTGATTTGTTCTTTGATTTGCTCGTCCGAAATATTGCCATTTCCTGCGCCCCCAATCGCCCCTGTAGCCGTTGAATGCACAACATGCACTACCACAGGAATCCGAATGGTTGAACAAATGGCTCCTAAACGGGCCGCCCGCTTTGGCAATCGCAAAAAAGTCTGAACAGAATCTTCGAGCATTTGGCGTTTTAGTTTCCAATAAGGATACCGTTTGGCCAGTACCGAATCGTACTGAACTGCTGAGCAACGTTGCGCACTTGCCTCAAAAATACCTAAACTAAACCACAAAAAGGCGCAACAGGCAACCCACCGTACACTTTGAATCATAGTTGTCAATGCAAACGAGAAAACAATTATTTTTCTTTCTTTTCGTACGCATCCAAAATGTCTTTCACCAAACGGTGGCGAATGACATCGCGTCCGTCCAACTCTACAAAAGCAATATCTTTGACGTGGCGGAGGGTTTCAAGGGCATCCCGTAAACCAGATTGTTGGTTTTTAGGAAGGTCCACTTGCGTTTTATCCCCCGTAATGATGACTTTTGAGCTAGGGCCCATCCGTGTCAAAAACATTTTCATTTGCGAAGGAGTCGTATTTTGGGCTTCATCCAAAAGAATGAAGGCATTATTGAGCGTACGCCCCCGCATGTAGGCTAACGGGGCAATCTCAATGATATTGTTTTCCAAATAGAACTTCAGCTTCTCGCTTTGAATCATGTCTTCCAAGGCATCATAAATAGGCCGCAAATAAGGGTCTATTTTTTCTTTGAGGTCACCTGGGAGAAACCCAAGATTTTCTCCAGCTTCTACCGCAGGACGAGTAATGATGAGTTTTTTGACTTTTTTTTCTTTCAGGGCCTGAACAGCAAGGGCCACGGCGGTATAGGTTTTTCCTGTACCTGCTGGGCCAACGGCAAACATCAAATCGTGTTGGGCTGCTTTTTCCACCATCAGTTGCTGGTTGGCAGTTTTGGCCCGTACCACAATCCCACGCGTTCCATACACAATCACATCTTTCTCGTCTTGAAGAACGTGGGGGGGGGCAATGGAGCCACCATTAGCAGTAAGATAATGACGTACGTTTTCGTGGGTAATTTTGCCGTACTTTTGGTAGTGCTGAATCAATGACTCAAGAATATCACTAATGCGAAGGATTTCGGGGGGAGTGCCCATCACCCTAATTTCGTTGCCGCGCGAAATGATTTTACTCATCGGAAAGGCGGCGGCTACTTCTCTAATGTGGTTGTTTTCAACGCCCAAAAAGTCTAAGAGCGACACATTTTCTAAGGAAATTACTTTTTCGACCAAATGCTTTAAAGAGTTTAAGTTTGTGGAAAAATAGCGCTATTCTTTTAAAATTACAAAAAACAAACATTAAAAGCCCGTGGGATGGTTCTCGACGAGGGAAAATAACTGATGGAAATCAATTTTTTGATGGTGTGGTTTTTTACATTTGCATTTTCTTAGGATATTTTTTACTTCAATTGTTTTTCAAATTTGAAACTTATGCTGAAAAAGAAACTTCTTTTTGTGTTGGTCGCTGGTATTTCTTTTTGGATGGTTTCGTGCAAGCCCAAAGCTAAACCAGAAGAGTATAATGCCAAAGCAGCTGATCCTGAATTATACCATAAATCGGTGGAATTGTTGACTGAGGTAATTATCCATGACATCTTCAAACCACCCGTTGCAAGTCGAATTTATGCGTATTCAAACTTGGCAGGCTATGAGGCCATGGTACCAGGCTTCCCTGCCTACGAATCGTTGGGTGGTAAATTAAACGGCTTTAAGACGCCCCTACAGCCAGAAGCAGGCAAAGAATATTGCTTTCCTTTGGCCAGCACCCGTGCTTTTTTGAAAGTAGCGAGAACCCTGACTTTTTCGGCTAGTTTTTTTGATGAGTACGAAAAAACGTTCTACAAAAAATACGAAGATATGGGCGTCCCATCAGACGTAATTGAGCGTTCGATGGCTTACGGCGACAGTGTGGCTGCGCACGTGATCAAGTACTCAACGGGTGACAAGTACAAACAGACCCGTGGGGTTCGTTTTACGGTAACAAATGAGCCAGGCACTTGGGTGCCAACTCCACCAGCTTATGCCGATGCGTGTGAACCAGAATGGCACAAAATCCGCTCATTGTCATTGGATTCGGCACGCCAATTTTCGCCTCCGCCGCCTCCCATGTGGACTAAAAACAAGAACTCTAAGTTTTGGGACGAAACGCGTGAGGTGTATGAAGTAGGCAAAAACTTGACGGAAGAACAAAAGCGTACGGCTTGGTTTTGGGATGACAACCCGTTTGTGATGAATGTAGTTGGGCACGTGATGTTTGCCAATAAAAAAATGACGCCTGGTGGGCATTGGTTGGCCATTCATTCAACGGTGAGCCGTAACCAAAAAGCCCCGTTTGATCGAAGTGTTGAAGGATATACCCTGACGTCTATCGCATTATTAGACGGATTTATCGGTTGTTGGGAAGAAAAATACCGTAGCCGTAAAGTACGTCCAGAAACGGTGATCAACTCAGACATTGATCCAAAATGGCAACCGTTTTTGCAAACCCCACCTTTCCCCGAATATACCAGTGGACACAGTACAATTTCGGCCGCTTCTGCGGAAGTATTGACGTTTGTACACGGTGATAATATCGCATTTACAGATTCGACTGAACACAAACATGGACACGGCGTAATGTCCTTTAAGTCGTTTAGAGAAGCAGCACTAAGTGTGAATGTCAGTCGCCTGTATGGAGGTATTCACTACCGTTCGGGTTGTGATGAAGGCAATAAAGCAGGAACTAAAATTGGCCAACACGTATTAAGCATTGCTAAAACAAGAAAATAAGTTGTAAAGAAGGTATGCTTCAAATTACCAATCTACACAAATCTTACGGAGGGCATCTGGTACTTCAGGTGCCCTCTCTCTTTTTAAAAGAAGGAATCCATTGGTTTAAAGGGGCGAATGGGTCGGGGAAAACGACATTTTTTAGGACGTTGGCGGGTATGTTGCCTTTTGAGGGTGAAATTAAAATGGGTACGTGGGATATTCGTAAAAATCCCATTGACTACCGATTGCACATCAATTATGGCGAAGCAGAACCTGATTATCCTGAGTTTTTGACCGCCAATGATTTGATTCAATTTGTGGCAAAGGCTAAAAAAGCGTCCCAAAAACAAGTGGATGAATTGATTGAGCTGCTTGGGATTGAGCCATTTTTGTACCAACCATCAGGAACGTATTCAAGCGGAATGCTTAAAAAGACATCGTTGGCAGTTGCGTTTTTGGGGCAACCCAAAGTGATTATTTTGGATGAACCATTGATTACGATTGATGATGCAACCGTCCAAAAGGTGTATGAACTTGTGCAAAGGTACCATGCCCAAGGTGTGACTTTTTTACTTTCTTCGCACCAAGATTTTCGATTTGAAGCCCTTCCTATCAAGCAATTGTTTGAAGTAAAAGACAAAAAAATCACGGAACTGCCGCCTCCTCGGGGCGAAAATGACCGCCACTGATGTTATCCGTACTCCACATTCTCCGCAAAACCCTCGTTACCGAATATTACCGACTCAATACTGGCTTTCTCTTCTTAGTTGCCATGTTTGCTTTCGGTATATTACGCCCCGAAGACCACATCGCTCTTGCCTCTTATGTGTTTGCATCCCCATTTTTGCTGGCGTTAATGGGCGTTGTATTTGCCTTGTATCACTTCAAAACAGTCTTTTTTGTACGACAAAGGCTCTTGTGGGATTCCCACAGTTTTCTTTATAACTTATTGTTGATTGCCAAGCCTTACCGTTGGGCGGCTTGGTTGTACGTACAATGGATGCTTTGGTTGCCTGTGGCGCTGTACGTGATTTTTGTGGGGTATTATGGCTGGTGGACTGGGCAACGATTGTCAGTTATTGCAACGATGATTTACCTCCTATTGGTGCCTGTAACGGGGGTTGCTGCCTACGAATATCGCCTACAACGGCCTAACCCTGATACCCGTTTGAGTATAGTTACTACGTACTTAAACCGACGATTTAACAAGCCTCAGTGGTCGTATTTTATTCTGTATTTGTTTTCCGAAAACCCCGTTTTATTGTTTCTGACGAAAGGCTTTTCCTGTTTTGTTGTCGTGGGAATTTGCAAAATTTACCCCACCGACAGCTACGATGAGCGCTTGTTCTCGTTGGGAGCGCTGACGATTGGGATGGTTCATTCGGTGCTGATGTTACACCTCTACGAATTTGAACATTTACAGTTGCCTTTGTTGCGAAATATGCCAATGAAAATGGGACAACGCCTACAGCAATACGGACTGCTTTTTGTCCTCATGATGTTGCCAGAAATTGTTTTTCTCGTTCGCTACATGCCAGTTGGACTGAATTGGGGGTATATTTGGGAATGGTCGCTGCTAGTGATTGGGATGCTGTTTTTGCTTTTTGGGCGATTTTTACAAAAGCATTATGTGATGGATACGTTGCTTCGCCAAGGGTTCTACGCCTTTTTTATAGGATTTTTCTTGATAATGTTCAAAGTCCCGACCTTGATACTGGCTTTGGGAAGTTGGGGGATAGGGCTTTGGCTATGCCACCGATTTTATTACACCTCCGAATATATTATTCATCAAGAAGGGCTTAAAATCCGACCCGAAGAGTAGGATAATTTTTTGTATAAATTGGTAGTTTTGCAACCTATATAAAACCTCGCGCTCACATGAAACGTACGTTTGGAAGTATTTTAACGGGAATTGGCGTTATTTTTATTCTTTTTGCCTGCATCGCCTTTATGTCAGACAAGGCGGTGATAGGCTTCACCCTTACAAAATGGGAAACTATTGTTCCTTTTTTGGTTGGTGTGCTCTTTTTATTAGTTGGGGTAAATTTATTGGGCAAAGTTGCTGATTAATTGCTTCTCTACAACAGGTAAAACTTTCACACAGATGCGCACAGATTAAACAACCCACAGATGTCGCAGAAATTATTCCTCTGTCATCTGTGTGCATTTAATCCGTGCCGTTCTGTGTGGAAAAACACTAAATGGTAATCTTCTTCCCACCATTTGCCACCGACTTATAGACGGCTTCAACGATGCGAATATCCCGTAGCCCTTCTTCACCTGGCGCTATTAGTGGAATACCTTTGATAAGTGCGTCTGTATCATCGTCCAATTGCTTGGCTTGTTGACTTTGTAAAGGGAAATCAATTGGCCCTTGAGGACTGCTTCCTTTGTTGCCCGTGTAGCTCGAAAACGGTTCCATTTTAAACCAGCCCTTTTCGCAGTTCGCTTGCAAGTAGTTCATATTGATACCAAAACTGGTATGGCAAGCGGCTAAGGCGCCACTCGGAAACTCCAATTGAAACGTTGCAGTTTCCTCAACTTCTTTGTAAATGTCTGGGCGGGTTGTGTGGAATTGAGCCGAAACCGACGTTGGTTCTTCACCTATGGCCAAGCGTGCACCTTGAATGGCATACACACCCATGTCGCCCATTACGCCACCACCAAGGGCTTTGTTTTGTTTCCAGTGGGTCGTACGGGCGTCGAAATATCCTGCGCCACACGTCACCATTCGTACTTTACCAAACGTTTTTTCTTTGGCAAATTTCATGTAAGCTTGGGTATTTGGATCGTGTTGACAGCGGTATCCGATGGCGAGTTTTACTTTGTTATCGGCACAGGCTTTAATCATCGCTTCACAATCGGCTACACTAGGTGCCATGGGTTTTTCACAAAATACCTGTTTTCCTGCCTTGGCAGCCCGAACGACAAATTCGCGGTGCATACTTGGAGGAAGTACGACATACACTACGTCAATATCAGGATTGTTGGCGATTTGGTCAAAGTTCTGATAATTGTAGATGTTTTTGTCCTTGAGGTTAAATTTCTTTTGCCACGTTTCTGCTTTGGAAGGAGTCCCTGTGACAATGCCCATCAGCTCACAGTTTTTGGTAAGTTGAAGGGCAGGTGCGAGCAAATCAGTGCTGTAATAACCGAGACCCACCAAGGCGATTCCTAATTTATCTTTTTTGGGGCGAGTCGCCGCCAAAAGTGGATTTATCGAAATCAAAGAAGAAGCCCCACCGATGGCAGTGCTTTTTAGAAAATCACGACGCGTGAACATAAGATGTGAAGGTTTGGGTTTTGAAGTGATACTGTTTCCTAATATATGACTTTCGGGTGACAATATACTCTAAAGTCGAACGTAAAAGTAAAATTCATTTCCCAACCTTTCATTAAAATGGAGGCTATGGTTTGGCGATTAATACGATTTGTGCTTTATCAAATTTGGCAATTTTTCTTCGAAACTCCACCCAGTTTGAGTATTCAGTGGGCGGGAATCGTTGTTTAAAAGCACTCATTTTGCGGTGGTAAACGATTTGATTTCCTGTCGCTTTGAATGTAGCTGTATAATTCCCGAATTTTGACGACACTTGTGCTTCTGTGGGTAAAAATTCGATGGTGTAATTCGATGGAATTTCAATCACAATACTGTCGCTATCGGCGTAGTTCATGGCTGTTTCAAAGTCATAAATTCGCTCGGAGGTGGCAATAAAGGTATTGCTACTTTTATTAAGTAAATTGGGGGTTACAAACATTCGGCTGCCACTTTTTGTACAAAGGTTTCGCACGAGAAGTGTCACTTTTTCTTCCACTTTGGGAACCACAGCCTTCTGTTCCTTAAACTCAAAATGACTAATTTCTGAACTTGGGAACGACAAATTCTTTTGCAACCACCTTTTTTGGTCATCAGCTGTTAGCGAATGAACCACATACTGGGGATATTCTTGTTGCAATCCAGTATAAGTAGTCGTGATGTGTACTTCTCCTTCTGCGTTATCTTTTAACTTGACAAAAGCGTGGCGAATAAGCTGGTTTTGCTGTTCGGAGTAAGTCGGAGTTTTAATGAGCACCCCTCCCGATTCCGTGACCAAAAGAGCGTGGCGTGCTTCGGTAAAACTTCCTAAGTAGCCAAAAGGGTTTGTCTGACTCGTACATTCAAGCCAAAGGGTGTCTTTTTGGTTGGGAACACACAGAAAAACGTGGTTAAATTGGAAGGAGGGGAATTGAGTGAGAATGTCGGCCTCGTCGTCGCCCGCTTTTACTAAAACAGGGTACGACGTCACACCCACTTCTTTGAGCATGGCTTTCATGTAGGTGGTAAGGGCTTTGCAATCCCCGAAACCTCTGGTGGCCACATCGGCTGCTTTCATCGACTGCCAACCTCCAATCCCCAAACTGATGTTCATATAGCGGGTGTGGGATTGAAGGTATTCGTAAATTGCCTTTACTTTTTGGGAGGTGTTAGTTATGTCTTTTGCCTTTTCTTTGACAGCTTGTATCGTTTGAGGTGTGAGCTGATAACGGTCTTTGTTGAGCTCGGCATAAAATTTCCCAAGGTCGGACCAAGAAGTTAATTGGCCTTGGTAATTTTCTACTTCAAAGGCATTTGGAGCGGTATATACCATGGGTAAATAATTGTCCAAATCAGGCGCAAAAGGTTCTTTTTCGACGGCAGGTAGGTTGGATACAGTCCACGTATAGACATCTTTATCTTCCGAATGGGTAATTTGTACTTTAGAAGGCAGGTTTTTCTCCAAATACCGAAACGAGAACCCCTTGGGCGTAGTGATGATAAACTCGCTTTTTTCGACAGACGTTCGTTCTAAGTTATTCAGTATGGCTTCCCACGTGGGGTAAAACATCATATTTTTATTCGTATATTCATACGAAAAGGCCACTGTGTAAGGGTAGGAAGTGTGTTTTAGAAGGGCTACTTTGGCATAACTGTCATCAACAGAGTTGTCGCCCGTGTTGGTACTGTAGTTTTCAATCTCGCTGCGTTTGAGACGTTTTACTTTTTCACCTTTTGAGTCATACAACTGTGCCTCTATGTCGTTGACCTTGGTAAATTTGTTGAAGGGAACAACAATGGAAGCCTGTAAAGCTCCCTTTTCGTTGAGAACTGTGATAGCACCGCTGACTTTGGTGGTGGCGAAGCCAATGTCTTTGATAATAAACTCCGTCCGATGTAATCGGACAACCGCATCTGCTTTGTTTTTGAGGGCCTCGGATACACCTGTAACGGCATACTCTTGCCCCCGTAAACTAACTGCAAAGAGAATACTTATTATCGCTAATAGAGAGGAGGTGCGTGTTAGAAACATACATTAAATAGGGTAAAAATTTCACTGCTGTTAATGATTGATAGGGATTACGATTAATTGCCTTTTTTCAAGACGATTTGCTCGTTATGTTTGGCAATAAGTTGGTCGAAAAATGCTTTTAAAGTCCCATATTCTAATGACATGAAGCTTTTTTTGCGAATATTCAAACGGCTGATAATCGTAATTTTATTGCCCGTTTGTGAAACCGTATAAACAAAACGACCTCCGCCCTCAGGCAAGGCAACTGCCGCAGGTTTGGGAAGCTCAACGACCTGGAAACCAGCAGGCAGGGTATAATTGGCCAAAAAAGTCTCTTCGATAGGAGCCTCAAAATCAACAGGATAGATTCGCTCACTTTCTTTGAAAGGGTTTTGGGTGTGGCCTTCAGAAAGCATCGGCTTTAAATAAATCATTGGCCCTGCAACATTGGCAAACTCCGTCATGCTCAGTTCATAATTAGCCTCCATGACCTGTTCAATGGATTCTGTATTTTTAAACTCAGCTTTTGTGATTGTCCAGGCAGGTTTGCCTTTTTTTATTTCTTCCAAAAATTTGTCTTTCCCAACCTCTTTGAACGCATTTTTAGCACTTGCGCCGCTGTATCCACCGTAGGATTTTGAAAATGCCCCAGTTAGCTCTCCTTCTTCACTAATGGTCAAATCGGCTTTCTCAAATTCTCGATCAGTATCATTGGGTACAATCGAGATAAAACGCGCTTGAGAAGGATGTACAAGCCAGCCATCATCGGTCAGGCAATAAACAGGAAGAATGTGAGGAGGCAGGTATTCATCTGTGGCATCAAGCAATACATCTTTGCCATTGTGTGACAGGTGAACCACAACATAATTGAATTTTTTCAATAGAGCATACGTAGGGTTGATACGACCATGCGTCCTTGTACTTAGGATTAGTGGATGCGCGTCGTAACCCAATTCTCTAAGGATACATAAATACAAAAAGTTGATTTCAGAGGAACTTCCCTCTTTCTTTTCTAGCACTTTTTTGAGATTAGAGGCATATAGTCCGTTCTCCTCATTCCATTTAATGTTTTTGACTAAATAATTTTTAGCCGCTCTCCATTGCTCTAAGGTATCTTTATGATTGGCCTGTATTTGTCGTGCAATGTCCTTGGCAATGGTTGTTTTTTTATAGACTTCCCCAAATTGACTATCACTTAAAAGGGTTTGGGTTAAGTTGTTGTAGTCTAACGAAAAGTCTTTGGTAATAACATCTGGCCAGTTGATACTTGCAAGTTCGAAATCAATTTTTGATAAATAATCTGATGGGGTCGTGATATGTGATTCATTTCTAAAGGCAGGTGCATTTTTTACGACAAATTGGTACGAAACGGCGTTCATGCTTGAGCCCGCAAACATGGTATTGGTATTTTTAAAATCATTGATGTCGAGAGACAAGTACCCCGACATGATCATCCGATAAAACAAAACGTTGGGAATCGTAATGCGGTATTCGCTCCATTTTACGGGGAGGCTACTTTGAAATGTCCACGTTTTAGGACTTGTATTAATTGTCATTGGCGTAGAGATTTCATAACTGTATTCGATGACAGAACCCTCTTTAACTTTAGGTAGGCTGAACTTAAGCTGGTGGTATTCATCGGATAATTTTTCATTAAAAATCATCTCTTTAGCCAGTTTTTCTTTCACTATTTTGCCATCTTCCAGGTTGTGGGTAAAGCCTTTCACTTGGGTGATGTATTCTTCTTGGGCGCCTTTACTTCCCTTGTAAAAAGGGATACTGATTGTGGCACGGTCAAGTGCAGATTTTTTCAATATCTTGATTCTTCCGTGGTATTTTAGGGTAATGTAGAACTTCTGATTTCGGTAGTCAAACGACGTTTCACCAAAATCATACAACACAACTGCCTCCGCTGTTGAATCATCGGGGTAAATTTTGGACGAGATATCTTCAATGGGAACTTCACCAAAAGTAATTTTAGTGTTTTGTGCTACTAAACACAATGAAATGAATAATAACAATGCAGTGGTAAGCAACTTGTTCATAAGTAGAAATGAAGAAATGGTAAAATTGTAAGCTAGTATAGTAAAACCATGGTATAAACGAAAATACACATTAAAAATTTCGTTTAGAAATTTATTTAATGGTTAATTAGCTAGCTATAAAGTCGTGAAGGGAGTTTACTCCTTAAAAATCAACATCCAAACCAAGGAGGCGCTGGAGGTCGAGAAGAGAAGGGTTTTTCTCGGCTAAGGTGTTGAATTTTTCGAGCGGTGTGTAGGGGTTGCGCTTTACTTCGTTGGGCGCAATGCGGTAAGAAATTTGAATTTGCCGATTTTTAAGATGGCGACGCAAATACCCCAGCAATTCGGGTTTCACATCGTTGAGCAGAACCTCTTGGTGAAGGTTGTCTAAAATTAATTCAATCGTGGTTCCCTCAATTTTAAATTCACGATTAAGCATAATTTGCTCGCTGACGGCACCACCATTTTGCTCCCGAAAACGAGAAAAGGCATCCCACGTTTGCTGAAGTTCTTCGGTCGTAAAAGGTTGGTCCTTCCAATTTGTTGGCAAATCTGCCGTAACCGTTGGGTCTTCTTGGGTTTTTGCTACTGGTTTTGTCTCCTCTACTGGCTGGGGTTGCGCAGAAATATTGACCGTCGAACGGAGTTTGCCCAAGGCACCTGGTAAGCCATTTTGAGGGTAAGGAGGAGGTGTTTCGGCCGCAACACTAGGACTTGGAAGGGACGCAATGGGCTTTGGAGTAGCAGTCGTAGGAACTGCTACTTGGCTATTTTCGGTCAGACTAGGCTTTTTTTTTTCGTCGCCCGATAGCGTATTCAAATCCAAAACTTCAGGGATTTTTGCCAGTTTCATCAGGCATATTTCCACGTGCAGTCGCTGCTGTTTGGCCGCTTTGTAATTTATATCACACTGACTTCCAACGCTTAATGCAGAAAGAAGAAACGATACGGAAGCCCGCGCCGATTGGTCTAGGTATTTGTTTTTGGCCGTTTCGGATACTTCGAGCAGCTGAACTGTTGCAGGGTCTTTGGCTACCAGCAAATTACGGAAATGCTCCAGCATCCCTACCACAAACAAGTGGCCGTCGAAACCTTTTTTGATGATTTCATTAAAAATCAACAACGTTTGCGAAACTTCACTTGTAAGTAGGGCATCTGTCAATCGGAAATAATAGTCGTAGTCGAGAATGTGGAGGTTTTCGAGAACATCTTTATACCGAACAGTATCATCTGTCGAAAAAGTGACATTTAAGTCAAACATCGAAAGGGCATCTCGAAGCCCTCCATCCGCTTTTTGGGCAATCAGTTCGAGTGCCTCTCGTTCGGTCGAAATCCCTTCTTTTTGGGCAATGTGCTCAAGATGATCGGCAATGTCGCGTGGCTGAATGCGGTTAAAATCAAAGATTTGGCAACGCGACAAAATCGTTGGAAGGATTTTATGCTTTTCGGTGGTTGCCAAAATAAAAATGGCATAGCTCGGCGGTTCTTCCAACGTTTTTAGAAAAGCATTAAAAGCCGACGACGAAAGCATGTGCACCTCGTCAATGATGTATATTTTGTACTTACCCGTTTGGGGCGGGTAGCGTACTTGATCAATCAAGTTACGAATATCATCCACGGAGTTATTGGAGGCAGCATCCAATTCGTGAACGTTAAATGAAGCATTGTTTTGAAAAGCCACACAACTTTCGCACGCTCCGCAAGGCTCAATCTCGTCAGTAAGGCTCTGACAATTAATGGTTTTGGCCAAAATACGGGCATTGGTTGTTTTTCCTACGCCACGTGGCCCACAAAACAAAAACGCCTGGGCGAGGTGGTTGGTACGAATGGCGTTTTTGAGGGTAGTCGTAATGTGTGACTGCCCAACAACTGAGTCAAAAGTAATGGGGCGATATTTCCGCGCCGAAACTACAAAATTGTCTGCCATGGCCGCAAGTTAGCAAGAGCGACGGTCAAATCAAACAGAAAAATGCCCGCTAATTTCTAAAATAGGGTAAATCAGGAAGTTAACAAACCCACAAAAAACATTGAAATACCATTAAAACCGAGACTGATTGATTTGTCGGTTTGGCCTTCATGCGGCAAATGCGTAATTTTGCAGCTTTTTCGGAGTAACCTATTCATTATCGAATGCCAAAGCCCTACGTTAACGGAGTGTTTGGAAGTTTGAGGCACCATTGTGTGAGGGTGGTCGTTTTTATTTTAACCGCTCTGCCCGCATTTTCTCAAGTAACCGTTAGTTTTCCAACATCTCGCATTGTTTTTCAACGCTCACAAGCCAATAAGGCATCATTTGTCGTCACTGGGACATACAAACAGTCCATTCCTGAAAGAGTTGAAGCGGCTTTGACACCTCTCAATGCGGGTCAAGGTACGGCTACTGGTTGGCAGGTGCTTGAAAATGCGCCAGTAGGTGGTATTTTTTCAGGAGAAATTTCAGCAGAAGGAGGATGGTATAAACTCGAAGTACGTCTGATTCGAAATGGGCAAGTAGCTGAAACGGCCGAAGTTGACCGCGTAGGAATAGGCGAGGTGTTTGTGGTAGCAGGCCAATCCAATGCGCGTGGGATTCAAAACTACGGAGCTTCGGCAGCAATAGATGACCGAGTGAGCTGTTTTAATTACTTAAATTCCAATTTTGAACCGAATGAGCTACCACAACCCACTTTTTCGCACTTAAATGCCGATAGTTACATTGCACCTTATGGATATTCTGCTTGGTCGTGGGGGGTATTGGGGGATTTGTTGGTCAGAAGGCTTAACGTTCCAATTTTGTTTTACAATGCAGCTTTAGAAGGTACTACAAGCCGTGCATGGCGCGAAAGCCTCTACGGAAATGCAAGTAATCCATACGTGGGTGGTTTTTATGGAAACCAATTGCCCTATTCTCAGCTTCGGGTGACACTTCGCGAATTTGCGAGTTTAACGGGAATTAGGGCTATTTTATGGCATCAAGGGGAGTCTGATACGAGCTTTAACATCCCCGAAGATGAAATTGTGAGTAATCTCCAACAAATTATTGGACAAAGTCGCAATGATTTTGGGCATAACTTGACCTGGGTAGTATCACGGGTTTCGTTTAGCGAAAAGGGAAGCAATGCTTCGGTCGTTAATGCTCAAAACCGAGTCATTGGGTCGGTATATAATGTCTTTGCAGGGCCAGTTACTGACAATATTCAAATTCCTCGACCTGACGGCGTTCACATGCAAGGTACTGGATTGAATTTGTTGGGAGAGGCGTGGAACAATTCGCTGACCGATTCGTTTTTCCAAAGTTCACAGCCTCGGAATCCTTTCCCAATACCTACCTTTAAAGTAAGCTGTGCGGGAGAAAATCGGATAAAGTTATCCATTCAAGCCACTAATTATCCAGAAGTAAATTGGAATCAAGTGGGAGGAGGTTCGCGAGAAATTACGGTTGAGAATGGGACGTATCGGGTAAAGGTGAGGGATTTTAATGGAAATTTTGTGTATTCTCCCACTGTTGAAATTAATCAACAGACGTTTGAGGCTTTACCAAAACCAGCGATTCCTATCATTTCGGCGAGTGGAGGTACTTCTTTTTGTGAAGGAGATCAAATTACGCTCTCAGCACCCGAAGCTTCAGCGTATCAGTGGAGTAACGGTGCCAACGGCCGAACCATCGACGTATCGGAGACAAATCAATATACCGTACGAATAAAAGATGCAAACGAGTGTTGGTCTGGGTATTCAGCAGTTACTTCCACAGTGAGAAACCCTCGACCATCTGTCCCAACCATTATTGCCAAAGGGCCGTTGGAATTTTGTAACGATAAAAATGTCGTGCTAGAGATTGAAAATGGAACTACTCTTTCAACGACCAATAGCTTTTTGTGGAATTCAGGGCAAAATGCCACATCTATAACTGTCCGTGAATCAGGACGTTTTTCTGCAAGAACAGTCAATCAATACAATTGCTTCTCTCAGTTTTCGGTTCCAGTGACAGTAACGGTGCATCCAACTCCCGAAACTCCCGTCATTTCGCCAAGTGGTTTGGTTCGTTTCTGCGAGCGTGAAGCCGTGACTTTGTATGCTAATACGTCATCATCTGTACTCTGGAACAATGGTGCAGCCTCATCTAACTTACTGGTTCGGCAATCGGGTAAATACAGTGTTATTGCGACTAATGAGCACGGGTGCGTCTCTGCTCCATCCAAAGAAGTAGAGGTAGAAGTAAGCCCCATTCCTACGCAGCCTAGCATTGAAAAAACGGGTAATTATATTCTAAACGTGAAAGGAGATTATTTGTCCGACATTCAGTTTAGGTGGAATTATGGGGCTGAAGAAACCATTACTGCAGAAAAATACCTCAAAGTTCAAAAATCGGGCCCATATACTGTAACCGCTTTTTATTTCTTAGAACCAGGCAGGGCTTGTTCATCCCTGACTTCTGAGCCTTTTGACTTCGTTTTGGATGTGTCGGGCAATGGAGTGAATGTATATCCTAATCCAAGTTTAGATGGGGTTTTTCTTTTGGAAAGTTTTGAAGATTTGACCGATGTAAAAATGCAAGTAATGGATTTGAATGGGAAATTGATGTTGGAACAAGAAACCCCCTTGTTGTCAAACTCACAACCCCTTCGGCTAACACCGCTGCCCTCGGGCACGTACTTGCTGAAAGTCCGTAGTTTTGGGAAGCCAATAGTTACCAAAAAACTGCTCGTAATCCGCTAAAAACGAGAAAACCTTGGCACGAAAATTGACAAAGAATGAATCAGTGTTGGAATGTACCAGTAAATGATGTTATTTTGCGGGTCAATTTTTGGAAACCCTTTCTTTTCCTTAGAACATTTAATTAAACAATTAACTTTAAACTTAATAACGCGCAAGCAACTATGGCGTTAATCAACAAAATCAGGGAGCGATCAGGTATTGCGGTAGTGGTTATTGCCGCCAGTTTGATTCTATTTATTGTCGGAGGTGACATTTTAGGTTCGCAGGCATTGTTTGGAAACAATCAGAACGTCGGTGAAATCGCAGGTGAAACCATTAGTTACAAGGATTTCCAACTCAAATTAGACCAAGCCCGTCAGGCGTTTGAAGCTCAAAGTGGTCGCGCTGCGACCGAACCAGAACAACAAAGCCTTCGTGAGCAGGTTTGGAATCAGTACATCATCGACTATGCTTACAAAAAAGAATACGATGCGTTGGGACTAAAAGTAAGTAGCGACGAGCTAGTTGATATGGTACAAGGGAACAATGTGAGCCCAGCCGTTCAACAGTCATTTACTAACCCTCAAACGGGTGTTTTTGACAAAACTCAAGTGATAAGCTACCTCAAGAATCTTAAAAACTTGCCAGTAGAGCAACAACAAGCTTGGCAAAATTTTGAGAAGAGCTTGGCCGAAGATCGTCTTCGTCAGAAATACGAAAACTTACTTCGCGTTGGAAGCTACGTAACACGTGCTGAAGCAGAGAAAGAATACCAAGCACAAACGGCTAAAGCTTCACTTCGCTATTTGTACGTACCTTATTATTCAGTGGTTGACACGACGATAAAGGTAACAGATTCGCAATTGCAAGATTATTTGGCCAAGCACAAAGACGAATACAAAGGCTTTGACTCTCGTACCATTCAATACGTAACTTTCCCAATTATTGCTACCAAAGAAGATAGCGTGGAAATGTACAATAAAATTAAAGAATTGGCGCGTGGATTGGCAACCGCAACTAGCGACTCTACTTACGCTCGTGTAAATTCGGATGTACCTACAAAACTTTACTGGTCGTATTCAGACATGCCAGATCAGTTGAAGTCGGCGGTGAAGTCATTTATTCCAGGTAGTGTAAATGGCCCTTATCGCGAAGGAAATACGTATTTTATCTATAAGTACGGCGGTACTAAAATTGACACGGCTTATACAGCTCGTGCCAGCCACATTTTGATTCGTACGCAAGGAACAAGCGATTCTGCCAAAGCAGAAGCACGTACTAAAGCTGCTGATTTGTTGAAGCAATTGCAAGGTGGTGCTAATTTTGAACAATTGGCCACTGCAAACAGCGCTGATCCAGGTTCGGCACAGCGTGGTGGTGACTTAGGCTTCTTCAGTGAAGGTGCCATGGTGAAGCCATTTAACGACGCCGTATTTGCAATGAGTGGTACAGGTTTGATTGGCCGTTTGATTGAGTCAGATTTCGGTTTCCACATTATTAAAGTAACGGAGCCTAAAACGAACGTTCTTTACAAAATTGCGGCAATTGGTAAGACAATGACGCCAAGCCAAGCAACACGTGATGCGATTTATGCGAAAGCGGACCAATTCTCAATTGAGTCTAAATCAAAGGCAGCATTTGATGAGAACGTGAAAAAAGATAAAGGTTTGCTTGTTCAAACGGCCAACCGTATCCCAGAATCGGCGAGCAACGTGAACACGATTCAAAACGCGCGTGAAATTGTTCGTTGGGCATTTAACGATGATACCAAGACTGACCAAGTTTCTCCAGTGTTTGAAACAGATGAGCAATATGTGGTGGCTATTTTGACAGGAAAGTCATCAAAAGACAGCCCATCTATCAACGACTTCCGTGACGAACTTACTTTGAAAGTACGCAATGAAGTTAAAGCAGAGCAAATCACAAAGAAACTGAGCGGTATCCAAGGTGGAACGCTTGAGGCGATTGCCCAAAAATACGGTGCAGGTGCATTGGTAGAAGCTGCAAATGAAATCTCATTGGCGACAGGTTTCTTGACAAGTGCAGGACTAGATCCAATTGCGCTTGGAAAAGGCTTCGGTTTGAAAGCTGGCAAGAAATCAAAAGTATTTACGGGAGAAAACGGTGTGTTTATCATGGAGAAAGTTTCTGATACGCCAGCACCAGCAATTGCCGATTACTCTATGTACAAAGCCAATTTGCAATCAAAGAACCTTCAAGCAAGTTACTTGTTGAATGAGGCAATCCGCGAAAATGCGAAAGTAGTAGATAACCGCGCGAAATTCTTCTAAGAAAGAATCAGCCAAAATCATAAAAAAATCCTCGCTTGAGAAAGCGAGGATTTTTTTATGCGTCTATTTTTAATCATTCGTGTTTGTGGTATTTAATCAAACGTTTTAGCAGCATCCAACGAAGCCTCGGCAGAGGCGCAACATTTGTAGATTAGTCAAACGTTTTAGCAGCATCCAGCGAAGCCTCGGCAGAGGCGCAACATTTGTAGATTAATTAAACGTTTTAGAAGTATCCAAAGAGCCTCGGCAGAGGCGCAACATTTGTAGATTAATTAA
>NZ_JACIBY010000009.1:0-24535 GCF_014195535.1 Runella defluvii | reverse complement strand
GCCTCGGCAGAGGCGCAACATTTGTAGGCAACATTTGTAGATTAATCAAACGTTTTAGAAGTATCCAAAGAGCCTCGGCAGAGGCGCAACATTTGTAGGCAACATTTGTAGGTTAATCAAACGTTTTAGAAGTATCCAAAGAGCCTCGGCAGAGGCGCAACATTTGTAGGCAACATTTGTAAAAAAAGAAGGCAGACCCGCGAAGGTCTGCCTTACAAGTATTTGGTTTATTGCTAGAACTAAGCCATTTCTAGCTCTTTAGAGTTACGTTTACGCTCGTTTTCGTCGAGATATACTTTACGAATACGAAGTGTTTGTGGCGTTACTTCTAGGTATTCATCTTTTTGGATGTATTCCATTGATTCTTCCAAAGAGAAGTTGATTTTAGGAGCAATACGCACGTTGTCGTCCGAACCAGAGGCACGCATGTTGGTCAACTTCTTCGTTTCTTGAAGGTTTACCACGATGTCACCTGGACGGCTATGCTCACCCACAACCATACCCATGTAAAGGTCTTCGCTTGGGTCAACAAAAAACTTACCACGCTCTTGAAGACGGTCAAGGGCATAAGGAGTAGCTGGGCCAGTTCCTTTTGAAATGATAGAGCCGTTGATACGTCCTGGGATTGGGCCTTTGTGAGGCTCATACGACTTGAAACGGTGAGAGATAACGGCTTCCCCTTGCGTAGCTGTCAATACATTGGAACGAAGTCCAATCAAGCCACGAGAAGGAATATCAAACTCCAAGTGTTGCAAATCGCCGCGTGGCTCCATCACGAGCAAATCACCTTTACGTTGCGTAACAAGCTCAATCACTTTACCCGCTGTTTCTTCAGGAACATCCACTACCAACATTTCGATTGGTTCGAGGCGTTGTCCGTTATCGTCTTGTTTGAAAATCACTTGTGGCTGGCCTACTTGCAATTCGTAGCCTTCACGACGCATGGTTTCAATCAATACCGACAAGTGGAGGATACCACGACCAAACACCAAGAATTTATCTTCGCTATCGAATGGCTCTACGCGCAAGGCAAGGTTTTTCTCCATTTCTTTGAACAAACGATCGCGTAAGTGGCGAGAAGTTACAAATTTGCCTTCTTTACCAAAGAAAGGAGAGTTGTTGATGGTGAACAACATGTTCATCGTTGGCTCATCAACGGCAATACGTGTAATTGGCTCAGGGTTTTCGTAAAGGGTGATGGTGTCACCAATTTCGAAATCTTCCAAACCTGTTACTGCACAAATATCTCCTGAAGAAACTTCCGTCACTTTCTGACGACCAAGTCCCTCAAAAACCTGAATTTCTTTGATACGGTTACGCTTTACACTTCCATCAGCTTTGCAAAGACCTACTTGCGCACCTTCTTTGAGCGTTCCACGGTGTACACGTCCGATAGCAATACGGCCAACGAATGAGTTATAGTCAAGGGAGGTAATCTGCATTTGAGGCTCACCGTCGTTAGAAGGTGCGGGTGGGATGTTTTCTACGATGACATCCAACAAGTGCGAAATGTCTTCAGTAGGTTTTTGCCAATCAGGACCCATCCAACCTTGTTTCGACGAACCGAAAACCGTTGGGAAGTCAAGTTGGCTTTCGTTGGCTTCCAAGTTAAACATCAAATCAAATACCGCTTCGTGAACTTCTTCAGGGCGACAGTTTGGTTTGTCAACTTTATTAATCACCAACACAACTTTTAATCCAAGTTGAAGCGCTTTGCTCAATACGAAACGAGTTTGAGGCATTGGGCCTTCAAAAGCATCCACCAAAAGCACTACACCGTCAGCCATTTTAAGTACGCGTTCTACTTCTCCTCCGAAGTCGGCGTGGCCTGGGGTATCTATGATATTAATTTTAACGTCTTTGTAGCGTACTGATACGTTCTTAGAAACAATCGTGATGCCTCGTTCACGTTCGAGGTCATTGTTGTCCAAAATGAGGTCGTCAAACTGCTGGTTCTCACGAAACAGCTTCGAATAGTGGATGAATTTGTCCACCAAAGTGGTTTTACCGTGGTCAACGTGCGCAATGATGGCGATGTTGCGGATGGATTGCATTTGTATTTTTGTTAGTTGTTTTGCCTTAACAATTAATCAAAGAAAGTCAGTGATTAACAATTAATTATGGCTTTGAAAAAAGACTCGTAAAGGTAAGTTATTTTATTGACAAACTCAGTTTATTACAATGTTATCTCTCGAAAGAACTGGAATTGGCTAGTTTTTTATTTGAATAATACAAAATATGACAATGGTAATAACACAATGTAGGTATTTCAATAGCGTAGGGCTTTTTGTTTGCCAGCGTTTTGTTCTATTTTTGCTCAAAACCAATTAGTTCCATGAAACTTTCCTTTCTTGCCCTTGCGGGGCTTTTGAGTGTGGCCGTACAAGCCCAAAATTTTGTGAAAGATAACTACACAAAACTTGACAAACAGATTACGATGCGGGATGGCGTAAAGCTTTATACCGTTATTTATGTACCTAAAGACAGCAGCCAAAAGTACCCGATTATTATGGAGCGAACGCCCTACTCAGCGGGGCCTTATGGTGAAACCAACTACACAGGAAATGGGCCAGGTCCAAGTAAATTGTTGTCAGAAGAAAAATACATCTTCGTGACTCAGGACGTACGGGGGCGCTACATGAGCGAGGGTTCGTTTGAAGAAATGACACCCCATAAGTTTGACAAAAAAAGTGCGAAAGATACCGATGAAAGCACTGATACCTACGATACGGTAGAGTGGTTGCTCAAAAATATCCCTCGTAACAACGGTCGGGTCGGCATTACAGGGATTTCGTACCCGGGTTTTTATGCCTCGGCCTCGCTGCCTGATGCGCACCCAGCCATTAAGGCCGTTTCGCCTCAAGCGCCTGTTACTGACGAATTTGTGGGAGACGATGCCCGCCACAATGGGGCGTTTTTCTTGTTAGATAACTTTAGTTTTTTGAGTTATTTTGATGCCCCACGTACCAAGCCAAGTTCTTCTTATACAGGGTTGTTCATAAATCGTGCGAAAGATGCCTATGACTTTTTCTTGAAGCTAGGGCCTCTCAAAAACGCCAATGGGGCCGCTTATTTTAATAATCGGGGTAAAATTTGGAATGAATACCTTCAGCACGAAACGTACGATGACTACTGGAAATCAAGAAACATCCGTCCTGCTTTAAAAAACCTAAAACCTGCTACGTTGGTGGTGGGAGGATGGTTTGACGCCGAAGATTTGTTTGGAGCCTTGCGTACCTACGAAGCCATTGAAAAACAAAGTCCTACGTCTAAAAACCAACTTGTGATGGGGCCTTGGACGCACGGTGCTTGGTCGCGGGCTGATTGGTCGGAGTTTGGGCCGTTGCAGTTTGGTAGTAATACGGCTAAGTATTTTCAGGAAGAGCTTGAAACGAAGTTTTTTAATTATTACCTGAAAGACAAAGGGGAATGGAAAGCGGCTGAGGCAACCCTATTTAATACGGGGACCAACGAATGGAAAACGTTTGAGGCATGGCCACCCAAAGAAAAAACGGCAAAAGAGCTTCATTTTCAGGCGAATGGAAAATTGTCGTGGGAAGAAACAAAAGAAAAAGAGGGCTTTGATGAGTACGTAAGCGATCCTGCCAAACCTGTTCCTTACACGGATGGTGTTTTTGCGCGTCGTAATAATCAGTACATGATTGAAGACCAGCGTTTTGCGGCTCGTCGTCCTGATGTTCTTACGTACGAAACGGATGCTTTGACCGAAGATGTGACGTTTTCGGGGCCGATGACAGCGCACTTTTTTGCTTCTACGACGGGAACGGACGCTGATTTTATTGTGAAATTGATTGATGTCTTACCCGAAGATGCGGCGAATCCAACGCCTAATCCTAAAAATTTAACGATGGCTGGCTATCAGCGGCTGGTTCGAGCGGAGGTGTTGCGCGGGAAGTTTCGGAATAGCTTTGAAAAACCAGAAGCTTTTGTGCCAAACCAAGTGACGGATGTAAAAGTACGGATGCCTGATGTGCTTCATACGTTTAAGAAAGGCCACAAGATTATGGTTCAAATTCAAAGTTCATGGTTTCCGATTGTGGACCGCAACCCGCAGAAATTTATGAACATAAGCGAAGCGGATGAAAAAGATTTTCAAAAAGCGACGATTCGTATTTACCACAGCGAAAAGCACGATTCGCATTTGCACGTCAGTACGATTAAGTAAACGATGTTTGATGTATGAGAAGAAAGGCTTATTTTTGGTAAAAAGCACTTAAAAATGACAGTCGAACAAATAAAAGCACCTGCTCACCGCACTCGTAAAGTTCCCGCCAAGCTTGTTCGGGAAGAATTGAAAGGAGTGCCTCTGTATTATAAAGGATACAAAGGAGTAATGAATGGGTCTAAAAAATTAGAAGATATCATGGGTAGTAGTTCACTCCAATCGTATATCGTGGGTGTTATTTATGGGATATTGTTTTCAATGGTGAATCGCAAAAAGTACATCCTAACTACCAACGAAACGGGGCTACACCTAGGTCATAACAATAACTTTTCGACAGACATTGCTATTTTTCTGAAGGAAAACGTCATTTTGGACGATAAATACTTTTCGGTAGCGCCTGAAATTGCTATTGAGGTAGATGTGAAGATTGAGACTGACCAAGAGTTAGATTATATCTTTACTAAGTCAGAGGAAATGATGGCGCATGGTACCAAAAGGATATTTTGGATTATTACCAAACACAGAAAAGTGTTTATCATGGAACAAGGAGAAACGACAATTATTGTCGATTGGGATAAAGAAGTGCGCGTGATGGACAATGTTGTTATCAATATTCATAAAATAGTGTCTGAAGAAGGGCTGATTTAAGACCATTAGTGCTTAGACCTGACAAGTTTTTGAAACTTGTCAGGTCGTTTAAAAACCTATTCTTTTGGCGTAGTTACAAAACTTATAGTACGTTTCAAGCCCTCCAGTTTTGTCCGTTTGACGGGCGAGCGGCGAAATAGTTCTTGAAACACTTCCTGCGTAATTTCTTCCCAATCTTTTCGAGTGAACTGCGCCAAATCGGGATGAAGATTAAATTCAGGCGTTTGATGCGGACGCGAAAACCGATTCCAAGGACAAACATCTTGACAGATGTCGCAGCCAAAAATCCAGTTTTTAAACTTCCCTCGCACTTCTTCGGGAATAGCCTCTTTGAGTTCAATCGTAAAATAACTGATACACTTACTACCATCGACTACGTAAGGTTCCGTGATGGCATCCGTGGGGCAAGCGTCCACACAGCGCGTGCAGGTTCCACAATAATCCTTGATAGAGGCATCGGGCCAAAGTTCGAGGTCGGAGATAATTTCCCCAATAAAGAAAAAACTTCCCATCTGACGATTGATGAGATTGGTATGTTTTCCGACCCAGCCAAGTCCGCTTTTTGCCGCCCAGACTTTGTCCATGACGGGGGCTGAGTCCACAAAAATTCGTCCGTTTACCTCGCCTATTTCGATTTGAATTTCGTCAACAAGGGCTTTGAGTTTGTCTTTCAACACAAAATGGTAATCGGTGCCGTAGGCGTATTTTGATAGTTTAAGGGCATTTTCGCCTTCATCTAACTGTTGCTCAGGATAATAGTTTAACAAAACGGAAATCACTGATTTAGCCCCTTCGACGAGTTTGCGAGGGTCGAGGCGTTTGTCGAAATGATTTCCCATGTAGTGCATTTGGCCATGGTGATTTTTCAACAGCCACTGTTCGAGACGAGGGGCTTCTTCTTCCAAAAAAGTGGCCGTTGATATACCACAAAAATCAAAGCCAAGCTCCTGAGCTTTGGCCTTAATAAATCGGCTTCGTTCTTGCTGAACGAAATCGTTTGACGTCATTTATTTTCGTTTATTTGTAGCGTACTCAATTTTCAAAAACCGTAACATCAATGAAATCGTATTATTTCTTAGTCGTTTGCTTTTTGTTTGCCCTTCCTGTCGTCAGTATGGCCCAAGACGAAGCCGAAAAACATCCCATTGACATCGCGTTAGACAAATGTATGGATAAAAATCCTTCCACTCAGGGAATGGTTGGGTGTTTGGACGAAGCCTATAAAAAATGGGATGCCGAATTGAACAAAAATTACAAAGCCCTCAACCTGAAACTCAATGCCAAACAAAAGGCAGCTTTGCTTACCTCACAGCGGAAATGGATAGAATACCGCGATTTGGAGTTTAAATTTCAGTCAGAATTATATGCAACCATGGAAGGTACCATGTACCAGCCAATGGCCGTGGATAGTCGCCTCGAAATTGTAAAAAAACGAGCGCTGGATTTGAATAGCTACTTGAACCTTTTTGAATAATAGATAACCGATTTTTCTTGTCAAATCAACAAACTCCTACATGAAACACCTTATTATTACCGTTTTTGCTTTGCTATTTGTACAATTGAGTGGCGCGGCGCAAAATCAAAGTTACCTCAAAGAAGTTGAGAAAAAGGAAATGACTGATGAGTGGTTTCGCAAAAAAGCCGACGAACTTGCCCACAAATACATTCTTACCGATGGCCACGTGGACTTGCCGTATCGTCTCAAAATCAAGAACTTCCGATTGGAGCGTGAATATCTGGGAATTCCTTTGAAAACTACCGAAGGCGATTTTGATTACGAACGAGCCAAAAAAGGAGGGTTATCGGCTCCGTTTATGTCGATTTATATTCCGTCGTCGTACCAACAAACGGGTGGGGCAAAAGAGTTGGCCGATTCGCTGATTAACATGGTTCGCGGGATAGCGACAGCGCACCCCGACAAATTTGGTATTGTCACAACGCCTAAAGAAGCGGATGCCAATTTCAAAAAAGGAGTCATTTCGTTTCCGATGGGGATGGAAAACGGCGCACCGTTACAAACCATTTCGGATGTGGCTTATTTTCGCAAAAAAGGGATTAGCTACGTCACCTTGACCCACGGTAAAGACAACCTCATTTGTGATTCGTCGTACGACACTACGCACACGCACAAGGGCTTGAGCGCTTATGGGCGAGATGTAGTCAAAGAAATGAATCGCGTAGGCATCATGGTGGATATTTCGCACGTTTCCGACGATGCTTTTTACCAAGCCATTGAGTTATCTTCGGTACCTGTCATTGCTTCGCACTCTTCGTGTCGGTATTTTACGCCTACGTTCAAGCGGAATATGTCGGACGATATGATTAAGCTTTTGGCTAAAAAAGGGGGAGTGATTCAAATCAATTTTGGCTCCAGCTTTTTAGATGAAAAATACCGTCAACAAATTGAAGCTTTGCAAGATAAGTTTGGTCAAGCGCTGAAAGAAAAAGGAATTAAAATGGGCTCGCCTGAAGCTGACGAGTTTCAAAAACAATTCCAAAAAGAGAACCCAGTACTTTTTGCGGACGTAGAAACGGTGGCTGACCACATCGACCACGTTGTGAAATTGACAGGAAGTACGAAGCACGTGGGGATTGGGTCAGATTTCGACGGGGTAGGAGATAGTTTGCCTACGGGGTTGAAGGACGTATCGCAGTATCCTAATTTGTTTTATGTGTTGCTCAAAAGAGGTTATACCGAAAGTGACATTGCCAACATCATGTACAAAAACGTATGGCGGGTGTGGCAAAAAACCGTGGATAACGCCACGGTCAGACGGTAGTCAGACCGTAATTGTTACGGCGGGACACACACACGGTCTGACTGTCGTCTGACCTTTGTCACAGCCTGACCGTGTATGTGTTAGTAAAAAATTAAGAGCGAAAGCAACGTTAGCCCGCTGAGGAGGAAGAGTAAACCTGCTATTTGTTTTTTGATGGAAGTTGTCATGGCTGTTTTTTTTGTAAAGGTACAGCCCCCCAATCGCTGCTTTCAACCCAAATGTGGTGAAGTGAGAAAAATCAACGATAAAGGGGGATTTTTTTATTTTGAAGCGTTTCCATCCTAATTTTGTCCCATGCGAATTTCAAACGATACTGCCGACCGAATCAAACAAACCGCTGATATTGTAGAGGTCATTGGAGATTTTGTGTCACTCAAAAAACGTGGGGCCAATTACATCGCGTGCTGTCCGTTCCACAACGAAAAATCGCCTTCGTTCAACGTTAACCCCGTTCGTCAAATCTACAAGTGTTTTGGCTGTGGTGCAGCGGGCGACTCGGTGAAATTTGTGATGGACATCGAAGGCGTAAGCTACGGCGAAGCCCTCCGACATTTGGCA
The DNA here is from genome assembly GCF_014195535.1 of Runella defluvii. Taxonomy (GTDB): domain Bacteria; phylum Bacteroidota; class Bacteroidia; order Cytophagales; family Spirosomataceae; genus Runella; species Runella defluvii. The sequence goes on along the minus strand of NZ_JACIBY010000009.1, from coordinate 16,363 downwards.
CAGAAATACCACATTGAAGTAGAAGAAGAGCAACAAACACCCGAAGAGGTATTGCGTCAAAATGAGCGTGATAGCTTGTATATCGTGCTAAATTTTGCCCAAAAACACTACCAGAAACTGCTGCTCGAACACGAAGAAGGACAGGCGATTGGGCTAAGTTATTTCAGAAATCGTGGTTTTAACGACCCCACCATCAAATCGTTTGGGTTGGGGTATAGTCTAAACGAATGGGATAATTTGACCAAAGAGGCCGCCAAACGTGGCTATAACCCTGATTTACTGCAAAAAGCAGGTTTGGCACTGCATAAAGAAGGCAACAACGACCGCTACTACGACCGTTTTCGAGGGCGAGTAATCTTTCCGATTCATAATGTTTCGGGGAAAGTGATTGCGTTTGGAGCACGGATTTTGACCAACGACAAAAACCAGCCTAAGTACATTAACTCTCCCGAAACGGATGTTTACCATAAAAGCAAAGTCCTTTACGGGATTCATCAGGCCAAGAATGCCATTCGGCAAGAGGACGTTTGTTATTTGGTAGAAGGCTACACCGACGTCATTTCGCTGCACCAAGCAGGAATTCAGAACGTAGTGGCTTCGTCGGGTACGTCGTTGACCGAAGACCAGATTAAGCTGATTGCCCGCTTCACCCAGAATATCACCATTTTGTACGACGGCGATGCGGCGGGTATCAAAGCGGCTTTGCGGGGATTGGACATGGTATTGGAGGAAGGTCTTAACGTAAGTTTGGTGACGCTTCCTGATGGCGAAGATCCCGATAGTTACGTTTATAGTGTTGGTGCAGAGGGTTTTAAAGCCCACGTCAAGAAGGCGACCAAAGATTTTATTACTTTCAAAACCGAAATGCTTCTTCGTGATGCGGGCGACAATCCGTTTAAACGTGCCGAAGCAATCAACGAAATTGTAGCGAGTATTACCAAAATTCCTGACCCCATCAAACGGCAGATTTTCTTCCGACGTACGGCCGATTTGATGAAGATGGATGAACAAACGCTTATTTCGGAGGGGAACAAATACTTACGTCAGCAGCAAGAAAAGGCCAAGCCTGCCGAACCACGTCAGAGTCCAAGAAGGCAACCATCGTCGTCTTCACAGCCACCACCGCCGCATAAAACAGCGCCGCCGATGGAGCCCGATGGAATGTTCTTTTCCGATACGTTTATTGAGGAAGAATTTGGGATTTTGGTAGAAGATAACTTTTCTGAGCCTTTACCCAATATCCCCAAGGAAACGCCTAAGCCTGTTACTGATTTACCAAATGATTTATTTAAAACACGGCTGTATTTGCAGGAGCAAGCGTTTGTACGGTTGTTGATTTTGTACGGTCAGGTTGAATTGGAGGCGGGCATTTCCCTGTGTCGGTATTTGTTGCACGAAATTGGAGAAATAACCTTTGAAACTCCGCTGTTTAACCTCATTTTAGAGATTTTTAGACAGCGATTTAACTTCGGAGAAGTACCTTCAACTGACTATTTTTTAGGGCATCTTGACCCTGATGTGCAACGATTGACGATTGATTTGTGTACAAATAGCCACCATTTGAGCGAGAACTGGCAAAAGTATGAGATTGTTGTTCCTACCGACGAGGACTTGCTTCATGAAATTGCCTTTAAGAAAATTCTTCGCTTAAAAATGGCGTATTCGGCCGATAAAATGAAGGATTTGATGAATCAATTGGGCAGTCTTTCGGGGGCTACCGACGAAGAATTTGCCCAAATCATGGACATTCAAAAGCAATATAGGTTTTTCAAAAATATCAACGATTCGGCAGCCAAAGAGCTTGGGACGGTTGTGCCTGGGTATTGAGGGGAAAAATGGCGATAGTTTTTAATATTTTTATTCTAAATTTACGTAAAACTATAGCAATAAACTATGAGCAACCGAGTAGTCGAAAGTTATTGGCAGATGCTAGAAGGATTAGACGAGCAGGCTAAGTTAGAACTAGCTAATCGGCTAAAGATATCTATTCAAAAAAAAACTGTTCGGAATTTACGGTCAGCTAGGTATTTCGTGGGCAGCTGGGATGATTCAAGCACTGCTGAGGAAATAATTGACGAAATTAAGCAAGCCCGTAGATTTAATAGAACTCTTGAAAGTTTATGAAACAGTATCTTTTAGATACCAATATTGTTATTTTTCTTTTCAAAGGTTTGAAAAATATTGGAGATAAAATTGATTCAGTTGGACTTAAAAATTGCTTCATTTCTGAAATTACACTTGCAGAATTAGAGTATGGGGCGCTCAAAAGCCAACGACCTGAACACCATTTGGCTATTTTAAACGAATTTCTTGAAGAAATTGAAGTCTTACCCATCTATAATGCCATAAGTATTTATGCCTCAGAGCGCGTACAACTAGAGCGTTTAGGAACAAGAATAGATGACTTTGACTTGTTGATTGGCGCGACGGCAGTAGCAAATAGTTTGGTAATTGTTACAAATAACGTTGCCCATTTTGAACGTATTTTAGGAATAGAAATAGAAGATTGATTGAAATTACCAATGTCATGTGACAAACTCCTCGCCGAAGATGGCTCTTTGATGTTTAGAAAAGCCCTTATTCGGACATTGGAAGCCCGTCCTGAGGAACGTGTGACGTTGTTTGAATCCTTCGCCGAACAAATTCAAAAAAACGCCGTTTATGAAGACGTTCATAAGTCGTGGACGTATCATTTGCACACTGGCACCGACGGCTCACGTATTTTTCGGGGGGGAATTGGTTTTTCATTGGTCATTGACCCTCAAGGAAGGCTTTGGCGAGCTGCTACCCACGAAGATTTTGAAACTACCTATACCATCACCCCTACTTCTTGCGAGATTGACACCATGAGACCCCTTTACGCCAACATGCGGGAGTATGTTTTAGGCTACTACGAAAGCTAAAAAACACCGTGCCTTATTTTCCAAACACCCCCAAAAACTTGGCGGGTATTTTGCTTTCGTATCGAAGGTAGTTGTTCGTAACAGGGTGGGTAAGTCCAAGAACCCAAGCGTGTAGCCCAAGTCGATGAAGCGGATTTTGGGAAGAACCGTATTTTTTATCTCCTACGACCGAATGCCCAAGGTCTTGCATGTGGACCCGAATTTGGTTTTTGCGACCTGTCTCCAATTCCACTTTTAAAAGCGAAAAATGAGCATTGGATTGCAGCGTTTCGTAGTGGGTAATCGCTAGTTGACCTCGTTCTGGGTTTTTGGAAGAATAAACAATCGTGGCTTTGCTTTCCTGTAAATACGAACGAATCGTGCCCTGTGGAGGGTTTGGTTTTCCTTCCACCAAAGCAATGTACGTTCGCTCTTTGGTATCTGGCCCCCATGTCGATTGAAGTTTATTTTTTATGTCTTCACTTTTAGCAAAAACCATTACCCCCGATGTATCACGGTCGAGGCGATGAACGATGAAGATTTTATTTTTGGGGTCTTGTGTTTTTACGTGCTCGCTCAACATTCGGTAGGCTGTAGGCTCGTCGCCTTTGTCGGTGGCAATGGAGAGCAAACCAGCCTCTTTCTCAACGATAATCAAATACGCATCTTCAAATAGAATCCGAATGCCCTTTGTGGGGCGCTGTGCGGGTTTTACCGATTTTTTAGGACTTATCTCAACCGTTTGGCCTGCTGCTAAACGATGATTAAATTGGGTAACGCTTCGACCGTCCACGTGGATTTGACCATCACGAAGTAAACTTTTGATGTTGGTACGACTGTGATGGGTTAATTTTGACAGTAAAAATACCATCAGTTCGATCTCTTCGGTCACTTGTAGCTTCATCGTAGCGTTGGAATAATTGAATGATTTGCCCCAAAGGTACGCAAATAGCTAGAATCAGTGCGTTGATTAATACTGCTCACCCGCGCCGCCACCGCCAAAATCTCCTCCTCCCATTTTTACTTCTTGGGAGGCAGCTGATTGGGTTGTTTTGGTTAAATGCGAAAGAACCACCGTTTGGAGGAGGTTGGTTTTGCTACTTTCAGGGGTGATGCTAAAACCAAATTTTGGGGTTTTTAAGTAGCGTAAAAGAGCATAAGCGAGGCTTGCTAAAATTAGCCCGCCGAGCAAAAGACCCCATTCGAGCGGAAGCAAAGAATGATAATGACGGTAAGTAACGATGGAGTAAAGGGCGGAAACAAGGGCTACGACGATGATGGAACGGTCACGTAATCGAATCCCTAGCCCAAGTTGTAAGAGCGGAACGAGAAAGGTGAGTGTCCAAAAAAGCCACGCAAATTGGATTTCGGGAGCAGGCATTGGTAAGTCGTTTAAGGAAGCATTGGCGTAGCGGACAACCATATAATTAACGCTGAAATAGGCACATAGCAAAGTAGCGGGGAGAGCCCATTCGAGGGCGGTTTGCCAGTAAAAAGCGGCTCGACGTTTTGAAAAGCGGTGCAATAAAAAAAACAAGGCGATGGAAATCCCCGACAGTATAAATGGTAAAAATGCCTTCCCGAGTGGGTAGTTGACCAATAACGACGAGAAAATAAATAAGAAGTCGAAAAATAAACCTAACGCGACCAACGGCTCGCCAAAACTATAGACAGCCATGAGCAAAAAGGGTAAATAAAGCAAACCAAACTGCCAAGGTTCTTTAAAATTGTTGATTTCAGAAACCTTCATAAAAACAGGCCCTAATGACCCAAGAATGCAGTATATAAGTGCATTGTCGATGCCTGAGAAGTAAAGTTTGCGCTGACGAATGATGTGAACTAATCCAAAAAGTGTTCCGCCACCGTACAACAAAGCCCCGATGGGTAATCCCCAATTGGAATCGCCCATGAGAAGAAGCGTAAAAAACGAACCTCCAAAACCAAATCCAATGAAGCCAAAAATAAATAAAAGCGCTTTGATGAATATGTTGGGAGAGTAGGGGAGGTCAGCGTGAAGTTTTTGAGCTGCTTCTGCCTGTGCTGTTGTCAACGTACCTTCTTTTTGGAGTTTTTTTGCCAAACCAAGGGCGTAGCGGTTTATTAGCCAAGATTCCTGATATACCTTCATTGTGTTAGTTGGTTAACCATTTTTTATAGTTTAAAATAAACATCACAACTCCACCCGCGCTGGCAAGGAAGTAAAAACCGCCAAAGACCATCCAAAAACCAGCGTCGTCGATTTTGCTGAAGAGCAAATAGGTAAAAGCGATGTAACCGTACAAAATGGCCATTAGTAAAAAAATGAATGATTGCTTTTGCCGAGCGTACCACACAAAAAAGGTGCAACAACCCGCTATTAATAAGGCATACAAAAACCAGTAGCCAGAGGTGAAAAGCCCTGCCAAAGCACCAATGAAAAATAGGTTGCCCGTGAGGATTAAATAGGTGTCGGTGAAATGAGTTTTGATGCCACGATGCGAAAGTCCAAAACTGAGGCCACCCACTACCAACGCAAAACCAACGGCGGTATGGATGATTTGGGAACTTCCAAAATCATTTCCCGTCAATACTTCCAAGGGAGCGATACTCAACCCCACCCAAGATGCCAAGGCGGTGAGTCCCATCGACAAAACACCTCGGTGGTCGAAACGGTATGCACAAAAAAGGAATACAACCGCTGGTAGAAAAGCCGCTAATCCATAACGCGTGCCAAAAAGCGAATAACGCCATTGGGCGTAGCCCTCAAGCGAAAGAAATAATAGGGCGCCGAGCAATAATACAAAATCAACAAACTTGCCTTCGGAGTTGACTTCTGAAACTGAAAATGGGGAACTGTGTCGATAGGTATAGAAAAAGCATCCCAATGTTAGCAATGCCAATACCACAATGAGTGCATCGTGTCCAATGGTGTCGATGTGCAAATATACGAGCATCCCTGCGCCCGAAGTAAACAACACAAGGCCAATGTAAAGCAGGTTTCGGAGGAGGGTGTACAACGAAACTGGGCGCGTGTTTTCTGCTTGCTTGATGGTTTCAGCACTGGCAGGTGAAACAATTTCGTGGGTTTGCCACTGAGTTAAAATTTCAGATAAAGGGTTCATATCCCAAAGATGAGCGTAATTTTTGTAATTATGAAATCGACTTATTTTTCGTAGAATTTAAATTTATGTGAGTTGAAAATAAACAAAATTGCGATTTAATTGATTGATTATTAGTGAGATAAAAGCAATAAGTCCCAGGCCGTAAACTATAAACAGAAACCCGAAAAGATATTTTTTTACTTTTTAATGTCCGACTAAACGATTCATGTCCTAATTTTGCACAATTTTTGAGCTGGCGGTACAGCCGAATAACCCCACAAAACAAAAAAATGCCTAAAAATCCCAACATCAACTCAGTCCTCATCATTGGTTCAGGCCCCATTATCATTGGTCAAGCTTGCGAATTTGACTATTCTGGTTCACAAGCGGCGCGTTCTCTTCGTGAAGAAGGAATTGAGGTCATTCTGATTAACTCGAATCCAGCGACAATCATGACAGACCCCATCAACGCTGATCACGTTTATCTGAAGCCACTAGAGAAAAAGTACATTGTTGAAATTTTAGAGAAACATAAAATCGACGCCGTTTTGCCAACTATGGGTGGTCAGACGGCGTTAAATTTAGCTATTGATTGCGACAAAGCGGGTATCTGGAAAAAGTACGGTGTACAAATCATCGGGGTGGACATCAAGGCCATCGAAACAACCGAAGACCGTGAAAAATTCCGCCTCAAAATGATTGAGTTAGGTGCTGGCGTTTGTAAAGGTCGCACAGCGAAGTCGTTTTTAGAAGGAAAAGAAATCGCCCAAGAAATTGGCTTCCCACTCGTTATTCGTCCTTCATTTACCCTTGGTGGAACAGGAGGTGGTTTTGTAAACGATGCCAAAGACTTTGACAAAGCACTTCAACACGGTTTGTTGGCCTCACCAGTACACGAAGTGTTGATTGAGCAAAGCGTAATGGGCTGGAAAGAGTACGAATTGGAGCTTTTGCGCGACGGTCTCGGAAACCTTATCATCGTTTGTTCGATTGAGAACTTCGACCCGATGGGTATCCACACGGGCGATAGCGTAACGGTTGCCCCTGCGATGACGCTACCTGACACGCTCTACCAACGTATGCGTGACTTGGCGATTTTGACCATGAACGGTATCGGTAAGTTTGCAGGAGGCTGTAACATTCAGTTCTCGGTAAACCCTGAAACGGACGAAATCATCGTGATTGAAATCAACCCACGGGTGTCGCGTTCGTCGGCGTTGGCCTCGAAAGCAACGGGCTATCCAATTGCGAAAATTTCGGCAAAAATGTCGATTGGTTACAACCTCGACGAGCTGATCAACCCAATCACAGGCAGCACATCGGCGTTCTTTGAGCCTACAATTGACTACGTTATCGTAAAAGTACCACGTTGGAACTTCGACAAATTCCCAGGAGCTGACCGTTCATTAGGCTTGCAAATGAAGTCGGTGGGTGAAGCGATGGGTATTGGACGTAACTTCCAAGAAGCCCTTCAAAAAGCGTGTCAGTCGCTCGAAATTCGTCGTAACGGTTTGGGAGCAGATGGCAAAGAAGTGACTGATGTAGAGGTAATTAAAGATAGCCTTGCGCATCCAAGTTGGAACCGCCTGTTCCATATTTACGATGCTTTCAAATTGGGACTTTCGTTCAAAACTATCCAAAATTTGACAAAAATCGACCCTTGGTTTTTGCATCAAATTGAAGAACTTGTTGAATTAGAAAAAGAAATTCAGAAATACGACCTCGAAGATATTCCTGCGAGTTTGGTATTGACGGCCAAACAAAAAGGCTACGCCGACCGCCAAATTGCGCATTTGCTGGGAGTAAAGGAAAGTCGCATCTATAAATTCCGTCAGGAACACAACATCAAGCGTGTGTTCAAGTGTGTTGATACCTGTGCAGCAGAGTTTGAAGCTAAAACACCGTATTACTACTCGACTTTTAGCGTTTCGCAAGACGAACCTGAGAATGAATCGGTGGTTTCAAATCGTAAAAAAATAGTCGTATTAGGTTCAGGCCCTAACCGCATCGGACAGGGTATCGAGTTTGACTACTCTTGTGTTCACGGGGTGTTGGCGGCTAAAGAGGCTGGCTACGAAACAGTGATGATCAACTGTAACCCTGAGACGGTTTCTACCGACCCTGATATTGCGGATAAACTCTACTTTGAGCCTGTTTTCTGGGAACACGTTCACGCCATTATCCAACACGAAAAGCCAGAAGGCGTTATCGTGCAGTTGGGTGGACAAACGGCCCTGAAAATTGCTGAAAAATTAGAGCAATACGGCATCAAAATCATCGGAAGTAGCTTCGATACCCTCGACTTAGCCGAAGACCGTGGCCGTTTCTCGTCGTTGTTACGCGATTTGGGCATTCCATATCCTAAGTTTGACACTGTTCGTACGTCAGATGCCGCCGTTGAAATTGGTAAAAATCTTGGCTTCCCATTGTTGGTTCGTCCAAGCTACGTTTTGGGTGGACAAAGCATGAAGATTGTCTTGAACGAACAAGAATTAGAACAACACGTTGTGAAAATCTTGAACGATATTCCAGATAATAACATCTTGCTTGACCACTACCTCGAAAACGCCATTGAAGCCGAATCAGATGCCATTTGTGACGGTGAAGATGCGTACATTATTGGGGTGATGGAACACATCGAACCTGCTGGTATTCACTCAGGTGACTCGCACGCTACCTTGCCTCCGTTCCATTTGACGGAAGACGAAATTCGTCAAATTGAGGAGATTACGTTGAAAGTAGCCAAAGCGATGAAAGTGAAAGGCTTGATTAACATGCAGTTTGCCGTAAAAAATGGCGTGGTGTATGTCATCGAAGCCAACCCACGTGCATCACGTACGGTACCGTTTATTTGCAAAGCATACCAAGAACCTTACGTAAACTACGCAACGAAGTTTATGTTGGGCGACAAAAAAGTGTCGGATATTCAGTTCAATCCTGTGAAAAAGGGATGGGCGATTAAGATTCCTGTGTTCTCGTTCAACAAATTCCCGAACGTAAACAAGGAACTCGGACCAGAAATGAAATCAACGGGAGAGGGTATTTACTTCATTGATAGCCTTGAAGATGATTTCTTCCAAAAAGTATATGGCGAACGTAATCTTTACTTGAGCCGCTAGTTTTAAGTTGGTACAATACATAAAAAGCCTCTGCGAAAGTAGGGGCTTTTTTTAAGCTAAAAAACGAATACCTTGGCTGTATGAACACGAAAAAAGTCCCTATTCTAAAAGTTATTACCTCGACTTCAAAATCAGAAGCAGTCAATGACCTAGTGGTTGTTGAAGAACCTCTTGAAATTCGGATAGAATATTGGGATGTGGTTCATGGCTGGGTCGAAAAACCTATTTCAATAACGATGCGTACGCCAGGCGAAGACGAGGCGCTTGCTGGAGGTTTTTTGTTTACGGAGGGGCTTTTGAAAAACGATGACATTGATTCGGTAATGGCGCATTTGGACAACACCGTAACGGTCAAATTAAAGCCACACATTCGCCCTGATTTACAGAAACTTCAGCGTAATTTTTATGCAACTTCAAGCTGCGGTGTTTGCGGGAAATCTTCTTTGGATGCGTTGGGTTATTCGTATGAAAGTACTGCCTTTGGTAACGTGAAAATGAAAGCGAGTGTCGTGGTGTCGCTGCCTGAAAAACTCAGCACTTTCCAACGGATTTTCGACCAAACGGGCGGGATTCATGCGGCAGGTGTGTTTGACGAATTTGGAAATATGCAACTGTACGCCGAGGATGTAGGTCGCCACAACGCAGTGGATAAAATCGCAGGCAAGGCACGACTTACTACGGCCCAAACATTTAAGAATCATGCGCTTGTACTAAGTGGGCGGGCTTGTTTTGAATTGCTACACAAAGCGCTGGCGTTGTCTATCCCCATCATTGTTGCGGTGGGGGCACCTTCTAGTCTTGCCATTGAGACTGCCGAACAATACGGGCAAACCCTCATTGGCTTTACCCGCGACGGGCGTTTTAATGTGTATTCAGGGGCGAGTCGGATTTTGGTTAGTGAGTAGTGTTAGCAGACCGATAGTATTCTGCGAACATCTGCGAGTTCGGCGGGGGAAACGTTTATGATCAATGGAAAAATGGGGGCGAAAGCCCCTTTTTCGATAAAGATTGATATTGCACAAAAGGAAATTGATTTTGCGTGATGGGTCTTTGAAAAAACCTCTATTTTTGCGAAGTTATGTCCAATTATTTCGTGGAATACATCTATTTTAGCCCTTAGCCTTCCAATCTCGCAATGACCTTTGACATAAAAGAACACATTGATACCCACAAAATGACACGGTTGCAGTACGCGACGGTGTTTATTTGTTTGTTGATGAACATGCTCGACGGCATGGACGTAATGGTAATTTCCTACACCGCACCTGCCATTGTAAAAGCATGGGGCATAACGCCCGAGGCGCTTGGCATTGTTTTTAGTTCTGGCTTGGTCGGGATGACCCTGGGAGCGATGTTTTTGGCCCCTAAAGCGGATGTGATTGGCCGTAAAAACATGATTTTGTTAAGTGCTGTACTGATGGGAATTAGCATTTTTAGTACATCATTTGCCCAATCTATTGAGTTTTTGGTAGTTATTCGGCTCATTAGTGGGATAGGGATTGGGGCGATGTTGGCAAGCACCGCTACGCTGACGGCAGAATACACCCCGAACAAAACCAAAGATTTTTGGGTAAGTTTTGTGATTTCAGGCTACCCAATTGGGGCGGTGTTGTCGGGGTTAGTTGCAGCGAAAGTAATACCGCAATTGGGCTGGGGTACGATGTTTCAATTGGCAGGTTTTTGCACTACACTTTCAGTGCCCTTGATTCACTTTTTGCTGTCGGAGTCGCTTGATTTTTACTTTAAAGCACAACCAGCCAATGCCCTTGGTAAAGCCAACCAGATTTTGGGTAAAATGGGCGTAACTAGCCTGTCTCAACTTCCAACAAAACCTGCCGAACAAGCAGCGGTGTCGTTCAAATCGATGTTAACGGAAGAGTTTAAACTGCCGACGTTTCAACTGTGGGGGGCGCTTTTTATGGCGTTTGCTACCCTTTATTTTTTGACCAACTGGATACCGAAACTCGCCACCAACGCGGGACTTTCGATGGAATTGGCGATTTATGCAGGCACAGTTTTTAATCTTGGCGCATTTGTTGGGATTGTCATTCAAGGCTATTTTTCAAGCAAATATGGCTTAAAACGTACCATTGGCACTTTTTTGATTTTGACGGGCGTACTGATGATTGCTTTTGGCTGGTTCAAAGGTTCTTCGTGGTTGTTGGTTATTTTTGGATTGATTGGCTTTGGCATCCAAGGTGGTTTTGTAGGGCTTTATGCCGTAGCGGCGCGGATGTATCCCACCGAATTTCGCACGACGGGCGTAGGCTGGGCCATCGGTTCAGGGCGCTTAGGCGGCATCATTGGCCCATTATTAGGCGGTGTCCTCATTGGAATGGGACTTTCAATGACGGTCAATTTCTTGATTTTTTCCATTCCTACCATCATCGCAGGAATAATCACGATTTATATTTCGTCAAAACGAATCAGTTAACTCGGCATCTGTTGTGGAGTTCTAATATGCCCTTATATGTCTTATATGGTTCAAAAAATGAAGCACGCTAGTTCTTCCTAAATTCACTAGGCGAAACCCCCGTTACTTTCTTAAAAAGCCGTGTAAAATACGCGGGGTCTTTGAAATTGAGGAAATAAGAAACCTCCGAAATTGAGTAATTCGTATTAAGGAGGTATTTTTTTGCTTCATTAATCAGATGCTCATGGACAATCTGCAAAGCCGATTTTTGGACAATCGCCTGGCAAATGCGGTTTAAATGGACAGGCGTAATCGTTAACTCTTTGGCATATTCATGAATAGACTTTGATTCTTGCAACGACTTCCGAATGCTTTTTTGAAAAAGCTGAAAATAACGCAATGTCCGATTGTCGGACGAAGTAGAGGCGCTGCTTAGTCGAAGGGAAAAACGGTAAAGGTGCGTAAAAAAGAGTTGAAATAAGGACTGTAAAACCACCTGTTTTTCGACAAAATCTTCGTATAATTCTTTTACAATCAGGTTTTTAAATCCCATAAGGCGTTCAAATGTCTCAAAGTCATCATCAAACGAAAGCACCCGTAAATGATTGATTTCTAGCAATGTTTTGGGCGCGTTTTTTAATAATCCTTCCAAAAAAGAGTCAGAAAATGTCAGGACTTCACCGTTGATGTTGGGTTGAAACACAAAACCGTGAAGGCTGTGCGCGGGGATGGTTGCAATGCAAGGCCCCGTGAGCGTCCATTCTTTTTGCTCAGAAACAAGCAACCCTTCCCCACTTTTAATCAAAAACACCTGAAACAAATCCGTGTGCAAGTGTTCCTTTATTTCCCAATCGTATATTTTACTCCGAGTTTCGAGGGCTTCAAAATGGATAAAGTTGGGTAAAAGAGAATGAGGATTGTCGCCGTAAAGCCCTTTAAAATGGACCAATGCCTTTTGCATAGTGGATGTTTGAAAATTACAAGCTAAAAAAGTTAAGGTTTTGCGTATTTTTTTCGACGATTTTCGTCAAAAATGACCACAAAATAGTAGCCAATCGGGTAGGGGACTCCCCGTTTATAATAACAACTCCAAGACGGAATTGACGTTAAAACGCGCAGTGCTTCATCGTCGAAAATCGCCTGTTGAGATTTTTTGAGGAGGCGGATGCTGTCAGGAAAAGGGCGAGCGCCGCTGAGAATTTCAGCAAAAACCTTGACGGGTTTTGATAAATCGGGCAATAGCTGCCAATTGATGTGGCTGTAAACATAGTTCAGTAGGCTATCATTCTTTTCAGCATACACGGAAAGTTGAGTTTTGGAGTTGTCAAATTCTTGATAATGAGTAACAAATCCGTTTTTTGACGTTAATTCTATTTCTTTCTCATGGATGGCGGCGTAGGATTGAGTATAATATAGTAATTTACCTTGAGGTACCAGCAAAGGCACTGATAGCCAGCTTGCTGGAAGCTTTCCACGGATGAGTTGGTTGGGAAATAGGGTGTTTAAATCGGCCTTGGTTTTATTGCTAGGGTAATCGCAAGTGTAAATGTTGACGAGAAAGAGCGTATCATGTTGAATTTCCCACTCAGCGATGTGTCCCCGCCAGCAGCCCGTGTTAAAAGGGGCTTCTAGTGTTCCAAAAAGGGTTTTAGAGAATTTATTAAAGGTTGGATGAGAATTTAACGGGGCAGTGTACAAAGACAACGTATCGCCTTGCCAAATCAAGCGGTCGGGAGCTTGTCCTGTTGCCAACGCCCAGAGAGGTGAAAGTAAAAAGAGCAGGTAGAGCAGACGCATGAAATGAATGAATCGTATGGTACAAAGTTAACCAAAAAATGTTTGTTTTGTACAAGTTATATTTTGATTTATCCAAGATAATCTTTCACCTTCCCGCTACTTTTGTTGTGTTCTTTAAGCAGATATTTTCCCAATCGTTGCACAACATGAGCACAATCATTTATAACCGTTTTGACGAGGAGGTACACCCGCCACGTTTATCGCCCGACTACAAATCTACCGTCCTTCGGGCTCCTACCAAGCCTTTGATTGTAGTGAAGCAGTCGCTTAGTGAATTGACAGGGCCGATTTTTGGTGATTTTAATTTAGGCCCCCTTGACCATGATTTAACCAAAAATTCGGTGGTCAATGGGCAACCTTTGGGAGAACGAATTGTGGTACACGGTCGGGTTGTAAATGAAAACGGTCAGCCGATTCCGAATACGCTCATCGAAATTTGGCAAGCCAATTCCGCGGGGCGTTACGTACACAAAGTAGATCAACACGATGCTCCGCTTGACCCCAATTTCTTAGGAGCGGGTCGTTGCATGACCGACAAAGACGGGAATTATAAATTTTATACCATTAAGCCAGGTGCGTATCCTTGGGGAAATCACTACAACGCATGGCGTCCCAACCACATCCATTTTTCGTTGTTTGGCGCCAATATTACCAATCGTTTGGTGACACAAATGTATTTCCCAGGAGACCCGTTGCTTCAGTACGACCCCATCTTTTTGGGCGTACCACCCAAGGGCAGAGACTTACTCATTTCCCAGTTTGATTTGAGCATTACGGAACCACATTTTGCCTTGGGATATCGTTTTGATTTTGTGTTAAGAGGCCACAATCAGACTCCATTTGAAAATAGTTAATTATTCGGATTTAACGAATGATTCAAATAGCTTGAACGGGTTGTATTCGTCATTCGAAAAATTCATAAATCGTCATTCGACTATGAAACAGACTCCCTCTCAAACGGTTGGCCCTTATTTTGCCTACGGCCTTTCCCCTGAGCAATATTTATACGATTTTAAACAACTGGTCGGTAATCAGTTGGTGAACCCAATCGACGAACCCGATGCCATAACCATCACAGGCAAAGTGTTTGATGGAGAAGGGGTTGTTATTCCTGATGCGATGATTGAAGTATGGCAGAACGATGGACAACAACAACTTTTTGGCCGCTTTGGTACAGGAACCGACCCAAAAAATCGCTTTGTTTTCTATACCAAAAAGCCTGCATCGGTCAATGGACAAGCACCTCATTTAAGCATCATCGTGTTTATGCGCGGGCAGCTGATTCACTCTTATACTCGCCTGTACTTTTCTGATGAAGTCGAACTAAACGCAACTGATGAGGTGCTCAATGTAGTCCCCGAAGAACGTCGCGCTACACTCATTGCTCAAAAAACGCCGTCAGGTTACGAATTTGACATTTGGATGCAAGGCGATAACGAAACCGTATTCTTTGATATTTAAGTGCTTACGCACAGTTAATCGTTATTTGTTAACCGTTAACCGAATTGATGAAAACGAAATCGTACTTTTCAAACATTGTAATTCAACCTACAAGTCGTCAATCTGTACTTGAAATTCGACCTTGAAAATGAGTCTTTATTCCGCCTATTTTTATTCAGAGGAAGTCAATTCGCTTTTTTCGGAACAGGCTACTGTTGCACAAATACTGCGTTTTGAAGCGATTTTGGCCGAATCCCAATCGGTTCATAGGATTATGCCTTCAACATCGGCGGAAATAATAGCACAATGTTGTGCGGTCGATTTGATTGACATAGAGAAGCTTAAAGTAGAAATTAAACTTGGAGGAAATGCGGCGATTCCGTTGGTCAAACAATTGACTCGTATTGTCAAAAACAACGATGTAGAAGCCTCGAAAATGGTGCATTTGGGCGCTACCAGTCAGGATGTTGTCGATACGGCAATGGTGCTCCAAATCAAAGCGTTTTTGGCGTGGTTGGAGTCAAAACTCAACCAATTACGTCAGTTGTTGATAGCGCTCACTCAAAAACACCGTTCGACTCTGATGATTGGTCGGACTTTACTTCAGCAAGCCCGTCCGATTACATTTGGACTCAAAACGGCAGGGTGGTTAGAAGGAATTGTACGTTCACAAAACCGCCTAACGGAGATTCAACCTCGTTTGTTGAAGCTCCAATTAAGCGGAGCCGTGGGCAGCGGAAATGCGTCTATTAACCAAGAAGTTCATCGGACAATGGCACAAGAGTTAGGGTTAACGCCTAGTTTTTCGTGGCAAACCCAGCGTGATAGCTTCGCCGAATGGGCAGGTGTGCTGGGGGTGTTGGTGGGAAGTCTTGGGAAGATTGCCAAAGACGTTTCACTCCTTATGCAAACCGAAGTAGGGGAAGTGATGGAAGGAGCCGCGGAAGGAAAAGGAGGCTCAAGCACCATGCCTCACAAACGAAATCCCGTGACCTGCGCTGCCTTATTGGCCAATGCAACCCGAACCCCTCACTTAGTGGCGACGGTTCTCTCGGCGATGCCCCAAGAACACGAGCGTTCGGCGGGATTGTGGCATTCTGAATGGGAGGTGTTGGTAGAATTGATGACCTTAACGGCAGGTTCGGTCGAACGAGCCATAGAGTTAGTGAGCGGTTTAGAAGTAGATGAAAAACGAATGTTGGCCAATTTAGAAGTGACCAAAGGACTGATTTATGCCGAAAACGTGTCCTTAGCTTTAGCGCCTAAAATTGGGAAAATGCAAGCCCACGAATTGGTGGAAAAGGCGTGCAAAATGGCCATTCACCAGCATAAACATCTAAAAGAAATTCTGCTTGAACTTCAATTGGATGTGCCTGATTTAGAGGAGCTTTTTAAACCAGAAAATTCAATTGGATTGAGCTTGGAATTAATTGATACAGTGCTTCGAGTGACGAATGATTCGAATTGAACGAATACTAGTATTTCTATGACTACGAATGAAAGTAGCAAAAGAGCTTTTATCCATCGTTATTTTCACTAAGTACTGATTCATAAATAGTTTGCATTATTTTGTAAATTTGTCCTAATGGGACGAGTAAACAGACCGATTCTAAGTGAATCACAGCAAATAGA
>NZ_JACIBY010000008.1 GCF_014195535.1 Runella defluvii | reverse complement strand
CACCCCCTTTGCCACCACCTTAGTTTTTTTAAACATACAGCCTGTAAGTTTATGACTTACAGGCTGTTACGTTGGTGACGAAGGCGAGATTCGAACTCGCACAGGCTAACGCCCACTACCCCCTCAAAGTAGCGTGTCTACCAATTCCACCACTTCGCCGTTCCCGTTGTTTGGGGATGCAAAAGTAGTGGTCTAAAATGATAATTGCAAATAGTTTTTTCAAAGAAATTTATTTTTTCAAATCAATTTCTTTCCCTCCCCAAAAGTTGCTCAAGTAAGAAGAGTCGCTTATATTGGGCTAAAATGAACCTTTTTTCCTCCATGCAACGTCGTAATTTCCTCCAAACCATTGCCGCTACTCCCGCCCTAATTCCTTCTTTGTCAAACCGTAATAAACCCACACTCAAACCTGCTCGACTCAAAGCGGGCGATACCGTGGGACTCGTTTGTCCAGCGGCTCCTGCTTACAGCAAACAAACGGTGCAAGTCATCGTCGAGTCCATGCAAGCCTTGGGTTTTAAGGTAAAATTTGGAAAACGAATGTGGGAAAGATACGGTTACTTGGCAGGAAAAGATGCCGACCGAGCAGCAGACCTCAACGAGATGTTTGCCGACTCCTCGGTACAAGCGATTATTTGTGTGCATGGTGGCTGGGGTTGTGCCCGATTGTTGCCTTTGCTAGACTATGATACCATCAAGAAAAACCCCAAAGTGTTGTTAGGTTATTCCGACGTGACCGCCCTGCTGTTGGGCATCTATAGCCAAACGGGCTTGGTTACATTTCATGGGCCAGTGGGGGCAGTTAGTTGGAACGAATTTACCGTAGGCTACCTTAAAAAAGTCCTCATAGAAGGCGAAGCTGTGCGTTACGAAAACCCAAAAGTAGTGGGCGATAACCTCACGCAAGTCGCCGACCGAATTGACACCATCGTTGCAGGAAAGGCCAAAGGTCGATTATTGGGGGGAAACCTAACGGTCTTGAGTCATTTGTTAGGCTCTCCTTACGTGCCCGACTGGAAAGGAAGCCTATTTTTCTGCGAAGACGTGGACGAAGCCCCCTACCGCGTTGACCGAATGCTCACCCAACTCAAATTGAGCGGTATTTTAAACGACATGAATGGGTTTATTTTTGGTAAATGTTCGGAGTGCGAACCAGGCAACGGAAGCTATGGCTCACTCACGCTCGAAGACCTGTGGCTTGACCACATCCAACCTGCCCAAAAACCTGCCTTTTCGGGCTCGATGATTGGACACATTCGCCAAAAATTCACTATTCCCGTTGGCATTGAAGCCGAAATGGACGCCGCTACGGGAGTCATTCAGTTTTTAGAAAAAGCCGTGGTCTAACAAACATTTCTTATGCCGACAGGTAAGTACAGGATAAGTAAACAATTGCATTACAAAAAATTTGCTAGCCAACCCATTCTATGTCAAGCTATTTTTTATAAACCAACACTTTGAGGTACGCAACCGATTCGGAGCTATGGCAAGCCTTTAAAAATGGCGATAGAGCCGCTTTTACCCAACTTTACAACCTTCATATCGAAGATTTGTTGAGTTATGGTTACCGCGTCACGTCCGATAGGCAGCTAATCAAAGACAGCATCCAAGATCTTTTTTTACACCTTTGGCGCAGTCGTCAGAACTTAGCCGACACCGATAGTATCAAGTTTTACCTCTACCGCTCGCTTCGAAACAGAATTGTACGTAATAGCGAAAAAAACAACCATTCCCCCATCGATTCCGCAGGGTTATTTGAAAATATCATTGGAGAATTGTCTTTTGAGGACGATTTGATTGCTAATGAGCAACTTAGCGAACAGCATCAGCGGCTCAAACGCGCCATTCACCAACTTCCTCGTCGGCAGCAAGAAATCATCCAGCTCCGCTATTACCACGATTTCGGTTTAGATGAAATTGGTGACATGATGCACATCAACCCCCAATCGGTTCGGAACCTTCTCCACCGAGCCATCACCGAACTGCGTGAATGTTTTTCGGCTTGAAAAAGGCGTATTTTGGGATTGAAAAAAAATAAATAAAAATATTTCAAGAAAAATGAGTACAAAACCAAAGTGTCCCGATTTAGGGGATTGAATGAAGAACTTATGAACACATCATACGCTTCCTACACCATTGAAGATTTTATCGCTGATGATTATTTCATTCAGTCGGTAAAACACCCTGCCCCAGCGTCTGACGCTTTTTGGGCAGATTTTTTAGCGAAGCATCCTTCACAGCAAGAAAATGTCCGTCGGGCACGACTTGGGGTGGAACAACTTTCCGTAGCGGCAAAGCACGAAGTACCGTTCCAAGAAACCCCTGCAATATGGTCACAAATCGCTAAGGAACTGGAAGAACCGCCAAAACGTATAGTTGAAATCGTTCTAAATTTTTGGAAACCAGCGCTTGCCGCGGCTTCCGTTATTATTGCACTTGGTTTGGGATGGGGATGGTACAAAAGTGCTCCTAAAGGCAAATATGAGCAACTCATTTCAGCCGCAAAAAGTCCACTTGAAGAGGTAGCGAATACCACCTCTACGAACCTGACAGTTAATATGCCCGACGGGAGTCACGCTATCCTGAAACCCGAAAGTAAACTCAGTTATACTAAATCATTCACGGGCAATATCCGCGAAGTATATCTTTCGGGAGAAGCTTTTTTTGACGTAATCAAAAACCCCAACAAGCCCTTCTTTGTTTACGCCAATGGACTGATTACCAAAGTATTGGGCACGAGCTTTTGGGTAAAAGCCTACGAGGCAGACAAACAAGTGACCGTACTGGTAAAGACAGGAAGAGTCTCGGTTTTTGCCCAAAAAAATACCCAAAATCCTGACCCCGAAACCAATGGGCTGGTTTTAACGCCCAATCAGCAGGTCGTTTTTGGCAAAGCAGACGAACGATTGACCCGTAAATTGATTGAGAGGCCCGTGATTTTGTTGTCGCCCCAAGAACTTAAACAATTCTCTTTTACGAATGCATCTGTCACCGATATTTTCACCGCGTTAGAGAAAGCCTACGGCGTTGACATTGTGATTGACGAAGAATTGATGGCCAACTGTACCCTTACCACTACCTTGTCCAACGAAACCCTTTTCGAGAAACTAGATATCATTTGTGAAGCACTTGAAGCCACCTACAAAGTAGTTGATGCTCAGGTTATTATCACAAGCAAAGGCTGTAACTAAACCAACTATCCGCTTATTTCAAACCCTTATCGCATGAATATAAAACTTGACTTAGTACACTAAAAAAGCCGATAACGATTCCAGCGTTACCGGCTTTCAAAAGCCCTTTTGATGGTCTTCCAAACCACATCCGATTCCAGCGGATGTGAAAGGGTTGTTTTTGCTTTTCCAAATCACAAAAACCTTAGTAAACTAATGAAGAAAAGATTACAAATCCAAAAAAACCTGATTCGCCTTATGAAGTTCTCGCTAATACAATGCTGCATTGCGATGATTTTTGTGGGTGTCTCGCTCGCACGAGATGTGGTAGCTCAAGAATTATTGAGCCGTAAAATCAGCATTCAAATCGACAACCAAAGCATGTCCTCGGCGCTGGTTCTGATTGAAAAACAGGC
This sequence comes from Runella defluvii, assembly GCF_014195535.1. Lineage (GTDB taxonomy): Bacteria > Bacteroidota > Bacteroidia > Cytophagales > Spirosomataceae > Runella > Runella defluvii. The sequence goes on along the minus strand of NZ_JACIBY010000008.1, from coordinate 308,400 downwards.
AAATGTCAAATTTACCTACCGTCCTAAAATTGTTGAATCAACACAGAAAATTTCGTTGAATGCCACCAACGAGCCCCTTTCTCAGTTGCTAGACAGGCTATTTATTCCGTACAAAATCAAGTACAAAGTCATCAGTAATCAAATCATCTTGTCCAGGCTATCGGCCTCCGCTTCCAGTGAACTCAATCCACCCATCGAAGAGAAAAACTTCGAGCCCAACCCGTCACTAGAAGCGCTTGCTGATATTTCGGTTTCAGGGACGGTCGTGGATGACAAAGGCGGGGTACTTCCTGGCGTAAATATCTTTATAAAAGGTACGCAGAAAGGCGCAACTACCGACGAAAACGGCAAGTTTTCGATTGCCGTGCCCAACGCGCAAGCCGTATTAGTATTTAGTTTTGTAGGTTACAAACCCCAAGAAGTGATTGTAGGAAACCGTTCTTCCATCAATATCACTCTTTTGACCGACGAAAAAGCCTTGGGCGAAGTCGTGGTCGTAGGGTACGGTTCTCAACGTAAACAAGACATTACGTCGGCCATTTCGGTCATCAACATGAAAGACATCGGCGAACAACCTGCCAACAACATGAACCAGATGATTCAGGGGCGTGCTGCGGGGGTCGTTGTCAAGCAAAAAAGTGGTACTCCTGGCGGTGCTTTTGAAGTACGCGTGCGGGGTATCGGTTCATTGGGTGCTGGTAGCGACCCACTGTACGTTATCGACGGATTTGCGGTGGGTACGTCGGTTGGCCAAAACCTTAACCCCAACGACATTGAAAGTATTTCTATCCTAAAAGATGCCGCCTCTACCGCGATTTACGGAGCGCGTGGTTCAAACGGGGTAGTACTTATCACCACCAAAAATGCCAAAGAAGGCAAAGTTGACGTCAATCTTTCGCTTGATTACGGCGTCCAAAACGTTCCCTCAACGCGTCGCGTAAAAATGCTCAACGGGGTAGAATTTGCCCAATTTAAGAAAGAAGTATTTGAAGATGGCATCCGCTATTTTCAGAACAGAGAGCCAACACTGGAAGAAGTACCCATTGGTTTTCGTTATCCTGAGCAAACCAAGTATTCGACCGATTGGTTTGGGGCTATCATGCACAACAATGCACCTTATACTGATGCCAACTTAACCATTTCTTCGGGCAAAGGGCCGCTCCGCTCCATGCTTTCTGTAGGTTATTATAAAGAAGAAGGTACCATCACCAATACCAACTACGACCGTTTGTCATTGCGTAGTAATATCGGTGGTCAGGTCAATAAATTCCTCAACGTGGGCGTAAACGTCAACGGGAGTTATACCAAACAAAACCTTGCCAATACCGACGGCCGCAGTGCCTTGGTGGGAGGGGCTTTGTTGATGGACCCGCGCGAACCTATTTACAATACCGATGGCTCGCTTCGTCCGTACATTGGCGGAGTAGATGGCGTTTTTGGCTTCCCTAACCCATTATTTGTATTGAAAAATGTTCTTCGCCGACGCAACATCGCCGACATTTTGACCAGTGCCTTTGCCGAAGTTTCAATCATGAAAAACCTCAAATTTCGGACATCGGCCAACATAAAACTCAATTATAACACCTTTAAAGAATACGTACCTTCTACCATCGGTTTGTCGGTGGCATCGGGTACGGCGGGAGCTCCCCCGCGCATTGCAACCGCACAAGAAGTGGTAGAACAATTGCAAAACTTATCTTTTGACCAGCTTCTGACGTATTCACCCCAAATTGGAAACAACCAAACCCTTGAAGCCATGGCTGGTTTTACAAGCCAACGCGAAATTTTACGCGGAACGGCGGGTAGTGCCAACACTTTTCCTGATGATTTGGTGCAGTATTTGGGCGCAGGCTCCATCCGAGCATCAAACTCTTACGAGAACGGTTGGTCGCTGCTTGCTTACTTTGCCCGGGTCAACTATGCCTTCAAAGATAAATACCTATTATCAGCCTCATTCCGTCGTGAAGGAAGCTCTCGTTTTGGTGCTCAAAACAAATACGGAGACTTCCCTGCAGCTTCGGTGGGCTGGCGCTTGTCGGAAGAGTCGTTTATGCCTAAATTCTCTTGGCTGAGCGACGTAAAACTACGGGCAAGCTGGGGAGTAACGGGTAATAACAACATCGGTAACTACCCAAGTTTGGCCTTCGTAGGTGCCAACAACTATATTTTAGGCAATGCTTTTGCCCCTGGGAAAGTGATTAGCTCTTTTGCTAACTCTGGCTTAAAATGGGAAAAATCAAACCAATTGGACATCGGTTTGGATATTGCTACCTTCAATAACAAGTTGCTGTTCACCTTTGAGTATTATAACAAACTCACCAACGACATGTTGTTGCCAGTGTCTATCCCTGCTGTTTCGGGCTTTACAACGAGTTTGGATAACATCGGAAAAGTACGCAACCGTGGCGTAGAAATTGGGGTGGATTTTCGCACCAGCCTTGGTGCTGTTAATTTCCGCACCAACGGTAACATCACCTTCAACCGCAGCCAAATCCTAGCCATCAAAGGCGTCAACGACATGCTATGGTACGGTAGCTTCTACGGCGGCTACAACGTACAAAAAGTAGGTCGCCCCATCGGGATGATTTATGGCTACAAAAAGATGGGCATTTTCAATACCCAAGCCGAAATCGACGGATGGGCAAAACAAGACGGCGTTATTCCTGGTGGGATGAAGTTTGCCGATACCAACGGCGATGGCGTCATTACGTACGATACGCAAGACATGGTGGAAATTGGCAATCCTAACCCTGCCTTCACATGGGCATGGACTGGCGCAGCAGATTACCGCAGCTTCGACTTAAACGTGTTGTTTGTAGGTGCTTATGACTTTGACATTTATCGCAACATCGAAGCATCAACGATGAACATGGACGGCGTATTCAACGTGTTGGACAAAGCCAAAGACCGCTGGCGCTCACCATCAAACCCAGGCTCTAATCCTGACGCCAAAAACTCACAAGGGGGTACCAACTACTTCAAATGGTCACGCGAGAGTAGCGAACGCTATGTCTATGACGGAACATATACGTGGCTAAAAAGTGTCACTTTGGGTTATACATTACCTAAGTTTAAGTCGGTGCTAAGTGGCGCACGGGTATTTGTGACGGCCAACAACTTGCTTTTGTTCTCTAAATATCCAGGCAACAACCCCGACGCTGGAGTACGCGGTGGAACCGAACTCAACAACGACGATGAGTCGTATCCAGTGCCAAGAACGTGGGCAGTAGGCGCTAAGTTTAACTTCTAATCTTCACGACAATGAAAAAAATAACTTCTTTCTGTATTCTCTTTCTTGGTTTGGTGCAATGGTCGTGCAAGGATGATTTTTTGGTAACCACTGATCCTACCCGCATCGGAACTGACATTTTTTATAAAACCCAGACGCAGTTTGAGCAAGCCCTCAACGGAGTTTATGGTCAATTGCAAGGTATTACAAGCACGGCTTACATTTTTCAAGAATTTACGTCGGACAATACCACACTCGATTTTAACCCCCTCGACCGTGGGGGAGCTGCGGGTTGGGAAGCGTTTGAGTTTTCGACCGTCAACCCTGGCAATGGTGAAATCGCCAACTTGTGGAATATCCACTATGCCGCGATGTACAACATCAATTATGCGTTGGAAAAACTAGAACCAGCGACGATTGATGCCACGGCAAAAAAGGAAATCGAAGGGCAACTCAAGTTTATCAGGGCTTTCCATTATTTTAACCTAACCCGCTATTTTGGGGATGTCATTTTGGCAACTAAAACCCTTAGCAACCCCAACGAAGCGTTTGATTTGGTTCGTACTCCGCAGGCAGATGTTTATAAGCAAATTGAGGCCGACCTTAAAGATGCTGCCAATCTTCTCCCTGCAAAATATCCAGCAACTGGATTAGGCCGCGCAACCAAAGGAGCAGCCTTGAGTTTGTTGGGCAAAGTTTATCTGACGCTCAAACGCTACCCAGAAGCAGTTAGTACCTTGAAACAAGTGGTGCCGTTGGGTTATTCACTTTATGCCAACTACAAAGACAACTTTGACCCTGCCAAGAAAAACGGCGTTGAGTCAGTCTTTGAGGTGCAATACCAAGGTGGTAACGACTTGGGTGAGCAAAGTAACTTTGTGTATGTGTTTGCGCCACGTTTGTCGCAAGGTGCGGTTACTGGTTTTGCCAATACGGCTCCAAGTGGTCGGAATATCCCTACCAACGACATGATTGCGGCCTACGAAACAGGTGACTTACGCAAAGACATTTCGCTTCAGTTGGGCTATACCCTCAATAACGCCTTCGTCGCCATTCCGTTTGTCAACAAATACCGTTATCCGCACACTATCACAGGGCGCTCGGACAACAACTGGCCTATTTTGCGCTATTCGGATGTGTTGCTGATGTTGGCCGAATCTATCAACGAAGCCACAGGCCCTGACGCTGAGGCGCTGGGCTACCTTAACCAAGTGCGTAAACGCGCAGGATTGGGCGAACTAACAGGGCTAACAAAAGACACTTTCCGAGCAGCCGTTCTCAAAGAGCGCCGTGTGGAATTGGCTTTTGAAAACCACCGCTGGTTTGACCTCCAACGCACCAAAACTCCCGCCGAATTGGCCGCTTTTATGAACGCTTATGCCGCCAAAGAAAAAGCCAACCCGACCGTATCGCGTGGAGGAATTGCTTTCAACGCGTTGGACTATGTATATAGCGATTTTGAGTATTATTTCCCGATTCCAGCACCACAAATTTTGATTAACTCAAAACTTACTCAAAACCCTGGTTATCAGTAGAAATTGATGTACAGGTGGTTTCTCACCAAGCGTGCTGGTGGTTTCTCACCAAGTGTGCAGGTGGTTTCTCAAAACCACCGCAGAGGTTTCTCAAAACCTCGTTTTCGGCTCACAATGACTCGAACATTAAGTTTTGAGAAACCAAACTCCAACTATCAGATTTGAGAATCTGATAACACGTAGTGCAGGTGGTTTCTCAAAACCACCCCAAGCATCAGATTGAAGAATCTGATACACATAGTGATTAGAATTTTGTAGTCTTTGAGTTTTTAAGTAGTACATAATTACTCCCCCACCGTATGTTGGGAAAACCCTTCATCGGTGGGGAAGTACTCAGGTTCCACCCCCTCTTTTCTAAATTAATATCGTGCAAGAAACAACAGAAACCTTCTGGCTTTGGCTTTTTTTAGGACGACTACACCCCTTGGTTGTTCACTTCCCAATCGGCCTACTTTGTGTGGCTTTCATTTTAGAGCTTTTCGACTGGCGTCGCAAATCCAACGAGCTCCAAGCAGGCATCAAAGCCTTGGTATGGATTGGCGCAGGTAGTGCCGTCTTAGCCGCTATTTTTGGGCTATTTTTAATCAATTTTGAAGACTACGGCGGCGATGCAGTAAGCCTACACCAATGGACAGGGCTAGCAACAATGGCTTTGTCACTGGCAGCGGTTTGGGCTTTGCGTTCCCAAAAGCAGCAGCTTTTCCGTGGGCTTTTAGGCGTTACGGTGTTAGGAGTTACCGTGGCAGGGCATTATGGTGCGCTGTTGACCCACGGCGAAACCTACCTGACCGAAGTCTTACCTTTTAATAAATCGTCAGAAAACGAACCTTCTGGCGGTACAAACTTTACGTTCGCCAGCAATGGCCAACCCTTGAACGAACAGCAACTGAGCGAACTTAACGTAGAAGTGCGGTCGATTTTGGCGCACAATTGTTACAGTTGCCACGGCGAAGCCAAAACCAAAGGGGAGCTTCGTCTCGATAAAAAAGAATTTATTTTTAAAGGAGGCGAACACGGCCCCATCATTGTGGCTGGTAAACCCGAAAAAAGCGAAATCATTCGCCGAATCACGCTTCCTGTAGGTCATAAAGAAGCCATGCCAACCAAAGGCAAACGCCTCTCTGAGAAAGAAGTGGCTACCCTCGAATTTTGGATAAAGCAAGGTGCTCCGTGGCCCGACGGTCCTGAGAAAAGCATCTACCGTGTGGCGGAATTGGCCCCTCGTTTGCCTGCCCTTCCTCCTGCTACTGCCGAAGCCACACAGCCCATCGACCGCTTTGTGAATGCGTATTTCCAACAAAATAAAATTTCGTGGAAAGGTGTAGTCGATGACCATACGTACATTCGACGGGTCTATTTGGATGTGGTAGGTTTACTACCCACGCCCGAGGCCATCAAAGCCTTTGAAACCGACGCTCGCCCAAACAAGCGTGAGCTGTTGGTAACGTCTTTGCTCAACCGAAATGAAGACTATGCCCAACATTGGCTTACGTTTTGGAACGATGCCCTCCGCAACGATTATTCAGGAACGGGTTACATTACAGGTGGGCGTTTTGATATAACCAAATGGCTATATGCTTCACTCAAAAGCAATAAACCGTATAATCAGTTTGTAAAAGAGCTGATCAGCCCAACCAAAGAATCGGAAGGATTTATCAAGGGCATCAAATGGCGCGGAACGATTAACGCAAGTCAGCGTACCGAAATGCAAGCGGCCCAAAACGTAGCGCAGGTGTTTTTGGGACTTAACCTCAAATGCGCTTCCTGCCACGACAGCTTTATTAGCGATTGGAAATTGGAAGATGCCTACGCTTTTGCCAATATTTTTGCCGATTCTACCCTCGAAATCCACCGTTGCGACAAGCCTACGGGCAAAATGGCAGGGCGTCGGTTGTTGTTCAAAGAGCTAGGCGAAATCAAAGAATCCCCCGTGACGGCGGAGCGTTTGAAAGAACTTGCCGACTTTTTGGTACAACCCAAAGATGGCCGTTTGTACCGTACGTTGGTCAATCGGGTGTGGGCGCAGTTGATGGGTCGTGGTATTGTGGAACCCGTTGACATGATGGATAACGCTCCTTGGAGTCAAGATTTATTGGACTATCTCGCCTATGATTTTGACCAAAATGGCCACGACATCAAAAAACTTTTATTCAACATCCTGACCTCCAAAACCTACCAACTCCCTTCCATTGGAATAAAAGATGCGGGTTTGCTTACTTCCAACGACTTTGTATTCCAGGGGATGGTTCGTCGTAGGATGAGTGCTGAGCAGTTTGCCGATGCCATCAGTGTGGCTTTTAATCCGATGTATGGCGATTCGGTGATGGCGTTAAAACGTTTGCCCGAAACCATCAAATCGGAGATACCGTTTCCACGGGCTTCGTTGGTCATCAACGACCCATTTATGACGGCTTTAGGCCGCCCCAACCGCGAAACCGTAAGTACAAGCCGAAATTCGCAAGCCAATTTGCTACAAGCATTGGAACTTACCAACGGTACCAAATTTAACTCCACCCTCAAAAACGGTGCGATAAAATGGCAGGCAAAATACCCAACTTCTGATTTATTGGTAAAAGAATTATATCGAAAATCACTGGGACGAGAGCCCCAACCTAAGGAGTTGAGCGTCGCGCAAAAAATCGTTGGTACTAAACCGAGCGTAGAAGGGATTCAAGATTTGGTCTGGGCCATTGCTTTACATCCTGAATTTCAGTTAATTTATTGATAGTTATTCGTTATCGGTTATTCGTTACTGGTTATCAGTTACTGGTTATTAGGAAACAGGAAATTCTAAACCCAAAACAGGAAACTCTAAACAGGAAACCCAAAACAAGAAACAGAAAATGACAAATAGATGGAATAGAAGGGAGTTTCTCCAAAAAACAAGTGCAGCGACCTTGGCAGCCATGGCCGCAAGCGCCCCACTCCCTAGTTTATTATCGGGCTGTACCAAGAAAATAGGCCAAACCAACGGCACTGCCGATACCGTCATTCTATTGTGGATGGCGGGGGGAATGGCACATACCGAGACTTTTGACCCCAAACGATATACTCCTTTTGAAAAAGGCATGGAAGGCAATCGGGTGTTGAGTACCTTTAAATCACACCCCACGGTGCTTGATGGTATTCATTTTTCGGAAGGGCTGCAATCCATTGGTAAAGTGATGGACAAAGGCACGCTAATTCGGTCGTACGTCGCGGCTGACCTGGGGCATATCCTTCACTCTCGTCACCAGTACAACTGGCACACTTGTTACGAACCCCCACAAACGGTGGCAGCACCGCACATTGGGGCTTGGATTGCCAAAGAACTAGGCCCGAAAAACCCCGTCATCCCTGCTTTTATTGACATCGGTCAACGTTTTACCGTAGGTGAAGCCGAAGAGTTAAAGGCATTTCATACCGCAGGATTTTTGGGCAATGAATATGGGCCGTTCTTTATTCCCGACCCCAGCCAAGGACTAGAAAGCGTTCGTCCGCCCGTGGGGATGGATGCCAAACGTTTTGAGCGTCGGAATCAGTTGTACAATGACTTGATTAGCAACAGTGCTTTTGGCGAATTTGGCAGCGATTACCAAAAAGAATCGCTTCGGCGGTCGATGGAACAGGCGTATATGTTGCTCAATTCGCCCGAGTCCAAAGCCTTCAACCTCAGCACAGAACCCAAAGAAAGCTTTGACATTTACAACACAGGGCGGTTTGGATTGGGTTGCTTGTTGGCGCGCCGATTAACCGAACAAGGTGCACGCTTCATCAGCGTGACAACCGAGTACGAACCGTTTTTTGGCTGGGATACCCACGAAAATGGCCATACGCGCTTGGTGGACATGAAAAAGATGATTGATGGCCCCATTGCACAGTTGATTAAAGACCTTGATAAATCGGGTCACCTCGACCGTACGCTCATCATTTTGGCCAGCGAATTTAGCCGCGATATGATGGTGGAAGGCCGCCCCGATGCGAAGGTTCAAGAACAGGTGAACCAACCCGAGATTTTATCAGACATGAAGTTTTACGGAATGCACCGCCACTTTACAGACGGCTGTTCGGTGTTGATGTTTGGCGGAGGAATCAAACGCGGGTTTGCCTACGGAAAAACCGCCGATGAGCGCCCTTGCAAAACGATTGAAAATCCGATCAAAATTGACGGTCTCCACCAAACGATTTACCACGCACTTGGCATTTCCCCTGATACTCAATACGAAATTGAAAAGCGTCCGTTCTACACAACCCCCGATGGAAAAGGAAAAGCTGTAATGGATTTGTTTGCGTAACGTGTTTCCGTATGAAAAAAGAAACGTTTTTCTTGACCTTCGTTGTGGCTGGTATGCTTACCTACCTGCAAGCCTGCAAGGGTAGTTCGACTCCCACCGAGGAAGAACTACCCGATGAGATAAGCTACAACTTTGACATTCGGCCTATTCTCTCTGACAAGTGTTTGGCCTGCCATGGCCCCGACGCCAACAAACGACAAGCAGGACTTCGTCTGGACGATCCCGTAAGTGCTTTTGCCGCGTTGAAGGAAAACCCATCGGCCCACGCACTTGTGGCAGGAAAGCCCAGTATGTCAGAGGTATTTTTGCGGATTACCACCAAAGATACCTCCAAAGTGATGCCGCCGAAAGAATCAAATTTGACACTCAGCCCTCGCGAAGTTTCTCTCATCGAACGCTGGATTGAACAAGGCGCTAAGTACGAAAAACACTGGGCGTTTGTAGCTCCCAAAAAAGCCGCACTCCCCGAGGTGGACAATGAAAAATGGGTCAAAAACGAAATTGATTACTTTGTTCTCCAAAAACAAGAACAAAAAGGGCTGACTCCCAACGACGAAGCGGACAAAGAACGCTTGTTGAAACGCGTCAGCCTTGATTTAGTGGGCCTTCCTCCTACCCTTAAAACAATGGAGGGTTTCTTAGCCGATAATAGTCCCAACGCCTACGAAAAAGTGGTGGACGAATTGTTGAAAAACCCTTCGTATGGTGAAAAAATGGCCATTTATTGGCTCGATTTAGCCCGCTACGCCGATTCACACGGCTACCAAGACGACGGCTACCGCACCCAATGGCCTTGGCGCGACTGGGTGATTCATGCACTGAACAAAAACATGCCTTATGATCAGTTTGTCACGTGGCAGCTAGCGGGTGATTATCTCCCAAGTCCCGCCAACGACCCTGAAAACAAAGAGCATTTGCTGGCAACGGGTTTTAACCGCAACCACAAAATCACGGAAGAAGGCGGGGTAATTCCTGAAGAATATCGGATTAGCTACGTCACCGACCGAAATGATTTGTTTGGGAAAGCATTTTTAGGGCTTACGATGGAATGCGCCCACTGCCACGACCATAAGTACGACCCTTTTTCCCAAAAAGATTATTACCAGTTATTTGCCTTTTTTAATAACGTCAACGAAGTCGGTATCGAATCGGTGATTGGGGGGCCAGAAACTTACGCCAAAAAACCGTTGATGCAAATCAGCAATCAGGACGTTAAAAGCATCCTGAAGTTTATCAACAAACCCGATACCAACGGGCTGATTGTATCAGTTATGACGGACTTGGACACGGTACGTAAAACCCACATTTTGCGGCGAGGGTCGTACGATGCTCCAGGCGACGTGGTAGAGCCTAATGCGCCTAATATCATTTTGCCTTTTAACAAAAACTACCCCAAAAATCGCCTCGGGTTGGCCAAATGGCTTTTTGACAAAAAAAATCCGCTGACGGCTCGGGTGTTTGTCAACCAAATCTGGCAAGAGTTTTTTGGAAAAGGTATCGTAAAAACAACGGGGGATTTTGGGATGCAGGGCGAACTTCCCTCCAACCCTGCCTTGCTCGATTGGCTGGCGGTGGATTTGATGGAACACAATTGGAACATCAAACGCCTCGTCAAACAAATCGTCATGTCGGCTACTTATCGCCAATCGGCCGTCGTTTCCCCTGAAAAATTGGCCGCCGACCCCGACAACATTTACCTTGCCCGCGCTCCTCGCTATCGGATTCATGCCGAGTTTGTACGCGATGTTGTTTTGTCGAGCAGTGGTTTGTTGGTGCGCACCATCGGTGGGCCGAGCGTTAAGCCTTACCAACCACCTGGGCTGTGGGAAGGAGCGACTTCGGGACGCGGGCTGCTGTCGATGTATGTGCAAGACCACGGCAATCAGCTCTATCGAAGAGGCATGTACACCTTGATAAAACGCACGGTTCCGCCTCCGATGTTGACCATTTTTGATGCCAGTACCCGCGATATGTGCGAAGTGAAGCGATTGAGAACCAACACGCCACTTCAAGCCCTTATCATGCTCAACGACCCCACGGTGTTGGAAGCGTCAAGGGTGTTGGCTGCCAAGCTTCTTGAAGAAAAATCGGCAACGAAAGAGAAAATCACCAAGGCTTTCCGCCTCATCGTGTGTCGAAAACCTACTGAGAACGAGGTCGAAATCTTAGAAAGTTATTACCAAAAAGAGCTTAAAAAACTCAACCCAACACGGGCGGAGAAAGCCCTTGCCGTTGGTGAGTATCCTATTCCAGTACAGATGGATAAAGTGCAATTGGCGGCGTTGATGCGGATTGTGAATACCATTTATAATTTGGAAGAGACTTTGATGAAAACGTAGATAGTTTTTTACCCGCAGACTACGCAGATTCAAATCGCAGATTTTCGCAGAGCGAGTATTCAGCGCCAGTCTGCGGTTTTTAGATCTGCGCTTTCTGCGGGTAAAAAACCAAATGCGGATTGTGAATACCATTTATAATTTGGAAGAGACTTTGATGAAAACGTAGATAATTTTTTACCCGCAGACTACGCGGATTCAAAGCGCAGATTTTCGCAGAGCGAGTATTCAGCGCCAGTCTGCGGTTTTTAGATCTGCGCTTTCTGCGGGTAAAAAACCAACTAAAGCAACGTGTTTGATTTTATCCTTTGAGATACATGAGCAAAATTGACAAAGAAATCCTTGAACATGGTCTGACCTTCAATCGTCGTCGCTTCTTGTCCACCATGAGTTTGGGACTAGGAAGCGTGGCGCTAGGTTCGTTGATGATTCCTAATTTATTGAACGGTGGCGACCAAGACGGGGCAAATTTTGTTCCAGGCATTCCTCACTTTGCGCCCAAAGCCAAGCGGGTCATTTATTTGTTTCAAAACGGAGCTCCTTCCCAAATGGAAACGTTTGATTACAAACCCAAACTGCGCGAAATGGTGGGGCAAGAATTACCGCCATCCGTGCGAGGGATGCAGCGACTGACGGGGATGACGGCCAACCAAGCATCGTTTCCGTTGGCAGGCTCATTCACCAACTTTAAACAATACGGCCAATCGGGAGCGTGGATAAGCGACTTATTGCCCTACACTTCCAAAATCGTCGATGACCTTTGTATCGTGCGCTCGATGTACACCGAAGCCATCAACCACGACCCTGCGCTGACCTTTTTGCAGACAGGCTCGCAGCAAGGAAACCGCCCAAGTATGGGGGCTTGGCTAAGTTATGGATTGGGCAACGAAAATAAAAATTTACCCGATTTTGCCGTGTTGCTCTCCCGTGGCATTGGCAACGGACAAGGGGTTTATTCCAAGCTTTGGACCAATGGCTTTTTGGATTCTATTCACCAAGGGGTACAGTTTAGCAAAGGTGAAGACCCCGTTTTGTACTTGCGCGACCCCGAGGGGATGAACCGAGAAGAACGTCGGGATATGCTAGACAATTTGGCTTCACTCAACGACCTGTCTTACAAAGAATTTGGCGACCCCGAGATTACTGCCAAAATCAAACAATACGAAATGGCGTATCGAATGCAAACGGCTGTTCCCGAAGTGATGGACGTGTCGAAAGAACCTGACGATGTGGTCAAACTCTATGGCCCCGATTGTTTGGTTCCAGGCACGTATGCAGCCAATTGCCTATTAGCCAGAAAATTATCCGAAAACGGCGTTCGTTTTGTGCAATTATACCACCAAGGTTGGGACCAGCACGGCAACCTTCCTTTTGAAATTACGAGCCAAGCCAAAGACGTGGACCAAGCCTCGGCGGCGTTGGTAACCGACCTTAAACAACGAGGTTTGCTCGACGAAACCCTCGTCATTTGGGGTGGAGAGTTTGGCCGCACAAGCTACAGCCAAGGCAAACTGACGGCTGACAATTATGGCCGCGACCACCACCCTCGTTGCTTTAGTATTTGGATGGCAGGAGGTGGCATCAAGCCTGGCACTGTTTATGGTGAAACCGACGAGTTGGGTTATAATATTAGCCGTAATCCCGTTCACGTACACGATTTTCACGCCACGGTACTGCACCTTCTTGGCCTTAATCACGAACAACTGACCTTCAAACATCTGGGTCGCCGCTACCGCCTCACCGACGTGGCAGGCAGAGTAGTGCGCGACATTATTAGCTAATCATTCAAGCAATTTCACACAAGTAGCATGGGCAATAAGGTCAAAGGCATAGCAGAGCAATTATTGATTGTTGCGAATATTTTCATTTTATTCTTACTTTTTTTTGAGCGCCAATGGGTAGTTCCGCTCTGGATTCAGCCCATTGGGAGAATGCACCCACTGCTTTTGCACTTTCCGATTGTCCTACTGTTGTTGGCGCTTGGAATGGAAGTGTTTCGGTTTAAACCCGAAAACTCCGCCAATAATTTTTATGAAAAATTTCTGTCTTCGTTTTGGTTAGCGGGTACGTTTACCGCCGCAATCACCGTGGTTATGGGACTATTTTTGGCCAAAGAAGATGGATACGCAGGAAACACGCTTGCTACGCATAAATGGCTGGGAATAGGCACATTGTGGACAGGAACGGCTATTTATTTTTTCCGTAAAGCACCTTGGTACACCCCTACCCTCGCCCGTATTGGTGCGGCTTCGGTGGCCATTGCGCTGCTGGTGGGTGGGCATTACGGCGCTACCCTGACCCACGGCGAAAACTTTGTTTCAGAACCACTCACACGCAACGAAAGTGTACCGTTGGACAAAGCCTTGGTATTTGACCACGTCATTCGGCCCATTTTGGAACAAAAATGTGTGAGTTGCCATAATCCCGAAAAATTGAAAGGTGAATTGTCTCTAGTCAACGAAGCGGCATTGCTGAAAGGCGGCAAATCGGGGAAGCTTTTTGTGGCGGGAAAGCCTGAAATAAGTTTGTTGCTCCAACGCATTCATTTACCCAACGATGACAAAAAACACATGCCTCCCGTTGGCAAAGCCCAGTTGACCGATTCGGAACAACTTTTGTTGGCGCTTTGGATAAAATCAAACGCGGTGTTTAACAAAAAAGTAATCGACCTCCCCGCGCGCGATTCGTTGCGCTTGGTGGCGGCAAACCTCTTTCAAACCACCGAAACGCCCGAAGATAAGTTTGATTTTGGGGCGGCCGACGAAGAAACTATCAAAAAGTTGAGCAACAACGACCGTACCATTGCGCCGCTGTCGCTTTCATCGCCTGCGCTTTCGGTTAATTTGTACAACAAAGCTGCCTATTCTCCCGAAAAAATTCAAGAACTGAGCGCGCTTAAAACCCAAGTAGTTTCCCTCAATCTGAACAAATTGCCCGTCAAAGATGGCGACCTAAAAGCGGTAACTCAGTTTGAAAATTTACAAAAGTTAGACTTAAACTTTACTGATATTACGGGCAAAGGACTTTCTGAACTCACTGGTTTAAAGCAGCTTAAAACCTTAAACATCTCAGGCACTAAAATTACATTGGCAGAACTTCAAGCGTCGATTGGAAAGCTAACAAGCCTCAAAAGAATGTCGGTTTGGAATACGAGCTTGACGCCTACTGAAGTTCAGCAATTACAGAAAACGTACAAAAACATTGAGTTTATCGCTGGTTTTAAAGACGATGGCAGTAACCCCATCAAGTTAAACACTCCGCAAGTCAAAAATAGCTCTATGGTGTTTGACCAGGAACTTTCGGTGAAGCTCCACCACCCCATCCGCGGCGTAGAAATCCGTTATACCACCGACGGAACAGCTCCTGACAGCCTTCATTCGCCACTTTTCACCAACCAAACGGTGTTAAAAAACAGCACAAAAATCCGCGCAAAAGCGTTTAAAAAAGGCTGGTTTGGCAGCGATGAAGTCGTTTTTGATTTTTATAAAAACACCTACCAACCCGACAGCATCAGCTTGTTACTTCCCCTCAACCGAGTCCACCAAGCCGCGGGCGCTAAGTCTTATTTCGACGGTATTTTGGGAACATTCAATGCCAACAGCCCTGCTTGGGCCAACAATTGGACGGGAGTTCGGAACAACGATTTGGCCATTTATTCGGAGTTCAAAAAGCCCATTTTGCTTTCATCGGTGGGGTTGCGCATTATGGAAGAAACTGAAACGGGCATTTTTCCGCCTGAATCAATTGAAGTATGGGGCGGCACTAGCCCCACCCAACTGAAACTCATCGGTAAATTGAAACCTACCATGCCGACGCAAGTCAGAACGCATTCTTTATTGAGCGTTACCTGTCCAGTAAAACCCCAAAACATTACTTATCTAAAAATAGTAGCCAAGCCCCTGCAAAAAATCCCCGATTGGCACGGAAGCAAGGGACGTACTGCGTTGTTGTTGGTAGATGAACTGCTGTTGAATTAAGCCCTAAATGGGTGTACGAAACTTTGCAGTTGACTAAGCAAAGGTAAACACATAGACCACAAAGAGTTTTCACATAGAAAACAATAGGAAGGCAAAAGCGTCTTTCTTCTACATTTACTATGTGTTTATTCTACTGTGCGCTATGTGTTTTAAAAGAAATGCTACTAAATCCTGAATTGATTCGTACACCCGCCTAAATTATTTCAACAATCCTAACAATTCTTTTACCATGGTTTCGGCACCGATGTACAACGGTACGCGCTGGTGAAGGGAATCGGGTTTGATGTCGAGCACGCGCTGTGAGCCGTCGGATGCTTTGGCGCCTGCTTGTTCGGCAATCATCGCTAAAGGATAACATTCGTACAAAAGGCGGAGTTTTCCGTTGGCATCTTTGTGCGTAGGTGGGTAGAGATACACGCCACCTTTGAGCAAATTTCGGTGAAAATCAGCCACTAACGAACCAATGTAGCGCGACGAATAGCCTCGGTCACGGCAGTGATTGAGGTACGTTTTAATTGGTTCGGCGTACTGATTATAATTCCCCTCGTTGTACGAAAAAATCTTGCCGTCTTTGGGACTTTTGATGTTTTGGTGCGACAAAATAAATTCTCCCAACGACGAATCATACGTAAATCCTGCGACGCCATTGCCAGTCGTATAGACCAAAATTGTGGACGAACCGTACAAAATATACCCTGCCGCCACTTGTTCTTCGCCCCCTTGCATAAAATCTTCCAGCGAAGGTTGTGTTCCCAAAGGCGTTATGCGGCGGTAAATGGAGAAAATTGTACCAATCGACACGTTGACATCGATATTCGACGAGCCATCAAGCGGATCCATCGCCACCACGTATTTAGCGTTATTGTTTCCCGTATAAATGATGTCATCGTCTTCTTCCGAAATAATGGCGCATACCTCCCCGCCATTGATGAGGGCGCGGATAAAACGAATGTTGGCTACAACGTCGAGCTTCTGTTGGGCTTCTCCTTGGACGTTGTTCGTCCCGAAACCACCCGTAATGTCAATAAGCCCCGCACGATTGATTTCGCGGTTAATAATTTTTCCTGCCAAAGCAATGTCCCGAAGGAGTTGGGAAAGCTCTCCTGTAGCGAAAGCGAAGGAGTTTTGGTTGTGCATGATGTAACGGTCGAGCGTCACACCCACGGGCACGGCGAGGTGGTGGTCCATCTTGGTTTCCATTCTAAACTGATGTGTAAATTTTTGGTAAAATAGAGATTAACAAAGCTAAACCTGAACTTTGTAAAATACAATACTTTAAGTACTTTTTAAATCCATTTCTTTGTTTTTTTATAAACTTACGCTGTATTAAAGAAATATTTTATTGAAGGCAAAAAGTAAAATTTTGAGGAGAAATTTTAAGCGTTTTTGCTCAATCATAAATGTTTGTCTCTAAGTTTGCGGCAAACTATCCCACGAAAATCGAAAAATGAAACAGTTTTTCACTCCCATTTTACTAAGTTTAAGTGTCATTACATTTTCGTTTGCGCAAGTCCCAACCAAGAAAAAAAACCTCGAATTAGACACCCTTTATTTAAAAGAGGTGATTGTATCGGCCTCCCGCACCGCCGAGCCGCTCATGGAAACTCCCGTTTCGGTCGAACGCCTCACTGCTGCTCAACTCAAACGTCTGCCTTCCACCGAATTTATTTCCTCACTCGCCCGCCTCAAAGGCATTGACGTAAGCCAATCGAGCTGGTTAATCACCAGTTTTAGTACCCGTGGTTTCAACAGTTCAAAAGCCGAACGCGTCGTTCAACTCGCCGACTACGTCGATGTAGCATCTCCAACGGCCTCGCTTTACTACGGAAACTGGGTAGGTGTTTCGGAACTGGACATGGAAAGCGTGGACGTAGTATTTGGTGCCAACTCCGCTTTGTATGGTTCCAATGCCTTCAACGGCGTACTGCTCATGCACTCCAAAGACCCGTTCAAATACCAAGGACTTTCGGCTTCGTTGCGAGGCGGGAATCGCAGCATGATTGACGGTCAACTCCGCTACGCCAAGGTTTTTGGCGACCGTTTTGCGTTTAAAATCAGTGCCAACTACTTTGAAGCCGACGAATTTTTGGCTTCCAACAGCGCCGCCATCAAACGCGTCACGTCGGGAGGTTTGGCTGGCTCCGACCCTCTGAACAACGCCGAAGGAAGCAACACAGGCTGGAACGCCATCAACCGTTATGGTGAGGTTGGCAGCACCGTCACCACACCCGCACTCACGGCTTTGAACAACAACCAAAGCTACCGCATTTATACACGAGGTTATACCGAAGCCGAAATGGCCAACTGGCCCGAGTCGTCGGGAAATCCGTTCAAATTGTCCAATAACGGCAATTACAAAGCAGGGAATTACCGCATCAACCCGTCGTTTCATTGGCAAATAACCCCGAAACTCCGCGCGGTCTATGAATACCGCTTGTCGGTCAGCAACGGTATCTTCCAAAGTACCAGTCGCTACGCCCAACGCGGCATGAAATACGACGTCCATCGGGTCGAACTTAAAACCGACAAATGGTTTTTGCGGGCTTATACTGTATTCGATTACGGCGGTAAAGCGTACGACTTGAGCTCGTTGGCCAGCGGTTTGATGAACGCCCCTATGGCCGCAGGCAACCAGCCCAACGGCACGCGCTACCCTACTTTTGCCCAAAACTATTTTTCGGTTTGGAACCAAGTCTTCACCGCCGCGCGTAGCAATGGCCTAGCAGCGGGCACAGCCTTAAACGCCTTTGCTCCAAATTCGGCAGGAGGAACGCCAACTCCGTACGTTCTTCCTCAGTCAATTGCTGGAAACCAAAGCATCGAAGCCGCTCAAGCTTTGGCCACCCAACTTGCTGCGGGGGCCCAGTTACCTGTGGGAAGTCCACTTTTCCAGCAACTTAGAGAGCAAGTAGTGGCAGGAATCGGTTTGATTGACGTCAACGGTACCAAAACAGTGCGCGGAGCAGCTTTTGCCAACACCGCTCGTTTTTGGGATATTAGCGGCCAACGCGAATGGAACATTGGCAAACTCAACGCCATCGCTGGGGCCTCATACCGTACTCATTTGTTGCAATCGGCAGGAACGTTGTTTTCGGACGGGCCTAATTCGCCTATTGCCGCTAATACCAACGAAGTTCAGTTCCGCGACCGCATCGTCAACTGGGATGGAGGAGCCTACGGGCAGCTTCGATATAGCCTCTGGAAAGACCGCTTAAAACTTGCCGCCGCAGGACGTTTTGACCAGTTCCGCAATTTTGGGGGTCGTTTTTCGCCGCGCCTTTCGGCTGTACTTTCGCTGGGTGACAACCGCCAACATAACTTCCGCGTCAACTATGCCCAAGCCTTTCGCCAACCTGCTCAATTAGACCAGTTTATTTACCTCGATTTTGGTACGTTGTTGGTAGCAGGAAACGTCACAAACGGCTACCAAGGCTTGAATGCGGTATCGGCCTTGCCCAATGGACAAGCGAATCCTGATTTTTTGAAACCCGTCACGATTAAGAAAATTGCCCCCGAACAAATGAATACGTGGGAGATTGGCTATAAAGGCCAAATTGCCAAAGGTTTGTACGTGGACGCGAGTTATTATCGTTCGGTTTATAACAATTTTATTGGCACCCTACGTTTTTACGGTCGTGAAGATGGGCTGGCTCCAACGGGCGTTCCACTGCCTTCGGCCACGGGTGATTTTGCCAAACCTACCACCGACCGCACGCGTGGACGTTTGATGCAGACTTGGGCCAACGCCGACAAAGAAGTGCATACGCAGGGAGCCATCGTGAGTCTTGAGTATTTCTTCTCCAAAAAATTAAACATTAATACCAACTACACTTGGTCGAACATCAACGAAAACGATGTTCCTGGCTTGATTTTAGGATTTAATACCCCTACCCACAAATTCAACGTAGGAGTACAAGGTGAGCCAGTCAAAAACGTTTCGTATGCGTTTAACTACCGTCACACCAGCGGATACACCTATTTTATGCCCGTTGATGAGGGTTACATCCAAGCTTTTGGAACGTTGGACGGACAAGTGAGTTACCGTTTACCCAAAATCAAAAGTGCCCTTCGCCTTGGTGGTACCAATTTACTGAACACCAACGCCGTGCAAGTTTACGGAGCAGCGCCTATCGGCCGTATTGTCTATTTGGGCTGGGTGTTTGAGTAAATTTTTCTAAGCACTTGAAAGACGAGCGAGTTTTACGATATTTATATCCTAGAACTCGCTCTTTTTATTCACACTAACCGCTGCCGTCTATGGAATCGTACGTAGCCCGCTGGGCCTCTCAGTACACTCGACCAGCCATTTTGGCCATTGTACTCTGTGAACTAACCAATGCTTGTATTGGGATAACACTTGGTAGTACCTTATTCGCGGGGCTATTACCTTTGCAACTGTTGGTGCTCATCGGAAGTGCTTTTGTAATTCGATCTTTGATTTTACAGTATCAAAAAACTGAATTTCGGCACCTTCGTTCAACTACTCGGTTTTTGTTCCAAAAGCGAATTTTTGTTAGCCTTTTTTGTCTCAATTTGTGGATTTATACCTTAGGTGGCGCTGTACTAGGAAGCATGGTGCAGTCCCCCCAACCCACCTCTAGCCTCCACAGCAGTATGACGGTGGTAACAAGCGAGCAGCATCTCAGTTTTTCTAAAAAAATACCTCCAAAAGAAGAAGATAGAAAAGCAAAATCGTCGAATGAGGGATTGCTACGTCTGGGCTATATTTTGCTGTTTGTCGCAGGCGTGGCGCTCGCTTACATTAGTGCCATATTAGCCTGTAACCTTGCTTGTGCGGGTATCGGTTTGGCAGCGGTGGCCGTGCTGTTGTTGGGTTTAGGCATTTTGGCGGGTGGTTTTTATTTCTTAGGACGGGCCATTGATAAAAACATGAAACCCTTCAAAGAAATGACACCAGACGAACGCAAACGAGAGAAGCGACGGTATTGGCGCACAGCGTTGGGGACTGTTTTAGTAACCGCTTTTTTGGTGTTGATTTCCTCGCTTTCATAAAGTTGATAATAATGAAAAACATACTTCTATCCACCTTCTTTTTATTAGTTGCTCTTTCCACTTTTGCCCAACCTTCTCAAACCGTTCGCGGCAAAATTGTTGATAAAGAATCAAAATTTCCATTGGTCGGCGTGACAGCCCTTTTGGTCAATAATGCTACGCAGCCCGTAGGAACGGTGACGGACATGGATGGCAATTTTCGGCTTCCGAACATCCCCGTAGGCCGACAAACGTTGCGCTTTACGTTGGTAGGTTACAAAGAAATTTTGCTCAACAACATCGTCGTAGAAGCAGGCCGCGAAACGGTTTTGAACCTCGAAATGGAAGAATCTGTGACAGAACTCAATACGGTGGTCGTGAAAGTGAAGCGCAATGGCGAAGCAGCCAACGAAATGGCGACGGTCAGCGCGCGTCAATTTTCGGTAGAAGAAACGGGGCGGTACGCGGGAAGTCGCGGAGAACCTGCTCGGATGGCCTCCAACTTTGCGGGTGTACAAGGGGCGGATGACTCGCGCAACGACATCGTGATTCGGGGAAATTCGCCTTCGGGCGTGCTTTGGCGACTGGAAGGCATCAACATTCCTAATCCCAACCACTTTGCCATTTCGGGAACGTCGGGCGGGCCCGTGGGGATTATCAACAACAAGTATTTGGCCAATTCCGACTTTTTTACGGGCGCATTTCCTGCCGAATTTGGCAACACAACCTCAGGCGTTTTTGACCTAAAATTACGCAACGGCAACGACGAAAAGCACCAACTTTCGGCCCAATTTGGCTTTCTGGGCACTGAATTTTTAGCCGAAGGGCCGTTGTCGAAAAAAAGCAAAGCTTCCTACTTGGTGACAGGCCGCTACGCCAACTTATGGCTGTTCAAAAAAGCGGGCATCGACATCGGCACCGAAGCCACCCCAACCTACGCCGACGGCTTTGCACGTTTTAATTTTCCACTAAAAAAAGGCGGAAACGTCGCTATTTGGGGCGTGGGCGGCGCAAGCACGATTGATATTTTGATTAGCGAACAAGAAGCATCCGACCGTAACATTTTTGGGCAAAACGACCGCGACCAGTACTTCTCTACCAACATGGCCGTGGGCGGAATCACGCTGAACAAACCCCTTAATAAAAGTACATTTTTTAAAGCAACCGTAGCCGTTTCTGCCAACAGCCAAGATGCTAATCACGATTTTTTATTTTTACGCAAAAATGCCCAAGGAGACCCGCTGATTGAAAACAAACGCTTTGTGATTGACTCACTTCGGCCATTATTAGATTACAAGTTTACCGAAAACAAATATTCGTTGGCTACGTATTTGAACAAAAAATGGGGTGCAAAAAGCACATTAAAAGTAGGATTAACGGCTGACTTATACAGCTTTACGGCTTTTGACCAAGCCCGATCTTTTAATGAAGCCACCCAAAAATGGAACGCTTGGGTAACCCGTTGGAACACCAACAATGCCTCCTATGTATTACTACAGCCTTACGTTCAGTTCAAACATTACCTCACCGAAAACTTTTCATTCAACGCGGGGCTAAGTAGCCTTTACAGCTCCATCAATACCAATAGTTACTCCCTTATCGAACCAAGAGTTGGGTTTGCTTTGGAACTTCCCCACCGTCAAAAACTCACGTTTGCCACGGGATTACATAGCCAGGGGCTGCCTTCTTACCTTTATTTTTACGACCAAAGTGGGGCAAATGCCAGTACGCGATTCCCCGTCAAAAACGTAGGTTTCTCCAAAAGTTGGCATTTTGTGGCGGGGTATAGTAAGATGCTAGCGGATAATTTGCGCTTGCTGGTAGAAGCCTATTACCAAAACCTCTTCGATATTCCCGTTGAAAAAACCATTTCTTCGTATTCCTTGGTCAACTCGGGGGCAGGCTTTTCACGATTATTCCCCAACCAACTTCAAAATGGTGGCATCGGTCGGAACTACGGAGTTGAAATGACTTTGGAAAAGTTTTTCAGCAAAGGCTACTATTTTTTGGTAACGGCGTCGTTGTTTGATGCCCAATACCAAGGCTCGGATAAAATTTGGAGAAATACCGATTTCAACGGAAAATATGCCTTCAACGCGCTGTTTTCCAAAGAGTTTACGTTCAACAAACGCAAAAGTCTCAACATCGGTGCGAAGTTCACGGCTACAGGTGGTCGCTGGTACGGCCCTGTGGATGCAACGCAATCGCGGTTGGCACAGGAAATTATTTATGCCGATGCCACGCGTAATTCACTGCAATTCAACCCCTACAAGCGCTTTGACCTAAAAACAGAATACAAAATCAACAAAAACCGTTTGACGCATACCATTGCGGTGGACATCGTGAATGTACTGGGCAACAAAAATCAGTTGAGTCTAAGCTATATCCCGCAAGCGCCATACTTTAAGCAAGAATACCAGCTTGGGTTTTTGCCTGTATTCTTTTATCGGATTGATTTTTAAGAAATCAGCCTTGATTCGCTGTTTTGGTCGGGTTTTGAGAAACCCTCTTGCACGGTTACTCGGGTTTTGAGAAACCCTCGGCACAGTGGGTCGGGTTTCTCAAAACCCGACCACTCCGCCGAGTACCAGCGCCAAGGGTTTCTCAAAACCCTGTTCGCGATAAACGATATTTAGCCGAAATAAAAATGCCTGAAGTCTGAAGTTTAATTTTCCCAAAGCCCACTTCGGCCATGGGAATTTTCCAAAACGGCTCAACTTGGAGAGAAAAATTACGACCAATTTGTCGTTCCACTCCCACCGAAGCATTCAACACGCCCAACCAATAATTGCCCGTTGAGCCCTCCCAGTTCATCCATTTTGGATAAGAATGTGGTGGGTAGGTATAATCATACCTCTCATTCATCATCTTGTAGCTCGACACACCCGACGATACAAACCACCGACTTCGGCGGCCTTCCAATACATCAAATCGGATATTAATTGGAATGTCTAATACCTTACAATTCGCCGCCACCTCGGTAGGTCTGGCTTTTTGAGAATTCCAAATTTCAGGCCATTTGTACTGTTCGCCCGTGGCAGTATAGACTTTATCACTTTTTATAACGCCCACCTGAATGCTCCAGCGGCGTGCAAAACGGTGCTCCAACATCACCCCCAGAGCCAAACGAGGGTTTTTAAGCATTTCGCTTGACGAGATAAAACTCAAATCGGGCGTCGCTACTACACGACTACTCAACCCTTTTTGAAAAGCGGTGGGAGGTTCGGCCGATTCTTTTTTCTTTACAACAGGAGGCGGAGCGGGTGGTAAATACGCTACCGTTGGCTCTGCAACGGGTACAGCAAGCAGCTTCCAGTTTTTAGCCAAAAGTTCATTTAATGTAACATTGGAATTTATAAATTCTTGAGCTTCATTGGAAGAAGCCTGAGGCACACGCTCGTCGGGTTCTGTATCTTTTGACACAACCGAAACCATCGTATTCCTCTTTTTAGCTTGCTTGCTTTCTGAGGAAATAACATCCGACAGAGACGTCGAACTTACCTTTGCTGACGTAACTCGTTTGTTTTTTGAATCCTTTACCCAGCGGGCCGTTTGGCTCTCTTCATCGGTTTGTTTTAAAACAGGCTCCCGCGTATTTTTAAGGGTAAACGATTTTTGGCGGGTTACACCTACTGAATTGGACTGCTTTTTACTAGACGCAATGGACTGTTTTTTAGCTTCTTGTACTGGTGTTAACTGCTCTTTTTCTTTTTCCTCCAACGCTAGGCGCGGTTTTTCATTCGGTGTAGAGCCTTCTTCGTACCCTGCCTCAGGGTTGGCTTTTTCCGTTTCAGAAGCATTGACTTCTTCGGCTTTCTTTTGTGATTGGCTTGGGTCACTTACCTTAGGAGCATTTCGTTGAGACTCCTTTGGCATTATTTCTATTTTCGGAGAAACAAACTCTATTTCACTTGTATTAGGCCAAAACAAATAACTTCCCAAACCTAAAAGCAACACCATGCCTCCGATGACCCCTGCGCGGCGCCACCACCAAGCTCCTGGCTTTTTGTCCTCGTCGTCCAACTTACGACGCATGGCTTCCCATGCTTTTGGGTTAAACTCTGGCTCAAACTCCTCAGACGATTTTCTGAAGAGTTCGTCCAGTCTGTCATCTGGTAACTCTTGCATACTCATCGTTTCCCTTTTTCAGTAACATACTTCTTAAATTTTCGCGGGCCCGTGCCAAGTTTGACTTGGAAGTACCCTCACTAATACCCAGTTTTTGGGCTATCTCTTCGTGTGAATAACCGTCGATTACGTATAAATTAAACACGGCTCGGTACGAAGGCGTCAGTTGTTGAATCAACCCAATTAACTCATTGTATTCCAATTGACTATACGCAGATTGACTCTCCGAGGCTACTGCCGTATTCTCAATGCTGCTAATGTCATCGTGATTTTGAAATTTTACGTTTTGTCGATAAAAATCCAATGCCGTATTAATCATGACTTTTTTGAGCCATGCTTTGAAAGGTTTATCGGCATCATACATCTGCACTTTTTGGAAAACTTTTAAAAAACCATCGTTGACAACCTCCAGCGCCTCATCTCGATTGGGCACATAACGCATACACACTCCCATAGCGTAGCCATAAAATTGCTTGTAAAGCAATTCTTGACACTTACGGTCATTGCGCAAGCAGCCCTCAAGAAGTTCCGGTAATGTTTTCAACGCACGAGAAAATAACATTCAATATAGCGTTACGGAAAGAAAGTTGGAAAGGTTGCGTCGAGATTGAAAAAAAACAAATTTTTCATCTATGGTCAAGTTGAGACATTTTTAGGTAAATTCCCACAAAACCGTTGGATAATTTTCAATGACTTGGCGTACTATCTGACTAAACTATTGATACCTTACACTGATTTTTAACAAACAGTCCTTTCCATGAAGACGAGGCTATTACTACTATTATTTATGATTACTGGAGCTTTTACGCAGTTACAAGCGCAAGAAGAAGCCAAAATCATGTTTTTGACGTTTAAAATCTCCAAAGTGAAAAACGGGGATGACTTTCAAATTCAACTTCTGGACAAAAAAATTGTGAATGGAAAAATCAAAAATAAAAGGGTGCATTCGCATACTCCCGACAAGCTTGTCTTTTCCATTCTGGACGCGCAACAGCAATTGGCCAAAAGCCTTGAAATTGATAACCCACTGAGCACGTCCATTGAATCGTTTGAGCCTGATGGCACCATTCATCGGCACGTTGCTACGCAAGAATCCTCCGAGTTTATGGTCCGTTTGCAATACACCAGCCAAATGAAAAAACTAACCTTGCAACCCCAGAACAAACGAGCAAGGGTACAAAATTTTTCCACCTTTAGCATGGACTTATAAAATGAAAAAATATATACTCCTATTTGGGTGGCTGGTAAGTGCTAGTCTCTCGTTTGCCCAAACTTTTCCGACAGAATCTCTGCTTAACAACGGCGACAGAAATAAGTTGATAAATATCGTCGTATTGGGCGACGGATATACCGCAGCGCAACAAGACCAATTTAAAACCGATGCCCAAAACATCACCAATTACTTATTCTCAGTTACTCCGTTTAAAGAATACAAAAACTACTTCAACGTCGATATTGTCAAGGTGCCTTCCAATCAATCGGGTGCCAAACACCCTGCGACGGCCACCGATGTGAATGAACCCGTCATTCCTGCTTCAAACCCAGACAATTATTTTGGTTCAACTTTTGACTATGGCAACATTCACCGACTTTTAGTTCCGACCAAATACGCCGCTATTTCTTCGGTATTGGCCAGTAATTTTCCTGATTACGACCAAGTTTTAATCATTGTCAACTCCACCGAATACGGCGGTTCGGGAGGCGCTTATGCCACTACTTCCATCAACGCTAGTGCTTTTGAAATTGCAGTACATGAGCTAGGCCACTCTTTTTCAGCTCTTTCTGACGAATATTGGGCTGGAGATGTTTACGCCCGCGAATCGGCCAACATGACCCAACAAGCCAACCCTAGTTTGGTTAAATGGAAAAACTGGTACGGGCTTAACAGCGTAGGCGTTTTTCAACATGGTACAAGCGGAAACCAAGCCCTTTGGTATCGCCCCCACCAAAACTGCAAAATGCGCTTTTTGGGCGTCAATTTTTGCTCCGTGTGTCGAGAGTCCATCGTTGAGCAAATCCACAACTTGGCTAGTCCCATTACGGGTTTCAGCCCCGCTAACAGTGCCACCCTTACGGCCAATTCCAACCTTAACTTTGCACTATCTACTTTAAAACCAGTCCCAAATACGCTCGAAATCACGTGGACGCTCAACGGCAATTCGTTGGTAACCAATAGCGACACCTATCTTTTAAACACCAGTAGCCTCGTCTCTGGCAGCAACACCTTGGTGGCAAAAGTGATTGATAAAACGACCTTATCTAAATCTGACACTCACCCAACCACCCATCAATACTTGGTTTCGTGGAATATTCAATACACACCCTGCCCCGATGCCATCGTAATGGCAAGTCCCATCGACAACATCCCCGCAGGAACCACCACCAAGAAAGCCACCAAAACGGTAAAAGCCACCAATAAAATCAGTGGGAATGCGACCAATGTCATTTATCGAGCAGGCCAGGCGATTACGTTAGAGCCAGGCTTCACGGCCGAAAACACAACTGTTTTTACGGCTGAAATCAAGGTAAATCCGTGTAATTAGGATTAAAGCCTCGGCGGGGCGGGTTTGTTTGGTGTTCCCCAAGCTGTCGCCCCTTTTACTTTCACTTTGCGTTTATACACTTTATCGCCACAAGTAGCGTACAAGACATCGAAATTTTCGCCCCCAAAACAAAGATTAGACACGTCGCCGTTGGGAGTCGGAATGATGGCATTCACCCGCCCCGCTTGGTCGCACACTTGAATACCCAAACGGGTCGCCACGTATAGGCGGCCATCTCGGTCGGTTTTCATCCCATCTGCCCCTGCGTCATCGGCGGTGTCGGGCGCGTGTAACCAGTAGTATTTTTGTTTGTTGGCCAACGTACCATCCGATAAAATCGAATAGCTATATACCCAATGAGAACGCGTATCAGACACATACAGCAGCGTTTGGTCGGGCGATAGGGTAATTCCATTCGGAAATTTTAGTCCCTCGTCCACCACCAATTTTTGCCCATTTGGACGCACCAACCACACTTTACTTGGCACTTTTGGGTCAGACGACGGGCTTGTGACGTAAATATTTCCGTTGCTGGCTACTACCAAATCATTTCCTGCAAACCCTTCGGTGATTTTTGTACGTTTTCCCCCCGCATCGTACGCATTGATTACTTTGGTTGTTAGGGTAGAAGAATACATCTTCCCGTCGGGACTGAAAGCTAACCCGTAAGAGTTTCCCGTATTTTTGGCAAATACCCCCACTTGGTTGTTAGTACCCACTTTCCAAAACGTGGCGGCATCGCCATCCGCAAAAAACACCTCACCTTTGGCATTCACGGCGGGGCCTTCGGCAAATTTATAACCTTCGCCTACCAATTGCCAGTCTTCATTGGGTAGTAAAATATCGTTGAGCATGGGGTTCTTGGTTGAACCAATGTTGGGCTTTTGAGGCCAGCCTTTCCATAAAAAACGCATGGCATCCGCAAAAATAGCCGTACCATGCTTGCCATTGTGCGCTCCTTCGCCCCACACGTGCTGCACTTCATAACCCGAAAAAATCAATGCCCGCTCCATCGTCTGATTGGCCATCCACCAATCACCCGCGTAGATATTCAAATCGTTGGTGCCGTCTTGCAAAAAGATGCGTAACGGTTTGGGTTCGTATTTTCGAACCAGCGTCGCATAACGGTCGGCTCCACGCAAGCCCACATACGTACCAATTGCGCTAAAAACCCGACTGAAGGCATCGGGGCGTTCCCATGCCGCCGTAAACGCACACACGGCTCCACTACTCGACCCACCGATGGCGCGGTCATTGCCGTTTTTCGACAGTCGAATAGCTCTTCCATCCGACGTTTTTTTAGTTTCTACCTCGGGCAGAAGTTCTTCCAGTAAAAAACGAGCGTAGGTATCGCCGAGGCCGTCGTATTCAAAACTACGATTAAAACGATCTAAGGCTTTCTCTGGCTGTTCGGCTTTGACGCGCCCGTGCATCACAAACACCCCAATGGTAACAGGCATTGCTTTTTGGTGAATAAGGTTATCAAAAACCGTAGGCGCCTGCCACTGAATCCCATCTTGGTTGACATACAGACAAGCAGGTTGCGAAGGCGTGTATTGGGCAGGAACATACACCCAATACTCCCGCCAAGTACCTGGGAAGAATTTTGAATTTTCGAACGTAAATTTAAGAATTTCCCCTTTCGGCACTCCCTCTTTGACTTTTGCATCGGGATGAACGGGATACTCTTCAGGCACTTGGGAGTAAAGCGAAAAGCTTACGAGAAAGAGACTAACTATCAAAAAGGCTTTCATGTTGGCAACGTTTGTGAGTTACCCATGAAAGCCTTTTTTAAACAACAATTACCTGTAATTCAACACATTGTTAAGCAAATAATTTCATTATTTCGCCTACAGAAGTCCGCAGATTAATACAAACGCAGATGTTCGCTGAAAAAGAAATTACATCTGCGGTTATTTGCGCTTCTCAATCTGCGCTAATCAGCGGGTAAAACTTTTAACAAACTTAGCTAACACGCCGTTCAGGAATTATCCCCAATGTTCTTGAATCACCTCAAGTAATTCGGTTTGGGCAGCGCAGCCCGCAATTACGTCACCTCCAAACAACCAATTCTGGCCACCTGAAAAGTCGGTAATTTGCCCACCTGCTTCTAAAATAAGGAGTGCTCCCGCCGCCATATCCCACGAATTGAGATTATATTCATAAAAAGCCTCAAAACGACCCGCCGCCACATACGCCAAGTCGATGGCAGCAGCTCCCATGCGTCGCAAACCGTGGCAGCGCTGCATGAGTGTTTCCAAAATTTTGAGGTAACGGTCTTGCTTTTCAAATTTATAATAAGGGAAACCTGTCGCTAAAAGGCTATCTCCAAGCGTTGACGCCGCCGACACTTTCAGGCGATTGGCATTTTGTAAAAATGATTCGTCCAACGGTAATCCACCCAACATATACCGAAGGCTCAAACTCCACGCACCACCGCCTTGCCAGCCATAAAAAAGCTCTTCTGTCCCTAAATGATAAATCACACCAGCGATTGGAATGCTATTTTGAACCAGCCCCACACTTACGCAATAAACAGGTAGGCCGTGGATAAAATTGGCAGTTCCGTCCAAAGGGTCAATGACCCAATACAACTCATTCAGGTTTGATTCTTCGCCCGCCGTACCTTCTTCCGTAATGAAACCTGCTTCTGGTAAAATTTGGCGCAAACCTGCAACCAACATTTTTTCGGTTTCTTTGTCAACGTACGAAACGAGGTTGTTAGCAGCTTTGTATTCGGTTTGTGAGCGGTCAAATTTGGCCGCTTCTTGTTTGATAAATCCTCCCGCTTGGCGGACAATTTCTATGGTTTGTAACGTGATGTTTTCGAGATTCATGTACAATGATTTTAACGCTTTGTTTTAAGTAAAAAGAACAACCGATGCACAAGGCAGAAAATGAGTAACCATGCCTCTACAGGCATCCCGACAAATGAGCCTTTGATGACGCTCCCCACTGCTACGATGAGTAAATAAAGCCCCACCAGCCCAAAAGTAATTTGTAGGTATTTTAGCACCCAGCCCCCTTGTTGAACGCTAGCAAAGAAAAAAGCCAAAGGTAAATGAAGCGGTAACATCCAGAGAATGTGCGGATTCCAAGCCGTGACACCGTGGTTGGTGGCGGTGGCTAGTCCAAACAAAACCCATCCCATGAGTCCAACAACCGTGAAGAGTATTTTATCAAAGGTATAGCCGATTTTTACCTGTTGTTGCTGTCGGCGGGTATGCCAAATGGTGCCTAACACTAACAAAATCAACAAAAATAGCGGACTAAGATACCACGGTTGCGACCGTTGTGCCATGTGCGAGAAGTTGGTCACTACCAAAGGCTGCGTTGCACTTACGAGCGGCTTACCTCCGACTTTGGCTTTGTCAAAATGGTGCATCAAATTGTACGGCAAATACATTTCTTGCATTGGCGTAGCGACATCATCCGAAGGAAGTCCTAAGGCCAAATTCATCAAAAATCGCTCCCAAGGTTTTTCCACCAAATAGTCGTTCATCCATTCCCGAAAACTTTTGGCCTCTCCTTCGATAGGCTTGTTATAATACACCAAACTATCGCCACAAGCCGCCGTGAGTGCATCCCGCAAACGAGTAGAACAGTTGTCAAAAAAGAAACGGTATTGGTATTCGCGGTTTTGGGGTAAGGCATTATTTTCGAGAAAGTCGTACAGACGCTGTTTTTGCATTTGCGAAAGGTTCAGCACTTGTTCGGTCATGTCCCGTCGCTCAGCTTCGTAATGCGGCACTACGTATTCCATCGGAATTACCGAAATGGTGTACGGCAACGTCCCTTGCACAAACTTCAGTAAAAAGTTGCCCGTTTGAAAAGTGAAGGTACCGTAATTGTAATTTTTGTTGATACCATTGGCTGGGTCCGAAACCCACAAGGAACTGTGTCCAAAACCACTTCCCTCAAATACGCTGTTTCCAGGAGCAATGGTCACCAAGCTGATTTTGGCCTCTTTGGTAAGGGTTTGAGCGGAGAGGGTTGAAGCGGTCAGCAGGCAGCAAACAGCGAACAGTGAAAAAACGGATGGAGTTAGATACCTCCTTCGTCGATATGACAGAAATAGTAACTCCGAAACAGCAAACCCCAAACTGGAAACAGGAAACTGGAAACTCCTATTTCCCTGATACGACAATAACGATTTCACCTTTGATTGTTTTTTCGGTAAAGTAAGCAATAATTTCGGTTAATGTTCCTCGAACGGTTTCTTCAAACATTTTTGTCAATTCTCTCGAAACCGACGCCTGACGGTCGCCCCCAAAATACTCCGCAAATTGTTCCAACGATTTCAAAAGGCGATGCGGTGATTCGTAGAAAATCATCGTTCGTTCTTCTTCTTTGAGTTCGGTCAAGCGCGTTTGTCGGCCTTTTTTGTGGGGTAAAAAACCCTCAAACGTAAATCGGTCAGAAGGCAGTCCCGAATTGACCAAGGCAGGTACAAAAGCCGTCGGGCCAGGGAGACACTCAATTTCAATGCCGTTTTTGAGGCATTCGCGTACCAACAAAAACCCTGGATCTGATACCGCAGGCGTTCCCGCATCCGACACCAAGGCCATGCTTTCTCCTTTCAAGATTCGAGCGATGATTTTTTGAACAGTTTGGTGTTCGTTATGAATATGGTAGCTCTGCATGGGTTTTGAAATCCCGAGGTGTTTGAGCAGATTTCCAGATGTACGGGTGTCTTCTGCCAATACCACATCCACGCTTTTGAGGACATTAATGGCGCGTAGGGTAATGTCTTCTAGGTTGCCAATGGGCGTAGGTACAAGATATAATTTCGGATTCACAGTTGATTGTTTACAGTTGGAAGACTATGTGTAGCTCCGAGACCTAGGTCTCAAGAACAATAACACGTCTCAAAAAGGGGAATGTTGAAAATACTTTTTAGGCTTATAAAGTTTAAGCCCCTTGATATAATCGAAGTCTTTCAGATTGAGAGTATAAAGTTCAAGATTGAATACAAGGCAAGTCGCCGCAATCAAACAATCGGGCAGTTGGGGTCTCTTTCCTCGATATTGAAACATAATTTCTTCCGCTTTTTTTCCTATTTCTTTATCAATGTAGATACGATTGAGACTTTTAAACAATTCTTTTGTTTGCCGTTCTTCGTTTTTGCGCATACCGTAATAAGTTTCTAAAACGCTTACAGAAGAAACAAAAAGAAATTCATGGCCAATAATATCTATTTCATCTAAAAAGAGAGGGTTTTCCGCAAGTAGTTCAAAAATAATATTTGTGTCTATAATGACATTTTTTACTTGTTTCTTTGCCATGCCTCATTACGTACTTCATTCGCCGAAAGTCTTTTTTTATTTTTCCTCCAAACTCCCCTGAAAAGATCAGAAGGCTTCATACTCTCCTGAATAGCCCCCATTTCAACAGTACCATCATCTATAGTCTTAGCTGTTTTTCTTGACGTTGACAGCTTGTTAACACTTATTGCTTTGGTTGTCATTTTCAGCTTAAATTTAATGTTCTTGGCAAATTTACAAACTTATCATTTAGACGCATCTCTCACATCCCCTTTTTGCAACTGGGTAGTTACTAATCCCAACAAAGAACCTTGCGTTTTATTTCACATAAACAACTTTTTCACGT
Source organism: Runella defluvii (assembly GCF_014195535.1). Taxonomy (GTDB): domain Bacteria; phylum Bacteroidota; class Bacteroidia; order Cytophagales; family Spirosomataceae; genus Runella; species Runella defluvii. Next base: position 275,776 of record NZ_JACIBY010000008.1, on the reverse strand, counting down.
TTTTCTACCAGTTTTCCAAAGGTTTGTAGTTCAAAGCCACGTTCTTCCATCAATGCCTCAAATTCCTCTTGGGCATCTGGTTCTACCGCAATGAGCAATCCACCACTGGTTTGAGGATCTGCCAAAATGAACTTTTGCAATTCTGACACCTCCCCTATTTTATGACCGTAGCTATCCCAATTCCTAACTGTCCCACCTGGAAACGACTTTTGGGCCAAATAATCTTCTATAAAAGGCAATTTGGGTACTTTTTCAAAATCAATTTCAGCACTCAGCCCACTTCCTTCGGCCATTTCAATCAAATGCCCTAGCAACCCAAAACCCGTTACATCCGTCAAGGCGGTCACGTAGGGTAACGTACCCAATACTGCCCCGATTTGGTTGAGTTGCATCATTTGCTGAGGTGCAATATCGGCGTGTTCGTCCTTGAGAATCCCTTTTTTCTGCGCCGTTGTCAGAATACCCACGCCAAGTTTTTTGGTCAAATACAACAAGCAGCCCTCAGTGGCGGTATCGTTCTTTTTGAGGTTGGGAATGGCGACTTTACCCGTCACGGCCAAACCAAAAATGGGCTCAGGGCTATCAATACTATGCCCGCCAGCCAACGGAATACCTGCTTCCGCACAAATCGACCGACTTCCTTCTATTACCTGCGCCGCCACTTCAGGCGGGAGTTTATCAATAGGCCAACCCAAAATAGCAATGGCCAAAAGCGGCATTCCACCCATGGCATAGACATCCGAAATAGCATTCGCCGAAGCAATTCGACCAAAATCAAAGGCGTCATCAACGATGGGCATAAAAAAATCGGTGGTACTAATAATCGCTTCCCCATTTCCTAAATCCATCACGGCAGCGTCATCCCGAGAGTCATTTCCGACAAGGAGCGATTGAGCCTTGTCGCTGGAAAGCTTTGGACTGCCAACTGTGGACTGTTGACTTAAAATTACATCCAGCACTTTAGGGGATATTTTACAGCCACAGCCCGCTCCGTGGCTGTATTGGGTCAACTTGTACGATTTTAAGTCAGTTGTCATCAGTGATTCAAATCTTCGGTCTAAAAGAAGTGCAAGTAAACATTTTTTACGTGACACTGTTGTATGTTCAACCAAATAGGTTTAGAAATAAGTTGAAGGTAACAATTTTTTAACCTACTTTTTTTGAAATTTTGTGATAAAAAATTGGTTTATTCCAATAAATCAAGCAGTTCCCAATGTTAACTTGGTATTTTATTAAGAATTGGCTTTTGTTTGTCAATCAATTTTCTTGTTTCTTTGCACCGCATTTCATTGCTTATCAGCAATTAAAAACCAAATCATAATTCTAACCAACTTCCCAAATTGTATGAACTTTCAACTTCTACGAAAGAGCAAAGCAGTAATTGGACTTTTCGCAGTCATTGCCGCTGTTTTTATGGGTTTATCTTCCGCCAACGCACAGGTGACGGCCTCTTCAATCAGAGGTGTTGTCAAAGACACGAAAGGCTCTGAGTTGCCTGGTGCTACTGTCGTGGCTATCCACACACCATCTGGTTCTAAATACGGAACTGTTACCAACGACAAAGGACGTTTTGTTCTTCCTTCGGTTCGTGTAGGTGGTCCTTATAAAGTTGTTGTTACATTTGTCGGTTTCAAAGAGCAATCTAAAGACGATATCTACGCCAACTTAGGAGCCGCTGCCGATGCAAACTTCAGCTTGGTTGAAGACGGAAAAGAACTTCAAGAAGTAGTAGTAACAAGCGGTCGTTCGGACATTTTCTCATCGGGCCGTACGGGTGCTGCCACTACGTTGGGTTTGAATGCCGTTAACAGCTTGCCAACCATCGGTCGTACCATCGATGATATTACAAAATACAATGCTTACAGCAACGGCCGCTCATTTGGTGGTCAAGATAGCCGTTTGAACAACTTTACCATCGACGGTTCGGTGTTCAACAACGGGTTCGGTTTGGGTTCTTCTTCACAAGCTGGTGGCCGTACAGGAACAACCGCCGTTTCTTTGGACGCGATTGAGCAAGTTCAAATCAACATCGCTCCTTTCGACGTTCGTCAGTCAGGTTTTGCAGGTGCGGGTATCAACGCCGTAACTCGCTCTGGAACAAACGAAGTAACAGGTTCTGCCTACTATTTGACAAGAGGTAGCAGCCTAGTTGGTAAAAAAGCAGACGGACAGTCGCTTCCAACGGTAAACCTTAACGAAAAGACTTTTGGTTTCCGTATTGGTGCGCCTATCATCAAAGACAAACTTTTTATCTTTGCCAACTTTGAGAACTTCGTAAGTTCTACGCCTGCCCTCAACTGGGTAGCTAACCGCTCAGGTGCTACAGGTAACGTATCACGCGTGACAGCAGATGATTTGAATGACATTGCGAACTTCATGAAGACCAACTTCAACTACGAGTCAGGTGCGATTGATAACTTCAACAACGATGTAACAAGTAAAAAAGGCCTTGTTCGTCTTGATTACAACATCAATAACAACCACAAATTGTCGGTTCGCTATTCACACCACAACTCACAGTCGGGTTCAATCATCAGTAACAGTAACAGTAGTAACACCGCAGGTAACGGTAACCGTACTAACTCAAACTTGGCACTTTCACCAGAAAATACGGGTTACTTAATCGCTGATAACACTCGTTCGTTTGTAGCCGAATTGAACTCTAACTTTGGTGGTAAATTTGCCAACAACTTCATCGCTACCTACAACAAGCAAATCGAAGATCGTCAGTATAAAAATGACATTTTCCCAACGATTGACATCTTAAAAGACGGTAGTACTTATACTTCAACAGGTTTTGATCCATTTACGCCTAACAACAAGTTGAACTACTCAACGTTGAACTTTACCAACAACTTGAGCTACTTCGCTGGGAAGCACACCATCACTTTAGGTCTTTCGTACGAACACTTTACATCAAACAACGTGTTCTTCCCTGCATCAAACGGGGTATGGGTATTTAACTCAATCGCAGATTTCAAAACGGCAGCGTTGGCCTATAAAGCCAATCCAAACTTGGCCACTTCACCAGTACCAGTAGCACGTTTCAACTACCGCTATTCACTCTTGCCAGACGGAGCTGAGCCATTGCAAACATTGAAGCAATCAACGTATGCTGCTTATCTCCAAGATGAATTCCAAGTAAGTGACAAATTCAAATTGACTGGTGGTGTTCGTTTCGATTTGTTTGACTACAACGATGACTTGGCCAAAGACTTTAACAACCCAGTTGTGGCAGGTTTGACCTACAAAGACGAAAATGGTAAAGACCTTAAAGTAAGCACAGGCGCTTTCCCAAGCAACAAATTGTTGGTTTCTCCACGTCTTGGATTTAACTACGATGTAAAAGGAGACAGAACCACACAGGTACGCGGAGGAACAGGTATTTTTGTATCTCGTATTCCACAAGTATTGGTATCTAACCAATTGGGTAACAACGGGGTAAACACTGCCGTTCTTAACTTCACTAACACTACGGCTTATCCGTTCACAACTGACCCTAGCCGTTACAGACCTGCTACGACTGACATTACCAAATTACCTGCATACGTAATCAACGCTTCGGTAGATGGTTTGAAAAACCCAGTTATCTGGAAAACCAACTTGGCGATTGACCAAAAACTTCCTTTCGGTTTGATTGCTACCGTAGAAGGTATTTACAACAAAAACGTACAGGCTCTTCGCTACATCGACGCCAACTTGAAAGGCTCAAGCACAACATTTACTGGCCCAGATACCCGCGGTCGTTTCCCTGCATCAGGTTTGTCAGGTGCAGCAGTGAACCCAGCTCGTTTTATCAACGCTGCTAACACCAACGCCTTCATTTTGACGAATACGAAAGAAGGATATTCTTACTCATTGACAGGTAAGTTGGAAAAAACAGCAACGCAAGGATTCAGTGGTATGTTGGGTTACACCTATGCAGTAGCCAAAGACATTCAGTCAGTAGCAAGTACGGTATTGGCTAACATTCCAACGGTAGCAGGTCAAAACTACTTGACGCCATCATGGTCTGATAACGACCTTCGTCACCGTATCGTAGGTTATTTGAACTACCGTATCAACTACGGTGGCAAATTGGGTGGTTCTACCATGTTCACGTTGGGTATGGTATCAAACAGTGGTTTCAAAGTATCTTATATTTCTGGTAGCGATATCAACGGTGACGGTCAGAACAACGACCTTATCTTCGTTCCTAACAAAGGTTCTGATTTGACTTTCACATCGCTTACTTCAGGTGGTAAAACATTTACGCCAGAACAACAAGCCGCTGCTTTTGACGAATACATCACCAACCACCCTTACTTGAGTACTCGTCGTGGTCAATATGCAGAACGTAACGGTGCTGCTGTACCTTGGTTGACTCGTTTCGACTTCACAGTTGAACAAGATTTCAACATCTCTGTCGGTTCAAAAGGCAAGAAAAACATCCTTCGTTTCCGTTTCGACCTTCTTAACGCAGGTAACTTGCTTAACAACAAATGGGGTGTAGCTTACACAACTACTGGTACAAACCCATTGACAATGGCAAGCGTAAGCGCGCAAGGTGTTCCTGTTTATCGTATGGCAACGCAAGTTGTAAACAGCGAAACAATCTTGTTGAAAGATGCTTTTGTAAAGAGTATCAACGTCAACAACGTATGGCAAGGCCAATTCGGTATCCGCTATATCTTCAACTAATCGGTTGACTCTCATACCAAAAAATCCCGCACTTAGGTGCGGGATTTTTTGTTTTTACCCCTCCCCTCGCCCTTTAAAAGGTGTAGGTAAAATTGAGTTGATTAAGAAAAGCGCTAACTTTTACATTTTACATTTTTCAGTTTAAAATTTTTCGGTTTACTTAGTGTCTCATTTCTTTGAATGTTTGCCAAGCAAAGCTTTAAACCACCAAAAACTTCCTATTACCATGTCGCAAAAGCGCGTACTTATTGCCGAAGACAGTTCTGTAATCCAAAACCTAGCAAAGAAAATTTTGGAGTTCCAAAACTTTGAAATTACCGCCGTCAAAAATGGCGAGCAAGTGCTACAAATTTTGGATAAAGAAGATTTTGAGATCATTTTGCTCGACATTAACATGCCTATCATGGATGGTATGGAATGTGTAAAGGCAATTCGGGGACTAGCCAACAAAGCTAAAGCTCAACTTCCAGTGGTAGCTATTACTGGAAATGCTAAAAACTACTCTGAAGAAGATTTTACTACCGCAGGATTCAACGATGTACTCGTAAAACCGCTCAATTTTGACCGCCTCGTTGAAATTGTAAATGAACTGACTGCCGCAGAATAATAACGAACGATGGGGATGCGTAAAAATGCTTTTGCGCATCCTCACTATTTTATAACGAATGGTCATTACGCTCCTTGGGACAGGGACATCTTCGGGAATTCCATTGATTGGTTGTCGTTGTGACGTTTGTCGGTCGTTGGACTACCGCGACAAACGCCTACGGGTGTCTATCTATGTCGAAACACAAGGCAAGTGTTTTGTCATCGACACAGGCCCCGACTTCCGTCAGCAAATGCTGCGTGAAGATATCACCCAACTGGATGCCGTCATTTTTACGCACCAGCACAAAGACCATACCGCGGGCTTAGACGATGTCCGTGCCTTTAATTTTCTTCAAAACAAAGACATGCCCGTCTATGGGCGTTTGCAGGTCTTAGAACAGCTAAAACGCGAGTTTGAATACGTATTTGCCGACTACCGCTACCCTGGTATTCCGCGACTTCAGCTCCACGAAATTACCAATACCCCCTTCGACGTCTTGGGCGTTACGTTTACCCCCATCGACGTGCTTCACCATCGCTTGCCCGTTTTTGGCTTCCGCATTGGCAATTTTGCCTATCTAACCGACGTTAATCATATTCCCGAAGCAGAACTGGCGAAACTTCAAAACCTTGATGTTCTGATTTTAGGAGCCTTGCAGCGCGAAACGCACATTTCGCATTTTAATTTGCAACAGGCCATTGATGTTGTGTCAATTTTGAAGCCCAAAGTGACCTATTTTACCCATCTGAGTCATAAAATGGGCCGCCATGCCGAAGTAGAAAAAGAACTACCCGCTCACATTAGGTTGGGATTCGATGGGCTAAAAATTAAGCTCGAAGACTAATTTTTAGTGATTTTTTCTATCAAAATTTTTGGCGTAAATTTTGTACCAAATTGCAGTGTCTCCTGCTTTACTTTTATCTTAGATTCAGATGTACGCAAAACTCAGCCACGGAATTTTCATCTTGTTGATTGCCTTTGTATCAACCGCTCAGGCCCAACACCTTCACCGCAAAGGATCATTAGGAATTGACTACGTCGAAGCACCAGATTCTCTCCTTAATGCCCTCAAAATAGAGGAAGCCCATTGTATTTGGGTAAAAAGCGTTCATCCAGAATCAACAGCCGCACAGTTGGGTATCCGTCCTGACGATATTTTGGTATCCATCAACGAAACAGACTCGCTCTATCTTTTTGATTTCCATAACCTCGAACAACAGCTCAAAGAAAACGACCCCATCTCCATTACCTATCTCCGTAAAAACCGTAAAACGCGTGCCGTGGGCATCGTCAAACCTGCCCCCCGCGAAAACTCCGCAGGCGAAGTGTTTTACGACGAAGTTCCGTACCAACGTGGGTATTTGCGCACCATCGTGCACCGCCCCTCCAGCCCCAACAAAGTTCCTGCCGTATTTTATATCCAAGATTTTGATTGTGGTTCCATTGATTTTTCAAAAGATAGCCTCTCTCCTACCAAACAATTGGTTGATGGCTGGGTGAAAGCAGGCTATGCCGTGGTGCGGGTCGAAAAGCCTGGTGTGGGCGAAAGTGCTGGCACCAAAGACTGTGCAAGACTGGATTACCAAGAAGAACTCGCCGCTTTTCAGAATGCGTTTCGTTTTACCCAAAAACTTCCCTTTGTTGACAGCTCAAAGGTTTTTATTTTTGGACATTCAATCGGTGGAACGGCCGTCCCCATTGTCGCCCTGAAAGCGCGGCTCAAGCCACGTGGCGTGATGGTGTATGGTACGGTAGTAAAACCTTGGTTTGAGCACATGCTTGATGTGTTTCGCAAGCAACCCCTGCTCTACAAAGAATCACTTTTACCTTCTGATGTCAATGCCCGCATGATGACACCACTCTTGTACGAATGGCTAGTACAAGGCCGTAGTGCCACCGATTTGCTCAGTGTCCCCGATTTTGAAGCCATACTTACTTCCAAAGAAAACCCACTCGGCTATCGGAGAGGGACATTTTGGGGACGTTCGGCGGGGTACTTTGCTGATTTAAACCGCGTCAACCTTCTACAAACGTGGGCACAAGCGAATGTACCTACCTTGGCCATCCACGGAGAATTCGACAGCCAAGCGATTAGTCCAGAAGCAGCGCAGCAGATTGCCCAAATCGTCAATGAGTCGTTGCCTAACAAAGGTACTTACAAATTACTGAGAAATGCCGACCACTTTATGGCAAGGGTAAATTCATTTACAGAATATAAACAGCTCCAACAAAAGGGGAAATACAAAGATTTTGCTTCCCACAATTTCAACGCTGCCATTATCGAAATGACCGTCAACTGGATGCAGCAGCAGTAAACCCAGCTAATGGGCAGTGTAGTGCATTTTAGCCACCACTGGTTTACCACCGTAGGTGAGCCCTTCAAAATAAATGCTGTACAGCCCATTTTTTGGTGGCTTAGGGACTTTAATGGTCGTTATTGCCGACGATGAAGGAAAAACAGAGGGGTTCCAATACGCAACTAACTGCCCCAACTTTGGTGTCAATTTCGGAGACACCCCATCGACCATAAACTTTTGAAATCCTTTGGGTTCGTTGGTGCTTACTTCTCCAAGTCCTGCACCCGCGTGCTTAGTAATAATGGAAATAACCCCTACATAGCCCCTAAGCCCCAACAAGGACTCAGCTCGGTTGACCACTTCCACCCGCTCTACTTGAGAAGCGGGTATTTGAGAAATAAGGTTAATGTTATCAAATCCGACCCCATCTACCAGTACCAGCGGTTGAGGTAGTTTTGTTCGCACAAAACCTCCCGCCGATGCCCCCATGCGCATCGTAATGACCAATTTGGTCAGTCCGTTGTCCTCAGGAAATTCTACAATTCGTAGCCCTGGCACTCGGCCCTGAATCGCGGATAGAATATTCATTCCAACCGCATTTTCGTATAAATCTTTTCCCTGAAGTACATAATCGGCCTCCTTATACATTGAAGTAATGGGTTTGGGGGGCAATTTTGCCTTTACTTGCACTTCATTCAACTGCACGGTAATGCCTTTGACTAGCCCATCGTAATACATCGGCACAATTTTCCACTGGTTTGAGGAAAGTACGGGCAGCCACTTGGGCGAAACCAACGAATCGACGCTAAGGGTGGCATCAAGTGCGGGCTTTCCTTTGGCATTGGTTACTTGCAATAGTACAGGTTGTTTCCCTTCCAACGGTAAATTTGTAAACTGAAAATGGCCTTTGGAGTTGATAGAAGCAAAAAAACTCAAATTGGCACTGGGCAATACCATCAAAACCGACTCATGTTTATTGGGGCGATAATTTGGTACTTTTCCCGCAACCACCATTCCTCGTTCAATAGGGCCGTTACGCCAAGCAACCAGCTCATTGAGGCTCGTTAGCGGATGCCTTGCCCCAACATTTCCCCTAAGAACGGTCATTGTGCCCCAAGAAAATCCCTCAGAGGGTAGTGAAACAACCAAGGAATCATGTAACTCCTCCACTTTTATCGACATCGAATCCGTGGATACAGTGGGCAAGTACACCGCCATTTCCTCATTTTTCAGCACGGGAATCCAGCGGTAGGAATAAGTACTGTCCGACTGATGTTTCCCCCATTTGGTATAGGTGCGGAGCAGGTACGTATCAGGTGTAATCAAAGAATCCTGTAGTAAAAACTGGGCAGTAAAGTGGCGATTTTCCAGCGATAATCGCTGTTGTACAAGCACCTTTTTAGTCGCAGGTTGTACCAATTCGATATACACCAATTGGCTCAGTGTATCCGCTCCCTCTTCGGACGAATAGCGCATTTGACCGCTTACTTGTACGACGTCATTGGTAAAATAGTAAGGCTTGTCTGTCGTAAAATAAGCCGCTTCACTTAGACTAATATGAGATTTTGGCGGATTGTATGTAGCGTTTGTAGGAGGCGTATAATCCAGCGGCAAGAGCGTAGAAATACGGTTTTCGGCCAAATACCCAGAGACCGAACACGCTTGTGGATTCAAGATAATACCCTGACTGTTAAACAATAAAGGCTGACCATTGGTCTCAATCCAAGCCACTTGACAAGCTTTGTCTTTGTAAATCGAAAACACGCCTTCTTTCCCATTGTAATGCACCTCAATGCGCGCAGGCAAGGCCAAACTGTAAATGTTTTTCACCGCTTTCACGGCACTATCAAGCTGTATTTTTGATAGTTTTTTTACTTGATTTTGGTGAAAGAAAGGCGTTCGCTTGGTCGGGTCTTCGCCTGGTTTATCGACAAAAAACTCAAAGCCTTCTTGGGCAGAAGTTTTACCTTGTAATGATTTAAAAAAGTGAACATCCGAACCACGGTAAGCTTCTGCTCTATGCTGTTCCCAATCTGCCTTTTGAGAAGCCTCATTGGTATATAACGACGTAAATTCGGCCAAACCACTAAAAAATACTTGGGCGCCATCGTAGCGAAATTCATTCAACGAATAACGTATCTGATACCCTAGCCATTGGTTGTTGATTTCGAGTATGTCTTTGGCTTTGGCAGTGAGTACGTTTTTTTCTTCGCTAAACTCCAGTACCCACGGATTGACGATACGGCACTGGTTTTTAGCTAATTTGTCACCCAAAAACTGCTTTTCAAATTGCTCAAATTGTTGCTCCCAAACTTTGTCTTTTTTCTGAGATACTTTTACCTCTTCCAGCAATTTTTCATCTGTCAGCAACCTGACATCTAGTTTTAACTCCGTGTTGTTTTCAACGACAATTCTTTGGGTAAAAGGTTTGAACCCGACTTGACGAACGACGAGACTGTAGGTGCCGACAGGAATATTTTTTAGCAAATAGAAACCCTCCAAGTTTGTCTCGGACGCAATGGAGGTATTGTTCAAAAATACGCTCACAAAAGGCAGTTTTTCGCCCGTCGTTGCCGCGGTCACCGTCCCCGAAATACGCTGCCCCCGCACCCAAGCCGATGGCAGCGCCACGAGCAAGAGAACAGCGATAAGTAGCGTTTTAGGATACATCGTTTTTAATCCATGTCCACTTCTTGGCCCAGAAAGCAATCCACCACGTAGCGAATTGAGCTGAAAGAGTTGACAAGGGCTTGACGCGCTTCCGCTTCGGTCATCCATACAATCTGCTCAATTCCTTCCTCGTGTTGCGGCGCCATTTTTTTATCATTGACGTTGCGCATCAAGTACCACTTTGTTCGTTTGAGGTATTTTTGATTATTTTGGCTGTAGGTATGCCACGTGGTACAAATTTTTTCAACCAATTCGGCTTTCACGCCTGTTTCTTCTTCTACCTCACGCAAAGCGGCTTTTTTGGACTTTTCGTCCTCGTCCAATTTTCCTTTGGGCAAATCCCAGCAACCACGCCGAAACATCATCAAAAACTGCTCGCCTTTGGTTACTACCCCACCCGCAGCTTTTACTACCGTAAACATCTTTTTGAGGCGCTTTTCAACGGCCTCTTTATCTTTTGGCACCAAATAAACCGACTGTAAATCAGGCAAATCGAAGTTGTTCAAAAAATGAAACAACTTTTCAACCGTGATGGGAGTGGCGTTTAAAATCAGCAAATGGCCGCGCAAACTAGCCACTTTCAACATCTCTAGGTTAGCATCCACTACCTTGTCAAAAGTGCTTCTATCGGGAAGCTTTTGGGCAGCCTTTTCGCTTAAAATTCGGATAGGTCGGTCTTTGATAAAAATAATCATTCTGCTATGGAAAGTAAAACTTGACAAAATTAGCAAATGCGATTGTTTTGGATAGCAAATAGTTTTGATAATTTTGCAATTGTACCAACCATCCCCCCTTCGTGGAACTACTTGTAATCGTTCTACTCGTTCTCATTAACGGAATTTTCTCCATGTCGGAAATCGCGCTTGTCTCATCGCGAAAGTCGAAATTGGAAACCGCGGCCCGCAACGGTGACCGTCAAGCCCAGCACGCGCTTGAACTTGCCAACTCTCCCAATCGCTTCTTATCCACAGTACAGATTGGTATCACGCTCATTGGTATCCTCAACGGGGTATTCAGTGGCGAACGTATTACAACTGATTTTCAAACGTACATCGAACAGTTTGAGTTGCTTAAACCCTACGCCCACAGCATTGCCGTTGGGGGTGTTGTCCTTTTTGTCACTTATCTCTCGTTGGTACTTGGGGAACTTGTTCCTAAACGAATCGGGATGGCCAACCCCGAAGCTATTGCCAAGTTTATGGCAACGCCAATGAATTGGCTTTCGACCCTTACGGCCCCGTTTATTTGGTTGTTGGCCAAATCGAGCGATTTGATTATGAAATTGCTGCGCATTAAGCCACAAAACCAAGCAATCACGGAGGAAGAAATTAAAACAATTATCCAAGAAGGAACCACGGGAGGTGCCATTGATGAAATCGAGCAAGAAATTGTTGAAAACGTATTTCACCTCGGCGATCGCAAAATTGTTTCATTGATGACCAATCGCCAAGAAGTGACTTGGCTAGATGCCGCCGATGAACCCGACGTGAATAGGGCAAAAATCTTAGAATCCAAACATTCGGTATATCCCCTTTGTAATGACGGAATCGACAATATTGTTGGTTTAATTTATGTCAAAGACTTGCTCGGCGAAGACCTCGACGGTCAGCTTCGACGGTTGGAGACGTTGGCGAGAGAAACTTTATACATTCCCGAAAATATAAAAGCGTACCAAGCTTTAGAAAAATTTAAGGAGCGACGCGTGCACTTTGGCATCATCGTCGATGAATACGGCGCCATGCAAGGCATTGCCACCCTCAACGACATTATGGACGTTCTGGTGGGTGATTTGTCAGAAACGAATGAATTTAACTACGACATCGTTGAGCGCGAAGACGGCAGCTTTTTGGTGGATGCACAGCTTCCTTGGGAAGATTTCCTCGACCACTTTGATATTGTGGTCGAAGACAACAAAGAACTGACTGGGTTTAATACCCTCGGCGGATTTGCCTTGCACATTATCAAGGATATTCCTGCCACTGGCGAACATTTTACTTGGCAGGAATATCGCTTTGAAATCATCGACATGGATAAAAGTCGTATTGACAAAATTCTTGTACAACGTACCCCTGACGAAGGTATTCTTTAACAACTGCAAACTTTTGCAATGTTTTTAGATGAGTTCAATACCTTGCTGTCGAAACGCATTTAAAGTGACGTCAGAAGGCTTTAAACTTGTTATCAAAATATCAATATCTTGTAAGTCGCATACCTTATAGGTTTCTACTGTATGCAGCTTTTCAGTAATGGCGCAAATAGCTACTTTTTTGGCTGCTTGCGCCATTTTCTGTTTTAAGACCGACTCTTCATAATGGCGTAGCGTAACGCCCACTTCGGGATCTAGCCCATTAAAACCCATCAAGTACAAATCCACCCGAATATGCTCAAGTTGCTTCATTACTTGGTTACCAATCGTGATTTGATAGCGTTTATGGTAAGTGCCTCCCAGTAAGATGGTCTCGATTTTGGGATGTTCGTTCAATACCGCGGCCAAGGGTAAGCTATTCGTAATCACGGTCATTTCCAGATTTTTAGGAAACTGCTCCGCAATATGAAAATTGGTTGTCCCACCATCCATGAGTATTGTCTGGTGATTGTAAAAAAGCTTTTGAGCTTTTCGGGTCAGCATCACTACTTCTTGCTGATCGGCGCTATAATTGTGCGTATTTTTAAACGATAAATACGAATTGGCCACCGCACCTCCGTGGACTTTCTTCAAAAGCCCCTTGTCTTCTAGCTCAATGACATCGCGACGAATGCTATCGTAGGAGACATTCAACAATTGGCTCAACTCCAACAAATTGATTTTTTGGTCACGATTGAGCTTCTCAATAATGAGCCGTTGGCGTTCTTCTTTAATCATAGGTTAACGTGTCTGACAGGTATCCAAGTATCGTTTGCAAAGTATTGAAAATTCTTTGCAAAAAAATGCAAAAAAAAGTTGCATTAAAACAAAAAGTTTGCATATTTTTGCAGTGTTGATTCAATCACAACTTGACCTATGATGAAAAAAACCTCGCGCTACCTTAGGGGTTTGTGTAGCTGCGAGGTTTTACAAGAATCTGTTTTAAAATGATGTGGATAGGAACGTCAGACCCAGCTGTTTCAGCTGGGTTTGTGTTTTTATCTACAGTTCACGAATACGGACATTGCGGTACCATACTTTGTCGCCGTGATCTTGCAACGCAATCTTGCCTTTTGCAAATTTTCCAAATCCTTCCCAAGTCTTAAATTTACTATTGGCAACCAAGGCATCCCATCCTTCTCCTTTGGTTGGGAATGTCACCATTTGCTTACCGTTCAACCAAAATGTTCCTTGTCCATTTGAAATAACCATTTTAGCCTTGTTCCACTCTCCTGCGGGCTTCACGGCCGTCAGGTCTGCGGGTGGAATCATGTCATACAATGAACCTGCTTTGTGGTTACCATTTTTACCTGCAAACGAATCTGGGTGTTTGGCATCGTCCAATACTTGCATTTCTGGCCCTGTGCTGTAAGGGCAACAATATTTTTTGTCTTCTACTACGCCCCACATCACGCCGCTATTGCCTTTTTCGGCGATTTTCCACTCCATTTCCAACTCAAAATTTTCGAACTCCTGGTCAGTTACTAAATCACCACCGCCTCTGGCAGTAAGGGTCATTGCACCATCTTCTACCTTCCATTTATCCGACACGGGCTGCCCTTGCTTGTTAAAGTTGTGCCAACCGCTGAAATCTTTACCATTGAAAAGCTTTTGCCATTTTCCTTTTTTTTGCACAAATCCGCAGGTCAAAATAAGCGCTGCTGCTGCAAAAACGAGTGTGAATTTGAATTTTGTCATGATACTAAAAGTGATAAATTAAGAGAAACAAAAAATGAGTAGTCTTGGTTAAGACCACTCATCAAAAGGAATCTGTGCGACACCTATACTTATTTTACTTTATTTTTTAGCAGCTTGTGGCGCCATACTGTACTTACATTTCACTTTAATTACCTGCGCGATTTTCACAAAAACCATCTGTGGCACCTCTATATTGTGATCTACCAAGGCAACGTCAAACTCAGAGCTAATGGAGATTGTTCCCTCAGCCACAGTGAGTTTTCCCTTGAGGGTACGAGGTTTTGTCACTCCATGAATCGTTAAATCACCCGTGGCAGAGACGTCGTACGTCCCGTTTTTCGTGTAATCAATTTTTTCTACCAACTTTCCTTTAAAAACGGCTTTGGGATACTTGTCCGAATCCATGTAGTTTTCGTTGAAATGCTCCTGCATCAACTTATTGGGAAAATCAAACTGCTTCATCACCATTTGCACGGCTACGTCCCCCGTTGCGGTGTTGATGATACTTACACTGTTCTTATTCACTGCCGAAATGTCCTCGACGGGGGTTTCTGAGAAGAAAGTGGTTTCTCCCTTATTGGTCAGATATATCCCCTGTGCTTGCAGCGAACCCACAAATAGCAGGTAGCCCAAGAAAAGTTTGATGCGTGTTTTCATAGCCATTCAAATAGGTTTGAGATGATTGTATGTTTTTATTTCATCATGCTTTTAGCTCTCTTGTCGAAGCTAAACGTACGCGACACATTGAATCCGTAGCGAATATCGCCTTTGCCCCAACTCCCCGCCGTATCGCCAATAAATTGTTTTTCAACCATACCTGATGAATTGGTGAAGTGGAGCTGGAAAACGTGCCCACCCGTTTCGATGTCAAAGCCAATTGCCAACGAGTTATTGTACTTATCGCCAAGGTCATTGATAATATCTTGATCGCGGAAAGCCCAATAGTATTCGGCATTCAACGAGACGCGCTTACTGACTTTCATTCGTCCCCCAAAACCAAGGGCAAACAACGCGCGTTCTTGCGCAGCCGTAGCCACTCGATTGCGGTACAATAACGTTGGGTTCAATTGCAGCGACAGCTTGTCATTAAATTTTCTTGCAATCAGCAATTGCGTACAGTACGAGGTTTTGTCTTGGGTAGAAAGCGTCTTATCTTGGGTTTCGATGACTGCGCTAACCAAACCTGTGATAGACACGGGGATATTTTTTGTTCCACTTGCCTGCCGCAACAACTTGGCTTTCCCAAAGAAATCGTAGGTTTTTTGGACACTGCTACGCCCAACTCCAATCATGATGTTGTCGGTCAGACCGTATTCAAACCCCAAACGGACAGTAGAATAATCAAGTCCAAACAAATTATAGGCACCCGAATTGAGGCGGTCAAAACGGTGGTGAATCAAAAAATCAAGGTGATTTTTCTTCACTGTTTCAACCGAATGCCCATTGATAATCCGTGTCCCTTTGAAGGTCGCAGAGGTATAGTCGGTTGTTTTGGGAGTTTCTTGCTCCAGCAATTTTGTCAAGTCATCTTGGGCATTTGCCTTGACCATACCTATCACTAGCCACAATAGGGCTATTTTAGCAACTACTTTCATAATCTGGGAATATCAAATGTGTTACAAGCTTTTTATTAATTGAGGAACTTCGGAAATTAGGCACTTACTGTGAGCGTATTGCCATTGGCACTTAGTTGGGCTTTATATACTGTCAAGGCTTTGGTAGCTGGTCCGACTTCTACAGCACCTGTTGTGCTAAATTCTGAACCATGATTGCTACAATAAAAATCATTTTGAGCCGAGCGGTAATCAATGGTTGTACCTTCGTGGGTACACGTTTTTGAAAGGGCAACGATGGTGCCTTTGGCATTGGCCACAATCACACTACCGACTACCACAAAGCGTCCATCCGTTTTTAAAGTTGAGTAGGTGCTTGACGTTAAATCAAGGGTAAAACTAATCGCTCCTTTGCTCAAATCCGCGTTACCAGTCAAGCCAGTGGTGCCTGTATTTGTCCCTGTGTTTGAGCCTGTTCCAGAAGTATCTGGGTCAACACTCCCGCTTGAGCAAGCTGTCAGGGTTGTTCCCATGCAGTAAAATGCCATTAACGCACTGCTACTAAGCCCCAAATTGCGCAAAAATTGTCCTCGTTTCATGGTTTGATTTTTCATGTTGAAAGAAAAATGGATTGTTGGTTAAAAACTCCTTTTGAACGTATCTACGAGTCTCCAACCGATATGGTTGCGTGAACGGCACTTTTTTTTATGCCTTGTAGCAAAAGAGAAGCAATTAAAACAACGAGCCTTGGATTACTTTAGGCTGAATACGAGGAGCTAAGAGTGCAAAGTGGCAGTGTTTATTTATTTGCTCAATCCAATAGCTCGACAGCTCGGGAGCATGAAGATTTTCACCACAGTGAACAAAAATGTAGGCGGTTGACAACCCCGTTTCAAACCAATTTTTTAAACGCTGTACCCATTCGTCCACCCTGCTGTAGTCGGTCGGGTGAAGTTCATTGCCCACAAAGCGGAGCGTAAGCGTTGAATTTGACAGGCCCATGTGAACCACATCGCGGCGGCCTGCCACATCCGACATGACTGTGCCCACGCCTAGCTCGTGCAGCATCTGCAAGGTTTCTTGCCAAATCATTGGTTGCGCAAACCAATCGGGGTGACGAAATTCGACCGCTATGGGAAATTTAGGGGGGAGTTGTTTCAAAAAAGTCATTAACACCTTGGATTGGCGCGCGTCAAAATACGGCCCTAGTTGAAGAAAAGTCATACCAAGATTAGCCTCTAAGCCCAACACCGACTTGGTAAATGCGTCGCTTAAAGGTTCACAACCGCGCAATTGGCGGTCATGGCTTATTTCTTGGGGCCATTTGGGGCAAAACTTAAAATGAGCAGGCACCGACTCTTTCCACCGCTGAATGGTGGACTCCGACGGAATTTGGTAGTGCGTTACGTTTAATTCAATCGTATTGAACTGACGACTATAATGGTAAAGGAAATCTTTTTCTTTGGCCGTGGTGGGATAAATTTTCCCCACCCATTCTTTATTGGCCCAAATGGGTGGCCCAACAAATACTTGTTTTTCTCCCGCAATGGGAGTTCCTTTTAACACACTCTGATTGAAAACTGGGTCAGTGGGTAGCGCAAAATTAACCCCCGAAATATCCGTTAATTTTCCAAAATCCATGTAGGTATTCGCTTTAAAAAACCAAAAGCCGCTTTTTACAGCGGCTCGCCAATTTACAACAAAATGATGTTTATTATGTTTGATAAAACAGGTAATTTCTATTTTACTCGCTCGTCGTTGGTATAGACTCCAACTTCTTTGCGTCCATTACGGTGATAAAATGCGCCTTGTCCGTTGCGTTTTCCGTTGGCAAAGATACCCACAAATCGATCACCATCCACGTAATAGTACGTTCCCTTTCCATTGGGTAAATTATTTTGAAAAATTCCGACGTACTTATCGCCATTGGGGAAATAATAAGCGCCGTAGCCCGCACGTTGGTCGGCCTGAAAATCACCTTTGTACTTCATTTTTCCGTCGGGATAGTATTGAACTCCAATGCCGTGGCGTCGCCCCATCCGAAAATCTCCTTCGTATCGCTCGCCGCTTTCGTGTACATAAATGCCGTACCCATTTTCACAATTTCCCGCAGTACACCCTACCTTGTCGTCTTCTTCTTCCTCCTCGTCATCGTCGGAAGCTGGAAACGAACCCGTGCTTGTAGAGGCGACAGTTACGGGAATTTTACTTTGATTTTTGGCCGTTAGGGGTGCTTCTGATTTCGACGGTGTGGCGGTCGTTGTTAGCCCTGCCGCATCCATCCAACCTTGCCGAATGGCGTCAATGCGGTATGTTTTGGCAGGATGAGAATACGTGGCTTTGTCGTCACCCAAGGTTTTGATGGCCACCAGCGACTCTTCTAAGGAAGCCCCAAGGCGCTGCATGACAAAACCTGAAAAACGGTCGGCTTCGAGTTCTTTTTGCGGACGCGCCCCTTTTCCATCAATGGTGTGGCCTTGTAAATGGTGCCCAATTTCGTGCGCTACAATACTGATGGCCGACCAGTCGGTGTGGGTTACGTTTTCAACGCGCTTCATAAACGCACCGTCATAAACGATGTAGCGTTGGCCGTCCACCACCGTCGCAAAGCAGTTTTCGGTGTTGGGACACTCGACCACGATAAAGTTTCGCAACAAGCCCACTTGCTTTAAGATTCGGTCCACGACCGCTTCTGCATGTTGGTTGGAGCGAAAGCTCAGGTAGTTACAAATGTCTTTGGGCGATTGGAGTTGTTTGAATCCAAAATAATGACAAACGAAGGCATCATCCTCCGAAGTGTCAGTTTTTGGAGTTGCCGCAGGAGATTGGGCAAACGAATAACTTGAAAGAGCTGTTAATAGGCAGATTAGGCGTTTCATAAGTGGTCGCAGTCAGGAATCGCATTATTGAAAAAACGATGGGTAGGTTCAAAAATTACATTCCCCTGAAAAAATAAAAACCTCTCCCAAAACTCAGGAGAGGCTTTCTGATTTCTCAAAATAGGTCAAGTTACTTTGCAGCAGCCAATGTCAAGTCGATAGCGAAATCATCATAAATCGCTTTGTCACCGATGTTAGCAAAGAATGTTTTTGAGCCATAACGAATATCCCACTTTGTACGGTCAAGCGTGATTTTCGCGTTAGCACTTACGCCTTTCGCATCTGCTTTCACTGTCGCAGGGAAAGTTACGCTTTGAGTAATTCCTTTGATTGTCAAATCGCCAGTGATGTTGATGTTAGCACCAGTTCCGTCCACTTTCTTGATGACGAATTTTGCTTTTGGATGCTTTTCTACCGAGAAGAAATCATCTGATTTTAAGTGACCCACCAATTTCGCGTTGTAACCTGCATCTGTCAAGTCATCACATTTGATGGTTGTCAAGTCAATTTCAAAAGAACCGCCAGTTACTTTAGCGCCGTCCACGTTCAACGAACCATTTGCCAATGCTACTGTTCCGTAGTGTTCACCAGTTACTTTTTTCGCGTGCCATTTTACCACACTTTTCGACGCATCAACTTTGTAGGCAACTGCTTTTTTCGAGCTATTTTTTTCAGTAGCAGAAGCACCGCTAACGGCCAACAAACCAGCTACCAACACACTTGCAATCATTTTCATTGTTTTCATTGTACTTAATTGTAGTTAAAAAAATTAGTGTTTATTGTGAATTTTGAAAGTTTTAAACGTTAAAAATGTACTAATTATAAACTAGGTTTATCGAATTAATAGGTTTTGATTTTACAACAGTTAAATGTGCAAAATTAGTTCGCATCAACCTATTCTTCGACAGATGGGCACTGGCCTTCTTCAGCAGCGCATGACCCTCGGAGGCGGTCAAGCAAGTCGCTTAGTGTGCTCGCTTCTTCTTCGGTCAGCCGCTTCAACTGGTTTTCCCATTCTTGTTGCATGTTGTCCAGTTCCAACAAAATCTTTAGTCCTTCGTCAGTAACTACTACATCTACCGCTCGGCGGTCGCTGGGGCATTCTGTACGACGAACATAGCCTTTTGCCAGTAGTTTATCCACCAAGCGAGACGCGTTCGACATTTTGTCGAGCATCCGCTCAATGATGTCATTTACTCGTACTGGCTTCGGATGTTGACCTCGCAATATGCGTAATACGTTGTATTGCTGAGGAGTCAAATCGTAGGGCTTCAATAGACAAGCCTGACTATTTGATAACCAGTTTGTTGTATAAAGCAAGTTAATTGCGACTCGCTGATACGGGTTTTTAAACTTTGTTTGTTTGATGTCAGTTTCGATAGACATGGTACGTGTGTCATATTTGACGTTGCAAATATATGATGTATTTACATTATATGTCAATACATTTAATTTATTTTTTTAGAAAAAATTGAAAATAAAAATTTATCTCTTTGATAATCATCCAATTAGATAATTAACAAAATTTCAACAATTATTTTCTTTTTACTTAAACTGGACGATTTCAGGAGCCGAAATATCGAAATCCCTAAATCTTAACGGTGGGACTCCATCAAAATTGGCCCGAAATGGCTGCCCAATGTCTGGGATTCCCGAATAAATACTCAGTCGAACCTGAAAAGTTGTAAACGTCAGGTTTTCGTTTCGGAACCTAAATCCGAGTCCATAGCCAGCAAAAGGTTTGTTTCGGAAGAGGTATTGTCCACTAAAGGCAGTCCATCCCAAATCGGCAAAAGTAAAAGGTGCTACCCTAAAACCCAAAAAATTGAGAGGGCTAAAGAAAACCGTCTCCGCACCAATGACCAATTTTCGGGTACCGCGCAGCTCGTCGCTGGAAATACCCCTAATGCCTTCGTTGCCACTTATGTTAAAATATTCATTGGCAAACCGATTGAACCCCCAAGCAAATTTGAGGTTGATAAAATGCCGCGCGTACCATTCTCCTCCAAAGCGATGCAATGGAGTAAAGTAATTGTTTTCGGTGCTAAAAACCCCTTGCTCGGTAGCGCCATCTTTTATGTAAGTGCCGATGTTAGTAAGGTTATATAAGTACCCAATTTTAATGTAACGCGCCCTTGAATATTTTAAACCTATGTACTTTCGGTCACCCAATTCGGCAGGGTCGCTGCCATAAACAAACGACACCAAATCTCCCACAGGTACGTCTTCAGTTCGGCCAAAACCATAGATAAGCAAATCGCGCTGATATCGGCGATTAGAATACCCAATGCTCAACAAAGTGGGGCGGGTGTTTTGGAAAAGTTGGTTGGTACTATCGGTCACGCTGCGGTCACGATTGTAAAAAGATTGGCGAGTATGCCGCAAAGCCACCACAAACCGAGCCCGTTCACGCAGTTTATCATCTCCAAAAAATATACGAAAAGAGCGTCCCATCCACGCATCAAACAATACGTATTGCGACCAAAAATAATTCCTAACGGAGCGCCCAGTCAGGGAATCGAGGGTAAATTCAAACAACCGACGATTGTAGTATCCCAATTCGATGGCTCCCGCATATTTCATTTGGGGGGTTAGGAAAGGACGATAGGCTTTAAAAGAAAGTTGTTTTTGGTCGCGCTGCACGTTGAGTATCCCCTCCCCTGCCACAAACGTTTTGCCAAAAGAAGGAATAAAATAGCGCCCAGCATATTCCAAACGCTGTCGTTCGTCGCGGCCGTTGTACGAAACCGTATTTTTGAACGACTGCCCCAGGCCGCGAAAATTTCGTTGTTCTATGCCAATCGTAAAATTATCAAAATTTGAGGCTGACCCATCGGGCAGCAGCGACCACAAATCTTGGGTATAAACGTGGACATCGACGGCATCTTTGGCATTGCGAAAGGGTACAATGACAATGCGTGCGTCGTGAAAAATTCCCTGTTGACGCAAATAACGCTCATTGTCGCGCATTTTTTCGGGATCAATAACGTCGCCTTCCTCAAAAAAAAGATAATTTCTTAAAATGGTTCGTTCGCGGGTACTTCGGTGCAATTTATTTCCCGTGCGTTCGGTCCAATTTCCTGGTACTTGTAAGGTATCATGCACACTGTAACCAAAAACATCTAAACTATGGATATGGATTTCGCGAATCCAACGACCCGCAAACGGCAAATGCGGATTTTGTTCCATTTGGGCCACTTGTCCCGAGTCGATGTGCCGATCAATATCTCGAAACAATACATTGTAAAACGTCTTGGGAATCACCTTTTTAGCCGTTTTCCCAAAGGCGGTATCTTTGGCGGTGGGGGCATCTAGTTTCGCTTTAAAAAGGCTATCAATGGGCAGAGAAACGCGCGTTGTGTCTTTGACTTTTGTCGTTTTTCGGGGGTCAGGACGTTCAATAGCGGGCTTCTGCGCCAGCGACGATGCCGTCATCAGCACAAATACCACCCACAAAAGTCCATTTTTTATCATAAAAGCCATTTCCCTTACCACCACTTGCGATTCGTAGTACTACATACGAGTAAATTCAGTTGAAAATTAAAGAAACTTAGTCAAAATCATTACTCTTCTGCGAATTTTTAGAAACAGCTTTGCAGTAAACTTCTGAAAGTTGGCAGATAGTTTTTACTTTTGCCCTCGCAAAAGGCTAACGTTTGAATGTTTTCAAAGCTACTCATTCTTCTTTTTTTGCCCTTGGTTAGTTGCCTCGGGCTGTTGTCAGTAGGCAAAAAAGCCAATGCTTGGGCAGGTTGTGTCGCATCCTTTGTTTCTCTCCTCGGGCTTGGTATCTCTCTTTATCTGTTTCAATCGTGGGTACATGCTCCGCAGCAGTTTGCCGTTGAGTGGTTTCAGCTCAAAGAAAAATCATTTACGTTATCGCTTCAAACCGACAACCTTACGCTCATCATGCTTGTTCTTGTGCATTTTGTGGCGTTGTTGGTTCAGCTTTTCTCCATCAGCTACATGCACGACGATGCGGGTCGTTGGCGGTATTTTGCCTTTTTGGGCGTGTTTGTCTTTTCGATGTTATTGATTGTGCTCGCTGGCAACCTATTTCTAATGTACGTAGGTTGGGAATTAGTGGGTTTGTCTTCCTATTTATTAATTGGATTTTGGTACGAAAAACCACGAGCCGTTTGGGCGGCAAAAAAAGCTTTTATCCTCAACCGAATTGGCGACGCAGGCTTTTTAATGGGAATTTTGCTCTTATTTTGGTATTTCGGAACGAGCGAACTATCGGTGCTAAATTCGCAGTTGGCGGTTAACAGTTTACGGTTTACAGTTTCTGATAATGAATTGACACTCATTGGCTTGCTGCTTTTTTGTGGAGCGGTAGGAAAATCGGCACAATTTCCCCTTTCGGCTTGGCTGCCCGATGCCATGGAAGGCCCAACGCCCGTTTCGGCACTGATTCACGCCGCAACAATGGTGGCAGCGGGGATTTTTTTGTTAGCAAGAATTTATTTTTTATTGACGCCCGATGCCCTTACCATCATCGCCCTCATTGGCGGAATTACCATGGTGATGGGTGCTTATCGCGCCATTTTTCAAACAGACATCAAAAAACTTTTGGCCTACTCCACCATTTCACAATTAGGTTTGATGGTACTCGGAATGGGGATTGGCGCGCGCGAAGCGGCTTTGTTTCACTTACTAACCCACGCTTTTTTCAAAGCAGGGCTATTTTTGTGCGCAGGAGCTGTCATCCACGCGGTGCATACACAAGACATGCGACAAATGGGTAATTTACGCCCCAAAATGAAAATCACCTTCATTGCTTATTCGATTTGCGCGGCTGCATTGGCAGGCTTACCGTTCTTTTCGGGCTTTTTATCGAAGGATGCGATTTTGGTAGAAGCATTTGCCTGGGCTTCGCAACGAACTGCTATTGCGTACGTGTTACCCATTGCAGCGCTTCTCTCAGCTGGATTAACGGCCTTTTATATTACGAAACAATGGCGTTTGGTCTTTCTATCCCGACCTGCCTCCGGAACGGTGGTTCACTCGCCTGACATACACGAAGCCGATAAGCTCATGCAGCTCCCGATGGTTTTGTTGGCAGGATTGTCGGTTTTTGTGTGGTTTTCAGTCAACCCTTTAGACGCCGCACACGGTTGGTTTTTCCAACTTTTTCCTAGCAAAGTTAGCCATGAATGGCATACTATTGTTGCTACTTTATCAATAATTGTCGCAACAATAGGCATTAGTTTGGGATACATTTGTACTTTTAATCACAACATTCCATCTCTTGTTCAGCAATTTGGAACCTTGCACGATGCCATCAAAAAAGCATACGAACAAGGGTGGGATTCGGTCAAGCATCAACTCCAAATTCTGAGGGAGCATGACCCCGAAACGGAGCAGTTTTTATTTTTAATAAGTCCTCTCCAAAAAATTGGACAATGGCTGTATCATCTCGATAGTAAAATTGTGGATGTAACCGTCAATGGATTTGCTTATTTAACCGTCATTATCGCTCATATTATTGGTCGTTTTGACCGAATGGTCGTCGATGGAGCAGTCAACGGTGCGGCCTGGCTGGCAAGGTTTGTCGGCAGCCGAACCCGCAACCTCCAAAACGGCCAAGCCCAATCTTATTTTGTAGTCGTTCTCGTAGGAATTATCGCTGTTATCCTGTGGGTACTCCACTGAAACTAAGTTATGAAGATACCTTATCTACTTTCTTTTTTTGTATTTCACCCCTTAGTAGGGACGATTGCTATTCTCCTGATTTCTAACCGTTTCAAACACACGTACAAATGGATTACGTTGTTTTTTACAGCTTGTCAAGTACTTGTATCGGGGGTTTTATACGCCATGTACGACCCTTCCAACCCAGCCCCCCAATTTGTAGAAAAAGCAGATTGGATTACGCTTTCGTTGGGCAAAATGGGCACCGTTTCTATTGATTACCTGCTCGGAATTGACGGTATCAGTTTTCCGATGGTCTTACTAACGTCGGTCGTCATGCTGGTGGGAGCGATTTCTTCGTGGACTATTGACAAACGCGAGAAGGCTTATTTCTCCTTGTATTTACTGTTAACTACCAGTATTACAGGATGTTTTATCGCCCTTGACTTCTTCTTATTTTTCCTCTTCTTTGAGTTTATGCTCCTGCCCATGTATTTTTTGATTGGGCTGTGGGGAGGCCCCCGCCGCGAATATGCGTCGATTAAGTTTTTCCTTTATACGCTTGTCGGTTCTTTGCTCATTCTGATTGTAATGATTGGGCTGTATTTGTCGGTTATCGACCCTGTTGAGTCAGAATTAACCCAAACGTTGGTACACACCTTCGACCTTCGTTACATGACAGATATGCGCAACTACTTGCCCAACAGCTTATTATCATTGTCGGGCGAGGTTTATTTATTTGGAATTCCTTCGCGGATGCTGGCCTTTTGGTTGCTGTTTCTTGGTTTTGCCATCAAACTTCCCATTGTCCCTTTGCACACGTGGCTACCCGACGCCCACGTAGAGGCCCCAACGCCTGTATCGGTGGTGCTTGCGGGGATTTTGCTAAAAATTGGGGGCTACGGTTTGTTGCGAATCGCCTACCCTATTTTTCCTGATGCAGCCAATGAATATGCCTTCGTCTTGGCACTTTTGGGCGTCATTTCCATTGTTTACGGCGGTTTTAATGCCCTTGCCCAAAACGACCTTAAAAAAATGATTGCCTATTCGTCGGTGTCGCACATGGGTTTTGTCGTACTCGGAATTGCTTCGCTTACGTCGGAGGGTATCAACGGTGCCATTTATCAAATGGTAAGCCACGGGGTGCTTTCGGCCATGTTATTTTTGGTGGTGGGCGTCCTGTACGACCGTACCCACAACCGCCTCATCGACAGCTACCGTGGGCTGATTGGCCCAATGCCTGTTTATACTGTACTTACGGGAGTGGCCTTCTTTGCTTCGCTGGGTTTGCCAGGTTTTTCGGGCTTTGTGGGCGAATTATTCACCCTCATGGGAGGTTTCAAATCGGCAGTAGTTCCAACTTGGGTAGCAGCCCTTGGCACCGTAGGCATTATTTTAGCCGCCGCTTATTTCTTATGGACACTCCAACGGATGTTTTTGGGGAAATTATGGGCCAAAAATCAAGACGATTTGGCGGTTTTGTATGACCTCGATGCACGTGAAAAATGGATGTTGGTGCCGCTTGGATTGTTGGCGTTCCTCATCGGGATTTTGCCCAATAGCCTCTTCCAGCTTTCGGACAAAACAGTGAGTCAATTGCTCAAGGTTTTTGAATAAACAGGGGTAGGTTGTGAGCAACCCTTAACACAATCAGAACAATACGTTGGTCAGGTTGTGAGCAACCTGACTCACATATGCCCTCAATTCCACCATTTTAGTTTAAAAGTCCAAACCGTTCCTATCAGTACAGGAAGAAGGATATTCATACACCAAAGCGTCAGCGTTACTGCTAAAATACGCGCGGGTTCGACGTCGTAAAAGCTAAAAACGTAAAGGGAAGAAGCTTCTCGAATACCCAAATCGCCCAAAAAATTGAGGGCAGGAATGAGGGTTTTGGCAAAAAATACCAGAAATATACCCGCTATGGCAACATCTAAAGGGAGATTTACCTCAAAAAGCCAAAGTAGCAACGCAAACTGAAGGGTAAAAACGCCATAACGCAGGATTGCCCAACGAAACGCTTGGCCAATTTCGGATAGTGTATATTCGGCAATGACTTTTACGTAAGGATCCACCCATCGAAACAATCGAAAACGAACCAAAAATTGCTCGGCTTCGCCGCGTTTGGCCATCAATACCACGCCAAAAACAAGGGTCATCACCAAAACCAGCAGAAGCAATAGCTGCGGCCATTGTTGTAAAGTAGCTTGATGATATACCCAAAAACCCCAACCCAACGTACCAAAAAACAAGGACACAAAAAACTGTAATCCATTGGAAAGCAGTGCCGCCCCTACCCCCGACAGGCGTTGGTGACTTTGTAACGAAAGTACCCTTCCTGCCGCATCACCGACGTTGTTGGGCATCAAAAACCCCAGTGCAAGTCCCGAAAGCACCCCTTGAAAGGCTTGTCCAAAGCTGATTTTTTCGATTTTTTGGGCCAAAAGTTGCCATTTACGGCTTTCGCAAGCCCAGTTGATGGGGGTCAGAAAAAGGGCGAATCCGAGGATTCCCCAATGCCCTTGCTGCAAATGAAAACGCAGAAGCCGATATACTTCCCCCAAACTTTGTCCTTTGGCCTCCACACTGACGTAAAGGTAGAGCAGCATCCCCAAAAAAAGGAGCCATTTGAACACCCAAGTGATTTTTTTGAGCGAAGAAAGCCGAGAAAACCACGAAGGGCTGTTACTTTGCGTCATGCAAGATCAACAATCAAATCTGACTGAAAAAATTATTTTAGGGATTGACCCTGGAACCCGTATTGCAGGATACGGTGTCATTCGTATTATCGGTGCTCGTATCGACTTACTTCAATACGGCGTCCTAAAACTCGACAAATATAGTAGCCATGAACTAAAACTGAAGAAAATTTTTGACCGTATCACCCAACTTATCGAGGAATTTTTGCCCGATGAAATGGCCGTCGAAGACCCTTTTTACGGAAAAAATCCCCAGTCGATGCTCAAATTGGGGCGTGCTCAGGGTGTAGCGATGGCCGCTGCGCTCAACCGAAACATTCCGATTGTGGAATATTCGCCCAAGACCGTAAAAATGTCGGTAACGGGCAACGGCAATGCGTCTAAAGAACAAGTGGCTTTTATGTTGGAAAGTATCCTAAAAATGCCACTACAACCCGAATACCTCGACGCCACCGACGCCGTCGCCATCGCGATTTGCCATCATTACCACGCCAACGCCCTACCATCGGCAGCAGCCAAAAAGAAAGGCGCAAAAAAAGGCGGTTGGTCAGCCTTTGCCAGCGAAAATCCAGGACGAATCAAGTAATTTTTTCCACCTTCCCGAAAGTTAACAGCTACCTTCCCGAAAGTTTGAAACTTTCGGGAAGGTGGGGAAAAACATCTACGAACTCGCCACACGAACCACTGGAACAATGATTTAAGCGTATAGTACAGGTCTTTTAACCTTTACTCGTATGCCACCGACTACAACACCTCCTACCGCGTTTCAGCTTCCGTACGTTGCCCGTTTGGGTTTCGTATTGCTCAGTGTCACATTATTGGTGTACTGGATGCATATTTTGGGGTCTATTGTTACCCTGCTGCTCTTCTCCATCATTTTGTCGATGGCCATGTTTCCCCTTACCCAATGGCTCGAAAAAAAGGGACTTCCGAGTACGTTGGCTATCACCCTCGCTATTTTAGCGTTTACGGCCGTCTTTGTAGGGATTGGCTTTGTGATTGGGTACGAGGTCAACGAATTTATGCAAATGCTCCCTCAAATGCTTTCCAAAATGGAATCGTGCGCGGCGCAGATACAGCAATGGGCGTACGAGCATTTGAAGATTTCCCACAAAATGCAAGTGAATAAGCTGCAAGAATATACCCAAAACCTAAGCTCCAAAAGCGGCGATATGGTTGGTTCAGCCGTTACGACCACGGGCTCGATGCTCGGAATGCTCGCGATAGTTCCCGTTTTTATCTTTTTTGTGTTGTATTACCGCAACATGCTTACGCAGTTTTTGTACAAGGTTTTTAGCAACACCCCAAAGTCAAAGCTGAACGGCGTTTTTAGCAAAATTTATGAAGTCGTACACAATTACCTCTACGGCTTGTTTCTGGTGACGCTTATTGTAGGTACGCTAAATTCAATTGGGCTATTGGCTTTGGGTATTCAATCGGCCTTTTTCTTTGGTTTTTTGGCGGCCATTTTGCTCATCATTCCGTATTTTGGGATACTCATCGGTTCTATCCTGCCCATTGTAGTAGCGCTTGTTACCAAAGAATCGCCCATGTATGCACTCGGCGTGGCTGGCATTTTTTTCTTTGTCCAAATTTTAGAAGGAAATTTTATTACGCCCTACATCGTGGGTTCCAAAATCAGCATCAACCCACTGGCTGCTATTGTAGCGCTGTTTCTTGGCGAAATGCTGTGGGGCATTGCAGGAATGGCCCTCGCTTTACCACTTACGGCCATCTTGAAAGTCATTTTTGACTCAGTTTCTTACCTAAAACCCTACGGTTACGTCTTGGGAGAACCTGAGGTGGACAAAGAACGCGAACTAAAAAGCACCAAAATTCAGGCCCTCGAACGAGAACTGGTAGAAACCATCCACGAAACTACCGATGAAGTAAAGGCTATTTTCCACAAGAAAAAACCTGTCAAAAAAGCATCGTAATATCGGGGAATAAATTCCCCATTTTTTACCCAATATTGGTAGCAAATGGGCTTGGCATACGATTTTTATATTAAATAGCAAGACTCTAAACCACTAGAAAACAGCAAATAGGCCATGAAAACAATTGAAATCTCAGACATACAAGCAAGTACCATTGCAGGCATGGGAGCCGTACCACATTCGGAAGGTGTTTCGTTTCGGGTTTGGGCTCCCAACGCCAAAGCAGTATCGGTAGTTGGAGATTTCAACAGTTGGAACAAGGAAGCAACGCCCCTTTCGCACGAAGAAAATGGGTATTGGTCGGTCAATGTTCCAGACGCAACAATTGGACAGGAATACAAATACGTGCTTTTCACGGAGGTTACAGAATTGATGCGCAACGACCCTTATGCCCGACAATTGACCAATTCGGTTGGCAACAGCATCGTGCATGACCCACATTTTGATTGGGCAAATGATGACTCATTTCAGATGCCCAACTGGAACGAAATGGTCATTTATGAACTGCACATTGGAACTTTTAACGTAAAAGGGGAAGGTCAAATTGGCGATTTTTATTCAGCCATCGAACGCCTCGACTACCTTAAAGCACTAGGAATCAATGCTGTAGAAATTATGCCCATTGCCGAATTTCCTGGCGGGTACTCGTGGGGGTACAACCCTGCGCATCCTTTCGCCGTAGAATCGGAATATGGTGGGCCGTTGGGGTTGAAAAGTTTTGTAAAAGCCGCCCACGAAAAAGGCATTGCCGTTATTTTGGACGTCGTTTATAACCACTTTGGCCCCACTGACATGGACTTATGGCAGTTTGACGGCTGGAGTGAGAACAATCTTGGAGGAATTTATTTTTACAACGATTGGCGAGCCACTACCCCTTGGGGAGACACGCGTCCCGATTACGGTCGGCCAGAAGTACGCCAGTATATTCGTGACAATGCCCTCATGTGGCTCGAAGAATATCGTTTGGATGGCCTCCGAATGGACATGATTCCGTACATGCGGAATGTCAACGCCGACGGAAACCCCGACAACGATTTAGCGGAAGGCTATTCATTGATACAGTGGATTAATTCGGAAATCAGGGAAAAATTTCCCCACAAATTTACCGTTGCCGAAGACCTCCACACCCTTTCATCCATCACCGATAGTGTATCAAACGGTGGGCTTGGGTACAGTAGCCAATGGGATGCACAGTTTGTCCACCCCGTACGGGAGGCCATCATTGCGATGCACGACGCCGACCGAAACATGGATGCGATTGCCCATGCCATTACGCACAAATACAACAACGACGCTTTTCAACGGGTCATTTATACCGAATCGCACGATGAAGTGGCCAACGGCAAGGCACGGGTTGTTCAGGAAATTGCGGGTGAAGGCGACGTCGATAACTGGTATGCCAAGAAACGTTCCATCTTAGGAGCCGTGCTTACGCTCACATCGCCAGGCATTCCGATGCTTTTTCAAGGACAGGCATTGCTCGAAGACAAATGGTTTGATGATACCGACCCAATTGATTGGAATCGGCTTTCGGCCCACAAAGGTATTGCCAAACTTTACCGAGATTTGATTCATCTAAGGCTCAACAAACACCAAACCACAGCTGGGCTTTCGGGACAACACGCGATGGTATTGCACCTTGACCATGAACTTAAAATTATCGTCTTTTATCGTTTCCGAAACGGTGGCTACAACGACAACACCCTTGTTATCATTAACTTTTCGCAAGAACCTGCCCACGATTTTGGCATTCGTTTTCCCCAAAGAGGGCACTGGCGACTGCGTTTCAACAGCGACTGGGACGGCTACGACGCCGATTTTGACAACCATTTTACCAGTGATTTCATTTCTGTTGGGGTCGAAGACCCCAAACATTTATTGGTCCAAGTTCCCTTGGGAGCTTATGCTGCCCTCATTTATTCACTCGAAGAATAACATACTATTTCACTCATAAACATCACAAAATCATGAAAAAAGCAACCATCATCGTCGCCGCCATGTTGGCATTCGGAACCATCTCATTGTCAAGCTGCTCACGCGAAGAAAAACGCGACGTAGCCGACAACGTACAAAATGCCCAAGATGAGGTAAAAGATGCGGCTGATAACGTAGCCGAAGACGTAAAAGAAGCCAAAGAAGAAACGGCGGAAGAAATAAAAGAAGCCCGTGAAGAGCTATCGCTTAAAATTGAAAATCGCCGTCAAATCATCAACAGTGAGCTTGACGAGCTAAACGCAAAAATCAAAAAGGCGTCGGCCAAAGAAAAGGATAAATTAGAGGCAAAACGTGACAAGTTGAAAGAAAACTTGAACGACCTAAACGATGATTTGGCGGAAGTAAAAAAAGACGTTAAGCGCGACTGGAAACAGTTTAAACGCGACCTTAACGACCGCATTGACGCCATGCAAAAAGATTTTGAAAACTAGCCATTACACCCCAGTCCAGCTCCACAACGGAGCTGGACTTTTTCACTTCCTCTCATGAAACTCCAAGGCCAAAGTACCCTCATTTACCAAATTCCCCAGCCTGTGCCTGTTCAGATGATGCTTCGTCCGTATCGCCACGATGGGCAATCCATTGTAAAGGAGCAGTTTAGCATCCAGCCAAGCGTACCTTTTACCGAATACATTGATGCTTACGGCAATCAATGTCAGCGTGCGATTTTACCCGCTGGCGATGTCACTATCACGACCGACGTGGAGGCACTTGTGCAGCCTTATTTGGCGCCAGCCATTCCTCTACCCGTTTATATTCCTGTAGCCGAGCTTCCCAATGAAGTGATGATGTATTTGTTGGCTAGTCGGTATTGCCAATCCGATTTAATTGATATTCAAAATCTTGCCAGAGAAATTGTTGGCAATAGCGAACTAGGTTATGCCCAAGTGGAAGCAATAAGGACATGGATTAATCAGTCGATTAGCTACCAATATGGCACTACCAACGCTACTACCACAGCCCTCGATACGGCGCAACAACGCGTGGGGGTTTGCCGCGATTTCACCCACCTTGCCATTGCATTGTGCCGCAGTTTGTCCATTCCAGCCCGCATGACGGTCGGCTTTTTGGACCAACTCGAATACATGGATCTGCACGCTTGGTTTGAAGCGTATGTCGGTAATCAATGGTACACCTTTGATGCTGTTCAACCGCAAACGCAAGGCTGTCGGGTCGTACTTGGCTACGGCCGCGATGCCGCCGACGTAGCCATGGTCACGCAGTTTGGAGCGGCTAATTTGCAATCGCTCACGGTCAATGTACAAGTTTTTCAAGAATAATAAGGTTTCCGCTTTTTATATGTTTCGAAAGCTGCATCAATTTTGGTGTAGCTTTTTTTGTGGCCATTTGGGAAAAATGGGGCAAATATTCTACACTTTTTCCTCACCCACAACTCCAACAAAAACCACATCAAAACCTTGAATATCAACTTCTTAGTACAAAATTCAACAATAACTGGAACAGCTTTTTTAGCTTTTACTGCGTCAATCTTTAACATCAACACAGTATGAAAACGAGCATAATCACCTACTTACTTTGTTTCGGATTAGTAGCACCGAGCCTCTATATACCATCGCAAGCCCAAACGTCTTCGAAGAAAAAAACGACCAAAACCAAGCTCAAAAAAACGCAGTCAGGCGCTTTGATTGGTGCAGGAGCAGGAGCGGTTATTGGAGGAATCATTGGTAAAAACAACCGAAATACCGCCATTGGGGCCATCATTGGGGCAACCGTCGGTGGCGCAACGGGTGCCATCATCGGGCAGTCGATGGACAAGAAAGCCGAAAAACTTCGCCAAGATTTGGGTCCTGATACCAAAGTAGAACGCGTTGGAGAAGGGGTAAAACTCACGATGAACGACCAACTCCTGTTTGACTTTGGCTCGGCCAAACTTCGTCCCGAAACACTCGGTAATTTGAGAAAAATGGCCGCCACTCTCAAAAGCGACGACCACACCAATTTGCTCATTGAAGGAAACACCGATAACGTGGGTAGCGAAGCCTTCAACAAAACCTTGTCAGAACAACGCGCCGCTGCCGTATCCAATTTCTTGGTAAGCGAAGGTGTTGCCTCAAATCGGGTAAAACTTATCGGTTTGGGCGAAGCAAATCCCATAGCAAGCAACGCATCCGAAACGGGACGCCAGCAAAACCGTCGGGTAGAAATTGGAATTTTTGCCAACGAAAAATTAAAACAACAAGCCGCTCAATCGGCCTTTAATGCCCAGTAAGCACCATACCTAACTTATTTTAACATACCAAAACCATGAGAACTCGCCTCTTCATCATCGCTTTAGTAGCCACCCTAAGCACAGCCTTTAGTGCTTCTGCCCAAGATTACCGTACGGCCGTGGGACTACGTTTAGGTTCTACCAACGGGATCACCATCAAGCACTTTACCAAGCGTAACGTAGCCCTCGAAGGAATTGTTTCTACCCGTTGGCGGGGTGTAGGTCTGACGGGACTTATCGAAGGGCACACCCGCTTTTTGGGAATCAATCGCCTCAATTTCATCTATGGCGCAGGAGCCCACGTCTATATTTGGGGAGAAGGAAACCGTGGCTACGCGCCTTACCAACGGTCTAGCATCGCAGGACTAGATGCTATTTTAGGACTAGAATACAACTTCCGTGAAGTACCCATCAACATCGGCATTGACTGGAAACCAACCCTCAATTTCAGCGTGGACAATGGGTTCTGGGGCGACGAAGCCGCCATTTCTATCCGATATGCTTTTTAAGTGGAACGAGTTACGCACAACTCTTTATTGTTCAAATTCAACCATTATCAAACATTAAAATCAACAATCGCCATGAATCGCAAACACATCATTTTAGCCATCGCTTTTGTAGCATCAGCCCTTACTTCGTTCGCTCAAGACACTGAAAACAGAGCAAGAACAGGTATCCGTGGTGGTCTAAACGCCTCGAATATGTACATCGATGAAGTTACCGACCGCAACCCTCGCTACGGCTTTCACGCCAGTTTATTTACCCAATTACCTTTGGTGAAAAATAAATTGTATCTCCAACCCGAAATTGGGTACAGCAACAAAGGAACGACGGCCAGATACAACGTTCTCAATACGTTTCAAGGAGAAAATACTTTTAGCCTCGATTATGTAGAAGTTCCTGTGTTGCTAACGTATAAAATTGGCAATTTTGTTGACCTACACGCGGGTGGTTACGGGGGCTATTTGCTCAATGCCAACACCAAAAGTAAAAGCGATGTAGGATCCACTCAAATCGAACTCGGCAAGGGCAATTTCAACGAAATTGATTACGGACTTTCGGCAGGTTTGAGCATCTATTTTGGCAAATTAATGATTGGTACTCGCTACAATTACGGGCTTCGTCCAGTAGCAACGAGCGATGCCGCCAAGGTATTTATGGGTAACGCCAAAAATTCCGTGGGACAAATCAGCGTAGGTTTTACGTTCTAGGCAATGCTGTTGGGGAGGATGTAAGCATCCTTCCCACACCGCTAACATCCTTCCCACACCGCCAACATCCTCTTCACTGCTACGAGTACCTCAGTTTCTCTTCATCTAGGTCAATTCCGTGCAACAGTTTTCGCACAATTTCTTCGTCGATTTTATCATCTGTATTGTTTTTATTTTGCAGCCAAAGCCGCTGTTGTTCCAATACATCCAAGTAAATGCGCTTGGTTTCTTCGGTCAGTTCTTCAGGTTCCTCATGGCTTTTTTGCTCCCACAATGCCACTTTAGTCCGTAGTATTTCATTCGTAACGAGGTGTTTACGATAGTTTTGGTGAAAATAGTGCAACGAATGTTCGGCCATTCCCCTTTTTAGCATTGCTTCGGTTTCTTCTTCGGGCAAATAATCCCCATAATCAGGCAGTTCCAACTTTTTAATCAGCCACGGCAACGTAAGCCCTTGGAGTACCAACGTCGTAAGAATCACCACAAACGTAATGAACAAAATAAGGTTTCGGTGGGGAAAAGGAACGCCGTTTACCTCTACAGGAATGGAAAGCGCCGCCGCCAACGACACAACGCCGCGCATCCCTGACCAAGACAATAAAACTGGGGCTTTCCAGCCTGGGTTGGGATCAGCTACTTGTATAAAATGACTCATTATTTTGGTCGTAACCACAGCGCCAAATGAAGCGATAATCCGCCCAATAATAAGCACGGCGGTAATGACCAAGCCGTATCCAATGGCCAACGGGAGCGCAATTCCCTCTTGTTTCAGCCCTTCGTGGATTTCGGGCAAGTCCAAGCCAATCAGTAAAAAGACCACGCCGTTGAGCACAAAAACAAAGCTTTGCCACACGTTTACCCCCCGTAAACGTGACGAACTTGAGAGAAAAATATGTCTGCGGTTGGCCAATAACAACCCACCACTCACGACCGCCAAGACCCCCGAACTGTGGACTTCTTCGGCCGCGATGTACATCACATAAGGCGTCACAAACGAAAGTACAATGTCAATGTTGGCGTCGGTAGGCAATAGTTGGTGGGCTTTCATAAACAACCAACCTACCGCTAATCCAATCACCGAACCCCCAATGACCATCCACCCAAAACTTAACGCCGCCTCGTGCCAAACAAACTGACCCGTGGCGACGGTGAGCATCGCAAAACGAAAGATAATCAGCGAGGAAGCATCATTGAGTAGGCTTTCTCCTTCCATGATGGAGGACATTCGTCGTGGAAGTTTCACAAATTTTAAGATGGCACTGGCACTTACTGCATCGGGCGGGGAAACAATACCACCCAACAAAAAGCCCAATGCCAACGAAATGCCAGGAATGCACCAATTGGCCACCAACGCCACCGAAAAGGCCGTTAAAAATACCACAACGAATGCAAAACTGCCAACAATACGCCTCCAACGCCACAGTTCTTTCCACGACA
Organism: Runella defluvii; assembly: GCF_014195535.1. Taxonomy (GTDB): domain Bacteria; phylum Bacteroidota; class Bacteroidia; order Cytophagales; family Spirosomataceae; genus Runella; species Runella defluvii. The sequence goes on along the minus strand of NZ_JACIBY010000008.1, from coordinate 240,142 downwards.
TGGCAAAGGCAGCATCGTACAACAACGGCGGCAGAAAAATGATAAAAATTAGCTCAGGTTTGATTTGTATTTTTGGGATACCAGGAAAAAAACTGATGATTAAGCCCGTGATGACCAACAGCACAGGATAGGCTACTTTTATCTTGTCGGCCAGCATAATCAGTAACAAAATGACGACAATCAGCGCGAGAAAAAAAGGAAAATGTTCAATCATAGATGTAAGAGGTTTGTTGCTTGATGGGTAGGTGGACGTTCAAATGTACATAAAAATTAAAATTACACCACTCATCAAATAATCGGTTGTCGGCAATGGATAAGTACTTTATTTGAAAAATTATCGCTTTAAAACGCCATGGTTCATTTATCGGAGCAAACCAAAAATGTATTGGAGGGAGTCAATTTCCGCAACAATTTGCTGGTGGTTTCGTCATTGAAAGAATTTTACCATCCCATCAAATCACACGGTTTTGCCATTAAATACGTGCTCAACGGGGTCGAACATTATACCCTCAACGGGCAGGCGTATCCCGTGGGGGCGGGCAACTATTTGCTATCTAACAATACCAGCGATGGTCACGTAGAAATAGACAAAGGCGAATTTGTGAAAGGAATTTGCATCAATATAGTCCCTGAATTATTGGCCGACGTCGTCGCCAGTCGCCAGCGACCAGATACGGCTTATCCCGACGCGAATTTAGGCCATTTTTTTAGCTCACATCTTTTTTTGGAACAACAATACTCGGCCACCAACACCCGCTTAGGGCACCTATTACGGCAACTTCATACAGATTTTTTACAGAATGACTTATTGAACTCCCCCATTGAAAACGATTTTTTTTATACGCTTTCGGAGCTAATCGTTGCCGACCAAATACCTGTTTTTAAGCAACTTCATGCCATCCCCAGCCTTAAACCCTCCACAAAGAAAGACCTCTACCGCCGACTTCATCGGGGCAAAGAGTGCATCGACGCGCTTTTTCAATTTCCACTAGCCATCGAAACCGTCGCTACCGAGGCTTGCCTTTCAGAGTATCATTTTTTTCGTCTTTTTAAACAAGTTTTTGGCCACACTCCCCACCAATACCTCCACCAAAAACGCCTAAATCATGCCGCTCAGTTGCTTGGTCGCGAACGAGCATCGGTGACTGAAGCAGCAATAGCCTCTGGTTTTGCTGACATCCATTCCTTTAGCAAAGCTTTTAAAAAACACTTTGGTATTTCCCCCACCAGTTGGCTTCAAAAAGAAAGTTTCTAGCCCTAAGTTTCTGCGTGCATCTGTGTTTTTTCAATCTGTGAGTATCTGTGGGATACAATTTATTTGCTCCATAAAAAGCCGTCATTTTTACAGGTTAAACGCATTTAAAGAAACAGCCTCGGAGAGGCGAAACATTTGTAGAAAATGTAAATACCCCCTTCCCAAAGCCCCATCGGAGCGGCCAATACTCGGTGAAAGAGGTCACCCCCATGGGGCTTTCTGAAGAACCTAATTATTGCTTTCTACTAAGATATGGCTCCTCTGGAGCAATAAATAGTTACTTTCTATTTTGATGCGTTCAACCTATCATTTTTACGAATTAGCAGGATTTGACAAACCGTTTCCTCAGCTTCGCCGTAGTTTTACCCCACAGTTTGAAAACACACTACGATGAAGAAAACTATCCTATTTTTGACGCTTTTAGTAAGCACTGCCTTTGCCCAGCAACCCACTCCCGACGCCCGTTTTGCAGGATTGGACACCCTCTTTGCCCGCGTCCTCAACGAATGGAAATGCGCAGGTTTTGCCGTGGCAGTGGTGGAAAAAGACAAAATTATCTATGCCAAAGGCTTTGGTTATGCCGATATCGACACCAAGCGCCCCGTCACCGAGTACACCCAATTTGCCGCAGGAAGCTGTACCAAACCCTTTACCTGCACCGCTTTAGGCTTGCTACGAGCCGAAAATAAAATTGACTTTAACCATTCTGTCCGCGAATATTTACCTCAATTGTCGTTTTACAACGAGGAGATGAACAAAAACATCACCGTTCGCGACTTGATGTGCCACCGAACGGGCTTGCCTCGCCACGACCAAGCCTGGGCGCTATTTTCCACCCATTCCGTGGATACGTTGCTCAAACGGGTTCAGTACTTAGAGCCTAATTATGGGTTGCGCGAAAAATGGCAATACAACAATTTCATGTTTGCGGCACAGGGAAAAATGGTCGAAAACCTCTCTGGGCAATCGTACCGTGCTTTTGTAAGGGAACGCATTTTTCAGCCTTTAGGAATGAAAGACGTTACTTTTTCGGTCGATAGCATGACGCTTTACAACGACCGTTCGTTGTGCTATACCGTTTCTGAAGATGACAAAATTATACCCTTGGATTACTTCAACCTAGATGTGATGTCGGCAGTGGGAGGTATTAATACTTCCGTCAGTGAAATGGCCAAATGGGTCATGTTGTGGGCAAACAACGGCATTTACAAAGGCAAACGCCTCCTCCCTGCCGACTACGTACGCGAAGCCATCAGTTCCCAAATGATTGTGCGTGACGCTGCCCCATCGACCAGCAACCCCTCATTACACTTTGAGAATTACGGCCTTGGCTGGTTTTTATCTTCCTATCGCGGACATTATCGGGTAGAACACGGCGGAAATATCTCAGGATTTTCGACCAACACTTGCTTCTTTCCCACCGACGGCGTAGGCATTGTTGTTTTCTGCAACCAAGCCGTGTCGCGGGTTCCGTCCGTTGTTCGAAACATTCTCGCCGACCGAATGCTCGGCCTCCCCGACAAAGATTGGCAAAGCTACCTGTACACCTCCGACATGGCGGCCAAAAACGCTGCCAAGAGTGCCAAGAGCCAAATGGCGAGCTTGACCAAAACCAACGTCAAGCCCGCGCATCCAGCAGACGAATACGAGGGTTACTTCCAACACAAAGGATACGGAACGTTTGAAATTGTGAACCGTAATGACTCGCTTTTTGCCGTTTTTCCGTTGCAGCAATGGTATTTACGCCCCTACGGGCACGACGTTTTTGACGCCTTACCTGTCGATAAAAATGGAAAAGTGGCATCCGAAAGTAGTGTTCAGCGAATTGTATTTAACCAAAATACTGAGGCCGAAATAGCCAGTGCTTCCATTGCTTTTGAACCTGAATTGATTCATCCGCTGGAATTTACGTGGTTGCCTAAAGTCAAAAAATTACCCAAAGTTGTCCTTCAACGCTACGTAGGCGAGTATAATCTCAATGGTATGGCCATGAAAGTGGACCTTAATGCTGACGAAATTTTGTACCTATCGCTCCCCAACCAGCCTACCCGCGAATTAGAAGCGCTCGGGAAAGGAAAGTTTCGGCTAAAGGGATTGAACGGCTATTCGATTTCGTTCAGCCAAGATGCGAAGGAATTTTTGCTAACCCAACCTAATGGCATCTTCAAAGCCCTCAAAAAGAAAGCATAAACTAAACGACTCACAACGATGGAAACTTCTCAACTGGTAAAATCCAAGCTATTCAAAGTTTTTGTAGTGGTATTTATAGCCGCTTGCCTATTTAAAATTTTTGGAAGTGGCTATGATTTTGGCCAATGGCTTTACCGTTCGACGCACTAACCCTGCCCGTGCGAGAGGATACGCGTGCGGGAGGATACTTATATCCGACCACCAAAGGTTTCGCAAAACCTTTGCTAACGGTTCGCGAGGTTTTGAGAAACCTCTGCGTTGGTTTGGAGAAACCAACAGCACGACCAACCTTTGGGGAGGATACTTATATCCGCCCCAAAGGTTTCTCAAAACCTTCAATAACGGTTCACGAGGTTTTGAGAAACCTCTGCGTTGGTTTGGAGAAACCAACGGCACCAACTGTGCGGGAGGATACTCATATCCGGCCCAAAGGTGCGGGAGGATACTTATATCCGACCCATCACGAGGTTTTGAGAAACCTCTGCGTTGGTTTGGAGAAACCAACGGCACCAAACGTGCGGGAGGATACTCATATCCGACCCAAAGGTGCGGGAGGATACTTATATCCGACCCATCACGAGGTTTTGAGAAACCTCTGCGTTGGTTTGGAGAAACCAACGGCACCAAACGTGCGGGAGGATACTCATATCTGACCCCTTAGGTGCGAAAAAGGCCCAGAGCAACGTCCGATTTTGCACAGAAATTGTTCAGTTTCGGACAAGAACTCATTCACATATTCACTCAACTACCTGTATATCAAACCATTTTTAATCTTGGCACAACTTTAGTGACACATCATTATTTCAACAACCCAAATTCCAATGACAAGAGCTATCTTTTTACTGTTACTATCCACCCATTTCTTACTCGCTCAAACTGCCAAAATCAGCGGAAACGTCGCTAATACGTCCCAGCAGCCCCTCGATGGCGCCGTTATTTCGCTGTTAAAATCCAAAGATTCCACATTCGTTAAAGCAGCCATTACTGAGCCAAACGGTAATTTTGAACTTCTAAACATCAAAGCAGGCGCTTACCTCATAAGCATTTCACACTTAACCTATCAAAAATACCTAAGTAAAGCCTTTGAAGTGGGGCAATCTGACCTTGTATTGCCCCTAATTCAACTCAGTGAGGGCGAAAAAACGTTAGCCGAAGTGAAAGTAACGGGCAAAAAACCCTTTGTAGAAACCAAAATTGACCGAACAGTTATTAATGTTGATGCCCTGATTAGCAACGCAGGTACCAATGCCATGGATGTGCTGGAAAAATCACCAGGCTTGGCCATCGACCCCAACGGAGGGATTCGCCTCAAGGGCAAAACGGGCGTCGTGGTTTTTATCGACGACAAACCCACTTATTTGTCGGCGGAAGATTTGTCGAACTACCTCAAGTCATTGGCCGCGGGTTCGGTCGAAACCATCGAAATTATGCCCAACCCTCCCGCCAAATACGATGCCGCTGGCAACGCAGGGGTGATTAACATTCGTCTTAAAAAGAATACCGTCAAAGGCTTTAATGGTGGACTCAGCCTGAGCTACGGACAAGGCACGTATCGTCGTTCCAACAACAGCTTTAACTTCAATTACCGCATCAATAAGTTTAACTTTTTTAGTAACCTGAGTGTAAATCAAAACAATAGCTACCAAGATTTAACCATTTGGCGGCGGTATTTTCAGCCCAATACGACCATTTTTTCCTCGGCATTTACCCAAAATTCCTACATTCAACGGAACATTGGCGGCAACAATGCCAAAGTGGGTTTTGATTATTATGCCTCTAAAAAAGCTACATTTGGGGTCGTTCTTACGGGCTTTATTAATCCATCGCACGTGGATGTCACCAACAAAGCCAAGGTTTTCAACGCTTCCAACGAAGTTACTAGCTTGGTGGAAGCCATCAGCCCGACGGACAAGACCCTAAAAAACGGCAGCATCAACCTCAACTACGCCTACAAACTTGACAGCACGGGCAAAGAGCTTTCTACCAACGTTGACTATATTCACTACCAAGCAACCACGGTACAGTCGCTCACCAATTCACTTTTTGATGCCCAAAATAAATTCGTTAGTCAGTCGGTTTTGGTGTCTTCTTTGCCCACAAACATCGACATCGGTACGGCCAAAATTGACTATGTGCATCCGTTGGCTAGCGGCGGAAAATTTGAAACGGGTGTCAAAACAAGTTTTATCAGTACGGGCAACGTCGCTGATTTTTCTGACCAAGTTGACGGTAAACTTTTCCCCAATTATGAATTTACCAATAGCTTCAACTACAACGAAAACATCAACGCAGGCTACCTCAATTATGCAAAAGAACTGCGTCGATTGACAGTTCAAGCAGGGCTTCGGTTTGAAAACACCAATATTCGCGGGCATCAGTTAGGAAATAAACAAACCAAAGATTCGACGTTTACTCGCAACTACAACAACTTGTTCCCTACTTTGTACATGCAGTATCGGTTGGACTCAGCGGCGGTGCACTTGTTAGGTTTTTCGTTTGGGCGGCGCATTGAACGTCCTAATTATCAGGACATGAACCCCTTCTCCTACCCGCTCGACCGTTTTACGTACTACGGCGGAAACCCATTTTTACAGCCTACTTTCTCGTATAATTTTGAATTGTCTCACACCTTCAAACAACGCATTACGACGACGCTTCAATACAGCATCGCCAAAAACGTCATTTCCGAAACCAACGAACAACGCGGCACTATTTATTACAGTCGCCCAGGAAATTTTGGGCAGCGAATTTCGTACGGCATTTCTGTAAATGGAAGCTTTCAGTTGGCCAAATGGTGGTCGCTCAACCTTTATACTGAATACATCAGTAACGGATTCAAGGCGACACTCTACGGCCAAAAACTCGACGATTCGCGGTTTTATTGGGCTGTGGTTCCTACCAACCAATTTCAGCTCAAAGACGGATGGGCGGCGGAGTTGGCAGGCTCCTACCAAACCACCTTTTTGTTAGGTCAATTGCTCATTTATCCCATTGGAAACGTACGAGCAGGGGTTTCCAAACGCATTATGAAGAACAAAGGCACGCTAAAATTGAACGTCAGCGACGTATTTTATACCAATCAAATCAAAGGAGACATCCGAAACATAGCCAATGCCGAAGCCAATTGGTTTAGCTATTTGGATACCCGCGTGGCTACGCTCACCTTTTCGTACCGATTTAACAAAGGAAAAACGCTCAACCTTCGTCAAACGGGTGGCTCCGACAGCGAGAAGAGTCGGGTAAAAGCCTAGACTTGTTGAACGTTGTTTTTGCCGTACCGAATCACGTAATCAAACACCAACAAAACACAAACAGCCACTGCACCCATCAACAATTGGTCGGGTATGGCAGAAGTAAGTTTTGATACGTCGAAGGAAATCAACTTCACTCCTCGGGGCACAGTTCCTGAGGAGTTTTTTTGTGGAAAAAACAACCCAAAAACCAGCAATGCACCCACAAAAGTTGCCACCATGTACCACACGTAGGTGGGTATAATAGGCGCAAATACGGTTTTGGGAGGTGCGATTTGCGTCAACACATTTTTCGTAAAATCGGGAGCTGTTTTTTCGAGGCCATGCTGCTGCAACAACATCCGAAGCGCAGGTTCTTTTACTTCCGACAACGCCGCTTCTGCCTCAATTTTTAGCATAAGTTTGTCCGTAAAAAGCGGGCTTGGGGCGTCCCAATCAGCTTTTTTCAGAAGTTCTTGCAGCTTATTTTCTTTTTCCTCTTCCATCTTAGTTTCCTAATCAACGAGTATAATTTTATAAAACCATATAAGGCATATAAGTCTAACTGCAACGGTTTGAGCCTACTCCAACAAAAAACGCAAGGAATGTTCCAGCTTTTTTCGGGCGCGAAACAGTCGAATTTTAATATTTTCGGCCGTCAGGCCCGTAATTTCTTGGATTTCCTTGACCGAACGTTCATCCAAATAATAAAGCGTTACGACCACCGCTTCTAACTTAGGCAATTGACTAATGGCGTCTCTGACAAACCGTTGTTGTTCAGAGGCTTCCATCGGTGGTGCTTCCGTGGAGGTTTCCTCCGACCAATACGTATCCGATAATTCGTCCGTCAACGGAGCCGTATCCAACGCATTTTCTTTCAACTTTGAGGCTGCCGTTCGGTACGCAATGGTGTATAGCCACGTCGAAAACTTCGACCGTCGTTCAAAACGATAAAGCTGACGATACGCTTTGATAAAAACCTCTTGGGCAATATCCTCGGCTTCGGCTTCGTTTTCCACCATTTTTACCGCAATCGTATAAACCATGTACTTATACTTATCCACCAAATACGCATACGCGCGATGGTCGCCCTTCAGAACTTGGTCAATGTATTTGTAGTCTTGCTGTTCCATTCCTACATATGACAGGCGTTTGAGAGCATTGGTTACAGATTCGTGAATTATACTGCGGAATTTAGGGCATTCATTTTAAAACACATAGGGCACGTTAGAATTTTCACATAGTAATCATAGAATACAGCTTTGAACTCTGTTTTCTATGTGAAAAATACTGTGTGAACTATGTGGTTACCTCATAAAACACATAGGGCACTGTAGAATTTTCACATAAGTAATCATAGAATTTTGTAACCAGTCTTGCACTTCTCGTGTCCTATGAGCAGTCACCTAAAAATTAACTGTTATGGACGAGATATTAAGAGATTGTATTGTGTCAATTACGGCCTTTGGTTCTGTATTCGGAACTCTTTACGTATTGCTCATGACCCGCCACCGCGAACGCATGTCGCTTATGGAACGCGGACTTTCTACCGCTGAGTTTTTTAACCAAAAAAGTACCTTATCTGCCACCCTAAGGTACGGTTTATTGCTCGTTGGCATTGGCGTCGGCATTTTGTTTGGCAACTTTGCTCATACCCATTTCGATGTACCTCCTCAAGGTGCTTTTTTATCCATGATTTTCCTTTTTGGCGGTATAAGCCTCATTATCAGCTTTTTAATCGAACGAAAGTTAAATAAATAAGATAGTAAATTCATTTCTCCCAAACAGCCATGAAACGTATTACTTTAATTCTTGTGTCGAGTATCCTCTTCTTCTTCACAGCCAACGCCCAAACAGATAATCTTTTCAAAGCCATCCAAGGCCAAGATAGTATTATGTTCAACATTACTTTCAACACCTGCGATTTAGGACCGTTGGAAGAACTTGTTAGCGAAAACTTTGAGTTTTACCACGACAAAGGTGGCATTACGATGGGAAAACGTGCTTTCATCAATAGCCTTAAAAATGGCCTTTGTGCCCATCCAGAGCGTTATCAGTCGCGCCGTGAATTGGTAAAAGGCAGTATGGAAGTTTATCCTCTGGCCAAAGATGGCGTCATTTACGGGGCAATTCAGTCGGGGCGGCATCGGTTTTATGAAACCAATAAAGGCCAACCCGAACGGTTTGCAAGCATTGCCCGATTTACGCATTTGTGGCTCTTGGAAGCGGGAAAATGGCGGTTTGCACGTGGCCTTAGTTTCGACCACCAAACCACCGATGCACCTGATAAAGAAGCAAATACGTTTGAAAATGAAGAAGGAATCAAACAATGGCTCGCCCAAAACCACATTCCAGCGCTGGGAGTAGGGATTATTCGTGAGGGGAAATTAAAAGAAATAAACGTCTATGGGGAAATAAAAAAAGGAGAAACGGCGCCCTACAATGCCCTTTTTAACGTGGCATCGTTGACAAAACCTGTCGTAGCCATTTTGACGCTTCGCTTGGTGAGTGCAGGAAAATGGAAGTTGGACGAACCCTTGGCCAATTATTGGATTGACCCCGACCTTAAAAATGACCCGCGCCACGCCCAATTGACCACGCGGCACGTTTTGTCACACCAAACGGGCTTTCCAAACTGGCGTCGGAATCACCCTACCCAAAAATTAGCCTTTAACTCCGACCCAGGTACTGCCTATGGGTATTCGGGCGAGGGGTTGGAATACCTCCGCAAAGCGTTGGAAAAGAAATTTAAAAAGTCGCTAGACCAACTTGCCAAAGAATGGGTACTGGAACCCATCGGAATGAAAGACACGCACTTTTACTGGGATGGCTCGTTTGACGAAAGTCGTTTTGCCGTGGGTTATAATACGCAAGGTATTCCATACAACATAAACAAAACCACCACACCCAATGCAGCCGACGACTTGGTAACGACCATCGAAGACTATGGCAAGTTTTTGGTTTCGGTACTCAACAACGAGGGCCTTAGCAAAGCTGTGGCCGAAGAAATGGTGAAACACCAAGTTAAAACCAAAGAAAACAAATACTTTGGACTGGGCTGGGAAATGTATGAATTGGCCAATGGAGACTATGCGCTTTCGCACGGTGGCGCCGATGAAGGCGTTAAAACCTTGGTGTTTATTTTTCCTAAAACCCGCGAAGGACTCCTTATTTTTACCAATGCCGACGACGGCTACAAAGCCTACGACCTTTTGGTAAAGAGTTACTTGAAAGACAAAGGAAAACAAATCATCGACATTGAAATGGGGAAAAAATAAATTAGGAGTTAAAAATTAGGAATTACGATAGTTGGATTTAGCATTTCTAATCCCCCAATTCGTAATTCCTAATGCTCTTCTACTCTTCCATCAGCTTCATGGTTTCTTGCTCGTAGGTATTTGCCGCTTGGCTATGGTGGAGCGACTGAATCACTTTAAGTGATTGTTCGATACTCCCCTTTTGTCCCAGCAATACCCCCTTGATTTCAGCGTTTGCTTGAATATCTTCCACTTCCAGTGCTGCTTGGTACGCCTCAATAGCCGCTTCATCCCCAAACTCGCACGAGCTCAAAATACCGTTTCGGTCATTACCCACCACAGCCGCTTTAAAATTGAGCCAAGCTTGGTGGAGAATCCCTACCAACGTTCCTTCATTCGCGGGGATTTCACCCGCTTCGCGTATGTAAGCGGCTAGGGTTTCCGCAAAATTGACGCTTTCATTGTACATACTCGAAAAAATAACTTTCAAGCCTTCGTCTTTGGTATCAGAAGCGGCAATTTGATAACCAGAAAGACGGTCGTTGTTAATTCTTAAAAGCTCATTGAGCGTCCGTGTTATTACTTCGTTCTGTATCATGGTCTTACGTTGTTTAGTGAATGAGTAGCCAATAAGCCAACAAAACAGTTCCACCCATTTTTAGGAAGCACATTGGGGAATTAGAACGCTAAAAAAGTCCCTAAAAGGTCAAATTGGGGAAAATACACCTCATTTTTTCTCACAAATAAGTATGGTATTTATTTTTTATACAATTCATTACCAAACAGTTATGACCACAAATTAAAGACAGCAACCATGAATAACATAGAAAGAAAAAGTGCAAGAGACTCGGCGGAGTCGAGGAAGTATTCCGCCTCCAAAATCACGCTTACCGTTTTGTTGGTAGGCATCGGGTTAATGGTAGCCGCGTATTTCGCAGGTTTTGTAACCCGCCCCAACGAACAGCGTTTTGGCAAAGTGCAGCCTACAGACTCCGCCATCGTCACCGAAAGTGACACCACCATTGGAAAATAAATTTGAAAACCATAAAACTCAATTAACATGAAAACCACAGAACAAAAAATCAAAGAAACCGCTCAAGAAGGCATCGAAAAAATGGAAAAAGCCGCCACAAAAGCAGAAGCCAAAGTGGAAGTAGCAGTAGCCAAGGCCCAAGCCAAAGCTGAAGTAGCAGCTGAAAAAGCCGACAGCAAATGGGAACAATTTAAGGACAAAGCAGAAGACGCTTGGGATGACGCCAAAGAAAAAGCCGAAGATATTTGGGAAGATGCCAAAGACGCGGCTGAAGATGCGTGGGACAAAACCAAAGAAAAAGCCCACGAGGTAGGCGAAAAAATATCAAAGAAAACGAAAGAAATCAAAGAAGATGTATCCGCTTAGCAGCTAAACGTCTTAAAACAAACGCGCCTGTGAGCAATGCTCGCAGGCTTTTTTTTTAGCAAAAAAAAGAATGAACGCCAATCGCTCATTCAAAAAACGATCATTACAAAACACTCGCTATCTTCTTCACATCCAGCGGCTTTTCAACAAAACCATCTGCGCCAAGTGCCAGGGCTTGTTCGCGTAAGGCGCTCATGGCCGTCATCATCACGAGTTTGGCTTGCGGCATTTGTTGTCTCACTTGTGCGATATAATCAATGCCCGTTCCGTCGGGAAGGTTATTGTCCAGAAAAATCAACTGAGGGGCTTCCGCGGTCAGCTTGGCAAGGCCATCTGCAAGGCTGTGGGCCCGCATCGACACGATACCGTATTTTTTAAGAAACATTCCTAATAATAGACACGTATCCAGTTCGTCGTCGATTATCAATGCTCTCTCATAGACCTTCTCTAAACTCGCATTATCCATTTCAATAAATCATTAAATAAAAGGCTAATCTTTCAGTAGTGGGGATGCTTACGGTAGTGGTAAGCAATATATGTATTAACATTAAAAAACCGTGCCAGTAGCACGTAGAAATACGGGCTGGTTTTGGTAGAATCTCCCCAATCGGGGTAAAAATGCCTCAATTTTCCACTCAAATCCCCCTTCTTGGCTTTGGAACAGCCTTTTTATCTTATTGTTCGAATTCATCAGTAAATGAATAAATCATCACAAATCATTTAAACAAATAATTGCCATGACTAACAATTCAAAAGTAGTATTGGGCGTAGCTGCGGCAGCCGCAGCAGGTGCCGTAATCGGAATGATGTTTGCGCCAGAAAAAGGAAGCGATATCCGTGAAAAACTTCGCGAAACCGCGAATAATTTCGCTTCAGATTTGCTAGACGCGCTCCAAAATGGACGTACACAATACGCCCAAGTCGCCGAAGAAGTAGAAGACGCTGCGCAAAATGCAAAATCGAAAGTAGTAGGCAAAGTAGCTGAAATCAAAGACCGAGTAGAATCGGAAGCAGGGCAATTTGCCAACTCGCTCAAATCATAACCCCTTCATTCATCCCGACCAAGCGAGGCAGCTCGCTTGGTCATTTCCCTTACCGCCATGGAAGTCATCAAATCAGCCCATGAAATCAAAGATAACGCCACCGATTGGCTCGATTCTGCCACTACCTACCTCGAAGCCCGTTGGAACTTAGGCGTTCTCGACCTCTCAGAAAAATCAGCCCGCGCCGCTTCTCACGTCGTGTCGTTGTTGATTTTAGGTACCATCGGCACTATCGTGCTTTTATTTCTCAGCTTGGGAGTAGCTTGGTTGCTAGGCGAATGGCTTCATAGCCCCGCCAAAGGCTTTTTTTTAGTGGGTCTTTTTTATGGAATTGTAGGACTCGTTCTATTTTGGGTCAAAGACCAATTTATTCGGGTTCCCGTTGTCAATGCCTTTATCAAACAATTTTATTATGAAAAATAACATCCAAACCATCGAAGATATTCGGGCCGAACGCGCCAATTTGAAGAATAAATTAGCTTTGTCACAACTTCACATGCACACCCGTGTACAAGCCATTCAACAGGAGCTTAATCCTGCTCGGCAAGCCCTGGGTGTCGTGAAAGATGTGTTTGCTAGACCCCGCAAAGGCCTTCTTTACGTGGGCGTTGGCATCGGTGTTGACCTGTTGCTTCGCCGTCGCTTACTCAAAAAAGCAGGTTGGTTGCCACGGCTAGTTGTTCCTTTTTTGGTTCAAAATGCCGCCGCCAACGTCATTCAACGCAACAGCACATCGTTCCTAGAAAAAGGACTGAGGTGGTTTAAAAAAGCAACCGATAAGCGCTAATTAGCCCCCACGGGCAAACGACTCAGTTGGGTCCAAAATTTAAGCAACGTTTTGACGGTATCGTTGAAGTTTTCGTACGAAGCAGGTTTCGTAATAAAACAATTGGCCCCCATCGAATAGCAATTGTCGATGTCTTCACTGGCGCTCGATGTCGTCAGAATCACAATAGGAATACGCCGTAACAATCCATCCGATTTTACGGCTTTTAGCACTTCCCTCCCATCCATTTTTGGCATATTTAGGTCGAGCAGTACCAAACCAATTCTGTTTTGCAACGCAGGAGAATTGAGGTTTGCTATTGCTTCAAGCCCATTTTTTGCATACACAATCGGATTTTTTATACCACATTCTTCCATGACCGACTTCAATAAATACACATCATCTTCGTCGTCGTCACAAATAAGAATCGTTATTGCTTTGTTCATTCGTTTAGGTTATTTGGGAAGGTAAACGTGAAAAATGGCCCCCGATTCTCCCTGACGAGGTTCGGCCAGTATGTATCCGTTATGATTGGTGACAATTCTACGGCACAACGAAAGACCAATTCCCGTTCCTTCAAATTCGTTACGGCTGTGTAATCGCTGGAAAATTACGAAAATTTTCTCAGCATATTGAGGTTCAAAACCTATCCCGTTATCTATAAACGTAATTCGGTGGTATATATTTTCGCTCTGCAAATCGCCCGCATTCGGTATTTCTCCCCCCGCTACCTGTTGGTAGTCAATCGTCACCAGTGGGGCAACGCCCTCGTGGCAATACTTCATTGAGTTGGAAATCAGGTTAGTAAACAATTGTTCAAACTGACTTCGTACCCCCAACACCTCAGGAAGTGGCTGACTTATGATGCGTGCATTTTTCTGTACAATTCGCTCCGACAATTCTTCTCGTATATTTTTTAGCACCTCGTTTAAGTCCACTTTTTCAAAATTTTCTTCCCTTCGATTGGTCGCTTTTGAAAATGCCAAGAGGTCATTGATGAGGTTTTGCATCCGCATCGCCGACTGACTTATCTTCACCAGGCTATTTTGGGCATCTTCGTTGAGCTGTGGCGCGTGCCGAACCTGCAATCGTTCGCTAAATGCTCGAATTTTCCGCAACGGCTCCTGCAAATCGTGCGAAGCTACGTAAGCAAATTGTTCCAATTCGGCATTGGTACGTTCGAGTTCTGACAATTTATTTTCCAATTCCGTTTGAAACCCAATCCGACGGCTCAATTCAACGTACAAAAGACGGAAAAAGACGGCCAAAAAAGCCAAGGCTAACCCACACAGCCCCAATAGATACAGCGACATGTTGTGGTCAGCACTTTTTTGTAATTCAATGCGGACTTCTAAGTAACCTTTTTCCTGCTGATCAAAACGCTCGGAGGTAGCCCGAATCTTATCCATATACCCTTTTCCAAAATTCAAGGTCTTTAGGTCGATTGGGATATTTTCTTTCGCACGGGCAATGTTCCCTCTAATGAAAATCAACCGTTGTTTTATAAATAAATCAAGTGAATCTAGCCGCTTCAATTGGGTATCATTGTCGCTCACGAGCGCCCGCAAGTCCGACTGGTAATGCTTTATGTTTTCGAGTCCTTGTTGGTAAGGCCCCAAAAAATGCTCCTGATGCGACAGTAGAAAACCCCGCTGACCTGTTTCTATATCAACTAATGTCTTGATTAGTTCTTTGTTCAAAAATCGGATTTGGTACGAATGCGCCACATCATTCGTCCGTTTTCCCATCTCTTCAAAGTGATTGAAGGTAACCCAACTCAAAAAAACCAATAAAAGTAAGCTGACAAACGTCGCCAAAATAATGGTAAAAAGAGCACTGGGGACGGAATACAAAGGATTCAAATTGGGAATTTTTTTACCCGAAAAACTGTGGAAATATTTCCCCAATTTGGGTAAAAAACGAATCAAAAACCACACTTTAATTTTCTGCGCTCTTGTTCTCATGCGAAACTGTTACCAAGTCTATCAAAATTCAGCATTTTTTTAGAATTAACTAAAATTTGCTGCCCCATTTTTCAAAAAAAATACCCAAAAGTGAAACTTGGGCATATTTTTTTAATACCACAACCACAGAACAATTCCCATACCACACCATGGCCGCACCTGCCTTTAACCTGTTACAATCGCAAAAGCAAACGCTTAAAATCTCGCCCTCCCAAATTCAGTTGCTGAATTTTCTGCAATTGAATTCACTGGAGCTTGAGCAGTACATCAAAAACGAGTTGGAAGAAAATCCTCTCTTGGAAGAACGCCAAAACGACGAGCAAGACGGAGAGGCGAACGACGCGGAGTTTTCGTCGAGCGCACAAGCCGAAGACCGTACCCAAGACTACATGGACTGGGACGAGTTTAGCAACGATGACTTACCCGACTATCGGACGCGCATTGACCATGGCTCCGACGATGACAAACTATATACGCCTGTGGTGGTCGAAACCACCGATTGGCGGAGTGAATTAAAAGAACAATTTCACTTGTTGCCGTTTTCAGAAAAGCAACTTCAACTTACTGATTTTCTGATAGATTCCCTCACTGACCAAGGTTATTTACCTGCTTCAGTAAGCACCCTAGCAGATGACGTTTCGTTTACGACGGGGGTATTTGTGGAAGAAGAAGACGTGCATTTTTTGGTTGATTGTCTCCGAAAAATGGAGCCTATTGGTTTGGGAGCGCGCGACTTAAAAGATTGCCTGTTGATGCAGTTGGCCCGCGAAAAAAGTCCCGTTGCGGGCGTAGCTTCGTGGCTGGTCGATGACCTTTTTGAGGAAGTTGCGGCCCGTAATTATGATAAAATTATGCGCATGAGCGGCCTGCAACAGCACGAATTGAAAGAGGCAATTGCGCTCATTAGCACCCTCCGCCCTTACCCAATTGTCGATGGCGGCAGCAGTTCAGCCATGGTGATGAAAGAAACCATTGTGCCTGATTACATCATAACAGTCGAAAACGAGGCCATCGAAGTTGGACTTAACACGCGCGGGATTCCACCGCTGAAGGTCAATACCGATTATGCCAAATCTGTGGGCACATCGCGCTCGGCGGCTAGTTACGTCAACTCAAAAATTTCGGCCGCCCAGTGGTTAATCGAAGCCATTTTGCAACGCGAAGCGACCATGCTCAAAACCATGCGTACCATTGTAAATTTGCAACGTGCGTATTTTTTGACGGGAGATGTACGGCACTTGAAACCAATGGTGTTGCGCGACATTGCCGAACGCATCAAAATGGATGTATCAACCATTTCGCGAACCACAAGTGGAAAATATGCCCAAACTCCGTTTGGAATTATTCATTTAAAAGACTTATTTACCGAAGGTGTTAAAACCGACAACGGCGAAGAAGTTTCCAACCGCCAGATTCAATCCGCTTTGGTCGCGTTGGTGGGGCAAGAAGACAAATCTCAGCCGCTCAACGACACCCAATTAACGGAACTTTTGGCGCAACAAGGGTATTCATTGGCTCGTAGAACGATCGCCAAATACCGCGATTTACTCGATATTCCGTCCGCAACCATGCGGCGAATTTTATAACGTACTTACTTGATTTTAATTAGTTTTTGCATCTCATGGCACAAAAAATCTTAGTCATCGACGACGACACCGACATCTGCTTACTTTTACGCCGCTTTTTAAGTAAAAATGGGTTTGATGTGGCCATTGCGCACAATGGTGTCACTGGTTTGGCCACCCTCGACGACTTTCGTCCAGACCTTGTTTTGACGGATTTCAAGCTAGGAGATATGGACGGCGTTACGATATTAGCCCAAATCAAAGAGCGGTTTCCTTACGTTCCAGTGCTCATTATAACGGGTTATTCCGACATAAAAGTGGCCATCAACGTCATGAAACAAGGGGCTTATGATTACATTACGAAGCCCCTTTTTCCCGACGAAATTCTATTGACCATCAAAAAAGCCCTCAGCCAGCCCACCCACCACATTGTGCCTGCGGCGGCTTCGGTCGAGGAAGAAACCAACAGCCCATCGTCGTCCCGTAAAAAAAGCAGTGGCCCCGCGCCTGCTTATATTTTAGGAAATGGCCCCGAATCTCAGCAGTTGTACAAACAAGTTGACTTGGTTGCCCCGACCAATTATAGCGTTCTCGTTTACGGCGAAAGTGGCTCAGGAAAAGAAGCCGTTGCCCTCGAAATCCACCGCCGAAGCAAGCGCGCCAACGGGCCGTTTGTGGCCATGGACTGCGGGGCTATTTCTCGCGACTTGGCTGCGAGTGAGTTGTTTGGGCACGAAAAGGGTTCATTTACGGGCGCACTCACCCAAAAAATCGGTCATTTTGAAATGGCCAATGGCGGTACGCTCTTTTTGGACGAAATTGGAAATTTACCTTACGATGTTCAAGTGTCTTTACTCCGCGTGGTGCAAGAACGGAAAGTGCGTCGAATAGGCGGAAATCGCGAACTCGAAGTTGACGTTCGCATCATTGTTGCCTCCAACGAGCGCCTCATCGAAGCCGCCCGCCGAGGAAAATTCCGCGAAGATTTGTATTACCGTTTCAACGAGTTTAGCATCGATGTCCCACCGCTTCGTGATCGCAAGCAAGACCTCATGGCGTTTGCCCAGTTTTTTCTTGATAAAACCAACGAGGAATTGGGGAAAAATGTCCGTGGTTTTTCGGCCGAAGTCATTCAGGCGTTTGAAGAATATCCTTGGCCTGGCAACCTCCGCGAGATGCGAAACGTCATCAAACGTTCCACGTTGCTATCGGAAGGAAGCATGATAGAAGCCCGAACGCTCCCATTTGAATTGCTGAATTACAGTCGATTGCTATTTTTAGAACCCAGTACCCCTGCGGTAGCCTCCATACCACCGCCGCCCGTAGAAGCACCCATTTATGCACCGCCCCAACCCGTCGTGGCGGTACCCGTAGCCGCGAAAGCTGTGTTTAACAAAACCGACCTAAAAGCCGCCGCGTTGGAAGCCGAATACGAAATGATTTTGAATGTGTTGAAGCAGGTTAATTTCAATAAAAGTAAAGCAGCCGCCGCTTTGGGCATCGACCGAAAAACGCTTTATAACAAAATGAAAAGCCTCAACTTAAACAGCTAGCACTCCTAGCTGTTTTTGGCATTTAAGATACCATGACCGTACCCTACGATAATCCGCTTAAAACATTTCAGCTCGACTTGATTGGAAGCCAAGTAGAATTGCTTTGCCGTATTCTACCTGACCTTATTTACGTGATTGACCTAAAAATCAACAAGTTAGCATTTGTCAGTGACCGAGTCACTGAATTGCTGGGGTATTCGCTCGACGATATTCACGACATGGGCGACACGTTTGGGCCGATTATGATTATTGAAGACCGTGCTAATTTTTCAACGCAAATCTCAGAAAAATTCCACAACCTTCAGATCGGAGAAAATGTAGAATTTATGATGGGATTTCGCCACAAAAATGGCGACATTCTTACGCTTCGTAACCGTGGCACTGTCCTTAAAAAAGACGAAGAAGGAAATAACCACTACCTGATTCTTACTGCCGAAGACGTCACTCAGTCGCAACTCAGGGAGCAAACAATTTATAAAAAACAACAACACATCGAAGACACCGAGCGCGCACTTAAGTTTGGCTCATGGGCTGTAAGCAATTACCCCGCCAACGACAAGGTGTATTGGTCCAACGGTGTTTTTGATATTACGGGGCTGTCTGTCAAAGATTATCCCGACAGCTTTGTTCCGTTTCAAACTTACTCGGAGCTGATTCCCACGCAGGAGCGTGAGCGCGTTCAGGCCATTGCCCAAGCTCACCTTGCCTCCAAAGACCCGTACTATGAAATTGAGCACGGGATGATTGACACCAATGGCCAACAAAAACAGGTTTTGCTTCGCACCCATGCTTTTTTTGACGAGCAAAGCTTTTCGCTGATTGGCACCGTTTCGGACATTACCTTGACCAAGCGCTACGAAGACGAACTTGCCAAAAAAATTGTCGAGCTCGAACGTCAGCAGGCGCAAATGGAAGAGGCAGAATCCATTTTTAAGTTTGGAAGCTGGGAGTGGCAGTTGGGCCAACAAAGTTTTCGCTGGTCGGAAGGTATGTTTCATTTGCTAGGCATTGACTCAAGCACGTGTCCCAACCATACTGTTCCCGAAGGGTTTTACAATCAGTTTGGACATCCTAGCGACATCAAGGCCATTGATGATTTTGCGGCCGAATTATTGGCAGGAAAAAATGCCATCAACGAACTCAACCACCGCTTGGTTGATAAAAATGGCGACTTGAAGTACATTTCTATTCGGGCAAAAAGCCATTTTGACGAACACGGAAAAGTCCAAAAAATCGTTGGAGTTTGCATTGACGTCACTCAGCTTGAAATTTATAAACGCGAACTCGAACGCCAACTCGAAGCCGTCAATAAAAGTAACCGTGAGCTGGAGCAATTTGCGTACGTAGCTTCCCACGATTTACAAGAGCCACTGCGCAAAATCATTGCGTTTGGCGAACGTCTCGAAAAGAAATACCAAGAAAGTCTCGGCGACGACGGGCGTTTTTTGCTCGGCCGCATGACCAATGCCGCCCAACGGATGAACCACCTCATCGAAGGGCTTCTGACCTACTCGCGGGCATCACGCCAGATGGAATCGCTGCAAACGGTTTCGCTACAAGAGGTTATTAAACAAGTACTTGAAGACCTCGAACTGAAAGTCCAAGAAAAACAAGCCACCGTCACGATTGGTGACTTGCCAACGGTGGACGCCCAACCCGTTCAGATGCGTCAGTTATTTCAAAACCTCATCGACAACGCTCTGAAATTCAGCAAAAAAGACACCAAACCAAGCATTGAAATTTCGGCAGCTGAGGTCAGTAAAAATGACATAAAATACAACCCTCAGCTTAATTCTGAGCTACATTATTATAAATTTTCGGTCCAAGACAACGGCATTGGCTTTGCGCCCGAATACAATCAACGCATTTTTGGGATTTTCCAACGGCTTCATGGGCGCTCCGAGTACGAAGGAACGGGCTTGGGGTTGGCCATTTGTCGAAAAATTGTGGAAACCCACCAAGGATATATCGAGGCCGAAGGCCAAGAAGAGCAAGGAGCCGAGTTCGTCTTTTACTTGCCTGTCAAATAACTGCCTCATTTTAACCTATGTTTAACCTGTAACACCAACCATTTTGGAAGCACACGACACCCACTACAGCAAAAATCGAGCATTAATTTTGGTCGCCGAGGATGATGAAGACGACCAACTTTTCACCAAAGAAGCCTTTGAAGAAGCCCGTTCTTATATTGACATTCGCTTTGTAAACGATGGTCTTGAGTTGCTTGATTACCTCAAAAAACGCAACAAATACGCCGAACCCGCCGATGCACCACGTCCTTCGCTTATTTTGCTTGACCTCAATATGCCCAAAATGGACGGTCGCGAAGCCCTCAAAGAAATTAAGTCGGACGAAACGCTCCGTACCATACCAATCGTTGCCCTCACTACGTCCAAAGCCGAACAGGACGTCTTAAAAACGTACCAATTGGGGGTAAATAGTTTTATTACCAAACCCGTCACATTCACCGAATTTACCGAAATAGCCCGAACCCTCGGCCACTACTGGCTTGATATTGTCCAACTTCCTCAAAATCGTAAGTAAGCTTTTTTAACGCACATGAGCACCGAAACCCTCAAACTCCTCATCGTTGACGACGACGAAGATGATTTTTATTTGACCTCCGATTACATCAAAGAAATACCTTCCAAGAAGTTTGATATCACTTGGGCAAACTCATTTAACGAGGGCATCAAAAAACTCACGCAGGATAACTTCGACCTGTGTTTTTTTGATTTTTTGTTGGGAGCAAAAACGGGTATCGACTTGCTCAAAATGGCCCTCGACAGGGGTGTAAGCTGCCCCATTGTGCTGCTTACGGGCAAAGGCGACCAGCACATCGACCTCGAAGCCATGCGTCTTGGGGCGATGGATTATCTGGTTAAAAGTGAGTTGGATTCTGAGAAATTAAATCGGTGTATTCGGTACTCATTGGAGCGTGCAGAGAGTGTTCGGCGGCTTCGAGAAAGCGAAACCCGACTGCGCAACATCTTTGAACACATAAAAGATGCTGTTCTTTTGAAGCGCCCCAATGGACTCATTTTTTACCACAATACCGCCGCCCTCACCCTCCTTGGGTTTGACGAAACTGACATCCGACAGCTTCATTTTCGCGATTTGTTTGTCACCGTTTCTGATTACGACCGCTACGTGCTGGCGCTTGAACACCGCGATTCGTTGGACCATTTCGATGCGCTATTGCTCCGTAAAAACAACGAACGGACACTCTGCTCGCTCCACATCAGCAGGCATACCGACAGCGAGGGGCTTCCGTACATTATGATTGTTATTCAGGACATTACGGCCCGTAAAAAACTTGAACGGGACAGATTATTGGCCGAAAAAGCCGCTTCTACGGCCCGTCTTGTACGAACGCTTGCCCACGAAGTTCGGAATCCCCTTACCAACATTCACTTGTCGCTCGACCAACTAGAACCCGAGCTTGAAGACGAAGATTTGCGCCTTTTTACGGATATTATTCGACGTAACGGCCACCGAATCAACGGTCTTATTACCGAACTCCTCAATTCGTTTAAACCCCAAGAAACGATTCTCAAACACGTTTCTATTCAAGATATTTTGGAAGCAGCGCTTGCTGAGGCCATCGACCGCATCAATTTGAAGAAAATAACGCTCATCAAAGAATTTGGGCCAGCGTGCCTTTTGGAATTGGATGCGTCAAAGATTAAAATTGCCCTACTCAATCTTATTATCAATGCCATCGAGGCCATGGAACCCGAATCGGGCGTGCTGACCATTGTTACGTACATCGACGACGAAACTTGTTTTGTCAAAGTCCAAGACAATGGCTCGGGCATTAGTCCAGAAAACCTAAACCGTTTGTTTGAGCCTTATTTCACCTCAAAAACAAACGGTTTAGGGCTGGGACTGGCCGCTACGCTTACCATTTTACATTCGCATCAAGCGACGGTCGAAGTCGAATCCGAACTTGAAAAAGGCACTACTTTTACTGTGATGTTTCCACTTGCGAAATATACGTCCTTTGCTGAGGAGGAAATGGTCTGATGATTGTTTTTCGGAACAACGACCGCAATAACTCAATCGCCAACGCACCCACCACAAGCAGCATGGCAAACACCGTGGCCCACACCAAAATACGGTGGTACTCTGCTGCTTGATGACGTGCAATGAGGATGCCCGTAAAAGCCCACAAAACTGAAAGGCTCAGGTAGCCATTGCGCAGTAGGTTCAGAGCAATACCCGTCACAATGGCTCCAATGACAACCATCGTACTTGCCCACGACACTTCGTTTTCTGTCCAGCCCCAACTCACCAAATAGGCCGTCACGTTGGCAATCGTGGCAATGCAAATCCAGCCCAAATACATCCCAAATGGCGCTTTTAGTGCCACCCGACTTCCAAGCGTAAGCGCAGGGGCAATTCCATCTATTTTACGGTTGATTTGAACCAATTGGGCCAATAACAACACCATAACGACCACCGAAATGGCGATGTATTCAAAATGCCACAAACAAATCCAAGAGGCATTCAGAAAGCAGGTCGTCACAAAACCCAACCCGATACTTCTAACCGTTTCGCCCGTGGCAGGATCCACATTTCTTTGAAACATCGACTTGCTTTGTTTGACACAAAACCAAAAAAGGAGAAGATAAATCACTCCCCAAATGGAAAATGTGATAGGGGCAGGAACAAACAAATTAGGATATTGGTCAGAAAGCTGTCCCGTGGTTTTATGATTTAAAGGTAGCGCTACGGCAAGGTAGTTGGCCGCAATCATCACTACAAAAAAGACCCAGTTAAGCAACTGTAAAGTCTTGACGCCTAGGTTATTCATCTGTGCTTTCATAGTTTTTCATGTTTTCTATTAGTAATAAAACACGCGTTCCAAAGCCATTGTTTGCCCCAACTGTGGCATTTGTTCCACATTTTCTCCCATGTCTCGCCTCATTTTCCCCATTTTTCGGGTGGTTTTGGCACTGGAACAAGGTTTTTAACTTACTGAGCATCAATCAATTTTTCAACCTAAAACCATTTTCAATCATGCGCTCTCTCTTGTATATTATCGCGGTTATTTTAGTAATAGGCTGGTTAATTGGCGCATTTGCCTACAGCGCTTCTGGGCTTATTCACATTCTTTTGGTATTTGCCGTTATCTCGTTCCTGATTGGGTTTATCCGTAGAGGAACTGTTTAGCACCCCTACACTACGTTTTTGTTGATGTTTCACTTAAAAAACTGTTCAATTGTATGGAAGCTCTCATTTTGTTAATAATCATGGGCGTCGGACTCATCGGACTTGCAGTTTCATCGGCGTTGCTTTATTCAACTTATCATCCCAAGCAGGATGGACTCAACACAAACGTAGATCAAGCACACCGTGACTTGTTCTTTCGGAAAGTCAAAAACAACGCCACCCGTATGCGTCACGCTCTTCACTAATAGATAGTACCATAAGCAAAACGGGCCATTCCATCTGCCTTGGAATGGCCCGTTTTTTTTGTTTTATTCTTTCCATAGTGGTAAAAGCCCAGTAAGTTGTCTTTAGGATAGTTGGGAAAGAACCGCCCACTGCGTATTTTTGCAGGAAAGAAAAAACTCGTATAGTTGAAATTTACAGCCCAAATAACGTCTATCATCCTCTTACTCTTAACCTCCTTGGCCGTTTGTGCTCAAGAGGTTAGTATCCAAGTTCTCCAACAAGGAACGTCTTTTAGTGACTCTTCTTTTTATGATATTATTCCCGTTGCCAACCAATTTTGGATTGGCGGGAAATACGGCACCCTCAAAGCCAGCGATGCCTACGGCCAATTATCCGACATTTCGTACCCCAACCAACACGTTGATATTTATAAATTTGACCGCTTCGACGACCAAAATCTGATTGCTTGCGGCGATAAAGGAGTGATTTACAAACACAACTTAGTGTCAAAAACGTGGGAAGTGATACGGGTGAAAGGCTACGAAAAAGCATGCTTTTACAATATGGCCGTCGTCAACGACTCTACGGCGTTCATCTGCGGGGGCAATTCGGCCATTGCCCACTCTCAGAAAACCGTTCCTTTGGGTTTTATTCTCAAATCCATTGACCGAGGTCGCACTTGGAAAAAAGTCTATAGCAATCCTTTTCAAATGGTTTGGTGCGTTAAGTATAACCCTCATAATCAGCAAGTATATGCCTTGATGTACACCCCAAACAAGACTTTTTTGTACGCCCTATCCAACGACCAATGGAAACGTCAGGAAAAAATAGGCAATAGTATTTTTCACGAAATTCAGTTTGACAGCCCTTCGCAGTACGTAGCCATGGGTGGGTGGATTGGGAAAAAAGGGCGCGTTCATCGCAATCGGCAGCGTTCCGAAATCCCACTTTCGGGCTTGGTTTGGGGGCGCGTGACCAACCACAAATACGAGCTTTACACCGCTTGCAACGGCCAAATTTTATTGGGCGACAACACAGGAAAATACAAGCGCTTTGGCGTACAACTCAACGACCAATTTAGCATTTACGAAGCCGTTTTTACTTCCGAAAACACCGCATTAGCCATTGGTAGCGCCCAAACCCTGCTTAAAATCACGATTCAGCCCACGCCTCCCACTGTTGGAAGCGCTCAGTAAAGTTGAAGAAATTTTTGCAAACCCAAGGCAATCAATGCCGTTGTGTAAGCATCGGATGTAAAGTAAAGCACATTCCGCACCACCGTTCCTCCCGAAAAAAACACCCCTCCCTTCCAATAAATCTGGTCTTTTTCCTGCTGTTTTTGACGGCTTAAAAACTGTACAAGTAACCCTATTTTTTCTTTAGGAACATCGACTCCTGCTTCTTTAAAATACAACATCGCCAACAGCGCATAAGCCGACGACTGCACCACATCTCGGTGATTTACTTTTCGACGACTCCGAAAACTTCCATTGTCCCGCTGCGACGCCACGAGGTGACTTAACATGATTTTGGCAGTTGGTCGTAACGAAGAATCGCCCGCAGCCAAGGCTTTGGCGACTGCATAATGAAAATGGTAGCGGTTGGGATAATACGTCGCCGCTCGCCGCCAACGCTGCATTTTTGCCTGGTGTTCAATAAAGTTTTTTGCCCCTACCCTCCCACGGCTTTGGGGAAGTTCCCCTTTTTTGGCCAAATAGGTCAGTACGTTGGCGTTCACGACGGCGTCTAGGTCGTTGGTACCGTACGGAATGTAAGGCTGATAAGGCGTTGGATAGCAAATGCTACTTTTCAGAAAAAATGTCTGGTTGTGTCCAATCGTTTTTAAGATATTCCAACGTTTAAATTCCGCCTCCTTTCCTAGCCAAGTCATATAAGCACTTGAATTAGGCAAGCCATTAAATAAGTAATTATACCAATGGCGGTTCTTACGATTTTCGTCCAAAAACGCGTCAAAAAGCCGATGGCTTACCAAACTGTCATTTGTGCCAAAGATGCGGTTGTGGTACCAAATCGCCAAGTTGCCCGAAGCCGTATCATCGGCGTCATTTTCGACGTTGGCAGCATTATTGATATACCGAGAATTCAATTTATACTGCGTTGGACGCCGCACCAACGGCACAGGCTGCGGTTCTGCCCCCCGTTGTAAGTCACGATTGGGCGACATTTTTTTCCAAAAATTAAATTCCAAATCGGTCGCGTACGAACAAATTTCGGGGTAGGCTTTGAGCAGCATGGGACGAATTTCTTGCAAAGCGGTGTCCGACAAATACATTTCGGCCAACAAGTTATGAATACCAATTGTGGTAAAACTGTTTGAGTCTCGGTACTTGTGGCGTGTACCTAATAGGACAAAACGCGTGTGCATTTGCATGTAAGCAGGCCATTCGCCCGCATATTCTTTGCCTTCAATGGTGAGCGCACACTGGCTCTTTTCCAAATAGTTAAGGGCAAATTTCACTTCCAACGCAATCGAATCAGGTGTTTGGGCGTTAGTTGTGGTACTTGCTCCCCAACAAATGATACCCATGCAGAGATGAAGCAATTGCCAACATCGTATGTATAACTGAGAAAGACGAAGGGACATTTTATTGAAAATCTTTTTTACTTATAACAATACCGCCAAAATAGGATTCGTTATTTGAACGAAAAAACAAGAAAAACGGCCTTGTTGAAGTTTGGCAAAGTTATTGATAGACAACAAATCGACGGATTCTTAGTTCTTTTAAGGCAATAATTGTACTTTTGCCGAGTTAATAAACAAACATTTAAGGTACAAAAATTCGTAATTAACGATTACAAGGATAACTAATAACGATTAACTATTTAATCTAAATGGTCAAATTCAGTATGAAAGCGGCGATTTGGGTGCTCTCAGCCACAGTGCTGATCAGTGCTTGTAAGTCGAAACACCCTTCGAGCCTCAATCCAGGCAAGAAAAGTACAGCAACGAACGTGGATTTTGCTTCTAAAAATGGCAAAGCCAAAAAAGGGAAGAAAGGTGTTGCAGCAACGTCTGCCGAGCCAGAAGGCTTCGCAGTAATGCCTTACAAATCGCAAGTGGTAGGTCCTAACCTTGTGTTTATCGAAGGAGGCCGTTTTACCATGGGGGCGTTGGAAGAGGATGTGATGAACTCTCGTGACAATCGTGAGCGTACGGTCAGTGTGCAGTCTTTCTACATGGATGAAACCGAGATTACCAACCTCAACTACCTCGAATACCTCCATTATGTACAGCGCGACTCATCGGCTGAGGTAGCTTCTAAAGCACTTCCTGACACAACGGTTTGGTACGATCCCTTGTCGTTCAACGACTCGTACGTAACGTACTACTTCCGTCACCCAGGTTTCCGTATGTACCCAGTAGTGGGTGTATCGTGGGTACAAGCAAACGACTATTCTATCTGGCGTACCAACTTTGTGAACGATAACCTAGCCAAACAAGCTACGGGCAAACCAAAGAAATCGTCGCTAGGTGGTAAGAAGAAAAAAGGCCAAGCTATGGCTGAGTCGGAAGCATTGATGACCAACGCGCGCCCTGCGGTAGAAAGTGGCTACGTGCTACCGAACTACCGTCTTCCAACCGAAGCTGAGTGGGAATATGCCGCCAAAGCAATGATTGGTACACAGTACGCCGACGAAAACCAGTCGAACCAACGTATTTATCCTTGGGATGGCTCATCGTTGCGTAATCCACGTGGCAAACACAAAGGTGAAATGATGGCCAACTTCAAGCGTGCCAAAGGTGACTATGCGGGTATTGCTGGTAAGTCAAACGACGGTGCCATTATCACGGAAGAGGTGTATAAATACCCTGCCAATGATTTCGGTTTGTACAACATGGCTGGAAACGTAAACGAGTGGGTATATGACGTTTATCGTCCGTTGTCATCAATGGACTTCAAAGACTTGAACCCGTTGCGTCGTGATGGTTTCTTGGACGAAGAAAAACGCTATGACGTAAAAGGTAACAACTCAGTAATCAACGACAAACTCCGTGTGTATAAAGGAGGTTCTTGGAACGACGTAGCTTATTGGTTATCACCAGGTACACGCCGTTTCTTATCACAAGATTCTTCGACGGCCATGATTGGTTTCCGTTGTGCGATGATTTCGACAGGTAGAAATAAGTAGTAATTAATTTTATATTTTTACACGAAAAGAGGCGGCTGAAAAGTCGCCTCTTTTCGTGTAAAAACGATTGATTATCAAGTACTTTTACTAAAATACAAAATCTATCTAAAAAATATTTTTCATAAAATAGTTGGATTTAACGAATCACTGTTAGACCTTTGCAACCAGCAAAATGGCCAGAGAAAAAATCTCTGGCCATTTAAAAGCCCTAATAATACATATATTCGATAGGATATAAGTATTTGTTAAAACCACAAAAAAAACCACCAAAAACTGTCCAATTCGCCACGATTATGAAACAGGCTCTAAAAGTATTCTATTCGATAGGTTTGCTCTTTTTTGTACTTCAATCGAATGCACAAAACACACCCGTTATTAATGCTACCTTATCGGGAACCGTCATCGATGCCGTCACCAACGAACGCCTTATTGGCGCTTCGGTGTCCATCAAGGGTACCACCAATGGCGCTTCTACCGACGCTAATGGTGAGTTTCGACTCGTTACGGGACAAAAACTTCCATTTACCCTCATTGTAACTTACATTGGGTATAAAACCCGCGAACTTATTGTCAACGAACCTAAAGTTGAGATTCGTTTGGAAGCTGGTTCTAACCAACTCGAAGACGTGGTAGTTACTTCGCGTCGTCGCCAAGAGTCGGTACAAGACATTCCCATTCCGATTTCAGTAGTACGCGGTGTAACGGTAGAAGACCAAGGTGCTTTTAACGTAAACCGTTTGAAGGAATTGGTACCAACCGTTCAGCTTTATGCCTCAAACGCTCGAAACACCACCCTCAATATCAGAGGATTAGGCTCAACCTACGGATTAACCAACGACGGAATTGACCCTGGTGTTGGATTTTATGTAGATGGGGTGTATTATGCTCGCCCAGCAGCTACTGCCCTCGATTTTATTGACATCGACCAGGTAGAAGTACTTCGTGGGCCACAAGGAACATTATTTGGAAAAAATACAACTGCGGGCGCCTTCAATATTACCTCACGTACTCCTAGTTTTGACCCAACCGCCAGCTTTGAACTTAGTTACGGGAATTACGGCTTCATTCAAGCAAAAACTTCTATCTCTGGCCCATTGAGCAAAAAACTAGCGGCAAGGGTTTCGTTTTCGGGTACACAAAGAAATGGGTTGTTTTATAATACTCGCACCCAAACCAATATCAATGACATCAACAATATCGGCGTCAGAACGCAGTTTTTGTACAAGCCAACTGAAAAGATAAACATCACGTTTATCGCTGACATCACTGACCAAAAACCTGTGGGGTACGGTTGGCCAGTCGCTAAAGTAGTCACTACCCAACGCGCAGCTTACCGTCAGTTCAACGCCATCATTGCCGATTTGAACTATAAATTGCCCTATCAAAGTGCTTTTGAAAGAATATTAGACTTAGATACGCCGTCAAGAGCTGGTAACCAATTAGGTGGATTGTCCTTGAATGCAGACTTTAAAATCGGCAAAGGAACGTTGACCTCAACAACGGCATGGCGTTATTGGAAATGGGATCCCCTTAACGACCGCGATTACACTGGCTTGCCTTCTTTCACCATATCGTCAGGAACCTCTGCCCATGACCAGTTTTCGCAAGAATTCAGATATTCAGGAAAAATCAATGACAAACTAAGCGGCGTAATTGGTGCTTTCGGTTTGTGGCAAGACCTAAGAACAGATCCAGTGCACACTGAAGAAGCAGGTTCGGCACAGTGGCGTTTTGCCCAAAGCTCTACCAGTGCGCTTTGGAAAACTCCTGGCTTGTTTGATAATTTTGGTATCAAAACTACCTACGGCATCAAGTCATCCAGCGTAGCATTATTTGCGCAAGCGGACTGGGCCATCACCAGCAAATTGCACATCTTACCAGGTATTAGATACAACAACGACACAAAGAAAGCTAACTACAGTCGAGTTACCTACGGAGGCTTACAAACTACCGACGCCGCTTTATTGGCCTTGAAAAATGGGGTATATAGTAACCAAACCTTCGACATTGATGCCTCTGAAGGTAATTTCTCTGGACAGCTAACGGTACAGTATAAATTCAACAAAAACGTCAATGCTTTCGGAACGTATTCACTGAGCTATAAACCAATTGGTGTCAACGTAGGTGGTTTGCCAACGGCAAGCGGTCGAGTATTGACTGAATTGGCTACGGTTAAACCAGAAGCGGTTTCTCACCTTGAATTTGGGTTAAAAACCAAGCCTTCTGTCAACTCCGTGTTGAACATCGTATTTCATAACACCGACATAAAAGATTACCAAACGCAAGTACAAACTCCTGAACCTGGGGTAAATAGAGGATATTTGGCCAATGCTGAACGCGTAAGAGTGATTGGTTTAGAAATAGATGGAAACATCAAAGCAAATAACCACCTCTCTTTCACGGGTGCTTTTGCCTACACAGACGGGAAGTACGTGAAATTCACCAACGCTCCAGTGCCAATTGAAGAAGTGGGTGGCGCACAAGCTTTCAAAGATGTTTCGGGAGGTCAGTTACCAGGTATTTCAAAATACGCAGGATCACTTGGTACTGAAATTACGGGCAAAGGAAGCCTATTGGGACTAAAAGGCAATTTCTTCGGTGGTCTTGATGTGTATTACCGCTCTACATTCTCGTCAAGCCCTTCACCTTCGGCTTTCTTAGACATTGAAGGATACGCGTTGCTCAACGGCCGCGTAGGTTTCAGAGCATCAAATGGCTTGTCTATTTTCATCTGGGGAAGAAACTTAGGCAACAAAGATTACTACGAGCAATTGTTGGTCGCTCCAGGCAGCGCAGGCCAAATCGGCGGTATTTTGGGTGATCCACGTACCTACGGCGTAACGCTTCGATACACGCTATAATCTCACTGTATTTTGAACGAGGGTTTCGTTTTTAACCCTCGTTCAAACCCTAAACAAACACAACCATGGCACAGACATCCGTTCAAAAAAGAGTATTTGGAGGTGATTACATTCTCTTCGGGCTTTTTGCTTTTATCTTAGTAGCCGCCGTGGGTCTGGGAGGATGGCAGCTTTGGGGAGCCAACCTGAAACTGAGTTTTAAGGACTTATTTACCTCCGAAACCCTCCTTTTTATTGGGGCAGGTTTTCTGGCCCAAACCATCGACGGTGCTTTAGGAATGGCCTACGGAATAAGCTCTACGTCACTTTTGTTGAGCTTGGGCGTCCCTCCCGCAGCCGCGAGTGCGAGTGTGCACATTGCGGAAGTATTCACGAGCGGCGCTTCGGGCTTGTCGCATTGGAAGTTTGGGAATGTCAACAAAAAACTGTTCAAGCTTTTGCTCATTCCTGGCATTATTGGGGCAGTCACGGGTGCCTATATTTTGAGTTCGTTTGACGGCAATTTGATTAAACCCTACATTTCCATTTATCTACTTGTTATGGGCATTGTGGTGATTCGCAAAGCCTTAGGCAAAAAGAAAGCAAAAGCAAAAACCAAATACGTCGGGCCTTTGGCACTCCTTGGCGGCTTTGTCGATGCCGTTGGAGGCGGTGGCTGGGGACCTGTTGTTACCTCCACCTTGATTGGAAGCGGTCGTGACCCTCGCTACACCATTGGTTCGGTCAATACCGCCGAGTTTTTTATCGCAGCTGCAGGAGCAGGGATGTTTACCCTACTGATTGGCATTGACAACTGGCGTGTGGTTATCGGGTTACTTCTTGGCGGCGTCATCGCTTCTCCCTTTGCGGCGTATGTGTGCGGGAAAGTAAACCCAAAAATCTTAATGGTAATTGTCGGAATCGTTATTGTACTTCTTAGCCTACGCAATATTTTGACTTTGTTTTAATGCTCAACGCCATGAACATCAACATCTTTGCCTTTGCTGTTCCCCTTTTCTTATTTTTTATCGGATTAGAATACTTTATAGCTAGAAAAACAGGGAAAAAGTATTTTCACTTTAATGAAACCATTGCTAACCTCAACGTTGGGATTGCAGAGCGCTTGATTGACCTGTTTACCGCAGGCGCTTTTTACTTTGTCTATGACTATTTGCATCGGCATTTTGCGCTACTTGACATCCAACCGACACTGCTTCATTGGATTCTTTTACTGTTGTTTACTGATTTTTTGTGGTATTGGTACCATCGGCTTGGCCATGAAGTAAATATTTTTTGGGCGGCGCACGTCGTTCATCACCAAAGCGAAGACTTTAATTTAACTACGGGTACCCGAATCACTATCATTCAGGCCGTAGCCCGAACATTCTTTTGGACCATCATTCCCATCATTGGTTTTCCAGCGGAAATGATTACGGTCGTACTTATCATTCACGGGATTTACCCCTTCTTTACGCATACACAGCTCATTGGAAAATTAGGAATCTTAGAATATATCTTAGTAACGCCGTCGCACCACCGCGTTCACCACGCGGCCAATGAACAGTATCTCGATAAAAACTACGGGGATATGTTCATCATCTGGGACAAACTGTTTGGGACGTTTGCCAAAGAAACTGAAGCGCCCGTCTATGGCCTAACAAAACCACTCGGAAGTCACAGCTTTTTATGGCAACACTTTCACTTTTTTGTCGAACTAGGACTTGCCGTAACATCACAAAAAGGGTTCTGGAACAAACTAAAAGTCGTATTTGGTAAACCTGCTGAGTTTGATGAACGAATGAGATCAAAAGCAGAAATCCTTTTTTTATCTCACCGAAAAGTACAAGCTCCCACTCACCGATTTAAAGGTTATGTACTGGGTCAAATGGCGTTTACGCTCTTTTTACTCTTTTGGTTTTTGCTGTTAGAACACTACGTTCCGCTGCCAGTACAGCTCGCTATTTCTTTGTTTATTTTATTGACCTTGGTCAACAGTGGGGCCATCTTAGAACAACGCAGATGGGTATTTTACCTCGAATACCTACGGATAGGTAGTTTGATGGGCGTCGTTTATTACTACTACCCTACTCCGACCACCTTTGTACTTTCGGCGGGCTTATTAGTAGCAGCCTTGGTTTACTTACGAAGCATCGAACGCCAATACCTACGCTTACTCTACGGAAACATTTACCTCCCAAATTCTTAATACAACATGAGAGCCATCATAAAAAACATTGGAGAAGATTATTTTATCTCATCATTACCAACTTCTTATCAAAAAGTACAGCCCGTAAAAAATCGCGGACTTCTCCCCAACATTCGGGTGAATGCCGAGGTAGGTGTATGGCAAAACCTGCCCGTCTATTTGGAATCAAACAGTTTTTTCTATCTGCACGATTTGCTAAATGAAGGCCCTTTGGTACTTAGTACATACAGTCCTGCATGGGAAAAATACGGCGCAACCCACCTCGACCGCCTCAACAAAGCGTTTGACGTTATCTCAAAATTAGGCGCTAACATGCTTGTTATCAGCACTGAGCAATTCAAACACATTGTTCATACAGTACAAGATTATGGGATTGAGTTTAACATAGTCCAAGATTTAAACAATAAAATCAGCGAAGCACTGGGGGTCTATTCCGAATTTGAACCCGTTTGGGACCGCATTGCGGGGATTTCGGAGGATGTACCTTTCCCTGCCACGTTTGTCATAAGCCGAAACCGATACATCGTCTATGACTACGTTGACAAGGACTTTGAATATGCTGTTTCAGAAAAAGAAATTGAACGGGCCGTAAAAATTGCACTAAAATAAATCCATCTTATGTCAGACACATCCAACAAAAACAAGCAAACGGCCTTAGGCGACGTAGCCGCTAGACAGCTGGCGATTGCGACCCGTACCGTGCCGCAAATGGTGACCATCACCCCTCGCTGGTTGACTCGCCTTTTGAACTGGGTTCCTGTAGAATCAGGCGTTTACCGTCTCAACAAAGTCAAAAACGCCAACAGCGTTGAAGTCGATTGTTCGGCGCGCGACGAGCGGGTTCTTCCCCAAACATTCGTCGATTACATTGACAATCCGCGTGAATACAATTTGTCGGCCGTACAAACCATTGTGGACGTTCACACGCGCGTTTCTGATTTGTACAGCAAGCCTTACAATCAGATTTCGGAGCAGTTGCGCTTGGCGATTGAAACCATTAAAGAGCGCCAAGAAAGCGAACTTATCAATAACAAAGAATACGGTTTGCTGCACAGCGTCGTTCCGTCGCAAGTCATCAAAACCCGCCTTGGCCCTCCTACTCCCGATGATTTGGACGAGCTGATTGCCAAAGTTTGGAAAGAACCTGGGTTCTTTTTGCTCCACCCGTTGGCCATTGCGGCGTTTGGTCGTGAGTGTACGCGCCGTGGCGTACCGCCGCCAACTGTTTCATTGTTTGGGTCACAGTTTATTACTTGGCGGGGCATTCCGTTGATTCCTTCGGACAAGCTTCCTATCCAAAACAATAAAACCAAAATTATTTTGCTGCGCACGGGCGAGAGCCGTCAGGGAGTTGTAGGACTCATCCAACCTGGCTTGCAAGGCGAGCAAACCCCTGGACTTTCGGTTCGTTTTATGGGCATCAACGACAAGGCCATCGCCTCTTACCTTGTTTCACTTTACTGCTCGTTAGCAGTATTGGTGGACGATGCCATTGCAGTTTTGGAAGACGTTGAAATCGGCAACTACCATGAGTACAAGTATTAATACCTCGACAGGACTGCCCGACGTAGCAGCATTGGAAGCACTGGCCAATCAGTTTTTTGCTGCTTTGCCAGGTGAGCATCCGATTGCGCAAGGGTTTGCCAAACAGGCGATTCATGCCCTTGCACCTGTTCACGCAGGTGCTCCCAATGAGGTTCCTTTCTATTTTGCAGACGGCGCACCCACGCCGCCTGCATTGGGCGGCCTTGGCATTACACCGACTTTGCACGACCCAACGGCTTTTGTCGCTACTGGTACAGAACCGACTACGCCGCACGTGGTCGAACCTGCCAGCATTAGCTCAAACGGCGGACGAATTCCTAGCTCCGTCGCGGGAAGCGGTGCGTCGCCCTCGGCGATTCAGCACGGCAACAACATTAATCTGGAAAATCCACAAACCAGTTTTCCCGACGAAAACTTAAAAAGTGACGCTATCCCTTCCTCTATTGGGTCGGGCAGGGAAACATCCCCAGAACAGTTGCCCTACCAATCCAATTTTTCGTTTGAATCCGAATTACAACACGCACTGGAAGCACTTTCGGGGTCGAACCACATTGCGTCAGTACCTCAACTAGGCAGCCCTTACTATTTTCTTTCGGGTAACGCTTTGCACGGCTTAGGGGATGGTTTCGTACCGCAATTGCCTTTTGTTTCTCCAACAACAGCTTCCGCCAGTAGCTTAAAATCAACTCCAAAGCTCCCGTTGGACGCTGCACTCATCAAGAAAGATTTTCCCATTCTTCAGGAAACTGTCAACGGGAAACCTCTGATTTGGTTAGATAACGCGGCTACGACCCAAAAGCCTAAGTTGGTCATCGACCGTTTGAGTTATTTTTACGAACACGAAAACTCAAACATTCACCGCGCTGCCCACGAATTAGCTGCTCGCGCTACCGATGCCTACGAAGCCGCCCGCGAAAAAGTTAGGGCGTTTTTGAATGCCGCTTCGACCAACGAAATTGTGTTTGTTCGGGGGGCAACGGAAGCGATTAATTTGGTGGCTAAAAGTTTTGGAGAACAATTTATTAACGCAGGTGACGAAATCATTGTCAGCCACCTTGAGCACCACGCCAACATTGTACCTTGGCAGCAATTGGCGCAGAAAAAAGGCGCGCGTTTGCGTGTGATTCCCGTGGATGATGATGGCCAAGTAATCCTGGAAGAGTACGTAAAATTGCTCAACTCCCGCACCAAACTCGTATCGTTCACGCAGGTTTCCAACGCCTTAGGTACGGTTACTCCAGCTAAGCAAATCGTTGAACTCGCGCATCAGATTGGCGCAAAAGTGCTCGTCGATGGCGCCCAATCGGTTTCGCACATGAGCGTGGATGTTCGTTACTTAAACGCCGACTTTTTTGTCTTTTCGGGACACAAGGTGTTCGGGCCAACGGGCATTGGTGTGGTTTATGGCAAAGAAGACTTGCTGAATCAGATTCAACCTTGGCAAGGTGGAGGAAATATGATCAAAGACGTGACGTTTGAGCGTACCGTTTACCACCCCGCTCCTTCTCGTTTTGAAGCTGGGACGGGAAACATCGCCGACGCAGTGGGGCTCGGCGCAGCCATTGACTACGTCACAGGTTTAGGCATGAACCTCATTTACCAGTACGAACATCAATTGTTGCACTACGCCACCCAGTTGTTGAAAGACATTCCAGGGCTTCGATTGGTAGGTACTGCTCCCGACAAAGCCAGTGTTTTGTCGTTTACCTTGAAGGGTCACACTAACGACGAAGTAGGGCAAGCCCTTAACAAAGAGGGAATTGCGGTTCGTACGGGACACCATTGTGCGCAGCCAATTTTGCGGCGTTTTGGCTTGGAAAGTACCGTTCGACCTTCGTTGGCGTTTTACAATACCTGCGCCGACATCGACACGTTGGTAGAAACGCTCTATCGTTTGCAACATAAAAAATAACCCCAAACCTGATAGGTTTTAAAAACCTATCAGGTTTCAGAATTGAAACCTTTCTTTCATTATGTCTGACGTAAAGGAATTTATCGACAAACTTCACCATACGCACAAAGCAGAATGGGAAGCAACGCCAAAAATCCAAGATTCGATTGATTGGTTGACGAACCTTTTTGAGTTTCTTTTTCCCAACAACCGTTTGCACAAAAAGGCAACCTACGTGGGTATCCTCAAGAAGAATCAAATCGACCTTGAGAATATTTTATTGAGCTACTTAGACCCTACGGAAGCCGATATTGAAGGGACAGTCAATGCCTTTTATCAATCATTGGAAACGGTCTATCATCATTTACGAGCCGACGCCGCCAAAATCTATGAGTTTGACCCTGCCGCCACGAGCATTCACGAAGTAATCGTTTCATACCCTGGCTTTTACGCCATTGCCGTTTACCGCATTGCTCATCAATTAACGCTCTTAAAAGTACCCGTTTTGCCACGGATTTTGAGCGAGTATGCGCACCGAAATACGGGCACCGACATTCACCCTGCGGCGAAAATTGGAGTCCCGTTTATGATTGATCACAGTACAGGCATTGTAATCGGTGCAACGGCCATTATTGGAAACAATGTTTCTATTTATCAAGGGGTTACGCTAGGAGCATTGCAAGTAGCAAAGGAGCTGGCCGAAGTAAAACGCCACCCTACGGTAGAAGACAACGTCATCATTTACGCCCGAACTACCATCCTTGGTGGAAAAACCGTCATTGGTAAAAACAGCATCATTGGAGGCAGCGTATTTTTAACCAAAAGTGTAGCTCCCAATTCGCACGTTTTTAATACCCACCAACTCCGAATCGAAGTAAAAGACGAGGTATTTGACTAACGTTTGCTTTTTAAGCCTTGTGTTTTATTTTTACCAATTAATCTATAAAATCTATAAAATTGATATTTATTTTCAAAACCTGATACAATTATGAAAAGATTAGACACTCAGACCTTTACTTTCAACGAAAAATTGACGGAAGAACA
Organism: Runella defluvii; assembly: GCF_014195535.1. Lineage (GTDB taxonomy): Bacteria > Bacteroidota > Bacteroidia > Cytophagales > Spirosomataceae > Runella > Runella defluvii. The sequence goes on along the minus strand of NZ_JACIBY010000008.1, from coordinate 202,842 downwards.
AATCTCGTTTTTCAATCAAAACGGTTTTTTACACTTCAAAAATTTCATTGCCAAAGACACCGTTCAGTTGTTTCTCAACGAATTCAAGCGGATTGAAGAACAAATTTTGGCCGATGGCGAACAAAAAATCAACGGAGTGCCCCTCAAGTTTGGCAAAGACCTCGACGGCAGTCCGTTGGTTCAGCGAATTTGCTTTGCGTCAAAGTTTAGCCCCATCCTACGCGAATATATCCAAGACCCTCGTATCCAATCGCTTACGGCTTTAATCGGCGGCGATGCCCGCGTGGGAGAAGACGAAAAAGATGGGCTGGTCTTTAACCATTACGTTCGAGACAAACACAGCAAGTTTACCTCTATGGGATGGCATACCGATAGCCCACGGGACTTGTTTTTAGGACAAAAGATTCACAAAATGCTCAATATCGGTACTCACCTTGATGACTGCCTAAGCCGCAACGGGGGTCTCAAGGTGTTACCGGGTACGCACACCCAAGGCGTTTTTCAGACGCTTTTCCGCAAAAAACAATTCATCGACCACCAGCCCGACGTCAACGAAGTAGGGCTCGATATTGAAGCGGGTGATTTGACCATTCACGACGGCGACTTGTGGCATCGGGTAGAAGCCAGTGTTTTTGAGGGTGAACAGTCGCGCCGTCGCGTCATGTATGTACCCATCGTGACAGGAAAATACGTACCCAAAAACGAACATAGCAAAACCCCTTTTTACCAGCGTCTTGCGAAATATGTTGTTAAATAAGCTCCATTGGCTTGTAATAATTCACTCATTCGTAATTCGTATTTCCCCATGAACAATCCCCAATATGCCCTCGTAACAGGCTCGGCCAAAGGCATCGGAAAGGCCATTGCCAACGAACTTGCTCAACGTCAGTACCACCTCCTCTTGGTCGATTTTGACCAAGAGGTGCTCGAATATACCCAAACCGAACTGCGCGGGCGCTACCCTGCGCTCAGTGTTCACACCTTTGTGCAAGATTTATCCGAACCAGAAGCTGTCGCCAACATTGAAAAATGGGTGGCTCCCTTCAAGGATAAATTAAAGGTGGCGATTAACAACGCAGGGTTTGGACTGACGGGGCGATTTACCGACCTCAATATTGAAGAGCAACTCAACATGGTGGATGTCAACTTCAAAGCGGTCGTGCGGCTTTCATACCTGTTTGTTTCTATCCTAAAAAACAACGGAGAAACCTATTTGCTCAATGTAGCCAGCACAACTGCCTACCAGTCTGTGCCCTACCTCGCCGTTTATGCGGCCTCCAAAGCGGCGGTATTGTCGTTTACGCGCAGCCTTCGGTTTGAGTTAAGGGAAACTGGCCTTTCCGTTTCGACCCTCAGCCCAGGCAGCACCGACACCGATTTTGTCTATCGCGCCAGAATGGGCGAACATACCAAAAAGACAGCGTCCAAAGTGAATATGACGCCCGAAGCCGTAGGCAAGATTGCCGTTAAAGGGTTGTTTGCCAAAAAATCAGAAATCATCCCTGGTTTTCTCAACGTCCTCAATGCGCACCTACCCAAGTACGTCCCCAAACTAGTGACAGAAAAAGTAGCCGCAAACATCTACGAACCCCGAAACTAACCGAACCGATGTCAAAGAGCATTCCTGTCCTTATCCCTTCCGAAATCCATAGCATTGTCGATAAGCAATATACGCAAGTACACCAGCTGCTCGGCAAACGCCTTGCCTTGATGTTTGGCTACCTCATTGCTCAATCCGCTCAAAGCGCGGTTTTCTCGGCTTTTTTCAGGAAAAACTTACTGGAATTAGGAGAAAATCCCGACCTGTTAGAAGTGGAAGAAGACGAATTGCTTGTGATTTTATTTGGCTCAAAAATAGCCACCGAAGGAGGAAAAATCCCCGATGAACTGTACGATGCCCTTACCCAACGCTACTCGCAGGAACAGGTCATTTTGCTCGTGAGTTTTGCGACTCAATTGGTTGCCGCAACGATGTTCAACGCAACGCTGGAAGTCCAAGTCGAAGCATCGCTACAACCGTATGTGTTACCCGAAGCATTCAGAACTGAGTTATGTTTAGTATAAAAACCTATTTCGCGCTTTTTGTGGGCTATTTTTCGATTGTATCTTTGGTACAAGCGGCTGACTTTGACTTTACCCCAACCCTGCAAAAAGCCCACCAAGAAGTGTTTAAACTTCGGCTGGAAGGTGCAAAAAAATTGGCCGCGTCCGAAAAATCAACCAATCCGTTTCGGGCTTACGTGGAGCATTATGCCGAAACAATTCACTTACTCAACACCGACACCGAAGATGCTTATAATGCGTTCCTAACCCACGAAGATGAACGCCTCGACGCCATTGAAGACCTCGACGAACAGTCACCTTACCATCGGTTTTTGCGGGCCGAAATCAAACTACTGTCGGCAGTCGTGCGCATTCGTTTTGGGAATGAGGTAAAAGCGGCTTGGAATGTGATTCAAGCGGCGAAGTTGTTGGAAGAAAACCAAAAATTGTATCCTCAATTTCTACCAACGTACAAATCGCTGGGCTGCCTACACATCGTCATTGGCTCCGTTCCCGACAACCACCGTTGGGTACTCAAATTGCTGGGTTTAAAGGGTAACATTGCTCAGGGCGTTGCTGAATTGCGCCGAGCTACCAAAGACAAAGAGTGGGGAAACGAAGCACTGCTTACGTCCTTTTTTATTCAAGAATTTGTTTTAAAATTTGACGAACGCGAAAACACCGAACTGCTCAATACAATTGAAAATCAATCGGATAATCTTAGTTTTTATTGGTTAGCCACGGCCATTTCGCTCAAAAGTACCCGCAACGAGCAGGCGTTGAAACTGCTCAAAAAAGCACCATCTGACCCCTCCTATCCCGCACTTTCTATTTTTACACTCTACCGCGCCGACGCCCATTTGCTCAAAGGCGACTACGTCGAAGCAAGTCGGTTGTATGCGCTTTATATCCGTCAATTCAAAGGCAAATCTTACCTCAAAGAAGCCTATTACAAACTAGCGCTGTGTCAGTGGCTCACGGGCGATTCAACGAAGGCTCAACAATCATTGTCGCGGATTCCGTCGGTGGGCGTGGCTTACGCGGAGTCGGACAAAGCCGCCGAGAAGTTCTACGAAAGCTATTCAAAAACACACCAACTTCCGAACAAAACCCTGCTCAAAATCAAACATGCTTCTGACGGTGGGTATTACGAAAAAGCGGCGGAATTGCTGACTCAACTTACTGAAAAAGACCTAGAAACCCCTAAAGAACGCGCCGAGTATTATTTCCGAGCGGGGAAAGTGTTTCAACGTACGCATCAAAGTGACCAAGCCTTGGCTTCGTTTGAAAAAGCCATTCAATTGTCGGCCAAAGAAAGTTGGTATTTCGCACCGAGCGCGTCGTTGCAGATTGGTTATTACTACCAAGAAAAAGGGCAACGCCAGCAAGCCAAAGCCTATTTTGAGAAGGCAATTTCTTACAAAAAACACGAATACAAAAACTCCGTTGACAGCAAAGCGCGCGCTGCGCTCACTGAAATGGGGTTTGATAGCTAATATTTTAACAATTAATAATCACGCACTTATCAACTTTAAACCAGCAGAATTGTATGAAAAAGCTCACAATGATTACCGCCCTCTTTGGTGCAAGTTTTGCCCAAGCCCAAGTCGCTCCTCAACAAGGCCATTGGCGAGGCTCCTTTGCTTTTCCCGCAGGACAAGAAGCCCCCTTCAATTTTGAATTAAAAGGTCAGACCGCTTACCTCTTGAACGGCTCCGAACGCTTTGAATTAAAAGGAGTGACGCAAAAAGGAGATTCTTTGTTTTTTCCCGTGGAGGTCTATGATGCCGTATTGGCCGCTAAGATTGACTCTCCAACGCAGCTTTCAGGCGCTTTTAAACGCAATGTAGCCGATGCAGGAATCCCGTTTAAAGCCGAGTTTGGCAAGAAATACCGATTTTTTGAAGTAACCCCCGTTGCCAACATCAGCCTCAAAGGCAAATGGGACGTGACCATCAGCGACGACAAAGGCAATGGTCGCAACGTGGTTGGAGTGTTTGAACAAGTGGGGAGTAAATTAACGGGGACATTTCTAACTACTACGGGTGACTTTCGCTATTTAGAAGGCACGGTGAAAGGGGAAGCGTTTTTTCTTTCCGCCTTCAGTGGTTCCAACCCAACGCTCATCAAAGGAAAAATCTCAGGAAACGAATTGACGGGCGAATTTATCGGTTTTCGGGGAAATCAACTCCTCAAAGGAACGCGCAATGAAAAAGCCGCCCTTCCTGATGCCTACCACCTAACCACCCTTAAAGAAGGCGCTTCTACCCTTCATTTTTCCTTTCCTGACGCTTTTACGGGCAAAACGGTGTCACTCAAAGACCCTAAATACCAAGGCAAAGCAGTGATTGTAACGGTCTTGGGAAGCTGGTGCCCCAACTGCGTAGATGAGGCGCAATTTTTGGCGCCTTGGTACAAAGCCAACCGCGCAAGGGGAGTCGAAATCATTGGACTATCATTTGAGCGCAAAAACGACCCCGCCTTTGCCAAAACACGCCTAGAAGCCCTCAAAAATCGGTTTGGCATCGACTATGACTTGCTGTTTGCGGGGGTAGCCGACAAAAAATATGCGTCGTCGGTGCTGCCTGAACTGAGCGAAGTACTCTCGTTTCCCACTACGATTTATATCGACCGCACGGGAAAAGTGACCAAGATTCACACAGGCTACACTGGGCCTGCTACGGGCGCGTACTACGAAGAATTTGTGAAAGAATTTAACGACGATGTCAATCAATTGCTTGCGACTGAAGCTCCCAAAATAAACGCAGCCACAGGCGGGAAGTAACGGACCATCACCATGTCAGAAATCAAACATATCGCTCAAATCAACGAATACAAAGTGCGTACTATCGCCTTTTTAGTGTTGATACTGGCTATTGGCTATCTCGAAACAGGTTGGCTGCTTTTGCCCATTTTGTTGGTTATTGACTTTGGTTTACGCGCATTCGATGCGGGAAAATACAGTCCGTTAGCTCGGATAAGCGACCTAATTGTCAAGCTATTTTCTTTTCCAACCAAACCCATTTACTTTCCTCCCAAACGTTTTGCGGCGCGGGTTGGATTTGCTTTTTCAGTCACCATCACCGTTTTACATTTACTAGGTATTTCAGCGATTTGGGTGGCAGGCATTTTAACTTTCTTTGCGGCACTCGAATCTCTGGCGGGCATTTGCGCGGGTTGTTACGTCTATGATTGGCTGTTGCCCGTATGGCGAAAAATAGGATTAGAGTAGCTTTTTTTCTTGCCTGTCATAAAAAAATCCCTGAAGCAATGCTTCGGGGATTTTTGCTTTATTCAACCCACCAATTCTATACAATTTTTTCAGCCAGCTTGTACACACGATACGGTCTGACTGTCGTCTGACCTTCTGGGCATCGGTCAGACGGTAGTCAGACCGAGAATTCTATACAATTTTTTCAGCCAGATTGTACACACGATACGGTCTGACTGTCGTCTGATCTTCTGGGCATCGGTCAGACGATAGTCCGACCGTTATTCAGTTTGAGGAATGTCCTTTGGAAAATAAAATTTGGGATAATTCAAGCGATTACCCCAAATTGACTCATTTCCCAAATTCCCTTTCACTCTCCCTATACAGGGCTATGAAAAAGACTCAATAAAAAATTACCCGAGGCTAAGTGCTTGACTTATATCCTCTTTGATGTCGTCGATATGTTCGATACCCACCGAAATACGCAACAAATTAGGATCAACACCCGCCGTGCGCTGCTCATCGGCCGACAACTGCGAATGGGTCGTAGAAGCGGGATGAATAATCAACGTTTTGGCGTCACCTACGTTTGCTAAGTGACTGATTAACTTCAAATTATTGACAAATTTTTCAGCCTGCTCGCGGCCACCTTTTAATTTGAACGAAAGTACCCCGCCAAATCCTCGCGTAAAGTACTTTTTCGCCAGTTCATGGTAAGGATTTTCCTCCAAACCAAGGTAATTCACGCTCTCCACTTGCGGTTGGTTTTGAAGCCACTGCGCCAAAGCAAGGGCGTTTTCACCGATACGTTCTACGCGCAATGTCAGCGTTTCGAGCCCCTGGAGTAGTAAAAACGAGTTAAAAGGCGACTGAGCAGGCCCCCAATCACGCAAACCCTCTACCCGTGCTCGAATGATAAATTGAATGTTGCCAAAGGGGCCTCCAACCCCAAAAACGTCGTTGAGCACCAATCCGTGATAACTCGGCGAGGGGTCTGTAAACTGCGGGTATTTTCCATTTCCCCAATTGTACGTTCCAGCATCAACGATGCCCCCACCCATGGTTGTCCCGTGGCCGCCAATCCATTTCGTAGCCGACGATACTACTACGTGCGCTCCGTACTTGATGGGTTGGGCAATCGCTCCACCCGCACCAAACGTATTATCCACAATAATCGGCAGGTCATATTTGTCGGCAAGTTTCGCAAAAGCTTCAAAATCTGGAACATTAAAGCCTGGATTTCCAATGGTTTCTAGGTACAAAAACTTGGTTTTTTCATCAATCAACCGCTCGAAAGCATCCACGTTGTCGCCGTCCACAAAACGAGCTTCTACCCCAAGGTTTTTGAAAGAATTTTTAAATTGATTGTACGTTCCGCCGTATAAAAACGACGTAGTGACGAAGTTATCGCCAACCGTCGTAATGTTATTGATTGCCAAAAACTGTGCCGCATGTCCCGAACCCGTAGCAAGGGCAGCCACTCCCCCTTCCAAAGCCGCGATACGCTTTTCAAACACATCGTGGGTAGGATTCATGATACGGGTGTAAATATTTCCAAACTCTTTGAGCGCAAACAAATTGGCCCCGTGTTCGGCGTTATTAAAAACGTACGAGGTGGTTTGGTAAATAGGCACAGCCCGCGCGTTGGTGGTGGGATCGGCAGTCTGGCCTGCGTGTAATTGTAAAGTTTCAAATTTTAGTGACATGACGATATAATACGTTTAAGGGTTCAAAAAATCGTTCATTCAAATCGTTTCGCAAGCGTTTTGGATGGAAAGTTCGGCGGTCGTTTTCGTAAATCTCGCTCAAACTTTGGGTGACATAATCCACTTCGCCAGGCGTGTTGTATTTACTAAACGAAAAACGAATATGTTGGGCTTCGGGCGCGGCTTGAAGCGCCGTCAATACGTGAGAATCAGTGGCTTGAAGATTGGAACACGCACTCCCACCCGAGGCAGCAATGCCGTATAAATCCAAGTAACTCAGCAAAGACTCTCCAGATTTTAAGGCGGGAAACGCGACGTGGAGTAACGTATAAAGGCTATTTTCCGAAGAAGCACTCTCACCGTTAAACGTACAGCCTATTCCCAAATTTTCGAGTTGTTTAATCAGGCGGTTTTTCACAAAACGAATGCTCTTTTCGTGGGCCTCTAGGTCTTGGTAAGCTACTTCAAGGGCTTTTCCGATTCCGACGATGGCCGCTACATTTTCCGTTCCCGAACGGAGCGAACGCTCCTGTCCTCCACCGTGTAATAAAGGTTTTATCTTACGTTTGGGTGAAACATACACAAAACCCACGCCTTTTTGGGCGTGAAACTTGTGCCCCGACCCAACTAAAAAATCAACAGGAAGACGCTGTAAATCAAACGGATACTTACCAATTGTTTGGGTGGTATCCGATAAAAAAAGCGCTCCAGCAGCTTGGCACAGACGGCCAATCAACTCCAAATCATGCAGGTTTCCGATTTCATTATTGCCGTGCATAAGCGCCACCAATGAATGCGGAAACTCTTTCAATAATTCTTGCAAATGGCCTATATCTATCTGCCCTTTTTCATCTAGCTCCACGTAATGTAGCTGGATTTTATGCTCTTTTTGCAACCAACGAAGGGGTTGCAGCACGGCTTTGTGCTCAGTAGGACTTGTGATGACGTGCCGAAGTTCGTACGCATTCACCGCTGCGGTAATCACCCAATTCAACGCCTCCGTTGCGCCCGATGTAAAATAAATAGCCTCAGAAGGCGCATTGAGTAGCTTCCCAATTTGGGCTCGGTTTGTTTCAATGGCTTCGCGTGCTTGCCGTCCAAATCCATGACTGGAGGATGGGTTGCCGTAAAAAGTGGTCAAATAGGGCATCAACGCCCCTAATACCTCACGGTCGATGGGGGTAGTTGCTGCATTATCAAAGTATATTTTCATGGTGTCTGATGATTGGAATGTTAGAGAGGTGGAGGAAAATACTCCGTCGGGGTAAGCCCCCGACGGTTATTTGAAATAACTAACCCACCTTAAATATACATACAGACTAATTTTTGGGGACTTCCCCCCTTTTATTGTTGGCTTGACGAGGCATTTGCCACTAAATTAACGTCAAGCGTAAAGTCGTTTTCGATGGCCTTATCTCCCAAGTTTTCGAAAAAGTTGCTCGACCGATAACGAATATCAAACTTAGTACGGTCCACCTTAATCTTGGCCTGGGCAGTAAGGAGCGATTTCTCGGCTTTTACCACGGCTGGAAACCTAACTTCTTGCGTAATGCCCTTGATGGTAAGTTTACCCACTATTTCGTAGTTGTTAGCCCCTTTGGGCGTCACCGAAGAAATTACAAAACTTGCTTTGGGGTATTTTGCGACGGCAAAAAAGTCATCATTTTTAAGGTGCCCCACCAACTTTTCGTTGTACGAAGCATCCGTAATGTCAGTTACGGTTAAGTTTTTAACATCAATGTCAAAGTTCCCCCCTTTGAGCTTGTTGTCTGCCCACACGAGGCTTCCATTGGTGATGGGAACAAAACCCGTGTGTTCTCCCGTCACTTTCTTGTCCACCCAAACCAACTTACTGTTTCGGGTATCAACAGCATACGAGCTTTCCTTTTTCGACGGACGAGCTTGCGAAACGCCTCCAAACAACATAAATGAGGCAACAACAACTGGTACTTTTTTCATGGTGTTTCTTAATTTAAGTTTAAAAAATAATTATTCCTATATACATTGTAGATATTTTGTATAAATGAAAGACTGCATTCAAATGATTAATTGTTAAAAAATTTTCGATGAATTTTGATGAGCGATACTTTTTCTAAAAAAGCTTCACTTTCAAGTGAAGAACAAAACTTAGCTTAGTTGAATAAATAGCCAAATGGTATATCACTTCGCTCAGTGATTGTGAATGCAAAGGTGAGAAATAAAAAAACAATTTTCCAACTATTTTTCAAAAAAAATTAAAAAATGAAATTTCAATTAGTCTATTGATTATTAGGAGTTTATGCCTTCATTTTTTAGTCTAAACAAGGCATTTAGTCGCTACTACTCTTCAAAAAGTACCATTTTACCCCTAGAATACGCTCAAAACGAGAATAAATAATACATTTAGAAGATTTTATGCCAATATATTTTACATATAGACTAATTTATTTACTATAAATAGATAGATTTTAGGGTGATAATTATAAAAAAAATTATATTTAAAGCTTGTTTATATGAAACAGGCTTTTCAACTTTGTGCCCACAATTAACAATCAGCAGCTTCTATACCAATGGTAGTAAGCTTCTGGTCAAACCCAAACTCATTTCTTCCATTTATTTTAAAAATATCCACTAACCAGTAAACCAATGGTTAGTTATTTACGGGCAAATACAGCTTACAGGAAATCATTCAAATGAGATAATATACACAGAATAAAGAAAAAACGAAAAACCTACAAAAATTTCTATATTTATTCGATAGTCTTTAATCCAGAAACAAATTTTGAAGTAACCATTTTTAAATCACCAATAAACAAAACGTGCCAGAGTAGCGGCAACTACCCTGGCACAAGCTAAAGCAACAAAGGCTCATTGGCTAAAATGATACCATTTCCTTCACAGGAAGTGGCACAACCATTTGTTTTATTTAACCACTGCAAAGTAATGAAAAAAATTTTATCTCTGTGGGGCTTACTGCTATTTACCTCATGGCTGGCTTCGGCCCAAACTACGCCGACCATCAACGCGACGGTTTCGGGTAAGCTCATCGACCAAAAGACACGGGAGGCATTGGTAGGTGCGTCGGTCGTCATCAAGGGAACCACCAACGGAAGTACCAGCGATGCGGATGGTAAATTTACCCTTCGAACGGGCCAAAAATTACCCTTCACGGTCGTCGTCAGTTACATTGGTTATTTGACCAAAGAACTCATTGTCAATTCAGACAAAGTAGTTCTTGAAATTGCGCCTGACACCAAACAACTCTCTGAGGTTGTGGTCGTTGGCTACGGAACGCTTGAGCGAAAAGACCTCATTGGTTCCATTTCAAAAATTGACCCTGCCGAATCAAAAACCATCCAAGCGGGCAGTTTCGACGCCCAATTGCAAGGCAAAGTATCGGGTGTACAGATTTCCAGCAACACGGGAGTTCCTGGAGAAGCAGTCAACATTCGAGTACGCGGGGCAACTTCCATCAACGCCGACAACGACCCGCTTTACGTCGTGGATGGCGTGTTTATCAACAATAATTCGTTGCAAACCATCGGAACGGGCGGTAAAGCTACTTCCCCCATTGCCGACCTCAATCCCAATGATATTGAAAGTATCGAAGTCCTCAAAGACGCCGAAGCGACGGCTTTGTACGGTTCTCGCGGTGCCAACGGGGTGATTTTGATTACGACCAAACGCGGAAGTTTTGAACAAAAGCCAAAGATTTCGTTGAACGCATCGTACGGACAAGCCAAAGCCACCAAATTGTGGGAATTGACCACGGGGCCAGAACACGCCCAGCTTGTCAATGAATGGTGGATCAACACGGGCAAAGATACCCCTTCGCTCAACCGCACGTTTGCCAACCGTCCCTTCCGCCCAGTAACAGAAGGCGGACGTGGGCTACCCGAAGAACAACAAACGTACGACCGTTTGAGTGAACTGTTCCGCACGGCAAGCTTGTCTAATTACGACCTTTCGCTTTCGGGCGGTACCAAAAGTACCAAGTACTACATTGGCGGTGGTCTCAACACGCAAGAAGCTATCATTAAACCGATTACGTTCCAACGCGCCAGTTTTAAAGTTAACCTTGACCAGAAAGTAAACGACAACGTTCAGGTAGGCGTGAGCAACACCTTTACCCGTACGTACCGCAACCAAGCCCGCGCGGGAGATGGCCCTGCGGGAGGACTCCTACAAGCGGCATTGCACACGCCAACGTACCTTTCGCCCGTCAACGAACAAGGGGTTTTGGTGGGGCGCGCAGGATTTGACAATCTTACGTTATTGCTTGATAATTACAACGTTAACTCCGCCAGCTTGCGTTACATTGGCAACTTATACGCGGATGTTCAACTTTTACCCAACCTAAAATTCCGCAGCAGCTGGGGCGTTGATTACAACAACTACAACGAATCTGAATACTGGAACAACTTGTTGATTTCGGGAAGTCCGAACGGTTTGGCAACGTCTTCGATTAGTCAATTTACCACTTGGCTGAACGAACAAACGCTTACCTTCCGTCAGAAAATAGGGGTCAAACACTCGTTTGGAGTTTTGGTAGGAAATACGCTTCAAAGCGATTTGCTGACCCGTACGTATGCCGAAGGGCGCGGTTTTGCCAATAACCAATTTACCCAAATTTCGTCGGCCGCCACTACTGCCGCTTCCCAAAGTTGGAGCAAAAGCAACTTGGCCTCATTTTTTGCCAAAATAGATTACAATTTTGGCGGAAAATACCTCATTGATTTCAGCGCTCGGGCCGATGGTTCGTCTCGCTTCGGGAACAACCGCAAGTGGGGCTTTTTCCCTTCGGCGGGGGTCGCGTGGCGGATTAAACAAGAAGCATTTTTGCAGGACGTTCGGGTGCTGAGCGACCTCAAACTACGGGCCAGCGTCGGGGTGATTGGAAACCAAAACGGCATTGGAAACTTTGCCTCGCAAGGTCTTTGGACGGGTGGTTCGGGCTACCAAAGTTCAGCAGGAACTGCCCCTCAACAGTTGGGTAACGCCGATTTACAATGGGAACGTACGCGTCAATTTAACGTCGGACTTGATGCTTCTTTCTTAGACCAACGCCTCAACGTAGAATTTAACGTCTATAACAAATACACCACCAACGGTTTGCTGCAATTGGCCTTGCCCGCCACGTCAGGGTTTAGCAACTACTGGTCGAACGCCGCCGAAATCACCAACAAAGGTTTTGAACTGGGCATCAGTTCGGTCAACATTCGCAAGGGTGATTTACAATGGACTACCAGTTTCAACATTGCCCGCAACATCAACAACATTGAAAAACTACCCAACCCCCTTCGTTACGGAAGCCGCGATTTGATTTTACAGCAACAGGGCACGCCACTGTATTCGTTCTGGGTATATAAAGAACTGGGCGTTGACCCACAAACGGGAAATGTCATTTACGATGACGTCAACAAAGACGGACAAATCACCGTGGCTGACCGCCAAATTGTGGGCAGTATTTGGCCAAAATTCTTTGGAGGCTTGACCAATAACTTCTCCTACAAAGGCTTTGATATTGGCTTATTTTTCTCTTTCCAATACGGCAACAAGATTTATAACCACAACCGCTTCTTTGGCGAAGGAGGCGGCGCGCGCGACGCGGCACGAATCATTTTTGCCAAAAACAACCAACGTTGGCAAAAACCTGGCGACATCACCGACGTACCTCGTCCCGATGGCATCAACGTCAACAACTACCGCGACGGCGGCAGCCGTTGGTTAGAAGATGGCTCGTTTGTGCGCCTTCGCTCACTCAACGTAGGGTACTCGATTCCAAAATCAGTTAGTCGTAAAATTGGAGCTGACCAGCTTCGCGTGTACGCTTCGGGAACCAATCTTTGGCTATTGACCAAATACACAGGTTTAGATCCTGAGTCGAGTGCAAGCAGCGACCAAAACCAGCAAGGCATCGACTTAGGTACACCTCCCCAACCGCTAGGAGTACAGATTGGTATCAATGTTACATTCTAAAAATTGAACAAAACAATGAAATTCAAACATCATATACTCTGGGTAAGCTTGGCGCTGGCAAGTAGTTCTTGCGAAAAATTTCTGGATGTTCAGCCCAAAGAATTTATCTCCGACGCCGCCACCATTGTGGATCGTTCTTCGGCCGAAACAGCCGTAAGAGGAGTCTATAGCGCCCTCGCCGACGGCAGTTACTACGGCACTTCTTTCCAATCCATTGGTTATTTGTCGGGCGATAATATCGTTTGGACGGGTTCGCAGTCGCAGGTTCAAGAGTTTATCAATAAAAAAGTCAATGCCGACAATTCAACCATTAGCTCGGCTTGGATTTCGATTTACCGAACCATCAACCGCGCCAACAACGTCATCGACAAAGTACCCGCCGTTAAAGATGCCCAACTAACCGATGCCCTTCGGAATCAGTACATTGGAGAAGCTTATTTTGCGCGTGCATTGGCCTATTTTGACTTGGCTCGGACGTGGGGTGGTGTACCTCTTATTACCAAACCGACCATCAACCCCACCGACAACAGCGGAATCAAACGCAGCAGCGTTGCCGAAACCTACGCCCAAGTACTCAAGGACTTAGAAACGGCCGAACCACTTTTACCCGCCACCACTGACCGTTATCGGGCTACCCGCAAAACCGTTTGGGCCTTGAGAGCGCGTTATCATTTGTACCAAAAAGAGTGGGTCAAAGCCGAAGAATATGCCGATAAGGTCATCAGTGACGCTACTAATTACAAATTGACAAAACCGTTTAGTGCGTTTTTTGCTAACGATGCCCGCGGAACGACTGAATCTATTTTTGAGATTTTTTACAACGGTACCACCGAAGTAAACAGCCACCGTGGACAATGGCAACCCCAAACCAACGGTGGTACACGCCAGTGGGCTCCCAACGATGCCCTCGTGGCTTTGCTCAACAACCCCGCCGTGGGAGGAACGCGCAGTGCATTGGTCGCCAAAGACAACCAAAACCGCTGGTACGGAAATTTGTACTACCGCAACCCTGCCTCTGACCCAAGCTACGTACTTCGTATTGCGGAAATCATTTTGATTCGGGCCGAAGCGCGCGCCCAACAAGATAAACTCACACTTGGCTTGGCTGATTTGAACTTGATTCGCGACCGCGCGGGCATTGCTGCCAGTACAGCCGCTACCAAAAACGATTTGTTGTTGGCGATTGAAAACGAGCGTCGCGTAGAATTTGCGTTAGAACCACACCGTTGGTACGACATCGTCCGTACGGGGCGCGCTCCTGCCGTCTTTAGTCTTTCGGAGGCTAATCGCTACGTGTTGCCTATCCCTGTTCAGCAACTTCTTTCTGACAAAGCATTGGAACAAAACCCTGGCTATTAACCCCTAACACCTCTTAACATCCTCCCTCACAAGCCGCAACGGCGTACGGGGAGGAGTTTGGTGAGGGGGTAGTCCAAATCATAACAACTTCTATTCACCTTATAACCGTTAGAACCAACCATGGCAAAAGAATTACTCCTCGACGATTCTACCGAATGGCAAGGATGGGAAAAAAACATTTTTCGATTCTTTGGGCTCTATTTCCTAATTCAGGTTCTTCCGCTCGACCTTCGATTTTTTAAGCACTTATTTGTAACCGAAGATTGGGCGTTTAGCTACCGAAATATCTTTTATTTGTCCAAATACTCTCCAAATTTCATAGGACAAGAAAGCTTTGCAAACTGGCTGATTGTGGCCGTTTTGGCGGGCATTGGTGCGCTCATTTGGTCACGAATCGACAAACCAACGACTGATTACAACAAGCTTTACTACGGAATCCGCGTTTTGGTGCGCTACCGCTTAGCACTTGGTGTGATTGCCTACGGATTCATTAAGTTTTTTCCGTTGCAATCGCCCCTCCCCTCACTCAGCAACCTCAATACCAATTACGGTGACTTCACGGCTTGGAAACTATTTTCGTTGGGCTTGGGCGTCGTCCCTAATTACCAATCGTTCTTGGGTTTGGTCGAAATTGTGGGTGGGCTTCTGTTGCTCCACCGCAAAACTGCCACCATTGGTACGCTCATTATTTTGCCTTTTACGGGCAACGTCTTTGTCTCCAACATCGCCTACGAAGGCGGCGAATACATCTATAGTTTTTACCTCATTACGTTAGCCCTCTTTTTGTTTTCGTACGACGCCCTCCGCTTGTTTACGTTGGTATCGCTCGAAAAACCTACGCTTCCCAACAAGTATCAACCTGTTTTTCAGGCCAATTGGCAAAAAGCTCGTTGGGCGTTGAAAGCCGTTTATATTCTTTTGTTTGTGGTGGTGTATGGCGCAGAAACCTACGCAGCCTACAAAAAAGGGCCGTACCAATTCCCCGCCAAGCAAGGCTTACCGCATTCAGAAGGGATTTACAACGTCAGCGAATTTAAGGTCAATTCCACACCCCTGCCCTACTCAAAAACAGACTCAACGCGCTGGCAAGATGTGGTATTTGAAAAATGGAATACACTCAGTATTAAATCAAATCGTTCGGTAAAATTGGATTTGACCAACACTGAAGAGATTCACACCAACGACGACGACCGCACTTATGAATTGGCAGGTTCGCAGGGGCGTCATTATTACAGTTACGAAGTGGATGAAAAACAACACGTTTTGCACCTCAAAAACCGTAACAAGCACTACGCGAACGAAGCCCTTGAATTGCATTATTCTCAACCCAATGACTCAACGATTGTCCTCTCGGGAATCAACGAACGGCGGGATTCGGTGTATGCTGTACTGCACAAAATCAACAAAAAATACCTCACGTTCGAAGCGCAAAAAACAGGACGTCGGAGCGGCTTAAAACTCTAAACTCAAACGCTTTACTGCTATGTCAAAGACACTAAAAATCACTTCGGAAAGGGTCGATTTAGGAGCGGCTTCCGCTCTAAACATACAATCGGTAACGGAGCCATTTCCGCAACACAAAGAACCAGCACAGGCGTCGGGTACTGCATGGCCGCTGTGGAAAAAAATTGCGTTCCGCATTGCGTTTGTCTTTTTTGTGGCCATGTCGTTGCCCAACAACCTCGACTGGTACAAAGAAGTGGCGACGTTTGATTGGCTCCACCTGCACTACCGCGACCTGTACGACGTGGCGCGTTTTGGTTCTGGTTTAAACTTCTTTGGCAACCGCATCTTTGGCAGCACCCTCAACGGGTACGCCGTTTGGGTCATTACCTTCCTGTTTGCTATCGTTGTAGGATTGGCATGGACGGGCATTGCCACCGTCACCAAAAAAGACCGTAAGGAATACAACTTGCTTTACTACTGGCTTCGCGTGATTGTGCGCTACCGCGCAGGCATTGGCATCATTGGATTTGGCTTCACCAAGCTCACACCTACGCAACTTCCTTACCCGTCTTGGGGGGTATTGAATACCAATTTTGGGGATTTGACCCTCCAAAAAATCTACTGGCTTTCGATTGGGATTGTGCCTTGGTACGAAGTATTTACGGGCGTAGTTGAAGTAGCAGCGGGAGCGTTATTGTTTTTTAGAGCCACTACCTTTTGGGGTGCCATTTTACTGTTTGGCGCACTGGCCGACATCGTCTATGTCAACTTTTCCTACGACGGCGGCGTACACGTTTACAGCTCTTACTTTGTGTTGTTTTCGGCCTTTTTATTAGTTGACTACATTCCAAAACTCTACAACCTGCTCATTTTGGAGAAGCCGACTATTCCTACCACCTACTACCCTACTTTTTCCGAAGCTTGGCAGCGTATTACGCGCATTTCGCTCAAAACAGGCACGCTCATTTTGTTTTTACCCGTTTTTACGTACTTGTCGGTCATCAACTTTTTGTACGACCCTTACAAACAACCTGCCCTCAAAGGCATCCCACAGTTGCGGGGAAATTACCACGTCACGGAGTTTCGTCACAAAGGCCAAGTGATTCCTTTTTCGCCGCTGGATACTTTGCGCTGGCAGCAAGCCACGTTTGAAAAATGGACCACGCTTACCTTCAAAGTCAACAAACCTGTGGATTTGGATTTATCCAACGGCGGCGGCGCTCCCATGCGCGACATCAACCGTACGTTTGAATTGACGGGTGTAGCGGGTGGCCAACGTGTGTTTTACTACGAAGCCGACACCGTTCACCGCGTGCTGTATTTGCAAGACAAAAACCGTGGGCAACGCCAAGAAGGGCGTGAATTCTTAGGAAATCGAACCGATTTTGGCGGCGACGGACGCACCAATGCCCCAGGCAAAAAGAAGAACGAAAAGAAAAAAGAAGACAACTGGATTCCTAAAGAAGCTTTGGCCATCATTGGCCCCGAAGCCCCTAAGATTGAACCCATTGCGTATTCAACTCGCCGCGTCAAAGGCATTGAGGCCGAATCTCGTCCTGGCAAACGCAACCGCATGATTCTAAAGTATGACGTTCAGAACGGTGGCAATCGGGTGGTGTTGACGGGAATTGACGAACACAAAGATTCTATCCGAGTCGTACTCGACCGCTACGAGAAAAAATATGCTTTGTCACGCAGTACGCTAGAGGCTGGAAAGTACAATTAAAAACTCATTTTTAACTAACTACATTGTCAAGTAAACAATTTCATTTCTTACCCGCAGAAACCCGCTGAATAATACAAACGCAGATTTTCGCTGATAAAGAACTCAATGAAGCTAGTCTCATCGGCGAATATCTGCGGCATTAAATCTGCGCCAATCCGCGGGTAAAATTTAAAACAACTTATCTAACAATGTACTAACCATTATTTTTATGAAAATCAGAGAACTACGATTCATTTTACTGCTGATAGTGAGTTCGGCCATTACTGCTTTGGCCCAAAAGTCCGTATCAGGAACCATCAAAGACAAAGAAACGGGCGAGGCGCTACCAGGCGTCTCGGTCATTGTCAAAGGCATGCAAACGGGAACCATTTCCGACCAACAAGGCGCTTTCAAACTGTCTGTTAACGATAATTCTACCCTCATTTTTTCTTTTATTGGATATACTTCCATTGAAAAAGCCGTCGCTAATCAATCTACTTTTTCTATCGAATTAACATCTGACACCAAACAACTCAGTGAAGTTCGGGTAGTTGGCTATGGTACGCAAACCAAAGCCGAATTTACGGGTTCAGCTGTGCGGGTTTCGGGCGAAGCCATCAAAGAACAGCCCGTGCAGAGCTTTGACCAAGCCCTTCAAGGCCGTGCACCTGGGGTGAGTATTGGTCAACCCAACGGGGTTTTGAACAACCCGCCCGTGATTCGGATTCGGGGCGTCAACTCCATTTCGTTGAGCTCGTATCCGCTGATTGTCGTCGATGGGATTCCCATCAACACGGGCAACGTTTCGACCAGTACGGCCGTTCCTAACAACCCCCTTGGCGACATCAATCCCGCTGATATTGAATCCATTGACGTATTGAAAGACGCCGCCTCTACGTCTATTTACGGTTCGCGGGCAGCGGCGGGGGTATTGCTCATTACGACCAAGCGCGGAAAAGCAGGCAAGCCTCGCATTACGTATGAAACCTGGGCGGGCGTATCCAACGTCGTGCGTTTGCCTGAGTTATTGAACGCCGAACAGTACATCGCCATCAAAAACGAAGCAGTATTAAATGCCAAAATTTTGGGAGGAAATGCCAACAACGACAGAGTCGCTTCGGCTTTATTTTTCCCTAACTATGACGAAAACAAAAACCCGATTGACACGCGCTGGTACGATTACATTTACCGCACGGGGACATCTCAAAGTCATAACATCAATATTTCGGGCGGTACACCCACTACGTCGTACTACTTTTCGGCTAACTATACCAACCAAAATGGCTTTTTGGTCGCCAACGAGTTTAAACGCAAAGCGATTCGTTTCAACATTGACCAAGAAATTACGTCTTGGTTGAAATTAAAAGGAAGCGTTTCGTACAACAGTAGTTACAACAAATCACCATACGCGGGTTCATTGCCCAACTCCAACTTCTTCTTGGTAGGAGCAGCCCGCTTGGCAACGGCACTATCGCCCAACATTCCTGCCTTTAACGCCGACGGTTCGTACAACATCAACCCTTCTGCCCTCAATACCATCGGCATGGGCAACAACCAAGTGGTAAGCAACTGGGGAAACCCCGTGGCGTTGTTGAGAGAAAACCGCTACACGTCCGAAAACGACCGCATTATTGGTACCCTTTCAGCCGTAGCTAATCTCGCTAAAAACCTCGATTTTACCTCTTCTTATTCGATTGACCGCCTCCGTACGGACAACGTAAGCTTTGACAGCGCCATCCAAGGAAATGGTTTTTCAACGCGCGGGAACGCTACCAACACCACTGGAATCAGGGATACGTGGAACTGGACTAACACACTTTCATACAACCTTGGTTTTGGTGGAAAGCACTCAGCTTCGGCATTGGTAGGGTATGATATTCAGAAGTTTGACTATACCGCATGGGGAGCATCGCGCACGCAAACCTCCGACCCATTCTTTGAAAATTACCAAGGAAACTGGGGAGCCATCTCGGCGACTGGAAATGAAATTAGCGAACGCGCTTTCCTTTCGTTCTTTTCCCGTTTGAACTACGACTTCAACAAAAAATACTTCGTTACCTTCAACTTCCGCCGCGACGGTAACTCGGCGTTGGGAGCGGGTAAAAAATACGGAAACTTTGGTGGTGTATCGGGTGGCTGGGCCTTGTCAGAAGAACCATTTTACAAAAACTTGCCCCTTTCTAACGTGCTAAGCAACGTCAAACTCCGCGCCAGCTGGGGACGCGTAGGCAACGGAAACCTCAACGACGCCTACAGTTCGCTCGAACTCTACAGTGGCTCGCTTTACGGCAGCGTTCCAACTTGGGGAATTTCGCAAGCAGGCAACTCCAATTTGGGTTGGGAAACCAGCAATCAAACCAACATCGGAGCAGATTTGGGCTTGTGGAACGACCGCGTTCAAGTGGAAGTCACGTATTTCAACAACGACGTCAACGGTCTAATTTTGAGCGCTCCGCAAGCGGTTTCCAAAGGGATTCCTGGCAATGCTATTTTGGGTAACGTAGGTTCGATGTACAACCGTGGGCTTGAGTTGGGTATCAACGCCACTGTACTTCGTAAAGGAGACTTTTCGTGGAATACCTCGTTCAATATCACCTCGTTAGAAAACCAAGTAACGGCGTTGGCCCAAGGCAATACGGACATCGTGGGAACCACGCACGTGTCGTACGAAACCACCAACATCACACGCGTGGGTTATTCGGTAGGAAGTTTGTACGGCGCCAAAACCGCAGGCGTCAATCCCGACAACGGACAGCGTATTTTTATCAATGCCAAAGGGGAAAAAGTGCAGTACAGCCAAGTGGTATTGCCAGGGCAAAGCCAGTGGACGTACTTGGACGGCACAAAAGCACCTGCCATTACGGGAGCAGATTACTACCTCATTGGCAACGCACTTCCCAAATGGTACGGTGGCTTGACCAACACCTTCAAATACAAGAACTTCGATGCGGCTGTGAGTTTGTCGTTTGCGGGAGGTAACTACATCATGAACGGTACCCGCGCTACCCTTCTCGACCAACGCGCCTACAACAACTCTACCGAAATCTTGAACCGTTGGCAAAAACCAGGTGACATCACCGACATCCCGCGCTTGGTGTACAACGACCAACTTTCGAGCGGTTCGTCGTTTCCCGTATCAACCAACGCCGAAAAAGGAGATTTTCTCCGTTTGCAAAACGCATCACTTGGGTACCGCATTCCTGCCAATCCTGTGTTCACGAAGCTCGGACTTAGCACGGTTCGGGTCTATGCCCAAGGCTCTAATTTGTTTTTGTTGACCAAATACACGGGCACCGACCCAGAATCGTCGGTCAACGGAAACTCAAACGTGACGCCAGGCATCGAAAAGAACTCGGTGGGTCAAGCAAGAACCTTCACCTTTGGCTTAAATGTGAGTTTTTAGGGGGGGCGTTAGCCGTTATCTGTTAATTGTTAACCGTTATCCGTTAATCGTTTACCGCTAAAACTT
This sequence comes from Runella defluvii, assembly GCF_014195535.1. GTDB lineage: Bacteria > Bacteroidota > Bacteroidia > Cytophagales > Spirosomataceae > Runella > Runella defluvii. Next base: position 181,945 of record NZ_JACIBY010000008.1, on the reverse strand, counting down.
TCATTATCAAAGGTTTTGAAGAATCCAAAGTAGCCTCGGTAGAGGCGCAACATTTGTAGAAAAATCAAAGGTTTTGAAGAATCCAAACCAGCCTCGGAGAGGCGCAACGTTTGTAGAAAATCAAAGGTTTTGAAGAATCCAAAGTAGCCTCGGTAGAGGCGTAACATTTGTCGCTAAATCAATTGAAAATGAAAAAAAGTCAGAAATACATCGGAAAAAGAGGCATCATTGGCGCATTGTGCGTGGGGTTGGTATTGTCAACGGCCTCGTGCAACGACCAAGAACTACTCAATCCCCAACCAGAAACCGCCATCAGCGGCGCCAATGCTTTTGATACCCCTGATCGAATTTTGGGGTTAGTCAATGGCGTTTACAAATCCATCAAAAACGCCAACTTCTACGGGGGCAATTACTACACCTACACCGAAGCCCGAGGCGAAGAGTTTATCAACCGTACTAGCAATACCTTTACCGCCTACGAAGCTTGGAATCAAACGCTTAATTCGGGCTCAAACTTCGTGGCAGGTTTTTGGTCGGCGGCGTACACGGCCATTAACAATGCCAATATTCTAATCAAAGGGCTGAACGACAACCCAACCAAAGTAAGCGCCGCACTCAACAAACAGTACATTGCCGAAGCAAAATTTGCCCGTGCGCTGAGTTATTTTGCCTTAGTCACCCTCTACGCCCGCCCCTTCAACGAAGACAAAGGCGCGTCAAAAGGACTGCCATTGCGCTTGCAAGCCGAAACTTCAACGGACAACAACGACCTCAAACGCAGCACCGTAGCCGAAGTTTACGCGCAGATTATCAAAGACTTGAACGAAGCCGAAGCCGATTTACCGTTGAACCACGCCACGGCTCTCCTCAACACCACCCGCGCCCACCGCAATACGGCCATTGCCCTCAAAACGCGGGTCTATCTCAACAGCGGTAACTACGCCAAAGTGATTGAAGAAGCCAAGAAAATCGTCTCTGAAACCGCTCCCTACGCGGCAGGTTCGGGCGTCAACCACAAGCTTCAAAACATCGTCGAAATTTTTACGACCAATTACACCTCGACCGAATCTATCCTGTCGGTGCCGATGACAGATTTGGACAATGTCGGTGGGCAATCGTCGTTTCCGTACGTCTTTAACGCCAATTCGGAATACAACCTCAATCCCAACGGAATTTGGGGAGAAACCGAATGGCGGACGGCCGACCTTCGTCGCACGTTTGCGCGGACGGCATCGGGGCTTCAGTTTCTTACCAAGTATAGCAAGCCTTCTCCTTTCTTGGATTATATGCCGATTATTCGTTATTCGGAAGTATTGCTCAACTACGCCGAAGCCGCTGCTCGCACGGGCGATTTGACCAAGGCCGTTGAACTTTTGAAAGCCGTGCGTAACCGCTCCGATGCCAGCTATGTATTCCCTCAGAGCGCGATTGGTACGCAAACGGCTTTGGTCAACACCATTTTAAAAGAGCGCCGCATTGAATTGCTAGGCGAAGGGTTTCGTTCCAACGATTTGCTGCGCAACTTGTTGCCACTCCCTGCCAAGTCAAGCAGTGCGTTGAGCGCTCCCGAGGTCAAACCGACCGATTCTAATTACACATTCCCACTCCCCAACGTGGAGATTGTGACAAACAAGCTTTTGTTGGATTAATACCGTACCACTAACATCAAAACAAAAAAAATGAAAACACCCGTAACTTTCGTAGGCGCTCTCCTGTTGGGCGTGAGCCTGTTGGCTTTTCGTAGTGATAACCCGCACGAAGCCGAGATTAAATCGTGGCATCAAAAACGCATCGAAAGCCTGAAAGCCGAAGAGGGATGGCTCAACTTGGCGGGGCTTTTTTGGCTCAAAGAAGGCGAAAATACCATTGGCGGAAACGAAAAAAATAGCATCGTTTTTCCAGCGGAACACAGCGACGCGTTTTTGGGAAAAGTTATTTTAAAGGATGGTAAAGTAACGTTTGAAGCAGCACCCCAAGCAGCGGTGCAGTTGGGCGAACAGGCAGTCGCCAACGCCGAACTTTTCCCCTATCAAGGCAAACCCACGGTTTTGAAACACAAAACGTTGCGCTGGTTTATTATCCAACGGGGTGATAAATTTGCCATTCGCTTGCGCGACTTGGAAGGTACCTACGTAAAGGCATTCAAAGGCATCGAAACTTTTCCGATTACGACAGACTGGAAAGTGAAGGCGAAATTTATTCCGACGGAAGGTAAAAAACTTACCATTTTGGACATCACTGGACGGTCGTACGAACAGGCATCTCCTGGTAAATTTGTATTTACGATTGATGGCAAAGAATATAGCCTTGAGTCAGTAGGATCGAAAGAACGTCCTCACTTTGTGTTTGGAGATTTGACCAACAAACACGATACTTACGGTGGCGGACGTTTCTTGGACGCGCCTGCCCCCGACGCTGAGGGATATACGTACATTGATTTTAACAAAGCTTACAACCCTCCCTGTGCTTTTACCCCGTATGCTACTTGCCCGTTGCCTACCAAAGAAAATCGGTTGCAGGTAGCCATCAAAGCGGGTGAAAAGTACCACGGAGACCACTAAACATTAAAAAAATGCCCAAAACTCTAAGCAGGGTACTCTTGACCGTTGTATTACTCCCATTGTTGATTCCAACTTTGGGAGTTTTTCACGCAGAAAACCCTCCCCAAACCCCTTCCCAAAACATTGCTTCGGATACCGCTCATTTTCCCCGTTCTTTCGGACTTGGCAGAGTGGCGACCCAAGTAGAAATCAAAAAACTAGACATTGATGTCCGCCCCGACGGCAAAGGATTGCCCATTGGTTCGGGCATTTCGGCCAAAGGAAAATCCATTTTTGAGCTCAAATGCGCTCCCTGTCACGGGATAGGCGGCGTGGGTGGCCCCAACGGCTCGCTGGTCTCTTCGGTGCCTGCTGCGGGCAAACGCCCCGAACGTACCATTGGCAATTATTGGCCGTACGCTACCACGGTTTTTGACTACGTGCGCCGCGCAATGCCTTTCAACGCCCCTGGCTCGTTGACCGACGAGGAAGTGTATCACCTAACGGCGTACTTGCTTCATGCCAACAAAATCATCGACGAAACGACGGTGATTGATGCCAAAAGTCTGCCCAAGGTTGTAATGCCTGCCCATCAACTATTCATTCCCGACAACCGCAAAGGTGGCCCCGAAATCAAATAACGATGAAAAACAAACTCATTGAGATTGGGCAGATTGCCCCCAAATTTAGCCGACGAAAATTATTAGGTGGTGCCGCTACCGCCGCCGTAGCCATCGTACAAACGGCCCAAGGCAAAAACCTTCAACAAGCCATTACAGTCGGCGATTTGCCCGACGACCCCACCAAAGTAGTAGGTACGCTGGCGGGCGAAGTAGGTACCCGTTCTTCGTTTGAAAAATTGGTTAAAAAGCCTTCCGATATTTCGTCGCGCTCTCCTTTGCAGGATTTTTACGGAATGATTACCCCCTCCGATTTGCACTTTGAGCGTCACCACGCGGGGGTGCCTACCATTGACCCCAACAAACACGAGTTACTGATTCACGGATTGGTCGAAAAACCGTTGGTTTTCAAACTGTCTGACCTCAAACGTTTTCCTTCGGTATCCCGCATTGCTTTTTTGGAATGTTCGGGCAACTACCGCACGGGCAAAGAAACGCTCTCGCCCCAAGAAATTTGCGGGCTCACCAGTCAAAGTGAGTGGACAGGGGTCAAACTTTCGACGCTTTTTCGGGAAGTTGGCGTCAAGCCCAACGCGTCGTGGTTTTTGGCCGAAGGAGGCGATGCCGCCGTGATGACCCGCAGTATTCCCGTCAAAAAAGGCTGGGACGACGCCATTATTGCCTACGCCCAAAACGGCGAAGCCCTTCGTCCCGAACAAGGCTACCCCGTTCGGTTATTTTTGCCAGGTTGGGAAGGCAACACCAGTGTAAAATGGTTACGCCGCCTCGAACTGTCGGACGCGCCCTTTATGACCCGCGAAGAAACGTCTAAATATACCGAAAGTGTCAACGGAAAAATCCGACAATTCAGCTTTGACATTGATGCGCGTTCCATTATAACCTACCCTTCCTATCCCCAACGCATCGAAAAAGGCTGGGTTGAAATCAGAGGTTTGGCGTGGAGTGGACGCGGCAAAGTAGTCCAAGTAGAGGTTAGCACCAACGCAGGAAAATCGTGGCAACTGGCCCGACTGCAAGAACCGATTTTGGACAAAGCCCACGTGCAGTTTCGGTACTTGTGGGAGTGGAAAGGAGAATCCACCGAAATTATGAGTCGCGTAACGGACGAAACGGGCTACGTTCAACCTACGTACCAGCAGCTCATTGCTGCCCGAGGTGCGGACGGAGGCTACCATTTCAACGCCATTGCGTCGTGGCAAATCAAACCCGACGGCGCTGTCCTGCATAAACCAGAGAAATAACCGTACTATCGTAAATTTTCATCATGTCTTTTCTTGCGCTTGTTACTGCTTTACTAATTGCTCAAAAACCCGCAGAAGATTCGGTCAAAAACGACCTTTCGGTCAGCGTAGAAATACGTCCGCGCTTAGAATTTAAAGAAAACTATCGGCTTTCTTCGGAAGAAACGTTTGACCCAACGACCTTCATCAGTCAGCGTAACAGGCTTAATATCAACAATCTACGCAAAAACTTTAACCTCCGTGTGTCTTTTCAGGAAATTCATTTATTCTTAAAAGATGGCGTTAGCTCGCAGGTAGGGAGTCTCAATTTCAATGAATTATACATCGAACCAAAAATAGGCAAGCATTTTTCGGCCCTTATTGGTCGGCAAAATTTTCAGTTAGACAACGGACGGATGTTTTCGGCCGCTCCATGGTCGCAGCAACATCGTTCGCACGAAGGCATTCGGCTTCAGTACGTTACCCGTTCGTTGAGAACCGATTTTGCTGCCTTTTTCACGCGAAATTACGGCAACCGCTTCGAGGCTAGTTATTCGCCCGTGGCTTCGCATAAGTACCAGTATTTGTTGGTACATCAACTAAAGGGAACCCACCAGCAGCTCACTTATACCCTCATCAATTCGGCAGAGCTCTTTGACAAAACCTATTTTAATGCCAAACGTTACGCGACGGGTGGCCGATTGGAATACAACCTAAAAGGCATTTATACCACGCTCAGTGCTTTTTACCAATACGGACGAAACCAACAAAATCAACGCGTGAGGGCCTATTATATTCAACCCGAGGTCAGCGCTACGCTTAAAAAATTTACGTTGAGGGTGGGAGCTGAACTGCTTAGCGGTAATCCAGCCGATGTTAAAAGTGGCTATTCCAATTCGTACGAAATCGCCTACGGGGTTGCATGGAAATTTATGGGTAACATGAACTTTTACGCAAAGTTTCCCACCGACGTAGCCAACAAAGGCTTGTTTAATCCCTATCTTTTTTTGTTTTACCGCCTCACCAAAAAACTACAGTTGCGCCTCGACAACCACTTGTTTTACAGCCAATACGCCTTGGCAACCCAAGCTCAAAAATACCTCGGATACGAAACCGATTTCTCCGTCAATTATAAACCAACCAACTACATTGACCTCAACTACGGGCTATCGTTTTACGACCCCACGTCCAGTACGTTGCTACTGAAAAAAATACGGAACACCACCGCGACGCCCGTCTGGAGTTATTTGATGGTTTCGTTCAATCCAACGCTTTTTTCTCGAAAGAAATAGGCAATGAAGACATAAGGCAACGTGCTCTTATTTATTCTATATAAACTATATATAAACCTTATTTACTATGCAAACAAATTATTTAGAAACAAAGCCTTCAGAGCTTGACTATAAAACGCTCCATGAGGTGGTCATCACTTTTGACGCTCATGCCGATGTACGAGATGACTTTAATAGTCCAGCTACCAACCCCAACTTGGAGACAAACGACCAAGTTGATTTGCCCAAACTGGAGCGAGGAAAGTTAGATATTGTGAACCTGACAGTAGCTGCTCGCACTTCCGCCCCCACAAAAGCCAATTTTGAAGAAGCTCAAAAAATCGTTTACCAAAAATTAAGAGCTATCCAAAAATGGGTAAAAGCTAACCCCGAAAAATTGGAATTTGTTTATAACTCGCCCGATTATGAACGGCTAGGATTCAGCAAAAAGCACGGTATTATCTTAGGATTCCAGAATGCTTTTTGGTTCAACGATTTGAACGTTATCGACCAACTTTACGCCGAAGGAGTACGGATTTTTTCGTTCAATCACGTCGGCAACAATGCTTTTTCGGGCTCGTCGCGCCCCGTGGCAGCCTACGGGGATACCGAAAATTCGGGACTAACGCCATTGGGCTACGAAGCCGTGAAAAAACTCAATGAATTGGGCGTCATCATCGACGTTTCACAAGCTTCCCGAAAAGCCACGCTACAAATCGTTGAAGCCAGTAAACATCCCGTAATCGCTTCCAACTCAGGCGTACAAGGCAAGATAGACAATACTCGAAATTTGAGCGATGAAGAATTGAAGGCCATTGCCAACAAGGGGGGCATCGTGCACATTGTGGCGTATTCGAGCTATGTGGCCAGCAACCCCAAACATCAAGAAGAATATATCAAGCAAGTTTATGCTCCTTTTGGTCTAAAACCTAGCGACGGAAACCCCGCCGACAAATTAAGCAAAGCCGATTATGCCAAGTTTCAGGTAGCCTACCTGAAATTTTCTCGAAACGGTTGGCAGTTTGCGACACTCAACGACTACCTGGATTCGGTAGATTATGCCGTGCAACGCATCGGCATTGATCACGTTGGGATAAGTTCCGATTTCAACCACGGAGGCGGAGTAACGGGCTACGCCAACGTAGGAGAAGCCGAAAATATCACACGTGAGCTATTAAAAAGAGGGTATTCGGAAGCTGACATCCGAAAATTATGGGGCAGAAGCTTCTTTTTTCTGTTCGATAAAATTGAAAGAGATTCAAAAAATAGCCCTTGGGGTGTATCAAAATAAAACCAAATCAACGATGAAAAGGAAAGAATTTCTCCAAACCTTATCGCTTTTACCACTAGCTGGTTACACTGCGAACGCCAATGTGTTGAAACTCCTCAACCACAATCCATCGTCCAACCGAACCCCTTTGTTGTTTATTGGGCACGGAAGTCCCATGAATGGTATTACCGATAACGCCTACAGCAACGCATGGAAAGAGCTCGGACAAAAACTGGAACCACCTAAAGCTATCCTGTGCATTTCGGCTCATTGGCTTACCAAAGGCACGTTCGTAACGGCCTTGGAAGAGCAACGCACCATTCACTCGTTCAGTAATTTCCCAAAAGAACTTTTCGATGTTAAATATACGCCCAAAGGGAACTTGTCATTGGCCCAAGAAACACGTGAATTAATCAAAACAACTCAGGTGGAATTCAGCCATGACTGGGGGTTAGACCATGGCGCTTGGACGGTCATTCGGAGACTTTATCCAAACGCTAACATTCCTGTGATTCAGCTAAGTGTCGATTATACCAAACCCGCTGAGTACCATTATCAACTTGGTAAGCAACTGGCTTCGCTCCGCCGAAAAGGGGTGCTGATTTTGGGTAGTGGCAATATTATTCATAACCTCTACACGACTTCTAACAATGCCAAGCCGTTTGACTGGGCCATTGAAGCAAAGGAAAAATTCAACAAGTTGATAGCCGATAAAAATCATACTCCTCTGCTAAAATACCAATCCCTGGGTGAGTATGCCAACAACGCCATCCCTACCCCCGATCATTTCTTCCCTTTGCTTTACGTATTAGGGTTACAGGAAGAAGACGAAAATGTACGTTTTTTCAACGATGATATTCTTTCGGGGAGCCTTTCCATGACATCATTGCACATTGAAAAAGGGTAAATCAACCGTTTTCTTAGAAAAACTCTACCTATCAGACGTACTATTTTTAGTACTATAAACAGATAGAGAAAAGGGTTGTTTTACTAAAAAAAATCATATTTATTTTTTGTTTTTTGTTTCAAATAAGCTCACATTTGCACGTCTCTTCTACCTAGATAAAGAAAGTAGGCTAAAGAGCGCAATGATGTGAGTTTATTTGTGCAAAGACTACATTATAGGCATTTAACAATCCTTATTTAATGAGTCGAACGTGATACTTCTAAGGGAAAACCCCTGAGAAGGAGAATAAGTCTGTACCGTTTTTTGTTTATATATAAAATATATAGTCTAAATATTTTAATTGCCAGTTTCGTTTTAACTCACCTAACATTTTGACAAAAATGAGAAAAACAGTCTCCATACTTCTCTTGGCGTTGGCATTCTTGGGAACGTACACCCTCCACGCCCAAAACAGCGAGCCAACCATCAACGCCAAATTAAACGGGCGCATATTTGACCAACGTACCAATGAGCCCGTCATCGGTGCAACCATTCAAATCAAAGGGACAACCAACGGTGCTTCTACCAACCAAGAAGGGGCTTTTCACCTGCAAACGGGGCAGAAATTTCCGTTTACGCTCGTGGTTAGTTTTATCGGTTACAAATCCAAAGAAGTAAAAGTAGAATCAAGCCCCATTGTCATTGACCTCGAAGAAGACGCCAAGCAGCTTTCGGAAGTGGTCGTAACGGGCTACGGTAGTGAAAGCAAAAAGGCATTTACGGGCTCAGCCGTGAAAGTGTCGGCGGCGCAGTTAGAAAATCGACCAGCTCAAAGTCTCGACCAGTTATTAGGAGGGCAAGCGGCGGGGGTCAACATCGTCCAGCCGAGTGGCGCCTTGAACAGCACGCCCGTTTTCCGCATCCGTGGTATCAACTCCATCACCTCGTCGGTTTATCCACTGATCATTGTTGACGGCGTAACCGTATTTACGGGTTCGGCGGGAGGTTCGGTCGGAAACAACCCGTTGGCCGACATTAACCCCAATGACATTGAGTCCATTGATGTCCTTAAAGACGCTTCGTCGGCGGCCATTTACGGTTCGCGTGCGGCCAATGGTGTCGTGGTCATTACCACCAAAAAAGGAAAAAAAGGCAAAACAAAAGTCAACTACGATACATGGGTAAGCTGGAGCAAGCCTTTTAATTTGCCCCAATTACTCAACGCCGAAGACTACGTAACCATCAAAAACGAAGCCCGTACCAATGCAGGTCTGACGCCTGGGTTTGTGTTGGGCAAAAACGCCGACGGCTCTACCACCGAAACCAACTGGTACGATGTTGCCTACCAAACAGGCGTTTCGCAAAACCACACCTTGAATGTATCGGGTGCCAACGACGCAACCAGCTATTTTGTGTCGGTCAATTACACCAAACAAAACGGGATTCTAAAAACCAATACGTTTGACCGCAAAACGGCACGGGTAAACTTAGACCACAAACTGAACAAAAACATTACGATTGGTACCAATTTCTCTTTCACTAATTCTGTCAACGCAGGTCCTAACTCAGGAGGAATTGGCCCCAACTCCGTGGCAAGTTCGTCGGGTAACAGCGTGAATACCCAGTACATTGGCTTACAGCCGTTGGCTCGTATGACGTACATTTTGCCACCAAACGTACCCGTTTATAACGCCGACGGAACCTACAATATCAACACGGCCAACGGCAACATCGGTTACGGCCCCAACAGCACCGCTTTGGGCGTATTTAATGCTTACAACTTGCAGGCCATTCTCGACCTTGATAAAAACTCTTCGGAAAATAACACGTTGTTGGGGAGCATTTTTGCAGAGGTGGAACTTCTCAAAGACCTCAAATTCAAGACCGTGTACGGGATCAATAATTTGGTGATTGAAAACAAAGAGTTTCGTAACTTACAAAGTGGCGATGGTTTTGCCACGCGAGGCACCGCATCAAACTCCAACACGACTTTTTTCCGTTCCAACTGGACCAACACCCTTACCTACAATACCACTTTCGCGAATGTTCATAATCTAAAAGTATTGCTCGGACACGAAGAAATCTACCGCAGAGTCGATGGTTGGGGAGCAACGCGCACGGGGCTTTCCGACCCTTTCTTTACCTCGTACCAAGGCGGTTTTACCAACATCACTCCTTCTTCTACCATTCAGTCAGAAAACGGTTTGTTGTCATTCTTCAGCAGCGTCAACTACGATTACAACCGCAAATACTTAGTAAGCCTCAACTTCCGTCGGGATGGGCTATCGGCCTTGGCAGCGGGAAACAAATGGGGTAATTTCGGAGGGGGCTCGGTTGGGTGGAACGTATCGGAAGAAAGCTTTTACCAAAACTCGCCGCTCAAAAACTACATCAACTCCTTCAAAATCAGGGCAAGTTATGGCGTTGTCGGCAACAGCAGCTTGAGCGACTATGCTTCCCTTTCCCAGTATAGTTCGAGTACCTACGCAGGCGTACCAACGTTGTTTTTTGGGCAAGCAGGAAACGCCAATTTACGGTGGGAATCGAGCAAGAAAACCGACATTGGTCTGAGTCTCGGTATTTTGAACAACCGATTTACGTTGGAAGCCGACTATTACAAAAACACCATCGACGACCTAATTTTGAGTGCGCCGCAGTCGCTTTCGCAAGGAATCCCTGGCAACTCCATCGCGGCCAACGTAGGCTCGTTGTACAACGAAGGGTTTGAATTTGCCATCAACGGTAGCATCATCAACGGAAAGAAATTTCAGTGGAATGCCAATTTTAACATTGCTACCCTCAAAAACCGCGTGACGGCCTTAGGCACGGGAGGCGACATTTACCCGACTGTCATTAGCACGTTTGGGATTCAAAACATCACCCGCGTGGGTTATTCGGCAGGTTCAATTTTTGCCGTTCCTTCGCTGGGCATCAACCCTGCCAATGGTAACCGTATCTACCTCAATGCCAACGATCAACAAGTTCAGTACGATGCCCTCAAACGTACCTTTACTACGCTTGAAGGAACGACTGTTGCGGCCATTGACAACTACAAAGACGGGCGTATTCAGGGGCCGTCGTTACCAACTTACTACGGCGGATTCAACAATACCTTGACATACGGCAACTTCGATTTGGCCATCGGTCTGATTTTCTCGGGAGGAAATAAACTCTACAACGGAACCAAAGGAACACTTTCTGACCAACGCTATTTCAACAACGGTACGTGGATCAAAGACCGTTGGACTACCCCAGGCCAAGTCACCGATGTGCCTAAGCTCGTGTGGGGCGACAGCTTCAGCGGCGGTTTCTCTTCGACCAACTCTGCTTTTGTTGAAGACGGCTCGTTTCTGAAACTGAAAAACATCGCCCTCAGCTACAATATACCGCTCCAAAATGGCTCGTTTTCGAAGTACGTATCGTCCATCAAAACGTACGTTCAGGCTTCCAACATCCTCACTTTCACGAAATACACTGGCTCCGACCCTGAAATTTCAATCAATGGAAACTCCGTTAACTCTGGAAAAGACCAAAATGTACCTGTCAATGCGTCGGTCATCACGTTGGGCTTAAACGTTGGTTTCTAATTGTTAGTCGTTTAAAATCAGTTAGTGCTAAGAACCTTTTGAGTGTTTTCTTATCACTGCTCCAAATTTTTTGAAAAATGAAAAGACAATCTTTCTATACAATCAATGTTGGTCGCTCATTTCTAGTTGCTGCGGCCCTAATCGGCTCGCTCTCAGGCTGCCGCGAAAACCTCTTAAATCCCGTCCCCGTCACGAGCATTTCGACGGACGCCGCTTACAGCACGCCTGCCAAAATTTTGGCCCAAGTCAACGGCTTGTATTCACTCTTTGGGAGTCAATCCTACTTTGGAGGTCGTCATGTGGTCTTTAATGAACAACGAGGGGACGAATTTAGCCAAAACGACGGCAACAACTCCACGGGCGCCAACGTCTGGAACCAGTCGATTACGTCTTCAGGAGATTTCGTGAATGCCGTTTGGAGTTCGGCCTACACGACTATCAACTCGGCCAACATTTTGATTGAAAACCTGAGTACGTCCACGGTATTGACCGATGATTTACGAAAAAATTACATTGCAGAAGCTAAGTTTTTACGAGCGTTTGCCTATTTCAGTTTGGTACAAACCTACGCCAAACCTTACCTCCAAAGCAGTACAGCGGCGGCCCTGCCCCTTCGCTTAAAAGCTGAAACCTCGGGCGGAAACAACGACTTTGCGTTTAGTACCGTCGCCGAAGTATATACCCAAATTTTGAAAGACCTCAACGAGGCGGAAGCTGATTTGCCCGTGACGTACTCTACGTCGTTGTTGGTCGCTTCGAGAGCCCACAAAGCAACGGCGATTGCCCTGAAAACACGCGTTAATTTGGTCAAAGGCGACTATGCTGCCGTGGTTACCGACGCTAAAAAACTCGTTTCGGATGCCGCACCTTACCAGTACGTTTCGGGCACGTTGACGCATAAATTAGAAGCCAACATCGCCACTGTTTTCGGGGGTTCGTACGTTGGCAATGAAGTACTTTTGACCATTCCGTACATTAACCCAACTGAAGCGCCAGGCTTACAAAGTGCGTTGTCGGCCAATTACTTAACGCCCGTCATTTACCTAAATACGGCAGGGATTGTAGCAGATCCTGTGTTTGCCTCTGCCACTTCTACGGATGCCCGTAAAGGATTGATTTCCACCAATGCGACGGGACAAAAGCTGTTGAGAAAATTTCCTAAAAACTCGGCTCCTTTTTCCGACTACGTTCCGCTCATTCGCTATGCTGAAGTATTGCTTAACTATGCCGAAGCCGCTGCTCAAGCAGGTGACTTGCCCACGGCCACGGCCTTGCTAAAAGCGGTTCGGAACCGTTCGGATGCGAGTTACACCTTTACCAAAGGCATCTCAACCAAGGAAGAATTAATCGAAACGATTCTTAACGAACGTCGGATTGAATTGTTGGGAGAAGGTTTCCGAACGCCTGATTTGTTGAGAAGAGTCCAAAAACTTCCCGCCAAAGTCGGTAATGCAGGCGTTGCGCCCGAAGTATTGCCGACGGCAGCCAACTACGTATGGGCTGTCCCGAGCAATGAACTGGCTTACAACAAATTAGCCCCAAGATAAAACCTACTCCCAAATTTCAATTGACCATTCGATGAAAAAAGTCATTCTTAGTATCTCACTTTTCTGGGCAAGCACGGCGGTGTTTGCTCAGAAAACTTCCGCCGATAAGATTTTTATTAACGGTAAAATCATAACGGTGGACAACCAAAATTCCATTGCCCAAGCCGTGGCCGTCCAAGATGGCAAAATTTTAGCGGTTGGCACCACCAAAGACATTGAAAAACTGAAAGGAAAAAACACCCAAGTAGTGGATTTGGGTGGAAAAACGGTCACGCCAGGCCTTATTGATGGCCACAGCCACTTCATGAGTTTTGGCAGGGCTAACTTGGCCAACCTCAACCCACCACCCGTTGGAAACATCCGTAAAATTGCCGACATCGTCGCTGAATTACAGAAGTTTAAAGCCCAAAAGGGACTCAAAGAAGGCGATTGGATTAGTGGGTTTGGCTACGACGTTGACCAACTGGAAGAAAAACGACACCCGCGCAAAGAAGATTTTGACGCCGCTTTTCCCAACAACCCTGTCGTGATTACGCACGTATCTGGGCACATGTCGGTCGCCAACTCGGCTGCACTGAAAGCGGGAAGCGTCACCTCAGAAACACCTGACCCTGCGGGGGGCGTCATTGAACGCAAAGAAAACTCCAAAGAACCAACGGGGCTGCTTCAAGAAAAAGCCCAAGGATTGGTGCGGGTCAATCTGAGCGGTTCGAGCAAGGGCACTATAGAAGAGCGGTTGGCCCAACTCAAAGAGCAACAGGAATACTACGCCAGCTTTGGCGTCACTACCGCCCAAGACGGCAGCAGTAGTTTTGAGTCGTTGGAGCTGCTCCGCGAAGCTTCAAAACGGGGCGAATTAGTGATTGATATTGAGGCTTTGCCATCGTATCCCATTGTTGACAAAGTCATCAATAATCCCAATTACCAATACGGCGTGCTGAAAAACCACTTCAAAATCAACGGATTTAAGTTCTTCTCAGACGGTTCACCCCAAGGGAAAACCGCTTTTTTTGGCAAAGCTTATTTGACCAAAGTACCTGGCTGCGACCATGCCGAGTGTCGGGGATTTCCAGTAGTAACGCAGGAACAGTTCAACGATGCGATTATCAAAGCTTTTGCCAACAACATTCAGCCTTACGTGCACTGCAATGGCGATGCGGCAATTGACATGTACATCACAGCCGTAGAAAATGCCAATAAGGTGCTGGGCTTAACCAGCCTCGGCCGCCGCCCCGTCGTGATTCACTCGCAGTTTGTGCGCCTCGACCAGCTCGACAAATACAAACAACTCGGTTTTTTACCTTCGCTTTTTAGCAACCACGCCTTCTTCTGGGGCGATGTGCACGAGACCAACTTAGGCTACGACCGAGCGAAATTCTTGAGTCCGTTGAAAACCGCCCAAACCAAAGGAATCATTGCGACCAATCACACCGACTTTGGCGTGACACCCATCAATCAATTGTTTTTGTTGTGGACGTCCGTCGAACGAAAATCTCGTTCGGGAAAGGTCATTGGCCCCGAAGAACGCCTTACGCCGCTTGAAGGGCTGCGCGCCATTACCATCAATGGAGCCTACGAGTACTTTGAAGAAAATACCAAAGGTTCGATTGAAAAAGGAAAATTGGCCGACTTAGTCGTGCTTTCGGACGACATTTTGACGATTGAACCGTCAAAAATCAAAGACGTAGTCGTTCTCGAAACCATCAAAGAGGGAAAAACAGTATTCAAGAAAAAGTAATGACACTTTCAAAAATAACAACGGCCGACATCCGAACCACCCAAAGAGTCGCCGAAATATCATGGTTTAATGACATCATCGGCGGTGATACCGAGTACTTAGGCATACTAGACAGCACCCGAAGGAGCAGTTTTGACCATTGCCGAGACATCACGTTGGAGGCCGAACGCTTAGGGTATAGCAGTATTTTGTACCCAACGGCTTATACCGTAGGCCAAGACGTGTTGACGGTTACGTCGGCATTGGCCCAAGAAACAAGCCAAATCACTTTTTTGGCGGCCATTCGGACGGGCGAAATCCACCCACCGATGTTGGCAAGAGCGTTGGCTTCGCTCGACCACCAACTGAAGGGACGCCTTATCTTAAACATTATTAACTCTGACCTTCCAGGCACGCGCGAAAATGCCGATTTTAGGTACCAACGCTGTACCGAAGTCATCGAAATTCTGAAACAAGCCTGGACGCAGGAACGCATCCAATTTAAAGGTGAAATTTATAACTTCGATATGCCCGCCGACCCCGTGAAACCTTACCAAAACGGCGGCCCGCTGCTCTATTTTGGCGGAACGTCTGAGGGTTCGAGAGAAGTATGCGCCAAATACTGCGACGTGTTTTTGATGTGGCCAGAGTCAGAAGAAGCCATGTACGCAACCATGCAAGACATGACTGCAAGAGCGGCAAAATACGGTCGAAAAATAGATTTTGGCCTCCGAATTCACGTAGTAGCCCGCGAAACGCAAGAAGAAGCACGGACTTATGCCAAAAAGCTGATTTCCAAATTTGATGAAAAACGCGCCGCCGAAATCCGAGCGCGGGGCGAAGACTCTCGTTCGTTAGGCGTTATTCGACAAGACGAGTTCCGTAAAACGGCCGACGACGAGGGCTACACGGAAGAAATTCTCTGGACCCACATTGGAAAAGTCTTTTCGGGCTGCGGTAGTGGGCTGGTAGGAAGTGCCGAACAGATTGTGACGAAACTCAATCGTTACATGGACATGGGTTTCCGAGCTTTCATCTTTTCGGGTTTTCCGCTGATTGAAGAAGCCAATCACTTTGCAGAACTGGTTTTACCTCATTTGCCTAATGTTTCGTTGCCGAGGCTTTACGATAAAATCCCGACCGAAATACCTGCCACTCCCCTAACCACCGCCGAACTGGTGTAAGCCTATGTCTCAACAAGAAGAAAAAGTTGAATTTAAACGCGAACTAGGACTCGTCGATGCGGCTTTGCTCGCTGCGAGCGGCATGATTGGCTCGGGGATATTCATCGTCAGCGCCGACGTAACCCGAAACGTCGGCTCGGCGGGTTGGCTCATTATCGTCTGGCTCATTGGCGGTTTTATGACCCTAACGGCAGCCGTAAGTTACGGCGAACTCAGCGGAATGTACCCCAAAGCAGGGGGGCAATACGTGTATTTGAAAGAAGCGTACGGCCGTTTGGTGGCGTTCCTCTACGGTTGGAGTCTTTTTACCGTCATCCAAACGGGCACAATTGCAGCCGTTTGCGTGTCATTTTTCAAGTTTTTGGCCTATTTTTTTCCTATTTTCAGCGAAGATTTAGTGGCTTTTCAGCTAGGTGATTCCTTTAAAGTGTCACCTGCTCAGCTCTCTTCCATCGTTTTACTTTTTTTGTTGACGTACCTCAATACCAAAGGAGTAAAACTGGGAAAAATCGTTCAAAGTATTTTTACCAGCACCAAACTCTTGAGTTTATTGGGGCTTACGCTGTTCGGTTTTATTTATCTCAAACCCGACATCTGGCAGTCAAACTGGAGTGAACCTTTTCACTTACAGCAACTTACCAAAGCAGGAAACTTTGAGCAATATGCCGATACGCCCGCGCTGTGGGGAGCCATTGCGGCGGCGTTGGTCGGAACGGTGATTAGTTACGACGCTTGGAACAACGTAACCTTTGTGGCGGGCGAAATCAAAAACCCCAAACGAAACATTGGGTTGAGTTTACTGATAGGAACCGCCGTGGTTACGTTCATTTACGTTTCCATCAACCTCATGTTCACGGCAGTGTTGCCCATCGAGGCCCTAGGTACGCCCGAAAAAGACCGCGTTGGAATCGTGGCCGCACAGGCTATTTTTGGGGCAAGTGGCACGGCCGTTATTGCGATTTTAATCCTGATTTCTTCCTTTGGTTGTGCCAACGGAATGATTTTAGCGGGGGCAAGGGTGTATTACAGCATGGCGCAAGATGGCCTCTTTTTCAACAAAACGGGCGAACTCAACAAAAATGCCGTACCCGAATATGCTCTTTGGTTGCAGTTTTTGGTGGCGGTAGCGCTGAGCCTGAGCGGTCGCTACGGCGATTTGCTCGACATGATTTCGTTTGTGGTTGTCATTTTTTACGTATTGACGATAGCCGCTATCTACGTTCTACGCAAAAAAGAACCCACCCTCGACCGCCCCTACAAAGCTTGGGGTTACCCTATTTTGCCTGCTATTTACATTTTAATGGGACTGGCGTTTTGTACCTTGTTAATCATTTACAAACCCACCTACACGTGGCCCGGGCTTATCATTGCGGGGTTGGGCGTTCCTGTTTATTATTGGGTTAAAAAGTAAAAAGTTCAGAACCATGCCTCATACAGACTTTGACGCCATCGTAGTAGGTTCGGGGCCCAACGGGCTTGCGGCCGCCATTACCCTCCAACGAGCAGGGCTTTCGGTACTGTTGGTCGAGGCCAAAAGTACCCTTGGAGGAGGAATGCGCACCGCCGAACTTACCTTACCAGGCTTTCACCACGACATCTGCTCGGCCATTCATCCGATGGCATTGGCTTCGCCTTTTTTTAAGTCGTTGCCACTGCAAAACCACGGGCTTGAATTTGTGCACGCTCCCATTGCCGCCGCTCATCCGTTCGACAATGGTACGTCGGCCGTGCTTACTCGGCATTTGGAAGAAACAGCCGCGCTGCTGGGGAGTGATGAAACGACGTACAAAACGTTAATCAAACCCCTCAAACAGCAGTGGGACACGTTGATACCCGCTATTTTGGGGCCTTTACGGTTTCCCGAAAAACCCATCGAATTGGCTCAATTTGGGCTTTCGGCCCTGCAACCCGCTACTTGGCTGGCCAAAAAATTTAAGACACCCTCGGCTCAAGCCCTCTGGTCAGGTATGGCCGCTCATTCAATTTTGCCGCTTGAACAACCTACTACTTCGGCCATTGGTTTGGTGCTGATGACCGCCGCGCACCTCGGCGGGTGGCCCATTCCCAAGGGAGGGAGCCAACAAATTGCCAATTCGTTGGGGGATTATTTTGAAGCGTTGGGCGGAAAAGTAGAGAGAAACTTTCAGGTGACCTCTTTGTCGCAATTACCCTCGTCAAAAGCGGTTTTATTTGATATTACTCCGCGTCAGCTCCTCCAAATCGCTGGGCATACCTTTTCTTCCATCTACCGTTGGCAGCTCGAAAAATACCGCTACGGTATGGGGGTTTTCAAAGTAGATTGGGCATTGGATGGGCCTGTGCCGTTTACGTCGAGGGATGCGCGATTGGCAGGAACACTTCATTTGGGAAATACCATCCAAGAAATAACCGCTTCTGAACGAGCCACTTGGAAAGGAGAACACCCCGAAAAACCTTTTGTGTTACTAGCCCAACAAAGTTTGTTCGACACAACACGCGCACCCGAGGGGAAACATACGCTTTGGGGGTATTGCCACGTCCCGAACGGTTCGACCAAAGACATGACCGAGGCAATTGAGAACCAAATTGAACGGTTTGCGCCAGGGTTTCGAGAGCGAATTTTGGCAAAAAACACCTTCCATACCGCCCAATTGGAAGAATATAACGCCAATTACATCGGGGGAGACATCAACGGGGGGGCCGTCACGTTTGACCAACTTTTTACGCGCCCCGCTTTACGTTGGTCACCTTATCGTACCTCCACCAAAGGTTTGTATCTTTGTTCTGCCTCTACCCCACCAGGCGGAGGCGTTCACGGAATGAGCGGATACCACGCCGCCAAACAAGTCCTTAAAGACATTTTTAACCTAACCACTCCCCAATGAAACACCTATTACGCATCCTTTTGGTATTTTTTCTGCCGTTTACCCTCATTGCCCAAACGCCCATTACCATCAACGAAAAAACTATCACGCGCCACGGCCCCGAAAAAGGCGCGTTGCTCATCATTGGCGGCGGCACGATTCCCCCCGAAATTTGGGCAAAATTCATTGAATTGGCAGGTGGAAAAGAGAAAGCAAAGTTAGTGGTAGTAACTGCGGCAGCGGGAGATTCGGCGGCCTTGAGTCCGTCGCACGTAGAACTGGTAAAAAGACAAACGGGCGCTTCGCAAGTGACATTACTCCACACCAAAAACCTCAAAGAGGCCAACAGTGAGGCGTTTGTCGCGTCGCTCCGTCAGGCGACGGGCGTTTTTTTTGTGGGTGGACGTCAGTGGCGCATTGCAGATTCCTACCTCAATACGCTTACGCACCAAGCTTTCAACGAGGTATTGGAGCGCGGCGGGGTCATTGCGGGTACGTCAGCGGGGGCGAGTATTCAAGGGTCGTTTTTGTGGCGCGGCGACACCAAAGGCCCTCATATCTTGGTTGGAGACCATACCCAAGGACTGGGTTTTCTCAAAAATTCGGCCATCGACCAGCACTTACTTCGTCGAAACCGCCAGTTTGATTTGGTGGATTTTATTCGTCAATCGCCCGATTTGATTGGTCTTGGCTTGGACGAATCCACTGCCGTTTTGGTACAAAAAGATACCTTCGAAGTCGTTGGAAAAACGTACGTGGCCGTCTATGATTACCAAACGATAATCGGTAAAGGTGCTTCTCACGTGGTCAACAATAACGAAGACCACACCGCTTCCAATGGGCCTTTTATTTTGTTGAGCAGCGGCCAAAAGTATGATTTACAACAACGAAAAGTTATTCAAGAAAATAGAAGAAACACTACCGCTCCCAATCGTTAAGCACTAACTTTACACGACACTCACCCACCGCAATGAAGCTTTTATTAAATTCGCTTTTTTCTCCTCTTCTTTTATTGGCGTTTTGCTTGAACGGAATGGCTCAAACAGCTTGGGATGACACGCAAAAGAAAAAATGGCCCGAAGGAGTCAAAGAGATTTCGGTAAAAAGTAGCGTTGACGGAGCCGAACAAAAAGCTCTCTTTTTTGCGCCCACCAACCCGTCCGAAAAGCGGCCTTTAATCGTCAGCCTACATACGTGGAGCGGCGACTATACCCAGCTTGACCCTTTGGTTTTTAAGGTAGTTGAAAAGGGTTATTATTATGTCCATCCCGATTTTAGAGGGCCAAACAACCGCAAAGAAGCCACTGGCAGTAAGCTGGTTATCAGCGATATTGAGGACATCATCCAACATTTACTCAAGACCGAACGCATCGACCCCAGCGAAGTGCATATCGTTGGGGTGTCGGGGGGTGGATACGCTACTTTACTGTGTTACAGTCGTTTAAAGTTGCCTGTTAAATCATTTTCGGCTTGGGTACCTATTTCCGACCTTGAGAGTTGGTACCACGAAACGTCTCGCCGTAACCTAGCCTATGCGGGACAAATCTTGAAAAGTACATCCGACAACGGAACGCCTACTGTTACCGAAATGCGCAGCCGCTCTCCGCTGTTTGATACCATCAAAAACCGCCCTAGCGAGTTGTTTATTTACACGGGTGTCAACGACGGGTACACGGGCTCAGTTCCCATTACTCAATCCATTCAGTTTTACAATAAACTTGCCAAACGCAACAAAGACAAAGTCACTGACAAAGAGATCATTACCCTCCTAAGTCAGCGACAGTTATCCCACGTATCGGGGCCATTTTTGGAAGGTCGAAAGCTGTATGTACAGAAAAAATCGGGCAATGTCGGCCTCAGAATTTTTGATGGTACCCACGAGCAATTGACCCAAGTAGCGTTGGGGCTTATCCCCGTGCAAGGACAAAAAGCAAACCCAACCTCGATGCGGTTGCTAGCGATTGGAGCTTCCAATGAACAACCGCCCAATAGCTGGGTAAATCAGTTGGTGGGGACACTTCCGTTTAGTAACATCGTCAACTACTCGATTTCGGGCAATACGGTTGGATTTAATAACCTTGATAACCCCAAGCTCAACACTTTGCGCAACTTGGATTCATTGGTACAGATGGCTTCGGCTAAAAACTACCAAGAGCCTTTCGACTATATTACGATTGCGCTGGGCACCAACGACTGTAAAGCCATTTTTGCCGCTGATTTTGAAGTAGTAAAGAAGAACTACCAAGCCTTATTGGACAAACTTCAGAGCAGTAAATTGTACGCCCCTCACAAAACACGTCTTATTTTAATGACTCCGCCGCCCATTGATCATACCAAGGCGATTGCTAAGTACGAAGGTGGCAATGAGTGTGTGCGACGCTTGAATCAGTTTTTACGGCAATTGGCCACCGAACGCCACTTGCTTATTTTGGATACTTTTTCTTCGCTTTCGGTAGGGTTTGAGGCCAAAACAACCGATGGCGTGCATCTCTCCACCGATGCACAGCGCTCCATTGCGGAGGAGTTGATACGTTTTGTTGAAGCAGATAGAAAGCGTGGTGGGAAAGAATAAATAGGGTAATTCATTGCGCGTATTTCACTCAGTCTAACAAGTATTGACCCAATAAACTGCGATGCAGGCTACTCCGTCAATACAACCATTTATTAGCAATTCCCCCTAAAAAAACACCAACAAATTTGCGAAACCAATTAGCTGCACATACATTTGCAATTAATTGGTTTCGTATTTTAACTGCGAACAACCATCTAAACCAAGAAAAAACATGAGCAAAATAATTTTCGATAGCGGAATATCTCTTGATGGATTTTTCGCAGGAGATAACAGAAGCCCTAAAAATCCTATGGGTGGGGTTTCGGGACAAATTCATTCGTGGATGTTTAATCAAAAAGCTTTTTGGGAGTACCTAGGGTTTGAGGGAGGGAAAGAAGATGGCCTTGACGGAAAGTTTATAAGAGAAACTATTGAACGAACGGGTGCATTTATAATGGGTAAACGTATGTTTGAGGAAGGAGAAGCTAGTTGGCCCAATGACCTGTATAAAGCGGACGTTTATGTGTTAACAAACGAAAAACGCCCCCCTTGGATTCAAGAAGGGACAACCTCTTTTTACTTTATAAATGATGGCATAGAAAGTGCGCTGGAAAAAGCAAAACAATCAGCAAAAGGAAAAGACATAAGAATACAAGGCGGTGCAAACACGATTCAACAATTTCTAAATGCTGGACTTGTGGATGAATTCTTTATTCATATTGCACCCGTTTTTCTAGGCAGTGGGATTCGCCTTTTTGATGGTATTGATAAAGACAAATATGACCTTCACATCCAAGAAGTAATACCCTCCCATCTAACAACCCATATAAAATACAAACTGGCAAAAAAACCTTAATACGCCGCCGCTATCGTAATCACCGAAACCTCATTAGCACCGTTCTCAAGCAAAGTCGCCACGGCCGATTCGAGTGTAGAACCCGTGGTAACGACATCGTCCACAATCGCAATTCGTTTTCCTAGTACTTCCGCAGGACGAACTACCTCAAAAATCCCCGATACGTTTTCAAAGCGTTCTAAGCGGGTTTTTCGGGTTTGGGTGGAGGTAAATTGCGCCCTCGCCAGCACCTCCGCCGACCACGGAACACCCAAGGTTTCCGACAGTCCTTCGGCAAACATATCACTTTGGTTGTAGCCTCGTTGTGCTTTTTTACGGGGGTGAAGGGGAACGGGCAACAACAAATCAATTTGCTTTTGGACGTCTCCCGCCCGAAGTTCCTCGCCGTAAAGCCGTCCTATCACCTGCCCCACTTCAGGACGATTTTTGTACTTCAACTGGTGCAGCAAACGCTGAACTTTGCCTCCTTTTTCAAATTTCAAGAAAGTATAAACGAAAGAAACCGCCACTTTTCCCGCAAATTTGTTGGCCAGTTCAGGCGTGAAGAGGGTGTGTGACTGTGAGCGAGGCAATGTCAGGCGGCATGAAGTACAAAGACATGCTTCGTTTCCGACCAACGGCGTGGTGCAAGCGCAGCAGGTATTGGGGTAAAATAAATCAAGTAAATCGTTCCAGAGGCGAAGAAGTACGTTCATGGTTTCATGTCTTTTCTTTTTGACTTCAAACCAGCCTGAAAGTTACGGCTCGTCCCGACTTGAAGTCGGGACGCACACGGCCTAACGTCTCTGACGTTACTTTATGAATGACTAAACAAAATTGGATTTAAGTAGCTTTCAGGTTTACTACCAACGGGTGCCGACGCCAACCACGTTTCCCAATCTGCTTTTTGATAACTGTTCTTTGGCGCCATTATTTGCTGGTCTTTATCCATATAAATCATCGTCATCACTTTACGGGCTTTGCCAGAGACGTTGGCACCCGCACGGTGAAACAACCAACCCGCGTGGTAGCTTACTTCGCCCAAATCAAACGGCGTTTCATGGAGCGAAAACTGCGTAAGCGATTGTTGCATCAGGGCTTCGCTTTCATCGCTGATTTCCACGTCCCGCCCGATTTCGACCAACTGACTTTTTTCGGCAAATGCCAACGGCCCCATTTCCAAGGGCGTCGCTTGCAGCGGTATCCAAACCGTGACAGTTTTGGGCGAAGCCAAAGGCCAGTAAAACTGATCAGCGTGCCAAGGAGTGATGCCGCCACTTGGCTCTTTATAAAGGGCTTGGTCGTGGTACAAACGCACCCCCTCTACTTCCATCAAATCGGCGGCGATTTGCGCCAAACGCTTTGAAAACACAAATTCTTTCGCGGTTTCATCTTCCCGCCAAAGGTTCATAATCTGTAGAAAAGCTTTTTCGTAGGTAGTTCGCTCTTCCATGGGTTTGGTGAGTTTGTTGAGCTTAAAAACCAAATCCGTAATGATTTCCCCGTAATACGCAATCGCCTCGGCGCTGAGCACATTTTTAAGCTTTACGTAACCATTTTCGCGGTAAAATGCCACTGCTTCGGCAGGTACAGCATAGGGAGTTGATAATTCTTCGAGTAAGGCTGACTTTTGCATATACGTTTCGATTGCGTTGTTTGATGATGCAAAGTACCGTATTCGTTGAATTTCAAAAATTCTGTTTTTTAGCCAATTAATGTAGTATTTTAACTCTTATTGTTGCTTATTTTAAAATAAAAAAGCAATATTCTACATTTTATATGCGACCGCTGCTTGAACAACTGACGTTTGAACATACCTCCTCTTTTCTCGTTAGGGCGTTTGAGCGTCCCTATTTCGACGCGCCCTGGCATTATCACCCCGAATTTGAACTTACTTACATCATTCAGGGCGCTGGACAGCGTTTCGTAGCCGATAGCATCGAGGCTTTCGACGCAGGCGATTTAGTACTGTTAGGCGCCCACGTTCCGCATTTTTGGCGCAACTCCGTCGAATTTTACCAACAGAATTCTAAGCTGACCGCCCAAGCCGTCGTTGTTCAATTTCCGCCGCAGTGGGTCAACGACTTTATCAACAAAGTCCCTGATTTTAAATCCATTCGTTCTTTGCTTCTAAAATCAGAAAGTGGCCTTGTTTTTAGCGCCATCTCCCCCACCCTTCACCAAAAACTCCTCCAACTTCCTACCCTTACGGAAGGCTTTCGGTTGGTGGCTTTGCTCGACATTTTATTGCAGCTTGCCACTCAAACCCCCTTTCGGTCGCTGGCAAGCCCTACGTATCGCCTTACCATCGACGACTCAGAAACCGAACGGATGAAACGTATTTTAGAATTTACGTTGGCCCATTTTCAAGAGGAAATTTCGCTCGAAACCATCGCCGATGTCGCCCATTTGACGGTGCCTGCCTTTTGTCGTTACTTCAAAAAACGGACAAAAAAAACGTACATCGAATACCTTAATCACCTCAAAATCAACCATGCTTGCAAACTTCTGACTACCTCCGAGCTGAGTGTAGCCCAGATTGGGCTCGAATGTGGGTTTCATAACTTGTCTAATTTTCACCAAACTTTCAGGCGGCAAATGGGTCAGTCCCCCTTGGCCTTTCGAAAAACGAACCCCCTTAGGTAGTTTTTGGGTGTGTGGTTCTTTTTTAACTAATTCCACGCGCCATGACCTATCTATCTCGACTTTCATCTCTATTACTTTTCGTAGTTATTTGCTATCTGAGCGATGGCTGTATCGAATCTTATTCGCCACCTGAGGTGAATCAGGCACAAAATTACCTAGTGGTGGAAGGGACACTCAACCCCTCTATTACCAGTGAAATACGCTTGAGTCGTACCCAAAAAGTCAAACAAACGGGGGCTACGTTGCTTGAACAACGCGCCCAAGTGAAAGTCGAAAGCGACCGAGGCAATACCTATAACCTCGTTGAAACCCAGCCTGGCGTTTATACTTTAAAAGCGTTTTCGGCTACCGAAAGTGAAAAGTTTCGGCTACACATTCAAACCATTGGCGGCAAAGAATACCTTTCGACCTACGTCCCACTCATCCAAACGCCTGCCATTGATAGCGTCACTTACCGTGTCAATCAAGCGCGTACCAACGTGCAAATATTCGTCAATACCCATGACCCGCTGAACAAAACTCGTTTTTACCGTTGGAACTTTGAAGAAACGTGGGAGTATCAAGCACCCTTGTATTCGGGTTATGAGGTCGTGGCGGGGAAAGTTAGACCACGTACCGAAGACATCAACACCTGCTGGGGCAACCAAAAATCGGCCCAAATTACGTTGGCAAACACCTTACGCCTAAGCCAAGATGTTGTTCAAGATGTACCCCTCACGACGGTGTTGTCCATCAGCGGGAAATTAGCCAGAAGGTACAGCATTTTGGTACGTCAATACGGGCTATCGCGGGAAGAGTTTGATTATTGGGCGGCACTTTCCAAAACCAACGAAATCACGGGCAGCCTCTTTGATGGACAACCCTCGCAAATAACGGGCAATATCAGCTCCGTCACCTCACCCGAAGAACCTGTATTTGGGTTTTTCAGTGCTTCAACGCCCCAATTCAAGCGGTTATTCATCACCGAATACTTAGGCAGATTTACGGTGCAAGACCAACTCTGCGAGCCCCTCGACACCCTTCCCGAGCCCGAAATCATCCGTAAATCGACCAATGCGTCGTTTTTGGTCCTTATCGAGCACCCCGTGCCAGGTTCCCCCATTGCTTTTTACACCATCGGCAGCATCCCGTGCAGCGACTGCCGCACCCAAGGCGGCACGAACAAGCGACCTGCGTATTGGTAGAAGGGGGGGGATTTGATAACTTTGTAAGTTTACTATTAAAAAAACTATGATTACTGGAGACCTAAAATCGCAAATAGACAAAGTATGGGAAGCATTTTGGACGGGTGGCCTCTCTAACCCCATCACCGTTATTGAGCAGATGACCTATTTGCTTTTTATCCGCCGCCTCGACGAGCTGCAAACCCAAAAAGAGTCGAAAGCCAATTTGCTCAAAAAGCCCATTGAAGACCCCATTTATACCGCCGATGAGGCCGAACTGCGTTGGAGTCATTTCAAAAATATGGACCCCGAGGTGATGTACCGCCTTTTTACCAAAGACCAAGGCGTCTTTGACTTCCTGCGCAACGTGGGCAACAAAAGCGCAGCTTTTAGCAAATTTATGAAGGGCGCTACGTTTATGATCCCTACGCCGAGGTTGCTGGCGCAGGTGGTGGAAATGATTTCCAACATCAACATGAGCGACCGCGACACCAAGGGCGATGTCTATGAGTACCTCCTGAGCAAAATTGCCTCCGCAGGCCAAAACGGGCAGTTTCGCACGCCCCGGCACATCATCCGTATGATGGTGGACATGGTGCAGCCTACCCTCGAAGACGTCATTTGCGACCCCAGTTGTGGCACGGCGGGCTTCCTCACCGTGGCGGGCGAGTACATCCGCGAGCATTTTGAAAAAGACTTATACACCGACAGCGTCAAAGCGCATTTTCAGCAGAAGATGTTTATGGGCATGGAGTTTGACCCGACCATGATTCGCATCGGTGGCATGAACCTCATGCTGCACGGCATCGAAAACCCGCAACTGATGGACGTGGACGCCCTCAGCGAAGCCAATACGGGTTTTGCCGACAAAGCCACCCTCGTACTGGCCAATCCTCCCTTCAAAGGTAGCCTCGACCGCGAGGCCGTAGATGGGAAAATACTTGCGGTGGTGGACAGCAAAAAAACCGAATTGTTGTTTTTGGCCTTGATTTTGAAGGGGCTCAAACTCGGTGGCCGCTGTGCCGTGATTGTACCCGACGGCGTGCTGTTTGGCAGTAGCAAAGCCCACCTCCAAATCCGCCAAGAACTCATTGACCGCCAGAAACTCCAAGCCGTTATTTCGATGCCCAGTGGGGTGTTTAAGCCTTACGCGGGAGTAAGTACGGCCGTGTTGGTGTTTACCAAAACCAACAGCGGCGGCACCGACCAAGTGTGGTTTTATGACATGCAGGCCGATGGTTTTAGCCTCGACGACAAACGCCAGCCCGTAGAGGCCAACGACATTGCCGATATTGTAAACCGCTACCACCACCTCCCAGCCGAAAGCACCCGCCGCCGCACCGACAAGAGTTTTATGGTGCCGCTCAAAGAAATACAGGACAACAAGTACGACCTGAGCATCAACCGCTACAAGGAAGTGGTCTATGAAGAAAAAACCTACGAAAAACCCAGCGTGATTATTGGGCAAATCGAAGCCTTGGATGCCGAACGTGCCGAGTTGTTGAACCAATTAAAAGCGATGTTAGCCTAATCTGCACGGCAGTCGCTCGCGTCGCTTTGAAGTGAGCAGCTATAACAAAGAAGAGCATTGCCATATTCAATTTGGGTATTTTATGAAGTTACTTGCAATTTGGAAACTAAACCTCAGCGCAGCGGCGCACCTCCCCTAACCCTTCCGCTCGGGCGGTTCCGTCTTTTCTGGAGAAGGGGGTTTAAGCCCTCTCCAGAAAGGAGAGGGTGGGGTGAGGTTGAACTTTGTCTGTAAAATCATCAAAGAGCCTTAATTCGTCAGTCGTTAACTGACGAATCTCAAACACCTGATTGTGAAAAAAAATGGAATTCGTCGGACGCCATCCGACGAATTTACTGACAAAATCAATTCAATAATAACAAGAGTGCTCGAACTACCCAAAAAAGAACAACTCGAAGCATTTATCTTAAATGAACTCAAAGCATGGAAATAGAAACAATAAAAAATAATAGTGGTGTGAAGTGGGAAATTTATAATTTCGTAGATATTGTTGAATTTCTTGAGGGACCAGGTGTTCGAAATTGGCAGTTTCAAGATAATGGTATAAAACTTATAAATATCAGAAATCTTGTTGATGACAAAATTGATTTAACGAACACTATTAATCATCTTTCATATAATGAGGTTGAATTAAAATATAAACATTTTTTGTTGGAAGAAGGTGATTATGTTATGGCATCATCTGGAGTAACTTGGGGAAAAATAGCAGAAGTTAGCAACGAACATCTTCCTTTGTGTTTAAATACCAGTATAATCAAAATAAAGCCCAAAAATAATCTACTTTATAAAAGGTATTTATGGTTTTTTATAAAGTCAATAGATTTTACAAGTCAAATTAAAAGGATAATAACTGGCTCTGCCCAGCCTAATTTTGGGCCATCTCATTTAAAACAAATCCAAATCCCTCTCCCACCTCTCTCCGTTCAAAAGCGGATTGCGGAGATACTGGATGCTGCCGATGCCCTGCGCCGCAAAGACCAAGAACTCCTCAAAAAATACGACGAACTCGCCCAAGCTATTTTTATTGATATGTTTGGCGATTTCTCAGGCAAAGAAACCTCTAAATGCTTACTTTCAGAGGTTTCTGAAATTACAAACGGTGTAACAAAAAATGAGAAACTTGAATATTCGGAGATGGTTGATGCACCTTATTTGAGGGTGGCAAATGTCCAAGATGGCTATTTAGATTTATCTGAAATCAAATCTATTAAAGTTAAATCCTCTGATTACCAGAAGTATCAATTACTAAAATCTGACATATTACTCACAGAGGGAGGAGACCCTGATAAATTAGGCAGAGGTACAACTTGGAATGAAGAAATTCCTGGCTGTATATTTCAAAATCATCTTTTTAGAATTAGAGTTAAAAATGATTCTGTCAAGCCCTTTTTTCTCGCGAAACTAATTGGCAGTAAACATGGCAAAAAATACTTTTTAAAAGCAGCCAAACAAACAACAGGTATAGCAACAATAAATTCCAGTCAATTAAAATCTTTTCCTGTTTTTATTCCTCCAATCAACAAGCAAATGAAATACGAGAACCTTTGTTTAGAGGTTGAAAAGGCTAAATTAAATGCAATATTAGGGCTTGACTATTCATACTCCCTCTTCCAAACCCTGCTTCAAAAAGCCTTCAAGGGGGAGTTGGTGGCGGAGTAGAAGGACAGTTATTCAAGTTCAGTAGCAAAAAGTAAACCCTAAAATAGCATCATACACATGGTCAATTCTGAATATAAAAATTGGCTTCAAGAAGTGAAACAACACATCCGTGAAGCCCGCATAAAGGTAGCGTTGGCAGCCAATAGTGAGTTGGTGTTTTTTTATTTTGAACTTGGAAAAATGCTTTCCGATAAGTCCAAAGATAGTCAGTGGGGGAAAAACTGGCTCGGTCAATTATCGGTTGATTTGCGGAAAGACTTTCCCGATATGGAGGGGTTTTCAAAAACCAACTTGTACAATATCAGGCGGTTTTACCAATTTTATCAAGGGGCAAACTTTTTCCACCAGCTTGGTGGAAAAATTCCTTGGAGGCATCACGTAGAAATTTTCACCCAATCAAAAGACCAGCAAGAAGCTTTATTTTACATCCAAAAAACCATCGAAAATGGGTGGAGCAGAGCTATTTTGGAGCTGCAAATAGAATCCAAACTTTACCAACGCCAAGGCAAAGCCATTACCAATTTCAACCATACCTTGCCCGATGTTACTTCCGATTTGGCAAACCAATTACTCAAAGACCCTTATCAATTTGATTTTCTGACGCTTACCGAGAATTACCGCGAGCGCGAACTGGAAAACGCGTTGGTAGAAAATATTACGAAGTTTTTACTGGAACTGGGCAGTGGTTTTGCGTATGTGGGCAAACAAGTGCCAATGCAAGTAGGTGGGGGTGAGTTTTTTATTGACCTTTTGTTTTATCATCTAAAACTACGGGCGTACGTGGTTATCGAACTAAAAGCCACCGATTTTATCCCCGAATACGCGGGTAAATTGAGTTTTTATCTTTCGGCAGCCAATGATTTACTTCGGCATCCAACAGATAATCCCACCATCGGGCTACTGATTTGTAAAAACAAAAACAACGTCATTGCCGACTATGCGCTAAAAAATATCAACCAGCCCATAGGCATTTCAGAATATCAGCTCACCAAGCTGTTTCCCGAAGAATTTAAAAGCAGCCTCCCCACCATCGAAGAAATTGAAAACGAACTAAAAGGCAATGAGTAACTTCTCCTTCATACCCACTCCATGGGCTGATTTGGCCCAATCGCCACAAGAAGCCGAACGGCAAGTATTGAATGCGCCTTTGGTGGCGGCTTTTCTCTGCCGCAAAAGCTTGGAAGAGTGGGTACGCTGGATGTACGAGCGCGACGCCGATTTGGAATTGCCGCACGACACATCACTGAGTTCGCTCATGCACGCCCAAGGTTTCAAAAACTTGGTAGCACCCATACAGTTCAACCAAATCAACCTCATCCGTAAGCTCGGCAATACCGCCGTGCATACCACAGCCAAAATCAACCCCCAAGAAGCCCTGTACGCGCTGAAATTGTTGCACGGATTTATTGGTTGGGCGGTGCAGCTCTACCACGAAGAGCGCGTTTCCGTTCCCCGATTTGACGAAAGCCTCCTCCCCAAAAACAAAGAAAAGGATTTATACAAGCACGACCTTCAAGTATTAGAACGCAACTACCACGAGTCGCAGAGCAAACTCGCCAAATTGGAAGCCGAGCTGGCAAGCATCAAGGCCATCAAAGCGCAGAACCAAGCCTTTGTGGTACCTCCCACCGACCCCGACGAGGCCCTTACCCGCAAACTCTACATTGATACCCTGCTGCGCGAAGCAGGCTGGGACCCGCATGGGTTCAATGTCCCCGAATACCCCGTCAAAGGAATGCCCCAAGGCCACGGCGATGCCAACGGCAACGGCTTTGCCGACTACGTACTGTGGGGCGACGATGGCAAACCTCTGGCCGTCGTAGAAGCCAAACGCACCCAACGCGACCCCCGCGTAGGGCAGCACCAAGCCAAACTGTATGCCGACTGCTTGGAAAAGGAATATAATCAACGTCCCGTTATTTTTTATTCCAATGGTTTCCGTACTTTCCTGTGGGACGATGTCAACTATCCCCCCCGCGAGGTGTTTGGGTTTTATACCAAAGACGAATTGCAGCTAATGGTGCAAAGGCGCAGCTCCCAAAAAACACTGGCCACCCAACCCATCAACAACGCCATCACCGACCGCCCCTACCAGCACGAAGCCATTCGGCGGGTAGCCGAAGCCTTGGATGGCAAACACCGCGAAGCCCTGCTCATCATGGCCACTGGCACGGGCAAAACCAGGGTTGCGGCCTCCATCGTGGACTTACTGAGCAAAGCCAACTGGGCAAAACGCGTCTTGTTTTTGGCCGACAGAAACGCCTTGATTCATCAGGCCAAAATCAACCTGAACCAGTATTTGCCCCACCTGCCCGCCGTAGATTTGACCAAAGAGAAAGAAGACGAAAGCAGCCGACTTGTGTTTTCGACCTACCAAACCATCATCCACATGATAGATGGCGAGGCCGACGGCAACAATCGTTTTTACGGCGTAGGGCACTTCGACGTCATTATTTTCGATGAAATCCACCGCAGCGTCTATAACCGCTACAAGCATATTTTCAAGTATTTCGACGGCATTCGCATTGGCCTCACCGCCACGCCCAAATCAGAAACTGACCGCGACACCTATGGGTTGTTTGACATGGAACCCAACAACCCCACTTTTGCCTACGAGTTGGAGCAGGCCGTCAACGATGGCTTTCTGGTGCCACCCAAAGCCATTTCAGTCCCTATTAAATTTCAGCGAAGCGGCATCAAATATGCCGACCTCAACGAAGAAGAAAAACGCGCCTACGAAGAACAATTCTCCGACCCTGTTACGGGTGCCTTTCCCGACGAAATAGACGCCGCCGCTTTAAACAAATGGCTGTTTAATACCGACACGGTGGACAAAGTAATCGGGCATTTGATGAAACACGGCCTCAAAGTAGAAGGAGGCGATAAGCTGGCCAAAACCATCGTGTTTGCCCGTTCGCACACCCATGCCAAGTTTATTGAAGAACGCTTCAACAAACAATACCCCGCCTACAAAGGTGAGTTTTTAAAAGTGATTGACTATCAGGAAGAAAAACGTGACGACTTGCTCAACAAGTTTAAGGACAAAGCCAAAATGCCCCAAATAGCCGCGTCGGTAGATATGCTCGACACGGGCATTGATGTGCCCGAAGTCTGCAATTTGGTATTTTTCAAACCCGTACGCAGCAGCGCCAAGTTTTGGCAAATGATAGGCCGAGGCACCCGCTTGTGCAAAGACTTGTTTGGGACAGGCCAAGACAAAAAAGAGTTTGTAATTTTCGATTTTTGCGAAAACTTCGAGTTTTTCAACGCCCATCCCAAAGGCAAAGAAGGGACAAATAGTAAATCGTTGAGCCAGCGATTGTTTGAACTGCGCTTGCGCTTGGCATTGGTACTGTTGGGTCAGGAAGAACCCGAACTGAAGGAATACGGCCAAACCCTCCTCGGCCAATTAATCAAGCAGACCCAAGCCTTAAACGGCGACAGTTTCGTGGTGCGTCAGCACTGGGCATTTGTCGAGAAGTACCGCGACCCCAATGCTTGGAACGCCCTCAGCGATTTGGACCACAAAGAACTCCGCGACCACATCGCACCCTTGATGTTGGAAGCCGAGCAAGACGAACTGGCCAAACGCTTTGATGCCCTCATGCTCGACCTCCAGTTGAGTGTGTTGAATGGAGAAAAAAAGCAAGCTACGCTGATTCAAAAAGTAGTGGCCACCGCAGGTAAGCTCAGCAAGAAAGCCAGCCTACCAGCCGTAGCCAAAAAAATGGACACCCTCCACCAAGTGCAGCAGAAAGTATTTTGGGAAGGAAGCACGATTTTGGGAATTGAAAAAGTCCGTATTGAGCTGCGTGACATCATTCAATTTTTGGATTCGGAAAATACCCTCATCTATTTTACGATGTTTGAAGATGAGTTTACGGGTAAAGCGCACGAACATCAATTGGTGTATCATTTTAACGACTTGGATGCCTACAAACGCAAGGTAGAGCAGTACCTGAAAGAACAAAGCACCCATTTTGTTATCCACAAACTCCGCAACAACCTCCCTATCACCCAAGCGGAATTAGAAAGTCTCGACCAACTATTGTTTGAACAAGGCAACTTAGGCACCAAAGAGGAGTTTACGAAAGCCTATGGTAAGCAACCGTTGGGGAAATTTATCCGCAGCATCGTTGGGTTAGACATACAAGCGGCCAAGTTGGCTTTTGCCGAAATACTGAGCCATCAAACCTTCAATGCCCAGCAAATCAAGTTCATAGACACCATTATCAACTTCCTGACCGTGAAGGGAATGGTTGAACCCGCTATGCTTTTCGAGTCACCTTTTACGGATATTAATTCAAACGGGATTGGTGGTTTGTTTGATAATGCTGTAGCTACCAAAATTATCAATTTACTAGAAACCATCAACCACAATGCCGAAGCCGCCTAACAAAGAGAGAACGTAATTCTGGGCGTTTGGGGTATAAAAAAAGCACTCACAAGTTTTGCTCGTAAGTGCTTTTTTGTGGGCCCAGCAGGGCTCGAACCTGCGACCACCTGATTCACTTTCCTCTGGTTTCCCAAAGTAGTAGGACTATCTCACCACCCTTCCCAAATTAATTTAGGAGTCGGGTGAGGGGCGTTAGTAGAAGCTTATTGGTTGGTTTCCTCACTTCTTAGTCTCTGCACCTTCCAAGTTACTTTTAAACCGTTCACTTGGCTTGGCTCAGGATTACCATCGGCGCTACCCGTTAAGGCTTCCCTGAATTAACCCCTATTCCATCTAACAATCTCTTGCTAGCGGCACCGTTAACTGCTTTTAACAGTTGTTGATGAGTCAGATGCTCTAACCGACTGAGCTATGGGCCCTAAAAATACCTCTTCGATATTTTGTGGGTGCAAAAGTAGAAAATGAACTTTACATTCGCAAGCAACTGGCCTTTTTCCTGCCTGCGTTTTAGCGAACGGCTTCTTTCAACGTTATTTCGTGTTTGCCTGGGCCTAGTTGTAGGGTTTTAAACGCCGAAGCTACCTGCTTTCCGTTCACCACTACTTTGTCCTCCGCCTTAGATTTTATTTCTACCTCAGCGGCCATGTTGGCGGGAACGTCAAAAGTAAAACGCTTGATGCCGTCGCTCGTTCGCTGGTAACTTGCGCTTACGTTGCCCATCATAAAAGGCACCTTGATTTCACTCGACGCTAATTTCCCTAATTGTGGTTTGATAGATACCACACTTCCGCCCGCCGTTTTGGGCTGAATCCCCCACAACTGACGCGGAATGATGTTGGCAGGCACCGCTCCCCAAGCGTGGTTCCAGTCAGAATTGGGTTTGTATTTCATGTCCCACGCTTCGAGGGTAATCGTTGCGCCAATCCGAATCATGTTGTACCAGCTACGGTCGCTTTGGTCGGTCAACAATTGCAACGCGTAGTCTTGCGCGCCCGCTTCGTAAAGCGCTTCCATCAGGTACTGCGCCCCATAGACGCTGCACGCCATCCCGCGCGATTGAATAAACTGAGCCACTGATTTTTTGTAAACCTCTGGTACAACCCCAAACGCCAAGGCCGTCATATTGGCATGAACCGACGCATGGTCAGTGCCTTCGCCGTCCACGTAATGGCCTTTGATTTTATCAAACAACTTCTCGTTAAGCGCCGTTTTGACTTTCGCTGCCCTGAGTTGAAAATCAAGTTCGTCGCTTGTTTTTCCTAAAATCTTGGCAAATTCGGCCATAATTACCATGTTTTTGTAGTAAAAACTGTTGATCATGGTATTAATTGGGCGAAACACAAACCCGTCGCGTTCCCCTTCGGCCGTCGCCAATTTCCAGCCCGTGTCTTTTTGCGCGGGGGGCCAGTCGGTGATGTCGCTCAATTTTTCTTTCGGGTCGGTGAAGCCCAGTTTCTTCATAAACTCAGGGGTATTTTTGGGCGACTGCGAACTAATAAGTCCATCCTCACGGTCGAGTTCCATGAGCGTTTTGTGCTTCAACGGTTCGTAGTATTTTTCAATCAATTCCGTGTTCCCCGTGTACATGTAATCGGCATAAAACATCATCGCCACGTGCAGTTGCCATTCCGTCGGCCATGTAGGATGTTGCATAAAATACTCAATCGTACGGCGCGCAATGGCGTATTCGCGGTCGGTGGTGTAGTGGCTCAATTGGTTCAAATACGCATCCGCTTCGTACGGAATCCGCTCACGATCCCCGTCCACGTACAAGCCCGCAAACGTGGTGGCTTTGATAGAATATTTGCACATGTCCCAAATGGCGTTCAACACCGAATCCGAACTGTTGAAGTAGCTTTGGTTATTTTCCCAATAATTGTAATAAACCACTTGCGTCAAGTCTTTGGCTTGCAGCGGACTGCTGGCTTTTTCGATTTCGCAGTAACGAAAAGGCAACAATACGGGAAAAGAATCGGGCAAAACCACCGCCTTCGGCCCCGTGTTTCGTTGGTCAGGTTTTAATCGAAGGGTATATTTTGTTTGGTTGGGCGACACACCTAATCGCACCTCTTGGTAGCGAATCGTCCCCGTGGGTTTGCGGTTGATTTGTCCATTTTCCAACTGTTCCCCCAAATGAAAAATCAACGTATCGGGTGTATTGGTTGCGTAGTTGATTTCCAAATTGGCAAAAGCATCTTTACCAAAATCAACAAAGTACGAATTATTGGCCTTTTTGGTAAAAACGCGTGGCTTTATGCGGTCAGTTTGGAAACGATTGCCCGTTGTTAGTTCTCCATCGCTTTTTCCCACGGTAAACACCTGCGCTTTTGAATACTGACTCGGACGCCCCGCTGCACCCCAAATGCGTACTTTCCAATGGTAGGTTTTTCCCGTTTGCAGGGTTGTTCCTTGGTAGGTTACGTTGGTTGAACCATTTTTATAGACTGGGCCGCTGTTCCATACATCCCCTTCGTTTTTGTCAATAAGTGCTTTGGAAGAAGCCACAAGTACTTGAAAACCTGTTTGTGTAACGGCTGAAGTGGGTACCAACCAGCCAAATTCGGGTTGTCCATCTTTAATGGCTACTTGTGTTGGTTCTCGGATGTACTCTACGGTCAAGCCCGTTGGTGACACACTTCCTTGCTGAACACGGGTATGGTTGGGGGCGTTGTTTTGGGCTAAAATGGCCGTTGTTTCCACCAATAAACACAATAAAAGGGGTAGTTTTTTCATAAAATCACGCATCAATGGGCAAGTTATTGCTAACATAAAAAGGTAAAAAATGGGTTTTATACCCGTGTGCCCCGTGCCCGTGTGAGGTGGTTTCTCAAAACCACCCTACCCGTGCAAGTGTTTTCTCAAAACCACCACACATTTTTCGACGAATTCAGCAGGTTTTGAGAAACCTGCTGCACACCAATGAGAAACCTGCTGCACGATTAGGTATTTTTTCTTAGCTTAGCAGCCTTAAACCTATGATGATTTACTTTTATGGCAAAAAAACTTCCTGCGGCCTACGCACATCCGTATGCGTTCGATACTCGCTTTAAAAAATCTGCGGTCTATTTTTCAATGGAATTTGCCATTGACCAAGCCCTAAAAACCTATTCGGGTGGCTTGGGATTTTTGGCGGGTTCTCACATGAAAAGTGCGCACGATTTAAAACAAAATCTTATTGGAGTCGGGATGTTGTGGAAATTTGGGTACTACGACCAAATGCGCAATGCTGACAATAGCATGATGCCTCAGTTTCGGGAAAAAATGTACAGTTTTCTGAAAGATACGGGCATCCGCTTCCAAATTACGATTGCCAATAAGCCCGTGTGGGTAGCGGCCTATTTTCTCGACCCAACGACTTTTGGGACGGTTCCGATGTTTTTCTTGACCACTGATACCGACGGCAACGACACCTGGGCGCGTCAAATTTCGTATCGGTTGTACGACTCCGACCCTGCCATCAAAGTGATGCAGTGCATGGTCTTAGGCATTGGAGGAGCAAAATTTTTGGATGAACTTGGCTACGACCCCGACATTTACCACCTCAACGAAGCCCATGCGGTGTCGTCGGTTTTCTATATGTACCAAAAGTTGGGTAAAAAAGAAGCCGTTCAGAAGAAGTTTGTGTTCACTACGCACACGCCCGAAGAAGCAGGTAATGAAAAACATGACATTCACTTTTTGAACGACCTGAGCTTTTTTGCGGGTCTTAAATTGGACGAGACTCGCAAGATTACGGGCATTTCCGATAATGTATTTAATCACTCGTTGGCCGCACTTCGGCTGAGCCACCAAGCCAATGCCGTGTCAAAACTTCACGGGGAAGTGTCGCGGCAGATGTGGGGATGGGCCAAGGATATTTGTGACATTACCCACGTAACCAACTCCCAACACAAAGCCTCTTGGGCGGATGCCGACTTAGAAAAAGCCCGCGAAAAAGGCGATTTAAAAGCCCTCGAAAAGCGTAAAAAAGCGCTAAAAGGGCAATTGTTTAAAACCGTAGCCGACCAAGCGGGGAAACTTTTTGACCCGAATGTGCTTACCATCGTTTGGGCGAGACGTTTTGCAGGTTACAAACGCCCTGACTTACTTACCCGCGACCAAGAACGCTTTGACCGAATTATGCGTAATAAAGACCTCCCGATTCAGTTTATCTGGGCAGGGAAGCCTTATCCCAAAGACGAGGGCGCCATTCAGACATTTAATCATTTGTATTACCTCAGTCACCTCTACCCCAACATGGCGGTGCTGACGGGCTACGAATTGGCCTTGTCGAAGCAGCTCAAAGAAGGCTCGGATGTATGGCTCAATACGCCCGTGGTGACGCGCGAAGCTTCGGGTACCAGTGGAATGACGGCGGCGATGAACGCCAGTCTCAACTTTTCAACCTACGACGGCTGGGTGTGTGAATTTTCTCGCCACGGCGAAAACTCATTTATCGTTCCCGTAGCATCTGACCACAACCGCGACGGAGAAGATATTTCCAACATGCTTGACATGCTCGAAAACGAGATTTTGCCGCTTTATTACCAACGCCCCAAAGACTGGTACAAGACCGTCCTGACAAGCATGAATGAAGTAGGCGACTTCTTTAACTCTGACCGCATGGTGGCGGAGTATTATGAGAAGGTTTATAAATAATTGGGAATTACGAGTTTAGAATGACGAATTTTCTGACTCTCTAAACAACAAATGGGCTGTTTCTTCCGAAACAGCCCATTGTCATTGATGCAAACGGTTATTAATCTACTTTTACTACTTTCAGGGTTGCTTGTTTTTCAGGGGTTGTCACCTGCAAAAAGTACATTCCGCTGGCAAGATTTCCAACTTCAAACTCTTCGTGGTGGGTGTTGGTTTCGGGCGTAAATTGTCGGTGCAAAATTTTCCGACCCGATGCGTCCGTTAAGGAAGTTTGTACCATTTGCCCCTTGCTATCTTGCACTTTCAAGCGGAGGAGGTTGGTGACGGGGTTAGGGAGAATTGTAGCGAAAGACCCGTTATCGGTTATCTGTTTTCCGTCATCCGACCCTTGCCCTTTGCCATTTGCCTCTTGCCCTTCGCCCATTGCCATTTCCCGCGCTGCGCCTACTCCAACCCCGTCTTTTGACTGGATACGGAACCAATATTCTTGGTACACCAACACGTTTCCTTGAGGCTTACGGGTGGCAGGATAGACACTTCCCCAGCCTTTTTGATCCCAATAGCGAACGCTCAGTTTGTACAATCCTTTGGGTAAGCCCGCGTCATACACATTCGCTCCTGCACCATTGTCTTCGTAAAAACCATACGCGGGGTGGTTTTGGGCGTACAATTCCGTAAAACCATCGCGATTACCGTACATAAAGTAAGGAGCATTGTTTTCGTGGGTATTGTACGAACGCACCACGCCTGTCTCTGGGGTAGCTCTCATATCAAACGTTAATGAACCATTTGTACCGAGGGCACAGGCATCAGCATGAATAGTCCAGTACCGTGGTGCCATTTTGTTCACATTTTCAGCAAAATACAAGGTTGGGTTTTGCTGGGTACTTTCCTCCAAAGACGGCCCACCATCTGACGTGATAAATTGACTTTCCCACTCACTACGGCTATTGGACGTTTTAACTGCCGATTTACTTTGACCAATATTGATAAATGTCAAATCAAACGCTTTCCATCTCACCATTTTAGCAGCACTTTCCCCACTTTCGCAGCCTCCTGCAAATACACATTTTGCTTTAAAGGTCTGTTGGGTTACGTTGTTGAAAGCTACTTGGAAACTGTTTTCATTAACACCCGTATTCCAGAAGGCTTTACTACCCGCAGGGCAATTGGCCGAAACCGTCACGGTTGTTCCTGTACAAACAGTTGCTTGTGAAACTGTAATTGTTGGCGTCATAACTTGTGATACAACGGTAAAGGTAACCACCTCACTCTTATCGCTTAACTTATCGTCGGCCGACTTACAACGAGCGTAGTAAGAAGTAGTGGCTGTAGGAGTTTTTGCGGGTAAGTTAGGCAATGCTTCGTTGGTCGTGGCATTGTACCACACCACCGAAGAACTTCCGCAATTGGCCGTACCTGAAAAATCAACAGGAGTTCCGCAATTGCCCATCGGCGAAAGGCTCACAATTGGGGCAGGGGCGGTGTTTCGGTAAAAATAAACGTTGTCAATCCACACGGTTTTACCTCCACCTTCACCTACAACTATCAACTGTGCTATGTGGGCTTTTGAAGTCATCCCTGTGAAGTTGCTTAAAGGCACATCAATGGAGAACCATGAGTTCAAGGTCGGGCTAAATGTCAACTCGTGCTCGGTATCATCACCACCGCCAAACGTACCATTGGCGCCAAAATCTACCAATTTCACCTTGAACGTGCTCGCATTGGCCGTCCACACATCCGCGTGGAAGCGTTCCATCGAAGTGGCATTCACGACTGGGCCTGGGCTGTGAAACTCCACTCCTGCAAATGTCAGGTTGCTGTACTTCTTCGTCGCATCTCCCGCAATCATCACGTCCGACACATCCGCCATGTCCCACGGGGCTGACCACGTATCCACGGCGACATTGGTATAAGCGTTGCTGAACAACGAAATCACGTTTGACGACGGTTGGGTAGGCATTGGGGCAGCCACCATTGGTTCTACTGGAGGTAATTTGTAAAAATAGACGTTGTCAATCCACGCTGTTTTACCATCCGCAACAAAAAGTAATTGGGCTACGTGCGAACGAGATGTCATTCCCGTGAAATTACTCAACGGTACATCAATCGAAAACCAAGTGCCAAGCGTCGGCGTAAACGACAACTCGTGCTCGGTATCATCGCCACCGCCAAAAGCACCATTGGCTCCAAAATCCACCAGTTTTACTTTAAATGTTCTTGCTGTAGCCGTCCACACATCAACATGGAAACGTTCCATCGTTGTAGCATTCACCACGGGGCCTGGCGTATGAAACTCCACCCCTGCAAAGGTCAAATTGTTGTATTTCTTGGTCGCATTTCCTGCCACCATCACATCCGACACATCTGCCATGTCCCACGAGGCTGACCAAGTATCCACGGGGGTATTGGTGTAAGCATTACTAAAGAGCGAGATTACGTTCGACGATGGCTGCGTGGGCGTAGGAGCAGCTTCAGTGGGCTCAGTAGCGATGGGCGTTGTTTTGTAAAAATAGATGTTGTCCACCCATACGGTTTTACCACCACCTTCACCCACCAAAATCAACTGAGCTACGTGGGCTTTTGAAGTCATGCCTGTAAAACTACTCAACGGCACGTCGATGGCAAACCATGAATTAAGGGTTGGCGTGAAGGATAACTCGTGCTCGGTATCATCGCCACCTCCAAACGTACCATTGGCACCAAAATCCACCAATTTTACCTTGACTGTACTCGCATTGGCCGTCCACACATCCGCGTGAAACCGCTCCATTGTGGTGGCATTCACTACGGGGCCTGGGGTGTGGAACTCCACGCCTGCAAAGGTCAAGTTGCTGTATTTTTTCGTGGCATTTCCTGCCACCATCACCTCTGTTACATCCGCCATGTCCCACGGTGCCGACCATGTATCCACGGCGACGTTGGTATAAGCATTGCTGAACAATGAAATTACGTTCGACGACGGCTGCGTCGGTGTTGGAGCGGCGACCATTGGTTCGGTTGGAGCTTCACTTGTTCGGTAAAAATATATATTATCTAGCCAGACGGTCTTGTCTCCCCCACCCACAAAAATTAACTGAGCAAGGTGTGAACGAGAAGTCATATTGGCAAAAGCAGTTAATGGTACGTCGATGGCAAACCATTCTCCCAACGTAGGCGAAAACGATAACTCGTGTTCGGTGTCATCGCCACCACCAAAGGCACCATCCGCGCCGAAATCCACCAATTTCACCTTAAAAGTACTGGCATTGGCTGTCCAAACATCCAAGTGAAAACGCTCCATGATACTGGCATCTACCACGGGGCCTGGGGTATGAAATTCGACGCCTGCGTAATTTAAGTTTGAATATTTTTTGGTGGTATTGCCCTCAATCATCACATCTTCCACATCTGCCTGATCCCACGAAGCCGACCAGGTATCTACGGGCGAATTGGTATAAGCATTACTAAATAACGATTTTACATTGGCCGACGGCTGGGTAGGCGTTGGGGCTGCCACCATTGGCTGGGTCGGAGGTAATTTATAAAGGTAAACGTTGTCAACCCATACCGATTTATTTCCGCCATCACCCACAATGATTAACTGTGACAAGTGAGCTCGCGAAGTCAAGCCTGTAAAATTGCTAAGAGGCACATCAATCGAATACCAGTTGCCTAATGTGGGCGTAAAGGTCAATTCATGTTCGGTATCATCACCCCCACCATAAGCGCCATTGGCTCCAAAATCGACCAATTTAAGCTTAAAAGTACTGGCGTCTGGCGTCCAAATATCGGCATGAAAGCGCTCCATCGAACTGGCATCAATCACTGGCCCAGGGGTATGAAACTCCACACCAGCGTAGGTAAGATTGGTGTATTTTTTTGTTGCATTACCCGCCACTGCTACATCTTCTACATCGGCCACATCCCAAGATGCCGACCACGTATCCACCGCAACGTTGGTGTAAGCATTACTGAACAACGAAATCACGCGAGAAGCAGGTTCAATTGGCGTAGGAGCCGCCACCGTTGGCCCAGCCAAACTGGTTTCTTGTTGGAATACCCTCACATAGTCCACGTACATCCGTTGGGGAAAAGTGGTAGTTCCATCTGGGTTACCAGGCCAATTCCCCCCTACTGCAACGTTAAAAATGAGAAAAAATGGATCATTGAAGGGATAATTTCCCGTGATGTTTGCCTTTGTCACCGTGGTAATCAGGTGTTCATCTACGTAAAATTTGATGATGTCTCTTTCCCAAACCATTGAAAAGACGTGAAAATCTTGCGAAAAATCACCCGATGGCAGTACATAATTTGCGGGGAGGTTGGTTGACCCACCCCCTGGAGGTGCCCAGTGAACGGTGCTGTACATTTTGTTTGGTTCATGTCCCAATAGCTCCATAATGTCCATTTCACCACAAGCAGGCCAGCTCACTTGGTCGATGTTTTTTCCAAGCGACCAAAGTGCAGGCCAAATCCCCTGCCCTTTGGGTAGTTTTGCCCGAATGTCAATGCGGCCAAACAGAAAATCGCGTTTGCCTTTGGTCAACAATCGAGCGGAGGTATAATCGCGGCCCTCGTAACTTTCTTTTCTGGCTTCGATGACAAGATTTCCGTTGTTCAAAAAAGCGTTTTCGGGCCGATTGGTGTAGTACTGCAATTCGTTGTTTCCCCAACCCGAACCACCAATATCGAAACCCCAGTTGGCAGGGTCGATGGTAGCTCCGTTAAATTCGTCGCTCCAAATCAATCGGTAGCCAGGAGGCGCTTGCCCCCAAGCCCTGCCCGTCGAAAAACACACTAGCATCCCAATGAGCATTGCACTGAGACAAAAAACATGGCGTACATTGTTTTTCATTTTACAAGTAACAGTTAAGGTAAGAAAATCAGAAATCATAGGTTAAATGCGAGACGCGTCGCTAATTGCTCGCAAACATTCAATTTTTTCTCATTTTATTACCAAAAATCACTTGGACATTAACTGGACAGGGCAAAAATTGGGTTTAAAAACCAGTTTTTGGGTTGTTAGAACCCTCTCAAATAAGCTGCTAGGTCGTCTTTCGGAGTTAAGTCTAACCGTTTTTTAAGTCGGTAACGACTTTTTTCCACCCCAGTTACCGATATATTTAGGATAGCGGCCAATTCCTTATTGGTCATATTTAGGCGCGTAAGTGCGCACATTCGGAGGTCATTCTGGGTAAGCGATGGGTGTTTTTTTAGAAGTTCGGTGGTAAAATTTTGATTGACTTCATCGAAATACAAGGTAAACTGCTCCCAACTTCGCTCTCCTTCAATTTCGGTTTCAATCGTCTTTTTAAGACTCTTGAGGCGTTTGATTTTTTCTGTTTCTTCGATGTTCCGAATATCTTCCAGTTGCTCAACGATGCTGATAAGGATTTCATTTTTATGCGCCATTTGCACCGCCGTTGCCATTAGCTCCGTATTTTTTGACTGTATTTCGGTTTCTAATTTTTCGTTTTGCAAGTACAAAATGGCCTGTTCGGCCGCTAAATTTTCGTTGGTCAGGGTTAAAATGGCACGATCCGATTCCAGCACTTTTTGTTTTAATGCCATTTCGCGGCGCGAGGTATAAATTTGTAAAATCAACCTAGCCAAGGCCAACGTCAGCAACCCCATGACTAGCTTAAACCACCACGTTTGCCAAAAAGGAGGAGTAATGACAATGGTCAGCGTTTTTTCCTTGCTCCAAACGCCATTATTATTGGCTCCTTTCACCCTAAACACGTAGGTATCAGGCTCTAAGTTTGTATAGGTAACGAGTCGTTGGTCGCTGTTCGTCATTCGCCACTCACGGTCAAAACCCACCATTTGAAAAGCATACTGATTTTTGAGTGGGTCGGTAAAATCTAGGGCGGCGAACCCAATCGAAAATACGTTATCGGCATACGACAACTCTACATTGGAGGCGTGCTCTAACGATTTATTCAAAACGATGCGACCATCTGGTAGCTTTCCTGTTGGAACGGATTGGTTAAAAAGTTTAAAGTCCGTCAAGACCAATTCAGGCGTTTTTTTCAAATACCGCACTTCTTCGGGGCGAATCAATGTCAGTCCGTTGATACCTCCAAAATAAAGTACTCCATTGTCGCTTCGTAAACCCGTTGCTTGGTTAAATTGATTAGAAGTCAGGTAAGAGTTTTTGGTAAAGTCAAAGTTAAGCCATTGGTTCGAGTCAACCTCAAAACGACTGACACCCCGAAACGTACTTACCCATAAATACCCCTCTTTGTCTTCCACAATGCCCATGACGGCATTAGAAATCAAGCCTTGTTGCTCCGTAAAATGTCGAAATTGCCCATTGCCAAGCCAAAGATTTAATCCACCGCTTTCGGTACCAATCCAAAGCCGTCCTTTAGAATCCTGAAAAATACACCGAATATCGTTGGCAGATACGCTTTTAGGGTTCTCTCTTTCGTACTGAAACCGTTGGCATTTCGCCGTTTTTGTGTCAAAAATATTTAGCCCTTTGGTATCAGTCCCTACCCAAATTTGGTCATTTTTATCCGCAAAAATCACCATGATATCATCACTCGAAAGGCTATGAGTGTCTTTAGGGTGATGGTTGAAACGGGTAAACTTCCCCTGTTCAATATCATCCAATCTAGCCAAACCTCCTCCCAAA
This sequence comes from Runella defluvii, assembly GCF_014195535.1. Taxonomy (GTDB): domain Bacteria; phylum Bacteroidota; class Bacteroidia; order Cytophagales; family Spirosomataceae; genus Runella; species Runella defluvii. The sequence goes on along the minus strand of NZ_JACIBY010000008.1, from coordinate 137,198 downwards.
ACCCCCACCCACAACTTCCCCGAACGGTCTTCCGTCATTGTCCATACGTTATTTCCTCCGATGGTAGTGCGGTCAGCTGGGTTAAACCGAAAATGTTTAAAACGTTGCGTTTTGGGTTCAAAGTAGCTCAAACCATTCTCAAAATACCCCAACCATAAACGTTGACGGGAGTCTTCAAAAATAGTTTTTACCACGCTTCCGTAGCCAACGGGCTGGTTAGGAATGGGAGAAAAAGTCTTCAAACGATTATCAAACCTATTGAGCCCACCTCCGTCGGTACCGATGTATATCTGGCCATTTTTAGCCTCGCAAATACTCAAAACCGAGCGATGGCTCAGTTCTCCCTTTCTACTACCCGTTTGCGTAAGCGTTTCAAAACGCGTTTTGTGCGCTTTATAGACGTTGATTCCCCCATTAAACGTCCCAATCCATACGTTTGCATCGCGGTCAACGAGGATATTCAGCAAAGCGTTTGAGTTTAATTTTCCTTGCGTTTTTCCGTACTGAACCGACGAAAACGTCTCGGTTTTAGGGTCAAAAATATTTAATCCCCCACCATCCGTCGCCAAAAGCAGTTCGCCGTTGGTAGCCTGAGCAATACCCATGACATTGTTAGAAGAAAGCCCCTCGGGCATAGCGTATCGACGAATCTCTAAGGTCGCTTTGGCAATTTTATACAAACCAGACCCCTGCGTTCCTACCCACAAATTACCCTGTTTATCGTTGAAAAACACTTTTCCAAAACTCTCAAAATCGGTATCATTTTTTCCATTAGCATGGAGTGGGTGAATCCGTTTTTCGTCAAAATAGTAGATACCTTTTCCGCTAGTAGCTATCCAAATGCGGCCTTGGCTATCTTGGCTAATGTTTGCTACTTCATTGAAGGCAAGCGGCGAATTTGACGCATCAAAATGCCTCATTTTCTTTATTTTAGGCTCATAGCACCATACGCCCGCCCCAATTGTGCCAATCCAAATGCGGCCTTGTCGGTCTTCAAACAGGTGCTTAATCCACTTTTTTGCCAAAGGTTTAAATGGCAACTCATTGCTCAAATTTCTGAACTCACCCGTGTTGACTTCCCGTAAATTAAGCCCTTCCGTTTGCGTCCCTACCCAGAGATTTCCCTTGGAGTCTTCCAGAATCGCATGAACACTTTTTCCTTGAAACGAAGACATACCACTCCCCGACTGCCGAAAAACCCGACACTCATACCCATCGAACCGCACCAACCCATCTTTGGTCCCCGCCCAAATAAAACCCTGCTGGTCTTGGGTTAGACAAAATACGGTATTGTGTGGCAATCCCTCAGTGATGGTCAGGTAATCGAACTGTTCAAAGTTTGATTGCGCTAACGCCGTTTGCAGAAAACCTACCAATAAAAGAAAGATTGAACTTCGGAGCATTGGGTCAAGAATCAAAAGCGAAAGGTACTACGAACATCCGTAAACGACAAAAGGCTGCCTCCGAAATGGAAACAGCCTTTTGAAAAAATTGTTTCAATGCGATTATTCTACTTTTACCACTTTCAAGGTAGCTTGTTTTTCCGAAGTTGCTACTTTCAAAAGGTACATTCCGCTTGGCAAGTCATTTACGTCAAACTCCTCTTGATGTGCATTGGTTTCTGCCACAAACAATCGGTTTTGTACCGTACGGCCAGTGCCATCCATCAACGTCGCTTTCACCTCTTTGCCTTTGCTATTGGCTACTTTGAGACGGAGGATTTTTGAAACTGGGTTTGGCATAACCGTTGCAAAAGAGGCGTTATCGGTTATCTGTGGTCCGTTGTCCGAACCAGCCGTCCTCACTCCTCCTACACCTACTCCATCTCTCGATTGGATTCTGAACCAGTACTCTTGGTAAGTAAGTACATTACCTTGAGGTTTGCGGGTTGAAGGATAAATACTACCCCAGCCTTTTTGGTCCCAATAGCGAACCCCCAACTTATACAACCCTTTTGGTAAGCCTGTATCGTACGTATTGCCTCCAGCGCCATTGTCTTCGTAGAAACCGTAGGCAGGGTGGTTTTGGGCGTACAACTCCGTCCAACCTTCACGGTTGGCGTACATGAAATAAGGCGCATTGTTTTCGTGGGTATTGAACGAACGTGGCACGCCTACCTCAGGAGTAGCCAACATGTCGAACGTCAACGAGCCTTCAGTTCCCAAATCACATACGTCTGCGTGGATGGTCCAGAAACGTGGTGCAGTCTTGTTTACATTTTCTACGTGGTACAGCGTTGGGTTGGTTTGGGTGCTAAATTCCAACTCTGGGCCACCATCACGGGTGATAAATTGACTCGTCCAAAGTGACTTGTCGTTGGCGGCTTTTATGCCCGATTTAGTTTGGCCAATATTAATGAGGGTTAACTCAAAAGCTTTCCAAATCACCGTCATACGAACACTTTCGGCACTTTGGCAACCGTCGGTAAAAATACACTTTGCCCAGTAGCTTTGCTGTGTTGCATTACTAAACGCCACTTGGAAACTATTTTCGTTCACTCCAGTATTCCAGAATGCTTTACTACCTGCTGGACAATTGGCCGAAACCGTCACAGACGTACCCGTACAAACGATGGTGTTTGAAACCGACACCGCTGGGGCTGTGTTCACTGGCGCTACTGTGAATGTCACGACATTGCTCTTCTCACTCAAACAACCTGCATCTGTCTGACAACGCGCATAATAAGATGTCGTTGTTGTAGGGCTCATCGCAGGCAAACTTCCCAAAGCCGCGTTGGTCGTTGCATTGAACCATATTGTTGTGGTTCCAACACAGCTTGATATGCTCGTCATCGGTACAGAACCACCGCAGCTACTGGTTGGATTTAGGCTCACAACAGGCGTTGCTAAGGTTGTTACAGTTCTCAAACTCATCGGAGCCGATTCCGTTTCAATACACGACGGCGTTCCGTCGGCTTTACGACAACGAACGCGGTAATTATGAACAAGACCATCGACCAACTGACTCGGTGCAATTGTTGAATAATCGCCTCCATCAACCGAATACAAAATGATTTCTCCAGCAGCACAAGTGGCATTGAAGGTAATAGTTGTTCCAGGCAAGTCACAGAGTACTTTCGATTCACCCGCCGCCACTGTAACGCCATCGGATACCAAAGACACATTTTGTGGAATCGATGCTCGGTAATTGATTGTCAATGTAATAATTCCTGTATAGGTTGTTGGGCAACTCGCATCGCAAGCCGCTTGATAGCGGTAGAATTGGTTATCAGACGGCTGAGAAGTGGGTGCACTGCTCGACCACGCGCCCCATGTGCCATTCCCCACTTGCACCCGCCAAACGGGATTCCCAACGACACACAGGCCCGTAACATTGAACTGTAAAGCATTCACTGGGTTACTGTCAATGTCGCAAAGCGTACGCGTATTTCCTTCATTGAGTGTTTGTTGTTGGGCATTGAGGGCAATTTCTGGTTTCCCCTGTACCGTTACCGTCACCGAACTTCCAATAGTCGAACTACATCCGTTGGCGTCACTCACACTCACCAATGTGTAGGTGTAAATGCCAGGAACGCTCGTTGGAGCTGTCGTCGTTGAAGTATTCCCCGTTGAAACCAATGCCGTTTGAGGTGTGCCGTTGATTTGGTAATTGAAGGTATAAGGCGATGTACCATTTGCCCCCGTAAAAGTCACCATTGGCGCTGTTCCCGTGAGACATACCGTCGTTGTCCCCGCGATCGTCGCCGTTGGCAAAGGTGTATTTACGATGGTGCCTGTACCGTCTAAAGTAGCTCCGCCGCCGCTCAAACTTACGTTGCGGCCGTTGGCAGCGAGACTGCTCAAACGTAGCAAAAGGGTTTCGTTAACTTCGTCTTTACAATCTCCGTTTATCGTTACCGTTACTGTTTTCGAGGTTTCACCAGCCGCAAATGTTAGCGTGCCTGACGTACTTACGTAATCATTGTCGGCTATGGTGGCCGTGCCGTCCACTGTTGCATAATTTACAACGGCTGCCGCATCGGAAGGATTAGAAAGGTTCAAGTTAAACGTCATAGTCGTTGTTCCTGTACTTCCTTCAAATACCGATGGACTTGAAACAGTCAATACACTGGCATCATCATTGGTAATGGTACCCGTGCCCGAGCCATCCAAAATCGCTGCATTTATGGGGTCACTTAACGTCATTAAGATTGTTTCATCTAGCTCAACCGTGTTGTCTCCGTTCAAGACCACCGTGATGGTTTGCGAAAATGCACCACCTGCCGTAAAGGAAGCCGTACCATCCGCAAACATTTGATAGTCTGTACCTGATGCAGCAGTACCTCCCGTAATACCATATTTCACGGAACACGCATTGGCATTGACCGTACGAGTTATGGTAAACGTCAGGTTTGTCGTACCACTGTTTCCTTCTGTGATGGTTACGTCATTGATTGAGAATTGGGTATTTACAATTTGAATGGCATAATCTTCTACTTCTCCGTCGGTGGCCAAACCTTCGGGACTTAGGCCACCCGTGGAGCTGATACGGAAACGGGCAAAGCTATTGCTTGGCGTAGCTCCTGAAGGTACGGGGAAGGTCAAGAGGTTATCTCCCGAATTCACGGCAATATTGTCAAACACTTTTTCGCCACTATCAAACGTGCCATTGTTATCAAAATCAACCCAAGCATCCAGCTTTCCTGCGGCTGAAGCTTTGACCGTCACGCTCGCAGTGGTATTCAATACCAATACGGAAGGCAACGTAACGCCATCATCGTCAGTGCCATCGCCTGTTGCGGTTGCGTTGGGTTGTCCATCTAAATCCGCATCTACCGTCAATCCCAAATGAATTCCTCCTGGGGCGTTGGCGTGGCGCGGGCCATTGCTGGCCGACAACGTTTTGTACGTATCAGGTGCATCGCCCCAATCCAATTCATCGTTTTCTATAGTACCCGTTTGCGCAGTACCTCCTACGGTAACACCCGCTGGTGCGCCTGAAATCGTTCCCAATGCGACCGTGAAGAGTTCATTATCTTCAATTTTCAAATCACCTTTGGCTTGAACCGTGATAGTTTTAGTCTCGTTTGCCGTGCCCGTAAATGTTAAACTACCATCGTTGTCAGTATAGTCATTATCAGCAATCGTCGCTGTGCCATCGCTGGTCGTATAAGCCACCGTAAAACCTCCTTGAACTGGGTTTGTTAATGTAGCCGTAAAGGTATAATCTACCGTTCCTGTATTTCCTTCTGCTTTTGCGATTGTTCCTGTCAACGTTACCGTTGAAGCATCATCATTGCTAATGGTACCTGTCCCCGTTGCAGTACCCAAAATCACATTTCGACTTGGCGCCGACAAACTGCTCAATGTCACGTTGTAAACCTCGTTGGCTTCTACTTTATTATCATTCGTAATGGCTACGTCCACGGTTTGTGCCGTGGTAGTACCCGCGAGGAAGGTCACCGTTTGGTTCACCGCGGTGTAGTCATTGTCGGCAGTGGTTGCAGCGCCATTCGAGGTTGCAAAATTTACGGTTACATCTATATCCACAGGATTACTCATAGTTACCGTAAATGTTTGTGGCGTGGTTGCTTCGCTTTGGCTTACGTTTCCTGCCAACGATACTATAGCCTGATCGTCGTTGGTGATGGTGGCCGTTTGAGGGCTACCACCTGGCATAATAGCGGCTAATTGGATAGCACTGGTCAACGTAATTGCCCCTAAAGAGGCTTCAAACGTTTCGTTGGCTTCTACCAAATTATCTCCTAGCACATTTACCGTCCATGTCTGAGTTTCGCCAGCGGTTCCAGTAAACGTCAAGCTACCATCATTGTCAGTATAATCTGTTCCCACTGTTGCGGTACCATTTCCTGTGGCATAGGCTACTTGGAAACCTCCTTGAACGGCTGCCGACAAGGTAGCTGTAAAGGTATATGCCGTGTTGCCGCTGTTTCCTTCGTTTTTAGCCACTCCCCCTGACAACGTAAGCGTCGCGGCGTCGTCGTTATTGATGGTGCCCGTTCCAGTGCCCGTGCTGATGGCTCCATTGGTAGGGTTTGAAAGCGTAACAATGACAGTCTCATTGTTTTCCACTATCACATCCCCGTTCACCACCACAGTGATGTCTTGCGTAAGTGCCCCTCCAGCTAGAAAATTAACCGTTCCTAAAGCAAGGGCTACATAGTCACTGCCTGACGTGGCCGTTCCGCCAGTAATCTCATAAGCTACTGAAGATGCTGTTGAGTTGGTGGTTCGGCTAATGGTGTACGTTAAGTTGGTCGTACCAGTATTTCCTTCCGTCACGGAAGGGCTCGTGATGGCAAACTGGTTGTTCAAGATAGTTACTTGGTAATCTTCTACTTCTCCGTCGGTAGCCTCTCCCGTGGGCGACAAACCACCTGAGGTACTCACACGGAAACGAGCGTAGGATGTCCCTAAACTAGCGGCTGGTACAATGACAGGGACAGTGTTATTGCCCACTACCAAGTCAAACCCATTAGCCACTTTCTCATTCGCATCATCCCAATCACCATCACGGTTGAAGTCAATCCACGCGTCTAATTTAGAAACTGCCGATGCCGTCACGGTCACACTTCCTGTGGTATTGATAATAAAGGCACTTGGTAAAATGACGCCATCGTCTCCAGTAGCATCGCCATTGGCCGTCAATGTGGGTTGCCCGTCCAAATCTGCACTTACGGTTGCACCTAAAAATACGCCTCCCGGTGCCAACTTGTGGCGTGCGCCGCTGTTAGCAAGGGTAGTTGGGTACGAACTTGCGAAGCCACTTTGAGCGGCGGTAGGTGCATCACCCCAATCCAATTCATCGTTGTTGATCGTACCCGTTTGAGGACTGCCTGTCAACACAAACGCACTAGAAGAAATTGGAGTGGCTATAACGAAGTTAATAGTAGCAGTGAATTCTTCATTGTTTTCGACTTTTAGATCTCCATTCACCAGTACCGTAAATTGATGGCTTTCCCCCGCAGTTCCCGTAAAAATCAATACCCCATCATTGTCTGTATAATCATTATCGGCAAGGGTGGCTGTACCATCATTGGTAGTGTAGTTGACGCTAAAACCTCCTTGTACAGCATTGGTTGATGATACCGTAAATACATAGGAGGTTGTTCCTGTATTTCCTTCATTCTGAGCAATGCCACCGCTTAGGGTAATCGTGGTGTTGTCATTATTAGTAATTGTTCCCGTACCCGTTGTTTTAGGACCAAACGTTACATCTCGGCCCGACGCCGATAATGCACTCAGGGCAACGTTGTAATTCTCATCGATTTCTACTATGTTATCGTTTGAAATGGCCACATCTACCGTTTGGGCCGTTGTCGTACCCGCTGGGAATGTTACCGTTTGATTGACTGACGTATAGTCACCTGTTGTTGCTGTCCCATCCGTTGTCGCAAAATTTAACGTAACAGCCACATCCACAGGATTACTCAAGTTCACAGTAAATGTTTGCGGCGTAGTTGCCTCGCTTTGGCTTACGTTTCCTGCCAGTGATACCGTGGCCTGATCGTCGTTGAGAATGGTAGCCGTTTGAGATGGACTAGGTACATTGATAGAAGAAGACAATGGCCCCGTAACCGAATTGATAGTTACCGTAAATGTCTCATCCAATTCTACTTTCGTGTCTCCTCTGGCGAGCACAGTAATTGTACGCGTTTCTCCCGCAGTTCCAGTAAATGTTAATGTACCATCATTATCATCATAGTCATTATCAGCAGTAGTGGCCGTAACATTGTTGGTCGAGTAGTTAACGGTAAAACCTGAAGCCATGTTTTTATCTAACGTCACATTGAAAAGATAAGACACCGTACCCGCAGTTCCTTCGTTTTGGGCAGCAGGGCTACTTAACGTCAAAGAAGCAAAATCATCGTTTGTAATCGTTCCCAGTCCTTGCCCATCAGAAATAGCCCCATTGCTTGGCGCTGTAAGATTGACAAAGAATGTTTCATTACCTTCCACTTTAGTATCTCCGTTGACCGTCACCGTAATTGTCTTTTCGGATTCTCCAATGGCAAAACTCAATGTACCACTTGTACTTGTGTAGTCATTATCGGCAGTAGTTGCAGTATTGTCCGCCGTTGCGTAGTTAATCGTTTCGGCCGTGGCTGTACTGGTTCGAGAAACCGTAAAGGTAAAGTTTGTTAAACCCGTATTGCCCTCATTTACAGTCACGTCATTAATAGAAAACTGAAGGTCGTCGTCCAGAATAGTACCAAGTCCTTGGGCATCCGTAATGCTTACTGAACTTGATAACCCGCCACTTACGACCAAGTTTGTAAGGTTCACAAAGAAGGTTTCGTTCGCTTCGCCAATGACATCCCCAATGACAGGAACAGTAATCGTTTTAGAAGTTTCACCTGCATTAAACGTAACAGTACCGCTGGTAGTGGTATAGTCTGTTCCAGCAGTGGCTGTTTGTGGGGCGGTAGCATAATTGGCAGAAACGGTAGTACTCACGGGATTGTCCAATGTAACCGTAAACACTAAATTGGTATTCCCAACATTTCCTTCATTGACTGATACATCGTTGATGATCATCTGGGAGTTATCATCGTTGGTGATGGTACCAGTTCCTGTACCCGATGAACCCGAAACGATGACATTACGGGAATTTACATTTACTCCGCTTAAAGATACATTAAAGGCTTCGGTAGTCTCCACCAACACATCGCCATTAACTGTGACATTGAAAGTATGAGTTTCTCCAGCGATACCAGTGAAGCTGATAACCCCACTATTTGAAACATAGTCCGAACCCGCTAAGGCTGTAACATTTGCCGTTGCAGCATTGACCGTGAAGGGTACATCTACGGCCTTATCGGAAGTAATGGTGAAAGAATAGATTTGCGTACCCGAATTTCCTTCAGAATTTGAGACACTATTAATACTCAGTACCGCTTGGTCGTCGTTGGTAATTGTTCCTAGCCCAGTGGCTTTAGTAAGTATTATTCCATAAGGTGCGCCCGAAAGCACAACCTCAAAGGTTTCATTCAATTCTACAATATCATCCGCATTCACAGTAACCGAAACCGTAGCAGTGAAGCTTCCACCCGTGGTAAAGTTCACTGTTCCGCCCGAAATGGGAGTAAGGTCACTATTGTTGGCCGTCACATTGTTAGTATTTACGGCCAAGCTAAAGGCTTCATCAGTATTGTCCCTCGTTACGGTAAAAGTGAACGTAGTGGTGCCACCGCCGTTGCCTTCATTGGGCATTATATCATTGATTGAAACAAGCGTCGGGGTTCTAAAGCCAAAATCAAGCGTGGTATTGTTTTCTACGTCACTAACATCATACGCCAAGGTAATGGCTTGACTGGCGATTGAACCATTGATGGCATCTTGGCCATTGTCGTCATTGTCTGCATCTAAGTTAGGATTAGGGGCAGTCCCACCTGGGCTAGAAATTAGACCATTGAGTGGTTTACCCGTGCCAAATTCAGTAGAGGGAATTTGAACGATGTAATCTCCCGAACACAAATTACTGAATAAGTATAAACCTCCTCCTGCGGTGGTTGTGTTAATGACAAAGGTATCCCCCGCATCTAAAGTGCCATTACCATTATCGCGGTACAGGTTTACCAATACACCATCAATTCCTGCATCGGTGCCTCCATTAAAAACACCATTTTTGTTGTTATCTCTAAACACCAAATTTCCCAACGAATGTTTCATCAACTGGATTACGGTAGGATTAATCGCTCCTCCAGCCACATCATCGGTGAGTACATTGCTGATATTACTTCCCGTCACCGTTCCTTGGTTTGATATTTGGCAAACGCCTGCAGGAAGTGACGCATTGATGGAGACCTGAAACTTAATGGTAAACACCCGATCCGCAGGAAGTAAAAAACCACTTGGATCACCAACGGTCACGGTTTCACCCGCCAAAACCACCCCCTTGCGTGCTGCTTCGTCGAGGGCTGCTTGGATATTTTCGGCCGTGGCAGCCGTAGCTTGGTTATCAATTTCTTGTTTTGGTGCTTCTACCACTTGGGCTACTTCGACAACCTCCTGTTTGGGTTCCTCTTTTGCAAGTATTTCCGCGGCGATGCGGGCAGGTGAGTGAGATGGGGTAAGGCAAACACTTGTAAATGTGATGCCTGTATTAGGTCCATAACTATTCGTAGTACCATTGTTAGTGGTATTTCCTTTACTGGACCAAGTAGCCGTTGTAGTAGGCCCTGACCCTTGAAGATTCATAAAAGTCGCATCTAAATGCCGCACGCGAAATGCACGTTCATAACCAGCTGGTAAATTCAACGTATTATTCAAGACATGGGCACAAAGTGTATTTATATCTGGTCCTGAAGGAGTATCTCCAGCTCTCAGTACAATTCCCTCTAACCCTGCAACTGTATTAATTGAATTAGTGATTGCATTATTGTCCAAGGTTACATCCAAACGAGCATTTGCATTCGTTCCACTCGCAGCTATCAAATCAACAGGAATATCCGTATTAGATGAAACAACATTAGGATTATTTTTAAACTCGACAATGGCTTGGCCATTATTTTCATGTAAAACCCGAAGTGTGGAAAATATGTTAGCAGTGGAGCTATTATTAGTAATGCTTGTGTTATTGTTAGTACGTCCATTCAAATCTGAACCTAGAAATGTAGATGATAACACCGATACTTCACCACTAGATTCAATAACCGAATTGTTGTTGATATTGTAGTTCATTATTGCCGCCGCTCCATTTGAACCTACTTCAATACCCGCCATAGCCCCGCCAAAACGCTGCACACTACACCCTGTTATATTAAAGTTCATGGTAGAGTTGCCTTCGGCAAATACTTGCACGCCTTTACTTCTGGCCCTTTGGAAGCTACTATTGGTCAACGCAACTGTCGCTGTGGCCGAGCTTTGAGTACGCATTTCAAAGCAGTCTGCTCCTACTGGAGATGACGCCGTGTTATTGAGTGTACAGTTATTAACAGTTAAATTCAAATTACCTGTTGTGTTTTTGATGTGACAAATACGGCACGCTGAATTCTGAAATGTCGAATTTGTGATGGAACAAGTCCCCGATAAGTTTCGGAATTTCAAGGCATTTTCTTCATCCGAATTACCATTATTTATCGCAGTACAATTATTAATGGTAAGATTGGACACTGAAATACCCACGATACCATGTTCTTCAGTTCCCCCAATATCAATATTTTCAAGGCTTACCGTCGATGCCACATTCATATAAAGAGCAGCAAAACAGGCATTTACATTGTCTTCATCGCATTGTCCGCTAAATCCTCCATCACTTGTAGTGTTAGCAGAAGGAAGACTCATGTTTTTTAACGTGATGTTTGTTGCGTTACGTATTTCAATCCCACGCCCAGAAATATTGGTTAAAGTCCCCCCTGAGGCATCTGTTGTGCTCGTACCTGTAATCTGAAAACTCCCCGTTGTACTTTGTAAGAAAATACCGTTGGACGCATTAGAGGCCGACACACTCTCAAGGATAACATCAAGCGACCCATTGTTAAAACTAACCCCAGGGCCTCCCGAATTGGTGATGCTCACATCGCGTACCAAAGCAGTGCCAAAAGCATTACCTTGCAATGACGTGCTACCTGTATTAATGATGTTTACTCCTCGCACTTGGTTCTGCGACTGCATATTCACGGTGTTAGCATTCTGTACGATTGTTGGACGCGCACCTCCAGTTGAAGGGATAGGATTGCCAACTGGCGGATGAACCGAAAAAGTGACCCCAGCTAAGGTGGCCAGCGTACCAGTTGTTGCCCCTTGCCCAATCAACTTTTGTTGTCCCAACAGTAGAGTACTGGTAGTGTTATTATAAGAACCCGAGTAAACAAAGATATTATCGCCCACTCCATCCAATGACGTGCCATTGAAGGAGTTCATATTATTAAAAGGCGTACCAAGACGTCCATCGCCTCCGCTACCTGCACTTGAATTTATAAACCAAATCATTCCCGTTACGGTTATTCGTACCGTACCCGTTGAACTAAATGTGCCATCCGTTACTGTATATTTGAAGGTAGTAGTGCCCTCATATCCTGGGTTGGGATTAAAGGTAAAACTGCCGTTAGGATTAAAAGTTACGGTTCCTTCGGTGCCTGTTACATCAACTCCGCTGACTGTAATGGCATCACCGTCAAGGTTTACGTCATTCGCTAAGAGACCGCTTCCTACGGGCACGTCGATAGATACGTTCCCTACGGTAGAATAGGCATCATTCACGGCAATAGGCGCTGTTTTAAGCGAACCAGGAACCAATGTTGTATTGGGGTCAATGGTATCGGTAAATTTTACGCCCGTGGCATCATCTACTGTAGATGAATTGGTAATAGTAATGGTATATTCTAGCACATCGCCTGGCGTTGGCCCCGAAGTGCCGTTGTCGGTTCCTACTTGGGCTACCGTTTTTAAAGCAGAAACAGAAGGTGCCAACCACCACGTTTTCACTTGGGTAGCTAGGTTGGTCTCATTCGGCGGTGGCGCCAAAGGACTGAGTGGCAACACCTTTCGCTTTGCATTGGCATTCGCAACTGGGTTTCCTTTGTCCAATTTTTCATTGGGAGACACAACAGGTTTTAGCTGATAATTGTCTTCTGGAAGGGAGAAAAGTTGAATCAGTACACTGAGCACTAAGCTCACCGCGATGGGAGTAGAGATTTTCATAACGTAGTAGTTTTTCAGAACTGAGTAAAATAGTACAATAAATTATTCAAAAGTAACCAAAAAAAAATCAATAAAAATAATTTCAATATACTTTTTTCTATATCTTTGTTCTTGGAGCTGCAAAATACTATACTAATAATACACACTTGGTAAATAGTTTTTACGTTTCTCCTTCAACGTTAGAAAACTCTATTCTTTACTCAGTTATGCAAAGACGGCCGTTTATAAAGCTATTAGGTACTTCCTTGGGCAGCCTTCCGTTTTTATCGGGTTATGCTCAATTGCCTATTTCTTCCCCCCAAACATGGTCTCAATGGTTATCGCAACTTGTTAGTATTTGTCCCATTGAATCCGTTTCGATTGCTTCAGCTGGCACTTTACCAGCGCCTCTTCCTGCCGTTCTTTCAGGAGAATTTTCGCAAGCAGAAAATCAAGTTTACTTTTATGAACAACAGCAATACTGTTTTCAGGTGTTTGAAAAAAAGCACCCAACGCTAGACACCCTAGACTTGATGGTTCCGTTTTGGCAACGCCAAGCAACGGGGACTTGGGAAAAAATCGCGTGTTGGTCTTTGTTTGAGTTACAAGCCCTCGCCGAAGTTTCTATGCAATTAGGGACTACTACCTTTGCCACCCTTATCCCGTTAAAAGCCAGTAAGACGGGGCGCTACCTAAGTGCCAAAGGTGACGTACATCTTCAATCGCATCTTTGCTCGAACAACCACATGACAACAACTATTCTCCTCAAAAAGAACACACATATTCTCTGGGAATCAAGACCTTTATCTTAATTTTTTCATTGTTTTACTAAACCCTCAAATGTTATGGCAGAACCGTTTTTGTCCGAAATTCGGATCATGAGTTTTGTGTTTGCACCCAGAGGTTGGGCGCTTTGTAATGGGCAATCACTTCCCATCAACCAAAACCAAGCATTGTTTTCTCTTTTAGGCACTACGTTTGGAGGCAATGGCCAAACCACTTTTAATTTACCCGATTTGCGTGGCCGCACCCCTATTCACGTAGGCAGCAATTATACGTTGGGTGAGCGCGGAGGAGAGCAGGCTCATACGCTAAGTATCGCGGAATTACCCACGCATACCCACTCCGTCAACGCCACAAATATTACTCAAAATACCATTGTCCCAACCAATGGGAAAATTGCCGATACCAGTCCTTCTGAACTGTATTCTGGCGGAGGTGGCTTGGTAGCTATGGGTTCACAAATGGTTACTAATACAGGAGGGTCACAAGCCCACTTAAATATGCAGCCATTTTTGGTTCTTAGTTTTTGTATCGCTCTTCAAGGAATCTTCCCTAGTCAAACCTAGGATATTTTTTCCCTTATCGAGATGTTTAATTATTAATTTGAAACCCTTTAGACTTTACAAAAATGGCTCAACCTTATGTTGGAGAAATACGAATGTTTGCGGGAAATTTTGCCCCCGCAGGGTGGATGTTTTGCGAAGGGCAACTTCTCCCTATTTCGGAATACGAAACCCTTTTTAACCTCATTGGTACTACCTACGGTGGGGATGGACAGTCAACCTTTGCCCTGCCCGATTTGCGTGGGCGCCTTCCTATTCACCAAGGAAATGGATTTGTTTTGGCCGAAACGGGTGGTGCCGAAGAAATTACCCTGACAGTCACCCAAATTCCAGCCCATAGCCATCCTTTTTTAGGCACAGACAATTCGGGTAGTACTGGTAGTCCTTCTGGTACGACCTTTGCCAGAAATGCCTCGGCAAATTTTTATACCACTGATACCTCCGTAGGTCTTGTAAATCTGGCATCGAATACAGTTAGTTCAATTGGAGGCTCTCAGCCGCATACCAATTTCCAACCTTACCTATGCGTAGATTTTATTATTTCGCTTTTTGGTATTTTTCCTTCGCCAACTTAGACCTTTCATTACTCAACCCTTTTACACTAAACTCTTGAACTTCTATGGATCCATTTGTTGCCGAAATACGCATTTTCCCTTTTAATTTCGCCCCCAAAGGATGGGCGTGGTGTGATGGACAATTACTTCCCCTCTCCCAAAATACGGCTTTATTTTCCCTGTTAGGTACTACTTACGGAGGAAATGGCAAGTCAAATTTTGCTCTTCCTGATTTGCAAGGCAGAGCCCCAATGCACCCTGGCCAAGGCCCAGGGTTATCTCTTCATGATTTAGGCGAAACAGGAGGCTCCGAAACGGTTTCTCTGTTAGAATCCGAGATCCCTTACCATAGTCACACCGTTCGTGCTATTAATGACGGTGGTTTGCAGTCTAGCCCTTCCACTGCTTACCCTGCTAGAGCTAACTTTTACAATACAAACCCTACAGGCCCCTCTGTGGCTATGATGGCTAGTAGTCTTGCCCCCGCAGGTGGCGATCAGCCTCATAATAACATGATGCCCTATTTGACGCTCTATTTTTGTATTGCATTACAAGGAGTCTTTCCTCCTCGCACGTAATCGAATGAGTGAAATGTTATTTAGAGCAAGAGCTATCAATGAGGCAGATTTGCCTGCTTTATTAGAAATTTATGCCAGTACTAGGGCCGAGGAATTGGCCCTAGTACCTGACTGGACCGAAGCACAAAAGCGTACTTTTGTGACCCAGCAGTTTATGGCCCAGCACCAGTATTACCAAGAATTGTACAAAGGAGCTGACCTACAAATCATCGAAACAGAACAGCAGCAGGCCATTGGACGGCTGTATGTGCATTGGCAGTATAGTCCCACCGAAGTGCGAATCATGGACATTGCCATCCTCCCCCCCTACCGTGGCCAAGGGTTGGGCAGCAAGCTCCTAGAAGCAGTGCTTCGCCAAGGGGCCGTTCTTGGCAAATCGGTGACAATTCATGTGGAATACAACAACCCCGCTCTGCATTTATACGAGCGTTTGGGCTTTAAAAAAATCGGAGAATTTAATACGGTGTACCATTTGTACCAATGGAAACCCGATTCTACCTCTTAACTTTTGTAGAAAATGATTGATACCTTACAAATCACTGATTTTCAACCTTATCTAAATCAGGACTTTACCATTCATTTTGCGTCGGAAGCAAGTCACCCTGCTCAACTCACTCGCGTTTCTGCCTGGAGTACTGGTGTCGGCAATTACCGTCAACCTTTCACGCTGGAGTTTGAAACAGACATGACGCGTCAGTATTACTTACAGGGTACTTTTACCCTAACGCACCCCACTGCGGGCGATGTGCAACTTTTTATGGTGCCCATCGGTCCTGGCGCAAAAGGGATGCGTTATGAGGTTGTATTTAGCTAAAACGGAGGCTCATCTAGCGGATTTGGGGGTGGAAAGTTCATCCCCATATCGCCCAAATCGTTGGCTTTACTTTTGAAAGTTCCGCCTGCCGAAGCAGGTGGGGTATCAAACGAACTCGCCGCTTGTGCCCTGGCTTCTGGATTAAACGATGGCGTAGGCGAGGAAGCTGCGCCATAAAAACTATCCAAATCGGCAAATTTGGTGTATTTACCAATAAACCGCAGCTGAATGGTATCCAACGAACCACTACGGTTTTTGGCGACAATTACTTCTCCTACTCCTTGTACTGAATTACCCGCCTCATCTTGCGTAAACCCATAATACTCAGGACGATACAAGAACGCAACCATGTCCGCATCCTGCTCGATTGAGCCCGATTCACGTAAGTCAGACAACTGCGGACGCTTGTCACCACCACGGGTTTCGACGGCACGACTCAACTGCGACAAGGCAATCACGGGGACATTCAGTTCTTTGGCTAAGTTTTTCAACGCCCGCGAAATCGACGCAATTTCTTGTTCGCGGTTTCCTGCCCCCTTGCTGCTATCGCCTTGCATGAGCTGCAAGTAGTCAATCACGACCATTTGAATGTCGTGTTGTTGTTTCAAACGACGGCATTTGGCCCGCAACTCCAGAATCGACAAGGCGGGTGTGTCATCAATATAGATAGGCGCGCGCATCAGGCGGTCGATGCGTTGGTGGAGTTGTGTCCACTCGTGCGGGGCTAAGTTTCCTTTCTTTAGCTTTTCACTGTCAATCTCGGCTTCGGCCGAAATCATACGATTGACCAACTGCACCGCCGACATCTCCAAAGAGAAAATCGCCACGGGCATTCCAAAATCCACGGCAGCATTTCTTAGGCTTGAAACTACAAACGCAGTTTTTCCCATCGCTGGCCGGGCGGCAAGAATCACCAATTCGGTAGGCTGCCAACCCGACGTGAGGCGGTCGAGTTGCGTAAAACCTGACGGAACGCCCGTCAGACCGTCTTTTTGTTCGCGACGGCGCTCCAACTCGCGTAATGCCTCGGTCATGAGCGCGCTCATGTCAGCGTAATTTTTACGGATATTGGATTCAGAAATTTTAAAAAGCGATTGTTCTACGGTATCAAGCAGCGTAAAAACGTCGGTCGTATCCTCAAACGCATCTTGCAAAATCTTTGATGCCACCGAAATCATTTCTCGCTTCATCGACGCTTGCGCAATGACCCGAGCGTGGTATTCGATGTTGGCCGCTGAGTTTACTTTGGTGGTCAGGGCTGTGATGTACTGTGCTCCACCCACCACTTCTAGCTCGCCCAATTGACGCAACTGAGTCGTAACCGTCAACAAATCAATAGGTTCAGAGTTTGTAAAGAGCGTAATAATCGCATTATAGATGCGTTGGTGCGCTTCTTTATAAAAACTGTCTGACTTTAAAATATCAATAACCGCATTGAGCGCGTCTTTCTCAATCATCAAAGCCCCCAGCACTGCTTCTTCCAGCTCAAGTGCTTGAGGTGGAAGTTTTCCTGCACCCGCTCCCGACTCCAACCAGCGGTTATTATTTGCCGCTCGCGAGCCATATCCTGACGTGCCTTTTCGAAGAAAATTATGGGACTTATCGTTTTCCATTTGTGTCAAAATAAACTACTTAATTGCTTCGTACAGTTAATCGTTATTTGTACTGATTACTAACTACTTACTAAAATTTTATATTCAGTTTAATTTTGTAAGACTCCTTAAACCCCACGCCTTTAGGCTGGGGTTCCAAAAATGGCTCTGTTTAGGGCTTTAGCCCTGATTTTTACTGCCTTGCCATCAAAAAATCAGGGCTAAAGCCCACGTAAAGTTCTCATCTTGTATCCCCAGCCTAAAGTCGGAGCGCCGATGCGACGTGGGGTTAAAATATAACTAACTTTACACTAACTTAATTTTACTTAGATACTTAACCCACACAATTAACTGATAACGGTTAACTGTGCATTATAACTTTTTGCCAAAATTGCCTCTATTTGTCCCCGAACCCATTGGTATTCAAGCGCTGAACACGTTTTACCCGTTTGCCAAAGCAAACGAGCATTGCGGCCATTTTGATAGTCGCCTGAGTATGGCATGTACGTATCGAAGTTATTTAATTTACCAAAAAGTAATATACCATACGTGCCTACAGCATTTGCCAAATGAGCAGGCCCGCTGTCTATTCCAATAAAATATTCAGCTCTACGAATAATTTCCGCCGTTTGTAACAACGAATACTTTCCGCAAGCATCCATATACTTGGCGCTCCTCACCGAATTTTTGCTTTTTAGCCCAATTTCTACCACCGTATAGCCCAAGTCTTCAATCAACCAATAAATTAGCTTTTCCCAATTGGGAACTGACCAATCTTTGGCTGGATAATTGGAACTGCAATGAATCACAATTAGTTTCTGGGGCAGGTTTAAATTCGCAATTTTTTGCGCGTCTGCCACTGGAATGTACAATTGAGGCACGTCATCTTTGACGGGCAACTCTGCACACAACTGAAAGATAGTCAGCAAATTACCTTTTTCAAAGTAATTAAATACGGTTATATCTTTTGCAGCTGCCACTTCGTTTTTGTGAACCCTTCCGCTGATGGTGTCCAAATTACTTTGCCAAAATTCAAGGTTATATACTTTATCAAAAACCCCTGAATTAAAAACCAACAAACGGCGTAACACCGTAGGCTGCGCCCAAGCTTCATTGATGACAGGATGGGTTGCGACCAACTCTTTAAAAGCAGGCTTTACAACCCACACTATATAATCGTTTGGGTGTGCTTCCCGTACCTGACGCGCAAGGGGTTCGGCCGCCACAATGTCGCCAAAATGTTCCGTACGAATGATAGCCACCAGTTTTTTACGTCCCAAAAAAGACAATTTTAACCCCAAAAAACGTACGATTGTAGCAAATGCAAGTACGTATTCTTGGGCTATGTAGGTATATTTTCGGTAGCGATGTTTCCAAAGTGTAACAAAATCTGATAAGCTCATGCCGTTGGAGGTCAAAATCCTATGGTAAGTTTCTATCTACAAAGTTAGCCTAAAAACGGATTTATAAAGAAAGTAATCTATTTTTGGTTCAAAAACGTTTTTTTCAATTCATATGAATGATAAATTTTTCATCCAAGCAGGTGCTTTATTAGGAGCAGTTGCCGTGGCTCTAGGGGCTTTCGGAGCCCATGCGCTCAAAGCCATGCTCGAAACCAGCGGCCGAGCCGACACCTTCGAAACGGCCGTTAAATACCAGTTTTACCACGCCATTGGCCTCGTTTTGATTGGTATTTTGCTCCAAAACTGCGCCGTCAATGCCGAGCGCTATTACCACTGGTCGGGCTATGCCTTTTTAGTGGGTGTTGTTATTTTTTCGGGCTCGTTGTACACCATTTGTTTTACGGGCATTCGTGCTTTTGGCGCCATTGCACCCATTGGAGGTACACTGATGATCATCGGCTGGGTGCTTCTGCTCCTCGCCGCTGGCAAAAAATAAGCGCTCATTTCCATAAAAAAGGCTGCCTTGTTGGGCAGCCTTTTTTTTATTGTAGTCACCGACTAGCCACCGAGTGCTGTCATGTATTGTTGCAACAACGCCTCGTATTTCTTGGCAGCGGCATCCTGTTTTCCTTCACGACACGCATTGGCAAGCGTTTGAAGGATGTACAATTGGATATTGCTGTCTTGATTTGAATGATGCTGAATGTTGTATTTCAACACCGACTCTGCCCGCGTAGCCATCGTGTTGGCAATGTCAAGTCCTTTTTTGGTTTCGCCCAAGTTCAACAAGAACCCTACGTAGTTGGCCGAAATCTGGTCGTACGGAATGGTCTTGTCTGGCATTTTGGCCAAAATGAAGTTCATCGCCGCTTTGGCTTTGTCCATCTTTCCTTCACGAATCAACTGATCAACCAGACGCATGAACGCAATACGTGCCGAGAATGCTGGCGAGCCCTTGAACGTACCATCGTAGTACGTATTGGCATTGTCAAGCTCACGCCAGAAGGTCTTCTTCATCAAGTTCTCGCTCATGATGTCGGTGTTTACGTAACCGTCTGATGCACCAGGTACACGCACTGGCAACAAGCGATACGCATACCCTTCCAACTGCATATACTCTTTCAAGTTGAGGTAGTTTTCGTTGGTCAACGTTCCTGAGAAATAAATCGGGCGCTTCCAATCGTTGGTCGCGATGATGTCGAGCATAATAAGGTCAGACTTGTACAAATCGCGCTTACCGATGTTCCACTGCATGGTATCTTTTACAAACGACGCCAACTCCGATTTAAGGATATTCATCTTTTGCACTTGTTCTGGATTAATTCCCAACACCAACACCGACGATGGCAAGATGCTCGTCATTTCGCCGCTCGTCAATGGCACCTGAATCGCCGCGTTGTTTTGTTTTACCAACGACATGTATTCTTTCAAATTGATACCGTTTTTCACAGCTGGCATTTCGTAGAAAGGCACAATGTCGTTTTTACCCGCCGCAAAGTTTTCGTAATTCAACGAAATAGGTAGCGGCTGCGACTCGTACGTTTTGCGCTTCATTTGGCCAATGTACCAGTCAGTACCCAACAAACTCAAGTTACAAACGCGCACGTCGGTACGGAAGCCTTCTACTTCTTGTACGTACCAAAGTGGGAAGGTATCGTTATCACCTCCTGTAAATAAGATGGCGTTTGGCGCGCAAGAATTTAACAAGTTTTTGGCAAAATCAACCGAGTGATAACGGTGGCTACGGTCGTGGTTATCCCAACCTTTAGCCCCCATCAACAACGGCGCCGACAATCCTAACGCAGTAGCAATCCCTGCGCGGGTAGTAGCCGATGGCAAAAACTTGGTCAAGAAATCGTAAATGAACAACACCCCGAGCCCAATCCAGAACGCAAAAATGTAGAACGACCCCACGTAAATATAATCACGTTCGCGCGGTTCTACTGGTGGAGAGTTGAGGTAAACGACGAGGGCAATCCCCATCATCAAGAATAACAAGCCCGTTACCAAGAAATCGGTACGACGGCGGAAGGCTTGAATGACAATTCCTAAAAGGCCCAAAATAAATGGAATCATGTAGAAATTATCACGCGCGCGGTTGGTAGCCATTACATCAGGCAACCCTTCGTTGGTATCCCACGGACGAAGTCCACCCGCGCCTTCTTCGTCGCTTTCACGGCCTACAAAGTTCCACAAGAAATAACGCCAGTACATGTGCCCCAACTGGTGCGAGAAGAAAAACGACAGGTTGTCGCCCATGCTTGGTTTTTGACCTTCGGCCAAATTAAGCTTGTCGCGGTACAACTGCGGGTGATTTCCTTGGTTGCTGTGTACGCGAGGAAACAACATTTGTTGGTTTTTCTCATATACATATTCTGG
The DNA here is from genome assembly GCF_014195535.1 of Runella defluvii. Lineage (GTDB taxonomy): Bacteria > Bacteroidota > Bacteroidia > Cytophagales > Spirosomataceae > Runella > Runella defluvii. The sequence goes on along the minus strand of NZ_JACIBY010000008.1, from coordinate 115,948 downwards.
ACGGTAATCGGCAATGACATAACGACCGTTTGATTTACGGTAAATCGGCTCGCCGCGCTCCGAATTGATTGGACGCGCCGTAAACACAGGCCCAAACAACAACGGACGACTACCGTACTGCTCGCGTTTTAGGTACGAAACGTAGCTAATGACGTCGCTTGGATCGTTTTCGTTGATTGGCGGGTTGAAGTTTGAACGAACCAACACCAAGAAGTAAGAAGCGTAGCCAATCAAAACAAACGTAAATGACAACAACGCCACGTTCCAAATTTCGTTTTCTTTTTTAGCAGTGTAGCGAATTCCCCAAATCAAAGAACCCACAAATAATAACAAAAACACCACGATACCCACCGAATAAGGCGTACCTAAGGTATTGACAAAGAAAATTTCAAATTTACCCGCAATCGACGGCAACCACACAATCACCCCCGAGTTGATGATCACAAGCACCACCAAACCTCCTACAAACGCAGCGATTCCACCCCACAAGGTAGGTTTGTATTTTTTGAAATAATACACCAACGCCAACGCAGGCAAGGTCACCAAGTTGAGCAAGTGGACGCCGATTGACAACCCTACTAAGTAGAAAGTAAAAATCAACCAACGGTTGGCAGCGGCTTCGTCTTCGATGCGTTCCCATTTCAACACCGCCCAAATAACGATGGCCGTAAAGAACGACGAAAGACCATACACCTCCGCTTCGACAGCCGAAAACCAAAAGGAATCAGAATACGTATAGGCCAATGAGCCCACAAGTCCAGAACCTACCACGGCGATAATTTCGCCCATTGAAAGCTCGTCGTCTTGTTTACCCAAAATTTTGCGGGCCAACAACGTGATACTCCAAAATAAAAATAGGATGGTGAAAGCACTTGATACCACCGACACCATGTTGATCCAGTACGCTACTTGGGTGACATCGCCCATGGCCAGCATCGAAAACAGACGGCCAATCAGCAAAAATAGTGGTGCTCCTGGAGGGTGTGGTACTTGGAGTTTGTACGAACAGGCGATAAACTCGCCGCAATCCCAAAAGCTTGCTGTACGCTCTACGGTAAGTACATAAGTGACTAGCGCTATGGCAAATACGAGCCAGCCAGAGAGGGTGTTTATTCGGTTAAATTTAGACATGAATAATTAGTAGAAATGTGAAAAGTCTTGAGTTTACAATCAATACATTGGGACACCAATTAGGTTGCTACTTTGGCTTTCTACTACGAAAGCCGTGCCAAAATTAGCAAATTCGGTAGAAAGCCGACGAAACGTCGGTCTTAAAAGTTGTTAAAAGAAGGATATTATCCAAGAAGCGTCGTCAACTCGCTTATCATCATGGCGGTAGCACCCCACACTTTATGCCCCTGAATATCGTAAAAAGGGGTTTCGATGGTAACCCCACGCACTTCGAGTTGCGTGCGGCCTATCACCCCTTCATCGAGCAGTTCGTCGAGGCTCACTTCGAGAACGGCCTCCACTTCGCGCGGATCGGGGTAAAAGTCGGGTTTGTAGGGGAGTTTGCCCACCACGGGCAGCACATAGAAGTTGCTGGGAGGAATAAACAATTCCGTCAGTTTGCCCAACACCTTCACGTCGGCGGCTTTGATGCCAATTTCTTCTTGGGCTTCGCGCAATGCGGTACGTATCAAGTTTTCGTCCGTTTTTTCATAACGTCCTCCAGGAAAAGCCATTTGGCCTGCGTGTACTCCGTCGTATTTAGGGCGAAGAATGAGGGGGGCAAAAATTTTATCGCGGTAAGGATAAAACAAAATCAAGACGGCCGAGCGGCGCGTTTTCTCGTTGGGTTGGGCTTTCAACCGCAGCCTATTGGCAGAGGCCATTTTAAGATGCGCGTCTTGCCCCGGCAGTGGCAACTGCAGTTGTTGTTCGAGGTGATGTATAAAATCGTGAAACGGCATCGTTACTTTGCTAGTACTTTTACGAAAGCGCAATTTAGCGGTATTATGCTTTTATTAATCTTTTTTTTACAAAAAACTAATGATTTTTTTGCACAATTTTCAAAATAATTGCTTAGCGCAGCACCCGTGTAACTGCCCGTCTCACCGTTTTGTTTAGAAGCACCAGACGCTATGTCCCTAATTTCTATTGACTTCTGTGGGTAATGGAGAAAGAGGAATGACTCGTGAGCGGGGATTCTCAAATCCCCGCGAGGCAACAACCGAATATAATCGGGGTTGTGAGCAACCCCTTCGTTGGGATTTGAGAATCCCAACGCACGATTAAATCCCAATTTTATTGTTTGATTGCACAAACCTACCGCTCGTGTTCCTATTCATAGGCTTATAGCCTAGCCGTGGGCGGGGATTCTCAAATCCCCGCGAGGCAACAAGCGAAGGCAATCGGGGTTGTGAGCAACCCCTGCGTTGGGATTGGAGAATCCCAACGCACGATTCAACATTCTTTTACAAAACGAGCGTCCGCACGTGCCATCGGGAAGAATACTTTCTAGCTGTGGGCGGGGATTCTCAAATCCCCGCGAGGCAACAAGCGAAGACAATCGGGGTTGTAAGCAACCCCTTCGTTGGGATTTGAGAATCCCAACGCACACCTTGAGAATCCTAACACACGATTCAACATTCTTTTACAAAACGAGCGTTCGCACGTGCCATCGGGAAGAATACTTTCTAGCTGTGGGCGGGGATTCTCAAATCCCCGCGAGGCAACAAGCGAAGACAATCGGGGTTGTGAGCAACCCCTGCGTTGGGATTGGAGAATCCCAACGCACACCCTGAGAATCCCAACGCACGATTAAACATTCTTTTACAAAACGAGTGTCCGCACGTGCCATCGGGAAGAATACTTTCTAGCTGTGGGTGGGGATTCTCAAATCCCCGCGAGGCAACAAGCGAAGACAATCGGGGTTGTGAGCAGCCCCTTCGTTGGGATTGGAGAATCCCAACGCACACCTGACATGACAAAAAAACTACTTCCCATAAAGCTTCACCAAGCACTCCGCCACAAACGTACCGTCTAAGGCCGCTGACATGATGCCGCCCGCGTAGCCCGCACCTTCGCCACACGGAAAGAGGCGCTTGGTTTGAATGTGTTCAGCCGTTTCACGGTCGCGGGGGATGCGCACGGGCGACGACGTCCGACTTTCGGCTCCAATCAACTGTGCCTCGTTTGAAACGTATCCTTTTATTTTTTTTCCAAAATCTTGTAACCCCAACCGCAGCGGCTCGGCAATGTGCGGCGGCAAATACTCGCGTAAATCCAGCGACTGTAACCCAGGCTGGTAGGAAGTTTCCAACAAACTGCTGGACGTGCGCTGTTTGATAAAATCCTGCACCCGTTGCGCAGGCGCTACTTGCCCCCCCCCCGTGATAGCACAGGCTTTTTGTTCTATTTTCTTTTGAAGTTCGAGTCCCGCCAATGGCCCAAACTTGGCAAACGGCTTTAAATCGGCTTCTTCGATGCTCACCACCATGCCCGAATTGGCAAAACGGGAATCGCGCCGCGAAGGCGACATGCCATTCACCACCAACTCGCCTGGCGCCGTGGCCGCTGGGACAATGAACCCACCTGGACACATACAAAACGAAAACACCCCCCGCTGCACCCCATTGACGCGGGTTTGGGTCACCAAACTGTACGACGCCGCGGGCAAATACTCCCCCCGATCGTCACAATGGTACTGTACCGAATCAATCAGGCTTTGGGCGTGTTCAATCCTCACCCCTACGGCAAAAGGTTTACTTTCAATGTACACACCTCGTTGATGACACAGTTCAAAAATATCGCGAGCTGAGTGTCCCGTCGCCAAAATCACCCCCAATCCCACGTATTCTTTACCGTCGGACGTGATGACACCGCGCATCGCTTCAGACTGGTTATCAAGTATAAAATCCGCCACTCGGGTGTTAAAATGCACTTCTCCGCCTGCTTGTAAAATGCTTTCGCGCATGTCGGCAATCAGCGGTGGAAGTTTGTTGGTGCCAATGTGCGGATGGGCATCGTATAAAATTTGGTCGGTAGCCCCGTGCGCCACCAAGATTTCCAAAATTCGTCGTACATCGCCCCTTTTGTTGGAACGAGTATATAATTTCCCGTCGGAATACGTCCCCGCTCCCCCTTCGCCAAAACAATAATTGGAATCGGGGTCCACGATGTGCTCTTTGTTAATCGCTGCCAAATCGCGCCGACGCGCTCGCACGTCCTTTCCGCGCTCTAGCACGATGGGTTTGTAGCCCAATTCAATCAGGCGCAACGCCGCAAACATCCCCGCAGGCCCACACCCCACAATCACCACAGTAGGCTTTTGGGATACGTCGGGGTAGCTTTTTTGGTAGGCAATCGCTGGCGGAGCAGCTTCATCGGCATACACCTCCACCGACACGTTGACTTTTACCTGCCGCGAGCGGGCGTCAATCGACTGCTTTAGTTTGCGAATTGTGAGGGTTTCGGCTTGTTGTAGCCCCAAATGACGAACCACATGTTGTTGAAAAGCAGCGTCGTCGAGTGCCACGTCGGGTGGCAATGTGAGTTGTAATGATTGATGCATTTGAAAGGGATTTAGCCTTTAATAAGTGCAAAGGTACGTCAAATCCCTAAAATTGCGAGTAGATCTGCCTTTTTCGTACGCGACACACTTACCTCACTTTCATCTGTCATGACGAGGGTTCCGCCGTCGCCTTTCACATACCGTACGACCTGACGTAAGTTTATAAGGTGCGATTTGTGTACCCGCATAAATTCATTTTCCACCAAAAATGGTTCAAAATCCGCCAATGGCTTGGAAGCCATCACTTTTTTCTGATTCGTCAAAAAAATAGTGCAATAACTTCCCATCGCTTGCACGTGAATAATATCCGATAACGGCAACAACAGCACCCCGTTCATCGATGGCACCGATAGGCGCTTGAGCGGTTGGGGGGCATCTTGGGAAATACCCTGGGAATCTTTCTCTTGCAATTGACGGTTTTGCTCCTGAACTCGTTGGTATTCAGTCAGTAGCTTTTCGTTTTCTTCCAAACGTTTCAGCGACAACGAACGTGCATCGTCGGCTTCTTGGCGAAAAATACGAATACGGTCGGCCAGTGCAAAAGAGAAAAGTGCTGCTTCTAACATTGTTCCAATGGGAAAAGCATTATAGACCAAAAAATGAGTACTCGTAATAATTCCCATTTTCCACAACGTAATGACGACCACCGAGCCAAGAAATACCGTCCACCCCAACAAATAAAACCGAGCTTGTCGTAGCCCCTTCCAAAAAACGGTGGTGGCCGTTGTCATCAGCAAAGCACAACTTATCAAAAATGAGAGCATTGTAAGGTTGTTGGACAACGGACGAACATTAAAAAATTCAAGCAGCGGCAAGCAAGATACCATCCCCAAATATACTTGCAGAATACGATGCAAGCGCCGCACAATGGCCTTGGTTTGAAGAAACTGCATCGCAAACAAAATGACCAACCACGTATTAACTACCGACGGGGTGTCTATCCAACGATTAAATGAAGGGTACTCGGGCCAAAGTAAGTCGAAGCCAATGCCTTCGAGACGAATCACTACAAACGTACACGTAATCACATAAACGCAATAGGTTAGATAAAGGCGCTCGCGTAATTGGACGAAAATGAATAAATTATACAAAAACACCAGCAACATCCATCCCAAAAAGGCACCTTCAAAAGTATCGTTCCAGTGCTGCCAGCTCGCCAGTGCTTTCTCCGACGTCACGTACATCGATGCCAACAAAGTAGCATCGCCACTTATGCCAATATAAACTGTTTGAGGATGTGTACCCAGCGGTACTGTCAGCTGATTATTTTGAAAAAATCGGCTGTTGTATTTTTCCAAAAAACCTGTTTTATAGTAGCGAATTGCGCCTTTTTGGTCGATAACATACACTTCTATTCTGAAAATATTCTCTTCGTCACAAAGCAAATAAAGGCTTCCTGTCGAATGGTTTTCGACCGATGCCTTCAACCATACTTTTGAGTTACGGACGCCAAAATTAGGAGCCGTTTTAGTGTTTTTTTGAAACGCTTTTGATGGCAATTTTTGAAGTTGTTCTATACCAAACAGTCGGCTTTTATCTTCATAAAACTGAAGATAGCTTCCCAGTGAAATTGTCTTCGATTCCCTGTAATGAAGCACGGGAGACGTCTGACTCTTTCCCGAAAAAGCACTTAATAAGCATCCTAACAAAAACAAAATATAACACCTCACAAGATCAAGAAAGTATGTCTTTTAATATGACTTATTTATTACAAAAGCTAGAATTTTTCAAAGTATATACACGCAAGTATATTTTTATTTTAAAATCATTGCAATATTACACTTTTCATATCTATGTTATTTTACCAAACTATCTATTCGTATATTTTTTATTCCTTATTTGTTTTGCATAAGTATCATTTTCAATACTTTCACGTTGACTTACGCATTTTATTAGGCATCAGCTATATGCTTTTCTGCGTTGAAGCCCTGCTTGAGTTTCATGCTACAAAAATGTTTTAGCGAAATTTATGGGCACTGCTCAAACTACTTTGCAAACGATTTGTTCAATGGTATATTCAGATTCATTCAAAACATAGATGGTGTCAACTGAGACAAGTAGTGTATTCCAAAACAAGAAGGCCAAAAATGGCCTAATAGAACAACCTTTTAACCATAATGATAGGTTACAAATGGCTATCATCGCCCAAAAGGTATATCAAAAGTGCAAAATATGGCTGTTATTTGCAATACTTTGTTTGGGGGTAAATAACTGTACAAAAGATGATAACGCAGGCTTCGACCAAATGCCCAAAGAATGGCTGGCAGCCAAGGCAGAAATTGAAACCTATAGTGCCATAGACTCAAGCAAGGCGTTTTCATTGGTAAAAAAGTTTCAGGAACAACATCCCAATTCAGCATTGGCACAGGTCATTTGTCTGCTGGGATACGCCGAAACCTATCACTTTTGGTACAACAACACAGTTGCCAATGAATATGCAAAAAAAGCGGCCTCGGCTGCCCGAAAAATAGGCTATTTAGAGGGACAAGTCCAAGCAGACTTGCTCATTGTCGAAACAACCAAAGAATGTGATACGTGTTTAGATTATTTACTTACTGTTGAAAAAATCATCCAATCAAATCCCTCAGCATTCACGGTTAAAACCATTTTTCGTTTTTATCATGACATGGGGTATTATCATTATGAAATAAGTGACACTGAAACAGCAAAGTATTATTTTTTACAGGCAAATGAACTAGCAAAAAAGAACCAATTATTTCTCGAAGAAAGTATTGCAAAAAGCGCCTTAGGCTCGGCATTTTCTCGTCAAGAAAATTTTAACAAAGCAATTACATTTCACCAACAAGCCATTGCTACATGCCAACAAAATACCCCTAACGAATGCGGAAATCATTACTACGAATACGCTATTGCACTCCTCGAATTAAAGCGCTATGACGATGCCTTGAAGGCCATTCTCACCGCCGAAAAATTGTACAAGGCGCACCCACATCCGTTCAATGCGGGCGAAATTGATGGTATTCTTGGCACGATTTACCTGAAACAAAAAAATTACGAGAAGGCAGAAAAGAGTTTTTTGACATTTTATAAAAAAGCGCGATTTGCTTCGACCAAGATTTGGGCGCATAATCTGTTGACAAGTTACTATTTTACAATTGGTGACTTTAAAAATGCGTACATAAATAGTCAGAAATCTATCAAAATGCGTGACTCCGTTTATTCAAGTGAGCGCACTTACACCTCCGTTGCCAAACGAACAAACTTTGAACTTGCGCAAAAAGACGAAGAGGTTCAGACAGCCAACATTCGGCTAAAATACGCCATCATGATTGGTGTTTGTATATTGTTGACTGCCCTAACTTTGGGCTTTTTGATTTATCGGAATCAGCAACTTTCCAAACAACTTACCCAATTAGAACAAGATAAATTACAGCAAAAAATTGATTTTGAACAGCGAAAACTCGCCACAACCACGCTGCATTTGAGCCAACAAAGTGATTTGTTACAAAACATCAAAAAAGAAATTGAGCAACTCAACGAAAACGCCGAACCTAGCTTACGAGCTAAGATAAAACACCTTTTAAAAACCATTGATAGCAATACCAATGATGAAAATGAGTGGGATAAGTTTAAGCTTCATTTTGAAGCAGTTTCACCTCATTTTTTTGAAGTACTTCGTCAACGTTCAAGCTCAATTACCGAACTAGACTTAAAGCATTGCGCCTATTTAAAAATTAATCTATCGCCCAAGCAAGTAGCTCAAATTCTGGGAGTAAGTCCCAAAAGTGTTACATTGTCTCGGGTACGTATTAAGAAAAAATTACAACTCGAAGAACACGAACAACTCAACACTTATTTGCAAAGTATTTAGTATCTAGTGCCCTATTCTATTGCTAATCCTCTTTTCTTTAAACAATTATACTTATGAACTCAGGAACCATTACAAATATTCCTATGCCGTCTCCCACTTATGACCACGTTAACATCGTTATTTCCGAAAGTGATTCAAGCCAAGTTCTGCGGCTCCTTATTGAGCATCGAATTCCGTTTAGTTGTATTCATTCTTCTACAGGAATTTACCCTACTTTAATCAACACATCCTCAACGAACGCACCTACCAATACTTCCAAGGAGATATATGTATTTAAGGATGAGTTTGTAGAAAAAATTCAGCAATTACACGAACAAATTGTTTCTGATTTTTCTTTTAAAATACCATCCATTGATGAAGTTTCAAGCTCGTTTAAAGTAAGTCCAAGCAAATTTAAAAGTGTGTTTAAAAGCTTGTACCAAACACCTTACCATCAGTACTTTATGGAGCACAAAATGCAACAAGCACGCGAGCTTCTTGAGAGCGGTCGGTATTCGGTAAAGCAAGTTTCTGACCTTTTGGGCTACACCACTCCGATTAAGTTTGTGATTGTGTTCAAAAAATACCAAAAGGTAACGCCAGGCCGAATTAAAGTCAACGCCCGAGTCCGTAGGTAGGTAAGCCCAACTCCCATAAAAACCTTCCGAAAGTTGCTGTAATGAACCCTCCCGAAAGTTTGAAACTTTCGGGAGGGTCACTCGACATTCTAATTATATCCTCTCGCTTGCAGTTGAAACAACTCGGCATAGCGGCCTTTTTGCGCCATCAACGTTTCGTGGCTCCCCGATTCCAACAACTCACCGTTTTCAATCACAATGATACGGTCGGCCATACGGACAGTGGAGAAACGGTGCGAAATCAGCAAAGCCATTTTTCCTCGGGTCAACTCCGCGAAACGCTGAAACACCTCGTATTCGGCGCGGGCGTCTAAGGCAGCGGTGGGTTCGTCCAAAATCAACAATTCAGAGTCCCGCATGTAGGCGCGGGCCAAGGCAATTTTTTGCCATTCTCCGCCCGACAACTCCGTCCCTCCGCTAAAATGCCGTCCCAACACCTGCTGCAAGCCGTTTGGAAATTTTTGAATCAAACTCGCGGCTAAACTCCGTTCGGCGGCGGTTTGCACCCGCGGGAGTTCGTGGATATGCTCGATGTCGCCCACGGCAATGTTGGCCTGCGCGGTCATCATCAAGCGAATATAATCCTGAAAAATCACCCCAATGTGGCGTTGCAATTCACCCAAATCGTACTCGCGCAAATCCACACCATCTAGCAAAATACGACCTTCGGTGGGGTCGTACAGACGGGTCAACAATTTTACAAGGGTCGTTTTTCCAGCCCCATTTTCACCCACAATCGCCAGTTTTTCGCCTTTTTTTAGGGTAAAATTGAGGTCCTGAAACACCCCTTTGGAGGCATTCGGGTAGCGAAAACTGACGTTTTCAAACACAAAACCTTCCTGAATAACAGTCGGGAATGGACGCGGATGCAGCGGCGAAGCCACCTCGGGTTGGAGGTGAAAGAAATTGAAAAAATCTTTGAGGTACAATGCCCCCTGCGAAATGCTCGTAAAACGGTTCAAAATCCCTTCAAGCGACGATTTTAGCTGCCGAAATGACCCTGCCAAAAACGTTAAACTCCCCAACGTAATGCTCCCTTTGACGGTTTCCAGCCCAATGTACCCATAAGCACCGTAGTAGCCCGCCGTCCCCACGGCCGTCAACAGCGCGCCCCAAAACGCCCGTCGCATCGCCAATTTTTTGTTTTGCTGGTAATACCCGCTCGACACTTCCCGAAAGCGGTCGGTCAGAAACTTCGACAAGTTGAATAATTTCACTTCTTTGGCGTTCACGTTGCTCGCTCCTACGTAACGCAGATAGTCGAGCTCGCGGCGCTGCGGCGTCCATTGGTACGACAGGGCGTAGCTTTCGGCATTGAAGTAAAACTCGCCCAAAAACGCGGGTAAGATGCTCAACACCAGTATCAAAATCAACCACGGACTAAACACCACCAGCCCCGCTCCCAAAAAACCAATGGTAATAATGTCTTGAAACTGCGCCAACGTTTGGGCCAACAAAGCCGTCCGCCCGACGGTTTGCTGACGGGCGCGTTCGAGTTTATCGTAAAAAACGGGGTCTTCAAATTGCGCCAAATCGAGGGTAGCGGCGTGTTCCATGATTTGAATGGAAGAACGATTGGCGTGCAAATCGCCCAAGAGCGCATCGAGCAAGGACGTGGCACGGTTGAGGCCATCCGACAACACCGCCAACCCCAGTTCAAGGCCAATCAACCACAACAGCCAAGACGTGTCCGTCGAGTGAGCATTGATTAACCTCACTACCTCATCAATGATCAATTTCCCCAAATACAACGTACCAAAAGGGATAGCCGAACGTACCAAACGCAGCAATCCATTGCCCGCGGTCATCCACGGATGGGTATTCCAAATTTCCTTAAAAAACGGAGGTAAATACTTGAGTGCCGCAAAACGGTCTTTGAGGGTGGGTTGGGGAAGTTTGTTTTTGGGGGCCATTTAGTAGCAAAAAGGAGTTGAATGTAAGAGGGATTTTGTCCCTATCCTTCTCACCAACAGCAATTTCTTTTATTTAGTGCCGAAGTTGCCCTGTCTCAAACTGAAACCTACTTTCGCCACAAACTCCCCACTGTTGTGTGTAGCGAGCACAACGGGGGCGCGCACTCCCGAATATTTAGGCGAAATACGAAAGAAAAGTATTTCTTAAACCAGTTTAAGTTTTTTCGGTTTCCCATTTTTCAACTTTGCATTGAACAATTTTAAAAGAATACTACAATGCAAAAACGATTTAACATTAAGGAAGTTGCCCCCAATGCTCTAAAAGCGATGATTGGTTTAGAAACGTATCTTTCAAAGGCTTCCATGTCTAAGACAACCAAAGAACTCATAAAAATACGTGCTTCACAAATCAACGGTTGTGCCTATTGTATCAACGTTCACACGCAAGATGCAATTAAAAATGGGGAAACAAATCAGCGTATTTTTCTATTGAATGCCTGGAGAGAAGCTGAGGGTATTTTTACAGATGAAGAAAAAATAGTATTGGCAATAACGGAAGAAATAACATTAATCCATCAAAAGGGATTATCAGACGAAACCTATTCAAACGCCTTACAGTTTTTTAGCGAAGCCCAAATTGCAGATATTATCACTGCCATCATTACCATCAATCTTTGGAACAGGGTTGTGCTAAGCACACACTTACCGATTGGACAAAGTCTTGCATAAGACGATTGTCAAAAAATCACAGGTGATTAACCTGTGATTTTTTGACGGTGTATTTCGCCCCATTTGGTCAGAGCAAATATTACTTCTCGAGCCCAGTTGTGCGAAGTGTCTGGTAGAACACTGCGCCCCCCAAATAAATAGCCCGCACCAGCGGCCTGGGTCTGTGACTGCCTACCAAAGTAGAATATCAGCCAAATAACCATAAAAAGCAATGGCATTTGCACGCAGAATTCAAAATCCAGAAGAGCTCTGATTTAGGGCGAATACAGGCTAGCATCTCCGACGCAATGACCATTTCATTTTCTGAAGTCAGATTTCATTTTAGTTCTTTATCTAAAATTTCTTTCAAATCTTTTGCGGATATATTCGTTTGAACAATTTTACCAGTTGGGTCAATTAAAGCCGTTGTTGGAAAAGCATCGATATGATATCGTTTCACCAAGTCATTTTGAGGAGTATTGAGTATTTGTGGCCATTTAACTTTATGCTTTTCTAAAAAACTCCTCAATTTTTCAGGCGAACTCTCTCCTGCTGCTATACCCACAAATTCAACTTTAGTTTTATCTAATATTTGGTACAAATCGACTAGTTTAGGAATATCTTGAACGCATCCACGGCACCAAGTTCCCCAAAAATCAACATATAAATACTTGCCTTTGTAATTATCAGTATGTATTTCCTTTCCCGTAACAAACTCTTGACCCTTAAACGGTTCTAATAAGTACCCATTCTGAAACGAATAGACATTTTCGTTATGACCAGATTCTAATTGAAGGGTTTGAGTATAAAAATCAACTCCTTTGTTCTTATATTTATTACCCAAAAGCCCGCCTAATGTCAAATATTTATCAATTTCTATAAGTTGATTATTTTCAAACGTTTTGTTTGCAGTCTCTTCTACAATCCCACACTTTTGAAAAACAAAACTATTCCGAGGAAAAACAATGGTATAATCTCCTAATTTGCATCTTCCATATTGAGGGATATTATATCCTAAATTACCATCCTTAAAAACCTTCATAACTAATGGGAAATCCGTATTCATAACTTTTCCATTTATAAAATGGTCATAATGTACTCTTTGCAAATTTTTAGTAGAGAACTCATTCTTACCAAAGACAAGCTGTTCAGGCTCAAATGCTTTTTCATCGCTAAAATCTAAATTGTTATTTGTATCAACAATCACCCATTGATTACCACTTTTATCCAGCCCACTTACTGCATATACAAAACATCTAATAAAAGTTGAGGTTAGCTGTGTCGTATCGGGAACCCACTTCCATGACTGTTGTAAATATTCATACATTCCCTTATCAATGTTACCTTTTTTAAAATGCTGATAGACAAACTGATAAGGATCTAACCAAATATTGCTTTGAATCACATGATGCCAATTTTTAGGTATGCCTTTAGGGTTTTCATACGTTTTTGCCCATCCAGATTGTTTGTTTTCAGCTGCTAGCAAGCCAAACGAGGGAATAAATGGCCCATATCCTTCCACAATTGTAAAAGGAATAGATATTTTGCGACTCTTCTCTTCTGAACTTAATTGGCATCCACCCAAAAAGATAACAATAGAAAACAAGCAATAAGTACGCATATAAATTCTACATTGTAACAACCCCAATCTGTAAAACAACGAATTCTAATGGCACTCGCCCCAAACTACAATTTGGGGCGAGTCTCCGACGCAATTAGCTAATTCCAGGCAATTCGCCACAGTCACTTATCACAATCTTCTTAGAAGTCCGTCCGTTGGGGCTGCCGTAGCTTTCGGCTTGTAGCACCACGTCCATTCCTTCTACCACTTCCCCAAACACCACGTGGTTACCGTCGAGCCATGCGGTCGTAACCGTCGTGATAAAAAATTGAGAACCGTTGGTATTACGACCCGCATTGGCCATGCTCAGTATTCCTGGGCTTATGTGCTTCAACTGAAAATTTTCATCGGCAAACTTCTCTCCGTAAATAGACTTTCCACCCGTACCATTGCCTTTGGTAATATCGCCTCCTTGGAGCATAAAACGAGGAATAATGCGGTGAAAAACGCTTCCTTTAAAGCCAAAACCCTTTTCGCCCGTCGCTAATGCTCGGAAATTTTCGGCGGTTTTGGGGACAATATCCGCGCGTAATTCAAAAATAACTCTTCCTAAAGGGGCACCATCGGCCGTAATGTCAAAGAAAACTCTTGGATTGGTAGGCATTTGTTTATCTTGTTTGAATGAAATTTAAAGGTAGGAATTTATTAGTTAAGCCCCTCTGGTAGATTAAAAAAAGTGAGTTCTTTCCTTTTACTGAAGTTGTTGTACCATCACATAAATGAACGACCTCCATGAAAAAATACCTTTGGGGACTAGGCGCGCTGGCCATGACCAGTGGATTAGTCGCTAGTTATCAGAACGACAACCCAAGTCGTGCCTCACAAAGTAGCCTCGATAGCGTGTATGCCAAGCTTACGCAAGAGCAAAAACACGACCTCAAATATGCCGTTGGAGCGCTGGAAGTAGCCGATGGCTTGGAAGCCAATCTGTTTGCTTCTGAACCCATGATTACCAACCCCACCAACATCGACATCGACCATCGGGGGCGGGTATGGGTGCTCGAAGCCTACAACTACCGCCCTGCCATCACGGGAAACCCTACCCACTCCGAAGGGGATCGCATCCTGATTTTGGAAGATACCAACGGCGACGGCAAAGCTGACCTAAGCAAAGTATTTTACCAAGGTCCTGAAGTGGCTGCCCCGCTAGGCGTTTTGGTCATGGGCAACCGCGTTTTGGTATCGCAAAGCCCTTACGTTTGGTTGTTTACCGACGAAAACGGTGACGACAAAGCCGACAAAAAAGAGATTATTTTTCAGGGAATTAAGGGCGAACAGCACGACCACGGAATGCACGCCTTTACCTTTGGCCCCGACGGAAAACTGTATTTTAACTTTGGAAACGAAGGAAATCAGCTACTCGATGGCAAAGGTCAGCCCGTACTCGACCAAGACGGACAGCCCATCGACCGCAAAAAATACAAGCAGGGAATGGTGTTCCGTTGCGACCCTGATTTTAAAAACGTAGAAGTACTCGGGCACAATTTCCGCAACAACTACGAAGTGGCCGTGGACAGCTACGGCACCATGTGGCAGTCGGACAACGACGACGATGGCAACAAAGGAGTCCGTATCAATTACGTGATGGAATACGGCAACTACGGCTACACCGACGAAATGACGGGGGCAGGCTGGAGTGCCAATCGGACCAATATCGAAGCCGAAATCCCTTTCCGTCACTGGCACCTCAACGACCCTGGCGTAGTTCCAAACTTACTCCAAACGGGCGCAGGCTCGCCTACGGGCATGGTGATTTACGAAGGTGATATGCTGCCAACTGTCTTCCAAAACCAAATGATTCACTGCGATGCGGGGCCAAACGTGGTGCGTTCGTATCCCGTTGAAAAAAATGGCGCGGGCTACAAAGCCAACATGGTGAACGTACTGTACGGCAAACGCAACCAATGGTTTCGCCCGTCGGATGTGTGCGTGGCGCCCGATGGTTCGCTTTTCGCCGCCGACTGGTACGACCCAGGCGTGGGTGGTCACCAAGCGGGGGATTTGAACCGTGGACGCATCTATCGCATCACGCCGCCCAATACCTCTTACAAAACTCCTGCCCACGATTTCACCACGTTGGAGGGTGCGTTGAAAGCCATTCAAAGCCCCAACGTTTCGGTGCGTTATTTGGCGTGGAACAAAATTCGTAGCCTCGGCCAAAGCGCAGAAAGTGAGCTATCGAAAATGTACCAAACGTCGCCCAATCCCCGCATGAAAGCGCGGGCGTTGTGGTTGTTGAGCAAACTTCCCAACGGGCATAACTACGTCAGTGCGGCGTTGAAAGACGCCAACGCTGATTTACGCATCACGGCCATTCGGGCCGCGCGCCAAATTACGGCCAAAGGGGTGTTACCATTGACTGTTGAACAATTGAATCTCTTAGCTTCTGACTCAGAACCGCAGGTTCGTCGGGAAGTAGCATTAGCGATTCGTCATAATTCCGACGACCTCGCAGCGGATATTTGGGCACAATTAGCCAACCGCTACGACGGACAAGACCGCTGGTACCTCGAAGCCCTCGGTGTATCGGCCGATGGTCAGTGGGATAAGTTTTTTGGCACTTGGCTCAAACTTGCAGGGCCAAACCCAACTGCCTCTGCCAAAGGGAAAGACCTCGTTTGGCGGGCACGGACGGCGGCTTCGGTACCGTTGTTGGCCTCGTTGGCGGGCGACAAAAACGTGGCGTTGAAAGACCGCCTTCGCTATTTCAGGGCGTTTGATTTTAACCCAGGCGCTACCGAAAAATCGACGGCATTGCTGGAGTTGATGAAAACCAATACCGACACCGAAATCACTAAATTATGCCTTCGTCACCTCGACCCAGGTTTTGTTAAAACTTCGCCTTTGGCGCAGCAAAACCTTCAAAAATTGCTCGACGCCAGCTACGGCACGGGCGAATACATGGATTTGGTGCAACGATTTGAACCTGCCAGTGAAGCAAAACGCTTGTTGCAACTTGCCCTCGACAAACCCATGCAACGCGAAGGCCGCGACGCCGCACGTCAGTTGTTGAAACAAGAGCAAACGCCGCTTCTTTGGGCTACTATTAATGGAAAAGACGTCGCCAAAGCTCAAAACACGTTGATTGCACTTCGTGGCATTGGAAGCAAACAATCGCTAGACATCCTAAAAAGCGTCGCGCTAGACCCCAAACGTCCCAAAGCCATTCGGACAGAAGCTACGCGGGCGTTGGGTGGAAGTATGGACGGTGAAGACCTCGTGCTCGACTTGCTCCAACAAGGTAAAATCGCCAACGATTACAAAGCGGTGGCCGTGCAGGGTGTAAGCGGTGCTTGGCGTAAAAATGTCAAGATTCAGGCCGCCAAGTACCTTGACGCAGCTCCAACCAAAACGGGCAAAAAACTCCCGCCCGTCAGCGAGCTAATGACCCTCACAGGCAACGTCGCCAACGGTAAAACGGTGTTTGCTAACTACTGCGCTATTTGCCACCAAGTCAACGGTGAAGGGTCAGATTTTGGGCCTAAATTATCCGAAATTGGCAGTAAACTTGGCAAAGACGGTCAATACATGGCTATTTTCTACCCAAGTGCGGGGGTAAGTTTTGGCTACGAAGGCTACGAAGTGAAGTTCAAAGACGGCAGCACGACGGTCGGAATTGTGGCCAGTAAAACCGAAACTGATTTGCTCCTCAAATTCCCAGGAGGTACGACCCAAAGTTATAAAATGAGTCAGGTTGTTTCGATGAAAAAACTTGACGAATCACTGATGACTGCTGGCCTTCATGAATCCATGAGTCAGCAAGAGTTGGTTGATTTAATTGAGTATTTATCCAGTCTTAAACGTAAATAAATGAAACCACTATTTCTAGTTCCAATTCTCGCGCTTTGTGCATTTTTTGCCAGTCATGCCCAGCCGTCAAAGGCCATCAACGTAGCCACTTACAATTTGCGCTACGATACGCCCAATGACGGCCCCAATGCTTGGCCCAATCGCAAAGAAAACGTCAAAGCCCTCGTGCGTTTTCACGAATGGGATATTTTTGGCACCCAAGAAGCCTTGCGTCATCAGCTCAACGGCGTTGCTGAATTGACTGAATTTGCGTTTGTGGGCAAAGGCCGTGACGACGGCAAAGAAGCAGGCGAGCACTCAGCGATTTTTTACCGAAAAGACCGTTTTAAATTGCTTCAATCGGGTGATTTTTGGCTTCGCGAAACCCCCGAAACCCCAGGCAAAGGCTGGGATGCAACCTGCTGTAATCGGATTTGTAGTTGGGCCAAATTCAAAGACCTCAACACCAAAAAAGAGTTCTACTTTTTCAACGTCCACTTCGACCACCAAGGCGTAGAAGCTCGCCGTCAGTCGGGGCATTTGATGGTTAAAAAAATGAAGGAAATTGCGGGAAATGCGTTGGTCATTTGTACGGGAGATTTTAACTCAACCCCCGAAACGGAACAAATTCAACTCATGAAAGGCGCGCTTAACGATACCCACGATGTATCAGCAACCCCCGCCTATGGCCCCGAAGGAACTTTCAACGCGTTTAAATTTGATGCCCCTATGAAGCAACGCATCGACTATATCTTTGTCAGTTCGCCCATCAAAGTGTTGAAATACGGCGTTTTGACCGATGCCAAAGACCAGCGCTATCCGTCTGACCATCAGCCCGTTGTTGCTAAAATTATATTTTAAGTAAAGTTTAAGCCCAATTTAATCTTGTTTTAAGAATATTTTTGCAGCTTTGAACATCAAACAAGGGCGTTTGGTACAAGCAAAAGCCTTCTGTTTTTTGTGGTGTTATCAAGGACATTGATACCCGATCCGCCAATTTAGAGTGGGTCGGGTATTTTGTTGTAAAATATCCCTATTTTCACGTACCTTTACTAACCTAACTCTTCCCTAACCAACCAACATGCTACGTCGTTTTATTACGTCGCTACTGCTTAGTTTTGTCGTACTTTCGGTTCATTCCAAAGGACATTTCCCTAGTTTATTTTTGGGGTTTAATCCACGCGTTCAAGCACTGGCCTATCAGTATCCTGTTCAAGCCCAATTAATTTTTGACGCGGGAAACGAAGCCAACACCTATACCGACCAGCGCTTTGGGGCGGGTGCACAGGCGCAAAACGACAATAGTTCCAATGCTTTTCGGCACTCGGTTTGGAATGCTCTTTCCGTCAAAAAACTCAAAGACATCGGAGCCTCCGAAGCTACGGCCACCGAAATTGTCAGGCTGTTTACCTCAGCCTATGAATACAACGACGCAGGTACGGCGCTGGTGAAAAATGCAGCCTCTGCCATGGATTTGCACAATAATTTGGTGGGGCGTTCTTTCAAAAATTACACAACCGTCAATCAGCTCTTAGACAGTCTGTATTTAAAATCCATTGAGCCTAAAGTGGTTACGGTTAGTCTTGAGCAAAATTTAGCCAGCCACAACGCCGATGCTAACACTGCTTGGACATTGCTCGAAAACACCGCAAGTTCGACGCTGGAGGTGAATAAACTATTGTACCGCATCGACCCTTGCACTACCGTTTTGTTGTTAAATCACCCCATTACGGAAGCTGTAAAATTTGAAGTGAGCAATAACATTCAAGCCAAAAACGTAGTCGTGGCCACGGCAAAAGTGACCTACGACGCCCAAAAATACGTACAGCTAAATCCAGGTTTTAAGGCCGAAGCAGGCAGTATTTTTACGGCCTACGTTGACGGCTGTGGCAATAAATAGGCATTTATCCTTTCACCAGTTGGTGTAAGATCGCACTGTCAACGGTATGGCGGCCATCAAAAGTCACTACTTCTAGGTGCGGAATGGCCATTCGTATATCTTCTTCGTACTTTTTGGTATCAATTTGTACCAAATACTCATCTTGCAACCCATACACAAGCGTCGTAGGAACAGTAGCCAATTTGCTGGGTTCAATCACGTCTGCTACACCATTTCCGAAAAAGCCCGCCCAGATAAGCAAACGGTCGCAGCGAACGTGGTCGTTGTTGAGCCACCGAAGCAAGGTCGCATTCCCCTGCGAAAACGCTAGAAGATTAATGGTCAACTTAGATACATCTCTGCCTTCCAACAGCGTGTCGTAGAGGTGGTTGAGGTAAAAAATATAATCTGAGATTTCGTGGGCACGTTCTTCTTTCGTCATCCACGACGCTCCTACCCTACCCGAAACGCCTTCGAGGTAAAACCGAGATAAAGCTTCGGGGGCAACGACAAACGTTTGACCGTCGTTCAACACGTCAAATTTTCGGATAAAAAACTGCGCCAATTGCCCATATCCGTGCAGCACAAACCAAACGTTTTGGGTGGACTCGTTGAGTTCGCCCAGCGTAAAATATCGCGCCGTTCGCTTTACCTCTAAGTGATGTTCTTGCATAAAATGAAGTATATTTGTTGGCAATATTCGTACTTAAAACCCGAACCGACAACATGAAATCAAACCTTTTTTTCTACCTTATTTTGGCTGTATTAATCGTGGTAGATGCGTGGCTGCTCGCTCATCCCAATCTTCTAGGCAAAATTGGGGTAATGATGTTCAAATATGACATGATTAGAACTTTTCCCCGCGCCCTTGCCACCGTAGGTCTTACGGCATTGGTATGCCAAGGAATTGTACTAGGTCTTCACGCAAAAGCCCAAAAAAAGACGGCTTTCGCCGTGTTAGGTGCTTTTCTTCTGCTATCTATTGGCATATTAATCAATACCTATTTCAAATTTTCGTCAGGCACTTACGCCATGACAGGGGCAGGTTTTAAAACGGGTGCGCACCTCACACCGCTGATTTTGATGCTTATTTTTGGGAATGGGCTGTACGAAACCTCGTCAAGAAAATAAAAAAACACGCCCCAACTAAAAGTCGAGGCGTGTCCAACCCATACAGCCATTTTAAAAATATTTTGTCTTAACGTAAGATCGCTTGGATAAATTGTGTAACAACTTCTGTTGTTCTAACAACTATATAACATTCAATCCCTTTTAATTAGTTCCCTTACGTCGGTCTCTTCTATCTTCTTTGCGATCGCGAACATCTTCGCGGCGGTCGCGTTTGTCTTCTTTTCGATCTCTGACGTCCTCGCGGCGGTCACGGCGATCTTCCAAACGGTCACGGCGCCCTCCGTGGTGTCTCGCATCGCGACGATCTTCTTTGCGGTCACGAATGTCTTCTTTGCGGTCTCGTCGGTCTTCGCGATGATCGCGTTTATCTTCTCTTCTATCTCTCACATCCTCGCGGCGATCCTGGCGGTGATGTTTTCTGTGCTCAAATTTACGGGGTTTTTCCGTTGCCTGAGCCGAGATTGAGATAAATCCAAGTAGTAACGCGGCAAAAATGAGTTTTGTTTTCATGGTAGCTGATTGTCTAGGTAGTTTTTGTTTTCATTGATTAGACGCAGCATTCTGAAAAAGGTTTAATGATTTATCAACATTTTTTTCTACGCTACCCAAACCTTCCAAGTTTGATAACCGCGACCAAGAAACTTGGAAGGTATTTATGAAACGCTGCCAAAACCTTCCAAGTTTGATAACCGCGACCAAGAAACTTGGAAGGTTTTACCGATTCACTCCCACTTTCAACCCACCAAACCAAAAGCGACCTTGCGCTGGCTCAAAATAACGGTTGGCACTCGCATTTATTTGAACATTCTGAAAATAGGTTTCGTCCAGCAAATTATTTACCCCCACAAACGGCTCAATGTGAAACTTCCGCCACGTTTTTTGTCCACCCAAACGCAGATTCAAAAGGCTATATCCATTGGCGGTCACAGCGTTGGCATCATCGGCATACAATTGGCTCGCATGGCGTACCTGAGCAATCGCAAATAACCCCGAAGGCATAAAATAACGAAGTTCGACCTGCGCCGCGTGTTTAGGAATGCCTGGCAACACATTTCCATCAAATTTCCCCGCTGAGGTTTGATACTCACGGTAAGTGAAATCCGAATACGTATAGTTTGAGAACAAGGTTAACCCTTTGGCCAACATCGCATTCAAACTTGCTTCAATCCCTTGTCGTTTTGAACGACCCGCGTTTCGGTAAAACACCCGCCCCGCTTGTCCCGTAATTTGGTACGGCACCAATTCATCTTTCACTTCAATGGTAAACAACGCCAAATCAGCCCGTACACGTTGTCCAAAATAGGTCTTTGCCCCTATCTCGTAATTCAAGGCTTGCTGTGGATTTAGCTCGGGGTTAAACCCACCCGTTCCTGAAGGGTTATTCGACAACTCACTCATGGTTGGCGTTTCAAAGCTGCTCCCTAAGTTAGAATACACATTAACAGAAGGAGAAACTTCCCACGAAAGTCCCAACGTAGGATTGATACGACTATAATTACGGCCACCCGATTGGTCGCCGTCCGACATAAAATAATCGGTTGCTTTTAAGCGAATCACATCCGAACGCAGCCCTACCAACATCGTTATTTTTTTGTACGATAGCTCCTGCGTAATATACGAGGCAATGTTCTTAAACGATTCCAATTGGTCGAAAGTTAATTTTCCTCTCACCCCCGTCATGTTATCAAATCGGCGGCGCGTGTCTCCCTGCGACTCCAAGTCAAGCCCCATCCGAAAACGGTAACTAAGGAAATCAAATTTCTGAGAAAACTGGTATTGAAAACTCCCGCCTGCAAACGTTCGATTGATGGTTCCTGCCCCTGCGGCCTGAAACGCCAAATAGTTGGCAAAATCACGTTTTGTCCCAAAAGCACGCACAAAAATCAGGTGATTGCCCATCGTTTTTTCAAACGTAATTCCAACACGGCCTTGGGTCACCGACTCTCCTGCCAAAAATCGCAGGTTGTTTGGGTGGGCTTGGCGACGATTTTCGGCTACTTGCGCCAATGTAAGTCCTCCTGGGTCGTCGGCTACGGGGCTTGTGCCGTAGTTGGCCAACACCGAAAGGCGCGTCAATGAATCAAAATCATAGCGTAGCTTCAAATTCAGAATCGTACTTTCCATGCGACTATTGGCGCGATAACCCTCTGATTGATTACGGGTTGCGACAAACACCATTTGGAGTTTTTTGTGTTGAACGCCCGTTTTAAAACGCCAGCTTCGCATACCGTACGAACCCACCGTTCCCTGCACTTCGGCCAACGGCATTTGACCCGCATTTTCGGTTTGTAAACTTATTACCCCTCCCGCAGCGTTGCCAAACAGTCCCGAAGACGGCCCACGCATCACCTCCATCCGCTGCATCGCCCCCATGTCAAGGTTATCCACGTCGGCTTGGCCATCGGGAGTAGATTCAGGAATGCCATCCACGTAGAGGCGAATCCCGCGAATCCCAAACGCCGCACGTGCCCCAAATCCCCGAATCGAAATGCGTAAATCTTGGGTATAATTATCTGGATTTTGGGCAAAAAGCCCTGCCACACCTCCCAGCGATTCGAACATCGAAAGTTGCGGCTGCCCTATTTGGATGCGCCCGCCGTTGAGCACTGTCAATGCCGCTGGCAAACGTTTTTCATTGATTTCAAGTCGTGTAGCTGTCACGGTCACGGGAGCGAGTTGGCGCAGCAATACCGTGTCCTTTTTTTGGGCATTGGCCGAATCAATTCGAAGGAGAAGCAACGATGAAAAGCTTAATGCAATTTTAATCCCCAAACCCCGTTGTTTTTTTATAGAAATAATCATAAAATTGTTGGTATTTATCCAATAATGAGTGTGCAAGGTCGCTATTCAATCTAACATTTCATCTTTATGAATTCGTTCGACATTACAACCCATCTTCAAAGCAGAAAGTTAGAACTCGTTGTCGAAAACCGTACTGCTTATACCCTCGATAATGCCGAACTCAATATTTACGAGACCCACCAAGCCGCTCAAAACGTAGAGCTGACTTTTTCTAATCCCGTGCTGGCCAGCATGATTCGGGGAAAAAAAGTAATGCACCTGACCAACTCACCTTCTTTTGATTTTTTTCCAGGTGAATCGGTGATTGTTCCTGCCCATCAAACCATGCGCATCGACTTTCCCGAAGCCAATAGCAAAAATCCTACCCAATGTTTGGCGTTGGCGATTTCGCCGACCAAAATCCGCACCATCGTCGAAACCCTCAACGAACATTCGCCGCTGGTGGATAATAACGAAGGATGGCAGTTTGCCAACGATAATTTTTATTTTACCAACGAAGCCGCCATTCACCAGCTCATCGGGCGACTTATTTATTTGTTTACCGAAAACAACGCTGCCAAAGACTACTTCGCCAATTTGGTACTGCAAGAACTCATTGTTCGACTCATGCAAACCAAAGCCCGCATGGTGCTAAGTACCAACCTTCAACAGCTTGCCAATACCAATCGGCTTGCGTACGCGATTAAGTATGTACAAGAGAATATTCACCGAAATCTAACCATCAAAGACCTCGCCGACAAAGCCTGCATGAGTGAGCCTAACTTTTTTCGGTGCTTCAAACAACAGTACGGCATTACCCCCGTAGAGTACATTAACCAACAACGGATTCAACTGGCCATGAAGCTTTTGTACAACACATCGTACAGTGTTTCAGACATTTGCTTTGCTTGCGGCTACAACAACCTCAATTATTTCCAGAAAGTCTTCAAAAAAGCTGCTGGCGATACCCCCGCCAATTACCGCAAAAAAATTGTTAAGTTCTAATTACGCCTTTTGATAGAATTGTTCTGTTTTTTAATACAATAGTGCCATTCTTGGACTGAAAGATTATCGTAGCTTTGAATATTATTATTTTGATAATTTCTATTACTTAATCACGTCTTTGCTACATGGAACTTACAGGAACTCATACCCTCAACGCACCCGCAGAAACCATTTGGGCGATGTTGATGAATCCCGAAACGCTGGCCAAAGTAACACCAGGTATCTCGCGCCTTGAGCTCGAAAGTGAAGGCGTTTATAAAGCCATTGCTGAGGTAAAAATTGGCCCCGTTGCGGGCAAATTTGAAGGAAAAGCCGAAGTAGCCAATGCCGTAGCTCCCGAGAGTTTTACGTTGCGTGTGGTACAAAACAGCAAAATAGGCAACGTCAATGCCGACATCAACATGACGCTGAAGCCGCTCTCCGATTCCCAAACCGAATTATCATTTGACGGCAAGGCTGATATGTCGGGGCTATTGGCTCGTACTGGAAACCGCGTGATGAGCGGCGTTGCCAGCACCTTGACCAAACAATTTTTCAAAAATTTCGAGGACGAGCTCTCCACAGCAGGTTAAAAGTGCTGAGAGTTTCTCAAAACGTGCAGAGGGTTTCTCAAAACCCGACCGAAGAGAGCCCTTCCAACGTGCAGAGGATTTCTCAAAACCCGACCGAAGAGCCCTTCCAACGTGCTGAGGGTTTCTCAAAACCCGACCGAAGAGCCCTTCCAACGTGCCGAGGGTTTTTCAAAACCCGACCGAAGAGCCCTTCCAACGTGCCGAGGGTTTCTCAAAACCCGACCGAAGAGCCCTTCTAAGTTTTGGAAACTTGGAAGGGCTGAAACACAAAACATCTTTCCTTTAAACCGTGCGAAAGCACATAACCTTTTAAGAAGTATGCCAAAAATAACAGTAACTGTCAACGGTACTCAACGCACTCACGACGTAGAAGGCCGATTGCTTTTGGTACATTACCTACGCGATGTTCTTGGCCTCACTGGCACGCACGTAGGCTGTGATACCAGTAGCTGCGGTGCTTGTACGATTCACCTCGACGGCCATGCCGTTAAATCCTGCTCCATGCTTGCTGCCCAAGCCGACGGTGCCACCATCACTACGATTGAAGGGTTGGCCTCGGGCGACGAATTGCATCCACTCCAAGTAGGCTTTAAAGAAGAGCACGGCCTTCAGTGCGGTTTCTGCACCCCAGGCATGATCATGTGCGCCGCCGATTTGCTCAACCGTAACCCAAATCCTACCGAACAAGAAATTCGCGAAGGGTTGGAAGGAAACATTTGCCGCTGCACGGGTTATCACAACATCGTTCGGGCGGTGCAACACGCCGCGGGGCAACTGACAGAAGAAGTTTAATTTGAAAATAGAGGACGCCGTTAACTAAGTCTTAGCACCGTCTTTATTCTACCATTTTCAAAACTTCAAATTTCAACATTTTCAACTTAAAATCATGAGCAATAAATTCATTGGAAAATCAGTAAAACGCATTGAAGATAAGCGTTTTATTACTGGCAAAGGTCGCTATACCGACGACATCAACCTCCCAGGTATGACCCACGCCTATATACTTAGAAGTCCGTACGCCCACGCACGTATCAAAAGCATTGACACGTCGGCTGCCGCTGCCATGGAAGGGGTCGTAACCATTATGACAGGCGATGAAGTAGGCCATTATGGCGTTCCTTGTGGCTGGCAGGTCAACTTCAAAAATGGCGACATTATGAAAGAACCTCCTCACCCGCTGTTGGTCAAAGACAAAGTACGCCACGTAGGGGATGCGGTGGTGATGGTCGTCGCTGAAAGTCGCGAAATAGCACAAGACGCTGCCGAGGCTATTATTATTGATTATGAAGTACTTCCTGCCATTACCGACGCCTCCAAGGCCGTAGAAGCAGGTGCACCTTTGGTTCACGACGATGTTCCCAACAATGTCTGTTTTGACTGGGAAATTGGGAATCCGAAAGCTGAGGTGGACGAAGCCATGGCATCAGCAGCTCATATTACTACCTTAGAGTTTGTCAATCAGCGGGTTTCTCCCAATGCCATGGAGCCTCGCAGCTACATTGGCCATTATGATGGCGTTTACGACAAATATACCCTTTATACCTCCACCCAAAACCCGCACCTCATCCGTTTGTTGATGTGTGCGTTTGTATTGGGTTTGCCCGAACACAAGGTGCGCGTTGTAGGCCCCGACGTAGGTGGTGGTTTTGGTTCCAAAATTTATCACTACACCGAAGAGGCATTGGTCACGCTTGCGGCCAAGAAAACAGGCCGCCCTGTGAAGTGGACAGAAACCCGTTCGGAGGCGTTTTTGACGGATGCTCACGGCCGCGACCACGTCACCAAAGCTGAAATGGGTTTTGATGGTGACGGAAAAATCGTTGGCCTTCGTATCAAGACATTTGCCAATCTGGGCGCTTACCTTTCTACGTTCTCAACAGCTGTTCCGACTTATCTGCACGGTACGCTTTTACAAGGACTTTACACCACGCCTAAGATTCACTTGGACATGACGTGTGTGTTTACCAATACAACTGCCGTTGATGCTTATCGTGGTGCAGGCCGCCCCGAAGCTACTTATTTATTGGAACGCCTTCTCGACCTTTCGGCCTTAGAAATGGGCGTTGACCCTACCGAATTGCGCCTCAAAAACTTTATTCCTGCCTTCGACGGGGTAACGCAACCTGGCTACCAAACCAACGTGGCCTTGCAGTACGACAGTGGTAACTACCATGGCGTGCTTCATCGTGGCCTCGAAATGCTTGGCTACGAAGATTTCCGCAAAGCCCAAAAAGAAGCCGCCGCTTCGGGCAAACTCCTGGGCGTTGGTTTCTCTACGTACATTGAGGCTTGCGGTATTGCTCCGTCGGCCGTTGTGGGTTCTTTGGGAGCGCGGGCAGGTTTGTACGAAGTAGGACAAGTGCGCGTTCAGCCCACGGGAAAAGTGAGCGTATTTACAGGAGCCCACTCCCACGGACAAGGGCACGAAACGACGTTTGCACAAGTAGTTGCCGACCGCCTCGGCATTCCGATGGAAGACGTTGACATCATTCACGGCGACTCTGATACGGTTGCGTTCGGGATGGGCACGTACGGCTCCCGTTCGTTGGCCGTAGGGGGGAGTGCCATTATGAAAAGTTTGGATAAAATCATCGAAAAAGGCGCTAAAATCGCCGCTCACAAACTTGAATGTTCGCCCGATGACATTGAATTTACGGACGGAAAATTCACCGTTAAAGGGACAGATAAATCACTGGGCTTTGGCGACATTGCCCTGACGGCTTACGTACCACACGTGTATCCTGCCAACCTTGAGCCAGGGCTTGACTTTAGCAGTTTCTACGACCCTACCAACTTTACGTATCCGTTTGGTTGTCATATTGCGGTGGTAGAAGTTGACAAAGAAACGGGCGCAACCAAAGTAAAACGTTTCATCGCCGTTGACGACGTAGGAAATGTGATTAACCCAATGATTGTCGATGGACAAATCCACGGTGGTTTGGCACAGGGCATCGGACAAGCACTGCTCGAAGGGGTTGAATTTGACGGAAATGGTCAAATCATTAATGGCTCGTACATGGATTATGCCATGCCTCGCGCCGATGATTTGCCCATGTTTGAACTCGACCGCCAAGTAACGCCTTGTCCGCACAACCCCCTTGGGGTCAAAGGAGCGGGAGAAGCGGGCTGTATTGGTTCAACACCTGCCGTGGTCAATGCCGTGATTGATGCGCTTTGGTCAGCAGGACATCAAGTCAAAGACATCCGTATGCCGCTTACTTCTGAGCGCGTGTGGTCGGCAATGCAATCGTAAGTTTCGAGTGTAGAATGCAGAGTGTCGTATATCCAAAATTCGACACTCTGCACTCAAAAATCGACATTCATTCACTATTTCACTAATCAAAACATGATACCACAAGCAGTTGATTATAAACGCGCAGGGTCGGTGAGCGAGGCGATTAGCCTTTTGGCAGAAAACCCAGACGCAAAAATTTTGGCAGGCGGCCACAGCCTTATTCCCGCCATGAAGCTTCGCCTCAACAGCCCTTCGTTGTTGATTGACATTGCTCGTATTCCTGAGTTACGTTATATCGAAGTCCGTGATGGTGGCGTCGCTATTGGTGCTGCCAGTACACACCATGACATTATTTCTAATGCCGATATTCAGAGTCGCTACGGGGCAATGATTGAAGCAGGAGAACTCATTGGCGATACCCAAGTACGCAACGTAGGTACTTTGGGCGGAAGCATTGCCCACGCTGACCCTTCGGCCGACTGGCCTGCGGCCTTAATTGCCCTCAATGCCAGCATCAAAGTAGAGGGACCCAACGGTGCCCGTGAGATTCCAGCGACGGAGTTTTTCTTAGGATTTTTCTACACGGCGCTTGAAGAAGGCGAAATTGTCACTGAAGTCGTACTTCCAGCCCCTGCGGCAGGTTCGCGGAGTGTTTATCGTAAGTTTATGCAGCCTGCCTCTCGTTTTGCCATTGTAGGCTGTGCGGCTTCCGTCACCATTGATGGCGGCACGATCACCGACGCCACTGTTGCTTTTACGGGCGTAAGCGCTGACGGTGCCTTTTTGGACGAAGCCGTAGGGGCGGCGCTTGTCGGTAAAGCTGCCTCTCTCGAAACCATTGAAGCCGCCGCCAATGCTGCGGCCGAAGGTGCTGAGTTGAACGAGGACCATTATGCTTCGAAAACCTACCGTAAACATCTGGCCAAGGTATATGCCAAACGCGCATTGGCAGGTGCTTGTGGCTTATAAGTAGTATGGACGGGCGGACGGGCGGGTTTTGAGAAACCCGCCCCACCCAAACCTTACTGCGTTTTTTTACGGTAATTCATCACTACAATTCCGCACTCAAAGGGCTTTGCGGTCACGAGTTCAAAGGGCAATTTGCTCGTTAAATCCCCAAAAATGGGCATTCCGTTGCCAATAGCCACTGGGTTGACAAACAAATGAAGCTCGTCAATTAAGTTTTCTTTCAACAGCGAAGACACAAATTTTCCTCCACCGTAGGCGATTATGTCTTTCCCTTCTTGTTGTTTCAGCTGATTCAATTCTTCCGCTAGCTCACCGTTTGTCACCACCGTATTTTCCCAAGAAGATGACGTTAATGTTTTTGAGAAAACGACTTTTGGCGTCGTGGTGAAGATTTTACCCACTTCTACTTCTGGACTGTCAACGTTTTCAGCCACACTCTTCCAATGTGGAATAAACCCTTCAGCAAGATTTCTTCCCAGCACAATCGTATCAAACGAATTGGTCAATTCGGTGACATAATTGATGAGGTCTTCTGTCCATGCAAAAGTCATCCAATCCATTTCTCCGTTTGGCCCTGCCACAAACCCATCCAGGGTCATTTGCATTTGTAATTTTAGCTTTTTCACGCTATGTATTTTTTGTCGTTTAATTGATAGGACAAAGGTAGGAGGCTTTCAGCTATCGTGAGGGGTGGAATTACGCCATTCTAAGGGGCGATTACGACAATCATAGGTTACTCTGGAATCAACACCAGTCGTTTCTCAATGTCCTGTAATTTATATTTTACCTTCCGAACGCCACCCGTTGCTTTGGCATTGATGTCACCTGCAAGATAAATAGGAAACTGCCGAACCAAGTGGTCATCCTCCATTTTAAACATGTCATGCCCCATGTACCCTTTCGATAATTCGGGCGTCAGGGGAGCCATGTGGATTTTGTCAAATGAGTCGGGGAAAAATTGGTAGCCATACACTTTTCCAAACGCTCCGCTGCCGTACGTACACGAATAGATGTAAATCTCGGGCGCGTTGTTTTGGTCCAAATCGGCGGTTTCGGCGTTGATGACCCAACCGTCCGTTTTCTGGCGTATCGTGATTAATAATTGGTTATTACGGCTTACTTTCATCACCATTTCACGCACAGCCCCTGCCTCAGTTGTACTGATTTCAAATTGGTGTTTCTTAAAAATAAGCGTTTTTTCAAACCGTTCGGCCGTGATTTCTTCCGTGGTAGGCGGGCGCAGTGAAGCCACCATTGTTAGCATAACAAGGCCACTCAACAGCAGTATTTTCCCAAATTGAATCAAATTTTCAGAAGTACCTAGCTTCAAACTAGGCCATTATGTGTTTTCATGTAACGATATTAAGCGTCTTTCTGTTAAAACACAAGCAAAAAGACGGCCAAAATTGCCTTCATTCAGATTTAATAATGCTTGTACCCACGAATTAACCATCAACATCACCACCCCAACGGGGCTTTTTGGGTTCGGTACGGGCTTTCTTGGCATCGGTAACAAGAAGTCAAATCAATCCAATTAAAATAATCCGAGTTATACGGAAGTGAGGCGGTAGTATTACGAGGTATGTACATGGATTTATAAACCACCGAAGACGCTCCGAAATAACCCAACACTTGCTCTTCGGGGTGGCTGGTACAATTTACGTTTCCAACGACCGTCGCCGCAGGAAGGTCAAAAATACCTCCTGAGTTATTGATTTGGCTATCAACCCCTTTCCAAAACTGGTACGCTTCCTGAGTCAGCGAATATTGCTCAAAAAGAATAAAATAATTTGAAACCCCATCAAATGGAATTTTGCCGATTGGAACTCTCGTAATCGTCTGTCCATTGGTAAGGCGATCGTTGGCCAAAATGATACAGCCATTACACGCCTCTATTTTCCAACACGGTTCACAGCACTTGTTTCGGGTGGCAATGACGCCACCTGGGGTCGTTGTGACGGTCTGTAAACAGTAATTAATTTCCTCATAATGCGCCCATTTCCAGCGATAAAAATCGTTGGGAGTACTCGGGTCTTTTACATCGACATACATGGCAAACTGCCCCCTCAACTTCGCCGAATTCGTTTCTTGGTATTCGGTATAAAACGTTCCAAACTCGGCTACAGGTTTGAGTAACTCAGGGTTGGATGCATACGTTTTCCCATCGGGCGTTTTGATGGTAATGTGGTATTTTCTTCCAACGATTCCTCGTATCCCCGTTACTGAGGTTTCGTACAACCCCTGCCCACGGTCGGTCAGCTTTTCGGTCATTCCTTGGTCGTCGCTCATCACAACGGTCGCTCCTCCAATGGTATTCACGGAAGTTTGATTGGTATAAGGGTAGCTGTATTGTAGGCGAATTTTATACGGGCCAGGCTGGTTAGTAATCGTGCCATCGACCACCAGTTTTTGAGCGTTTTCTGTGATTTTTGGGTCATAACTTGTGACGCATTGACTTAATATCAAAGCAACTCCTACTGCTCCTATCCATCTTTTTCCCAGCAAATGATGTATGACAATGGCAAAATAACGTCTCACTGACATGGCTTTTTAATAGGTAAAATTGTACGTAATTGAAGGAATGAGGGTTCCAAAGATGGAGAGCTTATAGGCATTTACTTTGTTGTAAAACTGCAAAACGTTGTCATTTTTGGTGCGGAAGAAAATAGAATACGCATTTTGACGGGCGTATAAATTATACACCGAAAAAGCCCAACCGCTTTGCCATTTGCGCTTGGTGGTAGGGAGCGCATCAACGTTAAAGCCAATATCTAAGCGGTGATAATCAGGGATTTTTGCCTGATTTCGCAAGGTGTAGTTTGGCACATACACATTGTCCACAAAATACTTATCAATCGGATACGTAATGGGCCGCCCTGTACTATACACCCAGTTAAACGACCAACTTGTACGGCGACTAATCCGATAATTAAGCACGACATTCACGGTGTGTGGTTTGTTAAAATTGGCAGGATAATACACCCCGTTTCGGTACTTATCTTCCGCGTAAGGGCTATTGATTAGGTACTCGGTTTGGGCAAAAGTATAACTTACCCAACCTGTCAAAAAACCCGTATTCTTACGCACCAACACTTCAGCGCCGTACGAACGACCCGTTCCTTGCAAAATCGCCGTTTCGGGGGCTTCGAGCAGGGTCAAGTTAGTCCCATTTCGGTAATCGGCTACGTTAGTCAAACGCTTATAATACAACTCCAACGATGTTTCGTAGGTATCTTTTTGCCAGTTTTTAAATATTCCCAACGAGAGCTGGTCGCCGATTTGGGGCTTCAAAAAGGCATCGCTCAACTTCCAACGGTCGGTGGGCAAAGCCGCCGTCGTATTTGAAATGAGCTGTAAATACTGATACATTCGGTTAAAACTAAATTTCAACGAAGTCGTAGGCGACAAATTGAGTCGAGCGACCAAGCGCGGCTCTAAGCCTCCGTAGGTTTTTATGACTTTACCCGAAGCATAATCTACCCCGCCCGTCGTGGTCGTAGGGTCGCGAGGTACGTTGAGTTCATACGCATTGACTCGGTACGGGCCCAGCGCGGCAAACCACGAATACCGCAAGCCATACATCACGCTCAGTTGTTTGCTGACTTCGATTTCGTGGTTCCAATAGGCCGCAGCTTCTAAGCCTTGTTCTTTTTGGAGTGTCAGCGGATTGATGTTTGACGACGCCAAAGTAGGTTGCAAATCGCCTGGTTGAATGTCATACCGAATTCCGCTTAACCCAACGTCTATTTTATGTTTCCCTGCTACATAGCCCACATCCAACTTTAGGTTTTTGTACGTCACTCCCGATTTTAATTCAAAGGCATTGGCCGAATCTGGATTGGTAATGGTGGGTGCGTAACGGCTATAAACGGTGGTCAAGTTGGCAAACAGTTTTTCGGAAAAGGCATGATTCCAACGCGCCGTCAGGTTACGCGTTTGCCAATCAAACACCGACGAAGTAGCGTTTACTTCGGTTCGTGCCAAGGAATCGCCCGCGATTTTAAAGACGTCTTTCCCTTGGTAAAAGGTGATATAGACTTGGTTTTTGGTCGAAGATTTAATGGCTAATTTACTTGTAATGTCATAAAAATTGGCTTTTGTCCCCTTTAACGAAGCCGTTTTAGCAAATCGAAATAAATAATCTGAAAACGAAGCTCGGGTTGCTACGAGCAAGGCCATTTTATTTTTAACCAGAGGCCCATCGACCATCAATCGGCTGGCGACCAGTCCTACCCCACCCTGAACTTTCCATTTTTCAGCATCGGGTTCTTTTACTTTTACCTCAATCACCGACGACGTCCTTCCTCCATACTGCGCGGGAATTCCTCCGCGATAAAACGTTACGTCTTTGAGGGCATCGGGGTTAAAAACCGAAAACAAACCCATCAAATGCGACGAATTATAAACGGGCGCATCGTCGATGAGAATAAGGTTTTGGTCAATGCTGCCTCCTCGGACATTGATGCCCGTAGCCCCTTCGCCCACGCTCGATACGCCAGGAAGTAGCTGCAAACTCCGCATTACGTCCACTTCGCCCAACACCGCAGGTATTTTCTTGATGCTTTTGATGGTCAGTTTTGCGACCCCAATTTCGACTTTCGAGACATTTTGTTCAGCCTTTGTTTCACTTACTTGTACTTCTTCTAATAAGAGCGCATTTTCTCGCAACAAAAACTCCAGTTCGTTGTCTTCGGGAACGATGATAGGAGTTTCTTCCGTAAAATAACCCAGCATCCGTGCCACCATCGTGTATTTGCCTCGTAGAAGTTCAAAACGAAAAGTGCCATCCGCTTTGGAGGTAGTAACGAGCCGTTCGGGGCCTCGTGCCACAATGGTCACCCCTGCAAATGGTGTTTTTTCGGGGTAATGCAGCACCCGCCCAGTAACAATGTACCGAGCTCCTAACACGTTGGAGTTTTGGGCAAACACATAGCTACCCAAAGATAAAAGCACGAAAACAAGGTAAGAAGTAGCGCGAAAAGCCATAACGGGTTGATGAAGTCGGGTTTGTAACAATAATCATCATTTTAGCCCAAAATTCAAAGCTTTTTCACATCATTTCTACAAGAATTGAAGACTATACGTATCACTTTTATATTTATGATTCTACGTAAAAAAATCTCGGGGCAAGGGAACATAACAATAGCAAGCCAAAACTGTATTTAGCAAAGAACTTTTCAATAAACAACATTTAATCAAGTTGTTACAGGGTATTTTTATGCTTTTTACTGTATATTTATTAGCTAGCTTCCTCAATCATTACTTTGTTATGAAAAATCTTTCAACCACCGTGTCTGCCTCACGAAAGTGTACTTACTGCGGCTCAAGTGCCATTGAGCGGGTTCCCCGTCCTTTTTTATTCAAATATCCGTTGTTTTTTTTACCAATTCGACGGTACCATTGTGATGATTGTTCTCGCAGTTTTTACAAGTTTGTTTTCTGAGGTAGAAACAAAAAAGCAAGGACTTACGACCTTGCTTTTTTGTTTGGTTATTTATCGCCCGACTTTTTCGTCATTCATTCACGATTTAGTCCAGCACTTTTTCCAATTCAACACCTTTATCACGAATCAAACGAAACTCCCTGAAACGGCGCAAGGTTGACATGGTAAAACCAACAACCAATATCAGCGTCCCAATCCAAAGGACGTTGATGAGGGGTTTTTCTACGGCTTTCATGACAATATAATCGCGCTGCTTTGAATTGGCATCAAAACTGAACGTTCCCGTTTTAGGATCAATCTCCATAAATTGAATCCGAAGACCCAATTCTTCGCTCACTTCGGGTTTGCGCATCACCATGCGGTCTTGATTAATGGCAAAGGTCGGAGCAACATAGTACTCACGTTCTTTGTCCAAAATCTTGATTTGTGCTTTTACGGCAATGTCATTCGGATTTAACGCAACCCCTTCAACGGCATTCGTACGGGTAACGCTTTCGAGCACCGCCACGTAGTCGTTTACAAAAAATGTATCTTGCAGCGCCACTCTGAAATTTTCAGTAGGCGACCATTCTTCTGCGTCACCTGGATTGCTACCTATCATTGCGTATGAATACAAATCCTTGTTGAGTTCCCGCTTAATATCTGGCGACGTTACCATACCCATTCGCTCATTGAACTGTACCCGTGGGAAGAGTGTCGTAATTCGCCCCGTTGGTTCACGGTACTCCACTTCATAGAATACGTTTTCTGGATACACCGCTACGGTATCACCTTTCTTGTGGTATGTTTTTTCACCAATAGTAATATCCCGCAAACACACCGCGTGAAAATCGCCCTCGATGATATCTAACCAACTGCTTGGCACGTACTGCGGCACATCCCGAATTTCGGTGCGTGGCCCGCGGTAGGTCAGCAAGTAGTCACCCATACGCGTTGATTGACCCAACCATAACAACACGTTTTCTTTGTTTTCACGGTTATCGTCTTTGGTAAAAAAGTCTTCTTTTGAAATTAAAAGTCCTGAGCCATTGAGCGACACAACCTTTTGATAACCCGATGACCACAAAATACCAATCAACATCAAAGCAACGCCGATGTGGGTAATTGCCCCGCCAGAAAGTCGATAGCTGCCTTTGAGAACGCCCAAAATAATGGTCATATTTGCCACCAATGCAAATACCGAAGCCGTCAACAAAGCGATGTAAGGGAGTTTGTTGATGCCCCCAAAAGTAATGAGAATCGCAGTGATGAATAAGGTAATCCAGACTGGGGTAAGTAAGTCCTGCATTTTACCCTTCTGCACCCGTTTCCACCAGAAATACTGGCCAATCCCTGTTAAGATGGCAATGACCGCAAAAAACCAAAGTTGGAATTTTGTGTAATAGGTAATGGCATCGGTAGGTGGAGCCAATTTAGACACCCCGCCAAAGCTTTCCACAATTTTATTCCAAACAGGAATAGAAGTTGGAATAATGACCTGAAAACTTGCCAAACAAATCACGGTAGCGCCAATAAAGAGCCAAAACTCCCGCGAGTAGGTCGATACTTCTTCTGCGTCGGTAGGGAGTAATTTCCAAGCGCGGGCCGAAATAATCACCGAAACCGCAATGAATGCCAGTAAATAGAGCAATAGCTGCCCCGAAAGCCCTAAATCAGTAAATGAGTGTACGGATGAATTTCCTAAAATTCCGCTTCGGGTAAGGAAGGTTGAATATAAAATCAGGATAAACTGGGCAATGACCAAAATCACCGAGGCTTTGAGTGCTGACGCATTTTTTTTGGCAATAATCATGGTGTGCAAAGCAGCAATTCCTACCAGCCAAGGCACATATACGGCATTTTCGACGGGGTCCCAACTCCAGTAACTGTTGAAACTCAGGGTTTCGTAAGCCCAATAGCCGCCCATCAAAATACCCACGCCCAAAATTACGCCCGTCAAAAGCATCCAAGGCAAGGCTGGACGAAGCCATTCGATTACTTGTTTTCTCCAAAGCCCCGCCATCAAATACGCAAACGGAACTAACGTGAGCGCGAATCCCAAAAACAGCGTCGGCGGGTGAATCACCATCCAGTAGTTTTGAAGCAAAGGATTGAGGCCATTTCCGTCTTTAGGAACAAAATTGGGATTCATTGCCCAAACTTGTAAATCAGGCATAGCTTCCCGCATGGTCAAGAAAGGCGTACTGCCAATTTTAAAATCAATACCTGGGATAATAACCCCTAAAATCATTGAGGTCAAAAATGCCTGTACCAAGGTATAAACAGTCATCATGGGGGCTTCCCACAATTTATTGGTCTGAATCAGCACAACCCCTAAAATGGCTTGCCAAAACATCCAAAGCATAAAGCTCCCTTCTTGGCCTTCCCAAAAACACGAAATCATGTAATACCACGGTAGTGCTTTTGAGGAGTGGCTCCACGCATAGTGGTACTCAAAATGGTGTCCGTAAATGATCGTGTATAACGTTGCACATACACCCAAAATGGCCGCAACGTGTACGTAAAAAGCTCCTCTTGCGAAGCGCTTCCAAGAACTGAGTTCTAACGAATCGGTTCGTAACAGCGTGACACGCAAGTAAGCGTAAGTAGCCACTAATGCCGTTACGAACGATAAAATGACGAGAAGGTGTCCTAAGTTTCCGAGGGTCATGGTTGGATATAATCTACAGTTTAGCAGCCGTCGCTTCTTTAAAATCAGGCTTTTCGTTGGTATATTTTGAAGGGCACTTCATCAAGATTTTATTACAAGCGAAGTGGTCGCCTTCCATGCGCCCAATGACCACTACTTGTTCTGACTTATCAAAATCTTGTGGTTTAGGGCTGCCATATACTACTTTTTTAACGACTCTATTGGTATCGGCCAACATAAACTCAAAGTGGTTGGGATCCATAACGGGGTCGTATTTCATTCCCACAATCTGTCCGTTTGCGTCTTTGGTGAGTTTACCCACTACGTGAATTTCCGATTTTTCGCCTTCTTTGGCCAATTCTTCGGCTTCCGTAAAATTGGAATACGTACTGGCGTTTCCGTAGGTCGAAACAATGATTCCAATCGCAATCGCGATGACTATAAGTCCAAAAATGTGTATCTTTTTCATTTGTTTACTGATTTTTGATGCTTACCAAATTCGTGTTACTCCGTACTCTTTATTTTTTTGTTATCTTGATTAACGTTTTACCCGCTGATTAGCGCTGATGTAGAGCCGCAGATGCACGCAGATCAATAGCTTCATTAAGTCTTATTTCAGTGAAAATCTGCGCTTGTATTATTCAGCGGATTTCTGCGGGGAAATAATGAAATTAACTCCTTAAAGCCAACAAAGTCTTCTACCTCTGTTTGTTTTTCCAGTGGTAGTTTTTCGATTTTGGCTATCAAGTCTAAAAGGCTCATTTTTTTGCTTGTTTTTCTAGCTTTGAAACTTTCCTATCTATATTCACCAAAAAGGCAATAATCCCCACAAAAATGACCGATATAACCGCAAATACCACCCAAATTTTACCATCGGCACGCATTTGGTCGGCCATTGAAATTTCCTGTTCAACGGCTTGTTGAGCAAATAGGTTTAAAGAAACCAACACAAAAAGAAGGGTTGTAATAAAGGTATTTTTGCTATTTTTTTTCATTCTGATTCGTTATTTTAAATTATTCAGTTCCTTTCCAAAGTACATACCCCAATTTAAAGCCAATCGACGGGTGAGGTAGCATTTCCACATTGACTGGACGGGCTCGATTAAAAGGGGAATCGCTCGATGGTTTCCCTTCCATTCTTTTTTCACCCCACAACTCAAAGTTTGAACGATGAACCCGAACTCCTAAGCCAATAAACATTTCTAGTCGCCAATATTTATTCAAATTGTACAACACGCCTATTTTTGAGGCTGTTCCAAACACAAGTCGGTCATATTCGGCTCGCCCAAAGGTATAGTACAGCGAGTCTTGGTTCGAATACCCATTTCTTAGCTTGTAGTTGTCCCTCATCACAAACACTTCTTGGGCAAAATACCATTCTGGGTTAGGGCCAGGCGTCATGTACCACCGAAACTCCTCTTTCATTTTGAAGTTTGCATGATAATACTGCTGCCCCGAACAAGAAAAACAATCAACTCCGTAACCCAATCCGCTTAGGTTTGACCCAAATTCCGTGTTTATTCCAAAATTTCTTTTGGGACGGTATTCAAAACCAGCTTGCCACGCTGGACTTGTCAACGACATCAACGTACTCGGCGTAAACTTAAAAGTTACTTTATCATACGCTCGACTAGAGGTTTGTCCCATCACCAACAAGGGTCCAACCACAAGAACTATCCACAATCCTTTCATTCATCTACTTTAATCTGCTTGCTCCTCCAACATTCGTACTCGCACTCGTACCGTAGCCATCCACGTTCCGAGTAATCCCCAACCAATCACAGCGGGGTAAAAAATCCGTCGCATTTGGTTGTCCATGTCCAATTCACTGAATGCGGGGTTTCCACCGTTGCCTGGGTGCAATGAATCAGTCAAACGAGGGAGAATAAAAATAAGGGGAATAAACACGGCGTACGCCAAAATATTATACACGGCCGAGATACGCGCCCGACGCTGTTCATCATCAAACGACCCGCGCAAAATTAAGTAAGCAAAGTACATCAACATGCTGATGGCGACGCTATTGAGTTTGGGATCGCTTGGCCAAGGGTCGCCCCACGTAACGGAAGCCCACAGCGAGCCCGTAGCACAACCCAAAATTCCCAACAAAATAGCGACATTGGTAAACTCTACCGACTTGAGATCGTATTGTAAATCATTGGTACGTAAATACTTAATGGCATATACCAACGAGGTAGTGAGCATAGCAATCATGGCAAACCACATCGGTACATGGAAATACACGTTACGGATACTTTCGTTCAAAATGGCACGACGAGGAACCGTCCCCATCAATCCAAAGTAAAGTGTATAAGTCAGCAGTAGCACCGCTATTATTTTCCACCAGTTATTCTTCATAAGGTATTACTTTAATTCTCTAACTACGCCACAAATAAGGAAACAAAATTAAGGACAAACTAACCACGATGGCATCCAACGCCAACAAAATCATGACTTCTTCCGAACTAGACCCACGGTCTAAGCCATCGAGGGCATTTTTTGCTAACTTCATCACCATCAACAACATAGGAATAATCACGGGAAAACTCAGAATCGCCATCAAGGCGCCGTTGTTTTCGGCTTTGGAGGCAATCCCCGCCACCATCGTCAACGACGACGCAAACCCGATGCTTGACAAAAAAATCGTCACCAAGTACATCCACAAATCTCCGACAGGGTTGCCCATCACAAAAGCGTAAAACCCAAACCCCGTCAACGACAATACCAGCATCAATCCCGAATTGTAAATGATTTTGGAAAGAATAATGCCTTGTGGACTTGCGATAGTATAATAGTACAAAAGGCGCCCAGCGCGTTCTTGGGTAAAACTTTTGGAAATGGCATTAACCGCCGTAAACAAGATAATAATCCAAAATAGCGTGTTCCACGTAATGGGCGTCAGCTGGTTGGCTTTGAGTTTAAAACTCAAATAACAGACAAACACCGTACTTACAATGTACAACAGCATCCCATTGAGGGCGTAGCGTTGGCGCCATTCGAGGGTTATTTCTTTTCCGATGAGGGTACGAAGTTCTTGCATCGGGGCAAAATTACGACACAAACCAACGCGTTGTACTGAGGAAGGTCATTAGTTTTTAATTTTTATCCAACTACGGTGCGATGCGTGCGTTTCCACCACACTAAGTAACCCAACGAAGCTAACGCCAAAACCGACGAAACATAAAAGGCCACGGGGATATTGGCGAGTTTTCCGCCGTACCACCAGCCCGACCACCACGCCCCTACCCCAATGCCTGCTTCAAGCGCAATGTACATGGTTGCCAATGCCCTTCCGCGATAGTCGGGGTGGCTGAGGTCAATTGTCCATGCGGTCAAGGTAGGTGTGTTGAGTCCCCAAGAGAAACCAAACAAAATCGCCGCCGTCCAGAAACTCCACACCGATTGGCTAACGCCCAAAATACCCATCCCAAGCGCCAAAAGTATAGAGGAAACAATCATCACAGGAACGCGCCCATAGACATCTGACGATTTACTAGCAAACACCCGTACCACCAAAGAAGCAATGGTATAGACCGTAAAAAACAGCCCTTTGTTATGAATCCCGAGGGTTTTGCTCACGTCTGGAATAAGCGTCAGAATAACTCCTGATGAAAATGAAACGGCAAACATCACCACAAACACGTTGAGGACGCGCGGCTCAAACAAATCGGAACGACTGATTTTGAGCATACTAAATCGGAAACGTTCTGTTTGAACCAACGTTTCTTTCATGTTGAGCAAAATCAAAATCGACAACAGCGCGAACGCCGACGACACAAAAAACATGGGGTTGATGCCCATCGACATCGTGAGGTAGCTTCCAATGGCGGGTCCTAACGACATGCCCGTGGCGGTAAAAATACCCAACATCCCCGCCGCCTCTCCGCGACGATTTTCGGGAATGATGTCGGCGACGTAAGCGGCCGTGGCAGTTGGTTTTGTTCCCGTTGAGAATCCGTGTAAAAAGCGAAGCAACAAAAAGCCCCACACCACGTGGACAAAAGGGTAAAACAAACTCGCCACACAACACACCAACGACCCAAAAGCCATGACGGGTACTCGGCCAATGGTATCGGTCAGTTTGCCGCTAAATGGCCGCGACAACCCCGCCGTAAACGTAAAAAGTGCAATGATAAGTCCGATGTAAGGTTGTCCGCCCATCGCCGTCAGGTAATCGGGCAGTTCGGGAATCATCATTTGAAAACTCGCAGAAAATAGGAAGTTACTGAGGCATAGAAGCCAAAATTGTAAATTGTACATAACAAAACTAACTGTGGAACAAAAAAACAAAAGGACTGAAAGTGCCCACGTGGTTTACTTTCAGTCCTTTTGACACAGCTATGAGGTTTCTAAACATGATAACTTGTAAAACCTCATAGCTGTTGCTCAATTTTATTTACGTTTATCTAATTCTAAAAACCGTTTCGGGCAAATCTTCCGTATTTGCGTATAAATCAGCCAGCAGTAAATCGGCCTGAATTGCTTCTAAATGTACCGTGGCGTCCAACGACTTACTTTCAAACATCAACGACCAAATCCCCTGCTCGCTTTTTCGCCAAAGTTCCACCCAAACACGACGAGAATCGACCAGTAGATATTCTCTCAACGTCGGAATCTCTCGATAAAGTTCAAATTTTTCGCCTCTGTCGTAATTGGCTGTACTTTGCGAAAGCACCTCTATCAGCACAACGGGGTTGGTAAGGCTACTGGTTTGACTGTCCGAAAACTCAGGTTTTCCGCACACAATCACTAAATCGGGGTACGCATAAAGCCCCGTAGCTGGGACAAATACGCGCTGGTCGCTTGAGTAGGAACGGCATCCTTTCTTTTTCAAAAATGAACCAATTTCAATGGAAAGGTTTTCCCGTATGGCATTATGCGCTGGCTTGGCTCCTGCCATAGCCTCAGGCGTGTCCCCTTCAAAATCCCCCATCGGATAAATCTGCCCATCAAAGTATTCACTTTTATAGACCGCTTTTTCTTCCAACGCTAGGTATTCTTCGGGTGTGTAGTATTTTTTAGGAAGTGCTGTCATACCACCAACTTTGTCAAAATCTAAAACTTTGACAAAGTTAACAAAAGAAAGGAATTTTATACCTAAGAAAATTTGGTATGTAGAAATATAATGTATATTTGCAGTATGCAACAACAAACGTACCTCAAAGGCTGTCTGAGCGCCATTGTTCTTCAACTTTTGCAAGAAAATAGGCGCATGTATGGATATGAAATTACCCAGCGGGTTCGCGAAATCACCCTGGGAGAACTCCAACTCACGGAGGGAGCGCTGTACCCTACGCTTCATAAACTCGAAGCTGAAGGGGTACTCTCTACCGAAAACGCCCTTGTGGATGGGCGCAACCGAAAGTATTATAAACTGACCGAAAATGGCCACCAACAAGCCC
This sequence comes from Runella defluvii, assembly GCF_014195535.1. Taxonomy (GTDB): domain Bacteria; phylum Bacteroidota; class Bacteroidia; order Cytophagales; family Spirosomataceae; genus Runella; species Runella defluvii. Next base: position 73,906 of record NZ_JACIBY010000008.1, on the reverse strand, counting down.
AAACGGCGGTCTCCGAATTGACCGATTTTGTGTCTAACCTTCAAAAAATTTTGAATCTTAAACCTTCGCTCGGATGAAATTGACAACAGAACAACTCGACCTCATTAGCAAGGAAATCATTCAAGGAGGCATCAAATACCAAGACCTGTACGAAGAACTCCTCGACCACTACATCACGGCCATTGAGGATAGAATGGCCAGCGGGATGGCATTTGGCGATGCTTTTGGGGAAGTTCACACGGGTTTTGTTGATTACAAACGCCCCGCGCGGGTTTGGGATCATTACAGTGTTTGGAAAGATTACACCTCCGTAGAGTATGGCTTGGGTAAACTTCAAGCCGAATACGAAGAAAGTTTGACAGGAGAAATCAAAAAACGGCACTGGCAAATTATGGGCAATTATTTTCGCTGGCCAACCATTGTTACGTCGCTTTTAGTGGGGGCGCTTACTTTTCAGTTTGCGTATCTGGTACCCTTAAAAATTGGGATTGGCTTCTTCGGATTCTTATCTTTTGCGCCATTACTCTTTTTATTGCCCGCGACTTACCGACACACGATGGGTTATTTCAAGAAAGAGCGCAAGTTTATCAATTCACTCAAATGGACGGCCATCGGTGCGCAAGCCACCTTTGCACTTTCACTTTTCAATTGTTTCGTGTTTATACCAAGGGTAGTTGGCATTGAACTAAAAGCGTTTTCTCCTCAAATTCAAGTTGCAACGGTAGCCACTCTCATCTGCTTTTACCTCGCCTATTCCCTCAGCTTTTACCAGCTTTACAAAGAACGGTTTAAGGTCAAAACAACATAACCTCGATGGCGCGAGCGTCCCCGCTCGTGCCTTATATTAACAGGCTTCAAGCCTTTCTTGTGCAAAAGTAGGCTCGAAAGTCTTTTGATAGTCGTCACGGTTCGAACCGCCCCGTCGCAGGATGCGAGCAGCGGTATGAGGGGCACAGCAGTTTAGAAACCACAATGGCTTATCTGCAAGTAAGCGGACAAGAAGCCGCCAACAAAGCCAGAGACTAGAGACTTGCTCTGATCAAAATGTATGTTTATAATGGGGCTTATTGAAATGATACTTTTGTGAGATTAGGAAACGGCGGCTATAAAACTCTTTATGGAGCTTGAAACCAAGACTTCTTTTGCTGATATAGGCTTTTTTAGACCTGAAATTGATCTTGTCTTTTGAGTAGTACAAGTTCAAATCTCCATCAAAAAAATAATTAGGGAAATTTTTGATGAAGATTTGATATTTTTAATATCGTTTGTAGATTTGTTCATTAAACAAATTTAAACCATTACAACCATATAACCAAACAGTTAGAAGGGCGTTGCCCTACCACTTGTTTCGTACTTATATAGTTGGAAAAATTGCTCACACTCTTAAATCAATAAATTTTGTGCAAAATAACAATATATTTAGACTATCTGCTGTACTTTATGCAGATAACAATTATGAAGTAAACCCAAAAACTACACAAAGAAAAATAGTTGAGTCGGCATTACTTGAAATAAATAGGCAAAGCGTTACAATACATGAAATTATTGATTTCATTCAAGAAACGTACTTTCTTACATTTGATTATTCTGAAATTTCAAAAATAATATTTAAGCAACAAGATGAAAAGTTTATAATTGGAAAAAATTCTGACAATGAACTTTTGATAAGTTTGAGTCCCAAAAGAAGGCAGAATATAGAGCCTAAAATCAACGATAAAAATATAAATAGTTTCATTGATTTATTTTTAACTCAGAACAGTCAATTTCAATTTGATAAGTCAAAAGAAATAATTTACAGGTTTTTGCATCAGCAATTTACCACAAATATTGAAGGATTTAAAAATCTAATTAATACGAAAGTAAATAACTTAGGTAAAATTAATGTAGATTATGGTACTTTTATAAAAGAAGACCAGTTAATAATTAATAGCTTTTTATCTTGGGAAAATAGTGCAAAAGACAAAGCTATTTTTGATATAGCAAGTTATGCTATTGAATATTGTCTACTAACAAATAATGCTAATTCAAGTATTCACCTAAGTGACTTAAAAAATAAAATTTTCTACCTTGATACCAACATAATCTATAGAGCTTTAGGCATTAACGGTGAAAATAGAAAAAAAAGAACTAATACCTTTTTGAAGAAATTTAATCAAGCAGGAGAAGAACTTAAAATTACTAAAATTACCGAAAATGAATTTAAAGATAGTATAAAGTTCTACATTGATAAGTTAAAAAAATATCCTTCAAGAGCCGTTAATCCACAAATTTTTGAAGATTTAAAAAGTTTATCAAGTATATATGATTTTTATTACAGGTGGCGAATTCAGAAAATAAATCACTCATACGAACTTTTTGAAGCATACATACTATCTCTATATGAAGCCTTTAAAAGCGAATTTTCCATAAAGGAAGACTACAAATCTCCAATTGATGTAAGTGAAGAAAAAACAAAAAAACAAATTTCAGAATTCGCAAATTCAATAGCCACTTTTAAAGCATCAGAGAATGCAAATAGTTACTACGATAGTGCTTACAATGATGCTGAAAATATTCTATGGATTGAGTCAAAAAGAGAAAATAATGTAAAAAACATTTTTGAAGCAAAATTTTTTTTTATTTCAACAGACCAGACATTAAGGAGATGGGATTATAACAGAAGCTCTTCAACTCCAATCGTGATACTTCCAAGTCAATGGTTTAGTATACTTCTAAGGTATTTAAACAGAACAGAAGACGACTTTAGAAGTTTTGTAAGTTTCTTGAATCTTAGAAATAATGAATCAAATTATAACCTTGATAAACTAAATATTATAATTTCAGGTATCAGTGAAATTACAGACAATCCTGTCCACCAAAGGTATATTGTAAAAGTATTAGTGGAAAAAAAGTTTAATGAATTACTAATTGATGATTTAAATGAAGATGAAATTTATAGTGGTGCTAAACAGTTTGCCGAATCAATTCTGCAAAAAAGTGTTGAAACACTTAATGAAACGATAGAAAATAAACAGATTGAAATTAAAAATATAAATAAAGAAAATGAAGCATCAAAACTTGAGAATGATGAGTTAAGACGCCAGATTGCACTTTTAATAAACCAAGATAATGAAAGAAAAGTGCAAGAAAAAAAAGATAAAAGAAATAACTTTCAGAAAATGGTACTAAAAAAGTGGCGAAGACCAATTTGGATATGGTTTGGTGTCAATTTATTCGCCTTTATCATTTTAGGATTCGTCATATTATATAAATCATTTTGGAATTTTAATTTAGTTACTGAAACCTTTGATTGTTTAAGTAAAACTCTACTTTTTAAAATATTACTGGGAATTTTAGGAGTTAGTTTAACAACTTCAATTACAATACTAATTTTACAATATTATAATGAGTCAAATATTAATGCTAAAAAGGCTAACATTATTTATCCAAAAGAGTTAGAATAATTACTTTAAAAATCAAAAATTTAGATAAGTTTTTCAAAAAGTACTAATTTCTCTCTTAAACTCAAAGTGTGTGGGGGATAGTCTCTAATCTCAATCTGAAAAAAAAATTACAAATTAATTTCTGAAGAATAAATTAATTTGCAGTTTATGTTGCCGAAAGGATATTTGAGCGGTTTCAAGGGGTCTTCAAACTCTCCTGCGACATTCACTTTGAGCGAAAATTGGTACGCAAATTTGGTTTTCAGCAATAAATATCTTAGCTTTATATCACTGCTTGCGTGCCGTCTTGGGGACGGCAAAAATGAACTGTAATTTTACTTTTCTTGGTGTTCCAACATCCGAATTAAGAAAAGGCAAGAAACTGAAAATCAATAAATTAATTTTAAATCCAACCATCTTAATTCTTTTGGTTAGCACGAAAAAAGCAAAACTACAATTCATTAACCTCATCATCCGTAAGCCCCGTTGCTTCCTTAATTTGAGATTTAGATAAACCCATTTCCCGCATTTTTTTTGCAACTTTTTTTACACCGTCTAACTCAGCAGTTTTCACAACTTCTTTTACTTCAATGTAAGTCAATAAACTTTCTTGATATTGCTCATATTGTTCTGCTGTCATATTGGCAACCTCTGCCACCCCAAACGCCTTCTCAAATATCGGTTCTTGTAATATTATTGGTATTTCATCAAAACTCTCTAATTTCTTCAAAAAGTATATCCATTTTTCAAATTGCGTTTCAAGCTCATCCCCACCTTTTGTAAACAACGGCATCTGAATAAATTTAAAGGTTAGCTTATCATAAAACACATCCCCATCTTGGTCTTTTAATTTTACACTTCGCAAAAACTTCTGTTTTTCTTCTTGTTCATCATATTGAAAATCCAAAATCGCAATCATGTAAATCGGAGCCAAGCGAAAATCCCATTCGCCTCGCTTGGCCTGCTCTCGAATAGGAAAAGTAGAATAAAATAACGAACGGTCTTTGAAAAAATTCACTTTCGCTTTCTGCATTTCTACGATGATTCGTTCGCCACTTTGGGTTTGGCAATGAATGTCAAAAATAGCCTTTCGTTCATGTGACAACTCGGCGATTCCTTCTACATTACGAAAGTTCAATTCTGTTATTTGATGCTTGGCTGGTAATAATTGATTCAGGAAATCAACCAACAAGTCTTTGTTAGCTTCTTCGCCAAACAATTTCTTGAATCCAAAATCAGTATATGGGTTGATATATTTCGACATAAGTGTGAAATTTTAGTGCAATTTACGGATTTTTATTCACTCAAGCACAGTGTGTTCTTCCCCCGCAGTCGTTCGGTTCAAGTCGAATGACGACAATTGAAAGCCCCCCCAAAGCGTTCATAGCTGCTCCCTAACTACAATTTGGGAACGTTATAGTCTAGCGTCTCCTACACCTTAACAACTCAACTTTCCGCTCCTTCCCTTTATGAGCCGTCTTCAAGCCTTTCTTGCACCCTAACTAGGCTCGAAGCCTTGGAATAGTAAGCACGAGCAGAATGCTCTCGCTATCGGGTCTTTGTTTTCCTTTTTTCTACTAAGATTTCGCCTCTCTGAGGCTTTTTTGTTTTTAGGCGTTTAACCCAATAAAAAAGCCTTTGCCAAAGTGGTTAAACTTTGACAAAGGCTCGTAGCTGTTTCAATGCTGTCAGAATTATCTATCTCTCGGCATTTTGCTAACTTTGTAAAATGAAAAAACAGTCAAGCCAGTACGACAAGATTTTTAAAGAAAACATCGAAGCCGTTATACCAAGTATCATGCAGAACCTACTTGATATAACGGCTGTTTCTCTGGAAGAACTCCCCGATGATGTGCAGCACACCAAAGAACGCAAACCCGATGTACTCAAAAAAGTAATTGATAATCAAGGAAATATTTTTATTCTTCAAATCGAATTTCAAGTAGCCAATGACGGTGATATGGTTCATCGTATGCTGGATTACAAAGGAATGCTTATCAGAAAATATCAATTACCTACTTATCAATACGTCATTTTCTTGGGTAAAGGCAAAGCTAAAATGGTTGCTGAACTACAAAATATTGATTTGAAATTCAAATATAACTTACTTGCTATCAACTCAGTAGATTATAAAATTTTTCTAAATTCAAACCAACCCGAAGAAATTGTTTTGGCTATTTTAGCTAATTTTGAGAAAGAAAGTCCCGAAAACGCTTTGAAACAAATTGTTGCAAGACTTGAAGAAACTACTGATGGCGATTTAGCGTTAAGAAGGTATTTCAAACAGTTGCGAATCTTAGCTCAACTGCGTAAATTAGAACAAAAATTGAAAGACATAGTTATGGATAGCATTGCAAAATATATTGACGAAGAAAAAGATGTAGCATATTTGGTTGCACTTGATAAAAGTAAGGAAACGTTTATTGCTAATTTACTTTCACAAACGGACTTTGGACTTGAAAAGATTGCAACTCTTTCAAATGCAACAGTTGATTTTGTAAAAAAAGTAAAGCAAAAACTTTCAGCCGACAAATAATTTCATTGGCTTTTGCTTAGTGTGCACGAGCATCCCCGCTCCTTCCCTTTATGAGCCGTCTTCAAGCCTTTCTTGCACCCTAACTAGGCTCGAAGCCTTGGAATGGTAAGCACGAGCAGAATGCTCGCGCTATAGGGTCTTTGTTTTCCTTTTTTCTACTAAGATTTCGCCTCTCTGAGGCTTTTTTGTTTTTAGGCGTTTAGCCTAATAAAAAAGCCTTTGCCAGAGTGGTTAAACTTTGACAAAGGCTCGTAGTTGTTCCCGAAATTCGGAAACGTTATGGTCTAGCGTCTCTGACGCCATTAAATCGCTTCCAAAATCCGCTGTTCCGATACGGCGTAGCCAATCTTTGCTTTGAGTTCGCTGATATGTACGCGCTCTTGCTCCATGCTATCGCGGTGGCGAATCGTCACGGTGTTGTCTTCCAACGTTTGGTAATCAACCGCAATACAGAACGGCGTTCCGATAAGGTCTTGGCGCGTATAACGCTTACCGATTGCATCGCGCTCTTCGTAAAACACGCGGAATTCGGTTTTCAAGGCTTTTTCGATTTCGCGGGCTTTTTCTGGCAAACCGTCTTTTTTCACCAATGGGAAAATCGCGGCTTTGAAAGGCGCCAACGCAGGGTGCAATTTCAACACCGTACGCTCTTTTTGGTTTTCGCCTTCGCCTACCATTTCTTTGGTAAAGGCATTGCAGAATACCGCCAAAAACAAACGGTCTGCTCCCACAGACGTTTCTACCACGTACGGAATGTAGTTTCCAAACGGCTTACCGTTTTCGTCGAGGTCATTATCGAAATATTGTTGCTTTTTCTTCGAAAGCTCTTGGTGGTTTTTCAAGTCGAAATCCGTACGAGAGTGAATCCCCTCAATTTCGCGGAAACCAAACGGGAACTGATACTCAATGTCCACGGCGGCATTGGCATAGTGCGCCAATTTTTCGTGAATGTGGAATTTCAATTTTTCCGTAGGAAGACCCACCGCTTGGTGAAACTTCAAACGAGTATCGCGCCATTGTTCGTACCACGCCATTTCGGTGCCAGGACGCACAAAAAATTGCATTTCCATTTGTTCAAACTCCCGCATACGGAACGTAAACTGACGCGCCACAATCTCGTTACGGAACGCTTTCCCGATTTGGGCAATTCCAAACGGAATCTTCATCCGACCCGATTTTTGTACGTTCAAAAAGTTCACAAAAATTCCTTGTGCCGTTTCGGGGCGCAAATAAATCAAGTTGGAATCTTCGGCCACCGAACCCACTTGCGTGCTGAACATCAAGTTAAACTGACGCACTTCTGTCCAGTTGGACGTGCCCGAGATAGGACATTTAATCCCTTCGGCAATGATTAATTCACGCACCGCCTCTAGGTTATTGTCACCCAACAAACGTCCCATTTCGTTCAACAACTCCTGTGCTTTTTCGGCTTGACCCTCAGCCGCATACTGCTCGGCTTTTCCTTCGAGAAGTTGGTCGGCACGATAACGCTTCTTTGAATCTTTGTTATCAATCATGGGGTCATTAAAACCATCCACGTGACCCGACGCCTTCCACGTGAGCGGGTGCATAAAAATAGCCGCGTCAATCCCGACGATGTTGTCGTTGAGCTGCGTCATGGCTTTCCACCACATGTTTTTGAGGTTGTTTTTCAGCTCTACCCCGTTTTGACCGTAGTCATAAACTGCTTGTAAACCGTCATAGATTTCAGAAGAAGGAAATACAAAACCGTATTCTTTGGCGTGAGAAACGATGTCTTGTAAGGAAGTTGCTGGAGCTTGGCTCATGAGGACGTTATGCGTTATTGGTTAATTGCGGTTTGCCGCTTCGCGGAGCCGCACATGCGGTTATCTTTAGTATTGGGGCGCAAAATTACGCAATTTGTGGCTAAACTTGTCGATGTGTATAATTTTTCTATTTTTGTGTGTAAATAACATGCACGATGAGAACGAATATAGAAATCGACGAAAGCAAAATTGCTGCTATACGACAACTGAATTCAAATCTGAAGACAAAAAAAGAAATTATTGATACTGCCTTGGAAGAACTTATCAATACCATGAGGCGACAACGTTTACGCCAAATGCGCGGCAAAGGTTGGGATGGGGATTTAGATGAAATGAGGACCTATGAAGTACCGCTTATATGACACCTCCGCTTGGATAGATTTCCGAAAGAATGTGACCTCTGCTCTAACCAATCAGTTAGATGAAGACTTACAAGATAATTTAGTGTGCATCTGTCCCATCATTATTCAGGAAGTATTGCAGGGAGTCCGAGAGGATGCTGATTTTGAAGCGTTAAAAGAAGATTTCAAAGCCTTAAAAATACTACAATTAGAGGCTACCGAAGTAGCTGTTGCAGCCGCCCAACTTTACCGCCAACTCCGCAAAAAAGGTGTTACCATTCGCAAGCCCAACGACTGCTTAATTGCGGCTTATGCCCTTCATTTTAACTTAGAACTTTGCCACAACGACGTAGATTTTGATCAAATTGCCGCCCATACTGACTTAAAAATTTGGAAACCAGCTTTGTAAATTAATGTGGCATTCATTCCTAAACACATAGAGCACCGTAGAATTTTCACATAGTAACCATAGCTAAAAGAATAAATCTAGGCCGAATTTAGTAACTCCAAAGCGCTCATTGCGTCAAAGGCTAAAAAACAACCTATGTTTCAGCGCCTTTTAGTTGCAATTCGTGACGAATTTGGGGTTTCCCGCAGCCAAGCGCGGGGTTTTATGGTGCTTGCCGCCCTGATGGTTTTGTGTTGGTTTGGACCTTTTTTAGTGGGACGGCTTCTTCCACTTCCCTCCTCCGAAATAAGTCAAGCCGACCGCCAAACCGCCGATAGTTTGGTGGCTGTTCTGGAATCTATTCAGCCCGAGCAACCAACGTATTCTCCAAAAAATTACGCTAATTACCCCTCTAAAACGCCCGAAAGCCCCCGACCTCTCCCCGAACCATTTCCCTTTGACCCCAATACCGCCACCATACAGCAATTGCAAGCCTTAGGAATGCCGACGTTCATTGCCGAACGCATCGAAAAGTACCGTTCCAAAGGAGGGAAATTTCGTAAAAAAGAAGATTTGCAACGAATTTATGGACTACAACCTACGCTCTATCAACGCCTCGAACGGTACATTAGCCTGCCCGCACCCAGCGAAAGGAACGCAACCACGGCTGCCTCCGCCCCTACTTCGTCGCTCCCTGCCCCTCCTGCTTTTGCTAAAAAAGCTGCTCCCGCGCCCTTCGACATCAACACGGCAGACACCACCCAACTCATTCGTTTAAAAGGAATTGGCAGCAAACTTGCCGCAAGAATTGTGAAATTTAGGGACGGTTTGGGTGGATTTATTTCAGTGACCCAATACAATGAAATTTTCGGTCTTGACTCCTTAGCACTGAGCGAGTTGAATCATTGGGCAGCGGTTCGTACGCCTGTTCAAAAAATCAACATCAACACGGCTTCGGCAGAAGACATCGACCGACATCCGTACATTTCCAAGCGCCAAGCGGAAATCATCGTACGATACAGAGAACAGCACGGCGCTTACAAATCAGCCCAAGAGCTACTGAATATCAAAATTTTAGACGAAAAACTGGTTTCAAAAATAGCACCTTATTTGGCTTTTTAAGAGCGTTCTAAGGAAAACGCAGGTAAACCAGCGTGCCCTTAGCCCCAATCGCCCAGCAAGCATTCCCGACACAGGTCATGGCATGTAAACCCACGGGTGCGTTGGTCAAGGCTTGCCACGTTTGACCATTATCCTTGGATAGGCTTGTGCCCGCTGGACCAACTGCTACAAGATAACCGTTTTTCAATTTACGAACGGCTTCTTTTAAACCCGCTGGCTGAGTTGGCGTTGCTTTTTGCCACGTTTGTCCGCCGTCGTGGGTCACGATGACGTTATCCGATGCGTCTTTGTCAGCTTTGTAATTTCCTCCAACGGCTATCCCATTTTTTGCATCCCAAAAATTCAAGCCAAAAATCCCAGAAGAAGCATTGGCCGCCATCGGGGTATCTGTCACTTGCCAAGTTGTGCCACGGTCGGTCGAATAAAACACGCGGGCGTGATCGCTCCCACCCGTACCAATCCACACATTTTTCTTACCTTGGAGCACCATGGTAGAATTACTAGCCGCAAAAGCTGCTTCGCCCGCCTTATTTTCGGGCAATTGCGACGGTGAAATACGTTGCCAAGTTTGGCCGCCATCAGCGGTTTTAAGCAAATAAATTTTAGTGCCAATGGGATCCCCAAAAATCAGTCCGTTTTTAGCATCCCAAAACGATATACCATCCAAAAAGACTCCTTTTTCGGTTGTTTGCCATACTTCTTTCCACGTTTTCCCGCCATCGTTGGTTCTAAAAATACGTGCTTGTCCTTCTTCCGCCAAACCCGCACTTACTGCCACGGCCGTTTGGGCATCTAGGCCATGAATCCCACGAAAGTCTAATTTTTCAGCATCTTGTACGTGCAAAACCTCCCAAGTAGTTCCTCCATTTACGGTATGTAGCACCGTTCCTTTGGCCCCCCCTGCCCATACAATTTTCTCATTCACGGCCGAAATTGAACGAAAATGAGCATCAGTGCCGCTATTTTGTGGGGTCCACTGAGCATAACTTACATAAAGCGAGAGTTGTAGTAAAAAAAAGGACGCAATAAATTTCATCGTAGTCTTATATTTGTCGTAAATATAGTCAAAACAATCCTTGACATTTTACGTTTTTGCTTCATCAACCTTCTTAATGCCATGCACAAAACGGCCTTTAAATCCCTCTCTTACGCAGCCCTGGTACTGCTTGTGACACTTTCGTCGTGTAGTTTGTTCAAAGAGGTAGCCTCTGGCGATGCCTTGGTGAATGAATTTATTAAAGTAAACATGGAGTATTGGTATTATTGGAACGACAAAATTCCAAGCGGCGCTGACAACAAACTTGCCTCTTCCGACTATTTTAATGCCATGCTTTATACGTATGACAAGCAAGCACGCCCCGACGGAGACCGTTTTTCTCGTTTTTTGGACAATGCCGAAACCACCGAGGCATCGCTCGCAGGAGAAAGTAAAACAACAGGCGCACGACTTAGCTTGTATAACATCAATAATACCATTTCGGCCCTCGTTTTGTACGTCATTCCTGGCTCACCCGCTGCCCAAGGTGGTGTCAAACGAGGTGATATTATTGCTAAAATGACCGTTGATGGACAAGCAGTTACGGTCGATAACTACGCCAATTTACTCGCAGTTGGCACCAATTATGTCTTTACGCTAGGTCGATACGAAAACGCGGCTTTTGTAAGCACGGGCCAAACCAAAACGGTAGTGGCACAATCGCTCCAAGAAGACCCCATGCCGTTTGATACCGTTTACACCAAAGGCAACAAGAAAATTGGCTACTTGGTCTATAACCGTTTTTATTCTAAACCCAACAACAGCGACCAAGCCCTTTACGACCAAAAAATGGCGCAGATTTTTGGGAAGTTCAAAGCCGCTGGTGTCACTGATTTTGTACTTGACCTGCGCTACAACGGTGGCGGCTACATTTCTACGGCGGTGACGCTGGGCAGTTTTATTGCCAAAGGAGCAAATGACAAAGTACTAATGACCCGCGACGAATACAACAAAAACGTAACGCCTGACTTACAGAAGCAATACGGTGCCAATTACGGACAACGTTTTTTTGAAAACCGCCCCGAAAACATTGGCAGCAACCTGAGTCGGGTCTATGTTCTGACCAGTACACGCACGGCATCGGCCAGCGAAATGGTTATCAATTCCCTCAAACCTTTTATGGACGTGTTTTTGATTGGAGATGTAACGGTAGGTAAAAATGTGGGTTCGACGGTCATAAAAGACACTAAAAAGCGCTTTGTGCAAGGTATTATGCCGATTATTCTCAAAACATACAACTCCGCAGGGCAGTCTGACTACACCGCTGGATTTACACCCAATGTCACTGTAAAAGAAAGCATTACGCAACCATTTTACGCTTTTGGCGACTTGAGAGACCCCCTACTTTCTGAAGCTTTTTACCAAATTACGGGCACGCGCAACGCCCGTAGAGGCATAAGCGAAGCTGAGCCTATCGAGAGGTATCAAATACAGCCACAAGGCCCTGAAACCGAAATGTTTATAGATAGCCCCCAACAGTAATGTATTGTGCTGTTGGATGCTCACATCCAACAAAAAAGGTTTCTCAAAACCTCGTCAAAAGTGCTGTTGGATGCGCACATCCAACAAAAAGAGGTTTCTCAAAACCTCGGATTCGTTCGGTTTTGAGAAACCTCTCAGGTGGGTTATAGTAACCCACCACACATTATGAATAACCCACCACACAAAATGCCCATTTAGCTTATTCGGCTTTCAACTGCGTCAGTTTTACTTTCGTTGGATTTGCGTTTACTACGTCAGTTTCCACTAGCCCGTCGCGCAGACGGATGATGCGGTGGGCATATTTGGCAATGTCATCTTCGTGCGTAACGACGACAATCGTGTTTCCTTTAGAATGAAGTTGGTCAAACAAATCCATGATTTCGTAAGAAGTGCGGGTGTCCAAGTTACCTGTCGGTTCGTCGGCCAACAAAATACTTGGGTCATTGACCAATGCGCGGGCAACAGCCACCCGCTGACGCTGCCCTCCCGAAAGTTCATTGGGGCGGTGTCCAGCCCGTTGTTCCAAACCCACACTTTTCAGTGCAGCCATGGCACGTTCGGTGCGTTGTGCTTTTGTGTATCCTGCATAAATCAAGGGAAGTGCCACATTTTCGAGCGAAGTCATCCGAGGCAACAGGTTAAAAGTTTGAAACACAAACCCAATCTCTTTGTTTCGCACCTCAGCCAATTCATTTTCGGTCATATCGCTTACGTCCTTGCTATTTAAGATATACTTTCCCGAAGTAGGCGAATCCAAACATCCAATGATGTTCATTAATGTTGACTTTCCTGATCCAGAAGGACCCATAAAAGCCACATATTCTCCTTTACTAACCGAGATGGTCACATCTTTGAGGGCGTCGATGATTTCGGTACCCATGATGTAGCGTTTGGCGATGTGCGAAGTTTCGATAATTTTCATGACTGTATTTTTTTCAAAATGTCTAACACTTCCTTGCTATCAGCGTCATTTTTCATGATTCGCTTTAGAAACTCCTGAAACTCCGCCTGCAAAAGGGTTTGGTCAAACACCTTTAATTCGTTGGTAAACAGGACAAATTCAATTTTATTTCCTTTTTTATCAGTGGCATACAAGGCATAATTCAACACAAATGCGGTAGAGCCACCCTTTGCCCCGAAATGCGTAAAATACCGTTTATTTTCAGGGTTTAATCGCATTGGCCACTCCATTAGGTCATCGAGTACGGTTTGGGTGGCTGTATCAAAATAGGTACGACTATCTATTTTTTGCATCAAAGAACCGTATTCTGCCGCCGTTGAAGCTGGTAAACGATTCGACCAAACCTTTTGTACTGGCAACGGAATATTGGCTAGCTTAAAATTGGCCTTCGTTGTTGTGTCTATTTTCAGTAATTCAAAATATTTATTGGCACGTTCCAAATAAACTGACATTGGCAAGTTTTTCATCGCAGCCTCTGAATGCTCGTCCGAACAAACATACAAAGCCGACACAAAAGGGTACAACGGCTGGTGTTTGGTTAGCCCCAATTTGGGTAAATTGGCATTGATGTTGTTCAAACCCAATTTCCACATCAAATACTCCGTGTTGGCATTGCTACTGTATTGAAGCATTCCTTTGGCTACTTCTAACAACGGCACTGCGTTATTTTGCAATTTTTTGGTTTTTCTTTGTTCGGCCAACCATTGCGGATGAGCGCCTCCATCGGTTTCTGGAATGTAAAACCGCGCTAGTTCTCCTATCGCAATCGGTTCCTCTGGTTTTATTTTTCCAGAAGCTACCTGCTGCGCAAACTCCACAGCAATGATAACCTTTACGGTACTTGCCAGCGGCATCAAGGTGTCCACCCTGTGGGCGACCTCCACCTTCCCGTTTTTAGCATAATAGATAGCACATTTTTGAGGATTTTTCTGAAGATATTCGGCTACAAAATCGGTTTCGTAGCGTAAATACTTAAAATAAAAATACCCAAACACACAGCTAAACAACAAGGCAAGTATGCCAAGACCCGTGGCAACAACTTTCCACATAATACGTGGTTTTTAAAAATTAACGAAAGTTCAAAAGCAGGGAAAAAACAATGTGTAAAGGTACATTTTTACCTGAAACTTTCGCGTTCTTTTTCGATGAGTGCGCGTTGGGCTTGATAGGTTTTCAAAAATGCTTGATAATCGGTAGCAGTGGTCATTTGAGCTAAGTCCTGTAGCCCTTCTTCTGCGAAGTCAGTTAGGTATAATTTTAAACACTGAAGAACATACAATTTTTGCAACTCAGGCGCTGTCCGACGAAAGCGTAAGGCATTGAGTAGAATATCGTAGGCCGCTTTTGGATTTTTTTGAGCATTGAAATAGTGGGTCGCCGCCGTCAATACACCCATGTCAAACGGATGCTGTCTCACCGCCGTCCAATAGTCGGCTTTTGTTTTCAATTTAGCAAGGTTTACATAGCTTGGACGGGCTTCTTTGATAAGCCAAAAATCCAGCATCTGACGGGCCATCGCTACCTTTTGGGAAGTATCCGCTACTGTTTCCGACGCCAAAATATCGAGGGCCGTCAATTTGTTTCGGGGATATTCCGCGTACGCTTGGGCTACTTGCAGCTCATGGTAAAAATTACCGTTGTTGCCCGTATTTATCAGTTTTTTAAACAAAATGGCTTGGTTTGTATCTTTCGTAAATTGCCCCAAGTTGTACAAATACGCAAAGTTATTGACACTCAATGCCGAATCTTTGGCAAAATCAGGGGCTACCTTCACGGCTTCGGTGCGGGTATTTGTTAGCTGCACAACGGCCAATCGGTTGGCTTCGTGCGAAAGATTGGCGGCTTTGTTTTCGAGCAATTGCGTTTCTTCTACGTCCTTTTTGGTAAGCCCCAACGACGCCAACGACCCTTTCCCCGACGAGATAGTAAGTGCTTTTGCCCAGAAAGCCAGCAAATTACTCTCCGCCACGTCGCGGTTTTTAGCATTCTGACGTGCCAGCTCAAAATAATAATACGTAGAGTCTGCAATGGCCGTTCGAGAATACAAATACCCTAGATTGTTTTGAATTTCACCATTATCAGGAAACGTTTTTAATCCTTTTCGTAGGTTAAAAACCGCATCAAAAAATAGGTTTTCGTTCAGCAGCGCCTGCCCCAAACCCACATACGCTTGTGGCGTCGGGTCTTTTTGCAAGGCTTGTTGAAAAAAAGACCCTGCCGTAGCCTGATCTCCCTGCCGCAAAGCCAAGGATGCTAGGGCAAAAGCCGACTTATGGTTCTGATAATCAATATCCAATGCTTGTTGGTAATAACCACTCGCCACTGTCCACTCCCGCGTAACGGTATGTAAATCGCCCAATCCATTGTAATAACCCGCCTGCGCTTGGTCGATGGTATAAAAACGATTAAAAGCTAAAATGGCAATCCAAGCCATGCCACCAATCAGCCAAGCCTGCGACTGTAAAAATCGCATGGGTTTGTACACCACTTTATAAACGGCTTTTCCCTGTTTGAACAACGGCCAGAAATTAAGACCAACATAGACCACAAACAGCGTTCCGATGCACAATTGGCTATACACCACCGCATCTTCAAAAACTTCAATAAACGAATTGTTATGGGTAAAAAGCGCAAAGGACATCACAGAAGTCGTCACCAATCCTAGTCCGACGTATAACCATGCCCCAATCTCACGAAAAGGTAAAAATGCTTCGGTTCGTCGGGCAAAACTCCATATCCCTAAAGCAAGACTTATAGTATATATCACGACAGGGCTTATATACCAAAACGCCGCATCACTCTGACGGGTTACTTTGAGATACAACAGATACGTACTAAAAATGTACAGTACCGACAAAAACAAAAAGTTGAACAAACTCGTCTTGCCAAAACCTGTTCGTGGGTTGGTGACGACATACACAAAACCCGCCACAATTTCTATCGACAGCCACCCGATAAACCCAACGCTCAACATCAACATGGGAAGCAAACTATAGGTAGTCGCCGTCAGTGCTTGCAGAGGAGCATTGCTTCCAAAATAAAAAACGCCTACTAAAACGCCTACCACTCCCGCAAATAGAAAAATCCGCTGCACCATCGGCATATCTTCTCGAAAAGCGTGGACATAGTAACTTACAATACCCAACACTGCCGCTACCACCACAAAGCCCGTTGAATTGTCGGTCCCAAAAAGTTGCAGCACTTCAAAATGAGACAGTGAAAGCAGCGTAATGACTAACATCATCGCGCCAATGTACCACCTACGTGGCAAGCCCGAAATTGCGGCCAACAATAGCACAAAACCCGCCAACACGCCCCCCAAATACCCCCAGCCCAGCCATTCGGGGACGTCGATTTGAACAGGTACAAATTGCTCTTTTAAAATATAGGCTTTTCCCAACAAAAAGAGGGTTTCTTCTGACTGCTGTCCGCTATCTGCCGACCGCTGACTGCTATCTGCTAACTGCTGCCCACTCACCTTCAAACTATCGAGCTTTACGGGTACTTCGTCCAATTCGCTCAAAACTTTCCACTCAATCGAATTTTCGATACCACGGTAGTGAAAAAAGAGAAGACAAACCAAGCTAAACGTCAAAAGCCCTAAAGCAGTAAGGTACAAAAACCGCTCAGAACGGTTCCAATTTTGCCAAAAAAGAAGAAATCTCATTGAATTTGAATGAATACTGAATGTCATCAGGCGATCCTGAACCACGTGTTACTAAAAACGTCCTTCCGAAACGGTTATTTTCTCGTTCTTCAAAAAATCGAAAAGCGTTAATCGCCGCAAGGTATAAAAGGAAGTCCAGTATGTCTTCAATCCATTCACATAATTTTGTCGGGCTTGTACGGTTTCGTTGAGGGCGATGCTCAGGTCAGTGATTTATCGCTTACCTAGCTTTGGCTAGCTACGGCTTTTTATTTAAAGAAAAACTAATTGTACTCTTGAGTAAAAAATTGTAGTTTTGGCATAGGCTAGAGTAATCAACTATTTCTATGAAAACACTCATCATTTCTTCACTAATTGTAATTACAAAAGTATTTGGTTGCTTTGGAAATGGGCATTGGGACTCAAATAAGTATCCCCATTTGAATCCTGATAGTACGCAAATCGAATCAACAGTTCGTTTCGAACTAAAAAACTTTCCAACTCCTTATATTATATTAAGATACAGTTTAAACTATCTAACTTATTCTACTGATACTTTAGCAGTAAGTAATGGAGTTTGCGAAAAGAAATATCATTTCGCAAAACCAATAAGCATGGAAGTGATAATAAATGGGATTCAGCGTAAAATATTTATTGCGCCACGTCATCAACTAACCGTTGTTATTGATAAAAATAACACTAAAGACGGAATTATATTTTTTGACTATTTCGGAATTGGAAAAATTGCTAATGATTATTTAGGAAATATAAATATTAGCAGAAATTTACCAACTTTAAGAAATATAGGAAAAACAATAACTGAAGAAGAATATCTAGAAAAAATCGAAAGTCACTACAAAAAATTAGATTCAGTTTATTCTGTCTATGAAAATTTAAGCAACTCGCAGCCTGACGAATCAATTAAATCGTTTTTTAAAACTCAAAAAACAGAATTAGCTTACCATAAATTGGGGCGTTTGATTAATTTCATTAATGCCCGAAATTACAAAGCAGATAAAGCAGTACAATTTTTTAATAAATATATCCAACCAGCAAGTCTCCTGAAAGAAGAAATTGATTTAAACTCAGGAAGTAGTGTCCTTTTTTTTAGCTCGTATTTACCTGACTATATTTTGGCAAGGGTACGAGAATCAAAAGATAACGCTTTGTACCACAAAATTGGTCACTACGCCTATCTATTAGACTATGTATCAAATAATTACGATGGGGAAAAGCGCAATTACGCCATCACCAATAACTTATATTTTTTAGCTTCCGTAGCCAGAAACTACCCACCTAACTATCCATCAGTAGATTCATTAATTACGCTATACGATTCCTACCTAAGCGAAGAAAGAAGAACTTTGATACGACAACGATATTATACTGAAATCGACCCTAATTCAACAAGGTACACAGATAAAGATTTTATCGATGAATTTAAAATTAGTACACCTTCTAATCACGAATATGTACTCAACAAAAAGCTAACCCCTGTTACTGTCATTGATTTATGGGCAAGTTGGTGCGGAAATTGCATTGACACATTTCCTTTAATTGAATCATTAATGACAAACTATTCTACCGAAAAAAAGGTTTCTTTTCTTAAAATCTCTTTGGATGATAAAGAAGAAAATTGGAGAAAAAGTACGAATAAATTACAATTAAAACCTGAAGACTCTTACTGGATTGTTGGGGGTATGAAATCTGAATTTGCTAAAAAATTTGATGTAAAATATTTACCCAGATATATTATTTTAAATCAAGAAGGTAAAATTTTAAAAATGTATGCTCCAGATGTTAGAAACATCAAAGAGTTTACAACTTTAATAGATAAACTAATCCAAGAAAATTAAAATGTATATTTAAACCATTAAACGTATGTCTTTTGAATACATTTGAAATAATATAAACCCATATCTTCGCTTAAAAAATGACTTATGAAAGCATATTATCGGCGTTTATCTGCGGATTTTAATCTGCGCCAATCAGCGGGTAAAACTTTAAAGAAACTTGGCTAACACTTTTTAAAGTTAAAGGTGATATAATACACAACTTCCCAGCGCTCTAATCGCTGATTTCGTCGGGTCGGGAGCAACCACACACAAAAAAAAATCGGGTTGTGAGCAACCCTCAGCACATGTGAGCAACCCTTTTTACGTTATTTCTCGGTGTTTACCGAATTACGATAGGTAGTCAACCTTCCTGAATCCGTTTTGGGAAGCGTTTCGGGGCGCGATTCTTTCGGCCCTAAATTTCTAAATGAATTGAAACTACGGGTAAACAAATAACTGGCCCCATAGGAAACGGCCATTGGTGTGCCCGTAGATGCTAAATACTGATTTTGGACGTTACGGTTGTACATCCGCAGGCGCTGGCTACCGTCGTCATTAAGCCAGTATTCTAGGGTCCAATCCAACAATAAACTCGTCGCATCGTATTGATTTTGGCCGTACGACAAGCGGCCGTCGCGCGTGATGCGGAAACGGTCGTTTAGGAAACGGTACGAAAAGCGTAACTGCAAGTTGTTGAGAGCGTTGATGGTAGGGTCGTTCAAATTAAAGTTTAAGCCCGACACGCCCAACTCTAAGTTTTCGTTCAACGACGACCCCCATTTGTTGATTTGGCTCGTTACCATTTCTCCAATGCTGTTTCCGATACCCGTCGCCGATTGCGCCAAGATGTTGTTTTGGTCAGAGAATAGCTGCCCAAATAACAACATACTACTCACCTGCTGCGACAGAGACTGTTCGTCACGCTTGAGTCGTTCTTCCAAAGCCGTTACAATGTACGAGTAAGCCGCAGGATATTCTTTAAACTTCAAACCATACGTCACTTGAGGCGACAACATTCGCTCGCTCAGGCCAATGGTTACTTCCACTGGATAACGGCGCGACATGAGCGCATCGTTGTTGGAAGTAGAAGTCGTAGTGGTACTTGCTGACAGTACAGGTGCCAACGAAACGTTGGACAAATAGTTTGCCTTTACATCGAGAATTGCACCGTAAGGGTCGCCCGTCCAAGAAATTCGGCTTCCTTTCTGGATTTGGAATTTCTTGTTGATGACATTTTGCAAGGTAAACAAATAGTCCCCGTTTTGAATCTCGTACGACCCTGCCATGTCAAACACGTCGCGGGTATCAATTTTGAGATTAATAAGCCCTCGTCCGTAAGCTTTGATGGCATCTCCTCCTTGGCGGTCAAACTGAATTTCGCAGTACGCATCGGGCGTCATGTTGAGGCGAAAATCCATTTTGATGTTACTTTCTTGGGCGGGAATAACCTTATCTTCTTTCGCGATTTGCGTGGTGGTATCTTCCACTGGCACCACAAACTGGACAAAATCTTCGGAAGCCACTTCGGCCGCACCATCGAGCGGAATGTAGATTTTTGTTCCCTTATTGCTGGTCAAATCGGCACTGATATTCAAATTATTAATGGGGCCAAAAATCTCCATTGTACCCGTTGTATAGGCATTTCCGTAGAAAAGTTCATTGTCCCGAATCGTTGTATTTAGCATTCGGAAGTTGCGCATTTCGGCATCAAACCCTATCGAAAACTTGCTAAATCCATCGTGGTAAACGCCCCCTCGTAAATTGGCCACGTTACCTTCAGGGTCGGTCAGGCGAAGGTTTTTTACCCGAATATCACTTTCTCCAAAATAGACTTTGTCTTCAAATGACAATACCGCTTTTAAATAGTCGAACGTCAAACGTCCTTTTTTTACATCCACCGTTCCATCCAACACGGGCGACAACGCCGCTCCTTTCACCGACACTTTGCCTACTGCCTTACCTGTGATATTCGACACCAACCCCCGCGCAAACGGCTCAATCAAATTGAGGTTCGTTTCGTTAAATTCGGCCGTTAAGTCCAACTCATTGTCAGTGCGGTCGGGAGTATAAGTGCCCGTTACGGTAAATTCGCGTTTCTCGTTTTTGTCCAAATGAATGTCAACGTGCAAGTGCTTATCGACAGGATCCCACTCTCCATCCCCTATCAAGTTGCCCATCAAGAAATTATTGTACGTCAGTTTTTTAATCTGAAGTTGACTGTCAAAAATCAACGTACGATATACATCCCTCATGGTTAGGCTGCCATTGGCCACGCCCCCAAGGTTCACATTTAAGACGGGATTAAGCGTAGCTAGTTCAAAATTATGGGTTTCAAAAGCCAGTTCTTCGGAGGCATTGGTGGACATTTTTCCGTTCAACGAAATCAACTGGTCTTTTTTATCTGCTTTTAAGTTGACATTGCTCAAAAGTACTTCTGAGCCATTGATTGTAATCAGGTTATTAGCATCCAAGTTCCAGTCTTCCTCCAACAAGCGGAGTTTCGACTTTTTGAATTGCAATGACATGTAGTCACCCACAAACCGAAGTTCGCCATTGAGCGTAGCGCGGTTAGGCAGTTTTTGTTGGCGTAAGTTACTACGAAAAGCAATGTGATCTTCGTTCCAAGCGGCTTCGATTTGCATGTTTTCGGTAGGTGCAATGCCAACCAATTTTTGTTGGTCAGACCGAATAATCGCCGATGCAAGCACTTGAGGAGTGTTGGTAAACTTTGAGGTATTCAAATCCACCTCAGTATGATAAAACGAGTTATTTCCAATTTTGAGGGTATCTAATTGCCCCGTCATCGAAAACATTGAGGTATTATCTACCGTAAACACTCCCTCCACACGCGAACCGTTGGAGACGTACCCTTCTGGAAAAAGAAACGCCAACAGGCGATCCATTTTCTTAAATTTCAAATCGTACGCCACACTGTAGCGCTCCCCGATTGGCTTTTTGAGTTGCTTGTTTTCGTAATAAGCGATTTGGGCAGCTTCGTCTCCCAAAAAGTACATTTGGTATTCATCAAACAAACGTGCTAAGTCCACCACCGCTTTGGTGGGTTCAAAGCGTCCATTGGCTTTAAAATTAAAAAACTCAGAGCGAATGTCTAAGTCACGATTTTTCTCTTCTAAGCGAGAGTCAACCAACAAGGTATCAACGACCAAATTGCGGTTTTTAAAAGTAGCGTAGTTATTCAAAAACTTCGCTTTTCCCACCATTTCATCCATCGTATTGCCCTCCAAATCTACGTTCAACTCCGTGTGAATCAACAGGGAGTCTTTCATAAACTTGAGCGCGCGCAAATCGGCGCGTTGTACAAAACCTTCGGCGTGGTAGGAGTACCTCTCTTTATTAAAGTTGAAGGTTCCGTCCACGTCAGCAATGAGGTTGGTATCGCGGACAATCACCGAGCCTTTGAAAAGCTTATTTTGCAGCGTACCGTTCAGATATACATTTTTATAGACGTAGCCGTTGTAGGTAAATTTCGGCATTTTACCATCAAAGCGTAACCCCGCATTTTTGACGTCAAATCCTTTTCCGCTTATTTTTCCGTCCAAATCAAGTTGAGAAAACGCGTCGTCTTCCACCAACTTCCCCAAATCAAAATCTTGGGTTTTCATATCGGCCACGTAGGTAGGAACGGGTGCGGCAAGGTTCATTTCCAGCGCTCGGACGTTGATTTGCCCCATCGCCGTTTTAAAATCCCCGCTCATGTTGAAGCGGTCGATTGTGCCTTTGTATTTACCCGAGAAATCAACAACCCCGAATTTTTTCGCCAAATCATTGAACGATTTTTCGGGATAATATTGGTACAAATCAGCAGCATCAACGCGCGTCTCAATCATGTCAAAATCTAACAACGAGGTCGCAAATTCAGTGACTCCTTTGAAAGCTATTTTTCCACGGAGACGGCTATTTTTCCCAAAACGCAAATCGGTGTTTGTCAATTTGAAATCATTGACCGTTCCCAGAAAATCCCCGTGGACTTTCCAGGTTTCGTTGAGGGTAAACAAATAATCAGCAAACCACCCCAAATCCTCCGAACGCACCCGCGAACTGTCGATGTGGGCTTTCATCAACACCTTGGCATTAAAATCGCCAAAAGCCGATGGTTTGTCATAGTTGAAGGAAATATAATTGCGAATGATTGAGTTACCAATGGGCGCGTACAAATCTGCCAACTCCAGCTTGGTACGGCAGTACATCACGTTGGAATTCAGCCCTTTTACCGTCAAATTAGTGCGTTTATCGTAGGTATGTAGCCCCCGAACTTTCAGGGCGATGGTATCCCCCAAAATCATAAAATTTTTGGCCTCGCCACTTATGCCCTTCAAGGTAAAGTGATTGTAATCGAAGGCTTTACCCGACATTCGTTGCTCACGAGGATCGTCAAAACGAAATGTACCTTCAATCAAATGCACTTGTTTGATATAAAACGGTACATTTTGGTCTTTTACCCCTGGCGAATTGGGGTTTGCAGTCAGCTCTTCGATGCGGGCTATAAATTCGTCTAGGTTCAAATCGCCCGTTTTGGGGTTCTTCACTAACCATACCGAGGGGCGGTAAAGCGTAGCCTCATCGAGCCATGTCCCAAAAGTCTTTTTATCTTTGCCAATCGCCAGCTCCAAAAAGTCGTGGTTGACGTCGAGGCGCTCCACTTGAATCATGGGGCGGCCTTTGCGGTCGCGAATCTCAACTTTTTCAAGCGAAACGGCGTTAAACCATTTAATGCTTACCCTTCCAACGGAAGTCGGGTGCTGAAGTTCTTTAGAAAGTTTTTGGGTAACGTAGCCTACGAGCGAGGTTTGTATCAATGGAAATTGAACACATAGACTTATCATCTCTGCCAACAGCACGACTGTGACAAAGAGGATAAAGAGTGTGTTCAAGATGTGCCAAAGGATACGCTTCATGGGCTGGGTCACTACTCAACAAGTAACGTAAATTTCCAACAAATGTCAACTATTTTAGCCATCGAATCTTCGTGTGATGAAACTTCCGCGGCCGTTATCTCTAACGGCAAAATCTGTTCCAACATTGTAGCGACACAAGTGATTCACCAAAAATACGGTGGGGTTGTCCCCGAATTAGCCTCTCGTGCCCATCAGCAACACATTGTTCCTGTGGTCGAAAAGGCGCTTCTGGATGCAAAAGTAAGCAAAAAAGACCTGAATGCCATCGCTTTTACGCGCGGGCCTGGCCTTTTAGGCGCATTATTAGTAGGTGCATCGTTTGCCAAAGCCTTTGCTTTGGGGCTAAACATACCGCTCATTGAGGTAAATCACATGCAGGCGCACGTATTGGCGCACTTTATTGAAGCCCCAACGCCTTCCTTCCCGTTTTTGTGCCTGACGGTCAGCGGTGGGCATACCCAAATTGTGCTGGTACGCTCGCCCCTCGACATGGAAATTATTGGTGAAACGCAGGACGACGCCGTAGGAGAAGCCTTCGACAAAACCGCCAAATTGCTCAACCTTCCCTACCCAGGCGGGCCGTTGGTTGACAAACACGCCCAACAAGGAAATCCGTTGGCTTACACTTTCCCTCTCTCCGAAATGCCTGGGCTCAATTACTCATTTAGCGGCATCAAAACATCTATTTTGTACTTTTTACAGGGTAAAACCAAGACAAATCCACAGTTTGTCGAAGAAAACATCGCCGATATTTGTGCCAGTGTGCAGCATACGCTCATCAAAATGTTGTTACAAAAACTCCGCAAAGCCGCCCGCCAAACGGGTATTTCTGACATTGCAATTGCGGGGGGTGTATCGGCCAATTCAGGTTTACGGAAGTCACTTTTAGAACTCGGAGAAAAAGAACGTTGGAATGTTTTTATCCCGCGCTTTGAGTACTGCACCGACAATGCCGCGATGATTGCAATGGCCTCCCATTTCAAATTTGAGCAAGCCGCTTTCTGTGAGCAAACCGTGAGCCCCTTGCCTCGCATGGCGTTTTAGAGGCCGTTTAATAAAATCTTTTTAAAATTTCAAATCATTGACTAGCAATAATCTATCATCGTAACTAGAAAATCACTAGCTTTATAATTCCTTTAAAACAACCCTTAACGTTTTGAGCGCGGAAGATGATGAAGCGAGTGATTTTTGTGTTTGTATTTTTCTTGTCTATTTCAATTGATGGATGGGCTGTCCATATTTTTGGAGGCGATTTTCGGATGATAGCGCAGCCTACACAGGGTAATTATACCTTAACACTTACCATATATGCTGATGCCAATACCCTCGGTACTGGAAACGACGACCTGAGTGTGAAGGTGTACATCTTTCGTAAAAGTGACCATGTGAGAATGGACGCTTTTGAGTTGCCACAACAAGTAAACCAAAACAAACCTATCATTTATCAAAATGAAGCTTGTGCGGGAAATCAACAACTGCGTACCGTTGCCCAAATTTATAGTCGCGCTATTAGTTTAAGCCCCGCACGCTATAACGATTCCCAAGGGTACTACATCATTTGGGAACGTTGTTGTCGGACGGCGGGGGTGGACAATCTCCAAAATAGAGGTCAAAACGTCGGGATGGTTTTTACGTTGGAATTTCCTGCCCTTATGCAAAACGGCACTTTTTTTCGTAATTCTTCCCCCGACCTCAGTATCCCCAACGGCGAATACATTTGTATTAATAGGCCATTTAGGATGAACATGAACGCCACCGATGCCGATGGGGATGAATTGCGGTACTCACTTGTAACGCCCTTAAACGGCTATACAACTAATGATGCGGACAATACCATAGGAAAAGGAGATTCTCATAGCACTTATCCCGAAGTTAGGTGGGCCGCAGGCTATGGACTTTCTAATACCATTCCAGGAAACCCTGCTTTAGCAATTCACCCGACTACGGGCTTCCTTACGGTAAGAGCCTCTCAACTAGGCAGATTCGCGTTTGCTATTCTGGTAGAAGAGTTTAGAAATGGGGTCAAAATTGGTTCAACCCGTCGGGAGTTTCAGTTAAAAGTCATTGACTGTGGCGGTGCTCCCCCACCAAGCCCTACCGTATTCAATAACACCAATACGGCTTTACCCGCTTCGGTTGTCGAAATTTGCGAAGGGGCAAATGCGACACTACAGTTTACCTCACAACCCAATGTTTCGTACCAATGGCAAAAAGATGGTATCAACATTCCAAACCAAAAAAGCACAACTGTCACCATCAGCCAAGCAGGTGAGTATCAAGTGACGGCTAGTTATACCAGTCGATGCGCCCTCGACACGGTTTCCCAACTCGTAAAGGTTGTGTTAGCAAAAGGACCTACCATCCGTTTTTCTCCGTCTGATACGGTCAGAATTTGTAATGGCGACACAGCTTTGGTACAAACTACCCAAGGAAACGGTTTTGTTTATGAATGGCGTAGAAATGGCGCAGTACTTCCTTCTGAAACCCGTTCTAGTTTAGCCACAACTCAAATTGGCACTTATCAGGTCGCTGTTCGGAGCACGGTCAATTCCTGTATCAGTCGCGACACCGCCTTCGTTGTGCTTCGTCCTTCCCCCGCAAAGCCAGAAATTACCTCAACCAAAACCTTGCTTTGTCACCGTGATTCGATTCTACTACAAACGGCGCTTACCCCCGATTTAAGTGCTGAATGGCGTTTTAATGGCCAAGTTTTGCCCCAGCGTTTCAACCAATTATCGGTCCAACTTGCGGGGACTTATCAGGTACGAGTTTTTAATGGTAGTTGTTCGGCACTTTCAGACCCCAAAAGAATTACCCAAGTATTGGCAGACACCATCCGATTCGACTCGCTGCTTGCGGTTTGTTATGACCCCGCACTTCGGGTGGCGCTTCAAGGTAGCCCCGCAAACGGGATATTTGTGGGAAATGGGGTTGAAACAAACAACTTAAATGTTCAAAAAGCGGGGGCAGGTCTTCACCCTATTCAATATCAAGTGAGCTTTGGCAATGATTGTGTCTTGTCCAAAACCCGCATTTTGGAAATCAAACCCGTTCCCGTTTTAAAAGCGCCCAACAGCGTTACTCAACTAAAAGATGCTTCGGTGACAGTGCAAGTCCAAAGTGAAACACCCAATGGCGAAACATACCAATGGACACCCCCAACGGGCGTTGAAGACCCTACTGCGTTACGAACCAACATCGCCACTCCCAACACTGAGACTTATACCCTTACCGCCACCGCCGCCAACGGATGTACTTCCGAAATTAGCATTAAAGTAGTGGTGGTACATCTAATGTTTATTCCCGACGCATTTAGCCCCAACGGCGATGGCACCAATGACACGTGGGAAATCAAAAACCTTGAAAAATTCCCCGACGCGGAGGTATTTGTTTACAACCGCTGGGGTGAGCTCATTCACCACCAATCGAAAGACCGCCCTTTGCCTTGGGATGGTTTTTACGAAAATAGCCCTGCACCCATCGGCGAATATACCTACCTCATTTTGCCCAACACGGAGTCCGACAATGTAGCTCGACGGGGTAAGGTTTTACTGCTTCGATAGCGCAAATTCTGCACAATCTTCACATATTTTATCAATAAAAAGGGGTAATAATGCCCCTTTTTTTGCTTTAGAATAACATGACTTTGGGGTCAGAGATGCTCTTTTTTTGTATTCCAACGGAATGGGTAAACAACTGAGTATAAGTCAAAAAACGCAGGAGATAGCGCAAATACAGTCAAAAATAATACAAATGAGCAGGTAGGTGTAGGATAGTCTTTCACACTCTTTTTAGAAATATTTGAATATTAATTTGTCCGTTGCTTAGTTCCCAAATCATTTTTGTGGCTAAACACCAGACTTATTCCTAAAACATAAAATCGTTATCTACATGCTTAACAAAATGAGTGCTAAATTTCTACAAGCAGGATTTCTTTCCGCTATGATAGTACTGAGTGGTTGCAAAGTTTCTAACACAAGCACGGGTACGTCTGAAAAAGGCTTTAAACAAATTTTTAACGGTAAAAACCTCGACGGTTGGGACGGTGACCCTACTTACTGGCGCGCCGAAAACGGTGTACTTATCGGCGAAATTACTCCTAGCACATTGCTCAAAGCCAACAACTTCCTTATCTGGAAAGGTGGCGAACCTGCTGATTTTGAACTAAAAGGCGAATTTAACATTGCCAAAGCGGGCAACTCGGGCATCAATTATCGCAGCGAACGCCTCACGGACGTTCCGTTTGCGTTGAAAGGCTACCAAGCTGACATTGACGGCCAAATCAATTACACAGGTCAAAACTACGAGGAACGTAAACGCACGACCCTCGCCTACCGTGGTCAAATCACGACGATTAGCCCTCAGTCTTCTCCAATGACCCCTGAGCAAGTTCGTGGCAAAGTAAAACGCAATGCCTGGACCGACCTCCAAGTAACAGGTTCATTAGGAACTTCAGACGAGTTAAAAACAAAAATCAAATCAGAAGATTGGAACGAATTTCACTTGGTTATCAAAGGCAATCGTTTACAACATTATGTCAACGGCGTATTGATGAGCGATGTCACCGACAATGACCAAGTAAATGGTAAATCAAAAGGATTTTTGGGAGTACAGGTACACGTTGGCCCTCCAATGAAAGTACAATACCGCAATCTGCGTTTGAAGCAATTGTAGTGCTGTTATTGGTTAACCGTTATCGGTGATTGGTTATCTGTTAACCGTTAACAGTTATCAAAAAACTTCACTAGCGCAATACCATAATCAATGTTAAATACCTAGTAATCACACGACTAACAGATAACAGTTATACAAATAACAGTTAACGATTACACCAGGTTAAACGCATTAAAAAAAGAGCCTCGGAGAGGCAAAACCTTTGTAGAAAAATGTAAAATTCTACGAAGATTTGGCTCCTCTGGAGCAATAAATAGTCACATTTTATTTTAATGCGTTCAACCTGCGATTACACAGACAAAAAACTGCTCAAAAAGAATTATGAATAAAATTGGCTTTAATGTATTGGCTTGGTCGGCGGGAATGTCTGACGAATTATTTCCTATCATCGAACGCCTCAAAGAAATTGGCTACGACGGCGTCGAATATTTTATTGGCGCTCCCGACGAAGACGCTTACAAACGTGTAGGAAATCGCTCGCGCGAACTAGGTTTAGGCGTAACAGCCGTAACGGTGGTTAGCCCCGATACCAATCCCGTGAGCGAATCGGCGACGGTACGTGCCCAAGCCCTCGACCAACTCAAGTGGGTGATTGACCGCGCGCACGACTTAAACGCCGAAGTTCTTTGCGGACCTTTTCACTCAGCCCACGCGCATTTTGTGTCTCGTCCAGCTTCCGCAGATGAATTTGCGCGCGCCGCTGAAGTACTTCATGCCGCGGGCGAATACGCCGCGCAAGCCAATTTAATTCTTGCGCCCGAAGCGCTCAATCGTTTTGAGTGCTACCTCTGCAATACGATGGAGCACCTTGCCAACTTGGTGCAATTGACCAACCACCCCAACGTACGGGCCATGTTCGACACGCACCATGCCAACATCGAAGAGAAAAAATACGAGTCGGCCATTCGTACCATCGCACCTTACTTGAGTCACGTCCACATTAGCGAAAACGACCGTGGCACACCAGGCGATGGCCACATTCCTTGGGACAATGCGTTTGCGGGACTGGCGGCGGTTGGCTACAAAGGCTGGTTGACGATTGAAGCATTTTCTCGTAACGACCCTGATTTTGCCAATGCGATTGGGGTATGGCGCGAATACAACGACCCTTGGCACATTGCCGAAAACGGTCTGACGTTTATTCGAGAAATGTCTATTAAGCATAATTTGTAATTAAAAAACAATGCCCTGAAACGCTATTTACTATGAAAAAAAGCGGTCTTTTGATAGTTTGGTGCAGCTTGCTTTTCGGCGCATTTGGGTTCACCTTCGACAAACCCACTCGCTCAGCCAAAGGCCCGCATCCAATGTCGGCCTACCAAATTGTTTATAAGGGAGAAAAAGGCCCAGGGCGAGGAAAAAATATTGTTTTTATTACCACCGACCACGAATACCGCAGCGAAGAGTCGTTGCCTGCCTTGGCCCGTATTTTGGCCAAACGCTACGGGTTTACTTGCACGGTTATTTTTGGACTTGACGACAACGGATACATTTTACCAGGCAGCTCCAACCTCAAAGGATTGGCGGCGTTGGACAAGGCCGATTTGATGGTGTTGTTTACCCGCTTTTCTAATTTCGATGACGAAGAAATGCAGCACTTCGACGCTTACATTCGTCGCGGAGGCCCTATTGTTGCTTTTCGGACATCTACCCATGCTTTTAACAACAAAGGCAATGCCAAATGGGAGCATTATTCGTGGAACTACAAAGGGGAGAAAAGTGCGTGGAAAGACGGTTTTGGTGAATTGGTGTTGGGAGAAACATGGGTGTCTCACTACGGCACCAACCACAAACAATCCTCAAAACTACTGTTGGAAGACGCCCAAAAACAACATCCTATTTTGCGCGGTGTCAAAGACGTTTGGGTGCAGTCGGGTGGCTATACCGCCTATCCCAACGGAGCTACCACTTTGGCACGTGGGCAAGTGCTTAATGGCATGACGCCCACTTCCGAACCCGACCCTACCAAAGAGTTGCTTCCTGTTGCGTGGATTAAAAACTATTCAGTCGATTCTGGGCCAACGGGGCGTGCTTTTACTACCACCCACGGAGCTTCTGAAGATTTATTGAATGAAGGATTCCGTCGCATGGCAATCAACGCCGCCCTTTGGGCAATAGGCATGGAGCAAGAAATCAAAGCCAACAATCCCATTGAATTTGTCGGCCCTTACCAGCCAACCCCATTCAATTTTGACGGTTACAAAACAAAAGTAAAACCAGCCGATTTGGCCGATTGGAATTCGCTAATCATGCCAGGTGAACTATTCAAGAAAAAATAACCCATCATTTTATGTCAGCATCACTTCCTTTTCGTTTCGGTTCTGAGGTTTATACTTGGTTTATGAGCGGAAACGGCACCACCCACCAAGGGCGTTTGGGCCACATGATTGAAATTATTTCTAAAGCAGGTTTTACGGGAATTCAGCCCATTTTTACGTGGATGGGCGATTTGGTAAACCCCGACCTGTTGGAAGCTAAATTGAAAGAACAAGGCATCGAACTAGCCGCCGTGGCGCTGGCCTTGGAGTGGAACGGTAACGGAGAAAGCGAAGACGAACGCCGCATCGCCGACAACGCCATCGCTTTGTTGCAACGTTTTCCTGGAGCGGTTTTAAATACTGTACAAATTCCGACGGGTCGCCACGACTTAGCTGCGCGTCAGAAAAGCTTGGTGAATATTGTCAACACCGTTTCGGCCCGCGCCAATGCCTTGGGCGTTCCTTGCAGTTTTCACCCCAATTCGCCGCATTCGTCCATCATCCGCACTGAAGAAGATTACAAAATCGTGTTGGAGTCGTTGGATGCTACCGTGACGGGCTGGACGCCAGACGTGGGTCACATTATCAATGGTGACATGGACCCGCTCGCCAAAATGAAAGAATACGCCCCGCTTATCAACCACGTTCACTACAAAGACTGGGACGGGAATCCTGAATTTACGTTGATGGGACGCGGAAAAGTGGATTTGCTCGGCGTTACGCAGTGGTTGAAAGACATCAATTATTCGGGTTGGATTATCTGCGAAGACGAAGGCGAAGAAGCCCTCGACGACCCCGATTTTGTGACCCTCCACGACGGACGTTGGATTTTAAACGATTTAATCCCCAATCTAAAATAACTTTAAACTGATTTAACCACATAGAGCACAATAGAATTAACACATAGAATCACAGATAGCTAAATCCTCCTAGGTTTTCTATGTGAAAAATCTCTGTGAGCTATGTGGTAAAAAAGCAAAGTCTCGTAACCAATCGTCAACGATATGCCTTTTGTTCAAACCAACGGTATCAATTTTTACTACGAAGAACGGGGTGCGGCCAACGCCGAGCCGTTGCTCCTCATCATGGGAATCACGGCAGCAGGCGGTGTGTGGGAGCCCCACGCCTCGTACTGGGCAACCGATTTTCGGTGCATCATTGGTGACAACCGTGGCGTAGGCAAAACCGACAAGCCACAAGGCCCCTATTCTACCGCCCAAATGGCCGATGATTATGCGGGGCTGCTCGACGCGTTAGGTCTGGACAATGTGCACGTTGTGGGCTGCTCAATGGGAAGCACGATTGCGCAACAACTCGCCGTTCGTCACCCCAAAAAGGTACGTTCGCTGGTACTGATGTGTCCGTGGGCACGCTGCGACAACGCGGCCAAAGCCATTTTTACCCACATGATGCACTGCAAAGCGCGCTTCCGTCCCGAGGAATTTAGCTTGTACATTCAGCAATTGATTTATTCAAAATCGTCGTGGGACAACGAAGCCATCGCGGCAGACTTGGAAGCAGGACGCGCCCAAGCGGGCCTCGACCCGTTCCCTCAGCCGTTGCACGGATTGGAAGGACAAGCCGCCGCCTGTATTTCGCACAATGCCTTGGCCGATTTGCCGAACGTTACACAACCGACGCTTGTGATTGGTGGCCGCGAAGACATCTTTACGCCCGTTTGGATGGCCGAAGAAGTGACCAATGCGATTCCTAACGCTGAATTGTATTTGTACGAAAAAGCGGGACATATTTTCCATTTTGAGCACTTGGACGACTTTAACCCACGGGTGAAGAATTGGTTAAGTCAGCATACGTAATATTTATGAACACAAACGAAACAAACACGCAACCTTGGACCAACAAACTGTCGCACGCGGCGCAGTGGGGAGGCATCGAAACCTCCGTACTCGACAACGGCGCAGGACGTGGTACACGCATTGCGTGGATAAATACGGGAACGGGTTTGCGGTACAAAGTGGTGCTTGACCGTGCCATGGACATCGCCGAGGCGTTCTACAACCAACACGGCTTGGCTTGGTTGAGTCATGCGGGCGTTACGCCGCCTCAGCCTTTTTCGGACGGTGGCATTGATTGGCTTCGGACGTTCGGCGGAGGTTTAGTTACCACGTGCGGCTTGAGCCACGTCGGTGGACCTGAGTCGGACGAATACGGTCAGCGCGGTCTTCACGGCGAAATCAGCAATATTCCCGCCGAAATTGAATCCATCGTTCAGCCCGACCCTGCGGCGGGCATGTTGGACATGAGCATTACGGGGATTATCAAACAAGCCCGCGTTTTTGGCCCCGTGTTAGAACTGCGTCGGACGATTTCGGGAACGCTCGGACAACCGACCATCAAAATCCACGACGAAGTCATCAACCGCGCCAATACTCCCGCTCCGCACATGTTACTTTACCACTGCAACTTTGGTTGGCCACTGGTGGACGAAGGAGCGCGCTTGGTGTGGCAAGGCAAATGGCAATCGCGCGATGGCAATCCGCAAAATCCTATTTTTAATAACGACAACGATTTTCGCCGCTGTCCCGCGCCGCTCGAAGCCCACAGTGGTTTTGGCGAAGAGGCCGCCTTTATCGACATCGACGCTGACGCCAACGGACAAGCAAGCTGCGGAGTTTACAACGAAGCGCTCGGTTTTGCCGTAGCAGTTCGTTTTCCCAAAGCTCAACTGCCTTGGCTCACCAACTGGCAGCACTGGGGCAAAGGCGAGTACGTCACAGGCTTAGAACCTGGCACCCACCCTCCGATTGGGCAAGCGGCGGCACGAGCACAACAAACGCTCATTGAACTAGCGCCAGGAGAAAAGCGCAGTTACACCCTTGAAATTGAAATCATTACCGACTCCGCCGCGCTTCGCGACTTTGTTGGTTAACCCTAATTATACACACACAACTTTCATTAATTAACTCTTAACAAGTGCAATTGCACCCCCTGAAAAAATGGCAAATTCAAGTATAGCAGCAAAAGCGTTAGAGCAAGGACAAGGTATTTTACGTTTAGCCCCCACGTGGGTTCCGCGCTCATTTTGCGTTCCTGGTCGTCGTATCAAACTTCACCCCGACGATTATTATGTATTAGGTGGTGTTCGTGGTGGTATCGACGAGCGTTGGCTTTCTTCTACCACCCCAGCCAAAAACGGCCCACTTACGGGCGAACACGAAGGTTTGAGCAAAGTGGTGTTTGAAGAAGGTGGACAAACCGAACAAGTGTTGTTGAAAGACGTCATTGAAGAATTAAAAGGCGAAATCGTTGGCGACCGTCTTTGGGACGAATACCAAAGCTGGCCGATGTATTCAAAATTCTTTGACAACATGGGGCCACTACCGCACCATATCCACCACAACGACGAAAAGGCGGCTTTGGTAGGGCAAAATGGTAAACCCGAAGCCTATTATTTCCCTCCTCAACTCAACAACCACGGTGGTGATTTCCCCTATACTTTCTTCGGAATTACGCCAGGTACCACCAAAGAACAAATCAAGCAATGCTTGATGGACTTCAATAAAGGTGACAACAAAATCACCAATTTCTCGTCGGCTTATAAATTAGAACCAGGCACAGGCTGGGACGTGCCTCCAGGAATTTTGCACGCGCCAGGTAGCTTGTGCACCTACGAGCCACAAAAGGCTTCCGATATTTTTGCCATGTACCAAAGCCTTGTGAATGAAGCAATTGTACCAGAAGAATTGCTTTGGAATGGCACACCACAAGACAAAATGGGTGATTATGATGAGTTGGTTTCGGTGATTGACTGGGAAGCCAATGTTGACCCCAATTTTGCCGCCAATCACTTTATGATGCCTAGACCCGTGCATCCGTTGGAAGAAATGCAAGCCCAAGGATACGTAGAAAACTGGATTTGTTACCGATCTGAGGCATACAGTGCCAAAGAACTAACCGTTTTGCCAGGCGCTACTGTCACCATCACCGACAACGCGGCGTACGGCTTAATCATGATGCAAGGACACGGTAAAATGGGCGTGTGGAACATCGAAACTCCTGCCTTGATTCGTTACGGACAATTGACCAACGACGAGTTTTTTGTCACTGAAAACGCAGCGAAAGCAGGTGTTACCATCACCAACTACTCGTCAACGGATCCGATCGTGATGTTGAAGCACTTCGGGCCTAATAACCCTGATTTGGTCGTAGTGAAGTAATTAAACTACCCTAAACCTATAAGGTTTTTGAAATCTTATAGGTTTTAGGTTCTATTCATACGTTTTAAATGCAAACTAATCAAACCTGTAAGGTTTTGAAAACCTTACAGGTTTACCAAAATTAAACCTTTTCTAACAATGGCAGAAAACAATTTTCCAAAACTCCACAATGCCACTTGGCCTGGGATTGTGGGTAAAGGCCCAGATTCAGAGCCTGCAATCGCATTTGACACCATGCTCGAAATGACTGCGGCAGCAGAAGTGGACGGCGTAAAATTTGACGGCGTGGACGTTGGTCTTTTTGACCCTCACTACGACCTCGATATATCGGACGACGGCATCAAGCGCCTCGCCGACAAAGTAGCCAAGCACGGCCTCGAAGTAGGTAGCTTGGTGGCACCTATCTGGGGTGGCCCTGCGATGGGTACCAAAGAACAACGTGCCGAATTTGTGGAAATGGTGCGTAAATCATGCCACATCGGTCAAAAACTCCGCGAGTGGGGACTGCGTCCGAACGGCATTGTTCGTATCGACTCAGCAAGTAGCCCGCACGATTGGGCACTTGACCCCGCAGGAAACACCAAGCTCATTGCCCAAACGTTCCGCGAAGCCTGCGACGTAGCCGCTGATTTTGGTGAAAGCCTAGCCGCCGAAGGAGAAATCTGCTGGGGCGGGATGCACTCGTGGAAATACATGCTCGACACGCTAGAGGCCGTTGACCGCAAAAATATTGGTTTCCAAGCCGATATGTCGCACACGACTTTGTATTTGTTGGGTTACAATGCGCCAGAACACCGCGTGTTGCCCGAAGATTTCCAATGGGGCGACCGCGAAACCTTCCTCGAAGGTTTGCGCAAATTGACCGCCGCCTTGCGTCCGTGGACCATCGACTTCCACGTTGCCCAAAACGACGGCACCGTGTTTGGTTCAGGCTCACACGACAAAACGGGTCGCCACTGCCAAGCCACCGACCCGAACGGTAAACTCGACATCACCAACGACGCGGGACTTTGGCTTCGCAACGAAAGCGGTGAGTTGACCAAGGCATTCAAGCACATTTGCTGGGATGGCTGTATGTTCCCGAACGCGGTCATGAACAACCAACAAACGTGGAACGACATCCTCGCGGCCATGATTAAGGTTCGCAAAGCACACGGATGGGTAGAATAAATTAACTTAACCCCACCCCTGCCCCTCCCCTGTGAGGGAGGGGTAGAGTTACCTCCTCCCTCACAGGGGAGGAGGACAGGAGGTGGGGTTCAAAATACTATAAAACTATGTCAGCTAAAAAAGAAATCAGAATCGGATTAGTTGGGACGGGTTTGATGGGCCGTACCCACGCCAACGGATATAATCGAATTGCCAATTTCTTCCCAGAATTGGAGTACCGCCCCGTTTTGAAAGCGGTGTGTTCACGTAACCCTCAAAATGTGCAGGCATTTGCCGAGCAGTGGGGTTTTGAATCGTACGAAACCGACTGGAAAGCATTGATTGCCCGCGATGACATCGACGCGGTTGATATTTGTACGCCCAACGACAGCCACGCCGAAATCGCGTTGGCAGCAGCGGCAGCGGGCAAAATGATTCTTTGCGAAAAACCACTTGCACGCACCTTGGCCGAAGGCGAAACCATGGTGGAAGCAGCCGAAAAAGCGGGCGTTAAAACCACCGTTTGGTACAACTACCGTCGGATTCCTGCCGTGACGTTGGCCAAACAAATCATTGATTCGGGGAAATTGGGCAAGATTTTTCACTACCGCGCCAACTTCCTACAAGACTGGACCATCAACGCCGATCTACCGCAAGGAGGAACGGGGCTGTGGCGCATGGACGTATCCTCGGCGGGTTCGGGCGTAACGGGCGACTTATTAGCGCACTGTATCGACACCGCAATGTGGCTCAACGGCGCCATCACCGACGTTTCGGCTATGACCGAAACCTTCGTCAAAGAGCGTATGCACCAGCTTACGGGCAAGGTAGAGCCTGTGGGCATCGACGACGCTTGTCTTTTCCACTGTCATTTTGCCAATGGTTCGTTGGGCTTGTTTGAGTCAACGCGCTATGCACGCGGCCACAAAGCCCTTTATACGTTTGAAATCAACGGCGAACACGCTTCGATTCGTTGGGATTTGCACGATTTGAACCGCCTCGAATACTTCGACCACAAGGACGAATCTATCGTACGCGGCTGGCGCTCCATCCACGTTACCGACGGCGACCAACCGTACATGAACCGTTGGTGGATTCCTGGCTGCGGTATCGGATACGAGCACAGCTTTATCCACCAAGTAGCCGATTTCTTGAAAAGCCTCGAAGACGGTTCACCTTGCGGCCCAACGTTCAGAGACGCGCTCCAAACTCAAAAAGTATGCGAAGCGGTCATTGAATCGGCCAACTCTCGTAGCTGGAAAGATACGGGTGCTGAGGCGATTGGGTAATCATTCTAACCTTTCCAAGGTTTTGAACCTTGGAAAGGTTTACAAAAATTCGAGTTTTGTACTTATCGGGTTTTATTATTGTTTCTACGGTCAAAGAACCCTGTTTTTTTAATTCTTCTGAATAATTTTCTACATTTAGGATTTTCAAGCAATTACTAATTTGACCAACATTGCTTCCTAATGAAATCCTTCCCTGAGATTTTTATCTATTCTGACCAGCCAGTAACTTGCCCAAATTGTGGTTCAAGGTCAGAGATTATATTAGAACTATCCCAAATAAAATATCAAACTCAAATCCATAAGTGTATCAATATAAAATGTGTGCATGAGTTTGAAATGCAATATGATGAAGAGTTTGATAATGGAGCTTTATTATGAAACAAGGGCAAAGACTATGGACAAGAGATGAATTAATATTGGCAATTAATTTGTATTGCACACTACCCTTTGGCCGTTTGCATCGATTAAATTCAGAAGTAATAAATCTTGCCAACCTGATAAATAGAACGCCAAGTTCAGTAGCATATAAATTAGTAAACTTTGCCAGTTTAGACCCAAGTCTAAAAACAAGAGGTATAAAAGGTGCTTCTAATGCAAGTAAAGCCGATAATGAAATTTGGAATGAATTTTTCAACAATTGGGATGTACTCCCCTATGAGAGCGAAAAATTGTTAGCACAATTTGAACATACAACTGTTGAAAAATTATACGAGATTCCTGAAGATGCTCTACTAAAAGAAGGAAAGACAAGGGAGCAAGTAGTAAAGGTAAGAGTTAACCAATCATTTTTTAGAAGGTCAATACTAGCCGCGTACAATAATACTTGCTGTATTACAGGAATTAATAAACCTGAGTTTTTAATAGCAGGCCACATTCGTCCGTGGGGAATTGATGAAAAGAACAGGCTAAATCCAAGAAATGGAATAGCAATAAACGCTTTACACGACAAAGCATTTGAAGCAGGATATATTACAATTACCCCTGATTATAAGGTAAAAGTTTCACCATTAATACTAAAAGACAAAAATCAACATACTTTTGATTTCATTGGTAAGTTTGACAATCAACCCATTAATCTTCCTTCACGTTTTTTACCTGACGTTGAATTTTTGAAATATCATAACGAAGAACGATTTAAAATATAGCGATTGAAAGACTTCTAGCCTCTATTTTTACATTTAAAGACCCCTATAAATAAATGGCAAAAACAACCTTTTGGGACGTAATAGATAAAACGATTGAAAAAGTTGGAACACCGCTTTCGGCAAAAGAAATTTGGGACAAAGCCAATGAACTTGGCACGTTAGGCGATTTTACAACCACAGGCAAAACTCCTTGGGCGACCATCGCCGCCTATTGCTACACTGACATAAACAATAACGCAGAAAACTCAATGGTTATTCAAACCAGTGAACGGCCTGCTCAGTTTTTTTTAAGACGTCTCAAAAATCAGGTAGATCTTCAAAAAGTCCAGAAACAAAAGGATACCGAAATTGCCCAAAAAGACAAAATCGAAACCAAAAGATTCAACGAGCGAGACTTACATCCTTTATTGGTTTCTTATGCCTATGGTGCTAGTCATTTTAAAGCAAATCTAAAGACTATTTTTCACGAAATTTCAACCAAAGCAATTAAGGGGTAAAATGAGTGGTTGCATCCTGGTTTGGTGGGGGTTTATTTCCCATTTCGTGATTATAAACCCGAAACTCTTGAAATCCAAAATCAGTTATCCATCACCTCTATAAAATTATTCTCTTTTGAGTTAAAGGTCACTTTAAACTTCGGGAATTTAAGACAGTCTTACTTCCAAGCTGTTTCAAATTCGAGCTGGGCCAATGAGGGCTATCTAGTCACCCTAAACATCGATGATGACCCGACTTTTAAAGATGAAGTTAGGCGTCTTAATAACGCTTTTGGAATTGGTATAATCCAACTCAATTCTGAGAATATTTTTGAAAGTGAAATACTATTTCCTTCAAAAATTAACCAAGAAATTGACTGGGATACCGTCAACCGATTGGCAAATGAAAATACAGATTTTAATGATTTTTTAAAATTAATTACGGAAGATTGTAAACTTGGAAAAGTAAAAAGCCAATATGATAAAGTTTTAAAAATGGACGAATTGGTAAAATACATTCATGACAAAGGAATCAATAATATCTAACACCCCGCCCTAACTAGCATCTGTGACGGGGGCGGCCCAAGCCGTGACGACTATTAAAAGGCTTCTAATTCTAATCCCTGAATTGCACGTTCCCACATGACATGTGTATCATAATTTTCAAAAACGCGGCGGTTTTAGATGCCTACGGCATGACAATGATTATTATTCCATGCAGTTTTACGAATTTCATCAGCCGATAATCTATGCCTACGGCATGACAAAAAGAAACGATGAGGGCTAGGAAGGCCAGTTGATTTCGTAGGAATTTCTGTGAGCCATTGCGTTTTACTTTGTCATTCTCCAAATTAACGCTAATTCAGCTAATAGACTAGCCTAATTAACGCTAATTGGGAGAATAGGATGCCACGACTCCCCGCAATTACTCAGACGGGGCAGCCCAAGCCATGACGACTATCAAAAGGCTTCCAACATAAATTGTATCTCACATTCCGCACTCATCTTCAAATAAACAGCGATTTTAGATACCTACGGCATGACATTGGGTGAGAGGTACTAAACATGCCGAACAGCTTAAATACCCAATGACAAAACCGCATGACTTCCGACTGAAAAAATTATATTCTCTTACTGTAAACCTAAGATGACATATTTTATTATCTATTTCTCTTTTTAGGCTTATACAGCTTCACTCCCTCGATATAGTCGAAATCTTGAGTATTGTATGTGAAGAGTTGTGCATTATTCACGATGCAGGTAGCAGCAATAAGGCAATCAGGCAAACCAATTTTTTGGCTTCTGTAGCCATTCATCAACTCAATTGCTTTTTGGCTTGTTTCTTTATCTATCACGAAATGACTAATTTGACGAAAGAAGGCTCGGGTATCTGCTTCCTCCTTTTTTAACATACCATAATATGTTTCAAGGATTGTGATGGTACTGACAAAAGTGTTGTTAAGCCCAATTTCTTGAAAAATTTCAGACCTCACCGACTCACTCCCCTTCAAATAGTCAAACACCACACCACTATCAAGAATTACTATCTTATTCTTCTTTGCCATGCAGTTTTACGAATTTCATCAGCCGATAGTCTTGGAGTCTTGTCATCCCACGCCCCACATAAATTGGAGAAAACGTGCAAATCGCCCTCCCCTTTCACGACCCTTTCATTCTCAATTTCCTCCACCTCCAAATTATCCATCTCGTTCAGTAATTTACGCAAAGCCGAAGCAGTTTTGGCATTTTTTACACTTATTCTAAACTCAGTCATGGCTCAATTGATATTTTTTACCCTATCCAATTAATACAACAACCAAAGATACAAAAAAACTAGTTATTACAAATTTTCTCCATATCTTCAAACTCAGGTTCGCAATATCCACGCAGTCGCTCGCATCCATCTTGCGAATAACGACTCTCCCGTGAAAACAGCGGTTTTAGATGCCTACGGCATGACAAAAGGTAGAAATAACAACCCTTCCACCCTAACCAACGCCCCCCATGAAATTGCCTCTTTATCAAGTTGATGCTTTTACCGATATTCTTTTTGGAGGAAACCCCGCCTGCGTAGTGCCGCTTGAAACGTGGCTACCCGATGAACTTTTACTGAAAATTGCGAAAGAAAATGCCGTAGCCGAAACCGCTTTTTTTGTGGACAAAGGCGAAAAAATTCATTTGCGATGGTTTACGCCCGAAATTGAAATGGATTTGTGTGGCCACGCTACCTTGGCTACGGCGCATTGCCTAAAAACTAGTCTGAACTACCCCAAAGACACCCTTATTTTTGAAACCCTGAGCGGCGATTTACGCGTGTCGGTGCAGCAGGAATTATACCAACTGGACTTCCCTTCCCGAATGCCCGTAGCCGCCACTTTGCCCTCGGTGATTTCGGCGGCGTTGAACCTCCAACCCCAAGAAATTTACAAAGCCCGAGACTACGTGTTGGTGTACGAAAATGAAACCCAAATCAGAAGCATCACCATCGACAGGCACTTTTTTGACCAAATAAACCTCGACCCAGGCGGTGTCATCGTCACTGCCGTAGGTGATACCTGCGACTTTGTCTCTCGTTTTTTTACCCCCCAAGCCTCTATTTTAGAAGACCCCGTGACGGGTTCTGCGCACTGTTCGTTGATTCCTTTTTGGGCAAAAAGGTTGTCGAAAACGTCGCTCTACGCCCAACAAGTGTCTGAGCGTTTAGGAAAATTATACTGCGAAGACCAAGGAGAGCGCGTCCTCATTAGCGGCCAGGCCAAGACCTATTCGGTCGGAAGTTTCTGGGTAGAATAGTGAATAGAACGACCCTAATTTACACAAGCCGCTCAAAATCAATATGCCTGTAAAAAACACTTTCTTGTGCCACCTTACAATCACTTTTATCAAAAGACTCAGTCGCGTTTGGAAACAGGTTGAACGCATTAAAAAAAGTAGCCTCAGCGAGGCTAAATCTTAGTAGAAAAAAGAGGTAAAGAACATCCAAAAGCCCCGTCTGGGCGGCCGACGTTCGGTGACATCTTTCACCG
Source organism: Runella defluvii (assembly GCF_014195535.1). GTDB lineage: Bacteria > Bacteroidota > Bacteroidia > Cytophagales > Spirosomataceae > Runella > Runella defluvii. Next base: position 32,239 of record NZ_JACIBY010000008.1, on the reverse strand, counting down.
AACGTCGGCCGCCCAGATAGGGATTGGGGGGATTTCATTCATTTTTCTACTAAGATGTAGCTCCTCTGGAGCAATCAATAGCCATTCTACATTTTAATGCGTTCAACCTGGTTTGGAAACCTTTAGCATACAATAAAACCTTTTCAACAGATTCCAACATGACCAGTAAAGGCTTCCTCTCCTCTGGCAAACGACCCAAATACCCCCAACTGAGTGATTCCAAAGGTTTCAAATATCCTGTGATGCCGCAAGATGTTCTCTAGTTCCAATAATGTCAGTTGGTATTTCGCGACCTTTTTCATTTCTCCAATTTTATTTTGATGGATTATTGTAGCTAACAAGCTACACAAAATCCCACGACCTAAAAATACTAGTCATGTTAGCCTAGCTCCAAAAAGCGGTGCCCAAAGTCTCAAACTACCCACAATCCCCTAACAAAGTGGGGCGAAAATCGTTGTCTGTCGAAGAAAATGGCTGTTCGTCTATTGAGGCTTGAAAGGGAAAAGAGCGTGTCGTTGTTTTGAGCAAAAAACAACACAACTCCCATGAACACGCCCTTCAAATCCCTCGCTTTTGGCATTCTTTTCGTTGCTTCCTTGGTTTCTTGCACCAAAGAACCCAGTTTACCACCCAAAGAGCGTTTTTTGAGTGACAAACCGTGGTACGTTACGGCTTACACCGTCCAACTAGGTAGCCGCTACGAAGATAGGCTTTCGGCCATGCCCAATTGCCTCAAAGACGACATTTACGTTTTTACGGCTAAAAAACAATACGAGTACAACGCTGGCGCGACCAAATGCGCCCCCAACGACGCACAAGTCATTCATACAGGTATATGGTCGTTGAGCGAGGATGGCAGCACCCTCAAAATCAACATTAAAACGGGCGATTCAGGCTTGGGTTTGTACGAATACAAAGTCACCGAGCTATCTGAACACATGCTTCAACTCCAATACAGCGACGGCGGTTTCGTCTATCGGCTCTTGTTTGAGCATCCGTAAAACCTTCATTTTTGCCAACAACTCCCCACTTTTCACCTCAAAAACGAGTAAGGAAAGCCCTTTTTTGACTTAGTACACTGTTTTCCACCAAAGGGCTTTCCTCCTAATGACCCGCCAACCTGACCAATTACTGCAAGTACGCAACCTTTCTAAGTCGTTTGTGGGCGTGAAGGCCCTCGACCAAGTCCAGCTCGACCTCAAAAAAGGCGAAGTCCATGCCGTCATGGGCGAAAATGGAGCGGGGAAATCCACCTTCATGAAGATTTTGATGGGACTGCTCTCTCCCGATTCGGGAGAAATTTGGCTGGAAAGTGAGATCCTAAAAAATGCCGACGTCAACGAAACGCTCAAACGCGGTATTTCGATGATTCACCAAGAAATGCTTGTCGTGCCCGAATTGACCGTTGCTCAAAACATTTTTTTGGGACGTGAAAAAACCAATTGGCTCCCTTTTTGGCTCGACGACGCCCACTCCAACGCCCAAGCCGAAGCCATTTTACAGCAAATGGGCGTGGACATTGCCCCCACTACCCTGCTCAAGCACCTGAGTGTGGCCGAAATGCAAATGGTCGAAATCGCCAAGGCCATTTCCAACAACGCCAAGGTCATCATCATGGACGAGCCTACTTCGGCCATTTCGGACAAAGAAGTGGCCACCTTGTTCAAAATCATCAAAGACTTAAAACAACAAGGCGTCGGAATCCTGTATATTTCGCACAAAATGGACGAGATTTTCCAGATTTCGGACACCATTACCGTCTTGCGTGATGGACAATACATCGGAACAAAACCCGCTTCCGACCTCGACCAACCTACCTTGATTTCGATGATGGTGGGGCGCGAAATCACCAATCTTTTTCCCGAAATCGTTCCTTCCAAGGACGACGTAGTGCTTTCGGTCAAACAACTCACACGTCAAGGGGTATTTTCTGACATCACGTTTGAGGTACGCAAAGGCGAAGTTTTGGGTTTGGCAGGCTTGATGGGCGCGGGTCGGACGGAAGTGGCACGGGCTATTTTTGGACTAGACCGTTATGATAGTGGCGAAATTCAACTCAATGGACAAACCGTTCGCGTCCAGTCTCCCGCCGAAGCCATTGCCTTGGGCATTGGTTACGTCAGCGAAGACCGCAAAGGGCTAGGCTTTATTCCTGCCATGACCATTCAGGATAATATTACGCTTTCGAGCCTCCCGCAACACGCCAAAGCAGGCTGGGTAATGACCGACAGCGAAGCAACCGTTGCCACGCGCATGATGCAAAACTTACGTATCAAAGCCACGGGCGCGGCTCAAAAAGTAAGCCATCTCAGCGGTGGAAACCAACAAAAAGTGGTCATCGCCAAGGTACTTCAGGCTGCTCCCGACGTAGTGATTCTGGACGAACCTACGCGAGGCATCGACATTGGGGCGAAGTTTGAAATTTATAAACTTATCAACGACCTAACGGCGCAAGGTATCGCCGTCGTGATGATTTCGTCGGAATTACCCGAGATTCTTGGACTTAGCCACCGAATTCTAGTACTGTCGAAAGGTAAACAAACCGCCCTGCTCTCCACTACCGAAGCCACGCAGGACATGATTATGAAATTTGCAATGCAATAGGCGAAGGGGAAAAGGCAAGGAGCAAAGGGCAAGACGCAAGAAGCAAGGGGCAAAGGGAGTTGATACCTCCTACGTCGGTATAAAAACCCCAAACAGGAAACAGAAAACCCGAAACAAAAAAATGAATACAATTTTAGCTCGTTCAAAAAACCTTGGCCAATACGGCATATTTGGGGCTTTTGTGGTAATTTGCTTGGGATTGGCCGTCATCAATCCACAGTTTATGACCGTCTCCAACTGGACCATCATCATCACCCAAGTATCTATCAATGCGCTTTTAGCCTTTGGGGTCACGTTTGTCATTATTACGGGTGGCATCGACCTTTCGTTGGGCTCGATGGTCGCCGTCACGGGCGTCGTGGCAGCTTCACTGGCCCACCCTGATACCTACCCCGTCATTGTCCCCATCGGCGTTGGCGTGCTTTCGGGCGTAGCCATGGGTGCGCTCAATGGGTTGGTGATTACCAAAAGCAAAGTTCCACCGTTCATCGTGACGCTGGGAATGATGACCATTGGGCGCGGTTTGGCCTTGATTTTGAGCAAAGGCCGTCCCATTTCTAACCTTTCCGATTCGTTCAATTTCATTGGCGGAGGTAGTGTTTTAGGAATTCCCTTTCCCATTCTCATTTTGGTCGTCTTTTTTATCCTTTGTACACTTCTTCTCAAAAAAACGGTGTTGGGACGGTATATTTACGCCGTTGGAGGAAACGAACAAGCCGCAACAGCCTCAGGAATTCGGGTCAATAAAGTCAAAATGGCGGTTTATACTTTGTGTGGCGGCTTGGCAGGTTTGGCGGGAATTCTTCTTACGGCCCGCATCACCACGGGACAGCCCAACGCAGGCGCAGGTTTTGAACTTGATGCCATCGCAGCGGCCATTATTGGTGGCACCAGTACCTCAGGCGGAACAGGCACGATGACAGGAACGCTCATCGGCGCACTCTTGATTGGCGTCATCAGCAACGGCCTCGACCTCCTCAACGTCACGTCGTATTACCAACAAGTGGTCATGGGGGCGATTATTATTGGAGCGGTTGTGCTTGATAGTTGGAATCAGAAGAAATAGTTTCCGATAGCGCGAACGTCCCGTTCGTGATATTTATTATTAGGCTTCTAGCCCACAATGCACACGCAGAACCTTTGTGAACTTTGTGCCATTCTTTGAGTACTTTGTGGTTATTATTATTCACTGACATTATTTATAAACATTACAGAACACGAATGAAACGTACATTAATTGGTTCGGCGCTTTGCGCTTTATTATTGGTAGGTTGCGGGCAAGGTAGCAGCGACAACAAAGAAGCCAACGGTGGCAAAAAAATGAAGATTGGCGTGACGATGCTCAGTATGCAAAATGAGTTTATTGTGAAAGTAAGCGATGAAATTGAGAAAAAAGCCCAAGAAATGGGCGTTGAACTCATTGTTGTCGATGCCGAGCGCTCCGCCTTGAAGCAAGTAGAGCAAGTCGAAAGCTTCATTGCGCAGAAAGTCGATGCCATTATCATGAACCCCTGCGAAGTAGAAGCCAGTTCGCCCGCAGTGACCAAGGCATTGGCCGCTAAAATCCCCATTGTTAATGTCAATTCGGAAACCAGTGCCGCCCCCACGGCCTTTGTGGGCTCGGACGACGTAGAATCGGCGCGGATTGCGATGAATTATATTGCGGAAAAACTCGGCGGAAAAGGCAACATTCTGATGATGCACGGCTACATGGGACAAGCCGCCCAAATCAAACGGGAACAAGGCGCGCGCGAAATCTTTCAAAAGAACCCTAATTTGAAACTACTTGCCCACCAAACGGCCGAGTGGGACCGCGCCAAGGCCATGTCGCTCATGGAAAACTGGATTCAGTCCTACGGTGCAAATGTCAACGCCGTTTTTGCCCAAAACGATGAAATGGGCATGGGTGCCGTGAATGCCCTGACGGCTGCTGGTAGGAAAGACAAAGTCATTGTGGTCAGTATTGATGCCATTCCAGACGCGCTACAAGCCGTCAAAAAAGGGACACTCAACGCAACTGTATTCCAAAACGCCCAACAGCAAGGTGCCAATGCCCTCGAAACGGCCGTTAAAATTGTAAAAGGGGAAAAATTTGAAAAACAAACCTTAATTCCCTTTCAGCTCGTGACCAAGGAAAACGTAGAAACGTTCCTAAAATAGTGTTGTAAAAGAAATATTTTTTACAAACAAAATTACATTTTTTCAATCAACACTATTAGCTAAAAGTTGACAACTATCTGACAAATAAAGATTTAACAAAACTCCAAAAGGGGATAAACCATGCAAAATCGGTTTATCCCCTTTTTTTATACCAATGATACAGGATTGCATAGGATAGTTCTCTCAGCCCTACAAAGCATATTTGTATAATGTCAGGGATTTGTAGAATTATTTAAAGTCCTGATACCATTCTATTTATTTATAAACACTTAATTTTTTACACCATGCAAAAAAAGTTTATCCTACTTCAGGGTAGAGGCAACTTGTGTGTAGGCATTATTGCCTTACTATTACTTGTAGCTACCAGCTCATTTGCCCAAAACGCCATCAAGGGAAAAGTCTCTGCCAAGGACGGAGAAAGTCTTGTTGGAGTAAACGTCGCCATCAAGGGCACCACCCGTGGTACCAACTCAGATGCCGACGGAAACTACAAACTTGACGTAAACAGTGGTGCAACGTTGGTATTCAGTTACATCGGCTACCTAACAAAAGAGGTGGTTGTGGGTTCACAATCAACCATCAATGTCGTTCTTGATGTTAATGACAAAACCCTCAACGAAATCGTGGTTGTGGGATACGGTAGCCAAACGAAAAAAGAAGTAACGGGGGCTGTTCAAACCATAACAGCAAAAGAAATCAAAGACATTCCCGTATCACAAATCACACAAAAGCTACAAGGACAAGTAGCAGGGGTACAAATCAACCAAACTACTGGTAAGCCTGGACAAGGGATGTCTGTTCGTATTCGTGGGCAGTTGTCGGTATCAGCAGGTAGCGAGCCACTTTACGTAGTTGACGGTTTCCCTATCACAGGAAGCATTGGTGCCATCAACCCCGATGAAATCGAAGACATTTCTATTTTGAAAGATGCCTCTTCTACTTCATTGTATGGTTCGCGGGCAGCCAACGGGGTAGTACTTATCACTACCAAGCGTGGTAAAAGCGGCCAAACGAACGTGAGCTTTACGTCGTTCGTAGGTATTCAAAAAGTACCAGAGCGCGGACGCATCAAGATGTTGAATGCCGAAGAGTTTGCTCAGTTTAAGAAAGAGTACTACGAAGACGCAGGTCAGGCTGTACCCGTAGAATTCCAAAACCCCTCTCAATACCGCGACAAAAACAACGATTGGTATGGCGCATTGCTTCGTACAGCTCCTATCCAAAGCTATAACCTTTCGCTTACTTCTAACAAAGAGCGCGTAAATACGGCAGTAGTAGCTGGTTATTTCCAGCAAGACGGGGTTGTGTTGAACAACACGTACAAGCGTTATTCAGTACGTTTGAACACCGACTACAGTATTTCTGACAAAGTGAAGATTGGTTTTAACCTTGCACCTCAGTACGTATTTGATAACACGCCACGTACGGATGGTGACCGTGGAACAGGTATCCTTTTCAACGCCCTTCACACTTGGCCTATCATGCCTATCTATGATGCAAACGGCGACCTTACTAAGTTTAACCAATTGCCAGGAAGTACAGGTAACATTTTTGCCTATCCAAACTGGGTAAGAGCGGCTAACGAACTTGTAAACGAAACGCGTAACATCAACGTATTGACAAACGCTTATCTACAGTACGAACCAATCAAAGGATTGGTATTGAAGTCAACGTTTAACGCAGAGTTATTGAACTCTAAGTTCTTCTTCTTCAACCCATCGACGGCAACGAGTGCTATCAACGTGCCTATCCCAACAACGGCCGTGTCGATTCGTCAGAGCACCGATAACCTTACTTGGTTGAACGAAAACTTGATTACGTACACCAAAAGTGTCAAAGATCACAATTTTGAGATTTTGGGCGGTTTTACCAACCAACGTTTCCGTCAAGAAAGTACACGTGTTCAAGCAGATACTTATGCCGACGACCGCCTTCCAACTATCCAAGGGGCACTTAACGTAAACCGTGGTGGAACAACAAACGGCGTAAACGAATGGGCATTATCTTCATTCCTTTCTCGTTTGACATACAACTACAAAGGCAAATACTTGTTCACAGCAGCGATTCGTAGCGATGGTTCTTCTCGTTTCGGTGCCAACAACCGTTGGGGTACTTTCCCATCAGCATCATTGGGCTGGTTGGTTTCGGACGAAGAATTCATGAAGAATTTCTCAAAAATTTCGTTTGCTAAAGTGAGAGCTAGTTATGGTGTCATTGGTAACAACAACATTGGTAACTATACTTCGTATGCTCTCGTAAACAATACCGTAAACGGGGTATTTGGTAACACCGTAGCGACAGGTGCCGTTGTAACTTCATTGGCTAACCCTAACTTAGGCTGGGAAACCACCAAACAAATCGACTTAGGGTTGGATTTGGGTTTAATCAACGACCGCATCCAGTTTGTGTATGACTTCTATACAAAACGTACCACCAACTTGTTGTATAGTGTTCAGATTGCACAAGAAGCTGGTTTCACTAACTTCAATGACAACATCGGTGAAATCAAATTCTGGGGACATGAATTTGCATTGACAACTCGTAACACCACAGGTAGATTGAAGTGGACAACTAATGCGAACATTTCTTTCAACCGCAACAAGGTTGTTGCCCTTGCCGATGGTATTGACCGCGTTTACGGAACCTTCCACATTACACAAGTTGGACAGCCTTTCGGTCAGTTCTACGGAATGCAGAAAATTGGTTTGTACAAAAACGCGGAAGACGTGAAGAACTCACCTATCATCCCAGGTCGTTCGGCTCCAGGTACTATCAAATTTGCTGACTTGAACGGCGACGGAGTAATCACAAACGGTGGTGACAAAGACGACCGTACCATCATCGGTAATCCATTCCCTAAATTTACTTACGGTATCACTAACAACTTGCAATACGGTGATTGGGATTTCTCAATCGTAGGTTCGGGCTCACAAGGAAATCAGCTTTTGGTTCGTCACTTGTACAGTACTGCCAACTTGGATGGTGTATTTAACCTAGTTGAAGGGGTAAAATACCGTTGGCGTTCAGAAGCTAACCCAGGAAAAGGAGTGTTTGGAACAACCGTGGGTGGTGGTAACTACACAGGGATTGAGCGTGACTGGATGAGTAGCCACTTCATCCAAGATGCGTCATTCTTTACCATCAAGAACATCACATTGGGCTACAACATCAATCGCCCTAACAAGTTCTTCCGCTCTGCTCGTGTTTATGCTTCGGCCCAACAAGTATATGTATTCACAAAATACACTGGTGGACCTAACCCAGAAACAAGTGCACAAGGCGACGGTAACGGCGACGGTGGTAACTTGAGCCAAGGTATCGACTTGTCGAACTACCCTGTTCCACGTACGTTCACTCTTGGCGTGAACCTCAACTTTTAAGCCATAGGTTGACTTTCCATTCCAATTCACTTTTGATTTTACACAAATGAAAAAAATAATAATATCGGCATTCCTTCTAAGTTTCGGGCTGGCGAGCTGCAAAGAGAGCTTTTTGACCGTTGTTCCAGAAACCGCATTAAGTTCGGCAACTTTCTTTAGCAAAGAAGCTGACTTTGTTCAGGCAGTAAATGCAGCCTACGTACCTTTGAGAGCTATCTACAACGACCGCCACTGGATTTTGGCGGAAATGCACTCAGACAACACCTACTATGCCCGTAACATCCTCTTCGGAGCGGTAGATGGTACTGAAAACGTAGCAGACTTTGCCATCCCTACTGCAAGTGGGGTTACTGCCAACGATAACGTACTCCAGCACTATCGCCTCGACTACCAAATTATCGCTCGTACCAATCAGGTTTTGGCATTGATCGACAAAGTGGATTTTAACGCTGATTCAAAAAACAACCTTAAAGGTCAGGCGTTGTATTTGAGAGCTTTCGCTTATTTCCAATTGGTGCAATTGTTCGGTAAAGTACCAATGCACCTTACTCCAGTTGCAACCCGTGAAGAAGCTGCTTCTCCATTGGCAACGACTGAACAGTTGTACGCGCAAATTGAAAAAGATGCGCTTGAAGCCTCAAAGCTATTGTTTAACAAGTCAAAACAAGAGGCAGGGCGTGTTACTTCAGGAACGGCAAAAACGTTGTTAGCTAACCTTTACCTTATCCAGAAAAAGTGGAGCAATGCCGAAGCCGTAGCGAAAGATGTCGTAACCAACGATGGGTACAAGTTAATGCCTGATTACAACGATGCGTTTACGACAACGACAGGCAACAAAAACAATGCAGAGTCGGTATTTGAAGTTCAATACATGGAAGGTTCGGCAGGCTACAATGGTAACTTTATTTACCGTATTGTACCTACGCCAATCACAGCGGCAGAACTTCAACCAATCACGGGAACGTCTAACCCACAATCGCTTTCGGGAGAAAATAACAATATTCCTACTCCTGACGTGATTGCAGCCTATGAGGCTGGCGATAAGCGCAAAGACATCTCAATTGGCTACGTTACATTGAGTCAAAGCTTACGCGACAACAAGGTGTATCCTTACATCAAGAAGTTTGCTCGTGCTCACTCGTTGCACAACAATACTGGCCAAAACATCCCTGTTTATCGTTATTCAGAAGTGCTTTTGTTCTTGGCAGAAGCCTTAAACGAGCAAGGAAAAACGGCCGAAGCTGCTCCTTATCTTAACCAAGTTCGTACTCGTGCGGGACTTGCGGCAACAACAGCTACGTCTCAAGCAGACATGCGTGAAGCCATCTTCAAAGAGCGCCGCGTAGAACTTGCTTTTGAAAACAAAAGATGGTTTGACCTCGTAAGAACTGGACGTGCCAAAGCGGTTATTACTGCTTACGGTGCTAAGGTAAAAGCAAATCCACAAGATTACTATTTCCCTAAAGGCGCCGTACCTCCACCAAACGCTTTCACAGTGTTGGATGATTACTATGGCTTACCTGCAGTAGAATCGGCTCTTACACCGCATTTCTAACCAATTCCTTCGAGCCGATTGCCGCAGTCGGCTCGAAGTTTTTTTGATTCATGGAGGGCTACGTAGCCTATTTTTCAAAGACTAAGGTAAAATAAGATAGGAAACTCTCTTTTACAGTACTATTACTATTCCACCCATTAGAACGTTGAACTTAAATTTGTATCCATATTTCTATTCCTATGTTCACTAAACACCGCTCTATCCGCGCATTTCTAGTGGCTTCCGCCCTGTTTACACTAGCGGCGTCTTTTACAATCCTCAACAAAACGGAGCCCGCTGTCAACGGCCGCGACAACCCGAAGGTAGAGAAGCTTCGTCTTCAGCCTGGTTTCAAAGCAGAGCATTTGTACAGCCCCTCCGAAAACAAACAAGGTTCTTGGGTTGCCATGACTTTTGACAACAAAGGTCGTATGATTGCTTCTGACCAATACGGTACCCTCTATCGTCTTGAGTTACCGCCGATTGGCAGCACAGAAGCACCCAAAGTAGAGCCGCTAAAAATTGGGAAAAGCGCCGCAATTGATACAGTCGGAATGGGGTATGCAAACGGGCTATTGTATGCGTTCAATAGCTTGTATGTGATGATTAACAACAGTAAAAACAACAAAACATTTCCACGTAAAAGTGGTTTGTACCGTTTGCAAGATACTGACAATGATGACCAATACGACAAGCTTACCTTGCTAAAAGAACTGGCTGGCGATGGCGAACACGGCCCTCACAGTATTATCTTATCACCCGACAAGCAATCGCTTTATGTCATTTCGGGAAACCATACCGACGTTCCTAAAATGGATGCGTATCGTTTGCCTGCTACTTGGCAAGAAGATAACCTTTTCCCGCTTATCAAAGACCCGCGCGGCCATGCCAACGACCGTATGGCGCCAGGTGGCTGGATTGCCAACGTTGACCCCGAAGGTAAAAATTGGGAGTTGATTAGTGCAGGTTATCGTAACGCCTTTGACATGGCCTTCAACGAAGTAGGTGATTTGTTTGTGTATGATGCCGATATGGAATGGGATTTTGGTTTGCCTTGGTACCGCCCAACCCGTATTTGCCACGCTACTAGCGCTACTGAATTTGGTTGGAGAACTGGTAACAGCAAGTGGTCGGCTACTTGGCCTGACAACATGCCTGCACTCATGAACATCGGTCAAGGATCACCAACGAACCTTGTTTACTTGAGAGATGCCAAATTCCCTGCCAAATACAAGAAAACTTTGTTGGCCTTCGACTGGAGCTTTGGGATTATGCACGCCATTCACCTCAAACCATCTGGCTCTACTTACACTGGCGAACACGAAGAATTTATTTCGGGTATTCCGCTTCCGCTTACGGATGGTGTTGTTGGTCCAGACGGTGCTTTGTACTTTATGACTGGTGGTCGTCGTCTTGAGTCGGATGTGTATCGTGTCTATTACACAGGCACAGAAAGTACAGCCTCTCCTGCCCCAACGGCTATTACAAAAGAAAACGAGCTTCGCCGTAGTTTGGAGAAATTCCACGGTGAGCCAAACGCAAAAGCAGTGGCAACGGCTTGGCCTTATTTGAAACACCCAGATCGTTTCATTCGTTATGCGGCACGTTTGGCCGTGGAGCATCAGCCAGTAGCTGAATGGCAAGACAAGGCTGTGAGCGAAAAAGACCCAATTACGTCTATCAACGCCATCATCGCGCTTGCTCGTCAGAACAAAACTGAGTTAAAAGGAGCAATGCTCAATTCATTGTTGAGTATCAACTTCAAGTCGTTGACTGAGCCTCAACAAATTGATTTATTGCGTGCCTACGAGTTGGTGTTCTTGCGCACAGGAGCTCCCGATGCTGCTACAGGCACAAAAATTGCCGCAGCGTTGAATCCATCTTTCCCCGCTAATGCTAACAGCTCTGACCTAAACCGTCAATTAAGCAAAATTCTGATTTACTTAGAAGCTCCAGGTGTAATCCCTAAAACATTGGCCTTGTTGGAAGCCAAAGAACAACCTACGAACCTTACCGCAGGTGGTGAAACGGCAACCGCATCGGCTGAGTTGATCATGCGTAACCCCCAATACGGTTTGGACATTGCTGACATGTTGAAAAGTATGCCTCCTGCACAGCAGACGTACTATGCCACCATGCTTAGTTTAGCGAAAAAAGGATGGACTCCTGAGCTCCACGAGCGTTATTTCAAGTGGTTCTACAAAGCATTTAGCTTTAAAGGTGGACGTAGCTACGTTGGTTTTATCGACCGTGCGCGTAAACTAGCGTTGAAAAACGTACCAGAAGGCAAGACGGCTTATTACGACAAGCTCTCGGGTGGTGAGTTATTGAGCAAATCAGGAAATGACATTGCAAAAGTAACTTATCCAAAAGGCCCAGGTCGCCAGTGGAAATTGGACAATTCTGTAGCGGCAGTAGAGGGTAAATTGACAGGCCGTAACTTTGAAAACGGTAAAAACATGTACGAAGCCATCACTTGTAACCGTTGCCACAGTATGCGCGGAGAAGGTGGAAGTATCGGACCTGATTTGACGCAGTTGGGTACGCGTTTCTCTACCAAAGACATGTTAGAGGCCATCATTGACCCAAGTAAGAGCATCTCAGACCAATACGCGGCTACGCACTTTACGCTCAAAAATGGCGAGTCGATTGTAGGTCGTTTGACCAACGAAGATGCCAACGCGTATTACGTGTCTCAAAACCCGTATGAGCCTGAGAAAACAATGAAGTTGCTCAAGAAAAACGTCGCTTCGCACAAATATTCTCCAGTTTCTATCATGTTTGGAAACTTGATCAATAGCTTGAACGAAGAGGAATTGAAAGACTTGATGGCGTACTTGATGGCAGGTGGAAACGAGAAAAATGCAGTTTTCACTCAAAAGTCAGGTGACAAGTAACACTGACAACTTTCCATATCAAAAAGGGAGGCCACGTGGCCTCCCTTTTCTTTTAAGTGTGAGCGAAGTTTGCTTAAAGTTTTACCCGCAGATTGGCGCAGATTTAAAGTCGCAGATTCCCACAGATAAAATTATTTACTGAAAATTTCTGCGAGCTTTTTATTCAAGGTCTCTCCTTGTAAGTTTTTTGCAATGATTTTTCCCTCAGGATTAATCAAGAAATTTTGAGGAATAACCTGAATATTGTATTGTTTGGCTATGTCTGACTGCCATACCTTTAACTCCGAAACATGCGTCCATTCAAGACGATCTTTGTGTATTGCATTCAACCAAGCTTCCCTCCCATTGGGCCTATCCAACGATACTCCTAAAATGGTGAAGTTTTTGTCTTTGTATTGATGATAATTTTTAACAAGGTTTGGATTTTCCGCTCGACAAGGACCACACCAACTTGCCCAAAAATCAACCAATACATATTTTCCTCGAAAACTGCTTAAAGTCACCGATTTCCCCGAAGTATCTGGCTGAGTAAAATCAGGAGCCATTGCTCCTACCGAAACCGTTTTAATAAGGGTTAATAATTTTGCATAATCCTTTCCTAGTTTACTGCTTTTTATTTCTTCTGACAAGGCGGTGTACATCGGTTCTAATTCAGAAATATCGCTATATGTAAAATTTGAATATTCTTCCAAAAGACACAGGCTAAGCATCGAAGTGGTATTTTCCTTGATAAACTGAGCTTTAATCTGCCACATTTTATCGTAGAGCAAATCCTGCTGTTTCACAAACGCCTTAGTAAACGCTTGCTGTGCTTTTTGTTCGGGGGTAGCTGATTGATATTCTTTATCGATTTGTTTCAACTGGTCTTCGGTGGATTTAAGTACCATTTTAAGTCGTTGATGGTCAATATTCATGGGTGAAACTACAACTGCGTTTTCAATGGAGTCAGCACTAACCACCGTAATAGTGCCTGGTTCTATGTAAAGCCTAATAGAAGCTTTCCCAGTCGAAATCCATCCGTAGTAGGGTCGATTTATGGTTCCAGTAACAACAAATTTCCCATTATAAATCTGCGCGGAATCCGTATGTCCAACAGACCCTATTCCGTAAACTACATAAATTTTGGCTTTGGGGGCAACATTCTTTAATTCTCCTTCAATTCGATAGTTGTTTTGAGCCCAAAGGAAGATGGGAGCTAAGAAAAGTACGGCAAATAGAAAAGGTTTCATCATAGTGCGTTTTTTTAATAATCATTAAATCCTTGACTACCAACAAAGATAAATAAATTACATATATAATTTTAATATATATAATCAATAAAAAAGACCTTCCAAGTTTTTGAAACTTGGAAGGTCTAGCTATAAATCAAACCCTATTTCCCCAATTCTTGCTCCCAATGAGTGGGAAGACCGTCGAGGCTAATCAGGTTCTTTTCTCCAACGTAGTCCCGTAATCCCTCTTCCCCCTTTTTCTCGGCCCAATCAAAGTGAATCGAACGCTCGCCCACGTAGTCAAACAACGGAATGCCAAACCCACAGGAGGTTTGCACCAAGTTGATTTCGGCAACGATGAGCTGACGCGTACTTGGATAGGTCGTAAACTGCGGGGCGTATTTTTCCCACTCAGGCGTATTGGGTAAAACGACTTTTCCGCGACCGTAGAAGCGCAAAATATTGGGTGTTTTATCAAACGAACAAAACATAAACGTAATCCGCCCATTTTCGAGGGTATGCGCCGACGTTTCGTTTCCACTTCCTATCAAATCCATGTATCCCACTTCCGTATCGGAGAGGATTCGAAAACTGTCCACTCCCTTTGGTGAAAGGTTGACATGACCTTCTGTGCTACTCGGCGCCGTAGCGACAAAAAATAGGTGCTGCTTATCGACAAACGCCCGATGCGCTTCTTCGATTTTTGGATAAAACTTTCCCACGTTGTTATTTTTTTACGATTGGCAAACGGATTTGTGACGGGTAAAGCGTAGAATGGTGAATTTGGTTATGCGCCACCACGCCTTGTTTCTCATCATAGTTATTACCACCTGTGTTCAAATTTCGTTCAAAACGAGGAAAATTACTGCTCGAAACCTCAATCCGAATGCTATGACCTGGGGCAAAATAGTTGGAAGTGGACATCGGGCTGAGGGTAAGTTTATAGACTTTGCCTTTTTCCATCATTACCTCTTTGTCAAAACCTTCACGGTAACGAGCGCGCAAAATGGTTTCGTCCAAATTATACGCTTTGCCATCAGGATATACATCCAAGATTTTCACCGTAAAATCGGTATCCTTCGCATCCGAAGACACGTACAACGTCGTTTCGATCGAACCCGTCACTTCTACCCCATCTTTGAACGGTTCTGTCGTGTAAACCAAAATATCATTCCGCGATTCCATTTGGTGTTGGTCAAACGAACCACCCTGAACGGCATTGCCCGTACAACACACATTTCCACCGTACGAAGGCACTGGATACGCTGGGTCATAGGTGAATGAGTCCATTTTATCGTCTTTCGTCAAAGGCTGCGTCGTCAATTTCCCGTCTCCGTGCAAGCTATTGGCACGGCCACCGCTATTCAAATAATAGGTCGTCATTTCGGCACTGGCAGGCGGCCACGTATCCGACGATTGCCATTTGTTTGAACCCATGGTGTAGTACTTAACGCGGGGCGTTTTTTCGGCAAAACCATTAGCTTCTCCTTTCAAATGAAGGTCAAACCAGCCGTAGGTCATGCTGTCGTAGTCCAAACGGGCATCACCCACGCTACGTTCGCCCACGATGGTGTTTTCAGATGCGCGTTTGTAGGCACAGTGGAGTGTCGGAGCAATGACTAAAAACTGGTTATCCGCAATTTCTTTGGTTTTGGCATTTTTACGAACGTGGTTGAACAACGCCAAATTTGGGCTCGACGACACATCGTACCACGACACAAACCAGTAACTTGGCTTAGTGAACGGCATATTATCGTGATACAACCCACCTTTAAACCACTCAGGGTCATTGGGTTTGCGGCGAATCATGTTTTCATACACACCCTGTTGTCCATTCACGTTTTTGATAATGTCCGAAACGGGCAAGTGACGCAGGGCTTTCGACCAATCGACGGGAGGCATTTCGGTCGCTAAATCAAAATAGCGTGATACGCGCACGAGCTGCTCTTGGGTAGCATTTTTAGGAAATTCGGGGCGAATGACGTCGTTTTGAGTACCGTACAACCAAGCCGTGAACAGCATTTGTTGCGCTCCCCCACGATACCAGTTGCCCTGCTCCCAAAATTCTCCTACTTTGCCCACTCCCGCGCCAAATCCTTGGGGAATCATGGCGGTATGAGCAGGGTGGTTGAGCGACGCCACGGCCATCTGCCATTCCGCCGTAGAAGAACAACCCAACGTCCCGATTTTACCATTGCTCCACGGTTGTTTCGACATCCATTCAAAAGCGTCGTAGCCATCCGTCAGCGGTGTACCTAAAATGTCCCACGTACCTTCCGAGAAAAAACGACCGCGCTCATTCTGAACCACATACGCATATCCTCTGCGAACAGCTTCGTAGGCCGCTTGGTAGGTTCCTGTACGCATTTCACCGTTCCCCCACGAGTTAAAATTATAGGGTGTTCGTGAAAAAATAATGGGGACGGGTTTATCGCCTTTGGGACGATAAATGTCGGTTGCCAACCGAACGCCATCGCGCATGGGCATCATCACTTTTTGGTCGATGACCGCTATGGCTTCGAGTTTTTTTAAGATTTCATCCTGCGCTCTGGTGCCAAGCGAAACAAGAAGTGTGACAACGAGAAGGTAATTGAGTTTTCTCATGTGATTAGTTTGGTGATAAAACAAAAATGGTACTTCACTCATTTAAAGATGAAGTACCAGCGATTTTAATGTGTATTTACTATCAGAAGTATACAGCCAGTAGGAAGAATGCTGTCAAGGCCAATTACTTATCGGCTGAGAGTTTTTGCTTGATACCAATTACGAAGTCTATCGTCACACTCGCAAACTCTGCAATTTCAGCTATTGTATGATTTG
Organism: Runella defluvii; assembly: GCF_014195535.1. Lineage (GTDB taxonomy): Bacteria > Bacteroidota > Bacteroidia > Cytophagales > Spirosomataceae > Runella > Runella defluvii. The sequence goes on along the minus strand of NZ_JACIBY010000008.1, from coordinate 15,633 downwards.
TTTTAGTCAATAATTTTTCAACCATTTTTCTTTTGGCTTTAACGACAAAGTAGTCATTTTCTTCATTCAAGTACTTGGCTATGCTTTCCATGATTTCATCTATCTTAAGGTCTAATTTACGCAATTCCGCTAATATCCGTAACTGATTGATGTACTTTTTTAACGATAAATCGTTTTCAATAGTTTCTTCAAGCCGCTCAATTATCTTTTCGATAGCAACTTTAGGCTTATCTTCGCCAAAATTGCTCAATACAGCGAATACAATTTCTTCTGGCTTACTCGATTTTAGGAAAAGTTGATAATCAACCGCTTTAATTGAACGAAGTTGATACTCAAAATCAATTCCTTTACTTTTGAATTGAGTCATCATTCTAGGCTCTCCTTTTCCAATATAAATAACAAATTGCTCAACATTAATTTTGTATTTTCTCAAAAGCATAGCCTTATATTCAAGCATACGATAAACCATTTCAGGCTCATCAACTACCTGAAATTCTATTTGAAGTACAAAAACATTCCCTTGACTATCTGTCACTTTTTTGAGTACATCAGGCTTTCTTTCTTTGGTATGTTGAATATCGTCGGGCAGCTCTTCTAAAGAAACGGCCGTAATGCCAAGTAAGTTTTGCATGATACTTGATATTACGGCCTCAATATTTTCTTTAAAAACTTTATCGTACTGTGAGGATTGTCGTCTGCTTGGTTTACGTTTTGAATTCATAAAACAAAACTATCATAAATAATTGAAATGTTGTGCCTCGGCGAGATGCTACAAACGTGGCGCCTCGCCGAGGCTAATTTGAACCCCTATTTCAACTTCTCCTGAAACAACTTCAAGATACGTTTGTACTCGTCCATCCAGCTGGTGGGTTCTACAAAACCGTGGTCTTCCATCGGGTACGAGGCCATTTCCCAGTTTTCTTTTTTCAACTCAATCAAGCGCTGCGCCAAACGGTACGAGTCCTGAATGTGCACGTTGACATCGACCATTCCGTGGCAAATCAACAAATGTCCTTGCAAACCTGCGGCATGGTAAATAGGCGAACTACGACGGTACGCCAACGAATCGGTTTGGGGTTCATTTAGGATGTTGGCCGTATAACCGTGATTATAGGCTGCCCAATCGGTCACGGGACGAAGCGCTGCGCCTGCCGCAAAAACACCAGGCTTGGTAAACATCGCCATCAACGTAATAAAACCACCGTACGACCCGCCATAAATACCAATGCGTTTGGCATTGATACCGTGTTTTTCAACCAAATACTTGGCGCCGTCCACGTTATCGTCAAGGTCTTTTCCACCCATAAAACGGTAAATCCCTGTGCGCACGTCGCGGCCGTAGCCTGCCGAAGCGCGGTAATCCATGTCAAGCACCGTATAACCCATGTCCACCAACAAGTTGTGGAACATATACTCTCTGAAATATTGGCTCCACCATTTGTGGGCATTTTGCAAATAACCCGCACCGTGCACGAAAATCACCGCCGCGCCGTTTTTCTTTTTCGGAACGTACAAACGTGCATATACGTCGGTACCGTCGGTGGCTTTAACCGTCACAATCTGTGGCTCGCGCCAAGCATAGCTGCGAAACTCTTCCGAAGTGGAGTTGGTAATTTTGGCAGGAGTCGCACTGGGCTGGTTATCTTGCAAATACAGCTCCCAAGGCTGTGTACTCGACGAAAAACGAATCAAAAGTTTAGACTCATCGGGCGAAAGCGTTGCGTCGTTGCTGCCTGTCATTTTGGTCAGTGCCGTGCGCTCACCTCCTGCTACCGACATTTTGTAGAAATGCTGCTCGCCAGGGTGGACTTCGTTTGAGGTAAAATAAATCGACTTTTTATCGCGCGAGAGTTGTGCTTGCTGCACTTCAAATTTCCCCGACGTCAACGTTTTACGCGTACCGTTGGCTACGTTGACGCTGTATAAATGTGAGTAACCAGTATTCGCTTCCGAATGAAACACAATCGTCTCATTGTCAATCCAATTTAACCAAAAACTTCCTGGGCCACCCACCCACGCTTCGTCGCGAACGCGGTCAAGGGTTTTTAATTTAGCCGTTGCAGGATCCAACAACGCAATCCAGCGGTCTTTGTTGTCTTGCGAACGCACCATCACGACCGCATACTTGCCATCTTCTGACCACGACAAGCTCATAAAATTCACTTTGCGCGCCGCTGGCTTTTTCGCTTTGGTGGTGTCTTGTTTGTAATCTTTCAAATAGTCGGGTTTATCGTTGATACCCGTCAGGTCTTTGGTCGAAACCTCCAAAACCGTATCGCGCGCGATGTTATAGACAAACAATTGCGACGTTGGTTGGGCCACCCCTACTTTCGTCCGCGCAGAAATATCTTCGGTAAAACCCGATTCAGTAACGTAGTTGGGCACAATCGTCGGCTTCGTTCCTGCCGCTGCTTTTACGGTACGATACGTAATAAAGTTACTCTTAGGGGCAAGCGTTACATTATCGACCTGGGCTTCTCCCGTGTAAATTTCTTTCGGGCGTTTTGGCAGGTCGGCTTTAGCAATTTTATCGCCTTCTTTCTTCTTGTCTGAACGTTCTTTTAAAATCTCAAACATCGCCAATTGGTCAGCTTTTAGCCATTTTTCTTGCTCACCAGTTGCGGCTTCTGGACGTTTGTTGCCTGCTTGAAAATTGGTCAATTGTACCAACTCTCCTGTAGTCAACGTCAGCGCAAACAAGTTTAATCCACGGCGAAAAACGGCTTTGGTTTCATCACCGCTAAAAGTCACACCCGACTCATTTTCAACGGTATTGGTCAACTGACGAGTTTGGTTTGTTTTGATATCCAACCAAAATAAATCACCATTTTTAGCATATAATTTTTGGGTAAACGCCCGATTGTATGCTCCCCCAAATTGGCCTGGCAAAGCGCGACGCTCTTGGGGCGTTACTTTGCGGGTTTGTTTTGAGGCGACTTCATAGACATACAACGAATCGCTGGTGGTCTTGTCTGGATTCCAGCTAAAGTAAACTTTGCTACCATCTTCGCTCCACACTGGGTTGGTAGGCGCTACACCCATCCATTTGGGGTCACGCATGATTTTTTCAACAGAAAGGGGGGCGAGTTTTTGGGCAAACAACGAAGATGAACTCACCACAACAGCGCAACAAAGTGACAATGCGCGGAAAATTTGGCTCATAGGGTTATTAGATGAAGAGTTAGTGTTTGAATAGGGACGTTAAATTACCAAAACAAACAAAAATTACCCATTCTTTTACAAAATGATGACCTACTTGGGCTTTGCGTAGATAAAAAGTCGAAAAACGGCTTTGGAAAGAGTAGTTCTGACCAACATCATTTTTTTAGCAACGATAGGTAATTAGCATTGTTCCAAGAACCAACTCACTCACACCTTGCGACCTAAAATCAGTTACGTCTCGCCCCAAGAAGCCCTTTCTTGCATTCAGTCTGGCAACCGTGTCTTTGTTCACGGAAGTGCCCAAACGCCCACGTTTTTACTTCGTCATCTAGCCCAAGAAGCCCCTCGTCTGCACGACTTAGAAATTGTGTCAATTACCGTTTATGGCGATGTGTACGTGGATAAACCCGAATTTGAAGGGCATTTTCACATCAATTCGTTGTTTGTTTCAGAAAGTATTCGCAAAGCCGTCAACGAAGGTAGAGCGGATTATGTACCCGTTTTTTTGAGCGAAATTCCTGAGCTATTCAACCAAAAAATTCTACCCGTCGATGTGGCTATCGTCCACGTTTCGGTGCCCGACCAGCACGGTTATTGCTCCTTAGGGGTATCGGTTGACATCGCCCGTTCGGCCGTCAACAACGCCCGCTACGTCATTGCACAAGTCAACCCCAACGTGCCCCGCACCCACGGCGATGGCATGATTCACGCCAGTCGTTTTCACGCCATGGTATATTGCGAAGACGCTTTGCACGAAGGAAAATTTGGAGGCGCAGTGACGGAAGTGGACCAAAAAATTGGCCAATATGTCGCCGAATTGATTGACGACGGTAGCACCCTGCAAATGGGTATTGGGTCAATTCCCAATGCCGTCTTGCAATGCCTCTACCACCACAAAAATTTAGGCGTTCATACCGAAATGTTCAGCGATGGGTTGATTGATTTGTTCGATAAAGACATCATCAACAACAAATTCAAGGTCATCAATCCCAACAAAACCGTCACGGGCTTTGCCTTGGGTACCAAGCGGTTATATGATTATGTCAATGACAATCCTGCCTTTTCTTTTTTAGACATTGACTTTGTCAACGACCCGCACATCATCAAACAAAATCCCAAAGTAGTAGCCATCAACAGCGCCGTGGAAGTGGATGTAACGGGGCAAATTTGCTCTGATTCCATCGGTACTTATCAGTATTCGGGCGTGGGTGGACAAATGGATTTTATGCGGGGAGCAGCGTTGAGTCAGGGCGGGAAACCCATTATTGCCCTGCCATCGCGGACTCAAAAAGGCGTATCGCGCATTGTTCCTTTCCTCAAACAAGGGGCTGGTGTGGTCACGACCCGCGCCCATGCGCACTACATCATTACGGAATACGGTTCGGCCTATTTGTTTGGCAAAAACCTCCGTCAACGTGCCAAAGCCCTCATCGACATTGCCCATCCTGACGACCGCGAAGGGCTTGAAAAAGCCTGTTTTGAGCGATTTAAAGCGTTGTAAATAAGTGAGTCGGGTTGCTAGTAACAAGTGAATCGGGTTGCTCACAACCCGATTTTTGTTCAGAACAAAATCACCAACTAATCGAAAGAACCTTGTTTATTAGGCAGGTTAAACATTTTTAAAAACAGCCTCGGAGAGGCGAAACCTTTGTAGTAGAATGCGGCCGATGTTCAGTGAAAGATGCCACCCCGATGGGGCTTGATTTAAGGCCTGATTCATTTTTGCTACGAAGATGTAGCTCCTCTGGAGCAATCAATACTAGCTTTTTATTTCAATGCACTCAACCTATCCGCTAGGCGTTACGTTGCGTTTGGATGAGGTTTACGAACATATTGATTTTTGATACATCAATACAGCACCCAAAGGCGACCCGCTTGCTTCACCCCCTTTTCCACGTTTTGAATGACATAACTGTAGATGCCTGCTTGAACCCGCTTCTCACGGTAGGTACCATCCCACGAATTTTGGTAGGCATCTTTTTCATAAAACAATAACTCCCCCCACCGATTGTAAATAAACAGCTCAAGGCTGGGAAAATCACCATTCTTTTTAATCTCCAAACGGTCATTTACCCCGTCGCCATTGGGAGAAAACACATCGGGGATTAGAATTAGATTGGAAAAAACAAGCCTAATTGCTGCCTGATTGACACATCCGTTTTTATCAGTCACTCGAAGGCTATAAGTCCTATTTTGTTGCACCGACACAGTTGGCGTTGGAGAAAATGGGTCATCCAGCCCTTCCGCAGGAGACCATTGAAATTGTTCATTGATTGGGTCTTTCGTTTGGGGTTTTAGCGTAACATTTTCGCCTTGAGCAACGCTTTGAGAGGTCGCAAGGTTGATTTCGGGAAGGGGCAGCACAACCAACGAACGGGTTTGCTTACCAATACAACCCGTAGCAGGGTCTTTGAGCTCGTAGCTTACCGTATGTGTCCCTACTCCAACGTCTTTGACCTTCATACTGTTGGCTTCCACTCCTTTTCCAACAAAAATGCCTCCCGCAGGAGATACCCGCAACGGCACCACTCCCGAATCGCTAAAACACACTGTACCCAAGGAATCAAAAGTAACAATTGCCGCTGTGACCACCTGCACGGTATCCCAAGCAGAAACAGGGCAATTGGGTCGAAGTTGGGTAGTAACCTGAACACTATACGTCCCTGCTGATTGGACATTCAAGGTTGACTTTTCTTGTCCTACAATCACTTCGCCATTCTTATACCATTTGTATTGATAATTGGAGGATTCCGTTACGCGCAATTCACCATTTTCAGCCGCACAAAGACGCAATGTATCCGTCGGACTGAGTTGGATGATGGGAGAAGGCGCTTTTTTTACCTTTACAATCAGTGAATTGGTATCTCCTGCACACACAAGGGCCGAGCTGACAATAACACGATAATCTCCTGGCTGAGTGACAAGCAATGAAGTCGAATTGGCTCCCGTCAAATTGGCATTGTCTCTTTGCCATTGGTACGCATAATCGCTTTTTTCCGCAGTAGCTAACGTGACCGAAGCCCCTTCGCACAGCTCTAACTCTTGAACCGTTTGATTGGGGGAAGTAGAAGTATAAATAGGAGGCTCAGGAAGTGTACTACGCTGACAGTCAACCACTGGCAACTGAAAATCGCGCCGAACAAAACCGATTCGTTTTCCAGCTCGGTATTCTTCTACCAAAATAGTAAAAACATACAAGCCTGGCCGATTAGCCGTCAGTGACATCAGGCCCGTTCGAGGGTTAACTACGGGAGGCCGTGGCCCAGGAATCACGTTGGACAAACCCAATCCCGCCGCCCATCGTACCTCCTGAAAACTATTGTTTATGTCTATTTTTCCGTAAGGAGTGACCATCGAATACCGCAGTTCGTCGCCATCGGCATCGGTCGCCATCGAATTAAAATCAAAAGGCTTATTGATACAAATATAATCACCGTTTGGAAGGCCAAAATCGGGAGAAGAGTTACGAAATTCCGCGCCATTTTGCATAATAGCGGGAAATTGTAACGTGATTACCCCTTCAGAATTAATAGGATTTTGAATATTAGAAATCGCTTGATTACGACAGCAATTGGTAAAAATAAGCAAATACCCTTGTGGCTGGTTGTAAACGGCAGGGTCTAAAAAAAGTTCTTGGGAGAAATAGCCCGTTGCGGTTCGTAATTTGCCTTGTTGCACGCAGATGGCATTTTTATACACTAGAGGTTCAAACCGTTGACGGGTCATGGTAAAACTTCGGACAATGCGCCCATCGGCAATCGAACGAATACTACAACTGGCGGTTGTCTCGGCATTTGAAATAGTGACACTGCCTTCTACATCAAAAAAAAGCGTCAAATTGATTTGGTAAAAACCTCTTTGAGGCAACGATTTCATTCCAAAATTTCCACCAACGATGTGGATAGCAAAAGCCCAATAAGGTGTAGAAAACAGTAGGCTACACAACAACAACTCACGTAATCGTTTTTTCATATTCAACGTTTCAAAAGAAGTGATACCTTCCTTTTAAAACGTTTGAGAGAAAGTTTTAGTGTAACGAATTAGTTTTTTTGAATACAGGTGTAAGTCGGGTTGTGAGCAACCCGACTCACTGCTATCGACTAAATATCCGAATAATCAGTTGGGTACAAAAGGCGTTGGTCATTTTTTGACACATTCTTTTGATACTCAGGCATCGCCGAAAGTTTTTTCCAGTATTCGTCTGCACTAAACGACTTCCAGTGCGCATCGCGGTCGGGGCGATTTTCGAACGTAGTAAGGTACATCAGGTTAGGCATTCGGCTTCCTGCTACTACTTCACCGTAAAATACCGCGTTGAAATTTAAGCGTTTAAACAGCCCCACTTCGTCGCCGTCGTTGAACATCTTAATCTTATTTTTTGAAATCTTTTCCGTATGCCCTTCGTAGCTACGTAGTTCGTACACGCGCTCTTTCATCGGTGATTTCAACTGTGGCAAATTGTAGCGCGGATTCTTTTCAAACGCCGTTAACAAAATGGTTTCGATGCGGTCGTACGGGGGTTCGGTATAAACCGCATCCAAATACGCTTTTCCGTCGGTCCAGTAAGCCTTGTCGGCGGCTAATTTTTGTTCTAATTTGAAAAAATCATCTTGCGACTTAAACGGGATAAACACATAAATCAGTTTTTCGTCGGCAGGTTTTTCGGGATTGGGAATCGGCTTAAACACACCCACCTGCGCAATCCCAAGGCGGTGAAGTGCAGGCAAATAGGCTTGTTTTAGGAAATCATCTACTTTTCTTTCCTGCTCTTCGGTTTTTAAATGATATACTTTAATTTGGTAAAAATCGCGCTTGGCATTGGCCGTAAATCCAATGAGCAAAAGCGTCAAAAATGCAATAACTGATTTAAACATCTTACATGAACGATTAGGTGATTTTGAAAGCTCAAAATAACGTCCCTTCTACACCCTAATCAATAGCGCTTTCACTTTTTATGTACTCACAATTTTCTAAGCATCTCGGCACTAGGTCGAAAAATCCATGTCTTTTTCGGCAAAATTGCACAATACCCCCAACCATTCGCTCAACGTCTCTCCCGTTTGAGTGAGGGCGTACTCCACCCGCGTAGGCGACTCTTTGGCAAACTCCGTACGGACAATCAATTTATATTTTTCGAGCAATTTCAGTCGGTCAGCCAACACATTGTCACTGATGTATTTAAGGTCTTCTTTGATGTTCGAAAAACGAACATTTCCCTCTTCGATACTGAACATTACTTCCGTCAACCAGCGCTTGCTCAACAAGTGAATCAGTTCGTTGAGCGCACATTTTTCCTCCAGAAAAACTTGGTTTTGGTAGTTGGTCGAATTTAATTTACGTTCTGCCATGACTCACTTTTTTATTAGCAAAAGTCACCAGTTATTGGATTCCTACCTTATCATTTCCGTAAAAAAGACCGCAATTGTTCGATCTCCTCGTCCTCAATGGCAGGAAAATTGGCGATTCGGAAAGTATTATTTTTCCATTCACCGTAGCCGTTGCCCAAGGTAATTCCTGCCAAAGTCGCTTCTTTTTTAAGCGCAGCAATCGCTTGTGGCTCCCCTTTGACCGCAATCACCGTATCCGAACGGGTCGCGTTGTTTGTCACCAAAGGCTCCCAACTGGTTTCATTTTCAAGAAATTGATAAAAATGTGCAGCACGTTCTACCGTCCGTTGGTCAATCGCTGCAATTGGCTCAAGTTGCTCCATGACCCGCATCAACAAATACACGCCAAGCGTATTTGGCGTATAATGCGTTTGGTACTTTTCAAAGTTTTCGTGCACAAACAATAAACTGTTGTAGCGCAAAATATCGTTGACTTGGCGCGCTTTTTCGAGGGCGTTGGGCGAACATACCATTATCCCCATGCCTGCGGGCAAACCAAAACACTTTTGCACAGACGCAAACCACACATCGCCGAGCGTCCAGTCAAACGCCACCCCTCCCATCGACGAAGTAGCATCGATGGCAATCAGGGCAGGGGTCAACGAACGAATTTCGGCCAACTCCTGCATCCGTATTTGTGTGCCGTTGGAGGTTTCACTGTGGGTCAAACACAGGACTTCGTAATCGCTCAGACGCTGACGATTGAAAGCCGCACGCTCCTCCCCTTCCTGAAACAAATGATACGGCAAAGTTTGATTAATTGGGAACAATGAGCCCGAGGTCTGCGGGACGATGTGAGTAGCGTAGCTAAACCACTTCTTGCCAAAAGCGCCATTGTAATGATGGGCGCTGTGTTGCTGCGTCAACGACTGCGCCACTATCTCCCACGCCTCCGTAGCCGACGATACCAAATAAATAGAATAATCGGCAGGAATCGCCAATTTTTCGCGCATCAACCGCATCGTTTCTTTCAGCACGTCCATGAAGCCTTGGCTGCGGTGATTCATGCTCAGAATCCCCGAGCGGTAGGCATCCTGCAAGTACTGTTCGACTTGAGGGTAGATTTTGGATGGACCAGGGTAGAAGGTTATCATTAAATGTAAAACTGTAAAATTGATGAACCGAAAAATGTAAAATTAAGTGCCACTTTGTGCGGTATCGATACTTTTCTGAAAAATTGCGACCAATTGGCGAGCTTCACCTAGCAGATTTTCATCCGAGTACATTTTTGCTTTCTGCAACATTCGAAGGTTGATGGATGTTTCTCGCAATTCTTTGAGAGCCAACTTCATTTTGTGAATAAAATCTTTTTGGGACTCAGCGGCTTGTGCTTCCCCATAAAGCAAAGCAGGGGCAGTTCCTGACCTAAGAAGCTGATCGGCCAAATGTCTTCCTGCTGCGGTTTTAGGAAGTTTTTCGCTCACGTCGATAATCAAAACCCCAAAATCAATCAAACGTTCTTCCAAGTCAAATTTCCTATGCTGCATTTTACAGTTTCGTTTACATTTTTCGGTTTTGCAGTTTTACATTTTTCGGTTCAATTGGATTTTCAATTTGTAAAGTACCAAATCGCTAATTCGTATCCTTTGAGTCCTAATCCTACAATGACACCTTTTACGCGGCTACTGAGGTAGCTGTGGTGACGAAAAGCCTCGCGGGCGTGTACGTTGGAAATGTGGACTTCGACCGCAGGCGTTGTGACAGCCGAAAGAGCATCGGCGATGGCTATCGACGTATGCGTATATGCACCAGCGTTAAGAACAATTCCATCGAAGGTAAAACCAATTTCGTGGATTTTGTCGATGAGAGCGCCTTCGTGGTTTGATTGAAAGTAATGCAACTCTACTTCAGGAAAAAGTTGCTGAAGGGTTTGGAAGTAATCTTCAAAGGTTTGGCTTCCGTAAATGGTGGGTTCGCGTTTGCCCAATAGGTTCAAGTTAGGGCCGTTGATGATAAGTATTTTTTTCACTGGATGGTCGTTTTGATTCAATTGCAATATTACGACCTTCCAGTGGTACATTCAAAACTTGTTTTGGTTCCTCAAATTTTTCGACGCCTCGCCACCGTCACCCCAAAACCGTCCTTTAGCTCTACCCAATCTTTCATCAGAACTTTTACGTACAAACGATTCACCAAAACACTCTTGTTGGCCCGAAAAAATACATTGGGTAATTCCTTTTCGAAAGAACCAAGCGTGCGCGCCATCAACAACGTTCGACCGTCGGCCAGCACTAAACGGGTGTAGTTTCGGTCAGCTTCGAGTCGAACGATGTCAGCTATACGCAATCGTAAACGCCCACGTAGCAGTACCAAATAATTTCCTGAGTTTGGTAAATGAGATAAAGCGTTCATTATTGGCAAGGGGTTAAAATCCAGGTTTACTTCTCTTTATTCCAAAAATACAAAGCACCAATGGCCATAACAGCCCAAATACCCATGTCCATCGCAATCGTTTTATGAGGCGCCATGTGTCTCACATTCAGGTTGTAATAATAGACTACTTCCGCCAAAACGGTTAGAAAAACGATGGACAACAGCCAGCCCCTGCGGGTCGCTTTGTCGGTTGAGCGGTACGCCACATAGCCCAAATAACCCATGGCTAGTTGGTAGCCTCCTAAAAAATTGAACAAAGAAAGTTCGTTGGCATTTGGCGACACTTGGCCAAAGTATTCGGAAGCCATTATTGGAGCAACAATCGCTGGCAAGCCCAATAAAAGGCTGTAAATCGTTACAATCAGGATAAAAGTGTTCGTTTTCATACAATAAAAGGTCTGAAAGGTTTAAACAATAGGGTTTTACTTCGGTACAAACTTCCCATTATTTTACCACACTCCTTCTCATAGTTTCCCATGATATTGGCTCATGGAAAACCATGATTTTTGGGGTCAACTGAATTCGGAAAACTATTACTCTAATGTAAAATCGTACGGAATTTTAATGGTTACTTCCATTCCTTGCTCCAATGCCGAATGGGTTTCCATCGTACCATGGAGCAGTTGGGTTCGTGCCTGCAAATTAGAAAGGCCATTCCCATTTTTGTGTTTGGCTTGAGCTACATCAAAACCCACGCCATTGTCATTATAACTCAAAATCAAACACTTACCAATGTAATCAAGGTAAAAAGTCGCCTCGGTGGCACTTGCGTGTTTGAGGGTATTTTGAAGCAATTCCTGAGCAATTCGATACAAATTCACCTCGTACTCCTCGGCCAAGTGTTTCGGGAACTTACGACTCACGTTGACAATTACATATACCTTCTGCGTTTGATTGATAAGGGTAGCCCGCTCACGCAACACACCTACCAACCCTTTGGTTTTCAGACTTCTGGGGCTCATGTCATTGATTAGTCCTCGTAAATCATCGAAGGTAGTTTCCAGCACATTTTCCAACTTCGCTTTGAGCATCGCACTATCGACATTCCCCAACAAGCCTACCATGATTCGGAGGGCGGTAAGGTTGGCACCAATGCCGTCGTGCACCTCCTTGGCAAAGCGATTTCGTTCGATTTCTTGGGTCTGTACCATTAGCTTTATTTCCTTTCGTTGCTGCGCCAAAAGTTGCCGAACACGGTATTTATCAAAGAAATACAAGCCAATTACCATCCCTAAAAATAGCAAGGCTTTGAACCACTGCGTTTGCCAAAAATAGGGTCGAATCTCGATTTTAAGTCGGGTAGGAATCGGATTCCAGACGCCATCACTATTGGCTGCTTTTAACTCAAAAACGTACTTACCCGCTGGTACTTGGATAAAGCGTGCGATGGTTTGTTTATTGGCGTTAACCCACGTACTATCCGACCCCAAAAGCCGAAATTGGTAGCTATTGACCCCTTCCGACACGTAATCTATGACGCTGTACTGAATGGCAAACGAATTGCTATCGGGCGGCAGCGTGATGGACGTAGCTTCACTTATAACCATGGGCAATTTGTAGGGAGCTTCTTTGACCGTCAATTGCGTCAAATACGGTTGACTCACATACGTGTTCTTTGTAATATCCTCAGGGTAAAAGCGGTTAAAACCCTGACTTCCACCAAAAAACATTTCCCCATCGGGTGCAAGGTAGGCCGTCCGCGAATTAAAATCATTGCTTTGCAGTCCATCGGTGAGTTTAAAATTTTCGACTTTTGAGCGATAAGGGTCTATCCTCGAAACTCCACGCGTACTACTTACCCAAAAATGCCCTTTTTTATCCGTCAACACATCATACACATACTCACTGGCAAGCCCTTCCTTCGCAGTCCATTTGGTGACTTTCCACGTAGTTTTAGAAATAACAAACAATCCCGTTGCACTTGCCCCTAACACCTGATTGTGAGCTACATCGTCGTAGCCATTGCGGAAAATCGCCCCTGTAATCGGGGCAGTAGTGGCCCGCCAAACCGTATCTTGAAGGTAGCCAATGTGTAGTTTCCCATTAAAACCCACGTAGAACCGCCCTTCTTTGTCATGCAGGCACACGCGTCCATTGGTTCCAAAAAAAGGAATCCGTTGAAAAGTCAGATTTTTTCGATGAAACACAAACATCCCCGATTCGGTATTCAGAACCAATGTCGTAGGAGTTGTTTCAAAGACATCTCGAACGGTATTGGCAAATTTAGACTCGTTTTGGAGCGTGTCGGGATTCACAAACGTTCGTATTGTTTTCCTCAATGAGTCATACACGCGAAGTCCATTTTTTGCCATAATCCAAACGTTTCCATCCGCACTTCGGAAGGTACGTCCCCCTGTATTGTTGAGTTTATCATTGGGATTGGGAGCAAACAAACCATCCGTTTTTTTATTGTACAACAGCACTTGATAGTCGTCCAAATTTACCCTCAGCAAGCTATCATTGAGTACCAAAAAGCCTCGATTTGAAAGCTTCATGGGTACCTCATGGGTACTCGCTGTCACTTTTTGAAACTTGGGAATCAACGGGTTAAGTTTATAGCCATAGTTAAAATTCCAAAGCCACTGCACCCCATCGCCAAAGGTTTTGTAATGAGGGTAATAAGGATACACCGCCTTCGGCAAAGCCAACACCGAATGATGAGGCGCAAAAAACTCCTGCGTTTTCGTCGTCGGTTTCACCGTTCGTAAATCATTACTAATCAGCCTACCTGAAAAATCTTTTGTTGCCGCATAAATCCCTTCTTCAGTCAACTTAAAATGGCTAAAAAAGGTGGGATTGCCCAGTTTGTTCAACGGATGTTTACTGAAAATATAACAGCTTTCCAATGTCTGCGTGTCGAACCTTAAAATACCCTCCAAGAGGTGAATCCAGAGGTAACGTTTCCCATCAAACATGGATTGATGATCGTAAAAGTTATTATCCTCAAAAAACGGCACTTGAGTTAACACAACGGTTTTACGCCGAGTCGCTACATCGAAATAAAACAGCTGTTGGTTTGAAGGCGATATACACCAAAGTCGGGTTCCAAGCAGTCCCAGCGGCTGTCCTTTCATCGGCCTCCATCCTTCCTTGGTTTTCTCTTTAAGGTGAACAAAGCGTTCAGTTTTTCGGATAAAATACGCAACGGTCGAGTACCGCTCAAAAAAACTTGGAATTCTATTTACCCCCAGCCAAAAATTGCTGTTGGGGTCTTCCACAATGGTTCTGACCAAATCCACCGCACGAATGGCCGAATCGCGCACGAAGTGCATTTGAGTACCGTCGAAGCGACAAAGTCCCCCAGGTGTTCCCATCCAAACAAAGCCTTTTTTATCTTTATGAAGGCAAAAAATGGAGCCAGAAATATACTCTTTGTCGGCGTCAAGAATAGAAACGAGGTACTTTTTTTGCGCCCAACCAAAGCTTACACCCAAGCCGATTAGTACCAAAAAACTTCTCCAAAGATGTACAAATAGTGAGCGCAACTGATTTAAGGAAGTGATATCGAATGAATTCCAAAATTAGGATTTCTTTGGAATCTTGCAAATACAACTTCCTATTCACTAATCAAAACGTACTGATTCAGGGTACTTCCTGTCTTTGGATTAGGCGAAATACTACTCAAAACAAAATCATTTCTTTCTTTTTTCTCTACTTTAAAAATAATACTATTACCTGCCGAAGGTACTGGTACCAATTGTCGAAAAGATAGGGTAGAATTATCTTCCGAATAGTTCCAAATCCCATCGAACGTTTCGCCTGTGTATTCGGTAAATCGAACCCTATTTTCAGAACCCGCCACAAACTCAATTCGGAATTTTGAATACCCTGGGATGTAATTCCCCGTTGTCCCTCTTCGGTAAACCACCACCGAACCCTCTTTGACGACGTTGGCAACAAAACTTCCCGAAAAAAGGGCATTGCTAGTAACGTCAGCAAGGTTACGAACGCGGCAGGAGACAGGAGCTAGTAAAACACCTACCACAAGTACAGTAGCTTTCAACAGAACGGTTAACGCTTTCATAATCTATTGTTTAAACAATTTAATTGTTACTACTTTCTCATCGCTTTGGTGTATTTTTAGCAAATACGTCCCTGTTTCTAAACCTGTCAGGCTAATCGGAGATTGCTGTTCTACGATGGAACTTGATACTACTTTGCCAGCAACAGTCAACAGTTGGTACGTTGCCAATGTGCCATTGGGAGGTGTGATGTACACAACATCTGAGGCAGGATTCGGATACACCAATGTTTCGGTTTGATTTCTCCCCACATTTGTAGCCGTAATTACAGGGCCATTTGCCCCTACAACCGACGTGTAATTTGAGAAAGTCCCTCCTTTAAATCCTCGTACTCGGTAATAATACATAAAAGTCGGGCGCACATTTTTATCGACAAATTCGGTCGTATTGGCTGCTAAATCTGCTTTAATTACCTCCCAGCTTGTTTCATTGTTAACAGAACGAGATATTTCAAACCCTGTTTCGTCTGGTGAGTTGTCCAACCAAGTAAGCGTCAATGCCATTGGGGTTGGTTTGACAGCTAAGTTTGACGGAGCAGCTAATGCAGTTTGACTAATCGCTTGCGTCGTCGCAACTTTCATCGGGCTAGCGTCTGATACTCCTGCCGTGTTTTTCGCTCGTACACGGTAACCATATTTCGTCGATGCACTTAAGCCTTTGTCTGAATAAACGACTACACCCGCACCTAC
>NZ_JACIBY010000007.1:334282-342770 GCF_014195535.1 Runella defluvii | reverse complement strand
ATCGGTTTACAAAATTTTAATGACCATATTTCAATGAACGAATGTACTAATCTTTTTGACACTAAGAACATACTCAACTTTATAGCGCACAACAAAGTTTGAAAATTACCTTCCCGAAAGTTTTGAACTTTCGGGAAGGTAGGTTATTTACAAACCTAAAACTTTACGGTTAAAGGCTTCATCGGCGCCCGTTCCTGCAAAATCATCAAATGCTTTTTCGGTCACTTGGATGATGTGGTCAGCGATAAACGGTGCTCCTTCAGCAGCTCCTTGAATCGGCGATTTGATGCAGCACTCCCACTCCAATACCGCCCAACCATCGTAGTTGTATTGCGATAATTTAGAGAAGATTCCGCTGAAATCTACTTGACCATCGCCCAACGAACGGAAACGACCCGCGCGGTCGGCCCAGCCTTGGAAACCACTATAAACCCCTTGCTTACCCGTTGGGTTAAACTCAGCGTCTTTAACGTGGTAAGCAAAAATACGCTCGTGGTAAAAATCAATAAACTGTAGATAATCAAGCTGTTGCAACACAAAGTGACTTGGGTCATAGTTGATACCCGCCCGTGGGTGGTTGCCAACGGCTTCCAAGAACATCTCGAACGTAACGCCATCGTGAACATCCTCGCCTGGGTGAAGTTCGTAACCTACGTTTACGCCTGCTTCGTCGAAAGCATCCAAGATGGGCTTCCAACGTTTTCCTAATTCTTTAAAGCCTGTTTCTACCAAACCTGCTGGACGCTGCGGCCATGGATACAAGAAAGGCCACAACAATGCACCCGAAAACGTCACGTGCGAAGTCAATCCGAGGTTTTGAGAAGCTTTTGCCGCCCATTTTAATTGCTGAATAGCCCACTCCGTACGAGCCGCAGGGTTATTACGCACTTCTGGAGAAGCAAAACCGTCGAACATAGGGTCATAGGCAGGGTGAACCGCTACCAATTGGCCTTGTAAGTGCGAAGACAATTCGGTGATTTCCACGCCGATGTCGGCCAATTTTCCTTTGTACTCGTCGCAGTACGTTTTTGACTCAGCAGCAGTTTTGAGGTCGATACAACGCGAATCCCAAGTCGGAATTTGAATTCCTTTGTAGCCCAAATCGGCCATGTATGCTGCGATGGTATCCAACGAGTTGAACGGGGCTTCGTCGCCCATAAATTGCGCCAAAAATATGGCAGGTCCTTTGATGGTTTTCATTGGTTTGAACGAGTAAAAGACAAAATGTTTTACGTTACAGCCCGCAATTAAACAAATTCCTGCAAGCTTTTTGGTACTTTTTAAAGCAGAAAAACGGGTTTTATTACTGATGGCTGCCACAAACATAGTGCTTAAATTCCAACTTTTTGTTGAAGTTGTGAGTCTCAATAATAAACAATAAGCTCTATGAAAAAGCGCACTCTCTCATCTGCTTGGCTAACAGCAATCATCATAAGCCTACTAAGTTGTGAAGGCTCTTGCCCCATTCCACCCAATTGCGCTTTGGAACCTGAGTCTGGCGTATGTTTTGCGGCGTTTAAGCGATTTTATTACGACAAAAAAGAAAAGAAATGCAAAGAATTTACGTGGGGAGGGTGCGGTGGCGTTGTCCCGTTTGAGACGTTGGAAGCCTGCCGAGACTGTGAGTGTCGGAAATGACAAAAGGGATTAAAAAACCCATTTAGGGATTTATTTCAATATTTTTATGTCAAAACGAATGCGAGAATTGGCGCCATCCTTAATAAATTCTTTGATAAGCAATACTCCTTTTTTCTTCTGTGCATTTTCGAACAACACGATTTTAGGACTTTTTTCATCGAAAAATTCATCAGGTTCGTTCTCATCCCGAATTATCTGCAATGCTTTAAGTTGAGCCTCTCCTAAATTTTCAAAATCAAGAACATTTTCTACGTTTAGTGGATTGATTACGGTGGTTTTACCCACGCCTGTAATCGGATTTACTCCCGCCGAAGCAGCCGCATGAGGTGAAAGAAAACGATTAAAGCTAAAAGATTCATTAAGCCCAAAAAAGAGCAAATCAATGGTAGCAGCCTCAGCAAGGGTCACGTCTTCCGATTCCTTGAAGGCTTTTCTTAGGGTCGTGGAATAAAAAATACCCCGTTCTCCCCTACTGTCATAAATCCCCAGCTCTACATCCTTGATGTACGCGTACCCTTTGCTAGGTTTTATGGTAATCGACTGGCTGATTTTTTTTGTCTTTTTCCCATTACTTACTTCCAACGAAATGCTGTACGTTCCAGCTTTGGAAAAACGAACTGAGGGCTCTTTTTCCTGCGACTGACTTACCTCAGCACCTTCTATTTCCCAACGATTGGTGGTATTACCCACCGATGTATTTTTTAATTGTAACGTTACGGGTGCCTCCAATTCATCGTATTGCTTGGGGATGTCGATAGTAAACGTGGGAGTCAGTTCAGGTTCTAATACAATAACGGTATCTCGAAAAGCGGTGAGACGGGAGTTTGAAACCGTCAGTCGTACCTTGTGAGTTCCTCCTGTTTCAAAAGTGACAACAGGGTCTTTTTGAATCGAAGTGGCAGGCGTTCCTCCTTCAAATGTCCACTCAATTTTCTCAAATCCTGCTGAAGTATTTGAAAATTTGACGGTGGCAGGAGCGTACGTATTTCCTTCTACAGCGTAACCAAAATCGGCTTTTAAATTGGCGTCGATGGTAACTTTTTTTTCAATAACACGCTGACTACCATCAAAATTACTAACCTCCAAACGGACATTGAACGTACCCGCTGTTTTATAAATGACTTCTCCTGGTGTTTTTTTGGTAGAAGTACTTGGCTCGCCCCCTTGGAAAGTCCACAGGAAAGTTTCACCTCCTGTTGAGGTATTATTAAAAGTGACGGTGGCAGGTATTGTAAACGAGTTATTGGGTGACTGATAGTCGAAATCTGCCGTCACTGGAAGTGCCACTTCTTTGACGCAACCTACCAGTGCAGCCAGAATAAAAAATAAAGTTGCGGTATAAAGTAAAGCTCTAAACATGGCTCAGGCAATTTAAAGGGTCTGGCTTTCGTCTGTTTAAACGGTCTGACTGTCGTCTGACCTTGTCTCTATGTTAAACGGTCTGACTGTCGTCTGACCTTATCCTATGTTAAACGGTCTGACTCTCGTCTGACCTTGTCTTGTGGTTTATTTGAGTACTGTTACTTTTTGGGAGATTCTTCCCGTTGGGGTATCAACCGTTAGAATGTATTGCCCAGAGTTCAGCAAAAAGGCGCTGATTTTGGTAACAAAATCAGCTTTGTCCTTTTCCTCCATTTCAAAAACAACTCGGTCGGGATTCCCTGCTTCAAACAGTCGAAGCTTAAATGAAGTCGGTTGGTCAAAACGTAAATTGACCTCCAAATCGTCAAAACTCGGATTGGGACTTACTTTCAAAACGACATCATCGTTGTGGACTGCAACCGTTTTGGGATAAAAATCTACGATAGAAAGCGGCTTTGATTGGTACATTTCACACGCGGCAAAAGTAGCTTTAACGCCCACAGTATAATTCCCGAGGGTTCCGATACTAAACTCCACCCGTTCGTTGGTTTTAATTTTCACCAAAGCTTCTTTGGGCAACAACCAGTCCACCTGAGTTGGAGCAGGATCTGAAAGGTTCAGCACAACCACTGACTCGTTGCGCGGTGCCGTGGATGCCGACGCAAACCGAATTCTGCCATTCGTAGCCACCTGAGTGACATTGACGGTTGACTTAAATTCACATTTAGTTTTGTCAAAGAGTGAAAGCGAATAACTACCTGCCAGTTTTGTTTCAAGAATTGGTTGCGTAGAAGTCGTACCATCGGGAAGTTTCCACAAATAGCTGTCCGCTTGTTCGTTGGTAGCATCCAATCGAATGCTTTGTCCTTGACACAACTTCTTTTCACTTTCAACTTTGGAGACAATGCCCGCAGGACGAAGTAAAACGGCCGTTTTGGTTGCGACACACTGGTTGGCATCAGTTACTTTGAACAACAAAAGTTCGTTTCCGCACAGGTTTTCAAGCCTAGTGTCTTGGCTGATCCGCCCTTCCCACGACATTTGATAGGCGCCAGTTCCTCCCGTAACACCCGCCGTTACCGAACCATTGCAAGAATAAGAGCAGGTAGGTTGGGTGATTCTAAATGCAATGTCCAACTTGGGAGGTGCTTTGATTTCAACCGCAACGATGTCCGACTGGCATCCGCCTGCATCAGTAACTATGGCGGTATATCTTCCAGCCGACAATCCAGTGATTTTCATTGCATTACTATTCGTATTCCAAGTAGCCAAATGTCCGCCCCTTCCACCGCTGGCACTGATTTCAATACTTCCCGTTTTATCACCAAAACACGTCGGCTGAGTCGTTGCAATCACCCGAGTAACCACTTTTGACGGTTCTGTTAGGGTATAATTAAAAGTTCGGGACACCTCATTGGCATCCGTGACTGTCAAGATATATTGACCCGCTGGCAACTTTTCAAATGAATTTTTGTTGGGCAATAGCACCGATGAAGCATTGGTTTGGCTCAACAACTGTATCTTATACTCTCCTGCCGCTGAAGGCACACCGCCCTTGGGTGTAACCAACAGTACTCCATCTTTTTTACCAAAACACGAAACCTCTTTCGCTAGGTCAATGCGGGCTTCAATGATGGGCGGCTCTACCAGCGCAAAAGCCACTTCGCTAAAACAGCCCGCTTTTTGGGTAGCCGTCGCATAATTAGCATCATAGACTCGGACAAAATACGTCCCCCCTCGCAGCGTCTTGTTGGCATTCTCGGGCAAGGTTGTTTCACCTGAACCATAGCTTACTCCTTTCTCATCGACCCATTCAAATACATAACTAGGCGTTCCCCCTTTGACCCTGACCACACCCTGACCATCCTTAGTTTCAAACCCACGCGGATCTTTCTGCGAAATTTTGGTCAATTCCAGTTTCTCGCTTGGCTGATTGATAGAAATATTTTGGGGCAAAGCGGTACAATTAAAGCTATCGCTGACCCGAATGCGGTACGTTCCTAAGCCGACATTTGTGAGATTGTGTTTCGTACCTCCGTTAAACGCACTTGAGTTTCCCTCATTAATTTGGTAGAAAAAACCTCCTGTCCCGCCACTCGCTTCAATTTGAAGCGTTCCATCCGTACCTCCAAAACATTTAATGTCAGTTTTGGACAACGAAAAAACCACTGGCAAGGGATTAAGCAAGGTAATGCTGCCCTCGGCTCGTGCAGACACTACCGAACCAATCAGCGTTTCAATCACTATTTGATACGTACCTGCGTCCAAATTTTCGGGAGTTACAAAGGCAGCCGCTTGTCCCAGGAAAGTCCCCACCAGTGAGTTATTTTTAAGGAGGGTTAGGCGAATGTTTGTTTCTCCCGTGACGGTTCTTCGACTTAAACCAATGAAAATGCTACCGTTTTTGCCATCGGTACACGAAGGAGCTTTGGAAGAAGTTGAAGTAATGAAAATCGGCGCAGGGCTGACTGACACAGTTACCTCAGCACTACAAGCATTTCCGCCGCCAAATGGGGTACAAGTTGCCGTATATGCGGTGGTGAATACAGGCATGACGGTACGGGTATTGCCACTGCCAACGTCATTATTCCAAGTAACACTTCCATTACTACAACCCGTATAAGAGAGAATAGACGTTTGCCCAACATTAATACTAGGTGGAGAAGAAAACGCCGAGATTGAACAAGGTATTACACTGACAGTGACGGATGTAGCGCAAATGTTCCCACCGCCAGTTGGCGTACAAGTAGCTGTATAAGTCGTCGTTGATGTTGGACTTACCGTTAAATTACTTCCAGTCCCTGCGCCATTATTCCAACTCACACTTCCCCTCGCGCAGCCCGTGTAACTCAAAGTCGAGCTTTGACCTGCGTTGATATTATTTGGGGAAGCCGAGGCTGCTATAGTACAATTTGTTACATTTACCGTTACCGATGAAGTACAAGGACTGCCACCACCAGTTGGGGTACAAGTAGCGATATAGGTTGTCGTCGTTGCTGGACTTACCGTTACATTATTTCCAGTTCCTGCGCCGTTGTCCCAACTCACGCTTCCGCTCATGCAGCCTGTATAACTCAAGGTTGAGCTTTGACCTGCGTTAATGTTGTTGGGGGAAGCCGAGGCTGTGATTGTGCAACTAGTTACATTCACCGTTACCGAAGATGTACATGGGCTGCCACCACCAGTTGGGGTACACGTCGCCGTGTAAGTCGTTGTTGTTGAAGGAGTAACCGTTTTGTTGTTGCCCGTTCCTGCACCATTATCCCAACTCACGCTTCCGCTTGTGCAGCCCGTGTAACTCAAAGTCGAGCTTTGGCCTGCGTTAATGTTGTTGGGGGAAGCCGAGGCAGCGATTGTACAACTAGTTACATTCACCGTTACCGAAGATGTACAAGGGCTGCCACCACCCGCGGGAGTACACGTCGCCGTGTAAGTCGTTGTTGTTGAAGGAGTAACCGTTTTATTATTTCCCGTTCCTGCGCCGTTGTCCCAACTCACGCTTCCGCTCGCGCAACCTGTATAACTCAAGGTCGAGTTTTGGCCTGCGTTAATGTTGTTGGGGGAAGCCGAGGCTGTGATTGTGCAACTAGTTACATTCACCGTTACCGAAGATGTACATGGGCTGCCACCACCCGAAGGGGTACAAGTAGCGGAATAGGTTGTCGTCGTTGCTGGACTTACGGTCACATTATTTCCAGTTCCTGCGCCGTTGTCCCAACTCACACTTCCGCCCACGCATCCTATGAAACTCAAAGTCGAGCTTTGGCCTGCGTTGATATTATTTGGGGAAGCTGAGGCAGTTATAGTACAACTCGTTACATTCACCGTTACCGAGGAAGTACAAAGACTGCCTCCGCCAGTTGGCGTACACGTGGCGGTATAAGTCGTCGTTGTGGCAGGACTTACCGTTACATTATTTCCAGTTCCTGCACCGTTATCCCAACTCACACTTCCGCTCGTACAGCCTGTATAACTCAAAGTCGAACTTTGACCTGCGTTGATGTTGTTTGAGGAAGCCGAGGCTGTTATAGTACAATTTGTTACATTTACCGTTACCGAAGCAGTACAAGGACTGCCGCCGCCAGTTGGCGTACACGTCGAGGTGTAGGTCGTCGTCGTGGCTGGATTTACGGTTACATTATTTCCAGTTCCTGCGCCGTTGTCCCAACTCACACTTCCGCTCGTACAGCCTGTATAACTCAAAGTCGAGCTTTGACCTGCGTTGATATTATTTGGGGAAGCCGAGGCTGCTATAATACAATTTGTTACATTTACCGTTACCGATGAAGTACAAGGGCTGCCGCCGCCAGTTGGCGTACAAGTCGCGGTGTAAGTCGTCATTGTTGAAGGAGTAACTGTTTTGTTGTTGCCCGTTCCCAAACCGTTGTCCCAACTCACGCTTCCGCTCGCACAACCTGTATAACTCAACGTCGAGCTTTGGCCTGCGTTAATGTTGTTGGGGGAAGCCGAGGCCGTGATTGTGCAACTAGTTACATTCACCGTTACCGAAGATGTACAAGGACTACCTCCGCCTGTTGGGATACACGTCGCCGTGTAAGTCGTTGTTGTTGAAGGAGTAACCGTTTTGTTGTTGCCCGTTCCTGCACCATTATCCCAACTCACGCTTCCGCTTGCGCATCCCGTGTAATTCAAGGTCGAGCTTTGGCCTGCGTTGATGTTGTTTGAGGAAGCCGAGGCTGTAATGGTACAACTTGTTACATTCACCGTTACCGAGGAAGTACAAGGACTGCCACCACCAGTTGGGGTACACGTCGCCGTGTAAGTCGTTGTTGTTGAAGGAGTAACCGTTTTGTTGTTACCCGTTCCCAAACCGTTGTCCCAACTCACACTTCCGCTTGCGCAACCCTTGTAACTCAAAGTCGAACTTTGTCCTGCGTTGATGTTGTTGGGGGAAGCCGAGGCCGTGATTGTACAATTTGTTACGTTTACCGTTACCGAAGATGTACAAGAGCTACCACCACCCGCGGGAGTACACGTCGCCGTGTAAGTGGTTGTTGTTGAAGGAGTAACCGTTTTGTTGTTACCCGTTCCCAAACCGTTGTCCCAACTCACGCTTCCGCTTGCGCAACCCGTGTAACTCAAAGTCGAACTTTGGCCTGCGTTGATGTTGTTGGGGGAAGCCGAGGACGTGATTGTACAATTTGTTACGTTTACCGTTACCGAAGATGTACAAGAGCTGCCACCACCCGCGGGAGTACACGTCGCCGTGTAAGTCGTTGTTGTTGAAGGAGTAACAACAATAGTATTTCCTCTGCCCAAACCATTATCCCAACTCACACTTCCGCTCGTACAGCCTGTATAACTCAAAGTCGAGCTTTGGCCTGCGTTGATATTATTTGGGGATGCCGAGGCTGTTATAGTACAATTTGTCACATTCACCGTTACCGAGGAAGTACAAGGACTACCTCCGCCCGTGGGAGTACACGTCGCCGTGTAAGTCGTCGTCGTGGCGGGGCTTACGGTTTTG
>NZ_JACIBY010000007.1:0-334185 GCF_014195535.1 Runella defluvii | reverse complement strand
AGCCTGTATAACTCAAAGTCGAGCTTTGACCTGCGTTGATGTTGTTGGGGGAAGCCGAGGCTGTAATAGTACAATTTGTTACATTCACCGTTACCGAGGAAGTACAAGGACTACCTCCGCCCGTGGGAGTACACGTCGCCGTGTAAGTCGTCGTCGTGGCGGGGCTTACGGTTTTGTTGTTGCCCGTTCCCAAGATGTTATCCCAACTCACGCTTCCGCTCGTGCAGCCTGTATAACTCAAAGTCGAGCTTTGACCTGCGTTGATGTTGTTGGGGGAAGCCGAGGCTGTAATAGTACAATTTGTTACATTCACCGTTACCGAAGAAGTACAAGGACTCCCGCCGCCAGTTGGCGTACACGTGGCGGTGTAAGTCGTCGTTGACGTTGGACTTACGGTTACATTATTTCCAATTCCTGCGCCATTGCTCCAACTCACGCTTCCGCTCGCGCAACCCGTGTAACTCAAAGTTGAGCTTTGGCCTGCGTTGATATTGTTGGGGGAAGCCGAGGCTGTTATAGTGCAACTTGTTACATTCACCGTTACCGAAGATGTACAAGGGCTGCCACCACCCGCGGGAGTACACGTCGCCGTGTAAGTCGTTGTTGTTGAAGGAGTAACCGTTTTGTTGTTGCCATTTCCCAAACCATTACTCCAACTCACACTTCCATTCGTACAGTTTTCGTACGCCAATATCGTCGATTGCCCTGCATTGATGTTGGTATTTTGAGCAAAAGCCAACACAGAACAGGCTGTTACACTCACTGTCACTGATGACGTGCATGAACTACCGCCGCCCGCTGGGGTACACGTCGCTGTGTATCGGGTCGATGAGCCAGGGGTGACGGTTTTGTTATTGCCCGTCCCCAGACCATTACTCCAACTCACGCTTCCACCCACGCAGCCCGTATAACTCAAAGTCGAGCTTTGACCTGCGTTGATGTTAGTGGATGAGGCGGAGGCCGTAATATCACAATTTGATACATTTACTGTCACAGTACCCAAGCAATAGCCTCCCCCTTTACTACATACCGCAACGTAGTTGGTCGTAACCGTCGGTCTGACCACCACATTATTTCCCGACCCTACTCCTTCATCTTTATCGGTCACCCAATCAACAGAACCGCCCGAACAGCCTGTAAATGATAAAGTTGAACTTTGCCCAGCGACAATAGCAACAGGATTTGCATTGGCAGTTACCGCACAATCCACGAAATTGACCGTAACAGCTCTTGTACAAATTATTCCATTGGTAGGAGTACAGGTTGCGTTGTAGGTAGTAGTCGCCGTTGGAGAAACCGTTTTGTTATCACCCGTGCCCAAGCCACGATCCCAAGTCACAGTCCCTCCACCGCATCCCGAATACGACAACACCGAACTTTGACCAGCCGTGACGGGGTTGACGGAAGCATTGAGACTTAAATCACAAGTAAATGAGGGACAGGCATTGACGTTGGTAATGCGAAACGAGTAGAGCGTCCCTCCACAATTGACCGTGTAAGTACCTGCCGATGAAATGGTACGCAATGTTGTGGCCGTTGTACCATTATCAGCCCAAGTGGGCGTACTGGCACAACCTGTAAATTGCACCCTTACGGGGCTTCCTGCTGTACAGGAGAAATTTTGAGCGAACGTATGAGCCATCGCCGACAGCATTACCCAAAAAAGGAGTACGTATTTTTTCATGGTTTCAACTCAATTTCAGTTTCTTTCCAACCCGACAAGTACCCTTCCTGCATTTTAGCCCGAATGACGTATTTATACACCGTATTGGGCTCAACCTCAATCAAATCACGCCATTCACGGTTGTTTTTATCCATTTTTTTGACAAAAGCCAATTCCTTTCCTTGTGAGGCACGGTAAATCAAGAAATTGTCAATTTTATCAGTTTGCTTGCATTCCCATGACAGTTTGACCCGATAATCGACGGTATCCAATACTGAGCTAAAGCGAACAAAATCAACGTTTTGGGTAAAGTAGGGCGTTTCAAGAACCACTGGGCTCGCTGGTTCTGACTGGTTTTGGGTGTCGTCGAACGCAATGAGCGTATAAGCATAGAGACTTTTTTCCACCACGTTTGAATCAATATACGTATTCCGAAGGGTATCGGTCAGGGTCATTACTTCTTCCCAAGCCGTCGTAGGCAGTTTTTTTCGGTACAAAATGTGTTTTTGAACGTCGTCAGAATAGCTGCGCGTCCAGCGGAGAAAGATTTTTTTATCTTCTACCGCAAAGCTGTCGATGATGGGCGAGGTGGGGGGATTGATGTCGGGTACTTTCAAGATAAGCACTTTAGAATCAATCGACTCTTTAAACAACATATCAATGGCCTTCACAGTATAGTGAACATACTTTTGCATTTGCCGCAAGTAGATGGTGTCCGTGAGCGTTGTTTGGGTAATAAATGAATTGTTCACCCGATAAAATTGTCCACTTTCACGGTCTCTTCGGTTGAGATAGTATCCAAATAAATCAGCGTCGGGATTGGCCATCCACGAAACGGTCACAATCGCCTGTTCACCCTCCACTTTGATACTTCCCTTGAGTCCTTGAGGCTGCGCGGGTGCATCATCGTCGGCCAGCACCACGGGCATGGAAAGGGTTTCGAGCACAGCCCCTTTCTTTGTAAACGTCCGAAGCTTGATAAAAAAAGTAAATCCAGATGTTGGCACCATAGCCTTGATGAAAGCGAGGTGCTGGTCAGCGGGAATGGAATCTTTGAGGGAAACAAATGAACCATTTGGCTCTAATGAACCCACAATTTGGTAATGGTCTATGTATTGATTCAAACTATCTTTGTAGAGCCATTGTACTTCCAACATCGCCTTATCGGTCGTCTCCTTGACTGCGTAAATTTCAGGGCTTGGCAGTGTAGTTTTCGCTTTTACTCGAAGAGGTGAAGAATAAGGGCCTTTTTCCTGAAATACCGTTATCCCCCGAATACGATAGTAATAAAAAGTATCTTCGCTGACCAACGTATCAGCAATGGCCAACGTATCCAGTTTGTTCGTAACGATAATAGGCAATTCAGTAATAGATTGGTAGTGGATTGAATCGTCCGAACGCTCAATTTGATACTGATTGTACGACTGTCGAAGGGATGCGGTTGGAGTAAGCAACGTCACTACTTTTCCGCCCACTTTACCGCTGAAATTTGAAATATCGGGTAAGACATTGACATCCCCCAAACCAACTTCCATCGAAATCCCTGACAACAACTTGTAGCGTGCCGCTGATTTGTGACTGACAACGTATTGATAACGCTCGCCTGATACGGCCGTAGAATCAATCAGCCCTAAACCAGCCATGCAGGCTGCTTGAAAGTCCATATCGGCACAGAAAAGAGCAAAGTGGAACAACTGGCGGCGTTCGTTTATTTGGGTGATTGGGTCATTCGAAAATTCGGGTTCTTCATAGAGGGCAGCATAAAGCAAACTGTAGTTTCGGTCTTTTTTGTCCAAAAATGACTGCCAATCGGCAGATCGTTTGGGCATTACTCGGTTGCTGATGACAACTCGCTGTTTGGTCTTTACATTAATACGTTCTACAATGTATCCATCTCGATGGCCAAACTCCCAATAGCTCTGCATTACAGGAATCCAACGCAGGCAAATACGGCTTTGAATGGCTTTTACCACTATACCCACCGAAGGCTTGGCCTCCATTTTTTCATTAGACATGTTGTATTTTTTCGGTTTGGCGGCAGGTGCGGGTTTACTTTGCCCATTGCTCACCTCAACCACCCCTAGAATAGCGGCCAGTGCGATAAATAAAATTCGTCTTAGGAAAGAATTATTCATTTTATCTGTTTTGTTTCAAGGGTTCATTCGTTCACTTTTTTCAGGCCTTGCGCTCCTCATCCACGTTTACGGATTTCTGATATAATGCCAGCGGTCGCTACCCTTTATCTTGGTGGCTTCCCAATCATTAAAGGAGTTCCAGGTTCGCGTTCTGAAAGTAAAGGTTTGTTTAAAGTCAGTGCCTTCAATCGGTATCCATGCAGTATCTGGTGCTTGGTTACCCTCGGTAATCACCAATTCGGCCACCAATGTCAAGTCAACGTTGGGATTGTGGAGTGCTGTCCACTTTTTATACAGTTTTCGGCTATCCATGTCATAATCAGCATTATTTGAAACAAATCGAATTTGATTGTTCGGTTGTTGATGAACAAACCGTTTTAAACCTGAACCGTAGGAGTAGTAATTGGCGGCAATGAAAACGTTTTCAATAACTTGCCCATTCACCCGAAGATTACACCATTCATAAACAGGTACTGCAGGATCCATTTTCAGAATAATCATTTCGTGCCGTTGAATCATCAATTCGGTGTAATGTGCGCTGGCCGTTGAGGTTTCTTCACTTCTGATAATTTCAGCGGAAGGGGATGTTCCCTGCACCAGATTGACACGAGAATTAAGGTCATACGTTTCGTTTCCTGCTAAACAAGGGGAATCACCAAATTTCATAAAGGCTTTTCCTTCTACAATACCTCCCAATAAGCTGTACTCAAACGTCATGGCACCGTAGCTACCTTTAAAATCAAATACACCTCCCGCCGTAATTGCCCCTTTAAGAATCTCAAATTTCGTTTGAGTCTTCTTAATATTAAGCACGATACCCAAATCGCCCGAACCGTGGAATACCCCTGAACCCAACCAATGGGATTCGTTGCAGGACAAAAAGTTTTTATCATAGGCAACCATAAAGCCAAGTCCGAGTGTCAGATTGGCATAAACTGATACGGCTTTTGTGGGGGTAGAAAGATAAACTGAACCTCCCAACGAAAGACCCAAACTAAAATAGGAAGTACCATCCATCGTAACCGAAGTAGGCAAATCAAAATATATTGGACGTTGCCCCCTGGCTATCAATTCATTATTGATTTGGCTTTTGGCATTCTCGACGATTGGTGTATAAACGACTTTGTTACTTGGCAACGGGACGTTTCCTCCCACTACATAGAATGTCGCCCCGATTTTGAGATAGGTAGGTGATTCTTCTTTGCCAAGGTTAATGTTGATTTCGATGGCCAGAGGCTGGTCAGGGCGACCAATCCAGAGATAACCATTGACGGGATTTGGCTCATTCTTTTTATCAAGCCCATTTTTCTTATTTTCTTTGTTTTCTTTATTTTCCCCAATAAGATTTTTTACTATCAATTTAAAACTAACCATCCCCAAAAAACCTGCGCCTTGGCTATCGGCAGCACCTCTTACGTAGGAGCGATTTCCATCGGTGCTTTTACCTGTGGTATCTGTTTTGAGGGGGGCGTGCATAAAGCCATACACATTTCCCTCCATGATAAAATCGTCGGTAGTGCAGTCGAAGGTGAGGTCAAATTTGAAGATGGCAAATTTATCATCCAACGGCACGTCCAACATTTTGACTGCATTGTTAATTTGGGCAGAAGTTAGGTTTTTTTGGACAGTAGGATTTGGAGCAGTGGTGGGTGAACTTGTTGTTGAATTAGGGATTTTAGCCGCAGTAAGTGCTCCTTTGGCATCAATTGGCTCTAAAGTCACTTTATCGCGCGCAAACTCCCACGTACCAAAAATGCTGAGTTTACGAAAGCCTCCCGCACTTTCCCTGTCTGAGGCTTTGGCTCCTTCCACGTACACCCCAATAAATCCACGCTGGGTTTTTTCCAACGATGCAAAAGTGACCGCAATGAGCCCTCCACCTGTCGCACGGCGAGGAATATACTTTTTCCCCGTCAACGAATAGCGTGAGCCAACTTCATTGGTTTGGGTCATGTTAGCGGCAAAACCTGCCCCAAAACCATTGACGACTGAGTTAGGGCCAATCACAGCTCCACCTTCTCCAAACGAAAGAAGAAAATCAAAATACGTAAATGAAAAGGCTTTCCCTCCGTCAGCAGGTTTTTCAATTCGCCCACCAACCCAGTTAACTGTCATGCGCGGCGACTCTCGGTCTTCTGCTGGCATGGCTGGGGCAACTTGTTTTCCCGTCGCCAATTTTTTCAGTCCCTTAATTTTAAACTCTGCGGTGATATTCCCTCGGCAAACTGTGCCAAATTCTTCATCGTTGTGGTCATAAGCTAAAGTGCCATCGAGGGTAAAGCCCATGTCGTCACCCGTTTTTAATTGGAGAATACTCAGGCTGATACTTTTAAAGTTTGCTTTAAAATCAACTTCACTTGTCTGTCTGTCACTGACCTCCCAATCGAAAACAATATCAACGCCTGCCGTGATATTTAAACCTGAAGTAGTATCGGGAATCGCATCATAAACAACTTGTTTGGAAACAGGATTATGGTTGGCGTAGAAAGTAAAATTAACGGTACACTGTTTATCGGCATCGCTGTAATAAGCCATTAATCTTTTCAAACCAATTTTGCCGAATACAGGGGCATTTCCCAAACGCTCGTAGCCCATGCGGGTAAACTTAAAAATGGGTCTTTTCGCCAAAAAAGAATACCCCACCACCAAATCTTCGACCAAAATCACACCCAGCGAAAGTACATTTTTGAGGGATGCTGTATCGTGCGAAACCTGCTTTCCCTGCACATCTAATCCGATAACGTAGCGAAAGTTCAACTTGGGTGTCACCAGACGTGCTTGTAAGCGGTGGCTTCCCGTCCTGAGTCCTGATGTGTCTTTTATTTCCTCCAACTCATCGCTACCTGTCCCTTCTGTATCCGTAGCTCCGCCCGTGGTAGCCCTTCTGTTGTTGACATACGTGGGTGAATCCTCGACAAATTCCACTTTTGAATCCTCCCTTAGGGCCGATTTAGCCCCAACAAAATAGAGATTGTCTTGTTTTTTAACCTTCAACGCAAAGTTTTGTGACTTGTCATCAATACTTCCTGTGTAAGTGATGTATTCCTCGGGGCTGGCCGTCGCCAAATCGTACGTTGGGCTGTTCTTTTTGAAGGGATTTTTAGCAATGGGAACCCCAATTTTTCCGCTAAGTGCAAACGAAGTGTAGTTGCTTTTTTTGATTTCAAAACTTATTTGATCAATACTCATGGGCGAGCCACCGAGTTGTTTAAAGTTCGCGACGTTGCTCCCTACCACTTTCATATAAATTCCAGAGGCATCCATCAAAAAAACAGACGATGAAAAGCTGGGGCGCTCTGGGGTAGGATTGGAAGGCGTAGCAGGAATAAAAAACTGAGGCAGATACACCCTTGAATTGACTGTATATAATCCCGTCCATTGGTTTATAAGGACCGTTGAACTACCCAAAAACATTCCCACCTGTGCTGAAATGACGGTAGGGGTGTTTTTTTCTGAAAAATCAAAGAACGCTTCGCTTAAAAGAAACCCCATCGTCGTCACTGACTTTTTCAAAGTAAATGCCAAGGGGTCTTTGAGTTTGACCGTGAGCGAACTTAGGTTAGTTACTTGAATGTCAATCCCCGAAGTAACCACCGTCCCCTCCGCCATCGGATAGCCTTTGGCGTCCAGTTTGAGAAAACTCTCTTTGTTAAATTCAAATTTTCCCTTCAACACCAACGCTTCAAAAGCTCCACAATTGATTTTCAGTTGGGTTGCGTTGGCATTGGGCAAGTTGGCGGCGGTGCCCCCTGTCAGGCTTAGTTTGTATTGTGCATTTGAAAATTCTTGCGTGCCCAGCAAGGCCAAAGAGGCATTGCCCGCAAAACCCGAGCCAGGCACGTAATTCACTTTTTTATTGCCGAAATAAAGTTCTTCGTCACCCAAATACAGACGAGCATACACTTCCAATTCGACGTGAGTAGGGTAAAAAACTGCTTTTTTTAAGGCCAAATATCCCTGACCTGTACCGTCCAACGGAATCGCTACGGGCAATGATTGCAGGGGATTGTTTTTAAACTGAGTTAACACCTTATTCTGCCGCTCCAGCTCTTCAAACAATGCTTTGGCTTCTTTCGCCTCTTGGGTCAAATCTGCCGTTGGAATTTGAGTGGGCGAAAGCACGTTGACCATTTCCACCGCATTAGGCACACTGAGGCTTTTATTGAGGGCTGCTTCCAACGCCAGCATGGTTTTGCGCTGATTTTCACCGCCACTGGTCGTAGTGAGATCGTTGCCTGCGTAGGTAACGGGGGCGGTCAGCACAAACCATAAAAAGAAGAGTATCAATAGGTTATTTCGAGCAAACATAACTTTAAGAGATTAACGGGCGTTGGGCAGTTATAAAAAGAGTTGAAGCAAAAGCAACCCCTGAACTTCATTGGGAAACTTACGTCCTCCAAAATTTTGGATGTATGTACCCAAACGATCCATGTTTCGTTGGGTTTCATTCGACTGAGCGGTTAATTTGGTTCTCATTGTTTGCAGCTGGGTTCGCTGCTGGTTGGATAGATTTTTAGCCAACTCACCGTTGAGCACTTGGATACTTTCTTGAAGTAATACATGCTTGGCCTTCAGCAAATTTAGGAGGATAGGTAAAGACGTAGAAATGACCGAAATGTACCTGTAGGCAGTGGTATAGCTCAATTGTTGCTTACTTTGGTCATGAAACTGATTGGCCAGCACTTTGAGCGAATCGGTTCTTACCCCAAGTGAAATCAATTGCTGATTGGTGATGTCTTCTTCCCCAACTGCATTTCCCGAACTCAGGAGTTTGATGCGATGGTTGGTTACTTCCCCCGTCAAATACCCTGAAATCAGCTCGTTGTATTGATTGATTTGAAAATCGGCAGAATAATAAAGCTTGACGTCGGTCGTACCTCCGCTCGGTGTTTTGATGAGGGCCTTGACGTATTCGTCTGATACCACAACCACATCCGTTCCACCCGCATGAAGGGTATCGCCCAGCACTACCGCGTTGGTTTTGGTATCGGTCGGATTGATGCGTGGGTTTTGGCAAGTAGCCACCAAAGGGTTAGGGTTATCTTTGCGGCTTTTCCCCGCCAACAGCCCAAGGTAATCTTCGTCGTCGCGCGTGATTCCGTTGATGGTGATTTTCGACCAATCAATCGGCGGTAAGGTGACAAGCCCCGAGGAAAGCGCCTCTTCGCCCGAAACCCCCGTGATACCGCTTACCCGAAAGGTATAACTTGACTTAACATCGCTTACGGCATTGATTTTTCCCGCATAGGTGTTTTCTCCTACTTTTTGGAGATAGGGGTTAGATAAACTAAAGTATGGAAAAGATACCTCCTCTGTGACCGTTGTTTTTTTGTAAAAGACCTCAAATTGAGCATGTCGCTCGATGCCTTTCCAAGTAATCAGAGGCTTGGCGTCGTTTCCCCATCGGGCCGAAAGAATGACGGGAGCGCGATTTTTTTCACCATAATGAAAAATACCCACTTCGCTGTAGCCATCGTTCCGAAAAATACCAATGTCCTCAAATCCTTTTTTGGCCACCGCCCGCACCCGAAAACCGTAGGTACGCCCCGCAATCAGCGGAGGAAGCGTTGGCCCGTACAAAAAAGAGGGATTGAGCGTGGTGGTGCGGTAATAAGGGGGCTGAGATAGGAAAAGGTTCTGTAAATTGCCGTTGAAATTATCGGGCACCAACAATTCCGTCAGCGTAAACTGGTATTCAACTGTATTGGCCTGACGGTGGCGCGGCATCCACTGAAAGACCAAGTTTTGTGGATTTTGTATCTTTTGAATGCTTTCGTTCTGCGGCTGCGCCAACAGCGGCGGGTCGTTCACAATGAGCCAAACGGGCGGGAGTTGTTCCGATTTGGAAAGGGGTTTATTGGTCAACGCATCCATGATTTCAACCGAAAATGTATAAATCCCTTCTGGTAGTGGTAGGGCATACGAAAACGGGTTCATACCCAGATTCGTCCACTCAAAATACTTCCCAAAATCGGCTTGGGTAAAGGTCTGAACAATGCCAGGAGTCAGGGTAAAAATGGGTAAATTCCCCCGAAACGAAGGATTTCCGACCGTCATCCGATTGCTTGAAATGCGAAAACGAAAATAAATCTGCGTAGGGCCTAAGTTCAAGTCCCGAAGCAACACTTTGAGCGTCAAGTTTTGACCCACAGGATTGGCATAATCCGACAAGAAAATGGGATAAGGTGGTTTGGAATAAAAAGTTGCCTGTACTGGAAAATGCTGCGCCATCGTTTTCGCCAGCGGCAGAAAGACCAGTGCCATGAGTACGATATATCGAATAGTTTTCATTTCCTGATTGATTAAAAACGATTGATGTAGCCCACCGTTGCCGACACATACGTGCGCCCCGCCAAGTTAGAACCCGACACTTGCGTAAAGCCTAGATTGGCCGAGAGACTATTCTTTTTGTCCCAATTATACTGGGCGCTTTCGCGAAGATTAAAAGCCCCCGCGCTCGTTTCTAATGTCGCATCTTTTGAATAGATGTACGACAAGGCGGTGTTGGTCGTCAGTTTACTTTGTAAAAACCCTTTTTGGACATGAAACAACGGCCCCACCGAAAAGGAGTTTTGGGTACCAATCGTATTAAAACTTGTGTTGACCCCTACCCCAATGCTTTGGGCTTTTTGGGGTAATTGATAGTTGTAGGTAATGTCAGAATTGATAAAACCCGATTGTTGCCCCACGCGCACGACGTCGCCCTGCTTAGCAACGGACTGCATTTGAGAAACATTGACGTTGATGGTTTGCACTCTTGTTTCAGTTTGAGACAACGTATAATTGACAAATGCTGAAATATTCTGATTGATTTGGCGGTAATTAAGGGTATCTAATTGCTCAAAAGGATTCAATTTTCGAATTTCGTCAAAGGCTGTTCTCACAAACGAATAGGAAGTAAAATTGGAAAACGTGAGTCCTGCGTTTAAGCGTTGAGAAGGTGAAAACATGAGGTTTGCCATCCCGACCACGCGTCGTTGCCCCGACGATTTTTGGCGGGCAATGTCGTCTTGCTGAAGCCCCAAACTACCCGACAAGTTCACTTTTCCCGACCACAGGCTTTGGCTGTATTTAAGGGTAAGGTTCTCCAAATCATTGACAAAATAATAACCACCCAAGGTAATGTAGTCAGGATCGACTTTTTGGTATTCGATGCCGATAATGCCGTTGGATTTACTCAAATTGTAATTCATTCCAATACGGTAACTATTATACGACTGCCCCAACGATGATTTGTTTAGCAGCCAACCCGAAAGTGATTTTTGACGGGCGATGCCATTGCTATCAGGCTGATTGGTATCGGCATTAAGCGAGCTGGAATGATAGGCGGCACTCACCTCTAATTTCCGAAAAAGCATGGTACTGAATTCTAAGCCCACCACCATGTTCTCTTTCGGCTGAGGGCGAAGTGGCTCAGAAAGGTGCGCCAACGAATTAGGCTTGTCTGCCGCATTAAAAAGGCTCAAGCCAAGGGTAAAATGGTCAGATTTATATACCGTTTTGACCCCCATCCCCATGCGCCGATAGGTAGGAAGTTGTTGAAGCTCGGGATTGCCATCGGTCGCTTTAAAAAGACGCCCATACATGGCACTGACGCTCCACCGATTGGGCGTGAGGGTCAAGCCCACACCTTGAAACTGGTGACCGCTGAGCGAATAGGGAGAAAAAGACATAAAGCAAGTCCCTATTTCTGCCGAAATCCATTTATAGGAAGGCCGAAACGTGACGAAGTTGAAAGAGAAAGGCTGACTGTACGTAAACTTCCGATTGGAGTAATTGACACTCAACGGAAGATTAAAGTTTCGGTAGCTTACATTGAGATTTCCGCTCAAAAACAAGCTAATGGGCGGAATATTGGTCGCTTGGCTAGCATTATAAACCACGTTACTGTTTAGGCCACCGCTTACTTTTACTTTAGTATCCCCACCTTTCAAAGCACTCAAGTCAATGGCTTGGCCAAGACTGTCGAACCCAATGACCAGCCAAATGGAAACAATACAGGCAGTACATAGTTTATTCATAACTTTTCAAAAAAAGGGTAAAGGGCAGCCCAACGACCGAGGTTAGTTGGATTTCTACAAAGCTAATCGTACCCAAACCCTCCACACAACCACCAAAGTGTCATTTTATATACCTATATTGCATTAGGCAATTATGTCGCTTATTCAACTGTTTCCACACCTCAAAAAACAATCACTATTGTGTCGTTTTGTGTAAATATGTTGCATTTATATACCCTACTCACCCATGAGATGTTCTTATTATTTATTGGTACTGTTATTGCTGCCTGCCTTTACCTGTTGGGGCCAAATCATGCCAAAGCCACTCCAAGTGATTTCCGTCAAGGGGCATTTTTTTGGAGGAAGTGACATTACCAAAGATCGTTCTGGTCATTACTGGTTTGCGGGAAGAAAAGGTATGTGTCGGTACGATGGCAAACAAACTCAAATTTTTAAAGACCCACTTGCCGACAAAGAAGAATTTTACACCAAAGCCCGTGCCTCGTCCGACGGGAAAGTGTGGTTCAAAACCAGTTTAGGGTTTTCACTGTCTTATTTTGACCCAAAACTTCAGAAAATTGTGCGCATAGCAGATAGCGCTTTGGTCATTAAAAAATACCTTTCTAAGCACGGTTGTAATTTTCTATATCCCGACCAAAAAGGCATTTTATGGATTGGCTTAAATGAAGTTGGGCTGTTAAGGTTCGACCCAGCGCTCGATAACGTTGCCCAAGTTACCCCTAACAAAATCAACGTCAACGGCATTGTAGAAGATGCTGACCATAACCTTTGGCTGGCCACCAATCAGGGAGTTCAAAAATATACGCCCAGCACGGGGAAATTTACCGTTTTTTTGCATGATCCACTCAATGGCGAATCCCTCAGCAACAACCAGCCTATGAGCGTTGGCCTCCGTCAAAACGGAGATATTTTGGTAGGTTTTTCAAATCAGGTCAATGTCCTAACTCCTTCTACGGGCAAAGTGAAGCACATTCTTCTTCACTCCGTTCCTGAAAATAACCGCGTCGTTAACTTCGCCACCGACCGCGAAGGAAATGACTATTTTACGCATGGGTATTTAGTTTACCGTTACAATGACCGTGAAGGGCTACTTAGGATGGATTTGACTCCTACTGGACGATTTGCCTTCGCGATGATGATTGACTCCCAAAATCGGCTGTGGGTTGGGAATGCGAAGTATGTCAGGGTCTATGATTTAAACCAAACCCAACGTACGCAATTGTTTCACCCTATTTTCTTGACCGTCAATGGCAGCGTTATCAAAGATAACACCGAAAATTATTCGTACGTACGTGATGAAAAGGGCATTCCAATTGTCACCCTACAAGAAGGCGATAACCTGACCATTTATAGCGCTCCCGCAGCGCCCGCTAAGCTGTACGAATACAAACAATTGTTGGATGGCGCCTCCGATAACGGATTGACCTTTTCTACCATGGCCAATCGCGTTACCTATAATCAAATGGAGGCAGGTACATTTAAGTTTACGACCACCCAGCGGGTTTCGGCCAACGAATGGAAAGAGGTTGGTTATCTCAAAATCATCGTAATCAAACCTTTTTGGAAAGAATGGTGGGCTATTTTATTCTACTTAGTTGTCGGATTTCTTGTTTTATACTTGGGTTTTAAAGAGTGGCAAAAACGCCGTAAGCTTAGAAAAGAACTGCGCCAACGACAGCAAGAAACCGAAGTATTAAAGCGAGTTGACGAGATGAAAACGCATTTTTTTTCCAACCTTACCCACGAACTTCGAACTCCTTTGACGCTTATTCTCAACGCTGCCGAACAATTGGAAGCCACCAACGCCAACGCAAGCGCGGCTCCCCGCATCAAATCCATTCAACAAAATTCGCATCAATTGCTTCGATTGATTAACGAAATGCTGGATTTGACCAAAAAAGATGCGGGTAAGTTGGAAGTCTTCGAAACCATTGGAAACCCCATCCAACAAACCGCCCAAATCCTCGGGGCGTTTGAAAGCATGGCGGGGAAGAAAAAACTCTCCCTCACTTTCTCCGCCGATGACTCAGGGCTTGCTTATTTTTATGACCACGATAAACTTGAAAAAATTGTTTATAATCTACTTTCTAATGCCATCAAGTTTACGCCTGAGGGTGGCAAAGTGGCTGTCAACGCGCAGATTTTATCCCAACAAGTATTTTTACTAAAAGTCAATGATACGGGAATCGGGGTCGCGCCTGAAAAGCTACCGCATATTTTTGAACGATTTTATCAAGCCGATGCCTCATTTACCCGTCAATATGCTGGGACAGGCATCGGGCTGGCACTGGTAAAAGAATTGGTTGAGATGATGGGTGGTACCATCAAAGCTGAAAGCATTCTCGCCTTGGGAAGTTCGTTTGTTGTTGAACTTCCTTTGAAAGAATCTACTGCTGCCCAAGGCACTGCCGCACCCGTTTCTTTTGAATTTACGCCATCCGTTTCTCACGTAAATGAAGCATCAGAAGCGCGTAATCCGTCTGATAAACCACTCATTTTAGTCATCGAAGACAATGAAGAACTTCGTCATTTTTTGGTAGAAAGTTTGCAAACGACCTACCAAGTAAAAGCCGCTTCCGACGGGCAAGAAGGCATTGCTATCGCGCTAGAATCTTTACCCGACGTACTCATTACAGACGTGATGATGCCCCTAGCCGATGGCTACGAAGTGATTCAAACCCTCAAAAACGATGAACGTACCAGCCACATTCCGATGATTGTCTTATCGGCTAAATCGTCTTTTGACAGCAAACTGAAAGGGCTCGCCTTTGGTGCCGATGAATACATGAGCAAACCTTTTAGCCTTTCTGAATTGCTGATTCGGGTCAAAAACACCATCGCGATTCGCCAAAAATTACTTTTAAAAATTGGTACTTCTACCCCGCTTACGCCTGAACTTACGGCATCAATACCGCCGATTTTAGTCGAAAAAGAACAGTTGTTCCTCCAAAAAATCAGGAACATCATTTTACAGAACCTGGCCGAAGAATCGTTTGAGATAGAGACCTTGGCCCAGAAAGCCAATTTGAGTCGCTCGCAACTATATCGAAAAATCCAAGCCTTGACTCAACAAACTCCTTCTCAATTTATCCATCAAGTGCGTTTGGAACGTGCCAATGAACTGCTCAAAGAAGGCAACCTAAACGTAACCCAAGTAGCGTACGAGGTGGGGTACAGTTCGCAATCGTATTTTTCTAAGATGTATCAAGAATACTACGGCTACTCGCCCAAGAAAGACAAAGTGTAGATAAAGAAATAGCTCGGCCTGTGGCCGAGCTATTTCTTTATCTACAAAATCACGTGTTACCCTCTACCAGCCCGCATTTTGGGTAAGTTTTGGATTGGTGATAATATCAGCCGTTGGAATTGGATAATAATAATTTCGGTCTGTCCACTTACGGGGAATGTTGTTCAACCACGTCAATTCACCTGACGTATCTCCCGAAATAAGTTGTGAGTTAGGCTTGCCCGCGATGGTAGGCGACACTTCCACGTAAGTCACTCCCGCAGGGCGCGACGATGGCAGCGTTTTGTAAAATGCTACGTCTAAAATCCCGTCTTCGTTCAAATCCATCGGCGTATTGAGCGACGGGACGTACATACCATTCCACTCCATTTGCATTAATTCTCCACGTTTCCATCTTAAAATATCGTCAAAGCGGAAACCTTCCAAACAAAGCTCAATGCCACGTTCCCGACGTACTTCCAACACCACAGGATCGGTAATCGCGGGAAAATAGTTGGATTGCAAGTAGCTATCAACAACCGTTGGTTTGGTCGTAAGTCCACCCGTGATGCCCGCACGCTTGCGCAAGGCACCAATCGAAGCCGCCCAATCAGCGTCGGTAAGCGTTCCTAATTCAGCTTTTGCCTCGGCGTAGTTGAGTAATACTTCTGCAAAGCGGAAAATAGAAACGGAGTTTATATTCAAGTCGCGGGTATCGTAATACATATCATCCAGCGTCCACTTGATAGGCATATAGCCCGTGAAAGTATAGGAAAACAACGGTGGCGACGGTACCAACACACCCCCACTCGTCCGCTTGTAGTCGCCTACCCGAATGGTTTGTTGGAGACGCCTATCGCGTCCTTTTACCTCATCCTTAAACAACATGGTTTTGTAGGCTGGATTATTGGTAAAAGGCGTTCCGTCAATGTTCAAATACGTATTGATAAACGTCCGAATAAAGCTCGCTTTGTCGCCGTAAGTACCACTTGTCCAATACCAGTTGGCATCGTTTAGGTTATTTAGGGCCAAATCACAGACCGCCGACAGCATCACTTCCGTTGTCACAGGCGCAGCGCTTATGAATACTTGACGGTACGATTTGTCCGTTCCCGAACCATCAAAAAGTTTATAACCACCTTCGTCCATTACTTTTTTAGCTGCCTCAGCCGCTTGGGTTAAAAACCCAGCGGCTGTATTTTGCAGCCCTAAGTTGGTGTGGTATTTTCGGAAAGTTCCTTCAAAAAGGCACACGCGCGCCTTAAATGCGTACGCAACGTATTTTGTTACTAAGCTTCTGGTTGGCTCGCTGCTCGTTGATATGTTTTGACACGCATAGTCCAAGTCGGCCACTACCGAATCCATCACTACACTACGTGGATCACGGCCTTTGAACAACAATTCAGTATCTGCCACGTCAAGCGCCTTACCGTACCAAGGCACATCACCAAAACGTTTGACCTTATCAAAATAAAACCAAGCGCGAAAGAACCGTGCAATACCTATGTAGTTTTTGCGAACGGCAAGGGGTACTTTGGGGTCGTTGCAGTTTTGGATAAAATAATTGATGTTTCTCAAATCTGACCAACTCCAACCTGTACTCACTTGGGCGCTGTAGTTGCCTTCGGTAATAAACGATGGCGACTCTCGCCGCGCCAAGTAGTCTGACATGGCATCGGCTCGGTGGAGGTTTTTACCATTAAACAGCGTATAAAACGAGTTGGTATAAAGCACCAAGCCACTTTCGCTACCAAATATAGGTCCCTTTGAAGTAGTTGCTTCTGGTAGTTCCTCCAAATCACAACCCACACAGAAGGTTGCGACAAGTAATATAAGGATGTATTTAAGCTTCATAGTCGTACTTTTTTGGTGGTTAGAAAGTGATAGACAAACCAACGGTTACACTTTTCATAATTGGATAATTGTAGGCGTCGCCAGAGTTTCCGCCAGGGCTAAATACTTGGTCGGAAGCGACGGCACTTTCTACGTCAAAATCACGGGTATGTTTGTAAAGGGGTGATAATGACCAAATATTTTCCGCCGACAAGAAAACTCGTCCTGCCGAAGAACCAATTTTTGAAACGATGGCGCGGGGCAGATTATAACCAATCTGGATGTTTTTCAGACGCATATACGCCACATTTTGCAAGTAGCGGGTCTGGGCAGCGCTGAGGGTTCCGTTGGCATTACTAGCTATCCGCGACACATAGCGTGGGAAGTACGCGTCGGGGTTTTGCTCCGTCCAGAT
Organism: Runella defluvii; assembly: GCF_014195535.1. Classification (GTDB taxonomy): domain Bacteria; phylum Bacteroidota; class Bacteroidia; order Cytophagales; family Spirosomataceae; genus Runella; species Runella defluvii. The sequence continues at coordinate 316,892 of NZ_JACIBY010000007.1, read as the reverse complement.
ATTTCCCAATTGGCTCTTAGGAATGTCTCCATAAGGACGGTTGTATTGTCCCCAAAATAAGTTTGCCTCTCTACTCGGATACCAATTTTGTTGTCCAACGCCCTGAATAAAAGCGGAGAAGAAGAAATTATTCCAGTCTGCGCCTAGCATTACCCCATAGGTATATCTTGGGGTAGAGTTACCAATGATAGAGCGGTCGCCTGGGTTTTCTACCCTTTCAGTACCTGGCGTAATGGCACCGTCTCCGTTGACGTCCTTGAACTTAATATCCCCTGGAAACCAAAGCCCATTGGAAGCCGTTCTGAACAAATTCTGGCTCGCACTGTTTTTTACATCATCCGCAGACTTGAAAAAACCATCGGTTTGGTATCCCCAAATTTCACCCAATACTTGCCCTTCGTAATAATCATTTAACAATTTTTGTGGGTTATTGTATTTGGTAATTACCGCCCTGTAATCTGCCAATGTTAGCCGTAAATCAAAATTAAATGGCTTTGAACCAAGCGAAAATTTGTCGCGGTACGACAGCATGGTTTCCCAGCCTTTGGTTTCCAAATCGGCATAGTTACCCTTGGGTGCAGTCGCGCCAAAAACGGCAGGAAGCGTCAAACCCACCGTAAACATATCGGTTGTGGTTCGGATGTAGGCATCGGCCACAAAAGTCAACCGATTAGAAAGCATCGACAAATCAATCCCGATGTTCTTGGTGGTGGCGGTTTCCCACGTAAGCCCCTCAGGCAAAACCGTTGGGTTTCTGGTTTGCTGTGGCCGCTGACCTGCCAAAATCATGGATGATTGCGAAATAGAGAATTGCTCCAAGTAGGCATACGAGCTGATGTTTCCATTTCCTAATGAGCCATAAGATGCTCTCAATTTTAAGTCGGAAACAATCCGTTCTGATACTTTCCAAAAAGGCTCTTTGGATAACCTCCAACCGAAAGAGTACGATGGAAAAAAGGCAAACCGTTGATTGGCAGGAAATTTCGATGATCCATCGTAACGACCGTTTACTTCCAACAAATATCGGTCTTTGTACGAATAATTGAGCCTTGCAAAACCTCCTTGAATTTTCCATCTTTCCCAGCCTCCCGTAGTGGTAATGGCCTGCCCAAGTGCTAGGTTAATGTCTTGTGCATCCTCAAAAATAAGTCCGTTACGTTGGGCAGACAACCGCTGATAGTTCGATTGCTCGTAGTTATACCCCACCATTGCTTTCAAATAATGGTTTTCCTTGAACGTATTCTCGTACTCCGTATAAAGGTTGGTCGTCATGTACGACGTTTCACGATACACATCATTGATAGAATTGGTCGTCGTTCCAACGTACGCTATTGTACCAGGTTTGACACTATAAGGCACAGGCACTGCCTTGATTCGGTCATTGTTGTCGGTATTTTGAATCGTAAAATCACCTTTGACTCTAAATTTGTCGTTGAAAAACTGAGATACAAATCCCGTCGTATTTCTAAACACCTTTTTGTTATTGTCAATGCCGTTTTTACCGTAGTAAAAATCACCAATGCTGTACGCTGCCGAAAAAGTGATGGTACCGTCGGGGTTCAACAAAGGCGCCAAAGGGTGGCCTTCATCCGCAATATTGCGCCAAATACCCCCACCTTCGCCGACATTCGACGGGTTGTGGTATTTCATGTCGGAGTATTGCGACATGTTGTTGATTTTCAACCAAGGGAATAGCTGAATCGAACCTTTGCCCGTAAAGTTGAAAACCCGATAATCGTCCGAGTTGTAGCGAAACAACCCCTCTTGACCAAAATAACGGCCCGTAATTAAATAACTCGCTTTGTCGGTGCTTCCTGAGATACTCAGGTTGTGCTCGTTGGAGTTGTTAACATCTTTGTATAAATGCCCATAATAATCTGTACTACCATAATAGACGTACTCGCCCGTTGCAGGATCTATTTCTACTTCTGGCAAACCTCCTACTTCCGACCGCCGTTTGAGCTCATTCAAATACGCCTGAGAAAACTTGAGGGTTTTATTGGCATTTTGGGGAAACGTTCCTCCAAAGTTGACGAATGATTCGGCAAACATGGAAGCCCACGTGTAGCCATCCGTAACCAAATCAGGTCTTGCAATCGGCTTTTTGAACGAATAATTGGTTGAATAGGTAACGTTTGTTTTTCCCGCTGCTGGATTTTTTGTGGTAATCAACACCACTCCAAATACCCCCCTTGCTCCGTAAATTGAAGCCGAAGCCGCGTCTTTTAACAAGGTAACACTCGCAATATCGTTGGGATTCAACAAACTTGGATCCCCCTCCACGTTATCAATCAACACCAAGGCATTTCCTCCTTGTCCAATCGAGGTCGTCCCCCGAATGTTAAAACTTGGTGCTTGGTTGGGCTTCCCATCCATCATCTTGATGTTAAGGTTGGGCAACACCCCTTGCATCCCTTGGTTCAGGTTGGTCATGGGGCGGTTTTCAAATATCTCGCTCGTAACCATGTCCACCGCACCCGTCAAGTTGGCTTTCTTCTGAACGCCATAACCAACCACTACCACTTCGTTCAATGTTTTTAAGTCAGCTTTGAGCGAAATCAAAATAGAGGATTGGTTACCGACCGTAATTTCTTGGGGACTATAACCCACATAACTGACAATCAAGACTGTTTTGTTATCAGGAACCACCAACGAAAATTCTCCGTTGGCGTTCGTCGTAGTACCACGTTGTGTGCCTTTTATCACAACACTCACCCCAGGAAGCCCCTCTCCTTTTTCGTCGTTGATGCGTCCTTTTACATTCTGTTCTATGGTTTGCATCGGCACGTAGCTCCTTTTTTCGAGCATCTGAACCTCCGCTTTGGTCAGAATAATGTACTCTCCCGATGCTTCATACGATAATCCCAACGGGCGCAGTAGTTTTTCAAGCACGACCGACAGCTGTTGGTTCGAAACCGTCAATGACACTTTGTCGTTTTTGGCAATCAGCTGCGGTAAATACGTAAATTTAACGTTAGCTGTTTTTTCAATGAGCGTCAATGCCGTTTTTAATGGCTTATTTTCGACCGAAAGGCTGATGTTACGATTCAGCGCTTCTTGGGCCAGTCCCTCACGCGCGACGGCCAAACCACTAAGCACGACACTAATCAGTAGTTGTAAACAGGTGATTCGCATAGCTATAAGCAACAGTTTGCGCTTTTTTGGTAAACTTTCCATACATTTGGTTTGGTTTTAGTTCAAGATTTTTTGGACAAAATCCCTCCCAGCACCCGAGAAATCGGGCAGTTGCAGCACAACAAAATGGAGGGGATAAAACTACAAGTCGGTAATGTTGCGACCATTGCCGACTTCGTTTTTTAAAGGAGTTAGGTAGTTATGGAGACATAGAGTTCTGTTTAAGTTTAGGATAGTTTAGTAGAGAGGAATAGCATTAATGTTCACAATTTAGGGACACCCACGGCCCGAAACCACAATTTCGGTTTCGACGATTTCGTAACGCGCCCCTATGGTTTTGCAGATGATGGTCAGCTTCGTAAAAAGTGATTCATCTCCCAAAGGTGCCGTAACGGAGCAGTTTTTCATCACTTCTGCATCATACACAATATCGACGCCATAGGCCGTTTTGAGGCGTTGGAATACTTCAGCAATCGGGGTATTTTCAAAGGTAAAATTGGGTGTTTCTACAGGTTTTGTAAGAATCGTGGGTTTATCCACCAATGCCTTGTTAAACTTCTCCATTTCTCGCTCAAAAGTGGCTTGCTGGTTGGGGGTTAAATACAAACTCTGCACTTGGTAATTGGCATTTTGCTCCGATTTCTTCAATTCTGAGAGCGAATACACCATCACCTTGCCCGTTTTTACTGCCACTATTACTTCTTTGTCTTTGGCGTAAGCCCGTACCGTAAAGCTTGTTCCCAATACCCGCGTCACTAGGCCATTGGCATACACATAAAAAGGTTGGGCGGGATTGCGAACCACGTTAAAGAAACCCTCCCCCGTCAAAAATACTTCGCGCTTGTCGCCCACAAATTTTTCAATAAAACTCACTTTACTCCCTTTTTTTAGCACCACAGTACTGCCATCTGGCAAAGACGCCGTATAATCGGAATTGGTGTTATTGATTACTTCTACTTTTGCATTCTTTGTGGTGGTACTGTTCAGTGGCAAAGTCGCTACCATTGCTGGTGTATTGGGGACAAACGTGGACCAAAACCATATTCCTATTCCCAACGCCACCACTGCTGCTGCTGCCACCTTTCCCCACCAAGGAAAAAATAAACGAGGTTGTTCTTCCTCTACTTGGCTTACTACTTTGGCGACTTCAATAGAAATTTCGTCGTCGTTGATGGCCGTCGGTTGGTTTTTAAGGGCTTCCAACAACTGCCTTGCTTGCTTCACAATTTCTTTTTTTTCAGAGTGAGCTTCCAGCCAAAACTCCCAAAATGCCGTATGCTTGTCCGACTCCCCCTTGACCCACTCGCCAAAGGATTCGTCGGTTATAAAATCTTCTACCTCGAATTTACTATAATCTATCATAGAAAAAATAGTACTTATTACTGCTTTTATAAGGTATATCCAGACTTTGGCGGTCTATACTCATGAAAGTCAAAATTTATTATGCAAAAAAAAGGTATTTCTCAGGCGGGGGAAATTTGGCGTGTTAACAAATTGTCAACACCTGGCCAAAATGAAATAGAGGGTTGTAAGAAAAAAGCGGTTTTTGAGCAGGCGAAGGCCATTATGGAGCAAATTGGCGACCGATTGACGATGAATATTCATTACCTCCGCGATTTGGTCATTGCTGAGGTCTTGGTAAAATTTCAAGAACAATACTTCTTGCTGCCGCTTGGGAAGATTTTTAAGGTGTAATTGCAGCTTGGCATTCATCTGCTGCGATGATTCTGCCGAAATGATAAACGATTCTTCGGGCTCCATAAACTCCAGTTCATCAAACTGGCCGTCGGCTACCCGCAGGTGCTGTTTTTGAAGTTCTTTGAATAAACTATTCCGAATGATTTTGAGTAAGTATAATTTGGCATTTTCGTCGGGATTGATGTGGGCTCTTTTTTGCCACAACACCAACAGCGCATCTTGAATGACATCTTTTATAAGTTCACGGTCTTTGGTGAATTTACGTCCATAGTCAAACAATATCCGATAATAATGCGTCGAAATTTGTCCAAACGCATTTGTATCTCCCGATTTCAGGCGATCCCACAGCTCTCGCTCATCAAGATGTACTTGCGTCAATTTCATTCAAATAGCGAATCATGTTTTTTTGATTTAAGAGGTAACTAATGATGGTTGATTTTTCAAATAACATCCTGTACAACAACTATATACAGGATGTTATTTAAGCAATTTTATCCTTTAAACTTCACCCATTTGCTATTGCTTTTTCCCGAAGCGATGACCGTTTCGACAAATTGCATTCCACGGATACCGTCTTCAATGGTTGGGAAATCTAAATCAAATTCATTTGGTTCTTCGCCATTCATACGCTTACGTACCGTACGGGCAAAATTGCGATAGACGTTGGCAAAAGCCTCCAAATACCCTTCTGGGTGACCAAACGGAATGCGTGAGTGGGCATTGGCTGAATCCGACAATTGCCCCACCGATGGCTGATAAATCTGGTAGCCATCCGTGCTTTTGTGGTGTAAATATTGAGGTGTTTCTTGGTGCCAGTGCAAACTTCCCAACTCCCCGTAAATGCGAATATTCAGGCCGTTCCAATCGCCATTACAAATTTGGCTACAATGCAAAATTCCTCTTGCGCCGTTGTCAAAACGAAGCAAAACGTTGGCATCATCATCCAACACACGCCCTTCTACCACGCGACTCACGTCGGCACACAGTTCCGTTATTTTCAAGCCTGTGATGTATTCGGCAAGGTTTTCTGCGTGCGTTCCGATGTCACCCACCGCACCTGCAATCCCTGAGCGTTTTGGATCGGTACGCCATTCAGCTTGTTTCGACCCATCTTTTTCGACAGGAAACGACAACCAGCCTTGCGGGTATTCAACCACCACTTTACGAATCACGCCGATGGCTCCGTTTTTGATACGTTGACGCGCTTCTTTCACCATCGGATAGCCCGTATAGTTATGGGTTAAGGCAAAGGTCAAGCCCGTTTTTTCAACAATTTCTTGCAATTTTCTAGCCTCACTCAACGAAAACGTCACGGGCTTATCACAAATCACGTGGAAACCGTTTTCGAGCGCCATTTTAGCTGGAGCAAAGTGCATGTGGTTAGGCGTCACAATCGACACCACGTCCATGCGGTCTTTACGGCGTTTTTCTTTTTGAATCATTTCTTTGAAATCGCCATAACAACGCGACGGATCAAGCATAAGGTCTTCACCCGACGCTTTCGACTTTTCGGGCGTTGAGCTAAACGCACCGCATACTAGGTCAATCTCACCGTCGATAGCAGCCGCAATTCGGTGTACCCCTCCAATGAAAGCCCCACGGCCTCCACCAACCATGCCCATTCTAATTTTTCGAGCCATATTTTTAATTTTTAAATTTGGTGTTTTAGTTACAAGGTTAGTTTGATTCTATCATTTTCGCCATTCACGAGCGAAGTACTTTTACATTCACAAAGTAAAAAAAAGCCTTTTTCTCACGAAAATTGGGTAAAAAAAATCGTACGCCTACTTTAGTCCACTGGAAGTAATATGTTTCATACCCTTCAACCAAACCTTTCAAACAATGATTAACAAAGACAGATTGTTTTACGGTAGTTGCTTTGCGCTGATTACCACTGCGTTCTCGTTCAGTATCCGTGCAGGTATCCTAGACCAACTAGCCAAACAGTACGGCTTCACAGGCGAGCAATTAGGAACTATCAACTCCATGTGGTTCTTAGGTTTCCCCATCTCCATGATTGTTGGAGGTTTAATTTACAACTCAGTAGGTGGCAAAAAAATCATGCAGTTTGCATTTTTGGCACACACTATCGGTATTTTATTAACAATCTTTTCGGGTGGAAACTACATGACCTTGTTGATTTCAACCCTTCTTATCGGTTTGGGCAACGGCTGTACAGAAGCCGCTTGTAACCCGATGATTGCCGACGCGTACGATGGCAATAAAATGAATGCCATGTTGAACAAATTCCACATGTGGTTTCCAGGTGGAATTGTGATTGGTTCGTTGATTTCTAAATTTATGACTGAAGCCAACACTGGTTGGGAAGCACAAATTTGGATTATTCTTCTTCCAGCTATTATTTATGCTTATCTTTTCTGGGGACAAGAGTTTCCAAAACCAAAAAACGAAGTGGCTGCATCGGTGGGCGAAAACATCAAAGCCATGCTTTCACCGTTGTTTATATTCATGTTTGCTTGTATGGCCTTGACAGCGATTTCAGAATTCGGCCCTCAGCAGTGGGTAGGTTTGATTTTGAGTAAATCAGGTGCTGACCCAATGTTACTTCTTGCGATTACGACAGGTACTATGGCCGTGGCTCGTTTCTTTGCAGGACCCGTAATTCACAAAATCAGCCAAACGGGGGTTCTTCTTGTTTCGGCCGTTTTGGCAACCATTGGTTTGTTCTTATTGAGCAAAGTAACGGGTGGAACTGCCTACGCTGCGGCTTTTGTATATGCCTGCGGTATCGCTTATTTTTGGCCAAACATGGTTGGATTTGTGGCTGAAAAAATCCCTGCGAGTGGCGCCCTTGGAATGTCGGTAATTGGTGGGGTTGGGATGTTCTCAAGCTCTATTTTCCAGCCAATTATTGGTAACTGGATTGATGGCGCTAAAACAGAGGCAGCCGCTCAAGGTTTCCAAGGCGATGCGCTTGAATTGGCTGCTGGACAAGCGACACTGAGCACGATGGTAGCTTTCCCTGCCATTCTTATCGTTGCCTTTATCGGTTTGTACTTCTGGACAAAGAACCTTAAAAAAGCGTAATGATATTGTTGTCAGTTAATTCTTAGCCGAATGTTACAAATAAAGCCTCGCCGAATGATTCGGCGAGGCTTTATTTGTAGATTCTTGTTTCATATAAAATCTACTTGTCACTAAGTTTTTTATGTACAGATTTAACAAAATCCACAGTAGTACCTGTAATGTCTGCAATTTGCTCAAAAGGTAAATTTAACTTCTGGAGCAAATTAGTGACAAACTTCGTTAACTCTTTCTCCCTAGCATTTGCTTCTCCTTTATCAAGACCTCTCAAAAATAGAACGTCTCTTTCTTCTTTAATATATTCTGCGATACTATCCATAGCGTTTTTTAAATTTAATTCTAAATTACGAAGTTGAGCTAATACACGCAACTGATTGAAGTACCTATTTAACGAAAATTCTCCATTGCTAGTTTCTTTGACACGCACCAATATCTGTTTTAAAGCATTTTCAGGATTTTCACTCTGAAAATTTGCTAAAATAGCCAAAATAACTTCTTCAGGCTTATCCGATTTAAGAAAAATATGGTAGTCCAACGTCGAAAGTGAGACCAGCGGAAATTTAAACTTTAGCATTTCCCTATTAAGCTGGGTTACCATAGTTGGATGGTCAGCGCCAAGAAATATAACAAACTGCCTTATTGGCAACTTGTATTTTCTTTCAAGCATGATAAAATATTCTGCCATACGATAAACCATTTCAGGCTCATCTTTAACTTGAAACTCTATCTGAACTACAAAAGTATCCCCTTTAGCATCAGTTACCTTTTTGAGTACATCAGGCTTCCGCTCTTTGGTGTGCTGTATGTCGTCAGGTAATTCTTCTATAAAAACAGCTGTAATTTCAACGGGGCCGCCCGAGCGGTACATTTTGCATGATACTTAAAATTACAGCTTCGATATTCTCTTTTAATATCTTATCGTATTGGGCGGATTGCCGCCCACTTGATTGGCGTTTTTTTTATCTCCATGGGGTAAAGTTACAGAAAATACTTAGATAAATTCCATCCTTTTGCCATACTCCAAGTCCAATCTGCCATTATTTACAATTCTGTTCCAGTGCTTCTTTCGCGGCAGGATAACCAAGTTTATCGGCTTGTTTGAGGTTAAGACAACCTGCTTCTTTTTGCTGCTCCATCAATTGGGCTACGCCCAACGCGTGGAAAGCCTTGCCAAACTTTGCATCACTTTTTACAGCGTTTTCAAACTGAATAACTGCTCCTTTAAAATCGCCTTTTTGAAATATAATATTTCCTTTGTTGTAATACGCCAAGGCATTTTTTGAATCCAGCCCAATTGCTTTATCAAAATCGTTGAGTGCTCCGTCCATTTGCCCCATTGCCGCCAAAAGTTGCCCCCGATTCACAAACAGCTCGGCATTTTTATCTTCCAATCGAATGGCTTCTGCGTAGTCTTTTAAAGCGCCTTCGGTATCGTTTTGGGCTACTTTTAGCATCGCACGGTTGTAGTAAGGACGATAATAATCAGGCTTCACTTTGAGGGCTTGCTCATAATCCAGCAATGCGTTTTGGAATTCTTTCAATTCGTAATAGACCACCCCACGCGCGTTGAGGGCTTCAAAATTTCCATTATCGCGTTCGATGGCTTTATTGAGAAAGGGCAATGCTTCGCTAAATTTGCCTTCTTTCATTAACTCTTTTCCTTTTTCTAGCATACCTTCTGACGAGAAACTACAGGCCTGAAAAAGAACGACAAGCACTCCTAATGTTATGGTGATGAGGTATTTCATTGATTTTTGGTTGATTTTACGCCGCCAAAGATACAGGTGAAACACCGTGATACCAATTTCGGGTAAAATGTCATTGTTTTATATGCCAAAAATTTACTTCTTTACAGTACAGTTATTCACTGATAATCAAGCGCATATAAACGCCTCTCACAACAATGAAAACACTATTTTTAGCCTTAATCGTCGGATTTATTGCTACTTCTTCAGCCCTTGCCCAGCTCTCCAATGATAATTCGCTGAATGTTCAAATCGACGGGAAAGAATTCAAAACAGCTCCGCGTCGAATACGAATGGGCAATGTTTGGTATATTACTGCCAACGCCACTAGCCCCGACAAATCGTTACGGTTTTGGTTTGCCACTTGGAGCAACAGCGATACCCCCGAGGTAGGGTTGTACAAAATCGTGGACGAAGATTTTAACGGTGAAAAATATTGGCAGTCGCTCGTTTCGGAAGGTAAATACAAAGGTGTCGCCTATGTAAAATACGTGGAAGAAACGCGTTCACCCCGTATGGAGTACCATGTCGGGAAGTCGAAACGAGAAAATGGCGGTGAGATTGAGGTAGTGAAAGCCGAAAATGGTTATTTGGAAGGCAAGTTTTCGTGTGTCCTTGATGGAACGCATTTTAAAGAAAAAACATCAGCAACAGCTTTGGGCGGTCTTGGAAGGCTGAAAAGCAAACTGGAAGATAAAGTTTTTACCAGTGCCACGGGCTATGACTCCGACATTGACCCAGAAGGAAGAGGCTACAAAAAAACGGATGATAAAGACGAAATCAAACTAACAACGGGGGTCTTCAAGCTAAAATTTGAGAAATAAGCCTAAAAAATGAGTAGTAAACACATAGTGCACCTAGAATTTTTACAATACATAGTGCTATTTCTATGTGTTTATTCTACTGTGCTCTATGTGTTTTAAATTGGCTGGCACTTACATTAAGCACCCCTGCTAAAGCAATAGAAGACCTGCAATCATCGCTCCTACAATCGGGCCTGCCACTGGAATCCACGAATATTGCCAATCAGAATCGCCTTTGCCTGCAATGGGCATAATGGCATGAATAATGCGAGGGCCTAAGTCGCGGGCAGGGTTAATGGCATAGCCCGTCGTTCCTCCCAATGAAAGACCAATTGCCCACACTAAAATACCTACGGCAAAAGGGCCTAAGCCCGTAGTCACTGCCCCGATGCCTTTGATACCCACAAGAAGAACGATTGTCCCAAGGACTTCACTAAAGAAATTTGACCCCGTCGAACGAATGGCAGGCTCTGTACAAAAAGTAGCCCGCTTGGCTCCTTTGTCTTCGGTGCGTGCGTAATGCGGTAAATGAAACAACCACACGGTAATCGCACCCAACATGGCTCCTATCATCTGCGCCGTGATATAACTAACCACTTTACTGTATTCGTTTTTGGCAATGGCCATAGCCACCGTAACGGCAGGGTTTAAATGCGCATCGTACCCGCCAAAAGCTTGGGAGACAAACACGCCCATCGTGACGGCAAAAGCCCAACCTGCGGTAATGACAATCCAGCCGCCATTGTTGCCTTTGGTATCTTTGAGAACAACGTTGGCAACCACACCGTTGCCAAGAATAATAAGCACCATCGTGCCCAAAAGTTCACCTAAAAAAGGAGAAGGAGTCATCAGCGTTTTTAGTAGTTAGAAGGTTAAAGGATTGTTAGGATTAGTTTTTTCGCAATTAAGTACAAATTTATCTTATGGCAATGCAAAGGCCACGTATTTGTCGCCCGACTTTGTTTTCAACTTTCCTCCGCCGCAAGCAATGACCACGTACTGTTTGCCATTCGCCACGTAAGTACTCGGTGAAGCATATCCCGCCGCTGGCAGTTGGGTTTGCCAAAGTATTTTCCCCGTTTTTTTGTCAAAAGCCCGTAAGCGTTCGTCGCGGGTCGCGGCGATAAAAAGTAATCCGCTCCCTGTCACTAGCGGCCCGCCATAGTTGTCCGTTCCCGTAGGTGCAATTCCCTTGGCGGTTAGTTCTGGATATTCGCCCAACGGCACTTGCCAAAGTCGGTCGCCCGTATTCAAATCCGTAGCCGTCAATGTCCCCCACGGAGGAGCACTAATGGGATACCCGTTTCGGTCGTACCAACGGTTGTAACCCGTATGCTGATATGGAATAACGCCTTTTTGTGAGCTAGCCACCTGAATATCTTGCTGTTTTTGGAACAAAAAATCGACAATTGCTTTGTTTTCTGCCGCTGAGAGATGCACAAACGACGGCATCATAGCACGGCCTTTGGTAATCAAATTTTTGACAGCATCTTCCGAAAGTCGTTTTGAAACAGTCAGCAAAGAAGGGTACGAGCCATCGTGGTTGCCTCGGCGGTCTTCACCGTGGCACGCCGAGCAATACTGGCGATACAACTGTTTTCCTGTCGTAGTTTTTGCGTTTGACTCTTGCTTACGAGATAAGAGCGATGTATAAACAGGAATTTCTTTGGAAGGAATATACATCACTCCCTGCGGGTCGGTGGCAGCACCGCCCCATTGCCCGCCGCCGTCGGTACCAGGAAAGAAAATGGTCATGTCTTTGCCAATAGGAATATAAGCACTCCCCGTACGGGCTTTTCGGATCAAGGCCACCAACGAATCACGGTCAGCCACGAACGAGTTCAGGTCTTTTTCGGTAAAACTTTGTCGGGCAAAATAGGTCGGTTTGAGCGGAATAGGCTGCGTTTTTGACGGAAATTCACCCGCCACGGCGTCAAACGCAAACGTTCGATTTTCGATAGGGAAGAGCGGTTTTCCACTCACTCGGTCAAACACAAAAATGTAACCTTGTTTGGTAATTTGCGCCACAGCGTCTATTTTTTTTCCGTTTTGGACAACTGTTACCAAATTGGGAGGAGCAGGCACGTCGCGGTCCCAAATATCATGGCGCACCAACTGGTAATGCCAAAGCCGTTTACCAGTGCGAACGTCCAAAGCCAGTAAACAATTGGCAAAAAGGTTATCGCCTTTGCGATTTCCGCCATAAAAATCGAACGCTGCCGAGCCTGTGGGTGCGTACAAAATCCCCCGCTGGCGGTCCAAGGCCATTCCCGCCCACGCATTCGCTCCTCCGATATGTTGTCGGGCTTTAGCTGGCCAAGATGTAGCGCCCATTTCACCCGCTTCAGGAATGGTGCGAAACGTCCAAATGCGTTTTCCTGTTCGCACGTCATAGGCCCGAATATCACCAAGCAAAGCCGATTCACTTTCCGACACCCGCGTGCCGACGATAATTTTATCCTCAAAAATGGCATTGGGCGTATTTGAAACCACGTAATCGTCGGCCGTAGGGCGTTCAATGCCCGTTTTTAAGTTGATTCGTCCGTTTTCTCCAAACGAAGAGCGAAATTTTCCCGTAACAGCATCCACGGCATATAGCCATTTTCCCGCCCCAAAAAAGATTGTTTTTTCGCCTCCTTCTGCCCAGTAACTTACCCCACGGCTTGTTGTTCCTTCCGTCTCAGTCACGTTTGTTTTCCAAAGTTCCCTCCCCGTCGTAGCATCCAAGGCAAACGCTTGGGTATTGGCCGAAACGCCGTACAAAACCCCATCAATCACAATGGGATTGCACTGCATTTGGGTACGGTGAAAAACTGTATCGGCCCCACCCGAGGCATACGTCCAAGCCACTTTAAGTTGACCGATGTTTTCGGCCGAAATCTGGCTCGCCTCCGAATAATGGCTTCGGGTCGCGTTTCCATTGTATTCGGGCCAATCCAACGACAAATCATTTGCTTCACGGAAAGCCACTAATGCCATAAGCCCTCCTGCTATACTAAGTAGAATGCGATGTTTCATACTTCCAAAAGCATTTTCGAGCGTTTTCTACCAAATCTTTGGCATGGATGGCGTATCTTTGCATTTTAGTAACCAAGCTATGCAATTAAATACCCTCACAGCTATCTCGCCCGTCGATGGACGTTACCGTCGTCAAGTTGAAAAACTCGCCCCTTATTTCTCGGAATTTGGGCTTATTCGCTACCGAATTCGCATCGAAGTCGAGTATTTTATCGCCCTTTGCGAACTTCCTCTTCCTCAATTGGAAGGTTTCGACAAAACCATTTACGCCGACTTACGTGCTTTGTATCTTGACTTTACGGAAGCTGATGCTTTGCGAATCAAAGAAATCGAGTCGGTTACCAACCACGACGTAAAAGCCGTAGAGTATTTCATCAAAGAAAAACTCAAAGACAAACAGCTTGATTCGTATTTGGAATTTATCCACTTTGGACTTACGTCGCAAGACGTTAACAATACCTCGATTCCGCTTTCGCTCAAAGAAGCCATTACGGACGAAATTTTGCCAACATTTGAAGAGGTTGTTGTCAAACTGAAAGCTTTGGCCGAAGAATGGAAACACATTCCGATGCTGGCCCGTACGCACGGACAACCTGCCTCGCCTACGCGCCTGGGCAAAGAGTTTGGGGTGTTTATCGAACGTTTGGAAAAACAACTCTTGATGATTCAGGCCATCCCTTACGCCGCAAAATTTGGCGGAGCAACAGGCAACTTCAACGCACACCACGTGGCTTATCCCGACATTGATTGGGTGGCATTTGGGAACAATTTTGTCAACGAAACACTGGGATTGTCGCGCAGCCAACTGACGACCCAAATCGAGCATTACGACATGCTTGCAGCGTTGATGGATACATTTAAGCGCTTAAATACCATTCTCATCGACCTCAACCGCGATGTTTGGACGTACGTTTCGATGGAGTATTTTAAGCAAAAAATCAAAGCAGGCGAAGTAGGCTCGTCGGCGATGCCACACAAGGTCAACCCCATTGATTTTGAAAATTCAGAAGGAAATTTAGGCATTGCCAACGCCGTTTTTGAGCATTTGTCGGCCAAACTTCCTATTTCTCGCCTCCAACGCGACCTAACCGACTCGACTGTCCTTCGTAACCTTGGCGTACCGCTTGGTCATACCATCATCGGTTTGAAGGCATTGTTGCGAGGTTTGGGCAAACTTGAATTGAACGAAACCGCTTTCTACGCCGACCTCGACAACAACTGGGCAGTAGTAGCCGAAGCAATTCAAACCATCTTACGTCGCGAGGCTTACCCGCAACCTTACGAGGCACTGAAAGCCCTTACGCGTAAAAACGAAAAAATCACCTCCAATACGATTGCTGAGTTTATTGATTGCCTCGAAGTATCGGAAGCAATTAAAGAAGAACTACGCGCGATTTCGCCCTTTAGTTACACGGGCGTGTAGCGTTTTTTGTGGTGCAGGTTGCTCACCGCTCGTGGTGCAGGTTGCTCACAACCTGCACTATACATCGACTAAAGCAGGTTGTAAGCAACCTGTTTCACGATATAGGCAACCTGCACCACGCAAACCCTCCTTTTTATATTTTACAAATGGGAGGTTGCCCTTTCACTTCCAACGAAAAAACGTCGGGACGCGCATAGTGCCCGACCACGTCAAAATCCAATTTACTTTTAGCCAGCACCGAGAAATCTAACTCGGCCGTCAGCAGTCCTTCTACGTTCCAAAGTGGACCCGCTAAAACTTCCCCCAAAGGCGAGATAATCACACTTCCACCTGCGCTCATGATGTCGGGTTCTTCGGTTAAGTCTTCTTGATAACGTTCGGGGTAATCTGACTTTCGTACAAACTGATTGGCCGCTAACACAAAACAGCGTCCTTCCAACGCCACGTGTTGCATCGTAGCTTGCCACGATTCGCGGGCGTCGGCCGTAGGAGCCAAATAAATTTCGACCCCCTGCTGGTACATCGACATGCGCGCGAGGGGCATATAATTTTCCCAACAAATCAGCCCTCCTACTCGACCCACTTTGGTATCAAACGCCATGAGTGTACTTCCATCGCTTTCTGCCCAAATGTACCGTTCAAGCCCCGTAGGTTTTAATTTCCGATGTTTGCCCACCAGCACTCCCTCTTGATTAAAGTAGAACAAAGCACAATGCAACGACCCACCGACAGGTTCGCGTTCGGTCACGCCCAACGCCACATACATTCCTGCTTGACGAACAGCTTCGCCAATTTTTTGCACTTCTTCCGAGTCAGCTTCGATGCTATTTGCCCAATAGTCGAGCCAATGCGCGCGGCTTTTGTCCGTTCGACGACCAACGCGGGAATCAAAATCGAGCCCGCGCGGATAACAAGGAATAAAAGACTCAGGAAAAAGCAGCAGTTCACACTGCGCTTTGGCCGCCTTTTCTATCCACTCAATGACCCGTTCGACGGTTTTAGCCTTATCAAAAAGAAAAGGAGTTGCTTGCACAACCCCTACCTTTACTTGTTTAAAATTCATCGTGCTCAGCGATAGTGAATCTAATTATTTTCAATCACTTTTTCTACCACGTACGCTTGCGTTCCCAACCATTTGGCTTCTTGCCCAAGTTGAGAAATAACCACGTTCAGGTTACTTCTAAAGTCCGTCAAGCAGTATTTGTTGATGGCTTGTTCGATGGGGTTCGTAATAAACGCACCCGCCTTGGCCACAATCCCATCCACGATAATGATTTCTGGATTGAACAGATGAATGGCAATCGACAGTCCTTTTCCAAGCTCCATCCCAATCTCGTGGAGAATATCAATGGCGAAGGAGTCACCCTGCCAAGCTGCATCAATGATAATTTCGGCGTCGATTTTCTCAATATCCATTCCTGACAAGCGCGAAATGCGACCATCGTTCAATCCTTTTTTGATACGGCGCAACAAGGAAGCCGCCGAAGTGATGGTATCCAGGCAACCTACTTTTCCGCAGTGACAAAGTTCGCCATTGGGTACTACTTGAATGTGTCCAAGCTCACCCGCAAAGCCCGAAGCTCCCTGAAAAACTTCCCCATTTAGAATCACGCCAAGTCCAACCCCCCAATCAATATAGATGGCAAGCACGTGGTCTTTACCTTGTGCCAACCCAAAGCGGTGTTCGCCAAGGGTAGTTGCTTTGGTATCGTTGATGACATACACAGGAAATTTAAAGTGCCTTTCGAGCAATGTGCCAAACGATTGCTCGCCTTGGTTAAGGCTGCGGTAGGTAAAGTTAAAACCCTTACGGGCATCCACCAACCCTGCCACCGAAATCCCCATCGCCATAAAATCATCGTGACGAATATTGGATTCATTGATTACATCTTCGGTAGCTTCAATCAGTGCGCCCAGAAATTTAGAAGAATCTTCCAACTTCATGTCGAGGTCTCTCCGAAATACCACCTCGTTTTTGAGATTCATCACCAGCACTTTGGTATCGTGGGTATTTACGTCCAATACCAAAACATAATACCGCTCAGTACTTAGGCTAAACAAAACGGGCTTACGGCCTTGTTTCGTCACGCCAGTCCCCACGGGCACAATCCACTTTTCTTCCACCATTTCCTCTACGATGCTCGTCACGGAAGGAACGCTGCTGTGAATAACTCGGGCCAACTCTGCAATAGAAGATGTACCAGAACGATAAAGTTCGATTAATATACGTCGGCGGTGTAAGTTCTTTTTATAATCAACGACCGAGGTTTTAGGTAAAGTATCTAATTCTGACGATGTAGTAGGTTCAAACATGCTATATATAAGTAGAATAAAGGAGATGCTAAATTAGTTTATTTTGTGGATATAAATATAATATTAATTTTTTTTACTTAATGCCGACATTTAAAAATATTTTTTTATTAACATCCATTTGAATTAATAAAATTATTGTTAACATTGTAAAAAATTTCCTAATCTCAGATTCACACAACTTTAACCAACTTTAGTTTTTATTTTTTTTTATTAAAGCCCGACTACTTATTTACACCAAAGACAGGTCAGCCCTACGTCCCTAAATCTCTTACTATGAGATTTTTACACTCGCAACCAATTTTTACCAAGAATCCCTTTCTTATTTATTTTTAATTTTTAACCTCCATTACCAAATGAAACACAAATTACTTGCACTGATTGTCTTACTGACAATGATAGGCGGCTCTGTTTTCGCGCAAACGATTACAGGGAAAGTAACATCCCAGACTGATGGGCAGCCACTACCAGGTGTGTCGATCATCGTAAAAGGAACAAATGCTGGTACGACGACCGACGGCAACGGGAAGTTCAGTCTTCAAGCTTCGGCCAAAACGGCCCTTGTATTTTCGTATATTGGTTTCAAATCCCAAGAAATCCTTGTTGGTAATCGCTCAAGTATTGACGTTGTCCTTCAAGAAGATGCGT
This sequence comes from Runella defluvii, assembly GCF_014195535.1. GTDB lineage: Bacteria > Bacteroidota > Bacteroidia > Cytophagales > Spirosomataceae > Runella > Runella defluvii. The sequence continues at coordinate 299,067 of NZ_JACIBY010000007.1, read as the reverse complement.
CTCAGCTCCAAGAAGTAGTAGTAACTGCACTTGGGATTGGCAAAGAACAGCGTGGATTGGGTTATGCCACTGCAACCATTAAAAACGATGCCCTTGTTAAAGTAGCATCTCCTAACTTCGCAGCAGCGCTTTATGGGAAAGCACCAGGTGTAATGATCAACGCTACGCCAGGTGGAGCTACGAGTGGGGTAAGCATTAGCATTCGTGGTTTTAGCTCAATTGCTGGTAATACACAGCCACTTATCATTTTGGATGGTATCCCTATCAGAAATGGTGAAGCTAGAAATACTGACTATTGGGGTGACCAACGTATTCGTGGAAATGGTCTATTGGACATCAACCCAGCTGACGTTGAGAATATTTCCGTACTTAAAGGTGCTTCCGCAGCTGCCCTCTATGGTTCAGAAGCCGTAAACGGGGTTTTATTGATTACAACAAAAAGCGGAAAAGGCAAAAAAGGTTTAGGCGTTGATTTTAACGCGAGCTACAACGTTGACAAAATCGCATACCTTCCTCGTTACCAAAACGTAAGAGGTCCAGGTTATCCTTTAAACTACAACAACGGTGGTCAGGATGCTGCTGGTTTTATTTATTACGATACCAACGGAGATGGAACAAAAGAAACACGTGGTTTGCTTGGTGCTACAGTTAACTTCGGGCCAAAATTTGACGGCCAACCAGTTATGTCATGGGACGGAGTAATTAGACCCTATTCTCCTTCTAACAATAGCTACGGTGATTTATTCCAAAACACGTCTAGCTCTAACGTAAGCCTTGCGGTTTCAAAGGTGTCTGACAATTCAAATGTTCGTTTTTCATTTACGCGTCAAGACAACGGAATGATTAGCTACGGCGCTAAAAACAGCAAAAATATTGCAAACCTTAACGCCAGCTTTAATCCTCACAAGAAATTGAAAACGGATTTGATGGTGAATTTTGTTAACCAATACACGCACAACCGTCCTTTCAAAGTAGATCGTATGATCAACAACTTTACGGGGATGATGGACCGTTTTGAATCAGCGGATTGGTACAATGCCAAATATCAGACTAGCCTTGGCTATAAGTTTGTCAATGGAGCAGGAACACAAAGTTTAACGCCCAACGAGAATATCCGATACAATGGTTTCAAAGGGGATATTGCGGATTACGTTTGGAACGTACGTAAAAATTCATCGGACGAATACAGCAACCGTGTTATTGCCAGCATTACCCAAAACTGGGACATCGTTAGCGGCTTAAACCTAAGAGGACGTATTGCGACTGACCTTACATCAGAACGCATCGAAAACAAAAACTATAGCACAGTACCACTTGCTTTTGGATACAGCGGAAGCTTTGGGATGAACAACAATTTGTACAATAGTGTATATGGTGATTTGCTTTTGACCTATTCAAAAAAACTGAATGAAGACATGACCGTTTCGGTAATGGGAGGCTATACTGCCAAACGTGAATTGAATACGATGTTGAGCCGCAGTACCAACGGTGGTTTAAGTACAGAGAACTTCTTTGACTTATCTGCTTCTGTGAACACCGCTAATGGTGACCAGCGACGTGATCGTTCTATCAGAGAGGCGTATTTAGGAACATTAAACTTCGATTATAAGAACATTGTATTTGTGGAAGGGACATTGCGTAGAGACCGCACTTCTACTTTAGCTCCAAACAATAATACATTTGTCTATCCTTCTGTCAACGCAAGCTTTGTGTTCTCTGATGCGTTTAAATTACCTTCGTTTATTAGCTTTGGTAAACTTCGGGCATCTTATGGTGTGGTGGGTAACTACCCAGGTATCTATTTGGCTAACGTTGCCTACAATCAGGGGACACTTAATATTCAACAATCAGGGGGAGGCTCAGTATTATATACCAATACAAGTGCAAACCCTTATGGTAATGACTTGATTCGTCCAGAGCAAAAGCGCGAAATGGAGTTTGGTGTTAATGCCAAATTCTTCAATAACCGTATTGGCTTGGATATTTCGTATTACAATGCACAGATTGTTGACCAAATTCTTCCACTTTCTATTGCTTCTACCACTGGTGCTCGGTCAATTCTTGCCAACATTGGTACGCTTAGAAACAAGGGATTGGAAATCGGTATTAATGCAAACATCATCAGAGGAAAATCTGCTTCTGATTTGAACTGGGATGCGACATTGAACCTTGCCAAGAACGTCAACAAAGTAGAAAAACTTGCTAATAACTCTACTGAACTCTTGCACGCTGATTATGATGGCAATGCTGCTCAGTTAAAATCTGTTGTTGGACAACCTATGGGTGATATTTATGCACACGGAATCCTTCAGAAAGATGGCAAAAATGTTGTAGGCCCAAGTGGTCTGTATCAACTTGACCCCGCTTGGAAAAAAGTAGGTAATGCCATGCCTAAAATTGTGGGTGGTTTTATCAACAGCCTTAGCTACAGAAACTTCAACCTAGAGGCTGTCGTTGATTTCCGCATCGGAGGAAGTATCATGCCAACAGGTATCAACTGGATGACATCACGAGGATTAACCCAACAAAGCTTGGGAAGCATGGATGCCGAGCATGGTGGACTTAGCTACTACGTAAAAGACGGAAAAGGAATTCCAACAACTGCAAACCAAGGCCCTAACGGAGAGACCGTTTACCACGATGGGATGCTGATGGACGGCGTTCTTTCTAATGGAGAGAAAAACACAAACATCATTTCGCAAGCTGTTTACTACAACAGTACATACAACTGGGGAGGTCCACAGTATAGCAGCGCTCGTTACGAATTGTACGTAACAGAAAACACCTACGCAAAAATGAGAGAGCTTTCATTTGGCTATACGTTGCCTTCGTCGATTGCCTCTAAAATTGGTGCTCAAAGCCTGACCTTGTCTGTATTCGGCCGTAACTTGTTCTTTTTCTACAGAACAATCAAAGACTTGGATGCGGAGCAAACAAACGCAGGTACCCGTTGGACGGACAACGTAAACAACGCGGGGAACAACCCGTCTTTCCGTACAACAGGTGTAATGTTAAGAGCCAGTTTCTAATTTTAAATGAACAAGATAATGAAAAAAATATCATCCATTTTGCTGTCAGGACTCCTTCTATTTGCGATGTCTTGCAAAGAGTCAGAATTCATTGAAGCTTACCCAGACCCGTCAAAACTTGCTGCAACAACCATTGAAAAACAATTCACGGGGTTGTTACAATCAAACAAAGATTACGTCCTTCCTGGGTATCGTTTATACTTTGTTACGCTCCGCACTACTATCAACCACTACGTGCAAACAACGGGTTGGGTAAACGGTGAAGGTCAATACATCCCTGGTTCTTCTGGTGTTGAAGATGTATGGTTTAATTACTATAACACACTTGCGCAATACCGTGAACTACAACGGGTTTTTGCCCAGCGCCCTGCTGATGAGCAAAAAGAGAAGAAAATTTTCATGCTCGCCGCAACAGTTTACATATACGACTATACCCAAAAGCTGATTGACTTACATGGTCCAATCCCTTTCACTGAAGCAGGTATGTTAAGTGCAAACAACGGTGATTATGCGAAATCACTTGCAAAATTTGATTCTCCGCAAGACCTTTATACTAAAATGCTGGACGATTTGAAAAGCATTGCGACCGAGCTAAATACAATTACATTATCTGCTGGTTACCAAAAAGCTTTTACTGTTCAAGACTTTGTCAACTATGGAGATGTGAATGCGTGGAAACGTTATACAAACTCACTTCGTCTTCGTATGCTCAACCGCGTATCTGACGTAGAAAGTTTGAAAGCGCGTTCAAATTCAGAAATCGCAGAAATTTTGGGCAACTCGACTACGTATCCTATCGTAGAAACAAATGCACAGAATATTCAAATGAATGTTTTTGATCTAAAGACGCCTATTAACTCATCAGGGCTTCAAGGTGCCCTTGAGTCTGGTGCTTCATGGTATATCAATTTCGCTGGGAAGAAAATGATTGACCACATGAAAACTAACGCAGATCCTCGTTTGCCGATTATTTTCCAACCAGGCGCCAATGCAAAAGGAGAATATTTGGGAATTGATCCAACTGCAAATGCAACAGTACAAGCAACCTTAGCCAGCGATGGTATGGCTGCGCTTTACAATCGCGTTACTTTCAGTGGAAACAACTACTTCCCTGGGGTTTTGGTCAATGCTGCTGAGGTGAATTTGATAAAAGCAGAATACTACTTGCGAACCAACAACGATGCCAAAGCCCAAACAGCTTACGAAACGGCCATTGACCAGTCGGTGAATTTTTACAACAAGATATTGTCATTGAGTAACAATATTGTAGGTGAAAAAAACATTCCAGTTCCTGCAACAGCCACTCAAATTGCGGCCTACATTGCAAAAGATGGCGTAAACTGGACCAAAGCAGGTACGGCAGCTAACAAGTTGGCGCTCATTGCTGACCAAAAGTGGCTTCACTATAACATCACTCAGCCATTTGAAAACTGGTCTGATGTAAGAAGACTTGATTTGCCTAAATTTAGTTTTGTGCCAGATAACTCCAACAATCAAACATTGCCTCCATACCGTTGGACAATCCCTAGCAACGAAATTACGTACAATCCCAACTATGCGGCGGTTAAAGCTCAAGATAATCTTACCACCAAGATTTTCTGGGATGTAAAATAAGCACATCTGTCAATTAGATTTGCTGTAATTTTTCCTTATGGTATCTAAATTACAGTAAATCTAATCAGCAAAAGATAACCTAACTACCAAACTTTTTTGGGATGTTAAATAGTACTTTTAACCATGTATGCAGTATTCATACATTAAAAATACAACGTTAGAGTTGAACTTTGGTAAGTAGTTAGAATTCCGAGATAGGTTTTATCTCGGAATTTTTTTTATTTTTCGATTCAAATTTCTCCCTTATGACTTCTAAAATTACGGGACTACTCATTGCACTCTTTTGGGCAACAAATGCTTTTTCTCAAGGAAAGCAACTTGCTTTAACGCATTGCCAAAGTTGTCATTTGTACCCTGAACCAGCGCTGTTGGACAAAAAAACGTGGGCAAATAGTGTACTTCCCAACATGGGGCTTCGGTTGGGCATCAAAGACGCAGGTAAAAATCCGTACGCAGACCTCGACCCTAAGGAGGAAGCCTTATTGCGGCAAGCAGGTACATACCCCGAAACGCCGCAATTGTCGCAAGAAGCGTGGAAACAGATTGTTGATTTCTACGTACAAACGGCCCCTGAATCGCCATTGCCACAACCCAAACACGCTCCCATCCTACCAACATTAGCACAATTTGAAGCCCTCGAAGTAAAAGTGCACGACAAACCCATTCCCCAAACATCCCTGCTCAAGTTTAACCCCAAAAATGGCATTTTGTACGTGGGTGATGCCCAAAATGAATTGTACGAAGTCGATTCACTTCTTCAATTACGAATGGCTTGGAACGTCGATAGTCCACCGTCGGCCATTTCATTTCCAACCAATGCCCCTCCCCGCTTGCTCACGATTGGGTCATTTCGTCCTTCTGACCAAGCATTGGGCAAATTAATTGTTCTTGACACTGCCGTGGCCAACGCCACCCTTTATTTTGACGCCATTCAGCGGGGTGTTGACTTTGCTACGGCCGACCTCAACCAAGACGGCCAAGAAGATGTCGTGATTTGTCACTTTGGAAATAACACGGGAAAACTGGCATGGTACGAGAGTATGTTGCCCGAAAAAGAACACATTTTACTCGCTCTACCTGGCGCTCGCAGGGTGGAAATCAGAGACATGAACAACGACAAAAAACCTGACATCGTGGTGTTGATGGCACAAGCCCGCGAAAGTATTCACATTTTTTATAACCTCGGCAAAGGCCAATTTAGAGAAAAGCTAGTACTTCAATTCCCCCCTGTGTATGGTGTAAGTTATTTTGAGTTCGTGGATTTTAACAAAGACGGGGCTTTAGATATTTTATTGACCAACGGCGACAATTGGGATTATTCCGCTATTTCTAAAAACTACCACGGCATTCGTCTTTTTCTGAACGATGGGAAAGACAATTTTAAGGAAGCATGGTTTTATCCGCTCTACGGCACCAGCAAAGCGGTGGCGCGAGATTTTGACAACGACGGCGACCTCGACATTGCCGCCATCTCTTTTTACGATGACCTCGACCGACCCGAACAAGGTTTTTTGTATTTTTCCAACAAGGGTAACTTTCAATTTGACGTCTCAAGCACACAAGCTGCCGCTGCAGGAAAGTGGCTTACTTTAGAAGCCGCCGACATCGACCGCGACGGCGATACCGACCTTGTACTTGGCTCGTATTTTCATAACGTTGGCGAACTAACCAAGCTGATGTTTAAGGGAATTTTGTCCATCCCTCAGCTTCTTGTTTTAAAAAATCAACACATAAAATAAGCAAAGTTAATTGTTATCCGTTAATCGTTAACTGTGCTTAATCATTTAAAAGAGGCTGGATATTGGCCAAAGCCTTACCCAACCCCAATTACTTATTACCGACAGGTGTTCACTATTTACGACTCGCTTGGCAAACTCCTTTGAAGTACCCCACCGATTCGGCGATACCTGCCAACGGGTCTTTCATGTCCTTTTCGTATTCTAAACTACAACTTCCGCTGTACTTGATTTTGCGAAGCATGGCCACAAACGCAGGCACGTCGATGATACCGCGTCCGAGTTCGCAGGTTTTTCCTTCTTTAGAAGCCGCCGTTACGTTTTTGAGGTGAATGTCAAAAATACGGTCGGCGTATTTTTTGAGGTCAGCAATTGGATCATCACCAAAACGCGCATCATGGCCCATGTCAAAACACAATCCCATACGCGGGTCGAGGTTTTTAACGGCATTGATAACCGACGACGCATTTGGCCACAATTTAATGTCGGGACCGTGAATGTGAATCGCGTAACGCATGTCGTATTCCTTCACTTTTTTGTCGATATACGGCAACAATTCTTCGTTTGGTACACCCACAATCAGCTTTACTCCTACCCGCTTGGCATATTCAAAACCATTGTCGATTTCTTGAGTCGTTTTCATGTAAATCGGCCCCACGGCATAGCCCGTTACGTTAGAGGCTTTGAGGGTGGCATGAAACGCCGCGATTTGTTCGTCGGTGCTATTAAAAGGCAAGTGAAAATCTTTGATACAGAGGTAGTGAACGTCCACCTTCCTCATCATTTCGAGGGCTTGATCTAGTTTAAAATGCACAAAACTATAGCCTGCGATTCCTAGCTTGAACAAATCTTCTTGGGCTTTGGGCGTGCTCGCATTTTCGTGCGCCATCGCGGGTGTAACTGCCCCAATCGCCAAAGCGCTACTTGCTTGTTTAAGAAACTTTCTACGGTTATTCATCTTTTTCTCTTGTACTTTTTTTCTTTAAGAAAGGCAAAAAAAGGAAACAGATACTGTTTTGAGCTATAATTCTCTTTTTTTCAAAGACTTCACTGCATGATCTACTGCACGGGCCGTAAGCGCCATGTAGGTAATGGATGGATTGACACAAGAGGCCGACGCCATCGCTGCACCGTCGGTGACGAATACATTTTTACTGTCATGCACTTGGTTGAAAGAATTCAAGACCGACGTTTTTGGGTCGCGCCCCATCCTAGCCGTTCCCATGTCGTGAATGCCCAGTCCAAGGTGCGTTGGGCGGTCGTAAGGAGTCACGTTCTTGAACCCTGCTGTTTCCAACATTTCTACCGCCGAAGCCACTATGTCCTTGCGAATCGCACGGTCATTGTCACTAAAGGCTGCATCAAACACAATCAATGGCACACCCCATTTATCTTTTTTGTCGGGGTCGAGGTACATTCTATTGTTGGGGTCGGGCAACACTTCCCCAAAACCACCAATGCTGATGGCCCACGCCCCTGGCTTGGTCAAGTTTTCTTTAAAATCACCGCCAAAACCATCGGCGGCCACGCCACGGTTCCAGCCTTCGCGGCTCGCTCCGCCTTGGTAGCCAAAGCCCCTGAGATACGCCGTTTGTTTATCGTTCCCCCAGTTTCGGAAACGAGGAATGTAAAGCGCGTTGGGGCGCTGTCCATATACATAATCGTCTTCAAAACCTTCGATACTCGCCGTAGCTCCTGCGCCAAGTTGGTGATCCATGAGATTGCGGCCCACTTGGTCGCTATCGTTTCCGAATCCGTTGGGGAAACGGCTCGATTTAGAGTTGAGCATCAACGCGGCAGTATTGATAGAACCTGCGTTTAAGAAGATAATTTTTGAGAAATAATCGGTAACAAGATTGTTATGCTGATTGATAACCCGAACGCCAACGGCCTTATTTTTTTGGTCATCGTAGATAATTTCAGCCACAATCGAATCGTGCAACATCGTTAGGCGTTTGGTACGCATGGCAGCAGGAATCGCGCCCGACAGCGAACTATAATATCCACCATAAGGACATCCACGCGCGCACTTGTTACGGTACTGGCACGATGCTCTACCAAGCTCGGTATGAATGGCTTGGGTTTGCGTAAGGTTGGCCACCCGCCCTACCGTTACGGGGCGATTAAACTTGTCGAACATCACTTTTTTGAAATAAGCCTCAGGCGCAAACAGCGGCATGGGCGGCAAAAAATGCCCGTCGGGCAGTACGTCCAAGCCTTCTTTTTGGCCACTTACGCCCACAAATTTTTCCACGTGTGTGTACCAAGGCTCCAAATCTTCGTACCGAATCGGCCAGTCGATACCGATGCCTTCTTTGGCATTGGCTTCAAAATCTTGTTTGTTCCAGCGGTACGACTGACGCCCCCAGTGCATGGATTTCCCGCCCGTATGGTACGCGCGAATCCAGTCAAAAGGACGTTTTTCAACGTACGGATTTTCTTTATCGTTGGTCAAATGGTTTACCACTTCTTCGCTGCCGAGTCCCCAAAAACGGCTATTAGCCCAGCGTTCTTCGGCCGAAACGAGCGTGGTTTTTCCACGGTGTTCAATTTCCCACGGCTGTTTCATGGCTGTGTCGTAATCTTGGACGTGCTTGATTTCTTTTCCACGCTCAATCATCAACACCTTCATGCCTTTTTCGGTCAGCTCTTTCGCTGCAAAACCACCCGTCATCCCCGACCCAACGACAATGGCGTCAAAGGTATTTTCTTTCGTTGCTTTTATATTTAAGTACATGATTTTCAAAATATTATGTGAGTAATGAAAGTTGAGAGATGAGAGTTGAGTATATAAGAATGTCTTATAACTCATCACTCCTCTCTTATAACTCCTCACTAAATTTACACTTAATACGCGTATGATTTTTGGTTGGTTTTGAGCTTGATATTTTCCAATTTTCCAGGAATTTGTACGTACTCAAACGAAGCCTTGATACCCGCTTCAGAGGTAAAATACCCCAACAGCGTCAGTTCTTTCATCAATCGCCAAAAAGGAACCGTTTTTGATGGCGTCTTCATTTGTTCTTTGGTTTGCTGCTCCATCATTTTGAGCGCACCGCGCCGTTCGGCTTCGTTCAGTTCCAAAAATTTCAGCTGTTCCAACGAAGTTACCCCCTCCATAAAACGCTGGTGGTCAGGCTGCGAATAACAATCCTTGAGCATCATTTCGACAAAAGCAGGCACGCCCACGTCTTTGGCGCCTGCGGTATTGGTGCGTGGGATAATCATTTCGGCTACTTCTGCGATAATCTTTTGCTGCGTAGCCGTTAAGCTAAAAGCCGCGGCGTTTGTGGTAGGAGTTGTGGCCTGCTCCCAATGGTTCATGGCCATGAGGGTTGGCGCCGATAGCGTTCCTCCAAACATCAAGGCAACACTTTTAATGACCTCTCTTCTGTTCATTTTTCCTGAGTTGATTGGTAAATTGGGTTAATTACTTTAAAAGAATTTTAAGGCTGTTTTTTAACCGTTAGCGCACAATTATCACCCACCCGAAAGTTTGAAACTTTTATTTAGCACCTTCCCGAAAGTTCCAAACTTTCGGGAAGGTTACACTTTTTCAAAGGAAAAATATGATACAACACCTATATCAAGACCTACTAAACTGGAAAAATTCGTCCACAAGAAAGCCGCTCATTTTGCAAGGAGCAAGACAAGTAGGAAAAACATGGCTGATGAAAGAGTTTGGAAAAAGAGAATTTGAACAAGTTATTTTAACAAAATTCGGCCAAAAACTGCCTCAGTGATAAATGGTTAATGCCTTCCTAATACTAAATTAACTTGGCATGTTCTATCTCAAAAAATCTTCAAAATCACCAGGACTAATCAACTGTTTTTCAACTGGTTGATATGCTTCTACAAAAGAATTGGGGAACTTATTTTTGGCTTTGGGATTCCATTTGAATTCGTACGCATACATCTGTCCGCCTCGTTCTTCAATATAATCAATTTCTTGCTGAGCGTGGTTTCGCCAGAAATAAGCTTTTGTCATACTGTTGTTGTAGTGATTTGCCTTCAAACGCTCGCTTATCAAAAAATTTTCCCATAAAGCTCCTGTATCATTTCTTAATGCCAACGGATTAAAATTCCCAATGAGGGCTTGTTTTAGCCACTTGGCGCGGTCCTAAAACAATCAATACTTTACCCTCATTCCAATGACCTTCCAAGTGCGCCTTGAGCTTTCTTTGCTATCATTTTATATAAATCTACAGATTATAATCTACAAATTCATATAAATTTATTGATTATAGTATATCTCTCCTTTTTTCTTGATGATTGATTTTTCACATCTACAAACAGAAAAGGGGGTGGCTAAGTAGTTTATATTGATTTGAATAGCTTACGCGATAGAAACTTACTTTGCAAACAAATCCTCTAAAGTAAGCGAATTTTCTAGTAAGCCCAGTGAATACAAATTGGGCTTCAACTATCCACAAAACTTCACACGTTTTTTTTAATCGCAACGGCGCCCCGACAGACGGTTGAGCGTAGTCCTATGGACTTTCGGGGGGAATTCCAAAACCCCACTTTCTATCCCTAAAATCCGACTTATATCCCAGAAATTTTGCAGGCATTAATGAGGCAAGTAGGTTTGCTGCACAACAACCAAGCAGGAAGCCGAAAATGCTGATTTAGAGTAGGCAAAATTTACTAAGAACCCTCAAAAATGAAAACTTTAAAAACCCTTGTAACAATTCTGTTCATTGGTCTTACATTAACATCCTATGCCCAAGAGAGAGGACATTCTTTTAGTCCTAATTATAAAGGCTATTATTATTTGCGAACAGCATTCACGGGCGATGCACTATCTCTTGAAAGCAATGGTTCAGCGAGTAATGTTATGAGTGGCGCATCGTTCATGTCTTCGCAAAAAGGTGCGACTGGAACCATGTGGAAATTAGTTCCGGATGCTAAAAACAAAGGGTGGTATCGCTTACAATCGAAAGATCAGGGCGATGGTAAATGTTTAGAAGCTAATACCGCTGGGGGGGAGAAAGACGGTCGGTCTTTTATGGATAACGTTCAAGATGTAACAGGCCAGCTATGGCGATTGGATTTAGTGAGTGCCACTAACGGCGACCACCTCTATAGATTGCGTACGATGCTGCATGGCAACAACTTTTCTTTAGAAGGAAATAAGCCTGATAATAAATCCGTATATTCTGGCAACGCATTTATGGATAAAACTCAAAATGTTTCGGGCCAAATGTGGAGATTAGTGCCAGTACAATAAAGCCTTACTTATCCCAAAACTGCCTATCGGCTAGTATTAAATTGAAAATTTCAACCTTTTATCAACCAATCAAATTTCCGACAAAGTCACACATTTTAGTATGAACAAATCATCCATTATTTCAGGCGTTTTATCAGTACTTGTAGTATGCGGTAGTTTATTGTTTACCAGTTGTGAAGGCCCAGAAGGTCCTGTTGGTCCCGCAGGCCCAGCAGGACCCGCAGGACCGACTGGTGCTAGCGGCCCCGCTGGACCTGCCGGGCAAACTGGCAATGCCAACGTGATTCAAATCTCATACGCAGCCAAAACTTGGACGGCTGCAAAAGGCTCAGTTCAACAATTTGTTTTCCCTTCCAATGTCACGACGGCAATAATGAATAGTAGTGCTGTATTGGTCTATATGACCGATGGCACACCAAATAACGCAACCTCTTATGGTTGGTATGCTATCCCTGGTATTGTTCCATCAAATGGAGCTGAACATGAATTCTACTTTCAAACTACTTTTGCTGGAAACACCGCAGGAATAAATATTTATAGAAAAGTAGCTTCGACAGCCACACTTTCAGCCTCAACTCGTATAGTGATTATCCCTGCCAACGACATCCGCAATGGCCGTCAGGCGGCCGTAGATTTCTCCGATTACAATGCTGTGAAGGAGTTTTATGATCTGAAAGATTAGTAAATAGACTTCTGTAAACCACTAAAATGAATACAATTTTGTGTTAAGTTTACAGAAAGATTTATTAATGCAAATAAAATCAACTTCCCGAAAGCGTTAGCCCTTTCGGGAAGTTCTTTCGCAATTATGCCGAGCCAACTCATTAAAATATTACTTTTACTAATCACGGCTCTGGCTACCTCTGGCTTCGCTCAACCGCTTAGTCTGCCTACAAAAGAGGTAGATAGGTTGAAACAAAATTTGACTGAGGTTATTGACGACACCAATCGGGTGATTAGCTTGTGGCAGTTGGCTAGGTATCATACCATGACAGATCCTCGCCAAGCGGTTGTGTATGCCACGGAGTCTATTCGCCTCGCCCGAAAACTTAATTATACGTATGGCGAATTGGTGTCTTTGCAGGCGTTGAGCTTTGTCTCAACCATCACGGGTGACTGGCAAAACGGTATGCAGACGGCGTATGAAGGCTTGCAGGTGAGTCAAGCAAAATACCCCAAGCTGGAAATTGTTTTTTATAATCTGATAGCACTCGTTTACGAAAAACAACAAGATAGCCAACACCGATTAGAATGGTTATTGAAAGCCAAAAACCACCCCGAAATCGAATCGCTTCCCAATAACGGAAAATGGCTGATTTACCATAATCTTGGCGAGGTTTACGAAAACCTAAATGAATTTGACTCTGCCATGTATTATGGCAACCTAATCGATACGAGTTGTCGAAAATTGAACATCCCTATAGAGGTATCGTATGCCAATGCCGTCATGGGAAGGGTAGAAAAAAAACGCAAAAATTACCCACAGGCATTGCATTACCTAAGAACTGCGATTGGTTTCTCAAACAAATTTGGCAATCCTTTTTTAGAGTCTGAACAGTCGGTTGATTTAGCGGGGGTTTTTCAGGCAATGAACCAACCTGACTCAGCTATTTTTTATGCAGAAAAAGCCTTAGCAGGCGGCCGACAATTCAAAAACTTAGTGCTTACCATAAACGCCGCCAAACTTTTAGCTCAAATCTACGAACAAAAAAATCCAGCCAAGGCTATCAATTATCTAAAAATTGTAAATGCCTCTAACGATAGCCTTTATACTACTTCTAGAATTTTTCAAACGCAAAATATTGTAAATACCATCAAACAGCGTGAACGAGAATTAGTAGAAGCGAAAAAAGAATACGACTATTCTATCAGGCAAAATGCGCTCATTGGATTTCTAGCATTTTTTGGAATTCTGACTCTCATTTTGATTCGGAACAACCGTCAAAAACAGAAAAGTAATGCGATTTTGAAAGATAAAAATCGAGAAATTAGTCTTCAAAAAGACGAAATCGAAAAAACAATGGAGCAAAAACAGGTGCTCCTTTCTGAACTGCAACACCGAGTAAAAAACAATTTGCAGTATGTGATCAGTATCTTAGAAATCCAGAAAGAATCGGCGAGCCATAGCAACATTGACGACTTGATAAGAAGCAACCAGAATCGGATTCATTCGATTGCTTTGCTCCATAAAAAATTGAATGTTTCGGAAAGTGTCAATGACGTGGACTTGAAACGATACGTAACCGACCTATCCGAACTCGTCAAGGATTCGTATGACATCAAAGGAAACAATGTGAGCCTGTTTGTCACTTGTGACATCGAGACTTTGTCTATCACAAAAGCCCTACCGTTGGGCTTAATCATCGTCGAGTTGGTCAGCAATAGCATGAAACACGCCTTCAAAAATCAACCAAACGGCATCATTAATATCGAAATTGCCCAGGATAAAAACTCAAAAAAGAATTGCCTGCACTATATTGACAATGGTATTGGCTTTGATTTTAAGAATATACAAACCAAAGGGCTTGGGGTAGAAATCACAAAAGGGTTGATTGACCAACTCAATGGCACCGTGGAAACTCAACTCAAAAAAGGGTTTGAACTGAAAATGTGTTTTTAAGTAGTAGAGCAAACATTTTGAGGTATTTGCTTTAACACAATTCATTGACTCTGAACGGATAACAATTTTTACACTAAAAAACGTAAAATCGGTATAAATCAGTCAAATCAGCGTCATCTGTGTTCCATTTTTTAGTTTATAACTCGAATTATTTCAAGAAAATGAATTCAAAAACAATACTAATCGTAGAAGACGATTTTCTGAATAGAAGGCTCACCAAAAAGATTCTTCAAGAAAATGGGTATCAGACTTTGGAAGCAAAAAATGCCAATGAAGCCTTGGCTATTCTCAACAAGGAATTGGTTGACCTCGCTATTCTTGACATCAATCTTGGCGATGGCGAAATGGATGGTATCAGCTTAGGGAATCTCATTCAAAACAAACAAAAAGTACCATTTATCTATCTGACTGCCTACGAAAATGCCAAAGTCATCAGCGAAGCTGTTGCCACCTCGCCCTACTCTTACCTCACCAAACCATTCAAAAACAGCGACTTGATAGCATCCATTGAATTGGCAATCATAAAATCTTCAAAGGAAGACAAACCCAAACCTAGCATTTTGGTAAAAGATGGCGAATACAAAGTCGAACTACCCATTGAAGACATCAATTTTATCAATTCAGAAGGGAATTATTTACTCTTTTATACCAATGAAAAAACGTATAAATCGCGCGCTACTATTTCGCAAATTTTAGAATTATTACCCCCCTCAAAATTCATTCAAATCCACAGGGCATTTATAGTCAACAAAGATAAAATTGAGAAGTACAATGCTAAAAATGTAGTCATAAAAAACACAACAATACCGCTTTCTAAGAAAGACCTTTTTGAGAAGTAAAATCTTTAGATTGGCAGCCTTGGGGTTGGCAAGGGAAATGATTTTCTTAAACTCCTTCGCCTATTTCTAGTTAATATACTAAATTAAGCCGTTATGTGTCGTTTGGGCGACATTTGGTAAAATGCCAAACTGCTTACTTTGCGCAATTCATTAACTCGAAAATAACTACATGCCCTATATCAATGCCATCGGTACGGCTGTGCCTGCTTTCAAGCACCAACAAACCGACATTTTGAGGTTTATGCTATCGGCCGAAACCTATTTGGAAGACGAAGCCCGTCGATTATCATTGATGTATCATCGAAGCGGCATTTCTTTTCGTCATTCGGTATTGCCCGATTACAGCAGCACCAAAGACGGCTATCAATTCTACCCAAAAACCCCTGATTTAGAGCCATTTCCTAGCGTTTCGCAACGCATGAATTTCTTTGAAACACATGCGCTGACTTTGGCACAAGCAGCCATTGAAGACCTTCATTTTACCAAACCTCTGACCACATTTACGCACCTTATTACGGTAAGTTGTACGGGTTTGATGGCGCCTGGGCTAGACATTCAGCTGATGGAATCATTGGATTTATCTCCCACAATTGTCCGAAATTCGGTCAACTTTATGGGTTGTTACGCGGCTATTCACGCCCTGAAATTGGCCGATGCTTTTTGCCGAGCCGATGCCAACGCGCAAGTTTTGGTTGTTTGTACGGAGCTGTGTACCTTACATTTTCAAAAAGGAAAATCAATGGATACGCAAACTTCCAACTTACTTTTTTCCGACGGAGCCGCCGCTTGCATCGTCAGCAATCATCCCCACGGAAAACGCATCGAAGGGTTTTATTCGGAAGTGGTGCTGGAGGGAAAAAACGACATGTCGTGGAAAATATCTGAGCACGGTTTTTTGATGAAATTGAGCAACGAGGTACCAAAATTACTGGAAGCTTCGATTCAAAAAATGATTCTCAATGCCCTATCTAGCAACAACTTAACGCTTGACCAAATCACCAACTGGGCCATTCACCCTGGCGGAAAAAGCATTTTGGAAGCCATTCAACGGGCCATGAAGTTGGAAAGTACAGCGAGCGACACTTCATTTGAAGTGTTGAGAAACTACGGAAATATGTCGTCGGTGACGATACTTTTTGTGTTAAAAAAGCTATTTTCAACCAACAATGACGGAAATACATTTGCAGTTGCCTTTGGGCCTGGTATCACCATGGAAAGCATGATGTTGGCATGATAGATTTCAAAAAACGCTCCTACACGCCCGAACTTTTGGATGCCAACGACATCCCTTCGGCCGATTTGTTTCAAAACCTGAAAGAACTCAAAATCATCAATACTTTGCTCGGAGGGCATCGGGTGGTGTTGAACGGTATCTCAAAATTTGCCAAAAAAGACCCCTCACTCTACGTCGTTGAAATCGGGTCAGGAGGCGGCGATAACCTCGGGGCGATTCGCTCAAAATACCCCGACTTTTTCCTAGAAGGTGTTGATTTGAAACGCGATTGTACCGATTACGCCCGTAGCCACAACCCATCCGTTCGCTTTCAAACGGCTGATTATCAAAAGGCTATTTTTCATAAAACGCCAAACCTTCTTTTTAATTCGCTCTTTTGTCATCACTTTACCGACGAACAGTTGGTGGACATGCTGCAATGGATGCACAAAAATTCGACCCAAGGTTTTTTTATCGCCGATTTGCACCGTCACACGTTGGCATACTATTCCATTAAGGTCCTGACTCAGCTTTTTTCCCGTTCTTATTTGGTCAAAAATGACGCACCGCTTTCGGTCAGGCGTGGTTTTACGCGCTCGGAATGGGAAACGTTACTTGCCAAAGCAGGTATTACGCATTACACTATACGTTGGCAGTGGGCGTTTCGGTTTTTAATCGTGGTACAACATGCGCAAAAATAAACTTGGCATCGTGGGAGGTGGACTCGCGGGCCTAAGTTTGGCCATTCAAGCAGCTCGAAAAGGGTTTGAAGTTACGTTATTTGAAAAAAACACCTACCCTTTCCACCGCGTATGCGGCGAATACATCAGCCTCGAATCGCACGATTTCATCGAACGCTTGGGCGTTCCGCTTTCCGAATGGAATCTACCGTTCATCAAACAGTTAGAAGTCACTTCGCCCAAAGGTACTCGAATCAATGAAACATTACCGTTGGGAGGGTTTGGGTTGAGCCGCTACCAACTCGACTACGAATTGGCCCGCATTGCCCGCTCGGTGGGGGTAGAAGTACTAGAAAAACATACCGTTAGTAAGATTGACTACTTGACAGCTACCGATTCGTTTGTTATTGTAGCCAACCAGCAAACGCGGGAAGTGGATTGCTGCGTGGGGAGTTTTGGTAAAAAATCGAACCTCGACGTGGCCTGGAAACGTCCTTTTGTGCAAAGCCAAGAAACACGGCTCAACAACTACATTGGGGTTAAATACCACATTCAGACCGACTTCCCCAAAGACAAAATCGCCCTGCATAATTTTGTGGACGGCTACTGCGGCATTTCGGCCATTGAGGACGACAACTACTGCCTGTGCTACCTTACAACCGCCCAAAACCTCAAAAAATCGGGTAATAAACTGGAACAAATGCACGAGCAAGTGCTCTTTCGGAATCCTTATTTGAAATCAATTTTTGCCAATGCTGACTTTTTATTTTCCGAACCCGTCACCATTTCTCAAATTAGTTTTGAGTCCAAAAGCTTGGTCGAAAACCACGTGCTGCTGCTCGGCGATGCGGCAGGGATGATTACGCCCCTCTGCGGCAATGGCATGAGCATGGCGTTGCACGCGTCTAAAATTGCGTTTGAGTGGATTGGCAAATATACCAATGGAACAATTTCTCGAAACGAGTTAGAAACTCAATTTGTGCGCGATTGGAACCAGCATTTTAGGCGGCGTTTGTGGGTAGGGCGACAAATTCAAGCCCAGTTTGGCAGCGAATTTCAAACGGAATTGTTGCTGCGGACGCTTCGGCCTTTTCCTTTTATCATCAAAAATTTAATCCGTCTGACCCACGGGCAACCTTTCTAAACCTTTACTCCATGACGCCCAAAGCCATTCTTCTACATCTTCGTTTGCCATTTTCGTTGTTTTTGATGCCCGTCTATTGGTTTTCTATCAGCCAATCGCCGCATTTCGACGTCACGAAAGCTTGTTGGGTATTTGTGATTTGGCACGTGTTGGTGTATCCCGCCAGCAATGCCTACAACAGCTATTTCGACAAGGACGAAGGCAGCATCGGTGGCCTCGAAAAACCACCCGCCGTGGATAAAGAGCTTTTTACGGTCGCTTGGGCAATGGATATTTTGGCCATTGTACTCAGTTATTTCTTTGTGGGAGCGGTCTTCGCGTTGGCAGTTTTGGTGTATGGCTTGGTTTCTAAATCATACAGCCACACCAGCATTCGGCTCAAAAAATACCCGTTGTTGAGCTGGTTTATCGTCGGTCTTTTTCAAGGTTTTTTTGTCTATTTAAGTACCCAACAAGCTGTTTTACATCCATACAATTCGTTGACAAACAACCTTCTTCCTGCCATTTTGAGTTCGATGATGCTGTGGGCGGTGTACCCCATGACGCAAATTTACCAACACGAAGAAGACGCCAAACGCGGCGACCGAACCTTGAGTCTGCTGTTGGGCATTCGGGGTACTTTCTTTTTTACCGCCAGCATTTACTCCTTGACCGCCCTTTGTTTCTGGGTGTATTTACCGCTTCAGCAATTTCTTCTTTTTATCGTGCTTACCTCTCCCACTCTCGTTTTTTTTCTGAATTGGTTTCGTAAAACGTGGCTCGACGCATCGCAAGCCAACTTTAAAAATACAATGTGGCTCAATTTACTGGCTTCCTTTGGACTGAATGCATTGTTTATAACTCTCTTAATCCTGCAAAAATAAGTGCCGGCGTCGCGTCGGGTTTTGAGAAACCCTCTTCACTGTATCCTCGGGTTGTGAGCAACCCTCTTCACCGTGACAACCCGACTTACATTGAGGCTCACAACCCAATCAACAACGACGAAATTACTTTGCTCCAAATGTCAGCCTACCGACAATTCGGCAGGGAGCTCCACTTTACCTTTGTTTCATTAACCAACAAAGGTATGTCCGAATCCCTTGCTATTCTTTCGCTGACGGCGCTCATCAGTTTTATGGGTTCCATTCATCCTGGCCCCGTCAATTTGGCCGTTGTTAACGCTACCCTTTCCCACAACTTCAAAACGGGGGTTTGGGTGGCTATAAGCGGCACCTTGCCCGAAATCATTTATACGCTGATAGCCCTGCAAAGTCAAGGCTTTTTAGCAAAACATCAAACTGTTTTTCAAACCCTTGAAGTCGCAATTATTCCTTTTTTTCTCGTTATCGGTGTTTACAGTTTTATCAAAACCCCCGTACAACGCAATGCTGCCATCCGCTCTACCCAACCTGTGGAAGCATTAAAAGGCTTTTTGAGTGGTTTGCTCAACCCCCAACTTTTACCATTTTGGGTCGTTTTCTTGATATACCTCCACTCTCATTTTAGCCTAGATACGTTTGGGGCAAAATTCTCTTTTGTGTTTGGCGCAGCTTTAGGTGCTTTCCTCATTTTAGTCCTCTTTGCGTATTTGGCCGAACGTTACCAAACAACTTTGTACCGCTTTTTACATCGCTATCCGATGAATAAACTCATTGGTTTGTTTTTTATCGGGATGTCTTTGTACCAAACTTTTAAAATCTTGGCCTGATTGTCGGCTCACCGACAATTCGCTACGCAACGTCTTTGCACCTTTGTATCAAGATTGAGACTTATCATCCTCTCTAACAGCAACTTCCAACGCAAACAATCAAGTATTAGCATCTAATTACAATTCACATGAAAAATCGTATCGCCCAGTTTACCCTACTTTTCTTTTTGTTTTCGGCCGTTAGTTTTGCCCAAGAAAAAGCTATTTTCCAGAAAAACGGCATCGCCATCAATGGCCACGACGCCGTCGCCTATTTCACTGATAGCAAAGCCGTTGAAGGCAGCGAATCCTTCGTTTTTGAATGGATGGGTGCCAAATGGCTATTCAGTTCGTCTGAGCATCTGGAGGCGTTCAAGGCCAACCCTGAAAAATACGCCCCCCAATTTGGCGGATACTGCGCCTACGGGGTCAGTGAAAACCACAAATCTCCTACCGACCCTAACGCTTGGACCATCGTTGACCAAAAACTGTATTTGAATTACAGCAAAAAAGTCAAAGAATTATGGTCGAAAGATGTCCCAACCCGCATTCAAAAAGCCAACGAATACTGGCCAACGTTGAACAAATCCAATTAATTTATCCCCCAGACCTCCCATGAAAACAAAGCATTTTTTTCTAATCCTGTTGGTAGTTGCCCCCCTATTCGTATATAGTCAGGCGTTACAGCGCTCGAAGCAATTTAACCTTGAAAACGGGTTGGCGATTCAAGGGTACGACCCCGTCGCCTATTTTAACCAAAACAAAGCAGCCGAAGGAAATAAGCAGCTTACTGCTGTTTTTGAGGGTGTTACCTACCGTTTTTCTAGCGCAGCCAACAAAGAGTTGTTTGTCAAAGACCCCAAAAAATACGAACCCCAATACGGCGGCTGGTGTGCCTACGCTATGGGTGCTACGGGCGAAAAAGTTGAAATCGACCCCGAAACGTTTAAAATTTTAAACGGAAAACTGTACCTCTTTTACCACTCTTGGACAAATAATACTTTGACTAAATGGAACAAAGACGAGCCTAATCTCAAGTCCAAAGCCGACAAAAGCTGGACTGTTTTTTTTCACTAAACCTCGACTACTAACATGAAAACGACAGCAATCATCTCGTGGATTTTACGAATAATTGCCGCAGGTATTTTATTACAAACCCTTTATTTTAAATTCACAGCACATCCTGAGTCGGTGGCGTTGTTTACCAAATTGGGGGTGGAACCTTGGGGAAGAATAGCAACGGGCGTGCTCGAACTGATAACGGGCATCTTGTTATTGCTCCCTTCAACCGCGTTTTTGGGAGGTTTTTTGGCCACAGGGCTGATGCTGGGCGCAATAGCCTCTCACTTGTTGGTGATTGGCATCGAATCCCAAGGCGATGGTGGTCAACTGTTTATTTTGGCCGTTGTTGTCTTAAAACTTTCTATCATCATTCAAGTTTTACACCGTAAACAAGCACAACAGTTCGTTCACACGTATTTTCCAGCCAACTAACATGAAACTCCCCCTTTTTCTAGTTAAAATTTTCAACTACGAATACTGGCCTTGGTGGCTTTTTTACCTGCCAATGGCTCCGTATTGGGTGTATTTGGCCCTCAAATCACGTTCTTTTACCTACTTTACGGCCGTCAATCCAGGGATAGAAGCAGGGGGGTTTTATGGAGAAAGCAAAATTGACATTCTCCGCAAAATCAACCCTGCGTATTTACCCACCACGGTGTTTATCGCCCACAAGACCTCCTTTGAAGAAACCCTTAGATTACTGAAAAGCAACCACTTACAATTCCCTATCATTGCCAAACCGAACATTGGCGAAAGAGGGACGAATGTGGCGAAGATTGAGAACATCGGTCAATTGGAAGTCTATCACATCCAAGCCAATGATGCGTACATTCTTCAGGAATTTATTGACTATTCCATTGAGTTGGGAGTACTTTTCAGCCGATTGCCCAATGAAAAAATGGGAAGAGTGTCGTCGCTGACCATGAAGGAGTTTTTGAAGGTCGTAGGCGATGGCAGTTCAACGGTTCGGGAGTTAATCGATCAATCAAACCGTGCTCGATTTCAGTTAACGGCTCTTTCTGCCAAACTGGGAAATCAACTGGATGAAATCCCTGCCAAAGGTGAAATTCGTTTGTTGGAACCCATTGGAAACCACTGTCGAGGCACTAAATTCGTCAACGTTAATCACCTGATTAATAAACAATTGAATACTGTTTTCAACGACGTTAGTAAAGATTTTTCGGGATTTTACTACGGAAGGTTCGACTTAAAAGTTGCCAGTTTGGATGATTTGTACCGTGGAAAAAACATCAAAATCATGGAGTTAAACGGCGTCAGCTCCGACCCTGGACACATTTATGACCCTAGCTATCGGCTTTGGCAAGCCTACCGTGATTTGTGTTGGCACTGGAAACGAAGCGCAACCATTAGTATCATCAACCAAAAAAGCGGAGTGGCTCCCCTACCCTTGGGTGAAGTCTGGGGAATTGTAAAAACGCATTTGATGTAAAATGTTGTTGATGCTAAATAGACTTTGTATATTGGCTTAGAATATTCTTAACCTTCCCATGAATCTCGATACAAAATACTGGTATTTGCGCGATCATAAGCTCTTCAGCGTCCTTTCTTCTTCCGAATTAAAATCCATTTGCATGATTTCAAACTTCAAATCGGCCAAGAAAGGAGAAATTATTTTGTTTTCGCACGACGAAAATACCCGCGTGTATTTTCTAAAAAAAGGGACGTTAAAAATTGTTGAAATCGACGATAAAGGCAATGAGATTGTCAAAGATGTGCTTCAAAAAGGGGATATTTTTGGGGAATTTACCCTGACCGAATCCCAATCGGATGAATACGCTGTGGCGGTATCTGATAGTGTGATTTGTTGCAGCTTTAAAATGGATGATTTTGAAAAGTTATTAGAAAAAAATCCACAACTGAGTTTATCTTATACCAAGTGGATGGGTTTTCGTTTTAAACGTCTTCAAAATAAGTACGCCAATCTGATGTTTAAAGACGTTCGGACGCGTTTCAAAAGCTTTTTGGAGGAGTGGGCTTCTAAAGAAGGGATGGCCAATTCTGACGAAATTATCCTGAAAAATTACCTTACACATCAAGACATCGCGAGTTTGATTTGTAGCACTCGTCAGACGGTTACTCAGCTTTTTAATGAGTTGAAAGAACAAGGAATTTTGGATTATTCTCGTACGGAAATAATTCTAAAAAAAGTAGCCTAAAAAACGTTCAATAGGTCGTCTAGCCGACAATTCAGGTCAGTGGTAACGGTGATATTTGTAACATAAAAACAAATTATCATGAAAACAACCCTGACAATTATCTCACTTGCGCTCGCTTTGGTTTCGTGTCAACAAGAAACCGTTCCTGTTCAAACAAATACCGCAACGACGCCCGTCGAAACGGTGATGATGATGAATCCCAGTTCATTTGATGCTACTGGCCAAACGCTCCTTTATCAGGGTACGTTTGAAAGCGCAGTTCATCCGACATCGGGAACAGTGCGAGTTTACGAAGACAAAGACAAAAAACGTACGTTGGTTTTTGAAAATTTCAAAACCGACGCTGGCCCCGACCTGCGTATTTATCTCGCTGAAGACAAATCAGTTAGCAACTTTATCCAAGTAACAAACGAGGTTAAAAACGGCAATAGTTCGGTTGCTATTCCTGCGAATGCCAACCTTCAAAAACAAAACTACGTGCTGATTTGGTGCAAGCAATTTTCAGTTTTATTTGGCGCTGCCCAATTAAAATAACGTGCATTTCGAACTTTTCACAACCCGCTCAAACAAGTTTCAAAACATGAAAAAAATAGCAATTTTTCTTCTTATAAGTACGTCGTTATCGGCGCAGTATAACTTTCCCCAAAAACAAACTAATGTCGATTTCGCTACGGCATTTGGGGCGGGAGTATCACCTTCCGTATCATTCCAACAGCTCTACGGTATTGGAAAATCCAAGCGTTTTAAAATAGGCTGGGGAGTTCGTTTCAACACATTTTTTAGCGGACAGCAAAACTACCTTACTGCTCCCGCTAAACTTACATCTGGTTCTCAAAGTATTGTGGCTTTATTTACAGAAAATATTTTGAGTAATATCGACACATTACAGCTAACAAAAACGGCCATTGGAAGTTTAAATAGTACGATTACGCTGCAATACAGTTTCCCAAAATTAGACGTAGGTTTTAACATTGACGCTTTTGGAGTTTCATTTGGAGGTAAACAATCTGGAAAATTCATCGCCAGCGAGTCAAAATCGCTCAACGGTAGCCTCCAAAGTGCCAAACCTACTTCTTTTAATTTATTGTTGATAAGCGATAGCGACATTGGCAGCTTAAATTCAGAACTGTACGCCCGTTATTGGGTCAACAAACGTTTTTCGATTCGGGGTGGGGCAAGTTTTCAATTTTTAGAATACAAAGCCGAACGTCTTTTAACTTTTGAAAATGACCGATTTAGGCACAAAACACTTCTACCGTTTTTGGCCGTTTCCTATTCACTTTTCTAAAATTTTTCTTGTATGCTTTTAACCTCAGTAAAAAAACTATTTTTTGGGGCAATGCTTTTACTGGCCTTGACTTCTCAAGCGCAGGTTTGGAAACCGACCTCAGCCTCAATCACTTTCAAAATAAAACACGCATTGGGTGCTACTGCCGAAGGCTCTTTTAAAGGATTTGTGGGAGCGGTCGTTTTTGACCCAAAAGAACTCTCCAGCGCCACCATCAAAGCGAGCATTGACGCAAAAACAATTGACACTGACCTCAAAATAAGAGACAAAACCTTGAGAAGTGACGAGTATTTTGACGTAGAAAAGTACCCAAAAATAACGATGGTTTCGCAGAAGTTTGAGAAAGCGGCAAAGGAAAACGATTACGTAGGTACGTTTAGTCTGATGCTAAAGAAAACGACCAAAATCATCAAAATTCCCTTTTCATTCGTCCAAAACGGCACCACGGCCCAAATGAAAAGTACCTTTCAACTCAACCGAGTGGAGTACGAAATCGGGGAAAAAAGTTCGCTTTTAGGCGATGTAGCTACCATTTCTATTACTTTAAATGTGCAACAATAAGATGACAATCAACGCTTCTTTGTCCGTTCTAAAGCAATTGCACGACCTGCTTGCTCAACTAACTACCGACGAATACACGCAAAAACTTCCCGTTTTGAACGAAAGTAGTATTGGGCAGCACGTCAGGCATACCATCGAATTTTTTCAGTGTTTATTTGAAGGGTTTTCAACGGGTATTATCAACTACGATGCCCGAAAAAGAAACCTGCTCATTGAAACCAATCTAGGCTACACTTTGCAGCTTATTGGGGAAATTGCTCACAGTATTCATACTACTTCTGACTTATATTTTCCGATTCAGTTAAAAGTGAATTTTGACGATGATAACTTCGAATTAATTGAGACCAATTTTTTACGCGAATTGGTGTATATGGTCGAACATTCCATTCATCATTTTGCCTTAATTCGGGTGGGTATTCAGGTGAATTTTAAACACATACCAATTGATTCTGATTTTGGAGTAGCTTATTCTACCATTCGTCACAAACAAGAATTGTCAGTTAGTCATTAACCCTTTTTTTGAATTACAAATGTGCGTTTTAACTTACTTTCCATACCAAGACAACGGGTTTATTCTCACCTCTAACCGTGACGAAGCCGTGTCGCGCAAGCCCGCCATTCCTCCCAAAAAATACCACATTGGCGGGCAGCAAGTTTTTTTTCCAAAAGACCCCAAGGGTGGTGGTACGTGGATTGCTAGCAGCGGCGATTTTACCTTGTGCTTGCTCAATGGCGGCTTTGAAAAACACGTTCCTCAGCCACCTTACAAACAAAGTCGGGGAAAGGTAGTATTGGATTTTTTCACCTTTTTGGATGTCAATAATTTCATCCAACAGTATGATTTTGAAGGAATTGAGCCGTTCACGTTGGTTATCATTGAAAGTACAACTGACCTTACCCTCACCGAAGTACGCTGGAACGGCACCCGCCTTTTTTGTACCTCGCTTGATGCTACTTTGCCGCGTATTTGGTCTTCCGTTACGCTTTATTCGCCTGACATTATCAGTGCCCGCGAACAGTGGTTTGATGAATTTAAGCAACAAGCCATTGTTCCCCAAAAAGTAATTGATTTTCATCACCACGGTGGAAGTGGTGACCCCAAAAACGACTTAAAAATGAATAGAAACAATACCCTAAAAACGATTTCGATTACTCAATTTGTGCTCAATCAGTTGGAGTTTAAAATGACCTACCAAGACCTTCAAGCAAACAATTATTTACAGTATTGTATCTTTAAAGACTCCATCGGAAATTCTGTACTTTCTTAACCTATTTTGAACATAAAAAGTCGTCACCGAGCAAAAATGCTCTTGGTGACGACTTTTTTAAAAATTATTTATTCTAGTTACTTCACCCGTTTTGCCTTCGCTTCAAACATATTCATGAGCGTGCCTTTGAGGTTATCGTCATCTACTTTGTTTAATTCAACGTTGACGTCGTACCCTTGAGCAGAGAAGTAAAGGGTAATTTTCCCCTCAGCTTCTTCCACTTTCGCAGGTATTGTTTCTTTAGCATCTCCCGCCGTCATTTTCAAATCTCCTGCCAATTTACCTTCTTTACGAACAAGCTCAGTAATAAACTTAGCGTCACCATTTGGAGTATCTACAACGACAATCTCCCACTTCCCTGCAAAGAAATCATTGCTTTTTAGTCGTTTTCCCGATGCTTCAAACGAATCGGCCAACAATCCTTTGAGGTTATCTCCGTCCACTTTATTGAGGGCTAAATTCAAATCGTAGCCAGCCGCCGAGAAAAATAATACGATTTTATCGGCACTTTCTTCAATCGAGCTAATGGCAATTTTTTCGGTCGCTTGGCTAGTGATTGGCGTCAAGTCGCCCGTCAACTTCCCGTCTTTGCGCACCAAATTTCCTGTCATTTTTACGTCACCTTGCGGAGTTTCTTTGACAAAAAACTCCCATTTGCCCACCCAATAATCGGCCTGTGCAGCACTTTCTGATACGATACCACCCACGAGTGCGAGAATCAATACGATTGCTTTTTTCATTGTATTTGAGTTTGAGTTTAAATTGATGTTACTTTCTACGTGTTGCTTTAGTGGTAAACATGCCCATCATCGAGCCCTTCAAATTGTCAGCGTCCACTTTTTCAAGATTTACGTTGATGTTAAAACCAGACATTTTGAAATAAATCATGATTTTACCGTCAGCTTCCTCCACTTTTTCGAGGGTTTCGGCAGGTAAATCCCCCGTTTTTGGCTTGATGGTACCCGTTAGTTTACCGTCTTTCCGTTCTAGGTTCAACACCATAACAGCGTCCCCCTGCGGAGTACCAATCACAGTCGTTTCCCAGCTACCCGCATAAAAGTCGGCTGGTGCCGCTGCTTCTTTCGGTTGCTCTACCTCCACCGCTTCTATACTTGGCAGTTTAAACTCCGCACCCGACACGACCATCAGCGTGGCGGCATCGGCCTTTGGATTCTGGAATACAGCATATACATTGTGTAATTTACGGTCATTGACAGGCTCAGTTATTGGAATTTTAAGCACTTTTGGGGCAAAGTCCATTTTATCTGAAGGCTCCAAAAACTCCGATTTACCAATCAATTTTCCCGTAGGAGAATCAAGACGTAACTCAACCAATCCACCCGCTGCATTTACCTGTGGTTTAGGTGCAGACGCCAACATGATTACTTCCGACACTCCTTCTAAATCGACCTCTTTCATCCCCATATAGGCACCTGGTTTTGAAGGAATCGCTAGGTTATTGCCTCCAAACGACATTTTATTGACCTCGTTGTACTCGTCAAACGTATGTGGGTCCACTTTCGAGTTACGAAGGAAGAACGTCTGCTCAGAGCGTAGCGCAGGCACGCCGTTCGCCCCTTGATCTTCGTACGCTGCCCGAACGATATATACGCCTTTGCTTTTATCCGACGCAGGTGCTTTGGCAAGGTAAGTACCGTTTACTGGCAATGACTTTGGTTTTTCATCCGCAATACTCAAGATATACTTCACCATTTCGGAGGCATCGCCCGTAGCAAGTTGTGGGTGTCCAGCCATGGCAGTTTCTCCCCACACACCACTTCCTCCCGAAATGACCTTCTTGGTCAAACGCTCCAGCGCCGTATTGTCACCTTTATATTTCTTGGCTACGTCACGGTAAGTTGGGCCAATTGATTTTTTATCGACACTATGGCACGCCATACAATCGCTGGCTTGGATGAGTTTTTTACCCGTCGCGACCAAGGCATTAGCATCCGCCGAACGGTGTCCCATGGCAATCATGTTTTTATCGAAGCCTTCGGCAAGATAATCGATACTTACTGCCACATTTTCGGCTTCGATGCCTTTACCCAACGAACCATCTTCTTTGTCATTGACTTTGATGTCGTAGTTAAATGGTTTATTAGAAACGTAAAACGACTTATTGCTTTTAGGCATGTCGAGGCTCAACACAGGAGGCTCGTTTCCAGCCGTAATTTCCATCGACTGCGAATTCACGCCGCCTTTTCCATCATCAACCGTCAAAGTGGCTTTGTAAACGCCCGCCTTTGCGAGCGTAAGGTTAGCATCTGGCGTGGTGACTACTTTTGTAAAACCCGTTTTGGAGGTAATTTTCCACGTATATTTCAACACATCACCGTCAGCATCCGACGTTCCTTTTGAAGAAAGTTTCAAGTTGAACGGCACAGCCCCCCCCATTTGGTTGGCGACCATTTCAATTTTTGGCTTCCGATTGCCACCGTTATACTCTATACGTATCAACCTCGCGTCGTCGTTGGCCGTAAACCAGCCCGAACCATATTCAAGCATGTACATGTCGCCATTCTCGGCAAACTCCATGTCCATTGGATTGCTAAATTTATAACTTGGCATAAATGGCTCCATCGACGCGTAGTTTCCGTCTTTGTCAAAACTTACTGCCATAATCCAGCCCCTCATCCACTCGTAGGCAAAAAATTTACCATCGTAGTAGCTCGGAAATGCGCGTTCAGCTTTGGCAAATCTGTCTTTGTTATATACGGGCCCAGCCATGGGGTTACAGCCACCCGCCCCCAACAGCGGGAACTCTTCGCTTTTGGCGTAGCTGTACCAAATCATCGCTCCTTGCGCTGGAGGCAGCTGTATTAATCCTGTGTTGTTGGGTGAATTGTTAACTGGCTTAAATACATCCCACTTTTCACCCGATTGTTTGGTGTCAAAGTTAAATTTGTTGTACGGCTGGTTGTTGCCCACAAAATGCGGCCAACCGTAGTTTCCTGCACTTGATGCTTGCCCAAACTCACACGTACCTGCCGCCCCACGATTGGGGTCTGGCTTAGAAGCATCAGGGCCTACATCTCCCCAGTACACCTTACCCGTTTTTTCGTCAACCGAAATGCGGAATGGGTTACGGTGACCCATCGTATAAATTTCAGGGCGGGTTAGCCCCCTATCCCCCGATGGGGGAACATTTGTGGCCGACCACCCCTTAGCTCCCCCATTGGGGGCTGGGGGGCTAAAAAGGTTCCCTTCTGGAATCGTGTAAGTCCCGTCCGCTTGGGGTTTAATTCTGAGGATTTTACCTCGCAAATCGTTGGTATTGGCACTTGATTTTTGGGCATCCCAAGGGCTGCGGCCTGGACGTTCGTCGCTTGGACTGTATCCATTTGAAGCGTGAGGGTTGGTATTATCGCCCGTCGAAAGGTACATATTTCCAGCCTTATCCCAGTCAATCGAGCCACCTGTATGGCAACATTCTTCGCGCTGAGTTTCGACTTTTAACATTTCTTTTTCCGAATCCAACAACAACTCGTCGCCTTTCATCGTAAAGCGTGAAAGCACGTTATACGAACCTTTTGTTGACGAATAGTACAAGTAAATCCACTGATTTTGAGCAAAATTAGGATCTTTTCCTAACCCCAAAACGCCATCTTCCGCCACCGATTCTTTTCCTTCTCGATTGACATATTTTAAGCTAACGGGTAGTTTGGCAATGGTCTTCAGCTGTTTGGTTTTATTGTTGTACAAACGAATCTCCCCTTTACGTTGGATGAACAACACCCTGTCTTTGTCGAGGACGGTCAACTCCATTGGCTCATCCAATTTTTCTTCCAACACCACCTTGGTAAAACGGTTTTCTTCGGGGCGCACCTCTTTCACATCCGTTACTTTAGCGGCTTTTTCCTTCGCCTCACTGGCCTTAGGGGCTTGAGCCATCAAGTGAGCCGCACTAAACAACATCACTGCCGCTTGTGTAAACACCCACTTACCCTTACTAGCTACTTGTTTCATAAATTGGTACACTAATTAAAACGTTACTGATAGGTTAAATTTTTATTGAGGTTATTTTTTGGCACTCCACTGCAAAGCCGTTTCAATCAATTTCACAAAATTGGTATTCTGCCAAGCGGTTTCGTTGTGCCCCATTGAAGTGTAAAAAGTTTTGCCTTTTCCCGTTTGTTTGTACCATGCCACGGGGTGGTCTTTGCCCATGCCAAAGTTTTTGGTGGACACAAACAGCATATTTCCGCTAGGATTGATACTTTCGCCATTGATGGTATATACGATGTTGAAGCCCTTTTTACGGGGATTTTCAAAAAATACGTACCACTCGTCCGAATTAGACCATTTGGGCACTAATGTACTGAAGAGGCTGTCTTTGGGCGTATCAAGTAAAATATCGGCCATTTGAAACTGTGGATCAAGGGGGTGGTGCGAAAACTTCGCCCCTAACAAATGTTTTTCGTACCAATCCCAGTGGTGTGAGTCGTCGCCAGCCCCGTGAATCCCCATCAGGCTGCCACCGTTCTCCACGTACTGTTCCAGCACTCGTTTTTGCTCGTCATTAATGACCTCACCCGTCGAATTGTTGAACACTACCACGCTGAATTTCGCCAGCTGTTGAGCGTTAAATACCCCTCCTTCTTCCGTTTCATACAAATACCAATTGTTTTTCTTGGCCAAGTCAGCAATCACAGGCTTTGAGGCATCAATTGACGCTCCGTGACGAAATCCTGTCGTTTTTGAAAAAAGCAGGATGGCAGGCTTATCCGTTGGGAACGTGATTTGGGGCGCTTCGGTCTCGTAAGACACAGGAAATCCGTTTTTTACCTTGTAAATGAATATTCCCGCCACGGCGCTCAACAGTACCACCAAGCCAACGATGACTCCCAGTACAATTTTGATGATTTTTTTCATTGAGGTAATTTTTTAGGCGAATAGAAGTACTGGTTGCGAATGCGTTAGATGTATAACACAACAAAGGTATAGAATAAAAATTTTTATTGTCTATTTTAAAGACAATAATTTTTGCATTATTTTGTCTTTGAAGAGTTATATTTTATAAACGGCAAAATACAGGGATAAATGAAAATGAGCTTTTTATAGCCGTATATTATTTGAAAGCCTGCCAAAAGTGTAACTTTCATGTTTAGTTTGTGTATGTATCCCTAATTTGAAATTTACCAATTCCTAAAACTACGCCCCATGAAGTTATTCGACGAAGGCCATTTTATTCGCCAACTCTCTATCGACAGTGTTATTTTTGGTTATCAAGAATTAGAATTAAAGGTGTTAGTTTCTAAAGTTGACCTCCCTCACTCCGTCTGGACATTGCCTGGGGGATTTATCAAGCAAGAAGAAAGCATTGACTTGGCCGCTCAACGAATTTTGGAAGAGCGCACGGGGCTTACGGATATTTACCTAGAACAATATCGCGTTTTTGGGGAACCGACTCGCATCAATCACGAAATCTTTGAGGGTTTCAACAACATGAAAGCAGAATGGCTGAGTAAAGGGATTTTAGACGAAAGTAGCTTCCAATGGCTCTCCAAACGCTTTGTTTCGATTGGCTATTACGCCTTGGTGGACATCAACAAAGTAAGCCCTCGCAGAGGAATGCTTGATGCTTCCGTAGGTTGGTATAATGTGAAAGAGTTGCCCAAGATGATTATGGATCACAACGAAATGGTCGATGCCGCGCTGGAAGCTCTCCGCCAAAACCTTGACCAAAAGCTCATTGGCTTTAATCTCTTACCCGAAACGTTTACCATGCGTGAAGTGCAAGAATTGTACGAGGCAGTGTATGACAAGCCGTTTGCCCGCAACAACTTCCAAAAGAAAATACTCGACCTTAACGTACTCGAACGCCTCGAAAAGAAATTTACGGGGGCGCAGAATAAAGCACCGTATTTGTATCGGTTTAGGAAAGAATAAACGATTTATAGCCAGCGAAATGTGGCATTTTTATTACACATTTCGCTGAAAATAATTTTATAGCCAGCGAAATGTACTATTTTTGTTACACATTTCGCTGGCTATAAAACAAAAATAATGATAGGACGCACGGAAGAAATCGCTATTATGGGTCAACTTTTAGCTTCAAAAGAAGCCGAAATGGTGGCCGTAGTTGGAAGAAGGCGAGTAGGTAAAACTTTTTTGATAAGGGAAACTTACAAACAAAACATCGTGTTTGAGTTTGTTGGCATCCAAAACGGTAGTCGCAAAGAGCACCTTAATAGCTTTCTTTTTGAATTAAGAAATACTTTTGGAAAAGAGTTAATCCCTGCAAAAATAGACAATTGGCTGGAAGCATTTCAGCTACTAATCACCTCACTATCAAGCATAAAACCAGTCAAAAAACCCGTTATTTTTATTGATGAATTACCTTGGATTGCAGGGCCTAAGTCTGATTTCTTGAAAGCATTTGGCTATTTTTGGAATAGCTGGGCTTCCAAAAACAATGTCGTTGTGGCTGTTTGTGGTTCAGCCACTTCTTGGATGGTCACTCACCTCATTCAGAACAAGGGGGGATTACACAACCGAGTTACCCGTACGATTTACTTACATCCATTTACTTGCCAAGAAACCCAATTATTTTTAAAAGAGCGGGGAATCAAGTTCAATGAGCCTCAAATTACAGAATTGTATATGGCTTTGGGTGGAATACCATATTATTTGAAATTAGTCGAAAAAGGATTATCAGTCCCGCAAGTCGTTGGTAAACTGTGTTTTGAAGACAAAGCTCCCTTAAAATATGAGTTTCAAAATTTGTATGCTGCCTTATTTAGTAACCCTAACCATTACATGGCTGTAATTAAAGCCTGCTTCTCCAAATGGCAGGGAGTTACTCAAAGCGAAATCGTCAAACTCAGTGGGGTTCCCTCAGGTGGTACTTTGACCAAAATTTTAGAAGAATTAGAGGTATCAGGCTTTTTAATGGTTTCCTTACCATTAGGAAACAAAAAGAAGGAAAAACGATATCGCTTGTGGGATGAATTTTCGATTTTTTATTTACGATTTGTAGAAGGGGCTAAATACACCAATTTTAATGCGATAAGCCAAAGCCAAGCATTCAAAGCTTGGCAAGGCTATGCTTTTGAAAATTTCTGTTTCAAGCATATTCACAAAATCAAGCAAAAACTTGGCATATCAGGTATTGTTTCTAGCCAATACAGCTATTCTCTGAAACCTCAGGGTCGTTTCGAGGGGGCTCAAATTGATTTAATCATTGACAGAAATGACCAGTGTATCAATATTTGCGAGATAAAATACGCCGATAAGCCCCTCATCATCAATAAGCAATATGGCAATCAACTACAGGCACGGTTAGAAAACTTCAAATGGCAATCAGGCACTAAAAAAACCGTTTTTTTAACATTCATTACAAAATCAGGTTTACAGTCTATCCAATACGATGGACATTTAATAGACCACGAAATTACACTTCAAGATTTTTACCAGTAAAGTAGTTCGGCGGCTTTAGCAGCGGGCAAGGCCATTTTGGCTACTGCGGTGGGGCTTCAAATAGTATTAGTTAGCCCCACCTCTTTCCAATCACTTCGCTTTGAAATGATACGTACCGCTCTCAAGCTCAAACACCACATCATCGCCTTCGACACGAAGGTTAGACACTGACTTGAGGCGGGTGATATCGAGGTTATTTTCGGTAATTTTACGATTGGCTCCGTTGGGAAAATGCACCGTCGCTGTGCTTCCAACGGGCACGTCCAGCAACATTTCAAAACCGTTGTTTTGACGCCATTCGATTCCTGCTTTTCCAAAGTTGGACTCTGTCGAATACTTGGCAAAGGCCAGTTCTTTCACGGGCATGGGTTGAAATACAATGTGCTTATACCCCGTTGCTTTTTCGTCGGTTTTCATGCCTGCTAAGTGTCGATACAACCAACTTAATCCTCCCCCGTACATGGGGTGGTTGTGTGATCCGTCTTCGTCCCAAAACTCACGGGTGGTGGTACTTCCTAGCTCAATCCAATGCCCAAAACTTGGAAACGTTTTCTTGTTCAGGGCGTTGTAAGCCAAGTCATTCAGCCCATTTTCGGCCAATACTTCAAAAAAGTAACGCGTGCCAAAAATACCCGTATCAAGATGCCCATCAGCTTCCGCAATGTCGTTTTTTAACGAAGCGACAACGGCTTTGTATTGCGTCCCTTCCAGTCCCATTTTAAGGGCAAAAATATTCGCACCATACTTTCCAAAGGTTCCTTTTTGAGCGTTATAAAATTTTGAAACAAATACCTTTTTGGTATTTTCGGCAATGGCTCGGTAGGCTGATGCCTCTTGGGCTCTCCCCAAAATTTGGGCCGTTTTGGCCGTAATGTCCGCGCACAACCAATAATAAAACGTATGTACGAGCGCATCGGGTGGGAGTTTTCCTTTCAGCCCTGCCCAGTCGCCCAAATTCCACCATTGCAAGGGCTTTCCATCGTTGCCCGTCCGCTGCGAAAACATGATTCCTTCGTCGTTGACCCACGTTTTCATGTACTTCATGTAGCCCGTCATCCCTTCGTAATTTTCCTTCAATAGCTCGACATCGCCGTAGTGTTGGTAAAACTCCCAAGGAATCACGTGGATGGCCGCGCCCCATGCCACGCCTCCACCACACCCAGGTTGCCAAGGTGCGCCGTTGGGAATGTAGCCCGTGGCGGGGATTTGTGCCGAAAGCATGTCATTGAGCCATTTTTTGTAAAAAGCACGGGCGTCAAAATTGTGCATGACGGTATGGCAAGCCACTTGCGCGTCGCCTGTATAGGGAGAACGTTCGCGGTGTGGACAATCGGAGGCGATACCACCGTGCATATTGTCCATTTGGCTACGCCGCCAAATGTGGTTAATTTGATTAAACAGCACATTGGAGGTTTCAAAAACGGCGTTTTCCTTCACGTCTGTGTTAACGGCCTCAGCCTGGATGTGTTCGGGTTTGAGTTCGCCGTACCAATTGCTGATTTCGACCCCGCTAAATACAAACCAATTGAACCGAGGCGCGTAGGTTTGGGACTTTTGACCATTGAAAATAAAGGTATTTTCTCCCGAATAAACGTTGGCGTTGAAGGTCATTTTGATGGAATGACCCGCAGGCGCTGATACGTTTTTGAGCCGCACCCAACCCGATATTTCTTCGGCAAAATTCACCTTGTAATTCCCATTCGGCAGTTTTTGAACCGAAATTGGCTGTAATACCTTGGTAATCTTATCGGTAGGCGACGTGTGCGCAACCAAGCGGCCATGAGGTGTGCGGCGTTTGATGGCCGATGCCCAGCGCGAATCATCAAAGGTCGGCTGGCACCAATCGGGCTGCTCTTCGCGCGAATCGTATATTTCCCCGTCAAATACCAAGTCAGATTGAATGGCCGATTTGGCTGCTTTCCACGAAGTATCCGACACAATCACCTCTTCGCTCCCATCTTGGTAGGTCAGGTGCAGCTGTGCAATAAATCGGGGCGAGCCGTACGACGCCGTCCAAAATTTTGGCGCATTGTAAAACCCATTGCCAAGAATAGCTCCAATGGCGTTTTTTCCCTGTTTTAAAAGATGGGTCAAATCGTAAGCTAGGTACATCACTTGGTAATCGCGAAATTCGTCGGGCAGCGAAATGTAAGCTTTGGGCAACGACGGTCGTTTGTCGTAATTGGTTTGGTTAGGAACCAACAAATCGTCGGATACTTTTTGACCATTGGCATACATCTCAAAATACCCCAACCCCGTCGTATAAACGACTGCTTGTTTGAGTTTCTTGGTAATTGTCAGGCTTTTACGCAACAAAGGTGCGGGTGGTGGCAAGAGTTTGGTGCGTTCATTGGGTCCTCCTGGAGGTTTTGGAAGTGCCTCCTCTCCTTGCCAAGGCGCTCCAATCCACTCGGCTTTCCAGTCGGTGGGGTTCAACAAACCCATCCGCCACTGCCCTACCGAACTCCAAGCTGATGGCTTTCCATTTTTATCCCATACCCGAATTTGCCAAAAACAATTGTCGCGCGATGCCAAGGCTTTTCCTGCATAACGCACCCGATGAGAAACCTCACTGCTGATTTTGCCGCTATCCCACAAATCGGGCGTGGCGAGCGCCGTTCGGCTGGTAGCTACCCGAATTTGGTAAGCCGTTTGTTTTTGGCCTCTATCGTTGTTTTGGGCAAGATTTACCCACGACAACCTCGGCTGTTTTTCATCCACCACCGAAGGATTGTCCATGTATTCGCAAGTCAACTTTGAGACACTCAACTGCGCTAATACCTGATAATGAACCAAAACCAGCGCAAACAAGCAAGATTTTCTGACCAACTTCATGGTTTTAGGGTTTCTTTTAAAAAGCTCAGGATTCGAGAACGAATTTCGGGGGCATCAAACATCACCCCAAAATGCGGGGCGTCTTTGACAATGATTAAATCGCTTTGAACGCCCACGGATTTCAACCAACCGTTCAGCAATTTTGATTGACGATTGGGCACGCTTTCATCTTTTTCGCCGTGGATGATTAAAAAAGGCGGGTCATTTTTGTCAACATACGTAACTGGACTGGCAATTTTGGCCAAATCGGGACGGTCAATGGGCGCAGCCCCTAGCAATACCCCTTCGTTGGCCTTTGGATTTTCACTCGAATTAAGTGAAGTCAAATCGGAAGGCCCATAAAAATCAACCACCGCTTTAAACGTAAACGCTTTAGAAGTGTTTGGCATAAAAAACGATTCTATTTTATTGTTTTTGGACAAAGCCATCAACGAAGCCAAATGCCCCCCCGCCGAAAAACCCATTAAGGCTATGCGATTTTTGTCGTACCCATATTGAGCAGCATTGTCGTACAAAAATGAAATAGCACGGTTGCAGTCCTGAATAAGTGCGGGAAAAACAGCTTGCGAGGCAAAACGATAATCAATGGACGCCAACGCAAATCCGCTCTTGAGAAGCTCCGAAATGGTGCTTTTCATGTAGCCCATGTCGGCATATTTGTCGTTGACCAACCACCCACCGCCATGAACCCAAACCACCAACGGCATTTTATTTTTGGGGTTTGGGGGCAAATAAATGTCCAGCAAGTGCTTAGACAACGTATCATTGTTGTAAGGAATATTTCCGTGCAAAACCGTGCCCTGCGGAAAAAATTTAATCATCGGGTTGGGTTTCTGGCCAAAGGCAAGCCCCGTTTGTATCAGTAGTAAAAAGCAAAAGGTTAAGCGTGACAAGTTCATATTCAGGCAGGTTTGGCAAACTTTTTTCCAATATAAAAGGCGGGTTGCCCCGCCTCTTACTTTTCGTTCATTGTTTCTATTATTTCACTTGCCATACCTTCACCTCTCCTACTAACCCTGAAGGAACCAAAGGTGAATCTTTTCGGTAAAACGGCATGGTTGTGAAGGTCGTTTTTTCCTTAACATCGGGCTGTGCATCCCCCACAAGGCGGTTGACCCAGCTATTGGTAACATTGATTTGAAGGGTATTATTACCTTCTTTCACCGCCGAAGTAATGTCGATTTTAAACGGCTTTTTCCAAACAGTACCTACGTTTTTACCGTTCACAATCACCTCCGCGATATTTTTAACCTCACCCAAATCAAGAATAACAGCCCCCTTGCCCGCATCGGCAGACCGCCCAATGGGGGTATTTATTTGGAAATTATTGTTGTACGTGGCAGTACCTGAGAAATATTTGATGTCAACATCGGTATTTTCACTCCAAGAAGTCAGTTTATCCATCGTTGCGCTTTTACCTGCAATGCTTACTTGCCATGCGCCCGACATTTGGCTCAGGGGCGTTTCTTTAGTAGCAGCCTTGGCGTAGTTATTGGCCGTGGCTTTGTCTTTAAAAACAACAAAAAACGCATCCCATGATTCAAATTTCAAAGGAACAATCGTGCGTCCATCCTTCATTTGGTAACTTACTTTTTCGACTTTGCCCGTTTGTGGGTTCCATATTTCTGGTACTTTGCCCGTTACCCGAAAACTCACTTCGGCATTGGTAGGGTTGTCGCTACGGTTATTTAACCAATAAATATCGGTTTCTTGAACCTGTCGGTGGCGATACAGGATTTTATTGGGGGTATTTGAAATAATTACGTCGGGTTTTGGTAGAGACGTTGCATGCAACGTCTCTACATTGACGTTTGGATTTGACCAAATTTCATTCACAATCGACTGAAATTCACCCTCATTATCGGACAAACTTGGCGATTTTAGCGGCTTTTCACCGACTACTTTTACCCCTGCTTTGACCAAATCACGAATTTTTTTCAAAACAGGCAAGGTCATCAGTTTCGCCGATTCATCCAGTACCAACAGGCTGTACGTATTACCACTTTGCGCCACGAGTTTACCATTTTGAGCCTTAATGGCATTTAATAGTGCGGAAGAATTGACATAATCAAATTCATAACCCGCTGGAATTGAGGGCAATTTTTCGCGACTAATCCACGTCACGTTGTTGTTTTCGCCATAATAGTATAAAATATCCGCGACGTTGCGGCCTTGTTGAAGTAAATAACAACTACGCCCCAAGTACGACATCCATGCTTTGCCTCCCGCTTCGGCCCACGTCTCTTGGCGGGTAAAATACTGTCCAAATGGCCCAAGCGAAAACCCTGGTTTTTTATCATCGAGCGGTTGGTGAACGGACGTGTGAATCACAAATCGGTTCAAACCCGACGCCATTTCCAAATCAGCAGTACGTTTCAATTTTTCAGGATATTCTTGAAAGGGTTTCCCCACCGACGTCATTGATTCTGCCGCCACGATGGGTTTTCCATAAATATTGGCTACCGAAGCCGATTCACGAATATCTGCCTCGCTCCGCACTTCCTCGTCGTTTCCACCCGCCAAGCTCCCTGGCGTCCACATGGCCGACATTGGAATGTCTGAGTTGCGTTTTACGTCCATGCCGTCGGCCAAATAAATCCGTCCATTTTCATGGCTTTCGGTATAACGTTTCATGCCGCGTTTCTTCAATTCTTCTCCAATCACATCGTAGTGATTTTCGGCAATCAGCTCACCAATCGTTTTACGAAAATCCCACAGGAATTTCTCACTTGCCTCCAATGATGTCACGATTCTGCCCGTCAAGACAGGCACCCACTGGCGAAGGTCATACCCGCGGCGGTTTTTGAACTCATCAGGAAAACTTTTGGTCCAGTTCATGTGTCCCGCTTCGTAGCTATCCAACACCATGTAATTGAGACCTTTAGCCCCCATCAATCCTCCCGTGGCGTCTTTGTACATGTCCAAATAGGTATTGATGTAACGACGAACGGCCTCTTTATTCAATTTATCTACCTCTAAACCAGTCGCTTCGGGAGACGCTGGGTGATTTTGACGACCTGTAAGTGAATAACCGAGACGAATCACCCCCCAACTCCCAATAGGGGCTTCCCAATTGAGTGTACCATCAGGTTGCATCAAAGATGTTAAATCAATAACATCTGAGGTGGGAATGGTTTCAATCCCCCCATTGGGGCTTAGGGGGCTGCTTGAGGGGCTACTCTCTTTCCAAGGTGTAAAACCTGCTTTATCTTCCAACTGGTCGATGCGGCTATTGCTGTGCAACACAAACTCGGCCACGTGAACCCCTTCAGGTTTAGGCTCTTCGGCAGGGCGACCTGCCATGGCAGCAAACATATTGGGAGCAGGCGCAAGGGTTTTCCAACACATCCGCCAATATTTCGCCGTGGTCGGAGCAATGGCTACGGTGTTGTAAGGAACGGTACTTCCTGACACTTTGGCAATTTCACGAAAATTCACACCGTCGTCGCTTACTTTCAACGTTCGGTTTTCAGGATTTCCCCGAAACTCTGACAATGCACCCTCGTTGGCGCCTGCCAAAGAAAATGCTTTAAATGTTTGTGGGGTTTCAAATTCGTACTGAAGCCACATCTCTTGCCCTACCGCCATTGGAGGCAACAACGTAGCCTTACTTAAATCAGTATCTGTCAATTCTTTCAGCGCAAAACTTCCTCCGCTCGAACTCACTTTAGGCGCTAATTCAGTCAGCGTTTTTTCCGAATTGGGAAGTCGGTACGCAATCACCAACGCATCTTGGTAAAATTTAGGTTTTTCACCCACAAATCCCCCCGTGAGTCCTCCTGCTCCTATTTCAACATTTTGGTATTTTCCCGTTATGTCCGAAGGTCGGGGCAATTTCCCTGAAAATGGTTTTCCTCCCTCAATCCGAGTTTCGGTCCAAACGTATTTTTTCATGGCATCTTCGGGCTTAACCCAAGGGCCGCCCGTCACACTCCAGCCTGGCGAACCTGCTATGGCCATTTCGAGCCCTTTTTGGTCGGCCAATTGCGTAGTAAACTTAAAAGCATCTTTCCAGTCGGGTGTCATAAAGACAAGCTTTTTGGGCACTACGACGGGCGTAAACAAGTTGGCATCAAAGTTTTGAAACCCGCCGATACCCACACGTTGCATCCATTCTAAGTCTTTTTGGATGCCTTCTTTGGAGATATTTCCGTTCATCCAATGCCACCAAACACGCGGCTTGGCCGAGCTGGGCGGTGTTTGAAATTGAGTTTTGTCTTGGGCATAACCTCCTACACTCGACACGAGTAGCAAGGCTACAACAGCTTGAATTTTCGTTTTCATTCTCATTCAATTAGAGTTGTTGGTAAAAAAGAGCGCACACTAGCTGCCTACCTCAGCGGGGGATGGATAGCGTTTTATAATAAAAATTGACCGTCTGCTTCACCGAGGAAAGGTTCGACGGCTTCTCTTTGGTATCACGTTCAATCATGATATATCCCTTGTAGTTTTGGCTCTTCAATTCGTCAAAAACCGCTGGGAAGTCGATTACTCCCGTTCCTACAGGCACATCTTGGAGTTTGTTATTGTTGTATTCCGCGATGTCTTTTAGGTGAATGCCAATGATTTTACCTTGCAGTTTTTTCAAGGCTAGAATTGGATTTATTCCTGATTTTGGATAATGCCCCAAATCGGGACAAGCCGCGAAGTTGGGATGTCCTTCCAACGCTGCTAATAGCGAGTCGGGATGCCAATAGATACTGTTTCCTTTCCAGTGGTTGTGCAAAGCCACTTTCACCCCATAAGCACCCGCCAAACTATCCACGCTGTTCCATAAATTTCGGGGTGGTTCGGCCGTCACGTATTTAACTCCGAACGCTTTGGCTATGTCAAAATCGCGTTTCCAGTCGGCCACGGTTTTACCTCCAATGATGTAAATCGACTCCATTTTAAGCCCTTTATCAGCTATCTGCTTTTTCAAATGCTGAAGCCCCGACGGCGAAAGCCGAAATAACACCGAGTCTTGGAGTTCTTTTCCTGCTTTGGCAAACACAAACCCTTCCACGTACTTTAAGGAAGCACTGTCGGCGTAGGCCAATTGGTCGGGAAATGATGCGGTACTAAAGGTATAAAGCGCCACCCCTAGTTTCCAATCGACCGAGGTTGCTTTACTTTGAGCGTAT
Source organism: Runella defluvii (assembly GCF_014195535.1). Taxonomy (GTDB): domain Bacteria; phylum Bacteroidota; class Bacteroidia; order Cytophagales; family Spirosomataceae; genus Runella; species Runella defluvii. The sequence continues at coordinate 257,560 of NZ_JACIBY010000007.1, read as the reverse complement.
GATACGATTGAGAAACAATACATCAGAAGTATTGTCAATTTTATAATGTTACTCTTTGGACATTGAAACATCCCTTTCATATCACTGTGTATTAGTTGATTATCGCCATGTTTATCTCAAGGAGGCACACTTAGTAGCTTATTTTTTGATAATCTATTTCCAAGAAATCGTCCACAGATGTTAGCCAAAAATCCTGGATAAAAGCCTCGTGTTCTGGATGATTTGTATAAAAATCATAGTGTTCTTGAGTCGCAAACTCCATTGAAATCCCGTACTCAAATTTGTTTTTAGGGCTTATCTGTTTCAACACCTCAAACTTTTGAACATTTGGAAGCGTAGCGAGAGAATCAACTGCTTTGAAAAAAGCGCGTTGCTCGTCAGCACCTAATGAGGGTTTTAATTTCAGAATGACGGAATGTCGAAGCATAATTGTAGGCAAGCACTAAGATATTTTGAATACGAGAAGCATTTTTGCTACTATAAGTACAAAAAAATATTTCTTTTATACAGAAATCATCCTGTACTTACCTGATATTGTCTTAATTTTAGACAATAATAATTTTACGTTATTTCAGTTTCGTTGAAAAAGCAAGCCCTGCTAATGCCAAACTTGCCGCAATCCACAAGAAAGCAGAGGGGTCAACAGCGTCAGAAAGTAATCCCGCCAAAGCAGGAACTAGCACGCCCCCCACAATTTCGGCAATGCCAGTTATCAACCCGATGGCTTTGGCTTTGAGATGTTCGGGGACTGCTTCAGAAGGGACCACAGCCGCGACCAATGGAATGAGCCCCATCATAAAATAGGTAAGAAACATAACGGGCAAATGAGCCCCCGAACCAGCTAAGAAATAGACGGCAAAAGGGTAACAAGCGCCTACCCCACAGAAAAATAGAATCACTTTTTTTCGCCCTATTTTATCCGAAAGGCCAGGGACAAGAATGGAAGAAAACAACCCTGAAACCCCTAATAACCCCATCGTTTTCCCCATTTCGTCGGCGCTCATGCCTTGGGCATTGACGAAATAATTGGAAATAAACGGTAGCGCAGCAAACCACCAACCAAACACACAACAGGCCACAGGAATCCCCCATTTAACGTTATTGTATTGTAGTAACTCGGAAAGATTGAGCGTGGACGTTTCTTTGATGTGTGTACTTTCTGCGGTTGATTTTTTGACATATACCCATGAAATAAGTCCCAAAAGTAACCCTGGTGCCCCTGCAATGTAAAAAGCATTGCGCCATCCCACGTTTTCGGCAATTTGCACTAAAACCACGGGCGCTAAAATAGACCCAAACAGTGCCGAACCCATTCCTTGTAAAATTCCTGCATTCACGCCGAGGCGGTGCGGTGAAGACTCGCGCTCAACAAAATTTTGCGCCAATGGAATAACAGGCCCTTCGGCCAAACCCATGAGTAGCCGAGCCAAAAGCAAGGTTACGAACGAAGTGGCCAAGCCTGAACCAACCGAGCAAATCGAAAATACAAAAACGGCAATGACAAAAACGGCTTTCTTTTTGTTGTTCGTTTCGGCCCAAGCGGTAGAGAAAAAACTCGAAAAAGCCCATGCCAGTGACAATGCTCCTGCCAAAAGACCGATTTGGGTGTTGTTGAGTTGAAGGTCTTTGGCCACATAGGGCATTAAAAAATTAAGCGCGAGGCGGTCAAAGAAAAGGCAACCGAAGGTCAGCGCCATCACTAAGACGATGCCGTTTTCGTAGGTAAATAATCCTTTTTTAGACGTCGTAGAAATACCTTGTTCAGTTGGAGTGCTCATCGAGAATAGGTTTTAGGGTGATTTCGGGTATAAAAAAACCTCATAGGAACGGGAGCCTATGAGGTAGTACGGCCAAGTTCATCGTAGTGATTTGTTTAGCCTTATTTATCATTTAAACAACAGCGGTGCGAAGTCTTTTAGATTTTGACGCCAAGCCAAAAAAGTATGCGCTCCCCCGCCGTTTTCATAGGTATATTTGATGCCAAACTCGTCGAACATCTTCATCATATTTAGGTTATTTTGGTACGCGATGTCGGCTTCACCTCCCATATAAATCTTAAAGTTTTTGAAAGAGTTAATGGTTTTGTTTCGCATCACCTCGCCGTATTTTTCTTTGATTTCCGCAATGGCATTAGGAAAATAGCCCGTACTCATCGGAAAAACTTGCGAAAACAAATCGGGATGCCAAAGGGCTAAGTTAATGGCCTGAATGCCTCCCATCGAAAGACCTGCAATGGCTCGGTGTTCGCGTTTGTTGGAAACGGGATACGTTTTTTCCACAAAAGGAATCACGTCTTGAACCATGTCACGGCAGAAAGGGTCTTGCTGCGCACCTGCCCCCATAAAAAAGCCTTGGATGTGTGTGTGTCCTGCGGGCATCACCACGATCATTGGTTTGAGTTTTCCTTGGGCGTAGAGGTTGTCCAAAATCAAATTGGCCCGCCCTATCGTCGTCCAAGAAGCATCATTGTCCCCACCGCCGTGAAATAAATACAACACGGGCAGTTTTTCTTTCTTGCTAATTTCGTCGTAGTTGGGGGGTAAATACACGTGCAAACGGCGCGAAGCTCCCTCTAAAGCCGTTGATTTGTACAGCACTTTTTCAATTTTTCCGTGCGGTACGTCCTTGAGCGTTTGGAAATCATTTTCAGGCCCCTTTACTTCAAAAAGGTTTGACACACCGCTGTTTGATTCTTTGTACTGGGCATTTTTTGGGTCAAATACCTTTAATCCGTCCACGTTAAAATCGTACGTATAGACATTAGGGGACACGCGCGTTGCCGTCGTAAACGACCACACTCCTACTTCGTCTTTTTGCAGTTTAGCGGCAGGAAAACCGTTTGGAAAATCGCCAGAAACCGTTACTTCCGAAGCTTTGGGGGCATAAATACTGAGTTTCACTTTACCGTCAGCCAGTTGCCTCACCGATTGTAAGGTATCATTGGGGGTTGGCGTTCGCTGCGGAAATTGAGCAAAAACAGCAGTGGTAACTGCAAGAGTAAAAAAGGTAAACGTTAGTTTTTTCATTGCTTTTTATAAGAGTTAAACTTTGGCATTATTTCAATATATAATTACACAAAGCTAATTTAACATGAGCAAGAAAAATGGGCAAAAAAAGAGGAAGTTTATGCAAAATCAATCAGTTGTGCGCGATTAGGACACTACTTTATTTCTCAAAATACCAATACCTTCAATTTCCAGTTCTACGACATCGCCAGGTTCGAGGGAGCGATGAACCGTAAAATTGTTTTCAATCAAACTACCCCAACCGAGTGTACCAGAACCAAGAATATCGCCTGGCATGAGGGTTACGTTGTTTTCAGAAGCCCGCTCAATCATTTGCTCGAAACTATAGTACGATGTTTTGTAATTTCCTTCACACACCGTCTGACCGTTGATACGAGATGTCATTTTCAGGTTCAGTCTGTCACCTGCCACTTTTGGTACGCTGATGGGCTCTTGAAAAACCGTGGGGTCAAACGGAACGCGGTATTGCTCCATTTCATCGGCCGTGACGATACAAGGGCCAATCGCATTGGCAAAATCTTTGCCTTTATGCGGCCCCAACGGAATCTCCATCTCTACTTTTTGGATTGCTCTCGCCGTCCAATCGTTGAAAATCGTATAACCAAAAATATATGGACGAGCATCAGCCGCTTTGATGTCTTTTCCTTTCTTGCCAATGATACAGGCCATTTCTAACTCAATATCGAGCTTCGTCTCCTTGGTTGGGCGTTTGATTTCGGCCTCAGGACCATAAATGGCTTGGTGATTGGTAAAATAAAAAATGGGCATATCGTACCAAGCAGGGCCAATTTTATGTCCAAACGAGCGAGAAGCGTTTTGCATGTGCATCTCAAACCCAATATAATCCCGAAAACTTCGTGGATTGGGTAGCGGTGCTAAAAGTTGCACATCAGCCAACGAATAATGCGGTGCTACATCGCCTAACGATTGAATAATTTCGAAATAAATTTCGTGGTTATCTATAAAAGTGAGCATGTCCGTCGGCAATTGAGAACTCGCCAACTGCATATCTACTACCTTTTCTCCTACAAGCCAGCCAATGCGTGATTCTTGGCTTTTATTTAAAAATGTGATTAGTTTCATTTGGGTTATTGGTTTATTGGTAAACTGGTTATTGCTTACAGTACCAATGGCATTTAAAACTGATTTACTAATAACAAGTAACCATTAACTAAATTTCCTGAGTCAACGCCATGCCTGTTTTTCCCATAAGCATCCCCATGTTTGCCCCTTCAGGTAGTGGTTGGTCATTGTATTCGAGCAATTCCCAAGCCCCCAAGGTTTCCGAAACATCCACCACCATTTTGCAGCGATTATAGCGGCGGGTCATGTATCGTTCAAAGACTTCTTCTACTGAACCTTCCTTTTGCAATTCTTCAATCAAAACCACGGCATCTTCGATGGCTAACGCCGCCCCCGACCCCAATTGCGGAATCGTCGTATGCGCGGCATCTCCCAACACTACGACTCGGTTTTTGTACCAAGGCGCTGGCATTTGGAGGGTTTCAAGCGTGCGATAATTGACCAATGTAGGGTCTGTTACTTGAGGGATAAGCTCTTGCACCAGCGGAATCGGATAAGCCGACATGTAGCTTTTCAACTTCTCAACCAATTGGTCTTCAGGGATAATTGGATTGTCTCCCTCCGCCGAATTAAGGAAAATATAACACAACTCAGCCGTCATCGGGATGACTCCCAGCTTGTGTTTTTTATTAAAGAAAATATACCCCGTATCCAAACTCGCAGGACGCTTAAAGGCATAGCGCCACACCGACAAACCTACGTAAGTAGATTTGAACTCGCCAAAAATGAGCTTGCGTACTTTTGAGTTGACTCCGTCGGCGGCGATGACAACATCGTAGGTAGCAGAAGTACCATCCGTAAACGTTACCTTAGCAGCATCAGGCTGATTATCAATGGACTCAACAGTCACTCCCATGCGGTATTTCAAGCCTACTTTTTGAGCTTCTTCAAAAAGTACATCGTGTAAGATTCGGCGAGAGATACCATTATGGCTTGGAAAACGACCAATTGGTGGCGTTCCTGCTTCGCCAATCTGAACGCCAAACGGCGAGTTGCCATGAGGCAAACAAAGTTTCACTTTACCATAAGGTGAGCCTCTCCGCATGACCTCGTCGGCTACGCCAATGGCATCTAACGCCCGAAGCGCGTTGGCCTGCTGAATAATGCCGACACCATAAACGTTAAATTCTTTATGGATTTCGACAACGTCTATTTCAAAACCTGCTTTTTTAAGACCGATCGCCACTGACTGTCCTCCGATGCCAGCTCCGACTACCAATATTTTTTTTACCACGGTATTTTAATTTACGGTTTAGGATTGATTCGATTGACGATTGATTACTCTTGAAAAACCTACAAATGAGTTTTACTCATCGTTTATCACTAATCTTCCAAAATCGCTACCGCCCTCGTCCAGCCAGCGCTTGCTTTTTCGATTTTGGCAGGGAAACAAGCCACTTTGAAACCAAAAGGTGGCAATTGGTCAAGATTTGCCAGTTTTTCGATTTGACAATATTCTTTTTTGATACCTACATAGTGCGCTTGCCAGATAATGCCTGGACGAGGATTCTCCCTGAAATCTGCTGCTTGAATATGCAATGGAATATCCCAACCCCAACCGTCGGTACCCATTACTTTAATGCCTTGGTCAATAAGCCAGTGCGTGGCTTTTGCCGATGCTCCCACGTGAATTTTTACAAAATCATCGTCATGAATACGCTTATCCGCATCACAACGAATCAAGACAATATCCAATGGTTTCAGTTTATAGCCGATAGCCTCTAATTTCTCTTGTAAATCCTCTGGCTCAAACATATAGCCGTCGGGTTTATCGGTAAAATCAAGGACAACGCCATCTTGAAAAAACCATTCTAACGGCATTTCATCAATCGTACGGGCTGGTTTTCCCTCAGAAGTTGGAAAATAATGATACGGCGCATCGACGTGCGTACCACAATGACTCGTTACGGTCAAAAATTCACCCGCAGGGCCGTTTCCGTCGATAAACACATCGGTCAAGCCTTCAAAGAGTTTTCCACCCATTTTTTTTGCCCCTTCTTTGTGGTCTTCATAGACAATTTTGGTTGGGAGCGGCTCTTTTATCTTTTCCGAAATAGTTACTGAAAGGTCTATTATTTTCATTTTGTAAGAATTTATTTCAATAATCGACCGCCATCAACGGTCAGAATTGTACCCGTGGTAAATGTAAGTGAGGTCGCCAAGGCAAACACAGCCTGTGCTACGTCGTTCCCCGTTGCAAAACGCCCCAATGGCGTGTTATCTCGCTGGTTTTGCAGGAATTGTTGGTCAAAATTTTTGGTGTATTCTCCTTCCACAAATCCTGGCGACACCGACACTACCCTGATTTTGGGTGCCAACACACGCGCCAACGAACGCGTCATGGAATCAATCGCCGCTTTGGAGGCACAATACGCCACATTGCTACCGATGCCGTAAATACCAGCAATGGAGGAGATGTTGACTATTAACGATGAGTGCTCAGCGATGAGTGATGAGTTTTCTAATAGTTCTTTCATCGCTCTGCACATGGCAAACGAACCTCGGAAATTTGTCTGCATGATTTTATCAATCCATTCGTCGGTCAAGCCTTCCAAATCATCGTGCGGTACGGGCGTTGTAATGCCTGCATTATTAACCAAGACATCTAATTTTCCATACTTTTCGGCCACAAATGCCTTCAACTCCTCTACTTTTTGAGCATCGGTGGTTGGGGCGTGGAAAATTGAGTGATGAGTGATGAACGATGAGTGTTGAGTTTTAGACTCAGAAATTACATTCAACTCAGCTAGTAGCCTCTCAGCTTTGGCAGAATTACTGTTGTACGTAGCAATCACTGAATAGCCATTTTGAGCAAACTTTTTACAAATGGCCGACCCGATTTCCCCTGCACCGCCTGTGACGAGAACAACTTTGAGAGATGAGCGATGAGAGTTTAGTGATGAGTTTTCTTTGTCCATACTATTTACTTTTAAACCTCGTAAACTTTTATTTATCACTTCGCTCTCATCACTTATCGCTCGTATATTTTCTCACCCGTAAGTCCGCTTGTTCTTTGTGGCCCCAGAAGTTTTCGATGGCGCAAAGTCGGGAGCAATATTCTCCAATAAATGCGCTGGCTTCTGGAGTACGAACCTCTTGGTAGGTACAAGTTTTGAGGAACTTGCCTACCCAGAGTCCGCCTGTGTAACGAGCTGCTTCTTTGGTAGGTAATGTATGATTGGTGCCGATGACTTTATCGCCATAAGCAACGTTGGTTTTATCGCCTAAAAACAACCCACCGTAGTTGGTCATTTTGTCCAAGAAATACCGTGGATTTTCAGTCATTACTTGTACGTGTTCACTGGCGATGCGGTCAGCTTCGGCCACCAGTTCATCCACGGTGTCACACAAAATGACTTGTCCGTAATCTCGCCACGAAACACTCGCAATATCGGCCGTCGGTAAAACGGCCAATTGGCGTTGAATTTCGGGTTCGATGCCTTCGGCGATGGTTTTGCTCGTGGTTAACAATACCGCAGGCGACGTAGGCCCGTGTTCTGCTTGTCCGAGCAAATCGGTGGCGCAGGTTTCGACATCCGTGGTATCATCGGCAATCACCAAGGTTTCGGTAGGACCCGCAAAAAGGTCAATTCCTACTTTTCCAAACAATTGCCGTTTGGCCTCGGCCACGTAGGCGTTTCCTGGGCCTACGAGCATATCAACGGGCTTTACGGTTTCCGTCCCCAACGCCATCATAGCAATGGCCTGAACGCCCCCAAGGAGGTAAATTTCATCAGCACCTGCCATGTACATCGCTGCAACAGTAGCGGCGGGGATTTCACCTTTGATGGGTGGCGTACACGCAATCACGCGCTTCACCCCCGCAACCTTAGCCGTAAGTACGCTCATGTGCGCTGAGGCTACCATCGGGTAGCGCCCACCTGGCACGTAACAACCCACCGAGTTGACAGGTATATGTTTATGCCCCAAAATCACCCCAGGAAGGGTTTCGACCTCCACATCACGCATAGATTCGCGTTGGATTTGGGCAAAATTCCGAATTTGGGTTTGGGCAAACGTAATGTCTTGAATCACTTGTTCGGGCAACGACGCGACAATTTCCTCAATCGTTTCGTCCGAAAGTCGGAAACTTTCGGGCGACCAATGATCAAGCTTTGTCGAATACTCACGTACGGCCTTATCACCATTTTGCGCCACATTTTCGAGCATTTCTTCTACCAAAGCACGCACTTTGAGATCTGCTTCTTTGCTTTCGGCGTACGTAATTCCTTTTTTTATTTGGGTAACCATTTTAGTAGTTTATGATTGGTAATTAGGTGCAGGTAAGGTTTCTCCAATTATCAGTAACCAATCACCAGTGACTAACTCTTAATCTTTTTTTCAATCCAATCGTACATATTAAAAGTCTTGGTAAAATCATCGACTGAGCAGTGAGCAGAGCCACTTTCTTCTTTCGGCACGATTTCCATCACGTGTTCGCAAGTCAAGGCGTCGTTTACTTTGTAGGCATTTTCCACAAAATTTTGGCGGTCGTCTTCGCCGTGGAGAATGTAAGTTGGGCATTGAATTTTTTCGGCAACACCTTCTAACGTAAAGTATTTAAGACGCTCGCGGGCTTCGGTCATGTTGTCGGCTCCTACGATATGTTGTACGATTTCGGCCAATGGGTGATTGTCTGGACGGTTTTTCCAAATGTCGTAGTACGACCAAACCGCGCCAAAAATCATACACACTTTAAAACGAGGCTCAAACGCCGCACAGCGTGCCGCCATGTAGCCCCCCATCGAAACAGCCCCAACCCCTACCCGAGCGGTATCGACATGCTCGCCGAGATTTTCAATAATATAGTCCAATACTGCCGTCCCAGCCACATTATAGTCATAGCGGGTATGAATGTGATTCAAGCGCAAAGCCGCTCCTTGTCCAGGGCCATCGACGGCCATCATGGCTATTCCGCGTTCATTAAGGTGTTGGGCAATTCCGAAGTAAAGCTCTTCGGCCAAACTGTCCAACCCACCAAACATGACCACTACTGGCGGATTTGCAACGCCAACTGGTTTAAAAAGATAGGCAGGAAGTATTGAGCCTTCAAACGGAATATCAACCGTTATTGGTCGTTCATCGAACAAATCAATGGCTTTGATAAAGGCATCGCGGCATTTGAGGTAATAAGGAATTTTGCGTTCGTCGTGCAGAGTCATAAAAAACTCAGCCGTACGTAAGTAATTGAACGCCCGCAAGTAGGTACGTCGCGCCGACACGCGCTGATTGGCCTGTGCATAGGCTTCTGCTTTGTCATAGACTTTATCGCCCATTTTTACCCAAGCACGGTTAAAACTCTCGCGGTCGAGTGGGTCGATTTCACTTGCTACTTCCAAAATTTCGGCAAACTCTCCACCCCCGTAATGGGCCTGAGTTAATGCACGATTGACTTGATATGAGGGCATATACTGCCCAGGAAAATAATGCCACATTTTGAGTGATGAGTTATGAGAGATGGGCTATAAGAGATGAGTGATGAGAGTTACGAAACACTTATCTCTTAACTCTCATCACTTATCACTACATTAAATATCAACTGGTTTTACTTGTCCGTCGGTAAGGCCGAGTTTTTTTCCTTTGGCCATTTCGGCAAATGGATTCACGCTTCCCCACGCATCGTTCGGGTTATCTTTTAGGTAGTGAACATCCTGATGGTCAGGCGCAAACACCAAACGAGCGCAAGCATAGTATTCAAATAAAACCCCGCTGCCTGGGTCTTGGATGTAAATAAAGAAGCCTTCGTCGGCCTTGTGACGCGTGGGTGCTCCCATTACACTCTTGAAGCCTTTTTCGATGAAATAATCCAATGCTAAAAGTACCTCTTCGCGGCTATCGACGTTCCAACAAATGTGGTTCAAAACGGCCTCATTTTCACCGATATTAGGGTCAGTAAAGACGGCAATGTCATGCGAGAGGTTTCCAATGGTCCACAATCCACCGACAGGTGGTATTTCGTCCGCAATTCGTATTTCGTCAGGGTTTTTGAGTCCAAATGTTTGCCAAAATGCCTTTTCAGCGGCGTATTTCCCTTTGGCTACCATGTAGGTTACGTGGTCAAATCGGCGAGGGTTCGCTCCTTTCAAGCGATTGCTTGCATAACGGTCAGCATAGACACTGCCGCGCTCGCCCGTTTCGCGAAGCCAAACTACGTCCCAAAATACCTCGTGTATGTGACCATCGGGCGACTGAAAACGATACGCTTTCCCGTGTCCTAAATCCCCATCTACCCAGCCTCTACCCGCGCCTAAGCTTTCCAAATGCGCTACACATTCTTCCAGCGCTTCGGCGCTATCCGCCCGCCATCCAATGTGCCCCAAACCCGATTGCTCACTTTGGGTTAATTTTAACGTATGATGAAAATAATCACCCCAAGCACGGAGGTACACTGAGTTTTCTTCACGCCCTGTCTCGTCCATGCCAACGACATCTCGGAAGAAATAGACCGACTTTTCAAGGTCGGTTGTTAGCACCTCTATGTGGGCCATTTGCGAAAGGAAATGCGGATTCTTTGCCACTAACGTATGTTTTTAAAGTTGAATATCGCTTTATTTAGTCCTATTTTTCAATGCAAAGTTTCAATATTTTACGCAGCAGTTGTTAATCTAAAAGACGCAACTATTCTACAAAATCAATCCATTTTCAAATTTAGTCTTCTAATATTCCTAATTTTATATCAATTTTTATGCCTTTACACAAAAAAAGGAGGTTTTGAGAAACCTCCTACACGTTAGGTACAAACGTTATGCCTCTACCGAGGCTTATTTAAGGAGGTTTTGAGAAACCTCCTACACGTTAACTACAAACTTTACGCCTCTACCGAGGCTTATTTAAGGAGGTTTTGAGAAACCTCCTGCACATTAATTTATTTCAGCGCTTTGGCAATTGCTGCTTCGGCCAGTGGTGCCATTATTTGGTATCCTTTCAGGGTTGGGTGAACGCCGTCTTCGGCAATATCGGGCGCCATGCCGTTACGACTATCTTTCATAGCACTGTGGTAATCGAGGTAAACAACTCCTTGCGACTGAGCATACTGCTTGAGGCGCTCGTTGAAGCGAATAATTTTATTGGGAACGTCACTGATATCTTTCCGCCACGGAAATTCAAACGCTGGATGTACCGACGCCAACACAACTTTGATGCCATTGGCTTTGGCAATTTCAACCATCGACGCAATGTTTCCTAACGTAAAATCGGGGTTATACGGCCCTGTGTTTTCGGCGATGTCATTGATGCCAATGTTGATTACCACCACTTTAGGCTTCAAGTCCACCACATCAGGGCGAAAACGCAGCAACGCTTGGGGAGAAGTTTGTCCGCTGATACCACGACCGATGTAGTTGCCTTTGGCAAAAAAATCGGGTTGTTTGCTCACCCAACCTTGTGTAATGGAGTTTCCCAAAAATACGACGCGATTTTCACCTTCTTTGGGAGCGGGCAGCTTTTTGTTGGCCTCACTGTAGCGACTGAAATTAGCCCAATCGTTGCGTTCAAAATTCGCAATCTGCTCTTCCGAATAGTTCAATTCCAAGGCAGATGGGCGTAGTTTTTTCAATAAACCCTGCAATTTCATCCATTCTCCAAAACGCTCGTACCACGTATCGGTCGGTATTTTTTGTTTATTCATGCCAAAACCGTGTCCTCCTTTTTGATACATGTGTAATTCTGCGATTTTTTTTGCGCCAATCCAAGCGTCGTACAATGCCGTTGCGTGCGGAGCAAAGCCCAATTGGTCGTCGGAAGCGGCACAAATCCACGCGGGCGGGGCATCGGCGGGGACTTTAAGCGGACCAAAAATATCGGTTTTAGGGTAAATCGGAGCAATAAAATCGGGGCGATTGGCAGCCGTGTAACTCAGTCCCACCCCTAACGTCAAGGCTCCTCCTGCCGAAAATCCCATGATTCCGATTTGGTTGGGCAAAATATCAAGCTCTTTGGCATGACTCCGAACGTACTCGATGGCTTTTTTACCATCCGCCACGGCCATCTCAACCACAGGTGCATTGATTTCATCCAGTTTCTTAAAATCCTGCATTTTAGGCATCAACTCCGCCACAGGGTTATCGGTCAGGATACGCACCAAACGGTATTTCAACACAAACGCAGCAATTCCTTTGGAATTTAGCCACTTTGCTACATCAATACCTTCGTTATCAATGGATAAAATATGAAACGCTCCGCCAGGTGCTACAATGACGGCCGTTCCTGTGGCCACTTCTGGCTTTGGCAAATAGACTGTTAAGGTCGGTTGAACGACATTATAAATCACCCGATTTTTAGATCCATTATTAGCGTATTCTTTTTCAGTCCACGTCCAGTTTTCGGAGCCTGGGGCTTTGCCCTCGTACAACGGAATGACTTGTTGTGCTTGGCTTTCGAGGCTTGCTCCTAAAAGTAAAGCGGCAACAATTAAGAAAGCTTTTTTCATTTTGTATCAATTTTGGTTAAGAGCTGGTTGGTAAACACATAGGCCAATAAACAATGCGAATCTATGTTTTTCTATGTGTAAAGCTACTATGGTCTATGTGGTAAAAACGAATCCACATCAATCCATTTTGCGGTATTCGCTGGGGGTAAAGCTTGTTTTCTGCTTAAAAAAACGTCCAAAGTCACTTAGTTCGCTTTTGCCTATACGAAGCGCCACGTCAGCAATGGGCAGCGTTGTTTGTTTTAGAAGCACTTTGGCTTCCAATAAAAGCATATCGTCCAACAGCTCATGCGCCGATTTACCCGTCGTTGCCTTGACACATTTATTGAGGTGATTGGGCGTCACGGCTAGGATTTCGGCAAAATCTGTGATTTTTTGCTTTTGGTAAATAAATTGCTCCAGTGCATTTTTATAACGCTCGGTTATTTGCGATGCGGCGTTGATTCTTACCTTTTTATCCGCCACGACAAAGGGCTTTATTTCGGTCATCAATGCCAACAAATACAATTGTGCAAGTCGAAAATCAGGTTTTTCGGGCTTTTGGTACTCTTTTTCGAGGCGTTGAAGCAAAAATAGGATGGTTTCTCGCGTTGTTTCATCAACAGACACCAACGGATTTCCAATAAATTGAAGAAAAGGAAAATCCTGCAAAATTTCTTTGTGGTGGATATTTTTGGTCAATAAATCAAGGTCGAAGTGACAGTAGAACCCTCGCGCGTCGGCACTCATCGACTTGTGACTGGTGATTTGGTAAGCGGGTAAAAAGAAAAAAGTATTGGCCGAAAACGAGAAGCTATCTAATCCTTTGCTACGCACACTTTGCCCTTCCGTCAAAAACACAAAATCATACACCACTTTTCGATGCGGCGGCAAAGGAAAGCGCATCATGTCTTTGTAATCTTCGAGACGATTGATGTGAAAATAGTGATGCGTTGGCGCAAACAACGACTGCCACGCCAAATGCTCCTCAAAATGGAGCTGCCCCATTTCAAAGGGGTTTAGAATAGGAACTGCATCGGTTTTCAAAGAGGTGCAAGGTTTTATGGAACGCGGATTTAACGGATGAGACGGATTTGCACTGATTTAAAATCCGTGGTTATCTGTTTAATCCATTAAACCCGTGTTCCATTTTTCAACAACTTATAAACTTCTTTCAATCCCCAATTCCAACCCACGAAGCTCCGCCAACCCACGAAGGCGACCGATGGCCGTGTAGCCTGGGTTTGTTTTTTTATTGGGGTTCAAATCGTCCAACATTCGGTGCCCGTGATCGGGACGGAAAGGCAAACGGTAATCGGGACGGTTTTCGGCAATCCGACGTCGTTGTTCGGTCACCAACGCCTTCATTACGCCATACATATCCACGTCGCCCGTGAGGTGATCCGCCTCATAAAAATTACCTTCCGCATCGCGCGTGGTAGCCCGTAAATGCACAAAATTGATGCGATTTCCCATGCGTTCGACCATTCCTACCAAATCGTTGTCAGCCCGCACGCCGTAACTTCCCGTACAAAAACAAAGGCCGTTGTGCTTGCTTTCGTAGGCTTTCAACAATTGCTGAGCATCGGCTTCGGTACTTACCACCCGAGGAAGACCCAAAATCGGATACGGGGGGTCGTCGGGGTGAATGGCCAACAATACGCCTGCGTCCTCAGCTACGGGAGTAATTTCTTTCAAAAAGTTGTATAAATTGGTGCGAAGTGCCGTATCGTCCACGTTGTCGTACGACTTCAACACTTCGGCAAACTCCTCTACCGTAAAACTTTCTTCACTTCCTGGCAAACCCGCAATGATGTTTCGGATTAGTTTTTGAACCGAGGCGTCCGAAGCATGGTCAATCCAGCTTTTTGCTTTCTGTAATTGGGCTTCCGAATAGCTTTTTTCGGCATTGGGGCGTTTCAAAATATAGGTTTCAAACGCACAAAATTCCGTCATATCAAACCGCAAAGCTGTTGAGCCGTCGGGTAAACGAAAATCCAAATCGGTACGCGTCCAATCCAACACAGGCATGAAATTATAACAAACGGTGTCTATGCCGCAAGCTGCCAAATTGGACAAGCTTTCTTTGTAGTTTTCGATGTATTGTTTGTAGTTCCCCGTCGCTTTTTTGATGTCTTCGTGAACGGGTACACTTTCTACCACTGACCACGTCAGCCCTACTGCTTCAATTTCAGTCTTTCTTTTTTCGATTTCAGCGATGGTCCACACTTGGCCATTCGGAATGTGGTGCAATGCGTTCACCACGCCTGTTGCTCCCGCCTGACGAACGTCCCAGAGACTTACAGGGTCTTTGGGGCCGTACCAGCGCCATGTTTGTTCTAATGCCATAAAAAAATTAGTACGATTTATTTCTTATAATTTAAGCCAGCTCCAAAGTTAAACAAAGCATAGCCTGCGTTTTCCTTACTGCCAGGAACGTCAGATTTGTTCTCTGCGACGGCTTTTTCTGAGACAGGAATCGCAAACGGCATCTTACCCGTTGGGTTAAATTTCCCCGTAATTACATCCATCACCGCCTCGGGCGTAGTGCCAAAAGTAGCTAAAAGTGTTTTAGTATTTCCCTCAATTTCTTCAATTACCCAAGGATTCGTAAAATTTACGACCACAATTGTAGGTTTGGCTTTACACAACTCATTGAGGCGCACCACGTCAATTCGGTTTTTTGATAAGCTCAATTCAATCGCTTTTCCATTCGAGCTGAAAAGTCCTCCAGTTGTCGGATACAGCCATTCCACCACGACATCGGCTTCTTCTTTCGTTGACACAAACTCCACGTTTGGATACGAAGCAGTGGGCTTAATCACTTTGATGGGAGATTCGGCATTGCGCCCGCCCGCATCACGAATGACTTCGAGTAATACTTTTGTTTTTTGGGTCAAAGGCAACAACTTCGCGTCATTGCGAAGCAAAACAACTGATTTGCGGTGGGCGAGGTCGGCTTTTTGTTGAAATTCAGTATTTCCTACCAATTTTTGGGCTTTTTCAACATCCACATAAGGATTTTCAAACAACCCTAATTCAAATTTTTCTTTCAATAAACGAGCTACGGACGCATCGATTCGGCTTTCAGTCACCAGTCCTTTTTTCACCGTTTCGAGCAAAAGAGTAGGGTCGGCTGTTCCCGAAAAAATATCAACACCCGCGTTCAATGCTTTTTGGTAACGTTGCTCAAGGGTCAACGACTCCACTCCCCACGGCATCATGTCGATTGGCCCCGTGTCGGAGTTAATAATACCTTTGAAACCCAATTTTTTGCGCAATAAATCGTCAATGATGGCCTTGTTGTACGAAAATCCAACTTCCTCAAACTCTTTGCCTTGGGGAGCCGAGTAATAGGGCATCATCGACGAGGTACCTGCCTCAATCGCCGCTTTGAACGGTTTTACATGGTAATCAAACATCCCGCCTGGATAGTGGGCAAATTTCCCCCAATCAAAGTGAGAATCTTGTCCCCCCACTTGCGGGCCTCCCCCTGGAAAATGTTTGGTCGTCATCGCCACCGACTGATTTCCCAATTTTGTTCCCTGAAACCCAAGTACAATCTCCCGAATCATGTTGGCCGACAAATCGGCGTCCTCTCCAAACGTTCCTTCGGTGCGGTTCCAGCGGGGTTCGGTAGCCAAATCAGCCATGTACATGTAGCCTTTGCGTAACCCTACGGCTGCCCACTCTTGCGCGGCTATCTGGGCAAACTCACGCGTCAATTTGAAATCGCGCATGGCGGCCATTCCGAGTTCGCCAGGCCATTTTGAAAAAGGCGTTGCTCCTACGCTCAAGCCCACGGAAGCGTCAAAGGTTATGTGGTTTCGGGGGTTGGAGGCCACTACCGCAGGGATGCCCAAACGCGTATTTTCGCACAACGCTTGCAAGTTGTTTGACCACTCAGCAAGGTTTTTTACACTGGTATTGGCCCGTAAAATAAAATGCCGCAAATGCCGCTCGTTCACGCCTTTTGTAGTACCAGACGCCGAAAGCATAGGCACAGCCAACGGTTTGCGGGTAAACATGTTGGTGCCCTGTACCAAATCTTCTTCGTTGAAACTGCCCGTGATTTCACGGCGTTCGTTGCCCGCATTTCCTTGAAAAGTCATCTCGCCTGCCATCCGCGTCGTGCTGATGAGCATAAAACCCACTTTTTCTTCCAAGGTCATTTGCGACAAAACATCTTTTGCCCGTTCTTCGGCAGACAAACGCCAGTCTTCGTATTGGTCGAGCTTACCGTTTTTGTTTAAGTCTTTAAACTCTAAACCGTTCACTTTTAACACTTTGACCGAACGGTGACTTAACTGAGGTTGTTTTTGGGCGTTGGCTACGCCTACGATTGATAAAAATAACAGTAATTTTTTCATCGGTAAGGTTTGGTTAGTTATGGTTTACCACATAGTTCACATTAGTATTTACACATAGGTTTTCTGATGTGCTTCTTACCTAGTGTGTCCTATGTGGTAAAAGTATTACTTCAATTCGCGGATTTTCAAATTACGGAACGACACATTGTCGCCGTGGTCTTGAAGAAGGAGATGGCCTTTGTCGCCCGCGCCAAAACCTTGGTATTTTGAGTATTTTGAACGTGCAACAAGTGCATCATAAATATTGCTTTTACGCTCATATTCTAGCACTTTAAAACCATTGAGCCAGTGCTGAACGATGTTATTTGGATACACCACAATGCGGCCTTGGTTCCACTCACCAATTTTCTTTTGGAAGCGTTTGTCCAATTTATACGATGGAATCAAATCGTACAAACTCGCCAACGTACGGTTTCCAGCAGCGCCCATTTTGGCATCGGGGTGTTTTTCGTCGTCCAACACTTGGAACTCCAACCCAATACCCGACTTACCTCCCGAATCAAAGGCTTCGTTCACAAAATACTTCACACCTGAGTTAGCTCCTTCTGAAAGTTTAAACTCAAACTTCATTTCAAACGCGCCGTATTGGTCAGTCGTCACAATGTCATTGCCCGTCTCAGACCCATCCGATGGGCTTACGTTCATTGTGCCATCCACCACATTCCAGTGCTTACCCGACATTTTATCGCTGTGTACGGCTCTCCAACCTGTAAAGTCCTTGCCGTTGAACAACAATTTAAAACCTTGCGCTTTTTCCTGCTCCGACAAGCTGTTTATCATCCAGTTCTCCACAGGACAATTATCAACGGGACTCGCTTTGAGGTTTTCTGTCTGAATTTTAATGTTTTTCCAACGAATCTGCGTTCCTTCTTTTTGGTCTTTTCCGATGGCATGCACCTGCAACGCAATAAAGCCCTGAGGTGTCATGTCGTCAATCAAATGCGCCGTTGGAATACCATTTATCCACGTCCGAATCACGTTTCCGATGGCCTCAATGCGGTAATGGTTCCACTGGTCGCGGCGGAACGCTTTTTTACCTTCGGGGTTAAAGTTCAAGTTGTACAACCAGCCACGGCGTGCTTCGTCATACACCCCACCCGACCAAGCACGGTCTGACGGGTCGATTTCGATTTGGTAGCCATGTACGCGGCCATTTTGGTAATCGGGCTTTGACAAACTACGAATTTGAATGCCCGAATTCATCGAATTATCGACCTTTAAGTCTAATTCCAAGATAAAATCGCCGTATTCTTTTTCGGTAGCCATGAAAGAGTTGGGCGTATTGGCAACGGTTGTTCCCACAATTTCCCCATTTTCAATGGTATATTTTGCTTGGCCATTGAGTTGCTTCCATCCTTTAAATGATTTTCCATCAAATAAAGGGGTCCATTTTTCTTTTTGGGCAAAGACAGTACTCGATACCCAAAGTAAAGTGAAAAGAATAGCTAGTTGCTTTTTCATTCGTACAATTTTTAGTAAATAAAATGGTATTATGTTTAGATTTTGTATCGCTTAAATAAGAGCGATAGGGCATTTTTCTTCCATGATGTTAGAATTTAATGCCCGCTTATGAAAGAAGTAAGATTCATTTATTTACGCAAACGTTTTCGGGAACGGTTGCACCACCCAGCTTTCTTTGATTTAAAATTGGAAAATAAGCGCCTACTGTTATATTTATGTTTCTTATTTAAAGACCATACTTTGAGAATTAAATAGGACTTTTTTAGGTTTGCACTCCCATGAGAAAAGTCACGATAAAAGACATTGCCAAACAGCTGAACCTCTCGACCTCGACCGTATCGAGGGCGCTACGAGATAGTCACGAAATTGGTATCGAAACCAAACGCAAGGTTCTTGAACTTGCCGAACAGCTAGACTATACCCCCGACCCCGTTGCCCTAAGCTTATTAAACAGCCACAGTAACGACATCGGGGTGATTGTTCCTGACATTTCTAATCCATTTTTTGCGATTGTGATTGCGGGAATCGAAGACGTCGCTTTTGCCGAAGGATACCACGTCGTAATTTACCAAAGCCACGACGACTACGAACGCGAAGTATTAAACGTCAAGCACATTTACAATCGAAGAAAAGACGGCTTTTTAGTGGCCGTCGCGACCAATACCACCGACTTCTCGCACTTCAAAAACCTGCACGACAAAGGCTTTCCGATTGTTTTTTTTGACCGCATTTACGAAGAAATAGACACCCATAAAGTGGCCGTCGATGACTATGAAGGTGCTTACAATGCCACTAAACACCTGATTGACCAAGGCTGTCAGCGGATTGTTCACATCTCAGGGCCGCCGCATTTGTTAATCAGCAAAAGGCGACTTCAAGGGTACAAAACCGCCTTGCTCGACCACGGGTTGCCGTACCACGAAGAATATGTCTGGTCCACCCATTTTGACTCACAGCAGTCGATTGAAGTGGCGCGGCAACTACTCAAAAGTGCCATTCATCCCGACGGTATCTTTGCCGCAAGCGACAACATTGCCATTGGGTGCCACGCGGCCATTACCGAAGCGGGTCTGACCATGCCCAAGGACATTGCCTTGATTGGGTTCTCTGATTTGCCCATGGCCGCCATGCTCAACCCGCCGTTGAGTTCAGTGGCCCAGCCTGCTTTTGAAATGGGTCGTTCGGCCGCAGAACTGCTCATTAAACTCATCAAAAAACCCAACGAAAACACCCAATCAATCACCAAAGTTTTACATACTAATGTGGTGATTCGGGCGTCTTCGCTGCGAAAAACGTAGGTGTTTTTATATTTTCACTTGGACAGTAACATACACACTGCGCCCATCGGAAGGAAGAATCCCTGGGCCTGGATACCCCGTGGCGCGACGAGTATAATAGGCGCGATTGGCTAAATTATTTACCGTTGTTTCGATTCGGAAACGGCGAAATTCGTAGGATGCGCTTACATCCAAAATGGTATAAGCAGGGATTATTCCAACGACCGCCGACACACCACCGTCGCGGGCATTGGTTGCTTCCGTAAACTGCTCCGACAAATAGGTATATTGAAACGATGCTTTCCAATGATTATAGCCTATCCGAAGCCCACTTTTGAGGTTAATTTTTGGGACAAACTCCACCTGTTTCCCTTTGACTCCCGCAATCTCACTTGCCTTATAATTGGAGCGAATTACGGCAACATTGGCAAATAGTACCCCACTCGCTTTCGACAAATCAGGCGAAAACGCCCGCCAAACATCCACTTCTCCGTACGATTCTAACCCATAAATAATGGCTTGTCCAATGTTGCTACGGCGGCGTAACACCCGTTGGTTTTCATCATAAAATTGTACTTCACCGATGCGGTTATTGTAATTCAAATAAAACCCACTTACGTCATAATTATACAGCGTCGTTTGCGTGCTTCGTATGCCCAAATCCATCGAATAACCACGCTCGTCTTTCATGTTGGGGTCAATCACCGACGAAGGGTTGGTGATGCGCATGTCGCTAAACGTAATAGAACGATAATTCTGCGAAACATTGGCATACACATCTAGTGTTGACGTAGGTTTAAAGCTGACACCTATCCCCCCTATCACAAACTGACGCCCGTTGGTGCGGCGTTCGTTGGTGCGGGTTGAACTGATGATATTCCCTGCCAAATCGCGTAAAATCGTCCCATAAAACCCATCCGCCGTTGTGTAAATGTATTCATAACGAAGCCCAGGTGTAATTGAAAGTTTGTCATTGAGATACAATATATTTTCTACAAATGCCGACACGTTTCGATTGGGAAAACGGTAGTCCGAAGCCACCGACTGCGGGTCATCTACAAAGGTAAAATCAGCGTCTTTCCCTTTACTTCCTAGCCCTTGAATGCTATGGTTAAAACCGTGGTAATAACGCGTTCCGACGAGTAAAACACCTTGTTTTTTACCCAAAAAATACCGTTTCAAAAAGCGCGCTTCGGCTCCCCAGTTGGTAAAATCGCCTTTGATTAAATCACGCTCGCTGTTGTCGTCGATACTTGCGACGCGGTTGGGTCGGAAGCCCAACGAATAGCGATAGGCCGATAAACCAAACAAACGAAGGTTAAATTCGTGATTTACGTTAAATTTATGGTCAAAATGCACCGCGAGCATGTTCCAATTTACCTTAAACCAGTTACGTTCTCGGTTACTTTGACGCGGATTATCCCGAAACATTTGGTCGGTGAGCCCGCCAGGCTGTTGGGCTAAGTAGGACGTATGCGTTACGTCCACCCCAAGCGTTGTTTTTTCGGACAGTCGATAGTCCACATCGGCATAAAATGTCCCATTTGTAAAATGCGAGTTGGGACGCCAACCGTTGCCTTGCTTGTATTGTCCAAAGGTATAATAACTCAGTTTTCCGATGGTTCCGCTTGCACTGACAAAGCCATTATAAAACCCAAATGAACCAATAGATTGTCGCGCTACCAGCTCAAGCTTACGGTTCAGTACAGGTTTTTTCATGACAAAATTGAGTAATCCCCCAAACTGCGTACCGTACTGAAGCGAGGCAGCTCCCCGCACGATTTGAATTTTTCCAACGGCCTCGATGGGAGGTGTATAATAACTTTCGGGGTAGCCTAACGCATCTGCGCTGATGTCGTGACCATTTTGCCGTACGTTAAAATTTGAACTTCGGTTGGGATCAAGACCACGGCCACCAATACTCAGTTGCAACCCTGCGCCTTCATTTTCCCAGATATTCAGCCCTGCAACGCGGGCATACACCTGACGGGCGTTGTTGGTTGCGAGATTGGCAACTAACTGTTCTGGGATGATTACCTCCGATTTTTTCCCTTCATAAATTCCCATGCTTTCGACGGCACGCATCCGTGTAAAACCAAAGTCGGCTTGTTTCTCCGTAACGACCACTTCATTCAACGTTTCGTTACGCCCCACCAACCAGATAGCCACAAAATGAGTATCGTCCAAAAGCGTCGTCGAGATTTTTGCAGACTTAAAATCTGCACAATTGGTATAGAGCTCGTAGGTACCTTTTGCCAATTTTCCAAACGAAAAACGCCCTTCTTCGTCCGTAGTAGCAGTTCGATTACCCACATTCAACGAAACGATACAGCCCTTCACAAAACTACTATCTTGTTTGGCTAAAAGTTGTCCAGTAAGCTGATATTGGCCAAAAGCCGAAAAAATGACGCTAAATGTCATTAAAAAACTAAAAACCCGTAATTGTATCATCAAAGGAAGTAATCCATTTTTTAGGTTTGAAAGACTCTTCTTCTTGCGCCAAATTGGTCGTAGGTTCGACCAGTGGCTTCCCCATCCGCCCGTTGAGAGTTACGTAAGAATCAACGTAAACTTGGGGGTTATTATAACCACGCTGGTGGTAAAAATCGCGTAAAATATGGGCGTACTGCAACAGCATATCAGGCTGAGTTGACATCATTTTTTCTTGTAATGGCGTCAAAAATTGCTGATTATTAACTACTTCTCGACGCCCTTGCTTATCAAGCACTGTAAATTGGGCATAGCCTGCTTTTTCCATCAGCATCACTCTCCACGAAAACCGATAACCTTCTTCTGTCCAAAACAATTCTCCTGGATACAACCAATACCGAAATGGCATAAGTAATTGCCAACAAAAAAAGGCTCCAAATCCCAAAAGCAAGATTCGTTGCCTAGTTGGTGCATAAGCATAGATTCGATTGGGATGTAAAAAAGTCGATGGAAGTTGCAACCATTTTCCTAAGTGAGAGATGATTTTTTGGTGGAATTCTCCCGAAAAAAAGACCAAGGCCGTTACCATCATCACGTAGGGAAACATCCCAATGGGAAACAAAATAGCCGTTAAACCATGAAACACAACCACGGCTCCGTAGGCCCAAAGTCGCGTTTTTGCATTCCATAATAAAAAAGGAATGAGCAAATCATAAAGGCAGCCAAACCAGCTAAATACGAAGGGAATCCACGAATAATTGAACAAAAAACCAATAATTGGCAGGTCATTTTTTGCTGGTAGCCAAATTTTTAGGGGTTGCGCTAACAACAACCAATCGCTGTTTACTTTGGCCAAACCTGCAAAAAAATAGAGAAGCCCCACAAAAAGCCGAAGCGAACTAAGACACCAAGCGGGGATAGCATCAGAAAGCAGGTTTTTGTTCCGATACGCATCTACTGAGAAATACACCTGAGCTGGCAAAAAAATCAACATCAAACACACCAAACTTACAAAATAATAGTGGTTGAGGTAGGTACTTTTATCCATTAGCTCAATGTACGTAAAGCTTAAAAACAAACCAATCGAAGCTATCCGATAAAACATACCTAAAGCCAACATCAAGGCACAACAAGCACAACTAACAAACAGAATATAGGTATATTCGCCCCAGGGCTTTATAAATTCAAGGCCATAAAATGGAAAAAAATACTTGGGGTCAATGTACAATGATTGAATCCAACCTTGGTACCAAAACCGAATCACACTCAAAAAAATCATAGCCCCAAAGACAATCCTAAAAACGGCCAAAGGGGCTGCTGAAGTTGTTTTTACTTCCCTAATCACCATCGTTATCCGTATAGGTAATCACGATACTCATGGCCGAAGTCATGTCCACTTTTAGCATACGTACCGCTTTTTGCATTTCGGTATAAACTTGCACCATGGCAGCATTGTTTGTTTTTACTTCCTCATAAAAATTAGGTTTGAGCCCATTTATTTTCTGATTGGCAATGTCAAACTGTGCGTTGATCATTTCAGAAAGGGTTTTGCCAGTAGCACTGTCCTTTGCTCCAAGCGCATCGAGGTACGTTTTAAACCCTGCGCCATTTGTCCCCGTTTTTACACTTTTTCCATTAAAAAAATCAACGGCGGCTTGGTGAGCAGTCTGGGCAAGTATCTTGGAAATATCTTTTTTGTAAAAACCTTCTACTTTATCGGAGGCGACCACGCCATTGAGCATTGCTCCCGACGGAATACCGAATTTCCCCGAACGAATATAGCGCTCATAATGAAGCACATACCCATTGACCAACTCACCCATCGGCGAGCCAATGTCAAGTCCAGTTTTGGTCGTAAACTCTGTTCGGTACGAACCATTCCAATCGGCTATCACCTTCGTAATCAACGCATTCATGTGGTCAGTAATTCGCTTTATGTAAGCCAATCGCTTGGGGCCTTCCACCGATGCAGTATAATAGGCGACGATTTGTGTATCGGTTGCTCCAACGCCATTAATCAAATAATCCAACGCTGGAAATCCCTGTTTGTCGTACGAAGTAGCCACTTCCAGATTGACCGATGGGTCGGATATGTAGTCATTGATACCCGTCACATTTGTTGGATAAATATTATAGTAATTCCGAATTCCCGTTTTGTTGGCAGGCCCCACGTCAAACAGTTCTACTTTTTGCCATTCAGTATAAGCATCCACCCACGCTTGACGAAATTCGCTCAAGGTAGTCGCATCAGGCTTAGCCGAAAATGCCTGCGATTTTGAAATCATCGTCTCCAATTTCGGCTTAAAATTGGCATAAGCTGGTAAAATAATTTCGTCCGCTAGATGAGTCAAAACGGCTTTACGGTCTTTAGAATCGTCATCTGGCGCTGGCTCGGTCGTTGAGCTCTCTCCACATGCCCACAAAAAACCACTCAATAGCGCTACAACTGCAATAGTTCGTTTGAAAGTATTCATTTTAAACATAGCTTTTTAAACAGAAAAGAGAGGGCAAAAGGCTGAAAACCAATTACCCTCTTGCTTAGAAATCAATGGTGTGGATAAGTCAGAAAGTTACAATTTGAATTTGGCTTTGATGGCGTCAGAAGCTGCCGTGAGTTTTGAAGGAGTCAAATCCCAAAAACCACCTGCTGAATCCAAGACCAACGCTTTGATAATTGCATCCGAGAAAGCCGCATCTGCCCCATTTACCGTGGCAAAACGCAGTGAATAGATAAATCCAAGACCTTCGCCAATGGCGTGTGCACGGGCTGCATCGGTGGTAGCTGCGATGTATTTAGGGCCTAAATATCCCAAGGCTGAAGCCGCAAGCGCTTTTTCTATTTCAGCTTTGATAAAGTCGGCTTGTTTTTTGAGTTCGGCTTTGTCGTTGTTGATAATCGCCGCACGTCCTTTTAAGAAAGCTGGGTGGATTTTAGCATACGCCCCTTTGTTGTATTCCCAAATATAAGAACCCAATGCAAACTCAGTAGTTCCTCTGGTAGCATCCGTTGAACCTTTAAGATATACTTGGTTCAGGGTCAACAATCCATAGGCTTCGTCCCAGTTTTGTTCCAATTGGGTGTAATTTTTGCCCGACACCAACGTAGAATTATCGGCATCCAACCCTTTGGTTAGCAAAACATTCCCGATATAATCGTACTGCATAGCGCCAATCAAAGACTTTTGAATGATTTGAATGGGCTCAATTCCTCGTTCGTCCACTAAGTACGTTCCAAGCTTGCCTGCTTTTCCTTTGGCAGCAGTAGCTGTCACCGATTTGCTGGCTTCGGCAGTCAGCGTAAAGTATGTTTCAAAATAAGCTCTTACTTTCTCTGCTTCGGTAGTTGACCAAGACGAAGCAGTTACATTCCGTAATTGTACTCCTGAAGTATTGAGTTTTGTACTATCTGCAAACGCATTTCCTGTATTGCCAAACATGTTTTTCAACACAGTAGCATCCACTTGCTTATTTCCACTAATAGAAGAACTAATGTAGGTATTCAACGCCTGAAACATCTTGTAACGGTTGTTGCCATTGCTCAAGTCAACGGTTGTTTTGCCCGTTTCGTCCACAAATAAGCTACTGTAAGGGGTCGTTTCTGTTAACGTTGCGTAGTCAATCGTTTTGCGAAGTTGAGGTGTGGTCGTTTCTTTTTCGCAGGATGTCAGGCTGATGGCTACCAACACGGCTGCGGCAAAACGGATAGATAAAAGATGCTTAAACATAGTATTTATTGGCTTGGTGAGAAATACAGCCGCAAAGATTACTATTATTTAGACTTATTACAAATATAAAGTAGAAAAAATTTGAGCGAAATTACCTTAGCCCTTCATGAATTAAAAACAAAAAAGTGGACTTGTTAGGGTCCACTTTTTTAAAATACGTTAGCGTTTATTACTATCTAAAACCCTCATTTATAAGGTCTAAAATAGAAGAACCTGGGCACAAGTCTTCTTCTTTCAGGCTATTCAACGGGCGCAAATCCGATTTAATCACTTCGTGCAAATCTTTGCTATTGGGGTCGATATACAACAACCCCGTCAGAATTTCTCCCTCTGTTTTGGCTGCCTGCAAACGACGCATCGCCGCTTGACGGTCGCGCGGGTCCCAGCCATCGGCTAATTTTTGCAAATGCACTACCGAACCATCGTGCAACTCTACATCTACCGTGGTACCTGTCTCGTACGAAACCGTGATTTCTTCTTTTTCAGGTACAAAACCAATTTCGGCCAAGGCTTCGATGTGGTCGCGAACGTAGTCGTACGATTTGGTTGAGCCCGCATTGTTGTTGAACGTAACGCACGGAGACATCACATCAATCAACGCAAAACCTTTGTGCGAAAGCGCGGCTTTGATGAGTGGAACCAATTGCGTTTTATCTCCCGAAAAGCTACGCGCCACAAAAGTCGCTCCCAGTTCAAGCGCCATCCCTGGCAAGTCAATACCCTCAAAGGGGTTGACCGAGCCACTTTTGCTCACCGAACCTTGGTCGGCCGTTGCCGAATCCTGCCCTTTGGTCAGTCCGTAGCAGCCGTTGTTCATCACGATGTAAAGCATGTTCAAATTCCGACGAATGGCGTGCACAAACTGCCCCATCCCAATGGAAGCCGTATCGCCATCGCCCGAAACACCAAGGTAAATCAAGTCGCGGTTGGCCATGTTAGCGCCCGTCGCCACCGAAGGCATACGGCCGTGAACCGAGTTAAAGCCGTGCGAATTGTTCAAGAAATAGTTGGGCGTCTTAGACGAGCAACCAATCCCCGACAATTTGGCCACGCGATGCGGCTCAATCGCCATTTCATAACAAGCTTGTACAATGGCCCCACTGATGGAATCGTGGCCACAACCTGCACAAAGCGTCGAAATCACCCCTTCGTAATCGGCTTTGGCGTACCCAATGGTATTTTTGGGCATTTCAGGGTGACGAAATTTTGGTTTTATGTAAGTCATTTTGAATGTCGAGCGGTAAATGCTACGGGTTTAAATATACAAGGTCGAACTTTTATAAATGAGACTAAATTAGCTTTCCTATTAACTATCATCAAAGTTTATCAACTTCTTCTTGAGTCAAGCCTGTTGATTTTATAATAATGTCTATCAAAACGCCATTTTGTTTCAGTGCTTTTGCAATCTCTTTACTTCTTTCCATTTTTCCATCGTCAAATGCCGTATCAATTACACCTTTCAAATCACGGTAGTTTTTTAAGCTATTTTCGTAACTATCCAACTCTGCTTGTCCAAATTTCGCAAGCTCTGCTTTTTCAAATGCTTGTGTAAAGATTTCGTCAGAGAAGATAGCTGGTATCGTTTGAAAATCTTCTAAGTGCCTAATAAAAAACAACCACTTGTCAAGCCTTGAATTTAACTCATGTTCACGCTTTTTGAAATTGGGCATTTCAAGATAGATGTACGTTAATTTATCGTAAAAAATCTTCCCATTTTGGTTTTTAAGTTTGATAGTATGCACTACGTGACTTTTTTCGGGTTCGTTTTCGTAGTCATCAAAGGTAAAATCTAAAATACCTATACAATAAACAGATTTTAGGTTATAGTTCCATTCTCCTTTTTCAGCTTGTTCTCTGATTGGGAAAGTAGAATAATAAATGGTTCTTTCTTTAAAATAATTTTGTTTTGCTTTTTGAAGCTCTACAATGAATTTTTCTCCGCTTTCGTTTTCACAATAAATGTCATAAATTACTTTTCTATCCGTATCAGTTTGGCCGAGTTGTTCAGTGTTCTTAAAATTCAAGTCAACAATTTTGTTTGTTTGAGACAAAAGTGCATTCAAGAAGTCAATAAGCATTGGCTTACTAGCTTCTTCTCCAAATAACTTCTTAAATCCAAAGTCCGTAAACGGATTTATGTATCTTGACTTCATTTGTTTATAAATCTATTTTGACTTGAAGCTTACACATCATTAAAAAGAATGCCTTGTGCAATTTAATGACTCCTAGTGCATTTTGTCAAAATAAATACATTAATTTTCACTACAACTCCGCAATACTTTACATCTGAGAAACCATTCCTAACCAACCTCCCGAAAGTTTAAAACTTTCGGGAGGTTGGTTAGATTTTATTTACACCGTCGCTAAAACCCCCGCAATCTGACGACGAATCGCTTCTGCGGTGATTGGCATTCCGTCGTAATTGAGGATTTTGATGAGTTTTTTCGGATTCACTTCCAGTTCATTGATCAACAACGTACGGAACTGCGCATCACGGTTTTGCTCAATCACAAACACTTGATCGTGCGCCGAAATGAACTCCTCTACCGACGAATGGAACGGGAAGGCCGTGGCACGCATCGCATCTAGCGCAATCCCTTCTTCTTCACGGAGCAAATCCATCGCTTCCAACGCCGCGTAGGTCGTTGTTCCGAAGAAAATCACCCCGACATTGCTCTTGTTTTCGGTTTGGTAAAACTCGGGTTTTGGCGTAATTTCTTTGGCGGTATCCCACTTTTTAAGCAAACGGTCGAGTACTTCGGCATTTTTTACCCCGTCTTCGGTATAGCGAGCGTATTCGTCGTGCGACGTACCGCGTGTGAAGAATGAACCCTTGGTTGGGTGGGTGGCTGGAATGGTACGGTACGGAATTCCGTCGCCGTCCACGTCCAAATAACGCCCAAATTGCTTACCTACTGCCGTCAAATCGTCCAAATCTTGCGCGGTATATACTTTACCACGGTCGTAGCGACGACTATCGTCCCATTTCAAGGGTGCCGTCAAGTGGTCATTCATTCCCAAATCCAAATCCGTCATCACAATGACAGGCGTTTGCAAACGTTCTGCCAAATCAAACGCATCTGCCATCAAATTGAAACATTCGGTAGGTGTACTTGGCAACAACAAAACGTGTTTGGTATCCCCGTGCGAGGCATAAGCAGCCAACAACAAATCAGACTGCTGCGTACGCGTTGGCATCCCCGTTGAAGGGCCACCACGTTGTACATCCACCAGTACCGCTGGGATTTCGGCAAAATAGGCCAAGCCCAAAAATTCGTTCATCAACGAAACGCCAGGGCCGCTCGTTGCCGTAAACGCCCGCGCTCCGTTCCACGAAGCACCCAACACCATCCCGAAGGCTGCCAGCTCATCTTCGGCTTGCACGATGGCTACTTTTTTGAGTCCAGTTTCGGGGTCAAGGCGGTATTTGTTGGCGTATTTGGCAAAAGCTTCTACCAATGAGGTCGAAGGAGTAATCGGGTACCAACCCGCGACGGTCGCTCCCGCATACACTGCACCAAGGCCGCACGCTGTATTTCCGTCAATCACGATGCTGTCGCCCACCAAATCACGGCGTTCGACGCGTACATGGAGCGGATAGCTATAATTGTCCTGCACATATTTTACACCTTCCATCATTGCTTGCACGTTAGGCTCAATGAGTTTTGGTTTTTTGGCAAACTCATCGGCAATGATTCCTTTTACCACCTCCAACTCAATGTCCAACAAAGCAGCCAATGCACCCACGTAAATCATGTTTTTGAACAACTGACGCTGACGGGGATCTTGGTACAAACGCATACAGATACCAATCATCGGGATTCCGATGTAGTTGATGTCTTCGCGGATAAAATCTTTGTGTAAATTTTTGGTGTTATCATACACAAAATATCCCCCCGATTTGACCGAGGCGATGTCTTGTTTCATACTTTGTGGGTTGACGCACACAAGCACGTCCACCCCTTCACGGCGGCCCAAATAGCCTTTTTCGCTCACCCGAACCTCGTACCAAGTTGGTAGTCCTTGGATATTAGAGGGGAAAATATTTTTAGCCGTCATGGGAATGCCCATTCTAAAAATGGACATTGCAAACATATTGTTGGCACTGGCCGACCCTGTCCCGTTAACGTTGGCAAATCGTACTACTAAGTCGTTAATTCCTGTAAGATTCCGCATTGATTCCCTGCTTTGGTAACTGAATATAAGTATTTCTGCATGTCCCAAGCCGATGTAGGACAGCGTTCGGCGCAAAGGCCACAGTGTAAGCACACGTTTTCGTCTTTGATCATCACCCGCCCTGTTTTCAGCGTATCCGACACGTACAAATCTTGGTCAGTATCGTTGGCGGGGGCATTCAAACGCGTACGAAGGTCTTCTTCTTCACCATTTGTGGTAAACGTAATACAAGTAGTAGGACAAATATCCACGCAGGCATCACATTCGATGCAACGGCTTTCCGAGAAGACCGTTTGAACGTCACAGTTGAGGCAACGTTGCGCTTCTTTGAAGCCCGTATCTTGGCTAAAGCCCAACTCCACTTCTTTTTTGCGGTCTTTTAGGGTCAAGCTTTTATCGGCGTGCGGCACTTTGTAGCGAATATCAGTCGTCACATCGCTATCATAAATCCACTCGTGAATACCCATTTTTTGGCTAATCAAGTTGGTGTAAGGCGACGGGCGCTCAGTAAGCGATTGTTGATTACAGTACAAATCAATCGAAACCGCCGCTTGGTGTCCTTGTGCTACGGCCGTGATGACGTTTTTCGGCCCCAGTGCAGCGTCACCACCAAAAAATACGTTCGGAACCGTCGATTGGAACGTCGTTTCATCCAACGCAGGCAAGCCCCATTGGTTAAACTCCAAGCCTAAATCACGCTCAATCCAAGGGAAGGAGTTTTCTTGTCCGATGGCAATCAATACATCATCAGCCTCAAAAAACACCTCAGGTTCGCCCGTTGGAACAAGCTTACGGCGACCGTTTTCATATTTAGGTTCTACTTTTTCAAACATCATTCCCACCAGCTTACCGTTTTCGGTCACAAATGATTTTGGAACGTGGTTTTCAAAAATAGGAATATCTTCGTGCAAGGCATCTTCGATTTCCCAAGGCGAGGCTTTCATTTCTTTGCGTGGGCTACGAACCACCACTTTTACTTCCTCTCCCCCCAAGCGGCGAGACGTGCGGCAGCAGTCCATGGCGGTATTTCCACCACCCAGTACAAGTACTTTCTTACCAATTTTTTGGGTGTGTTCAAACGCGACACTCGCCAGCCACTCAATCCCGATGTGGATGTTGCCTGTCGAATCCCAACGCCCTGGCAAATCGGCCAAGTCTTTTCCTTTGGGCGCGCCCGTTCCTACAAAAACCGCATCATACCCTTTGTCCAACACGCCACGAAGGCTATCAACGCGCGTTTTGAAATGTGTATGAATCCCCAAATCAAGGATAAAGTTTACCTCTTCGTTCAGCACGTTTTCGGGTAAACGAAACGAAGGAATTTGACTGCGCATCATTCCTCCCCCACGGTCTTGGTCGTCGTAAAGGTCGATTTGATAACCAAGCGGCGCCAAATCTCGCGCCACGGTCAGGGCCGCAGGGCCACCACCAATCAAGGCAATACGTTTACCGTTTGACGTAAAAGGGCCTTGCGGCATAAATGCCTTTACGTCCCCTTTGTTGTCGGCAGCAACGCGCTTGAGGCGGCAAATCGCAACGGGTTCCTCCTCCACGCGCCCACGGCGACAAGCAGGCTCACACGGACGGTCGCAAGTACGACCTAACACACCTGGGAAAACATTGGATTCCCAGTTGACCATGTACGCCTCCGTGTAGCGCTCTGCCGCAATCAGCCGAATGTACTCTGGTACAGGCGTATGCGCAGGGCAAGCGTACTGGCAATCCACCACTTTGTGGAAATACTCAGGGTTTTTAATCTCTGTCGGTTTCAAGGAAGTATGGTTTGAAAAATCTGCTATTCGTAAGTTTTTTAACAATAAGCACTAATTGTCAAAAGGATAAATAGTCTTTTAAGCAGCAGAAATCAATGGTTTTGATGGGTAATTTCATTAGTTAATTGTGCTTAATTTGCCTTTTGATGGCAATTAAGGAATTTCGTTTGGTATTACAAAGGCTATGTTATCTAAATATTACTTAACGGTTTTCCATTTTTTTAAAGCCTAAACTATAAAATTGCGATGGTACTTAAAGGTGTATGGAGCCACTTTGCTTTGTGTCAGAAAGACACCTTTTTTAAAGCGATGATTAACAGGCACTTTAAACACAAAGTCACCTATACTCATGCCTATCTCATCCACCTTGGATACACTCATTTAGGATGACTTAGAGCGACAATCAAAATCTTCTATTTAAAAGAAATAAAAAACTAGGCAATTCTGATGTGCCTGCGTATTTTTACATCCTTGTTAGCGTTAGCCTCCTCCCCCCATACACCTTTTCTATTCCAAATGTCATGAAAAAAACAGCCTCTTTCTTGTTGAGCTTAGTCGGTATTTTAGTAGCTACCCATGTATGTTGGTCGGCCGATTGGTACGTTTCTACAACAGGTAACGATTCAAATGCGGGAGCGGCGGGGTCGCCCAAACGTACGATTCAAGCCGCAATCAATGCTGCGTCAACTGGCGACGTGATCAACGTAGCAGCAGGAACTTACCAAGAAAACGTCATGGTGTCGAAAGAACTGACCATCAAAGGAGCAGGTAAAGAAAGCTCCCCTGCTACCAATACCATTCTGACTCCCGCATCGGCTTGCCAAGGAATCGGATTTACCATTACCGCCCCCAACGTCACCCTTCAACAAATGTACCTTACCCAGTATGAGGTAGCTGTACAAATAAGCGGAGTTGCTCGTCCGACGCTCCAAGACATGGCTTTGGTAGATTATTGTCAAAAAGGAATCAATTTTAGTGGCCTCACCACCAATGTTACCATTTCAAAAACAAGCATTCAACGCACCAGCGCAAAAGCAAGTACAGTCGGGATTCAAGTACTTACCACCAACGCAGTCAACGGAATGCTGATTGACAATTGCCTAATTTCGGGCAATACCCAAGGAATGTTGGTCACCCAGTCAACCACACCCGTTGCCTTTGACCAAATCACTATTCAAAACAGCACCATTAGCAATAATTTTCAGAAGGGGTTATATTTTGAAAAACTGAGCAACGCGTTGCTATCAAATCTAACGATGGAAAACAACGGCACCGACCCCACTTATGAGTTCAACAACGGCATTGATATCAACTTGAAATACGGCACTTACGCCAACATTACCCTCCAAAACTCAGACATTACCAATTCGGGGGCAAATGGTGCGGCCCTAGACTCACAAAGTGCTGCGGCCATTGCCATCAAAGCCCGCGACGATGCCCCTTTGTACCATACCCTCCCTGCGGTGCTGTCGGGGGTTATCCTGAAAAACAATCGGATTGATGGGCCGCAAAATGGCATTCGTTTTGGGGAATTTGGGAAAATCAATGCCTCTCCCGTTGGAATCATCGTTGAACAAAACGATTTAAGTTTTGGCTTCACCTACAAAGCACTCATCCACCGAACCCAAGGTACTGTCACCCTAAACTGTAACTGGCACGGCTCCACGACGCCCTCTACCATCAGAAATGGGTTTGAAAGTGCAGGCAACGGGACCATCAGCCTCAACCAAGTGCTGGGTAGTGGTTCTGACCAAAGTACTGACGTCGGTTTTCAACCCATCGCTGGCTGTTCGTCAATGCCGCTCACCAATGCCATCCTCAGCGGCGAAGCCACCATTTGTGCAGGTGCAAGTACCGATATTAGGGTGGCTATTACGGGTGGCACCGCTCCCTATTCCCTTGTGTATGGCAATGGCAGTAGTACTTTTACCGTCAATAATTACAGTAGCGGTCAGAAAATAAGTGTAGCTCCTACCCTGACCACCACTTACACCTTGGTGTCGGTGACAGATGCCAATGGCGCAACCCTACCCTCAGCCAGCTTAAACGGCAACGCACTCGTAAGGGTTACACCAATCACTATTAGCCTTATCAACATTGGGCAATCAAAATCGGCCATCAAAACAAATGACTTGACGGCTTGGGCTTCTCAGTACATTTCTCCCGATGCAGGCCCCACATTGCCACTAAGTACTGAATCAAATCCAACCATTTATTACAGCGAAAACCCCAACAAAACCGCACCCCGTTTTTGGACAGCCTTCGTAGAAACCTGCGCGCTTGGCACCGACGGCTCGCTTACCTTTGACATGCTAACCGTTTCGGAAACAGGCACTGTGCGTTCGTACAATACCCATGAAAACAATGCCCCTTATTTTATGTTTGCCAATCGCGACGGTTTTACCGAACTTTATGCCCAAAACCACCCTGCCTACGGCTTTTATCAGCTGGATGACAAAGGGGTAAATATTCACGATGCAGGTTTGTCCAAAGGTTTGTTTAAGTTGTCCATCCGCTACTGGAATCAGAAAGGCTGGGGAAGCAATTACCCCTCAACGCGGCAACCACAAGGAACAGTTTTGGCCTATCAAGAATATTGGTTCCGAATTCAATCCAAAGACGGCGTCGGAGCAGGCGCCTTACGACAAAAAGCAATTGTTTCGGAGAATGGACAACAAATGACAGACAACGGGGCTTTGGCCGAAGTGATACCCAACCCCGTCACCAACACCCTTCGCCTAAAAGTACAAGAGAGCAAAGGGCAAGATGTGCAAACTATTTTATTAGACGCCTCGGGTCGTCAGGTTTTTAAACGGGTTTTTGTCCCCGAAACGAGTATCCACCACGAAGAATTTAACGTCAGTCAGTTATCCAATGGTGTCTATTTTTTACGTGTTCATTTGAGAGATAAACAAACGATTTTGAAAGTAATAAAAGTACAGTAGTCAACCTAGTAGCTCTATTCCTGATTTTCATCATGACTCCAAAAATCCATCTGATTTCCCTTTTCACAATCCTACTTTTAAGCACTCAATTAAGTAGTGCGCAGCAGTTTCACAACAACAAAATCGTGGCACACCGAGGAGCGTGGAAAAAAACGGGCGTTCCTCAAAACTCCATCGCTTCCCTGCAAGCAGCCGTTCGCTTGGGATGCGTAGGCTCTGAATTTGACGTGCGGATGACCAAAGATGACGTCTTGGTCATCAACCACGACGCGCACCACGAAGGCATGGACATCGAACAAACCGATTTTGCCGAACTGCGTAAAAAACCGCTCAAAAACGGCGAACTACTACCTACGCTGGAGGAGTACTTAAAAGAAGGCAAAAAGCAGAAAAAAACCATGCTCGTTACCGAAATCAAACCGTCGCCTGCGGGCAAAGAACGGGCGGTGCTTTTGGCCGAAAAAGTGGTGCAAATGGTGCGCAAAATGAAGGCTCAAAAGTGGATTGTTTACATCAGCTTTGATTATGATATTTTGAAAAAAGTACGCGAGCTCGACAAAGACGCCAAACTTCAATACCTCAATGGTAACATTTCTGCAGCACAGTTGAAAGCCGACAACATTGGCGGGGCAGATTATCATTTTAGTGTTTTTCAACGGGATGAACAATGGCTGGATGAAGCGAAAAAAGAGGGCATTGTTACGAACGCTTGGACGGTCAACGATACCTTGCTCATGGATTATTTTTTAGGTAGAAACATTGATTTCCTTACGACCGATGAACCCGAAAAAGGGCTGCAACACGATGCCTATTTTGCCAAAACCAAACGCAAGCTGGTAGGTGGTGATGAGTTTAATTATACGGGTTTACCTGATTCAAAAAAATGGGGCTACGACGTCGGAGGAAATGGTTGGGGAAACAACGAACTGCAATATTATACGAAGGAAGACACCAACAACGCCGTCGTTCGGAAGGGCATCTTAACCATTACAGCCCGTCCAGAGGCAATGGAAAATCGCAAATTCACCTCCGCTCGTTTGGTTACGCGCGACAAAGGGGAATGGACGTACGGCAGAATTGAAGTTCGGGCGAAATTACCGAAAGGACGAGGAACTTGGCCCGCGATTTGGATGCTTGGCAAAGACATTAAAGAAGTCGGCTGGCCCAAATGCGGAGAAATCGACATCATGGAGCACGTTGGCTACGACCCCGATACGCTCGTCGGGACGATTCACACTCAAGCCTACAACCACGTCAAAGGAACGCAGAAATCGAAGAAGATTTTCATCAAAAACCCTTATAACGAGTTTCACGTGTATGCCGTGGACTGGACACCCGAGAAGATGGATTTCTTGTTGGATGGCGTTGTTTATTTGAGTATTCCCAACGAACACAAAACGGTCAACGAATGGCCTTTTGACAAACCCCACTATTTGTTGCTCAACTTAGCCGTTGGTGGCAATTGGGGCGGTGCAAAGGGGGTTGATGAAAGCGTTTTCCCTGCTTCGATGGAAGTGGATTTTGTGCGCGTTTATCAATAAACCCACCCGATTGTTTTTCCGAAGGAGGTTACAGAACGTGACCTCCTTTTTTGTTTTTATGGCTCTGCTGGCTCAAAACAAGATAATTCAATTATTTTTTAAAATTATTTAGGGATTTGTTCCCTTTCCTCTACTGTACTGGTAAATCACACAACAATGACAATGAAGCAATGGGATGACGAGCGGCTGGTGGAGTTTTTACGAGAAGGCAAGATTCCTGCTTTTGAAGAAATCTACCGTCGGTACTGGTACAAACTCTACGGCATTGCTTACCACCAAACAGGAGTGCGGGAAGAGGCCGAGGAGCTGGTACAGGAGGTATTTCTAACTATCTGGAATCGCCGCTCCGAGGTAGTCATTCGCCATCTGGATTTGTACCTGACCATTGCCATCAAAAATCAGGTATATGATTACATCAAGTCGCAAGTAAACTACCGAAAATACCAAGAGTACCTCATTTTTCAGGAAATCCACCAAAATTATACCACCGACGAAATCGTCAATTACGTAGAATTGGCCGAAGCAGTGGACAAAGTGCTCAATCTTTTGCCCGAAAAAAGCGCGGAGGTTTTCAAGAGAAGCCGTTTTGAGAATCAGTCGGTGAAAGAAATCGCCCATGGCCTCAACCTGAGTGAAAAAGCGGTCGAGTACCACATCACCAAATCACTCAAGTTCTTGAAAGAGAACCTAAAATCGTATCAATCCAACAACTAGGCTATAAACACACCCCTATAAAGATGACTCAACAAGAATTTAACGAGCTATCAAAGCGCTACCTTGAAGGGAAAACTACCGAAGAGGAGGAGCGGTTTTTGGAGCAATGGCTTCGGCAGCAGCCTTCTTCATACCCAACCAATCTAGCAGAAAACCAGCGCAATACGCTTGAAAAACGCCTTTGGCAACGTATCCACGGGCATATCCGCCCTAGCGCTCGCCTCCTACAAATGCCTTGGACGTGGGTTTCGGCCGCGGCGGCTTGTTTGGTGATGGGCTTCATTTGGTGGAATGCCAACGAACCCACAACCTCAAACACCGCTTTACAAGCCCTTACAACACAAGCCGAAAATAAGGGTATTGAAGTAAAAAACACGACCACGCACGAGCAAGAAGTACGCCTCGAAGACGGTACGATTGTGCTCCTCAAACAAAACAGCAGCATCGTGTATGACAAAACGTTCAACCAAACCAAACGCACCGTTTATTTGAAAGGGCAAGCCTTTTTCAAGGTAAAACGCAACGTTACCAAACCCTTTGTGGTACACGCGGGAGAGCTGACGACCGAGGTATTGGGAACGAGCTTTTGGGTAAGTCACCACGAAAAATCAAACACCATCGAAGTATCGGTAACGACGGGCAAAGTGTCGGTTTATACCGAAAAGCCCAACCAGAAAGCGGAGAAAAATGGCGTTATTTTAACCCAAAATCAAAAGGTGCTCTATGACGTTACCTCCAAAAACATTGTCCCAGGCATTGTTGAAAACCCTGTTCCAATTGCTGCACCAGAGGTAGTGAATCTTCCTTTGGTGTTTAAAGAAACCTCGTTGGAGAACGTCCTCCACTCCCTCTCTTTACGGTACGGGCTAGAGTTTGTGATTGCCAATCCCAACGCCAAGGATTGTCACATCACTGCCGACCTCAACGGGCTTTCGATGTTTACCCAACTCGAACTTATCTGCAAATCCATTGACGCCACTTACGAAAAACGTGGCACGGTGGTCTTCATTTATGGAGACGGTTGCTAACTAAAAAAAGCGGCCGAAAATGCAGCGAACATTTTCGGCCAAGAGTAAAACCCTCTACAAACGCCAATCTGTGGGAGGGGCTAGTTTTCCAATTTATCCAATCAAAAAACAAGTAAATGTATGCAAAAACCGTTACCAATTCCCAAAATCTGGTGGAATCTCATGAAAATTACCTTATCACAATTGTTGCTAATCGTGTTGTGCAGTGGTATGGCAATCGCACACGATACACGTGCCCAAGAGGTGCTCAACCGCACCATTTCCGTCGCGGGGGAGCAGCTTGAGTTAAGTAGAATTTTGAGCGACATTGAAAAGCAAGCAAACGTTAAGTTTGTGTATAGCACCAAAATCAAGTCAACCCAGCGCCTTTCTGTGAGTCTCAACAACCGCCGTCTTTCGACCGTATTGGACCAAATTTTGAAGCCCATCGAAGTCACGTACGAAGTGATTGAAAATCGGATTTTGCTAAAAAAAGTAAAAAACGAAAAAGAAGTACTCCCAAACGGCGACGCCTCAAGCCTTGAATTATTCCGCAATGTCGATAGAAATATCACGGGGACCGTTTCGGACGAAAAAGGTGTAGGGCTACCTGGGGTAAGTATTTTGGTAAAAGGTACGCAGCGTGGCACCAATACCGATGTCAATGGCAATTATCGTCTCTCGATTCCCGACGACAACATCATCCTCGTTTTCTCATTTGTCGGTTATTTGAGTCAAGAAATAAATGTCGCCAATCAGACTTCTTTGACTATTTCGCTCAAGCCTGACACCAAATCGCTGGAAGAAGTGGTGGTGGTAGGTTATGGCGTTCAAAAGAAAAAAGACCTCACGGGTGCCGTGTCCACCATCAATTCGGAGATGTTTAAGGAGCGCAAAGAAACGCAGGTAGCACAAGCACTGCAGGGGGCGATGTCGGGCGTGATGGTGTCGCGAAGTGGTGCCAATGGTGCGATGGGCGGCGCCACGATTCGGATTCGGGGGATTACGACGATTGGTAGTTCTGACCCACTGGTGATTGTCGATGGTGTACCTGTGAGTGATGTTAACCAAGTAAACCCCAATGATATCGAGAACCTTACTGTATTGAAAGATGCGGCGTCGGCCTCTATTTACGGCTCGCGAGCAGCAGCAGGGGTGATTTTGATTACGACCAAACGGGCCAAAACCGACCAAGCTTCTATTCAATACAGCTACGAAAATGGGTTTGATACCCCCACTCAGCTCCCCGACTACATGCGGGCGCAGCGCTACATGGAGCTTGTCAACGAACTCCGCTGGAACGATGCGGGCAACGGCGCAAACCGCTTCCCGACTTTTAGCCAAGATTTGTTGACGGATTACAACCAAAAACACTTGTCTGACCCTAATCGATACCCCGACACCGATTGGATGACCTTGACCCTCAACAAAGTAGCCCCTAGAGAAGCCCACAGCATCAGCATCGTAGGAGGTTCAAAATTTGTAAAATCAAACGCATCGGTTCGTTTTGAGAAAGTGGGCGGTTTTTACGACAACAAAAACTACAATCGGATTTTTGTCCGTTCCAACAACGACTTTACCATCAATAAGCTCATTGGAGGAACGGTTGATTTTAACTTCAAAAGAACGAACACGCTCGACCCAACCGCAAACACCAGCCCAACAGATTTTGGAAACATTGGAATTGATACCCGAAGTAACCCTTCGGTGGCAACTCCTTTGCAGCGCATTCTGATCTCATCTCCTATTTATCCAGCAGTCTGGGCAGATGGCCGCATTGCTGATGGAAAAGCAGGTGAAAACGTGTATGCTAAGATTAAATATGGTGGCACTGACCGAATCAATTACAATCAAATTGGTGGACGACTTGCCCTTGATATTAAACCCATTGAAGGACTGAAAATATCGGGAATCATTGCGCCTATTTTTGATTTTAATGTTCAAAAACGCTTTAATCGCCAAGTAGATGTCTATGCCGCCAACGACCCCAACCAATATTTGGTATCGCTAATTGGAGGTGGTCTTACGACACGTTTGGACGAAAACCGCACGACTAATTTTAGTGTGACAACCCAGTTTTTGGGCAATTACCTAAAAACTATTGGTAACCACGACTTTACGGCGTTGGCAGGTTACGAAAACTACTATTTCAAAGGCGAGTCGATGGGGGCTTCGCGCGACCAATATTTGTTTGACACCTATCCTTATCTCAACCAAGGCCCCGCTGCGTTAAGAGATAACTTCGGGTCAGCCTTTGAAACGGCCTATCGCTCTTATTTCGGCCGTTTGACCTATAGTTTCAAAGATAAATATCTGATTCAGGCCAATGTGCGCCGTGACGGGTCGTCGCGTTTCAATGCCAACTACCGTTGGGGTACATTTCCGTCGGTGTCGGCAGGCTGGGTAGTAAGCGAAGAGGATTTCTTCAAAAGACAAAACGTGATGTCGTTTTTGAAACTGCGGGCATCGTGGGGAAATCTTGGTAACGAGCGTATTGGAAACTATCCATCGGTGGGTATCATGAACTTTAGTAATGCACTTTTTTATCAAAACAACGTAGCGGTAGCTCAGCAAACCGCCGCCCAAGTGCAATACGCCATTCAGGATATTTCGTGGGAAAAGACCGCATCTACCGACGTTGGCTTGGATGCTTATTTTCTAAAAAATCGTTTGCGCTTCACGGCCGATGCCTATTACAAGCAAACCAAAGACATGTTGTTGGCCTTGCAGATTCCGATGTTTGTAGGATTTGAAAACCCTAACCAAAATACAGGCACCATGACTACCAAAGGCATTGATTTGGATTTAGGCTGGAGCGACAACATCGGCAAACTACGTTACTCAGCTTCTTTCAACCTATCGCAGTTTAAATCTGTCATGGGCGATTTGGGCGGAACTGAGTTTATTGGCGACCGCATCCGAAGGTTAGGAAGCCAGTTTGACGAGTGGTACGGCTACCGTTCAGAAGGAATTTACCAAACCCAAGAAGACGTCAATAATTCTCCCAAAATCAACGCAAACGTCAAAGTTGGTGACATGAAATACACCGACATCAGCGGCCCTAATGGCGTCCCTGATGGCAAAATTTCGCCAGAGTATGACCGTGTTTTATTGGGCAATTCACAACCTCAGTGGATGTACGGTGGAAATTTTAAGTTAGACTACAACGGATTTGATTTGGGAGTAACTTTTCAGGGCATTGGCTACCAAAATACCTCACTGTTGTCCTACACGGACTACAACGCCGAAAACTGGGGTGTCTTTCCTGTGTATTTGGACGGAAGCACTTGGAGTATGAACAATACTGCCGACCAAAACCTTGTCGCCAAATACCCAAGATTTACCGAAACCAACAAGGGCTTGAACCGCGCCATGTCGGATTTTTGGTTGTTTAATGGAGGCTATTTCCGTTTGAAAAACATCACGTTGGGTTACACCATTCCACAACGGATTTCGCGCAAAATTCTCTCGAACAACATTCGGGTGTATCTCAATGCTACCGACGTATTTTCACTCAACAAATACCCCAAAGGTTGGGATCCAGAAGGAATGGGAATCGTAACAACCGTGTTGGGTGGCTTTACCATTGGCTTTTAATGTAATCCTTTGACTTTCAATGAAAAAGAACATATATATCGCAGCTCTCAGCTTTCTATTGTTAGCTTCCTGCCAAAACTCCCTCGACCTTTATCCGTTGGCTGAACCCTCCGCCGAAAAATGGTACTCTAACGAAACCGAAATCCAACTAGCCCTCAACGACCTCTATCGCATTGATTTTTGGCAGTGGGACGAAGACGGTACTGGTATCAATTATCTTTCGGATGATGGTTTTTATCGTCAAACCCTTACGCCCATCAAATCTGGCACAGTGACGAGCCAATGGGCTTTTTCGACTACGCTTTGGCGCAACTCTTATAAGGCCATAGCTAGGGCAAATAGAGCGATTGTAGCCTTAAATAGCGCCGAAACCAAGGCTAAAGTAAGTCAGGCAAAATTAGATGTTTATTTAGCAGAAGCTCGGCTTCATCGGGCAGGGCAGTATGCTAAGTTGGTCAATAAGTTTGGTGATGTGGTTTACAGCGACAACGTTGTCAGTATTGAAGAGGCCTATACCAAAGGCCGTACCGACAAAAAAACGGTGATGACCAAAATCTACGAAGACTTTGAT
The DNA here is from genome assembly GCF_014195535.1 of Runella defluvii. Lineage (GTDB taxonomy): Bacteria > Bacteroidota > Bacteroidia > Cytophagales > Spirosomataceae > Runella > Runella defluvii. The sequence goes on along the minus strand of NZ_JACIBY010000007.1, from coordinate 215,458 downwards.
TTTGCCATTGCCAATTTACCCACGAGTTATGCTACCTCGGCAGTAAAGCGTGCTACAAAAGGTGTCGCAATGGCTCTGAAAGCGCGTTTTGCGCTTTATGAAAAAGATTACAAAACGGCCAGCGACGCCGCCAAAGCGTGCATCGATTTGAACCAATACGTGTTACATTCGGACTATCCCAATTTGTTTTTGCAGAGTACCAAAAACTCCAAAGAAATCATTTTCTCCATTCCTCGTTCATTGGAATTGAAAGTAACTACAGGGCCGACTTCCGATATTATCAGTCGTACTTCGGGGGGCTTTGCCGCAGCCAACCCTTCATGGGATTTGTTTTGTTCGTATTTGTGTACAGACGGTAAAACAATTGACAAATCGCCGCTTTATGACCCACGTAACCCCTTCAAAAATCGCGACCCACGTTGCACGGCCACCATCGTAGAGTTTGGTCAACCCCACTTAGGATTTATTTATGATCCCCACCCCAATACCCTACAAGTGACACGTATCAGCACCAACACCAAAGTGACCAACAACGATAACCGTGCTAATGCGCAATTTGCGTCATTCAACGGTTTGGTTTGGAAAAAAGGCGTTGACGATTCGTGGTTGCTCAATGGCCGATTGATTGATCCTGAGCAAATCATCATCCGCTATGCCGACGTGCTGTTGATGTACGCCGAAGCCAAAATTGAACAAAATCAAATTGACAAATCGGTGTTAGACGCCATTAACGCTGTGCGGGCAAGGGCCTATAAAGTAGCACTTACCGCCACGGCCTCCTACCCTGCTATTACGACCACCAATCAAGCCGAATTGCGCCGCGAACTTCGCATGGAACGCCGCATGGAGTTGGCTTTTGAGGGTTTACGCTACATGGACATCGTGCGTTGGCGCATTGCGGGCAAAGTACTCAATCGTCCGATTTATGGAATGCTCGACCCAGTTGACTTGCGCGCGAAAGTGGTTGACAAAAATCTCTGGTTTTTTCCTGGAACACCTAAAATTGACGAAGACGGCACGCCTGATTTCAGCGAAATGGAAAAAACGGGGCTTATCAAAAACTTGGTTCCTACTACTTGGAACGACCGCCAGTATTTGTGGCCTATCCCCACCGCCGAAATCCAAATCAACCCCAACATGAAGCAAAACGACGGGTATTAAGTAAGACATTCCAAGTTTTAGAAATAAGTACTTGATAAACTTGGAATGTCTCGATTAGTTCTGCTTAATTAGTTAAGTAGAAACGTTATTCATTTTTTGATTAAACTTCATTTTACCATGCATAAAATACCATTAAAATGGTTGGTAACAAGCGTCATTATTGGCTTGAAACTAACCACCCAGACTTCTTACGCCCAACCCAAAACATCTTTCCGACAAATCAGCGGCATATATCCACACCTTGCTTATTATAACAACGAAGGCGAATGCGGCACGGGCGCAGTAGTCCCTTGGGCTGGAAAGCTCTGGGTCATTACGTACGGGCCGCACTTGCCCAACGGCTCTTCGGACAAACTTTACGAAATCACGCCAGATTTGCACAAAACCATTCGTTCGGAAAGCATCGGTGGAACACCCGCCAATCGCATGATTCATGCCGAAAGCAATCAGTTATTCATTGGCCCGTATGCCATTGCCAACAACGGGAAGGTCAGAACCATACCTTATACCCAAATGCCTGGCCGTCATACGGGAAATGCACGGCACTTGACCGACCCCGCCCACAAGATTTACTACGGTACGATGGAAGAAGGGTTTTATGAAGTGGATGTAAACACCTTAGAATCAAAACTTTTGTACCAAGACGGCAACGTCAAAACCAAAAAAGACAACGACGTCGCCAACAACCACAACGGTACGTTGCTACCTGGAGCACACGGAAAAGGTTTGTACTCGGGACAAGGCGTGATGGTGTATTCCAACAACGGCGAACCTGGCCCGCAGGCCCTCAAACAGTTTGACATTGAGGCGGGTGTGCTGGCCGAATGGAATGGAAAAGATTGGAAAGTCGTGCGTCGCAATCAGTTTGTGGAAGTGACGGGACCTGGGGGAATTTATGGCAACAAAAACCCCGAAACCGACCCTATTTGGGCAACGGGCTGGGACCATCGTTCGGTACTTTTGGCCGTACGTGACAGCGGAAAATGGTCGTTTTTCAGACTTCCCAAAGCGAGCCACAGCTACGACGGTGCGCACGGCTGGAATACCGAATGGCCACGCATCCGCGACATTGGCACCACCACGCAGCCTGATTATTTGATGACCATGCACGGGCTATTTTGGCGTTTCCCTCAAACATTTTCGTCTAAAAACACCGCTGGTATTCGTCCACGTTCGGCGTATTTGAAAGTCATTGGCGACTACACCCGCTGGCAAAATGGCCTCGTTTTTGGCTGCGATGATTCAGCTCAAAAAGAGTTTTTGAACAAACGCAAAACCAAAGGAAACATCGAAGGCCCTGGCCAGTCGAACTCTAATTTGTGGTTTACCTCTTTCAATCTACCCGACCAATTAGGCCCTAACACTGCCCAAGGAGCGATTTGGCTCAACGATAAGGTAGAAGCAAACGTGGCTTCCGACCCGTTTTTGTTTGCGGGTTGGAAACAGCGCATAGCGTGGATAAAAAATGCGGGCAACGAAGACGTGACGTTTACGTTTGAGACCGACACGAACGGAAAAGGGAGCTGGAAATCGGCCAAATCGGTCACCGTAAAAGCGGGACAAGCGGCGTCAGTTGCGTTCTCCGCAACCGAACAAGGTGAATGGATTCGGGTAAAAACCAACAAAAATACCACTGCGACAGTCAACTTCAACTACACCGATGAAAGCCGTTTTGCTGTTGCCAAAGACAAATCATTTGACGGATTGACCAGCATCAATAGCAACAATTATAAAGCAGGGCTTTTGTACGGCTTGGGTAAAAACCGCCGTCAGTTGGGGATGTTAGCAGGAGATTTTGTGAATGGGCAATTTAGCGAAAACGGCTATTATGAACTCGACAGCGCCCTTAACCTCGTCCGTAAAGAAGACGCTGCCACGGCGCAGTTTATTCGTAAAGAATTTGCCATTCCCAAAGACGTGGTCAGTGTGGACGAGGCTTCGGTATTGATTGTAGATGACTCAGGCCGCCGCTGGCGTGTGCCCAAAGGAAATGAAGCATTTACCGCCAAAACGAACAGTGCTTCCTTGCGGATTTGTCGGGAAGTGGCTACTGAGCGTGACTTGATGAACGTACACGGCACTTTTTACGAACTCCCCGCCGAAAACGCCGACGGTTTTGCCAAAATTCGTCCTGTTGCTTCGCACTCATTGACGATTCACGATTACGCCTCTTACCGTGGGTTGTTTGTGATGACTGGCCTAGACGCCCAAACGCCCAACAGTAACCACATCATTGCCTCCACCGACGGCAAAGCCAAAGTCTGGGCAGGCACCATCGACGACCTTTGGAAATTGGGAAAACCTACAGGACAAGGTGGACCGTGGAAAAACAGTCAAGTACGTGCCAATACCCCTTCTGACCCGTATTTGATTGGTTTCTATGACAAAAAAAGCCTCCAACTTTCCCACAAAAGTAGCGAAGCCGTCACCTTTACGGTAGAAGTAGAACCGATTGGTCATGGCCCTTGGATGAACTATAAAGAAGTAACCGTGAAGACGGGGGAAACTTTCAACTACACCTTCCCTACTGGTTTTCAAGCGCGATGGATTCGTTTTTCGGCCAACAAAAACTGCGAAGCAACGGCTTGGTTGACGTATAAATAACTCACCTTCAGACCTATAAGGTTTTTAAAACCTTATAGGTCTAGACTAACCAAAATTTACTAACTTAGCACCGTATCCTACAAAAACTAACAATAAAGTCCCTCTAAAATAATGAGACTTGCTTCCATCCTTTTTTTTAGCCTTCTGACTCTCTCCAATTGTACAGGTATTGCACAATCATCCAACAAGCGGGGAGTTATTACGGGAGCCGACCAGACTGAAAAATATGTACCTTATCTAAAAGGAAAACGAATTGCGCTGGTTGCCAATCAGAGTTCTATTATTGGCAAAAAAAGCAGTGTGGACAGTTTATTGAGCCTCGGCGTAACGATTGTAAAAGTGTTTGGCCCTGAGCACGGTTTTAGAGGCAACGCCAGCAATGGAGCAGTAGTAAGCGACGAAAAAGATGCAAAAACGGGCTTACCCATTATCTCTTTATACGGCAAAAACCAGAAACCCACCAAAGAACAGTTGGCAGATATCGACTTAATGGTGTTTGATATTCAGGATGTGGGCTGCCGCTATTATACCAACATCAATACGCTTGAGTATGTGATGGAAGCTTGTGCAGAAAACAACAAAGAACTGCTGATTCTCGACAGGCCAAACCCAAACGCCTATGTTGTGGATGGACCCGTCATGACGGAAGATAAATATAAATCGGCCATTGGGATACATTATACGCCTATGACCCATGGCATGACCATCGGGGAATTTGCCCACTACCTCAACGGCGAAGGCTACCTAAAAGAACCATGCAAAATTAAGGTTATCAAAGTGGCCAATTACGACCATACGACCCCTTATGACCTGCCTATCAATCCCTCTCCCAACTTAAATACGCAGCAAGCGGTGGTACTTTTTCCGAGTTTATGTATGTTTGAAGGGACAGCAATCAACGAAGGACGAGGGACGTACATGCCCTTTACTATTTTGGGAGCGCCCGCATTGAAAGGTAAATACTCGTTTTCGTACAAACCAGTAAGCATTCCTGGAATGAGCGAACGCCCCAATCAAAAAGATTCTGTTTGTTATGGACTCGACCTTCGTGGCTATGACATCAGCCCGTTACGCAAGAGTCGTCAGCTTAATTTAGCGTGGGTCATTGAACTCTACAATGCCTATCCTGACAAAGCTAATTTCTTCCAGCAAGAACGGGCCAACGGTGTATCTCCCTTTGATTTACGGATCGGGACGGATCAACTTAGAAAGCAAATCATCGCGGGAATGTCGGAAGCCGACATCAGAAAAAGCTGGGAGCCAGGATTGCAAAAATTCAAGGCGATTCGGGCAAAATATCTTTTATATCCAGATTAATTTGTCATTTTTCTCATTTGAGCCTTGCACCACGGCTATCCGCGTAGGGAATGGTTAGCTGCCATGTTTTTCCCTTCATTTTCACTTCAAGGCTCATTTCAGTTTCGTTTTGGGTTAAAATCTTGGCATTGACCTTGGGCGTTTCTTTTTCTGAGGGAAGTAGTAGCCAAACCAACGTATCATTGCTTTGAATAGTGGTACTGAACTTACTCATGGTGTTTGGCTCGTATAAATTATACTCCCGACTGTACCATCCCTGAATCGTCGGTTTTTCCTGCCCTTTAATAAACGTAATGTCAAACTTCTGTGAACTAACTGGAACGATGGCCAAGTTCCCAGGCTGATTTTGGGTTTTTACCGTTGTATTATCTTTGACGACATTACACGAAGGGTGCCAATGCCAAAGCGCCTCAATTTGCCTTGGCTTATCGGTTATGATTTGATCAACCACCACCCAAAACGCCCCTCTCACGTAAAAAAGCGCCCTTCTGTGCTCGGCCTTGCCTTCCAAATCTATAAAATCACTCATGGAATTGGCGGCGTAATCAAAGTCTTTGTGCAGCTTAAAATACGAATCCCCCAGCGGGCTTTTGGCGTGCGTCGGGCCTGGCTTTTGGCCGTGTCCGTCTATCAACAAAAGATTATGTCCTTCGCTACCTTTGGCGTAGGGACGAAATTTGTCCGCCGTTTCACCCGTGTAGGCAAAGCGTCCCGCATCCACCAATAAATCGCGGCCATAAGCCGAAACTGACAGATGCAGCTTGTCGTTGTGCTGGTGACCGCTTCCCCAAGGGCCAATGTCAAAAAATGACCAGTGCGCCTGGGCATCATAGCCACTTCTTGAAATGAGCTGCCCCGCCCAAGGGAAAAAATAAGAAGGGCCATCCGTTGGTTTCGACCCCGTTTTTCCGTTGGAGGCAATGTACGCCCAATCACTTTTATTGAACTTTTGGGCAGCTTCCAGCACGATTGCTCGGTCACTTCCTCGGTCGCCGTCGTTGTTTAAAATCCGAAAACCATCAGGACGTATGGCGTGGGCAATGTAGCCATACATGTTTTCGATGGTTTGGTTGAAAAAATCGGGTAAAGGCTTGTTGGCACGGTCACAAATCTCTTTGAAAAGCACAAAATTATCCAAGGCAACATTGTGATAATGAGAGGTTAGTTCGGTCTGAGTTCCATCAGGATAGACCTGCCCTTTCATGCTTTCGGCTATTGTTGCAATGGAGTAATCAAGCCATTCGTTCGACGACTTAAACTCAGAAAAATTGGTCGCTACCGTTGCCAAAGCCGAGATTTCCATCGTAAGCCAATTGTTCCCTCCGTGAAAATTTCGATTGTAATGAGCGTGGTCAGGCAGGCTGCTCAGCATCAGTAATTGAGTAGCTGGCGATAGATATTCACTGTTGATTAAACCGTAAAAAACCTTCGACCAAGCCTTTGCCCTGGCCGCCACTTCCAGTCCACGCCAGATAGATTCGCTTCCTTTGGCAGCAGGATAAGGCCAACTTTTAATGATAAAATCCCGCAAAAAACCATCAATGTACTGGGCATATTTTGGGTTTCCTGTGTCAAAATACGCCTCAAACACCTCCAACACTTGACTATGACGATTAGAAAGCCACGCCCATTCACGGTCGTTGTTGGGACCTTTGTAGTACCAATCGCGGTGACCATCGGCACCATACACCACTTTTCCTTTTACATTTTGCACCACAAACACATCCTTCAATATCGTGTCGGCGCTGGCGACGGTTTTTGTGCCTTTAACAGGCTGAGTTTTGCGTAGGAAACCTACTTTCCCATTATTTTTATAATACGCCAACAAGGCTTTGCAGGCATTTACCAAGTCTCCTTTTTGATATGCTTCACGGGTTTGTTCCAAGCCTTTGGTCTCCAAATCAAGCTGACTCAAAAGCCGTTGCATTTCTTTGGGATAACTTTCACACACATCCTCCACCGTCACAATTTTTTGCCAAGATTTCTGAGCGAAAAGATTCAGGGATAGAAAAAATAAAAGTGAAAAAAGCAGGGTATTTCTACGTTGCATGGTTGGATATTTTTTGATTGCTGCCTAAAAACAGTAAGGACAATAGCTCGCCATTTCTACCTTTGGCTTTCGTGCCAGCGTGGTAAGTTATTAGTAAAATCGTTATATTTGGGTAAAAAAAAAGCGATGACCACATTAACATTCAAAATAAAGGTAGATGACCAAGTTGGTGCTGATTTACGTCGAGATAAACAAAAACGTAAAAAACTCAACTTTTTGATTACGAACCTATTAAAAACCGCTTCCAAACCGAATCCCAAAGAACGATTACTGTTATCCATGGATAAACTATCAGACCAAGCCGAAATAAATGGCTTAACTGAAGAAACATTGGCCTCTCTTTTGGCTGAAATAGACGAAGAGCGTGATTAGGATTGTTCTTGACACCAATACTTTGATTAGTGCAGCACTAATCAAAAAATCAATTAGCCGAGATACTTTTGACAAAGCGGTTGAGATTGGATACTTATTGGCTTCCGAAAAAACGCTCAATGAGTTAGCAGATGTTCTTACCCGTGAGAAATTTGACAAATATGTCAGTTTTAAAGAGCGGCAAGAGTTTTATGTTCACTATTTAGAAACCGTGGAAATGATAGATATTATGGAAGTCATTACCGACTGCCGCGATTCAAAAGATAACAAATTTTTAGAGACAGCTGTATCAGGGAAAGCCCAAATCATTGTGTCAGGCGATGAAGATTTATTGGTACTAAACCCTTATCGAAATATTGAAATCCTGACCCCTCGTCAATTCTTAGAATGGCAGCCTAAATCGTAAAAATGAACAATATTTTTACAAACACGTTGATTTCGACATGTTTCTTGGATTGGTATATTCAATTTGCAAAGATTTAACGGAGAAAACCAACAGTAATTATCCCCCAGATAACCATCAACTTACCCAACAAAGCCGAAGGTATAGAGCTTTTTAATCCGATAAGTTAACCTCAAAAGGCGTGGCTTAGAAAACTAATAAAACCCTTCCTCCTCGCCCGCTGCCACCTTCTCTCCTCCCCCCCAAAAAAATATTTCTCAACGAAGGGTATTTTTTAGCGAACCTTGTACCTGTACTTGTGAGGCGTTTATCACTCGTTTGAGAATAAATGTAACTATCCCAAGCAGACAACCAAGCGTTTGCAAAAACATGAAGAAAAATCATCCAAACCATACCGACGAAACCACCCTCTGGATTGCGTTCAAAAAAGGCGATGTACGCGCCTTTGAGCAATTGTACAACCGCTACTTTGAGGTGTTGGCCAATTATGGCTATCGGTTAAGCACTGATAAACAACAGCTTGAGGACGCCATTCAAGACGTTTTTGTGGATGTGTGGCGGCGCAGACAGCACCTTGCCGACGTAGAAAGTGTGAAGTTTTATTTATTTCGGGCTTTGCGCCATCAAGTCATCCGAAACACCCGCAACGACTTGCTTGAAACCTCGGAAGACATCAATGATTTTCTTGATTTTTTGGTGGCTTTTTCGTCCGAGCAGCAATCCATTGAGCAGGAAACCCAAGTCAATCAAACGCAAGCCGTTGCCAAAGCCATTTCACAACTAAGCCAGCGTCAGCAGGAGGCCATCAACTTGCGTTTCTATCACGGCATGAGCCTCGACCAAATGACCCAGCTCATGGGGCTTAGTAAGCAGTCGGTCAGTAACTTACTCTTCAAAGCATACAGCGTATTGCGCCTCACTATCAAAGGAATACAGCCACTTATACTGCTTTTTTTTCAACTATCCCGCCTTATTAACTAACCATTTTTTGTTTTCGACATCATGAACTATGACCAATTTAAACGCAACGATTTTATACACGACGACTCGTTTGTCCGATGGGTATTGTTTCAGGAAGAAGACGTCTTTTGGCAACAATTTCTGCAACAACATCCTGCCAAAGCAAACGAAGTTGCCCAAGCAAAACAATTGATTTTGGCCGTACAAAAAGCGGAAGAAGCCACTTCCCTTTCGCTTGACCAAAAATCCATTTGGAACAATATTACCGCCCTCATTTCTGAGGAAGAAATCGTAGAAAAACAGGTTAGTTTCTTACCGCGATTTTGGCAAACAAGGGCTTTCAAATGGGCAGCAAGCTTGGTCTTGGTGGCAGGTGCCGCTTGGCTTTGGACCATGAAACAACCCGCTCACCAAGTCAATTACCAAGATTTGATTGCAGTGGTTGAAGCAAAAAGCCCGCGTCAGGAAGTAGTCAACAACGGCCCCACCACCCAGAAAATACACCTTGAAGATGGAACGTTAGTGTACTTGGAAAAAGGGAGCCGTTTGAGTTTTCCAGTACATTTTGAAGCCAAAAAACGCGAAGTTGTGCTGAGTGGGGAAGCCTTCTTTGAAGTAGCCAAAAATCCAGCCAAGCCATTTTATGTTTATTCCAACGAATTGATTACCAGAGTACTGGGAACGAGTTTCCGCATCTCAGCCTTAGAAAACAGCAAACAAGTAACGGTGAAAGTCCAAACGGGGCGGGTATCGGTTTTTAAACAAAACCGCATCGACATCGCCGACCCCGAAACCAAAGGATTGCTTTTATTACCCAACCAACAGGCGGTTTTTAACCGAGCCAACGAGCTCCTAAATCGCAGCTTGGTAGAAGTACCCATCCCCATTGTGGCGCAAAAAACGCTGGTTAAAAGGCAGTTTGACGAAGTGAAAGTAGCCGACGTATTCAAAGAGTTGGAGAAATTATTTGGCGTCGAAATCCGCTACAATGAAGACACGCTTTCCGACTGTATCCTCACCACCACCATCAGCGATGATTCGCTCTACGACCAGCTTGAAGTGATTTGCCAAACCATCGGCGCCGCTTACAAAGAGATTGACGCTCAGATTATTATCGAGTCAAAGGGATGTCATTAAACCCAACCAGTATGTAAACCCAAAAAAAATAGTCCCAATAATCAAAAAAAGAGGAAAGATGCGGTCACATCTTTCCCTTACTGAACTTGCGGTTGTGTAGGAAGCACCGCGCGTTCGTGCTTTGTCTTTTCCAAAACAAAAACAATCAAAATTATGTCAAATTTCTTTACCAGAAAAGAGATTTTCTATCTTATGAAAATCACCCTCACCCCCTTGTTGTTTGTTTGTCTGCTGACTACCCTCAGTTTTGCGGAGAACACTTTTGGCCAAGAACGACTGCAAGAAAAAATTACGCTCCATTTGAAAAATACCGAACTTAAAACGGTACTCAAAACCATTGAGCAAAAAAGCAATGTCGTATTTTCTTACCAAAAAGGCGTCCTCACTACCAACGAAAAATTGAGCCTCGACATCAAGGACGAAACCTTAGAGTCGGTGTTGCAGCAAATTTTAACCCCGCGTCAAATCAACTTCCAAGTGCTCCGATCCAACAAAATTGTGTTGACGCGTCGGGTTTTGGGAAACGCACCCGAAGGGTTAGAGCCTAAGAATCAGCCCACTATGTTCGACCTACAATTAGACCAAGCCATCACGGGTACAGTTACTGACGAAAACGGAATGGGCCTACCAGGCGTCAGTGTAATCATCAAAGGAACCGTGCGCGGTACCACTACCGATGCTTCAGGAAAATACCGAATCGTTCTTGCCAACAACAGTGAAGTCTTGGTCTTTTCATTTGTAGGATATATTTCTCAAGAATATGCCATTGGTAACCAAACCAGCCTCAACGTATCCCTCAAACCCGACACCAAAGCCCTCGAAGAAGTGGTGGTGGTGGGATACGGAACCCAGAAAAAGAAAGACCTGACGGGAGCCATCGCCAGTGTGGACGTGGAAGCCACCCGATTGCAACCCAACACCAACGCTTCGCAAATCCTGAGAGGAACAACGGCGGGCGTGCAAGTCATTGACAATGGTCGCCCTGGACAAGCAGGAACGATCCGAATCCGAGGAATCAACTCCATTTCAGCCAATAGTTCTCCCCTGATTGTCTTGGACGGAATTATCTACGCGGGAGGAAATTTGGCCGACATCAACCCCAACGATATTGAGACCATCGACATTCTGAAAGATGCCAGTTCGACGGCCATTTATGGCTCTTTGGCAACCAACGGAGTCATTGAGATTACCACAAAAAAAGGAAAATCAGGCAAGCCTAAGTTTACATTCACTACCTATTTGGGGGCGTCAGATTATGCTTTTTTGCCTAATTACCGCACCCCCGAGCAATACTTAGCTGCGCGCAAAGATGCCGAAGAAGCCGAAGGAGGAAGTGTACCGTTTTCGGTGATTGAACAAGCAAACATTGCTGCGGGAAAAACAATCAATCCTTTTCAGGAAATCAAACAAAGTGCTCCGATGTCGAATTATGAGCTCAATGTTTCAGGGAAAATGGATAGATTAAGTTACTTTTTTTCAGGAGCTTATACCGACTCTAAATCGCCCGTCAGAGGCGATAATTTCAACCGTTTGTCGAGCCGATTAAACTTGGGCGTACAGGCTACCGATTGGCTCAAATTGGGCATCAATTCTGGGTATTCGTCCAGAGACAATTCAGGGGTAAGGGCCAGCCTTGTTCCAACTTCTTATTTGAGCCCTTTTGCTAGTTTATATTTAGAAGACGGGGTTTCGCCAAATCCTCTTCCACAAAACTGGGGCTTGGTAGCCAACCCCTTATTAGGAACGCTCTTAAACACCAACAAATCAATCACTAACATCCTATTTGCCAATGCCTACGCCGATGTAACCTTGTTAGAAGGGTTGACCTACAAACTCAACGGAGGCTATACCCGAACCGACTCCAAAACATTCGCATACAGTCCTACCTATGCCCCTACCAACCGACTGGGTTCTGGCTCTAAAAGACACGGAGAAACTCAAAATTTTACCTTAGAAAATATTCTTAAATACCAGCGGAGATTTGCCCAAGAGCACAGTCTTGATTTAACCGTTCTTTACGGCATTTATCAATTGTCAAATCAGTTTTCATTTTTGTCAAGCCAAAATATTTTCAACGATGCCTTGGGCTACAACTCATTGGAAATTGGCGAAGGCTACAGCATTGACGTAGGCGCAACTCAAAACCGACAAATCTCTTCCATGGCGCGCTTGGGGTATTCGTTGAAAAGTAAATACTTCTTTACTTTGAGTGTACGCAGAGACGGATTTTCGGCCTTTGGAGAGGGTCGTAAATTCGGAACTTTTCCCTCGGTTGCTTTCAGTTGGAACGTAAGTGATGAAGGTTTTATGAAAGACGTCAAAAAAATTGACTTCTTAAAACTGCGGGCATCGTGGGGACGTAACGGAAACCGAGGCGTGAGCGAGTACTCGTCTTTGAGCCAAGTTGGTCAGCGAAATTATGTTTTTGGAGACGGGCAACCCGTATCAATCGGTTTAGTCCCTACCACGCTTGCCAATCCTAATTTGGGTTGGGAAACGACCGAAAGTTTCAACATCGGCACCGACGTTCAGGCATTTTCCAGCCGAATTTCGGCCTCCCTCAATTTTTACGTTTCCAACACGTTTGACCTACTCCTCAACCAAACTATTCCGAATACCAACGGTTTTGAGGTTTTCTTGAGAAATATTGGTAAAACCAAAAACAAAGGCTTTGAATTAGACCTCAAAACCAAAAATATTGAAAGAGGAGACTGGGGATGGAATACCAACCTCGCTTTTTCACTCAACCGAAACAAAATCGTTCAGCTCACGGGCAGAGACATCAACAACGATGGCATAGAAGACGATGACATTGCCAGTGGATGGTTTATCGGGCAGCCGTTGGGCAGTAATTTCGACTACGTATTTGACGGAGTTTTCCAGCAAGGAGATGATTTTTCGCTAATACCGGGCTCCAAGGCAGGAGACATAAAATTTAAGGACATCAGTGGCCCTAATGGTGTCCCCGATGGCAAAATTACGCCCTTAGACCGCGCCGTATTGCACAGCAACCAACCTAATTTTAATGTAGGAATTACCAATATCGTCAACTTCAAGAGGTTTAGTTTGTCTTCTACGCTCACTATCAGAGAGGGCGGCTACAGTTCTAACTCGCTCATCAACCCTGGCTCTAATTTCTTTGACCAAGCTAATTTCCTCAATACGCCTTATTGGACGCCCTCTAACCCTATCAATACTCACCCCCGAATCAACTATCGTAATCCACTCGGGTATGGTTTTTACGAAAGCCGAAGCTTTGCAAGGCTGCAAGATGTATCGTTGTCTTATAATTTTTCGGACGCACTGACAAAGAAGCTGAAAATAGCCAATCTTCAAGTGTATGTAAGTGGCAAAAACTTATTTACGTGGACCAAATGGAACGGATGGGATCCCGAGTTTGGGGGCGGCGGCCGTGACCCAGGCACAAACGGCCCATTGCTTAAAACATTTATTGGCGGTATTAACGTGTCATTCTAAAATTCAGGAACAATGAAATCAACATATAAAGTATTCTTACTTCTATCACTTTTGGGCATTACAACCGCCTGCAACGATGATTTTTTAAAGGAAGTGCCTCTGGATCGGTTTAGTCCCGAAAACTTACTGACCAACACGGCTGGGTTCGATGCCGCCGTGGTAGGTTTGTACGAAGGAGCACGTCAGGAACACATCATTGCTTCCAACAATTTTGAGTACATGACCGTAGGAACCGACCAAACCCAATGGGGACGGAACGACTCGCGCGGGAATAAAGATTACAGTCTGCTTAACCCCAACTTAGATGCGACCATTGTGTATTGGGATTGGGCGTATAAAACCATGATTTTACGGGCCAATACCGTTTTGGACGGCCTCAATAACCCCAATCTCAGCATTAAGCCCGAAGACCTTAACAACATCAAAGGTCAGGCGCTTTTCTTTCGGGCCTACACGTACAATTTTTTGGCGAATATTTATGGGGGTGTGCCAATTGTAAAGCAAACAATCACCGAACCTAAATTTGATTTTGTAAGAAACTCTCGGCTTGAAGTACTCAATTTTGCGGCCAAAGATTTGGAAGAAGCCATCACTTTACTACCGTTGCAAGTCAAAGACGGCCGCATCCCCCGCGCGGCGGCGTTTCACCTGTTGAGCGAAATTTATATCTCACTGGGTATGGAATCTAAAGATGCTTCCTTCTACGATAAGTCCATCGGGGCGGCCAGCAAAGTAATTAACAAAGAAGCGGGTGATTATCAACTCATGACGGCGCGATTTGGCGCGGCAGCTTCGCGCGCTGGCGATGTTTTTTCTGATCTTTTTGCCAATGGGCAAGTCAACTACGCGGCGGGCAACAAAGAGGTGATGTGGGCTTGGCAGTTTGAAAGTACCAACGTAGGCGGGAGCTTTTCGACTTCTTCGGCCAATAATAGCATTCGTTACTGGGGACCCGAATATGACCGCTTACAAACTCCAAATCGAGTCTTGAATGTGGTAGCTGATAGCATCGGAAGGGGAATTGGGGTTAATTGTCCTACCAATTACGCCAAATATGATGTCTGGGCATTAGACCCCAAAGACATGAGAAATTCCGTTCATAACATCCGACGCACTTTTTACTATAACAACCCTGCGGATAAAGAGTATTTTGGTAAGCCGATTATTGTCAAAAAAGCAGCCAATGGAAATCTATTTTTGGCTCGAAACGACGGTACGCTCACAACCATTGCCATTGATACATTGCGCCAATACTACCCTTACTATCGAAAAATCGAAGGGCCTTCCATCAATAACGATATATTATCGGGCAATACCTCCAAAGATTTTAGCCGCATGAGGGTCGCTGAAACCTATTTGCTGAGAGCGGAGGCTTATTTTAGAAAAGGGGATTTGGAAAATGCCGCCAAAGACATCAACGTAGTGCGAGCAAGGGCAAAAGCTACCTTAATCAGTGCAACAAAAGTAACCGAAGACTTTATTTTGGACGAAAGAACGCGGGAGTTGATTGTGGAAGAGCCCAGATTGCGCACCTTGATTCGCATGGGACGTTTGGTGGACAGGGTGAGAAAATACAATTCCGAACCATCGGTGGCGAATGGTCCATCATCGGGAAAAACAATCCAAGATTTTAACAAGTATTGGCCTATTCCCCAAAAAGTAATTGATGCCAATACTGGAGCTAAATTTGAGCAAAACCCTGGTTATTAGCCCATTCAGTTTTACCCGCAGACCAACGCAGATTTAAGGCCACAGAATGACGCAGATGCAGGAAATTCAGCGAAAATCAGCGGTTTTAAATTTCTGCGAGTTTCTGCGGGGATAAACTTCCATTCTCAAGATAAATATGACACTCAATAGACGTACTTTTTTAAAACAAACCTCCCTGTTGGCGGCTTCGTTGCACGTGGCGTTGGGAGAAGCTACAGCGGCAGCACCTAAATCAATTATTTTGCGTTCGTCGTGGCAAACCGAAAACATTGGAGACATTGCACATACACCAGGCGTGCTGACGCTTTTAGAACACTATTTACCCGAAGTAGAAGTACGCCTATGGCCTTCTAATGTCAAAAATGGCGTGGAAGAAATGCTACGAAAGCGTTTTCCCAAACTGCGCATTATCCAAACTCCCGAAGAAATTCAACAAGCATTCAGCGAATGTGTTTTTTTGCTGCACGGCTCAGGGCCTTCGCTGGTTGCAAAGCAAGACGTGGAGCGTTGGCGAAAAACAACGGGCAAACCTTACGGCATTTATGGCATTACGTTTCCAGGTGTGTATGGCTTTCCTGAAGATCGGCAAAAAGTAACTCCGCTCGACTTAGACATCTTGACCCAAGCCCGTTTTGCTTATTTCAGGGATTCGGTATCCATGGATTTTGCCAAAAAACAGGGAGTCAACTGCCCCATCATGGAATTTTGTCCCGATGGTGCCTTTGCGGTGGATGTCCGAGACGACCAAGCAGCTGATGCTTTTTTACGGGAACACGGCCTCGAAACGGGGAAGTTTTTGTGCGCAATTCCCCAAGTACGGTTTTCGCCTTGGTGGGAGTTGCCTTCCAAAAAACAAACCATCAACGAAGCCAAGCACGCGCACAACGAAAAAATGAAAGAGCAGGACAACGCCCCCATTCGGGAGGCAATCATCGCCGTGGTACGCCAAACACCGCTCAAAGTCTTGCTCGTACCCGAAAATGCGACTCAAATGCGGATTGGAAAAGAAATGCTCTACGACCCACTTCCTGAGGATGTCAAAAAGAGAGTGGTGTGGCGAGATAAATACTGGCTTACCGACGAAGCCGTGAGTACGTACATTCGTTCGGCAGGCTTGTTTGGTTTAGAAATGCACTCGCCCATTATGTGCATTGCGCAGGGAATCCCTGCCATTGTTTGTCGATTTGACGAACAAACCAGCAAAGGCTACATGTGGCGAGACATTGGGCTGGGCGAGTGGCTCTTTGACATGGACACCCCAAGCGACGTCGCCAAAATTGTGCCCACTGTACTCGCAATGGCTCAAAACCCCAAAGCCGCTAAAATGAAGGTAAAGAAAGCCCAAGCCTTTGTGAAGCAGCGACAAGAACAAACCATGAATGTCTTGAAAAAGAATGTCCTTACAACCTGAACCGAAAAACGCCATGCCTACTTCCCGTCGAGACTTTCTTAAACTTTCTACCCTTGCAGCCACTACGTTTCAAGTGCCTCAACGGGAACAACTGAGCGTACCCGGAATACCATTGGCCAAGGCACCCACCATATTACTCCGCTCGTCGTGGAACGACAACAACATTGGAGACATTGGTCACACGCCCGGCACATTACGTTTGTTGGAAAGATACATTCCCGAAGCGCAAATTATTTTATGGCACGCCCAACCTCGTCCCGTTACAGAAGCATTGATTGTCAAAAATTTCCCGAAAGTAAAAATCGTTCACGGGGCTTTTTTCAACCAAGATGAAGGTTTGCAAGGAGCACTAAAAACGGCATTCGAGCAAGCCGACGTCTATATTCATAACTCAGGAATGTCGATGAACTATGGTTTGTTCAATTATGAATGGACCGGAGTCATGTCCAACCTTGCTCCCTTTTATTATTGCCTCGAAAACAACATTCCTTTTGGGCTTTACGGGCAGTCGTTCGACAAGTTTGCGCCGCCTGCATTATCACTTTTTAGGGATGTACTGAGCCGTGCGTCTTTTATCTATTGTCGTGATACCGAGTCGGTCAAGTTCTTGAAAGAGAACCAGTTCAAAACGCCCATCATAGAATTTGGCCCCGATGGATGTTTTGGAATAGACGTGCGGGACGAAGCCAGGGGGCTTGCCTATCTACGTGAGGCTGGATTGGAAGAAGGGAAGTTTTTGGTGGTAGTAGTACGAACCAATACGCCGCATTTGAATGCCACAGGGAAAGGCGATATGATGAACCCCGCCCCCTCGCCCGAGCAGCAGCAACAAGATGCGCTGCGACTGGGCAAAGTCAAAGACTTAATCCATCAGTGGGTCACGACTACGGGCATGAAAGTCTTGATTGCTCCCGAGGCTTTGAAAGAAACTAAATACGCCAAAACGATGCTCTACGACCAATTGGACGATAGCATCAAGGCCAAAGTCGTATGTCGCGAAACCTTTTGGAGTGCCGACGAAGCCATGTCGGTGTATGCCCGAGCACACACGATGTTTGGCATGGAGCCCCATTCGCTCATCATGGGCTTGGCGTTGGGAGTGCCTGTGGTTCACGCCCGTCCGCTCAAACACGGTCGCAAAGGGTGGATGTTTCGTGACATTGGCGTACCTGAGTGGCTATTTGAAATAGACCAAGCGCCTGCATCCGATATTACAGGAGCAGTTTTAACAATTTACAAAGACTACAAAACGGCCAAAGCCAAAGCCCAAAAAGCCATGGATGTAGTCCGCAACCGACAAAAAGAAACCATGTCAGTCGTAAAAAAACTGGCGAAATAAAATCCAATCCCATGCCTCTCAATCGTCGTCAATTCATACAACAAAGCAGCTTGGTTTCAGCCGCTGCCATGTTCCCTTTTTTGGCACAAGCCACGCACAAAAACAACCCTGTGTTACTCATCACTTCAGGTTGGCAGGATGTCAACATCGGAGACATTGCCCATACCCCTGGGTTGATTGGCCTATTGAAAAAACGCCTCCCTAAAGCCAAGATTATTCTCTGGAAAAAAAGCAAAAGTGAGATGGTAGAAACCATGCTCAACCACTATTACCCCGACGTCTCCATTATTCACGGGGCGGTAGATAAGGAGTTGGTACCCCAAACAGAAGAAGTGAAACGGGCATTTCAGGAAGCCGATTTTTTCCTGCATGGTTCGGGGCCTTCGGTCGTTGCTACCGATTACTTACAAGCTTGGCACAAGCAAACCCAGAAGCCTTTTGGGATTTTTGGGGTCACGACACAAACTGTTTCTCCTGCGTTAAAAGACCTGCTACAACACGCCTCGTTTATTTTTACGCGGGAAACTGCTTCAATTGAAAAGCTAAAAGAAGCGGGCGTCCAAGGACCGCACATCGCTTTTGCGCCTGATGCTACGTTTGTGTTGGAGATTCATGACGACCAAAAGGCCAATCAATTTATTCAGGACAATAAGTTAGAACATCGCAAATTCATTTGTGTGATTCCGCGCCTTCGGGTAACCCCTTATTACAAAATCAGGCCCAGCGGCTGGAGTGAAGAACGTATCAAGGAAGTCAACGAACTCAACGACAAATGGAAAGAAATCGACCACGCCAAAGTCCGTGAAGCCATGGTAGCGTGGGTACAAAAGACGGGTAACAAAATCGTAGTTTGCCCCGAAATGACCTATCAAGTAGATATTATTGATGAATTATTGGTCAACCCGCTCCCTGAAGATGTGAAAGCTTTGGTGGTTAAACACGGCTATTGGCTTCCCGATGAAGCGGCGTCGTTGTATTCCCACGCCCACGCGGTGTTGAGCTATGAGTGTCATTCTCCCATCATTGCACTGACCAACGGTACTCCCGCCTTTTATTTGCGTCAGCCTCAAGACACCATCAAAGGACAGATGTATTATGACTTGGGGTTAAAAGATTGGACGTTTGAGATTGAAGAGACGACGGGACAACAAATCACCGACAGGCTATTACAAACAGTGGCTGATTATGGGGCAGCTAAAAAGAGCGTAAAACAATCAATGGCAAAAGTACAAAGTCAATACAACGCCGCCTTCGAAGTCATTAAGAAGAAAGTGTAGTTGGCCCAGCTACTCAATCAAACCCCGTGCCGAATCATGTAATTATCAATCAGTGGTAGGGTTTCTTTACTGGGCTTTGTGGCACGTGGACGAAGCCCGACCACTGACATACGTCCCAATCGGCAGTTGCTTTGAAGACTCTCGCATCATCCAGTCAATCACTCGGCTGATTCCCTCTTCAAATTCAACTTGCGGAAAATAGCCCAGCTCCTGTTGCGCTTTTGAAATATCCGCAGCCGTCTGCCGCATGTCACCTGCTTGTTCTGGTTTGTAGGTGCGTTGGCTTTGTTTCCCAACCTGTTTTTCAATCACTTCAATGGTTTCCAGGAGGCTTGTGGTAGTTGGCCCAGCGATGTTATACACATCAAACCCTGTGGGTTTGTCCATCGCCTTTAAAAAGGCATTGACCACGTCTGAGATGTACGTATAATTTCGGATGGATTGCCCATCGCCATAGACGTCAATAGGTTGTTCCGCTTGGATACGTTCAATAAATTTTCGGATGGCCATTTCGGGTCGTTGCCTTGGGCCAAAGACCGTAAATAATCGCAAGCAGGTTACGTCAAATTGGTGAAGCGAATGGTACGAATATGCCACCAATTCTGCCGCTCGCTTCGACGCGGCATAAGGGGAAATCGGCTGGTCGGCGGCGTCTGTTTCTTTAAATTGTCGCGCAGTACTATTGCCATAAACCGACGACGACGATGCCATAATCATTCGACGGACACCCGCTTTTCTCATCGCTTCTAACACCGCCAACGTTCCATTTACGTTGATTTCAAAAAACTTTTCGGGCTCCATTACCGACGGTCTCACGCCTGCGTACGCGGCCAAGTGAATCACCAGTTCACATTGATAATCCACCAAAAGCTGTTGTAAAGCCGCTTTATCACGAATATCTCCCTTAATAAACATAAAGTTGTCGTACTGCGCCAACGTACTAAGGTTCTCTCGCTTCAACGCCGAACAATAGATATACTCGTCAAGGTTATCAATACATACAACTTGATGTCCTTGCTGAAGTAATTGTTCCGAAAGGTGAGAGCCAATAAAACCAGCACCACCCGTTATCAAAATGACCATGCTTACTGTCGTTGGTTATGAGAAGTATAAATCTGACGGATGACGTACGTTTTTTTGCCCTGCGATTCAAAAAGAGACCGCATTACTAGCTCAGCTACGATGCCCATCCCTACCAATTGCACCCCTGAAACGGAAAGAATCAGCGCAGCCATTGGCCAAGATGCTAAACTAGCTTCTGGACGAGCCACTAGCGTGCAACCCATGTACAAACACACAAAAAATGCCCCTAAAAACATCCAAATCGCTATTTTTCCAAAAAAATGAATGGGCTTTAACAAGTATTTTTTCATAAAATATACCCAAACCAAATCACTGATTACTTTGGTTGTCCGCCCTAAATTGTATTTGGACGTCCCCGAAATCCGTGGACGATGTTTCACCACCACTTCAGTCATCTTTGCCCCTTCTAAGGCAGCAAGTACTGGAATAAATCGGTGCAACTCTCCGTACAAGGGCAGTCTTTTCGCCAAAGATGCCCTAAATACCCGCAACGTACTTCCGTAATCTTTGCAGTGTACTCCCAATAGATGTCGGATGAGCCAATTGGCGATGATACTGGGCAGTTTTCGGGTGGCAAAACTATCTTTTCGTTTCAACCGTACCGTGGCAATCATGTCATAATCCCCTTGCTGGGCTACGGTGAGTAAGGCAGGGATGTCCGCAGGGTCGTTTTGCAAATCACCGTCCAACGTAGCGATATACTCACCTGATGCCGCCTCTATGCCCGCCGCCAAGGCTTGACTTTGGCCATAGTTACGCTGAAAATCAATTACTTTTAAACTTTTATGGGCAATATTCTTCAGCTCCCAAAGGGTATTATCCGTTGAGCCATCGTTGACATAAATGATTTCGTAAGACCATCCACGCAGGGCTTCATCTATTTCTATCATCAACGGGCGAATGTTTTCGGCCTCATTAAATACACAAACCACAACCGATACAAGTGGAGCTGGGTGGGAAAGCGAATGCGTCATCATTAAGGTGCTTGATCGAAGCGGACTATTTTGGCAGGTCGCTCTGGATAAAGCGTCAGCCTGGCGATTTCTTTGTACTTTTCGCCCGCCAAGTTACTAGAATCAGCCAAGTAATACACTCCTTTCTCTTTTTTAAAACTTATGGGAAGGACTTTCCGCCGCGTAGCTTCGATGTGAAAACTATTAACATCCGTCGCTCCATCATCACCAATGGTCGTTTTATAACTCTTCAAAGGCAGGGCATTCCCCGCCGCATCCATGGTCATCAGTGCCGCTTTCACATTGTCTTCCAAATACCGCTGCCGCTTGGCCTCGCGGGGCGGAACAAACAAAAAATTAAAGGAAATACGAGCCACCAGCAGAAACACCACAAAAATATCCAAACGAACTTCTTTTTGGTGAAAATACCACCAGCACATGACTCCCACCACCCCGCTCGTTGCCAAGCATGCTCCCCACACGTAGGGAAGTTTTCGGGTCGCTTCAATGCCAAACGCAATCCAAACCGCAAAAACCGTGATTCCCATGACGCCCCCCATAAAAACTTCAATCCAACGCCGCTGCCAGTGCCCTTCCTGTTGGTAATAAGCCACCACCACTAGCGTAAAAAAGAGCGGCTGAAGCATCAACGTGTAGCGCGCATACACCTGCGGCGAGACCCAGTAAACGAGCACATTGGCCACAAAAGTAATGGCACAAAACCGTAAAAAAGAGTCTTTCGGACTGGTGTATCTTCGCAACGCAGCCAGCACCGTTGACCACGATTTTTGGGGAGTTGAAGGATAAAATAAGAGAATAAATAACGTAAAAGGTAAAAAGTGAAAAATGTATTCAAATGGAAAGGTGAGAATGTGCAGCACCGTAGCAGTTATGCCAAAGGCCACACCTGTCCGTTTTACACTTTCGTCCCACAGGACATACATTGCTTTTTGGAGTGGGAAACCAAACGCCGCAATGCTTAGGGCATAATACGTCCCCACAATCCCGAGAAAAACCGCTATGCCCAAAAAATGAGCAGGGTGCCACAACACCCGCCATTTTCGCTGGTACCCCAGCCAAGTCACCAGCGTCATCCCCTGAAAAACCAAAGAGGGCAGCCCTTTCATCATAAACCCCAAAGCGCAAATGAGATAAGAGTACAAAAACAGTAAGCCGTATTTTTTGCGTTTGTCATACTCATAAATCACCATAAAGGCCGTAAACGTCGCCCATGAATAGGTAATATCAATGAGACCATAGAGCGTTTCGTAAAAAAGTACGCGTCCGTTGACCAATTGCAACAACGCCACCATGGCCGCAATCTGATAAGGTACGTACCGACGTAGCCAGTAAAAAATGGTGAACGAAAACCCAATCACCGACACCGCCATGGGAAATCGAAGGCTCCACGATGAGTAATCGCCCCATAACCGAAACGAGGCCAATATGAGCCAGTTATAGAGCGGGGGTTTGTTAAAGTAAAGTTCTCCGTTTAAGGTAGGTGTCAAATAATTTCCCGTCAAATCCATTTCCAAAGCCACCAGCGCCCGCCGTGCTTCGTCGGTTGACATGTCCAACGGAATATAGCCCAAGTGTGAAAAAAGGGCAGGTATTGCCAAAATTACAGCCAATAAGTGCCATTTATTACTTTTTGCAATACTCATCCGTTTTTATTTTGATGACCCAGTCTCTACATTACTCCCAACAATCGTCAGCAAAATTGCAAAAATTAACGCATCAGAAAATAAAAAACCTCTCAGAAGTCTTACAACATTTGAGAGGTTAGTAATCAATGTGGATAACCTAATATCTAATATGCTTGGGGTTCGCCTTTCATCATATTATATACTGTTTTAAAAATTACCTGTATATCTAACAAAAGGCTCCAGTTTTCGATGTACCAAATGTCGTATTCCACTCGTTTGCGCATCAGGCCAATCTCGTGGGTTTCGCCTCGGTAGCCATTGACCTGCGCCCAACCCGTAATCCCTGGCTTAACGCGGTGCCGAATCATGTAATTATCAATCAGTGGTAGGGTTTCTTCACTGTGCTTTGTGGCATGTGGACGAGGCCCAACCACTGACATACTCCCCAAAAAGACATTGATAAACTGCGGCAATTCGTCCAAATTGGTCTTTCGTAAAAACTGACCGACGCGCGTCACCCGTGGATCATTGGAGGTAGTTTGGCTAAATCCTCCCTCCTTTTTTACGGTCGATGCGCCGTGATACATCGTCCTGAACTTCCACACTTTGATAATTTTTCCTTTTTGCCCCCAACGGCCTTGGATAAAAAACACGGGCCCTTTGGAGTTAATTTTTATCGCCAAAGCTAGTATCGGAAACAACCACGACGCAATCAACAACAAAAAACATATACTAAAAACAGCATCAAAAGCGCGTTTTACCCCTTGCCAGTAATTCAAATCTAACAGCGTACTCCGTACGGTTACCAACGGATATTGTCCAAATAATTCAAACGAATAGCGGGAGGCATTTAACTGAAAAAAGCCTGGCGTAAACTTAACAGGTACCCCTTGCTTATCGGCCCATTCAATCAAACCTGCTACGTACGTTTCGCTAAATTTTTGGATTGCAATAACCAGTTCATCTACTTCATTAATTGGCGTATTTTTTAAAAAATTCAACGTTTCTTGTAAAGTTGATTTTTCATTTTTTACAAAATCATGGGCGCGTGCTCCTGCAATTTTATAGCCAGATTGGGGCTTCTTTTGAATCAATTCAATAAATTCATGAACTGAAGAAAAATCCCCTACAACTATTACTTTTTTTTGGTTTATACCTCGTGCGTACCAATACAATAATAAACTACGGGTAAAATACATTTTAAAACCCACAGTAACCATTAATGTTGTCGCATATATTACCGTAAATGTTCTTGCGTGAAAATGATCATCGAGCAAAAACAATGAAATTGACAGTACAACCAGTTGAACAATTAAATTAGGCAGTAAGCTTAGTAATTCATCCGTAAATAATGAAAACCTAAAATCGTCATAGATTTTAATAAATTTACTTGAAAAGTACCAAACAAGTAACAAACCAATGATAATGAGCGTATTTATTTGGTTCAACTCTCTTTGGCAACAAAGTGTACTAAATACATACACTATAGCTATGACTATAAAATCACTTAATAACCTTAAATGATTTTTTCGGCGCCTGATACGAAAATCAGGTGAGGGAGATAATACATTTAATACTGACATCGTCTTCCAATGTTAAAACTTCTATTTCTTGCAATACTCGTCCGTATCAATCCGTATCACCCAATCGGCTTTTCGAAGGGTGTAAGCATTTTCGCTAAAGGAATAGTAGCCTGGCGCAGGGCCAACTTGAAAATCGTAAGTTTTGCCAACAACCAATAAATCGGTAACAATACTGAAAGACGTTTGACCCGATATATATTTCATGCTTGGCAAGTTTTTCCATTGCAGCGTTCCCGTTTCCCGAAATCTTCCAAATAGCTCTCGGGTCGGAAGTTTGGGTTCATCTAATGCTTTACAAGGAAACTGTAACGTAATACGCACTTCTCCAGACTGTAAACTGGAAGGCACTTTAAACGCCGACAAGTCAATCGTTTGGGCAGTGGCCGAACAAGGATCTACTGCACTTGAGAGTCCAATGGCCGAGCTTTGATTGTCATAAACTTTCAATTTCACCTGCGATCCTGACTCTAAGTTGCTGATTTTTATCGAACTACCGCTACTTATTTTGGATTGAAATGACTTCAAAATAGCGTTTGTAGTGGCATTAAGCAATTCACAATCATACACCCGATCGCTAACTGGCAAGCTACTTTTCACCGTAAACGTCAGCGGAGTAGCACACTTGGTAGGCGGAGCTTTGAACGAAGTGAGGTCTATTTCTTGGGTAGTGGTGGTACATGCCGCCAAACCAACCGACTGGACAGTAGCTGTACTAAACAAATCCGTTATCCGTAGTCGAACCGTTTCGTCGCTGTACAAGCCATTGATACGAACAATGTCGCCGTTGTTGGCCGTGGACTGGAATTTTTGCATCGTGCCGTTGGTCTTGGCATTAATCACCTCAAAGGTGTATTGATGCGTACTGTTGGGCAAACTGCTTTTTATTCTAAAATTCAGGGTCGAAGCACAACGAGGTGCGGGGGTTTGAAACCCTTCGAGAACCAGTAAATACGTGGTATTACTGCACGCTTCTACCACGGGAGATGTGGCAACAGTTGCGCTAACTATGTCAAATATACGTAACTGAATTGGCCCCGTGTTATCATACAATCCGCTCAGACGAATAAAATCTCCGTTGTTGGCCGTCGATTGAAAAACTTGTAAGCGATTTTTGGAATCAGGTTTTATTACTTCAAAGGTATAAGTACGGTCGCTGGCGGGTAAGGTACTTTGTATCTTAAAAATGGGCGACGCCGTACAACGCTGCGGGGGAAGTTTAAACGAACTAATATCCAACGGCTGTACGGAGGTGGCACAAGCATCCACCACTTCCGAAATTGCCACAGCACTACTTACAATGTCCGATAGCTTCAAACGAATTTTCTGGTCGCTATCCAAACCATTGAGTCGAATCACCTCCCCGTTGTTGGCCGTCGTTTGAAAACTTTGCAGAGTAGCATTGGTTTCGGCGTTGACAACGACACAGTTATAACGGTAATCGCTTGGTGGCAGGTTGCTCTTTAGTTGAAAACCTGGCCCCGTCGTACACTTGATAATCTGTTTTTTGAACGACGACACATCCAACACTTGTTCGGTACCACCACATCCATTGATTATTTCTGAGGTAACCGTAGCTGAGCCCAACGCATCCGTGATTCGAAGGCGCACGTATTGGTCACTCTCCAAACCATTCACTCGAATTACCTCTCCGTTATTAATCGTCGATTTGAATACTTGCAAACGCGTATTGGTGCCGTCGGCGAGTACTTCACACTGATACTGTACGTCGGTGGCGGGAAGGCTGCTTTTGATTTTAAAACTTGGCCCCGTTTCGCATTTTTGCTTGGTAAACCCTGCTACCCAGAGTGATAAGTGAGGTAGCTCCGCTTCGTAAGCCAAACTTCCCTCTGTCCCTTTTACCACTTTCCCAAATGCCTCCGTTTGCCACGTATCTGTCGCCGCGTCGTAGCTATACAGCGGAATTTCATCCCCCTCCTTGATTAATCGCCGTTCTTGTGGATGATAAAGCTGTGAAGAAACCGAAAACCGAACGTTGATGGGGCTACTCAAGGATTTGACAAGACGAAACTGCTCATTGTAAATTTGTAACAAAAAAGCCCCCGCTAGTTGCGTAAACTGCTGATTACTACCTACTCCGCTGCCATCTTTGAGCAGAGGGCGAGCAATGGTAAAGTTACTAATGGGATTGATTAAAAAATTATCATGCGGCTTGGTAATATCGACTACCTGAAATCGGGCCGTTAAAGTCCCCGCAATTTCTTTTCCCACCGCATCTTTTACGATGCTTCCTTGCGAAACCGTAGCTTTGACTTTTGATTGATTAGCTCCGACAAGTTCGGGGGTTTCGAGTACCCAATCTGAGTCGATTCGGCCCGCATTGCTGCTCGACCGTTGGGAAACGTTGACTTTCGTGTTGATTGTCTCTTGGGGTTGAAAAACCAACGTAACCGATCGTTGCTTATCATCCCTTAATTCAACAGGCAACACCGCCTCTAGCTCTCCCTGCGATTTTACCACCACCGTAAAACGCAACGGATTTTGCGCGGTAGGCCGTGGCCCCAAGGAATCAATGGATAAAAACAAAGTGCCATCACCCGTCAATCGAAACTTCTTGGTTTCTACTGTCGTAATCACCCTTGCCGCATCAGGCCCCGTAATGAGTACTTGAGCATCGGTAGGCACTTCCAGTCCGCCTTTGGTGTAATACTGCACATCCAAGGCCACTGGAAATGGCTTTTTGAACCGCAGCTCAAAACCATCCAAGGGGTTTTTACACGCCCACAGGAAACAAAGGAAGAGCAAACAAAACGCCGAAATACGGTACATTATTTTTGAGTTTTTCTAACGAGCGAATACGAAAGAACGACTTGGAGATTGGGCAAAAACCGATACCCTCGCATGTTGCGCTCTATCATTGGGAGTTGTTCGTCGAGGGTAGTAGTTTCTAAAAACCCTTCATAATCAGCGCTTAGTTTGGGTTTGCCCCAATAATAACAACCTAGCTCAAACCCGAAGCCCCAACGACGTTTAGGAATCGAACGCCCCATGCCTAGTCCTGCGTAGCCCACCACCGAAGACCATCTGACGCGTAAATCGATGGTGCCAAATTCTTCGGGCTTCATTTGAATGCCGCCCAGTTCGATGGGACTCAGTGCTTGGAGCTGAAGCCGAACGTCGGGCCGCCAAGTGTAGCCTGCTCCTGCCGTTAGAAAAAAGGAGGAACGACGAAAAGGCTGCCATTTGACCGAACCCTGCACCAAGCCAATGACAAAATCGGGCCGAAACTCCACAATCGAACTATCTCCCAAATCAAATTGATGCTTTTTTTTGTAGCCCAAATAGCTACCTCCTGCGCGTACTACCCACTGCGGACGCTTAGGCAACCGCCATGCACCTTGTACCCCTACCCCCGTCACACCAGCTTGGAGACTCAGCCCTTGCGGCCACCAACGCGATGGACCCTTTTCATCGTCGGACGACGCCAAAGTTTGGTTGCCACCCAAGAGCAGTAAAAAAGAGAGAAGGTATTTCATTTTGTAAACTGACGGTTCAAATACCACTGGTGATACTGCCGCAACCGTTGGTCGAGTTGGTAACCCGTTTGGTAGCGTTCTCCAATGCGATAACCTCCTGCGTACAAATATTCCCAACGAAACTCCTGTCCAGTACGAAACTGAAACTTCTTGGTTTGGACAATTTTACCAGGAGGAATAGGCACGGCAAAATTAAATCCTGCCGTTGCGCCGTTTTGAGTGCCAACGGCAAAAAGCCCAATTTCAACGTTTGAATACTGCCGAATAAAATCGAACCGAATCCCTTTATCCCCGTACATAAACTGCCCTGCGGTTGCTTTTAGCAGTAAATCCAGCTTTTGAAAGCGGTACTCCACATCCACTAACGCCAATAGTTTGTCCATTTTTTCGTAGTACAAACCGCCGCGGGGATAATAATACATACCTGTTAGGCCAAGTTCGACCCCGTACGACCAAGCGCTCTTAAAATCGGTCTGGCGGTACTGAAGGTTAACTCCGTACTGGTCGTTGTGAAATAAGCCAACCGTGGCACTCACAAAATGGTTGTCTCTTTTGTAAAACTGATTAATAAACAGCGGGGCGGGACGGATGATGTGGGGACGATTGTCCAAGTCGTTGGTAAGGGGAAAAAGAACACCAAAATTGACACTCAAACCCGCCAATAGATACAACTGACTTTGAAGTAAAAGGCTGGTGTTGCTACGTACGGGTTTTTTGTAGTAACCAAATTTTGCCCGAAAAACGGGTTGAAGCCAAACGTCAACTTTATAATTTCTTTGGAGAGGAAAGCGATAATTGCTGGTGATTTTTTTTTGTTCAATGGCTGTAATAGGTCGGACGTCACCAATGCCTGAAAAACGATAGGTAGCGAGGGGAATACCCTGAAAAAGAGGGGTGTAAGCAATAGAATCGTTGGGAGTAGCAAGGGTTTTACTTAACGCTACCATTCCCTTCAAGGGGTTGCGATACAAACGCTGTTCATAATAAAAGTGGTTTTGTTGTTGGCTCACATTTTCGAACGCAACAGAAAGGGGCTTTTGCTGGGAATACCCCCTGAGGCAACCTACCAATACCAGCATCCCTAAGCATAAAAGTCGGGTCATGGGTTACTTCTTTTTGAGAAAAGTGGGGGCTTTTAAAAGATTGGTGTTCAGCGACGTTCCAAACATCACTTGGTCGCCGTTGAGCAGACCTGCTTGTAGCGTCCATTTTTTAAAAAAGGTAACGTAGCCTCCGATGTTGAGGTGCTTTGAATCATACTCAGCCATGAGACCCGCTTTTTTCCTAAAGTGAAGGATTACCCCTCCGAAGGGGCCTTCGAGGTAGTGGTTTTTAAAATTATTGGTGCTCTTTTTTTGTAAAACAAACCCTTTTAAAAACGTTGAGTTAGAGTTATTGGACACTGCTCGGTAAATGTAATACGGACTTCCATAACCGATACTCGTTTCAAGTTTCCAAGAATCGGTCAAAGTAAAGTTTTTGGTCGCGACTAAAACGTGGGTGAGCATAGGGCCATGAATAATAAATGGAGCCGTCATAATGACTGTCAATGAAGGTCTCTTGGCCGTCTCACGCAAAATAAGGTAACGAAAATCCATGGAACGATCCCCGATTCCTTGAATTTGACTCACATCTCGGTATTTAGAGTTAAGAATTTGGAGCAACGAAATAGAAATTTCAAAACGAGGTAAGAGGGTTAGACGTGCATACCACACTTGTTCTGGATTTTTCTTTGCCCCAATTAAACCGTAGTGAATAGGATTATAGTTGTACCCAAACTGAAAATCACCGTCTTTCAGTTCTAGTGCTGATGGAGTATATAATATCCCAGGCTTGCCAGATAAGTTGGTTTGGGAAAAAAGGCGAAGAGAAAACAGGAGCAAAACAAGTACACCAATGATGCACTTGTTGCTCCTATTCTCAACCATTTTCATACGTTTCGTTTGCACTTTTATTAATTATCCTTGGTTGTGACAACTTTCGACAACAGCTGCTTTCGCGTCGTTTGCTTCTTTTAATGCCTTTTGATAATTGGCTTCTACGGCAGCATCATTGGTTTTTTTTGCAGCATCTGCTGCCGCCTTCAAAGCCGCGACTAGCTCGGTACAGGCTTTAGAATCAGCCGATTCTAAGGTATTGACCGTTGACAAGTTTCCTAGCAAGGCCAAACTATTCAATGCATCTAGTAGCGTAAATGTCTCTTCTCCTAATACGGTCTTGGCCGCATCCAAATCTTTCTTAGCAGCATCATAAGCCGCTTGCGCAGCGGTACGAATGGCCGCATACTTGTTAGGAAGGCTACTTTTACAGGTCGTTTCTTGGGCAGTTAAGGTACTCGTTGCGGCATTATACGCATTTTGAACCCGTGCAAGCTCGTCGGTTTTGGCCTTATCTAGCTCCGATTTTTTGGTTTGAAAGGCATCCTCTCCTTTTTTAATACACTCGGGCGAAGCCGTGATTCCATCAATACCGTCCGTGTGGGCAATACCCTCTACCCCTCCCGTGCGGGCAGGAATGGCTTTACCATTGACCGTCGGAAGCGTAAACGTGGGTAAATATGCCTTTAACTTAGGGTCAGCACTGGCTTTGTCCAAAATGCTCTTCAAGTCGGCAGGCAAAGCACCACCTCCTGCCACTGCCGAAATAGTGGATGCGGGAATGGTGGCCAACTTAGTTACTTCAGCCGTGGAGATGGCTGCTTTGACTTCATTGGCTGCGGTGGTCACCGTGGCAGGGACGGTTCCTGTGCTCGCAATGGAGGCAACCCCCCCCGCCACCGCCGTAGCTTGGGCAGATGGCGTGACCGTAGCGGGCGTACTGGTCACGGCGGCAGGTTTGGTTAACGAAACGGTATCCAACTTGATACTTGTTAGCTCTTCTACCAAGTCAGCATCGGGTTCCAGGGGATCCCCTTTTTTACAATTGTACATCGCCGCTGTCAGGGCGAGTAGGTACACAATCAGTGAAAATGAGCGATTTTTCATTGTGAATAAAATGGTTGATTAATAATTATTTTAGGGAATTGTGCTTCAAAAAATAAGTGGGTATTGGGAGATAACTTTAATCGCGTTAGGCTAGGATAGATAGGGCAACTATTAAATGTAATATTCGACGATGCGGCGTTGGGGAGTAATGGGAGGGCTGAAAAGGCTAAGACGGAATTTTTCGAGCAGGAGTAAATAGAGGAAATAGGTGTTGGTTACAACGTACCGTTTAAACAACCGACGGGGATTGCACAGCATACGAAATAGCCATTCCAAACAAACGCGTTGCATCCAGCGGGGAGCACGGCGCTCAACCCCTGCCATCATCGGAAAGGCCGCGCCCACCCCAATCATGACGGCGTCAATTTTTCCTTTCATACTCGCCATCCAGCGTTCTTGTTTAGGACAGCCCAACGACACCAGTACAAGGTTGGCCCCCGAATCATTGATAGTTTGCTGGTACGAAAGCACTTCTTCGTTGGTAAGCGCCCGATAAGGCGGGGAAATCATGCCCGCAATTTCGAGTTGAGGAAAGTCAACGCGGCATTTTTCTTTGATCGTGTCTAGCACTTCTTGGGTACAACCGTAAAAAAAGACCTTCAATTTCCTTTTTTCGGACTCACGCAGGAGCACGGGCATCAAATCGGGTCCCGCAATTCGTTCTTGTTTCAGTTGGTACAACCACCGAAGCGCCAAATTGAGCGGCATTCCATCGGGCGTGACCATGTCCGCTTGGGCAATGGCGTTGGAAAAGTCCTTGTTGCGGTACGATTCCACACAGGTATGAACGTTGGCCACACACACGTACGACGAGGTGCGTTTGGTAGCTAGCTCAAAAATAGAATCTACAAAATGAGAATACCCCCCAAGGTTAAGGGGTATGGTCAACAACCGAGTTTGTTGCATTAGCATAGTAAAACAGGTTATTAGGTGTGACAACTAGTTTTATACGAAAGCATAGCAATACCTGCCTGCTTGAAAAAGCAGCTTGAAAAGAATAAATGATAGAGGAAGCAGAGAAATAACCTGTTAGGCTATTTCTTCTGATTTTGAGGAAGTTTTAGACAAACATTCTTGATAAAGATTCAACATCTGAAGCGCTTTGTTATCCCATGAGAGTTCCCGCTGACGTGCTACACAGTTGGCTGAAAGTTCCTTTAAAATGTCTCTGTTGCTTTCTAAATAATTGAGTGCCTGAGCAAAGTCGTGTACCGATTGACTGGGGTTTGTTAAGCTTATTTTAATTCCTACTTTTTCATCAATAATAGCTCCAAATCCACAAGAATCAAAACATAAAACTGGTAGTTGGTTACTTAATGCTTCTAAAACCACCGTAGAGGTATCTTCACTTACACTTGTAAAAAATAGGAGC
The DNA here is from genome assembly GCF_014195535.1 of Runella defluvii. Lineage (GTDB taxonomy): Bacteria > Bacteroidota > Bacteroidia > Cytophagales > Spirosomataceae > Runella > Runella defluvii. The sequence continues at coordinate 183,125 of NZ_JACIBY010000007.1, read as the reverse complement.
TGAGCACTCCTCATTATAGATAAAATAATCTCATTTGATTTTATACCATGCCATATAACCTGCTCAGAAATTCCTAAATTATCACAAAGCTTTTGGTACTTCATAAGAGTACGCTCGTTACCTGTACCAAAAATATTGAGTATAACTCTTTTGTTATTTGATAAGGCAAGAGCTTCTAAAGCTAAATGGAGTTGCTTTCTAAAATCAAATTTTCCAACCCAAAGAACATTAAAGTCTGATTTATCAAATCGATCAAATGGAATACTATTACTAGGATAACAACCCGTTTCAGGGATTAAAATAGAGTCTTTACCAATATACTTTTTAATTGCAACATAAGAGTTAGGAATTGAACTAACCAAAATAGAAGAACTTTGAAATGCTAACCTAATTCTTTTATTATATTTTACTTGGAGTATATTTAGACAATTTTTAAGAATAAAATACATCACAATTTTCAAGCTACCACTTGTCAGATAGCGTATAGGAAATTGTTTTAATCCTCCTATAGGCCCCCAAACGAACGGAATTTGCTTAATTTTCCATAGGTAACCAGGCTCCCTAAATCCAATCATATTGAGCTGATGAATAATGTCAATGGGGGTTTGCTGGACGATTCCCAACGCAATTTGATACGTTTTCCATTGCCAATCTTGGTAGTGCTTGTAAAACCGCCAATCCCCTTGATTCCAGCACATCTCTCTAACTCTTTCAGGTACAGGGCTGTAATAAAAGTGGAGGTTCTTGGCTTGAGGTAACTTGGGTAATTCTGCTTCAATTTTGTCTTTGAACTCTCCTTCAGTAATAACGTGTAACTCACAATACTTAGCCAAATGTATGCACCAATTCCACGCCATGCCAGGTTCACTGCCCATGTGTGGAGAGCAGGCGTAGGCGTTGATGAGGATTTTAAGCATATTACTATTTTAGGCAATCTTTAACAATGTTAAAAAGATTATTTTCAAAATGATTAAAAGTAAAGTTTTCATCAAACCTCTTCTTTGACAACAATCCCATTTCTAAACGTTTTTCAGGATTTTCTATCATCCAAATCATTTTTTCAGCCAGAGTCTCAACGTTTTCTTGAGCAACGCAAAATCCTGTTATTCCATCAACAATAATACTTTCTATAGCGCCATTATTTGTTGAAATACATGGCAACGAAAAATCCATAGCTTCAAGTAAAACTAAGCTAAATACCTCACTATGATAATATGTAGGAAAAACGAAAACATCAGCACTAGCAAAGTACATATCTTTTTCATCATTATATTTCTCACCATGAAAAAAAACTTCATCAACAAGATTATATTCTTCAATTCTTTGAACAAAATCTTCACGCTTAACATCTTTCCAAGCTCCAACAAAATCACACTGAAATTCAAAACATCTTTCTTTTAGTATTTGGCACGCTTTGAGTAAAACATATACTCCTTTTGTTTTCATCATATTAGACACAAACAAAAATTTTATTTTTTTAGATATTATAGGTGATTGAGTTTTAATCTGCGATTTTGATATTACTGCATTTGGACAATAAAAGACATTTTCTTCGGATACATACTTAGATTTTTCAAGATAAACTTGATTGCCTAATAATACTACTTTTACTTCCTTATAATAGTACTTTAGCAATAATTTATTATACCACTCTTTACCCCATTTATGTGAAGCTTTGTTATGAAAATGTAAAATAATTTTTAATTTAAATAGTTTCATAAATTGAATAATTATAAAATCTCTATAAAATGCCCACCCATCAGATGTGGGTGTTAAATAGCACAAATCTGGTTTAAATTTAAAAACCATATAAGCTATTCTAAAAAAGCTTTTTAACAAAAAAAATATTTTAGAATAGTTTATATGGCCGACTTCATCTATACGATTAGAGGCAGAAAAATTTACAAATTGACAGTTATATTCATTATTTATTTTTTTAGATTCATAAATGTAATTACCCATTATAGATGCCCCATGAATTGGAGGCGAAAGATGAATCAAAAAAAGTATTTTCTTTTTCATATAATACTTAAAATTCAAACATGTAACGAACTCTAGAATATACTCTTATTATTAAGTTGTTATATTTATAACACATTTTTCGTATTTCTTCATTCTCAACTAAGTAATCATCTAAAATAAATATTTTTTTCTCACCATTGTCTAAATCTATTTTAAACCTAGAGAACTTGAACTTTGTATTTGTCCCCTCCTTTGTAAAGCCAATATTTTCGACTAGTGAATAAAAAGGTATTACTGAATATTTTTGTTGCTTAAACTGCGAATAACAAAATCGAATTGCCCAGGAATTTCCTTTCCCTTCCATTACACTTTTTAATAGGTTATACATATCGCTACCATTTTTTTTAAAGTCACTTATTTTCTTTTTATCTTTCTTAAAAACAAGCCAGTCTTTCACCTCCCAGTCAACTGTTGCCCACTGGTCTTCCCAAGTACCCCATCCCCAAGAAGAAGACCTTCCGTAGAGATATACATCTGAATTATAGCTTTGAGGCTTTTTAATTTTAAGCCCATAGCCACATACAGAAATAATTTTTTTATTATTTTCATAAAAATCTAATGCATGATTCATATATGATAGGAAATTTGGAGTTGTTACTAAATCATCTTCCAACACAATAACTTTTCCAAACTGAGTAACTACCTGACTAACACCTGATATAATAGAATTTGCCAATCCTTTATTAGTTGGGGATTCGATAATTTGAACAGACTTAAATCCATCTATTCCCTTCAAAAAACTCCGTACTTGTTTAACTTTTTGTTCGCTTTCAAAACATTTTGCACCATCAGAAAAAATAAATAAATCACTTTGAGAAGCTAAATAATTTTTTCTAAGAGCATCCACCGTTTGCATAGTTAATTCTAGTCGATTATAGGTAAAAAGACAAATTGGTATCATACTTTAATTACTTAAATTAAATACTAAAATATATGTTTCCAAAAATTTTAAAAAACATTTCCCTAAAAATTACTTAATTTTTATACTTTTATTAGGCTTTGTTGTATGGCCCAATAAGACATTGACATTTCATAAAGGATAGTGCTTAAAATGGGACTTTTACGCATCCAATTGGCTTATTTCATTCAATATAGTTTAACTTTTTGTTATTATAACCATTTTCTTTTTTTAATCAATTTCACATAAATACTAGAGAATGTTTTTTTGAGTCCTGCCATTCTGATTGAGAACCACAATGGGTTCAGTTTCTTGCCAACTAAATTATCCAAATCTTTTGATTCAAAATTGATTACAATTGGTAGTGCCGATTTTACAAAGGGCACACCATGATGGGCAGTTTTGAAAAGAATGGGTTTTACAGACTGAGTGTCTTTAATATGTTCATATTGAAGATTGTCCCATTCAGAACCCATGGATGAAAAATAATAAATTACATGGGCTTCTTTAATAAAATTTTTCAAATCAAAATAGCAGGCAAGAGCTGATTCAGAATTCCGAAATAAAAGTGGATCAGTTTGCTTATTGCTAGTCTTTAGTAAGGATTTGATTTCAAATTGGCCGTTGAACGAAAATACCCGCTCTGCAGACAGCAAAGACCCATACAACACTGCAGCATATCCACCTGCTGAACTACCAATCGTGATTATAGCATAGCCCTGCGTCTCTTTTTGAAGGAATTCAAATAATAATTCAGGTGTGCATATACGACTATTTATACCTTCAATATACCATTGCTTGTATATATCACGTACAAATATATGTTTATATGCACTATTAATACGGGTTTGATACATTTCATAAAAATTTTGTTCTACTATTTTTCTCTTAAAATTTTCTTCCGTATTTGGATAATAAATATTATTGCTACTAAAATAAATTACACAGAGTTTTTTTTCAAGTGCTTCATTATTGTATTCAATTAAATAGTTTTCTTTTTTAAACTCGTTCTGAACAATCTCAGAATCAGTTTGAAATACGAAATCTGTATAAGTTACTTCCATAACTGAGGCATTAAAACTCTCAAATGAATAGAAAAGAAATGCTTTAGTGCTATTAACAGACCAAAATGTCTTTTTTCATAGATAAAAAAAGGAATTGGCTCTGCATACCCTAACGGGGAGTAAAGCAATTTCAACCGTTTGATTAATGGAGTGGTTTTCAGACACCATTTGGGTAAAGTAGGGTTTGCTTCACAGGTTCCCACGAATTGCGGAGCAATAAAACACTTGAAACCCGCTTTTTGCGCCCGCAAACCATAGTCAAAATCGCCAATGGCATGACGAAATTTCCAATCTAAATTCCCTACTTTATCAAAAACAACCTTCGGCACTAGCACAAAATTACCATTTACTATATTGCATTGCTGAAGTTTACTATTCGGCGCCAAAAGTTTTTTACTTGAGTGGAGCCATCCACTGTAAGTTACCAGTTGGGTCGCTTTAGCACAGGTAGCCCCACATACTATAGCCGAAAAATAGGTTTGTTTACTTGCGGTAAGTATATTCTTCATAGCATCAGCAAACAATACCGTATCATCATTAAGCCATAAGTAGAAATCATAATCTTTGGTTTGGGATGCCGCTTGCCAAGCACGGTGCATGCCACGATTCCAAAACAAGGTACCATCACCTTGTACAATATGTACCGAAGGGTATTGATTTCTCACTGCTTGGGCTGTCCCATCCGTGCATCCGTCGTCGGTGAGGTACACCTCCAACTGATACCCTTCCACTGCTCGTTGGTCAAAAAGATGAGTCAAGCATTGCAGGGTTTTATTTTTGCGATTATGGACGGTGATTAGGACAGCGATAGTTTTCACTTAGAGTGCTCTTATAAACCTTGCAGGGTTTCCAGCCCAAATTTGATTGTCTGGTACTGATTTTGTAACAACAGAACCAGCACCAATTATTGAATTTTGTCCAATAGTAACTCCTTTAAGAATGACTGTGTAAGCCCCAATAAAAACATTATCTTTAACAACAACGGGGGCTTTTACTTTGTGTATTAGATCATTTTTATTCGTGCGAATGACAGGATCTAAAGAATGGAAATCGGTATCATATATTTTCACCCCACCCCCTATTTTTACATAATTGCCAATTGTAATACTCTGATGGCAAATCAATGCCGCTTGCGACATTCCCACATTATCGCCAATACTCAATTTTGCCCCTCTGTCCACAAAGAAAGTACAACGGTCATAACACCCTATTGGATTACCTGAGATACCATTGTTCATGGAGAAGTTTTTTCCTATTGAAAAACTGCCGCCTTTTGCTACAATGACATAGGGAGTACTAATACACTTAAAATTAGCATAAATTACTTTATTTCCTTTAAAAATGAATATGCAATATAATTTATCTATAATAGCTCTTAAATATTTCCAAGCTCTTCTAATCGACTTATAAATTATAAAAATAATCATTGGTTAAGAATTGATGTATATATAAAAAACAAATCCTGTGCATTTTTACGGGAATCATGCCTTAACTGTGCAGCAATCCTACCTTGATTAGAAAATTTCTTGCAGAGCTTAGGATTTTCAAAAAGTTGACATATCCTATATGCTAACAACTCAACTTCTTCATAACGATATAGGAACCCAGACACTTTATCTTCAATCATATCCATATTACCTCCTACATATGAAGCAATACATGGTGTGCCAACTAATTGTGCTTCACCTACAGAATTTGGACTATTCTCGATAGACGATGGGCAAATAAATATATTAGCTTTTAGATATTGTAAAGTTATCTCTTTTTCTGATAGTGAACCAAGAAAAATAAAATTTTCAAAAACATCATATTTTCTTAAAAGTCTTTTGATATAATTTCCATACCCACTTATTTTCCAGAAAGATTTATTAAGTAAGTCAACGCCAGCAATTTTAACCTTAATTTCTGGACAATGTAATTTAACTATTGAAACCGCTTTTATTACTTGTTGCAATCCTTTAATTGGGTAATGAGCTTGGCTTAAAAAAATACTATATGGTTCACATTCGTCCATTTTCCATTGAATGCTATAAAATGAGTCACGTAAGGTTTCATTACACAAATGATAAGTTACAAATGGGTTTATAGCCCAGACATTTGACTGATCCCACCTAGTTCTTCCAATGACATGTTCAATTTTTTTAAGTAGTTCAATTTCATTCTTCCCTCTTCTTACCATGTCTTTATACTGAAGAAAAAGTGTGTCAATCTTTAGTATATCTCTTAAAGAAGGAAACAATTGTCTCCTTTTAATACCTCCAAAATAATACCTAGAATATACGCTCACTAAGCCTTGAATAGAAACCACTACATTAGATGTTCCAGACGAATTAATATAAGCTAAAGAATGAGAATACTCGGTACCATGAATATGAACTAAATCTGGTCTAAAATGCTTGTTAACTTCTTCAAAGTTAAATTTCAAACTAGAACCGTTCCTTGGAATTAAATAATATTTAATTTTATATTTATCAATGTATATTACCTCATTACCGTTATATAACATAACAACAGCTAAGTCTATGTGATTAGAGAAATCATTTATAAGAGACTTTGCTCCAGACTCCATCCAACCACCAATTACTGGAATAGGTAAATTCAATTCCGTACAAACTTCAGGAAATAGAACGTTTGAAAGCCAAAGTAGTTTCATACGGCTCTTTTTTTACATTAATTGGTTTTACAAAAATACTGCTTACCCATGCCTTCATTTCAATATCGGTTAAATATCTAAATTGTTTTGATAAACAAATACCTAACATAACTAAATCAATCATGAAAAAAGTTTCAAATAAAGGTTTTTCCCAAATAAAAGACATCATCCATAAAAAAGAAACATACAAACCAAGTGCTTTTATTATTCTATTTCTACTTTTATAAATTGCTAAGTAGCTGGCTCTAATAAATATTAAAAAATAAAGTACAACTCCAATTAATCCATACCACAAAAGGATATCCATAATACCCACTTCATTTCCATATCTCCCTTTTAAACCAGTAATCAAATTATCTTCAAAAGTACCTCCCTCGTCGCCAAAAGCTGGGCTTCTTCCACACCAAAAATCATTATTCTTGTTAAGTGTGTATAAAACATTTTCATATATAAACGTTCTGGTATCTAATTTGAAGCTTCTTTTTTCTACAGCTTTATTCTTTGTCGCTATAAAGTAATAATCTCCTTTTATATATTTATCCATTTGAAACGGATTAAAAACACCTATATAACCTGTTATTGATAATATTATTGGAGTGAATAATAAAGCAAATTGAAGTATTTTTATTACTCTGATTAAAACAGTTGAATGCAAATAAATTAAAGAAATTCCAATTACAAAAGCTATAAATAGTTTACCCATATCATTCCTATGTTCAAAAGTTGACAAAAACAAAAACATTAACCCTATAAGAAACCACTTATGTGTCTTTGGTATAAACATAAAACATAACATTAATAATATATGAGGCATGTAATTTAACTGCTGAATATTCTGGTAATATAATTGAGATAATATCGCCAGTGGAATTGAAAAAAACCAATAAAACTTTAAATAATCACGTACAACTTTTAAGTTTACAGAAATTAAAACTATTATGTAAAATAATGATATAAATAATTGGTTAACTATATTCTTCCACATCCAATACCCTTCAGCATAATAACAAGCTCTTAGGAAATTAATTAATTGCCATAAAATAAAAAAAATCACTATACTGAATCCAGTTTTATCTATTTGTTTTATATTAAAATAAAATATTATATATTTATAAAAAACTAAAAGAACTCCAGTTCTCACACTCCACATAACAAACTCAGGCAACTTAAATATATCGCAAATCATATACAATATCATCACTAATAACATAGATAATGATATATATTTGGTATTTTTTGTTTTTTTAACCATTAATTTGTGTTTTTTAAAATCATTTTAAATCGTCTTTTTATTCTATTTAAAAAATACCATATATTTCTTTCTATATCTCTAGGCTTTGTCCATTTATCTAGTTTTTGTATTGTTATATCTTCAATATCTATAAACTTATTTGGAACAATAAGGTAGCTTTCTTTATCATTTGCAAGAATTTTCATAAACCCTCTTTGCTGAAAATGCACATATAATATATTCTCCTGGGCTGCTTCTCCAAAAGAATTAACATAAATTCTTCTAAGATTCTTATTTCTATATTCAAAAATAAGTTTATATGAGCATTCAAGATGAAATTCAGAAATAAAATTAAAATTAATTCTCGGCACTCTAATATCATCGAATGGATAACAATTCCATATTTTTTCTGGGTATAATACTTTCCACATGTCACTTAATCCTCTATGATTATATTCATCAAATGCGCTATTTTTTGGGTTGCTAAAAACGTTTTTATAGTATTGAAAACCTTCTAAGTAATTCTTAAAAAAATTATTACACATTTCATTATTCTTATAAAGCGTCAAATGTCCCCATCCAGAAATGACCCAGAAATTACTCAAAATTTCATTTGTAAGAAATAGCCGAATATTTCCATAAATTAAATCAATGTCACCAAACCCCCAAAAGTCATAGCCTTTTATAAAGTTACAAAAAATTACCCCATAAGCCCCTTTAAAGTCACAAAGCTTATAAGGGGATGGGAGGCTTATTGGAAAATCAAATTTTTTTTGTATAACTAGCTTTAATTCTTCAAATTCCATATTTACTACTTTGATGTTTTTTTTAGCATCCAGTTTATTATTTGTTATAATAAGAAAATCAATCGATGAGTTTGCGTAAGCCGATTCAAGCCAGAAAGGAAACATTTTTGGAAATGGACCAAAATAAGGCAATATAATTAAAATTGTTTTCAAAATTGTTTCTTTTTATATATAATTAATTATTTATTTTAAAATACATTTAGTATATTTTTTCTATTCTAAAATTTTCACAACATAATTTTTTTTCAAAATCATTTCTCTTTCTCAATAAGCAATTCTTTAAAAATATACAAATACTTATAATATATCTTTTCTATTCTAAAATTTTCACAACTTTTAATTGCATTTTTTGCTACTAAATACCTTATATTTTCATTTTTCATAAGCCATTTCATTCGATTTACAAACCCTTTTAGGTCGTTATTAGAAATAATATATCCAGTTTTTTTGTCAACAACTATTTCATCTAAAGATTCAAAGCTGTTAAATACAATTGGCACTACTCCCATTTGCATAGCTTCCATGAGTACCATTGGCCAACCTTCATATCGTGATGTCATCATAAATATTGATGCTTTATTGTAAAAAGTTTCAGGTTGTTGATATCCCAAAAACTTTATACGTTTTAAATTTAATTTCTCTGACATTCTTATAATTCTATCAAAGCTATCACCTCCTCCAATAAAGTCAAAAGACCATTCCATGAAATTTTCATCCTTTTCAATTTCTGACCATATCTTAATCATTAATTCAGGCCTCTTTTGATAGTTAACTGAACATACAACAATTACTTTTTTTTCTTTTTCCACTAACTTATCATGAGGATAAAAATTTTCAAACACAACAGGATTTCCAATCGCTATCAATTTACTCACTGGCGTTTTTGGCAGAATTTCAAAGAAGGTAGGATAAAATTTTTTAGATAGTAATTGAACTCTATCACTATGCTCAACCATTTTTGCAAATTTCACTCTCTCTTCTTTTTGTAATTTATATTTCCAAATAGGAAGCAAGGGTATCTTTGCAAGAGTATATATTTTATATAATGGATTCTTAGATGAGTGATAAATATTCATTAATGACTCTAAAGACAGATAACGCAATCGGGGTTTATTATGATAAGCAGAAATAATTTTACAATTTTCTACAAATAAAGATCTTAGAAATAAAAAATCAGTATTCATGGCCTGTGTATTGTAAACTATATCAAATTTATGTTGTGCTATAAATACTTCTATTTCTTTTTTATTTTCTATATTTAATTTGATTTTGTATTGAAAAAACTCTGATGGATGATTTGAATCTTCAAAATACCCCAATGCAACAAAATGTCCCTTTGCCTGAAAGGCTTTAGCAAGTACATTCACAACAGTAGCAGTTCCTCCCATATGAGGGGGATCTGCATCAAAAGAGATAAATAATATATTCAACTCTGATTTCATTTCTCCACAAACCCAAACAGCCCTGACGGATAAGCAGAATTAATAAACTCTGTTTTCAAATCTTTTTTTATCAAAAGCACATAAAATGGGTGTAGTAAAATTGGCAATATTTTTCTCAATACCTTACACAAACTTTTATTTTGTACCCAATTCCCATACATAATTGCCAGACTAAAGTTTATTCCTCCTAATGGCTTTATTTCATATTTACTATACCCTACTAATTCAAAATATTTTTGCAGAGAAAATGGTGTAAATCGAAACTCATCATATGGAACTTCATGTAAAGTCATAACAAAAGGAACTGTAAAAAATAATTTCCCTCCTGGCTTTAATACTCTTTTTATTTCATCTAAAATTAATTTTGTATCAAAATAGTGTTCTAAGATTTCAGTAGCAATAACCCAATCTACACTATTATCTGAAAGTGGTATTTTTCTCCCGTCCCAATACAAATCTGGTTTTGAAATATGCTCGTAAGAACCACCTTCCCAATCAATTCCAGTATATTTTGATATTTTATTATTTTGAATCAACAGTTCTTTGTAAGGCATAACCCCACATCCAATATCAATAACTTCACCCTCAATTTTATTTTTCAATTCTTCAATTGCCTTTCTAATTGATAATCGAATTGGATAAGACGCATATCCGTTATATTTTATGCTTGGGTTTAGAAAATACTTCTCCTTATAATCTGACTGAGTCATAATAAAAATAATTTATGTAGAGTAATTAATAATAGTAGTTATACTATTATTATATTTAAATGTTCCTATTTTAAAAACCAAATATCCTCAATATGAATAAACTTGTCTTTTGATATTTCACTTTTTACATCTTCAACAAAATACAAGGGTGTGTGCGTATATAGTGAGGCCCATGCAGAGTAGGAAGATGGAGGTCCGATTATATAATCGCATAGGCTAAGTCCCATTAAATCTTTTAATGAGTTTGGATTTTCAATGTAAAAAAAATCAAATTCATTAAACTTAATGTAATTAATATTTTCATTACATGCAATAAAGAATCCAATTTTAGGGTCACTTTTAAACATGGAAATGATTTGTTTCATGATTTTTTTATACTCATTTAACTGGTAAAAATATTTACCACCCTTAAATGTGCGATAATCTCCATGTCTTATATGAATACCAACAATTTGGTTGTATTCCAATCTTTTGGAATTAAATAGTAAAGTCACGTCATCTAAAATATATTTATCTGGTGCAAATAACTCCTTTAATTGATTTAAATATTTGACTCTATTCTTACTTTTCATGTATGAGATGTCAATTATTTTAAAGGATATTCTTGGAATTACTCTGCTTAAAAGACAACAAAGCATCAATATTATTCTTGCAGAAAGGAATGGTTGAACGTACTTTTTATATTTTTTATATCCAATATACTTTATTATTCCCTTTATAAAAAATGGAAATCTCACATATTTCGAATGATATAAACTCGGAAAATCTTCAATATTAAAATTTGGCGCCCATATTCCAACTCTTTCATTTGTGTCAATTGCATCTGCTATGAAGTTAGAATAGATCCAAAATTGATTACACATTTGACCTGAAGCATATATAATTGTACCTTTCATATTCTTTTTAGACAGATAATTTAGCATTAATTTGAGTTGTTTTCAATATTTTACTTAATAAAGTACGAATAATAATCTTTTCTTGATTTGTTAATAAAAGCATATATAATGATATAACAAAAGCCATTGTTGTAATAAAGCACACTATTAAGAGTCTAAAGAAAGAAATTGGCATAAAATATAATGGAAATAACCCACAAATAAACATAATTAATAACAATTTAATGCATGGATTAAATACTTTTATAAAATACTCCGAATACAATAGTCCGCATTCTTTATGGGTAAAGTATAACAAAAGCCCCCCTCCAATAATTCCACCTATTATAATCCAATTTAAATATAAAAAATACGGCGAATATCCAAAATAAAAACAGCAATATGTTAGTATAACTGGAAGTATATTTAATACACTTTTACTTATTGTAAATTCTTTTACATTTCCCTTCGCAGCTATTGCATTTTCCATTAATATAAACAATTGTTCAATCATACTTCGTAATAGCTGTAATCTGGTAAATAAAACTGCCCATTCAGGGACTTTTTTAAGCCATATTGTTAAAATATAAGGTGTTTCAATTATAAATGGAATGATAAATACTGATAATATAAAAAAAGAAAACTTTGTACCTATCATTACTGTATTAATCATTACTCTGCGATTCCCTGTGCCTTCTTCCTTGTTTATGATAGGGGTCAATACTTTCATCATAGTAGTAGAAAATACTGCTAATTGTCCTGAAATTTGATTTGCTATTCCTTGTGCTGCATTTAATAGAGTTCCATAAAAACTGTTAAGTACTATACTTAAGCCATATTGAGATAGCATTCCAGTACTTGCCCTAAATAAACTCCAGCTAGCATATCTAACCATCTCTCTTGAAAGTTGCTTGTCCCAATAAAGCCTTGGTGCAATAGTACATTCCTCATATCGTCTATGGCAATAAACACGCATGATAATCATTGTGATAAACGGAACGAATGACATTAAAATACCATAAACAATCAATTTATCTTCGCTCGAATATACTACCGCGAATGCTACAGCTAACCTCATTAGAGATTCTATTACTCCCACAACAGAATAATAGCGCATATTTTCATGGGCATTAAGTATCGCATCGTAAGGTACTGTCATCACAGTAAATACGGTACTTGTTATTAGGCTACAATACACTACCTTAGCAGCATAACTTCGCTCAGCGTCAATATTTAATATCTTATTAAAAAAAAACCAACCAGCGACAATTAATATAAAACCCAATAGAAGTGCTGTCAAAAAGTGGAATACAGTGCTTATATTAAAAATTTTCTTTAGTTTTTCTTTATTCCCTTCCCCTTCAGCATAAGACATGTAACGTTGAGTTGCCCCTCCCATTGCAGCGTTTAAGAACCCCAACATGGCAATGGCACCTCCCACGATGTTAAAAATTCCAAAGTCTTCGGCGCCAAGCGAGTTGAGTACTAGGCGGGTCGTATAAAGGGAAATAAACATTGTTATCCCCATTTTGGCGTACAAAAACCCCGTATTTTTTATGACTCTGTGTGCTACTGACATGCGTTTTCTTTTTATCCCTTGAGGCGATCGTACACCCTTTTTACCTCCTGAGATTTTGATTTTGGCAGTACCAAAATGGTGTTTTCGGTTTCAACTATTACTAGCCCATCTACTCCCACCAATTCTACGTGTTTTTGGCCCGTTTGTAAGACCATGTTGTTGGCCCTAAAATGATGGTCGTGGCCTTTCGCTTCAAAATAGTCCCACAGGGCTTCGTACGAGCCTAAATCGTACCATTCAAAGGTGGCAGGTACTACTTTGATGCGTTGAGAGCGTTCCATCACGGCGTAGTCAATGCTTTTGGATGGAATGGCTAAGGTTTCAAACTGCGGAAGAAACCCACCTTGTTGATTTTGCCAAGCATGATGGGCAGCGGCAAACAGTTCAGGTTCGTACTGAGCGAGTTCTTCCAAAAATACCCTGGCTTTAAAACAAAACATCCCGCTGTTCCACAGAAACCTCCCCGATGCGAGAAATTGCGTGGCCGTTTCGATGTCTGGTTTTTCGCGGAAGCTAATCACCTCGTTTCCGTTGTATTCAATGTAGCCATACCCCGTTTCTGCTTTGTGGGGAGTGATGCCAAACGTCACCAAATAATCGTTTTTAGCCCACTGGAAAGCTCTTTTAAACGCGTTTGAATACGCTTTCTCGTTGGAGATGATGTGGTCGGAGGGAGTTACCAACAAAACGGCCCCAGGAGCCACGGAAAAGGCCGCAAACGCAATGGCCGCTGCGGTATTGCGCGGGGCAGCTTCTACGATTTCGGTGTAGTCCGTCAGTCCAATCACATCAAGCGCTTCGCGGCTCAATTGGTAGTTGTCTTTGTTGCCCACCACAATCACCTGCTCACAAAAGGGGCGGTTACGCTCTACGGTATGGCTAAACAACGTTTTGTCGTCAAACAACGGCAAATATTGCTTAGGGCGCTCTTTGGTCGATAAGGGCCAAAGACGGCTGCCTACTCCTCCAGATAGTATGACGTGGATGATTGACATAATTAGGGTGGGGTTAAAACAACCTGTGTCTTCGCCAAATCCACCTTCAACACCATTCCCAACGAATCCAGCATTATCCTCAGTTCGTTTCCTTGTTGCCCCACTACCTCTCCCGTGGCATTGGCAAAAGCGCCTGAACTGATGGTAACGGGCGTGTTGAGCTCGTAGCGTTCGGCTTTGATGGCCTGATGGTCGTAGGTGCCGAGCATTCGCTCGATGGTTTCAATTTCCGAATCGCGTACAATGGCAGGTTTTTTGAGCCAAAACAAATAGCGTACCACGCCATGCACATCAAATACCTTGCTACGTTCCTGTTCTTCGAGGCGTACAAAACAATAGGACCGAAAAAGTGGTTCTTCTACTGTCTTGACTCGATCTGACCACTTTCGCTTAATTTTGAGGATAGGGCAAAAAACTTCAATTCCCTTCTCCTTCAATTTGTCAGCGACGAGTTTCTCACTCCGAGATTTTGTATAAATCACAAACCAAGGCATATTTTCTAGTGTCGAATGTGTGAATGACGAGTGACTACTTTTTTATGGCTTCGCCCTTTCAGTCCCGGATAGACTTAGTTTGTGGCGAAATCAATTAACGTATTTCTATATACGCAAACTTGCATACCTCTCCTACCTTACTCAAAAACGGGTTTCGAGTAACTACTTTTTTTACGGCTTCGCCCTTTCAGTCCCGGATGGGCCTAGCTTGGGGTAACGTATGTGCGAGGGGAAATTACGTTGAGTAATTTAGAGCCCTTCGTTGATAGCTCTTTCTACTAAGAATGGAAAAGTAGCAAAAAGAGAATTATTCATAATAGTTCAGGACGTTAAATCCTTCTTCGAGTAAAAGTTTATCTTTTTGAAACAACCGCAAGTCAGATATCGCCATATCAGCAATGAGCATGTCGAGCGTGTGTTTCGGCGTCCAGCCTAATTTTTCCTTTGCTTTGGTCGGATCGCCAATCAGTAATTCTACTTCAGTGGGACGGTAGTAGCGAGAATCAATTTTCACGACCACGGTACCAAGTGCCAAGTGATTGCCCAAGGCAATGCCCAGTTCATCGAGACGTACGGTATCAACCGCACTTATGATGCCAATTTCGTTTTCGTTTTCACCCGTAAAGTCGAGCGTAATCCCTAAAAAGGCAAAAGTCTTACGAATAAAATCCCGCACGCGGGTGGTTACGCCCGTAGCCACCACATAATCCTCGGGCGTTTCTTGTTGTAAAATGAGGTACATGGCTTCCACGTAGTCTTTGGCGTGACCCCAATCGCGTTGGGCGTCCAAATTCCCCATATACAACGCATCTTGTAGCCCCAGAGCTATTTTTGCCGCCGCCCGCGTTACTTTGCGGGTGACAAAAGTTTCACCCCTCAGCGGCGATTCGTGGTTAAACAAAATCCCGTTGCAGGCATACATCCCGTAAGCTTCACGGTAGTTGACCGTAATCCAATACGCGTACATTTTGGCGACTGCGTAGGGCGAACGAGGATAAAACGGGGTGGTTTCGGACTGTGGTATGGCTTGTACTAACCCGTATAATTCGGAGGTAGAAGCTTGGTAAATTTTGGTTTTGTGGGACAAGCCTAACAAGCGCACGGCCTCTAAAATCCGCAGGGTACCAATGCCATCGGCGTTTGCGGTGTATTCGGGTTCGTCGAAACTTACTTTGACGTGGCTCATGGCCGCAAGGTTGTAAATTTCGTCGGGTTGTACTTCTTGAATGATACGGGTCAAATTCATCGAATCGGTCAAGTCGCCGTAGTGCAAAATAAACCGAGGGTTTTCCACGTGCGGATCTTCATACAAGTGATCGATTCGTTCGGTATTAAAAAGGGAACTCCGCCGCTTAATACCATGAACGGTGTAGCTTTTCGCCAAGAGTAATTCGCTCAGGTAAGCGCCGTCTTGGCCTGTGACTCCCGTTATTATTGCTACTTTGTTTCTCATAATCGTTGGTGTGTGAGTTCAAGGTTTGCTTACTTCTACTAGTTTCGCACTGCTAATATACACACTAAAGACGTAAGTACCTATGCTTTTTTGTTAAATTTTTCAAGATATTTCTCAAGCGGCAAAAATACATAAACATTCCAAGAAACAATTAAACTATGTCCACGGCTATATCTTCGATGGAATTGAAATCAGCCACTTAGCTCAAAGGCGTATATATCTATCAACTACCCATAATACCCTTTTCCATACTTGTATCCATAGCCGTAGCCATAGCGGTATTCTTGGCTATTGCGGTAATTGACCCCGTTGAAAATGACATTAATGGATTTAAACTTATTGAACTTCTTCAAATCCGCCAAAATAGTCAAGTCTTTTTTGACCGTCACCTCATGCCTCACAATATAGAAACACGTATCAATATAAGGAGCTAGCACCAAGGCATCCGTGACCAAACCAATGGGTGGCGTATCCAACAAGATGTAGTCAAAGTATTCTCGGTAGAGACTAAGTAATTCTCCAATTTTTCTGGACGATAATAACTCCGAAGGATTGGGGGGAATGGGACCGCATGAGGCCAAAAATAAATTGTCATAATCTGTCTTTTGTGCAATCTCCATGGCGTCGGCCGCCCCAGCAAGGTAGTTAGAAAGCCCCTTTTCACGGTTTAGTCCGAGGTATTTGGTCAATTTGGGTTTGCGCATGTCAAGTTCCAATACGACAACTTTTTTTCCAAGGGTAGCAATACTCAAAGCCAAATTTAGGGTAACAAAGCTTTTACCCTCTCCACTAGTGGATGATGTAAACAACAGTACTTGTCCTTTATCGGGTTGCTCCGACTGAATGTATTGGAGATTGGTACGAAGCAAGCGAAACTGCTCATTGATAAAACTGCGACTTTGGGAATCTAAAGTATTGGTTTTTAAACCCTTGGGCTTGAGTGACACCTCTCCAAAGACCGGCAAACCTGTTTTGGTTTCTATTTCTTTACGTGACTGAACGCGGTCATTGAGTAGTTCACGAACATTTATGACACCCGCAGGGAGAACCAACCCCACGAGCAGCGCAATGGCATAAATTAATTTATTATTGGGCTTAACTGGCCCTGGCGTCGAGTAGGGTTTATCAACAATACGGCTATCAGTGACCGTAGAAGCGTATGAAAGGGCCGTTTCTTCCCGTTTTTGGAGGAGCAATAGGTACAAATTTTCTTTGATGTTTTGTTGGCGTTGGATAGTCACAAACTCCCGTTCTTTGCGCGGAATCCGGCTAATAGAGCTTTCAAAACGTTTGTTTAAACCCGCCAAACTCGAACGAGTGACCAATAATCCATTTTTCTGGTTATTTACGTTTTCTCGAATTGCTTGTTTGGTGTTGGCGACCTGAGTGTTAAGGGTTTCCAAGAAAGGGTTACCTGGCAGAACCGAACGTGACATTTTTTCTTTTTGTAGCTCCAGTTCGCTGAGTTTTTCAATAAAAGACGTTAAAATGGGATCTGTCACCATCAAACTAGCGGGTGCCACCGTCCCTTGCCCACTTTGCAAGTACCGTTCTACCCCTTCCAATACCTTCAATTGGATGTCCACTTCATTGAGTTTGGTGTCATTTTCTTTAACTTTTTCGAGAAAAAGGTTGGCTTCAGTACTTAAATCCGTAATTCCTTGCGAAGTTTTGTACGATTCCACGTCTTTTTCTACAATCGTCAATTCTCCCGTGATGAGTTTAAGGCGGTCTTCGATAAAACGTAGGGTATTACTAGCTTCCAAGTTTTTATCTTCAAGAGCCGAAAATGTATAAGCATCAAGGAGTTTTGCCAGAATAGACTTTCCTTTATCTGGAACTGAAGTCTCTGTAGATAGCAGTAAAACTGTGCTTTTTTGATTAATAAGCTCTACTTGGATTTGTGCGATAAGCGAACTTATAAGGCTTTCTTTATGGCTAAATCTAACTTTAATGAGTGTCCCCTTTGCTATTTTAGGGTGGGAGAGAAAAACTCTAAAACGACCATATATGGAGGAAATAGGTTGCGTATAAATATAACTCCCAACAACATGTTGCTTATCATCCATTAGGTTAAAATGCTGATTATCAACTGCTTTTACGTACAGCGGCTTCTCAAATGCAACATCTTGAAGCTGAGTATAGTTGATAGTGATAGGCGATTTTTGAAAAAGTTCAGAGTCGCGGTAAGTTCCCTCTTCAAAATAAGAAACGCTTAAATTAAGATCATCAATGACTTTCTCCATAAGCGACCTAGATTTAAGCACTTCCATCTCATTTTCTACGATTTTGTTGCCGTTGAACAAGTCAAGTTCTTTGAGCATTTCGTTGCCACCCCCCATTCCTTTTTTCTCATCTTTAATCAACATGGAGGCTGTTACTTTATAAATGGGTGTGGTCAATTGGAGGTAAAAAAATGCCCCACAAAGTGCTACTGCCACAGCAATGACAAACCAGTACCAATAACGTAAATATTTTAAAAGAAACAACTTCAAATTAAAGTCTTCTTCTTTTTCTAGCCAGAACTCTAAATTTTCCATAGATAAGTTGGTATAACAAAAACCACATTAAAATACTAAATAACAGACACTTGAAGCTAACGTAATAGGAGATTTAATAATACAATGACCGTAGTTGTTATACTGGTAATTACTGGAACTAGCTGAACAGAGCGGTCAGTAAAAGTAGCCTTAGCTTTGCTTGGTTCCACATAAATCACATCACCATTGTGTAAGTAGTAATATGGGGAACCAAATAGGTCTCGGTTCAAAAGATTAATCCTTGTCAGGATACGGCCATTTTCGGTTTCACGAATTAGCATAACATTGGTTCGTTGGCCATAAATGGTCAAGTCACCTGACATTGCCAATGCTTCGGGTAATGTTGTGAAGTCGTTCAGAAGATTGTATGTACCTGGACGATTTACTTCTCCTAAAAGTGAAAATTTATGATTCAAAAAACGAACATTGACTGCAGGGGCTTTGAGGGATTTACTTACTTCGGTACGAATTAAAGTTCCAGCTTGGTCTAGGGTAAGCCCTATTACTTTCACTTGTCCTACAAACGGAATCTCAACATGTCCGCTTGAGTCAACTAAATAGCCTAATGGCTGTCCCCTACCTACCCCACCTTGAGTATTTGGAAAACTAGTGGTAGTCAGGGCATTAACGTTGGCAAAATTCAAAATTTCGTTGGATTCTTGGTTAAAACTCCCCACGGTAATTGCCAAAATATCATTGGGTTCGATTCGGGCAACCACGGGTTTGATGGGTGGAAGCAGGACTGTCTGCGTTGAATCTAATGATTGGAAATAGATAATTTGTTTAGAGCTCATACATCCGTAGAGTGAACTCAAAAAAATACATCCTAACAGAAAAACAGTTAGGTTGCTTCGCGTAAAATGAGAATAATTCATTCAGTGAAAATAAATGATAATTTAAACCGTTATTTTTGTTCTTTATTCCAGTCAAAAGAAAACCCTATCTTTTGACAACTTATCAGAAACTCTATGTTCTCTTTCTTTAAGAAAAAATCTACAACCTCCCTCTTTGAACTCCTCAAAACGGATATTCACTCACACCTTATTCCTGGCATCGATGACGGCAGCCCCGACCTTGCCACTTCCCTCCGCTACCTGCAACGTTTTCAGGAGATGGGGCTTCAACGCGTCATTACCACACCGCACATCTACGATGGCCTCTACAACAATACCACGTCCATCATTCAATCGGGCCTCACAAAACTTCAACAAGAGGCCCGCAAGCAAGGGCTGGGCATCAAAATCGAAGCCGCTGCCGAATACTTCGTGGACAAACATTTTGAACAACTCCTAGCGGCCAACGACCTGTTGTCGTTTGGGACACGTCGGTATGTACTCATCGAAATGTCGTTTGTTGCCCCGAGTCAGCAATTAGAAACCGTTATTTTCCAACTACTTACCAAAGGATACCAACCGATTTTGGCACATCCTGAGCGCTACAATTACCTTCACCACTCCATGAACACCTACAAACACATCCACGAATTGGGGTGTATGTTGCAGGTTAATTTACCTTCGTTATGTGGCTACTACGGCCCAGCTACCAAAAAAATCGCGCAACAGCTTATTAAGCTCGATTTGGTTGATTTTATAGGAACTGATTTGCACCACGACCGCCATTTGGAGCTTTTTGTTGCCCATCAGTTTGATGCTGATCTTGCCAAATTAATCCAAAAAGGGAACTTCAAAAATGTCCTTTTGTAAACTCTTTTACCGAAAAATAACACTCCTTACCACCTTGTAAAAGGTCTTAACCATAATTTCTCCGTCGAGCAACAAGCTCCAATTTTCGATGTACCAAATGTCGTAATCCACTTTTTTCTGGAG
This sequence comes from Runella defluvii, assembly GCF_014195535.1. Taxonomy (GTDB): domain Bacteria; phylum Bacteroidota; class Bacteroidia; order Cytophagales; family Spirosomataceae; genus Runella; species Runella defluvii. Next base: position 162,537 of record NZ_JACIBY010000007.1, on the reverse strand, counting down.
TACGGCAGGCTCGGTTCCCGCTTGTATCTCCACCTCGTTGGTTTCTGCCCAGCCCATCAAACCAGGTTTTACCCGGTAGCGAACTTTGTAATTTTGGGTGGCCAACTGTAATTGGTAATATTCTGAGCGTTTGTGCGCCTGAGGCCCCACAAGCGACATTTCGCCGCGTAAAACATTCAACAACCGCGGAAATTTGTCCAATTTTGTTTGTAAAAGAATGCGCCCTATCCACGTTTTTTGCTTTTCAACCTGGGTTCTAAACACCCAAGAATCAAATTCTTTTCCTCCTTGGCCAAGCAGCCTCTTCTTAATCCATATCGGCCCGCTCGACTCCAACACAATGGCAAGACTGATAAGGGGCACAAGCCACAGACCTACCAAAAGAAGGACACACGTACTTATAATAACATCCGCCAAACGCTTTATCAACCAGTAATAATCGGTATCAAGTAAGGTATTTCGCACCGAAATGAGGGGTTTTCCACCCAACAACTCCAACGTAAAACGAGATGACCGAAACTGTAGAAAGCGGGGTGTAAAACGCAACAGTACGCCCTTAGAATCAGCCCATTGGGTAATTTTTTTGGCGATATCTTCTTCAAAATTTTCTGAGATAACAATCAGTTCATCTAACAAATGTAATGAATGCGCTTTCTCCAAATAGCGGAGGGTTTCATCCCATTCATTGACGCGCGCCGCCGAACTTGGCAAGGGAGCAATCCCCACTACTTTGTAACCAAATTGGCTATTTTTTTTGACAAAATCAACAAAGCCATTCATCTTACCAGAATCACCCAGCACGACCAAGGTCTTTTGGTAAATACCTTTGCCATTCCAATAGTGGAATATTTTCCGCAGCCCGTACATCTTTAACGTAATCAACGTGCCCAACAACGAAACGTACGTCAGCGAAAAAGTACGGGCATAGTTGGTGTCATTGAGGAAGAATAAGAAAACGGTCAGAATCGCAAACTGGAAAAGCAGGTTGGGTAGTAGCGCCCACACTTCGTTGATAAAGGTGAGGGTTCGGAAGTCGTTGTAAAGTGGGGTAAATTTGGAGGCTGCATACCAGCCCACCACTAACCCACCCACCACCAGCAAGTCTCGCCCAATCCAGACGCGGTGGGAAAGCTGGGTGGCCAGCAAAAAAGCAACTAGTACAATCAGCAAATCGGCCGACAACTTGGTGTAATTGTGGCGCGTCTCAATCGAATAACTCGGCGCCATTATTGGCAATGAGGTAGTCTGAGTCATAACGCTTTATGGTTTGATGTGGTGCTTTAACAAGACATAGTACAATTCTCTTAAAAAGCATTAACATTCTTAGCCAAAGAATATTCTTTGCCCATTTGAAGGTTTTAGCCTATAAAAGTATCGTTATGCCTTGCAATAATAATTTATTCGTTTTGAAAATCAACCACATCAAGGGTGTTTTTATTGAAGAATTTATCAAACGGTGAAAGAACAAATCCTCCCGCAATCCAATTTTCCAATAAAAACACCTATAAAACAGCCTCTATGCTCCTAAAAAGGCATTTTTCTATTTTCTTTCCAACAATACCACATTTTCGACGTGATGGGTGTGCGGAAACATATCAACGGGACGCACTTTGGTCACGGCGTATTTTTCGTCGAGCCACGCCAAGTCGCGGGCTTGGGTCGCGGAATTACAGCTTACATAGACAATCTTGGTCGGTTCCATGCGCAAAAGGGTACGCACTACGGGCTCGTCCATGCCCGCACGCGGTGGGTCGGTAATGACGACGTCGGGATGTCCGTTTTCTCGAATGAAATCCTCGTTCAAAACATTTTTCATATCGCCCGCGTAAAAGCGCGCGTTGGTGATGCCGTTGATTTGCGCGTTGATGTTGGCATCTTCGATGGCCTCCGCCACGTACTCTACCCCTACCACAGATTTGGCTTGGTGGGCCACAAAGTTGGCAATGGTACCCGTACCCGTGTATAAATCATAGACGTGTTCGTTGCCCGTCAAGCCCGCAAACTCGCGCGCTACTTTGTACAACTCATACGCTTGGTCGGAGTTGGTTTGATAAAACGATTTTGGCCCCACGCGAAACGTTAGGTTTTCCATTCGCTCTTCAATGTAGGGTTTGCCCGCGTACAAAATGACCGTTTGGTCGTAGTAAGAATCGTTTCCTTTGGTATTGACTATGTATTGCAAAGACGTAATTTCGGGAAAACGGTCTTTCAGAAACTCCATCGTCGCGTCTATGTCCTCTTGATTGGGTTCGGCAAACTGCACAATCACCATGACATCGCCCGTATTGGCCGTGCGCAGAATCACATTCCGCATAAAACCAACGTTGTTTTTTTGGTCGTAAAACCGAAAACCTTTTGATTTGGAAAAAGCTTTGAGTTCGTTACGAATTACGTTGGAAGGGTCGGGCTGAAGGTAACATTTTTCTATGTCCAAAATTCGGTCAAAACGTTTTGGTATATGAAAGCCCAACGCGTCGCGGTCGAGCTCGGTACCATCCCCCATTTCTTCAAAAGTAAACCAACGGAAATTTGAAAATGTAAACTCCAGTTTATTGCGGTAAAACGTCGTTTCTTTGGAAGGAACAATGGGGTCGATGGTTGGCAACGCTACTTTGGCAATTCGGTGCAAATGATCACTTACTTGCTGCCACTTAAATTGAAGTTGTTCTGCATACTGAATGTGCTGCCATTTACAGCCACCACAGGTGCCAAAATAACTACAAAACGGCGTCGCCCTTTTTTCTGACCACGAATGGGTATGCAGCACCCGCGCTTCGTAAAATTTCTTTTTCTTGAAAGCCAAGATTTCAACGTCCACCACATCGCCTGGGGCCGCATTTCCTTCGATAAACACCACCGCGCCCTCGTGCTTGGCGATGCACTTTCCCTCCGCAGCAAAATCCTCAATGAGTAGATTTTCTACAACTTGTCTATTTTTTTTGTAATTTTTCATCGTATTGTTTAAGCAACGCCAAAGAACATTCTTGCGTAATTACTTATCAGTTTGAATATCCGATTTATACACCGCGACAAAAGTACAACGAGAAGTTTAGCCCTAAAACCAAATGAAAAAAATTCTACTTCGCACATTGTGGATTTTGATGATTGTGCCAAGCCTTTCGTGGGCATCGCACATAGTGGGAGGCGAAATTGAGTTCTACCCAACCAACCAAGCTGCCAGCCGTTTTTATGTTGGGCTAAATTTTTATTTTGACCAAGCCAATGGTCGTCCCGCCGCAGAAACTCAAACAGTTACGCTTTATTTCTTTCGCAAATCTGACAATGCCTCCATGGGAAGTATTGAGCTTCCGCAAACCACCCGAAAGCTCATTAGCTATACCAATCCTACTTGTGGCGCGTTGAACGCCGATTTACGCACGCTGTTTATTAGGTACTCCAGCGAAATTATTATCAATACCCAAAACTTCAATGACCCGCGCGGTTATTACATCGTTTGGGAACGCTGCTGCCGAAATAGCATCATTACCAACATTCTAAATCCTGCAAGTACGGGTGAAACTTTTTATACCGAATTTCCCGCGTTGGTACAAAACAACCAACCTTATACCAATTCTACCCCCAAATTTGGCGAATTGAAAGGTGATTATATTTGCCTCAATCGCCCTTTCACATTCGATTTTAGTGGAAAAGATGCCGATGGCGATAGCTTGGTCTATTCGCTAACACGTCCTTGGGCGGGTTTTGCCAATACCAGCAATCCCGAACCAGTTGCGCGGGGTAGCAGCACCTATCCACAGGTCACTTGGGCAGCGGGTATCAGTGATCAAAACATGATTCCAGGCCCCGTTCCGTTGAGAATCAATCGGCAAACGGGCATCCTCAACGTTACCGCCGACAAAGCAGGACTTTACGTTTTTGCGGTGTTGGTGGAAGAATACCGAAAAGGCGTCAAAATTGGGGCTGTAAGGCGAGAATTTCAGTTTAAAGTGGTGGATTGCCCCCAGAATTTTGCGCCAACCGCCCTCTACCGAGAAGCAGGGAAAACCGCTTTTTATAAGGAAGGCGAAACGCTCACGATCAAACGCGACCAGTCGAAATGTTTGGACATATTGATTACCGACCGCGACCCTAATCAACGCCTGACGCTTCGTACGATTGGTATCAATTTTGACGACGCCAGTGTCTCAGCCAATCCGCTTACTTACGTCACCAAATCGGCAACTGATACGTTGAAGGCGCAGATTTGCTTTGAAAAATGCGTCGAAAGCCGTAATAACCAGCCCGTTATTGTTGAAGTCATCGTAGCCGACGATGGCTGTCCCCAACCGCTGCTTGACACGTTGCGCATTAGAGTCTTTATTGAAGGCGCACTCAACAACAACCCTGACGTAGTGACCAATTTAGCCAATAACCGTGCGGCCATTGCCCAAGGGACAACCCTCAATTTTAATGTCATAGGCAGCGATAAAGACAACGATGAACTGGTGTTGGAAGCACGCGGGCGCGGTTTTCAACTCAATCAGGTGGGCATGACTTTCAACAACGCTACGGGAAAAGGAACTGTTACACAACCTTTTACGTGGGTTCCCCCATGCAACGCCGTCGGGCAAGAGTACATTGTTGATTTTATTGTCACCGACGTGGCCTGCAATCGCCAAGTGAAAGATACAGTCACGGTTCGGCTGCAAGCGTCCCCCCTCCCCAACAACAAGCCAAAAGTATCGACAAGTCTTACCTCTACGGCCGTTATTGACGTTCCTTTGCCCGCCGCCGACGGGAGCGGTTCGGTTGTTTTTGACGTTTATTCTGACGATGCCGACAAAGCCGATCAACTGCGGTTATACGCGCAGGGACAAGGCTTTAACTTGGCACAATACCAAATGAAATTTGACGAAAAAACGGGAAATCCTCGCCTTACTTCCCGTTTTGAATGGAAACCCAACTGTGCTGACTACGCCGCAATGGCAGGAAAAGAAATGGTGGTGCATTTTATCACCCAAGACAATAGCTGCGGCACCAACAAAAACGATACCCTCGCCGTGAGAATGCGCTTAGGCAATTTACCAACGGCTACTAATGTCGAACAAAATACCCCCAATGTCATCACACCCAACGGCGATGGCAAAAACGATTGCTTTTTTGTCGAGGGTATTTCGAGCGTAGCTTGTGGCCCTCAATTTGAGAAAATAGAGATTTTTAACCGTTGGGGAAAATTGGTTTATAGTTCTATTGACACAAAGTTTAAGTGGTGTGCTGAAGGAGTGCCTGCTGGTCAATATTACTATGGTTTAAAATTTACCAATCAAACCATTAAAGGAACATTAGCGGTCATTAAATAAGCTGTTTATCAATACCTACCCCGAAACACATTAATCAGTTTATCGGCCAGCAACTCGGCTGAAAAATCGTGGGTTTGTTCGGGGTAAAAATAAACTTGGTGATTGATTCCGTACAACGTCAATTTTGCTTCGGTCAATACCCGTTGCTCAGGCGTGATGATGTTATCTTGTCCGCCGTAAAAAAGGATGGTTCTAGGTGCGGAGGGCGTCATCGTATTTAAGGGACTTGCTTGCAAAAAATCAAGCGGTGCTTCTTCGTACGATTTTCCAATGAGTTGCACAATCGATTTTTCTAAACCTGCTTCACGCAGCGCTTTGGAGGTCAGGTCGGTGGGGGCTACAATGCCCACTACCGCCCGTACACCATCCGTGGGATGGGTATAACTGTACTGCATCGCCAAGTGCCCTCCCGCACTCACTCCCCCGATGACAAAAGCTCCTTCGTTTAGGTGATAAGTTCCCGCCTTTTGCTTCAAAAAAGCCACCAATTGTTGAATATCTTCGATTTGCTGCCCAATTCTTACCCCTGTTTTGCTAGTCACGCGGTAGTTGGCATTAACAATCGTCAAGTTTTTTTGTGCTTTTTTAAGCTGTTCGACACTGGGAGTTAAAAATGATTTATCGCCCCCCGACCAAGACCCTCCATGCAATAAAATCAACACTTCAGATGGTTTTCCAGAAACAGTTTCGGGGTAATGAATGTCAAAACGTTGCAGAGGATCTGTACCATACGATTGGTCATAAAGGTCTTTGTACGAAGCAATTTGTTCATCAATAAAAGGGGTTAGCGTTTCGCTTTGGCAGCCAAACAAGGCCATTGTTACCAGATAAAAAGCCAATAAGACACGGCTAAGTTTCCAAGTCATTTTTAAACAAGTATTCATACGTTCAATGTCTATGGCCTGCGCCATTGGGTTGGAGTGTGGTACGTTCAATAAATATACGGGTTAAACGAAAAGAAAGATTAAATCAGTGTTTTGCAGGCTTTCTTTAAAATTGCTTCTGAAATATAGGTCTTTTCGGCAAAATCACGGTATTTTTGCCCACTTGATGACTTACTTTTTATAAAGCCGCATTTCAATATTCATGTTCACACTCACCAATAAAGTAGCCCTCGTAACTGGCGGAGCCAGTGGTATCGGACTCGCAATCAGCCAGTTGTTTGCGCAACAAGGCGCTTATGTTCACATTCTTGAGCTCAACCAGGCCCAAGCCCAAACCGTTGCCGATGAATTGGTGCAACAGGGTTTTCAGGCAGAAGCACACGCGGTAGATGTCTCAAAACAAGCAGATGTAGTCGAAACGATTCAAGCCATTATCCAAAAGCATCCCATTGATATTTTGGTCAACAACGCGGGGGTGGCGCACGTTGGGAAAGCCCATACAACCAGCGAAAGTGATTTTGAACGGGTGATGAATGTCAACGTCAAAGGGATGTACAATTGTCTTTTTACGGTCATTCCTCATTTTCAAAGCAAAGGTGGTGGCGTCATTTTAAACACTGCTTCGATTGCAGGTACCGTCGGTATTCCTGATCGGTTTGCGTATTCGACCAGCAAAGGGGCGGTGATTGCAATGACGCTTTCGGTAGCCAAAGATTATTTGCACGACAATATTCGCTGCAATTGTCTTTCTCCTGCCCGCGTTCATACACCGTTTGTGGATGGTTTTATTGCCAAAAATTACCCTGGCAAAGAAGCTGAAATGTTTGAAAAATTATCAAAATCTCAGCCGATTGGACGCATGGCAAAACCGTCCGAAATTGCCAGCCTCGCGCTTTATCTTTGTTCAGATGAAGCTGGTTTTATTACTGGTTGTGATTATTTGATTGATGGTGGTTTTGTAAAACTTAACAACTAATAATCAGGTCTTGAATTTTTCTATAAACATCGAATTTTCGGCTAAAACGTTCATCAAACTTTTGATGGCGATAGGGTATTTATTTACCTTGTCGGCGCAGGCTCAGCCCGTCAATTTACGTAAAGTTGATTCGTTGTTTTTGAATGGTAAAATCGAAGAAACGGAAGTGTTGTACGAACGCTACTTGTCTGGCTTCAAAAACACAACCCTCGCACCTCTACCTATTTATTATAAGTTGGCGTACATCAACGAAAAGCAAAACGACTATGCCCGTGAGTTGTATTATTTGAGTATGATTTACAACCGCCAACCAAGGCAAGCCGTTTTGAATAAAATTACGGAAACAGCGGCTAATTACAATTTATCGGGTTATGAAGTTGATGACTTTAGTTTCATTTTTCTATTTTTTAGGAAATACTCCCTTTACTTTACGTTGTTTTTGTTGATTGTTGGGATATATGCTTTCGTGGTGCTTGTACAGAAAAAAAGGCACAACGAACTCATACAACGACGCCACACTTGGGTCGTGATTTTGTATCTAAGCACCCTGCTTATACTACTCAACTTGCCTGACTTTTACCAAATTGGTATTATTAATAAGGAAACAGCTTTCCTGCGCGAATCGCCCTCCTCAGCAGCGCCCGTCAAAAAGGCGATTTCCCGAGGGAATAAAGTCATTGTCCTCAGTGAAACCGATGAATGGTTACAAATTTGGTGGGACGAACACGCGCTCTACGCCAGAAAGTTAGATGTTTGGGCCATCCAATAACGGATTTTTTCTCCCTAAACTATTGGATATTGACACGGAAAACAATATTATTGCATAATCAAACAAAACAAATCAGCAAATTCCATGAAGAAATTGACGCAAGCTCTACCCTTTTTCATCGCTCTATTGATTGTGGGAGTTATGGTCAGCTGTACTGAAAAAGGTCCACACACTAATCCTGAGGTCAAATTTGAAGCAACGCTGACAGGTGCCAATGAAGTACCTCCCGTCACTACCAGTGCCACAGGCCGTATGGAGGGTGTTTACAACAAAGAGACCAAAAAGCTCACTTATACAATCACTTACTCTGGTCTTACTGCTACTGCGGGGCACTTCCATAGCGGCAATAGCTGGGAACCAGGGCCAGTAGTTTATAACTTTGGCAGTGCATTAAATTCTCCTATTTCTGGTTCTTGGGAGTTAAACCAACAACAAGAAAATCTGCTGTTTTCAGGATTGCTTTATGCAAACATTCACACAGCAGTAAACAAGGGTGGAGAAATTCGTGGCCAAGTTAACATGGTAGATTTCAACGCTTGGAAAGCAAGTCGTAAATAATCGCTTTCTACTTTTTTTATTAGCCCTTCCAAGTTCAATGTTAACTTGGAAGGGCTTTTTTTTAGCCTGCTAGTTCTTTCAACGCTTTCACAAACGTGTCTAATTCCTGGGTGGTGGTAAACAAATGAGGCGTTACGCGCACCCCGTGAACGTTGGCATAGTCAATCGCGACGGTCCAAATTTTATATTTTTCCATCAACGTTTTGGCCAACTCTGCAGGCGAAAGCTTGGCTACACCCACGTTTCCAATCGCACCGTGGCGGGTAGGATCCGCAGAAGTATTGACCACAATGCCAGGATGGTTTCTGACTTTGGACGTCCAATATGTTTGCAAATACCGTAGCCGTGCTTCTTTTCGTTCAATGCCAATTTTTTTGTGGTAATTAATGGCATCAGCCAAGGCCAAATCGGTATGAACGGGATGCGTACCCGTGTGATTGAGTTTCCGAATGTCGTCGTCGGGATAGCCCGTTTCTCCCAATAGAGGCCAAATTTGATTGATTTTTTCTTTTTTTACGTACAATAAACCTGCCCCCAACGGGCACCCCAACCACTTGTGAAGGCTGCTTCCGTAGTAATCACAGTGCAAATCAGGGATTTTAAAATCAAAATGCCCTACCGCGTGTGCGCCGTCCACCATCACCTCTACCCCACGGGCATGCGACATGTCAGCGATTTTTTGAATGGGTAAAATATGACCTGTGATATTGATGATGTGGCACACCATCAGAAGGCGGGTTTTAGGCGTAATGGCTTGTTCGTAAAGCGTCACAATTTCGTCGTCGGAGGCAGGATGATTCGGTACCGAAACAAATTTGTTCACTATCCCATAGCGACGAGCTTGTTGTTTAAACATATCAACCATGGCACCATAATCTTGGAAAGCCATCACCACTTCGTCGCCCGCTTTCCAGTCGATGCCCGAAATGATGGTATCGAGCGATTCTGTGGTATTACGCGTAATGATTACTTCCTCGTGTGAAGCGCCCACCAATTCCGCCAATTGTTTCCGCACGGCCAGCTTGTCATCAAACTGCCGCGTCCGCATATAACGCGATGAAATTTTATTGATGTCCCTAACGTGCTGGATATACGTATTTAGCACTTCGTCGGATGCCAAAACATAATAGCCGTTTTCGAGGTGAATAAACTCCGAAGTCACGGTAAAGCCTTTACGAACTTCTGCCCAAAATTTTTCATTTTGGGCTATTTCTTCGGGTGATTGATGTTGAAAAGCTGCCAAAGCCGTATCCACTGTTGTTTGACTCAATGCGACCAATCCTGTCACAGACTGGAGGAATTCACGTTTGTTGAGAAGCATGATGATGGTAAGGGGTATGGTTAAAAAGTAAAAGTAATTTTTCTTCCCCAAAAGTATCCCATGTAGGCACCAATTTCTTCGTAATTACGTTGGATTATGACAACCATCATTGAAAAACAAATACTCGTTGTCGTTATTTAGGTTGTTTTACTGTAAAATTCACTCGTGAAAGGGTTCATTTCAAAGCTTTTATTGGCAATTTACCTACTTTCAGCAACTCCTTGTAATCAGTTGCTCAAGTTGCCTGTGCTTGTAGTACACTTCCACGAACACCAACACCGCGACGCGGGTACTTCTTTCTTCAGTTTTATTTATCACCACTATGCTGTCAATCACGCGGATGATGGCGACACCGCCCGCGACCAGCAACTGCCGTTTCAGTCGCACGATGACTGTGGGTCGTTTCAAGTTCCCATTTATCTTTTTCCGAAGTTTGAGCCTTTAGCACCTCGCGTGGTCGTTTTACAATCAGAAAAACCTTCCTTTTATTCTGATTCGGATTTGCTAGCTACCTATTTATCAGCGATTTGGCAACCGCCCCAACGCGCCTAATGAAACATTTTTGAGCCACTATTGGCTCCTTTTTTTCCCTTGCTGCTCTTTTTAGTGCCGCGAGGCGATGCTATTGTTTCATTTTTACATCATTGCCATGCTAAATTCAATCATTGAGTTTTCCGTCAGGAACAAACTCATCATTGGGCTATTTGTCCTTGCCCTCATCGGTTACGGAACCTACGAAGTAACCAAACTCCCCATTGATGCCGTCCCCGACATCACCAACAATCAAGTACAAGTCATTACGATTGCGCCGTCATTGGGAGCGACCGACATTGAGCGCTTAGTTACCTTTCCCATCGAACAAGCCAATAACAACATTTCGGGACTTATCGAAATAAGAAGCTTTTCACGCTTTGGGTTATCGCTAGTAACCATCGTTTTTGACGATGCCACAGACATTTATTGGGCACGGCAGCAAGTAGCCGAACGCCTCCAAAAAGTCCAAGCTGAAATTCCTCAAGGTATTGGAGTACCTGAACTAGGCCCTGTTTCGACGGGTTTAGGCGAAATTTATCAGTACGTAGTTCGTCCCAAAGAAGGCTACGAATCACAGTACAACGAAACCGACTTACGAACCATCCAAGACTGGATAGTCCGCCGCCAACTCCTTGGTGTAAAGGGCGTTGCGGAAGTGAGTAGCTTTGGAGGCAAACTCAAACAATATTCCATTGAAGTGGATCCCAACAAACTACAAGCGTACGGAATTACCATCAATGATGTCTTCAAAGCCCTCGAAACCAATAACCAAAATACGGGAGGTTCTTACATCGAAAAAGCATCTACGGTGCTGTATATTCGCAGTGAGGGACTGGTAGGTACGTTGGATGACATCAAAAATATTGCCATCAAGAGCCTCAGCGGGGGTACACCTTTATTTATTGGAGACGTAGCCGATGTAAAACTAGGATATGCCACCCGCTTTGGCGCCATGACTTACAACGACCAAGGAGAAGTAGCAGGTGCGGTGGTGATGATGCTCAAGGGTGCCAACAGCAGCGAGGTAATCAAAAACGTCAAAGAGCGCATTGCCCAAATTCAGAAAACCCTCCCCGAAGGTGTGGTTATTGAAGCGTTTTTGGACCGAACCAAAATGGTTAATAATGCCATTGGAACGGTAGAACAAAACCTCTTAGAAGGTGCCTTAATCGTCATTTTAGTACTTGTGTTCTTTTTGGGCAACCTCCGCGCGGGTTTGCTGGTTGCGTCAGTGATTCCATTGGCGATGCTGTTTGCCATCATTATGATGAACCTTTTTGGCGTCAGCGGCAACCTGATGAGTTTGGGCGCGTTAGATTTTGGGCTTATCGTCGATGGGGCGGTGATTATTGTGGAGGCGGTTATGCACCAACTTTCCCACAACAAAAAATTTACCGAACTAACGCACCTTAGCCAGCCCCAAATGGACACGGAAGTAAAACAATCGGCCAGTAAAATGATGAACAGTGCTGTGTTTGGACAAGTCATTATTCTGGTGGTTTATTTACCCATTTTTACCCTCCAAGGTATTGAGGGAAAGATGTTTAAACCCATGGCACAAACCGTAGCTTTTGCCTTATTGGGCGCATTTTTGCTTTCGCTGACGTATATCCCCATGATGAGTTCGGTGTTTTTGAGTAAAAAAATTCATCATGTCCCCAATTTCTCCGACCGATTCATGGCAAAAGTGGAAATGTTTTACCAAAAAGCCCTTACCAAAATCATAGAGTTCCCAAAAATGGTTTTAGTCGGCGTGATTTCTCTTTTTGCTATCTCAATCTTGGTTTTCAGTACTTTGGGCGGCGAATTTATCCCTGCTCTCGAAGAAGGCGACTTTGCCGTGGACACCCGCGTTCTTACAGGAAGTAGCCTCTCCACGACCGTTGAAAGCACCCAAAAAGCGGCGCATATTCTCAAAACTCGCTTTCCAGAAGTGGAAAAAGTGGTCACAAAAATTGGGAGTGGCGAAGTCCCTACCGACCCCATGCCCATGGATGCCAGCGACATGATGGTGATTTTAAAAGACAAAAAAGAATGGACTTCTGCCAAATCGTTTAGTGAATTATCCGAAAAAATGGGAGCAGCCTTGGCCGAAATCCCTGGGGTAACGGCAGGGTTTCAGTTTCCCGTTCAAATGCGTTTCAATGAACTAATGACGGGCGCGCGGCAAGACGTAGTTTGTAAAATTTTTGGAGAAAACTTAGATACGCTTGCCACCTACGCCAATAAACTAGGGGCGCTCATCGAAAAAATCGACGGCGCCAAAAACCTCTACGTGGAAACCGTGTCGGGGATTCCCCAAATTGTGATTCAGTACAACCGAAACGCCATTGCCCAATACAACCTCAACATTACGGACATCAATCGGGTAGTGAATACGGCTTTTGCGGGGCAAAGCAGCGGCATGGTGTATGAAGGAGAAAAACGCTTCGACTTGGTCGTCCGCCTTAGTGGCGCGCAAAAGAAAGACCTGACTTCGGTTCAAAACTTGCTGATTCCCACACCCAACGGCCCGCAAGTTCCGCTGTATCAATTGGCCGATGTTCAAATCAAAGAAGGACCCAACCAAATTCAGCGAGAGGACGCCAAGCGTCGCATTGTCGTAGGGTTCAACGTTCGCGGTCGCGACGTTCAAAGCATTGTCAATGAACTCCAAGGCAAAGTAGTCCAAGAGATTCGCTTCCCAACGGGCTACTATATTACGTACGGCGGGGCGTTTGAAAACCTCAACGCAGCCAAAGAACGGCTGATGATTGCCGTACCTGTTTCGTTGGCGTTGATTTTTCTGTTGCTCTTTTTCGCCTTCAATTCCGTCAAACAAGGACTGCTCATTTATTCTGCCATTCCTCTGTCGGCCATTGGGGGGATTTTGCTTTTGGCCGCGCGCGGAATGCCCTTTAGTATCAGCGCGGGCGTTGGGTTTATTGCCTTGTTTGGGGTAGCCGTTTTAAACGGCATTGTACTCATTGCTGAATTTAACCGACTCAAAGCGAGCGGACTAGAAGACGTCAAACAAATTGTCATCCACGGCACCAAAGTTCGACTTCGCCCCGTATTGATGACGGCGTTCGTCGCTTCTCTGGGCTTTTTGCCGATGGCTATCAGCAACGGCGCAGGTGCCGAAGTCCAACGGCCACTTGCTACGGTCGTGATTGGCGGGCTGATGATTGCTACCTTTCTGACGTTGTTTGTCTTGCCCATTTTATACATGACGTTTGAAAAAATTGGAAAAAAGCCTCCCCTAGCCGTTCTCATGGCGTTAGGTTTTATTAGTTTTTCAACGCAAGCTCAAACGCCCATTACGTTGGAAGCAGCGATTGATACCGCACTGAAAAACAACTTATTAATCAAAAACGAAAAGCTCGTTTCGGCTTACCAACAAGCCCTGACGAAAACCGCCAAAGCGCTCCCTCAAGCGACCGTCACAGCCGAATTGGGACAAATCAACAGCGTTTATTTTGACTCCAAAGTCGGTATTGGTCAATCGTTTAGCTTTCCGAAAGTATATCAAACCCAACAAAATTTATTGAACGCCGAGTGGCAACGCAGTGTGTTGGCCGTCAACGTTCGGGAGGCGGACGTTCGGAAGCAAGTTGCCCAAGTTTTTTACGAATTGGTGTATTTACAACAAAAGAAACGGTTGCTCCAGTTTGCCGATACCCTTTATACCGACTTCTTCAAACGGGCAGAATTGCGGCTTGCCAAAGGTGAGAGTAACATCCTTGAAAAAGCCACAGCCGAAACGCAATTGGGGCAAATTACGACGCAGTTGAATCAACTTCAGTTTGATTCCGAAGCGCTTCAATGGCAATTTCAACTGCTGTTGAATACAACGACCCTATTTACTCCGACCGTTTTGGCGTTCAAACTCGCCTCCTCTTCTCAACTTCTTTCCTTCAACGACCACCCTTATTTACGGTGGTTGCGGCAACAGCAACAAGTAGCCGAGGCTAGTTTTCAGGTTGAAAAAGCACGCTTGTTGCCGAACCTTTCGGTGCTGTACAACAACGGAAGCATCCGAGGAATAGGCGCTGATAATCAATCATATACAGGCTTTCACCGCTTTCAATCGGTACAGTTTGGCGTAGGAATCCCGATTTTTGCAGCGGCTCAAAAAGCCCAAATCAACAGCGCTAAAGTTCAAAAACTCATCGCTGAAAGTAACGTTCAAGTAGGCGTTCAATCGCTTCAAACCAATTACCAAACGGCCAAAGCCCAGTACCAGAAGTTTCTGAATACGGTCACTTATTTTGAAAATACGGCTTTGTCCAATGCTCAATTGATTATGACCACCGCCAACCAACAATTGTTGGCAGGAAACATCAATTATCTGGAGTGGGTTCTGCTCGTCAATCAAGCCACCACGGTGCGAAACGACTACGTAGAGGCAGTCAAAAACCTCAACAACGCTGCTATCCAGCTCCAGTATTTCAGTCAAACCAATTAATACTTCGACTCCTATGAAACGTACCATAAAATTCCCAAAAATGCCATTCGCTCCCTCTTTTTTGAGCGGACTCCTTTTCTGTGCAGCCGTTTTTATTCTAACAGCTTGCAGTAAAAAAACCTCCGAAACCAACGCGACCGCTGCCCCAGCGGATGAAAACTTGATTCAACTCAGCGATGCCCAGCTCAAAAACGCCGAGATTGTAACGGGCGCATTGACCCAAAGGCCTATTTCGTCGGTGTTAAAAGTAAACGGACGCGTTGAAGTTCCACCCCAAAACGTGGTTTCCATCAGCGTACCTACGGGTGGTTATTTGGAAGAAACCGATTTGTTGGTAGGGATGAACGTTCGCAAAGGGCAAGTGTTGGCTGTGATGGAAGACCAGCAGTACATTCAACTCCAACAGGATTATTTGACGGCAAAATCCAAAATCAACTTCCTCGAAAACGAGTATTTGCGCCAAAAAGACCTCAATCAAAGCAAAGCCAGCAGCGACAAAGTGTACCAGCTTTCGGAAGCGGAGTTTCGGAGCCAAAAAGTATTGATTAGCGCCTTGGCCCAAAAACTTCGGTTGGTAGGCATCAATCCCGACCATTTGAGCGAAAACAACATTACGCGTACCGTTAAGGTTATTTCGCCCATCAACGGCTATGTGTCTAAAATCAACACCAACATCGGTAAGTACGTCTCGCCTACCGAAGTTATGTTTGAATTGGTGAACCCTTCGGACATTCACTTGGTACTGAAAGTGTTTGAAAAAGACGTGGATAAACTCTACATCGGGCAGAAAATTTGGGCTTATACCAACAATCAACCCGAGCGAAAACACCTTTCAGAAGTAATTATGATTGGGAAAGACCTTACGTCTGACCGTGCCACGGAAGTACAATGTCACTTTCGACAGTATGACAAAGCCCTCATTCCAGGCACCTACATGAACGCGGAAGTAGAAGTTAAAAACAACCAAGCCTACGTTCTTCCCGAAGATGCCATCGTGAGGTACCAAGGCAAACAGTACGCGTTTGTCCAGAAATCAAATAAAGAATATTTGATGAACGAAGTCAAGGTAGGAAATACTGAAAATGGCTTTACCGAGATTTTATCTCCAGCGCCCAGTCAGCAAAATTTCGTCGTCAAAGGCGCTTATACGCTTTTGATGAGCCTGAAAAACAAGTCAGAAGAATAAGTACATTGATTCTTTACCCGCAGATATTCGCAGATTTAAAGCCGCAGATTTTCGCTGAATAATGACAATTAAAACTCCCTTCTCTGCGAAAATCTGCGCTTGCATTATTCTGCGCCCATCTGCGGGTAAAATTTTTAAACTATTAGCTAGAAAAACAATTCCTTGAGTAAGCTAGGCAGCCCAATCAACGAAAATACCACCCCAAAGGCCCCCAACACGGTAGGAAGTAGCCATTCATCTTTGCCTTCCATCAATACCTCGTTGGGGTTGCTTTTTTGGTACCAAATGCGAATTGTTTCACCTACCTGAAATTGCACGGGCGTCGTGTAAAGCGATGAGTAATATACCCTTGTTTGGTTACGATTATCGGTAAATTGAATCACAACGGCCTTGGCCGTAGAAGGGGGAATTTGCGGCTTTTTATAATGAGCAATCACCAAAGCGGTCGTTTCTAGTCCGCTTGATTTTAGTTTTCTGTTTTTATTCCAGAAATAGTAAGCAAACCCCAAACACACCAGTCCTACCAGTGCAAAGGCGCCACTAAAAATTACCCAGCTCCAAGAAATTTCGCTCGTTTTCATCCGCAAGTTGTTTACTTTGTGTAGTCCGTTTTTTATGACACCAAAGTTGCGATACGAAAACAATTCGCTCAATTTTTTTCTATTGAACCTTCAAAATGAGAGACTAAGCCGTTGTTTTTACCCAAAGAACCAATTTACTTTTTCCCAAACTCTACCCACAACGAGGCTTTTATTCCAAACACATTGTTCCCCCCAACGGCATATTCGGGTTGACGGAACGAAAAATTGGCAAAGGGCTGTACTTGCGCAATGCCTTGCTTCCATTTCTTCTGAATACCCAGCCCAAACGTATATTCGTAAAATGATTTGGGCACGTGTCTGGTTTCGGCAGAAAGGTATTGCTCTGCTCCATCTTTGTACGCTTCAAACTTTACTTGATTAAAAGCCCGTAAATCCACGTTGGTGGACGTGGCAAAAACCAAGGAAAAATCGCGCCGCAGTGGTAAATAATACTTGAACCCAATCGGCATTTCAACCGTTGAAACGTGCGTCTCGATTTCTTCCAAATGATCATTGGGCGGAATGACGTCGGCAAATTGTTTGACAAAATCTAGCCCTGTGGCCGCATTATATTCTTTGACAGTCTCATACTCTTGGCTCATAAATGAATGGGCGTGTAAGCCTGCTGAAATGCTAAAATTGGGCGATAAAAACAGTTCCACACTCGGCCCGACGCCTATTTTTCGGAGCCCAAACTCCGATTCTACCCCTACCCGTACGCGTGGTGTTGGGAATTTGAACGTTTTCTTTGCTAAGGGAGGTGCAGCTTTGGCCGTGGTGTCTTTTGAAATAGGCAACTGCGCCACTGGTTTTGGTTCTGTGGTCAAGGAATCGTCCTTCGCAGTGGTTTCATTCGGTGTTGGCTCGGTTGGTACGGCTTCCGTCGGTTGCGCTTCGAGCGGTTTCTCGGTAGCCGCTACCGCCAGGGTATCCGTTGCTTTTGCGCCACGCGCTTCGAGTGCTACTTGCGTTGGATTTTTCTTTACATTTTCCTTTTTTAACCGCTGATTTTTAGTTCCTTCTGAACTAGCATTCGTACTGGCCAATTGATAACCGTTTTCGTCAGTGTTAGACACATAGCGGTGCTCTACCACCATTTTTTTGATGATATAAACCGTATCTACTTGGTGAGCGGTGACGAGTTGCGCCGATGAGGAAGTCGTTCGCCGCAGCGTTGCTACATCTTGTTTTAAGATAGAATTTTCTTCATAGAGTCGTCTTATAAGCTGCTGATTTTTAAACTGATAATAAAGATTCCCGAGCAAACCCGTAAAAATAAGTCCGCCCATGGTCAGCAATCCCCACTCTCTTAAAAACGACAAATACCAAGGAACGGGCAATCTCTTTTTGACCGTTTCCCAGCCCTCGGGGCTCATCGGGCGGTTGACGGACTCCAGTTGTTGTTTGATTCTCCGTTCAAAAAAATCATTATTCATGTTTGTGTGTGATTTCATCTTGTTGAATAACATACGCACTAATCCAACTTTGCAGTTTTGCCTTGGCTTTCGACAAGTTGGAGCGTGATGCACTTTCGCTAATTCCGAGCATTTCTGCGATTTCGTTGTGGTTGTACCCTTCGACGACCGACAGCGAAAAAACCGCACGGTACGATGCTGGGAGCCGTTGGACGAACATCATTATTTCGTCAGCCGTAATATTTACCAGGTGTTCATCCTTGTAATAACTATCCGAATAAGGCACTTGCGATGCTTCGTCTAAATCAGACCAGCTGATTTTGTGCGAGTTCCGTCGATAATGGTCAATAGCGGTATTAATCATAATCCGCTTCAGCCACCCTTCAAACGGCTGAGTAGAATCATACTTTTCTATTTTATCAAATACTTTTAAAAATCCGTCACTGGCCATCTCTTCCGCTTCTACCTCATTTTGAGCATACCTGAGGCAGGTATTCTTGGCAAAATTGGCGTAGCGTTCATACAACTGACGCTGCGCTTTTGTATCTCGCCTAAGACACCCTTCCAGTACTTCTTGCCACGTAGTAGCGCTACTTTTTCTTTTGAAAATCACCCTTGTTGCTGCGTTGAGGTTCTTACGATTTAGAATACGAGAAAGATACGTAGAATGCTTCTTCAAAAAAATAAAAAAAATAATGAGGTACCGAAGAAGCGTTTCAAATGCCTACCAGCGTATGCTATTATAAATGACCTTCCTCCTTTACACTTGTTTAACCATTAAATTATTTTTTTATGAATCTATCCTCTTTTAAACCAAAAATTGCCGTAGGCGCACTGGTCAGCGCGGTTATTTTTTCATCTTGTAAAGAACAATTCCTGGCCGAAACCCCAACTACTGGACTTACTCAGCAAAGTGCCCGTGCGGCGGCCGTCACCGAGCACCCAGGCAGGCTCATGGCTTCCAACTGTTTTCAATGCCACGGCACCAACGGCTACGGTATGGAACACTTAGCGGGCATGAAAACGACGGAGTTGATTGGTGAACTCAATGAGATGAAAGGCAAAAGCGTAGGTGCAGACATTATGAATGTACACGCCCAAGCGTACACCGCGGATGAAATCAAACTAATCGCCGATTTTTTTTCAAAGCAATAATTCCGCCTTCCTCTTTTTCTTCTAAACTTCCCTGCTGCGTAGGTGTAAGTCGAATCCTCTTGTGCTTTCCTGGCGGTTTCAGGAAGCCTTTTTAACCAATTTTTTTAACCTAGAGACTACTGACAGATTATGAAAAGACGCGATTTTATCAATCATCTTGGGGCTTCTGCCTTGGGGTTAGCTGCTATACAGGAAGCCTTCGCCGATGGCACTATTCTTTCCAATGCACCCATTCAAATACCCACCAATACGGGCGTAAGTGGCCGCGTGGTTGTGGTGGGAGGAGGTATGGCAGGTACTACTGCCGCCAAGTTTCTACGTTTGTGGGGTGGAACGGGAGTAGAAGTCACCCTCGTTGAACCCAATGCGGTCTATTACTCTAACATATTCAGTAACATGGTGTTAACAGGCGACCGTACCTTGAGTCAAATTACCTTTAATTACAATACCCTTGTTAGTAAATACGGCGTAAAACTCGAAACCAGTGCCGTGACCAACATCGACCCCATCGGGAAAAATGTTCGCCTGAGCAACGGAAAAACGCTGGCCTACGACCGTATGATTTTAGCTCCAGGCATTGATTTTGACCCACTTCCACTTTCAGGAACGGCCGACAATCAAGCCAAAATTTTGCATGCTTGGAAAGCAGGGGCCCAAACAACGGCCCTGAAAGCGCAAATCCAATCAATGACCAAGAATGACACCTTTATCTTGACCATTCCACCCAAACCGTACCGCTGTCCGCCTGGCCCCTACGAGCGTGCTTGCGTGGTAGCTGATTACCTAAAACGCGTAAAAGGCGGCGGAAAAGTAATCATTCTGGATGCGAACTCAGGGATTCAGGCACAACCTACCAACTTTACGAATGCTTTTAACAACACCCACAAAGGCATCATCACGTACGTGCCAGGCGCTACTATCAACAGCATTGATGCCAACACAGGTACAGTAAATACGGCCGTAGGGTCGTTCAATGGAAAAGTAATTAACGCCATTCCAACGCACAAAGCAGGTAACTTGATTACCCAATCGGGCATCGGACTGGCCAATGCAGGTGGCGGAAGATGGGCGGGAGTAAATGTGCTTTCGTACGAGTCAACGGCCGTACCAAATGTTCACATTATTGGTGATGCTTCGTCAACTACGCAGCCCAAAGCAGGCCACATTGCCAATGCCGAAGCGAAAGTATGCGTTGATGCCATTATCAAATTGTTCCGTGGAGAAACGGTCAATCAGGCGCCTATCACCAATTCCTCTTGTTTTACTCCCATCACCAAAACAACGGCCTCTTGGTTGTCGGTGGTGTTCCGTTATGACCCTGCCACTGCGACTATGTTACCAACGGGCAAAGGCGTTGTGGAATCAAACGGCGCATCAAAAGATTTTCACGAAGATATGCTCAAATGGTTTGACAACTTGATGTCAGACACATTTGCTTAGTAGGGTTTCTTGAATTCGACTTTGCCCAAGGCGGCGATTCTTGGGCAAAGTTTACCACTTACTGTTTTACACAAACGTCTAAATACATTTTATGAATCAGCAAGAAAAAATCAAAAGAAACGAGTTTTTGAAAAAACTTGGATTCTCAGGCGCGGCTCTTTTCGCCCTTTACACCCTCGACAGTTGCCAAAACGAATCAAACGTGGCACCCCTCGCTGGTGATATTACCGTCGATTTAGCCGATGCGTCCAACGCCCAACTAAAAACGAACGGTGGTTATGTCATTAAAAACGGGGTGGTGATTGCTCGCGTAAACGCAACTACTTACATTGCCGCTACCCTTACGTGTAGTCACGAGGGTAAGACCCAAATTACGTTTAAGAACAACGAATGGTATTGTACTGCCCACGGCGCTCGCTTCGACCAAACGGGCAAAGGATTAAATACGGAAGGAAAAAAAGGGTTGAAGATATACCAAACGACACTTTTGAATTCTACCCTAACAGTTAAAGCTGCATAATTGACAATCAGTCATGAAGAAAATCATTCTAATAGTATTCATCTTGAGCTATGGCAGCGCCATGGCCCAAGATGACCTCCTCAAAATGCTTGACAACGAATCGACAGGCCCTTTGTATGCCACGGCGACGTTTAAATCGACACGGGTCATCAATGGCCAATCCGTTGAAACCATCGCTAAAAAGCACCTCGATTTTCGGATTTCTCACCGATTTGGGGCTTTAAACTCAGGTTTTTCCAATTTATGGGGGTTGGACGAATCACGCATTCGGATTGGACTAGAATACGGCGTTACAGACCGTTTGATGATTGGAGCGGGGCGGAGTTCGTACCAAAAAACGTACGATTATTTTGCCAAATACAAGCTTTTGCGACAATCCAATCGGTGGTTCGAGCCTGTGAGTATTGCGGTTTTTGCAGGGGCTTATACCAATACGATGCCCACTGCGCCCGACATGAAATTTTATAACAACCTCGAACGCCAAATGTACGTGGGTCAGTTGCTCATCGCTCGAAAGTTCAACGACCGAGTTTCCTTGCAATTGAGTCCCACGTTTTTACACCGCAACAAAACCGAAAGCCAAATCGACGAAAACGACGTTTTTGGCACGGGCATTGGAGGCCGTTTCAAACTTAGCAAACGTACTTCGTTCAACGCCGAATATTTTTATACCGTCAAAAAAATCGGTACGGCCTACGTTCGTGACCCACAATACAAAGATTGTTTATCACTCGGTTTTGACATCGAAACGGGCGGGCACGTCTTCCAACTGCATTTGTCTAACTCACGCGGGATGATTGAAAACCAATTTATTGGCGCCACCACGGGAAGTTGGGGCAAAGGCGATATTTTCTACGGATTCAACATTTCACGCGTATTTAGCTTTGACCGAGACGCTAAAAAAACGCACAAATAACTACCACTATGAAATTTCCATTGATTTTATTCCTCAGCTTAATGATGGGCAATGTCTTGGCTCAGGACGTCCTGATTGCAAGAAACGCTCAGATAAGTTTTTTCTCTGAAACACCCCTCGAAAATATTTCAGGTTTGAACAAAAACGTCACGGCCATTCTCAACACCAAAACCAGCGAAGTGGCCGTAAAAATGCAAGTGGCGCAGTTTGAATTTCCGAACAAGCTGATGCAAGAGCACTTCAACGAAAACTACTTAGAATCCGACAAATACCCAACGGCTTCTTTTACGGGAAAAATTCAGGAAAAGGTTGATTTTAGTAAAGAAGGGGTACAAGCGATTACCGCAAAAGGAATGTTGAACATGCACGGTGTTGCTAAAGAACGTACGATGACGGGAAAACTGACCGTAACAAAAACGGGCGCATCGTTGGTTTGTGAATTCAACGTTCCGCTAACCGACCACAAAATTGAAGTCCCGAAACTCGTTTTTGAGAAAATTGCCGAAGTGATTGCGGTCAAAACCAACTTTTCATTTGTCCCGTACGAACAAAAAAAGTAAGCACATGAGAGCATTCATCAACGCCTTTTTTTTCGCAATTTTAATGGGTTTATTGGGAGGTTGTTTGTACGAAAAAGGTGGCCCACTTCCATCTGACACA
Source organism: Runella defluvii (assembly GCF_014195535.1). Taxonomy (GTDB): domain Bacteria; phylum Bacteroidota; class Bacteroidia; order Cytophagales; family Spirosomataceae; genus Runella; species Runella defluvii. Next base: position 139,875 of record NZ_JACIBY010000007.1, on the reverse strand, counting down.
AGTACCAGCGGCGGAAGCGATACCAACGGAGGAGGCGGGAGTACCGCTGCCCTTGATTCTTTGCCCTGTGGCGCTCCTACTACCACCAACGCCCAGAATCAGGTTTGTTTTAACACGGCCATTTTGCCCCTCTTTTTAGCCAACTGCGCCACGAGTGGCTGTCACGATTCCAAGACCGCCGAAGAAGGCTATGACCTCACGTCGTACGAAAAAATAGTTCGCAAAGGCATTACGGCAGGAAACGCCAAGAAAAGTAAACTGTATCAGGTCATCATTGATACCAGTAGAGAACGAATGCCGCCACCGCCCAACGCGCCCATGAGCAGCGATAAAATTCAACTGATTGCGTCATGGATTGACCAAGGTGCCAAAAATATCACGTGCGAAACCAGCGGTTCCACAAATTCTACGCAGGTAGCGAGTTATTCAAAGCACTTAGTGCCTATCTTTGACTATTATTGCACGGGTTGCCACAATAGCACCACCCAATCGGGAAACATCAATTTAACAGGCTACGCCAACGTACAAACTTTGGCCAAAAACGGCAAGTTATACGGAGCCATCACGCACGCATCGGGCTATCAACCCATGCCTAGTAGTAGTTTGAAACTCTCAGATTGTCAGATTGGGTTGGTCAAAAAGTGGATTGACTCGGGCATGCTCAACAATTAACTTTCCCAAAAAAATGGATACCATCCGCCACCACGAAAATAGTATTCTTCACAAAGAAGAACACCTCACCAGTTCTGCCTTTATTACCGACATCGTCATTGGTATGTCCGATGGTCTAACGGTTCCGTTTGCCCTTGCAGCGGGTTTGAGTGGTGCTGTTGACAGCAACGCGTTGGTCGTAACGGCAGGTATCGCCGAAATTGTGGCGGGGTCAATCGCGATGGGCTTGGGTGGTTTTTTGGCTGGGCAAACGGAAGTAGAGCACTACGATGCCGAGCAAAAACGTGAATATTGGGAAATAGAAAATCTCCGACAACGCGAAATTGACGAAACCAAAGAGATTTTCGCCGAAATGGGGCTTAGTCCTGAGTTGCAAGAAAAAGTGACGCAAGAGATTGCGAAAGACAAGAACAAATGGGTTGAATTTATGATGAAATATGAACTTGGCCTCGAAAAACCCGACCCCAACCAAGCTCGTAAAAGCGCCCTGACGATTGGAATTTCGTACGCTTTTGGGGGCATGGTGCCCTTGTTGCCCTATTTTTTCACCTCTACTCCTTTTGAAGGACTCATTTGGTCGGCCGTCACAACGCTGATTTGTCTCTTTATCTTTGGATACTTTAAGAGCAAAGCCACAGGACAACACCCGTGGCTAGGAGCTCTTAAAGTAACGCTCATTGGCGCAGTAGCGGCCGCAGCGGCATTTGGAGTGGCAAAGTTGTTTGAGTAAGCTTAGGGAATATCCACCTGAGTACTATCGTCGGGGACAAAATCTAGTACGATGGAGTTCATGCAAAAGCGTTTGTGCGTAGGAGCTGGGCCGTCGTCAAAGATGTGGCCGAGGTGCGAATGGCAACGTCCACAAAGCACCTCTACCCGCTCCATTCCGTACGACTTATCGGGGGCATAAATCACGCTTGTGGGTCGCATGGGTTCAAAAAAACTAGGCCACCCACACGTACTTGCAAACTTAGCCCCCGAACGAAACAAGGCGTTTCCACAAACTGCACAATAGTACGTTCCCACGCCCGAAAAGTTCCAATATTTACCCGTAAAGGCCATTTCTGTCGCTTTCTTACGGCCAACTTGATATACGCTATCAGGCAAGACTTTCTTCCATTCTTCGTCCGATACCTTCAATGGCAACGTATCAGTTCGTGAATAATACGGATTTTTCATGGTCATATCATTCGTTTTGGCAGTAGAAGTCGAAGTTTGGTTTTGACAGCTTGTAATACTCCAAAGGCTTATGAGCGCCAAGATGCAGGCAATTCGATACATAGCATTCATTCGTTTTATGGTATAAACGAATACCGTCGCTAATAAGATTCCTTTTGGTTTGTTTTGTTATCGGTTATAGGTTCCCTTTTTTAAACTCCTTCACGGCATAGTCCACCGCGCGGGCAGTGAGTGCCATGTAGGTCAGTGATGGGTTTTGGGTTGCAGTAGAAGTCATACACCCACCATCGGTGACAAACACATTTTTACAAGCGTGCATTTGGTTCCAACGGTTCAACATCGACGTTTTGGGGTCATTCCCCATCCGAATGCCCCCCATTTCATGGTTTTCGTTGCCTGGAACGCGTTTGGTATCGGCGGTTTTGATGTTAATGAACCCTGATTTGGCAAACATTTCGGAAAACTGTTCGTAAAAATCTTTCACCATTTTCATGTCATTATCGTCAAAATCGACCGACATGACCATTTGTGGAATGCCCCAGTCATCCTTCAAATCCGAATGCAGACGAACGTGATTACTTTCTTTGGTCAACACCTCTCCCATCATGTTCGCGCCGATGCTCCAGCCCTCTTTTGAAGGTGTTGCTAAGGTATTCTTCAGGTCTTCTCCCCAGCTATTTTCGGTCGGATTACCCAGCTTAGAAGCACTAATCGAAGCTGCATATCCTCTCAAGAAGTCGGTTTCTTGCTTGGTCACATTTCTAAAACGCGGCAAATAAGCGCCGTTCGGGCGTTTTCCTTCGTACGTAGAATCGTGATAACCGTCAAATTCGGCCGACACCCGACCACGGTAATTGTGGAAACCAATGTATTTGCCCAACACCCCGCTATCGTTACCAAAACCATTCGGAAAACGATTAGACTTAGAGTTCAACAAAATCAAATTTGAATTCAGCGCCGAGGCATTGAGGAAAATCACCTTAGCATAGTATTCTGTCATTTGTTTGGTATTCGCATCCACGACCCGCACGCCCGTTGCCTTCCCCAGTTTCTCATCAAAAATCAACGAATGCACCACCGAATGAGGTTTGAGGGTCATTTTTCCCGTTTTCATTGCCCAAGGTAGCGTCGAAGAATTACTGCTAAAATACCCTCCATACGGACAACCGCGCTCGCAAAGCACCCGATGTTGGCATTGAGTACGGCCTTGGTCGTGGTGGATTTGCTTGGCTTGAGATAGGTTCGCCGTACGACCAATGATGATTTGGCGGTCGGTGTAATTTTTGGCTACTTGTTGGCTAAAGTGCTTTTCAACGCAGTTTAACTCGTGCGGTGGCAAAAACTCACCATCGGGGAGGTTCGGAAGCCCGTCTTTGTTTCCAGAAATCCCCGCAAATTTTTCGACGTAGCTATACCAAGGCGCAATGTCTTTGTAACGAATGGGCCAATCGACCGCAAAACCATCGCGGGCAGGGCCTTCAAAGTCAAAATCCGACCAACGTTGCGCCTGGCGCGCCCACAACAACGAGCGCCCACCTACTTGATAGCCGCGCATCCACGAGAAGGGTTTCTCCTGCACAAACGGATGTTCAAAGTCTTTCACCACAAAATGCAACGTCGGTTCTTTGAAGATATAGTGCCCACTTGACGCAGGGCTTCTTTGTTTTAATTCTAACGGAACATCCCCCAAATGTGGAAATTCCCAAGGGTTTTTCATAGCCGTGGGATAATCAACAACGTGCTTCACGTCCCGTCCGCGCTCCAATACCAGCGTACGCAGTCCTTTTTGGGTAAGCTCTTTGGCCGCCCAGCCGCCGCTAATTCCTGTCCCCACCACAATGGCGTCGAAGGTGCGTTCTTTGATCGAATCTATATTAAAATTTGACATACTTCCGAAAGACAAATGTTTCTTATAAAAGTGTTTTAACCCCGTTTCATACTTTCAATTCAAGGCCAAAGCCCCCAAAAAAGTCTCTATACCAAGTTGCCAATTTTTCTCTCCCTAATCCCACATTCTACCCCTACCTTTGTAGCCACAATTCACTTCATCAACATGACATAGTACCTAGTACAAGTTTTTGGGAATCTTAAAGGGTTGAAAGCAAAAAGCCGTTTGCAATTGCAAACGGCTTTTTTTATTATGTTAACATCAGAAAGAATTAGGCGGTGAGGGCTTTAATAGTTTCTTTCAATGCTTTAAGCATTTTAAAAATCACGTATAGGTGTTCGGTAGTAGCATCATAACCCCTTGATATGCAATAGGATTGACCTTCTAGTACCATAAAATACCAATCTCTCCCCATCACAAAACAACCATACATTGCTTGCCCAGGTTTTTGATTTATTGTTTGCCCAACCAGCATCGCCGACAAACATTGCCCTTCGGGCTCACCATTAGGCTCTCGGTGTTTTTTATATTCCGTAAAGCAAAAAAAAGGCGACTCAGGTTCTCGGTAGCCTGTGGCAATCAGCCCGTCAGGTTTACCGTACAGGCGAATGGATTGATGATTCAAATCTTCGACGATAGTTTCGATGGGCCGCTCAGCAAAGAGATTAAAGTAATGCTGACGATTGGTAAAACGTACCGACGAGAACATAGGGCCTATGAAATGTAACGATAGTTCTTGCTCATTCCAGTGCAAAATATTGTCTTTCAGCAAACTTTGAAAAAGCGCTAGTTCTTCTTTTTCAAAATCTGATAAGGTAATTTCTTCCGAAAGTTGTAGCCAGTTGGTGAGTCCCGCCAAGGTATCTACTTGCTCCAACCCAAAGTTTTTTTCAAGGTAGAGCAACGTACAATCACTAAACGATTTTTCCATCTGCACCATAGTTTTGTTTTTTTAACCAATACTCACAAAGATAACTAACAAAACCAAGACCCCTTCTGGCTCCCCAAAATAATATCACAAACTCTTCGCTTTCAACTGCTTCACGGCATAATTGGTAGCTCGTGCCGTGATGGCCATAAAAGTAAGTGACGGATTTTGGGTAGAATTGGAAGTCATACAAGCGCCGTCGGTGACAAACACATTTTTGCAGTGGTGCAATTGATTCCACTTGTTCAGTTGCGAGGTTTTGGGGTCCTTACCCATTCGCACCCCGCCCATTTCGTGAATATCTAGCCCTGGAGCTTTGCTAGGTACGTCGTTGGTACCGATATTTTTAAAACCCGCCAGGGTCAACATTTCGGTCATTTGTTCGTGAAAATCTTTGACCATGTTGTCGTCGTTTTGGTCGTAGGCGACGGAGGTTCTTAACAACGGAATCCCCCACGCATCTTTCTGATTTTTGTCCAACGTTACAAAGTTGCTTTCTTTCGGAATCGTCTCCCCCATCATCCAAGACCCCACGCGCCAGTTGCCGTATTTAGGATTGGCTAAGTTGGTTTTGAGTCCTTCACCCATGCCCGAGGTGTCGTAGTTCATCACGCGCTCTCCCGAAAAACCTGCGGCGTAACCACGTAAAAAATCCGTCTTTTCTTGTTGAAAAACGTTCCTAAAGCGAGGAATATAACTACTGCCTGGCCGTTTTCCTTCTTGGGTCGTATCCAAAAGCCCTTCGTATTCCCCAAAAATAGTCGTTCGGAAATTGTGAAACGAAATGTATTTTCCCAACAATCCATTATCGTTGCTCAAACCATTGGGAAAACGATTGGACGTCGAATTCAACAGTATCAAATTGGTATTCAGTGTCGAGGCATTTAGGAAAATGATTTTGGCATAATACTCAATCATTTCTTTGGTGTTGGCGTCAATGACCCGAACGCCCGTGGCTTTCCCTAGTTTTTCGTCATAAATAACCGAATGCACCACCGAATGTGGGCGTAACGTCATTTTTCCCGTGCGCGCCGCCCACGGCAAGGTCGAAGCGTTGCTACTAAAATAACCACCGTACGGACAGCCCCGCACGCACAAATCGCGCTGCTGACACTGTGCCCTACCTTGCTTGTAATGAATAGGCTGTGGTTTGGTCAAATGCGCACAACGACTCACAATCACGGGGCGAGTTCCTTTGTAGTGCTTGGCCATTTGTTGACCAAAATGTTTCTCCACGCAAGCTTGTTCAAAAGGTGGCAAAAACTCCCCGTCGGGCAATTGTGCTAGTCCGTCTTTGTTTCCCGAAATCCCCGCAAAAATTTCTACATGGCTGTACCAAGGTGCCAACTCAGCGTAGGAAATGGGCCATTCCACCGCAAATCCATCGCGGGCAGGGCCTTCAAAATCGTACTTCGACCAACGCTGCGTTCCCCGTGCCCACATCAACGATTTCCCTCCTACTTGGTAGCCACGAATCCAGTCAAAAGGTTTGTCTTGGATGTACGGATGTTCGTTGTCTTTCACAAAAAAGTGAGCCGAATCCTCCCCAAACGCATAGCAACGGCTTGCAATGGGATTGGCATCAGTAATTTCCTTGGGCAGCTCTCCCAAATGCGGAAACTCCCACGGATTTTTGAGTGTCGTCGGGTAATCGGTTACGTGTTTGACGTCGCGACCGCGTTCGAGCACGAGCGTTTTAAGGCCGTGGTCGCATAGTTCTTTGGCCGACCAGCCGCCGCTAATTCCCGAGCCTACGACAATGGCATCAAACGTACGTTCCTTGACCGAATCAATGTTGAAGAAAGACATGATAGATGTTTTAGCAGTTGATTTTCAGACAGGTTTTGTACATAAAAAGTAGCTTATTTTTATTGTTACTGATGGAATCTAAAATTTTGTCATCCAAGCTATGTAATTGCTAAAGAATGTGGTACTTTAGGCCATAGACTATCTACTTGAATTTGTTATGCCAACCTTTAATCGCCGCACTGTCTTAAAAGCCCTTGGCCTTTCGGCGGGTGTTTCGGCCATCGGAACTTCTGCTGAGGCAAGTACTGTCAAAGAAATTACGTTTTCGCCCAATCCACTCTATGTCCCTATCGCTCAGCCCGTCACGGCCATCGTGTTAGGGGCAGGCAACCGAGGCAATGTGTATGGGCGCTACGCCGTAGCCAATCCTTCTGACGTCAAAATGGTCGGGGTGGCTGAGCCTAATCAGTTTCGTAACGAACGTTTTTCAAAAACGCACGGAATTGAGGACAAACACCGCTTCAATACTTGGGAAGACGTATTTAAAGTTCCCAAATTTGCGGATGCCATCATCATTTCTACCCCTGATACGCTCCATTACGGCCCTGCCCTTCAGGCACTGAAAATGGGCTACCACGTGTTGCTCGAAAAACCGATTTCGCCTTCCATGCAAGAATGTTTGGAGATATTGGCCGCCGCCAAAAAGTCCAAAAGCATCATTGCCGTTTGTCACGTTTTGCGCTATACCGCGTATTTCCGAAAACTAAAAGAACTGTGCGCCTCGGGAGATTTGGGCGAAATGATTAGCATCAACCACCTCGAAGGCATCGAACACGTCCACATGGCGCACTCCTACGTACGCGGGAATTGGCACGAATCGAAGAAAACGAACCCCATTATTTTGGCTAAATCTTGCCATGACCTCGACATCATGCGTTGGATTGCCAACAAGCCCGCCAAAACCGTTTCGGCCTACGGCAACCTCAAGTGGTTCAAAGCCGAAAACGCCCCCGCAGGTAGTACCGAACGTTGCGTTGAAAGCTGTAAAGTAGAACGAGAATGCCCATTTTCGGCCATAAAAGTGTATTACGAACAGAAAAAACGCATCCACGTCCTCGATGTACCCGAAGACCCAGCTCTGCAAGGCCCTGCGATTTTGGAACGTTTAAAAACCTCCAATTATGGCCGTTGTGTCTATAAAATGAACAACGACCAACCCGACCATTATACCAGCATTTATCAGTTTGACAAAGGCGTGTTGGCCACTTTTGGCCTCGAAGCGTTCACGGGCTGGGAAGCGCGCAAAACACGCGTGATGTTCAGCATGGGAGAGATTGAGGGCGACAACGACCTCATCAGGGTCACTGATTTTCGCACCAAAGAAGTAACGATTTGGAAAGCAAGTGCTCAAAAAGAGTTTAATAACTCAGGACACGGAGGCGGTGATTATGGCTTAATGCAAAACTTTGTACAAGCCGTTTCACAAAATAACCCTGCCTTGCTTACCTCCACCATTGAAGCCTCAATTGAGAGTCATTTGATGGGTTTTATGGCCGAAGAAAGTCGCAAAAATGGCCGTTCGATGGAGATTAAAATTGGGTAGAAATATACAAACTTCCCGAAAGTTCAAAACTTTCGGGAAGTTTAAAACTTTCGGGAAGTTCTTCGTTTTACACACTCGCAAAACGATAAAAAATACCCAAAGGCAGCTTCCGTTTGGCACGGTCAGGCAAAAAGAGCTCACCACTTTCTGCATTAGGAACGTCCCCAAAACTATCAAGTACCAAGTTTTCGGCCATCAACGCCGAAAAACCGAGCGAGTATAAGTTTAAAATAAAAACAAAGTCTTGGTTATCCAGCAATTCTGCGCACGATTTTAGTAAATCGTTCAATTGCTCTTCCAATACCCATTTTTCTCCCGAAGGGCCGCGACCATAGGCGGGTGGGTCCAAAATCAGGCCATTGTATTTCTTACCACGGCGCACTTCCCGTTGCACAAACTTAAAGGCATCTTCCACCATCCAACGAATGTTGTCCGTTTCGCTGCCTTCCATGTTTTCACGCGCCCACGTCACCACAGGCTTTACCGAATCAACGTGCGTTACGTCGGCACCTGCTTGGCGAGCCGCCACCGAAGCTGCCCCTGTGTAAGCAAACAAATTGAGCACCGTTGGGCGCTCCACCTTCATGGCGCGAAGTTTGGTATCTAAATAATCCCAATTGGCTGCTTGCTCGGGAAAAATCCCAACGTGTTTGAAGGAAGTAAGCGAGCACTTTAAGCGCAAATTTAATCCGCCGTGGCGGTACTGCGTCCACCATTTTTCGGGCATATTGGGCGCAAGTTTCCACACTCCTTTTTCTGGCGAACCTTTGTCACGCAGAAAAGTTGCCTGCGCCATTTGTTTCCATTCATGATCAGAAAGGGATTTATCCCAAATGGCCTGTGGCTCTGGCCGTGCCAACACATACGCCCCAAAGCGTTCTAATTTTTCAAAATTTCCGCTGTCAATCAGTTCGTATTCTTTCCAGTGAAGAGGAGTCAGAAGTTGCATATAATAGTCGTCAGCCCATTGTACAGAGGGCTTTTTAGGATGATTCAAACACAAAAGTAACTCTGCAAACCGAAATTTTTCATTCCGTTGCAGAGTTACTTTGTTATTTATCCAAAAAAATTAAAACGAAATCTTATTCAAATAAAACACATTTCGGCGGCCGTCGTCACCCGTAATTCGCTGATAACCAAAAGCCAAGTAGAAATTGTCATACCAATACACCACCTCATCGGTTGATGTTTGACGTACTTTATCCCCCAAATCAGCCGTCATGATAGGAATCGGACGAAGGTCTTCAAGCACTTTATCACGGTCAAAAACTTTGGCTTTGATGGCACCACGGCTGCTGTAAAACATCGAAACCGTTTTGTCGTCGTTGGGTTTAATGCGCATTTTTTCCTTGAGTTCCATGCTACGAACGTTCTCAAAAGGCAACGAGTTATCCCAAATCAAATCGCCTTTGGCCGTAAAACCTGCCACGATGGCATGGGTATAAACAAATCCATTGAAAATCTGGCCATTATTCATCCGACGAGCTCCGTACCAAGGATCCCAATAAAACGGATTCAAAAGCCCCATCGTCGGATACATTCCCATTCCACCATACATCATTGGTGAGCCCCACCACGAGCTCGTGCCGTAGGGGCCGATGTTATTGTTTTTGTATTCGGGGTAAAATATTTCTCCCGAAATCAGGTAGTTGCCATTCTGTTCAATGATGTCGTGTACCAACAAGCGGTAGTTCAGCTTCACATCGTCACCATTTTCACGTTTCCGCTCAATCTTCCGTTGCATTCGCTCTTGCTCTCGCTCCGACATAAAATTGAAGAAATTTTTGAAATCGGTAAAGCTATGGTACTGCGTAAATTCGACTTCATCATAGACAATTTTACTCAAAAATAAGCCCTGAGAAGCGCTGTTGTTGTTGCCTTGCATATTGCGGAAGCCATACGTACCAATCATCAGTTTAGTTGAGTCGTTGAGCATAAATAACCGACCGTTCAGTAACGAATAATCGGGTTCGGGGCTGATTGTCACTTGTCCTACGGCTTGCCCGTATTCGTCAAACGTTCGAGAAATAATCTTGATTTCCTTCCCCTTACGAGCGGCATAGCAAACATTGACCAAATGATGGAGCGTATCCACATCTACTGACTGAATGACGGTGTTCGCTTGGGTCACGCCTGCCAATACTTTACTCTGCTTTGAAGCTAAATTGGTATATAAAAGCATGGGTTCGTCACGAACCGTACCTGCCATAAAGACCGAATAACCCAGGGTTTGAAAATCGGTAATTTGAAACTTATCGACCGACGACAGATAGAATGTCTCCATATACCCCGCCAAACCTACTTTAACGACTTGGTAAAAATCGGTACGGCTACGGGTAAACAGCAAATACACCGATTGGCCATCAAACGACGACTTGACAAAGTCGAGGTTATCTTCAATTGTTCCATTTATACTCCAATCCCGCTCTAAATTTGAGTTTAGTTTCTGGAGATTAAAGGCATTTTTCGCGATTTGTGACACTAAAATCACTCCACGCGCCCCCAACGAAATCGTATGATACGACTCGCTCGTTCCCACCACTGGCAACTCCACGCGTTTTATCGTTTGGGCTTGAACTCCCGACAGAAGTGCTCCCAATAGCGCAATCAGAACTATGCTAAAAACCCATTTTGGGTTGTCCACAATGGACGTTTTTTTATGTGCTTTCATTTTGGCTTAAACTTAGTATGACATCAAACTCTTCGGGTCGGATAGGCATTACCGACAATCGAGATTGCCTAATTAACGCTATTTGATCCAATCTATTATCTGCTTTAATTTGCTTCAATGTCACGGGTTTGGCCAAAGGCTGCACAGGCACAAGCTCCACGACCACCCAGCGCGGGTCGTCGGTTGTAGGGTCAGGATATGCTTCCTTCAATACCTGAGCAATGCCTACCACTTCCATGCCCTCATTGCTATGATAAAACAGAACCCAATCACCTTCTTTCATGGCTTGGAGGTTGTTGCGGGCTTGGTAATTACGCACGCCATCCCACACACTTTTTCCTGCCGTTACAAAATCATTCCAACTATACACAAAGGGCTCTGATTTGACCAACCAATAATTCATCTTGTTTCTTTTACTTTTCTACTACGCTATTTTTGAGAGTGTTGTTGCAATTAGCTCACGAGCATGGCCGCGCCAAATACCCCTGCACTATCTCCTAACTTGGGTCGAAGTATTTTGGTTTCGACTCTTCCACTGTTGAAAATATATTTTTTAGCCCGTTCAACCCCTTCGGTGTATAACAAATCAATGTTTCCAACCCCACCACCAAGTACAATGGCATCGGGATCCAAAATATTCATCAATACCGACACCGCCTTGCCAAAGTACTCCAACATTCGGTCGATGGTCTGGGCAGCGTACGGGTCATTCCCCGCTTCGTAGCGTTTCATAATCTCCTTCATCGTGATTTGTTCACCACTAATTTTAGCATAAAAACGCTGTAAAGCAGGCCCCGAAAGCACTTGTTCTACGCAGCCTTTTTTGCCGCAATAACAGTCGTCTCCGTTGGGTTCCAATTCATTATGCCCCCACTCTCCTCCTATTCCTTGGACACCGTTTAGCACAAATGCTTGGCCATCTTTTCCTTTCAAAACCACACCACCACCAACGCCTGTTCCCATGATGACGCCAAAAACACAGTTAAACGTTGGAACGACATCAGGCACAATCCCCATAACCGCCTCCGCAAGCGCAAAACAATTGGCATCGTTGGCTATCTCCACAGGTATGCCCAACATGCTCATCAAATCGCTACGCAAAGGCATATCGTTCAAACAAGTTGTGTTGCAATTTTTCATTAACCCCGTCGAAGGCTCAACCGTCCCTGGCGTACCTACGCCTATTTTTTCCGCCTTATAACCCGTCTCGGCTTCGAGTTCTCTGACAAGCCTAACAATCTGACTGGCGATGTGCGCATACCCTTTATGTGCTTCTGTATCAATACGTTTACGAATCACAACTGAGTCGGGAGAAGGTGATGACAATACAACGCCTTCGATTTTTGTTCCGCCAAGGTCTATTCCCCAAATGGTCTGCATTTTTTGTAAATGGTTGGTGTTTAGTATAAAGCTAATTTTTTGGCATAATTACGAACATTTACGCATTTGTCAAGTTTTCAAAGGGTATTTCTATTTTTGCCGAAACAAATCAAAAAATATATCACCATGTCATTACAAAAAGGCGACAAAGCTCCCGATTTCAAACTTTTCAATACCGAGAAAAAAGAGGTTTCTCTCGAAGATTTTAAAGGTAAAAACCTCATTATCCATTTTTTCCCATTGGCTTTCACGGGGGTTTGTACTACCCAACTCTGCACCATGCGCGACAACATTGAGTACTACACACGCCTTAATGCAGAAGTTTTAGGGGTGTCTATTGACTCCATTTTTAGCTTGGGCAAATTCCGTTCTGAGCAAAATTACACTTTCGATTTGTTGTCTGATTTCAACAAAAAAATGATTCAAGACTACGGTGTTTTCTGCGAAAATTTTGTTTTTGGCATGAATGGCGTCGCAAAACGCGCTGCTTTTGTCATCGACAAGGACGGCATCATCCAATACACCGAAGTCCTCGAAAGTGCGGGTAATTTGCCTGACTTCGGTGCCATCAAAGCCACGCTCGAATCGCTTTAATCGCGACTATATTCGACATATTAAGCCTCGTAATCAAGCCATTACGAGGCTTTTTTTATGCCCATTGATTTGGATTTCCATTCCCGAAGTTATTAATTGTAGAATATTTAACACTGTAAAGTGTTACAACTGCAAAAATTCTAATAGAAATCTAAGGTCAAAATGGGCATTGTGGAACGTCGTGAGCGCATGAAAAAGCAATTACGCGCTGATATTTTAAAAACCGCTAGGGACATTGCGCGTGAAGAAAGTTGGGCGGCAGTCTCTATCCGTAAAATCGCCGATGTGATTGAATACAGCCCACCGATGCTCTACGAATATTTCGACAACAAGGATAAAATTTTAGAAACCATCCGCAACGATGGCTTTGCGGCACTGCACGAAGAATTGCAAAAATTAAAGACCCTGTACCGAAGTCCCGAAAAACTACTGACGGAGTTTGCCCAAATCCAGTGGCGCTTTGCCATAGAACAAACGGAGGTGTTTCAGGTCATGTTTAACATAGACGGCGCCAACTGTCTTTCAAAACAAGTCTATCAAGCAGAATTTGCCAAACTCAACACCCATCCCGTTTGGGAAGCACTGGCCCAAATCCGCCCGAGGTCTGCGGATGCGGTTTCCAAGACTTTTTACGAGTGGTGGTGCTTGACGTACGGCTTCCTGCTCATTTCGATTGTCACGCAGCCTCGTCCGCAACTTCCCAACCTCGAACCTATTTTTATGGAATCAGTCCGACGGTTTGTAAGAGGGCTTAGTTAGGCCGATTTTTCTGGCTGGCAAACCACCCGATACACCATTTGTTTGGCCAAAGGCAAAAGCGTTTCCTGCACGGGGTAATCAATGGGCGATTCGACCAAATAAGTGGCAGGATTGGGCAATTCGCGGCGCTTTTGAATAAGGGTTAACTTGAGGTTTTCAAAGGTGTTTGCCACGTTCTTTGGCACCGACTCAATGTACTTCGTTTTGATAGTCTGCTCCTCACTGCTCTCAAACAAACGTACGTTGTACTGAAAAATATCGGTTGCTTTCTGGGTTGTTCGGTAAATAAACAGATACCCTTCTTTCAAATACAAGGGCATGATACCTACGGGGGTAAATACCAATTTCGAGGCAATGTCTTCGGATTGGTCTTGTCCGCGTGTCAGCGTTTTCTGAAAAAGTGGCAGAGAATAGTCTAAAATGCTGTCAATTTCGGTCATTTCTTCACTCTGTGCCACTTGTTCATACAAAAATTCCATTTTTTGTACATCTACCCCCACAATACGCTTTCGGAAAGAGGCTAAAAATTGCTTTTTTGACTGCCTCAACTGCGCCGAAAGTTTAAAATGTTTTTCAACCTCGGGCAAATACGGATACAGTTTATGCTCATCAAACTGCGAATTAACTCCCTGTAAATAAGCCTTTAACACGTATTTTTTATACTCAAAGTCTATCAATCCTTCCGTGAGCCAGTTATGATTCAATTTTCTCATGTCTTAAAACTTTCAGTGGTTGAAAACATTCGGAAACCTGTGCATATCAAGGGGAAAAATGGTCTTTGCATCTTATCTACCACCTCTTCCTTCGACTGTCCCAAATTACAAAAAAAAGCAGCACAACCAAATAATATCAAAGGTATTTTTACGAATCCCCAATGATTATTTTGATAATGTCAGACTTTCCCATGTCTTTACTACAAAAACTGAAAAAATGTCAGACTATAATTCAATTTTTGAGCTGGCATAGAAAATGAGTTAAAAAGAGACGACAAAACTTAGTACTAAGTTCCAATAGTTGTAAAACCATCAAAACCCCTGATAATCATGTCAGAAGTAAAAGTTAAACCATTAGCTGATCGCGTTCTAGTGCAAACTGCACCTGCCGAAGAAAAAACTGCATTTGGTATCATCATTCCAGACACTGCAAAAGAAAAACCACAACGTGGTACTGTAGTAGCAGTAGGCCCAGGTAAAAAAGACGAGCCCCTAACAGTAAAAGTAGGAGATACTATTTTGTACGGTAAATATGCGGGCACTGAAATCGCCGTTGAAGGCCAAGAGTACCTCATCATGCGCGAATCTGACATTTTCGCTATTATCTAAATCAATGCAAATGTGGCAATTTGATAATTTGGTACTATATATCAGCCCAGTTTTCAGTTGCTCTATTTTCAAATTTCCAAATTCCATAATTTTCAAATTTAAAAAAAATGGCAAAGAAAATATTCTTCGATACAGAAGCACGCGACAAAATCAAAAAAGGTGTTGATACGCTTGCAAATGCAGTAAAAGTAACCCTCGGACCTAAAGGCCGTAACGTTATCATCGACAAAAAATTCGGTTCACCAGCTATCACTAAAGACGGTGTAACAGTAGCGAAAGAAATCGAATTGAAAGATGCGATGGAAAACATGGGTGCTCAACTCGTGAAAGAAGTTGCTTCTAAAACTGCTGATGCAGCGGGTGACGGAACAACAACTGCGACCGTATTGGCACAAGCGATTTATGCTATCGGTTCTAAAAACGTAGCTGCTGGTGCAAACCCAATGGATTTGAAGCGTGGTATCGACAAAGCTGTTTTGGCCGTAACTGCCAACCTTGCTGCTCAAGCGCAAACAGTAGGCGACGACTTCAGCAAAATCGCTCAAGTTGCTACTATCTCAGCTAACCATGACGAAGAAATCGGTAACATGATTGCTGACGCCATGAAAAAAGTAGGTACTGAAGGCGTAATCACAGTTGAAGAAGCTCGCGGTACTGAAACGGAAGTAAAAACAGTAGAAGGTATGCAGTTTGACCGTGGTTATTTGTCACCATATTTCGTGACAAACGCGGAAAAAATGGAAGCCGAATTGGAGAAACCTTTCATCTTGATTTCTGAGAAGAAAGTATCTTCAATGAAAGAATTGTTGCCTGTATTGGAAGGTGTTGCTCAAACTGGCCGTCCATTGTTGATCATCGCTGAAGACGTAGATGGCGAAGCGCTTGCAACATTGGTAGTAAACAAAATCCGTGGTGCCTTGAAAGTGTGTGCGGTAAAAGCGCCAGGTTTTGGCGACCGTCGTAAAGCCATGTTGGAAGACATCGCAATCTTGACGGGTGGTACTGTTATCGCCGAAGAGCGTGGTTTCAAATTGGAAAACGCTGACCTTTCTTACCTAGGCCACTGCGAAAAAATCATCATCGACAAAGATAACTCAACGATTGTGAACGGTTCGGGTGACCAAGAGCAAATCAAGGCCCGTGTTAACCAAATTAAATCACAAATCGAAAATACAACTTCTGACTACGATCGCGAAAAATTGCAAGAGCGTTTGGCGAAATTGTCAGGTGGCGTAGCTATCCTTTATATCGGTGCGGCTACGGAAGTTGAAATGAAAGAAAAGAAAGACCGCGTAGATGACGCCCTTCACGCAACTCGCGCTGCGGTTGAAGAAGGTATCGTAACTGGTGGTGGTGTTGCGCTTATCCGTGCAATCTCTGCGTTGGATGCCGTTCAAGGTGCTAACGACGACGAAGTAACGGGTATCAACATCATTCGTCAAGCGTTGGAGTCTCCACTTCGTACCATCGTTGCCAACGCAGGTGGCGAAGGTTCGGTGGTAATCAACCGTATCAAAGACGAAAAAGGCGGTTTTGGATATAACGCCAAAAACGACACTTACGAAGATCTTTTCGCAGCAGGTATCATCGACCCTAAGAAAGTAACTCGTTTGGCACTTGAAAACGCTGCGTCTATCGCAGGTTTGTTGTTGACAACTGAGTGTATGATTGCTGACGAACCAGAAGAAAGCGCTGGCGCAGGTGCAGGTGCTCATGGTCACGGTGGTGGCATGGGTGGCATGATGTAATCAGGAGCTTCCTCATAGTAGCGTACAACGAAAGCCCTCGGACTTCCGGGGGCTTTTATTTCGACCAATACTTACGCACAGTTAATTGTATTGGTTAACGTTAACAGACTTTTACTTACGCCTGAAAACATTTAAGTAGTTTTGTGGAAAAAATACTCAGTATTAGTACTTGCTTAAGTAGTTAGAATAACAAAATTTTTCACTTTGCACCAATACATTTTTATTAGTTTCCGTCTAACAAACAATTGATTTCATTTCTCCTGCCCTTAGCATAGCTAAAAAATCGTTAAAATTTTGTTATTTTAAGTTTTTAAATAAGCACTGTCAAAATGACAGCCCAATCATGAAAATTGACCCAAACGAACTATATACTCGACTCATGTTGGCGGAATCAGACATTGATAACCTCGAAATACTTCCCCTTGGAGGTCCAGAAGGCGACGATGAGCCGATTGAAATGCCCGATGAACTAGCCATTCTTCCCCTTAGGAATACCGTTTTGTTCCCTGGCATGGTCATCCCTGTGACAGTCGGACGCCAAAAATCCATTCGTTTGGTTAAAAAGGCGTACAAAGGCGACCGAATTATTGGGGTAATTGCCCAAAAAAATCAGGATAAAGCCGAACCCGTTAGTACTGATTTGTACGACATTGGGACGATGGGCTACATCATCAAAATGATTACCCTTCCCGATGGTAACACCACAATTATTTTACAAGGACGCCAACGTTTTAGGGTTAGTGATTACGTTCGCGAAGAACCTTATATGATTGCCAAAGTATCTCCCATCGAAGATTACTTTCCCAATCAAAACAAAAAAGAGTCCAAAGCCCTCATTCAGTCGCTCCGCGACTCCGCTCATAGAATTCTTCGTCTCAATCCAGATATTCCTCAAGAAGCGCGTATCGCTTTGGACAACATAGAAAGTCCAACGTTTTTGACCCACTTCTTGTCGTCAAATCTCAATGCCGAAGTAGCCGAAAAACAAGACTTGCTTGAAAAAGCTACCATCTCCGAACAAGCCGTCAAGTTGCTTGAGCTGATGATGCGTGAGATTCAAATGCTCGAACTAAAACGCGACATTCAGTCGAAGGCTAGTTCGGACATTGACCAACAACAACGCGACTATTTCTTGCGTCAGCAAATCAAAGTATTGCAAGATGAGCTAGGCATGGAAACTCCCGAACGCGAGCTAGAAGACATCCGTTTTCGTGCCTCAAAGAAAAAATGGCCAGAAAATGCCAAAAAACACTTTGACAAAGAGGCACAAAAGCTCCAGCGTATCAATCCAATGGCACCTGATTACCCCGTGACACTCAACTACCTCGAATTGATGGTTGATTTGCCATGGGGCGAATATACAAAAGACAATTTTGACTTAAAGAGAGCACAAAAAATCCTTGATGCTGACCACTTTGGCCTAGAAAAAGTCAAAGAGCGTATCATCGAATACCTTGCCGTTCTTAAACTTAAAAATAGCCTCAAAGCGCCTATTTTGTGTTTGTACGGCCCTCCAGGGGTAGGAAAAACGTCGTTAGGAAAATCAGTCGCCAAAGCCCTCGGACGTAAGTACATCCGTATGGCCTTGGGTGGTTTGCACGACGAAGCCGAAATCCGTGGGCACCGTAAAACATACATCGGGGCAATGCCAGGCAAAATCATCCAAAATATCAAAAAATCGGGTTCTTCTAACCCCGTTTTTATCTTGGACGAAATAGACAAAGTGAGCTCTAATTTCCGTGGCGACCCTGCTTCAGCTTTGCTTGAAGTGCTCGACCCTGAACAAAACAACGCCTTCAACGACAACTACTTAGAGGTAGAATATGATTTGTCGCGGGTGATGTTTGTTGCCACTGCTAACTCTTTGGAAAGCATTCATCCCGCCCTACGCGACCGCATGGAAATCATTGAGTTGACGGGCTATACGGTAGAAGAAAAATTGCAGATTGCCAAAAAATACCTTGTTCCAAAACAACGCAAAGACCATGGTTTAGACAACAAATCGTTTTCGGTTGACGACAAGGCATTGGTAAAAGTAATCGAAAACTATACCCGTGAATCGGGAGTACGTAACCTCGAACAAAAAATTGGCACGCTCGTTCGTAAGATTGCCAAGTCGATTGCGCTTGAAGAAGAATACCCAAAAACAATCAAGGCCGAGCACATTGAAAAATGGTTAGGTGCCGAAATATTTGACAAAGATTCTTACCAAGGCAATGACACCGCAGGTATCGTGACGGGCTTAGCGTGGACGTCGGTTGGGGGCGAAATCTTGTTTATTGAATCAAGTTTGAGCCGAGGAAAAGGAGGATTAACCCTTTCTGGGCAGCTCGGGGATGTCATGAAAGAATCGGCCGTTACGGCGCTTTCTTACCTCAAAGCCCATTCGGACGACTTGGCCATCGACTACCGTATTTTCCATAATTACGACCTTCACATCCACATTCCTGCGGGAGCGGTGCCAAAAGATGGCCCTTCGGCGGGTATCACGATGCTGACGTCAATTGCGTCGATTTTCACCCAACGTCGCATTATGCCACATTTGGCTATGACAGGCGAAATCACCCTTCGTGGCAAAGTATTGCCCGTGGGAGGTATCAAAGAAAAAATATTGGCCGCTGGCCGCGCGGGCATCAAAGACATTATTATGTGTTCAAAAAACCGCAAAGATGTCGAAGAGATCAATGCTAGTTACATCAAAAACCTGACGTTCCATTACGTGGATACGGTTCAAGATGTATTAGCGATTGCTTTGTTGCCTGAGAAAGTCAAAAATCCAATGCAGTTTATTTTGCCCGAAGAAAAAAAGGAAAGTACCTCCTTATCGGTCAATTAAAGGAATCTAAATGAACGTTTTTGCGTTCCCAAAGGTGTTGGTAGGCAACTATCAACACCTTTTCTTTACCAATTTTACGTAATTTTACGCCCCCAAAATAAGTTCATCCTCCGCATGTCACAAAAAGAAATTAGGTTCACCATTGAACAAGACGCTGAAAGAATCCCAGAAAAAATATATTGGGAGGCAACCGACAACCCCAACGAAGGGTTAGAAGAAACCAAAGCCATTGCAGTAGGTGTGTGGGATCAATTCCACAAAGGAACGTTGTTCATTCCGCTTTGGACCAAAGAAATGGAAGTGTTTGAAATGAAACGTTTTTGCATCGAAATGCTTGGCTGTGTAGCTGATACGTTACGCAATGCCACTGGCGATGAAATCATGGCTGCTCAAATCGACGAAGTAGGCTTGGCCCTTACGAAACGGCTCCAAAAGGAAATGCAAGCAGCGAAGTAATGTTCGATGAAGTTCAAACTCACCATCCACCAATGATACAAATAGGAATCGTCGGGGCGGCAGGCTATACAGGCGGCGAACTGCTCCGTATTTTAGTCAATCACCCCCACGCAGATATTCGCTGGGCACATTCTAAAAGCCAAGCGGGCAAGCCCGTTTATGCTACCCATACCGATTTATTGGGCGACACCGAATTGACTTTTTCGGGCGAAGACATTGCCAGTTTGCTCCAACTTGAAGGGCTAAATGTCATTTTTCTTTGTTCGGGGCACAACGAATCGAAAAAGTTTTTGACAGAATATGCCGTTCCAGCAACGGTCAAAATCATTGACCTCAGTACCGACTTTCGTGACCAGTCCAATGGCTTTGTCTATGGTTTGCCTGAGCTTCAGCGGGAACAAATCAAAACGGCGACCAAAATCGCTAACCCAGGTTGTTTTGCAACAAGTATCGAGCTTGCCTTGCTCCCACTGGCAGCGGCAGGGTTGCTTACGAACGACATCCACGTAAGCGCCATCACGGGCTCTACAGGCGCTGGGCAGTCGTTGAGTGCTACCACCCACTTTTCGTGGCGTAACAACAACATTTCGATTTACAAAGCCTTTACGCACCAACACCTCAAAGAAATCAAAATGAGCTTGGCGAGTTTGCAAGAAGGTTTTGACAAAGAAGTCAATTTTATTCCTTACCGTGGCGATTTTACCCGTGGTATCATGGCCAATGTTTACACACATTTTACAGGTACATTGGACGAAGCCGTTGCACTTTATCAATCGTTTTATGCCTCGCATCCGTTTACGCACGTAACGACCCAAGACATTGATTTGAAGCAAGTAGTGAATACCAACAAGTGTTTGATTCAACTGCAAAAACACGACAATAACCTGCTGATAACGAGCGAAATAGACAACCTTACCAAAGGAGCATCAGGACAAGCAGTCCAAAACATGAACCTTCTCTTTGGCCTTTCCGAAGACGCAGGTTTACGTTTGAAAGCCCCCTCGTTTTAACCATCAGATTAAGAGTTTTCGAAGCCAACAGTCGAAGTGCAGAACAGACTGTTGGCTTTCTTGTTTTCGTTAATGTATGTTAAGAATGGAAGGCCAAACCGTTTTTAGTTAATTTTGCACATTCTCTAATTCAGTACATTAAACTGACCAGTTTTTCGCGGCCCATGATTTTTTCAAATAATCGTTTATTTCATTGCAACCCTCAAGGGCTTTTGTGCGTATTACGAGTAAAACACCTCGTAGTTCTCATGGGTTTACTTTTTACCTTACAAACCAACGCCCAACGCCCAACCCCAGCGGTTGCAGGTGAAGAGAAGGTATTTTTATTAGGTGCCGATAGCATTACCATTAGTAAACTTCCCGACGGGAGCGAAATCCGTCGAGTAACTGGCAAAGTAACTTTCCAACACAAAGGGGCTATCATGCACTGTAATTTGGCCATTCACAATGTGTTATCAAATGCACTTGAAGCCTACGGTAATGTAAAAATTGTACAGGGTGATACGGTAACAGTCACGGGAGATACCTTGTTTTACTACGGCAATAGCCGTTTGGCAAAAGTTTCGGGGAAAACAGTAACGCTTAAAGACCAAAAACGTACGCTTACCTCCAATCGAATTGAATATGACATGGCAAGCGGCATTGCGTTTTATCCCAACCGTGGAAAAACAGTAGATGCCGAAAATACGTTAACAAGCAAGCAGGGGTATTACGACACCAGAACAAAAATCTCGACCTATTACCGAGACGTGAAGCTGGTCAACAAAAAATATACCCTCACTACCGATACACTTGTTTATAACTCGCTAACAAAAATTGCCGACTTTAGGAGTTTGACAAAAGTTGTGAGCAAAGACGGAACAGTTGTTGCTAAAAATGGTTCTTATAACACCGAGACAGGCGCGTCGATTTTCCGAACAAGAACCACCATCAACAACCCTGACTATACCCTCACTGGCGACTCATTAACGTTTGATAACCTCAACAAACGGGGATTTGCCAAAGGCAAAGTAGAATTAGTCGCCAAAAACGACGAAACCATTTTGAATGGGGATTTTGGGCAATACGATGGAAAACTTGGTAAGTCGAAGGTATGGGGACACGCCCTTACGCGCACCGTTATCTCTAAAGATACGTTGTTTATGACCGCCGACACGCTGTATTCCATTGAAATTAAGTCTGACTCGCTTACACAAAAATCAAAGCGGCAGAACCTAAGACAAAAAAACGTTGAAAGTGACTCGACAAACGAACAAAAACCGCGGCAATTGATTGGTTATAAAAATGTTTTGTTGTACAAAAGAGATCTACAAAGCAAGTGTGACTCTTTGATTTACAATTCATTAGACTCAAATATCACTTTTTTAAAGAAGCCAATAATTTGGTCTAAACAATACCAAATGGAGGCCGACTCCATCATTGCACAACTAGTAGATCAAAAGCTGAGAACGATGTATTTGAAGGCAAAATCGTTTGTCATTGCTCGGGATACATTGCTTAATTTTAACCAAGTCAAGGGCAGGCGAATTACGGCTTCTTTTGATGACAGTACTCGATTACAAAAAGTGTTTGTAGAGGGCAACGGGGAAAGTGTCTATTTTGTAGCCGACGACGCCATGAAGCCCATGGGGATGAACCGCGTAGAGTGCGCCAAAATGACCCTCAATTTCAAACAAAATCAAGTAAAGCGAATACAATTTGTTGGACAGCCCGAAGGGCGGTTTATTCCACCACAAAACATAAAAGGTGACGAAAAACAACTAGAAGGCTTTAGCTGGAGAGACAAAGAAAAACCAACAAAAGAAGAAATTTTTTCTAGGGCTAACTTTAAACCTAATCCGCCCACGGTTGTCAAAGCGGTAGAAAAAGCCCCCGAAAAACCCAAGACAACAGTAAACAAAGGCGGGGTAAAACCGAAAGTCAAAGCAAAGTCAAAAAAACTTTAGAAAAGAGTGAAACTTTTTTACGTTTTTTCGTCGTATATATTGTACAACCGCAAAATAATTTTTAACAACATTTTAAGTTCCATTTTTTGATTTTCAATTAATTTCAATATATTTTTGTCCAACCATTAGAGCCGACACTATGCTCATTTCGTCCAAGATCAGCTATGAAGAAAACTATACTTACATATACATTGCTCACTTGCTTCAGTTTACTGACGCTTAGTAATGTATTCGCCCAAACCGATGCCAATCGAAACAAAAGCCGATTGAATATTGGTAAAAAGCCCGCAGAAAGCACTGCGGCAACTTTAACGAAGATTCCAAGTTCGCTCGATAGAAGTATCAAGTTACGCCCAAGTGCGGCTATTAATGCCTATTATCGTTCGGTAATGCTTAATACACCCACAACAACTGGCAGCGCAACTGTTAATAAAAACCGTACAACCAAGGAGTCTGCCAGCTTTATCGCGACCGATTCACGCCCTTCACTTGATGAAACGAAGTCGGAAGATTTGCTTTTTTTGAGTGATAAAATCCGTGTTTTAAATGCGTATCCTAATCCTGCCAATGATTATACCGAAATTGATTATCAAATTTCAGGATTAACAGGGCCAGCTAAAATTACGCTCTTTAACGTGATTGGTAACAGTGTGGCAGAGTACGAATTAGACAAAAACGACCGTCAGCTTCGTATCTCAACTCGCGAAATGCCAACGGGCGTTTATTTTTACCGCTTGCTCCTCGAAGGAAAAGCAACTGCAACAAAAAAATTATTGATTCGCCATTAGTATCGAATTCTATACAAAAGCATACTTTTATAGCTTTATATTTCGTTGGGAGATATAAAGCTATTTTTGTATTTTTGTGCCTGCTATGCGTAAGACCCTATTCGGATATACACTGCTCTTCTTGACTACCCTCGTTTTGGGTTCGTGCAGTAAGTTTTCAAAACTTCAAAAAGAAGGAACCCTCGAACAAAAATACGAGGCCGCTCTCCAATATTATAAAAAGGCGGATTATTATCATGCTGGTCTTCTTTTTGAAGAAATCACTCCCCTTCTCAATGGGAAAGATGCTAGACAAGCTGAACTTGCTCAGTTTTACAATGCGTATTGTAATTTTAAGCAAGCCAATTATAACATGTCTCAGTTTTTGTTCAAAAACTTTTATGAGACATTCCAACGAAGCGAATACGCCCAAGAGTCGTTGTACATGCACGCTTACTCGCTCTACAAAGATTCTCCAAACTTCAACCTAGACCAAACCAGTACATTGACGGCAATTGCGGCCCTTCAGGATTTTATTAATACTTACCCTGAAAGTGCTTTTCGTGAAGAATGTACGGGGCTTATCCTAGAGCTTCGGGATAAATTGGAGAAGAAAGCCTACGAAAAAGCAAAGCTTTACTACCAAACAAGTGAAGCCAATATCGCGAACTTCCGTTCGGCAGTTGTGACAATCAACAATTACCAAAAAGAATTTCCAGATTCTAAATACAACGAAGAACTTTCTTACCTGCGGGTTGATGCTCAGTACAAACTTGCCAAATTGAGTTTTGCTGAAAAACAAAAGGAACGCTACCAAGATGTAAACAAATACTACCTTGCTTTCCTGGATAAATATCCCAAAAGTAAGTTTGTACGTCAGGCCGAACGCTTCTACGAAAGTACCCAAAAGGAATTAGCGACGATTTTAGACGCAGAGAAAGCCGCTAAGGAGGCTGCCAAAGAGGCCGCTCCGTCCAACACTGGAAAGCTCTCAACTCCGTCGTCAACGACACCACAAAACAAGTAATTCATCTGTAACAATTAATATATATGGCAGCTTCACCTTCTATCATAACACGCGACTCCGATAAACTTGCCGCCAAAACTGGCAACTTGTACGAGTCGGTATCAATTATTTCTCGTCGTGCGCGTCAGATTGCTTCTAAAACAAAAGAAGAACTCAACAACAAATTGGCTGAGTTTGCATCTGGCATCGACAACCTTGAAGAAGTGTTTGAAAACCGTGAGCAAATCGAAATCTCTAAGTTTTATGAGCGTCAGCCAAAACCTACGAGCATCGCCATCGAAGAGTTCATGGAAGATAAGTTGTACTGGCGTGCAAACGACGAAGACGACGCTAAATAACAAACATCTGAAAAATACGTAGTAAAAAGCCGCACCAATCCTTAGATTTGTGCGGCTTTCTTTGTTTTTCTCAACAGCCTCTATGTCTATCTTACAAAACAAAAAAATTATCGTTGGGGTTACGGGCAGCATCGCTGCTTACAAAAGTGCCCTGCTTGTTCGGTTACTGATTAAAGCAGGCGCTGAAGTCCAAGTAATCATGACCAAAGCCGCCCAATCATTCATCACGCCCCTTACTTTGGCCACGTTATCCAAACGGCCTGCGCTGAGTGAGTTTGTACAAAATGAAGCAGGCGAATGGAATAACCACGTCGATTTAGGACTTTGGGCCGACGCCGTAGTTGTTGCCCCCGCTACGGCACACACCCTTTCAAAATGCGCCACTGGGCTGTGCGACGACCTGCTAACAGCCGTTTATTTATCGGCACGTTGTCCCGTTTTTTTCGCCCCAGCCATGGATTTAGATATGTATCAGCATGGTTCTACTCAAAAGAACCTAGAAACCCTGCAAGCGTTTGGCAACCATCTTATCCAAGCCGAACATGGTGAGTTGGCCAGTGGGCTTGTTGGTACTGGCAGAATGGCCGAGCCAGAACATATCATCACTGCTCTTGAAAAGCATTTTTCGGTACAGCCCGTTTTAAAGGCAAAAAAAGTACTTATTACTGCAGGCCCTACCCAAGAACCCATTGATCCCGTACGCTACATTAGCAACCATTCAACGGGAAAAATGGGGTATTCGATTGCTCAAGCGTTTGCATTTGCGGGAGCTGATGTCACTTTGGTGAGTGGCCCCACCAATCAAACCTTAGACGATTCATCTATCAATGTCATTAAGGTGAAATCGGCACAAGAAATGTACGAAGCAACGGCTGGTCAGTTTCCCGCTGCCGATATTATCATTTTGTCTGCTGCGGTTGCAGATTACACACCTGCCCAGCCTGCGGACAGGAAAATCAAGAAAAAGGAAACTCATTTTTCGATTGAACTAACCAAAACCGTTGACATTGCGGCTACGCTTGGTCGTCAAAAAAAGTCTCATCAACTTATGGTTGGTTTTGCCTTAGAAACCGACAACGAATTTGAAAATGCACTTGGCAAATTAGCCTCCAAAAACCTTGACCTGATTGTACTCAACTCCCTCAACGACAAAGGAGCGGGCTTTGCATACGATACCAATAAAATAACCGTTATTGAATCAGACGCCACCGTGCATCAATTTGAGCTAAAGTCTAAAAATGAAGTAGCCCAGGATATTTTAGCACTTGTGGTATCAAAATTGTTGTCCTAATTTAGTACTCGAAATTTCAGTGATTCAACTATTGATGATAGCCTTTATGAATATGATTAAGAAATATAGCTGGTTGTTTTTGGTTGCTTTATGCGCCTTTATACCTCCCCAATCAGCAGAAGCGCAAGAACTTAACTGCACTGTAACGCTTAATTTCAATCAACTTGTTTCTCAGCAAAACACCGACAACAGCAACCTCAATCAGCTTCGTTCGGTGATTGCGGATTTTATCAATGCCCGCCGCTGGACCAACGACAACTACAACCCAGAGGAACGCATTAACTGTAAAATCAACATCAACCTTGTTCGCTCACCCGCCCAAGGGATTTATGAAGGCACCGCCCAAGTGGTAGCAACCCGCCCCGTGTATGGCACTAATTACGAAAGTGTTATTTTAAATTTCATTGATCGTAATTTTAATTTTAGCTACCTACCAAGCAACCCAATGTACTATAATGAAAACACCTACAGTGATGAATTAACCCAGACATTGGCATTTTATGCGTACCTAATTTTAGCCGTTGACTATGATTCTTTTAGTAAACTTGGCGGGAATCCTTACCTACAAAAAGCCCTACAAACGGCAAACCTAGCGGCGGGAGTTAGCCCCGCAGGCGCACCCGCAGGCTGGAACTCTACAGGAGGTGACCGACGAAATCGGTATTGGTTAATCGATAATTTTAATAATCAAATCATGCTTCCTGTTCGTGAATCTATGTACGCTTATCATCGAACAGGGTTGGATAAATTTACCGAAAACCCCATTGCCGCTCGTCAACAAGTGATGAACCTGTTGAATGCCGTCCAACAAGCAAGCAAAGGAATGCCAGGCGCAGTGTATATCAACACGCTCTTCGATGCCAAAGGTGAAGAAATTTACAAAATCATGGCAGAAGCTAGTAAAGAAGACCGACAGAAAGCATTTGCAATTCTTTCACAACTCGACCCTGCCAAAACCGAAATGTACCGTAAATTGATGCGCTAATGAGCAAACGATTGGTTAAAATTTCGCTGAATGATCTGCCCGCTCACGCCAATGAGCTTATCGGGAAAACGGTCAATGTTGTTTTAAAAAGCAATCAAACATTTTATGGGCAATGTGAACGCATCGAAAACGCCTTCTTTGTTTTACGGGATTTCCGAAAACATGCTCATCAACTGGCTTTTACGCAAATCGAATCGGTAATTTATGACAAATCAGCTACTTTTTGAGTAGTTCCAAACCCAAAGGCATTCCTTTTTGTTGAATAGTTGACTAACTTCGCGGCGGTTCAACCGAGATATGCTGTATGCTTGCTCATTTGCTGATTAAAAATTACGCCTTAATTGAACATCTGGAACTGACTCCTGATTCTCAACTCAATATTATTACGGGGGAAACAGGAGCAGGAAAATCAATCATGTTGGGTGCCATTGGTTTATTGCTCGGTAGCCGTGCTGATACCAAAGTGCTGTACAACCCTTCCTTAAAATGTGTCATTGAAGGTACTTTCGACTTAAATGGGTACTTTATTGAGCATCTGTTTGAAGAAGAAGAGCTTGATTTTTCGACCACTTGCCTCGTTCGACGGGAAATAAGCCCGTCGGGAAAGTCGCGGGCATTTATCAACGATACCCCTGTCAACCTAGAAACGCTCCGCCGAATTACGGGGCAATTGATGGACATTCATTCGCAACATGATACTTTACTGTTGGGCTCGAATGAGTTTCAGTTGCAAATCGTTGACACCTACGCCCAAAACGAATCCATCCTTCGTCAGTACCACACGGATTATCAGGCGTACCGTAAAGCAACGCAAGTCCTCGAACGGCTCAAATCGGAAGCAGCACAGCTTCGTAAAGAGTCTGATTACAATCAATTTTTGTTTGATGAGTTGGACAAAGCCCAGCTTCAAGCCGAAGAACAAGAGCAATTGGAGCAAGAATTAACCATTCTTGAAAATGCAGCCGACGTAAAAGAGCGCCTTCAATTGGCCAACGATTACCTCGATAATCCCGAACAATCGGCCCTTTCTCTGCTCAAAAACGCCGTTAGTAGCCTCAATTCCATCAGTAAGTTTGCGCCTCAATACGAACAACTTCGCGAACGGACGCAAAGTGCGTACATTGAGCTAAAAGACTTGGCTTCTGAAATTAGTGACGAACAAGATAACGTTGAAATTGACGATGCGCGCGCCGAAGATGTACGTGAACGCCTGAATCTGTTTTATCATCTTCAGCAAAAACACCAAGTAAAAACCTTGGCGGAACTCATCGCGATTCGGGACGAATTGGAGGTAAAAGTAAGCCGCGTTCTCAACCTTGACGAAGACATTGCAAAAGCCCATACGGCTGTGGAGAAGACCAAGGCAAAGCTCCAAAAAAGTGCCGATAAACTTTCTAATTCGCGTAAAGTGGCCATTGCACCCGTTGAAAAAGAAGTAAAAAAATACTTGCTTGATCTCGGTATGCCGAATGCCACGTTGCACATCCAACAGACTCTCATCGAGCCGACTGAAGATGGCATCGACGATGTTGACTTCTTGTTCAGTGCCAACAAAGGTATTAAACCACAACAACTCAAGAACGTGGCATCGGGAGGGGAATTTTCACGTTTGATGATGGTTATCAAGTATATTTTAGCCACCAAACGCAAACTCCCTACCATTATTTTTGACGAAATTGACACGGGTGTTTCGGGCGAAATTGCCATTAAAATGGGTCAAATGATGAATGATATTGCCCAAAATCACCAAGTGATTGCTATTTCACATTTGCACCAAATCGCGACTTACGGCCATGCCCATTATTTTGTCTATAAAGATAATTCTGCCGAAAAAACCGTCAGCCGAATCAAAAAATTAACCTTTGAGGAACGCGTACAAGAAATTGCTCAGATGATTGGGGGACTAAAACCAAGCGAAGCCATCGTTCAAAATGCGCGCGAAATGCTCCAAACGCAAGTAACTCAACGCCAAAAAGGCTAGATTGATTTTATTCTAACCGACTTTGAGATTCATACAATTTTATTCATTAAACCAACTGAAAAATGAAAATAAAACTTATTGCAGTGTGTTGCGTAGCTCTTATGACTTCTTGTGGGCAAGATAAGGCCGCCGTTGAAAACGCTGAAAAAGAAGTATTTGCGGTTCATGACGAAATCATGCCCCAAATGTCGCAACTGATGGAATACAAAAATGGCCTGTCAATCGAAATCACCAAATTGGATAGCCTCCTGAAAATCAAGTCAAACGATAGCCTTCAAAAACGTAAAGACGAAGCCTTGGCCATCAGCACTACGCTCCAAGAAGCCGATAAAGGGATGATGGATTGGATGCACGATTACCGTGGCGATTCGCTCAAAGCCTTAGGCAGCGAAGAAGCCATCAAAGCCATGAGTGCCGAAAAAACAAAAATCAACACTGTCCGCGACAAAATGCGCGAAGGAATGGACAAAGCCAAGACCTTCTTAGGAAAATGAACAAATTAATCATAGTACTAGCCTTGTTCTCGCTTTGGAGTTGTGGGGGGTCGTCCGAACGTTTACCAATTTTGGGGGAACGCGACACAGTGAAAAAAATGGTGGATGGGAAAGAAGTCGTTGATACGGTTTACCATACCATCCCCGATTTTAAATTTGTCAACCAAGAAGGCGATACCGTTAGCGCTCAAAATTTCAACGACAAAATTTACGTAGCAGATTTCTTTTTTACCACCTGCCCCACCATTTGCCCCGTCATGAAAAAGCAAATGAAGAAGGTGTATGAAAAATTTAAAGGAGAAAATGAAGTAGCCATTTTGTCGCACACCATTGACCCTGACCACGATACACCCGCAGTTTTGAAAGAATATGCCAAGGATTTGGGCGTATCTGGCACCCAATGGATGTTTGTGACGGGGCCACGGGAAAAAATTTACGAAATCGGGGAAAAACAGTACTTGGTCGTGGCAGGCGCCGATTCGACTGCGCCAGGTGGGTATATTCACAGTGGCGCGTTTGTGTTGGTTGACAAACAAAAACGCGTGAGAGGCATGTACAACGGTACCGACGAAGCGGGCACGCAACGCTTAATTGCTGACATTGAGCGCCTTCGTAAAGAGTACAAAGATGAAAAACAATAGCATTGATATGAAATTGAGTCTTCTATTGGCTAGTTTTCTTGTGGTTTTGATACTCGCGTGCCAAGGCGGAAGCGCCATAAAGCACGAGCAATACGTAGCCGAAGGATTTACGTTGTTTCAAACGCATTGTGCCAATTGCCACCAACGCGACGGGAAAGGATTGGAAAACCTCTACCCCGCCCTCGCTACCAACTACCTCAAAGACAAGAATCAGGTAATTTGCTGGATTAAAAATGGGGTTCATCAACCCATGACCGTCAACGGTAAAAGCTATAAT
Source organism: Runella defluvii (assembly GCF_014195535.1). Lineage (GTDB taxonomy): Bacteria > Bacteroidota > Bacteroidia > Cytophagales > Spirosomataceae > Runella > Runella defluvii. The sequence continues at coordinate 109,333 of NZ_JACIBY010000007.1, read as the reverse complement.
CGAGCTATGCCTGCAAACCCTGATTTAAAAGAGTTAGAAATTGCCGAAATTATGACCTATGTCTATGCTACTTGGGGAAAAGAAACGGAAATTACGACCGTAGAAACCGTCCAAGCGGCTTTAGAAAAATGTCCTCCAAAATAAGAAAAACGGCGGGGTTCCCGCCGTTTTTTGTTTTATACCAGTTTCGTTTCTGCAAAATAGGCCATCGCTTTTTGCATGAATAGCGCAAAAATAGGATTGGGTTGACCATCTATTTGAGTGAAACGCTCATCGTTGACGTACAAATCTCCTAATCCTTTATACGCCTCTGCTTGTGGGTCAGTCGAACCTGATGTTCCCCAGAACTTACGAATTACTTCATAGTGTCGGGCAATTTGACGCTGAACGACTTCACTCGTCGGGTCGTTGCCCGTCATGGAAGCCAGTCCACTGCTAATTTCTAAACTTTCCCTTTTTAGCGCCTCAAAATCCGTTTTGGTCAACGACCGCAACGATTTTTCGGCTATTTCTACGGCTTCAGTGCCATACGCACCGATGGCTTCCTTTCGATAGGCGTCGGCAGTTTCTTGCGACAATCCTTCGTACAATTCTTCGTGCTTCAACATAATACCTTCTTTTAGATTAAACATTGTTTTGTCAATCGTCAAAAGCAATGTCTCAATTCGGCTTTGTTTGGCTTCAAGGGCTTTTTTGTGGTTTCCCAACGCAGTAAGTAAATCGAAACCAGGTGCATCAAGAATCTGCCCAATTTCTTGCAATGGGAAATCCAGTTCTTTGTAAAAAAGAATTTGCTGCAAGCGCAACAGCTCATTTTCGCCATACATCCGATACTTGGCCTCCGTACGGATGGCTGGTTTTAAAAGCCCAATTTCATCGTACAGGTGGAGCGTGCGCACGCTCACACCTGCCAATTTTGCCAATTTTTTAACCGAATAACGTATCATACTGCCTTCATTTTGACTGACTGTACAAATGTAGGCTATCACGTAAGGTAAGAGTCAAGTAAAATTTTCTATATTTTTATTCCCCACTCAGCTCGCATCGAACGCCCCAAAAGTTCGTTGGCTTCTTTGTCGTTTTTAAACTGCTCTTTTTTAGGATTCCATTGCAAAGGGCGCTTCAATTCGTAAGCGATGTTACCCAAGTTACAAACCGAAGAAGTGCGATGACCAATTTCAACGTCACATATCGGCTTGCTACGTTTGCGCATGGCATCCAAGAAATCTTTGTAGTGGTTTTCGCTCTTGTAAACGTGTTTTTCGGTGTCGCCAATCACTTTGTCTTTGAGCGATGCAGGGGTTGTTTCTAGTTTTTTACGCTGAACTTTTATTTCGCCTTCCGTTCCCACAAAATGAATCGCATTGCTCCAATCCCATTTTTCGTGGGTCATCGTAATTCCATTTGCGTAGCGGTAGGTTAAAAACGGGTGATCTTTTCCATCGGGAGCAATTATTTCTACGGGGCCGCTGTTGTCCATGTCCAACGCCCACTGCACAATATCAAACATGTGAGCACCCCAGTCGGTCACCATGCCTCCGCCAAACTCCTTGTAGTTTCTCCAGTTGGGGAAAACATCCTTAGAAATGGGAGGGGCCAATTCTGAATTAAACGCCACGGGGCTGTTTGGCCCTAGCCACTTGTCCCAATCCAAGCCTTCAGGAATGGTTTCAGCCGACAAATCATACGATTTCGGTGGTGGCCCTACGTTTACTTTGATACTTTTAATTTCACCAATGTACCCATTACGCACCAATTCGGCGGTTTGACGAAACTCTGGCCATGAGCGTTGCATGCTTCCCGTCTGGAACACTCGGTTGTATTTGCGGGCGGCATTCACCATCGCACGTCCTTCCCGTATGGTCAAGGCGAGGGGTTTTTCACAATAAATATCTTTTCCTGCTTCCGCCGCTTTCACCGACATGGCTGCGTGCCAGTGGTCGGGCGTCGCAATCACCACGGCGTCGATGTCTTTACGGGCCAACAACTCCCGAAAATCGACATAGACAGGGATATCCGAATAAGCGCCCAACTGGGTGTTTTTTTCATAATGCGCCTTAATTCGATCAAGGGTTAGCTGGGCTTTTGCTTTATATACTTCGCTCAAAGCCACAATCCGTGCTTCGTTGGTATTCAAAAACGACGTCGTAAGCCCACGTCCTTGTTTGCCTGTTCCAATAAAACCCAACGAAATGACATCACTCGGCGCAATGTATTTGGTGCCATCGGGGCGAGTTCCTCCCAAAACAAAACGTGGCACTATCGTAAAACCCGCCAAAACGGAAGCAGCCTTGCCCACAAACTCCCTCCTCGAAACGGTTGATTCTTTTTTCATTCGGTGTAAGCGTTTAGTATGATAGAAATTACTTCAATTATCCTAACCTAAGGGTATGCGTAAATGGGGTGAAACCTGTCAAATAAACCGTTGGGGCTTCCACTGGCGGCAGTGCCCCGCGAAGTACAACGCCTTTGTGTTCCGCTCGCCCTTTTCCAAAACGAATGACGTCGCCGTTCAACGTGTAAGTTCCTTGCTCTCCTTCCAACAAATACGCATTTGCACGTTTGGCATACGGCACAACCCCCGACAATTCCCCTCCTGCCCTGAAAATCAATTCCAACGACACAGGTACACCCTCCGTTCCCGTCAGTTCCACCCGAACCTCCAGGCCACCCGCTACTTCTTTAATACGTACTGTCGATGTCAGCTTTTGTACCTCGCTTTGGGGTCTATCAGCCCGTGGCATTTTGTCCCAATCTCCGTCGGGGGCAATTTTATCTGCCGCAATTGGCTGGTAATAAGGCCCATCCAACGTTTGAGTCATCACCCAAGTATCCCCTTCTTGCTCAATTTTTTCGGTTTGGAATTGGCCTTTTCCAAAAAAAGAAGCCGCTACTCGCATCGCCTGAAGCACCGAATTTCCTTTGTGGAAGGTCAACCAAGCGGCATTTTTTGCCAAAATGGTTGCATCCCAATTCTCCCGACGAATCCGCACTACGCCCGAATACGGAAAGGCTTTGGCATAACTCGTAGGCAGGGGTTTACTAACGGGAAGTTCGTCCCAAAGGCTTGGGTCTTCAAGAAAATAGTCCAAATAACCCGCCAACTGGGCTTTCGTGCTGGTTTGTTCAATCTGGCGACACATGGCTGCCATCAGCCCATCTTTGTCGTGCAAAGCCATATAACGGTAACAATAATAGTAACGCGACATATTCCCAATCGTCCCTTTATCTTGCCGATTTGAGGCTTCTGTTACTACTTCACCGTTTGGATGAACAAAGTAGGTTGTCATCACTAAATTGCGGCGAACAGGCTCCAACAACTCAGGTTTACGCAGCCCTTTCGCCATAATAATCAACGACCGATTGACAATGGGCGAATACGTATTTGTGCTCTTTTCGTTGTACTGTCCATCGGGGTCGATGTCGATGTGTTCGGCCAACCATTGGTCAATCCGTTTTACATAACGAACATCTGGAAAAAGTTCGTTGAGTTTGGTCAATGCCGCCGAAACCACCCAGCGGTGATTGGGCGTATGGATACCTCCAACAATCAACGCTTCTCCCGCATTTTTCAAGAATGTTGTGACCAGCTCAATGGATTTTTCACGGCCCTTGAGCGACATTTTTTTCAAATATCGGTACGTAGGTACCATGTTTTCCAATACGAAGGCGGTATCGGGCGTCGAGTGAAAATTCGTAGAAAGTAAATCAATCGTACCATCCGAATGCTGCATTTTCAACATACACTGTGCGGCGGCTTCTATCTCTTTTAAAAGCGCTGGCGATTGATAATGCTTGGATTCTGGACAAGACATCAGCATAGATGCCGTTATGAGAAAACCGCATGTGGTGTGCGGATTGGGAATGTCGGTATCGTCTTTGTAGCCTCCCGCATACACATGGTTGGCGTCAGAGACTTTTAAAGCACGGTAGTTCGCAATTGACTCATCGTAAATTTTAATCCATTCAACGAGCCAAGCGGGTTTATCGGCCGTTTGAGTCGTAGTAGAACCAAAAGTAACCAAAGGCAAAGCTGCCAAAGCTGTTGCCCCATTTTGAATAAAAATTCGTCTTTTCATTTGAGAAACGGAGGGATGGAATTACATAGAAAAAGCGAGGAAAGTCTAATTTTTCCTCGCTTGTCTTCAATATTCTTTCTCAAATGGATTAATTCGGCGTCATTCCCGCTGGAGCGTTGAAAAAGCCCGTGGGTCGGCGAATACTGTATTGGGTAAAATCTTGGTTTGCATCTAACCCAATTCCTTTTAATTGCTCCCCTGACAGTTGATTTTCGACCGTGACAGGTTTTTCGGTATATATCTTTTTGGTATTCGGATTCCACGTAAGCTCATCGGTTAGCAATCGCTCTTGCTTCACGGTATTGACCACTTTTACGTTTCCAATGACGCGATACATACCCGTTCGGGAATCGTACCTACCCGAGTCTGACACAAGGGTTGTAAGCACCTGACCGTTTGGCCCGAAAAAGTCCACAAAAATTTGTTTTGGAAAAATTTTATCGTCTAACCCTGACTTGATTTGTTTGGCAGTTTTTACCCGCACTTTCAGCAAACCTTCTTCGCTGTAAAGTACTTCTATCTTTTCTGCTTCTTCGAGGGGACCTTTGTAGGGAATAAACTTGGTTGCTTTTTTTTCTTCTTGGCAAGCCATCCCAAAAGTGAGAAGTAATATAAAACAAATAGGAGATAAAAGTTTATCTCCCATTTGCATCTTTGCAGATGTTGTATTAACCCACCTTAACATCTTGGCGGTAAAATTAGCCTTTTTTGAAAGACTTTCCAAAAGCAATTGTTTTTTTATCAGATTTTTTTTCATTTTTTTTAGCACAGATTTGTATGCAAGCATACGAATATACTGATAATAAAGCGTTTATGCCTGAAAAAATATTTTCATTTTACCCCTCATTTTTAATTTTTTTTCAAAACTCGAAACGATAGGCGAAAAAAAATGCTCTTCGGAAAGAGCATTGAATGTTGTTAATCGACTTTGAATTTTTGGAACCAAGTATCTTTCAGTGAGAATCCAATCACAAAGCGGGCGTATCGTTCTCGGAAAGCTTGGGAAGAAATGCTACCCCGCTGCCCTCCCACAACCGAAAGGTTAATCAAGTTCACAAAATTACGTCCTACTGGCAGAGACACCCCCAGAGAAACACTCATGTCGTCGATAGGTTTGGTGCCAATAACCACAGGAGTTTGATTAAAGGTGAAACCAGCACGGTAAAACACCAAATCCATGTATTTCGTTGAATTGAATTTAGGCATGTACTCTATTCCAAAATGATAACTTTGACCATTTCTCATGTTTTCATTGGTACCTCCTACTCCTACAAAATTGGCCCAGTTTTGACGCTCATAGTCGGCCGAAACCGTCAAGCGGTATAAATACTCGTAGCTGATACCCACCCGCCAAGCAGAAGGCATGGTTACTTTTAGATCCGTCTGAGCGATTGTATCGGGGTTTGTCACAGGCGAGTTGCTGCTACTTTGCACCTCAATTGTGGTATTACGAATGGCTGATGCAGTTGAGCCTAGTTTGTAGGTTGCGCCAAAGTTGAGATAGTGGTCTTTTTTCAATTTTTGTTTCCAAGCCAAACCACCCTTAAAATTCAAATCTTTCATATTAATACGGTCGTCGCGGCTAACGATGTAGTCGCGGCTATCGCCAATACGCACTTGCGAAGTAACGCTCTTGTTGTAGTTCCCAAACAAGTAAAAAGCATCTACCCCCAAACTCAGGTTTTTTGTAATCTGAACCCCATTAGAGAAGTTGATTTGGTTGAGTCCGCCTTTTCCTGCATAAACATACTGAGCTTCATAAATAGAAGTACCAATACGCGCATACGAGTTTTGTTGGTAATTGATAAAACTATACGGCTTGAGACTTATCCCAACCGACCATTTTGGTGCCACAGGAAATGACAAGGCCAAGTAGCTGATGTTTCCGCCAAAATCGCGTTGCGCTTCTCTAGCATCACGGAGTCCTTTATACTGCCCTACCACCCCTACGTCAAACATGGTAAAGCGGTTTGTTACCAAAAGAGCAGGATTGAGCGAATTGATATACAACGGGTTTGCAGTAGCCACGCCAGCGTCCCCCATTCCATTGTTAGGAGCATAGCCAGGGCTCATTAACTCGCCTGCTCCGATGGCAGAATAAGGAGCATTACCTAACCCTTGCGCTATTACATTTGATTGAATAAATAAAACCCCTACGACCCAACTCCACTGGAAAAGCTTACGCATTTTGTAAATTGATATTATATTGTAAAATTCGATTTAAACCCGTTAAAACTACATTTGGTGCCGCAAAGATGCGATTTTTGAGGCTATTTTCAAACAAAGGTGCGTCACCTCCGCACAAAAGCACCTGACATTCACCTCGTTCGGAACGATAGCGTTCGATAAACCCTTGCATTTCGGCCAAAAGGCCATTAAATGCGCCGCTTTCCATGGCTGTGCGGGTGCTTTTTCCCACTAAACTTGGTACCTGAAAGTCGGTTGAGTTGATTTCTATCAAAGGCAACCTTTTAGTAAACGCGTTCATGGCCTGAAATCGCATACGAAAGCCAGGAGAAATTATTCCTCCTTCAAAAACGCCCGTTGCACTTACCCAATCATAGGTAACACACGTACCCATGTCAATGACCAAACAATGGTCGTTGGGAAAAAGCACTTTGGCTCCCACTGCCGCTGCCACGCGGTCGGCTCCAAGGGTGTTAGGGGTGTCGTAATTCTTTTCGATAGGCAACGCCAACGTGGGGGTCAACTGAAACGAAGTTACGCCAAATTCACGCAGTAAGTCGGTGTATTTTGTGGTATCTTGGCTTGTTGATGAAAATATTGCATACGCTGGCGGATTGGCACGAAGGTGCGTCTCCAGCGTATCTATGGGGATTTTTGACACCGTTTCCGTCAACTTCTCGCCCTCAAACCACCCAATTTTGGCGAAGGTATTCCCGACATCAACGGCTGCATTGCGTTTGGTCTTACCCATGATGCTGTTTTCTAAAACTCTACACGGTAGTTGATCACAGGCACCATTCCCAACTGGAATTGCTGGACAATCTGACGCTGGTAAGTATCGTAGTAGCTGAACGCTTCGTTTTCGGTATTGGTCAAATTCTGAATATCAATCGACCAAGTACGGGTGTAATTAGGCTTGTTGCGTTTCCAGAAAATACGAACATCGGGACGGAAATAATCTTTTACTTTAATAGTATAAAGTTCCGATGCTTTGTAAATGGTTCTTCCTGCTAATTTAGAGGCATCTGCGTCAATCGGTGTATCGCGGTAACCTCCTAGCCATAACACTCGGACGTTCACGCCAAAGGTACGATTGACCCGTTTGTGAAACTCTTTCCCTGCGGCCAAGCTAAACGTATGGTTACCATTAAAACGCGTATTTCGTTCGATTCCATCTTGACCTTTGTAGGTAGAATTATACAGAGAAGCCGTTAGTAAGGCATAGAAATCTTTGCTCAAAAACTGCTGATAGGTCGCTTCCACCCCGTAATTGCGTCCAGTTCCTTTGTTTTCTAAACCCACATTGGTAAATCCTTCAATGAGATTCAGCGCCGAAAACGAGTTAGTGCCTGCGATTTGGCTGTTGGCTTGGGCAATGGGCACATTAAACAACGACTGATAATAGGCTTCTACTTTCAATGACGATTGTTTTGGTAACGCCGTCAATTGTTGTTCCCAACCTAACACGTAATGATGTGCTTTAGTAAAGCCCAATTTTTTGTTGGGAAACAAATTCAATTGCGCATCCGAGTTAAAAAGTGACAAATACGTCTGTGGCAGTTGGAGTTGGCTATGCAAACCATACGACGCCGTGAAGGCCGTCCGCCCCGTAGCGCTGTAACGGAAAGAAATGCGGGGTTCGAGCGATTGCGTTTGGTTGTAGGTATAATTCAAATAATGCAGCCCCGCTTGGAAAGTAAGTCGCGCGGCCAACGTCCCTGAGAGGGCAACATACGGCTGAAGAATCAATCCTTCAAGTTGACCTTTTGAAACGCCGCCGTTACTAATTTGTACTGAATCTTGTTGGTACGTAATAATCACCCCTTCTTTCCACTGAACTTTAGGCGTGATTTTGTGCGTCAGTGACGTTGAAAGCGAATAACGGGTTTTCCGAAACGCATCTACTTGGGTCAGGGTACGGGCAAAATTAGCTTTGTTCAATTGGTATCCTTCGCGGCGGGTCTCCAGCCCCGACACGGCCAAGGTGGTTTTCCAAAGGGTATTTCGGGACAAATTCAGGGAATGTGTAACGCCCATTGCCCCCATTCGGTTTTTAAATTCGATGTCGTACCCGTCTTTCTGGAATTTCCACAAGGTTGTATCGCGTTCGGCTTGGAAAACATTGCTGCTCGCTCCTGCCATTCCGAAGACGGTAAAGTGTCCCGCTTTTTTGGTAGGAAACGATAGATTGAAGGCTATATCTTGAAAACGAATGTCTTCTCCTCCAAATTTAACCCCCATCATGGCCAACAAACCCGTGAACGAATAGCGGTAATTGACCAAATAGGAAGATTTGTTTTGGCGCGAAAGTGGCCCCTCAGCGGCAAAATCGACGCCAATCAAGCCCACTTGACCCGTAAATTCGTGTTTTTGGTCATTTCCTTTTCGCAAATGTACATCCATCACCCCACCCAGTACATTGCCATAGTCGGCAGGAAAGGCACCCGTCATAAAATCGGCGCGCTCCATAAGTTGCGCACTCAAAATATTGGTTCCACCGCCCGTTTGCGTGGGTCGGTCGCTGAATGTACCCGCGTTGCTGAGGTGGTTAGGATTGACAATTTCCACCCCTTCCAAACGCCATTGCGTCCCCGTCGGTGAGTTTCCTCGAATGACTAATCCGTTGGCTTGGTCATTGGCTGCCGATACCCCTGGGAAAGACGTAGCCAAACGGGCGGGGTCAAAAAACGTACCTGCAAAGCGCAGGGTTTGTTCAATGGTAATCGTTTGGAGGCTGGTTTGGGATGACGGCCTAGCCGAACGAACAACCGTTTCTGAAAGCTGTTGGGTTGTTTCTTTCAACGAGATTGTAATCACCTTTTCTTTTCCAGCTTCCACCAGAATTTCGGGTAAAACCATCGTTTCGTAACCCACCCGACTTATTTGTAGCGAATAACGACCAATAGGTACTGAAATCAGTCGAAATTGACCCAATGTATCTGATAATGTACCTTTTTCAGTTCCAATGAGCTTGATGCTTACCCCACTCAGTCGCTGGTTGTTATCGGCATCTACTACTTGACCTCGGAGGGTTTGGGTGAGGAAATTTTGGGCAAATCCGTTGATAATCAAACCCAAAGAAAAAGTACAAAGAAAAATAATGGATTTTAAGGTGGACTTCATTGTCGATTTTTTCGCAAAAGTACGGCATCCCTCTTGATTAATGCCATTTTTTTTCAATCGCTCACTACAAAAAATGTGCAGTCGTTGTACTTTCAATGTAAAAACCGCGTTTGGATAGTTTTAAGTAATAAAGTAAAAAATTCTAGAGTAGTTCAAAGTAGCCTCGGTAGAGGCGTAACATTTGTAGTAGCAGGAGGAGATTTTTTTAATTTTTGCTTCGGAGAAGCATAACAAAGCAACAAGTTATGCTTCCGCTCGGGCGGCCCCATCCGAAGCAAAAGGGTTTTATGGATGGCTCTCCTTACTACTACAAAGGTTGCGCTTCTCCGAAGCGATATAAACTACTAATACACTAAAATTTATGCGCAACTACTTAACAAAACCGTAAACTTGTTCCGTGAGGAAATGGTTATCGTTTAAACTATTCTATCTATGAGTATTAAAACCACCGAAGCTAAGTTGTATTATGCCCTCTACGATTTTTTTGAATCAGCAGAATTTCATTTGTTGATGGACAAAAAACAGTTTCGGAAAAATACACCTTCGGGGTTTGTCAACGTCATTTTTTCGGTGTCGGAATACCAAAAAGACGCCGACGCTTGGGTAGAAGTACACGTGGGATGCCGTAATGACCAGATTGAGCAGATTGCCCAACAATTTTTGAATGCAAACCTCATTGATTTTCGGGCCGATGTCAATACCCTCATTATTTCGACGGGTAACTATAACAACGTAAAGTATTTCCGTTACAAAATCCAGAACGACGAAGACCTCAACGACGCCTGCGATTCCATCATGGAATTTATGAATCTTTCAGGATTTAGCTTTTTAAACTCCGTCACTAAACTCAGCGACATTGACCAAATCTTGAACGGGCAGGCGCACAAACCTTCAAAATACCTTTATAATCAGGTTCATCGCTGTTACAAAGGGTTGATTGCCGCCAAACTCAACGACAACCCACGGTACGCCCAAATTGCCACCACTTACCAAAATTACCTCACGAAGTTTGCCAATGAAACTGAGCTTAGTAATTTTGAACGATTGGTCACTTATTTGCAGTATTATGGCAACAATTAAGCCGAAAAAGCTTCCAAACAAGGGCGCAAGACCCATTTACCCCGAACCCAAATTAATTTCTGACATCAACGAGGTAGCAGCGCGTTATGGGTTTGAAAATACGTCTAAATTGCGTTATTGGGAAACTCAATTTCCCATGTTACGCCCCGAAAAACGCGGAGGTGATCGTATTTATAACCGTGGTGACATCGAACTTTTGGACGAAATCGTGTATTTAGTCGAGTACAAAGGACATCAATTGGCCGCTGCTCGTCAGTTGATAGAATCGGGTAGAAGTCAACGGAATAAAATAAATCGGGCTATCGAACAGTTAGAAACAGTAAAGTTATATTTAGAAAACTTGAAAGAGGTATTAACGTGAAACGTATGGTTAAAATAGGGATTACGCTCGCAGCAATTGTAAGCTTAGTGGTTTATTACCAACGAAATAACCTGTTTAGCTCTCCCGAACCTGTCATTACGTCCCCTGCTCCGCTCCTGCCCGAATTGCCGCGTTCGCAAGCTACCATTGTTTATTTTGAGCACGAACCCGACCCAAAAAACTACGAAGACCAACAGCTTCAACTGCGGGTAGTTCGGCGAAATGACCATCGGCTCTACCTCGTCGATGATGCCAAGCCCGAAAAAGGAAGGATTACCTATTATGCCCTCAACGGCAGCGTCAATGCCACCGACGCCCGACGCCTCAGCGACTTGCCGATTCAGCCTTCTCGTTGGATTCATTTGGTAAAATACACCGCCGAAATCAACAACATCAATTCAGAAGCGTGGCTCACGTCAGAAACGAATACAGTGGCGGGACAGACCAAATATTCGTCCGTATCGGAGGTGATATTTTGGGTACGCGATTCCTTACAAAAATCAACCAGCGAACTTGCTTATACCCAACCACTTTGGCCTACCAACGGCTCCGTAGGAGATAGTAAAATTTTCAAGCAAACTCCCGCTTTTTCCCTTCCTTCTCAAAAAAAATACGGTTCGGAATCCAAACCGCTCGATGAACCCGTCGCCAATTTGCGAAAAGTGGGCTGGAACATCAGCGATGATCGTTTTAAACTTTTGTACGCGGGCGAAGTACTCGAACTGATGAACCACAGCCGTGCCCAAAACCGACGAGGCATTACCCGATTTGATGCCCGTCAGCTTGACCAAGCTGCCGATTGGTTGGCCAAACGATTGCCTTCGTCCACCTTTGCTGTTGATTTTGAGCCTGCCAACCCCGCCGCTGACGGTTGGCAATGGGATATGAGCGACCCTGCTTTTCGGAAAACCATGTACGATTTGTCAGATAGAATCTACAAAAAACACGGAAAGCTCTTTTTTTCGTGGATTGGCGACCCGTTGACTTTCACGTTTCAAGGTAAAAATTTCAAACTTGACGGCTACGCCAACGACAATTGGAGTGCGGATAAGAAAAAAATTGATGATTACTTAGCACTTCACGAACACCCCAAAGACATTCAGCAAGTACAGCTACCTTCGCCCGTGGTGCTTATGACGGGCTTTGGATATACCAGCAGCACTGTCAATACCAGTGATGCCACCGACCAACCCGCCCACGTTTGGAAAGCACCCATCAACTGGTACTTGCGTACCCTCGATATGCTGAATATCAAGTCGCTCACGGCTTCTCCATCGGTGAAATTTATCAACTTTTTTTGGCCGTACGAAGACAAACCTTCCGATGCGTGCCGAAGCCACACCCGACGTTTTAAGGTGGGGCACGGCTCAAAAGGTTACATTCGGCAACTGGACAATCGGGTGATGTATCCCATGAATTTGGTGCGCGATGCGGTTTTTGTTCACTTGTGCAATCCCCGCGTTTTTTATACCAACTACTGGATTTTTGGCCAATCGTACGACCCCTACCAAGCCCTTCGTTACGCCAAAATCAACGGTAATTTATCTTGTGTTTCGCAAAATACAGGCGGCTATTTTGTGTATGACTACCAAGGCCCCGACCAGCCCGCTTGCCCCACGGTGGCCGAAGATTATATGGGAAAAGATGCCCTCGGCGTAGCGGCGATGGTGCAAGCGCACGAGCTATTTGCAAAGCACCAACTCATTTTGGATGGCAGTCAAGTACGCGAAAGTTATGCTTTTGACTACCAACGTTCTACTCAAAAACCCCAAAAAGCGACTTGGCAAAACGATACGGGGGAATTTGCTCGGGCATTTAAGTTTAATCAACCGTGGTTGCAGGTGTGGCGTAATCCCAAAACGGGTAAACGGTTGCTAATATTCCAAGACACGTTTGCAGAAGCCTTTGAACCAGTGCAGTTTACGGTGACTATCAACGGCAAAAAAATACAGCGCACCACCGACGGCAATGCGCTGTACATCGAAGCTCTTTAAACTATTGTTTTATCCAGCGTTGGGTTTGGGAGGCTGTTCCTTCCCCTATTTTCAAGAAATAAGTACCCGCTGGCACTTCTTTCACCGAAATGCGCTGTACATCGAAGCTCTTTAAACTATTGTTTTATCCAGCGTTGGGTTTGAGTTGTTGTTCCTTCCCCTATTTTCAAGAAATAAGTACCCGCTGGCACTTCTTTCACCGAAATGCGCTGCTGCATTTGGTTGGTCGTTTTTTGGGGTAAAAAATAGCGCAGCGCCCGTCCTGTCATATCCATAATTTCTATTCTTACCTCCCCGCGGTAGGCACTCTCCCACGCCACGTTTAGCCAATCTTGGGTAGGATTAGGCGACAATTGCAGGGCTGTCTCTTTGGACGAAGGTTCTACCGAGGTAATCGTTTGAATTTTCCACGAAACGGTATTTTGTGAGGTAACGGCTACCTTTTCGGAAGTCAGTACGTGAAACTGCCCCGCCCGAAACGCGTATTGCGGCAAGGAAGACGTCACCGTGATTTCATCGCCCGAGAAGAAATCGAACCAACGGCCTACGGGCAAAGCAACAACTTGGTCGGTAAGGCCAAAGTTGGCCATAACCTGCACTTTCATCGTCGGCGTATTCAGTATCAATTGTTTAACCGTTTCGGTCGTTTGGAGGCTAAAATCCGTCGTTTTCGTGACTGCTTGAGTTGTTTTAAAACGAATCAGTTCCGAAAACACATTGTAGAGTTGAAGGCGTTTATTATCCCGCAAATACTCCCACCGAATGGGTTTAGCCCCCGTCCGACCGTTTTGATCAATCGACACGTCGTAGCCCAATTCTCCAAATTGCCAAATCAGTTTTGGCCCTGGCGTTAGGAAAAACAACGCGGCAGCGGCCTTTACGCGTTCGATGGCCGTGGCCACACTTTTCACCTCAGCACTGCCGTTGGTGATGGCGTCGTAAATAATTCGCTCTTCATCGTGGCTTTCCATGTAACCAATAGCCGCTGCTTTTTGGAAACCCGCGTGGTTTTTCCACGACAATCGGTTAAAATTTCCTTTCCCCGTTTTTACGGCCTCTCGTACGGCGCCGTTTTGGTTGTCCCACACCATCATTCCGTAATTGGTCAACTCAGCCTCTTCGTTATCATCGGCAAAGTGTTCCAAAATTACGTAGGCCGTCGGGTCAGTTTTGCGGATTTGGTCATAAATTCGCTTCCAAATCGCGATTCTACTGGCATCGTAACGACCCCAAAAAGCCACGTCATTTCCCGAATTCACCTGCGTAAATCCTTTGGACAAGTCAAAGCGATAGCCATCAAAACGGTATTCTTTCAACCAAAATTCATTGACCCGCTCCACGTACGACTTGGTGGCGGCGGATTCGTGGTTAAAATCAAAAAACACGCTAAACGGGTGCGTAGCTTGAATGTTGAACATGGGATTATCGGCCGACGGGCGGTTGCCATCCCAGTACATTTTTACGTATGGAAACTCATAATCGGCTTGATTGAGCACCATGTCCAAAATCACCGCAATGCCGTTGGCGTGGCACTTGTCAATGAATGCCTTCAAATCATCGGGCGTGCCGTATGCCTTATCAGGTGCCGCGTGGAAGATGGGATTGTACCCCCACGAATCGTTGCCCGAAAACTCCATCACGGGCATCAATTCAATGGCGTTGACGCCCAGTTTTTTGAGGTAATTAAGCGAATCACCGACGGTTTTATACCAACGACTATCGACAAAATCGCGTACGAGTAGCTCATAAATCACCAAATCTTCGTTGGCGGGACGTTTGAAATTGGTGGTTTTCCAAACGTAAGGTACTTGGGCCGTTTGAAGTACCGAAGCGCTATTCCCCAACGCCTTCGCGGGGAAAGCCATCAGGTTAGGATAGTTCGTGGCGGGAATAAATTTATCGTTGGCCGCATCCAAGATTTTCTCACTGTACGGGTCATTGATGGGCGTTACGCCATCGACCAAGTACTGAAACGCGTATTCTTTTTGAGGTGTTAAGTCTTTGATTTCTAACCAATACGTTTGCCCATCGGGCGTTTTATTCATCAAATAATCGGTGCGCGTTTCCCAATTATTAAAATCACCCGTGACGTAAATAAACTTCTTGTTGGGAGCAAATAGCACCAATGTTGCCGACGTAGCCGAAGTGTAATTAATGCCATTTTTCAGTCCAGCAGGAAGAGCCGCTACTTTAGGGGTTGGGCTCACCGTAAACGAAAATTCATCCGTGACTTCTTGGTTATTAGCACTTGCCGTAACTTTCACCGTTCGCCGCTGATTGGGCGTATTCCCCACCGAAATTGAGGTAGAAATGGCCGTATCTTTAACTGACGCAACAGTCACTCCATCAAGCGTCAGCGTGAGCTGAGAACTCGTGGAAGCGCTTGCCCGAACGCGCAACGAAGCATTGGCATCGACAAAAAGTGTTTTTTCGGTCGGAGTCGAAAATCGTACAAACAACTGATTAGAAGCGTAAAAATTAAACAAAAAGTCTTCGGTTTGGCCTGAGCCGTTGGCGTTTTTTACCAATACGCCCATCCACCGAAGCGTTTTTCCCGCAGGCACGCTCAGGTATTTTGAAGGCGTAATTTTAATCGTCCAAACGTTGTCACTTACCCACGTCAACAGTCCAGGCGCGTAGGCTTGTGAAAAACTGGATTGGCCAGCGGGGCCAAATTCGGACGTTCGGTTCGATACATCCGAGCCCCCCCAGGCCCAAATATACAACCCTGAGGCTTGATTCATCAAGGCAGCTTTACGGCTATCTTTCGCTTGCGTCAAATCAAACGTCAACGTTACTTCACCATCAGCGGTGGGAAATTCTGGTTTCAAGACCAACGCTTGTCCCCAGCTCCACTGGTTCAGCAACAATCCTAGAAAAATAGAAATGAGTTTTTTCATACCATTGATTTATTTTATCTCCAATACCAACGCCGACGACGCATTGACAGTCAAGCCATTGGCCAACGAATTCGTTTCTCCCGTCAACACATTTTTTGCCGTCGAAGCCCCTTTTAGTAGTTCTGAATATTTGCCCAAATCCAACTTCAAGGGTTCTTTATTTTTATTCATCACCACCATCACTTTTTGGGCATCGTTGTACCTAAAATACACATACAGGCCATCGCGGGCGGTAAAGTGTTTCAATTTCCCCGTTTGAACGACCGCGTTGGTTTTACGCCATTGCAGCATTTTTGTCATAAACTGTTTTGCCTCCAACTGCTGAGGCGTCAAGCCTTTTTCCGTAAACGCACTCACGGTATGGTCAGCCCATCCCCCTGGCATTTCTCCCCGAATTTCGTCGTGCGAATCACTTTTCGGATTGGTCATCAGCACTTCTGTTCCGTAATAAATTTGTGGTGTGCCCCTCGTCGTCAGCAAAAACGAAATTCCCATTTTCCAAAGGTCGAAATTTTCGTGGATTTGGGTGTAAAAACGGCTCATGTCGTGGTTGTCGGGCATAATAACCAAATCATTGGGCGAGGCATATAAAAAATCCTGCGACAGCGTTTGGTATATTTTCACCAAACCACGGTTGTAAATTCGGTCATCTTCATTCAAGGCTTCTGTCAAGGCATTTTGCAGCGGAAAATCAAACATACTTGACATTTCCGACACGTATCCATTGGTATTTTTATTCCCTTTTTGCCAAAATGCAACAATCGAAGGATTGACCGACCACTCTTCCCCGACCATGCTAAAACGGGGGTACTCACGCATGATGCGCTGCGACCAGCGACTCATAAAGTCTTTATCAGAATAAGGATACGTATCGACCCGAATTCCGTGCAAATCAGCGTATTCAATCCACCAAATCGTATTTTGAATCAAATAATTGGCCATCAATGGATTACGCTGATTCAAATCGGGCATACTTGGTACAAACCAACCGCTGGCGTGTAGTTCTTTGTCGTATTCGCTTGCATGAGGGTCTTGAATACTTTCGCGAGCATGGTGGGTTATTTTAGGGTTTCCTTGAAAATTCACCCAGTCGTCGGTGGGTAAATCTTTCATCCACCAATGTTCTGAACCACAGTGATTAGGCACCAAATCAATCACCAATTTTATGCCTCTTTTTTGGGCTTCTTTCGACAACTTTCGGTACTCTTCATTGCTCCCAAAACGTGCGTCCACTTTATACAAATCGGTCATGGCATAGCCGTGGTACGAGCCCATATTTTGATTATTTTCTTGAAGTGGGCAAATCCAAAGCGCCGAAAAACCCAGCTTTTGAATGTAATCCAACTGTTCGATAATTCCCTGAATGTCACCTCCGTGCCGTTTGTCTTTGCCCGCCCTGTCAACTTTATCGACCATTCCTTCCACGTTATCGTTGGCGGGATTCGCATTGGCAAAACGGTCTGGAGTTACCAAATACATGGCGTCGGCCGAGGTAAACCCTTGGCGATTAGCTGAATTAGGTTCCCGATTTTTTAATTCGTACGAATAGCTTGCCACCGTTTTTCCGTCTTTTTTAAACGTGATTGGGAAACTTCCTGCTTTGGCAGTAGCTGCAATGGTTAAATCCAAAAAAAGATAATTGGGGCTTTTTACGCGCGTCACTTTGGTCAATTTTACCCCCGCGTAGGTCACTTGAGGCTCGGTAGTACCAATATTATTTTGGTGGATGAGCAACTGCAAACGCGGTTCTTTCATTCCCACCCACCAAAAGGCAGGTTCGACGCGCTGGGCATAAAGCGGCAGTACTGCTGCGATAAAGAACAAAAACAAGCTATATTTTTTCATGATGGTTGTACAGGAGTTAAGTAGTAGAAAAAAGCACCGACAAAAATTCATCGGTGCTTTGCAGTTCAACCTATTAGTTTTCAGTTTGTTACTTATGCAATTGTTATTTCTTCGTCAATTTATACGTTGGTTTGGCCGCCACTGTAAAGTCGAGGACAATGTCGTACGTTCCTGCTTTTACGACGATGTTGGCACCACCTGCCTCCATTACACCATCGGCCTTGTCGTCACCGTAGTTAACAGCCCAATCATCGTTTTGGCGGAATTTGATTTCTCCGTCCACCAATTTAATGCCGTTCAATGTCCAAATTCCCTCATTACCAAAATCAGGCGTAAATTTCGTATCAGGGCCATTCCAGCCATTTGGTGCGCCACTTCCCACAATCCCCCATACTTTGAAAGGAACAATGGTGTATTTAAGCGACTTAAAATCAACCGTAATCAAATACAAACCTGCTTTTACCACAATGTTATCCCCACCTGCGTCAAGCGTACCGTCGGCCCCTTTGTCACCGTAGTTGACCGCCCAATCTTCGTTCTGACGAATTTTGATTTCACCGTCTTTCAACGTCACAATCACACGCCATTGATCGGTGGCAGGGTCATAGAAAAACGGTGCATCAGGTGCATTCCAGCCACTTGGAGCAGCACTTCCCACGATTCCCCACGCGTATTTATCAATGGTATATTTCATAGCACCTGCATCAAACGTAATCTTATAATTTCCTTGTTTGACTACGATGTTGGCACCACCTGCTTCGAGCGTACCGTCAGCGCCATTATCGCCCATGTTTACATCCCATTTGTTGTCTTGGCGGAACTTGATTTCTCCGTCCACCAACGCTACGTACGCTACATACACATTGGCTTTATCCGATTTGTAGAACGGCATATCTGGGCCATTCCAGCCGTTTACAGTCGCACTTCCCACGATTCCCCAATTGGTAGAAAGGTCAAGTTTGTCCAAATATGGCGTTGCTTTTACGGACATCACCGTCGAAGCCAGCGTGGTACTTCCACCCAAAAACGATTGAACTTTGATGTCGATGTCGCCAGCGGTAGCAGCCTTCAAGCCGAGTTTCAACAAAATCGGGTTCAATTCAGAGGCTTTAAACGTCTTTTTCAATTCTGTTCCCGTCACAATCGACGCTGCATTGGAGAAATCACCTCCTTTTTTATCAATCAAAACGGTGTAGTTGGCAGGTGCCTCAAAACCATAATCGGGTTTTGCCCACGATACCGTCAAGGCATCTTTGTCCGCATTTTCTTTTGTCAGTACGACTGTTTGCGAAGAAAGGGTCACCACAGGCACTGCCCCCGAATTGAGGACGGCCTTTATTTCGTCTTTTTCGCATGAGGCCAACATCGTCGTCGCAACGACCGCGAATACGTATTTATGAAACCACTTTTTCATTTGTCTTTCTAAGTTTTTATTGACTATTGTCTATGAATATCCCGCGTTTTTTCTGGTTGCTCACAAACAGAAACACTTCATCGCTTCCTCTGGTTGTGAGCAACCAGAGGCACAGTGGACTAATATCCTGTGTTTTGAACCAAGTTTGGATTCGCCGTTAGGTCAGTAGATGGAAGTGGGAAAATTTTCAAGTAATCTTGAACCCCCGCCCCGTCTTTAACGCCACCTTTCCACGCCCACAAATACGAGGCACCCGTAAATTTACCATAGCGAATCAAGTCCGTACGGCGACTTCCCTCCCACGATAATTCGCGGGCACGTTCGGCCAACACAAAATCAGGCGTCAACTCAGACGAAGTGATGTTTCCAGCGGCACTTCCATAGGCACGCGCGCGGATTTTATTGACATAGTCCAACGCCAATGTTTTGTCACCAGCGCCACGAGAGGCAGCTTCGGCATAAATCAAGTAGGCATCCGCTAAACGGAACATCGGAAAATCGGTATCAGGGTGCGTTAGGTTGCTACCTACTTTACCCGCCGATGTTACGTTTTTGAACTTAGGCATCGCATATCCGTCCGTAAATGTGCTCAATTCGTTGATTTCAAGTTTTTGGCCATCCGTATAGAACATCGCACGTTTGTCGGTCTTACCAGTTGGGTCAGCAAAAAGCTTCACAAACGATGGCGTCACACGGACACCGCCCCAACCGCCGTCGATACCATAGGCAGAAGCTGGCATCGAACCACCCACGGGTGCATGGCATAGGAACGTCATTCCACCCCAAGTTTGGCTACGTGTTCCGTCGGCGGCGAGTGCCCAAATCACCTCCGTTGAGGTGTTATTGTCGGCTTTGAACAAATCTTCGTATTTGGTTTGCAAAGAATACCCCGCGTCAATCACTTTTTTGGCGTAGGTAGCCGCATCTGCGTAGCGGTTTCCTTGGCCTTGGGCTTCGGCGTTGAGGTACAATTTTGCCAACAACATCCACGCAGCCGCTTTATCGGCGCGAGCATATTCGTTTTTACGAGCGTCAACTAGCTCGCCATCAATTGCTTTCAATTCTGATTCGATGTATTCAAACAAGCTTTTTGCATTTGTTTGTTTTGGCGGAGCAGAACCCACAGCGTCATTTTCTGTTACAAAAGGTACATTTCCTCCGAACAAATCCAACGCGTGCCAGTAGCTCAATGCCCGCAAAAAACGAGCCTCCGCCCGAAGGGCTTTTGTTTCGGTCAAAATAGTCCCCGAAACACCTCTTTCGTTTAATTTGGCATCGCTCGTCTCACGAATAAATTCATTGCAAGAAGCGATTTGGTAAAAGACACGGTTGTAAAAACCACGAATGAATGCGTTATTCGACGACCACTTCATGTAATTGATTTCGGGCAAACCTGCGTCACTCCACGCAATCACGGCCTCATCGGTTGGCAAGACTTGCAAGTACCAATAATTACGCAAATAGCTCGAAAACCCTTCGTCCATTCCTTTGATGTCCTTCGTACGGTCGTCGCCCGCAGGGCCTTGCTGCCCCGTTAGCATCATACCTGCGTACAATTTGGCCGCTACTTGCTTGTAGGCTGCGGGGTCGTTATAGACCGTTGCTGAAGTGACTTCATTGAACGGCTTACGGTCTAGGTCTTTGATACATGAGGACATTGTCAACGCGAGTGCAATCCCTCCAAGTACTGTATTTTTAGAAATGAAATGTTTCATCTTTTTTCAAGTTTCGATTAGAATCCGATGTTTAAGCCAAGGGTAAACGTACGTGGAATGGGATAAATGTTATTATCAATTCCTCCGCTCACTTCAGGGTTAAGCCCCGTGTATTTTGTAATTACAAATACATTCTGAACCGTTGCTGAAAGGCGGGCCGTCGATTTTCCGCCAAATATTTTCCCTAAATCATAGCCTGCAAATGCGTTGTCCATTCGTAAAAATGAACCATTTTGCATGTAGTAATCGGAGAAATACTGAGGCGTCGCAAACAAGGTAGTAAGGACGTTTGGCACAACGTTACCCAATGAGTTATTAGCACCTTGGAAGGCTTGCAATACGCCATTGGTTGAAAGAATGTTGTTATAAACGTAGTTGCCAAAGTTGCCACGTAAGACAAAGCCTGCACTCAATTTTTTGTACGTCGCTTGGGCATTGAAACCAATAAATACGCGTGGAGCGGGTGATTTGTAGTGATAATAATCGTCCACGGTGATTTTACCATCGCCATTTTTGTCCACATACACGCCTTCTACGGGTTTGCCTGAGGCATCATAGACTTGTTGGGCTACGAAAAACGAAGAAGCAGGATAGCCAACCGAGTGGATTTGAATGGTGCTTCCTACCCCACCTGAAATTCCACCCACCAATACCCCTTTATAATTGGGATCATTGGCCGAGGTTAACTTGGTGATCTTGTTTTCGTTGTAAGTCGCGTTGAAGCCTAAATCAAGCGTAAAATCTTCGCGGCTGATGGTGTTGTGGTTCAACAACAACTCTAAACCTTTATTTTCGATAGAGCCAACGTTCGACAAGATTTCATTGGTAAGGTTGGTGCCCGCTGCTACTGGAACAACGTTCAACAAATCAGACGTATTTTTCATGTAGTAGTCGATGCTACCCGACAAACGTGCTTTTTTGAAAGCAAAGTCCAACCCAACGTTTTGCGTAACCGTTTGCTCCCATTTGATGTTCGCATTGTAGCCTTCGGCGCGGAGTGTGTTGTAGTAGGTTGTTCCCAAAAGCTGCTGGGCAGTGGCCGTACTTGGGGTATAACGTGCCAAATAAGCGAAGTTTTGTCCCACATCTTGCTGACCTGTTACCCCGTATCCGACACGTAATTTCAAGTCTGAAATCACACTAGAGCTTTTCAAGAAATCCATTTCGCTGATTTTCCAAGCAAAAGCCGCCGACGGAAACGTTCCCCAACGGTTTTCTTTGGCAAAGCGAGAAGAACCATCGCGACGAAGCGTCAGTGTCAACAAATAACGGTCTTGCACGTTCAAATTGGCCCGACCAAAAAACGACACCAAGGTATTTTGCGTCTTGTAGGGACTGTCGTTGAGGGTTTTGGTTTCGGCTTCGTCCTTAGTTATGGTCGTGGTCGAATTCATAAAATCTTGGTACGAATAGCCCGCCATCAAGTCAAGGCGTGTGTCTTTTGTCAAGTCTTTGACGTAGTTGAGGTAGAAATCCAACAATTTGTTGGTGCGGTCTTGGGTATAAACCGTCTTTTCGCCGCCATTACTGAAGTTAGAAGCTGCCAAAGCAGGAATAACCTTTTTACCATCGCTTCTTGACACATCATAACCAACGTTCAGGTTAGCATGTAGTTCTGGAAGGAAGTGAAATTTATAATCAAACTGCGCATTTCCGATGCTGCGGTTTACCGTGGCACGGTCGTCCGTCAAATTCAACAAGCCAAGTGGGTTGCGCGTCGCAATCGTGTTAGGTTTTCCATCGGCGTTTACCCACTCGTAATAACCGCCGTACGCTTCCGTCCCCGAATACACGGGTTGGGTTGGGTCAAAAGAAGCCGCTGCCCCAATAGCCCCTTGGTTGGCAAATTTATTTTTAATCGAAGCCGCTTTGACGTTGATGTCAATTTTTAGGTGGTTATCCAACAGCATTGGCGTCAATCCTACCGAGGCCGAAGTACGACCCATGTTGGAGGTTTTCAAAATACCGTTTTGGTTGGTGTAACCCACCGACACGCGGTAAGGCGTATTTTTGAATGCACCTGTGATACTCAAATTATTGTCTGTACTTACTGCTGCACGATAGACTTCATTTTGCCAATCCGTGTTTGTCTTACCTAACAACGTTTTTTGCGTTGCCGTACCGTATTTATTGACCAACGCGCGAAAATCATCGCCCGAAAGTACATCAACCAAGCCTGTTTTAAGACCAACTGACGCTTGCGTGCTCAAATTTACGCGCATCACATCGCCTTTTTTACCTTTTTTGGTCGTAATCATAATGACCCCGTTAGAAGCTCGTGAACCATAAATAGCCGTTGCAGAAGCATCTTTAAGGATATTAAATGATTCAATGTCGTTGGGGTTAATCAAACTCAAAGGGTTTGCTGCACCATTGATGGTGGTATTGTCCAAAGGCACACCGTCGATAACAATGAGTGGATCATTGCTGGCATTCAACGAAGCCCCGCCGCGAATACGAATCGTACTTCCCGCGCCTGGCGCACCGCCGTTGGGCGTAATCTGCACCCCCGCAACTTTACCCGCTACGAGTTGGTCGGGCGTGGCAATGTTACCTTTGTTAAAGTCGGCGGTAGTGATCGAAGCGATAGAGCCCGTCAGGTCTTTTTTACGTTGCGTACCGTACCCAATTACGACCACTTCTGCCAGTTGCTTGTTGTCATTTTGCAACGTCACCGAAAGCTGCGTACGGTTGTTGATGGCCACCTCCTGCGAAGTCATGCCCACAAAACTAAACACCAACGTTGCGCTGCTTGGCGCCGCAATTTTAAAGTTACCATCGGCGTCAGTCTGCGTTCCGCGCGTGGTTCCTTTCACCAACACGCTCACGCCTGGGAGCACCGAACCGTTGGACTCTTGGACTTTTCCTGACACAGTAATGTCCTGCGCCATGGTTGTTATGGACACACAAGCCCACAGCAACATCATCAAATTTAGACGAACATTTGTTCGGCCAAAAACCTTGTACATCGAAATCATCATAGGGGTTTGATGTAAGTTAAATTGGATAATTGGAAAGATTGAAATGGAGTAAACATGGCGTTTCATCAATTTCTTCTTGCAAAAGTACCATACTTAACCCCGCTTGTCGTCCCACTTTGCAATAATGACAAAAAGAGCTACTATTTTTTATAAACAACTATTTATCAGAATATTACAAAAAAAAGGACGTGCCACTTTTAGAAGGTGGCACGTCCTAACCATTAAAATGGTACACATTTACGAAGCTAACTCTGCTTATTCATCCTCAATCCTCGCCTCAAAGAAATATTCTCGCGGGGTTTGTTGCGTCATTTTTTTGAAAGCGCGGTTGAAAGCCGTTTTTGAATTAAACCCTACTTCAAAGGCAATCGCCAAAAGGGTAAAATGCTTGTTGCGCGGGTCTTCAAAACGTTGTTTAAATTCCTCGATTCGGTATTCGTTTATAAAGTCAAAGAAGTTTTTGTTGTAGCCTTCATTGATAATTTTTGACAATAAATGAGGGGCAAGTTTTAATTTCTGGGCCAATTCATTGAGCGTCAACCCAGGGTTGGTATAAGGCTTGTATTGCAGCATGTAGGTTTCCAATTTGCTTTTGTACCCACCTAAATTTTCGAGCGTATCCACCTCTTTTTCTAGCACGGGAGCCAATGTATCGTGCAATGCAATGGTGACCGTTGGCTCTTCGGTAGGTTTCAGGAAAGGCTGAGGTTTGGCCTGAATTTTAAAAATTTCGGGTTGGTGAATAGCAAAATAACCCAGGAAATAGGGAATCGTCGAAAAAGCCAACCAAATGGTGTCAATGCTTTTTTGGACAATCGACACTGTTTCAATTTTGAAAAAATACCCCACGCCAAACAACAAGCCCGAAAAAAGCCAAAGCACCAAACAGACCAATTGCAAGCCCAAAACCGTCGAAAGGTATTGAAGGTTGTACTCAGACGAAGATTGATTGGCAGCTAATGACCGATACGAACGAATGGCACGATAGCACACCATCCAGTAGTACAAATTGGTCAATAGCGCCAGCGTTCCTGTTCCCCAAAACAACCAAACAATGTCAATTTCACGGTTGACAATTTTGATTTGAAGGCGCTTTTCTTCCATAAAAAAGAAAGGAAGATAGACCAGCAACTGAACCGCTGGCAATAAAAAATGCCCCCACCAGTGGCGCGGAAATTTGGGAATTTTGAAAAGCAGTTTTTGAATATAAAAATAAAAAAGCGGGGCGTACAAAAACAGCGCGAAATCGGGGATAAGTAGCATCTTAGTATATTCTTGCGCTACTTCACGGTATGCACTGACCACTTTGATAGCCACTACCACAGCCATAAACGCCAGCGAAACCACCAACCAACGATTCGCGTGTCGGTTGTAGTCTTGCATGGAAGTGATGGCAATGATTAATAAAATGCTTTGAAAGGCCGAAAACAACAACAGAAGATCATAGATAGAAATGGAGCGAAACGTCCCCGAAAGGTCTTCCCAACTTTCTATTTTTACTTCAATATTCTCATTATTAATAATTTGACCTCGGTATAAAATTCGATTGATTCGCGTTTTTCCGTTTTCCTGTCCTTCAACGCTATTCCAGTCTCCACGAGTAAACTTATACTCCAGCCTTGGTAAATCCGACGCAACTGTGACACGGTATGTGCCATCTACTTGTTTTCTTAGCCTGAAATCTTCGTCTCCCGCATGCCAGTTATTAAAGTTACCTGTGATGTAAATTGTGGCATCTTTGGGCGTATTTTCGGGGATTTCGTTAATCACAAAACGATACATTGCCCTTGCCTCCCAGCCATCAATACTGATTTGCAGGAATTTTGGATTTTTCTCATCAAAACGATAATAGACCCTGTCAGGACGGCTTTTTCCTGTGCTATCCCCTTCTACTAACCCCCAGCTTCCTTGCGTTACCTTAAACTTAAAATTGGTCAGTGTATCGGGCAAATCCAAAAAGAAGTTGCCCGCTTTATCCCGTTTAAATTCAAATGCGGCATCTCCAGGTTGCCAATTATTAAAATCGCTGGCTAAAAAAAGTCGCTGGTTAGCCGTTTTGAAAGGGGCATGACGCACAATCTCAATCCTAATTTGCGCAATTGCAAACAAAGGAAAAAGTACTCCCATCAAACAACGCCACCAATTCTTCATCACGATTTAGTATTAGGTCCAACTAAACAGCCACGGGGGCTTTGATACCTGGCCAAGGATTATAATTTTCGAGGGTAAAATCCTCAAATGTAAAGTTAAATACGCTCTTCACGTCGGGATTGAGCTTCATGGTCGGCAGCTCTCTAGGCTCCCGACTAAGTTGTAACTCAACTTGTTCCAAATGGTTAAGATAAATGTGGGTATCTCCACCCGTCCAAATAAAATCACCGTACTCAAAACCGCATTCTTGGGCAATCATCATCGTTAACAACGCATAACTAGCGATGTTGAAAGGCACGCCCAAAAACACATCGGCACTCCGCTGGTACAACTGACAAGAAAGTTTGTTATCGGCCACATAAAACTGAAACAAGGCATGGCAAGGACTAAGCGCCATTTTTGGCAAATCCGCAGGATTCCAGGCCGAAACGATAATCCGACGAGAATCGGGGCTATTTTTCAATTGTTTCAACACATCCATAAACTGGTCAATCACCTGTCCGTTAGGGGCTTCCCAGCTACGCCACTGTTTTCCATAGACGGGCCCTAAGTTGCCATCGGCATCCGCCCATTCATCCCAAATACTGACACCGTGGTCTTTGAGGTACTTGGTATTGGTATCGCCTTTCAAGAACCACAACAGCTCATAAATGATTGATTTGGTATGGACTTTTTTGGTTGTGACCAAAGGAAAACCTTTTTGTAAATCAAAACGCATTTGGTAGCCAAACACGCTAATGGTTCCTGTGCCCGTACGGTCAGTTTTACGGGTTCCGTTGGCTAAAATATGGCGAAGTAAGTCGTGGTATTGTTGCATTGAAAATTCGTTAATTGTTCATTTTTTAAAAGTTTGGCCTCTGATTTTGATACATTTAAGTAAAAATCCATTACCCAAAATTTGCTTTGTACTCATTTACCTTTTGTAAGATGAGCATCAAATACGTCTCAAAATAACAAAAAATGACTCGCTATTGCTAACGGAGGTATCAGGTTTAAATTTAACTGTCAGTAAAGACCGCCCTAGTCACAATTAGCCATCCAAACCGTGTCTTTCCTTCCTTTTCATTACTAATAGTTGTTTATTAAATGCCAATTCTGGAATTTTTGTCATATATTTATACATAAATTCCGATAATATGTACAATAGAAAAACTTTTTCGCAATTATTAACCCACTTACCCAAAAGGCAAGTTACGGTAATCACTGGCATGAGGCGGGTGGGAAAGTCCACAGCTTTACGCTATTTACTCGACCACGTAACCCATTCAAACAAATTATACCTAGATTTCGAGCGTATTGAAAACAGAGTCCTTTTCAACCAACAATCATACAATGACATTGAACGAGGATTAGTCGCATTAGGGCTCAACCTAAAACAACCTGCTGTACTCGCTCTTGATGAAATTCAACTTGTCCCCAACAGCACAAGCGTAATTAAAAGTCTATACGATACTTATGACATAAAATTTTTGGTAACAGGTTCGAGTTCGTTTTACTTGAAAAATCATTTTTCGGAAAGTTTAGCTGGCCGAAAGCAAATTTTTGAGATGTGGCCACTTGACTTCGAAGAGTTTGTCACTTTCAAAGGTTTTGATGCAAATCGTTTACTGAGTGAGCGATTTCGGCCGTTCTTACCCACTTATTTTGATTTATGGCACGACCTATACGAAGAATTCATCCAATTCGGTGGATTTCCTGAGGTTGTTCTTGCCGATACCCATCAGGATAAAATCGACTACCTCAAAGACGTTTTGAATGCCTATATTGAGCTTGATATTAAGCTATTATCCGACTTCTCTGTGAGCGATAGTTTGTATAAACTCATTTTATTATTGGCTAATCGAGTAGGTAGTCGAATTGATTATACCAAACTTGCAAGCTTAACGGGGCTTAACCGCCACAAGATAAAAGATTATCTGCACCTTCTCGAATACACTTACTTTATTCAGACCATTTCTCCCTTAACAAACGGAATTGATAAAGAAATCAGTAAACAACCCAAAATGTACTTTTCTGACACGGGCTTACTTCAAGTTTGTGGCAAAGTCAGTAGCGGAGCTTTGTTCGAAAACAAGATTGCCAATCAATTGCAACCTCTGGGGAAAATTCAATACTTTGAAAAAAGTGCTGGTACAGAGATTGATTTTATTTTAAACGGAGAAATAGCTTTTGAAGTAAAAGAGACCTGCACGCCATACGACCTCAAAACGTTAACAGATCGGACAAAACAATTATCAGTTGGAGATTGTCAGCTCATTGGCCGCTATCGTCCCGAAAGTGGTTTTTCTAATTTTTTATGGGGCGGAAGTCTATTTTAGAAAATCAGTACGTCTCAAAATAACAAAAAATGCCCCGCTATTGCTAACGGGGCTACAGGTTTGAATCTTGCTTTTTTTAACCTCCAACCCGCCGTAGTTTCCAACTGGCCAAAATGCTATCGGCTTTTTGTAAGGCATTTACTTCAAAATAAGTGTTAGAAGGCGCCTTCATTCTGGGCTGGTATTTTTTTGATACTTCATTTATCACCCGATTTCTAATTTCAAGAGTCACCTCATTATTTAACGATATTTCTTCCAGATTTTCAGTAATTTCGGCATTCATCTCCATCAAAATATCCGCGTTGTAATCTACTTCCAACGAACTACCCCATTTTTTTTCGTCAAAATCATAACTCAAAGTCAACGTTTGAAACACTCCATTGCTTTTGAAATAATAAGTATCACGCTCCAACGAACGCTTGCCATTGGTGAGAACTACTGTTTTACTGATGTGCTGAGGCAATATGGTAGAATTATAAATTACCTTTTCTGGGTTTTCATATTTAAACCAATGTAGGTTGACGATATTATGGACTTTTACAGTGTCTGTTGAAAAATACCATTTACGGCCAATAGGAGGAATCCCCAAACCTTCTCGTTCGTCGTTATATGCAGTACCAAAATTTTCTCTCGACTTCCAGTTCTTAAATTTTGAGACAAGCAAGCTTAATACCATCGCTAAGCACAGTGTCAAAACTAAAGGCATCCATTTACTTTGCATTTCTTGCAGGAAATTAGGTTTTATATTTCAACGAAATTCCCTTTCACCACCATACCATTGTAAAAGCCATTCGTTTTTTGAGGAATATCAATGGTGATTTGCCATTCCTTGGGTGTCACTTTCACACCACTCACTTTTCCGTCTTTTAATCCATACGACTGACGCCCTGCAAAACTGTTTGTTAAACCTGTATTTGCTTTCGCATTTTCAAGCTGTTGTGGCGTAGTATATTCAAATTTGGGTTGGTTAGGGTCAATTTCAAAGGCAATAAAGGGAGAACCATTATCGCAGCAAGTTCTGTCGGCACCTGGCTCTAATGTAAATAGAACCACCGCTTGATTCCCTCCTTTTTCTACCCAATACGACTTATAGCCGTTGGCATAATCTATTACTTTTATATGATAGTTCAACATGACTTGGTAGCGCGCCCCAAACGGCTCATTCGGGTTCAACGGAATAGTTCCTTGATCATCAGAGTCTTTACAACTCACAAAAGCAAGAAAAAGAAGGATGTATAAAAAATTCTTCATATATTTTTCTCATTAAACAATAAACTCGTTTGCAATAGACAGACTCTATTACAAACGAGTTTATTATATTTTTAGTACAGAATATCCTCCTATTATTCTCTCTACTCTCCCATCAATTCCTTCAAAATCTTCTGAGCAGCAATGGAGATAATTGTCCCTGGGCCAAAAACACCTTTTACCCCTGCTTTGTACAAGAAATCGTAGTCTTGGGGAGGAATCACGCCGCCCGCAATCACCATAATATCTTCGCGGCCTAGTTTTTTGAGTTCTTCAATCAGTTGCGGAACGAGGGTTTTGTGCCCCGCTGCCAAGCTCGACGCTCCTACTACGTGCACATCGTTCTCCACCGCTTGGCGAGCCGTTTCTTCTGGGGTTTGGAACAGCGGCCCCATGTCCACGTCAAAACCTAAATCGGCAAAACTCGTCGCAATCACCTTAGCGCCACGGTCGTGGCCATCTTGCCCCATTTTAGCCACCATCAAACGCGGACGACGCCCTTCAAGTTCGGCAAAACGGTCGGCCATCTCGCGGGCCAAACGAAAGTTTTCATCGTCCGAAACCTCCGCACTATATACTCCTGAAATTGAACGTATCACGGCTTTATATCTTCCAAAAACTTTTTCCATTGCCTCCGAAATCTCTCCCAAAGTTGCGCGCAAACGCGCCGCTTTTACGGCCAAACTGAGCAAATTGGAGTCAAAATCCGTTCCTCCTTGCCGATGACACGCCTCCGTAATGGCATCCAATGCTTCTCGTACTTTTTCGGGGTCGCGCTCGGCTTTCAAACGATTCAACCGCGCAATTTGCGACTCTCGAACGGCCTGATTATCCACCTCCAAAATATCCAGCGCCTTCTCCGAGTCAGGTTTAAATTTGTTGACCCCTAAAATAATATCTTTGCCGCTATCAATGCGGGCTTGTTTACGGGCAGCCGCTTCTTCAATGCGCATTTTGGGAAGGCCCGCCTCTATCGCCTTCGTCATTCCGCCCATTCGCTCCACTTCTTCAATCAACGCCCACGCTTTCTCAGCCAATTCTTTGGTCAAATATTCGACGTAGTAGCTCCCTCCCCACGGATCTACAACGCGGCAAATGTCCGTCTCATTTTGTAAATACAATTGGGTGTTCCGAGCAATCCGCGCCGAAAAATCGGTAGGAAGGGCAATGGCTTCGTCGAGCGAATTGGTGTGTAAACTTTGGGTGTGGCCCAAGGCCGCCGCCATCGCTTCAATCGCCGTGCGCGCAACGTTGTTAAACGGGTCTTGCTCCGTCAGCGACCAGCCTGAGGTTTGGCAATGGGTACGCAATGCCAGCGATTTTTTGTTTTTGGGAGAAAATTTATTCACAATTTTTGCCCATAGCAATCGTCCCGCACGCATTTTGGCAATTTCCATAAAATGGTTCATGCCAATTCCCCAAAAGAACGACAAACGCGGCGCAAAATCATCAATGTCCATCCCCGCCTCCAAGCCCGTACGAATGTATTCTAACCCGTCGGCCAACGTATAAGCAAGCTCAATGTGGGCAGGTGCGCCCGCTTCGTGCATGTGGTAGCCACTGATACTGATGCTGTTGAATTTGGGCATAAAATGGCTTGCGTACGCAAAAATATCCCCAATGATCCGCATACTTGGCGCGGGAGGATAAATGTAGGTGTTGCGCACCATGAACTCTTTCAAAATATCGTTCTGAATCGTTCCTGCCAACTGTTCGGGCGAAACGCCTTGTTCTTCGGCGGCCAAAATATAAAAGGCCATAATCGGAACCACGGCCCCGTTCATGGTCATCGAAACCGACATTTGGTCAAGGGGAATTTGGTCGAAAAGAATTTTCATATCCTCCACGCTGTCGATGGCTACCCCTGCTTTCCCTACGTCACCCACTACCCTCGGGTGGTCGGAATCGTACCCACGGTGCGTTGCTAAGTCAAACGCCACTGAAAGTCCTTTTTGCCCTGCGGCTAAGTTTCTACGGTAAAACGCATTGGACTCCTCCGCCGTTGAAAAACCTGCATATTGGCGCACCGTCCAAGGTTGCATCACGTACATAGTGCTGTACGGGCCGCGCAAAAAGGGAGGAATACCCGCCGCAAACCCCAAATGTTCGGCATCGGCTACGTCTGCGTTGGTAAAAGTTGTTTTTACTTTGATGCCTTCGGCGGTAACGAAGGGTTTTAACCCCTCTTGCAATTTGTCGTGTTGACGCAAGGAAGTAGCTAGTTCTTTTTCTATGTTGAGGAAGTTGGGTTTCATAATTTATAGTTCAAATGTTAATTCATACCATTTTTCGTACGGATGCACACAGATGGGTTTTTATTTATCAGGCCCTAAAAACGTCGCTAAGGGTTTCCACTCGTCCACATTATCGGCGATGAGCTTTAAAATAGCCACAAAAGGCAAAAACAACACCATGCCCGATACCCCCCAAATAACCCCGCCCAAAAACAACGCCACTACCGACGCCAGCGTATTTACCTTTAATTGTACGCCTACCA
Organism: Runella defluvii; assembly: GCF_014195535.1. Classification (GTDB taxonomy): domain Bacteria; phylum Bacteroidota; class Bacteroidia; order Cytophagales; family Spirosomataceae; genus Runella; species Runella defluvii. Next base: position 77,440 of record NZ_JACIBY010000007.1, on the reverse strand, counting down.
CCCAAGGAAAAATGACGTTGGCTTCCAAATACTGAACGATGCCAAAAACCGCCACCACACCCAACGGATACCAAATAGAATCGTGCATCATCCAAGCAACCGAAATGGGCAGCAACGCCCCAATCGCAATCCCAACGTAAGGAATGATGGTCAAAATGGACGCAATAAAACCAAACAAAATCGCTTGGTTTAACCCCACAATGGCCAAGCCCACACTGTTGAGAATACCAACAATCAAATATACCAAGAGCAAGCCTTTGATGTAGTTATAATAGGTATCTACCGTTTGCATCGCTACCACCCTTACTCGGTTGCGGTTTGCATCGCCAAAAAGTTGATATAAGCCCCGCATCAGCAGTTCTCGGTAGCTTAAAAACAAGGCCGTAAAAAGCGGTATCATCACCAAATTGAACAGTAAACTTGCCGTCGCATTGACCGTCCCCAACAGCACTGCTCCCAATCGACTGCCCAAATTATTAGCCGTCTGTCGCAGCCAATTGATTTGCATGTCAAGCGAAATATGCCATTTCGTCGTGAGCCACTGTTGAAAATCAACCAATATCTTGTCACTTTTCAGCGTCAATCGTGGTAGTTCCTGCCGTAATTCGACCACTTGCCACACCATAATTCCAACCAAGCCCGCGCCAATCACCAACACAATGGCAAGACACGCCGCAATGGCAGCACTACGAGGCCAACGACGTTGTTCAAGCCACCGACAAAGCGGGTAAAGTACCATCGCAATCAGTAACCCAAACATCATCGGAATGCTAATCACTTTGGTGAAATACATAATCACTGCCCCCATGAGCAGGATTTGTAAATACCGACTTACTTTATCTGGTGTGGTCATTCTATCCTAGCTTTTATACTTCAAACGATTGGGCAATTCGACGGTTGACAAGTAATTTAAACGCTGATTGAATGGACTTTTCATCAATGGCGGGAGGTATCACAACGGTGCCATCATCAAACCTAAATTTATTGACGCCCACCATCACACGTTTCCCTTCTTCCAAAGCTTTGAGCGTTTGTTGGAAATTCTCCTCAATGGCATCTTGAATAAAATTTTGGGCAATTGCCTCCATAAACCCACCTTTTTCTTCAATAGCCAAGAACAATGCCCAAGCCGCATCGGCCAATTGAAGCGTCAGGTTTTCGAGGTAATAACTTCCCGCCGCAGGGTCAATAGTCTTGTCTAAATAACTTTCCCCCTTCAACAAAATGGAAATATTCCGAGCAATCCGCTCTGAGAACTCGTCCGTTTCCTGAAAAACTGCATCGTACGCGTGAACGGTTAACGCATCACAACCGCCCATAACCGCACTCATGGCCTCCGTCGTGGCGCGTAGCATATTGGTATTGGGCGTGGTGGCTGCCTCATAAAACGTCGATGTCTGCGCATGGATGTAGCAGTTCGCTTGACGCAAGGAGGTATCTCCTTCCTTCAAAAACTGCCCACTGATTCGCTCCCACAAATACCGCAGTGCACGGAGTTTAGCGATTTCCAAAAAATAATTCGTACCAATCGACAACGAGAAATATACTTTTTGCAAAATATCTTCGACCGAAAGCCCTTCATCGGTAAGTTTATCTAGGTAGGTCACAGCCGACGAGAGTGTGAAGGCCAATTCTTGCGCAGTAGTTGCCCCTGCATTATGAAACGCATGACTACTGACGCACACCGTCCGAAACTGCGGCGATGTTTGAGTGTGTCGAATACAGTTGGCCAACTCTTCAAAATACGTGGCTGAAAGTTCCCCCGTTTGCGTCCAACGCGCCAAACTGTCGTCGGCCAAACCGCCTTTCATTTGGTAAGGAATAAATCGGAGTAATTCCGAAACGGTGGCCGCTTCTCGTCCTCCTGTTTGAAAAAAAACGGGCGTTTCACTCAACTTTATCCCATCGAGCAATTTTGTCAGTTCTATTTTTTGATTTTTTGTCAAATCCAACGTCAACGCATCCACTCCTTTTTGAAGTAATGCCTTGAGTTGGGCATTGGTTGCTTTTTCTTCCCCTACTCCCACTTGTGGCTGATTGAGCCAACCCGTATTTTTGACTTGGCAGGCTTGTATTTCCACAAAACGCTCGTCCACAAGGTCTTCCGCCGCATAGTAAGGTTCGACCACAATCCCTTCCGCCGTTTTCCAAAACAAGGTTGCCTCAAAATCCTTTCCCTTTAAGTCTTTGAGGGTCTGTTGTTTCCAAATTTCTTTGGAGGCGGGGGAAAATTCGGAGAAAAGAGGTAAGTTCATGAAGTTTGGTACTTTTTAAAGAAAAAATAATTTTATAACGATGGGGTAAAAATAGAGGGAATAACTTTCCGTTTCAAGCCTTGTGCTGGATTTGCTGCTATATAGATATAGATGCGCAAAAAACCCATGATTTTTTGCAAAAAAACTGCATTTCTGACAAAAATCAGCACCTCCTGCTTGTTGTTTATGCGTAAGTTTTCCCTAATTTTGCAGCCCTTTGTCCAAAAAATAGAGTTGAGTGAACTATCAATTACGCCGCGAAGTCGATGAGGTATGGGAGAAATGCCTGCAAGTCATCAAGGCAAATATCTCCGAACAAAGTTTTAAAACCTGGTTTGAGCCGATTGTCCCCTTTCGGCTTGATGGGAAAACTTTGACCATACAAGTACCTAGTCAGTTTTTTTATGAGTGGCTCGAAGAAAACTATATTCACGTTCTTCGACGCGCACTCGATTTCGCTATTGGCCGTGAAGGACAACTCGAATACTCTATCATTGTTGACACTGGCACCGACCGCCAGCCGCCGATTAAGGTGCACGTTCCGACGACCAACTCGCCCGTAGCGGCCGAGGCGCGTCAGAAAGCAGCTTCTGAACCCCGAAAGCCTGCTCCACCGCCCGTAAGAGGGATTGATACGACGGAGTTGGATTTGTTTCTCAATGCCAATTACAGTTTTGATAACTACATCGAGGGAGATTGCAACCGTTTGGCCCGCTCGGCTGGAATGGCCGTCGCGCAGCGCCCAGGCGTTACTTCGTTCAACCCGCTTCTGATTTATGGCGGCGTGGGCTTGGGCAAAACACACTTGGTACAAGCCATCGGTAACCACATCAAAGGTCATTTTGGCGATAAATCGGTGTTGTACGTTTCTTCGGAAAAATTTACGAACCAATTTATCAACGCCATCAAAAACAACACCCTGCAAGATTTCACCGACTTCTACATGCGGGTGGATACGTTGATTTTGGACGATGTGCAGTTTTTGTCGGGCAAAGAAAAAACGCAAGATACTTTCTTCCATATTTTTAATCACTTGCACCAATCGGGACGTCAAATCATCATGACCTCCGACCGTCGTCCGAGTGAATTACAAGGACTTCAAGACCGTTTGCTTTCGCGCTTTAAGTGGGGACTTACGGCCGACCTCCAACAACCCGACCTCGAAACGCGGATTGCCATCATTCAGCGCAAACTCCAAGCCGAGGGGATTTACATTGAAGCAAGTGTGATTGAGTACGTGGCACACAGTGTCAATACCAACGTTCGCGAACTTGAGGGCGTAATTATCTCCCTTATGGCGCAGGCATCGCTCGTCCGCCGCGACATTGACCTTGAATTGGCCAAAAACGTGTTGAAAAACATTGTTTCTACCGAAGAAAAGGAAGTCAACATCGACACGATTCAGGACATTGTATCCGACTTTTACGACGTGACCATCGCCGATTTGAAAAGCAAGAGCCGTAAAAAAGAGTTGGTATTCCCGCGTCAAGTGGCCATGTATTTTGCCAAAGAACTCACCGACTTGTCGTTGAAATCCATTGGCTATCACTTTGGCGGCCGCGACCACAGCACGGTCATTCACGCCGTACAGACCATCAGTGATTTGATGGAACAAGACGAAGCAGTCAAAGAAGCGCTCCAAAAAATTCGGAGTAATTTTGGGTAACCTCCACCTCCTCCCGCATACCGATTTTTCCCTTAGCCGTTGGGATGCTTTTATTGCGGCTTCCCCGCAGCGGGTCGTGTATGCCTATTCGTGGTATTTGGAGGTGGTTTCACCGCAGTGGCAGGCATTGGTTTGGGAAGAAGAAGGAATTTGGAAGGCCATCATGCCGTTGCCTGTTCAGCAAAAATGGGGGTTAAACGTAGTCCAACAGCCATTTTACTGTCAATTTTTAGGAATTTTCACTGCACCTTCGGTCGAGCTTGCCTCGGTGCAAGCTGCTTTTTTGGAAGCTCTTTCTACGCATTTTCGGTACGTTTCTAGTTATTCTGGGCGGTTTTTGGGAGAACAATTTCCTCCACAATTTGAACTTCGGCACTGCTACACGCACCTTTTTCCGCTGGATGCACCCTACCCTACCCTCCGTCAACGCTATTCTCCCGACCGTCGGATGAACCTACAACGGGCGCTTCGTTTTGGGTGGGAAATCACCGAGAGCCAAGACCTTGACCCACTGATACAATTGTTTCAAGAAAACCATGCTGCCAACATTCAGGGTGGCGTGGCCGAAACGGCTTACGAATTATTACGCAAGGTGGTAGAAGTATTGCGATACCAAAACGCCGCGCGCCTTATCTATGCGCTCAAAGACGGAAAAATAGAAGCTGGAGCGCTGTTTGCCATCCACGATCAGCGCATTATTTATTTGTTCAACGCCGCCTCTCCCGTCGGGCGTAAAGGCAACGCGCGTACATTGTTGATTGATCAACTCTTTCAAACCTACGCCAACTCAGTCTATATTTTCGACTTTGAAAGTCCCGAAAAGGCATCCATTGCCTCGTTTTATGCTTCCTTCGGTGCTCAGCCCGAACGGTATTCGGTGCTGCATTATAATAACCTGCCTTTTCCGCTGAAACAATTACAGGCGTATCGGAGAAAGAAAGCCTCCCCTCAAGTCTGAAACCTTCCCGAAAGTTTAAAAAACTTTCGGGAAGGTAGCTATCAATCCACCGTCATTGCATTTCGGTGAAAACGCGTAATGATATTAGGATTGGGATAGAGTGAAACACCGCTTTTGTCTTTTCCTTCGTAAGGAATAATGGACAATACGTACCGAATACTTTCTAAACGCGCTTTTTGTTTGTTGTTGGCCTTCACAATAATCCACGGACTAAACGAAGTGTGCGTTTTGCTAAACATCTGTTCTTTGAACTTCGTGTAGGTCGTCCATTTTTCTTGTGCTTGCATATCTACGGGGCTTAATTTCCACTGTTTCAACGGATTGGCTTTTCTCGATTTGAACCGATTCAACTGTTCTTCCTTGGAAATCGAAAACCAAAACTTGATAATGATAAGTCCGTCTTCGTACAACATGTGCTCAAACTCAGGCACTTGCTGCATAAAAATATCGTATTGCCCTTCCGTACAAAAGTTATTGACTGGCTCAACCACCGCGCGGTTGTACCAGCTTCGGTCAAAAAAAACAATTTCGCCACGGTTGGGAAGTTGCTTGGCGTAGCGTTGAAAATACCATTGACCTTTTTCTTCTTCAGTCGGTTTGGGTAGGGCCACCACCCGCATCGCACGGGGATTGAGGTGTTCCGTAAATCGCCGAATGGTTCCTCCTTTTCCAGCCGCATCGCGCCCTTCAAACAAAATCGCAATCCGTTTTCCCTTGGCCTGTACCCAACGTTGAAGTTTTACTAGTTCGATTTGTAATTTCTCCAATTCCTCTTCGTAGCGAATGGTTTCCAGCACTTTACGGGGATCAGAGTTGTTGCGTTTAAATAAATCGGACAGGTCTTTTTTGGTGCGAAGGTTGCGCAGTTCGGACAATTGAATGGACGCATCCACTTCATTTACATCAACAATGGAACTAGCAACTACCGATTCTGACGCGGGGCTTGGGGCCGCAATGGGTGTCGAGGAAGAAATACGTTTTGTCATAGTGCGACGATGGTTAAAATGTTTGTTCTCAAAACAATCATTTTCCCACTAGCCTTTTATGACTTTTTGTTAACCCAAACCATGATAAAAATCAGTTTCACTTTTTTGGGGGTAGTAAAAACAAAAAAGCCCTTCCAAGAAATGACGCTTAGAAGGGCTTGAGGAGAACTTCCCGAAAGTTCAAAACTTTCGGGAAGTTGGGTTAAAACTTTCAGAAAGTTGAATTATGAAAGCGGCGGAATGCGCAACACCTGACCTGGGTAAATTTTGTCAGGGTGAGTCAACATTGGCTTGTTTGCTTCAAAAATAATTTCGTACTTCATTGGGTCTCCGTAGTACTTAGCTGAGATTTTAGAAAGCCAATCACCTTCTACAACTGTGTGATACTGAGCCTCTGGAGCTGGTTCAGCTACCTCCATTTTGTTATCAACAGCTTCAACGCCTTCAACGTTTCCTACTGCCAACGCGATTTTTTCAGCGTCTTCTTGTTTCGCAACTTCACCTTCGATAATAACGGTGTGACCCGCAACTTTTACAATAAGTTTATTGTAAGGCAAGCCCAACGTTTTTACGTGTTGTAACAACGCGCCTGCTTTGAGTTCCGCAACTTTTTCAGGTGCTGCAGCTGGTTCGTCTTTGCCGAAGATTTTTTCTCCAACACCCTTAAAAAATGACATGAGTCCCATGGTTGAAAAAGATTTTGTTTGGTTTATACTATATTTGATTCACAAGGCTCAAATCTAAGTGTTTTTTAAGTCCTTGCAAATCGTTAGACCGTTATTTTAGTTTTAAGTCACACAAAAGGTATGAAAATTGCATTTTTCAGTTCAAAAATCTACGATAAAATCTATTTTAACCGCTACAATACATACCATGAGTTAAAATACTTTGAAAATCCCCTCAACGCCGAAAGCGTTGATTTGACCAACGGCTACGACGGGGTATGCGTCTTTGTCAATGACCAACTCAACGCTGAAGTCATTACACAACTCGCCGCGCGAAACATCAAAATCATCGCCCTACGCTGTGCGGGTTTCAACAATGTGGACCTTCAAGCGGCTCAAAAACAGGGCATTGCCGTCGTTCGTGTACCTGCTTACTCGCCTCACGCCGTGGCCGAACACGCCGTGGCACTCATCATGACGCTTAATCGAAAAACGCATAAAGCTTACAACCGCGTCCGTGAAGGGAATTTTTCGTTGGAACGCCTCACGGGTTTTGATTTGTACGGGAAAACCGTCGGTGTGGTCGGAACAGGAAAAATTGGGGAGGCTTTTGCATTCATTATGAAAGGGTTTGGGTGCAAAGTACTGGCTTATGACATTCATCCCAATCCTGTTCTTATCAATGCAGGAATTCAATTTGTGGAATTAGACGAGCTATTTGCCCAGTCGGACGTAATTTCACTGCACTGTCCGCTCACGCCCCAAACCAATCGCCTCATTAACAGCGAGTCGCTCGAAAAAATGAAACCTAACGCCATGCTCATCAATACGAGTCGCGGCGGGCTTATCGACACTAAAGCGGTTATTAATGCCCTAAAAAACGGAAAATTAGGATATTTAGGCATTGATGTCTATGAACAAGAAGCCGATTTGTTTTTCAATGATTTTTCGGAAAGCATCATCCAAGACGATATGCTCATGCGACTGATGAGTTTTCCAAATGTGCTGATTACAGCGCACCAAGGCTTTTTTACGGAAGAAGCCCTCACTCAAATCGCCCAAGTGACGTTGCAAAACCTGTCAGATTTTGAGAATAACCAGCTTTCCAAAACCACCACGTTGGTTCACTAACGTAGCGCACTATTTCGGTTGTGAGCAACCAAAAGCACACTTTAATTCCCAATACACCAACCCATGTTTTCATCATCTCGCCTTTCCTTTCTTATCATCATTTGCCTTTGCGGTATTATTACAGCATCGGCTCAGCCTTCCGCAATTGGTAACCCCAAAGTGGACAAAAAACTTACGGCGCTTCTTCAAGAACTCATCAAGGGACACGAGGGAGATGTCGGGATTTACGTTCGGAATTTGAAAACCAACAAAATCGTCGAAATCAATGCCGATACGCTGTTTCCTACCGCCAGCATGATTAAAGTACCGATTCAGTGCGGGTTGTTTGACAAAATCAGTAAGGGTGAGTTAAAATACAATGCCATTCTTACCTACAAAGATTCGCTACACTACGACGATGGGATTGTGGGCTCACTCAAAGACGGCGCAAAAATTCCGCTGAGCGAAGTGGTAATGCTCATGGAAACCGTCAGCGACAACACAGGCAGTCTTTGGTGTCAAGCCTTAGCGGGAGGTGGCAAAAGTATCAACGAATGGTTGGACAAAAACGGATTCACGGCCACCCGAGTCAATTCGCGAACCCCTGGCCGCGAAGCCAACCGCACGCGTTACGGCTGGGGACAAACCAGTCCCCGCGAAATGGCCGAACTCATTGCAATGATTCGGGCGGGAAAAGCCATTAGCCCCGACGCCTCCGACCGTATGTACCGCAACTTAACCCGCCAATATTGGGACGGCGAAGGGCTTTCGCAACTTCCCCCTGAAATCAAAACGGCCTGTAAAAATGGCGCGGTCAATCGCTCTCGCTCAGAAGCCGTCTTGGTTCATGCGCCTCACGGAGAGTACGTGTATTGTGTCATTACCAAAAACAACAAAGACGAAAGTTGGACCTCCAATAACGCTGGTTATGTTTTACTTAGAAAGGTAGCAAAAGCGCTTTGGAATTATTACGAGCCAAAACACCCTTGGCAGGCTCCTGCCAATTTTGAAAAATGGTACCAAGAAGCCGTCGAATAAACGAGACAAGTGCCGTGTCAAAAAAAATAAAAACGTTTTCGACCTACGAATTTGTCGATAGGTATTTTGAGCCTGAGCCTCCGCTGCAAGAAATGATGCGCCCCGACTTTGGGCGCTTCTTTATTGTAGATGTGCAAGAATTGATAAAACTGTCTAAATTACCCGTTCCCGCTTCTCGCTCCACTACGCACTCGCTTATTTACTTAACGTCAGGGGAAGCTACCATGAAAATTGGCTTCCACGATGTTTGCATTCAAGCCAACGAATGCCTTGTTGTACCCGCTGGACAGGTCTTTTCCTACGACAAATACGAGCAAAATCAAGGATACATCGCTGTTTTTAGCAGTGATTTTCTCATTGGTAAAATTGGCAGTAAAGAACTGATTGACCAATTTGAGTTTCTTACGCTTTGGGGCAACCCCATCATTCGCCCAGAGCCGTCAAGCGCCCCTTTTTTAGCAATGCTTTTTCAACGGGTACAGCTCGAATACCAACAATACGGCTTGGGAAGTTCGTTGATTCAGCCCTATTTTATTGCGGCACTGTGCGAGTTAAATACGGCTTATCAACCACTGGCACAAGGAAAAAGCACGACGTCTTTGCACCTAACCAATCGCTTCAAAGCATTCTTACATCAATACATTCGCAGTAAACATCTTGTGAGTGAATACGCCGAATTACTCCACGTTAGCCCCAACCACCTCAACAAAATTATTCGTGATGTTACAAACCAATCTCCCTCCAAATGGATTGATGAAACGCTCGTGCTGGAGGCCAAAGTGCTCCTGTTTCAAAGCAAACTGAGTATCAGTGAAATTGCTACCGAACTTGGCTTACTAGACGCTTCTTATTTTAGTAGGCTATTTAAAAAATACGTAGGAATTAGTCCGCTTGAGTTTCGCAAAAGGATTGATTTGTCCTAATATCGGCTTTTCTCGTCCTACTTTTGTATTCGGTTAGCAACGACCTTTGCCAAAAAAAGATTTATGTACTCACTTCTTTTATTTCTACATTCCACGGTTCGTTGGTTGGTCGTCGCCAGCTTAGTTATCTCCCTGATTAGGGCTTATTTAGGAATTCGCCAACCCCGTCCATTCACAAGAGCCGATAACGCTTTTCGGCATTGGACAGCTACTATGGCCCATATTCAGTTGATGCTCGGCTTATGGATTTACAGCGAAAGCCCGATGGCAATGTATTTTTTGAAACATATCCGAATGGGTTTTCAACACATTGATTTAACATTTTTCGGATTGATTCATCCATTGCTAATGTTTATCGCGGTTGTTCTTGTCACCATCGGTTCGGCGTTAGCAAAACGAAAAGTCACCGACCACGATAAATTCAAAACCATGTTTTTCTGGTTTGGATTGACCCTCTTGGTTATTTTTATTGCCATACCTTGGCCATTTTCTCCGCTCTCTACTCGACCACTTTTTAGAACTTTCTAACATTTACATTATGAGCTCTTTTTTCACGACCTCCGTAGGTCGGTTACGGCTTATTGCCTTTTTGGAAGGTATTTCTCTACTATTGCTCGTTTTTGTAGCGGTCCCGCTCAAGTACATAGCGCATAATCCAAGTTGGGTAAAAGCCATTGGCCCTGTCCATGGTATCCTTTTTGTACTTTTTGTTTTTAGTACCCTCAAAATAAGCCTTGAACAACGTTGGCCTTTCCGAACAGTAACTTGGAAAGTTTTATTGGCATGCTTTATTCCTTTTGGTACGTTTTATATTGATTCAGCCATACTTAAAAAGCTTCCAAAGCAATAGCAAAAAAAGACCCCGAAAAAGCGCGTTTGCTTTCTCGGGGTACACCTATTTTCGTCAGTCGCAGTTTGTGACTAATACAATTTTGCTACGGCTTCTGCAATACGACGACATGCTTCGGTTAAGTTTTCGTCCGAAGCAGCCGTTGAGATACGCATACAGTTTGGTGCTCCAAAACCAGAACCTGCAACTGTGGCTACGAACGCTTCGTTCAACAACCACATGCAGAAATCATCCGAGTCGTTGATGGCCGTTTTACCATCCGTTTTACCGAAATAATAGCTAATGTCAGGGAACGCATAAAACGCACCTTGTGGCATATTTACTTTGAATCCTGGAATTTCTTTCAACAAACCAACCACCAAATGACGGCGACGGTCGTAGGCTTCGCACATTTCTTTGGCGGCATCTTTAGGGCCTGTGATGGCAGCCAACGCAGCACGCTGTGAAATTGAACCCGTTCCTGAAGTTACTTGGCCTTGCAATTTTTCTACCCCATCGGCAATCCATTTAGCAGCACCGATGTAACCAATGCGCCATCCTGTCATGGCATACCCTTTGGCTACTCCGTTAACCGTAACCACACGGTCGTGGATTTCGGCTACTGAGCCAATGCTAAAGTGACCTTGTGGTGTAAAGTTGATGTATTCGTAGATTTCGTCGGCCAATACATACACATTTTCGTATTTTGCAATCACCGCTGCCAACGCACGAAGTTCTTCTTCGCTATATACCGAACCCGTTGGGTTATTTGGAGAAGCAAACATTACTACTTTGGTACGGCTCGTGATGGCCGCTTCCAATTGCTCAGGTGTTACTTTAAAATCATTTTCAAAGCTACCATCCACAATCACCGATTTCCCTTCCGCCAACTTCACCATTTCGGAATAGCTCACCCAATATGGAGACAAAATCACCACTTCGTCGCCTGGGTTTACCAATACCTGAATTACGTTAGCCAACGAATGCTTCGCCCCCGTTGAAACCACGATATTTTCAGGTTTCCAATTTATATTATTCTCGTTCTTAAACTTATCAGCAATGGCTTTGCGCAAATCGGCATAACCTGCCACTGGCGAATAGCCGTGATAGCCTTCGTCGATGGCTTGCTTTGCAGCTTCGCAGATGTGCTTGGGGGTCTTGAAGTCGGGCTCACCAACGCTCAAGCTAATCACTTTATGACCTTGTGCGGCGAGTTCGCGCGCTTTTTTGGTCATTCCCAACGTAGAAGACTCTTCTAACGCGTTAATGCGGTCGGCCAAAACACTGGCCGTTTCTACAACAGCAGACATAGTAAGTTGTTTTAAAAAATTTGCGCGCAAAATTACGATTATATGCAAAAAAAACCTATTTTTATTTCAATTTTATCAACTACAACCCATGTCTATTGCGTATTTGCAAACGCCCCTCGGAGTAGCTCACATTGAAGGTGACGACGACGGCATCCAAAAAGTGACCATTACCAACGATGCCTTTCCTGCCGTCGAAGCCCCAACCTGTGAGGTAGTTCAGAGCTGTGTAGTCCAATTAAAAGAATACTTTGAAGGGAAACGTCAAGTTTTTGACCTAAAGCTAAATCCCAAAGGAACCGAATTTCAACGACGCGTTTGGCAGGACTTACTCCTTGTCCCTTTTGGCCGAACCACTTCTTATTTAGCACTTTCTCGGCAACTAGGCGACGAAAAAGCCATTCGTGCCGTGGCGGCTGCCAATGGCAAAAACCCCATTTGGCTCATTGTGCCCTGCCACCGCATCATTGGCTCCGACGGTAGTCTTACGGGTTATGCAGGTGGACTTTGGCGCAAAAAATGGCTTATTGAATTTGAAAAGGGAGGATTGCAGGGAAGTTTGTTTTAGTTGGCACAAAATAAAAAAAGCGGTGGAAATTATCCACCGCTCGCAGGCCGTAAGCCAACCATCCGCACTTACCTATCCTGGCATTACGACTGTGTCAATAACATGAATCACGCCGTTGCTTTGATACACGTCTTTGATTGTTACTGTTGACATACCTCCTTTTTCATCAGTAAGAACCAATTTTTTCCCTTTCATCATTGCCTTTAACGTTCCACCTTGTACAGTTTTGAACGTAGCCGTTCCGCCTCCTGCTTTGATAGCAGCTGCAATTGCTTTTGAATCCATTTTCCCTGCCACTACGTGATAAGTCAACACTGTAGTGAGCGTACCTTTATTTTCAGGTTTTACGAGTGTTTCTACCGTTCCCGCAGGCAATTTGTCAAAAGCAGCATTCGTAGGAGCAAAAACTGTAAATGGACCTGCACTTTGCAAAGTTTCTACCAACCCAGCGGCTTTTACGGCTGCGACAAGCGTCGTGTGGTCTTTAGAATTAACTGCATTTTGCACGATGTTTTTCGACGGATACATAGGAGCTCCACCTACTTCAACTGTTTTTTCTTGTGCAAAAGATGCGTTGAAAATAAACGCTGACACGAGCAACATTACTAGCTTTTTCATTCTGTTTGTAATTTGGTTTTTTTATGGATTGTTCAAATGTTGAATTACAAACAGACTTACGGCGATTGGTCAGCGCTTAGATTTGAAGAGGATTATTTTTCTTGAAATTTCTTTGAAATTATTTTTTAAAATACTGACAATCAATATTTTACAAATAACAAAAAATAAACAAGTAGCGTATTTACTAAGTTTGGTTAAAGTTTTACCCGCAGACTTTCGCAGATTTAACCCGCAGATGGGCGCTGAAAAAACTTATTAAGTCTTCTGTCAGCGTCCATCTGCGGTTGTATTATTTAGGGGGTTTCTGCGGGTAAAAAATGAAGCTATAGAAAATAAAAAAGCCTTCCAAGTTGGAAGGCTTTTTTGTCGGGATGGCAAGATTCGAACTTGCGACCTCCTGGTCCCAAACCAGGCGCGATGACCGGACTACGCTACATCCCGATTCCTGCTATTTCAAGCAAGCGGAGGGAGAGGGATTCGAACCCTCGGTACCCTTGCGAGTACGGCAGTTTAGCAAACTGCTGGTTTCAGCCACTCACCCATCTCTCCGTTTAAAGGCTGAACGATAAGTTAAAACCGCGTTGGTTTGTCGTTTATCGAGGCGCAAATATAGCGGTTCTGAAATATTTAAAACAAATTTTTTCGCAAAAAAACTTATATTTTTTTACACCAAAAAGTGCATTTCCGTTAAAACATCCTCAATATCAGGCACTGAACGATACAATTCATCGAAAGAATTTATGACAAAATAATGGTCTTGAAATCGGTCGATGTGGTAAGAAGCGGCTAAAAGCTCTCTTACATCAAAACGAATTTTGGGAACATCCGCGCGGAGACAATAGGTACTTTCCCCAATCGAAGACAAAATACCCCCTCCGTAAATTTTGAGTCGGTTTTCTTCTTCTATCAACCCAAACTCCACGGTGTACCAATACAAACTACCGATTTGCTCAATGGCTTCGGGGACGTCGAGCCACCGCAATGCCACTTTACTTAACTCCGACATAAAATCACAAAACGGCTGGTGCGCCAACAGCGGAACGTGTCCAAACGTATCGTGAAACATATCGGGCTCTTCCAAATAATCCAACTGCTCGGGCGTACGTAGCCAAGTCGAAGCGGGGAATTTTTGGTTGGCCAATAATTCAAAAAAATCACGTTTGGGAATCAAACCCGTCACAGGCTCCACCTCCCAACCCGTCAGCGCCCGTAGTCGGGGATTGGTTTCGGTTTCAAAATTAGGGATACGGTCGGCGACAAATCCCACTTTTTTGATTCCTTCTAGGTATGTTTTGCTCGCCATGAGCGGCAATTGTTCCATCTGCCGCTCAAACAACGTCCTCCACACTTGGTGATCGCTGGGCGAATAGTTATTAAAGTCCTGTTGCATTGTTTTACCTGTTAGGTGCTACAACGTTCCTCTTAATTCTTGCTCACGCTCGATGGCCTCAAACAGCGCCTTAAAATTTCCTTTACCAAACGACTTAGCCCCTTTGCGCTGAATAATTTCAAAAAACAGGGTCGGGCGAGGCATAATAGGTTTGGTGAAAATTTGGAGTAAATACCCCTCGTCGTCGCGGTCCACTAAGATTCCTAACTTGCGTAAAGGTGCTAGGTCTTCATCAATGTGACCCACGCGCGACAGCAAATCATCGTAATAGGTAGTGGGCACGCGTAGAAATTCAATGCCACGGTTTTGCAATTCGGTCACCGTTTCGATGATATTATCAGTAGCCACCGCAATATGCTGCACCCCTGCTCCACCGTAAAAATCTAGGTATTCTTCTACCTGCGATTTTTTCTTTCCTTCGGCAGGTTCGTTGATGGGGAATTTGATTCGTCCGTTGCCGTTGCTCATTACTTTACTCATCAGTGCGGTGTAATCGGTCGAAATGTCTTTGTCATCAAACGACACCAACTGATTGAAACCCATTACATTGGCATAAAAATTCACCCAAGGTAACATTTCGTTCCAACCCACATTTCCTACCATGTGATCCACGTATTTTAGGCCAATTTCGGCGGGGCGATAGGCAGGATTCCACGACTTAAAACCTGGTAAGAAAACACCTTTGTATTGACTTCTTTCCACAAAAATATGAACGGTATCTCCATACGTATGAATACCCGAACGTACCACTTTCCCAAACGCATCTTCTTCCACTACGGGTTCAAAATAGGGTTTTGCTCCACGGCGGACGGTTTCTTCAAACGAATAGTGTGCATCGTCCACCCACAAAGCGACCACTTTAATACCATCGCCGTGCTTGTCGAGGTGTTTCCCGATTTCGGTACCACCCTGAAGCGGCGACGTCAGTACCAATCGAATTTTATCTTGTACCAACACGTACGACTCACGGTCGCGAAGGCCCGTTTCTAAACCTGCATACGCCAAGGGTTGAAAACCAAAAGCTGTCTGAAAAAAATGGGCTGCTTGCTTGGAATTTCCGACATACAGCTCCACATAATCAGTCCCGTTGAGCGGCAAAAAATCGGTGGTTGCTTTTACTGCTTCTTCAAAATTTGCTACTACACTGTTCATATCTTTCTGATTTTTAGACTATTGAGCACTAATTTTACGTTTGTTGATGAAGTGTAAAACATTTAATTGCTTTACTAATTATTATTTTACTTACAATTTTATAGACAATTATTTACAACGGCAAATTTCTTGTGAATTTTTAATAAACTTATCCATTAAATTTTGATGAAACCGAAACGACTACTTTTGTTCCATTTAGGCAAGTAGTATCTTCGCCCCAAAACAGCCGTCCCTCATTCTCTCCATGCGATATTTTGTTTCAGTTTTCAGCCTGATTGTCCTCTCAATTGTCACTTTCGCCCAATCCGCTCCTTTTAAACAAGACAGTGTCGTGTTTTTGGATGCAACTAGAAATCGGGCTATTCCCGTTGAACTCTACCTTCCCAACTCGTTGAAAAAAGCAAAAGTGGTAATACTAAGCCACGGATATGGCTTCAATAAAGGGGGAGATAATCGAGCTTATTCTTATTTAACAGAAGCGTTGGCAGCATCGGGCTACGTCGTAGCAAGCATCCAACATGAACTTCCTACGGATGATTTATTGCCTTTGACGGGGGTACCTCAGGTAGTTCGGCGGCCAAATTGGGAGCGTGGTGCCACTAACATTCATTTTGTGTTAGGCGAGCTCAAAAAACTCCTTCCTCAGGCTGACTACCGACATGTAACGTTGATTGGGCATTCTAATGGGGGCGATATGTCGGTGCTTTTTGCTCATCAATACCCCAAATTAATCACCAAAGTGATTTCGTTGGATAATCGACGAATGCCATTTCCACGCACTCGTCGCCCATAAATTTACTCCTTGCGTTCGAGCGACCAACCCGCCGATGAGGGGGTACTACCAACTCCTGCTGAGCAAAAGAACTATGGTATAACAGTCATACCGCTTCCCAATACCATCCACAATAATATGGATGACAGCGCCAATGAAAGCCAACGGAAAGAAATCATTACTTACGTGTTGAGCTTTTTGAAGGAGTAACGTTTCTCGTACAATGAACCAAATCGCCGAAGGAATGAAAACGATTCTAGTCTTTCTTATAGGAATATCTCCACTATGGGCGCAAACTACGTTGCAACAACGTCAGCGGCTCCAACAAAAAGTAAAACCGTACTATACTCCTGAGTACTTGGCCTTTCGGCAAAAGGTTATCCAAAATTTCCCCAATGCAAAACCTGGAAGATTTGGCGTGGTGGTCAAAGATGTGTTTGAAGACGTAGCAGACAAAGAAAAAGTGATAGCCCTTACCTTTGATGCTTGCATTGGCAAAGACAATGACTACAATGCCCCTTTGATTAACTTTTTGAAGAAAGAAAAAATACCCGCCACGTTGTTTGTCAGCGGACTTTGGATTGATAGTAACCTGTCAACATTTCGTGAATTAGCTTCCGATTCGCTTTTTGAAATGGGAAATCACGGCTTGCTCCATCGTTTATGCTCCGTAGATGGAGAAACGAAATACGGCATAGCAGCTACCCAAAACCTGGCGGAAGTGGTAGATGAAATGGAGTTGAATGCGCGCAAAATGGCGGCTATTACGGGGAAAAGACCGCTTTTTTTTCGTTCTGCGACGGCCTACACCGACGAAACTTGCGCCAAAATTGCCAATCAATTAGGAATGAAGGTAGTGGCTTTTGACATACTAAGCGGCGATGCCGTTCCGTTTACCCCCGCCGAAATCATCAAAAATACCATTATCGCCAATGCAAAACCTGGGGCAATTGTCATTATGCACTTCAATCATCCCCAATGGCACGAACTTGAAGCCCTTCAATTGGCCGTGCCCATCCTGCGCGCTCAGGGCTATCGTTTTGTAAAACTTACCCACGAAAAATTGATCTCTCGGATGGGGGAATAATGACAAAATAGCTGTTTATCTTACAACGGTTTCGTCTGGTGTGTTACTTCGGCTAAGTAACCGATGGCATTAAAACGAAGTATCACTTTCTGCCCCTCTGATTTTTTGGTGATGTCGGTACAGTGAGTACCTTTTTCAAAAAAATAGACGTAAAATTTTTGATCACGACCTCCTAGCTGATGAATATCGGGACGCCCCAATAGCTGACCCACTTCATCTATGTGCTTATTTAGGAGTTGTGATTCTATTTTTTTAAAATCTGCAAGCTGGTTTTTACGAATGCCTTCACAACCTCCACGGTCGCTGCGCCATTTTTTTAGGTCTAAATCGCCAATTCGGTCAGGAGCTGATGTACATCCTATCAGGCTCAAAAACAAAGCGACTACCCAAAAACTATTTTTAATGATTTTCATTGGTCTTTTTTAATTAAAACTACGCTTTCTCATTTTGGTTTTCGTGGTTATGAGTGACCACGGTTTCGGTTGTGAGCAACCGAAAGCACATTCCGTGCAAGCGGTTACTTATAACCGCGGCCCACTGCGAACTAAACCTCGGCGCAAGCTTTCGGTTGTGAGAAACCGAAAGCACGTTACCGTGAAGGGTTTTATTGTTCTTGGTACAGCACTTGCACTAAAGTTTGACCAACGGCCTTGAGCGTTGTTGGGTCAATGTTCCGCATGTCGTCCGTGTGGGTATGCCACGCGTCAAAAAACGTTTTGGTAGGGTTGTTCATTTGCAAATGAATAATATCAACCATCGGAATTTTAGCCGTTTCGTTTACTGGCAAATGGTCGTCAGTGATGGCAGCTCCATCTTCTTGAATAAAATACGAACTGTACCCAAGCTGGCCTGCGATGTTCCAAATAGTGCGCGTAATTTCTCCCGCATATTGATTTGAGAATGCTTCCTTAGGAAACGTTGCACCCTTTGCCCCTACCATGTCTAACAATACTCCGTAATAGGCCGTATAATTGGGGACGTGTTTGTTGGCCGCCCAATACTGCGAGCCTAGGCAAAATCCCGTAAATTTATCTTTGGCGACTGCGGCATTGCCACCGTCTTCTACATCAAAAAACATAATATCAACCCCTACCGATGGTTTTTGAGCTGCCTGCTGAATCACCCTGGCTAGTTCAATGAGTACACCTACGCCACTAGCGCCGTCGTTAGCACCGTCGATGGCTCCTTTTTTATTGGTCGGGTCTTCATCAGCTACGGGGCGACTGTCCCAGTGCGACGCCAACAAAATTCGCTTGGTGGCTTGCGGATTGATACTCCCAATGATATTGCGGGCATTGAGTTTTGAGCCGTCGTAATGCGTTGCCGTAAATTTTTGTTCTGTCACCGTACACCCAAGGCGTTTCAGCTCTGCCACCAAGTAATCTCCACACTTCACGTGGGCCGACGAATTAGGCACTCGTGGCCCAAATTTCACCTGATTATCAATGTATTTATAGGCAGAATCTCCGTTAAACGCAGGAGCTTTTACAAGGCTGGACGTCGAAGATGCGGTTGTTTGTTCTGAAGTCGATGAATCTGTACTGGTACCACAATTCCAAAGCGTTATTGACGCCATTGCAGCTACCACCCACTTGGTTGATTTAAACATGGAGTTGATTTTCTATTTTTTTGAAAGTACAAAAGTAAGGCAAGTTTGGCATGTAAATGCTCACTTTTGCTTACAGTTTGAGGATTTTAATGATTTTTTTGAGAGAACCACTTTCTAAGATTTTGAGAAAATACGTTCCTTTGGGCAAAGCCAATGACGTCATATCAATGTAAGCTGTCTCTTCTACCACCGTAACGGTTGACTTGTTCAACGGCAAACTACTTCCCGTCACAGTCAATAGTTGATACTCGACCGATGCCAATTCCAAATCTTTGGGTAGTTTCACATTGCATACCCGATCAAACGGATTTGGATAGGCTTCCCAATCTTGCAATGTTTGATCTGATTTTACCGTAAATTGGATGGTGGCGGCGCTCACTTTGGCCGAATCATTAAAAGCAACTGCCTCTAAAACATACCGACCTGCGATTGGTGCAAAACCCATTTCTTCATCAAAAAGGGTAAAAGGGAAGCGCGTTGCTGTATAATTTTTTGAATACGGCCCTCGGAGCACAAAATCCACCTTGGTAGCGGGGGCTTCACTATTGGCATACACGGTAATGCTTTGGGGCAGCGTAGCCTCTGTTAAAACATCGCCATTTTTCAAAATTCCCAAACTTTTTCGCAACCCCGCTTTTCCTGCCTGAATCAGCTCAAAACTCAACTGAGCCTGTTTTACTTCTATGTTGAAGGTGGTTGAAGTTGAAGTTTCGTCATCGTCCACTGCTCGTAAGGTCACCGAATACATCCCTGCAGCGTTCGCTATTCCCGAAATTTCATTGTTTTTAAACGTTAGCCAAGACGGCAAATTCGGGGCTTCGATTCGATCGACGTACCCATTGGTATCATAAAAAAGTGAGTCTGAAACTTTATATGAAAAACGCTGGGTTACGTACAATTGGGCGTTGGGAGGCGTGTATCTGAGCACGGGAGGCACATTTTGAGTTCCGTACAAATCCACCTTGATAACAAAAGCTGTCTCGACCGAATCGCCCCCATTGTCGTAAGCCCGAATTCCTAATTGATAGGTTCCCAATTGCGTTGGCGTTCCTGTCAACGTGCTTGTAGCGGCATCGTAGGTAAGCCACGCAGGAAGTCCTACCGCTTTTACTTTCGTGATTTGTCCATCAGGATCGGTGAAAATAGAAGTCGGGACTTTGAAACGAAAAGCTTTATTCTGAGCAATTGTTTTTTCGGGCAACAACTGTTTGACAATCGGCGACCGATTTAGGATTTTCACTTTAAAAGAAGTCTCCGCGTATGCACTGTCGTCATCAATGCCGCGCAACGTAATCGTAAACGTACCTTGTTCTTGTGGATACGCCGAAAACTCTTTTGAATTGAACGACATCCAAGGTCGTAAACCGATGGCCTGAGTGCGAACAATCACGCCGTCGGGGTCATCAAAAATATCACCCTGAATCGGGTACGAAATGGTTTGATTAAGCGAAGATTCAAAATCGGGAAGGGTTCGCTTGACGACAGGTTTTTGATTGACATTCACTATTTTAAGCAAAAAACTCGTTTGCACCGTTGCTCCTTCATCGTCGATTGCCCGCAAAGTAATTTTTGACTCTCCAAGTTGATCGGGCACTGTGCCCGTAAATGTACCATTTGAGAACGTCAACCACTGCGGTTTTTCAAGGGCTTCGATGGTCACGATTTCACCGTCAGGGTCTAAAAAAACGTCTTTGGGCAAGGTGTAAGAATACGTCTTTTTAGGTTTTGTGGCGCGGTCAATGATTGGATTTGCTACGACTGGATAGACATTGGCCGCCAAAATTCGCCAATAGTCTTCGCCCAAAATATCCTCTTCTAATTTTACATCAATGGGCGATGGCTGCGGATGGGTTCTCCACGCTTTTTCTACGATTGTTGAAGTCGAGTCGAGTACTTCGGTTGCTTTGTAAGTTATGGTCGCGTTGCTCCTTAGTTCACTCCAAGGTCTATTTTTCCATCGTGCTGCCACTGGACCAAAAATGGACGACAAACGGGCATCTTTTGTACTTGCCACCATGGTCACGACATTACAGCCGTTTTCAAAACATTCATCAAAATGTTTGATGAGCAAATCGTCCGAATAGACGGGCGAAAAGAACGTTTCGTTCATTATCCATTTCCCTGGACGATTAGACCGAACCACATCCGTAATAAAACGGTGATTCCAATAAAGGTCATTATGCACCTTGGTTCCGTCGGCGTTTTCGTCCAAATTTTTAAAGGCAATTGTACCCCGAACAGCGGCTTGTACGTCAATCACCGCGCCGTATTCATTGACCACTTTATACGACGGATTCACCTGTTTAATGGTACGAATGCTTTGGTCAATAAAGTTTTTAAGCTGGAGGTGCGAAAACAAATACCAATCTTTGCCCGCGCGGGTTCGGTACGCAGGCAAAGGGCGATAAGCAGTCGTTGGCGGTCGAACGTCGTTGAGGGACGTAAATTTGGCTCCCCAAATGTAGTTGAGTTTATTGATGCGCTTATACTGCTGCGTAATCCAACCTTTAAATGCCTCCAAGGAGGGCGACGAATAGTCAAAACCTGTGGGATACACCTGTTTGTAATCACCGTTTAATTCTGTCTCGTAATGATAGCCAAGCTCTTGGGTTGGGGTATTGACAAAAGTCACGTACAAGATAGTTCCTTGCGACTGATAGGCATTATAGCGTTGGCATACTTCTTTTAAAAAACTTTGGGCTTTGGTCACTGTTGGAGCGTGGGCAAAGCTAAAGCAGGTTCGCCCGTACGCCCCCCAAAGCGGTCGTCCTAAATCATCGTTCATGGTTTCGTTCAGCGTCCAAAAACCCTGAAGCCGTTCTATTTTCCGTCCAAGCATAATGCGGATGCCCGCTTTCACGCCCAGCCGTGCAATTTGTTCCATTTGGCGGTCGGGCTGTCGCCAATCGGGTTGTGAGGTGGCCGTTTTATATACTTCATCCCAATAAATCGTCAATACGACTAAATTGGCCCCCGCTCCTACTGACTGCTCGATGATGTCGGCGCCATAATCTGGTTCGGCATTTAGATTCAACAGCTGCAAACCTACGTATCGCTGTTGCGCTCCCTGCTGTGCAACCGCCATCGTAGCCCAAATCACTCCTAACCAAATTCCTACTATTTTTATCATTTTGGAATAATAAGTGGGTTGTGAGCAACCCTTGACACTTGAATACGGGTTGTGAGCAACCCTCTACACTCGAAATACGGGTTGTGAGCAACCCTCTACACTCGAAATACGGGTTGTGAGCAACCCTCTACACTTGAAATACGGGTTGTGAGCAACCCTCTACACTTGAAATACGGGTTGTGAACAACCCTTTTCACTTGATTAATACTTGACAACGCGAAACACTTTCCAGGTGGCATCTTCGAGTTGTAATTTTAAGAAATAAATGCCTGCACCAAGCCGCAGCTGCCGCAAATTGAACGAAATTTGCGTCCCTGAGCGGTACATTGTTTCTTCAGGAACAGTGATTTCCTGCCCCAAAAGCGTCACAAAACGAGGAGACAACAATTTGCCAGAGGGGTGTTTGAGATGGACAAAATCAGTGGCTGGATTTGGGAATACCGACCAATCTTCTACCGAAATAGGTTGTTTTGAGACTGGATCTGAGGGCAAAAACTCCAATTCATATTCTGTTGACGCAATCAGTTGTTTACGAAAATAAGCCTTGCCTCTCAAAAAATACTTCCCTGCCGTCACGGGAAGGCCAGCATCTCCTTCATAAAGCGAAAAAGGAGAGCTTGTTGTAGATGTTTTTTGGTACTGCGCACCCGTAATTTCCAAATCAAAAGCATCAAAAACGGCATCGCAATTGGCATACACATTGACCGCCGTTGGCAATTGGTGTTGCAACAATTGTTCTTTGGGCTGCAACCGTTTGATCAAAAATCGCTGTCCAGGTTTTCCCGCTTGGATTAAATCAAAGTAAACCGTGGGGTAATTGATGGTGATGGTAAAAGATGTTTCAACGACCGCATCTTCGTCGTCATACCCCCTTACCCGCAACGAATACACACCAACAGTATCCGCCAAACCACGAATTTCTCCTTTGCGGTACTGCGCCCATCCAGGCAAACCAATGACTTCCATTCGACTAATAAAACCATCTGAATCAACAAATGTGCTGTCTGAAATTGAAAAAATAAAGGGTTGTTTGTACAACCCTACAGCATTAGAGATACGTTTGCGAAGCGTCGGTGCTTGATTAAAACGGCCTAAATTATCGACAATAATCGTAAAGGTTGTTTCAACCGTCGCCCCGTCGTCGTCGGTGGCTCGAACGGTAAAAGTGTAAATTCCCGTTTGGGTCGGCGTTCCTGAAAAAATACCATTAGAAAACCTAAGCCATGACGGTTGTCCTTGCAGTACGACACTACTTATGGCACCATCGACGTCCACAAACACCTCCGAGCTCAAGCGATAAGAAAAGGGAGAGTTGACTTTAATGGTCTTGGTAGGTAGTGCGTTTTTGACATAAGGCGGGCGATTAATCGCTCCTTGCAGCGAATCAGCCAAAATATCTTCGACCATCCGAATATTCACTGGGCTTCGATTTGACTCTGGCCCTGCGCGATTGGCCCATTCCCCATAAACCCCTCCACTAAAATAGCCAAACTCCAACACCCGAGAAAGATTGTAGGTCATGTAATCCTTGGGCAATACATCGACAAAAGGAGCTGACAACCACTTAGTTGCTGTACTTTTTAGAATAGGTTTGGCTTGCTCCAATACTTCTTTTGTACCAAGTACCACACTAATCCAGCGTGCGCCGTGGGCGTAGCTTTCGTCAAATTGCTTGGTAATGAGATCACTTGCTTTTTGTGCCCTAAAATCGGGAAAAACTTCATTCAAAATCCACTGATTTGGCAATACATTGCTTCGCAGAATATCCATCGAAAAACGGTGGTCGTAGCGAACGTCGTTGTTGATTTTCACCCCATCCGTTCCTGCGTTTAAATCTCTGAACGCCACACTGCCACAAACCGCGCTGAGTTGGTCAAAGACTGAACCAAAATCTGTAATGACGCGGTAGCCCGAATGCACATTTTTGATGGTGCGGGTTGTTTGTTCGATAAACTGCTTAAAAATAGCATGCCGAAACACGTACCAATCTTTTCCCGCCTGCCCCCAAAATACTTGGTCGCGATTGGCCAAAGCCGTTTGGGGTTCCACATCTTGAAAGTCTTTGTAATCGGTTTGCCAAAAGACATTGAGACGGGCGATTTTGGTGTATTTTCGACTTAGCCAAATCCGAAACTCTCGCTTCATGGCGGGCGAATAATCAAACACCGTGGGGTGAGGATACCCCTCTGACGAATTTTCGAAAAAATAACCCGTTTCTTGCGTAGGAGTTAGACACACCGATACCCAAGAAATAATGCCTTGCTCTTGCGCAGTTTTATATCGCTCGCATACTTCTTTGATAAAACTATTGCCTTTATCAACCGCTGGCTGACTTGCAAAGCTAAAATACGTACTCGCATAGCCCGATACCAACGCACGGCCATGCTGGTCGCGCTGCCGTTCGTCATTGGACATAAAACCTGCAATTCTGCCCTCATTGCGGCCCAAATAAATACGCAACGCGACTTTTACGCCCAATTTCTGGGCCAACGCAATTTGGCTATCGTATTTTTTCCAATCGGGCTGAGAGGTGGCCGAAGGATACACGTAATCCCAATGTATCGTTAAGTGAACGGCATTACAGCCCGCCTTTACGGCCTCTTCCATCATGTCGAGTTCAGCATCCGCTGCCCGACTCAAATTGAGTTGAAGATAAGCCAAATACCGTTGCTGGTCGTTGGCATATACTCCCGAAACCATCAACATCATCCCCAACCACCACAAACACCATTGACGCTTCATAAGATGTGGATTATTAAAATGAAAAAAGGTTAGAAAGTAAAGAAAAGCAACGTTTTCCTAACTTCCTAACCTTCAAAAGTATTAAAAGGTTACTTAAATCGACTTTTTACCCGTCATACGGAAAGTATAAGTATAAGCTCTGCCCAAGCTATCTTTGTCATTTGAGACGTTCTCGAAAGTGATGGTATTGTTTCCAATTGTACCAATCTTCACGCCCGTATCCAACATTTCGTATTCAGACGTGCCTTCTACTTTTTTCAATTCAATACTGTCAAACGCATCGCTGTCTTTTTCAGTTTGGCCATTGGTGTATTTAACGGTTTGAACAAAGGCAATTGTAACAATATTTGACGCTTTTTTAGCAACGTCCAATACGGCCGTTAGTTCATAACCGTTGCCTTTGATTGGCAAAGAAATGGTCTCAGAAATCTCAGAAGCCGCAGAAGCATATTTGATTGATTCGGTTATTTTGTCAACGTTGTATGTTCCAATCACCTGTTCGGCAGGTTCTGGTTCTGGTTCCGTTTTCGAGCAGCCTGCCAAAAGTGCTACTGCGAAAAAGAGAGATGCGTAAACGTATTTTTTCATGGTGATTGAAATGTTAAAGTGGTTTCTTACTATGTATAACTGAGAATTCTTAGGCAAAGTATTAAATCTTTGGAAAAATTACAAATAAGGGCATTTTGTTTTGGTATATCTCTGCTCAAGGCCAATAGTCGTATTGTGCATAACGGGCGGCTTCGGTAGCAATTTCTGACCCTAGCAGCTTGCTTACCACGTAATACGACATGTCAATGCCCGCCGAAACCCCCGCCGATAAAATTACGGTTCCATTATCCATGTACCGAACTTTTTCGACTACCTCAATCTCAGCAGAAATAGCCCGCAACGAATCAAGCGCCATAAAATGCGTGGTTGCTTTTAACCCATTTAATAAACCTGCTTGTCCCAGAATCAATGCCCCCGTACAAACCGACAAAAGGAGTTCTACTTGTGTCGCCTGTTTTTTGACCCACTCCAGCACCACAGGGTTATTCATTTCACGTCGGCTACCAAAGGCTACTCCGTCGGGCGTATAACCACCCCCACCTGGTAGCAATACAATGTCCGCTTTGGGCATATTTTCGAATGTATAATCAGTGGTAACTTTCAGTCCGTTTCGTGCGACAATGGAAGGTTTTTCGGCCACCGTAAAAACATCAAACGGTTTCTGTGGGAGCGTCCGTAAACCAGCTACACTAAAGACCTCATAAGGCCCTGCAAAATCAAGCACTTCGACCTCATCGAAGAGAAAAATGGCTACGCTGCGTGTCATCAATTTTTTATTTTAGAGATTTTTAACAAAAAATAATTATTTTTTATATGTTTTTAATACAATAAAAACACAACTCAAATTAATATAACAGCCTGATTATCTGAATATAAGCATATAATTTTCTTTTAAATATTTTATTTGCAATATTTTTTATATTCTCTTCTTTTACGACTATTTTTTTTCTCGTAAATCCGCCAGATGAAAGCCAACCGTATGTACGGATGTATTTGATTTCCAAATGCAGTTAAACGTTACAATGCCTTATTTCTATGGAAAAATCAACTATTTCAGAAACAAAAGCCAAAGGGCCAACGGTTCCAAGCATTCCTTCTGCAGAGCGAAGATTATTTTTACGCCATTTGGGCATCTTTGCCGCATCTACGACTTCGTTTTTGATGGCTTGTTCAAAAAGCCTCGACCTTTCACCTACTGGTGGCTCGATGGCCCATTCTGGGGCAAGGGTAAATGCTGATGGCTCCATTGATTTGGGAGCAGGCGACATTGGAATCCTTAATTATGCGTATGCTTTGGAGCAATTAGAAACTGCTTTTTACACTGTTGCTCAAGAAAAAACGGCAGGATTGACTTTTAATGAACTCCAAATCTTGCAAGAAATTAGAGAGCACGAATTGGTACACCGCGAATTTTTCAGAGCAGTATTGGGGGCAAATGCCATTCCTGACCTAGACTTTGACTTTTCGACGGTCAACTTCAATGACCGTAACAACGTTTTTCAAGTTGCTAACATCCTAGAAAGTACTGGAGTGGGTGCTTATAATGGCGCGGCACGTTACATCAAAAACGCGGATATTATCGGAATTGCGGGTAAAATTGTCTCGGTAGAAGCCCGCCACGCTTCAGTTACGGGGCACATGTATTTGCCGCTACCTGGCTCTACTTACTCTTTCGGATTTGGTACGACTGATTCAAATGGTTTGGATATCGTCTATAAGCCATCGGAAGTGCTTCCTGTAGCGCAAGGGTTTATCAAACAAAAACTAAGCGGAGCCAATTTACCAACCACCAACGCCTAAAATCATAGCAAAACCATGAATATCTTCAATATTCTTTCTGACATTGAAAAAATTGACGGTGATGCCGCCGAAAAATTCAACTACTCGCGCCGCAAAATGTTAAAGACAACCTCTGTTGCAGCGGCAACGAGTGGCCTTTTTTTTGCAGGTGTACTAAATAAAGCCTATGGGCAAAGTAATACAATAACCGACGTGCTAAATTTTGCACTGGTACTGGAATACCTTGAAGCAGAGTTCTATATGAAAGGGATGAACTCTAGTCTTAACTTTGGGGCAGACCGAGGGCTTATTAACGAAATTGCCAAACACGAAGCACAACACGTTGCCTTTCTTAAAAGTGCATTGGGAGCTAGTGCAGTAGCAAAACCCGAGTTTGATTTTACTGCCAAAGGTGCTTTTCCCAATCCTTACACCAATTATCCTGTATTTCTTACCCTAGCGCAAGCATTTGAAGACACGGGGGTTCGTGCTTACAAGGGGCAAGCGCCTAATTTGGCAAGCAACCGAGATATTTTAGAGGCAGCGCTTCGTATTCACTCCGTGGAAGCTCGTCACGCTGGGGAAATTAGAATTATCCGTAGTATGTCGGCCTATGCCAGCGAAATGAACACAGGTGGGGTTCCTGCCGCTATCTATGCGCGTGAAAACAACACAACCCACGTAGCAGGGGTTGACATTGTGGCGCTTTCGCAACCAAAACTATTGTTCCAAAACAATGCTTCTCAAATGAGAGCCATGAAATTTGCGCAAGATTCGTTTGACGAGCCTTTGACAAAAGAAGAAGTATTGGCCATTGCAGGTCCATTCATTAAATAAGCGTTTAGATTAAAACGCGTGGGTATCTTTTTTAGCCTTAGCCTCGACTTTTGCGCATTCTATTGCAATAATGTTGAGGCTAAGGCCATTTTATTTACAAAGCAGTCATTTTAGCTTTTTACCGAAAAGCGGCGCCCCAACGTAATCAAAACCACTCCCGCCAACACCACCGCCGAAGCTACTAACGATCGGCTACTTGGCACTTCGTGAATAAACAAAGCGCCTAAAATGATGGCAACAACGGGATTGACATAAGCATAGGTAGCGGTCAACGTTGGAGGCGCATGGTGCAGCAGCCACACATAAGCCGAATACCCCACAAACGAACCCATAACGATAAGGTAAGCCAAAGAAAAATATGTTTGGTTCGTCATGTGCGACAAAGACTCACTCATTTTGGGCTCTAATGCCAAACTCATTACCAGCGAAAAAAACCCTCCCCCCAGCATTTGAATGGCAGTCGTTTGCATACGTGGTGGCATGTCCAAATAAGGGGATTGCAACGACCCCCACGCCCAAGTGATTGACCCAATAAATACCATGAATGCTGGCCAAAGCGGGATTTCACGGGTGTGTTCTTGCCCAAATGGGTTTAACAAAATATACATTCCAACTAGCCCCACGCCCAACCCAAGTACGGTAATCCATGAGGGTTTTTGACGCGCAAAGAAATAATAATCCAAACCCACCATCCAGCCTGGCAAAGTTGCAACCAACAAAGCCACTAACCCCGACGGCATGTAACCAATGGCATACGCTACTGCGCAGTTTCCGATGCCGCTCAACAACACACCTACCCAAGCTGCCGACAACCATTGTTTAAGCGAAGGAATACCGTATCCTCTGAGCAAGGTAAAGACAAATAAAAGGACACCACCCACTAAAAATCGAATGGTATTGGTCAACAACGGCGGTAACGTTTCGAGGGCATAGCGAACTCCTAAAAAGGTAGAACCCCAAATCACGTACACCAACAGAAGATTAACCCAAAGTTTTAACGAAGATGAAGATTGTTGCATTGTAGAATAATTCTCTAGTTTACTCTTTTCGCCCAATAACGGCCAACATTCGGCCTGTTTGCCCTTTTTCTAGTCGATAAGAGAAAAAGGTCTCGTTGTGCGTGATGGTTGAAAATGAGGAAATCTCTATTTGATTTTTTGGAATACCAAAAGCTACTAATTGAGCAGCATTGGCACGTTTTAAATCGACGAAGTATTTGTTAAGCCCTGTATCAAAGCGTTTGAATTCGGCCTCAAATTGGTCAGCTACCTCCTCTCCTACTTCAAACGAACACTCGTCGATGCAGGTTCCCACGTAGGCGAAACAATCTTTGGCTTGCGTCCCGTAAGTTTCGGCCATGGTTGTCAAGGTTTTGCGAACAATCTCGGCGACCGTTCCGCGCCAACCTGCATGAATGGCTCCTACGGCCAACTGTTTTGAGTCAAAAATCAAAATCGGGGTACAATCTGCCACCGTCACCCCCACAAACACATTTGGTTGATTGGTCACGAGCGCGTCGTACCCTTCAGCGCGGCCACCTTTTTCGACAATTTGCACTTCGGCACCGTGCACTTGAAATGACGACGCAAACTGAGTTTCTTCAATACCTAATTGTTGAAAAAAAATAGCCCGATTGGCTTGAACATTTTCAAAAGAATCTTGGGTATTAATTCCCAAATTTAACGACGAAAACGGTGGGCTACTTACTCCGCCAAGGCGGGTACTTTCGGCCGCAATTAGGTGATTAAATGGAGAAAATATAGATGGGATATTAACAGAGCTCATGCGAGAAGAATTAAAAACGCCCCGACAAAATGCCGAGGCGAGACAAATTTGTTATACGCCCCAGCTTCCTGGGTCTTTACGCCACTGCGCCAACGTTTCTAACTGGCCCTCAGTCACATAATCCAATTTTAAAGCCTCTTGTAATAAGCTATCGTAATTGCTTAAACACATTAACTCTACTCCTTTTTGGCTAAAGTTTTCATCGGCTAACGCAAAACCGTAGGTAAAAATGGCTGCCATTCCCAAGACTTCCGCACCTGCTTCACGCAAAACATCCACTACTTTCAACGAACTACCGCCCGTCGAAATCAAATCTTCCAAAACCACTACTTTTTGGCCTGGCAAAATACGCCCTTCGATTTGATTGCCCATGCCGTGTTTTTTGGGTTCAGGACGTACATAGGCATAAGGCATGTGCAGGACATCCGCAACAAGCGCTCCTTGAGCAATACCCGCTGTAGCAACGCCTGCAATCAGTTCGGCTGCTGGAAAAGCAACGCGAATGGCATCTGCAAGGGCATTTTTGATGTAAGTTCGTACTTCGGGGTACGAAAGTGAAAGGCGATTATCACAATAAATGGGTGAATTCCAGCCCGAGCTCCATTTAAAAGGTTGGTCGGGACGAAGACGAATGGCCTCGATATTGAGTAAGTGCGCCGCAATTTGACGCGATACATCCGAGTGGTTTTGCATGAAAATGCGTGCAAATGCACGAGTTTGAAGTTACTAGATACGCTATTTTGCGGGGCAAAATTACGCATAAAAAAAGAATGGCACGCCCCGCGCACCATTCTTTTCTGATTTTGTACGTCACTGTCAGACGATAGTCAAACAGTATTACGTCTAATCATCGTCTGACTATCGTCTGACAATGCGGCATTTAGTCAACATACCGTCTGACTATCGTCTGACGGTTGTTAATGACTCACTAATACTGGAATATCTGCATGATTAACAACGTCTTCGGCGATACTTCCATTGATAAAGTGATCCAAACCCTTGCGCCCGTGCGTGTACATCACAATAATATCCGCTTCTACTTCCTTGGCATAATCCAAAATTCCTTGCTCAATCGTATCATCATTAAAAATGGTAAACTCGTAATTTGTCAAGCCCAACTCAAGCGCAAGTTTTCCCATTTCATTTTTTAATTGCGGCCCGTCAAATTTTGCCATTCCGTTATCAACATACACAAAGTATGGTTCAATTTGCGCGGTATCCAACAAGGCCAATGACGTTTTAATAAATCCAATATTTTCAAAATCAATGGCTACTACAACGCGCTTAAACGCAGCAACGGGTGCTTTTACCACCAACACTGGGCAGCGAGAATAACGCACAACCTGCTCTGCATTAGAGCCTTTTGTCCACTCTTTCCAGCCCGTTGCCCCCGTAGAACCCATCACAATAAGGTCAACGTTTTGCTGCGTTACAATCGACGCCAGCGTATCCGTATCTCGCATGATTTTAAATCGAAACTTTACATTGTCGTACTTTGGCTTGTCCACCATGTCTTTAAGGCGCTCTTTCGAGTCTTGCGTTAAGTACTTATAAAATTCATCTTTCGACTCATAAAATTCGTTGTCTATCATGGTGTATTCGAGCGTTGGAAAAACAATTTTCTTCAACAGCGACACCGTTGCTCCTTGTTTTTTTGCAATTTCTACGGCTACCTCAAGGGCATATTCAGAGACATCGCTCAGGTCGGTGGGGACAAGTATCGTTTTCATTTTTAGGGAGAATTAGTTGGTGAACAGGTCAAATTTCTTTATTCAACCCACTAAAAAATATGATAAAACGCATTTATCTTGGCTGATAATTGTCACTTCTCTACAATTATTCGCACCTTCGCACGTTAGAAAAGTCAAGTTTCAAGAACTCTTGTACTCACCAACTCCTTTGTATCAATTCAACACAATTCACTATGGCAAATATCCTCTGGGCAGACGATGAAATAGACTTACTTAAACCCCATATTTTATTCTTAACGGGCAAAGGTTACACCATTACTCCAGTCAATAGCGGCGCAGACGCCCTCGAAAAAGTAGAGCAAGAACGTTTTGATGTCGTTTTTTTGGACGAAAATATGCCTGGGCTCACGGGGCTTGAAACCTTAGCTCAAATTAAGCAAAGTCGCCCAAACCTTCCCGTGGTTATGATTACCAAAAGCGAGGAAGAGCGCATCATGGAGGAAGCCATTGGTTCTAAAATTGCCGACTACCTCATCAAGCCGCTGAATCCCAATCAGATTTTATTGTCGGTCAAAAAGATTTTGGACAACAAGCGCTTGGTTAGTGAAAAAACAAACCACAATTACATGCAAGAGTTCCGCCAGCTGGCCATGCAATACCAAGACCGCATCGGCCACTCTGAGTGGGTAGAACTTTACAAAAAGCTCATATACTGGGAGTTAGAACTTGAGCAGAGCAAAGACAAAAGCATGGAAGAGGTGTTTTACACCCAAAAAGAAGAAGCAAACAACAACTTTTGCAAGTTTATCATTGACAATTACGAAGACTGGCTCAACGACCCTCATTCCGACAAACCCATTCTGTCGCACCAGTTAATGAAGCGGAAAGTATTTCCGTTGATGAAACCCAGCGAGCCGCTCTTTTTTATTCTCATCGACAACTTCCGTTTTGACCAATGGAAAGTAGTAGAACC
Source organism: Runella defluvii (assembly GCF_014195535.1). Lineage (GTDB taxonomy): Bacteria > Bacteroidota > Bacteroidia > Cytophagales > Spirosomataceae > Runella > Runella defluvii. Next base: position 45,021 of record NZ_JACIBY010000007.1, on the reverse strand, counting down.
TCTTCTGAATGAATACTTTACGATTGAAGAAGAAGGCTCTTATTATTCAATACTCCCTACGACGACGGGTTTTTCACGTAACTCCATTTTTGCGGGATTGATGCCGAGTGAAATCGAAAAACAATACCCAAATTGGTGGGTAAACGATGAAAACACTCCCGAAGGCGAAGAAGGGTTAAATAAGCACGAAGAAGATTTGTTGCGGAAGCAATTTGAACGTAATCGTATGCAAGTACGGTTTTCGTACAACAAAATCATCAACCAGAACCAAGGTAAAAACCTCGTTGATAACTTGCCTAATCTCTGGAAAAACCACTTGAACGTCATCGTCTATAACTTCGTGGACATGCTTTCGCACGCCCGAACCGACATGATGATGATCAAAGAATTAGCACCTGACGAAGCTGCCTATCGCTCCATTACCAAGTCTTGGTTTCAGCATTCGCCCATTATGGATTTGATTCAGAAAATTGCGGAGAAAAAAGGGCGCATTATCATTACTACCGATCATGGCATGACGCGTGTGAAGAAACCAGTAAAAATCGTCGGCTACCGCGAAACTAACACCAATTTGCGCTACAAACAGGGCAAAAACCTTGGTTTTGACGACAACCACCTTTACGTATGCCGCCGTCCTGAGCGATTGTTTTTACCGAAACTGAACGTATCAACTGCCTACGTTTTCACCCTTGGCGATTACTTTTTTGCCTACCCCAACAACTTCAATCAATACGTAAATATGTACCGTGATACGTTTCAACACGGAGGTGTCTCTATCGAAGAAATGATTATACCTTTTGTGTTTTTGAAGCCGAAAGGATAAACGGGAATATCGATTGTCGAATGCAAAATGTCGAACTGCTAAAGGGTAAAGGATGTTTTTTGAAGCATTCTTTACCCTTTTTCTTTCTCTCATTTTCAACAAATTACCCCTGCTTTTACCCTTATTCAATGACCAGCTCGATTAATTAATCTTCTAATTCTCTGAATTTTTCTGGTGAAATCGGAGTTGACTTTTTATAATCGCCTTTATTTAAACACATGACCAAACCACGCCTCATTTTAGACCAAGACGACGTATTGGCCGATACCCATGGTAAACTTGCAGACATCGTTCTTCGTGAATTTGACACCCAATTAACTTCAGCAGAACTTCACCAAGACTCTTTTTACGAAACCCTATCGCAAGCCGATCAAAAGCGACTTTACAAAATCCTCCACGAACCTGGCTTTTTTTCGGACATTCCACTCATTCCGAATGCCCAAGAAGCCGTGTTGGAATTGAGCAAAAAATACGAAATTTTTGTCGCAACAGCAGCGATGGAATTTCCCAACTCCTTTCGCGAAAAGTACGATTGGCTTCACCGTCATTTTGGGTTTATTTCTTGGTCAAACATCGTTTTTTGTGGCGATAAAAGTATCCTAAACGGCGATTACCTCATCGACGATATGCCCCGAAACCTGAAGACATTCAAAGGAAAAGGATTACTCTTCAACGCACCTCATAATCTCAAGGAAACGGAATTTGAGCGTGTCATGAACTGGGAAGAAATTTTAAAACGTCTCTTGTAGGGTTATTGCTTTGAAAATTTTCTCCAATAAAAAAGCGGGCTAGTTGACACTAACCCGCTTTTTTATTGGAAATATCTTTTGCTTCTTATGCCTCTCTTTCGTGCGCTGGTGCTGGTACCTCAACACCTACTTTTGATTCACGAAGTTTGATGATTTTAGTCCAACTCAAGAGTTTAATAACTGGATAAGTTGGGTCAAATTCAAACCATTTAGTACCAAAGTTGGCACGGTTTGGCAATTTGTGGTGGTTGTTTTGGAACAATTCGCCCATCATCAACAAATCAAAAATCAACGAATTTTTTGACTCATCGCGGTTGTCAAAGTTTTGGTAACCATACTTGTGACCACTCCAGTTGACGATAGCCCCGTGAACAGGCCCCATCAAAAAGTGGATAGGCAACAACAAGAAAAACGCCCAGTGCATATCCAAATAGATAAACGCAAAAATATAGAAAACCGAGTACGATACCCCCCAACCAACGCGCGAAATCCATGAGTCACCCAATTTTTCGAGTTTTTCCCAATATGGATAATCACGGTCAAAACGAGCTTCTACTTTCATTTTACGCTGCACAACGGCATTGTAAATATCTTTGGTTTTCCACATCATCGTAAACACGTTTTCGGTATGATGCGGCGAATGTGGGTCTTTTTCTGTGTCGCTAAACGCGTGGTGCATACGGTGTAAAATGGCGTAAGCACGTGGACTCAAATACGATGACCCTTGCGAAATGTAGGTCAAAGCGTAGAAAAACTTCTCCCAAAACTTGTTCATAGTGAACATCTTATGGGCAGAGTAACGGTGCAAAAAGAATGTTTGGCAAAACAATGAAAGATACCAATGTCCAAAAAAGGCAACCAAAACTGCGTACATGAAGCAAATGGATTATTTAAACTTATTATAAACTTGTACAAAACTAAGAAAAGCTTTGCTGACAAACAACCTTTTCGAGCGAATTTCCGCTTACTGGTTAACAGTAAGTGCGTACTGAACCAAATTCGCTCCCATACGCAAGGCTTGGAGGCGGAGTTCTTCGGGGTCGTTATAGACACTTTGGTCTTCCCAGCCGTTGCCTAGGTCGCATTCGTAGCTATAATAACAGACCAAACGTCCTTGCCAAAACAGCCCAAAACCTTGAGGGGGTTTAGAGTCGTGCTCGTGAACTTTGGGAAGCCCATTAGTGAAGTTAAATTTTTGGTGGTAAACGGGGTGATTAAAAGGCACTTCGACAAACTCCAGTTCGGGGAATACCTTTTTCATTTCTCGGCGAATAAATTTATCCAATCCGTAGTTATCGTCAAGATGAAGAAAACCTCCTGCAATCAGGTATTTACGAAGATTTCGGGCTTCCGAATCAGAAAAAAGGACGTTGCCGTGGCCTGTCAAGTGAACAAAAGGATATGAAAATAAATCGGGGCTTCCAGGCTCCACAATGTCTTCCTCGGGGAAAATATTCATGCGTAAGTTCTGATTGCAGAACTTAATGAGATTGGGTACTGATGTTTTGTTGGCGTACCAGTCGCCCCCACCACCGTACTTGAGTTTTGCGATTTTATAAGAATATTGGGCCGAAGCAGTGGTCAATATAAAGGCACTAAGCAACAGGGATAGAAACAGCTTTTGAAGGAGGCGCATAATGGGGGTGTCTTGATGAATGAACCGTTGCACGAACTTAACGTAAACGATTCAATCACGCAAGTTTGTACACCAATTACAACGAATCCTTATCAAATTTAGTACCAGTTTTAGAAGAAGGACTGTCTTGGCTATCTCTGGTATTTTTTTGAACAGCAATCGCCCCAAATAGTGCCAACAGAAACGCAAAAGCATAAAATCCTTTTTCGCTTGGAAGCATGGTGGCATTCCAAAGCCCTATCGCCAAAAGAGAAATGGACAAAATAGTTGAAAACCAACTGATTCCGTAATACACATCCGTCACTGGAATACCCTCCAAGCGGTCGCGCACGCTTTTTTGTACTGACACAACGGCGAATAACCCGTACATCAAAACCGTAAAATAATATCCTTTTTCATTAAGTGGGAGTTCGGCCCTCCAAAGCCCAATAATGTAGCCTGCCATGCCTGCGCCCAGTGCGACCCAAGAAGCGCCAATAAATGCCGAAGATGGTTTTTGATTCATGATTTGTATGGTTTACTAATTTCCCCAAAATTTTGTCAGTGCATTATCTTTTTTTAAGGCCCTACGTTTCCGCCGCGAAATGGGCAATTCTTCGCCGTTGAGCAACAGCACATTGTCAGGAGTCATCGTTACAATATGTTTGGCATTGACGAGGTACGACTTATGAATACGTACAAAATCAACGTTTCCCATAACTTCGTTGAAATGCTTCAAAGTTTTTGACTCCAAATAAGACTTCCCATTTTTTAAGAAAAGTCGGGTATAGTTCACCTCCGACTGCATATAGACGATTTGGAATTTATCGATAGGTCTAGGAATACCGCCCACATGCACAAATATATGCGATAAACGGCTTTCTTTTAACGGAGGGAGCGAAAAGTACGATGCCTGTGACATAATGGATGTAGCATTTTTAAGGGTTAAAATCAACATTCCAAAATTCAGGAAAGTAGCCACCATTAAAAAAAATGTCACAGTGAATCGGGATATTAAGTAAGTAAACCGTAGCAAACACGACCTAAACCGTGCAGCTTTATGGTATGTTTACGAGATGCAAAGTCTGACACGCCACCAACGCTGCCGTTTCCGTCCGCAAGCGGGTATTGCCCAACACGGCCATTTGAAACCCAAGTTGTTGCGTCAATTCGATTTCTTTGGTCGTAAAATCCCCCTCAGGGCCAATTAACACAAGGTAATTTTGTTTTGGAAGAGCACTTTTCAACAAATGCGGCGGAAGCACATCGTCGGGTAAATGGGCAATAAATTTTTGCGCCGTTGCTTCCGACGCTTTGGGCAACCATTTTTCAAAATCACCCACTTCTTCTAACTGAGGCAAGTACGCTTGCAACGACTGCTTCATGGCCGAAACGGCTATTTTTTGCAAGCGGTCTAGTTTAATCGTACGTCGTTCTGAGTGTTTGGTATAGAAAAACGAGATTTTATCCATTCCCATTTCCGTCGCTTTTTCGACAAACCATTCAATGCGGTCGATATTTTTGGTGGGGGCCAAAGCGATTTCGATGGAATACGGGCGTGGCTCGTAAGTGGTTTGTTTTAGAATTTGTAAATCACACCGCTTGGGCGTACTCTGACGCACTTGGGCGTCGTACCAACTTCCTTGGCCGTCGGTTACTTGAACGGTTTCTCCTTCGCGCAGGCGTAACACTTTGGCGGCGTGGAAAGCCTCATCGTCGGTGAGGGCAGAAATTGAAGAGAAATCAGGCTGGAAAAATAAATGCATATTTGGAGTTAAACTTTGCTGCGTTACCTTTAAACTTTCCCCGCAGATTTGCGCGGATTTAAAGTCGCAGATGACCGCAGATGAATATGTTTTACTATGTGTTTATCCTATCTGTGCCCTATGTGTTTTAAAATAGTTGGACTCAAACGCTCGTTTCAAATTTAATTTTAGGATTTTTCAAACATTTCATGGCTTGAGTCAATCCATTTAGGGTCAGTGGAAACATCCGATTTTCGGACCATTCTCGAATAATACTGATACTATGGGTATATTTCCAGTAGTCTGCTACCGCGATTGGATTTAACCATACGAAATGAGGGTATTGTTCTTTAAAACGATTCAACCACGTCATACCCGCTTCTTCGTTGTAATGTTCCACACTTCCTTTGGGATGAGTGATTTCGTAGGAAGCCATGGAAGCATCACCCACAAAAATTACTTTGTAGTCTTTGTTATACTTATGTAAAACCTCCAGCGTCGGTACTCGGCTCGACCGCCGACTGTTATCCCGCCAAAGGGTTTCGTAAATACAATTGTGGAAATAAAAGTATTCGATGTGCTTAAACTGGTATTTGGCCGCCGAAAACAACTGCGAACACAAATCAATGTGGTCGTCCATCGAACCTCCGACGTCGAGTAGCAACAGCACCTTTACGTTATTTTTTCGCGACGGGTGCAGATGAATATCCAAAATCCCACCATTTCGGCTTGTACCTTCGATGGTAGCGTTCATGTCAAGTTCTTCGTCGGCTCCTTCCCGCGTCAGGATTCGTAAACGCCGAAGGGCCATTTTCATGTTTCGGGTATTGAGTTCTACGTCTTCATCGTAGTTCTTGTACTCGCGTTGCTCCCACACTTTCAACGCCGTTCGGTTTCCTGCCGAAGGGCCTTTCACTCGAAAACCCTCAGGATTGTAACCATTATTGCCAAAAGGAGAAGTTCCCCCCGAACCAATCCACGTATTTCCTCCCGAATGACGTTCGTTTTGCTCATGCAATAATTGTTGAAAGCGCTCAAAGAGTTTCTCCAAACCTCCCATTTTTTCAATCAATTCTTTTTCTTCCTCCGTCAATTCTCGTTTGAGGGCGTCTTCAAACCAATCGGGCGGCACATTCACTTCCAACAATTTGGCTTCAACAGTTTCGGCGTTTTTGAAATACTCCGCAAACAGTCGGTCAAACAAATCGTAGTGCATTTCATTCTTAATCAATACCGTCCGACTGAAGTAGTAAAACTCTTCCACACTCATTTGAATGACCTGCTGCTTGAGTCCTTCCAACAGGTTCAGATACTCCCCCACTGATACAGGAAGTGCGTGTTTTTTGAGCAATAAAAAAAAGTCTAAAAACATCTTTGTGAGCGACGAAGTAAAGAATTAATGGATAATCACAAGCGCTTAATAAGGCCGAAAACCTTTGGAACGTAAGGCTGCGTATAAGTCGTTGTCTTGTTCATTTTTGAGCAATGCCCCAAAAAACGGCGGCACCTCGGGCATTGACTCAAGGTCTTTGAGATCATCGGCGGATACTTTCGCCCAAAGTAACAGCTTAATCCAATCAATCAATTCGCTGGTAGAGGGCTTCTTTTTCAGCGCTTTCACGTCCCGAACGGCGAAAAATAGTTTTAACGACCGTTCCAACAACTCTTTATCAAGGTCGGGATAGTGAACATTGACAATTTGGAGCATGGTTTCCCGATCAGGAAAACGAATGAAATGGAAAAAGCAACGCCGCAAAAACGCGTCGGGTAGTTCTTTTTCGTTGTTGGACGTAATGATGACAATCGGACGATGTTTTGCTGCAACGGTTCGGTTGAGTTCATAGCAAAAAAACTCCATACGGTCGAGTTCTTGCAACAAGTCATTGGGAAACTCAATGTCGGCTTTATCGATTTCGTCAATCAACAACACGACCTGCTCTTCGGCCTCAAAGGCTTCCCACAATTTCCCTTTTTTGATATAATTCTCCACGTCATACACCCGCTGATCACCAAGCTGTGAGTCACGCAGTCGCGAAACGGCATCGTATTCGTACAAACCTTGGTGCGCCAGTGTCGTTGATTTGATGTGCCACGTAATGAGTCGTTTTCCCAACGCTTTGGCCACTTCATAGGCAAGCATGGTTTTGCCCGTGCCAGGTTCTCCTTTGAGCAGCAGCGGTTTTTGCAAACTCACCGAGGCATTCACGGCCACGGCCAACTCACGTGTTGCGACGTACTTTTCGGTTCCTTCAAATTGAGGCGTCATGTGTGTAGGGGTTCCTATTTTTCTAAAATTCTTATTGAGTTTATAGTACTTCATCTAAGTAATGCTCTACAAAATACTTCAAACTAGGATTCTGTGCATAGTGGCTTTTTAATATCTTGTGTTTACAATAATCACGCGATAGTTTTTCATAAACTCTTGGTTCCTTACGACTAGGGTTAATGGCTTCTTTTTTGTTTTTCATCAATACCTGATTTAACTTATGAAGGCAGTTATTGACGGAAGACCGTGCTTTGTCCGAACAATAAAGTGGCAAAAGCCAACATTCAATTTCATCAACTGATATGGCAAAAAGAATGCGTTTTTGATACATCTCAAAAAACGCTTCGCCAAAACTTTTCAATATGAGCCCATCAAACTTTTCGACAATCCGTTCGATAAATTGTTCGATGGTTTCTCCATTTTTAGGTGGAATATCGAAGTGTTTATGATGAGAACAATCTGTGTCAATTTGCACGACCAAATAATCATTTTGCACAAAAGCCTCCTTAAAAACGCTAGATTGACAATATTCAAACACGTTGTACCAGCCGCCAAAACTTTCGGATAAAGTATCAGTATCGGTGGCATCCCGTAGAGGCTGCAACGGTCGTACGACAAGGTCGGGGTCATTAAAATAACCAATCAAAATATTCTCCAATACCACATGGTCAGTCACTCCTTCTGCCACGAGTCCAAATGTCGCCATGGTCTAAAAGTTTTTGGGTAATCCTCCGATATATCCCCGCAGAAATTGTTCCGACAAGCGTACCGGGTCGAGCCCCTCAGGAGTCGGTTTGTGCGTAATTCGAAGTGCTTTGGTATGCCCCAGTTTGTTTCTCGAAATGACAAACAATCGTTGTTCTTCATCCTTCAAATCCAATCCATCTAACACCGCAGGATTGTGCGTAGTCATAATCACTTGCTTATCATGCTCCTTGGCCAAGTGTGACAATTGTTTTACCAATTGACTAGCCAATTTGGGATTCATGGCATTATCAATGTTATCTATGGCAAAAAATTTGGGTGTATAATCGCTGACAAATAGAGAAAAATAGAAAAGTAGGTATAAAAAACCCTCGTTAGAACTTCGTTGGTCAAAATACGACAAACCATCTTCAATAAAGCGGTCTTTAATACGAATGCGCCGTTCTGTGAATCGTAAATCATCGGGTATTTCAAACCCTTCAAACCAATCAATTACCTCTAAATGTTCTCGAATTTTTTGGAACTGCTCAGGTTTTTCTTCATAAATAACAGACAATAATTTAAACAAACCCTCACCTCTAATTCCCAAAGGAGCTATTTGCGATTCGTCCTCAAAACGTCGAAGAAAGTAGTTTTCAGGGGAATAAATGAGAAAGTTGGTAGCCTCTACATTCAAGCCTGTGACGATTTCTTTAGATCTAGCTTCGGCTATTACTTTTGCCTCAATGTCTGCCATGTGATCTCTCCTACTTTCACTTATAAATTTTTGAAAGTCTCTTTCTATCCTTTCCAAATTTCTTTCCCTCCAACTATCAAATGCACCATTATTATTATAAATCAAATGTTTGTATTCACGTTCTCCTTTAAACTGAAATTGGATAATTATGTCTTTAATCAAGCTCTTCTGCTCAAATCCACTTCGCATCGCCTGAGGTTCAGTCACTCTAATTCCCCTCGAAGCTAAAAACTCATTACTCAATTTATTTTCCGCTGCTGCCGAACCCATAGCAATTGCTTCAAGGATATTGCTTTTCCCGCTTCCGTTTTCACCAATAAAGACATTTACCCGCCCCAACTCTAAGGTTAAGGATTCGATAGATTTGAAATTCTCAATCGTTACTTGCTGAACCATACGTTCCTATTTTTCTTTTACCAACGCAAATTACGTTTTTTTTGAAAGTTCTTCCTAACAAAGGGGGACGATAAAAAACAGCCCAAAATGATGGATAATAAAATAGAATCTTACGTACATTTGGGCAAAACTTACTCACAATGTTCTTACCTACTTTACTCTCAATTACTCTATTTTTTCAATCCTATAAGTACCCCATTTTACCCGTTGCGGGTACCAAAGTGGAATCGTTTGTGCTGAAGGGTTGGCACATTCACGAAAAAGCCGAAGGCGACCTCAACAAAGACAACCTTCCCGACCTCGCGGCGGTTATTGAAGCCGACAAACCCGTTAAAAACCTGAAAGAAACCGACAACGACCAGCAACCCCGTATTCTCTTGGTGGCATTCAAACAAGCTGATGGCAGTTACAAACTTGCGATTCAATCCAACGAATCAATCATGCTGTCCAACGAAGGCGGTGTCTTTGGCGACCCGTGGGAAGGGCTTTCAGTGGAAAGAGGCACCCTTTTGGTACGTTTTTACGGAGGGAGCTCTAGTCGATGGGGATATGCTTACCGTTGGAGATTCCAAGATAATGATTGGTTTATGATTGGTGCCACTTACACGGCAAGCTCTACGCACGACGGTTCGTACGAAAAATACGACTTTAACCTCATCACGGGTGCCACCGAGATTTCCAAAGGTGCAGGAGAAGATGCCAAAGGAAATACGCCAAAAGACAAAGTTACTAAGCTCAACATTGGCAAGAAGCCACTCTTGAAACTCAAAACGTTTAAACCCGTTCAGTACGCGATTTACAAAGACGTTTACCTCTAATATGACTCAAACCCTATCCTTTAAATCCAATGAAAAACCTATTTTCTATACTTTTTGTATTGCTTTTTTCCTTGAGCGTCGTTGCTCAAGAATACATGGTCGCACAACCCAAAGTGAGCGCTTTCAAAAATCCTGCCTCAACGGGGGCGACCGCAGGCAGTTATCGAATCGGAGCCAAAGTCAAACTTCTTGAAAAATCAGCCAATGGTAAATTTTTAAAAATTAGCCAAGACAAAGGAGCCACGGGTTGGGTAACCCCTTCCCAAATTGTGGCATTAGATAAACCTACGCCGAAGGAAGTCTCTTTGAGCATCGCTCATGGTTATAACAACAAACCCAAAGAAAGTGGAGCCGCCAACGTGGAAGTGGAAAGCTGGCTTACTGCCCTCAAAACGGATAAAACGCTCACTCCTACCGAATTGGCAGAGATAGAATTCTTTCGTTTGGTCACCATTCAACGCATTGCACGCAGCATTCCGTTTGGCACCAATGAACTAAAATATTGGACTGATAGCCATAAAAAAGAGGTCTATTACAGCGACTATGGGAACGCAGGCCATTTTTTACAACAAGACCTTTTGTGGAAACTGGAAGCGACAGTCCCTGCCACCGACCCGCTCAAAGAACGTATCGCCTACGAAGCAAGCCAACTCGAAACGGGTGGCGAATGTGAAGGCTATTGGGTGTGTGTGTTGGACCGTGCCCTATCCAAATCAGGTGAATACCTAAAACGACATCCCAAAGGAAAAAATGCCAACGCGCTGGTTCAGTCCGTTCTCGAAGAGTTTAAGTACTCAGATCCAGCAGAGACCAAAACCTACGATGCCGCCGACAAAAAATTAGTAAAAAAATCGGCAAATGATTGGAAAAACATTCTTAGCAAAACCACTGATAGTGCTGATAAAAAGCAACTTATTGCTATTTTAAACAAGTTTTAACTCTATCTTTTTATTTATTAACAATGCGCAGAATTCTTGTATTATTTTTCGTTTTGGGGTACTTTGCAAACACCTCTAATGGGCAAACCAAAACCGCCGCTCAAACAGTTCAGGACTTTTACAAATGGTACACCACCAAAGGCGCCATGCTTGAATGGCGTCAGGTGCTCAAGCGGCCCGAGTTTAGTCCTGCGTTTCGTAAACGATTAACCGTATTTTACCAAAAAATGGAAAAAGACAACGAAGGCGGCTACGACCCCATCGTTCAGGCGCAAGATTTTGATGATCAATTTAAAATCAAGCCCATCTCCAGTGCGGCTACCAAAGCAACTTTTGAGTTATGGATGTTTGGCGGAAAAGCCGCAACCGTCACACTCAACAATGTGGCCAACCAATGGCTGATTGATGATATAAAAGGGGTTCAATAACCCCTCTCTTCTTTACTGCTCATACGTAATCATGATTTTAATCGGTTTTGATAAAATTTGACCGCTGTTTGTGGGGTGGTTTCGGATCTGAATATTAGTTGCATCTGAAAAAAAATCAAATTGGTACCCATTCGTATTTGTATAAGAATGAGGGACATACTGCCCATTTGTCTCAAATTGAACCAACACAGTAATTGACAGTATTTTTGTGCTCGTAAGCCCGTGACTGATAGGAATTATATCTCCCTGTGCTGCCCCCGTAGTACCTGTCAATTTCTTCACCTTGATGGCAGGGGCATCATTGCCTAATTTTGAAAAGCCATTTACATCTAATGCATTATTGGTGGTTATCCTACCACTCACTGAAAAATCATTCTGAATCCTCAAGGGTGTTTTAAAAGTAGTCCAGTTGGCGTCTGGGATGGCATCAAAATACCCTGGGAATATCCCAAATTGCGTTGTACCATTTCTCACTGCAAATTTTTCGCCTGTTGCGAAGATACTTGTCCCAATACCCACATTGCCCGTTGTGTCAATGGTGAGTCGAGGAATGGCTTTTATGGTCAAATGCAGTTTTCCTGTTGTACCGTTGCCCGTCCCAAAATCAACATCTTCGGCAGCACCAGCAAAGGAACCCAAATAGCCGCGATAGACTCCATTTTCATGAAGGGCTATATACGTTTGTGCACCCACTCCATTGAATTTAGCAATAAAATTTGAAGGGCTGTTTACATCCAGAGTGGTAGCTGGGTTAATTAGTCCAATCCCTACTCTGCCATTGTGGTCAATCCTCATTCTTTCCTGAGTGGAGAGCGTATTCAAAAGGGTCGTATAAAATTGAATATTGGAGCCGTTTGCCGTGGGGGTGAAGTCTTGGGCGGCGCCAAAAGTAATGGCCGAGCTGGCGTTAGTGGAATATCCACTGCCATTATAGCCTCGTCCATAGATACTCATCATCCAGGCACCGCTCGGTAAAGCAGTCGGTGCTGCCGATGTCCCATCCGATCGTTGCCCGGTAATGTTGGGTACTGCTACCCCCGCCGCAGTCAAGGTAAGCTGCTTATCCGTGGTGGGGGTTAGCGTAACACTCTGTCCAAAAGCGGTAAAAGCGACAAAAAATAGAACCAGAAGGAAAGCAGCTGTTTTTTTCATGAGGATTAATGATGAGTTTCAAGGCATGAAATAAAGCCCAGCACAGAATAAATCCTTGGCAAAATCAAGTTTGCCAAGGATTTATTTTTGCAAAAGATTTTGCAAAGGGTATATTTATTCACCTTTACCCTATCACTCACTGGTTTATGTTGCTTAAAGACAAAATTTACTTGCACGAGCTTCGCGAACAATTTTTGCAACAGATTGTCAATGAATGGCCTTCCAAATGGCAAAAGGAGTTTGAGGAGTTCAGCAGTTTTGAAGCCCTTAAAAGTAAAAATGCGTTTTTGGAAACTCTGCTGGCTGATATTGAGGAAGTCTTACACCAACATCCCAACGGAGAAAGCAAAAACGAACTATTCAGCAAAGATTTTCTACGCCGCTTTATTTTTGAATACGGCACTAAAGAAGTTCGTATCCAAACCCGCTTCCGCAACGTCATAGCAGTCTATTTAGGTTATGCCGACTGGGCTGACTTTCAACAAAAAAACAATGAAATCGACCGCCAAAATATCCACATCAACTACGTCAATATCGAAGAATCGTTTTTGCCCGCCCTTCGTAAAACGCAGATAATTCCGCTATCTGACAGCCCATACACGACATTTAAGGTCATCAAACCGAAATTCACTCTCCCCAGATTCGTACCCATTTTCTTGGGAATCCTGGCCGTGTCGGTACTTGTTTATTTGAGTTTTAATTGGTGGCAAAGCCAACCTTTTTCGTCCGAAGAGGTCAAAGGAGTGCAGTTTAATGTCATCAAAACGGTGGGAAAATATCCTCAATCGGTTCGTATTATGTACGATGTACAGTCGCTTAAACGCGTTCGAGACGTAGAATTGATTTTGGGGGTTGGGAGAATTGTATCCGCAAACAATTACGTCAGTTACATCACGAGCAGTGCCAAGCCTTGTGACACAGTTTCTCAAACGTATTTTTACCCTGGGGTCTATCGTCTCAATTTATTGGTCAATAAACACAACATCAAAACCGACTATCATACCGTGTTTTCTTATCCAAATCAATGGGCAGCTTGGGGTTTTGGGGTAGCGTACGAAAAGAATTGGACGACCAACATCAGCACTGTTAAGACCTACATCAACGATGGGGTGCTTCATTTGGATCCGCGCGAATTACCCAACGAAATAAAAGGAGAAGACGATTATCGCCACTCCGTGTATGCACTCACGCAAGATTTCGGTCTTCGTCTTGATAGTGTGACCTTAGAAGCCCGCCTGAAAAACCCTGAAAATGAAGGCGGCGAAAGCTGTTTTAATACCGATATTTTGCTAACTGATAAACACCTTAATATTGCCGAGTCAGAATTTACGATGAAGGGTTGCTCCGATTATGCCAAATTGATCGTAGGTAAAACGATTTTCAGGAAAGGCAACCTCCAACAGGGCAAAAATGTAGATTTAGATAATTTTGGGATAAACCACAACGAATGGAATACCTTTAAACTCCAATTGAGGGGCAAGCAAGTCGAAGTGTTTGTCAATGGAATTTCGGTATTTCAGGGCGAGTATGAAGGCCGAGAAAACTTTTTCAACCTAACCGATATTCGTTTTACGTTTAAAGGAACGGGTTCCGTAGATTGGGTCAAAGTATCCAACTCCTACACGGGAAAAGTAGTCTATCAAACCGATTTTGATTAAACGGATTCTATCCACAAAAACCCGTTTAATCCATTCAATCCGTGTTCCAAGCACATCCTAACAACAACCCGAATTGGGCGTGCAACACGACGACGCTTGTTCTAACTCCAACAGCTTGATTTTGGGTTTCTCTACCGACTTCTTCATCACCGTGGCCGAACTTGGGCATAGACCGCTAAACTGCTGTGATTGTGCTATTTCAGTAGGGACAGCGGTGCGTTCTACTTTTTCAAAACCCTGTTTCGCAAAATAGGTTTCGGCCGTTGTTGTGATTAAATACAGTTCTTTTACCCACTGCAAACGCATTTGTTTGGTTAAATCATTGACCAAACGTTGCGCAATTTTATAGTTCCGAAAGGACTCTTTCACCGCTACCGAACGCAAAAGTCCGTAGTCGCCCGTTACCTCCACTCCTGCCGTACCAACCAGCTGACCATCCACAAATGCAAGTAAGAAATTGGAAAGTTCAGGACTCAAATCTGCCGTTGGCAGACCTGCCGATTGCAACAATTCCGTAACCGATTCTTTGTCAGTTGGTTTTGCCGTACGAATTCGGATTTCTGCCGCCGCTGGCGATGGTTTATCGGCGTAAACTGTAATGCTGTAAATTCCCAAATTCCCTTTACGGTACGCCTCAATTTCTTCGCTCGAAATGTATTCGGCCAAAATCGAATCAGGAAGTACAATTTCACGATCTTTCTGAAGAGTGATGTTGACAAATCCCGTTTTTTCAATCAATCCCAAATAGTCTGATTTCTGAATCGCCCCCGACACACAGCCTGCGTACATTTCAGCGGCATGTTGTAGCCCCGCTGGCAGTTCCCCTTCCAACACAATGTCAGAAATACTAAAATGCCCACCAGGCTTCAACGTACGGTAAATTTCTTTGAACACATTGGCTTTGTTCGGCACCAAATTCAATACACAATTGCTCACAACCACATCAGCGACATTATCACTAACAGGCATCGCTTCAATATCCCCTTGGCGAAACTCCACGTTATTGAAGCCCAATTTTTCGGCGTTGGCCCGTGCTTTGGCAATCATGGCTTCCGTAAAGTCCACTCCAATCACCTTGCCCGAATTCCCCGTTGCAGCCCGCGCTACAAAGGCATCGTTACCCGCGCCACTGCCTAAATCAATGACCGTATCGCCTTCTTTGATTTGGGCAAATTGGGTAGGAAGCCCACATCCCAAGCCCAAGTCGGCATCGGCCACGTATCCGCTTAATTTCGTATAATCTTCGGCCATGATTCCCAAAAATTCGCCGTCCGTTTCACAACTTGGGCCACAGCCACAACAAGAAGCCGCGTTGAAATCCTTTGATTGATTAGCCACCTCAGTGTATTTTTCACGCACCAAGTTTTTGAGCGATTCGTCTGTTGTCATTGTAAGCATTGGTTTCAATTGTAATATTACGATAAATATAAGCAAAAAATTTTAGCAGCAATCATTTTTAAGGTACGACGAAAACAACAGCCCAAACGACTGCATTGCTTCGTTCCAAACAACTTCGTCGATGCAGTAACAAACGCGCGGTGGAGCAATGTCCCCTTTGATGATGCCGATGCGTTTCAGCTCCTTCAAATGTTGCGAAACTGTGGCTTGGGAAAGCGGTAATTCATCCACCAAATCGCCACAAACGCAGGCTTTTTTCTCGGCTAAAAGTCGCAAAATAGCCACCCTGGCAGGATGCGCAAACGCCTTGGCCAAGTCCGCAATTCGGTTTTCTTCTTCGGTAAAAACCTCCGATTTTGTTGTTCCCATTTGGTGTAAAAATGCTAATTCATCGCAATATTACGATATAAATTTTAATTCAAAAAATTTGGCTAACAAAACTTTCTTTACTTACTTGGGGAAGCGTTCAACCCTATAAAAAAGTACCTAACTGATGAAGAAGTGGATTTTTGTTCTAGGATTATGCCTTTTATCGACCTTTTCTTTTGCCCAAAAACAAGCAGTCGATTCGACCCAAACCAACTCATTAACGACTGATATTCTGTCATTTGCAAAAAAGCACCTTAGCTACCGTTACCGCTCAGGCGGGAGTTCTCCCAAAGGCTTCGACTGCTCAGGTTTTGTACGATACTGTTTTTCTAAATTTGGGATGCTCCTTCCCCATTCTAGCGCCGCCCAAATCTCCCACGGCGTCGAAATCGCCCTTGGCGAAGCACGTCCAGGTGATTTAATTTTCTTCAAAGGAAGCAACTCAAAAAGCGCCCGTATTGGCCACGTCGGAATGATTGTCGCCGTTAGCGATGGCTACGTCAAATTCATCCACTCAGCTTGGAAAGGCGGCATCCGTTACGACGTCCTTCATGCCGACTATTACAAAAAGAGATATGTAGGTGTGCGGAGAGTGATTAAGTAATGTCGAGTGTGCTGAGGGTTTCTCAAAACCCGATCATCGTGCAAAGGGTTTCTCAAAACCCGCCCCTTCTTTGTTGCGCATCGTGCAAAGGGTTGCTCACAACCCGCCCTTTTTGCCTGATATTTTGAGAAACCCAATTTTGACACACTACTACAGTTTCACCAATCTTTCCACCGCTTTGTCGAGCGTTTCTTCTTTTTTTGCAAAGCAAAAACGCACAACACCGTTGTCGATAGCTTCTTGGTAAAATGCCGAAACAGGAATGCAAGCCACGCCGTGTTCTTTGGTTAGCCAAATAGAAAAGTCTTTGTCGGACAAATCGGAAAGGTGATCGAAATAATACAATTGAAAATAACTACCGTAACTCGGGAGGGGCTTGAAACGCGTTTGTTTCATCAATTCGGCAAAATAATCACGCTTCTTTTGATAAAAACCAGAAATTGAACGGTAAGCCTCCTTGTTTTTGAGGTACTCGGCCAAAGCAACTTGGGCGGGGGTATAACAGCTAAAGCAATTAAACTGGTGTACTTTACGAAACTCAGCCGTAAACGCAGGTGGCGCAATACAATACCCCATTTTCCAGCCTGTGCAATGATAAACCTTCCCAAACGAAAAATTAACGAAAGCCCGTTGGCGTAAATCTTCGTACCTCAAAATACTTTGATGAGGTTCTTCGTCGTAAATCAAATGTTCATACACCTCGTCAGACATGATGAGCAAATCAAATTCCTCCACTAGCTGACGCAGTTGTTCGATGTCCGAAGCCCGCAAAATACTGCCCGTAGGATTGTGAGGCGTATTGAGCGCAATCATGCGGGTGCGGGGCGTAATTTTAGCCCGAACCAACTCCCAATTGATCCGATAGGTCGGAAACTCCAGCGGAATCCGAACCGCCACTCCACCGTTGATTTCAATATTGGGAATATAACTATCGTAGGCGGGTTCAAACACAATTACCTCGTCGCCAGGCTGTAACACGGTGGTAAAAGCCGTATAAATCCCGTATGTTCCACCAGGGGTAATGGTAATTTCGGAATCAGGATTGATTTCAACCCCGTACAAATCATGAACTTTGGCAGCGATACTCTCCCGCAATGGCATCCAACCCGCCATGGGCGAATATTGATTATAGCCATTTTGCAGTGCTTCGCACGTAAGATTGACCAGATCATCGGGCATGTCAAAATCAGGAAAACCTTGCGAAAGGTTAATGGCTTTGTGTTCTGCCGCCAAAGCAGACATTACCGTAAATATCGTTGTACCAACGTTGGGAAGTTTTGAGGTTATTTTTTTACCACTCATGGAGGGTTTGGTTTTTTCGTGTAAAATTAGCTTATTGAAACCGAATAGCCCTTCAATTTTGAACTTTCTTAACTAAACAACTTATTTACTCACTCATTTATCAAAATGGATTCACTATTTACTGCAGAGGCCATCGTTAGTTTGTTAACCCTTACATTCCTAGAAATTGTTTTGGGGATCGACAACATCATTTTTATTTCAATTGCTGCCAACAAACTTGCCCGCAAAGACCAGCCCAAAGCACGTAACATTGGTTTGTTGTTGGCCATGATTTTTCGCGTAACGCTGTTATTTGGAATTTCATTTATTATTTCTCTATCAAAACCCTTTACGCACATTGACGCAGGCTGGTTTCATGCGGCCTTTTCTGGTCAAAGTGTCATTTTAGTAGTCGGAGGATTGTTTTTGTTGTACAAAAGTACCTCAGAGATTCACCATAAATTAGAAGGTGCGGAAGAAGAAGTTCAAAAACCAAAAGGAAGTGCCGCAAGCAAGTTGACAAATGTGGTCATGCAAATTGCACTTATCAACGTCGTTTTTTCGATTGACTCCATTTTGACGGCCATTGGTCTTACCCAAAACGTCACAGTAATGATTATTTCGGTAGTGCTTTCGGTCATTATTATGATGGCATTCTCAGGCCCTGTTGGCGATTTTGTCAACCGCCACCCGTCGGTGCAAATGCTCGGTTTGGCCTTCTTGATTGCCATTGGATTTATGCTCATTGCCGAAGGAGCGCACCTTGCCAACGTATCTGTCTTTGGTTCGCACGTGGGTTCAGTTCCAAAAGGTTATTTATACTTTGCCATTGCATTCTCCTTGCTAGTGGAAGTACTCAATATTCAAATGCGGAAGGGAAGCAAACCTGTTCAGCTTCACGATTATAAAGCGCAAGCCGAAAAAGAAGGTATTATCTCAGACAACGAAAGCGAATAATTTCTATAAATTCCAACGAAAAAGGCGGCCGAATGGCCGCCTTTTTCGTTGGTAACTACATCAATGTAATCAGCGCGTCCACCGCCTGCTTGATGTTATCACGAACTTCGACAATGTTCGCCTCCATCATGTAACAAGGAGCGGTTACAATTTTGAGTTTTTCGTCCACCACAATTTCTCGCACCGACGCCATTGTTGCCACTTGTCCAATCGACTCCATGCCTGCCGAAATGGCCGCGATTTCGTACGGAGAGGCTTCGTTGGGCGTTCCAACGGTCAAATGCGCGTGGTATGCTGTTCCTTCCAACGCTTTGGCAATGGTCGTGGGGCTCATACATAACCCCGCAATCGGTTTTCCTTGGGCTACTAGCTCCACAATCAGGTTTTTCACCGATTCCAAAATTGGCCCATCAGGCCCTTCAAACGCCCATTTTGTAATGTTTTTGGCCGTTCCAAAACCACCTGGCATTACCAATCCATCCAACTCCGACGCCTGAATATCGACAATGTCTTTGATATTGCCCCGCGCAATTCGCGCCGATTCTACCAACACATTGCGGATTTCGGGCATTTCTTCGCCCGTGGTATGGTTGAGCACGTGGTGCTGATTTACGTTGGGCGCAAAACAGACCGCCTCAGCTCCTGCTTCAGCAATTGCCAACAACGTAAAAACCGATTCGTGGATTTCTGAGCCATCAAATACCCCACTTCCGTGAAGCAAAACGCCAATTTTTTTCATATTTTCTTTTTATGTTTTAATAGTACACTTTACGCCCCAAAAGTCAAAATCAACTTGGGTCTAATCTTCACTCGGTTTTGAGAAACCGACTACACTGAATCCATAACGGCAACGCCTTCCTTTTTTACAGCATAATGGTTGAATAATTTTGCAAATTTCTATAATTTATCGTAGGATTACCCGCCAATTCCCATTCTACTAACCTACATGACTAACGTACCTAACACATCTCCCGAAGATGCTCACTTGTGGAATGCTTTTCGCGAAGGGGATGAAAATGCGTTTGGTCAAATTGCCCAAAAGTATTATCGAAGCTTATTTAGCTACGGAACCAAATTTTCCAGAGACCGAGAATTCATCAAAGATTGTCTGCAAGACCTTTTTATGGAACTCTGGTACAAGCGCGAAACGCTCGGTGACACCGACTTTGTTAAATTTTACCTTCTTAAATCGCTGCGACGAAAAATTCACCGCGAAAGTTTGAAACAACAATGGCTCACCGACGAAGACGAACTGGACTTCGATGCAGAAGATTTGGGAGAAATTTCGGTGGAACAACAAATCATTGAGGTTGAAACCAACCAAGAATTGCTTCAACAGCTCAATCGACAGTTGGCCGAACTGCCCAAGCGCCAACAAGAAATCATTTACTTGAAGTTTTACGAAAACCTCGACAACGAATCCATC
This sequence comes from Runella defluvii, assembly GCF_014195535.1. Taxonomy (GTDB): domain Bacteria; phylum Bacteroidota; class Bacteroidia; order Cytophagales; family Spirosomataceae; genus Runella; species Runella defluvii. The sequence goes on along the minus strand of NZ_JACIBY010000007.1, from coordinate 24,957 downwards.
GCTCAGGTAATGTCTATTTCGAGGCAAGCCGTGGCCAATTTATTGTACCGTACCTTGAAAGAATTGAAAGAAAAAATGTAGCGATATTGGCTCAAAATCAACATTTGAAAAAAAATGTGATTTTTTTTGATTATTCAAGGTTAAAGGCTGCCTATGTATAGATAGAAGCCTTTATTACAATGAATTTATACCACGACTATTGCCTCGAAGATTTTGTGTTGGACGCCCGCTTTCAACAGTGGGTGCGCTACCAACAGCCCGAAGACGTTACGTTTTGGGAAGGCTACCTCGCAAAAAATCCACACCAAACACAGGAAATTAAGCAAGCGAAAACACTCTTGAGCAGCGTGTATCGCCGTTACCAGTCGCCCATAAGCGACGTAGAGATTCAGTTTGAAATCCAAAAATTGGTCGAAAAAGCGCGGGCCGAAAAAGAAAAACAAGTGTTAGAGATCACCGATGAGCCCACTCCGACAGTACGTTTTCGGCCAGTTTTGACGTGGATTTGGCGAGTCGCCGCCGTTGTTGTTTTGGGATTAGGCATTCGGTTTTTACTTACCCAATCACCCCAAAGTTCGTACCAGCAAAGCACGTCGGGACAACAATTGGTAGAGAAAATAAACGAAAGCAATGCTCCCCAATCCGTCTTGTTGAGCGATGGCAGCAAAATAACCCTACAGCCCAAGGCGCGCCTTAGTTACCCTGCATCCTTCCAAAAAGACCATCGAAAAGTGTATCTCTCGGGCGTTGCTTTTTTTGAAGTTTCCAAAGACTCCAAGCGTCCTTTTTTGGTATATGCCAACGATTTGGTTACCAAAGTATTGGGGACAAGTTTTTTGGTAAATGCGCAAGAAGGTGCTGCCAAAACCATCGTTGAAGTCCGAGAAGGGCGGGTTTCTGTCTTCAAAAAACGTGACATTGAAACCCAAAAAAACCTCATAGGTCAAGAATCTAAGGGCGTTGTTTTGACGGCTAATCAAAAATTGGTGTTTGAACCCGAAAACAATCAATTGGTAAAAACCCTCAGTGAAACGCCCCAAATGGTGACCAGTGCCAATGAGCTAGTCAGCTTTTCATTTCACAATACGCCCGTTACGGAAGTACTTAAAATGCTTGAAAAAGCGTACCAAGTTGACATTCTTTTTGACGAAGATTTGCTTTCTGACTGTCCCCTCACCGCCACATTGACTAACCAAAGCCTTTATGAGAAATTGACCATCATTTGTGAAGCCATTGAAGCCCATTACGAAGTCATCGACGGGCAGATAGTGGTACACAGCAAAGGATGTAAATAAAAAAGGAGGGTAATGGTACCAGCATCGCCCTCCTAGTTTCGAAATCCCCTTAATGGTTCTGACGCCTAAGCACATCTTTTTTCAAGGATGCAGGGGATTGTTTTACCAAATTTTCACCTTAATAAAACAGTTCAAAAGTATGAAAAAAAGCGTACACCTCCAAGTATTCCTCAGAGCTATGCGTATCTCGCTCACTCAGATTTTAATCGCCGTTTGGTTCATGAGCAATGCCTACGCTACCGACAGCAACGCTCAGTCGGTGCTGAACCAAAAAATCACCCTTCGTCTCCAAAAACAAGACGTCGAAACCGTATTTAACCTCATTGAAAAACAAGTAAGTGCCAAATTTGTCTTTAGCTCAAAGATGATTCAGGCCAATCGCAAAATAAACATCAATGCCGACCAACAACCTCTACAAAAAGTGTTGGATGACGTAACCAAATCGTTGGAACTCAACTATAAAGTAACGGGCAACCTCATCATTATCAGTCGAACCGCCAAAAGCTCCTCCTCCTTTCCGCCCTCCTTTCAAAACGAGGAGGCCGCAAAAGCCGAAGGGCATACCATTTCGGGAAAAATAACCGATGCCAAAGGCGACGCACTGATCGGAACGACGGTGATTTTGAGCTACCAAAACAAAGGCCAAGTCGCGGATAAAAATGGGATGTTTACCTTTAGCGATATTCCCAATGGCAACTACACCCTCAACCTAAGTAGCATTGGTTTTATCTCGCTCAAAAAAGAAGTAGCCGTCGCAGGCAACGACGTTCAAATCACTATCATTCTTCAAGAAGACAATCTTCAGCTCGAACAAGTAGTGGTAACCTCTAGCGGTTCGCCCAAGAAAAAAATTGAATCGAGTGTGGCAATTTCGACCATCAACGCCAAACAACTGAGCCAACGCCCTCCCCTCAACAGTACCGATATGTTGAAGGCCATTCCAGGACTTTCGGTTGAAAGCAGTGGAGGCGACGGCCCAGGAAGTGTACGCGTTCGCGGCTTGCCTGGCGGTGGCTACGTTTTTATGGGTGTAATGGAAGACGGCCTTCCTGTGCTTCCAACGGGTTTTAGTACCAGCCCCTCCGCCGACCAGTACTACAAAGTAGATTTGACCATCAAAACCGTTGAAGCCGTTCGCGGTGGACACGCCGCCGTATTGTTGGCCAATACCCCTGGTGCCCTCATCAACGTGATTTCTAATACAGGGGGCGATAAATTTTCGGGGAAAGTAAAATACACCCGCGGTTTGTCTCAAAATGCCAATCGTTTTGATGCCAATTTTGGGGGTAAAATCGCGCCAAAGCTCAAGTTTAACGTAGGTGGTTTTTACCGCGCCGACGATGGAATTCGCCCGCCTTCGTACCGCGCCAACGAAGGTGGTCAGTTGAAAATGAACCTTACTTACGAAATCAAACCCAATAGCTACCTTCGTTTTTACGGAAAATACCTCAACGATAAAACAGCTTGGCTCGTGCCTTCGTACTACAGCTACGACGGTTCAGGACAAGGCAAAGCACTACCAGAGTTCGATTTGTTGACCCAAATCTTAGCCACCCGCGACACCAAAGTATCATTGGTAGCACCTACTGGCAAGACCTACAACTACGATTTTTCGGACGGCGCCCATTTGAAGTCATTAGCAGGAGGCATTGAATTTAAGCACATTACCAAAAACGAGTGGACGATTAAGAACAATTTGCGCTACCAAAGCACCACTTCCAATTTTACGGGTTCGATTGTAACTGCTGCTACTTCCTATAAATCCAACGTGAACTACTATTATTTAGATGGGCAAAAACTCAATAATCCGACGGGTTTTTACACAGGGCAATCGTTTATTGGAACCAACAGTACCGACAAACAATTTTCTGACAACTTAGACTTTAACAAACAATTAGGCAAACATTCACTTTCGTTTGGGGCGGGAATTCACACTTATGACATTGACCTTTTCTCACTAGGAGCAACATTCAACACCGAAATCGCGAACCAACCTCGTACCTTACTGATTGGAACTGCCACTGGCAATGGCTACAGCGGCATCAACATTGGTACCTACCGCAAAGGAACGACGGGCATTACCTCGGCTTGGGCTTCCGACGAAGTAAGTTTAGGAAACCTCACCCTTGACCTTGGTTTACGTGCCGACCGTTTCCACATCAAAGGGCAACGTTTACAAAACACGGCTCCCTTTACCAATTATACGCCTTTTGATGAAACCCGAACGTACGGCACCGCGTCGGTGGGTTTAAACTACAAAATCAATGACCATCACGCCTTGTTTGGACGCGCCACAAGAACGTACAGTGCTTTGAACATCGGTGACTATTCTAACTTTACCTTTAATCCTGATGCCGTCAAAGACCGTGGCGTGTTTATGTCAGAAGTAGGCTACAAAATCAACACGCCTAAGTTTTCGTTGTTTAGCTCATTGGTCTATGCAAAACTGACCAATATTGCTTCTAGTATGTTGATTCCGAATACCACCGCTGGGTTTATTTCCATTGGTACATTCGCCTCTAGCCGAAACCTAAGTGCCGAAATCGAAGCAACTTATACTCCTTCTAAAAACCTCAATTTCCGTTTAGTCACCACTTTCCAAAACAGCAAATACCCCCAATACGAAGTGACGGCCCCTTCCAATGCCCGTGCCGACTTAGCTGGTAAGCTATACTCTTGGTCGGGCAATTACGCAGAGCGTATTCCGAACGTCATTTGGGAGCTTTCGGGAACGTATAACTACAAAATTTTCGATTTGTTTGCCAGTTTCCGCCACATTGGTAAGCGTTGGAGCTCACCGAGTAACGTCTATCACATGGGTGGATACGATGAACTTTCGATGGGGTTAGATTGCAAAATCACCAAAAAGTTGGGCTTCCGCGTGTGGGGCGACAACCTCACCAATAGCCGTGGCTTGACCGAAGGGAATATACGTGGCGACCAGTTTTTATTGAACGGAAACTTTGAAAAAGGCTCGTTGCAAATTGGGCGCATTATTTTGCCACGCAGTTTCTGGACTTCCCTTACCTATTCCTTCTAATTTGCTTGCATTCATTGACCTACCTAGTTTTCATCCATTTGTTTCGTCTGCCGAGGTTTCTTGGCAGACGGACTTTTTTAAATCCAGCCAACGCACTAGAAACAAACAGTAGTAGCCTTTATAGAATTGAGTTTCGTATTTATAAAGATAAGGTTCAAAAACTTAACGTAACTTAGCCGCAATTTTTTTAGTTTCTAACTACACCTATACAAATGAAGTACCTCAAACTAACCTTAGCGCTTTTGAGCATGAGTACGCTTTGGGCGCAAACCAAACCAACCAAACCCGCGTCGTTAGCACGTCCCAAATTAGTGGTCGGCGTTGTCGTGGACCAAATGCGTTACGATTATTGGTTCCGTTACTATGACAAATACAGTGAAGGAGGGTTCAAACGACTCATGCGCGAAGGTTTCAACTGCCGAAACCACCATTATCACTACGCGCTTACGGTGACGGCGGCTGGCCACGCCTCGGTCTATACGGGTTCTACGCCTGCCATTCACGGAATTGTGGGGAACGATTGGTTCGACAAACGCCTCGGCAAAGGCATGTATTGCGTAGCTGACTCAACCGTACAGCCCGTGGGAACAACCAACGCTCCCGCAGGCAAAATGTCGCCAAAAAATATGTTGGTAAGCACCATTACTGACCAGTTACGCATCGGTACCAACTACCAAAACAAAACCATCGGAATTGCCATCAAAGACCGTGGGGCTATCTTACCCGCAGGTCACACGGCCAACGGCGCTTATTGGTTTGACAGCAAAACGGGAAGCTGGATTACCAGTACGTTTTATATGAACGACCTACCACAGTGGGTAAAAGATTACAATGCGAAGAAACGTCCGTCAGCGTTGATGAAACAAAACTGGAACACTTTGCTTCCGATTGAAAAATACACCGAAAGTACGGCCGATGACCAACCGTACGAGACCAAACTTCCTGGCGCAAAAAAATCAGTTTTCCCGTATGACTTAGCAGGAATTGCGGGTGACGCATTTGGTGTGTTGGCAAGTACCCCGCACGGCAACACCATTACCAAAGAAATGGCCTTAGAAGCCTTGAAAAACGAGCAACTTGGCAAAGGAAAATCAACCGACTTCTTGGCCGTAAGTTTCTCCACTCCCGATTACGTAGGACACGGTTTTGGCCCCAACTCAGTAGAAGAAGAAGACATTTACCTCCGCCTCGACCGCGACTTGGCCGAATTACTCAATGCCTTCGACGCACAAGTGGGGAAAGGGAATTACTTACTTTTCCTATCAGCTGACCACGGAGTAATGGACGTAACAGACCTTTGGAAAACAAACCGTTTGCCTGCGGGACGTTTGAACATTGGACAAGTCAATACGGCCGTCAAAGCAGTTTTGAAAGAGAAATTTGGCGACGGTGATTTTATTCGTGCTTCCGAAAATTACCAGTTTTACCTCAACCACGATTTGTTGAAACAAAAAAACTTATCGGTTGATAAAATCGTAGAAGCCATCCGCCCAACAATGCTTGATTTTGACGGCATAGCCGAAGTACTCAATACCCACGATTTGAGCAATGCCAACATCAACGATTATTTGCTTACCCTCTACAAAAACGGGACGCACGCCAAGCGCAGCGGAGATATTCAGATTGTGACCGAACCAGGCTGGATGTCGAGTTCCATTGCTGCCACCCACGGGGCACCCTATAATTATGACACCCACATTCCGTTGCTTTTCTTCGGTTGGGGAATCAAACCAGGAGAAACTTTCAGCCGTACGGCCGTTGCTGATACTGCTCCTACCGTGGCTGCATTGCTCAAATTATTGGAGCCAAGCGGAAATATCGGACACATCATCGAAGACGTGATGAAGAAATAAAAAATACCTGATTATCAATTATCTTGGAAATGTGTGGGGTAAATGACGGAATTTAGTCGAAGGATATTACGTTAAAAATTTGACAGGAAAAGAAATTTTCTTATCTTTCGACTAAGACATTGACCCCATACATTCAGGATATGCAACCAGAATTCGAGGAGAGACAACCCGATTGGCGGGATTCGGTTCAACGATTTGAGGTAATGCTCAAGAACCAAGAACACGAATTTTTTGATTTGGACACCTACGAACACATCGTAGAACATTACATTGGAGAGGGGAACTGGGAGCGTGCCTTGCAAGCCTGTGAGTATGGACTAGAGCATTTTCCACATTCGTTAGAGCTTTTACTGGACAAAGCACATTTACTTGCTCAAAAACAACGTTACGAAGAATCACTCGCATTACTTGAACGTGCCTCTCTTTTTCATCCCCACGACTTAGATGTCCTTTTTATGCAAGGTGGCATCTATAACATGATGGGCGATTATGAACAGTCGGTGGAAGTATATGAAGAAATGCTTCGCTACATCGAAGACGGAGATAAAGACGACGTGCTGTTCCAAATTGGCCAAGCCTACCAAAATTCGGGCAAATACGACGAGGCAATAAAGTACTACAAATCATCGCTTGAAATTAACCTAGACAACGAAAGCGCGTTGTACGAACTGGCCTTTTGCCTCGAAATCATGGGACAATTGGAAGACAGTATCGACTACTACAACGAACTCATCGACCGCGATCCGTATTCTTACAATGCTTGGTATAACCTGGGTATCGTCTATAGCAAACTCGGGCGCTACGAAGAGTCGCTCCATGCGTATGATTATGCCACGGTCATCAAGGAAGATTTTTCGTCGGCCTATTTCAACATGGCCAATGCGTACATGAACTTAGACCGATTTGCGGAGGCAAATACCAATTATTTACGTACGCTTCAATACGAATCTCCCACGGCCGATTTGCATTGCCACATTGGCGCTAGTTTTGAAAAAATCAAAGATTTTGGCAAAGCCCTTGAACATTACCGCGATGCCCTCAAACTGGACAAAGAATGGGATGAAGCTTGGTACGGCGTTGCGGTTTGCTTGGCCGTTGAGGACAAATGGGTAGAGGCGCTCAATTGCATTCGGAAAGCCATTAAAATCAATGAATTCATTGCCGACTATTGGTTGTTGGTGGGCGACTTGGAATACAAAATTGGGAATGTCTTCTCTAGTATGGAGGCGTTTGAAAAAGCCGCTGACCTTGAACCTGACTTTGAAGATGTTTGGCTCAAGTGGTCGTTGGCGTTGTTTGACCAGAGCGATTTTAAGAAAGCCTTTGACGTAATTCAGGAAGGGTTAGATACCATTCCCGACAGCGCCGCCATGTATTATCGGGCGGTGGCCTATTTGCTTCATGGTGGCGAATACAAGGAAGCACTGCTTCACCTTGAAATCGCCCTCACCCTCGACTACAATGCGCATGAGCAGTTGTACGTTTTTTTCCCTGATTTAGAAAAGCAAAAAGCCTTGTTTAAATTAATTGAACAGCACCGAAAATAATTCTTTCAATTCTGATTTAGATTGGACCATCTTTCCCCATACCCATGCGGAAGAACCATTCAAAAGCAGCAATAAAGTAGATTAGAACATTATTTTGATGCTCACTGTGTTGAATGACTACTAAATCAAACATTATTATGTTGCAGGATAAATATAAAACCATAACAATTTTAACCTTGATTTCACTTTTTGTATTGGTGATATTATTAAAACAATACTGGTTTTTACCTTTATTCGCAACAATATCGATTTACACCTATTACAAACGACTTCAAGTAATACCCAAAGAAGACAGATTAAAGGCTATCACACCTACAATTATAGGAATAAGCTTGATTTTTATTTTTCTTGTCATTTTTTGGAATATGGCATAAAAATTTGACATATGCATTCCTTTTGTCACTTTGACGATAGGAGGAGCCTATACCCGATTTGGATGTAGCCCCCTCCTAATGTCGGAGTGACAAAGAAATTTACTTCAACTCCAATACCCACGTTGTCATTGCAGGTATTTTGAGACTTCCGAGTGAATTTATCTTTTCTTCCGTCAAAACATTCATTGCTCCCGTCAACCCTTTTGTACGTTCAGCAAAACGAGCCGTTTCTAGCGTAGTTTCGGCTGAATTGCTATTCATGATTACCATAATTGTTTTGGCAGTATCATGCCTAAAATACACGTACACGCCGTTTTGGGGAAGGTATTGGGTAAACTTACCGTTGTACAATGATGGGGTATTTTTACGGTAATTGGCCAGTTTTTTTACCAAATCAAAGGCTTCATTTTCTTTGGCAGAGCGCCCAGCGGCCGTAAATTTGTTTTGTTTATCGCCTTTCCAGCCTCCCACAAAATCTTGGCGAACCTCGGCATCGGTGGGGTTTTTCGTATTTTTCATCAACACTTCTGTCCCATAATAAAGATGCGGAATGCCGCGCGTCGTCAACAGCCACGTGATTCCCATTTTGTATTTGGCAAAATCCTCCCCTATCACCGACAGAAAACGGTCGGTATCGTGGTTGTCCAAAAATGTTACCATCTTAGACGGGTTTTTGTAGAAATAATCTTGCGCCAACGTACTGTAAAGGCGATTTACCCCTCCATCCCAACTCCAAGGCTGCGTGAGGGCGTCGCCGATGGCCGAGTAACTTGGAAAATCGCAACTACCAGGAAGGTTACATTGGAAAGGATAATTGACGTTGTTCTGCACAAAATAATTCATAAAAGCAGGGTTAGTCACAAACGTTTCCCCAAAAATGAGCATGTCAGGATATTCATCCAACAAGGCTTTATTACAACGATTCATAAACTCCATGTCGTTGTATTTGTAGGTATCAATCCGCCAGCCGTCCACCCCAAACTCTTCCGTTGACCACAAAGCGTGTTGAATCATGTAAGTTGCAAAATGTGGATTTCGGGCGTTGACGTCGGGTAAAAATGGCATAAACCAACCATCAATCAATAAGCGGCGGTCAGCCTCTGTCCCATTAGGATCAAGCATGACTTGTTCTTTGTGGCTAGTGGCGGTATAAGTCGGCCACATATTGAACCAATCCTTCGTTGGCGGGTCCAGAAACATCCAATGGTCTTCTGACACATGGTTATAAACAGCATCCTGAACCAGTTTCATTCCACGCTGATGCAGCGCCGCCGACAACTTTTTATAGCCCTCATTGCCGCCAAAACGACGGTCGATTTTGTAATGGTCGCTAAAGTGATACCCGTGATAGGCCGCTTGCATATTGCCATGAAGCTCCTTTTTTAAGCCTGTATTGTTTTCAATGACGGGCGTATTCCACAACGTCGTTACCCCAAATTCTTGTAGATAATCCAAGTGACTGATAATTCCCTGAAAATCCCCTCCGTGGCGTAAATAAGGCACATTTTTATCCGCTTGCGTATCGAGCATATTCGAAAACTTATCGTTCGACTCGTCGCCGTTGGCAAAGCGATCAGGCATGAGTAAATAAATAAAATCGGCGGTGGTAATGTTATTTGGCTTGTGTTTGCGGGCTGCCAAAGGAAAAGGCTGGGTATTTTTAAATTTGCCATTGCTAAACACCAACTTAACAACCCCAGGTTGGGTCGTTTTGGCAATCACCAAGTCTATCAAAAGGTAATTGGGGTTTTCCAGCTTTTGCGTTTTTTTAATCTGAACACCTGGATAAGCCAAACTCACTTTGGCAGTACTGATGTTTTTACCATGGACTAACAGTTGCACATTCGGGTTTTTCATTCCAATCCACCAATTGGTCGGATGCAAATGTTGAATGTCTGGATTTTGTGCGATAGAAGACAGCCCTAGCCCTCCCACGCACAAGGCAAGGAAAAAGGATTTTACTACGTTCATCATAGGTTTAATAATCAATGGTCTAAAGGCCGAAGATAAAAAAACTTTTTAGATTTATATAGCATTCCTTTCGACTGTAAATCAGGAATGGCCGCATAAAATGTTATACTTCTACACTACAAAATCACTAACTTTGCGACGTTATTGTTAAAAACTTTGTAATGAATAATAAACAGTTCCCTTTTGGGAATTAGGGGGCTATAACCAGTAAATTGTATGCCAGGAACAGAATTATACGGCGCAGAAGAGCGCAAAGAAATTAATGACGTTTTAGAGACAGGAGTTTTCTTTCGTTTTAACCACGAAGCACAACGTAATAATATTTGGAAAGCCCGCGAAATGGAAGCGGAAGTGTGTAAAGTAGTAGGTGCCAAATACGCCCATGCCGTTTCAAGCGGTTCGACGGCCATTCAAACTGCGCTTGTAGCAGCAGGTATTGGCACAGGCGACGAAGTGATTGTACCACCGTTCACGTATATCGCTTCGGTTGAAGCCGTTTTGATGATTGGTGCCTTACCCGTTTTTGCCGAAATCGACGAAACACTTTGCCTTTCAGCCGAAGGAATCCGCAAAGTTGTCACACCTAAAACCAAAGCCATTTGTTTGGTACACATGTGTGGCCAAATGGCTGACATGGAAGCCATTATGGAGGTTGTCAATGAGCATAACCTTATTTTGGTAGAAGATGCAGGACAGGCGATGGGCGCCCATTATAAAGGAACGTTTACGGGGCTTTGGGGCAAAACAGGGGCCTATTCATATGACTTTTTCAAGATTGCTACCGCAGGTGAAGGCGGCGTATTCGTAACGAACGACGAACAAGCCTATAAATTTGCCGATAGCTATTCTGATCACGGTCACGACCACATTGGCAACAACCGTGGCATGGAACAACACCCGATTATCGGCTTCAACTACCGCATTTCAGAACTTCATGCGGCCGTAGGCTTGGCTCAAACGCGTCGTGTACCATACTTAGTAGAAAAGAACAACGAGCACAAAAAGTGGTTGATGAACCGCCTTGCCAACGTACCTGGGGTTTCTTTTGCACGCATCCCCGATACTGAAGGCGATTCAGCTACGTTTTTGAATTTATTGTTGCCAGATACTGAAAGTGCCCAAGCCGTAGTGGCCGAACTAAACGCTGCAGGTGTAGGTGGGTTCAACTATTGGTTTACCAACATGTACCACTTTATCAACCAGTGGGATCACCTCAAAGAAATGCGTACAGCGGGTAAATTAGCGGTTCAAGTATTGGGTGCTCCGCAAGATTATGCTAACCTTGATTTACCAAAATCGCAAGAAGTAATTGGACGTTTGATATCGTTTGGAGTACGCGTTACGTGGACACAAACTGAGCTTGAAACGCTTGCCAATAACCTCGAAAAGGCGATTCGCAAAGCAATGGCAGCTTATACGTGCTAAACTATTTTCTCAGATGAGAACAAAAACTTACTGAACCACCCAAAAGCCTGGGTCGTTGGTTGATGGAAAGTAAACGGCAATCCCAAAAGGAAATGCAGGAAGTTTACAAGAAAAATCCCAAAATCAAGGAAATTTTTGAAAAGCTAGAGGGAAAGCCTAAGCAATAATGAGTGGAAGCATATCCTTTTCAACTCTTCCCTGAAGAACATTTTTATCTTTTCAAAACAAGATATAATGTTCGTCATGCGATACGTTTCAAACCAAGTTTTTATGTACTTGATGCTGACCCTGTTATTGCCGACAACGTGTACGAATCAATCATAGCGCAAATTGAAAAGCCAGAAGGTTCAATTCCTCCTGATGAGCAGATTTTATATACCATTGCTGCCATTGCAGAAGATTTTTTCAAAAAAGCGGAAAATATTGCTATATATGTTTGTGATGACAGCGACGGGAAAGGGAAAGCACGTAAACGCAAATTTGACGGATGGTTCCACTACCTTAATTTTGAAGGACGGGGTTTTATAAAAATTGATCAAGGCTTTCATGAAGCAGACGGCTTTAGTTATTCAGCATCACTGATTTTCAAATCTGAGAATCGAATGAAAATTCAAATAATTACTGCATTAGACGATTTGGCTGCTAAGTACAATCAACCAAAGTAACACTTTAAATTTTTTCTTTAAGACGTACAGATTCATGCATAAAAATTTCAAAGGAATCGAAAAAACCGTTTTTGGACGGGGAAGTTTTAGCCAATTGGGTGAAATCATCGCCCCACACCGTAGCGAAAACAACGGCTACATGGTGTTTATTGTTGACAACTATTTCAAAGGAAAAGAATTAGAAGGCCGCTTGCCTGTTCAGCCCGAGGATACCGTTTATTTCATCGACGTTGACCCGCACGAACCTACCACTGAGCAAATTGACATCTTGCGCGATGAGATTTTGGCCAGCAAAGGTTTGCCTTCGGGCATCATTGGAATTGGCGGCGGGGCCATTATGGACATTGCCAAGTGCGTGTCGTTGATGGTAACCAACGAAGGGTCTTCTACCTTATACCAAGGCTTAAATCTCATCAAAAAACCAGGCATTTACCACGTGGGCGTTCCTACTATTTCGGGAACTGGCGCGGAGGTTTCGATGACGGCCGTATTGACAGGCCCTGAGAAAAAACTGGGCTTAAAATGCGAATGGACGGTTTTTAACCAAGTGGTACTTGACCCCGAGTTGATTGCGACTGTTCCACGCGACTGGTGGTTTTATGTGGGAATGGATACTTATATTCACTGCATCGAGTCAGAAAATGGGCAGTTTAATAATGCTTATTCGCACGCTTACGCCGAGCAATCGATGAAGCTTTGCCGTGATATTTATTTGGGTGAAAATAGCGGTCAAACTGCCGAAAATGACGACAAACTGATGGTTGCCTCGTTGATGGGTGGTTTGAGCTTGACGTATTCAGAAGTGGGTATTTGCCATGCGATTAGCTATGGTCTTTCAAAGATTCTGGGAATGCGCCATTGTTATTCCAACTGCATCGCCTTCAATCATTTGGCAGATTACTATCCAGAAGGGGTAGCCGAATTTAAACAAATGGTGGCTCAACATAACATCACATTACCACAAGGATTGTCGAAAGACTGGACCGATGAGCAAATCACAGCGATGGCCCATGTCTCGTACAAGCTTGATCACATGTGGAATCATGCTGTAGGATATGACTGGCAAGAGAAAGTAACGATTGCCGACATCGAAGCAATTTTTAGACGACTGTAATTTGAAAAAATCAGGTAAAATAAAGACACCTCCCGCTAAATTTCAGACCAAAAGTGCAGCGGTCATTGCCAAACGAACCGAAGAAATCAACGCAAATTCATTGAAAGGCTTGGTGATTCGTTCGACAGGCTCTTGGTACGACGTTCGTGATGAAGAAGCACAAATCTGGCGCTGCCGACTGCGGGGGAAATTTAAGTTTCAGGACTTAAAAGTAACCAACCCCGTGGCTGTAGGTGACCGTGTGTTTTGGGAAATTGAGGATGAATCGTTGCAAACGGGCATCATTAACGACATTGAACCACGTGCCAACTACATTGCACGAAAATCGGTTCAAAAGTCAGCACATTCGCACTTACTTGCCGCCAACGTTGACCAAGCGATTATCGTAGCCACCTTGACCTTTCCTCGTACATCGTTGGGGTTCATCGACCGTTTGCTGGTGGTTGCCGAATCGTTTCGGATTCCGAGTGCAATCATTTTCAACAAACAAGATTTGTTTGACGAAGAAACCAAAGAATACCAAGACTACTTGATTAATCTCTATCGAGGGTTGGGTTATACGTGTTTTACCACATCGAGCGTCACAGGTGAAGGCGTGGAATCTTTTCGGGAGCTTCTTTCGGGGAAGATTTCGGTTTTGTCGGGACACTCAGGCGTGGGTAAATCAACATTGGTCAATGCCATCGCTCCGCATCTTAACCTACGTACCAACGAAGTCTCAACCTTTGCCAACAAAGGCGTCCATACCACCACTTTTGCCGAAATGTTTGAGCTGGCGCCCTCTACCTTTATCATTGACTCCCCTGGCATCAAAGAGTTGGGGTTATCGGAGATTGAAGAAGAGGAAATCAGTCACTATTTCCCCGAAATGCGTGATTTGTTGAACGAATGTCGTTTTAACAATTGCCTTCACATTGACGAGCCTAAATGCGCCGTCAAAGACGCCGTAGAAGCAGGTACCATTGCCATGAGTCGCTACGAAAGCTACTTGAGCATGGTCGGCGGGCAAGACAATCGCAAATAATTTTTTTGATAGGCTTAAAAGCAAAAGAGGCGCAAATTGCGCCTCTTTTTTCTTGGTGGGGGTTGATTGAATTATTAATACCCTGGATTTTGTTGAAAAACAGAAACACCTTCTGCATTTTTTGCACTACGGTCAATCTGTGTTTGTGGAATTGGGCGCACGTTGTGAATAGCTTTGATGTTAGTGGCGGCTTGCGGATTATACTTCTGTACTCTCTCAACTAACAAACCCCAACGTTTCAAATCCATCCAACGAGTTTGCTCACCCGCCAACTCACGACCCCGCTCTTCAATGATTTGCTCAAAGTTCATGTCAGCTTCTTTGATAAGCATGGCATCTTTTTTACCTGGCCAACCTGCACGGAAACGTACTTGGTTGAATGCTGCGACGGCTTCTGCCTTGTTTCCTGACTGCAAATAAGCTTCTGCTTGCATCAGTAACACATCCGCCAAACGGAACACAAAATAATCACGGCTACCTGCTTCATACGTTAGGTCAGGGCGCTTGGTATCAAAAAACTTGGTCAATGTAGGAAATAAAGCCTCATTGTACATACTTGGCACCAATACTTGGTATTTTTTGGCAGCACGTTGCGCCTTTGTCCATTCAACTCCTGGAATAAAAATGGCCGTGTCGCCAGCAGCGAAGGTTATCTTCGTTTTTGAATCATCAAAAGAAGGATTCAAGTTGGCTCCTGGGTTATTTGAGAGCCACGTATCTCTGAACGTCTTTTTGTAGCGTGAGTCATTGGTTCTATCTGCAAAAAGCGTATTCAACAAATACGAAGTAGGTCTCAAGCGTTTGAACGGACGGCCATAGAATACGTCGCGTTTCATACCTGGCTGCACATCATACTGCATCCCAAAGAACAAGTGAAGGTTATTTCCACCGTTAGTTGCCCCTGTGTTGTTGGTCAAGTTAGTCAAAGGATCCGACGTATATTGAACTGCAAATACTACTTCACTATTCACTTGGTTGTTTTCGTCAAAAACACTTGCAAAATCATCCAACAACTTAAAGCCATACGCTGTAGTCACTGTTTTGCACAAAGCCGCAGCTTTTGCAAAGTCGTCAGCGGCTTTAGAAGCAGAATAAGCTTTGGCTAAATATACTTTCGCCAACAAAGTTTCAGCTGCAGGTTTTGTTGCACGTCCATAGTCAGATGATTGTGCTTTTGCTTCCAATGCAGGAATGGCATCTTCCAAGTCTTTGATGATAGCCGCATACATTTCAGCATCCGAAGCTCTTTTGGTCTCTTTGGTAGGAGCCAAAGTTTCCTTCAAACGCAAATCAACCCCACCAAATTGTTGGTGCAAAATATAGTAATAATGCGCTCTCAAGAACTTAGCTTCAGCAACTCTCAATTTTTTGACAGCATCCGAAACTGTTGCCGCTGGGGCCCTATCAATAATTGCATTACAAGTGTTGATACCGCGATAAAGTTCATCCCACGTATTAATGATATAATCGACGGTTGGGTTAAGTTGGGTATCGTAAAAGTGAAAACCTTTATAACCTCCATCCGCACCCGTCGCATAAATATCGGTGCCATACTCCGTGAGGGTAAGCCCTTGCTGAGTTGCGTAGTAATACCTAAGTGAGGAATAAGCTGACTTTACTGCGTCTTCAAATCCTTTCGGGGTATTTATGTAGTCATTACCAATGCCTGATACGACTTTTTCATCCAAAAGATCCTTACATGACTGAGTTGTTAATAACAACGCTGCCACACCAAAGATTTTAATGGGTTTTATTATATTGTTTAATTTCATTGTCGTGAATGTTTTAAAAGTCTTTGTTTAAAAATCTAAATTAGAACCGAACGTTCAAACCCACCGTTGTAACCGACGTTGCAGGAACAACGTTTGCGCTAACCGATGTTGTACCATTACCCGATGAAGTAATTGTTGCTTCAGGGTCGATACCATTGTACTTGCTACGGTATTCAGACCAGATTTTTGGCTGTTGAATACTCACATACAGACGTAGCGACTCTAATTTCAATTTATTAGCAACACTTTGTGGAACCGTGTACCCAAAGTTAACATTTCTTAATTTAACGAATGTTCCGTCAAAATAAATCAATGTAGTATTGTACTGAGGGAATTCTTGGGTACTAAATGGACGAGGGAACTCATTCGTTGGATTGTTTGGTGTCCAATAATCTACTTTGATTTGTTGATAACGACCAGCCAATTGGTTTCTATCTTGGTGGAAACCACTTACAATCATATTACCGAAACGACCGAACAAGAAGGCTGACAAATCAAATCCTTTGTAAGAAAAGCGTGTTGTAAACCCTGCGCTAAAGTTAGGAATATCCGAGCCGAGCAATACCCTATCCAAAGCATTGATGATACCGTCTCCATTCGTATCTTGTACTTTTATTTGGCCTACACCTGCGCCAAGTGGGTTCGCTTTATCGCCTGGATAGAATTTAGCAGCAGTTTCTTTTTCTTCTAATTGCCAAATACCTAACTTTTTATAGTCAAAGTACGAGTTCAAAGGCTGTCCGATAAACCAACGGTTACCTAAGTCATCCACTTTTCCGTTGTAAAGTGAGATAATCTCTTCTTTATTTTTGGTAAATGTGAAATCAGTAGTCCATTTGAAACCACCCGCAGTATTTACGTTAACAGTCGTAAAGCCTAACTCAATTCCTTTGTTACGCGTTTGACCAACGTTACGAGTCACGGCTCCAAAACCAATTGAACCTGGCAGCTGATCAGACAATAGTAAGTCGGTTGTATTTGTTTCGTACAATTCCAACGAACCTTGGATACGGCCTCTCAAGAAACTAAAGTCAACCCCAATGTTAGCAGTAGCCGATGTTTCCCATTTCAAGTCAGGGTTTCCGATGGTATTTGGACGGTATCCAAAGGCTGCGGTAGTTCCCCAAGCATAAGCAGTTCTTGTCAACAACCCTTGTGTTTGGTAAGGTGCTACCCCTTGGTTACCCACTTTACCCCAACCTGCACGAAGTTTCAATAGATCAATCCAAGTCACCCCTTTCAAGAAAGGCTCATTGCTAATGTTCCATCCCAATGCAATTCCAGGGAAGTTACCATATTTCGTATTTTCACCGAAACGGCTAGAACCATCGCGACGAATAGTAGCCGTCAAGAGGTATTTATCGTTAAAATCGTAATTGATACGAGCCATGTACGAGTTAATCGTCCATTGAGTCAAACCACTACCTACACCCAATACTGACCCTGCGTTTCCAAGGTTATAAAACTGTTGTGATTCAGCAGGAACACCCTGTACGTCAGTCGTGTATCTTTCAAAATTATCTCTTTGAATAGATTGAAGTACTGTGGCACCAAAGTTGTGTTTTTGAGCGAAAGTTTTATTGTACGTTACAATATTCTCCAATGTCCAGTTGAAACCAAAGTCATTGCGTGTAGAGGCTTGCGGATCTCCGAATTTACGCGCATTGGTAGCTGCACCAATAAAACGTCCCCAACGTGAAATCGTAAAATCTGGGCCAAAGTTTACACGATACTTCAAGCCTTCGATAATTTTCACTTCTGCATAAATACTATTGAAGATTCGATATTTTTTGGTGTTGTCAATTTGAGCACCTGGCACAATCTCTGATAATGGGTTGGTCAACAAGGCATCATTCGTTGGAGAAAAGATGATGTTTCCATTATCATCATAAGGACGCGCCAATGGGTTTTGCTGAATTGTAAAACCATAAGGGTTTAAGTTTTCGCCATTTCTGATACTATACATCGTATAAGAAGAAAGACCGACCTTCAACCACTTGTTAACACTATGGTCGATATTAGCTCTCAACGAAATACGCGTATAATCTAATCCAGCGGTAATCCCTTTATCTTGAAAATAACCTCCCGAGATATAAAACTGCGTTCTATCATTTCCACCTTGTACACCTAGAGAGTGGTTTTGCATAGCTCCGTTTCTTAAAAGCAAATCCTGCCAATCTGTATTTGTACCAGCGGCAAGTCCTTTCGCTACGGCAGGGTCACCACCTAAAACGGCCACTTTGGCATCTGCTGCGGCATCAGCAACACCCGTTGGAACAGGATTTCCAGCAGCATCTTTATAACCGTTGGTAGCACGATAGGCTTCACGAACATATTCTGCAAATTCTGGCCCGCTAAACAATTGAATCTTATCGAGTGGCTTAGAAACCCCACCGTACGTATCAAATGTTACCGTCGTTTTTCCTTTCACTGGGCCTCTTTTCGTTGTTACAAGTACTACCCCGTTGGCACCTCTGGCACCGTAGATAGCCGTAGCCGTAGCATCTTTCAATACTTCCATTGAGGCCACGTCACTTGGGTTTAAGTCTTCATAACCCGCAGAAAGAGGAATCCCATCAACTACATAAAGTGGGTCGTTTCCAGCATTAAACGAACGACGACCACGAATCAAAATTTTAGGAACTGACCCAGGTCTCGAACCTGACTGAGATACATCAACCCCAGCTACGCGTCCTTGCATGGCCTGGCCGATACTGGTGATAGGCATCTCTTGAAGTTGTTTGGCCGTTACCTGCGAAATCGCCCCCGTCATTTGGCTCTTTCTCTGCGTACCATAACCCACAACGACTACTTCCGTCAGTGATTTTTGGTCAACCACAAACGTCACATTGATTGTTGTACGGTTTCCAACGGTGATTTCTTGCTTTTCAAAACCAACGGCCGAAAAAACCAACACAGCGCTATTGTCTTTTACAGTCAGCTTAAAGTTACCATCAGCGTCGGTATTAGTCCCAGTTGTAGTACCTTTTACGATAATACTTACGCCAGGGATTGCAGTATTATCTTCGGAAGACACAACCTTACCTGTCACCGTCTTATCTGCATTCACAGTTGCAGTTACTCTCACGCTACTGCCATTCGTTGGTGGGGTTTTGGCCTCTGCCCCTGATGCACTAAGCACCACAGCCGCCGCCCACACACTACACAAGATAGAAATTTTCCTCATGATTTGTCAAGGTGATTTTAAGTAGGAGATAGAATTATTTTGGGTTTTTGTATTTACTAATAGGTTTGAAACACGTTCGAGTTTAAGATTACTCTTCAAAACAGACAATATTTTATCCAGATTATTCTACGCAAACGTTATCGGGAACGTTGCCAAAATGGTAGTTTTCAAATTCAAAGTTGGTTTTATTTCATTTTTTCAGACATATTACCTTTATTTACACTTTGAACAATCGACTATATTTTTGTACTATTTTAATATCAAAAAGTTATTTCAGTACACCAATAGGCTTTTTTTGCCGATGTAATTTGTTTCTAAGAAATTTTCCAGATAATCAAACCAAGGAGAGCAACCCCTACCACTAGGGCAATAAACCAGCGAATAAAATAAAGGGCAGAAGCCAAAGGTTTGACTTCTTGATCGAGGGGGTCAATTTCGGGAATGGTGTTTACAGTCTCAATCACACGCTTCCAAAGACCACGCACCTCTTGGGCAGACATACCCATATATGCATCCGACAATTGGCCTACCAATGCCCGTGCTTCTTCGACTTCATCTGATTTGTAGGGGTGGTTATTGAGCCAAACTTGCCAGAAGTTACTCAATTCCATATCGTCAGGTTGCTGCACCCACTTTATAAAAAGTGGTTCTGCTGCAAAATCCTCAACGGTGTACTGAGCAAAATTTTTCATCGGGTACTTTGGCAATTCAACTAAGAATAAATACTGCCAAATAAGCGACCAACTCCACGATTCTACTGACAAAAACCTAAATTTTAGAAACAGACTTTTAAGTGTGTCTTAATCGTAGTTAATACGGCTTACGATACTGCGCCCGAGGGTGATTTCGTCGGCATACTCCAAATCACCTCCGATGGGGATGCCACGCGCTATGGTTGAGGTTTTTACGCCAAAAGGCTTCAATTTTTTCTGCAAATAAAACGAAGTAGTATCGCCTTCCATGGTGGGGCTAAGGGCCAAAATAATTTCTTTGACCTCCGTATTGCTTTGTAGGCGTGAAAGCAGACTTTCTATGTTCAAATCGCTCGGACTTATCCCTTCTAGGGGTGAAATTATCCCCCCTAGTACATGATATAGCCCATTAAATTGCCCCGTATTTTCAATGGCCAAAACGTCGCGACTGTCTTGTACAACGCACAAAATACTACGATCGCGTTTGGTACTGAGGCACACCCCACAGAGCTCATCATCCGAAATATTGTGGCACTGTTTGCAGTATTGCGTTTTTGTCCGCACCGCCACCAAAGCAGTGGCCAAGCTTTGAACATCTTTTTCTGGCCGTTTGAGCATGTGTAACACAATACGAAGCGCGCTTTTTTTTCCGATACCAGGCAATTTGGCTACTTCACTAACGGCTTCTTCGATCAGTTTGGAGGGGAAATTCATGTAGAGCTATAAACGAATATTTTACAAAAATACGAATTGTAGCAGCATTCTGCAAAGGCTTTTTGGGCACTCAACGCTTGTCAATGGCAATGGCAAAAGCTGACGACAATCAGTTTTTGTGTGTGAGAGATGTTACAAAAGGCCGTGGGGTAACCCCCTACTTTTGTTCCAACAATTAACAACACAAAAACACATTTACTAACATGAAAATCGAGCAAATTTACACGGGATGTATTGCCCACGCGGCCTATTATTTGGAGAGCAACGGCCAAGCAGCCATTTTTGACCCCCTCCGCGAAGTACAGCCGTACATCGACCGCGCGGCCAAAGACAATGCCAAAATCAAATACGTTTTTGAAACCCACTTTCACGCCGATTTTGTCAGCGGTCATTTAGATTTGATGAAAAAAACGGGCGCGACCATTGTATTTGGCCCTACTGCCAAACCTGCCTACGAAGCTACTGTTGCCGAAGACAACCAACTTTTTCAGGTTGGCGACTGCACCGTGAAGGTCATTCATACGCCTGGGCACACCATGGAAAGCACCACCTATTTGCTCATCGACGAAAATGGCAAGGAGCATGGCCTGATTACGGGAGACACCTTATTTATAGGTGACGTTGGTCGGCCTGATTTGGCACAACACGTCATTGCAGATTTGACAGAAGAAAAACTAGCTGGTTATCTTTTCGATTCGTTACGAAATAAAATCATGCCCCTCAGCGACGACCTCATCGTTTATCCTAATCACGGGGCAGGTAGTGCCTGTGGTAAAATGATGAGTAAAGAGACAACAGACACCCTCGGCAATCAGAAGAAGTTTAATTATGCCCTTCGTCCTGACATGACAAAAGACGAATTTATCACGTCCTTATTGACAGGATTGACAACGCCTCCTGGCTATTTTCCGCAAAACGTTTTGATGAACATCAAAGGTTACGAAAGTTTGGATAACATCATGGATCGCGGAAAACGTCCGCTTTCGGCTGAAGAATTTGAGACGGCAGCCAATGAAACCCAAGCACTGGTACTCGACACCCGCAGTGCAACCGACTTTGCCAAAGGCTTTATTCCTAACAGTATCAATATTGGCATCGACGGTAGTTTTGCCCAATGGGTCGGTGAAATGATTCCTGGCGTAAAACAAGAGATTTTGCTAGTGACCGACGAAGGCCGCGAGGAGGAGTCTATTATCCGTCTTTCTCGGGTAGGGTATGACAACACATTGGGGTATCTCAAAGGTGGCTTTAACGCTTGGAAATCTGCCAACAAAGACATCGAAACCGTCGATAGAATCACCGCTGAGGAGTTTGCAGAACAATTCACGACGCAGCAGCCGATTGTGATTGATGTGCGCAAAAAAAGTGAATTTGATTCAGAACACGTGGAGGGTGTCACCAATATTCCATTAAATACCATCAACCAACATTTAGCCGAATTTCCGAAAGACAAACCCTTTATTTTACATTGTGCAGGCGGATACCGCAGTATGCTGGCTGCGTCAATTTTAAAATCCAGAGGTTGGGATAATTTTGTGGACGTAGCAGGTGGGTTTGTCGCCATTAAAGCTACAGCTAAAGTCCCCGTTTCAGATTATGTTTGTCCAAGTACCTTGTTATAGTACATCAATATATCTATAAACAGAAAAGCCCCTGCCGAAGCAGGGGCTTTTCTGTTTATAGATTCTATTTATTCAACTAGAACTTCACCACTTTGAGCGTTGCTTGCTTATCTGGGGTGGTTACACGTAAGAAATAGATACCTTCTACCAGCTTCTCAACCTCAAACTCTTCTTGATGTGATTGCGTTTCTGGCACAAATTTACGCTCTAACATTGAGCGACCCGCCACATCGACCAGTTCTGCTTTTACAGCTTGTCCTTTGGCACCTTGAATACCCAAACGCATCACTTTCGTGACTGGGTTTGGCATTACCTGCGCGAAAGAAGTAGAATTTGATGACATATCTCCGTCTGCTAACTGCTGACCGTTTACGGCTGACCTTGCCGCACCTTGGCCTGGCCCATCTTTTGAAACAATACGGAACCAAAACTCTTGGTAGGCTAACACATTACCCTGTGCTTGACGTGTAGCTGGATAAATACTTCCCCAACCCTTCATATCCCAGTAACGAACGCTAAGCTTGTACAACCCTTTGGGCAAACCTTCGTCATAAACATTTTGACCCTGTTCATTCAGTTGATAGAAGCCATAAGCAGGGTGGTTAGGTGCATATAACTCAGTCCAGCCTTCACGGTTAGCATACATAAAGTAAGGCGCGTTGTTCTCATGTGTGTTGAACGAACGAATCACGCCCATTTCTGGCGTTGCTCGCATATCAAACGTCAACGAACCATTTGTTCCTAAAGCACAAGCATCGGCATGAATCGTCCAATAACGGGGTGCAGTTTTATTTACGTTTTCTGTAAAATAAATCGTCGGATTACCTTGCGTGCTTTGCTCCAATTCGGGACCTCCATCTTTAGTAATAAATTGACTATTCCACAAAGACTTATCATTCGCAGGTTTCACCGCCGATTGGCTTTGGCCAATGTTGATCAATGTTACTACAAAAGCATTCCAATAAATATCCTTGTGAATACTTTCCGCACTTTGGCAACCGCCTTCAAAAAGACACTTCGCCCAATACGTTTGCTTCGTTACGTTGTTGAAGGCTACTTCAAAACTTGGTGCAGTGACACCCGTGTTCCAAAACGTCTGACTGCCTACGGGACAATTCGCCGAAATCGTGACCGTCGTGCCTGTACAAACTGATTCTGCACTTGCAGTCACAATCGGCGCCACGTTCACAGGTAACACTGTGTAAGTAACGGTGTTGCTAGGCGTACTCAAACAACCCTCAGCATTTTGACAACGAGCATAGTACGATGTAGTGGTTGTCGGTGGAGTCGTTGGCAAATTTGGTAATGCTTGGTTAGTCACCGCATTGTACCACAAAGTCGTGAAGCTACTGCAGGTTGTGCTTCCTGTAAACGTAGCCGAAGGTGTACAGCTGTTAAGCGGTGTAATTGACACTGTAGGTGTAATACTTATCGTTGTCAACTTTAATCTCATAACCGCCGACTCAGTTTCAATACACGAAGGTGTCCCGTCAGATTTACGGCAACGAACGCGGTAATTATGGAAGTTTCCATCCACAATCTGAGAAGGAATTGTTGTTGAATAGTCTCCTCCATCAACCGAATAAAGTAACACCTCACCTGCTCCACAAGTCGCATTAAATACCAACGCATTACCATCCTGATCACACAATGTTGCCGACTGCCCCGCTGGGATAGTTGTTCCGTCAGCTACCATTGACACATTTTGCGGTATTGATGCACGATAATTAATCGTCAATTCTATTACCCCCGAATAGGTCGAAGCACAATTGGCATCACAGGCCGCTTGGTAGCGGTGGGGTTGGTTATTAGATGATTGAGAAACTGGTGCTGTTGTCGACCATCCGCTCCATGCACCACTGCCTACTTGAACTCGCCAAACGGGATTACCCACCACACACAAACCTGTAACATTAAACTGTAAACCGTTTTCAGGATTCGCATCGGTGTCGCAAAGAACGGGATTGTTGCCCTCGTTCAAGGTTTGTTGAAGCGTAGTTAGGGTAATCGTTGGTTTGTTTTGAACGGCCACACTGCCTGTAACGTTCGGCGAAACACAACCTCCAGCATTGCTCATGACAAGTGTATAAATGATCGAACTACCCGTCGCAGGGCCACTCAAATTAACCACAATCGGCGTTGAAGGTAGTGAGCCGTTGGTAACCGATGTAATTCCTGCTCCCGTAATCGAATAGCTTGTTGGGGTACCCGTCGTGACTGTGTAAGGTATTGTAAAGGAGGTCGCTCCTGCACAAATAGGCGAGCTTGCTCCTGTTGTAATGCTTATGTTACTAGGTGGAGTAACAATGTCTGCACCCACACTCGCCTCCGAAGTACAGCCTGCATCATTCATTACTGTAAACGTGTATGTTCCTGAAGACAACCCTGAAACTGTCGTAGTAGCCCCCATTCCCGTACTAGTTACTGACCCAGGATTACGCGTCAATGTCCATGTGCCACTTGATGGTAACCCACTCAACGCTACGCTACCCGTTGCCAATGCACACGTCGGTTGTGTTATTGTACCAATTGTTGGGGGAGTTGGGTTTTGCGTAAACGTCACCGCCACATCATCCGTTGAAGCAACACAAGGACTGTTACTTATCGTCCAGCGAAGTGTGTAACTACTGCCTGCCGTACCTGTAAAAGTGGACGTCGGGCT